>NZ_CP017279.1:0-2428719 GCF_001750725.1 Enterobacter ludwigii
CGAGAGCAAGCGGACCTCATAAAGTGCGTCGTAGTCCGGATTGGAGTCTGCAACTCGACTCCATGAAGTCGGAATCGCTAGTAATCGTAGATCAGAATGCTACGGTGAATACGTTCCCGGGCCTTGTACACACCGCCCGTCACACCATGGGAGTGGGTTGCAAAAGAAGTAGGTAGCTTAACCTTCGGGAGGGCGCTTACCACTTTGTGATTCATGACTGGGGTGAAGTCGTAACAAGGTAACCGTAGGGGAACCTGCGGTTGGATCACCTCCTTACCTTAAAGAACCTGCCTTTGTAGTGCTCACACAGATTGTCTGATGAAAAACAGCAGTAAAAAACCTCTACAGGCTTGTAGCTCAGGTGGTTAGAGCGCACCCCTGATAAGGGTGAGGTCGGTGGTTCAAGTCCACTCAGGCCTACCAAATCTGTCATGCAGATTTGAAGAGGTTGGTCATACGATGGGGCTATAGCTCAGCTGGGAGAGCGCCTGCTTTGCACGCAGGAGGTCTGCGGTTCGATCCCGCATAGCTCCACCATCTTTTACTGCGAAAACAAGAAAACTTCAGAGTGAACCTGAAAAGGTGCACTGCGAAGTTTTGCTCTTTAAAAATCTGGATCAAGCTGAAAATTGAAACGACACACAGTTAATGTGTGTTCGAGTCTCTCAAATTTTCGCAAACCGGTGATGAATCGAAAGAAACATCTTCGGGTTGTGAGGTTAAGCGACTAAGCGTACACGGTGGATGCCCTGGCAGTCAGAGGCGATGAAGGACGTGCTAATCTGCGAAAAGCGCCGGCGAGGTGATATGAACCTTTGACCCGGCGATGTCCGAATGGGGAAACCCAGTGTGTTCCGACACACTATCGTTAACTGAATACATAGGTTAACGAGGCGAACCGGGGGAACTGAAACATCTAAGTACCCCGAGGAAAAGAAATCAACCGAGATTCCCCCAGTAGCGGCGAGCGAACGGGGAGCAGCCCAGAGTCTGAATCAGCTTGTGTGTTAGTGGAAGCGTCTGGAAAGTCGCACGGTACAGGGTGAAAGTCCCGTACACGAAAGCACACAGGCTGTGAACTCGAAGAGTAGGGCGGGACACGTGGTATCCTGTCTGAATATGGGGGGACCATCCTCCAAGGCTAAATACTCCTGACTGACCGATAGTGAACCAGTACCGTGAGGGAAAGGCGAAAAGAACCCCGGCGAGGGGAGTGAAAAAGAACCTGAAACCGTGTACGTACAAGCAGTGGGAGCCTCTTTTATGGGGTGACTGCGTACCTTTTGTATAATGGGTCAGCGACTTATATTCTGTAGCAAGGTTAACCGTATAGGGGAGCCGAAGGGAAACCGAGTCTTAACTGGGCGTTAAGTTGCAGGGTATAGACCCGAAACCCGGTGATCTAGCCATGGGCAGGTTGAAGGTTGGGTAACACTAACTGGAGGACCGAACCGACTAATGTTGAAAAATTAGCGGATGACTTGTGGCTGGGGGTGAAAGGCCAATCAAACCGGGAGATAGCTGGTTCTCCCCGAAAGCTATTTAGGTAGCGCCTCGTGAACTCATCTTCGGGGGTAGAGCACTGTTTCGGCTAGGGGGCCATCCCGGCTTACCAACCCGATGCAAACTACGAATACCGAAGAATGTTATCACGGGAGACACACGGCGGGTGCTAACGTCCGTCGTGAAGAGGGAAACAACCCAGACCGCCAGCTAAGGTCCCAAAGTCATGGTTAAGTGGGAAACGATGTGGGAAGGCACAGACAGCCAGGATGTTGGCTTAGAAGCAGCCATCATTTAAAGAAAGCGTAATAGCTCACTGGTCGAGTCGGCCTGCGCGGAAGATGTAACGGGGCTAAACCATGCACCGAAGCTGCGGCAGCGACGCTTATGCGTTGTTGGGTAGGGGAGCGTTCTGTAAGCCGTTGAAGGTGTCCTGTGAGGGGTGCTGGAGGTATCAGAAGTGCGAATGCTGACATAAGTAACGATAAAGCGGGTGAAAAGCCCGCTCGCCGGAAGACCAAGGGTTCCTGTCCAACGTTAATCGGGGCAGGGTGAGTCGACCCCTAAGGCGAGGCCGAAAGGCGTAGTCGATGGGAAACAGGTTAATATTCCTGTACTTGGTGTTACTGCGAAGGGGGGACGGAGAAGGCTATGTTAGCCGGGCGACGGTTGTCCCGGTTTAAGCATGTAGGCGGAGGTTCCAGGTAAATCCGGTTCCTTGTTAACGCTGAGGTGTGATGACGAGGCACTACGGTGCTGAAGTAACAAATGCCCTGCTTCCAGGAAAAGCCTCTAAGCATCAGGTAACATCAAATCGTACCCCAAACCGACACAGGTGGTCAGGTAGAGAATACCAAGGCGCTTGAGAGAACTCGGGTGAAGGAACTAGGCAAAATGGTGCCGTAACTTCGGGAGAAGGCACGCTGATATGTAGGTGAAGCCCCTGCGGGTGGAGCTGAAATCAGTCGAAGATACCAGCTGGCTGCAACTGTTTATTAAAAACACAGCACTGTGCAAACACGAAAGTGGACGTATACGGTGTGACGCCTGCCCGGTGCCGGAAGGTTAATTGATGGGGTTAGCGGTAACGCGAAGCTCTTGATCGAAGCCCCGGTAAACGGCGGCCGTAACTATAACGGTCCTAAGGTAGCGAAATTCCTTGTCGGGTAAGTTCCGACCTGCACGAATGGCGTAATGATGGCCAGGCTGTCTCCACCCGAGACTCAGTGAAATTGAACTCGCTGTGAAGATGCAGTGTACCCGCGGCAAGACGGAAAGACCCCGTGAACCTTTACTATAGCTTGACACTGAACACTGGTCCTTGATGTGTAGGATAGGTGGGAGGCTTTGAAGCGTGGACGCCAGTCTGCGTGGAGCCAACCTTGAAATACCACCCTTTAATGGCTGGTGTTCTAACGTAGACCCGTGATCCGGGTTGCGGACAGTGTCTGGTGGGTAGTTTGACTGGGGCGGTCTCCTCCCAAAGAGTAACGGAGGAGCACGAAGGTTAGCTAATCCTGGTCGGACATCAGGAGGTTAGTGCAATGGCATAAGCTAGCTTGACTGCGAGAGTGACGGCTCGAGCAGGTGCGAAAGCAGGTCATAGTGATCCGGTGGTTCTGAATGGAAGGGCCATCGCTCAACGGATAAAAGGTACTCCGGGGATAACAGGCTGATACCGCCCAAGAGTTCATATCGACGGCGGTGTTTGGCACCTCGATGTCGGCTCATCACATCCTGGGGCTGAAGTAGGTCCCAAGGGTATGGCTGTTCGCCATTTAAAGTGGTACGCGAGCTGGGTTTAGAACGTCGTGAGACAGTTCGGTCCCTATCTGCCGTGGGCGCTGGAGAATTGAGGGGGGCTGCTCCTAGTACGAGAGGACCGGAGTGGACGCATCACTGGTGTTCGGGTTGTCATGCCAATGGCACTGCCCGGTAGCTAAATGCGGAAGAGATAAGTGCTGAAAGCATCTAAGCACGAAACTTGCCCCGAGATGAGTTCTCCCTGAGACTTTAAGTCTCCTGAAGGAACGTTGAAGACTACGACGTTGATAGGTCGGGTGTGTAAGCGCAGCGATGCGTTGAGCTAACCGATACTAATGAACCGTGAGGCTTAACCTTACAACGCCGAAGATGTTTTGGCGATGAGAGACGATTTTCAGCTGATACAGATAACAGAATTTGCCTGGCGGCTTTAGCGCGGTGGTCCCACCTGACCCCATGCCGAACTCAGAAGTGAAACGCCGTAGCGCCGATGGTAGTGTGGGGTCTCCCCATGTGAGAGTAGGGAACTGCCAGGCATCAAATTACGTAGTAAGCCGGTGCATAAATCCGGTGGTTACAGCAGTCTTCGGTGGAGCGGTAGTTCAGTCGGTTAGAATACCTGCCTGTCACGCAGGGGGTCGCGGGTTCGAGTCCCGTCCGTTCCGCCACTTATTAAAAGCCCTGAGTTAACGCTCAGGGCTTTTTTCATATCTGTCGTATCATTATTGCCAAATCAGCAAAAATCCTCTGCGTTAAACACTCTTTTTCTGCATAACGGCAGCAGCGATAATCCTCCTCAGTTAACAATCATTATGAATAACGAGGATTACATGACTATCCCTGCACTGGGTCTGGGCACTTTCCGCCTGAAAGACGACGTTGTTATCGCATCTGTTAAAACTGCACTTGAGCTTGGCTATCGCGCAATTGATACGGCGCAGATTTATGATAACGAAGCTGCCGTTGGTCAGGCTATCGAAGAGAGCGGCGTAGCGCGCAGCGAGCTTTTCATCACCACCAAAATCTGGACTGAAAACCTCAGCAAAGACAAATTGATCCCCAGCCTGAAAGAGAGCCTGGAAAAACTGCGTACCGACTATGTGGATCTGACGTTGATCCACTGGCCATCACCGAACGATGCCGTGTCAGTCGAGGAGTTCATGCAGGCATTGCTTGAAGCGAAAGAGCAGGGCTTAACGCGTGAAATAGGTATTTCTAATTTCACCATCCCGCTGATGGAAAAAGCCATTGCCGCCGTGGGGGCAGAAAACATTGCAACCAATCAGATTGAACTCTCTCCCTACCTGCAAAACCGCAAAGTCGTGGACTGGGCAAAACAGCACGGCATCCACATCACCTCATATATGACCCTGGCCTACGGTAAAGCACTGAAAGATGACGTGATTAATCGTATCGCAGAGAAACATAGCGCAACGGCTGCACAGGTGATTCTGGCATGGGCGATGGGTGAAGGTTACGCCGTGATCCCCTCTTCAACCCGACGTGAAAACCTGGCCAGCAACCTGTTAGCGAGGGATCTCCAGCTGGACGACGAAGACAAAAAAGCGATCGCTGCCCTGGAATGCAACGATCGTCTGGTCAGCCCTGAAGGTTTGGCACCTGACTGGGATTAATATTGACCCTTTCCTCTGTAGCCTGAAACCCTCACACAGCTCCCCCGGGAGCTGTTTTTATATGTTCGCTCAGGAAATCGATAAAGGCGCGTATGCGCGTACTTACCGCTCTGTCACTGTAATAAACTGCACTAAAAGGCATCTCCACAGGCAGACGTTTATCTGCCATCAGCTCTACAAGCTCACCGCGTGCAATTTCTTTATCAATCATATAGTCCGACAAACAGGCGATCCCATTCCCTTCGAGGCAAAGCTGCTTCAGCGTTTCTCCACTGTTGGACGATAACCCACTGGTGATTTCATGCAGTTGACCATCATGACAGGCCACAGGCCAGGTGTTCAGCGATACGGGCTCCGTGAAGCCCAGGCACAGGTGCTGATTCAGCTTTTCAACCGTCTCTGGTTTGCCATGCTCTGCGATGTATTGCGGTGATGCGACTATCTTGCGGTAGCTGGCAAAAAGAGGGCGGGCCCGCAAGCTCGAGTCGGTCAGCGTGCCGGCCCGGATCGCCACATCCACTTTCCGCTCGATGAGATTGATAAACGTCTCTGAGGAAACTAACGAGAGCGTCATCTCCGGATAGCGTTCGCGGAAAGGCTTGATCAGCGGCATCAGAAAATGAAGAACAACTGGTGTTGCCGCATCAATGCGCAGCAATCCGCGCGGCGTACTACGGGTTTCCATAATCTCTGTTTCTGCCGCCGCCATCTCCTGCAGGACGGACTGCACACGGCGGAAGTAACGCTCGCCTTCCTCCGTCAGGCTCAGCTGACGCGTCGTTCGGTTGAGAAGACTGACGCCGAGCTTCATCTCCAGTTTTTTCACCGAGCGGCTGATGGCTGAATTAGCCTGCCCCAGCTGCTCGGCCGCACGGCTAAAACTGCCGCTTTCGACGACGGCGACAAAAATTGTCAGCTCTTCCGACGTTGCTTTCATTGTTGCACCACCTGCAAAATTCTATTGATATTTTGACCATTTTTGTTATTTAAGCACTGGCGCATACTGCCTGTCATCTTAATCCTGATGATATGGAGTTATTTATGCCACTGGCGCTACTTGCCCTGACGATCAGTGCCTTTGCAATTGGCACGACCGAATTTGTTATCGTAGGACTGGTGCCTACGATAGCTAACCAGCTTTCAATCTCGCTGCCCTCTGCCGGCCTGTTGGTTTCTATCTATGCGCTCGGGGTTGCCATCGGCGCCCCCGTCCTGACCGCGTTGACGGGACGTTTCCCGCGTAAGCCGCTGTTGGTTGCGCTGATGGTGTTATTCACCGCTGGCAATATTCTGGCCTGGCAGGCGCCGGACTACACCACGCTGGTGATTGCCCGGCTGCTGACCGGTCTCGCTCACGGTGTGTTCTTCTCCATTGGTTCAACTATTGCAACCAGCCTGGTACCAAAAGAGAAAGCAGCATCCGCCATCGCGATTATGTTCGGTGGTCTGACTGTAGCTCTTGTCACGGGTGTACCGTTAGGAACGTTTATCGGACAGCACTTTGGCTGGCGCGAAACCTTCCTTGCCGTCTCTTTACTGGGGGTGATTGCCCTGGTTGCCAGCCTGCTGTTGGTACCGTCGACTATTGCAGGACGTGCGAGTGCCAGCCTGAGCGATCAGCTGAAGGTACTCACGCATCCGCGTTTGCTGATCATCTACGCCGTCACAGCGCTCGGCTATGGAGGGGTATTCACGGCTTTCACCTTCCTGGCTCCGATGATGCAGGACCTGGCAGGCTTCTCACCCAGTGCAGTGAGCTGGATTTTGCTGGGGTATGGTATCTCCGTCGCCATCGGTAATATCTGGGGAGGGAAGCTTGCGGACAAACATGGTGCAGTGCCGGCCCTGAAGTTTATCTTCGTAGCACTGGTTGTTCTGCTGATGATTTTCCAGTTCACGGCATCGATGCAATACGCCGCGCTGATAACGGTAATGGTGATGGGGATCTTCGCCTTTGGTAACGTGCCAGGCCTGCAGGTTTACGTGGTACAAAAAGCCGAACTTTATACACCCAACGCGGTAGATGTCTCATCGGGCCTGAATATTGCCGCGTTCAATATTGGGATTGCGCTGGGTTCCATCATTGGTGGGCAAACCGTTGAACATTTCGGATTAACCCAAACGCCATGGATTGGTGCGGTGATTGTTCTGGTCGCTTTCCTGCTGATTAGCCTGAGTGGACGCCTTGATAAACCCGCTCGTGTAGTGCTGGGATAACATCAGTAAGTGCTTGCTTACAAAACTGGAAAGCGGTTTATCTGAAATTGCGTTGAAAGTGTAACCTAAAGTCCCTATAACATTAGAACCAGTCCGTTTTCCGGGCTGGTTCATGTTACAGAGGCCGTTTCCAAAAGTGCGAAAAAATACTTATGCCATGCGTTATGTTGCCGGAATGCCCGCGGAGAGGATCTTGCCTCCGGGGTCGTTTGCGAGCATAAGTCAGGCATTACCTGCCGGGACACCCTTAAGCAGCGATGAAAAAATCCGGGTGCTGGTGTGGAACATCTTTAAACAACAGCGCGCTGAGTGGTTATCGGTACTCAAGAATTTTGGGAAAGACGCCCATCTGGTGCTGTTGCAGGAGGCGCAAACCACCCCCGAGCTGGTAAGGTTTGCTACGACTCACTACCTTGCTGCTGACCAGGTCCCCGCGTTTGTCTTGCCGCAACATCCTTCTGGCGTGATGACTCTCTCTTCGGCTCATCCGGTCTATTGCTGCCCGCTGCGCGAACGCGAGCCGATTCTGCGTCTGGCGAAATCGGCGCTGGTAACGGTCTACCCACTGCCGGACACGCGCATGCTGATGGTTGTGAATATCCACGCGGTCAACTTCAGCCTGGGCGTGGATGTATATAGTAAGCAGTTACTTCCGATCGGTGATCAGATCGCCCATCACAGCGGGCCCATCATTATGGCCGGGGATTTTAATGCCTGGAGCCGTCCACGCATGAATGCGCTGTATCGCTTTGCACGCGAAATGTCGCTGCGTGAAGTTCGTTTTAGCGATGACCAGCGCAAGAAAGCGTTTGGCCGTCCTCTCGATTTTGTCTTCTATCGTGGTCTGAACGTTCACGACGCCTCTGTTCTGGTGACGCGTGCCTCCGATCACAATCCTCTACTCGTTGAATTTAGTCCCGGCAAACCTGATAAATAATGGTATGTCAGGTCTGCCGTGGGGCAGGCCATTCGGGTGCTGCCCTTTATTTTAAACAACAAAAGGACAGTACGATGACAACAACACACTCCCATCATGACAACGTAGAAAAACAGTTTGGCTCCCAGGCAAATGCTTATCTGAGCAGTGCCGTGCACGCGTCTGGCCGTGATCTGGTCCGTCTCGGTGAACGCCTGGCGGCAGTGCCGCACGCGCACGTTCTGGACTTAGGCTGTGGTGCCGGGCATGCCAGCTTCACGGCAGCACAGCAGGTGGCGCAGGTCACGGCCTATGATTTATCCAGTCAGATGCTGGAGGTGGTTGCAGAGGCCGCAAAAGCCAAAGGGCTGAACAACATCGCAACGCGCCAGGGCTATGCCGAATCCTTACCCTTTGAAGATGCCTCGTTTGAAGTTGTTATCAGCCGTTATTCTGCGCATCACTGGCATGATGTCGGCCAGGCATTACGTGAAGTTAAACGCGTTCTGAAGCCGGGCGGGGTCTTTATCATTATGGATGTGATGTCGCCGGGACATCCGGTGCGTAATATCTGGCTGCAAACGGTTGAAGCGCTGCGCGACACCTCGCATGTGCAAAACTACTCCAGCGGGGAGTGGTTAGCGCTGATTACTGAAGCGGGGCTGATCACACGTGCATTGATAACGGACCGCTTGCCGCTGGAGTTCAGCTCGTGGATTGCCCGTATGCGCACGCCGGAAGCGTTAAGCCAGGCCATTCGGTTGTATCAGGATAGCGCGTCGGCGGAAGTGAAGGCGTACTTTGAATTGCAGGATGATGGATCATTCACCAGCGATACCATCATGGCTGAAGCGCAAAAAGCAGCGTAAAGAAAAAAGGCACCGAGGGGAATCGGTGCCTTTTTATCGTTAGGTCGTGTCATCAGGAGTCTGGCGTGGCGCTGTTTTTCACAAACAACGTTAGCTGGTCGCCTGGTTTCAGATTGTCAGTATCATTGTTCCAGCGCATCACATCCTTGATATTTACGCCGTGTCGTTTTGCGATACTGGACAGTGAATCACCTTTACGCACACGATAGGTAATGCTATCGCTGTTGCTGGCGAGACGCTGTGCACTGTTACCTGCACCCACCGTCAGAGTCTGACCCACTTTCAGGCCTGAGCTGCGCAGATTATTCCACTGCTGAAGATCGTTTGCCGTCACGCCAAGACGTGAGGCAATGCCCGAAAGCGTATCACCTGACCGAACCTTATAGCTGCGGCTGTTCACGGATGATGCATCCGCGATCAGTGTTGACTGAACAGCGGCAATTTCACCCGATGCTAAAGACTCACGTAACTGCTCAGCATGTTTCTGCGGAACCATTACATACTGCGGACCACTGGCCCCCAGCGTTGAGCCTTTAACGCCAGCATTAAAGGTTTTCAGTTTACTTACCGACATACCCGTCATATCAGCAACCTGTTGAATATCAACCGGATTGCTGAGGCGAACACGCGCCAGTGCACGACTTTCGTCTGGTGTTGGCAGTTGTACACCGTAACGCTTGCTGTTCTTGAGAATATCACTCAATGCCAGCATTTTCGGTACGTAAATCTTCGTTTCCTGTGGCAGTGAGAGCGACCAAAAATCGGTGGATTTACCCCGTGCTTTATTCGCTTTCATTGCCTTCAGTACACGACCTTCGCCACTGTTATACGCTGCGACCGTTAACAGCCAGTCGCCGTCGAACATCTTATTAAGACGTTCCATCATGTCGAGAGCGGCTGTCGTTGAAGCGACAACATCACGACGCGCATCATAGTTGCGGGTCTGTTTCAAACCATAGTTTCGCCCGGTGCTCGGAATGATCTGCCAAATGCCTGCGGCATTGGCGCCAGACGTCGCGTGTGGGTCAAAAGCGCTCTCCACTATGGGTAGGAGTACCAGCTCCATCGGCATGTTACGTTTCTTAACTTGCCCGGCTATCCAGTACATATACGGCTCTGCCCGTAAAGTTACATCGTGGAGATAGCTCTTATTTCTTAAATACTTTTGCTTCTGTTCGCGAATCCGGTTGTTTTCCGGAATTCCCATCTTTAGCTCGTCGCCAATAGAGGTCCACAAGTCTTCATCCTGTGCGAAAGACGTCCCATCGTCCATCCATCGCGCTGAACTTGTAAACTTCCCTGCTTCCCCTTGACCAGCTGCAGAAAGGCTCTGTGCGTGCTGTTGTACGTTGCTGCCGTTCTGCGACTGGCAACCTACAAGCAGGACAGAGGCGAGTAATATCGCTTTTGCCTTCATGTGTGTGTCAATAGTTGCTTAAAAGACGAGCGATGATAACGGCGAAATTTTGAAAAGGCAACCCGCAATTATCTGAAGTTATCTTTCTTTGACCTTAACCATGCAAATCGTTGTTCTGGTTGTGACAAATTTGTTTCTTTGTTAATTTCATCAATTAAATCAATATCATCTGTTCGTAAAAATAAATTAGTTTTACGCTCATTTTTCAGAATTACGGGGAGTGTTTTTTGGTTTTTTGCACGTAACTCCTTCACTTTGTGATAATAATCTTGAATCGCCCGATCCTCTGGCAAGATGCTCGCCGCAAACTTCATATTTCCTAATGTATACTCATGTGCGCAACAAATAAGGGTATCGTCAGGTAATGCGCTAATCTTCTGTAATGACTGGTACATCTGGGCTGGGGTGCCCTCAAAAAGTCTTCCACAGCCGCCGGAGAACAGCGTGTCGCCGCAAAAAAGATAAGGTTTGCTGTAGAAACAAAGATGTCCCAAAGTGTGACCTGGTGTAGCAAATACAGAAAACTCCCACTCGCGTATGAGGATATTTTCACCTTCTTCGACTACCTGCGTTGTTCCCTTATCTTGTGTCTCTGCCGGTCCGTAAACCACCAGATGCGGGAATTGGGCACGAAGGTAAGCAACGCCGCCGGTGTGATCGTTATGATGATGGGTCAGAAGGATGGCCTCTGGTTGCCAGCCGTTCTCTTTTATCGCATCTGATACAGGAGCCGATTCTCCAGGATCGACAATGACGCACCGACGCTCGTCATCGACTAAAACCCAGATGTAATTGTCCTGAAAGGCGGAAATACTGATAAGATTCATAAATTACCTCTTATAGCGTGGTGGGTGTGTTGATGAAACCGGCAAGGATACCTCAGATTGTCCCGGCACCTGAACGTTGGGCCGAATTGCCCTGGGGTGAATACTATCGCGAGAACCTGGAACAGCAGCTTAAACCCTGGCTCGCGAAAATGTATGGTTTTCACTTGCTTAAGATTGGCAATCTCAGCGCGGAAATCAATACCGAAAGCTGCGCTATCTCACATCAGGTTAATGTCTCTCTTGGCGCATCGCCGGTTCAGGTGAAAGCGGATCCTTTACATCTGCCGTTTGCGGAAAAGTCCGTTGATGCCTGCCTGCTGACACACACGTTGCCCTGGTGCAGCGATCCTCATCGCCTGCTGCGCGAGGCCGACCGCGTCCTGATTGATGATGGCTGGCTGATACTCAGCGGGTTCAATCCGCTGAGTCTGATGGGGCTGCGCAAGCTGGTTCCGGTGCTTCGCCGGACACCGCCGTATAACAGCAGGATGTTCACGATGATGCGCCAGCTTGACTGGCTTTCACTGCTGAATTTTGAGGTGCTCTGCTCGGGCGGTTTTCAGGTACTTCCCTGGGCGCGGCAGGGGGGCGTTGTTCTGAGCACCCATCTGCCGGCATTAGGCTGCATGCAGTTTATTGTCGCGCGTAAGCGAACCATCCCCCTTACGCTTAATCCGATGAAGCAGAGTAAATCGAAATCGCCCATTCGCCAGACCGTGGGCGCCACGCGACAGTACAGAAAACCCTGATCAGGATTCGGGCTGATAGCCTGTGTCTTCATGAGCGGGGTTGGATGCTGCTGCCCGTGCCAGTTCGTCACATCGTTCGTTTTCGGGGTGGCCTGCGTGACCTTTAACCCATTCCCATTTAATCTCGTGCTGGCCCAGCGCAGCATCAAGACGTTTCCAGAGATCGACGTTTTTGACCGGCTTTTTATCTGCCGTTTTCCAGCCGCGTTTTTTCCAGTTGTGGATCCACTGGGTGATCCCCTGGCGTACGTACTGACTGTCAGTGCTCAACACCACATCGCAGTGTTCTTTTAGCGCTTCCAGCGCCACAATGGCGGCCATCAACTCCATGCGGTTGTTGGTGGTCAGAAAATAGCCTTCGCTAAAAGTTTTTTCATGCTCACGATAGCGCATAATCGCGCCATAACCGCCAGGCCCTGGGTTGCCGAGGCAAGATCCATCGGTGAAAATTTCTACCTGTTTACGCATCTCTGGTAGACTTCCTGTATTTGAAACGTTCAGTTAAACGATAAGTCTGACATAAATGACCGCTATGAGCACTGCAATTACTCGCCAGATTGTCCTCGATACCGAAACCACCGGTATGAACCAGATCGGCGCGCACTACGAAGGGCACAAGATCATCGAGATCGGTGCCGTTGAAGTGGTGAACCGTCGTCTTACGGGGAACAACTTCCATGTCTACCTCAAACCCGACCGACTGGTGGACCCAGAAGCGTTCGGCGTGCACGGTATCGCCGATGAGTTCTTGCTGGATAAACCGACCTTCGCGGAAGTGGCAGATGAGTTTCTGGAATATATCAAAGGCGCCGAGCTTATCATTCACAACGCGTCGTTCGATATCGGCTTTATGGACTATGAGTTCAGTAAGCTCCATCGTGATATTCCGAAAACGAACACGTTCTGTAAGGTGACCGATAGCCTGGCGCTGGCGAGGAAAATGTTTCCTGGCAAGCGTAACAGCCTGGATGCGCTCTGTTCTCGCTATGAAATAGATAACACCAAGCGAACGCTGCACGGCGCATTGCTCGATGCCCAGATCCTGGCGGATGTCTACCTGGCGATGACCGGTGGTCAGACGTCCATGAAGTTCAGCATGGAAAATGAATCCCAGCAGACGCAGGGGGAAGCGGGGATTCAACGTGTTGTTCGCCAGGCCAGTCGTTTGCGGGTGGTTTTAGCCAGTGATGAAGAGTTACTTAACCATGAATCCCGTCTTGATTTAGTGCAGAAGAAAGGCGG
This sequence comes from Enterobacter ludwigii, assembly GCF_001750725.1. Lineage (NCBI taxonomy): Bacteria > Pseudomonadati > Pseudomonadota > Gammaproteobacteria > Enterobacterales > Enterobacteriaceae > Enterobacter > Enterobacter ludwigii. The sequence goes on from NZ_CP017279.1 coordinate 13,139, forward strand.
AAGCTGCATGTGGCGGGCCTGAAAAAGGGCCAGAATGCCTGTAAAATCATCGTTTGGGTGAATTTTGCAGCAAACGATTCAAAACGTGAGAAAAAGCGTTGACGAGTCCGGAGGCAAACCGTAATATGCGCCTCGTTCCCCCAGCGGGAACAGTGGAGCGGTAGTTCAGTCGGTTAGAATACCTGCCTGTCACGCAGGGGGTCGCGGGTTCGAGTCCCGTCCGTTCCGCCACTATTCAGGCCCACGTTATTTATAACGTGGGCCTTTTTCATATCTGTATCTTTCCGTCTGCGCGTTCGTCCTTCATATCTTTGCTTTGTGAGGCGCGAGAACAGAGCGCAATGCCACACAGAATCAATACCGTACTGATCAGATGATACGAATGCAACGTAACGTGCAGGAACATCACGCTGAATAAACCGCCGCTCAGCGGAATGAGGTGGGAATAAATCTCCCCGCGGGTTGCTCCGATAGCCGCAATGCCTTTATTCCACAGCAGGTAAGAGAGCCAGGAAGGAAACACCACCAGGTATAGCAGGCCGCTCAAAAAGCCCGGAGCGGTATAGGCTCTCCAGTCAGGTAAGCCGGTATTCATTACCGATATCGCCAGTACCGGTAGTAGCACCAGTGTGCCGAAAACTGCGCTTACCGCGACAAAGGCATTTCCCCCCACGTTACGCGGTTTCATCCGCAAGAAGGCACAATAAACCGCCCAGCTGGCGGCAGAACCCATGGTCCAGATATCGCCGCGATTCAGGTTCTTAAGCGTATCCAGATGCAGAAGATCGCCCTGCATTACCAGCCAGACGACGCCCAGCGAACTGAGAACCACCCCGACAATATTCTGTGTCGATATTTTTTCTTTAAATACGAGCTTATTTATCAATAAAACCAGCGCCGGTGTCGTTGATAAATAAATAGCCGCGTTAAGTGATGAGGTATATTGCAAGCCGATATACAGCGTGAGTGGGAACAGAACCTGGCCGCACAGCGCAAGAAAAATAATCGTGCCGCTCGCCTTTATCATCATCGGCCACTGGGCGCGAATTTGTCTTATATAAAGCAAAGATAAGAGAAGGGCCGTAAATATCCAGCGTGCGGCGGATAATATAATCGGGTCAGCATGTGCCACCAGTATATGACCGACAACATAATTCCCGCCCCAAAAACAGGCCGCGAGACTGAGCAAAAAATAGGGCATGAATACTCCTGATAATAAGCGTTTTGTCTGCGGTAAGAGTACTGCCGGGGTGGAATTAAATGCTAATATAATATTTTCATCTCACAGTATCGGCTGAAACTATGAAGTTTACTCTCAGGCAACTTGAGTTCTACATTGCGTTAGCGGAAACATTACAAATTTCCAAAGCGGCCAGCCGTTGTCATATTTCGCAATCCTCCATGACGGTTTCCATGCGTAATCTGGAAGACGCAGTTAATGCCCCTCTCTTTATCCGCCATGCAAAGGGAATTCAGTTAACTCCAGTCGGTGAGCGATTTTTGAACCATGCCCGCAAGATCCTTCACGATAGCCACGTGGCAGTGGAGGATCTCCATCAGCAGCCTGAGGCGATTAACGGCATCGTGCGTATTGGTATTGCCGAAACCCTTTCCGCTTATCTGTTGCCGGATCTCTGGGGTGATATCGCACAGCGTTTTCCGCTGCTGGGGACGGTGTTTCATGAAGCTCCTGCATCGCAACTGCTTCAGGCTCTGCGTCAGGGAGAGCTCGATTTTTGTCTTCTGCTGACCTCTAACATTAGCCACGATAGTACGCTTGAGGTCGAAACGTGGATCCGTTCGCCGCGCCGGTTATGGACCTCCATTGGTCACCCTCTCCTCAGCGGGCCGGAGCTTCGACTAAAAGAGGTGGAGAAGGAACCGTTTTTATTGCTGGTAACAGATGACTATCCCGATGTGATAGCCGACTACTGGCAAAGCCGGGGTTGTCAGCCTGACATTCATTTTCGCACCAACTCCTTTGAAGCGATTCGAAGTCTGGTCGCGCAGGGAAAGGGCGTTACGATCCTTTCCGATCTGGTCTATCGCCCATGGGCACTCAATGGTCAGCGCGTGATCCGACGAACTATAGATGATTGCATTACCTATATGGATGTGGGCATCGTCAAAAATGTTGGACTACCGCTCTCAGCGGCCTGTTTGAGGTTGATGGATTTTTTGCGACAGCAAACGGCGCGCCTGGGCGAATAACTCTGAATGACGCGCCTGAGATTTCCGTTGTCCGCCAGATATTTCCTGATCTCCCTGAAGGTATTCTTGCCCGCAGGTCGTGTATTCCGTTGCCGGGGAGGATGACAATAAGCGCCTTGCTTATTTATCTTTATCGAAACGGAATTGTGTTATGTCTGGTATCACCGCGAGCGATATTCGCTCCCTGATAACCTCCCGTCCATTGTTGTTAGTCCTCAGTTGTGCGGCCGCTTTGCCGACCTACGCTGAAGAGTCGATAACCGTTGAGGGGCATTATCGCGATCCCGCGTCATTTATCGCCCCAGCTCATACCCCAGAGCAACAATTGCCAGCCAGCGATGGCGCGGACGCACTAAAAAACATACCGGGTTTTTCTATACTACGCAGCGGCGGGAGTAACGGCGATCCGGTATTGCGTGGGATGTTCGGCTCCCGCCTGACGTTGCTTACGGATGGCGTCAGCACCCAGGGGGGGTGCGGCTCGCGCATGGATAGCCCAACGGCCTATATTACCCCGCAAAGTTACGACACGATAACCCTCATTAAAGGCCCACAAAGTGTGATTTGGGGGCCTATGGGGTCCGCCGGAACGCTGCTTTTTGAACGCCAGCCGGACTATTTCAGCGCGCCAGATCTCAAAGGAAGCGCAGAGTTGCTGCAAGGCGCTAACGGACGCGCGGATCAAAACCTTAATCTCGCATTTGGCAACCCGCATGGCTATGTCCGTCTTGACGGTAATCATTCGATCGCGGATGACTACCAGGATGGTCACGGCAATCGCGTACCGGGGCTGTGGCGCAAATGGAATAGTGGCGTCACGGTAGGGCTGACGCCTGATGATGACACACTGGCAGAGCTAAGCGTGGGGGCCAGCGACGGAAAAGCCCGCTACGTCGGGCGGATGATGGATGGCAGCCGCTTTGCCCATAAAAGCGCGGCGCTCAAACTGGAAAAACACCACTTGAGCGAGCATGTCAGCAAGATCAGTTGGCAGCTCTATACCGATGATACTGACCACATCATGGATAACTACAGCCTGCGTCAGCCCGTAGGACCTAAGCGTAAATCTGAAGTTGGTGGCGTGGTCACGGGTAGCCGGTTGAGCGGCGTGTGGGAGGATGAGACCACTACGCTTACCGCCGGAGCAGACGTGATGCGCAAAAGCCACCGTAAAAAAAGTGCCGGAACGTGGCGTGACGATGCCCGTTTTACCCAGGCGGGTGTGTTTAGTGAATGGCACCAGTCCGTCACGGCGGACGACACGATCATCGTGGGGGCGAGAATAGATAGCTTCCGCGCGGACGACAGGCGTAGCGCACAGAATGCCTCTCGACACAGCCTCCTACCGGGCGTGTTTACCCGCTATGAGTATCGCGTGCCAGATGCTCCCGTCATGTTTTATAGCGGCATAGGCTATACCGAACGTTTTCCTGACTACTGGGAGCTTTTTTCCGGTAAGGCCGGACAGCAAAGTTTTCGTAAGTTGAAAACAGAAAAGACCCTGCAGTGGGATAGCGGCGTGCAGTTACACGGCGATAAGGTCAGCGCCTGGGCTTCGGCCTATGTCGGGCGGACTGCCGATTACATTTTGTTTGATTATAGCCGCACACCGTCGCAGGCCAGCAATATCAATGCCGCCGTAATGGGCGCGGAGACGGGCGCAAACTGGAGCCTGATGCCGAACTGGGCACTGACGGGGAGCCTGAGCTACGCCTGGGGCGAGGATCGTACCGATAAACAGCCGCTGCCACAGATGCCACCGCTGGAGGGGCGACTGGCGCTAGACTATACCGGGCAAAAATGGCGCACGGGATTACTGTGGCGTGTGGTTGCGCCTCAGCATCGTGTGGCGCAAAACAAAGGTAACGTCACCGGCCAGGACCTCGGCCCGAGCGCAGGATTTGGCGTGCTTTCATGGAGTGCTGGCTACACATTTAACGACCATTTTGAATCCCGCGTGGGAATCGAGAATCTGTTCAATAAATACTACAGCGAGCACCTCAATCTGGCAGGTGCCAGCCAGTTCGGCTACGCGGCAAATCAGCAAATTCCTGAGCCGGGCCGTATCTGGTGGTTAGCCATGACATACCATTTCTGAGTCTGAGTTTAATTGCAGAGAGCGACAGTTGAGGCGTTCGTTGACCTCTACCGCCTGTTTACAGGCGGTTTTTTTATCTTAGATAGCAATATCGAACATCTGCGTTTTGGCGAGCAGGCAATAGAGCTGACAGTCGCTATTTACCCCCAGTTTTTCCATCGCGCGCAATTTATGGGCGCTGACGGTTTTATTACTCAAATGCAGCTGTCTGGCGATTTCTGTCAGGCTCATTCCTTTGCAGAGCATGCGTAACACATCAATTTCACGGGGCGAAAGCTCTTGCCTCGTTTGCCCGCCAGTCTGGAACAGGGAGTGCATTAGCTCGCGCTCAATATAGACTTCTCCATTGATTACCGACGCAAGCGTTCTGCTCAGGGTTTTCTCACAGGTATCCCGGCTGATATAGGCTTTGGCTCCTGCCTCCAGAGACATACGGATAAGTTGTGTGTTTTTATAGGGCGAAAGCACAATGATTTTAAGTTGTGGATATTTACGACTGAGCCATTTAATCAACAATACGCCGTCCATACCGTTGAGCGGATTAATGGTTTGGCTGGTGGCCAGAGAAAAGCCAAGAAACAGAATGTCGACAGGATATTGAGCTAGCAATGACAGCAGTTCAGACGGCGACGCCGTATCGCCCTGAATACAAAATTCCGGGCGGGGGGAACCGTCGCTGGAAAGAGACGGCATATTAGTGATCATGGATAAGACGCCACGACGAATAATGGTATGCTCATCGGCAATAGCGATACGAACTTTCATGGTTTCTCCTTCGAAAATGAGGGCGCCGGTAGGGATAACGTCGCCGGATGACCAGAAAGATACAGACCTTATGCAGAGCATTCTTTAGTACTTGTCAGATAATTCCTTCAGTGCGGCATCGAGTTGCTGCAGGTTCGCTTCCATTCGCGCACAGAAACGCGATGTCAGCGCAGGCAGGATATCAGGCGTTATAATCCCTGCCGCCAGCATCTCAGGCAGAACTTCAATACCCTGACAGCTGCGAGTGGCGTTGTGCATGGCAAAGAGACTCCAGGAGGCCTTCAGACGATGAGCGAGCTGGCTGAGCGTTTGCGGTGACGGGGCGTTTTCCTGTAGCTGTCGGATATCAAGGGTAATGGCATCGTGCAGTTGCTGGCGCATCAGGGTCATGATCTCCGGTTGACCATTGGCCAGACGCCGTAGCTCGCTGAGATCTGGCGCCTGCTTGTGCAGGTTGTGATGATGCGCCAGCGCCTGATGCAGGGCATTGAGCGTGAGCGGTTTTCGTAATAACGCATCCATCCCAGCATGTTTTGCCCGATCGTCCTCTCCCTGCAGCGCGCTGGCTGTGTAGCCGAGGATAGCTGCGGGCGCGCTGATAGTACCGGCAATATCGCGTAAAAGTATCAACGATGTGAGTTGATAGCCGTCCATGAGGGGCATCTGGCAGTCGGTAATCAGGATATCAACCGGCTTGTTTTCCAGGCTCGCGAGTGCCTCGCTTGCGCTTGCGCAAGGAATAACCTCCTGACCCAACTCCTGCAGCTGAAGCGCTAACACTGTCAGGTTAGCCGGAAAATCATCGACAACCAGGATGCGGTGCGGCGGGAGCGGCGTAAAGACAGGCGTCTCATCGGCAGTCGCGGCAGCGTTGGTGGGGGGCAACGGTATGCTCACCGTCACCTGTGTACCGCTCCCCACTTCGCTGGTGATCGTCAACGTCCCTCCCATCAATTCGACTAACTGATAACAGATCGCCAAGCCCAGTCCGCTACTTAGCGGTGTACTGCTGTCAGTCTGAAACCAGGGCTGACCAAGGTGTGGCAGGGCCTCGGCCGGGATACCAATGCCTGTGTCACGAATCAGCAGCTGCAAATGTTCTCCATGGAGTTGAGCCTGGAACGTAATTTCTCCCTGCGGCGTATATTTAATGGCGTTACCTGATAGATTGGCGATGATCTGATTCAGCCGCGCTTTATCGAACAGGAACCAACCTTCGCGCGGCACGTTCAGTTCGCTGCGCCAGTGCAGACCTTTAGCTTTCGCGCTAGTGGCAAAAATCTTCGTGCTGGCGTTGAGCGTCTGCCACAGTGGCCAGGGTTGTGGCTCCAGTCTTAACTCGCCTGCTTCAATGCGCGACAAATCCAGTACGCCGCCAATCACGTCACGCAATGACCCCGCTGCCTGCCAGGCGATATTGAGAGATTCGCTTTTGTCGTGCTCCATCTCCAGCAGGCCCAGCATGGCATTAAGCGGCGTGCGAATGTCATGGCTCATGCGGGCTAGAAAGTTCGATTTTTCGATACTGGCCTGCTCCGCCTGCGCCAGAGCCTGGTTGAGCGCAGCGGTCAGCGCGGCTTTTTCAGTGATGTCGACCCACCCCCCGACAATGCCCTGAGGCCTACCGCGCGTATCGGTATAGCGACAAAGCCACCAGTAGAGGGTGGTATTGCCCTGAGTGGTTTCACCCGTCAACGGTGTCGCAGTGTGGAGCAGCGAGAGGCGATGCGGCAACGTAAACCGTTGAGCAAGTTCGCCCAGCGGCAGGCAGGAAAAGTGCGATCCCTCTTCGGGCAATGTTGTGAGCAGAGGGGAGTGCGTAAAGGTATCGTTATAGCGCGTCAGGCGTCCGGCCGGATCGCAGACAAACAGCGGCACCGGGACATTGTTCATCAGGGTTTGCCACAGGGAAAGCGCGTTGTGTAACTCTGCCGTGTCCCGCTCGCGCTGGCGGCGCTGATTCTGCGCGGCGCTAAAGGTCAGTAGGGCGACCAATGCCGCACAAATTGCCACTACGGCGAGCATCACCAGCCATAGCGAGCGCACTGGGGCAGAAGCTGGCGTCTGTTCAGTCAGCGACAGGTTAAGGCTTGCGTAAATATCCGCCTGCGTCACGGACGCCAGGACCGCGCTAACTCTTTTGGCATCCGTCGGATCAGAGATATCTGGTACAAACCATAATGGCACTTCCGGCAGCGCCAGTGGCGTCAGTGACAGGTTACTGGCGTTATGCTGGCGCAGCAGGTGATGGAGTATAAAGGCATCGCCAGCAAGGCCATCAGCCCCTCCGGCTTTGAGTAACTCATATCCTTGATTAAGCGAGTCAACCAGCACCAGGTTATCTGCCGGTAACAGCTGACGCAGTGACGTGGCGAGTGGCGAGAGGCGCATGACGGCAATTCGCTTATGCCGCAATGCGGACAAGGTGGCGGAAAGCGGGTCGCTGTCGTTGCTGAGCAGGGCCCAGCTCAGTGAGTCAAATGTGATGGCATTCTTTGAAGGTGGCGTCGCACTGGCGGCAATGCGCAACGTGTTCTGCGCATACCGAAGCGGAGGCGTATCAAGGTTGAAGGTTAGGCTAAACAGGTTGGACGGAAACAGATTGAGCAACAGATCGCGCCATACGCCCTGAATATGCCCGTCAGACGTGAGTGTTACCATTGGCGATGCAATGGCTGGAAGCAAAACATGCAGCGCGATTTTTGGCGCATCTTCCTGAACGGGGGAATGACGGGCGTCAAAGACGCTACCATCTGGCAAAAGCCACTTTTGCTCCAGCCATTCAGCGTCTTCTGGATTAATGGTGTGAATGCGCTCGTTGAATATTTCCAGCGTGTTTGCCTGCTCAGGCAGTGCCCAGGCACGAAAATGTAGCGGTGGAGTATCATCCAGCGGCGTCAGGGTTAACGTGGTGGCGGGGGAATGGGTCAGCCAGTTACGCAGAATAAATGCCGGAGCGATGAGTTCTTGCGCTTTCCCGGCAGCCAACTGCCTGACGTCTTCTCCCGGTGAGGCTGAACCTGCCGCAGAGCAGCGGGTCGTGACCTCTGGCGGTAATTCCGGAAAGCACAACGTACCGCCGCGTCCCTCTTTTATGCTCAAGGAGGCCAGCGGGAATGTAAGCATCGGCTCGCTGGATACCAGCCCAGCGGCTGGACGCTGGGCGGCAATTACCACATCAATGCGATGCCGCTTCAACGCATCCAGCGCCGATGCCGGGTCGCTAAAGCGCTGAACATGCGGCAGCGTCGTATTGCTAAATAATATGCTGAGTTCATCATCCAGAATCCCCGGCGGCCGATCGATAACGAGAAAAGGCGGCGCGGCGCTCAGCAGGCCAACGCGTAGCACATTCGCCGCTGCATGTCCGCTTATCAGCACGAAGATAAATAATGTCGCCAGCCAACCTCTGTGCATGCTCAGCTAACCAGTCCCAGACTTTGTGCGCACTGGAGCAACTCAAAATCATTTCTGGCGTTGAGTTTGCTCATGGCACTCTTTTTTTGCGTGCTAATGGTTTGTTTCGTACGGTTAAGCTGAGCGCTGATCTCGTTCACGGTGAAACCGCGCACCAGCAGGCGCAGCACTTCTGTTTCCCGTTCGGTCAATTGCGTCTGGGGCTTCAACGGTTCGACATGCCCCCGTAGGGCGCTGCGCAGTGTCTGCAGCAAATTGTTGGACAAACTGGCTTTGTTAAGGACGGCATGTACCCCGCTGCGACGCAACGAGTCCAGAAGCTCAGGATTGGTGATCATCGTGACGACCACTATCTTGCTCTGTGGATAATGGCGAATCAGCGAGCGGATCATGGATAATCCGTCCGGGTTGCTCGTGCCGGGCATACTCAGGTCAGTGATGATGATATCGACAGGTTCGCGTGCGAGTTTGTCCATGAGTTCATCAGAACTAAGCGCTTCGTGAACGACCTGATAAAGGTCCGGGCGCGTCAGCAGCAATGTGCGCAAGCCTAATAAATAGACAGGGTGGTCGTCGGCAATCAGAACGGTTTTTTGCATGACATCCGATCCGGTAAGGGAAAAACAGGTATTCTCAGCACGTCTTCGCGACGCGAATGGCGCTTCAGCTTCACTCTTAAAGTGTAGAGCAGAGTGAAGTAAAAAAGAGTAGCTAAAAAGTGGTGGGCTGTATAGCTGTAAGGAAGATAAGTCGATTCTGATTGAAACCGAAAACCGAAAACCGAAAACCGAAAACCGAAGTATCCAAAATTTCACATTTTACAAAATGGATTTTTTTCTGAGCAGCTGAATAAAGGATTATTTATCACGAAATAGCGGCATGGAGAGCGATATTTCTCGGGATCAGCAAGGCATTTCTTATTGTTCAGGCTGAATATCAGGTATTGCTCAGGTGTCGCTCAGAATAAACTTTCTGAAATCATGAATGGAACGCGAAAAATCAGGGCAGAAAAATAGAGCAAATGGAGAGGGTACTATCATTTACAGGGATACATTGTTAATTTGTGCCTGTAGACAACAGATACGTAACTGTCAATGTATTAACGCAGCATTCAGCTTATTCCTGATGTGTTAATACCTGCACTGTTTCGTCATAACAATTTGAACGCTGTAATTTTATCACCCAGGACCTACCCGTGAATAGCGAAGAAATCTCTCTTTCAGCGTCAGTAACGTTCGTACCGGAAAAATCATCTCTGGCAACCGTGGATCATGGTGATATACACCTGACACCCAACGAGCGTCGTTTGCTGGAGTTGATCCTCAGCGGCAAATGTAAAAAAGAGACCATATTTGAAGAAATATGGCTCAACCAGGGGATGATTGTTAGCGAATCCAGTTATCACCAGTTGATAAAAATGCTGCGCCGCAAGCTACAAAATGCCGGCCTGCCAGGCACGATCATTAAAACCATTCCCCGTTATGGTGTGGTGTTGGCACCCTGTGAAACCCTGGACAATAAGGCTGCATGCCTGCCAGAAGAGCCTGATAAGGCGCCTTGTCCTACAGCCGTTGACTGCTCGTCATTGCCTGCTATCCCGGCGGGGCCGATGACAACGCCGTCGCGTAAAAACGGGGGGCTGCTGGCGGTGCTGTGCAGTTTGTTGATTATCCTGCCAGCGCTGGTAGTCGTCTGGACGACGGACATGCCGCAGGCCTTTCAGGAAAATATTTACGTGGATGGAGTGACGTTTCATCTCTCTTCTCTGCGTAGTGCCGATCAGCAGGCGCTGGCGCGAAAGCGGCATGCGCTGCCTAAGGGCATTAATAATGTTTACATCGCCTCGAACGGTCCGAAAGTGTTTGTTGCGCAATGTGAAGGTGAACTATCTAAGGAGGGAAAATGCAGTTACGAATACTATTCGTCATATTGATGGTTTGCATCAGCGTTTTGCTGGGAGGTGCATTGGCTTACCTGACCAGCGACTACCTGGAAAGTAAAGAGGTGCCCATCGAGCCATGCAGCAGCGTCATTCGTAATGGCAAATTTATCGATGAAACCCTGCAGCATTATCAGTTTAATGGCATGATCACCTGGTGGCCAAAGCTACACCGGCTAACGTTATTTGGTGTAAAAACGGATGAGGCCGGAAATCGGGTCTTTAATCGAACCTTACAGTTAACATCGGTGACCCAGAAAGGAAATGTCATCAATGGACGGGTGGCAGAATTAAAAATCGCCGTTGGCGATCAACTCCCGGAGAAGACCTTTCTGATCAGCGAGGATAATCAGTATATGAATCTGTTATTCAAACCGATTAATAAGAATAGCTGGCTAATGAAAGTGAATGATAACTGGGTAGCGATGTGTGAGTATAAATAATTGCACGCTGATTTTGTTGTAAGAAATATCCAGGTTGACAAGGTTTTAAATCTGCCGAAGTTGTTAGCCATTCTCCTGTTTACAGGCTGATGAATATCCTATCTTGCGGAACAGGATTTCATTATTAAACCTGGAGCAGGATATCTCCCATGTCAAAGCAAAAGAAAATATCTCTGAGCGCAATTGCCGCTGGCCTGGCGTTAAGTGGATTGCTGGTCAGCACGTTTAGCCATGCGGCTGTAACAGATACCGCCTCACTGATGCCAGATATCAGTCAGAAAAAAATCCTTGTGGGTTACTGGCATAACTGGGGAATCAACCCGGAAGAGATAGACAAAGCGCGCGGGTATCAGGGGGGACTACCTTCTGATATGTCGCTGCGTGAAGTGCCGAAAGGCTACAACGTCGTCAGCGTTTCATTTATGAAAGTCATGGACGGGCAGAGCGGTAATATTCCTACCTTCAAACCCTACAATGCGACTGATGAAGATTTTCGCGCTCAGATTGCTGAGCTGAACGAGCAGGGGCGCGCGGTGTTAATTTCACTGGGCGGCGCTGACGCGCACATTGAACTGCACAAAGGCCAGGAACAGGCGCTCGCGGATGAGATCATTCGTCTGACCGAACAATACGGTTTTGACGGTCTTGATATCGACCTGGAACAGTCGGCCATCACTGCCGCTGATAACAGTACGGTGATACCGGCGGCGCTGAAAATGGTGCGAGCCCACTATCAGCAGCAAGGTAAACATTTCATCATCAGTATGGCGCCAGAATTTCCTTATCTTCAGGCCGATCGCGGCGTGAACTACAAAGCCTATCTGCAAAATCTTGAGGGTGTGTATGACTTTATTGCCCCTCAATACTACAACCAGGCGGGCGACGGCGTGAATATGATGACGCCTGAAGAGAAGGAAGAAGTGGGCGAGTGGTGGCTGCCTCAGGAGTGGGGGAAAGGCTACAGCGACCGCCAAAAAGAACTATTCCTTTACTATCTCACCGACAGCCTCGCAAACGGCACGCGCGGGTATGTGAAGATCCCGGCGAATAAGCTGGTGATTGGTCTTCCTGCCAACCCGGATGCCGCAGGAACCGGTTATGTGAGAGATGCGCAGAGTGTCTTTAACGCGCTTTCGCGTCTGGAAGCAAAAAATGAAGCGATAAAAGGCCTCATGACCTGGTCAGTTAATTGGGATAACGGGAACAAGAAAAACGGTCAGCATTACGGCTATGAATTTCTGACCCGCTATCAGAGCATCCTTGATGGCAGTTTGCCAGATGGGGGCGATGAAACGGATAGCCAGGCGCCAACGCAGGTGCAGGGCGTACAGGCAACACTGACGGGAACGGCTGTTTCGCTTAGCTGGCAGCCTGCTCAGGATAATACTGGCGTGGCGGGGTACGCCATCTGGCGTGATCTGGAAAAGATTGGCGATACCCGTGAACTCGGCTTAACCGACAGCCAAACTCAGCCGGGCATGAGCTACCGCTATACCGTAATTGCCTATGATGCAGCGAACAACTTCGCCGTGCCAAGCCAGCCGGTGACCATCACCGTGCCTGACAGTGACGATGGGACGGGAGAAGAGGGCGGTCAGGATGGCAACGTCGCCGCGTTCACCCCAGGTAAAGGCTACGCGGTGGGGGATAAAGTGCTCTACGGCGGCAAAGTTTACCGCTGCCTGAATGGCCATACCGCAGCCAGCCACTGGTCGCCGGATCGGGCAAACAGCTTGTGGAAAGCGGAATAACAGGTTTTCTAAACAGCATGGCTTCTCAGGGAGCCATGCTGTTGTGTTTACAGGACAACAACGATGCAAACTTCTCTGGTTACAGCCAAACGATATGACCTCTTTTCTCGCCTTCTGCACTGGGTGGTCGCCGCGGTCATTATCTACGCGATGTGCATGGGTTATATTCTGCACGTGCTGGAAGGGACCCAGTGGTTTACCTTCTTTTCTGTGCTGAATATGTCGCTTGGCACCATCGCTACACCTATCATGCTGGTGCGGTTCGTCTGGCGTTTCTTCCGCCCTTCGGTACCCTATCCGGCAACGGTAGCCGGACGTAAAAAGCAGCTGGTGGTATTTATTCATGAGCTGTTTTATCTGACTATTATGGTGGTGCTGATCAGCGGTTTTCTGATGCTACAAAAAGATTACAACCTGTTTGGTCTGGTGCCGGTTTCTCGCCCGATTACGGTCGCCCAAGTCAATGCGTTTTTCTTCCAGGTGCATCGCTACAGCTGCATTCTGCTGGGCGTGATTTTGCTTGGACATGTCGCGGCGGTGTTAAAATACACCTTTAGCGGGCAGCGGGAGATCCTGCAGCGGATGCTGTAAGAGAGAGGCTCACTCCTCCCATCAGATGCGCGGTGTTGCCAATCCTTTGAAACATCACCCTCCCGCGCATCTTCCCCCCATGCAGCGTTTGCAGGACAATATCCCGGGTAAAGCTGTTTCCGGATTGCTGTGAATACCAGGTGCGAAAATAGGGCAGGAATGGCGTATCGCAATGGGCGTCCAGTAGCGTCAGGGTGCTCAGCGTCTTTTCCTCATCGGGGAACAGCGCTTGCGTGCTACCTTGCCAGTGGATCTCCTCCTCCGGCATCGAGAGACGAAACACGACGCTCGCACCAGTTTGCGAAAGGCGATTAATGATGGCATTAGTGCTGGCCGCATGAGCCTGTTGCAGTTGGATCCAGTGGCGATACTGCGATAAACAGTTGGCAAAAATCGCCGAAAATACCAGATACCACTGTGCCTGCCAGATAGCGGGGATCAGATCGGGTGTCAGTGTGTAAAAAATCCCTTCCCGCTGCTGGGTTGCCAGCATCACAATCAGGTATTGAATAAGCAGCAGAATGCCAACGCCACGTCCGGAGAGCGTAAACACGCTCAGCAATACCACTGTTGTTTGTACCAGCAGAAGGTTTAGCCCCTGCCAGAGCGGTGGCAGGAAAAAGTAGCCTGTCATCAGCACAAGCGTATTCGCGGCAAGGAGCAGACCGTCCCGCCGGTTAAATTGCTGACGTGCAGGCGTTTTGCTCTCCCGCAACAGCGGCAAGATGGCGAGAATGCCGGTTAACGCCGCCAGCACCCAGGAAAAAAAATGCAGTGGCGCAATCGGATAGCCTGACAGTAACAGCGCCAGATTAAGCAGCAAACTGCCACAAAAAATACTGAATGTTAATTGCAGGGGATAAATCAGTTCTCGAATAATGGGGTGGCGTGCAAAACGTAGCGCAGGCAGTTGCGCATTCAGACGAAAGACGGCAACGCATAACGGAAAAATCGCGACGTCGAAGAGGGCGAACAGGCTCGCCAGCGCCAGCGGGCGACCTATCCAGACGCCAACAAACACGTGCAACAAACCAGCGGTCGCCAGCCATAGCGGCCACTCTCGCGGAGCAGTCAGCCATAATGCGGCGAAGAGTAACGGCGCCGGGAGCCAGAGCGTAGTGGAGAGGCTCCAGCTATCCCGCGTGTGAAAGCTCAGGAGTGCCAGCAGGGTATAGAGACCTGAAAAGGCCAGCCAGCGGATAATATAGGTAATCAGCGTTATTCTCCCTCTGAGGCGTTCAGCATTATTCAGGTATTTATCATTTTAATCTCAATTATTTTATCGTCGCCATTGCTACGCTGGGATTTTTTCAGAAGGGCTTAACGATGGACTGGCAAAGCGACAAACATGATCCTGCAATCCTGTGGTTTTCACTTTCTTCACGTGCGGCAGAGCATGAGCAGGGAAAGGAATGGCATAACGCGGCAATATTGTGGAAAGAGGCTGCGCAATATGCAAAGGTGCATATGAATATTGAATGGGCAAACTCGCGCGGAAACTTTTGTGCCTTACGCGCGAACAGGCTGCCTAAATATAATGAGTAGTCTCTGCTATTATCGGGTATTGCATGTCCCTCAGAGCGTTGAACCATGGTAGAGAGTGTCATACTCGTTTTTAGTGTTTTACTGGGTGCCGTCATCGGCAGCTTTTGCAATGTCATCATTTATCGGCTCCCCTTGATTCTCCATGGTAAAGCCCTCTCTTTATCGTGGCCTGCTTCCCATTGTCCTCACTGCAAACACCCCATTAAATTTCGCCATAATGTTCCACTACTTGGCTGGATACTGCTGCGCGGGCGCTGTGCCAGCTGTGGTCAGGCGATATCATGGCGCTATACGCTGGTTGAAGGGCTGATGGCACTGCTGTATGGCGTGATTATCTGGCAGCAGGGCATCACGCCACAAAGTCTGTTTGATGTGCTGGCTGTGACATTTTTGCTGCCGCTGCTGTTTATTGACCTGCGCACCATGCTCTTGCCCGATCGTCTGACGCTCCCGCTACTGGCGTTGTCGCTCTTGTTTGCCATCAGCGGCTATAGCCGGGTGGATCCGTTGCAGGCATTAATAGCCGCGCTGCTGGGATTTGGTGTGCCCTGGTCGCTCTCTTTGCTGTTTCGTTTGTTTCGCGGTCATGAAGGCATGGGGATGGGAGATATGAAACTGTTGGCGGCGCTCGGGGCGTGGCTTGGACCACTGGCACTGCTGGATGTGTTTGTTGCTTCTACGCTTTTAGCGTTGATTACCGCGTTGATTTTTCTGCGGATAAAACCCGGTCAACCGTTTCCCTTCGGCCCTTACCCGATTATCGCGGCGATGGGGTGGGTGATGTTATACCGATAAAAAAGCGCCGGAACGAAGGGGCGATATCCGGCGCAAAAATGATAACGGGAGTGTACCAGTATGATTACTGTTTCAGGCGCGGGTCAGCGAAGACCAGGCCAGAATTAACTTACTGTATTATTTACATTCTTTAGGCATGTTTGCCGCACCTTCTTTCTTCCAGACGCCCCATTCACCACCGGCGCCAGGCTTATCGCCACGGGTTTCCCAGCTGTTCAGCCAGATGTTGCCCTCATAGCTCACTTTTTCACAAGGTGTCTTGTAGGTCTTGTTCTGATCCCATGCTTTGGCATCGGTTTGCGCCGGGCGCAGTTTAATCAGCTTCGTTGCCGTGGAGACTTTACCGGTTGGTGCCGTCACTTTCACCTGCAGCATGACATCCACATTGTCGGTATACGGATGTTTACCTTTGAGGATTGTGCTGAAGCTGGTCGGTGAAGAGATCTGAATTTTATCGGCATGCGTCAATGCGGACCATTCAAACGTAGATCCCTGTAAGGAGTCATTGTTTTTAGAAGCTACTGCAGCAGAGAGAACAGCACCGCCAACAATGGTGTCCTGGCTGTTGCCCGTATTGATCTGCACATCGGAAGCCTGTTGCGCTTCCTTCACGGTCACCTTGATATCGTCGGTGCTGGTTTTGCCATTTTTAGCGGTAACCGTCAGACGATAGGTCACTGTACCGATTTTGCCAGGTTTGATTAACGCACGGGCTTTTGCCGCGTGGACGGTTGAAACCCAATCGCCTTTATCCGCGATCTGCAATGCACCAATGTCCTGACCTGAGACAATAGTCCATTGATATTTTTCAGCCCTGAGGCTTGCAGAACCGTTGAGGTCATATCCACGGGATTCACTGTTGCTGATCACGGTGAAATCACTGCCTGCCTTCGCCTCAGGTGCCGTGCTATCCGCTTCTGCTTTGGCATTCAGGGTGACGGTTTTGGAATCACTCTCGTCTTTGTCGTTGGTGACGGTCAGTTTTACATTAACGCTGAAGTCACTGTCAGGTTTAGCCTTCAGGCGAATGCTGGCTTTGGCACTGGTACTGTTTTCCAGAATAACCTTGTCTGCATTGCTGGTCACAGCCCAGCTGTACTTCAGCTCTTTCCCCGTAGAGGCGCTACCGTCCAGCGACAGCGTGCTGGTTGACAGGTTATGGCTGGATGGAGAGACGCTGGCCACCGGTTTGGTGACGACTTCACCGCCGAAATCGACGTCGATCATCTGATAAAATGCGTTATCGGTATCACGTACGCGCCAGACGGCATAAATTTTCTGCTTACCTTCGCGTGCCGGTACGTTACAGGTGTGGGTTTCAAAGCCTGTCGGGATCGAAATATCCGCCGACGGGTTGCCTGGCGCGTAGGTATAAACCTCGTGGCAGAAAGGTTTATCTTCAAACATCGCTCGGGTCAGGCGGGAATCCGCTCCCGGATATGACTGCCAGTCCGGCTTGGTAATGTAATAGGTAAAATAGGTGGTGCGGTGTTTTGCCGGCAAATGCCATTTAAACTGATGCGGGCCCGCAGACATCGGGTTGTTATAGGTGTTTTGTTTTTCATCATCAAGCTTGCTGAATGCAGGGGTTGCCGTTGAGCCACCGCTGGCCAGCTTGCCGTCCGGTGGGAACTGGAACAGCTGTTCATTGGCGATCGGCGTTGGGCTCATATCGTTGCCCGCCGGGAGCTTCGGAGCTTCAACGGCGTCAGCTGGCCAGACGTTACTGTGCTCGCCTTTATCATTCATCGGCGGGAAATGGATCACTGAACGGGATTTGGGTTCAAACACATAGCCATGCGCAAGCGCGCCCGTGGAGTACAGGCCAACTAATGCCACGGCTAAAGCCGACGTAATGCTATTCATCTTGAGTAGTTTCAAAATAATCTTCCCTGAATTAATTGAAGGACACTTCTACGTGACTGAGGGGGTTGCTCTCTTTGGCGTAAACGCTGTTCGAGTGTGATTCATCGGGCGAAATCTCGCCGTTGCTGTGCTTGAACCCGGCACGCAGATCGGGGTGCTGCTGGTTGATAGCCTGGGCGAGGACGTAGGACCAGTGAGCCTCTTCACCCGCAAGGATGGTGACGTGGGTTTCCATGGCTGGCAGTTCGGTGGCATCGTTAAAGAAGCGCGCACGAATTGTTTGCCCTTCGACGACCTTCACTTTCTCACCGTTGACGGCGCGTTCCAGTGAGCCAAGTTCTTTCATGCAGTTCTGGTGACCCTGTTCGCAGTTTGCCGCTGGCGAGGTCGTGGCGGCGTTGGCTGAAACGCTGACGCCCGCCCCTGCCAGTAAAGAGGCAAGGACAAAAGCAGATCCTGTTAATTTCATAAGTTCCCTTATTAATGACTAAATAATAACTAGAGGTAATTCTCACCTGTGGCGCAGGTGGAAAAGCGTTATTACCGTGTGATAACAAGGGGGAATAGTAACGGGAGGAGATAACCGGCTTGAATAAGAGACTTCTCTGAGGCATTAAGAGTCGGGGAATTCAGGAAGAGAAGTGCGACCTGCCATATTGTAAAGGGCGTTCAGATCGCGATATGGGCTGGAATAGTATTATCATGGGCCATTGCACGGGGCTTTCCTTCTTCCAGGAATGAAACAGCGTAATAAATTGAAAGACAGGTTGCCGACAGTGCAATGGCCAGGATTATAGGGCTCACGGACGGGAATCTTACGGTTTTATTGACGAAATGCTCTTCCCATTACCACCTCCGGACATCTGTCACCATAAATGCTTTGCGCAAATTCCGGATGATCAATAAAGGGGTTGCGATTCCCTTGTCGTTCATAAATCCGGTCGTTGCGCTCACGCTCGCGTACTGAAACCGGATGATCGTTGTGCCATTGCAGTAATGTACAAAGCTTGCCCATTTCACTGCCTTTTGTGGCAGTTTTATCAACCAATTCCAGGTCGGGTACTTTTGAAGCATCATTACCGTCATAGCGAACATCCATATACATCATCATACGGGCCACTGCACCTTTAGCGACATCTGCAGGTTCAAACGCCAGTTTTCCGACCTTATTATTTTTATATACCGAAACGGGTGAAGAAACCGTGTCAAAATCCAGGTTTCCTCTTCTCTCATTAATAATACGATAACTGGGACGAAGGTGGTGAAGATCCGTATAGGCAGTCATGTTTTCCTTACTAAAACCATGACTTTTTGGCCATGTATGCTCACGATTCCAAGCTTCGGGGTCATTGTTTCCATCACCACCAACCCGATATTGCTTGAGCACTGATTCGCCAGCATATAGCACAATGATATTTCTGCTATCATCGAGATCTTCGTCGGTAAACCCTAATTGATCCCACAACTCGTTATAGCGAAAAACGACCTGATTACGAATAATGGCATTTAGCGCTTCATGCAGTTCCGGTCCCGTTTTTCCTTTTGCATTATCATAATAGTCTTCATTGAGCGTAATAAGGTGCTCTTCCTGTATTTCTTCCCCGGTTTTCGTTCGCGCCACGATAGACAGTTTATATTTTCCGGGAATAACTTCTATTCCATGTTGATAATCCAGATTTACCACCGCCGGCACGTTAGGCTGCGACAGCGTTGATGCGATCACGTTCGGTCCACTACACTCTTCTGGATTTAGCCTGTCACAGTGAAGTGTTGAGGTAATTGCCGCTTCCTTTGAGGTTGTAACGGTAAAGGTGTAGCTAAATTTGCCTTCACGGTTAATCCATACTGTTTTATCAAGATTGCTCACTTCCAGATGTAAATCTCCTTCAACTGGAGCATCATCACAGCGTGGCGGGGGGAGATTACCTGTGCCCGGTGTGCCAAATGTATTATTGCCACCAGAGTAGGCAGCCCAGTCAGTGGGTAAACCGGGTATTGTGATATTTTTTCGGATAAGCGAGGTATTTTTAGCCACCAGATTCCAGCCTGGCTTGGCTTTTTCCCAGGAGACCATGTCAACAGATTTATTATTGTGCAAAAGCTCAACGAAATCTCCTGAGTTACCCAATTTTACTTTCATGTTATCCATGTCAGGTAGCCGACCGAAGAGTTTTATAAAACCATCACGATCGTTAGTCATCGTCTTATACTGTCCCGGCGATATCTCTCCGCTTAAACGATACGCGTCTTTATCGCCATTATTATCCCTGATACGATATTCCGCCAGGGCAATGACAGAGCAGCTGGGGTTGTAGATTTCAATAAATTCTCCTCGCTCACCACCTGCGGGCAAAGAAGATAATGGTGAATCATAAAGTACTTCACTTAATATCAGCGCAGGGGCAGTTATGGATTCACTGGAAAAACAATACCCAGGTAATGCCAAAAAAAACGCCGCTATGTAGTGGCGTTTTTTTGCCCTACAGGACGTTGCTTTTTTTTGCATTTCTTTTTCCTTTTGATTTGTATGATAAGATGAATTGATGTCTGCAAAAAATTATTACTATCTTATTGTCTGCTGGCGTGTCTAATTGATGTTAAATAGATTGATGACGATAACATGCACGATTGTTCGAAAAAATAATGGGTCGTCCTGTATTTTCTGATTTTAATCTGATTGAATAACGAGGCTGGTATTTACCGCGAGTATGCACGTTTAAAGATTTTTGTTCGTTTATACCTGGACGAATCTCTCCTGCGTTAAGAACGGTCTGCTCTGGAAAGTATAAGTCTGAAAATACTCTGAGTGATTCATGAGTGGCTGGTGCGTGCTTTTAAAAAATTATCGTATAAGCACTGGGTTTAATGAGGTGTGAGGAATTTCATGAACATATCCTGAGCGCTTTATGGAGTTTGGGATTTATCTGAAGCTTAATATCCATAACCAGGGATTTTAATTAATAAGGGATGAGTCACAATGCCCGGTGCTTCGTGTTTTTCTTTACGTCAAAAATTATCAGTATGGGTAATCCTCTTACATTATTTATTTTCCATCTTTTTACTCACGGTGCCCCCTGTCACGCGGGCGCAAACTGAACCCCGTGAACAGGTTGAAACGGAAAGCAATCAACCCCTGCGGGATAGAATGGCAGGCGTGTGGGGAAGTGCACAGCAAAACGGTGCAGGTGATGCGCTACGCGGCGTGGCAAACAGTGAAGTGAATGCCGCATTAACGCAGGAAGTTGAGGCGTGGTTAAACCATACCGGCGGGAAAGCACGCGTTACGGCAGATGTTGGTATCGGCGGAAGCGATAGCCGCGACTTTGGGCTGGACTATCTGTGGCCGGTTAAAATCTGGCAACACGACATTCTGTTCACTCAGATGAGCGCACACCGCTGGAACGATCGCGATATTCTTAACGTTGGCCTTGGCTGGCGGCACACCTTTAACCCGCACCTGATGGCGGGTGGGAACCTCTTTTTCGATCAGGATGTCACGCGTCACCATAACCGGATGGGGATAGGCGGCGAGCTGTGGAGCGACAGTATTCGCACCTCGGCGAACTACTATCTGCCCCTGAGCGGCTGGCGTCATTCTGACGACAGCATGTTTAATGACGATCCCGACCGTTATGAACTGTATGAACGTGCCGCCCGCGGCTGGGATCTCAATCTGGAGACGGCGCTCTCTCAGCACGTCGCGCTCAAAATGGGCTGGTTCCAGTGGTATGGCGATAAAGTGGATGTCAACGGCAGCCGCAGCGAGGCCAGCCACAATCCGCACGGGCTTAATCTGGGGCTCAAGTGGCAACCCGTGCCGCTGGTGGGGGTGAGTGCGGAGCAGAGCATGATCAGCGGCCAGCGGGATAACTTCTCTGTCGGATTGAATTTCCACTGGGAGTTTGGTCGCAAGCTTTCCGAGATGCTGGCAAGTGAAAATGCGGTAGCGCTGCCATCGCTGATGCAGTCCCGCACGGAGTTTGTCACCCGTAATAACAACATTGTTCTTGCGTATAAGCAGGAAGAAAAAGACAGACGCCTCTATTTCAGCCCAACGGAAAAAATAACGCAGGCTGGCGTGCCTCTGCTTCATGCCGTGAAAGGGGGGCAAGGGGGCATCATACGCTACAGCTCCTCCAGTACGACGATTGCTACCGTGGAGCCGGGCAGTGGCCTGGTGAACCCGACGCATCGCGGGGATGTCACCATCACGGCGACGGAAACGTCACCTGTCGATCCTGAGCATGTACTGAGTTCCGCCAGCTACCACCTGACCGTGACGCCGGGCGATTTTGCGCCTTCCGTCGAGGGTGTTGCCATTCAGGGGGATATGTCACCCGGCCAGACTCTGACGGGGAGTTACCTCTATAAATCCAATGAAGGGGAAGATGAGGATCTTAAGCAAACCCGGCTGCGGTGGTATGACGCGGACTCAGGCGAGGTGCTGAAGGAAGGGCATGCAGCTGAGAAGGACAGCGCGGAGTATGAGGTGAAAACGCGTGACATGGCTCGCAGCGTGGCTTTTGAAGTCACTCCGTTCAATAAAAAAGGTACCGAGGGTAAAAGTGGCTCGGCAAAGGTTAATGGTAGCGCGAAGCTAGGCACACTTCATGTTGGTTTGATGGCTCCGGGCGAAGTGCGTCCGGACGGCAGTGTGAAGTTTTATGTTCAGAGCAATGGCGCTCTGCAACTACTCACTGAAGTAAAAAACGATAAAGAGGAGGCGCTGGAAGGGCTGATTGTCTACTGGGCAAGTCAGAATGCATTGGGCCATCTGTCACAACGCGTGACGCAAACCGACTCTAAAGGCCAAACGTCGGTGAATCTGGAAGAGATTTTGAGCAGCGGTCAGGATCAGATCACCGCCTCGCTCTCCCCGCTTGTCGCAGGCTATAGCGGTAACGCTGCCGAAGATGATGGCAGACATAGCCATATGAAGTTGAACGTCAATTTTGCCAAAGCCAGCAGTCTGACCTTCATTCAGCCTCCTGAGCACGTTTTGGTGGGCGCTGTCCAGCCATTTACAGTGAAAGTCACGGATCAGGATGGCGAGGACTTTAAAACGAGCGTTGATATCGTTTGGCAAAGCAACGGTCAGCCGATAGACCAGCCGACCCACACCAACAATCAAGGAGAAGCAAGTATTTCGCTGACAGCCCCAACGCTGGTGGGAACAGACTGGGAGGTAACCGCGAGCGTAGAGGGTGGCAACCCTGTGACGGCAAAAATTCCCCTGGTGGCTGATGTTGCAACGGCAAAAGTCAGCGCGCTGGAGGTGGTCGACAATAGCGCGGTGGCAGACGGGACGGACACCACCAGTGTCAGGGTGACGGTGAAGGACGCCCATGAGAACCCGGTTGCCGGGCAGGTGGTGAATTTCAGGGCAGGCGCCGGTATTGTCATTCCGGCAACGGCAACGACTGAGCAGGACGGTACCGTCACCGTCACCCAGACCAGCCTGAAGGCCGGGGAGTTCCGGGTGGATGCAGTCACTGGCAACGACTGGACGCAAGCGAAGTATGGCCTGGTGAACTTCGATCCGGACAACAGCACGGCGAAAGTCAGCACTCTGGAGGTGGTCGACAATAGCGCGGTGGCAGACGGGACGGACACCACCAGTGTCAGGGTGACGGTGAAGGACGCCCATGAGAACCCGGTTGCCGGGCAGGTGGTGAATTTCAGGGCAGGCGCCGGTATTGTCATTCCGGCAACGGCAACGACTGAGCAGGACGGTACCGTCACCGTCACCCAGACCAGCCTGAAGGCCGGGGAGTTCCGGGTGGATGCAGTCACTGGCAACGACTGGACGCAAGCGAAGTATGGCCTGGTGAACTTCGATCCGGACAACAGCACGGCGAAAGTCAGCACGCTGGAGGTGGTCGACAATAGCGCGGTGGCAGACGGGACGGACACCACCAGTGTCAGGGTGACGGTGAAGGACGCCCATGAGAACCCGGTTGCCGGGCAGGTGGTGAATTTCAGGGCAGGCGCCGGTATTGTCATTCCGGCAACGGCAACGACTGAGCAGGACGGTACCGTCACCGTCACCCAGACCAGCCTGAAGGCCGGGGAGTTCCGGGTGGATGCAGTCACTGGCAACGACTGGACGCAAGCGAAGTATGGCCTGGTGAACTTCGATCCGGACAACAGCACGGCGAAAGTCAGCGCGCTGGAGGTGGTCGACAATAGCGCGGTGGCAGACGGGACGGACACCACCAGTGTCAGGGTGACGGTGAAGGACGCCCATGAGAACCCGGTTGCCGGGCAGGTGGTGAATTTCAGGGCAGGCGCCGGTATTGTCATTCCGGCAACGGCAACGACTGAGCAGGACGGTACCGTCACAGTCACCCAGACCAGCCTGAAGGCCGGGGAGTTCCGGGTGGATGCAGTCACTGGCAACGACTGGACGCAAGCGAAGTATGGCCTGGTGAACTTCGATCCGGACAATAGCACGGCGAAAGTCAGCACGCTGGAGGTGGTCGACAATAGCGCGGTGGCAGACGGGACGGACACCACCAGTGTCAGGGTGACGGTGAAGGACGCCCATGAGAACCCGGTTGCCGGGCAGGTGGTGAATTTCAGGGCAGGCGCCGGTATTGTCATTCCGGCAACGGCAACGACTGAGCAGGACGGTACCGTCACCGTCACCCAGACCAGCCTGAAGGCCGGGGAGTTCCGGGTGGATGCAGTCACTGGCAACGACTGGACGCAAGCGAAGTATGGCCTGGTGAACTTCGATCCGGACAACAGCACGGCGAAAGTCAGCACGCTGGAGGTGGTCGACAATAGCGCGGTGGCAGACGGGACGGACACCACCAGTGTCAGGGTGACGGTGAAGGACGCCCATGAGAACCCGGTTGCCGGGCAGGTGGTGAATTTCAGGGCAGGCGCCGGTATTGTCGTTCCGGCAACGGCAACGACTGAGCAGGACGGCACCGTCACCGTCACCCAGACCAGCCAGAAAGCCGGGGAGTTCCGGGTGGATGCAGTCACTGGCGACAACTGGACGCACGCAAAATCTGTGCTGGTTAACTTCGTGCCAGGAAAGGTAAACCGAGTGACCTTTATCGACGTGCCGGAAAGTGTTCAGGCAGACGGTGTCACTCATGCCACCTGGCAGATAGCTATGTTCGACAGCTTTAATAATCCGGTGCCAAATACGGCTGTAAACTGGAGTTTCTCTGAGTTACTGGCGACAAAAATCGACAGCCAGAGCGATACGATGACCAATGACACTGGGGTGGCTAAGTTGACGCTACAAATGGGGACATTAAAAGCGGAAAATCTGGTCGTGACCGCGAAATCGGAAAACAACATAGAAAATTCCTCCTCCATTGCACTGTCGCCGGTTGCTGGTAGCGTTGAACTTTCGATGGCATCAACTGCTCGAGTGGATGAACCTGTCACACTCACGGTAACGGCAAAGGATAAAGGGGGAATACTGATGCCTGGAGCCGTAGTCGCGTTTAGCAGCAACCATCCGGACTGGATGGTGATAACGCCGGAAAGCGCAACAACGGGCAGCAACGGTGTAGCCACCGCAGTGGCTACCATCAGACCGGAGAAAGGGTTTGGTGCGATGGGGGGGTATACCCTCACAGCGAAAGTTAGCGAGTCAGTGAAGGATTCAAAAACGTTACAGCTCAGTGTAGGACAAATCGATCATGCGCAGTCGAGTCTGACACCCGTCAGTGACACGATAGTTGTTGGCAACCAGTTATCTATGCTGATAGCGATGAAGGATAAGTTTGGTAACCCTATCACTGGCCTGACGGGACGGATCGGCGCCGTGCTGGCAGATAGCCAGGGGAGAAACAATGGAGGATTGATCCATACTAATAGCGGGGGAATTGCAGAGACTGAAAAAGGAAACTATCCGTTCAACGTAAAAGGTACACGTGCTGATATCTATTCTGTCACTCCTATTGTTGACCGGGTTGAGTTAAGCGCGCTTAAAGCGACCGTTAAGGTGATGGCGCAAAAACCCTGGATCGTGGGTACGCCACAAATAGGTTACACCCTCACGATAGGCAAAGGTTCCGGGTTTAGTACGGCAACAGTCAACTGGAAGGTTAATGGCTCGATCTACCGTTCTAGCACCAATATCGCGGTGGACAACGCATCACTGGAGTTGACAGACATCACCCTCGTCAACCAAAAAGTGAGCGTAGAAATTATCGATAGCCAAAACTCATCACTGCGGCTTGAATCCGATTCGGTCACGATTCGGGGGACACCTTCCGTGAGCAATGTGAAAATTAAGGGCGATTCAGTATATGGAAACCAAATATCGGTGGACTATGATTATCATGCCAACGGCGGAGGCGATGAGAGCGGGACTCAGTATCAATGGTACTGGTCTCAGAACATTTACGATAAATCTCCGACACCTATTCCCGGAGCAACCGGAAGAACACTGAAGACCGATCGTGGCCAGTACGGGTTATACCTGTATGTCTCGGTCACGCCAGGGGGCAGCGCTGGCGGCTCAGGCGTTAAGGTATTTAACGACGGGTATTTCAGAGTTACAGATGCGGGTACCCCTTCTGTTAGCCAACTTCATATTAAGAATGAAGCCCGGGTGGGTAATACCATTGAGGCCAGTTATATCTTTAATGCTAATGGCAGTGGTGAGGATAACTCGTTGTATCAATGGGCTTCATGGGATGAATTTAGCGGCCGTTACCGGGATTTAGATGGAGAGAACGGTAAAACGTTATACATAAAAGAAGCCTATGGATTTTTGAAAAATATCCGGGTAAGTGTCACTCCACGCGGGACTCTGGGGTCGCAAAGAAAAGGCGATACAGCCTATTCCGACCCAGTTAATATCGTCAAATAAACGTTACCAGTGTTAAATATTAACGTTTATAGCAGTGTGAATTAATTCCTCTCTTGCAGGTTCCCGGAAACGGGACCTGCAGTTTGCTTTACCACTGAATGGTCTCCTTGTCGGTCCTTTCCGCTTTGGAAACTGTGCTGCATCATGGTTAAATAAACTGACGGGCTAAGGGGTAGTTGTAACCTTACCTTCTTCATGCCCCCACACTGGAATGGCAAGGAAATATGTGATGAGGGTTTCTCTACAACATAGTCTTATCGTTCTTTACGACAAGGAAGCTAACTTCCATGAATAATGTCTATCCTGAAAAGCAAGCATCAATACTCATTGGTGATGCAGCCATGCATTTATCCTTACAAGGCATTAATGTTGATCATGTTTCTCTCAGTTATTACCTGGGTAAAAAACTAGAGTATGCCAGGAGTATTGATGATTGCTTATATGCTGAGGTGATCTGTATTGCACTTTCAATGTTGAAGGAAAACGCTAAGCCCTCAGGGAAATGCTGCTGTAAATATAAGGAGTGGCTTAAGGCGTCTATTGATTAAACGTATATCTCTTTATGACGTTTTACTGCTTCGTGCAATTTTCACTTCCTCAGCAAAATCTAACGCCGCTTTATAATCAAATCGACGCGTTTTTGCATTATGTCTCCCGGGTAACGGTGCAGGTATTTTCACGCCGAACAGCTCTCCCGTCGTCATAAGTGCATAAACTAATTCAGCCTCACTCACATCAGCCATCTTCGCCATAATATCCGTCCTGATACAAAAACTTAATTTCACTTACCTTCCTCCTGTTGTAAAAATCAATAATGTTGTCGATGTTGGGTAGCATAAAGTTCATGGCATCAATGGTTTCACGCCAGCCAGACAGGGATTCATTTGCTTTTACATACCATGTATGCTGCTCGCTTTGGGGGTGATGACCCGTGATCAAAACAAGCATGTCGGGTTTAATTCTTCTGATGAATGCCAGATACTTCACCAGGTGCGTGTTTGTACCAAACGTGTCTGCATCGATAATGCAGAGCATTTTGTCTCTGGCGATAAAGTAATGGTGGGAGATTTCTGTAAGCCCCTTTTCGAATAAAAAAGAGTTCGTCCGCACGCACACCCGAATTTTTTCATAAGTTTGTTTAGCTGATTGTTCCATCCTGTGTCTCGCTCAACAAAATTCAATATATAAGATGGCTTTCAAGCCTACTATTTTAGTCTGAATAATGACAAGGTATTATATTCATTCCTCAGAACAAAATGAGGGAGAATAGTTGACTTATTGTCGAGGGTTTTCTTAATGATCATAAGCTAAAAATTAACAAACTATGATTTTATTCGGAGTCCTGTTTTACTGTCTGGGGCGTTCAGGTATGGTCATTGTTGCGCAAGCCTGTTATTTCTATTTCATCAAAGAGGATTTTTTCATGACAAAGACAGTCGTTGCTTTAGCCATGCTTAGTATTTTTTCAACAGCGTCAGTATATGCTAGTGATTACGCGCGCTCGATGAATATTGAAAATCCTGATCGTCTGAAAATCACGATTAATGGCGTTGACTATAATGAGGGGTACAGTAGCGATTTTATTTCGCATTTATGGTGGGGTAAAGATGATAATGGCGTGATGAAGGTTGCCGTTGATAACGGCAGGGTACTGAACGAATCTATCGAAAATGGCCTTAACTGTAACTATGCCATGATTGTCAGTAAAGATAACGGTGTTAACTTACAGGCAAATGGAAAAAATTATAATTTTAAGAAAAAGGATTACCGCTCCATTAACTCTCCGGTGGTCACTGTTATTAATGATTCCTCTTTAAGTGTGAGGCCCTATTTTTCTGTTAATGGGAGCGACTTTTTTTCTGACAGCTTCAACATCATCGCCAATGGGATCCGCATGTTTACCGGAGACAGTGGCGAATGGAAAAAACAGGGCGTTCGTCATGGTGATAACCTTAAAGTAAAGTTTAGCTATAAGTTGGCAGAATCGGGATTGCAAAAAGAAGTTGTCTGTCCGTCACTGGATACATTAACGGAAAACCGACTTTATCGCCTACAGGGCGGAGAGCAAAATGCACTCTGTGTCCTTGAAAGTAATGACATTCACATCAAAAACGATCGTATTGTCGCCGGATGGAATAAACCCCTGACCAAAGCAGAACTGCTGCAAAGGATCGACGCAACCGCCGCAGACGATGAGGTCATTATTGATATGCCTGATGATAAATACATGGCACTTTATACCCAGCCGGATGAATATAAAATCCCACTGAAAGCAGGGGATGCAAAAGCGACGATCACGTTAGTGGTTATCAAAGGAACCATTCCCATCGCGCAGTAAAAACGGAAATACATTAGCGAAAAGCTAACAAAATCGTCAGGCAACATCTCAAAGAGCATGTTGCCTGACGTGTCAGAGACTTATGGAATGGCGGTCATGACCCATTGTGGCCGATATTTTTGCTCTCCACCTTCGACACCACACCAGGCAAGAAGCGGGTCGGTAACGGTACCTGTCTTTTCATAGATCAGCATTCCACTGCCATCCGGGTTGGGTTTTGATGCCTTGACCCCGGTGGGTAGCCGCCATTTACAGGCATATTGTGAAATTCCAGAATAGTGTAAGTCTGGCAGGATCTGCACAACACTGACGCTCGCATAGCCTTTCAATGATTTCTGAGCGGCAGCCACCTGGTCGTTAATGACAAAAGACGTATCGGGGATCGCGCCATCAGGAAAGAATTCTTTAATCTGCGGCCAGATCCGGGCAATCGGCATTGCCTGATTATAACCATTCACCAGTTCACCGCTGGTACTGAGAGCCAGAACGCGCTGCGTGTAGTTATCGATCAGCGGCGCACCCACGCCCGGCTTCATAGGGTTGTTCTTATTATCCATATCGTTATTGTACGTGCTACAACGATGCCGGAATTGACCTGCTTCGCGGTCGTATAGCTCAATAGCACAGTGGGAGCCATCTGACTTTTGTGCTGCAACATACAAACGCGCATTATCTTTTTTAAACTGCGCCTGCGGCAGATAAAATTCCGTTTTTTGGGTAGCAATGTCGTTAGCCTTCGTCTCATCTCGTGGATCAATCCCTAAATAACCCAGGGATTTGACGAAATCTTCTTGCGCTTTATCACCTGCAAAATCTAACGACAATAAACGATATTTACCCTCTCTGCTGGATGACTTGCCAAATGCTTTCACTTTGGTCGTTTTCTTTATCTGATAACTGGCGCAATCATTTGGATTGACCTCAACCTCCTGAACAAACCAGACCTCTGTGCTTCTTACCTTTTTATCTTCTTTTAACGGGAAACTGCTCAATACCAGCAGATCGCCATCAACCCCTTTTTCGCCGATGCGCCATCCGGTATTGTAATGCGGTTTTTCCCGGTCATAAGTATCGCGGATCACCGCGACGGGTTTTGTATAGTTATAGATAAAAGTTGAGTCTTTAAAGCAGGAGTGCGGGAGCGGGTTTTTGTCACCCGGAATGATATTAAACAATGACCTATCCTGAAGCGCTGGCTCGCCCCTGACCTGGAAGGCAATTTCGGCCTGTCGGGAAGAGGGAAGTGTAGAACCATCGGCAGCTAACAGGCGTACCGTTACGCTATCACCAAAAACGGATAATGCATCGAAACTTACATGGTGCTCATCCGAGCCGCTCAGGATTTTCTCAGCCGCATAACGGTAAACTTCGTTGTTATTTTTACCTGCAATTTCCACTATCGTATCGGCGGGCAGGTTAGCATACGAGATATGGACATCAAGCAGCGCCGCATCTTCAATAAAAACCGTCTCCTGCGTTTTATTTTGATTAAGATAATTATCAGCTGCTTCGAGTGAGGTATCCTTTGCATGATTATTTACTGTTATTGCCTGCTCGCCTGCAAATACAGGAATAATGCTTTGCGATACCGCGGTCAGTGAAATAAGAAGATAAGTTAGTCGTTTTATTTGCATATGTGCACTCTCCAGTTTGTGTATTTCCGCACGTCCGAAGTGACGATCAATAACATATCCGTCCTGGCCCCGCTGGTAAGAAAAAGACATATTTTTATGATATTATGGCTACCACCTTATTATTTCATTAACGCCCACAGGCAACAGGCAGCGGGGCCTGCAGATCGCTCTCTACCTGAAATTTCCAGTCGTAATATGTTTTTGCTTTAGCAAACTGTTTTGGATCACGACGAAAGCCGGTTTTTTTTCGCGGCATGCCTTTTCCGAGACTGCGCACGCCAATCCAGCGCCCCTGAGGATCGAGAATCATGCCCCAGTTTTTACTCCCCGTGAGCGGATCGGCGTAATGCTGTCGCAGGTGATAGAGCGGTTTTCGTCCACGTTTATCGATAAGCAACTGTTCAAAACGCACCGGAAAACAGCCATCACCGTTTCTGCGGTAGGCTTGTATCGCCGCACGGATTTGTTCACCGCGTGATAAAAGCTCAGCCTCCTGCTGCTCCTGATAACGCATCTGCACTTCGTCACGGCTTTTTAGCAGCGACAACGCCAGCGTGGAGAGCGCAATCAGCAGCAAAAGATAGGTAAAACCGCCTTGTTGTTTAATCGAACGCATCATTCTGATCCAGACCGGCTTTCGGTGGCGTCTCGACGTCAATAATTTGCCCTTCTTCATCGGTCTTCGCTTCCCAGATGTCGCGGCGATTGGTCATCGGGTCCAGCGGCATCTGGCGCAGATAACCGGCTTCGACCAGATCCTCCAGGCTGTATGGCCCCACCAGGCGATCGCGACGGTAGTGATCGATCGCGCTGCGCAGCGTTTGCAGGTTATGTTCGCGCACCACCTCTTTGGCTCTATCCGCGTGCTGGAAAAATCGTGGAGCCACCAGGGTCATCAATGTCGCGATGATCGCCATCACCACCAGCAGCTCAATGAGCGTAAAACCTTTTTCACCATTGCGCATAGGGCACTCCATTCAGACCGCTGGCTGTATTGGTACTACTGACATCAAACACGTCTTTCCCTCCGCCGCTGAAATCGCCGGGTGGCTGCGTGGATGCGCGTAACCGCCAGGTCTCTTCATTATTTTTTCCCTCACAATCGCACATCGGATCGCGCGGAATTTGACGCAGAAAGTAGATCATCGCGCCGGTGGGCGACGTCTTATCCCGCACGCCTTCAACAAGGCTTTTTAGTGACGGCGGATATCCAGATTCGTTGGTCTTCTTCTCTATGCTTCCTTCCACGCTTGCCTGGTGATAGCGGTCAATGGCGTCTCGCAGCGTGCGCAGCGACTCGCGTAACTGCGTCTCCTGCTGCCGCTGGTGAAAGTTACGCATCAACGGCGCAGCGGCGGCAGCAAGGGTGGCGAGTAATGCCAGCGTGACGATCATCTCAATCAAGGTAAATCCGCGCTGGCGCTGCATTACGATGCTCCGTTTTCCGTTTCTGATTCATCGAGAATGGGGGGCGGCAGCGTTGCCGCCCGGTCAGGGAAATGGGCTGGCGGCGCGAGAGCGGGGGCGGTGAACCCGCTGCCCGGTTCGTCACGCTGCAGGTCACGCAGTTGAATGCTGTCACCCGTTAAATCGTCGCTCCCCATCTCAATGGTACTGACGTGGCTTCCCGGTAAATCGAGGTTGCGTTCAATAGTCGGCGTAATCAACAGCACAACCTCGGTGCGTTCTTTATTCTCGGCGTTGCTGCTAAACAGGCGGCCCAGCCCTGGAATGTCACTTAATATTGGCGTCCCTTTTTGGGTGCTGGTTTCATCCTGTTTAATCAGTCCTGCCAGCATCTGGGTCTCGCCATTCATACTGCTGAGCGTGGTATTAGCTTCGCGTTTCGTGGTGCGGTAATATTTTGCGCCGTTCTCACCAGGTTCTTCGGCACCCAGGCTACTGAGCGTGAACTTCACCTCCATTGAGATGTTGTCGTCCATGCTCACTTCCGGCGTGACTTCCAGTTTCAGGCCCACATCCTGATAATCCACCTTCTGTTGTGTGACGCCCTCATTCGTGGTGTTGGTCAACACCGGAATGGTTTGACCGATATCAACCAGCGCTTTTTTATTGTTTTTCACCCGAATGCGCGGATTTGCCAGGACTCTGGCGTTGCTCAGCACCTTTTTCATGTCAATGCTCAGATTGTCGACATTAACCATGATATTTTTGGCGGAGAGATCGCCTACCGGGATCCCGCCGCCCTCAAGCTCACCTTCTTTACTTTTGGCAAAGCCCGCGCTGATGGTTTGCGGCAGCTTCACGCCCAGCGCTTCAAGATCGTTGGTATTCACTTCCAGCACCTCGACGGCCAGCGTGACCTCCGCTTCGGGACGATCGAGCGTCACTAACAGGCGCTCCGCTTTTTCCACGCTCTCTTTTGGCCCGCGCAGGGTGACGGAGTTGGTTCGCTCATCCACGTGCACATCCTTCAGCTTGACCATATTGCGCAGGGCAACATTGACCTCTTTCGCTTTCGCATAGCCCAGGAAGATGGTTTTAACGACCACATCGCGGTAGATCTTCTCTTTTTGCGCGGTTGCCGGGTAAATCAGCAAGGTATTGCTGTTCAACACTTTTTTACGCAGGTTATTCGACAAAAGCAGCACGTTGATGGCATCTTCCGCGGTGGTGCGTTTGGCAATCAGGCTGCCAGTAGTGCTGGAGGAAATATCTTTATCGAAGATGATATTTACGCCGGTCATCTGGCTGATGGTGTTAAAGATGGCCATCAGACTGTGTTCGCGAAAATTAAGCGCTATCGTTTTTTGTAGCTCCCGGTTCAGGCGCTGCTCCGGCTGGTTGATCCGCGAAACCTCACGCATCAGATGATCGCGCAGCGCGCGCGCCTGGGGCCAGTTGGGATCTTCTTCCAGCACCTGCTGGACTTTGTGCAACGCGCGCGCCGGGTCGCGAGTGCTGTTCGCCACCGCCTCCCTGTACAACGTGTCCAGCGCCCGACGGGCATCGAGTTTGCGTAATCCCTGCAGAGCGCGCAGATTGCCGGGCTCATAGGTAAGCGCATCGCGCCACATTTGCGTCGCCAGGGTGTAGTTGTTTTGACGCACTGCGAGATCGGCATTTTTCAGATAGTCATTGACCAGTTTTTTACTGATGTCAGCCTGCTCGGCGCGAAGCGCAACATCCTGCGGATTAGCGACGCGTTGTTGGTCAATTTCCTTCAGCCGCTTAACCAGTACCTGCGGAGAGGCGGTCACCGATTCCCGGACCGGCGGTGCCGTACGTTGTGCACAGCCGCTCAGTAGCGCGCATGACAACAAAAAAGTGAGAGCAATTGTTTTTTTCATGATTAATGTGTCGGTTCCGATTGCAGCTCATCCAGTTCCAGCCGCTGCTGGATGTGGCTGGGCTGCCATTCAAACAGGAGGTGGTCGTTCGCCACCGTTTTTAAAATCCAGTTGTCGACCGGCGAACTGCCGATCCAGATCCTGCCGTCCGCTTTGCAGCGCTCGCAGACCGGCCAGGTCTCTTTGCCATCCGTCAGCACAATGATCCGCTGACGGTTTTCCCACCAGGCACCGAGTACCTGTAGCGGTATCGGCGGTGCGGTCGGTGCTGCCTTTTCAGGCTGCTCGCTTTCCGGCTGCGTTTCTGTCAGGTCACGCGCCCTGCTATGCGGGGTTGAAAAGAGATCGACGCGCGTTGAATGAGCCGTCTCCTTTTTTGCCGGCGCGGGCCGTGGGCGCGAGACAGGCTGCACCTCAAGCGGCGCCTGCGATATCTCTTCATCGGCAAACTGGCTCCAGATCGCTGCACCGGCGGTTAGCACCAGCGCCAGTTGTAAATAGCGCGGCAGTTTCATGGCGACTCCTTCAACAGACGAAGTTGCACGGTGGCGCTGAGCTGGCTTTCCGATGGACCGGCGCGCCGCAGGCTTAGCTGCTCAATGCGTAATGGCAGAGTGCGGCCTAGCGTTTCCAGAGCGTCCATAAGCGGCAGATATTCACCGCGCAGGGGAATATCCAGGCGTAGCGCGGTTTTACCGTCGTCTTTTTCCAGCTGATAGCGACTGGCATCGACCTGCATCCCCCGGTTTCTGAACTGCTCAAAAATGAGCCTCACCTGCTGATATTCACCGAGGCTGACGTGGCTTTGCAGTTCCGGCTGTTGTTTATCCAGCGGCAGCGCGGTGTGTAGCTGCGCCTGGAGCCGGACAAGGTTTTCCTGCAACTGAACGGTGTGCGGCCGAATAGCACCCAGCCATAACACCAGCAGTCCTGCGGGAAGCCCGGCGAGGACGAGCGGAACCGTCCCGATGCGTCCGGCAAGCCATGCCGCCTGCCAGCGCAGCACGGCGGGTTTATTCTGAAGCCGCATGGTGCTCCTCCGTCGTAACCTTGACGTCGAGTACCGCGTTAATCGGCCAGGCGGGATCGCCCTTCGCCGCCTGGCGATGATTCTCGAGCACCACATGCGCGGGTAACTGCTGTAGCCGCTCGCTGAAGGCGAGGAGGGCGTCAAGATTGCTTGCATTCACCGTAAGTCGCGCATCGCCTTTACTGGCCGTGACGTCAATGCTCAGTAGCGCAATATCAGGCGTCAGTACGCTGCCGATGTTGTCCAGTAGTTTGATGGCCGGTGGGACGGCCTGCAGTTGCTGAGACTGACGCAACCGGCGCTGCTCTGCTTCACGTAGCTGGCGCATCACCTGTTGTCGTTTTGCAAGCTGCTGCTGTACCTGCGATGTCTCAAGCTCAATATGTCGGTGCCCGAACAGGCCATACACCACGACGGCGGTGAGCGGTAAACAGAGGAGTCCGGTTATCAGCAGCGTGCGTGAGGCCCACGGAGAGCTACGCGTAAACAGCGGTGTCATGGAGACTCTCCTGTAGCGCGACTTCCTGATGATGCTCTCCGTCGGTATGAATGACGTAGCCAGGACATTCCTGCATTCCGCTAAGCCGGGCGATAACCCGCAGTTGGGCGTCCATCTCCTGCTGTGGCAAAGTGAATGTCCAGACGTCACGCCAGCAGTGATCCTGACGACTGGCAATCCGGCTATGGTGGGGGCTCATCGCCACAAACAGGCCGTTTTCCGGCAGCGTGCTGCCGAAGTGGCTAAACAGCTTCTGAAAAGGTGTGACTACCCCACGAAAACGCAGCCGTTCCCGGCGCGCCAGTGCGGCAAGCAGGTGCCAGCAAGGTTGTTTCAGGCACGCGATCAGCGCTGACTGCTGCCAGTTGAGGGTCTCAAAGCGTACCTGCCAGTCGACGGGCGGATTCATTCGATGCACCGCCTGCTGGCGAGCGAGCTGAAGCAGTTCCTGCGGTGTGCTCACGCCGTCATGCCAGGGCTGAATAAAAAACGTCAGATCGTCGGTATCGAGGTGAAACTCCACTGCGTCACGCCATGGTAAGACGGAAGGGCGCATGCGCAGCAGCGATTCGAGCGCGACGTCGAGAGGTTGATCTGGCTGGCGTTCATGTGTGGCAAGAACCACGTTGTGACGGCGCAATCGCACGGCATGAGGCCAAATGTCGCACTGCCAGGTATTAGTGAGTGATAACACGCTTCACCTCCTCCCAGGTGGTTTTACCTTCAACCACAGCGCGCAGCGCGATGGTTGAGAGCGGAACAAAACCGTCATTAAGCGCCACTTCCTTTAATTTGCGCCGGGGCGATCGCGCCAGCATCGCCTCTTTCATGGCATCGCTGAAATGCAGCACTTCCGCCAGCGCCAGCCTGCCGCGAAAACCGCTGTCGCGGCAGGTATCACAACCTCTTCCTCGTCGCCATCGGGGGGGGAGCTGCTGCAGCGGTCCGGATTGCCACGCCGCGAGAAGGTCATCTGTGGGCGTGGTGTCATCTATACAGTCCGGGCAAATCTGGCGAACCAGCCGCTGCGCCACGACACCGTTGAGGGCGGTGATCAGGCTGGCGGGTTCTACCTGCATATATAAAAAACGTTCCAGTACGCTAAAGACATCATTGGCGTGAACCGAGGAGAGCACCACGTGGCCGGTGAGCGCCGCCTGCACGGCAATGCCGGCGGTTTCACCATCGCGGATTTCACCGACCAGGATGATGTCCGGATCATGACGTAAAATGGCGCGCAATCCCCGGGCGAAGGTGAGCCCTTTTTTATCGTTGACAGGAATTTGCAACACGCTGTTGAGCTGGTACTCCACGGGATCTTCAATGGTGATAATTTTACTTTCACCGCTGTTGAGTTCGCTGAGTGCCGAGTAGAGGGTGGTGGATTTCCCGCTCCCGGTTGGCCCGGTCACGAGCACCATACCGTGGGGTAGATGGGTTAACTGGCGAATGGCATCCAGCGTGTGCGCATCAAATCCGAGCGTCTCCAGACGCAGGTTTTGATCGTGTGATTTATCCAGCACGCGCAGTACGGCATCCTCACCATAGACGCCCGGCATAATGGACACGCGAAAATCGACGGGACGCTGGAGGATTAACGCCTTGAAGCGTCCATCCTGAGGCGTGCGCCGTTCGGAAATATCCATGCAACTTAATACCTTGAGGCGGGAGATCACCTGTTCCGCCTGCTGTAGCCCGGCGCAGTGGCGAATACTGTGCAAGACACCGTCGATGCGGTACTTCACCATCAACCCATCTGCCACGGCGCAAAGATGAATATCGCTGGCGCGGCTTTGCAGGGCATCAAACAGCGTGGCGTTAACCAGCTTAATGACGGCGTGGGGCTCACTGGCAATAGCCGCTGGGGTTATCTCCAGCCACCGGGCCTCTTTATTCTCTTCGCTCTGCTGCTGTTCTAGCTGATCGAGGGTGCGCTGTTGTTTTGCCAGCTCACTAAGCCGGGCATTGAGTTGAGAGAGCGGGGCCAGCGCGGGAAGGGCATTCATGTTATAGGCCCACTGGCGCAGCGCCAGCGAAAACGGATCGCCCAGCGCTACGTGGAGTTGTCCGTTAACACGCAGCGGCAATGCTCGCTGGCTGAGCGATTCGGTCAACGGTACGCTGTTAAAATCCTCTTCACTTTCGGCGAGTTGAGCGGGGGAGAGAGGCGTGAGTCCGAGAGAGCCCGCGGCTTCTTCTAACGCACAGGGAAAACTGTCCAGCAGTTCTGCCAGCGCCTGGCAGCGCAGCTCGTCTGGCAGGTCGAAAAGGGGTTCTACAGATGGTGAGTGAGACATTATTGCAATCCTCCTGCCAGTTCAAAAATGGGCATGTATAGTAAAAACACGACGAGCCCAACGATGCCGCCAACGACCATCATCAGAATCGGTTCAAAAATTTTGCTAAAGGTTTCAATCGCGCGTTCCAGCGATTCATCATAAAAAGCCGCGATCCGTTCGCACATGGCAGGCAGTTCGCCGCTGCGCTCGCCGACCTGTAACAGGCGGCTGGCGATAGGGGTCGTCATCTTTTGAGCTTCCAGCATGCGGGAGAGCGATTCGCCGGCGGCGACGTCGCGGATAACCTGTTCAACCTGCTGACGATGCGTGGCGGGCAGGATCTCCCGGCTAAGCATTAATGCCTCAGGCGCGGGAAGGCCGCCCTGTAACAGCAGGCCCAGCGTGCGGTAGAAACGCACCAGCACAGAAAGCTGATGCTGCTGACGTAAGGCGGGAATGCGCAGCAGCAGGCCGAGCGCACGTTGGCGCAGGCGTGGGCTACGCACGGCCATCACGACCCCTGCGACCGCGGCCACGCAGCCGGCTAGCAGCAGTGACCCATGGGTCTGCGTCAGGCGTCCCCACCAGAGGATCAGCTGTGCGCTGGCTGACGGGTTCTTCATCCCATCAAACACCACGGAAAAACGTGGAATAATAAAGCCGAGCAGAAAGAACAGAATGACCCCGCCGGCGGCGATGACAATTGTCGGATAGAGCAGGGTTGATTTAATCCGCTTGCGCAGAATTTCCATTCTTGATTCGTAAAACTGAAAACGCTTTAGCGCTTCGGGTAAGTGCCCGGTTTGCTCAGAAGAGGCAACGGTGTTAATCAGCAGCGGCGGAAACAGCGCCGGTAGCGCCATCATTGCCTGGGAGAGCTGTGCTCCTTCGTAGAGCTTTTTAACCAGGGTATCCAGAACCAGTGAAGTACCCGCGTCACGGCTGCTTTCACGCAGCGCTTCGACGGCCTCAACCACGACCAGCCCGGCCTCAAGCAGGGCGATAAGCTCCTGCAGGAACAGATTCAATGGAAAGCGTTTCTCTTTACGGGCGGGGCGTTCCTGTACCTGCAAAACGATGCCGCCGCCGGCAATAACGCGGGCGCTGGCATCGTCAGGCGACGCGGCAAGCACGGTCTGGTTGACGCGTTTCCCCCCCTGGAGGATGGTGACGATATATGGTTTCATTTTGGCGACAGTGTATGGCTCCGCCTTTTAAGACGGGCATAATGCGGAGCCACTTTTTTT
The DNA here is from genome assembly GCF_001750725.1 of Enterobacter ludwigii. NCBI lineage: Bacteria > Pseudomonadati > Pseudomonadota > Gammaproteobacteria > Enterobacterales > Enterobacteriaceae > Enterobacter > Enterobacter ludwigii. Next base: position 51,740 of record NZ_CP017279.1, read on the forward strand.
ATATATTGTTGACGAAGCGCGCGGCGCTGGGGCGTATTTGCCGTTCCGGCGTTATACGCTCCCACCGCGTCCCAGGTATAACCAAAGCGCTGGATTTGACCTGCCAGGATCCAGGCGCCGGTCATGACACTTTGGCAAGGGTCGGTAAGCAGATCTTTTTGACTAATACGAAATTTACGTAGCGTATCGAAGTGAATGCTGTTGATCTGCATCAGCCCGACATCCATTGAACCATCAGGGTTTTTATTGATGGCCTGGGTATTACCATTGGACTCCACTATCGCTATCGCCTGTAATAGCTCTGGCTCAATGCCGTAACGCTCTCCCGCCAGTTGCCAGCAATCAGCCCGACAAGAAAATACGCTGAAAATAAACAGCGAATATAAAGACAGGCGCAGCATATTCAGAACCCGTAAGTGACAGGCTTACCGTCTTTACCGCCGGACGTAATTTCGACTTCATTAATGGCGTCTTTTGTCCGGGAGGGGTTATGCCATTGATAAGGATTGCCCCAGGGATCTAACGGCACATGCTGGCTGAGATAAGGGCCATTCCAGTTTTGCGCGTTGGAAGGCTTTTCAGTAAGTGCTTTCAAACCTTGCGTTTCGCTTGGGTAGCTACCGGTATCAAGGCGATATTGCCCGAGAGCCTCAGCGAGTGAGCGCATCTGGCGCATGGCGGTTTTCTCTTTAGCCGAGTCGACATTAGAAAAGACTTTTGGCCCGACAAATCCTGCCAGCAGCGCAATAATCATCAGCACGACCAGCAATTCAAGCAGGGTGAAGCCACCCTGTTTTCTCATCACGTTACTTGCATATTTCATTGTGAGCGTCCCTTGTTGGATAATAGTTGTGATTAATTCCTGAATTTTCCCTGAAAAAAGCGTTGGCACACAGGTATGCCATCTTTTTTAATTAGTGAAGATGGGAAGGTTAAATAAAGAAGCGTCTTACAGGATGCGGGAATTTTCCTGGGTTGTCGTTGAGGGACTTATTATAAATACAGGAGATATTTCTGAACGAAATTTTCTATTTTGAAAGTGCTGTAATAGGTGTAAGTAGTGTGTTTTTTTATTAAAAGATATTTCTTATGTAATGCGGATGGTTTCCTGATCCTTTTCTCTTTATCCCCAACGATCTCAGTGCTAAAAAAAAAGACAATTTGAGAGGTAATCCACAGGACTATCATCACAAAGTAATAAGGAACTTCGATGAAAAAACTTACATTATCTCTATTAATTGGTAGTGCATTAATGGCGCAGTCGGCTTTTGCGGCGCAGGCACCGCGAGCGGTTACGTATCTGACCTCCTGGGGCGTTTCAGCCGATTCCGTTGAGGATATGAAAGAAGTAAAAGCGGATACGTTCCTGCTTTCATTTGGTGGCTGGGATGAGAACGGTAAAATTTTCAGCTCAGACAATAATAGTATTGTCGCGATACCTCAATATGATCCGTATTACATCAATGCGCCAGTTTATGTGGTCTGGAGTCAGTTGAAGCTGGCCCATCCTGAGAAAAAAATGATGCTGGCGCTTGGCGGTGAGGCGTACTCATCCATGTGGTCTTATCTGAATAACGCGCAAACGCGAGAAACGCTGGCGCAGAATCTGGTGAATCTGCTGAACACAAACTTCCCGGTGTATAAGAAGAACATGAAGCCTGACGAGATGGTCGGCGAATGTATTATCACTGACGGCAAGTGTAATATGGCGCACTATCAGAAGGCCGGTACCGTTCAGCTTGATGGCATTGATTTTGACTTTGAAAAACCAGAGCGCGTCACGCCGCAGGAAAATGAAAACTTACTGGATCTGGCTCAACGGGTACGTAGCAAGCTCAATGCGTCCGGCAGCAAAAAGCTGCTGAGTCTGACCACCTATCACGTTGGCGCGGATCCTGAGAACTGCGCCAGTAGTGCGGTAACGGAAAATTGCTCCTTTGTTGAGTCTGCCCGCTCCTCACACCACGGCGAAGTTCTGCCGCTGCTGAAACAGGGGAAAGACGTTTTCGATTTCTTCAACGTCATGGCCTATGACGCCGGCCCGCGCTTTAAGTATGACGTGGCGATGACCAACTACGCCCGCGCGGTGGGTGATAAAAGCAAAATCGTTCTCGGTCAAACCATTAACTCCCAGTGGGGACCAGAAGGTCGCTTTGTTGAGAGCCGACATAACAACGTAAACCGTGCAGGCTGGCAGGCGCAGAATGGCTACGGCGGCTTCTTTATCTGGACATTGGGTTCAAACGACCAACAGCTGTCCATGCCGCAGCAGGTTGACTATTTCAATGAGATGAAAGAGCGCGCGGACCTGATGTCGCCCGATCGCCCGACAGATACTGTTGCACCAACCGCGCCAGCAGGCCTGAAAGTTCTGAACAATGGTTTGACGATCACCCTCGCCTGGCAGCCCTCTACCGATAACGTCGGTGTCGATCGATATGAAATTTACCGCAATAACGACAAGGTTGGCTCCTCAGTGGACACTCAGTGGACCGATAATGCGGTAGAAACCGGCGGTGTGGTTTATCGCTACAGCGTGAAGGCATTCGATGCAGCGGAGAATATCTCTGAAAGCAGCAATGTGGTTGAGGTGGAAACCGTGCAGGTTGAAGAAGGGCGTCCGGGCACGCCAACCGATCTGACCCTGGTTTCTTCAACGGAAAACAGCCTGAAGGTGAAATGGGGGGCGGTAGATAAGGCAGTGAAATACCACGTACTGCGCAATGGAGCCGAGTTACTCACCGTGAGCGGAACAGAGATTACCGACACGGGACTTCGCGCGGGAACAACCTACACCTACCAGGTGATTGCAGAAAATGCCAAAGGTCAGCAGTCGCTGGCAAGTACGCCATTCAAGGCAACGACGGACAAGGGGTCTGTGACACCTGAGCCGGAAGGCGAGTGGAAGGTCGGCGTGAACTACAAAACAGGAGAGGTGGTGACCTATAACGGCAAGCAGTATCGTTGTCTGCAGGCACATCCTTCTATGGCTCACTGGGCACCTTCTGAGGTTCCGGCGCTATGGCAGCTTGTTCCTTAATCTTTCGCGGCCCTCGCAAGGGGGCCATTTCCAGGAGCTAAAGTGAAATGTTAAGGACACTGATTACCGTGCCGCTGATTGTGCTTTTTTCCGCCCCGCTAACGCAGATGGCGAATGCGCAGGCTGTGCAGATTGCGCAACAGCATACCGCAGAAAAACAGAACTGGAAGGCGCTGGTATGGCTGGCAAAAGGGGACAAACTGACGGTCACCAACACCGGAACAACCGCTGTCCACCTTAAAAAGTCAATCATGCTGATGCCCGATGAAATGGCGTTAATGCTGCAAACGGAGACCATTTTACCGGGCGAAACGTTACCGATCTTCGGGGCGTGTCCGCATCATTTGCCGTTACAGAAAGAGGTCATCATTTACCTGCAATCGTCGGATGAACCGCACAGGCTGGTATTGAATCACTAAGTGAGTACGACTTATTACAGAATGTTTATTGCTTTTGGTTAACATTGATATATCATAAAAGGTGCAAATAATTAACAAATTAACCAATTTGGTGCATTATTTGCACTGTTGTTGTGCGTTTTGTGTTCTTTTCTGTTGGCGATCGTCCTCGTGTGCCGACTGTGGCTGTAACAATTCATTACGGTAACCCCTTCATTTCTTATCGTTTTTCCGAAAATTTCATGAACCAATAAATAATTGGTTCGTTTATTGCTTAATCATTAGCACGGTAAGTAGCACGTCATATCAATAACTTATCGTTAATAAAAATAAAGTAATGATGATAGCGAGCGAACCAATATGGAAAAACCGTCACGGTTTCTGGCCAATTCCAGCACCGCGCTTGAGCAGCTGCGCGGACTGATCAACCAGCATGAGTCAACACCAGGCACTCCGCTGCCCACTGAACGTGAGCTGTCGGAGACTCTCGGCGTAGGACGACGTGAAGTACGTCGTGCGCTGGATGTGCTGGAAGAGGAGGGGCGGATCTGGCGTAAACAGGGCAAAGGGACCTTTATAGGCCCGTCTGCACCTGTTGAACCTCTGGCCCTTCAGGGATTGGTTCAGCAAACCAACCTTCTGGAAGTCATGGAAGCTCGTCTACAGCTCGAACCCGGCTTAGCCCGGCTTGCGGCACTGCGTGCCACCAGGGAAAACCTCGCGCTTATGCAGCGCATGCTGGAACGCATTGATAAGGTCAGCCCGGACGACCGCGATCTCAACGAACTCTGGGATAGCGCATTTCACCGCGCCATTGCCGAGGCTGCCGGTAATCGCCTGATGCTTGGCCTGTTTGATGCCATTGATGCCGTCAGACGTGAACCGGGCTGGCAGCATTTGCGCGAATTAGCCCGTACACCCGAGCGGGTTGATCACTACAACGACCACCATCAAAAAATCATGTCTGCGATTATCCATCGCCAGCCTAATGAAGCAGCGGCCGCCATGCGCGAACACCTGCTTAGCCTGCAGTCAGCCCTGATTCAGGCTATTCACCTTGAGGACGACTTCACGCTATGACGACGATCCCGTTTAAGGACCCCACGCCTGTACTGCGGCTGCAAAATCTTAACGTAACGTTCGCCGGCTCTCCGGTGAGCGTGCTTGATGGTATTTCACTGACGGTCAACGCGGGAGAAACGCTGGCGCTGGTGGGGGAATCCGGCTGCGGGAAAAGTATCACCTCATTAGCGCTGATGGGCTTACTGCCCGCCAGCGCACAGATCGTCAGCGGCGAGATGCAGTTCCGTCGTCACGACTTACGAAAGCTTTCACCGCGGGAATATGCCGATCTTCGCGGCAGCGAACTGGCAATGATTTTCCAGGAGCCAATGACCTCGCTCAACCCTGCCTTCACGCTGGGAGACCAGCTCAGTGAAGCGGTGATGCGCCATCAGAAACTTTCTCGTGCAGAGGCGATGAAGGTTGCGCTGCAGATTCTGGAGAAGGTGCAGATCCCGGCAGCAGAAATGCGCCTGAAAGCGTATCCGCACCAGCTTTCCGGGGGGATGCGTCAGCGCGTGATGATTGCGATGGCGCTGATTAACCATCCACGTTTGCTGATTGCCGACGAGCCGACAACCGCGCTGGATGTGACCATTCAGGCGCAGATCCTCGCGCTGCTTAATACCCTCAAAGAAGAGACCGGTACGGCGGTGTTAATGATCACCCACGATCTGGGCGTGGTGGCGGAAGTCGCGCAGCAGGTGGCGGTAATGTATGCCGGACAGGTGGTAGAGCAGGGGAGCGTGGAGGCCATTTTTGCCGACCCGCAACACCCGTACACCATAGGACTGATGGGCTCGATTCCGTCCCTCGGCGCACGTAAAAGCGCGCTTTCCACTATTCCCGGTGCCGTTCCGCTGCCGGAATCCATGCCCAAAGGGTGCCGGTTCGCTACCCGCTGCCCCTTCGCGCAAACGCGGTGTCATGACGAAAAGCCGTCGCTGACGGCGATGGGGACCGACCATCAGGTGGCCTGCTTCCGCGTGCCGCTGGAACAACATATTGCGCTGGGAGAAATTGCATGACGACGCCCATTCTTGAAGCCCGGGACCTGAGCAAGCTTTTTCCCGGCCCTAAAAAACTGTTTACCCCAGCACGTTTTGTCACCGCGGTCGATCGCGTCTCCCTCTCCGTCATGCCTGGTGAAACGCTGGCGATTGTGGGCGAGTCCGGATCCGGAAAATCGACGCTGGGCCGTCTTCTTCTGCGGCTGCTGGCGGCCAGCGAAGGACGCGTATTTTATCAGGGTGAAGAGATCACTCATGCCTCGGGAGCGCGTCTGAACCAGCTGCGGCGGGAGCTGCAGATCATCTTTCAGGATCCTTTCGCATCGTTAAACCCGCGCATGACAGTCGAGCAGATCGTCGGTGAGCCGCTGTGGCTACACCAGTCGATGAAGAAAGCCGACAGGCAATATCGGGTGGCGGAACTGCTTAAAACCGTAGGGCTGCCAGCGGCCTGGGCGCAACGTTATCCGCACGAATTTTCCGGAGGGCAGCGTCAGCGAATCGGTATTGCGCGTGCGCTGGCCTCCGGGCCAAAGCTGTTGCTGGGGGACGAGCCGGTCTCCGCGCTGGATGTCTCGGTTCAGGCGCAGGTGGTCAACCTGCTGGAAAGTCTGAAGCATCAGCTGGGGCTGACAATGGTGATTGTTGCCCATTGCCTGGCGGTTATCCGCCATATGAGTGACCGCGTGGCGGTGATGTATCTCGGTCAAATTGTTGAGCTTGCGACAGTCGACGAAATCTTTGATGCCCCGCTACACCCCTATACGCAGGCGTTAATCGCCTCCGCCCCCCAGATGCAGCCAGGCGCGCCGCGCGTGGCACCTCTGCTGCAGGGGGATTTACCGAACCCGGCCAGCCCACCGTCAGGCTGCCGTTTCCATACCCGTTGTCCGTATGCCACGGATGAATGTCGCCAGGTCGAGCCGATCAATCAGGTGCTGGACGGGGGACGCCAGATTGCCTGCCATCGCTGGCAGGAGATTAACCGCGATCGCAGTGTTATCCAGATAGCACCGCCATCCGCAGCCTTTCTGCGCCGCCGCGCGCTGTTTGAACACGCGGCCACTCACTCCTCCCTTCCTTCAAGGAACTCATGATAATGACAATGCGTAATTCTCTTTTGACCGTACTGGGAAGTGTTATGTTGCTTGGCGCGGCGCTGCCCGCCCATTCTGAAAGCGTACTGCGAATTGGTCTGGGGGCGGATCCGGACATGCTCGATCCGCATCTTGCGCGCACCTATTATGGCCGTTTCGTCTTTGCCTCTCTGTGCGACCGGCTGGTGGACGTGGATGAGCATCTGAAAGTGGTTCCCGGCCTGGCGAAATCGTGGGCCTGGAGTGACGACGGCAAAACGCTGACCATGGATCTGCGTGAAGGTGTGACCTTCCATGACGGTGAAAAATTTGACGCTGCCGCGGCAAAATACAACCTCGACCGCGCGCTGACGTTAAAAGGTTCACTGCGTAAAAGTGAAATCTCGTCCGTTGAGTCCGTTGAGGTGACAGGCCCGATGCAGATTGCCCTGCATCTGAAAACACCTGATGCCGCACTGCTGATGCAGCTTACCGATCGCGCCGGGGCGATGATGGCACCCGACGCCGCAAAAAAACCTGACTTTGCCGCCCATCCGGTCTGCTCTGGCCCCTATAAGTTCGACAGCCGCGTCTCGCAGGACCGTATCGTTTTGACGCGTTTTGACAACTACTGGAACAAAGGCGCTTACCACTTCGACAAAATTATTTATCTGCCGATCCCGGATGCTTCCGTGCGTCTGGCTAACCTGCGTGCAGGGGATCTTGATCTGACGGAAGGCATTGCCGCAAGCGACGTGAAAACCGTAGAAGCCGACAGCAAACTGGCGCTGGCGAAGGTGACCGGTCTGGGTTATCAGGGCATTACCTTCAATATCAATAACGGCAAGGTCCCGGCGAACGATCCGTTTAAGGATGCCCGCGTGCGTGAGGCATTTTCACAGGCAATCGATCGCGATGCGTTAAATCAGGTGGTCTTCGAGGGGCTGTACACCCCGGCAAACCAGGCGTTTTCTACCGTAAGTCCGTATCACGTTAACCTGCCGGTGCCACCACGCGATGTCGACAAAGCCAAAGCGCTGTTGAAAGCGGCAGGCATCACTACGCCGCTGAATGTCAATCTGCTGGTGCCCAACAACCCAACTTCACAGCAGGTCGGTCAGGTACTGCAGGCGATGGTCGCAGAGGCTGGCTTTAACCTGAACCTGCAAATGACCGAGTTCGCCACGCTGCTCGACCGCCAGCAAAGCGGTGATTATCAGCTGAGCTTCTCTGGCTGGTCGGGTCGTCCGGATCCGGATGGCAGCATCTACGGCTTCATTAACAGCAAAGGCACCCTTAACGACGGCCGTTACAGTAACGCGCAGGTGGATGAATGGCTGACGCAGGCGCGCCTGAGCAACGACAAAGCCGTCCGTCAGCCGCTGTACGACAAGGTGGTGAAACAGCTGCAGACGGATATGCCCATTGCCTACCTCTATTTTGAACCGCGTATTTTTGGTCTGAACAAGAGCGTGCAGGGCTTTAAACCGTATCCGGACGGCATTGTGCGTCTGGCTGGCCTGACGCTGGCGAAATAACTGGCCTGAGGAGAACCCATGCTGGAACTGATTTGCAAACGTCTGCTGCTGGCCATCCCGACCTTACTGCTGGTGAGCATGATGGTGTTCGGCCTGCAAAAACTGCTGCCCGGCGATCCGCTGATCGCCATGGCCGGGGAGGAGCGCGATCCGGCGGTGATCGCCCAACTGCGTGCTGAGCTCAATCTCGATGCGCCCATCCCTGTGCAGTACTTCAACTGGCTGACGCGCGCGCTGCAGGGCGATCTTGGTGTCTCCTTACGCACTCACGAGCCGGTCACCCAGCTCATTGCCAGCAAACTGCCGGTGACGCTGGAGCTGTCGCTGCTGGCGATGATCATCGCGCTGGTGTTTGGCATCAGCATGGGGATCCTCGCGGCGGTCAACAAAAACAGCTGGGTTGATCACGGTGCCAACTTTGTGGCGATCTCGGGGATCTCGATACCGCATTTCTGGCTCGGGATCCTGTTGATTCTGGTCTTCTCGGTCAATCTGCAATGGCTGCCAGCGTCGGGGTTCGTGCCGTTTAGTGAAGATCCGATCCAGAACCTGCGTACGCTGTTGTTGCCTGCGTCGGTACTGGGAACGGGGCTGGCGGCCACGCTGATGCGCCATACCCGCGCCTCCATGATCGCGGTAATGAAGGCCGATTACATCCGCACCGCACGGGCTAAAGGGCTGTTGCCAAAGGCGGTGATTTTAAAGCATGCGTTTCGCAATGCGCTGGTTCCGGTGATCACCCTGACCACGCTGCTGTTCGGCGAACTGCTGGGTGGCGCGGTACTGACCGAACAGGTCTTCACCATTCCAGGGTTCGGCAAGATGATCGTCGATTCGGTCTTTAACCGTGACTATGCGGTGGTGCAGGGGGTGGTGCTTATCGTGGCGATCGGATTCCTGCTGCTGAACCTGCTGGCCGACGTGCTTTACGTTCTTATCAACCCGAAAATGCGAGGTTAAGCATGGCGGAACTGACAACTCAAACCATTGCCGCGGTTCAGCCCCGAGCGCAGAACCGGGTACTGAAGAAATTTCTCGCCAATAAAAGCGCGGTGATGGGTGCCGTAGTGGTGGGCTTTTTTGTGCTGGTGGCACTGCTGGCGCCGTGGATCGCGCCCTTTGATCCGGTGAAAGCCAATTTCCTGGCGGTGCGTAAAGCGCCTTCGGCGATGTACTGGTTTGGGACCGATGAACTGGGCCGCGATATTTTGTCCCGCATTATCTGGGGGGCGAGAACGTCGTTGATGGCTGGCTGTATGTCGGTGGTGATCGCCGTGGTCATTGGCGTTCCGCTGGGGCTGGTGGCGGGTTACTTCCAGAAGATGTGGGACGGCGTGATCTCGCGTTTTATTGAAGCGCTGCTGGCCTGCCCGTTCCTGATCATGGCGATCGCGCTTGGGGCGTTCCTGGGCCCAAGCCTGACCAACGCCATGATCGCCATTGGCCTCTCCGCAATGCCGATCTTCGCCCGCCTGACGCGCGGCCAGGTGATCGCCATTCGCAACGAAGAGTATATCGACGGCGCGAGGGCGATTGGCCTGCCGGATCGCTGGATCATCATTAAGTATGTGCTCCCCAATGTGATGTCTCCGATTCTGGTGCAGGCCACGCTGGCCATTGCCTCGGCAATCATTGCTGAAGCCAGCCTGTCATTTCTGGGGTTAGGCCAGCAGCCGCCGAACCCGTCATGGGGCTCAATGCTTAATACCGCGAAAGGTTTCCTTGAGCAGGCTCCATGGATGTCTGTATTCCCAGGTGTGGCGATTTTTCTTGCCGTGCAGGGCTTTAATTTACTCGGCGACGGGCTGCGCGATGCGCTCGATCCGCGCCATGACTAAGGAGTCATGATGACCAAAGCGCTTGATTTCACTTCCGGTTACGATTCACGACGCCCGCCGATGATGGGCCACAACGCCGTGGCGACATCTCAGCCGCTGGCGGCCCAGGCGGGAATGAAAATGCTGCAGCTCGGCGGGAACGCGGTTGATGCGGCGGTTGCAACCGCCATGGCGTTGACGGTGGTTGAACCCACCGGCAACGGTATTGGCAGCGATGCCTTTGCCATCGTCTGGGATGGTGAAAAACTCCACGGCCTGAACGCCTCAGGCCGCTCGCCTGCCAGCTGGCACGCGGATCTGTTTGCCGGTAAAACCGCGGTGCCAGAAATTGGCTGGGACGCTGTCACCGTGCCGGGTGCGGTTTCGGGCTGGGTGGCGCTGGCAGAACGTTTTGGCACGCTGCCGCTCACTACGCTGGCGCAACCGGCCATCGAGTATGCGCGTAACGGTTTTCCGGTCTCCCCGTTGATTGGACATCTCTGGCAGCGGGGTTATAACAAGCTGAAAGATCAGCCAGGCTTTAGCGCCTGCTTTGCACCGGAAGGGCGTGCTCCCCGGGTCGGCGAGATCTTCCGTAACCCGGCGCAGGCTCATTCGCTGGAGCTGATTGCCAGAACCAACGGTGAAGCGTTTTACCGCGGCGAGCTGGCGCAGAAAATTGCCGCTTTCGCGAAAGAGCATGGCGCGCACCTGACGGCAGAGGATTTGGCCAATCATCGTGTGGACTGGGTAGAACTGCTGTCGCGTGATTTTGCCGGTGGTTCGGTGCAGGAGCTGCCGCCAAACGGGCAGGGCATCGCCACGCTGATTGCGCTCGGTATTCTGGAGCAGTGTGGAATTGAAAAACATCATCCGGATTCCGTGCAGTCGCTTCATCTGTCTATTGAAGCGATGAAACTGGCGCTGGCGGATCTCGATCGCTACGTCGCTGATGAAGAACACATGGAGTTCGCGGCCCAGGCGTTGCTGAGCGATCGTTACCTGGCGTCGCGCGCGGCGCTTATCGACCCCGATAACGCCTCCGATTTCGTCTACGGTTCGCCGACGCAGAGCGGCACGGTCTACCTGAGCGCTGCAGATTCCAGCGGTATGATGATCTCCTTTATTCAGTCCAACTATATGGGCTTTGGATCCGGGATTGTGGTGCCGGAGACCGGGATCAGTCTGCAAAACCGCGGCTGTGGCTTTGTGCTGGATCCAAACCATCCGAATGCGCTGGCGGGCAGTAAGCGTCCGTTCCACACCATCATTCCGGGCTTTGCGATGGACGGCAACGGTAAACCGCTGATGTCCTTTGGCGTCATGGGCGGGCCAATGCAGGCGCAGGGGCATATGCAGATGGCCCTGCGCATCATGCTGCACGGGCAAAACCCGCAGGCGGCAATTGATGCGCCTCGCTGGCGCGTGGTGCAGGGCAGGGAAGTGATCGTCGAATCGACGTTCGATCGCAATACTATCGCCGCACTGCGTGAGCGCGGGCACCAGATCGTGGTGGAAGATCCGCTCCAGGATTACAACTTCGGCGGCGCGCAGGTGATTTATCGTATGCCGGAAGGGCATTATGTGGCGGCGACAGAGAGCCGCAAAGACGGGCAGGCGCTGGTGAGTTAATGATGTCCCCTCCCTCTACCTGTGAGAGGGAGGGGAAACCGTTATCCAATGCTAAAGGGATCCGCATCCTGCCAGGCCGGAAACTTCTCGCGATATTCCTTCAGGGCCGTCAGTGACAACTCAGCATCAATGCGCGTTGCCTGATGCGGCTCGGCGGTGGCAATAATTTCACCCTGCGGGTTCACCACCCGGCTATCCCCCCGATAATGATGCCCGTTGCCATCGGTCCCCACGCGGTTACAGCCGACCACATACGCCTGGTTTTCAATGGCGCGTGCGACCAGCAGCGACTGCCAGTGCAGTGAGCGCGGGGCAGGCCAGTTGGCGACATACAGCGCCAGGTCGTAATCGTTGCGGTTGCGTGACCACACCGGGAAGCGCAGGTCGTAGCAAACCAGCGGCAGAATACGCCAGCCGCGCCATTCGAACACCACGCGCGCATCACCCGCTTCATAGTGATGATGTTCATCTGCCATGCGGAACAGGTGGCGTTTATCATAAAAATGCACTTTCCCTTCCGGCTCGACCAGCAGGAAGCGGTTGACCGGCCCGCGTTCGGTTTGCAGCGCAGCGCTGCCGGCAATCAGCGCATTGGTTTGCTGCGCTTTGGCGTGCATCCAGGCGACCACCTCTTGCTGTGGCATTGACTGTTGCGCCGCTTCCATGGCGAAGCCGGTAGTGAACATCTCCGGCAGGACAATCACATCACGCCCGGTAATACCTTCCAGTTGACGATCAAAGTGGCGCAGGTTGGCAGGGCCGTCCATCCACACTAAAGGTTGCTGCAAAATCGAAATCTTCAGACCAGGCACAATTCAGACTCCTCAAACGACCACTTTTTGACACTGTAGCACGACATAAAGAGAAAATGTGGCAATAAAAAACCCCGCGCGTGGCGGGGTTTGTAGAAGCGAAACGCGTTATGCAGCTTCAGGTTTGCGGGCCTTCTCCGGGAGCTTTACCGGCTGTGTTGCCAGCTCATCCGGGTCGAAATCATCCACGTTAATGCTGCGCAGACGGCTCTCTTCGGCTTTCACCAGCAGAGCGGCTTCATCATTGTTGATGATCCCGCCCGTCAGGGCCTGTTTCGCCAGTTCATCCAGGCGGGTGAACGGAAGGTTTTTGCCCAGCTGTTTGCAGATCTTCTGATGGATGGGATCGGCAGCCATCACGTCCAGCAGCGCTTCTTCCAGCAGACCAACCGGGTTATGCGGTGTGGGAGCCAGATACTGACCGCGGCCGATACGGGAACGGGTTGCGCTCGGTACCTGCAGGATCTTCGCCACTTTGTGATCCAGTTTGTCAGACGGCGCCAGATGATGACGACCGGTCGGGAAGATCACCACGCGAAGGGCACCTGCAACAAAGCGGTTCGGGAAGTTCGCCAGCAGATCGTCAATGGCCTGTTCCGCCTGATACATCGCATCCTGAACGCCCCAGTGAACCAGCGGCAGATCGGCTTCCTGACGGCCTTCATCGTCGTAGCGTTTCAGGACCGCAGAGGCCAGGAAGATTTGGCTCAGCACATCACCCAGACGGGCAGAGATACGCTCGCGACGCTTCAGGCTACCGCCCAGCACCGCCATAGAAACATCTGACAGCAGAGCGAGGTTGGCACTCAGGCGGTTAAGATGCTGGTAATAACGCTTGGTCGCATCACCGGTTGGCGTGGCGCTGGTAAGACCGCGTGTCAGACCCAGCCAGAAGCTGCGCACTTTATTACTGCCCACATGACCGATATGTTTGAACAGCAGCTTGTCGAAAGCATCCACGTCGTTATTCTGCGCGGCGGCCATCTCTTCCAGCACATAAGGATGGCAACGGATTGCCCCCTGGCCGAAGATCATCATGCTGCGGGTCAGAATGTTTGCCCCTTCAACGGTGATGGCAATCGGTGCGCCCTGGTAGCCGCGCGCCAGGAAGTTGCCCTCGCCGAGCATAATGCCTTTACCGCCCGCGATATCCATTGCATCAATGATTGACTGCTGTGCGCGGTGGGTACAGTGATACTTCACGATAGCTGACAGCACGGCCGGTTTTTCGCCCAGCATAATGCCGTAGGTAATCAGGGAGGCGGCAGCATCCATCACGTAAGCGTTGCCTGCGATACGTGCCAGCGGCTCTTCGATCCCTTCCATCTTGCCGATAGAGATTTTGAACTGACGGCGGATATGGGCGTATGCACCAATCCCCATCGCGACAGATTTCAAACCACCGGTCGAGTTGGACGGCAGGGTAATACCACGGCCAACCGACAGACATTCCACCAGCATGCGCCAGCCCTGACCGGCCATTTTTGGACCACCGATGATGTAATCAATCGGTACAAAGATATCCTTGCCGCGGGTTGGGCCGTTCTGGAACGGTACGTTCAGCGGGAAGTGGCGACGACCAATTTCAACGCCTGGGGTGGAGGTTGGGATCAGCGCACAGGTAATGCCCAGATCTTCTTCACCGCCCAGCAGTTTTTCCGGATCGGAGAGCTTAAAGGCCAGGCCCAGCACGGTCGCGATAGGGGCGAGCGTAATATAACGTTTGTTCCAGGTCAGGCGCATACCCAGCACCTGTTGGCCCTGCCATTCACCCATGCAGACGACGCCGGTATCCGGGATCGCACCCGCATCGGAGCCCGCTTCCGGGCTGGTCAGCGCGAAGCACGGAATTTCCTGGCCACGTGCCAGACGCGGCAGGTAGTGATCTTTCTGCTCTTCGGTACCGTAGTGTTGCAGCAGTTCACCCGGGCCTAACGAGTTCGGCACGCCAACGGTGATCGCCAGGATCCCGGAAACGCCTGCCAGTTTTTGCAGGACGCGGGCCTGAGCGTAAGCGGAAAACTCCAGACCGCCGTACTCTTTCTTAATGATCATCGCGAAGAAGCGGTGTTCTTTCAGATACGCCCACAGTTCTGGCGGCAGGTCCGCCATTTCATGGGTAATCGCGAAGTCATTTGCCATGCGGCACGCTTCTTCCACCGGACCATCAATAAAGGCCTGTTCTTCAGCGGTCAGACGCGGTTGCGGATAGTTGTGCAGCTTTTTCCAGTCCGGGTTGCCCTGGAACAGGTCGCCTTCCCACCAGGTGGTACCGGCATCAATCGCTTCTTTCTCCGTACGCGACATGGGCGGCATCACTTTGCGGAAGCCTTTGAACACCGGCGCGGAGATCATCGATTTACGCATCGGCGTAAAGTTAAACGGCAGAAGAATGATAGCCAGCGGGACTAAAAGCCAGATATTCCACAGGCCAGCGACGCCAAGCGCAGCCGTCCAGGCCAGCAGAATCAGACTGCTCAGGAATAAACTCACCCGGTGATAGAACAGCACACCGAGCAGAACAACGGTTGCGAGAATGCTCAAAATCATCATAAAGAAAAGCTCCCTTGCTTGTAGGAGGTCTGACCACTTGTGATGATATGGTTGTAGTTGATGTTATTTCCTTTAGCAATGTGTTTACAAAATAATTACAACCTGGTTCACATTGTTCAGGTTTAAGCCGGCACGAAAACGCAAAACGCCAGACGATTCGCATGGCTTTAGCTTCTCGCTTTTCCCGCTATCCGGTACACTCCACTGTGTTATTTCATCAATACTGAAGGATTATCCTCATGTACCAGGATCTTATTCGTAACGAACTGAACGAAGCGGCGGAAACGCTGGCTAACTTTCTGAAAGATGATGCCAATATTCACGCTATTCAGCGCGCAGCGGTCCTGCTGGCCGACAGTTTCAAGGCCGGCGGTAAAGTGCTCTCCTGTGGTAACGGTGGTTCCCACTGTGATGCGATGCACTTTGCAGAAGAGCTGACCGGGCGTTATCGTGAAAACCGTCCGGGCTACCCGGCGATTGCGATTTCCGATGTGAGCCACATTTCCTGCGTCAGTAACGATTTTGGTTATGACTATATTTTCTCTCGCTACGTTGAAGCCGTGGGCCGTGAAGGTGACGTGCTGCTGGGTATTTCGACGTCCGGAAACTCGGCTAACGTGATCAAAGCGATTGCCGCAGCGCGTGAAAAAGGGATGAAAGTCATCACCCTGACCGGTAAAGATGGCGGTAAGATGGACGGTACGGCGGATATCGAAATCCGTGTTCCACACTTCGGTTATGCTGACCGCATTCAGGAAATTCACATCAAAGTGATCCACATCCTGATCCAGCTGATCGAAAAAGAGATGGTTAAGTAAGACTTCGCTGGGGGCATGATTGCCCCCGCTGTTGTGGAGGTGATGTATGTGCGAATTGCTCGGGATGAGCGCCAATGTGCCAACCGATATCTGCTTTAGCTTCACCGGGCTCGTTCAGCGCGGCGGGGGCACCGGGCCGCATAAAGACGGCTGGGGCATTACCTTCTACGAAGGCAAAGGATGTCGCACATTCAAAGATCCCCAGCCCAGCTTTAATTCCCCGATTGCCAGACTGGTGCAGGACTATCCCATTAAGTCCCGCTCGGTGATTGCCCACATCCGTCAGGCAAACCGTGGGGAAGTGGCGCTGGAAAATACCCACCCGTTCACCCGCGAGCTGTGGGGCCGTCACTGGACCTACGCGCACAATGGCCAGCTCTCCGGCTATAAGTCGCTGGAGACGGGCAATTTCCGTCCGGTCGGTGAGACCGACAGCGAAAAAGCGTTTTGCTGGCTGCTGCACAAGCTGACGCAGCGTTATCCGCGCACGCCCGGCAACATGACCGCCGTCTTCAAATACATTGCGTCGCTGGCATCAGAACTGCGTGAGAAGGGCGTGTTCAACATGCTGCTGTCTGACGGGCGTTATGTGATGGCGTTCTGTTCGACCAATCTGTTCTGGATCACGCGCCGCGCGCCGTTTGGCGTCGCCAAGCTGCTCGATCAGGATGTGGAAATTGATTTTCAACGAGAGACCACACCGAATGATGTGGTCACAGTGATCGCGACCCAGCCGCTGACGGGCAACGAAACCTGGCAAAAGATTATGCCAGGCGAGTGGGTCTTATTTTGTCTCGGGGACCGAGTAGTTTGATGCCAGCTGTGGCTGGACGACTTCGTGGCTCAGCGGCTTGCTGACCACATAGCGGCCATCGACAACCGAGACAACCGGCGGCTTGTGCGTCTGCTCAAAGTAGTCGTAACCCGGTTTCAGCTGTTTCCAGAAATCCGCGTAGTAGGAGTACTTGTGACGTGCCATGTTGGCATCGGTCATGCGGAACGGGTAGATGCTGACCTGAACGTTCGGCTGACCAAAGACCAGTGCGCCGGTGACAAACTGGAAAATCTCATCAATGCCGGTATCGGTCATCGCATAACAGCCGATAGACACGCATGCACCGTGGATCATCAGGTATTTGCCTTCATAACCGTGGGCACGGTCATAGGCGTTCGGGAAGCCAATGTTAATGGCTTTATAGAAGCGGCTGTCAGGTTTTAGCTGGCTACGCTGAACGTTGTAAAACCCTTCCGGACTTTTGAAATCGCCCTGACGCTGTTTTGGCCCCAGACCACCGGAGTAGTTACAAATCTTGTAACTATCAAGCAGCTGATATGTCTCGCCCATTTTTACAAACAGATCGAGTGTGCGTTCTTCCTTGAAGATTTGAATATAAACCGGTGATCCCATTAACTGCTGTTTATATTCTTTGCTGACCGGCGTGGTTGAGCTATTGCTGCTGAGCAGCCCGGCAAACGATACGCACGGAATCAGGAGCATCGCAATGAACAATGCGATTTTACGCATACTACTAGTTCCTTGATAAAACTAAGACCAAATTGCCAGGACGGCAAAAGAGACCCGAAATCAGATTATTCTGTTAGGTGCGCTCACATTAGCACCGCCATAGATTTTCGCAAGAGCCGGACGGTGAGTTTACAAATTAGTTTTACTTTATAAACCATCAAAATCGCGTTGGCTCCAGGAACTTTGCGTAATACCTCGCACTTTAGCGCCTGCAACCGAGGTTTTGGTGCCCGAAAAACAGCGAAAATGGTACACTTCGCCCCCTCTGGATTGAAGTTCATGGAAGCTTGCTAACCACATGTTTAAAATCAGAAAAGGACTTGAACTGCCGATTGCAGGCGTGCCCGAGCCGCACGTTTCGCCTGGCGCAAGTGTCCGCCATGTCGCCATTTTGGGCGATGACTACCTGGGAATGCGTCCCTCAATGCTGGTGCAGGAAGGCGATCGCGTCATTAAAGGACAGGCGCTCTTCGAGGACAAAAAAAATCCTGGCGTTATGTTTACGGCCCCCGCGAGCGGTACCGTGGTGGCAATCAATCGCGGTGAACGTCGCGTCCTGCAGTCGGTGGTTATCCGTATTGAAGGCGACGAACAACGTGAGTTTTCCCATTTCGACGCAGCAGACCTCGCCGCCCTGAGCCGGGAAGCCGTTCAGGCACAACTGCTGGCGTCCGGCTTGTGGACGGCGTTTCGCACGCGACCTTTCAGCAAATCGCCTGTTCCGGATACGCTTCCGGCCGCTATTTTCGTCACCGCCATTGATACCAACCCGCTCAGCGCGGACCCGGAGCCCATTATTCTGGCGCAGCGTAACGCGTTTGATGCCGGGCTAACCGTGTTAACCCGTCTGACCTCGGGGAAGGTCCACGTCTGTCAGGCGGGCGGCGGCAAACTCGGGGGGCATCCGCAGGGGCAAGTTACGTTTAATACGTTTGCAGGTCCGCACCCGGCGGGGTTAGTCGGAACGCATATCCACTTCCTGGAGCCGGTGAGCCTGACGAAACAGGTCTGGCATCTGAATTATCAGGACGTGATTGCCATAGGTAAGCTATTTACTACCGGTGAACTGTGCTCTGAACGGGTGATCGCCCTCGGCGGGCCACAGGCAGCAAATCCACGCCTGGTGAAAACGCTGCTGGGTGCGGACATTAATGAACTGCTTGCCGGTGAAACGAAAGAGGGTGAAAACCGCCTGATTTCTGGCTCGGTGCTCAGTGGCCGTCATGCGGCTGGCGCGCAGGCGTATCTTGGGCGCTTCCACCTGCAGGTCAGTGTGGTTCTGGAAGGTCGCGAGAAAGAGCTGTTCGGCTGGGTTCTGCCGGGCGCTGAGAAGTATTCCGTGACCCGCACCACCCTTGGGCACTTCCTGCGTCGCAAACTCTTTAATTTCTCGACCAGCACCCACGGCGGAGAGCGCGCCATGGTTCCGATTGGCAACTACGAGCGCGTTATGCCGCTGGATATTCTGCCAACTCTGCTGCTGCGCGATCTGCTGGCCGGCGACACCGACAGTGCCCAGGCGCTGGGGTGCCTCGAGCTTGACGAAGAAGATCTGGCGCTCTGTACCTATGTCTGTCCGGGAAAATACGAATATGGACCGGTATTGCGCGAGGTGTTAACCCGCATTGAGCAGGAAGGATAACTGATGGGCTTAAAACACCTCTTTGAAAAAATAGAGCCGCACTTTACGCACGGGAAGCTCAGGAAGTACTACCCGCTGTATGAAGCAACGGCGACCATTTTCTACACGCCGGGGCTGGTCACAAAAGGGGCGGCACACGTCCGCGATGCTATCGACCTCAAACGAATGATGATTCTGGTCTGGTTTGCGGTCTTCCCGGCCATGTTCTGGGGTATGTACAACGTTGGCCTGCAGACCATTCCGGCGCTGCATCATTTATATGATGCCCCACAGCTGGCTCAGGTTATCCAGTCGGACTGGCACTACCGACTGGCTCAGACGTTGGGGGTCAGCTTTGCAGCCGATGCCGGCTGGATAAGCATGATGACGCTGGGAGCCGTATTCTTCCTGCCAATCTACATCACGGTGTTTATCGTGGGGGGCTTCTGGGAAGTGCTGTTCGCCATCATTCGCAAACATGAGATCAACGAAGGCTTCTTCGTGACGTCGATTCTGTTTGCCCTGATTGTTCCACCGACGTTGCCGCTCTGGCAGGCGGCACTGGGGATCAGTTTTGGCGTGGTGATTGCCAAGGAGATCTTCGGTGGCACCGGGCGCAACTTCCTCAACCCGGCGCTGGCCGGGCGAGCTTTCCTGTTCTTTGCGTATCCGGCGCAAATCTCGGGCGACCTGGTGTGGACGGCCGCGGATGGGTTCTCGGGTGCGACGCCGCTTTCGCAGTGGGCCGCGCACGGGGGCGAAACGCTGGTTAACAACGCCACGGGTCAACCCGTGACCTGGCTGGATGCCTTTATTGGCAACATTCCCGGCTCTGTTGGGGAAGTTTCCACGCTGATGATTTTACTCGGTGGCGCCATCATTCTTTTCGGACGCGTCGCGTCGTGGCGCATTGTCGCAGGGGTAATGATTGGCATGGTGTTAACAGCCACGATGTTTAATTTCATCGGTTCCGCCACCAACCCGATGTTCTCCATGCCCTGGTACTGGCATCTGGTGCTGGGTGGGTTCGCTTTCGGCATGATGTTCATGGCCACCGATCCTGTCTCTGCGTCCTTTACCGACAAAGGTAAATGGAGCTATGGCGTGCTCATTGGTGCGATGTGTGTCCTGATTCGTGTGGTCAACCCGGCTTATCCGGAAGGGATGATGTTGGCCATTCTGTTTGCCAATCTGTTTGCGCCGCTCTTTGACTATCTGGTCGTGCGCGCCAACATTAAGCGGAGGAAAGCGCGTGGCTGAAAGCAAGAATAACGACAGCATCGGCAAAACGCTGCTGGTGGTGCTGGTCCTTTGCCTGGTCTGTTCCATTGTCGTGGCTGGCTCTGCCGTGGGATTAAAACCACGGCAACAGGAGCAGCGTGCGCTGGATAAACAACGCAACATCCTGGCTGTGGCCGGGTTGATGCAGGAAGGGATGAGTACAGACGACGTGGCTGAACTCTTCGCGGAGCGCATTTCGGCGCGTCTGGTGGATTTAAAAACCGGCCAGTTGCTGGATAAAGACCCGACGAAATTTAACCAGGCGCTGGCACTGAAAGACCCTGAGATGAGCCTGACGCTGGAGGCATCGCAAGATCCCGCTGGCATCAAGCGTCGCAGTAACCTCGCCGAAATTTACCTTGTGCGCGATGAGCAGAAGCGGGTGCAGGAGGTCGTGCTGCCGATATACGGCAACGGGCTATGGTCGATGATGTACGCCTTTGTGGCACTCGATACGGATGGTCGCACGGTGAAAGGGATTACCTATTATGACCAGGGCGAAACGCCGGGGCTCGGCGGTGAGGTTGAAAACCCTAACTGGCGCGCGCAGTTTGTCGGCAAGAAAGTGCTCGACGATAACGGCCTGCCTGCCCTGAAGGTGATGAAAGGGGCTGCGCGTCCGGGTGACGAATATGCCGTAGATGGGCTTTCCGGGGCAACGCTCACGTCAAAAGGGGTGCAGCACAGTTTTGATTTCTGGATGGGCGAGCTGGGCTTTGGTCCTTTCCTGAAAAACGTACGTGAAGGAGCGCTGAACAATGGCTGATACGGGTGAACTGAAAGAAGTCAAAAAGGTGCTCATCGGTCCGCTGCTGGCGAATAACCCTATTACCTTACAGGTACTGGGCGTCTGTTCGGCGCTGGCGGTCACGACAAAACTGGAAACCGCGCTGGTTATGACCGTCGCGGTCACGCTGGTGACGGCATTTTCCAGCATGTTTATCTCCATGATCCGCCACCACATCCCGAATAGCGTGAGGATCATTGTGCAGATGGCGATCATCGCGTCGCTGGTGATCGTGGTCGATCAGCTATTGCGCGCTTTCGCGTATGAAACGTCAAAACAGCTCTCGGTGTTTGTCGGCCTGATTATCACCAACTGCATCGTGATGGGGCGTGCCGAAGCTTATGCGATGAAAATGCCTCCGCTGGCGAGCTTTATGGACGGGATCGGTAACGGTCTCGGTTACGGCGTTATCCTGCTGACCGTTGGGTTCCTGCGCGAGCTGATTGGCAGCGGTAAGCTGTTTGGCGTCACGGTGCTGGACACGGTACAAAACGGCGGCTGGTATCTGCCAAACGGACTCTTCCTGCTGGCCCCAAGCGCATTTTTCATTATCGGTTTGCTGATCTGGCTGATTCGTACCCTGAAGCCAGAACAGCAGGAAAAGGAGTAACCGACGATGGCTCATTACCTGAGTTTATTTGTGCGCGCGGTGTTTGTTGAAAACATGGCACTCGCGTTTTTCCTGGGCATGTGTACGTTTCTTGCCGTTTCCAAAAAGGTATCGACGGCGTTTGGTCTGGGTGTTGCGGTCACGGTGGTGCTCGGCTTATCTGTACCGATTAACAACCTGGTGTACAACTTTGTGCTGCGCGACGGTGCGCTGGTAGACGGTGTCGATCTCAGCTTCCTGAACTTCATCACCTTTATCGGTGTGATTGCGGCGCTGGTACAAATCCTGGAGATGATCCTCGACAGGTATTTCCCGTCGCTATACAACGCGCTGGGGATTTTTCTGCCGTTGATCGCGGTGAACTGCGCCATCTTTGGTGGCGTATCGTTTATGGTTCAGCGTGATTACAACTTCAGTGAATCCGTTGTGTATGGTTTCGGCTCCGGCATCGGCTGGATGCTGGCTATCGTCACCATGGCGGGGATCCGCGAAAAAATGAAATATGCCAATGTGCCTGCGGGTTTACGTGGCTTAGGGATCACCTTTATTACCACCGGGCTGATGGCGCTGGGCTTTATGTCCTTCTCCGGTGTGCAGCTATAAGGGCTAACAGATGGAAATTATTCTTGGCGTGGTGATGTTCACGCTGATTGTACTGGTGTTGTCAGGGCTGATTCTGGCGGCACGCGCGAAGCTGGTGAATTCCGGCGACGTGGTGATTGATATCAACGGTGAGCCGCAAAACCAGATCCGCACGCCGGCGGGGGATAAACTGCTCAATACGCTCTCCGGTAACGGAATCTTTGTCTCCTCAGCCTGCGGTGGCGGTGGCTCCTGCGGTCAGTGCCGCGTCACGGTGAAAGAGGGGGGAGGGGATATTCTGCCCACTGAGCTGGCGCATATCACGAAGCGTGAGGCAAAAGAGGGTTGCCGTCTGGCCTGCCAGGTCGCGGTGCGCCAGGACATGAAAATTGAGCTGCCGGAAGAGATCTTCGGGGTCAAAAAATGGGAGTGTGAAGTTATCTCTAACGATAACAAAGCGACTTTCATTAAAGAGCTGAAGCTGCGCGTGCCGGAAGGGGAAGATGTTCCGTTCCGGGCCGGGGGATACATCCAGATTGAGTGCCCGGAGCACACCGTGGCGTATACGGACTTCGACGTTCCGGATGAGTACCGTGCCGACTGGGACAAATTCAATCTTTTCCGTTTTGTGTCTGACGTTAAAGAACCGACGCTTCGCGCCTACTCAATGGCCAACTACCCGGACGAGAAGGGCATCATTATGCTCAACGTGCGTATCGCCACGCCGCCGCCGAATGTGCCTGATGCACCCCCGGGCGTGATGTCGTCGTATATCTGGTCCCTGAAACCGGGAGATAAGGTGACCATCTCCGGTCCGTTTGGCGAGTTCTTTGCTAAAGAGACCGAGGCTGAAATGGTCTTTATCGGTGGTGGCGCGGGCATGGCACCGATGCGTTCGCACATTTTTGACCAGCTCAAGCGCCTCGGGAGCAAGCGCAAAATCAGCTTCTGGTACGGGGCACGCTCGCTGCGAGAGATGTTCTATGATGATGAGTTTGAGCAACTGGCGCGTGAAAACCCAAACTTCACCTTCCATGTGGCCCTCTCCGATCCGCAACCGGAAGATAACTGGACCGGTCACACGGGGTTCATCCACAACGTGCTTTATGAAAACTACCTCAAGCAGCATCCTGCGCCAGAGGATTGCGAATTTTACATGTGTGGGCCGCCAGTGATGAACGCTGCAGTCATTAAGATGCTAAAAGATCTGGGTGTGGAAGATGAGAACATCCTGCTGGATGACTTCGGGGGGTGATGATGCTGACGTTTCTGGCAACTTTCGCGGTTTTTTTGCTTGTTGTACTCGGCATGTCTCTGGGCTGGATCATAAAGCGTAAAAGCATTCAGGGCAGCTGTGGTGGTATCTCCGCGCTCGGGATGGAAAAAGTGTGCGACTGCCCCGAACCCTGCGACGCCCGTAAAAAACGCATGGCGCGCGAGGCCCGGCGGATCCTTTAGTGAGTCCGATGTTTCCCCTCTTCCAGGAGGAGAGGGGAAACACACTTCTCAATCCTCATTTCTTTACTGTATACTTATCCAGTAATGAGTGAGGGCTTACTATGCGCAAAATTATCCATGTCGATATGGACTGCTTTTTTGCCGCAGTGGAAATGCGTGACAATCCGGCGCTGCGGGATATACCTATTGCGATTGGCGGTAGCCGTGTCCAGCGCGGTGTGATCAGCACCGCCAACTACCCTGCGCGCAAATTTGGCGTGCGCAGCGCTATGCCAACTGCCATGGCGCTAAAGCTGTGCCCTCATCTCACGTTATTGCCCGGCCGATTTGAAGCCTACAAAGAAGCCTCCCTGCATATCCGCGAGATCTTCTCTCGCTATACCTCGCTGATTGAACCTCTGTCGCTGGACGAAGCCTACCTGGATGTCACTGACAGCCTGCACTGCCACGGCTCCGCAACGTTAATGGCGCAGGAGATCCGCCGGACTATCTTCAACGAGCTCAATCTGACCGCTTCCGCAGGCGTCGCACCGGTGAAATTCCTCGCCAAAATAGCGTCTGATTTGAATAAACCCGATGGTCAGTACGTCATCACTCCGGAAGAGGTTCCGGCGTTTTTAAAAACGCTGCCGCTCGGCAAAATCCCCGGCGTGGGGAAAGTGTCTGCTGCAAAGCTGGAAAGTATGGGATTACGGACCTGTGAAGATGTACAGCGAAGCGATCTGGCCATGCTGCTTAAGCGTTTCGGTAAGTTTGGTCGCGTGCTGTGGGAGCGCAGTCAGGGAATTGATGAGCGCAGCGTGAGCAGTGAGCGGCTGCGTAAATCGGTCGGGGTTGAACGCACGCTGATGGAAGACATCCATGACTGGTCCGAGTGTGAAGTCATTATCACTGACCAACTTTATCCCGAACTGGAGCGGCGGTTAGCGAAAGTAAAACCCGATCTGCTGATTGCCCGTCAGGGCGTTAAGCTGAAGTTTAATGATTTCCAGCAGACGACGCAGGAGCATGTCTGGCCGCGACTGAATAAAGACGATCTTATCGCCACCGCGAGAAAAGCCTGGGAAGAGCGGCGGGCAGGGCGGGGAGTGAGGCTGGTGGGGTTACATGTGACGCTGCTGGACCCGCAACTGGAGCGGCAGCTGGTATTGGGGTTATAGCTGACGGATTCGTCAGCCCGGCAGGCAACGTGCTACCGGGCATCATACGGCGAATTACTTAGCAGGGATCGCTTTCAGCAGTTCAGTCAGCAGAGTCCAGTAATGACCCACGCTTTCAATATGAACCTGCTCATCCGGCGAGTGCGGGCCGGTAATGGTTGGCCCGATAGACACCATGTCCATGTTCGGATACGGTTTCTTGAACAGACCACACTCCAGACCGGCGTGGATCACCTGAATGTTCGGGGTACTGTTGAACAGACGCTGGTAAGTTTCACGCACCAGCGCCATCACCGGGGAACTTGCATCCGGCTGCCAGCCTGGGTAGCTACCTTTTGCGGATGTGCGTGCACCCGCCAGTTTACCCAGAGACTCCAGCATGCTCACCACATACTCTTTACCGCTGTCGATAAGCGAGCGGATCAGGCAGATGATCTCCGCGCTGTCATCGCTCATGGTGACCACGCCCACGTTCAGGGAGGTTTCGACCACGCCTTTCGCGACGTCTGAGTTACGAATTACGCCGTTTGGCGTCGCGTTCAGCAGCTGAACGAAGGCGTCACGAGACGGGGAGGTCAGTGCCGCTTTGTCGGTAGTCACGGACTCCAGCACCACGGTCAGGTTCTTCTCTTTCGCTGACAGTTCGTTTTTCAGGATATCCAGGTATACGCTGGAAAGCTTTTTCAGCTCGTCAGCTTTAGCTGCGGGTACTGCCACGGTCGTGAAGGCTTCACGCGGAATGGCATTGCGCAGTGTGCCACCGTTGAAATCCACCAGACGCAGATCCAGCTCAGCCGCGTGGCCAGCCAGGAAGCGTGCCAGCAGTTTGTTGGCGTTGCCCAGACCCAGGTGAATATCACCACCGGAGTGGCCGCCTTTCAGCCCTTTCAGCGTCAGCTTGAAGGTCTGGAAACCAGCAGGGATCGCTTCGCGGGACAGTGGCAGGGTCGTGATGAAATCAATCCCGCCGGCGCAGCCCATGTAGATCTCACCCTCTTCTTCAGAGTCGGTGTTGATCAGAATGTCCGCCTGCAGCCAGTTCGCCTGCAGACCGAACGCGCCGTCCATGCCTGCTTCTTCCGTCATGGTCAGCAGCACTTCCAGCGGGCCGTGTTCAACGCTGTCGTCCGCCAGGACCGCCAGAGCAGACGCCATGCCAATGCCGTTATCTGCACCAAGGGTCGTGCCGCGCGCTTTCACCCAGTCGCCATCGATGTAAGGCTGGATAGGGTCTTTGGTGAAGTCGTGAACGGTGTCGTTGTTTTTCTGTGGAACCATGTCCAGGTGCGCCTGCAGCACAACCGGTTTACGGTTTTCCATGCCTGCGGTCGCCGGTTTGCGGATCAGAATGTTGCCAACCTGGTCGCGTTCAGCATGCAGACCTTTTTCCTTCGCCCAGCCCATAATATGTTCGGCAAGCTGTTCTTCATGGTAGGAAGGGTGGGGAATGGAACAGATTTTGGCAAAAATATCCCACAGTGGCTGTGGAGATAATTGAGACAGTTCAGACACGATAAGTCTCCTTGTCGATGCCTTGCAAAGCGAGTTGCAGGTCACAGGGTTAGCAGGTTAATAGTTACCACAAGACAGGCTTGCGAGATGCAACTGAGAATACCACTTTCTCCGGTGGCTGGTAGCATAAAGCATGTAAAAACTCAGGCTCCGGGCGCTAAACACTGGTTTTTAGTGCGCCAGATCTCTATAATCTCGCGCAACCTATTTCCCCCTCGAACACTTTTTAAGCCGTATACAAACAGGCTGGGACACTTCACATGAGCGAAAAATACGTCGTCACCTGGGACATGTTGCAGATTCACGCACGCAAACTGGCTGCGCGTCTGATGCCTTCCGAACAGTGGAAAGGCATTATTGCCGTCAGCCGTGGCGGTCTGGTACCGGGGGCGTTGCTGGCACGTGAGCTGGGTATTCGTCATGTCGATACCGTATGCATCTCCAGCTATGACCATGACAACCAGCGTGAGCTGACCGTGCTGAAACGTGCGGAAGGCGACGGTGAAGGCTTCATCGTTATCGACGACCTGGTTGATACCGGCGGTACCGCGGTGGCTATCCGCGAAATGTATCCAAAAGCCCACTTCGTCACCATTTTCGCGAAGCCAGCAGGCCGCCCTCTGGTTGACGATTACGTGATTGATATCCCTCAGGATACCTGGATTGAACAGCCATGGGATATGGGCGTGGTATTTGTACCACCAATCTCTGGTCGTTAATTCTCTTACGCACTTATTTAACGCCCGGTGATACCGGGCGTTGTTTTTTTTAGTCTGACGCGCGTTACAATAGTCTCTATATGACGTATTCATGGAGGCAACGTAATGACGCAGGCGAATCTCACCGAGACTCTCTTCAAACCCCGTTTCAAACATCCTGAAACGTCGACGCTGGTGCGCCGGTTTAATCCGGGGACCATGCCTGCCGTCCAGTCTGCATTAGACGGTAAAAACGTGCCCCACTGGTACCGCATGATTAACCGTCTGATGTGGATCTGGCGCGGTATTGATCCCCGTGAAATCCTTGATGTGCAGGCGCGTATCGTGATGAGCGAAGCCGAGCGCACCGACAGTGAACTCTACGATACGGTCGTGGGTTATCGCGGGGGAAACTGGATCTACGAATGGTCTAAACAGGCGATGCTCTGGCAGCAAAAAGCCAGCCAGGAAGAGGATGCCACGCTCAGCGGCAAACACTGGCTGCATGCGGCCAACCTCTATGCTATTGCCGCATACCCGCATTTGAAAGGTGATGAGCTGGCCGAGCAGGCTCAGGCGCTGGCGAATCGCGCCTACGAAGAGGCCGCTCAACGCTTACCGGGCCGGATGCGTGAGCTGGAGTTTACCATCCCGGGTGGCGCGCCCGTCACCGGGTTCCTGCATATGCCAGAAGGCGAAGGTCCGTTCCCGACCGTTCTGATGTGCGGTGGGCTGGATTCACTGCAAATCGACTATTACAGCCTGTATGAGCGTTACTTCGCACCAAAAGGGATCGCGATGCTGACGCTGGATATGCCCTCAATTGGCTTTTCATCCAAATGGAAACTGACTCAGGACTCGAGTCTTCTGCACCAGCATGCATTAAAAGCGCTGGAAAACATTCCATGGGTTGACCACACGCGTGTTGCTGCATTTGGCTTCCGTTTTGGCGCCAACGTCGCCGTGCGTCTGGCTTACCTTGAAGCTTCACGCCTGAAGGCCGTCGCCTGTCTCGGCCCGGTGGTGCACGCTCTGCTCAGCGATCCGACCCGGCAGGGCCGCGTGCCGGAAATGTACCTTGATGTGTTGGCCAGCCGCCTTGGCATGCATGATGCATCAGACGAAGCGCTGCGCGTTGAACTCAATCGTTACTCGCTAAAAACGCAGGGGTTGCTGGGACGGCGTTGCCCTACGCCGATGATGTCAGGTTACTGGAAAAACGATCCCTTCAGTCCCGAAGAGGAGTCACGCTTAATCACTTCGTCATCAGCGGATGGCAAATTGCTTGAGGTACCGTTCAGCCCGGTGTACCAGAATTTTGACAAAGCATTGAGAGAGATCACACGCTGGATCGCGCAGAGATTGTGTTAATAGATTGCTAAATTTTGCTGGTTTGGTAAAACAGTGGCTTCACAAAAGGAGATCGCAATGACGTTACCGAGTGGACACCCGAAAAGTAGACTGATCAAGAAGTTTATGGCTCTCGGCCCGTATATTCGAGAAGAGCAGTGTGAAGAAAATCGCTTTTTTTTCGACTGCCTGGCTGTATGCGTCAACGTGAAGCCTGCACCCGAAAAACGTGAATTCTGGGGCTGGTGGATGGAAATGGAAGCGGAAGAAAAACGTTTTACGTATAGCTACCAGTTCGGCCTGTTTAATAAAGACGGCTACTGGCAAACAGCCCCAATCAAAGACCAGGAAGTGATCGACCGCCTGGAGCATACTTTGAAAGAGTACCTCGAAAAGGCAAGAGCACTGCTGGCCACCCTGGATCTGAAGCTTGAACCCGCGGATAACTTTTCCAGCGAAGCGGTTAAGCTGACGGCGTAATCGCGATATTTCTCTCTCTCTTCGCGAGGGATGGGGTGAGGGCAGTAAACCCGACCCCCTCCAGGCAAAAAAAATCCCGGCATCTGCGCCGGGATTTTTTATTTCAACAATATCAGAACTGGTAGGTCATACCCAGAGCAACGATGTCATCGCTGCTCACGCCCAGTTTATTGTCGTCATCAATCTGGTTGATTTTATAATCAACAAACGCGGACATATTCTTGTTGAAATAATAGGTCGCGCCCACGTCGATGTATTTCACCAGATCTTCGTCACCCACACCTTCGATATCCTTGCCTTTAGACTGGACATAACCCAGGGACGGACGCAGACCGAAATCGAACTGGTATTGTGCAACAACTTCAAAGTTCTGAGCCTTATTCGCAAAACCACCCGAAATTGGGGTCATATTACGAGTTTCAGAGTACATCGCTGCCAGATAAATATCGTTAGCGTCATATTTCAGACCGGTTGCCCATGCTTCCGCTTTTTTACCTTCACCGCGCGTCAGCAGGTTTTGTGCGTTAGTACGGTCAGAGTTGGTGTAGGCACCGCTGACGGCGAAGTCGCTGCCACCGAAGTCATAGGTCAGAGAGGTACCGAAACCGTCACCGTTCTGTTTTTTGACGTCGCGGTTTTCGTTTTTGCCCTGATACTGCAGGGTCATATCCAGGCCATCAACCGCACCGAAGAAGTCGGTGTTACGGTAGGTGGCAAGACCGCTCGCACGTTTGGTCATGAAGTTATCAGTCTGGGCTGAAGAGTCACCACCGAACTCAGGGAACATATCGGTCCAGGCTTCAACGTCGTACAGTGCGCCCAGGTTACGACCGTAATCCAGAGAGCCAATGTCTTTCAGTTTCAGACCAGCAAACGCCAGACGCGTTTTCTGTGTAGAGTCGCTTTCTGCTTTGTTACCGGCAAATTCAGCTTCCCAACGGCCATAGCCCGTCAGCTGATCGTTAATCTGTGTTTCGCCTTTAAAACCGAAACGGACGTAAGTCTGGTCACCATCTTTAGTGTCATCATCGCTGATGTAGTGCATTGCTTTAACTTTGCCGTATACGTCCAGTTTATTACCGTTTTTATTATAAACTTCGGCTGCGTGTACAGATGCGGAAGCCACAACGCCCATTACCACTAATGCCAGTGTGCTCTTTTTCATTTTCGATCCTGTCTTATAAACGCGCTAAAAAAATTCGCTGGACGATAAGCTCATGCTTAAGTCCCGTGAAAAAACAGAAAGGGTTTTAACGTTACGCAATGAAACTTTTATGACAAATTAAGAATAATTTTAAAAAACTGTGATTTATTATTTCGGTAATAAAACTGTCAAATTTTGCCGCTACGCTTCCTGATCCCGCGCAACAAAGTGTTTCGCGATGTGCTAAGGCAGTTGGCAACGGGGCTGACACCTGTTAAAACGTTCGTTTGACATCATTTTCCCTTATCGTTGAACGGCAGAGAATCATGAGTGACAGCCAGACGCTGGTGGTAAAACTCGGTACCAGTGTTTTAACAGGCGGATCGCGCCGCCTTAATCGCGCCCACATTGTTGAGCTTGTACGTCAGTGCGCTCAGTTGCATGCCGCAGGGCATCGTATTGTGATTGTGACCTCCGGGGCGATTGCCGCCGGGCGTGAACACCTGGGTTACCCCGAACTCCCCGCGACGATCGCCTCGAAACAGCTGCTGGCCGCCGTGGGACAAAGCCGACTCATTCAACTCTGGGAACAGCTGTTTTCTATCTATGGCATCCACGTCGGGCAGATGCTGCTGACGCGTGCGGATATGGAAGACCGGGAGCGTTTCCTGAACGCGCGCGATACGCTGCGTGCGCTGCTGGATAACAACATCGTTCCCGTCATTAACGAAAACGATGCCGTTGCCACCGCTGAAATCAAAGTGGGTGATAACGATAACCTCTCGGCACTGGCCGCGATTCTGGCAGGCGCTGATAAATTACTGCTCCTGACCGACCAGCAGGGGCTCTTCACCGCCGACCCGCGTTCAAATCCAGATGCTGAACTGATTACCGATGTACACGGTATCGACGATGCGCTACGCGCCATCGCAGGTGACAGCGTTTCAGGCCTCGGGACCGGCGGGATGGGGACCAAACTGCAGGCTGCCGACGTGGCATGCCGTGCCGGTATCGACACCATCATTGCCGCGGGCAGCCGTCCTGGCGTGATTGGCGACGTGATGGAAGGCATCTCCGTGGGAACCCGCTTCCATGCGCAAGCCTCCCCGCTGGAGAACCGCAAACGCTGGATCTTTGGCGCACCGCCGGCAGGCGAACTCACCGTTGATGAAGGGGCGACCGCCGCAATTCTGGAAAGAGGGAGCTCATTACTTCCTAAAGGAATTAAAAGCGTGACAGGCAACTTCTCACGTGGTGAAGTGATCCGTATCCGTAATCTCGAAGGTCGTGACATCGCCCACGGCGTAAGCCGCTACAACAGCGATGCCCTGCGCCGTATTGCGGGTCACCATTCACAGCAGATCGACGCCATTCTGGGTTATGAATATGGCCCGGTTGCCGTGCATCGTGATGACATGATTATTCGTTAAGGAGCCAGAAAATGCTGGAACAAATGGGCGTAGCCGCGAAGGCCGCCTCTTACAAACTGGCGCTCCTTTCCAGCCGCGAGAAAAACCGCGTGCTGGAAAAAATCGCTGATTATCTGGAATCGCAGTCGCAGGAGATTCTGCTCGCCAACGAGCAGGATCTGCTGGAAGCGCGTCGCAATGGCCTGAGCGAAGCAATGCTTGACCGCCTGGCGCTGACCCCGGCACGTCTGAAAGGCATCGCTGACGATGTCCGCCAGGTCTGCAATCTTGCCGATCCGGTAGGTCAGGTCATTGACGGTGGGCTGCTCGACAGCGGGCTGCGCCTTGAGCGTCGTCGCGTGCCGCTGGGCGTTATTGGCGTGATCTATGAAGCCCGTCCCAACGTTACGGTTGATGTCGCTTCCCTGTGCCTGAAGACCGGCAACGCTGCCATTCTGCGTGGCGGGAAAGAGACCTGGCGTACCAACGCCGCGACCGTAAACGTTATCCAGCTGGCGCTGGAAGAGTGCGGCCTGCCGGCAGGTGCCGTACAGGCAATCGAGAGCCCGGACCGTGCGCTGGTGAACGAGATGCTGCGCATGGATAAATACATCGACATGCTGATCCCACGCGGTGGCGCGGGCCTGCACAAGCTGTGCCGTGAGCAGTCGACCATTCCTGTGATCACGGGCGGTATCGGCGTGTGCCATATCGTGGTTGATGACAGTGCCGAGATTGAACCGGCGCTCAAGATTATCGTCAATGCCAAAACCCAGCGTCCAAGCACCTGTAATACGGTTGAAACGCTGCTGGTGCATCAGGGCATCGCCAATACCTTCCTGCCTGCTCTGAGCAAACAGATGGCCGAAAGCGGCGTGACGCTGCACGCGGATGCCAACGCGCTGGCACTGCTGAAAGACGGCCCGGCGACGGTGGTACCGGTCAAAGCGGAACAGTACGACGACGAATTTCTGTCGCTGGATTTGAACGTGAAGGTGGTTGCGAGCCTTGACGATGCCATTGCTCACATCCGTGAACATGGTACCCAGCACTCGGATGCGATTCTGACGCGCACCCTGCGCAATGCCGATCGCTTTGTGAATGAGGTGGACTCCTCCGCCGTGTACGTGAATGCCTCAACCCGCTTCACCGACGGTGGCCAGTTCGGCCTGGGCGCAGAAGTTGCTGTCAGCACGCAAAAACTGCATGCAAGAGGCCCGATGGGCCTGGAAGCACTGACCACCTACAAGTGGATCGGCTTCGGTGATGATACGATTCGTGCGTAAATAATCACGGGTGATGCAAAAATAGCCGTTTGATTCAAAAGGGCATTGACGCATCACCCGGTTAGATCTAACCTTTTGCCCCGTGGTTACGCTCGTAACCGGCCTTTCAGGGCCGATATAGCTCAGTTGGTAGAGCAGCGCATTCGTAATGCGAAGGTCGTAGGTTCGACTCCTATTATCGGCACCATCCTAACGTCTCCCAAAGTCGACTAAATTTCACCAAAATCCCTTATATCCTGCGCTCTGAAACCTTTTAGTACCTCCACGTCTACAAAAATCTCCTGAAATCAATGGTCAGTAGGTGCAAGGGTATTTGTATTTCGGTCTTAAGTAGGTATCTCCAGGTGAAACTTAATGCCACTAAGAGAAGGCTTACAAGTTGTCCGATGGTGATGGTCTGTATTTCTTGATCAAACCTTATGGCGGCAAATACTGGCGCTTAAAATATCATGTAGCCGGTATAGAGAAGCTGGGTTAGTCGGCAGAAGGTTTACGGCTGGATAGCCCGCGGTGAAATTGTAATTTCAGGCGATAAAGTGGATGTCGAAGCATCGCAGGCTAAACAAAATTCTGCTGGTGCGCGAACACCAGACTGAAATGACATGGGCGCAGGCCGCCGCATGGGTATGGAAGCATGACGGCGGGAAAGAGTTGCCGGCTGATATTGATGCTGGCCAGCGTATAGAGGCAGCAGCCGCTGAGCTGGGTTTTGATGTTCAGCACGAGCCCGATGAACAATTGCTGATTCTCTTCCGGCCGGATGAAGAAACCCACAGCTTCTATGGCAAAGACCGTGCAGCAGGCGCTTTACGGTTTCTTCGTTCTGAGCTGGCCTACGTTACCACAATGCACCCCGATACGCCGGATGACTGGAACAAAACAGGTTTAATGGCGCTCTGCCTGCTGGACGGCGAAAAACTGTAAACCCCCAGCCTAACCCAGCCCCTCAAACAGCACCGCCAGCGGGGATTTTTGGCTACACGCGCTCTAAGTTACTGTTGCTTAAAACTGTACCAATATAACCTACAATATTTGATTTAAAGAGCGGGAGATCACAAGCAGAAATCAGTCCTGTAAGGCATAATGGATAAAAATCATCTGTTTAAAAGGACTATACGATGTCGCATGTAAGTATCAATGATTTTAAGTTGCTTAATATTAAATGCCAAAAATACTTTGATTTATTCAGTAAAACTAATCAATTTGTTCAAGAAGTGAATGAACTTAAGTTACAACAAAGGTTTGGTTTTTATCTCTTCATGCTTGAATCATTATGTAATGAAAAAGATATAGATCGAATTAGTGATTACATTACAGATACTGAATACAACTCGTATTTATATGGTAACCGAAATGATGATCATGGTATTGATGCAATATTTATAGATAGTGAAGATAAGGAAATCAAGTTATTTAATTTTAAGTTCAGAGAACGATTCAAAGTTGACCAGAAGCAAAGTTTCAATGAGGCTTTTGTATCAACAAAACTTGTGAATTGTATTATGAATGAAAGTGTCGATGGATTAGAAGGCAAGTTGGCGTTGTATGTGACAAAAATCAATGAATTACTCAATGGGAATGAA
The DNA here is from genome assembly GCF_001750725.1 of Enterobacter ludwigii. Taxonomy (NCBI): domain Bacteria; kingdom Pseudomonadati; phylum Pseudomonadota; class Gammaproteobacteria; order Enterobacterales; family Enterobacteriaceae; genus Enterobacter; species Enterobacter ludwigii. The sequence continues at coordinate 85,982 of NZ_CP017279.1, forward strand.
GTATGGAAACTTTCTTTATATATGGTGAGCAATGAAGCTTTGCCTATAGAACATGATGAAAGTGCTATCCAACAATTGAAAAATGTATATGACATGGAAGTAATATCTATATGCCTTCCACATATAACAAGTATTATGTCAATACGTCCCGCTCCAATTAATGCGGAATTGATTATCGACAATGATTCTCTCATGTCTTATTCAGAGAGTTCAATTTCGACATCAAAATCGTATGTTATCAGACTAAATGCTGCCGATGTAATAAGAATTACTTGTCGCAATGCTGATTTGCGCGGAGATCACAATTGTGAGAACTTTGAATTACTGGCAAACGAAAAAATAGATTTTGGGGTTCTTTTCGATAACGTCAGGGGGTTTGTTCAACGCTCGCGCTATAATGCAGGTATAGCCAAAACCTTGCGTGAAGAACCAAATAAATTATTCATGTATAACAATGGGTTAACGATAGTATCTAATGATATTAAAGCTCACCCAGTAAATGGTCACAGGAAGGTTAGAATTAGTTTATCAGGAATCCAAGTCTTAAATGGTGGGCAAACGCTTAGAACACTTCATGATTTTAACGCGGTGGATAAATCAAATATTACAGAATATATTTCAAAAGGCGAACTTCTTGTTCGGATATTCAATGCGTCCAATAATGAAACTGCAAATAAAATAGCGGAATACACAAACAGTCAAAACTCTATTTCTAATGTAGACTTGAAATCATTAAGCACATTGCAAATACAACTAGAACAACTACTGGATGAGCATGGTATTATTTATTCTAGAAAAAATGGCGATACCGGGATTCATGATGAAAAAGAATACCGATACAAAATTAGTATGGAGCAATTCGGTCAGATACTTTTCGCTTATCAAGGTTTTCCTGAAAAATCTTCAAACCAAAAGCAACATATTTTTGGAAAATACTACGATAGTATTTTCAGCGAGGATAATTTTAATATTTCAAATGCACCACAGTTAGTGGAAAGTTATTACGAAATCAAAAAGGCTTATTCATCTTCAACCGATAGCATACAGAAAATAGAACAGAAGATTTTCTATATAATTTATATGCATAAAGTCAGAGAAGATTGGAGCTATGAAAAATGCATCAATATGCTTGAAGAAGCTTTATATTCTTATTATCCGCTCAGCGATGTTAGCCTCACTGATGCACGAAAAATGATTCAGGTACGATTCAGGGAATCAGTGTACGAAATGTTGTCCGATAATGAGCTTTAGTTTGTGCTTTTAAATATTAGAGGGTTCTATTTTGAACCCTCTTTTTTAATTTATAACTTATCTTCATTTCGTGCGGTAAATTTTACACCTTGGTTATCATTTGCTCAGTACTTAAAGAATAAATAAAAGTGATGATTGTTTGTCCATGTTCATAGTCGGCAGTGCGGGGGGATTTTTGGGGGTATCTTAGAAATTGAAATGAATAAAATTACTCATGAATTAATTAAATAATAGGTGTTGTTTTATTCATATTATCGCGACAAAAATCAATTAAAAACAACAAATTAAATAGTTTGTCAGTCCCAGGTTACGATCTTTTTCATATTCTATAACCAACAGTTACCGCTATGGTTAACAGTTGCTATCAGAGATGTAAGTACGTAGCGACCCGTAGTTGTATAGCTCGAACAGATACTAAGCGTGACACTCCACACGAATCGCCACGTACTATGTTATTCATCACCATGCCTGAATATAAGTAAAATAAAAGGCATACAAGAATCCAAATGTGCCTCAATATCTGCTTTCTCAATGGGATCAGTTAAACCAATCGCTGCCTGCCGAAGAGGTTCGGCGACACACATGGCGAGTATGACTTTGGCACTGGTATCTGCAGGTAACATCGGCAACCAGCCCTGTTTTTGCTGTCGTGTAATCCACTCTGTGAGTAATTGTTGGCCGCGCGCTATGCCATTTTCAGTGTATTTCTTGAGGAGATCATCTTTACCAGGAAATTCAGTATTGAGAAGACGAAACATTTTCACGGCGGTTACTGATAGCGCCTGACCACAAATCGCAGCCAGTAATTTTCTTAACGCCGGTAAAACGTCATTCTTATCTGTCGGATCGCTCTGCAGGAGTGGGGCATAGTTATCCGTCCAGTTTCGAACCGAAAGGCCAAGCAATTCCTCCCTGTTTTTCGCAAAGCGATAGACGGTCTTTTTGGCAACGCCTGCATGCGATGCAACCGCCTCAATTGTTGTGGCGTCATAGCCTTTGTCAAAGAGCAAGGCCATCGCGCTACCAATGATTTGTTTCTTCACCTCTTCCTCAGGGACTGAGGGGCGTCCGCGTGGTTTGGTTGGTTGGGTCACCCTTGAGATTCCTTTTCGCTTGTCATACGACCATTCTATCGGTAATGTTTAGGAAACGCACTTCGTTTCCTAAATGGTTCGAACTTCCCAATGCTAATGGAGAAAAAAATGCGACAACACGATATTGCCAGGCCCTGGCTGGATTATTCGGCATTGCTTGATCCTTCTCCCATGCCGCTGGAGACAGGTATTAAACGTCTGGATGACGGGAGTCTGCTGGTCGCCGTACGCACCGATTTACATGGCTGCAAAGGACGTATGATTAACTGGTGGTTTACCTTCTTTGAAACGACGCAGCATATAAAATGGTGGCATCCCGTTGATCATGTTGAACATCGTGGATGGGACGCCAACTGGAAGCGTGGGGAAAGTTTTTACGGCGCAAGCATCCATGCCGTTGAATCATTAGCTGAAATCCCTCCCATTCCCGCGCGTCTTAAATTCCATCACCCTGCATCGGTATTTGGCGAAATGGCTGTCGACAAGGCAATGGGGGATGGGAGTGTCTCGGCAATCATTGCCGCAAGGATAGGCTTCGGTGAAAAAACTGAACTGGATAGCCAGGGCGACCCGCTGGACGGACAAATGCTACATGTTGTCCGGGATACGCCTTTTGGTTGTGTGCTGCGTAGCCGGTTTATTCTGGGTATGAGTAATGACGACCACGCTGAACCTGCCGATGACGTCGGATTAGCGCTTATGCGACACTGTTATACAGAGTTCACGTTCTTGTCTCGTTTCCTGCCTTCTCTGTATTACGGCGAGAAAGCGAATGATGAGAAAATTGCGCTTCCCTGGTAACACGCAGGTTTAACTGCTCAGGTAAACCTGTCGACGAGGGTAATCATGCCCACCGTGTATTACCGGGCCAGACCAACGTTATCTCAAGCGTGACGCACACTGGCTAAGCAGTGATGCCTGGTTTAACCAACGCGTAGCCAAACCGGCATCACTTCATATCTGAAATGAAGTCAGCGTAACAAAATCAATCGACGGATTTTACTGTGATTCCAGTAATGCTGAAATCGTTACCATCGCCGCTGGCTTTATGGCTGAAAATTTCCAGCACATTATCGCCCTGTGCCGCCGTAAACTCTCCTGACAGCGTGACCCACTCGCCTTTCACGGCAAGTGCTGTAACCGAGGTAATATCCTGGCCTGCCACCCGCAGTGACAGTTCGGGTATCACCTTGTAGTCATTGTCCCTGCGAGCCTGAAGGCTGAAGCGATAGCGTTTCCCCGGCTGGAGTTCCGAATAATGTTTATAAAGCAGCACACCATTGTGTGTCCGACCTTTAACATTGGTGGTCGGAAAACGAATCATGGTCGCGCCACCTTCTGAGTAAAACTCATGCTCAGGCGTTGCCGGTCCAAATTGCCAGTTATTCAGATGATTATTCGTAAACTTACTCTCATCCAGGAAAGGTGTTGGTTCGGGACTGACAGGGGCAGTGTCCGGCGCAGCGGGGGGTGAGGAGGGGGTCACCGGTTTGTTGTGATGTTCCTGACACGGGCAAGGGGGCGTATTCTCTTTGCAACGACAGTCGCTGGCGCAAGCGTCAATCAGGTTCTTAAGTACATCAGCAAGCGTATTCACCGCCCGGACAATCTCAGGGGCCTGTGCGCACAGATCGCTGCCATTACCGGGCGTCTTCGCTGGCGTTTTGCCTTCCAGCGCATCTGCTTCTTCTTTTTTGTTCGCCACGCTGTCGTGTTGCGTGGCCTTACTGGCGCAAATGGTGCTTTTTAAAACCGAGGCAAAATCGGCAATGCCGGAGGTGTAGATATAATGCTCACCACCCGTACGAAGCGCCAGGCGCTTGTATTCCCGAACCATGGCTTTCTCATCATCCGGGGTGGGATAAGGTAATGAGACATGAGGCGTGCCCAGATAGGAGTGGATTTTGACACCGTACTCCAGGGCGGTGGCAATGGCATCATCGCAGGCTTTGATGCGGCCCGCATCCAGGGTCATCTCCCCGCCTTTCAGACTTTCGTCTCCCAGCACAAAAACATTCTTTTCAGCGCCGTCACGCCAGTTGTAATGACGGATAACGTCCTCCGCAGCAGGCGCCACATCTTCCTGAGCGGGGTTCCCCTCTTTGACATACTCTCTGCCTTTCAGGGCGGACGGGTTAGCACCAGCCTCGCTCGTCAGGAACTGACGGACCGTTTTATTAAATTTGGTGCCGGCAAAAACGCCTTCGATACCCAGAAAATCAGTTCGTAAATCCGAAGGGCAGGCTTTTCTGGCCTCCTCAATGGCGCTCTCAAGTTTTGCACAGAGCGCTTCCGCTTCATCCTTCATTGAAAGACTGCTGTCGATGATGAAAACCAAATCAACTTTTTTATTGTCCATAATGCTCATATCAGGGGCTCCATTAACGTTCATTTTTGTTTTCCAGTGAACCGGCAGGGAAGGCAGTGGATGGCATGTTGCCTCCCTGCGGGCATTTCAACCGAGCACAACAAACCTGACGTCATAGCCTCCCGTATTATTGGCGTATTCAGACGCAACATTTGTATCGTTAAAAATGAATGAAATTTCGCCATCAGCAGGGACTTCCCAGTCGCTACCACCGCTTCCGATACCGTAAATATGCTCACCCGCTTTGATCAGTAATTTCCCCGCCAGTGCTTCTGGCAGGACAAAAGTGGGATCCGGTTTTTGCGCTGACGGATGCTGGCTGTCGCCGTCAGGTCCAAAGCTGCGACCGCGGCTGTCATACTGAGCGGTACCGGCAGCAATCAGCATCACCTTGTCCCCTTTGCTCACGGATACGCCGGTGTGGGTCCAGTCACTGCGTGTTGCGGGAACATGACCTTTCCAGTCCGCCTTTTGAGCCGCCGCTTTCTTTTCGTCTTCAGCGATATACACAACCGCGCTGAAAGCGCCGCTGTTGTCGCGATGTGAAGAGTCACTGACCACGAGAATCAGCTCGCCGTCTTCCGGTACCGACCACTGGTAAACACCACTGCCAACGTCATAGCTTTTTCCGGATGCACTGAATCGGGCTTTCAGCACCTTATCGTTCCGTAAGACAAAGCCCTCTTTTAGCCTGCCGTATGGCGATGCCAGGGCGTAGTCTTCCTTACCGTATTTAATCCATCCTTCCGCAATAATACTGATTTTTTGCCCGGCTTTTAGTTTAAGTCCGGTATTAATGCCCGTGTCAGCAGTTGCGTCGATATTGCCCGACCATGCAGGTGAAACAGTCATATAATTCTCCGTAATCGTGACAGCGTCCAGCTTGTCAGTGGTATGAGGTAATAAATAGTCTACAGATAATGATTTTTGTTACTCAGGGGTATGGCATTCACAATTAGAATATAAACAGATACGCCACTCAGCAAATAATATTCTGGAAATGATGCTGATGATTTCCGTTCGTCTCCCGTCTGCTGCAGTTCTGCGAATTAAACATTAGGATTAATCTCATGCTGTGTTTTGTTAATCCAGAGCGGTAATGTGTGTGAGTGAGAGGTATATGTTGAAACCAAAAGAGTAATACACAGGGTAACTAAGTGGATACTTGTTAACCCATTCCTTTTCCGTCGGGGAGGCGAGAAATTAAGTGGAGAGGTAGAGGTTTTTTATTGGACGGATATCACGACAGGCGGTGCTGTAATGCGCCCTCTCACTGCTTTGCGTACCTATTATTACCGCCATTCGGGTATGGTAATTAATTTACTAAAGGTATAATTACAGTCATGATTTAAAGTGCGATTACTCCTATAGTTAACATTAAGATCAATTATAAATCAGTGAGTTAGTGGTTGGTTGTGTTGGTGGATTTATATAAATCGCAGCGTAAAAAAAGAAATCGCATTATTCTTTCGACATAAGTCTGGAAAAGGTAAATATATTCATATGCATCCATGATGAAACGTTATGAATACTAAATGTGATGTCTGTCACATGCCGGGGAGTTTTGTCTTTGATTGATGCAAAGCACGCATCAAATGTAATGTTAATGAAATTTGATAAAGGAGAATAGCATGACGGCTAAGCCAGATTGGTCCGGAGAAGTTCCTGCAAATATTCCTGCCGGTATTAATACAGGCCTGCAACTGAATGCCGGTGATGAGATAACGATAATGGCCTCTGGCTGGATTAAATACGGTAAAGAAGAATTTGCGCTGGCGGTGCCGGATGGCAGGGTGAAAGAAGGGCTCATTACCTGCAATGATAAGGTGCTGAAGGCGAGATTTGATACCTCTGGAAAAGGTTATGATATAGGCGGTGGAGTTTATAAATGGGCGGCTCCCCAAAGCGGTACCCTGCATCTGTATATTGCCGATACAGAGGCTGGATACTCTGATAATACCGGCAGTTTCAGCGTCAATGTATATCGGTAAGAACGGGTCGTTTCGGATACAGCGATTTCAGCCTCATTGATATGGCGGCAGGGATTATGTCCGGCGTTCTCAAACCGATATCTTATTCATTCCAATATTATTCGCAGAAGTCAGCAGATGATAAGAAGACTAATCAACAATATTCTCTGGTACTCTACCGGGTGGGTGTTTTTTGGCCTGATAGTGCTCAGTGGAATCGCAGGGGGACTGGCGGCTTCAGTCCTGCATTTTACTACAACGGATGCATTCCTGGCCGCATTTTGCCTTTTTCTGTTGCTGTCATTGCCCGTTTGCTTCTGGCTGCACCGGTTATCTCGCATACACCGGCGTCAGTAATGTACACGCCCACAAGGAGTGTCCCTGTGAGCGTGTAGTGTCCAGTGCTGAGCATGCGCAGTCGCGTTACTGGCGCTTATCCTGCAACGCCTTCAGGGGTAAACGCCATACGTCATAGCGCTCCTGGCCAGGTTTGACCGCGCCAGCAAAATGGTCGTTCAGGCTGCTGGAGGTAAAGATCAGATCCCCGTCCGGATTGATGGCCGGCGTGTCCGGCCAGTGTACGCCGTCGTTTGACGCCATCAGGGTCATTGAGCCGCGCTTCGGTTCATACCTGACAATACCGTTGTGTGTCACATCGGTGATATAGAGGTTGCCTTTGGCATCGGTCACGATACCGTCGGTATTGCCTCCCACCGAACCAAGATCCCGGATCTGTGCCGCAATCTGCGTATCGTCAGCACCAGGCTTTCGCAGAATGTCAGTCGGTACCGCAAACGCATGGGTCCCTGTCGTCACCGTCCAGTAGAGCGTGCCGGTATCCGGAGACAGCGCAATACCGTTGATGCCAATCAGTAATGGATGACCTGGCCAGACTTCAGCCCCGTGCGAGACGACTTTCACACCCGGCTCAATCTGCAGGTCTGGATGACGGTCGAGCACGCGTCGGGCAGTGCCGGTTGCGAAATCGGCGATGATAAGACCGACGCGGTTCTCAGGCGCACTGCGCGAGCCGCTGTCGGAGATGTAAGCGACACGACGCGTCTCATCAACAACCACATCATTGAGGAAGCTCGCCTTGCGGTCTGCCACACTATCCAGTGGAATGCGTTTGATCGTGCGGCCGGTATTCAGATCCAGCACCATCAGTTTCTGCGAACCCACGGGGGATTCCGCTTCTCCCGCGACGAACCCCATATCCAGGGCCCACAGCCAGCCATTCTTACGGTCAATATAGAAGCCAAGCACGTTACGCAGGTTCTGATCGGGAGCGGTTTCCACCGCATTCCCCTCGCGGGACGGAAATGCCGTGAGGCGCGCCGGTCCGGTCTGAACGGTCGTATCAAGAATACTTAACGTCGCGGGTGCACCGGCTGAAACCAGTCGGGGGGTACTGACAAAGGCTCTTCCCATTGCATCAAAGTGGATGCCTGCGATGGGCGCGTTAACCGAGCCGGAAAACGGCGTCGGCGTTTCCCCCTTCTCAGGCGTATTCCAGGTTACGCCGGTATAGCTGCGCCAGCGCTCAAGAGGGGCCTGGTTCGCTGCGCTGGCTACGCTCGCAAAAGAGAACAACATTGCCATCGCGATGGCGGACATATTACGGGTACGTTTGAACATTTCTATGCTCCGGTAAATAGGGGAAAGCAGGGGACACTGATTCCCCTCAGGTCATTACGGCTGCTGCATTAAAGAATGGAGCGGAAGGTGCCGCCTTCGACGCGCACCGCGGCGCCGTTAGAGGCAGCGCCCAACGGGCTTGCCAGCAGCGCGACCATCGCGGCTATCTCATCAGCATCGATCATTCGCGCGATAAGAGAGCTGGGACGGTAGGTCTGGAAGAAATTCGCTTCGATCTCCTGGTCGGTCATACCCGGTGCAGGTGCGGTCTGGCGCAGGTATTCGATAATGCCGTCGGAGCGGGTCGCTGAAGGCAGTACGCTGTTGACCGTAACGCCCGTCCCCTTCGTGAGTTCGGCCATTCCGCGCGAAACGGCGAGTTGCGCCGACTTGCTGACGCCGTAATGCACCATGTCTGGCGGCGTGAACGCGCCGACTTCGCTCGACATAAAAATCACCCGGCCCCAGTTGCGTTCCAGCATGCGCGGGAAGTAATGCCGTGACAGGCGAACGCCGGACATGACATTGATGTTGAACATGTTCAGCCACTCATCATCGGTGATGTCGGCGAAGTCTCGGGCTTCATAAAAGCCCAGGTTGTTGATGAGAATATCGGTGTCAGGGCAGGCCGCGATCAGGGCTTTTGCCCCCTCAGCGTTTCCCAGGTCGGCAACGATGGCGGTGACCTGCGCCTGAGGCTGAGCGGCGGTAATGTCTGCCACGGCGTTTTGCAATTTCGCGTGGTCACGACCAGTAATGGTGACGGCCACGCCTTCGCGCGCCAGCGTGCGGGCGATGGCCAGACCAATCCCCGCGGTTGCGCCAGTAACGAGTGCTGTCTTACCGGTGAGTTGAAGATCCATGATTTTACCCTCTGGTGATGAATGCGCACACTTTACTCATCACCCAACTGGAGATAAATTAGCGGAATTGAAAAACATTTGTTCCTGAAAGAGCATAATGAGCAGAAAATTCGATTATCTTGGCGATGTTGAGGTCTTCATCGCTGTCGTTGAACACGGCTCATTTACTGCTGCTGCCGTCGCCCTGTCCACCACACCCTCGGTGTTGAGTCGTGCGGTTTCTCGCCTCGAGACGCGTCTGGGACGACAGCTTTTACAGAGAACCACCCGTCGGGTAGGCCTGACCGAGGCAGGGCGAGTCTATCTGGAGCAGGCGCGCTCTGCTTTTTCCCTGCTGGATGAAGCCGAACGTGATGGGCAGGGCCAGGAAGGCGACCTGACCGGACGCGTGCGCATGAGTGTACCGACGACCTACGGTCACTATCGCCTGCCGCCCTTGCTGGCGCGATTCTCCCAACACTACCCGCGCGTTCAGGTGGATCTGAACATCACCAACCGCAACGTCGACCTGATTGCTGAAGGGTTCGATCTGGCGATTCGTTTGGGTCAGATGCCCGACAGTGGTTTAGTCGCGCGTAAACTGGAGGATGCCGCTTTGCTGCTGGTCGCATCACCCGCGTACCTTCACAGGATGGGGACTCCGCAAACGCTGGATGATTTGCACCGACACATGTGTCTGCCGTTTATTTTGCCGCGCACCGGTCGCATCGCTCCGTGGGTGTTTCGGGAAGACGAACGCGATGTGGACTGGCTACCCGCTTCACCTATCGAAACATCGGATGATGTGCTGGGTGTCGTCTCCCTGGCTGAACACGGTATGGGGATTTGCCAGAGCTATGAATTTATCGTCCAGGACAGGATACAGCGCGGTCAACTGGTGGAGGTGCTTCCTCACCTTCGCGGACGCTCGCGGCCGTTCTCGGTGATCTTCGCGCCACACCGGCGCCAGTCCGCTGCCACCCGCGCGATGATTGATCTCCTGACCACGCAATAACGACAAGGGAAGGGTGCAATATGAAAAAAACGTCTTATTCGTTTTTGATTCCAGCGATTGTTGGGGTATTGACGCTGGTAATTTGTTTTATTACCTGGCGCGTAGAAATTTACCGTGTGACATTTATTAACGCTCTCGCAATGCAATACATCGCGACCGGCTCATTGCTCTTGTCGCTGGTTTTGATGGTCATTTTTATCTGGAAGGGACGGTTGAAAGGTTGGCCGTTTTCTGAGCGTCTAAAAGTGTTCATTGGCACCTTTATTATCAGCATGCCTCTCGCCATTTTCGTCGTCTTTACGGCGGTTTATTTACTGGATGGGAAAGTGTCGTCCTGGAGTGCTCCTTACAAATATAAATCTGTAGGCAGATATAATTGTGAAGGGGCTGAAGTATATGAACCTGAACTGAAAGAGAAGATACGTATTTGTCACCCAATGGGCGACTATCAACTCGATAATACCTTATATGTTGAAAAACGCAGTAATGCGCTGGGTATCGTGGTGCTTTGGGCTATCACGCGCTCATGAACAGGGGAAAGCCTCAGTGGCGCAACATGACGTCTAGCCCGCCTCCAGCATCCCAAAACTTACAATCCGCGATCGACCCAGTTCTTTAGCCCGGTACAACGCCACATCGGCTGCACGCAGCAGGTTGTCACTCTGGGCGTGCTGCGGATAGCTGGCGATACCAATCGAAACATCGACTGGCCCAATCTCCGTGAGTCCATAACGTAGCGACAACCCTTGTACGCCGTTGTAAATCTGTTGAGCACAGTCATGCGCTTCTTCTTCATCAGCACCGGAAAGCAGTACTAAAAACTCCTCCCCGCCGTAGCGGAAAGCCATTCCGTTGTCATGGGTAGCCCGCTGAACAATCGTCGCTACGCTTTTAATAACCTGATCACCCGCTTCATGGCCAAACCGGTCATTAATGCTCTTGAAGTGATCGATATCGATCATCATGCAACTCAGTGGTTCGCCGTTACGAATGGCCTGTGTCATTTGGGTATGAAGCGTATCTTCCAGATGATGGCGATTACGCAAGCCGGTCAGCGGGTCGAACAATGCTTTTTCCAGCAACGCATCGCGTAGCCGCTGGTTTGCCAGCGCCAGACCGAGCGCTTCGGCCATCAGTTCGAGATAAGCACGGGCAGGGGCATTTTCCGCGGTGATATTCTGGAATGAGAGTAGACCAATGGCCTCGCCCTGGGCAATAAGCGGCACGCACAGCGAACGATACACCAGTGATTCCGGCAGATGATAGCAGGCGATATCCGGCTTACCGCTGAACGGGGGATGGCTCTGACCACGCCTTACTGCCCAGCATTCGTCAGGATGAAACATCATCTCCTCTCCCGTGGGGGAGAGCCACTGGGCAACGCAGCGCATCTGCCAGGGATCGCGGTCAAGGACATAGAGCCGGCCAGGGACCCCCGGGGCGATATTGGGGGCAAACAGCTCCGCCACGTTGATAACATCGGTAAAGTTCTCACACCCTTGCAGCCGCTGCGTCATGCGGGCCAGCAGTTCGCGGACAGCCCAGTCGGCGTCGCGCTCTTTTTCCAGCCGTTGCCGGGCAAGGCCGTTTTCACGAAAAATACGGATCGCCTGCGCCATATCGCCAATCTCATCAATCTGATTAAAATTCGGCGTTTCGACGGCGTAATCCTGCGACGCCAGACGGTGTACCACGTCGCTCAGACGCACCACGGGGCGCAGCACGCGACGTTTCAGGATAAAGCCCAGGACAAACAGAAACAGCAGGGCGGTCAGGCCAACCATCAGTTCAGAGGCCGTACGCAGCGCTTTCGATTTTTTGGTGGCATCCTGCACGGACGCAATCACCCGCTTGTCGAGGATCTGGCGAAAGTGATCAATCTGGTTTTGTGCGCGTTCCAGCGCCTGCTCATAGGGGGCACCATAAAGCAGGGCAATGGCCTGGGCATCTTCTCCCCGTTCTGTACTGGTGAGGGCCGTCTGCTGTTCATCCTGTAGCTCATCGATAATCTTGAGACCTTCCCGCAGCAGGGCCAGCTCCTCATCGGACGCGCCGTTATCGCGCAGTTTATCCAGCCTCAGCTCGACATTTTTCAGGTTGTTCTCTGACTGGCTGTATTGTCTGAGGGTTTGCGGATCTTTTTTTATTACGTACAGGCGGGCTAAATCGGACTGCGCCCAGGCGTCGGTTTCAATATCCTCCGTCAGCTCATCAAAGCGCTGCCGCTGTTCCACGGCATGACGTTCCACGGTGTCGGCATTGGATGCCATCAGCATGATGATGCCTGAGACAAGGGTCAGGCAGACCGTGGCACCATAGGCCCAGTTAGTTATCGTTGCGATTCGCACCTGTGGATCCTTTTACGACATGAGAAGGATGGCGTTCTTTCAAATTATAGAAAACGTTTGATTTAAGGCGAAAAAAAAGGCGGCACAGTGCCGCCTGGTGTGGTCTTTATCGTCATATCATCACAAATCTGGAGGGTTTTTTCCTTCCTCGATGAAATCCGCATCCAGCTCTTCGGCGTTACCCGCGTGATCGCGACCGGAGAACAGGTTCCAGCAGGCGATGAACAGCGCGGCGATCAGCGGCCCAATAACAAAGCCATTAATGCCGTACAGCTCCATCCCGCCAAGGGTTGAGATGAGGATCAGGTAGTCCGGCATTTTGGTGTCTTTCCCCACCAGCAATGGACGCAGGATGTTGTCCACCAGCCCGACAATGATGACGAAGAAGCCAACGATAAAGAGACCCTGCCAGAGCTGATGCGTGGCGAACAGGAAGATGGCGGCCGGCACCCAGACAATGGCCGAGCCGACGGCCGGAACCAGCGAAAGGAACGCCATCAGCGCGCCCCAGAGTACGCTACCGTCAATGCCAGCGATGGCAAATGCAATCCCGCCGAGCGTGCCCTGAACCACCGCCACTACCGCCGTACCTTTTACCGTTGCCCGCGAGACGCCGACGAATTTGGCGAACAGATGCTGTTTGGCAAAATCAGACAGAGGAAGCGAATCAAGGATCTGGCGTACCAGATACGGACCATCTTTCAGCAGGAAGAACAGCAGATAAAGCATGATGCCGAAGCTGATCGCAAAGCCAAACGTCCCTTTACCAATCAGAAACGCGCTGCCGGCCAGATACTGTCCGCCCTGTAGTGCTACATCGGAGAGTTTTTTCTGGATCTGTGCCGCGTTCGTCAGGTTGTGGTCCGCAAGGAAGCCGCTGGCCCAGCCTGGCAGGTGGTTAAAGATGCTCGCCACCACTTCCGGGAATTGGGTGTTGTTCGCTTGCAGCTTGGTGTACACCACGTTCAGTTCAATGGCGAGCGATGAAAAGATCACCATCAACGGGATAAAGACGATGAGGCAGATAATGCCGATGGTTAACAGCGAAGCCAGTCCGTTGCGATCGCCCATCGCCGCGCGCAGCTTGTTTTTTACCGGGTTAAAGATAACGGTAAGAATGGCGGCCCATAAAATCGCGGAGAAGTAGGGGGAGAGCACGTCGAAGAAAGCCCAGGTGACAAGGGCGAGTATGAAGATAAAGAAACCTTTGGTCAGTCCGTTAAAGCGCATCAGTTGATCCTGTAACGATGAAACTGTGTCGACTATAGAACTGATTGAGGGATTTACCAAGAATTGCGCCGCTGTAAAATCCCGCGTATGAACCCGCTCCTTACGGATACCACTTTCGACTGACCGAAGAACGCCAGGGTCCGCGCCATGCTGTAAGTATCTGCTTGCGGAGGTGCTTATGGCCTGGCGTCCGTTCCTGTATGTGATCCTCACAACCCACCCCAGACTCAGCGCGCGGCGCGCCCGATTACGTCTGGTCGTCTAGCTTTTTCTTAACAATCGCGGTATAACACACCTTCTTTGGATGTTTAGATGTCCATACGTATAGAAGGTAATATGCAAACACAACAAGAAAATGGGCAGCTTAAGCGCACCATGAAAACACGCCACCTGATTATGCTCTCGCTGGGTGGGGTCATTGGGACAGGGCTATTCTTCAATACTGGTTATATCATTTCAACGACCGGGGCGGCGGGAACGCTGCTGGCGTACCTGATTGGCGCGCTGGTGGTCTGGCTGGTGATGCAGTGTCTGGGCGAACTTTCCGTTGCGATGCCGGAAACCGGCGCGTTTCACGTCTATGCCGCCCGCTATCTTGGCCCGGCAACAGGCTATACCGTGGCGTGGCTTTACTGGCTTACCTGGACGGTGGCGCTCGGGTCGAGCTTTACCGCCGCCGGGTTCTGTATGCAGTACTGGTTCCCGCAGGTGCCCGTCTGGACGTGGTGCGTGGTGTTCTGCGTGGTGATCTTCGGCCTTAACGTCATCTCCACGCGCTTCTTTGCCGAAGGCGAGTTCTGGTTCTCGCTGGTGAAAGTCATCACCATTATTGCCTTTATTATTCTTGGCGGTGCTGCGGTGTTTGGCTTTATCCCGATGCAGGACGGTTCTCCCGCGCCGGGCTTAACCAACCTTACCGCCGAAGGCTGGTTCCCGCACGGCGGCCTGCCCATTCTGATGACCATGGTCGCGGTGAACTTCGCCTTCTCCGGGACAGAGCTTATCGGTATCGCGGCGGGTGAGACGGAAAACCCGCACAAGGTGATTCCGGTTGCCATTCGTACCACCATTGCCCGGCTGATCATCTTCTTTATTGGTACCGTGTTTGTGCTGGCCGCGCTGATCCCGATGCATCAGGCGGGCGTGGAAAAAAGTCCGTTTGTACTGGTGTTCGAAAAGGTCGGTATTCCGTACGCGGCTGATATTTTTAACTTCGTGATCCTGACGGCCATCCTGTCGGCGGCGAACTCGGGCCTGTACGCTTCTGGCCGCATGCTCTGGTCGCTCTCGAATGAAAAAACGCTGCCGCGTTGCTTTGCGCGCGTTAATAAAAACGGCGTACCCATGACGGCGATTTCTGTTTCAATGCTTGGCGGCGTACTGGCGCTGTTCTCAAGCGTGGTGGCACCGGACACGGTGTTTGTCGCACTGTCCGCCATCTCAGGCTTTGCTGTGGTGGCGGTCTGGATCAGCATCTGCGCGTCGCATTTTGTCTTCCGTCGTCGCCATCTTCAGTCTGGTCAGCCGCTTTCCGCTCTGCAGTATCGCGCGCCGTGGTATCCGCTGGTGCCGGTGCTTGGCTTTATCCTCTGCGTGGTGGCCTGTGTTGGTCTGGCATTTGACCCGAGTCAGCGTATTGCCCTTTATTGCGGGCTTCCGTTTGTTGCCCTGTGTTATGGTGCCTACTACCTGACCCGAAACATGACATCGCAGGAGCCTGAACATGTCGCAGAATAATCCGCTTACCGCCATCCTTGAAAAACAGCCATTTGTGGTGCTGGATGGCGCGATGGCGACGGAACTGGAAGCGCGCGGTTGTAATCTTGCAGACAGCCTGTGGTCTGCCAAAGTGCTGGTTGAAAACCCGGATCTTATCCGCGACGTTCATCTGGACTACTACCGGGCGGGAGCGCAGGTGGCGATCACCGCCAGCTATCAGGCCACGCCTGCAGGGTTTGCCGCACGAGGCCTGGATGAGGCGCAATCCCGTGCGCTGATTGGCAAAAGCGTGGAGCTGGCGCGTAAGGCGCGCGAAGCGTATCTCGCGGAAAACCCTCGTGCAGGCACGCTGCTGGTCGCGGGATCGGTTGGGCCCTATGGTGCATACCTGGCGGATGGATCTGAGTATCGCGGTGACTACGTGCGAAGCGCAGAAGCGTTTACCGATTTCCATCGCCCGCGCGTGGAAGCGCTGCTGGATGCCGGGGCAGATCTGCTGGCCTGCGAAACGCTGCCATCCTTTGCTGAAATCAAGGCGCTGGCGGCGCTTCTGGCCGAGTATCCCCGGGCCCGGGGATGGTTCTCGTTTACCCTGCGTGACAGCGAGCACCTCAGCGACGGCACGCCGCTGCGCGATGTGATTTCTGCGCTGGAACGCTATCCGCAAATTGTGGCGCTGGGGATCAACTGTATCGCGCTGGAAAATACCACCGCGGCACTGAAACATCTTCACAGCCTCACCGCACTGCCGCTGGTGGTCTACCCGAATTCGGGGGAGCATTATGACGCCGTGACCAAAACCTGGCATCACCATGGCGAAGCCTGCGAAACGCTGGCGGGCTATTTACCCCAGTGGCTGGCGGCCGGGGCGAAGTTGATTGGAGGATGTTGCCGGACCACGCCCAAAGACATTGCGGAGCTAAAGGCGCAGCGCTGATGCTGTGTGTCGTCTGATGCATTCACTTCATCCCTCTCCCGTCGGGAGAGGGAGCCAGAATAAACCCCACAAAATTCACTATCCTTTGCCACTTTTTTTCTAAAAACGAATCGGAATTAACGATTCTTTTTTATTCCTTTATCAAAATTCCTGCGCCGGAAATACTGCCCTCATAACAACAAGGGGAGCAGTCACAATGGCAATTTCATCGCGAATTACACTTCTCGGCGCGCTGGCGCTGTGGGCATTTCAGGCACAGGCGGTAGACGTTACCGTCGCGTATCAAACCTCTGCGGAACCGGCAAAAGTTGCGCAGGCGGATAACACCTTCGCCAAAGAAAGCGGCGCGAAGGTGGACTGGCGTAAATTCGACAGCGGGGCAGCCGTCGTGCGCGCATTAGCGTCCGGCGATGTGCAGATTGGCAATATTGGTTCCAGCCCGCTGGCAGTGGCTGCCAGCCAGCAGGTGCCTGTTGAGGTTTTCCTGCTGGCGTCACAGCTCGGGAACTCTGAAGCCCTGGTCGTGAAGAAAAACATCACCCGGCCGGAAGATCTGATTGGCAAACGCATCGCCGTGCCGTTTATCTCCACCACCCATTACAGCCTGCTGGCGGCGCTCAAACACTGGGGCATCAAGCCGGGTCAGGTGCAGATCATCAACCTGCAGCCACCCGCAATTATTGCCGCCTGGCAGCGTGGGGATATCGACGGCGCTTACGTCTGGGCACCTGCCGTGAATGAGCTGGAAAAAGACGGCACCGTGCTGACCGATTCCGAACAGGTGGGGCAGTGGGGCTCGCCGACGCTCGACGTATGGGTCGTGCGTAAAGACTTCGCGGAGAAACACCCTGACGTGGTGAAGGCGTTTGCTAAAAGCGCCATTGACGCCCAGCAGCCTTATCTCAGCAACCCCGATGCGTGGCTGAAAGAGACGGGCAATCTGGAAAAACTGTCGCGCCTGAGCGGCGTTCCGGAAGCGGACGTGCCGGGGCTGGTGAAAGGCAATACCTATCTCACGCCTGCACAACAGGTCCAGCAGCTCAATGGACCGGTCAATAAAGCGATTGTCGATACCGCTACGTTTCTGAAAGAGCAGGGCAAAGTGCCTGCGGTGGCGACAGATTACAGCCAGTACGTGACCGATCGCTTTGTGAAATAAGGGGGAAGCGATGCTGAATATTACAAATCTGTCTGCTGATTACGGCGGTAAACCTGTGCTGGAGGAGATCAACCTGACGCTGGACAGCGGTGAATTGCTGGTCGTGCTGGGTCCGTCCGGGTGCGGCAAAACCACGCTGCTGAATCTGATCGCCGGGTTTGTACCGTATCAGCATGGTTCCATCCAGCTGGAAGGGAAACGGGTCGAGGGCCCGGGTGCAGAGCGCGGCGTGGTCTTTCAGAGTGAAGGGCTGCTTCCGTGGCGCAACGTGCAGGAAAACGTCGCCTTCGGCCTGCAGCTTGCGGGGATTCACCGTGAACAACGGCTGGCGACCGCGCGTGAGATGCTAAAAAAGGTGGGGCTGGAGGGCGCTGAAAAACGTTTTATCTGGCAGCTTTCCGGTGGCCAGCGTCAACGGGTCGGGATTGCCCGCGCGCTGGCGGCAAACCCACAGCTGTTGCTGCTGGATGAGCCGTTTGGTGCGCTGGACGCCTTCACCCGTGAGCAGATGCAAACGCTGCTTTTGCGCCTGTGGCACGAAACGGGCAAGCAGGTACTGCTGATTACCCACGATATCGAAGAGGCGGTGTTTATGGCGACCGAACTGGTGTTGCTTTCGCCGGGGCCGGGTCGTGTGCTGGAGCGGTTGCCGCTCAGCTTTGCCCGTCGCTATGTGGCCGGTGAACCGGTCCGCAGTATCAAATCCGATCCGCTGTTTATTGAACAGCGCGAATATGTTTTAAGCCGCGTATTTGAACAACGGGAGGCATTCTCATGAGCATTGTCTTCAGTGAAAAAACGCGCCGTCCTCGTCTCGCGTTACGCTGGCCGTTCTCTCGCCAGATCACGCTGAGTGCGGGCACGTTGCTGGTATTGCTCGCGGTCTGGTGGGCGGTGGCAGCGCAACAGTGGGTTAGCCCGTTGTTCCTTCCGCCACCGGGACAGGTGCTGGCGAAACTCATCACCATCGCCGGGCCGCAGGGTTTTATGGATGCCACGCTCTGGCAGCATTTAGGTGCCAGTCTGGCGCGTATTCTGGTGGCGCTGCTGGCGGCGGTAGTGATTGGCATCCCGGTGGGTATCGCGATGGGGCTGAGCCCGACGGTGCGCGGCATTCTCGATCCGCTGATTGAGCTATACCGTCCGGTCCCACCGCTGGCCTACCTGCCGCTGATGGTTATCTGGTTTGGCATCGGGGAAACCTCGAAAATCTTGCTGATATATCTGGCGATTTTTGCCCCGGTTGCTATGTCGGCATTAGCTGGGGTGAAGAGTGCGCAGCAGGTGCGGATCCGCGCGGCGCAGTCGCTGGGTGCCAGCCGTCTTCAGGTGCTGCTGTTTGTGATTTTACCGGGCGCACTGCCGGAGATTTTAACCGGATTGCGCATTGGCCTCGGGGTGGGCTGGTCAACGCTGGTGGCGGCTGAGCTGATCGCCGCCACGCGCGGATTAGGGTTTATGGTGCAGTCGGCGGGAGAGTTTCTGGCGACTGACGTCGTGCTGGCAGGGATCGCGGTGATCGCCGTGATCGCCTTTGGATTAGAACTGGGGCTGCGCGCGCTACAGCGACGTCTGACGCCCTGGCATGGAGAAATACAATGAGTGAACGTCTGACCATCACCCCGCTGGGGCCATATATTGGTGCGCAGGTCTCCGGCCTGGACGTGACCCGTCCACTGAGCGATAACCAGTTCGAGCAGTTGTACCACGCGGTGCTGCGCCATCAGGTGGTGTTCCTGCGCGAACAGGCGATCACCCCGCAGCAGCAGCGTGCGCTGGCCCTGCGCTTCGGCGATCTGCATATTCACCCGGTCTATCCCCATGCGGAAGGCGTGGAGGAGATCATCGTGCTGGATACCCATAACGATAATCCGCCGGACAACGACAACTGGCATACCGACGTGACGTTTATCGAAACGCCACCTGCCGGGGCGATACTGGCGGCGAAACTGTTGCCGGACACCGGTGGAGATACGCTGTGGGCCAGCGGTATCGCCGCCTTCGAGGCGCTGTCCGTACCGTTCCAGACACTGCTGAGCGGGTTGCGGGCCGAACATGACTTCAAAAAATCCTTCCAGGAGTACAAGTACCGGAAAAGCGAAGAGGAACATCTGCGCTGGCAGGACGCGGTCGCGAAACATCCGCCGCTGCTGCATCCGGTGGTGCGTACGCACCCGGTGACCGGTAAGCAGGCGTTATTTGTGAACGAAGGCTTTACGACGCGGATCGTAGACGTGACGGAAAAAGAGAGCGATGCGCTGTTAAGCTTCCTGTTTGCCCATATCACCAGGCCGGAATTTCAGGTGCGCTGGCGCTGGCAGGAGAACGATCTGGCGATCTGGGACAATCGCGTGACGCAACACTATGCGAACGCGGATTATCTGCCGCAGCGTCGGATTATGCAGCGGGCGACGATTTTAGGGGATAAACCGTTTTACCGTGCGGGCTGATGCCTTCACCTGACCCTCTCCCGACGGGAGAGGGGAAAGCAGGGTTACAAATGCGCCTCAATATAGCGCTGATAGCGGTTCGCCTTCAGATAACACAAATCCACCAGCACCAGGCCGTCAACGCAGTTGTTGAATGCCGGGTCGCTTCCGAAATCAATAAACTGTACGCCACCCGGTTCGCACAGCTCGGAATACTGCTTGTAGAGCGGCGGAATGCCGCAGCCCAGATTGCCGAGCAGGGATTTCAGCTTCGTCAGATCGTCGACATAATCCACGCCGCCAAACTGCGCCAGCACGTCCGGAAGCGATGCCGGGTAGGGCTGGCGTGACGCCGCGAGCGGATGGCTTGCCGGGAACCAGAGGCGGTAGAACGCCACCAGCAGATCCCGCGCGGCAGGCGGTAAGCCGCCGGATATCGAGACCGGACCAAACAGATAGCGGTAGTGGGGATAACGCGCCAGATAGGCACCAATGCCTGACCACAGATAGTCCAGACCGCGGCGTCCCCAGTAGCGCGGCTGAATAAAGCTGCGCCCGAGCTCAATGCCGTGCTCCAGCACATCCTGCATTTTGTCGTCGTAGTGGAACAGGCTGTAGCTGTACAGTCCTTCCGGCCCCCGACGCTCCACTTGTCTGGCGGTGGGCATAAAGCGATACGCACCGACAATCTCCAGATCCTCATCGTCCCATAAGATCAGATGCAGATAATCATCATCGTAGCTGTCAGTGTCCCGGCGCTTACCGCTCCCTTCTTCCACCGCGCGAAACGCAATCTCACGCAGGCGGCCCAGTTCGCGTAGCAGTGGCGCCTCTTCCTGGCCGTTACGCTGCCAGAGATAGATGGATTTTCCATCGCCGGTTTTGCCCAGACATTCAGCCTGCGCCAGCTCGCGTTTTAGCGTAGCCCGGTCTTCCGGACGGGCAATGGCGCACTGGGTTTTAAAGACGCCAGGCACTCCCTTGCCAAGACGTATCACGTGCTGACGGCACTTTTCGGCCATTTCACGCGACGAAAGGGTGGCGCTATACCAGTCACTCCAGGCAATCTGCTGACCGATTGTAATCGGCAGCTGGCTATGGCGACGGCGGAACATCTGCTGCATCAGCAGCAGCATGGATAACGTCGGCGATACCAGCGTGCTGGCATAAAAGAGGAGGCTGTTGTGCGCCTGAATATGTACCGGCAGCAGCGGGGCGCGCAGTTTGGTGGCGAGTTTGATAAATCCCGAGTGCCATTTTTTATCGCGAATGCCTTTTCGCGTCGGCCGGGAAACTTCACCCGCCGGGAAGAAGATCAGCACGCCCGCGTTTTGCAGATGTTGTTCCATCTGTACCAGCGACGTTTTTGCCGTCCTGCCGCCCATATTATCGACCGGGATAAACAGCGAGCTTAGCGGCTCCAGGTGGGTCAGCATCCGGTTGGTCACGACTTTGACATCGCGTCGCACGCGCGAGACGGCGTACATCAGCGCCAGCCCGTCCAGAGTACCTGTCGGGTGGTTGGCAATGATAACCAGAGGGCCATGTTCGGGGATTTGTTCGAGATCGCGGGCGGAAACGGTGCAGAGAATATCAAGGTGCTCCAGAACTTGCTCCACCATATCCAGTCCTTTCAGGTGGCGGTGTGCTGCGGCAAATTGCTGGAATTCTTCTTCGTAAAACAGCCTTTTTAACAGACTTTTTTGCCAGGGTGCCGGCCTCGCCTGAGGCCAAAGGTCATCGAGAACGCTATCGAGACTAAACATGATCACTCCTCCTGCCGTCTTGCGATGACAGTAGAAGGGGGAGATGTCGGTTGTATTGCAGTTTGGTGAAGTTTCGTGAGGCAGGGAGAGCAGGCCGGGTCAGGCGAAACCGCCCCCCGGCACCGTTGCGCCTTAGCGCAGAATTTTCTTCTCAGCCAGATCCAGCGCAAAGTAGCTGAAGATCAGATCCGCACCCGCGCGTTTGATCGCACCCAGGCTTTCCAGGATCACTTTCTCTTCATCGATCGCACCCGCCATGGCGGCGAATTTGATCATCGCGTACTCGCCGCTGACCTGGTACGCGCCCAGCGGCAGCGAGGTGCGTTCGCGAATATCACGCAGGATATCGAGATAGGCTCCCGCCGGTTTCACCATCAGGGCGTCTGCGCCCTGGGCTTCATCGAGCAGGGATTCACGGATAGCTTCCCGACGGTTGAGCGGGTTCATCTGATACGTTTTACGATCGCCTTTCAGCGCCGTACCGGCTGCTTCACGGAACGGGCCGTAGAAAGAGGAGGCAAATTTGGTGGAGTAGGACATGATGGCCGTGTCGGTAAAACCGGCAGCATCCAGCGCCTGGCGGATAGCCTGCACCTGCCCGTCCATCGCAGCTGATGGCGCGATGAAATCAGCACCCGCTGCGGCAGCAACCACCGCCTGCTTACCTAAATTCAGCAGGGTAGCATCGTTATCCACACCGTGATCGCACAGCACGCCGCAGTGGCCGTGAGAGGTGTATTCGCAGAAACAGGTGTCGGACATCACGACCATTTCCGGCACGGTCTCTTTGCAAATGCGCGACATACGGGCGACCAGACCGTCCTCTTTCCAGGCATCGCTGCCGGTGGCGTCAGTATGATGGGAGATGCCGAAGGTCATCACCGAGCGGATCCCTGCATTGGCGATACGTTCGATTTCACGCGCCAGATGCTTTTCAGGAATGCGCATCACGCCAGGCATGGCTTCGATGGCCTTGTAGTCGTCAATCTCTTCTTCAACAAAAATCGGCAACACCAGATCGTTTAAGGTCAGTGTTGTCTCTTCAAACATAGCGCGTAGTGCGGGTGACTTGCGCAGGCGACGGGGACGAGCAATTAAATCGGTCATGGTATGCCTGAGGTTTGTGGAACAAAGAGGGTTAGTGTACCTCAAAGTGAAAGAAGGTGTTTTACCAAAGTGGGCATTTTGTCGAGGGGGAATCCCGATGCCAACGCGTCACGCGATCAATAATATACGCCTTTCCACTGGCGTTAATTGTTCTCGAAATATTGGTTTTATTTCTATGATGAAGTAAATATATCATTGAAAATGATCTATTTATTTTTATTATATTTTTTATCTTTATAAGAGGGTGTTTTAACTGCCTGTTTTATAATGATTATTGATGGCATTGCATCGCTTCTTCATTATTTTCATGTTGTTTGTCTGAATGCGGACTTAATGGAATGATTCATTGAACCTTTTCAGATTGAAAATGCATAATTCCCTCCGCAATTAAGTATTGCAAAATCGTTAGATGGACAAACTTGCTTACGTCCCTGAGGAGGGATGACCCAATGCAAACATGGAAAAAGAAACTGGTTGTATCACAACTTGCATTAGCCTGCACCCTGGCTATCGCTTCTCAGGCCAATGCGAAGGATATTTCTGGTACGACATATAATACCTTCGGATATGATAATACGGCAGCTGCACCCTGGTATTATGGTTACGCTGACTGGGATTACTCTGATGCGACGCACGATGGTGATATTTATCCGGTGATTAATAAATCCACCGTGAATGGTGTTATATCAACCTATTATTTGGATGATGGTATCAATGGGCGGGCGAATGCGCTGAGCATTTCCAACAGCACCATTAATGGCATGATCACCTCAGAATGCATGACCGCGTCATGTGCTGATGGCGTGGATACAGACGGCACAACCCATTCTCAATACGACCGTTTTAGCCTGACCGTCGATAACTCCACGATCAATGATACTTACGAGCATTATGCGTATGACGTTGTGAACGGGGAAAATACGGAAACGCACTATCTGGACACCTATGCGCTGGGCAATGCAATTACCCTGGATGTGGAATCGGATATTGTTATTCAGAATAACTCTCACATCGCCGGCATTACCCTGACTCAGGGGTATCAGGAACGGGATAATACCCCGTATGACGGTGTGGAAGGTGTGGCGAACAGCAGCAATGTCTTTACCGACACGCTGCTGGTGAAAGACTCGGTGCTGACCTCTGGCGCATACAGTGACCTGGGCACCAGCGGGTTCTATGGTCAAACCGCGAAGCCGAGTGATTACGGTGAAACCAATGCCAATGCCACTGCGGCTGACGACGCGGCGCTGATTGTTGCTGCCAGTGCGTCTGACAACGCGATGCAGACCACCGCCACGTTTGATCACTCCACGATCACCGGCGATATCCTGTTCTCCAGTACCTTCGATAACAACTTCTACCCGAACGGCGATCCGGCAACCGATACGACGGCTGACGGTATATACAACCCAACCACCAACGGCTGGGATGACACCGATAAGCTGGACGTCACGCTGACCAATGGCAGCAAATGGGTCGGCGCAGCGCAGTCCAGCGTTGAGGCTATCGGCACCGCGCAGATGTATGGCCAGGGCTACAGTGACGTTGACTGGCGCACCCTCTCTCCAGATAGCATCTGGCCGGATTCCACGTTCGACAATAATGGACATGTCGCGGGTGAAGCGGTCTATCAGAGCGGTCTGTTCAACGTCACGCTGGATAACGGCTCTGAGTGGGATACCCGTAAGCTCTCTAACATCGACACGCTGACGGTGAATAATCATTCGCAGGTCAATGTTGAAAACTCGGGCCTGCTGGCTGATTCCATCACCCTGTCCAATGCTTCATCTCTGAACATCGGTGACAAGGGTGCCGTGGCAACCGACAGCCTCTATCTGGACAGCGACAGCCGTGCGGCCCTGACAGAGGAAACCGCGGAGCTGTATGCCAATACCATTACCGTGGACAACGGTGCGGAGCTGTCTCTCGGCCTCGGCCAGGTGGATACGCACAATATGGTGTTAACGGATGGCGGCGTGCTGAACGTGGCCAGCCGTGATTACGTGTTGAACAGCGATCTGAACAACGCCCGCTATATCACCAATGATATGAGCAACGCCGATTACGATTACGGCGTTGTGGCACTTAACGCTGACGGCCATTTGGCCGTGAATGGTGACGTGGCAGGGAATTACGCCGTGCGTATCGACAACGCCACCGGCGCCGGCTCTGTTGCTGACTATAAAGGCCAGGAGATTATCCGTGTTTATGACAACAACACGGAGACCCGCGCTAGCTTCACTGCGGCAAATAAAGCCGATTTAGGGGCATATACTTATCAGGCGCAGCAGAAAGGCGACACTGTTGTTCTGCAACAGCAAGCGCTGACCGATTATGCCAACATGGCGCTGAGCATCCCGTCTGCTAACACCAACATCTGGAATCTGCAGCAGGATGCAGTTAGCGCGCGTCTGACCAACAGCCGTCATGGCCTGGCGGATAACGGCGGGGCATGGGTAAGCTACGTTGGCGGCAACTTCGACGGCGATAATGGCGTTATCAGCTACGATCAGGACGTGAGCGGTATCATGGTTGGTCTGGATACCCTGATTGACGGTAATAATGCGAAGTGGATCGTCGGTGGTGCGGCAGGTTTCGCCAAAGGCGATATCAGCGATCGCACCGGTCAGGTGGATCAGGACAGCCAGACGGCAATGATGTACGCGTCCGCGAAATTTGCGAACGATCTGTTCATCGACAGTTCCCTGAGCTACACCCGATTCAACAACGATCTCTCCGCGACCATGAGCAATGGTCAGTATGTTGACGGTAACACCACCACCGACGCCGTTGGTTTTGGGTTGAAACTGGGCTATGACTGGAAACCAAACCTCTCTGGTTATGTGACGCCATACGCAGCCGTGTCGGGTCTGTTCCAGTCCGGTGATGACTATCGCCTCAGCAACGACATGCGCATGGATAGTCAATCCTATGACAGCCTGCGTTACGAAGCGGGTGTGGATGCCGGTTACACCTTTAACTACGGCGGTGACCAGGCGCTTACGCCTTACTTCAAACTCGCTTATGTCTATGACGACGCTGGTAACGATGCCGATGTTAACGGTGACAGCATTGATAATGGTGTGAAAGGCTCCGCAGTGCGGGTTGGTCTGGGTACCCAGTTTAGCTTTACGAAGAACTTCAGTGCTTACACTGATGCCACTTATCTGGGCGGCGGTGACGTTGACCAGAACTGGGGCGCAAATCTGGGTGTGAAATATACCTGGTAATGAATAAAAGCGGGGGATAAGCCCCCGCTTTTTTATAGATGACAATAAAAAATAATAGTGAACCGACAAATACGGATGTCTTGAGGTCTGCATGAACGTTAATGCGAAACCACTTTCTGAATTAAGCCGGCTCGAAGCATGTTTGATAGCAGCCAGTACCCCGTTTAAATCTGCTCCACAGCAATTAATTACCTCGGGCAAGGGGAGTGAGCCTTGTACCTACGTATTCCAGACCGGCGTTATTGAAGTTTATCGTCATTCAGACGATCTGCTGGTTGGCATTGCGTCAGCCCCTTTTATTTTTGGCCTGTCTGCCGTAGTGATCAATCACAGCCAGGAATACAGAGTCACTGCCAAAACGGCCTGTACCGGTTTTTATTTGCCCGCGGCGACCACCCGTCAACTCATTCAACAGCATTCGCTCTGGAAAGACGCGTTTTGCTGGTTATCCTGGATAAATTACATTCTGGGCAAACGCGACAGGCAGCTGGTGGGAAATAACTCCTATCACCAGATCCGCGCAATGCTGCTGAATATGGCCGAGTGGGATGAAACGCTGCGTTCAAAAATTGGTGTGATGAATCATATACAACAAAGCACGCGTATTTCACGCTCTGTCGTTGCCGAAGTGCTCGCTGCTTTGCGACAAGGCAACTACATCAATATGAGCCGGGGCAAACTGGTCAGCATCAACCGTTTGCCCACGGAATATTAAGGCTGGATGGAGGCGGTGAGCACCTGGGCTTTATTGGCGCTCAGCTCAGCCACTAAGTTATTGATGCCATCGCTCATATTGACGAAACGCGTATTTGGAGAGCGGGTGACGACCACAAACGCGCCCACGTTGGACTGCGGGATCATCGCCATATAGGTGATGAATCCACCGCCGCCACCGGTTTTCTGAATAATGCCCGGTCGGCCATTTTTGGGTGCCATATAGACCCAGCCCATGCCCAGCGCGTCGGCTTTACCCGGTACGTCCATGCCGATCACGCGGTGCAACTGGCTACGCTGGTAAATCAGGGTCTGCATGCGATCGGCCTGGTGACTGCGCGCATAGAAATCTGATGAGAGGAACTGCTGCATCCAGCGCATCATGTCGCCTGGCGTTGAATAGACCCCGCCACTGCCGATGGCTGCCAGGGTGTTATTACACGGACTAGCGCCTTTCTCTGCCACCATCAGGCGTCGGCACTGATCCGGAGAAGGGGTAAAGGTGGTGTCCTTCATGCCGAGCGGGCGCGTTATCTGCTCTTCAAAGAGCTGCGGGTAAGGTTTGCCTGCTGCCGTCGAGAGCGCATCTGCCAGCAGGTCAAACGCCAGGTTTGAGTAAGATGCCTGTGAACCCGGGGCCGATTTCAGCGTGGCGGTGCTCAGGTAGTTCCAGCGCTGTTCGCGCGTTGGCCAGACAAAAACGTCACGGTGCGCCGCGCCGCCGGGTTGTTCGCGAGGCAGCGCGCTGGTATGGGTGGCAAGGTTTACCAGCGTGATGGGCGTGCCCTGATAGGTTGGAACGCGTGCGCCTGGCGGCGCATATTTGCTGAGCGGATCGTCGAGCTTGACCACGCCCTGATCGAGTAATTTCACCAGCATTTCGCTGGTCATCAGCTTGGTTAAGGACGCAATGCGGATCACGGAATCCAGCTGCGGGTGAACGTTATTTCCCGGTCGCGTTTCGCCAAAGCTGCGAAACACGCGCTGGTTGCCGTCGATGACCACCATCGCCATCCCGGTCGCGCCACTG
Source organism: Enterobacter ludwigii (assembly GCF_001750725.1). Taxonomy (NCBI): domain Bacteria; kingdom Pseudomonadati; phylum Pseudomonadota; class Gammaproteobacteria; order Enterobacterales; family Enterobacteriaceae; genus Enterobacter; species Enterobacter ludwigii. The sequence goes on from NZ_CP017279.1 coordinate 113,829, forward strand.
CCGTAATAGATAAGGTTCGCGTAGCGATCGGCAATATCTGAAGCCAAAACGGGGGCCGTCAGCGGCTGAGCTGCCTGGGCGGTGGAGAAGCTCACCGCACACAGCGCGGCAAAAGAGAGCAGACAACGTTTCAACGAAAAGCATCCATGAATTGAATGAGAAAAGTAATGGGTATTTATACTACTAAACCGCACGGTGCAATGCCCCGAATTGCATAACGATAGCGAGAAAAACGTAACCATGGGTAAATAAGCATAATTTCCTGGCGACCAGTCTCCCATTTTGTGACATCGGCCGTATGATAGAGGCCAGTGTCACTCAATCTTGCGGAGAACGATATGTCAGTGAAGCGTGTAGTTATGGTTGTCGATATGCAGCAAGGGGTGTTTGCAACGCCGCGTTACCAACGCGAAAAATGTGTTTCGCTTATCAATCAGCTCACGCAGGCCGCCGAACGGGTGATTTTTATTCAGCATACCGGTGAAGGCGGTCTGGAAGAGGGGAGCGAAGGGTTTGCGCTGCTGCCTGAACTCCATCAGCCCGCTGACGCGCTTTACGTCACCAAGACTGCCTGCGATGCATTTTATAACACCGCACTTGAAGCGGTGTTGCGCGAGCAAGGTATTCGCGAGTTTGTCATCTGCGGCTGTGCCACCGATTACTGTGTCGACGCGACCATCAAGAATGGGGTCAGCCGTGGCTATCACATTACCGTGGCGGAAGATGCCCATACCACGGCTAATCGTCCGGCAGCCGACGCGCCCATTCTGATTAACCATTACAACGACGTCTGGCGTGACTTTATTGCGCCGGCCAATCCTCTCGCGGTGAAACGCACCGAAACAATTCTCGAAAACTGGAAAGCGAACTAATAATTAACCCTCGGGTCTGACCTTTTTGCCTGCGCCGTCTGGCTCAGGCGAGATTTTCGTGTGGTGATGTGTTGAGCACAGCAACAGCCATAACAACAAGAAGGATGCATTATGTTTAAGTCTTTTTTCCCAAAGCCGGGGCCTTTTTTCCTGTCGGCATTTATTTGGGCACTGATCGCTGTCATTTTCTGGCAGGCTGGCGGCGGGGCGTGGCTGGCCCGCATTACGGGCGCAACGGGTGACGTCCCGATCAGCGCCGCTCGCTTCTGGTCGCTTAGCTATTTGCTGTTTTACGCCTACTACATGGTATGCGTTGGCCTGTTTGCCCTGTTCTGGTTTGTCTATGCGCCGCACCGCTGGCAATACTGGTCGATTCTGGGAACCTCGCTGATTATCTTTGTGACCTGGTTCCTGGTGGAAGTGGGGGTGGCAGTAAACGCCTGGTATGCCCCGTTCTACGACCTTATCCAGACCGCGCTGAGTTCGCCGCATAAGGTAACCATTAACCAGTTTTACCATGAGGTGGGCATTTTCCTCGGTATCGCGTTGATTGCGGTGGTGATCGGGGTGATGAACAACTTCTTCGTAAGCCACTACGTTTTCCGCTGGCGTACCGCGATGAACGAACACTATATGGCGCACTGGCAACACCTGCGTCATATCGAAGGTGCAGCACAGCGTGTGCAGGAAGACACCATGCGTTTTGCCTCCACCCTTGAAGACATGGGCGTCAGCTTTATCAACGCCATCATGACGCTGATTGCCTTCCTGCCGGTGCTGGTGACGCTCTCGGCTCACGTGCCGGATCTGCCTCTTGTCGGTCATCTGCCGTATGGGCTGGTGATTGCGGCGATTGTCTGGTCTCTGATGGGGACGGGGCTGCTGGCGGTGGTCGGGATTAAGCTGCCGGGTCTGGAGTTTAAAAATCAACGCGTGGAAGCGGCTTATCGTAAAGAGCTGGTCTACGGTGAAGATGATGCTAACCGCGCCTCGCCACCAACCGTACGTGAGCTGTTTGGTGCCGTGCGTCGCAACTATTTCCGTCTCTACTTCCACTATATGTATTTCAATATTGCGCGCATTTTGTATCTGCAGGTCGATAACGTTTTCGGTTTGTTCCTGCTGTTCCCGTCCATCGTTGCGGGTACGATTACGCTCGGTCTGATGACTCAGATAACAAACGTTTTTGGTCAGGTGCGTGGCTCATTCCAGTATCTGATCAGCTCCTGGACCACGCTGGTGGAACTGATGTCCATCTATAAACGTTTACGCAGCTTTGAGCGTGAGCTGGACGGCCAGGAACTGCAGGAAGTCACCAATACATTTAGCTAATACAGGGAGTTGCTATGACCTTTGCCGTACCGCGTGCGTTACCGTTGTCCTTACTGGCCGCTCTGGTGCTGGTGGGGTGTGCCGAAAAAGGGGCTGCTCCGCTTAAAGAAGGGGAGAAGCCTGTTGATGTGGCAAGCGTTGTGCGGCAAAAAATGCCCGCCAGCGTGAAAGATCGCAATGCATGGGCGGATGCGCTGGCAAAAACCTTTGAAAGCCAGAAGATTGCCCCTACCGAGGAGAACATCTGCTCGGTACTGGCGGTGGCGCAGCAGGAATCAATGTACCAGTCAGACCCGGTCGTGCCGGGTCTGAACAAAATAGCCTGGAAAGAGATCGACCGCCGTGCGGAATCGATGCATATCCCGATATTTCTCGTGCATACCGCGTTTAAAATCACCTCGCCAAATGGAAAAAGCTACAGCGAACGGCTGGACACGGTAAAAACCGAGAAACAGCTCAGCGCCATCTTTGATGATTTCATCAGCATGGTGCCGATGGGGCAGACACTGTTTGGCTCACTTAACCCGGTACACACCGGCGGGCCGATGCAGGTCAGCATTGCCTTTGCGGAAAAGCATACCGACGGCTACCCGTGGAAAATCGACGGTACGGTGCGTCAGGAGGTCTTCTCCCTGCGTGGCGGCCTGTGGTTCGGCACTTATCATCTGCTGAACTATCCGGCGAATTACAGTGAGCCGCTGTACCGCTTTGCGGACTTTAACGCGGGCTGGTATGCCAGTCGTAACGCGGCATTTCAGAATGCGGTCAGCCGCGCGAGCGGCGTGAAGCTGGCACTGGATGGCGATCTTATTGCCTATGGCAGCAGCGAGGCTGGCACCACGGAGCGGGCGGTGCGGAAATTATCGAACAGGCTTGGCATGAGTGACAGCGACATTCGCCATCAGCTTGAGAAAGGCGATAGTCTGGCGTTTGAGAAAACCGATCTGTACAAGAAAGTCTTTACGCTTGCAGAACAGAAAAGTGGGAAAACATTACCGAGGGCAATCCTGCCGGGTATTCAGCTGGAAAGCCCGAAGATCACGCGTAACCTGACAACCGCCTGGTTCGCAAAACGCGTGGATGACCGCCGGGCTCGCTGTATGGGGCTTTAAAAGCGACGGCGAAAACGCAGTACTAATGCCACAACGCCTAAAATCATACACCCTGCGAGGAAAGGAATGAGGCCAAACAGGGTGCTTACGCCAAAACCAATTTCCACTCGCGGGCGTCCGTTATCCTGCACCTGCATCAGGTGTTCATAGACTCCTGGTGCATGAACCAGCATATTGAGTAGCTGCGAACCCGCCCAGAAACAGAACAAGACAAACAGGGCATAAGCGATATTACCCGCCGTGGAGGTTTTTGGTTGTTTACCGCCAAAAATCGGTTTCGACAATGTAAAGTCAGCCATCACGACCTCCCGATAAATCACTCTGTTTTATATGCGTCTTACAAGGTGAGTTTGACAGGTCATAGCATTTGTCAATATCAGAATCGTGTTAATTTACCCTAAGGAATTCTCCTGGATTGTCGAATTCTGCAGCGCATCACAATTTCTTAACTTAATTGAAACAACAGCGTGTTTCAGAATTTCCGCATCTGCCACAGACCTCGTCATAAATCTGTGAGAGGATATCTTTTTTTCCTGCCGGAGTTGTCATGAAGCTCACTTCCAAACTACGCCGTGACTGGCATTACTACGCCTTTGCTATCGGGCTGATCTTTATTCTTAACGGTGTCGTGGGGCTGTTGGGATTTGAAGCAAAAGGGTGGCAAACGTATGCCGTGGGTCTGGTGACCTGGGTTATCAGCTTCTGGCTGGCGGGGATGATTATCCGCCGTCGTCCTGAAGAGACGACAGCGGATGAGACGGAAACGGCGAAGAGTCCCGATTAACCGTTTACGGAGCTTTTCAGGGCGCTGTCCGCAGCATGACGCTCCAGCGCCAGTTCAATCAGGCGGGTGATGAGTGCTGAGTAGCTTAGCCCGCTGGCCTGCCACAGCTTGGGATACATGCTGATGTTGGTGAAGCCCGGCAGGGTGTTGATTTCATTAATCACCACCTCGTTTTCAGGCGTCAGGAACACATCCACGCGCGCCATGCCGCTGCAGCCGAGCGTCTGATAAGCGTTAATCGCGATCGCGCGGATCTTATCGTTGATTGCCGGATCGATATTTGCAGGCACGACAACCTGGGCGCCTTTATCATCAATGTATTTGGTGTCGTAAGAGTAGAAATCACTGTTTAACACCACTTCACCGCAGGTGCTTGCCTGTGGGAAATCGTTGCCCAGCACGGCGCACTCAATTTCGCGGCCTTTGATGCCCTGCTCAACCACCACTTTATGGTCAAACTCAAACGCCAGGCTGACCGCTTGCGTGAACTGCGCTTCGCTTGTCACCTTGCTGACCCCGACGGAAGAACCCTGGTTTGCGGGTTTCACAAACAGCGGCAGGCCCAGCTGACCGGAAATCTGAGCGAAGCTGTGTTGGTCACGGTTGGCGCGGGTGAGGGTGACAAACGGCGTAATATTCAGCCCCGCATCACGCAGCAGGCGCTTGGTGACGTCTTTATCCATGCAGGCAGCGGAACCCAGCACATCAGAACCGACAAACGGCAGGTTGGCCATGCGCAGCATCCCCTGCAGCGAACCATCTTCGCCAAGGGTGCCATGAACGATAGGGAAGACCACGTCAATCTGGGCAAGAGACTGCGCATTACCGGCGTCGATGAGTTGCCCTTGCACCACGCCGGGTACGGTCGCGACGCTGATTGCAGAAGGATTGAGGGCGATATGCGCCGGATCGTCAGCATTTAACAGATACTGGCTGGCATCGTTGACATGCCATTGCCCCTGTTTATCTATGCCCAGCAGCACCACGTCGAAACGGCTTTTATCGATTGCATCGACGATATTTTTGGCCGATTGCAATGAAACCTCGTGCTCCGCTGATTTTCCCCCAAAGACAATACCTACGCGCTGCTTTGCCATCTCACTCTCTTCCAGTCTGACGAAAAACCAATAACATACCACGATGCCCAGCGGGTTTCGCGGCCTTCTGCCATAATGTTTTGGGGAATGTTAAGGGTGGAGCGTGAAAGGAAAAACTCTGCTGACCGTTTTCATTATTGCGGCTGTCGCAACGGTGGGGTATCGCTGGTTGCCGTCTTACTACAACCCTTTCACGCCGCTACATCTCGACGACCCGCCAGGCCGCATTACCCAGTATAAGCTTCGGAACTTAACGCCCCAGGCGTGCACGAGCCTGTTATCGCAGGCCAATCAACGCGCGCTTATCCGCACACAACCGGTCGCAGACAGCGGTGGGGAGTGTCCACTCCGTAACGTCGTCCGGGTACGTAACTTCGGTCCGGTCAGCCTGAACAGCAGTTTCCTTGCGAGCTGCCCGCTGGCGCTCAGTTCTGCCTTGTTTATCAGCCAGCAGGCCCGGCCACTCACCAGAAGCTATACGGGAAGTGAGCTGACGCGTATTGAGCATCTCGGCAGCTTTGCCTGCCGCAACATTTACCATCGCCCCGACGCGCGACGCAGTGAACATGCTACGGCAGAGGCGCTGGATATCACGGCGTTTGGGCTGGCAAACGGTGAGAAGGTCACGGTACAAAACGGCTGGAAGGCGACAAAAACGCAGCCATGGCTGAAAGGCATGCTGGCGGCGAGCTGCAGCTATTACGGTAACAGCCTGGGGCCAGAGTATAACGCCGCCCATGCCAGCCACTTTCACCTGGGGATGCGCGGTTTCGGTCTCTGCCGCTGAAGCATAATATTCCGTCATAAAATGGATGATTTGTGACTTATTTCACAAATATGATGACTGGGAAGATAAAACACCAAAGTCGGCAAGTGCGCATCTCTGGTGCGACGTCATAACGCGTAACTTGCTAATCTGTCGGCGAATTCGCCTAAAAATGAAGACTATTTCTTTTATGGAATCCTGGAAAGTTAATCTCATCTCGGTCTGGTTCGGGTGCTTCTTTACCGGGCTGGCCATCAGCCAGATATTGCCCTTCCTGCCGCTGTACGTGTCGCAGCTGGGAGTCACCTCCCATGAAGCGCTCTCCATGTGGTCAGGTCTGACGTTCAGCGTCACGTTTCTGGTCTCTGCCATTGTCTCGCCGATGTGGGGCAGTCTGGCCGACCGCAAAGGGCGCAAGCTGATGCTGCTGCGCGCATCGCTGGGGATGGCGATAGCCATTCTGCTGCAGGCCTTTGCCACTAACGTATGGCAGCTCTTTTTCCTGCGAGCGGTGATGGGGCTGACGTCCGGGTATATTCCGAATGCCATGGCGCTGGTGGCCTCGCAGGTGCCCCGTGAACGCAGCGGCTGGGCGCTGAGTACGCTCTCTACTGCTCAGATAAGCGGGGTCATTGGCGGCCCGCTGCTAGGGGGCTTCCTCGCCGATCATGTGGGGCTGCGCGCGGTGTTTATCATTACGGCCATCCTGCTGGTGGTCAGTTTTCTGGTCACGCTCTTCCTCATTAAAGAGGGAGGACGCCCCGTCATCAGCAAAGCTGAACGCCTGAGCGGCAAGGCCGTTTTCGCCTCGCTGCCCTATCCGGGCCTGATGATCAGCCTGTTTGTGACCACCATGGTGATCCAGCTTTGCAACGGTTCGGTCGGCCCGATTCTGGCGCTGTTTATTAAGTCGATGGAGCCAGACAGCAATAATATTGCTTTCCTCAGCGGGATGATTGCCGCCGTCCCGGGCGTATCAGCCCTCATTTCGGCGCCACGCCTTGGAAAACTGGGCGACAGGATCGGCACGGCGCGTATCCTGATGGCCACGCTGATTTTTGCGGTGGTGCTCTTTTTCGCAATGTCGTTTGTCACTTCTCCGTTTCAGCTTGGCGTGCTGCGGTTTCTGCTGGGCTTTGCCGATGGTGCGATGTTACCCGCGGTGCAAACATTGCTGGTGAAATATTCCAGTGACCAGGTAACGGGCCGTATTTTTGGCTATAACCAGTCGTTTATGTATTTAGGTAACGTTGCCGGTCCGCTTATGGGAGCCGCTGTTTCGGCAATGGCCGGTTTCCGTTGGGTATTTGCTGCTACCGCTATTGTAGTGCTGATAAATATTATTCAACTGGCTATTGCACTGCGTCGTCGCAGACAAATGGCGGAGGCGAAGTCGGCGCGATAACCGTTTCGTAGATGTATTATATATTCTTATGGTCGCCGCATTTTTATATAACTAAATGCGGCGTTTTTTATAGAAAAACGTTTCGCTGAAAGCCGCGAGGAATCTATTTTTCCTGCCGCATCACTTTTGCATAACATAATAAATTTCTTCTCTTTGCATAATGGATTCAGAATGCTAAGTTCAGACAAAACGGATAAGGAAATAGCACCATGAAAAATCTCATTGCTGAGTTGTTGGTCAAGCTTGCACAAAAGGAAGAAGAGTCAAAAGAGTTGGTCGCCCAGGTTGAAGCGCTGGAAATTGTGGTCACCGCGCTGCTGCGACAAATGGCGAAAAACGAACAACAGACGTTGATTGAGAACGTTGAAGGCGCGCTGGAAAGCGTCAGACCCGATTCCCAGGTGCCGGTTGAGGATGCTGAAATGCTCCGCCAGTACGTAAAAAAGCTGTTAAGGCATCCTCGCAACTAAACCATCACGGAACCTGACGGCGTGTCATAGAATTGTCATGCAGGATGCCTATAGTCGCTCTGTTTTATTTTTTATGTATTTGTACATGGAGAAAATAAATTGAAACAGAGCGCACTTTTCATCGCATTACTTCCCCTGTTAATGTCACCCGCTATTTATGCCGACACTCACAATACCAGCGTGCTGGATAATCGTGCGGCCAAAGGGGATATCACCCAGCCTGGCGGCGCGCGCCGGTTGACTGAAGATCAAACCGCCGCCATTCGCGCTTCGCTGAATGAGAAACCCGCTAAAAACATTATTCTGCTGATTGGCGACGGGATGGGCGATTCCGAAATAACGGCAGCACGAAATTATGCCGAAGGCGCGGGCGGATTTTTTAAAGGTATCGACGCACTGCCTCTCACCGGACAATATACCCATTACGCGCTGGATAAAAAAACCGGTAAACCCGATTACGTGACGGATTCTGCTGCCTCTGCCACGGCGTGGTCCACGGGTGTGAAAACCTATAATGGTGCGCTGGGTGTGGATATTCACGAAAAAGATCACCAGACCATTCTGGAGATGGCTAAAGCGGCGGGACTGGCTACCGGCAACGTCTCTACGGCTGAACTTCAGGATGCAACGCCAGCGGCGCTGGTGGCTCATGTCACCTCGCGTAAATGCTACGGCCCGTCGGTGACCAGCGAAAAATGCCCGACTAACGCGCTGGAAAAGGGCGGCAAAGGCTCGATTACGGAACAACTGTTGAACGCACGTCCTGACGTGACGCTGGGCGGCGGGGCGAAAACCTTCGCGGAAACCGCAACGGCGGGCGAATGGCAGGGCAAAACGCTGCGTGAGCAGGCGCAGGCTCGCGGCTATCAGCTGGTGAGCGATGCATCTTCTCTGGCGGCGATTACTGAAGCAAGCCAGGATAAACCGCTGCTGGGTCTTTTCTCTGATGGCAATATGCCGGTGCGCTGGGAAGGGCCAAAAGCGTCCTACCACGGCAACATTGATAAGCCTGCCGTAACCTGTACGCCAAACCCAAAACGTACCGACAGCATCCCGACGCTGGCGGCGATGACCGATAAAGCGATCTCACTGCTGAGCAAGAGTGAAAAGGGCTTCTTCCTGCAGGTGGAAGGCGCGTCTATCGATAAACAGGATCATGCGGCTAACCCGTGCGGTCAGATTGGCGAGACGGTCGATCTGGACGAAGCAGTGCAGAAGGCGCTTGAGTTCGCGAAGAAAGACGGCAATACCCTGGTGGTCGTTACCGCAGACCATGCGCACGCCAGCCAGATCATCCCAGCGGATACCAAAGCACCGGGCCTGACGCAGGCGCTGAACACCAAAGATGGCGCGGTGATGGTGTTGAGCTATGGCAACTCTGAAGAAGAGTCCATGGAGCATACCGGAACCCAGCTGCGCATCGCAGCATACGGTCCGCATGCGGCAAACGTGGTAGGGCTGACCGATCAAACAGATCTGTTCTACACCATGAAAGCGGCTTTGGGGCTGAAATAATAAAAGCCCGGCGGAAATTACATCTGCCGGGTGGTTTTTTTCCTGTCACGAACCAGACTTACAGTGAATGTTCACAAAAGGATGGTGCAATGAAAACAACATTACTGGTTACTCTGCTCTCGGGTCTGTTCCTGATCTCATCGGCGAACGCGGAAGAGAAAACATTAACGCCGCAGCAGCAACGCATGACCACCTGTAATCAACAGGCGACTGCGCAGAGCCTGAAGGGCGATGCCCGTAAGACCTACATGAGCGGTTGCCTCAAAAACGGTGCCGCAAAACCGGGTGAGAAAAGCCTGACGCCGCAGCAGCAAAAAATGCGCGAGTGTAATGCGAAAGCAACCGAACAGTCCCTCAAAGGCGACGATCGCAGCAAGTTCATGAGTGCCTGTCTGAAGAAAAACGTGTAGTCCTATCGGGTGAGTGGCCCCGGCGGCTCACCCGAAATTTCATACTTTCCCCGTAAGCCCCCTCTCTATAATTTGGGAAATATTTCAGAATATTCCCAAAAATGATGAATGATGAATCTTATTACAACATAAAGCGCATTCGGGAAGAGTGGAATATGACCCTTTCTCAGGATGACCCCCACCGTTCCGGGATCCCGTTTGCCCGGCGAGCCCGGCTGGCGCGGGTTGTCGGACTGGCAGCGATGTTCTTCCCCCTCTCTGGTGTGCTGGTCACCTTTTCTGTATCCGGCGTCTGGTGGTTGTTCCTGGTGGGGTGGGCATTTATCTGGCCCCATTTCGCCTGGCAGTGGTCCTGCCGCGCTGCTTCTCCTCATCTGCAGGAACATTTTAATCTGAAGATTGATGCCATTATTGCCGGGCTTTGGATCGGCATGATGGGGATCAATGCGCTACCTACGGCAGCGCTGCTGATGATGGTGGGAATGAACATGATGGGGTCCGGCGGTTGTCGGCTGTTTTTTACCGGCATGATGTTAACCCTTCTGTCTTCCCTGGTGACGCTCCCCGTCGTGGGCCGGGTGGCTGTCTTTAACCCGGAGCCTCTGGCATGGGGCCTAACGCTTCCCGTGCTGGTGTTGTATCCGATGCTTTTTGCCTGGCTCAGCCATCGTACTGCCATCAGGCTTGCAGAGCATAAACGGCGGCTGGAGCTGATGAGTACCCGCGACGGCATGACCGGCGTCTTTAATCGCCGGCACTGGGAAGTGCTGCTGAGAAATGAATTTGAACACTGTCGCCGCAACCACTGCACCGCCACGATTTTGCTTATCGATATCGATCATTTTAAGAATATCAATGACACCTGGGGCCACGATGTGGGTGATGAGGCGATCATCGCCCTGACGCGGCAACTGCAGCTAACGGTGCGTTCCGGGGATGCGATAGGCCGTTTTGGCGGGGATGAGTTTGCGGTGATCATGTCCCGGACGGCGGCTGACAGTGCCATCGCCGTGATGTCACGCGTACATGAGCGGCTGGAAACGCTGTCGTTACCGTGTGCGCCCAAGGAATCTCTGCGTATTAGCGTCGGTGTCGCGCCCTGGGGACCGCAGTTCGGGCACTATCGGGAGTGGTTAAAAGCGGCCGATGTGGCGCTGTATAAGGCGAAAAATGCCGGACGCGGCCGCACCGAGGTGGCTGCCTGACGTCCGGCTCAGATAATCAGGATTTACTCAGTTTCTCTGATTTTTCCATGCATTTTGTCATCGCTTCAATAACGGCCGAACGGAAGCCGCGCTCTTCCAGCACCCGCACCGCCTCGATAGTGGTTCCGCCAGGCGAGCAGACCATATCTTTCAGTTCACCCGGATGCTTACCGGTCTCCAGCACCATTTTGGCAGAGCCCATCACGGCCTGTGCAGCGAATTTATACGCCTGCGCTCGTGGCATACCGCCAAGCACCGCGGCGTCGGCCATCGCTTCTAAAAACATAAAGACATACGCAGGCGCTGAACCGCTCACTCCCACTACCGGATGGATCATAGATTCGGCAATGACTTCCGCTTCACCGAAGCAGCGGAAGATGTTCAGGACATCCGCCACGTCTTCCGACGTCACCAGCGCGTTAGGCGTGACGGAGGTCATGCCGGCGTTGACCAGTGACGGGGTATTCGGCATAGCGCGTACGATTTTACGGTCATGACCCAGCGCGCGCGCCAGCTGATCGAGCGTGACGCCCGCGGCAATCGATACGACCAGTGTCTCTTTGTTCAGGCTGGTGGTGATGTCGCTCAGCACTTTGATCATGATGTTCGGCTTGACGGCGCCAAAGACAATATCGGCTACCTGAGCCACTTCCTGGGCGCTTTCGGCTGCGTTGATCCCGTACCGATCGCGTAACGCGGCGACGTTGTCCGGTGATGGGGTGTAGACCCAAATCTGACCCGGCAGCACCTGTCCGCTGGCGATCAGGCCACCCAGGATGGCTTTGCCCATGTTACCGCAGCCGATAAACCCGATTTTCTTATCCATCACGATTCTCCGTCATTATGCGTTGTTTTCTCGGATTGATAGCTTAACAACGAAATGCAGGCGACAATAGTCGGCAGAATCATTATGGGGAGACAATATGGCGATTTGGGTTGATGCGGACGCGTGTCCGAATGTGATTAAAGAGATTTTATTCCGCGCGGCCGAGCGCGTGCAGATGCCGCTTACGCTGGTGGCGAACCAGAATATTCGCGTACCGCCTTCCCGATTTATTCGCGCGTTGCGGGTTCCGGCTGGCTTTGACGTGGCGGATAACGAGATTGTGCGTCTGTGTAGTCCCGAGGATCTGGTGATCACGGCGGATATCCCGCTGGCCGCGGAAGTGATTGAAAAGGGAGCGGCGGCGCTGAACCCGAGAGGGGAGCGTTATTCGCCGGCGACCATTCGTGAAAGACTCACCATGCGTGATTTTATGGATACGCTTCGCGCCAGCGGCGTGCAGACCGGCGGGCCAGACAGCCTGTCCCAGCGCGATCGCCAGCAGTTCGCCGCAGAGCTTGATAAGTGGCTGCTCGAAGTCAAGCGTCGCACTGCGTAATGATAACCATTGTCACTTTGTGGTACAGTATGGCCTCCGCAGGGTTGTCATCCCGTACCGCTTTGCAGTAAAGTAAACGCAACATCTTCTGCAATTATTTCTTTACGCTCTTCGGCCATCCGGCATCAAGGGGAACACCTGGTTATGACCCAACCCATCTTTTTAGTTGGCCCCCGCGGCTGTGGGAAAACCACCGTTGGCCTGGAACTGGCACGCGCGTGCGATCGTCAGTTTGTTGATACCGACCACTGGCTGCAAACCGAAGCCGGGAAAAGCATCGCGGAAATCGTTGAGCAAGAGGGGTGGGAGAGCTTTCGCGCCCGTGAAACGGCCGCGCTGAAGGCGGTCACCACGCCGTCTGCTGTTATCGCAACCGGTGGCGGCATTGTTCTCGCCGAGTGTAACCGTCGCTTTATGCGCGAGAAAGGGATTGTCATCTACCTCAGTGCACCCGTTTCGGCCCTGGTAGGGCGGCTGGAAGCATTTCCGGAAGAGGGACAACGTCCTGCGCTGACCTCCCGGCCGCTCAGCGAAGAGGTGAGCGAAGTGCTGGCCGAACGCGATGCGTTATACCGCGAAGCGGCACACCACGTTGTGGATGCTTCCGCTTCACCCGAGGACGTGGTAATTCAGATTATTACCGCCCTGCGTTTGGCTTGTGCCAGCTAAGCGGCGTCTATACTTATAGCTCAGACATAAAAAAAGGATGAGCTATGCCAACCAGACCTCCCTATCCACGTGAAGCACGCATCGTTACCGTTGAAAAAGGCAATGGCGATCAAACCGTCACCTGGTATCAGCTGCGTGCCGATCACCCCAAACCAGACTCTCTGATCAGTGAACATGAAACTGAACAGGAAGCGCTGGATGCCAAACGGCGCTACGAAGATCCTGATAAGTCGTGAATGAATTCCTAAAGGGCTAAATACCGTGCCTGAATCACACTTTTTACTCATCGCAAATGTTAAGCAGGAGTTAATATTTAGTTATTACAGGTAACTCCGTAACGGGCAGGCGATCTTTACATTTCGCGATGGGGATCACCTGCTACGCTTGGTGCTGTTTTGTTGAAAAAACGAACTGTGCAGCGTAGTGAGCCTGTACCTGTGTGAAAGATTTAGCGGTAATGGAAGGCGATGAAGATGAAGGCGACGTTGGCGATCCTCACTATTGGTGTGGTCCCTGTAAGCGAAGTGTTACCGCTCTTAACCGAGCATGTATCTGAACAACAGATAACGCATCTAAGCCTGCTGGGGAAGATGAGTCGGGAAGAGGTCATGGAAGACTACGCTGTAGAGGCGGGGGAGGATCCCCTGGCGACGTTATTAAGTGACGGTAAACTGGCGCATGTTTCGCGTCAGAAAATCGAGCGCTCGCTGCAGAGCGTAATAGAAGTGCTCGATAATCAAGGCTATGACGTTATTTTACTGATGAGTACTGCACCTGTTAAGGGACTCATCGCGCGTAATGCGATTTTGCTGGAGCCGATGCGGATCATTCCGCCGCTGGTGGCCTCCATTGTTGACGGGCATCAGGTGGGGGTCATTGTTCCCATTGAAGAGCTCATGGACAACCAGACGGCAAAATGGCACGTACTCGAAAAAAAGCCTTTGTATGCGCTGGCCAATCCCTTCTGGGACAGCGAGGCCGCGCTGATTGAGGCAGGACGGGAACTGCTGGAGAGAGGGGCCGATGTGTTGATTCTGGACTGCCTTGGATTCCACCAGCACCACCGTGATTTACTGCAAAAGGCGCTGGATGTCCCGGTGCTGTTGTCCAATGTTCTGATGGCCCGGCTGGCCGCAGAGCTGTTGATCTAATGATTTTGCGTGACAGGTGATGATCATGGCCCCTATAGTGAATTTTTATCTAAAAATATAAGGGCCAGTTCATGCTTCAAAGTAACGAATACTTTTCCGGTAAAGTGAAATCCATTGGTTTTACCAGCAGCAGCACTGGCCGCGCCAGTGTCGGCGTTATGGCTGAAGGGGAATACACCTTTGGTACAGCCGAAGCTGAAGAGATGACGGTGATCAGCGGTGCGCTCAACGTCTTGCTGCCGGGGGAAACAGAATGGAAAGTTTACTCTGCCGGACAAGCGTTCAACGTCCCTGGCCACAGCGAATTCCATCTGCAGGTTGCTGAACCGACCTCTTATCTGTGCCGCTACCTGAAATAAAACGTTTTATTCCCTCTCCCTGCCGGGAGAGGGTCACTGCAGGCATTACCGCTGCGCTTCGCCGCCGAGGCCTTCTACCAGATTCTGAATTAACGCTGCCAGCTCTCCGGTCATCAGGATAAAGTCCGCGTCAAAGCGCTGGGCGTAATCTTCACGATCGATATCTTCGTTCTGATCGCGCAGCTCATCGCAGAATTTCAGACGCTTCACCGAGCCGTCATCGCACATCACAAACTGAATACGCTGCTGCCAGTCGAGTGCCAGTTTGGTCACCACTTTGCCCGCTTCAATGTGTACGGCGATCTCGTCGCTCACCAGATCCTGCTTTTTCGCGCGGATCACGCCGCCATCTTCGAGCAGGGCTTTGAGCTCGGCTTCATCAAGGATCTGGAAGCCCTGGGCCGCTGTACCGCTGCGCACCCATTCGGTCAGGGTCAGTTCAATCGGCGTTTCCAGCGCCAGCGGAACGACCGGTAACGATCCGATGCTTTTGCGCAGCAGGGCCAGCGTATCTTCCGCTTTTTTGGCGCTGGCGCAGTCCACCATGATTAGCCCGTTAACGGTATCGATCCACATCATTGTCTGGCTGAAACGGCTAAAGGCGCGCGGCAGCAGAGAGTGCAGAACTTCGTCTTTCAGCGAATCTTTTTCGGTTTTTTTCAGCTTGCGGCCCTGTTCGGCTTCAAGCTTGAAAATTTTCGCTTCGAGCGCCTGCTTGACCACCGGTGTGGGCAGAATTTTTTCTTCTTTGCGGGCGCAGACGATGATTTGACCCGTGCTGCTGGCGTGGGTCAATGCATCGCTTTGTGAACCCATTGGAGGAACCCAACCGGTTTTTGCCATATCCTGGCTACCGCAAGGGGAAAAGCTATAAGCGGCTAACTGTTTTTCCATCTCTTCTGCACGCAGCGAAACGTCGCGGCTGAGACGGTAAACCATCAAATTTTTGAACCACAGCATGATAATTTCCACGGCCTTGTCGTTAAATCAGCGGGCATGATAACGAATTGTCGCATCGCTTGCATTGCTAATCGGGAAGCGGGCTTCTACTCTGTTGATAATCAAAATAATGAGGAGTGTCTTGTGCGTATTGGGATTGATTTGGGCGGCACCAAAACAGAAGTCATCGCACTGAGCGAGCAGGGGGAGCAACTGTTCCGCCACCGTCTGCCTACGTCGCGCGATGATTATCACCAGACTATCGAGACGATTGCCCGGCTGGTCGACATGGCTGAGCAGGCGACAGGGCAGACCGGCACCGTTGGGATGGGGATCCCGGGCTCAATCTCGCCCTATACCGGGGTGGTTAAAAACGCCAACTCCACCTGGCTCAACGGTCAGCCTTTTGATAAAGATTTAAGTCAGCGCCTGAACCGGGAAGTGCGTCTGGCAAATGACGCCAACTGTCTGGCCGTCTCCGAAGCCATTGACGGTGCCGCCGCAGGGGCCCAGACCGTTTTTGCGGTCATTATCGGGACCGGCTGTGGCGCAGGTGTGGCCCTGGGCGGGCGTGCCCATATTGGCGGCAACGGTACGGCGGGCGAGTGGGGACATAACCCCTTGCCGTGGATGGATGAAGATGAACTTAAATACCGCGCCGAGGTGCCGTGCTATTGCGGCAAGCAGGGCTGTATTGAGACGTTTATCTCCGGCACCGGTTTTGCCACCGATTACCACCGCCTGAGTGGCCAGCCACTCAAGGGGAACGAGATTATGCATCGGGTCGGGGAACACGATCCGGTGGCTGAGCTGGCTCTCAGCCGCTATGAAATGCGGCTGGCGAAATCTCTGGCGCACGTGGTGAATATCCTTGACCCTGACGTGATTGTGCTCGGCGGCGGGATGAGCAACGTCGACCGTTTATATGCCACGGTACCGAATCTGGTGAAGCAGTGGGTCTTCGGCGGCGAGTGTGAAACCCCGATCCGCAAAGCGGTGCATGGGGACTCCAGCGGCGTGCGCGGCGCCGCGTGGCTCTGGCCGCTATAGCCATTCTCCCTCTCCCTACGTGAGAGGGGGCGGGATGAAGGTGCCCTTATGCAGGGCACCCTCACTCCACCGCAAACACCTTATCCAGCTTGCTATACCCCAGCCCGTTAATCTTCTTCACTTTGATCTGCACCGGGATCCGCTCTTTCATCGCCTCGACGTGGCTAATCACGCCAATGGTTTTCCCGGTGGCGTTCAGCGCGTCGAGCGCATCGAGGGCGGTATCCAGCGTTTCGCTGTCGAGCGTGCCGAAGCCTTCATCCAGGAACAGCGAATCGATGCGTGTCTTGTGGCTCACCAGATCGGAAAGCGCCAGCGCCAGTGCCAGGCTAACAAGGAAGCTTTCGCCGCCGGAGAGGGTACGGGTATCGCGCACCGCGTCCGCCTGCCAGGTATCCACCACTTCGAGTTCCAGCGCATCGCTGACCTTGCGCTGCAGCAAATAGCGCCCGTGCAGGCGATTTAGCTGCTGGTTGGCAAGCCAGACCAGATTATCCAGCGTGAGCCCCTGGGCAAACTTACGGAACTTGTCGCCGGTGCTGGAACCTATCAGCGAATTCAGATAGCTCCAGTCATCGGCCAGCCGCGCGGCCTCTTCAATATGCTGCATGAGCGCCAGCTGGTGCTGACGGTTATCGCTGTCCTGTTTAAGCTGCTGGCGGATTTCACCCTGATGAGTGGTGTTCTCCCGAAGCTGTTGCCCGAGTTGCTGTAGCTGCAACTGCAGGGTTGGCGCGTCGAGTTCCAGCCCTTCCGGTCGCTGCGTCTGATGAGCCTGCAGCTGCTGGTTTGCCTGTGCGAACAGCGCGGTTGCCTGCTGAAGCTGGTTTTCCAGGGTCTGCTTACGGTGTTCAAGACGGCGGATGGTCTCTTCATCAAGCAGTGCAGCCAGAAAGGCCTCCCGATCGGCGAAGCAGCTTGCGGTCAATGCGGCGGTAAAATGCGTCGTGGCGTGCTGCAGTCGCTCGCTTTCGAGGCTTTCCTGCTGTTGCAATGTGGCAAGCTGGCTCTGAAGAGAAACGCATTCGTCGTGCGTTTCGCGCCAGTTATCAGGAATGGCCGGTTCGGTTTCTGTGTCGTTTGTGGCGGGCAGGGTGTCGAGCAGCGGCATCAGAGCCGTCATGCGCTCCTGCATGACGCCATGCTGAGTGTGTTTTTCCTGCCACTGTGCGAACTCGGTTTCTCGTTCGTTCAGCCAGGCAGCCTCTGTGCCTTCTTCCGGGACGTTGAGTGACAGCGTCAGCAGGGTCGTTTCCAGCGCCTGGCGCGTGGCCGTCAGCTGCTGTTGATACTGACGCGCCTGCGCGTCCTGTTCATTCAGCTGTTGCTGCAGCGTCAGACGCTGGCTCAGCTGGTAAAGCTGACGCTCATACTGCTCTTGTTCGTTCATCCACGGGGCAATATCTTCCTGAATATTCAGAGTGATATTCAGGGACGCGCAAACGGATTGCCACTCTTTAGTGAGCGCTTGCTCCTCCTGAGAGAGCGTCTGAGCGTCGTCTGTCTCACGCTGGATCTGCCGGGTCAGGGCATTCACCTGGCCGAGAACTAACAATCCTTCCTCTTTAAGCGCAGCGACCTCTTTGGCTAACTGGTCGCGACGCTGCTGGTTGGCACTCAGCTCCAGCGCCTGATAGGCAGTGACCGCCGGGTGCGAGGTTGAGCCGCACAGCGGGCAGGGCTGTCCCGCCTGCAGCTGCGCACGCTCTGCCTCCAGACTTTTAATCTTCTCTTCCTGTCTGCAGAGCGTTTCAAGATCCAGATAATGCTGGTTTTTCTCTTTGTACTGCTGGCGACGCAGCGTCAGCGTTTCATTGAGTTTTACCTGCTCTGCCTGGGCTTTCTGCAGGCTTTCACCGCTCTGGCGCAGACGCTGTTGCAGCGGCAGATAACGGGCCTGAAGCGACATCAGCCGCTGGCGGAAAGTCCGTGACTGAGCCTGTTGCTCCATCGCCACGCTGACCTCGTCAGCCGTGAGCGTCAGGGCGTTTTCCGGCATCTCTGTCAGCTTCTGGCGTAATTCAGCAATGCGCGTGGAAAGCGTGGCGATCTGATGTTTATCGCGATTCAGCTGTGCAAAATGGGCGCGCCAGCCTGCTATCTCCTGGCCCCACTGACGATAACGCTCGTGCTCTGCCAGCCACTGTGCCAGCGCCGTAAGGTCGGTCTGCAGTTGTGCATGGCTACGCTGGGCCGTATTACGGATACGCGAGCGCAGCGCGGTTTTTGCTTGTAAGCGAGCATTTACTTCAACAATGCGCTGCTTCGTTTGCCCCAGCCGGGTGGTTTGCTCTTGCTGGCTGTCCCACAGTGGTCGCAGCTGGGCGGCGGGGTGAGCAAGCTGGAGCGTTGCCAGCTCGGGCGCAGCCTCGGTCAGTGCCTGTTGCGCCTGTTGCTGCAAGGTGGCAACGCGCTGCTGCTCACGTATGAGCTCGTCATTGCGCGTAAGCCACTGAAAATCTTTCTGTTGATTCTGCTGTTGCGCCAGCAGCGTTTTTTCTTCGTCAGTAAGTGCCTGCAAACTTTGCTGTAACTGCTGCTGTTGCTCTTCACTCAACAACACGACGCCTGCAGCCTGTGCTTCATACACCTCAAGGGCGTTACGTACGGCTTTGTGTTTCTCAAACACCATGGCGGAAATCTGACCGTAGATCTCGGTTCCGGTCAGTTCTTCCAGCAGTTCGGCGCGGTCGGAAGGTCTGGCATTGAGGAAGGCGGCAAATTGCCCCTGAGAGAGCAGCATTGAGCGGGTAAAACGGCCATAATCCAGCCCGGTGAGGGCGGCCGTTTGTTCCAGTTTATCCGACACTTTGTCGGCCAGAATTTTACCGTCCTCACAGCGTGCCAGCTCGACGCGTGGGGCCTGAAGATTACCGTCGGGCTGATTTCGCGCGCGGTTCTGACTCCAGAAAGCGCGATAGGCAATACCTTTGACTTCAAACTCAACTTCGGCAAGGCATTCGGCCGTGTCGCGCGTCATCAAATCGTTTTGTGCCTGGGAGACTTTCTGCAGACGCGGCGTTTCGTGATACAGCGCCAGACAAATGGCGTCGAGCAGGGTCGTTTTCCCTGCGCCGGTAGCCCCGGTAATCGCAAACAGTCCGTTGCTGGCAAACGGCTCCGCGGTAAAATCGATTTTCCACTCACCCTTCAGTGAGTTGAGATTTTTCAGACGCAGGCTGAGGATTTTCATGCGTTTTCTTCCTCATCGTTCAGGGCATGCAGGGTGTGCGTAAACAGCTCGTTCAGCCGTGCGCGTTTCGCGTCGTCAATCTCCTCGTGGGAGAGCCGGCGTTCAAAGACCTCTTCCACCCTGAGTTCGCTGAGCGTTTCGCGCTGAGCGCCGAGCAGAATTTTCTCGCGCTGCTCGCGGCTGCGGCGCACCAGCAGCACCTCTACCGGCAGGTCTTCCGTGAGTACCTGAATTTTACGCTGTACATCATGCAGGTAGTCGGCGCTGGCGATCTCAATATCCAGCCAGACCGGCGGGTTTTGTTCCACGCCGCGCCACTGTTCAAGCTGGGCGGTGATGGCGTCCAGATCGCCTTTCAGCACCGCCAGCGGCTGGGTGACGGGCACTTCCAGCGTGTCAACGGCGCTGAGCTTGCCGTCGCTAAAGCTCACCAGATGGACACTTTTGGCTTTGCCGGTCTCATCAAAACTCAGCGAGATGGGCGAGCCGCAGTAGCGAATGTGCTCGCAGCCGCCGATAACCTGCGCCCGGTGGATATGCCCGAGGGCAATATACTCCGCGGGCGGGAAGTTTTGTGCCGGGAAAGCATCCAGCGTGCCAATATAAATGTCACGCACCGCGTCGCTTTTGCTGGCCCCAACGGTGGTGAGGTGCCCGGTGGCAATCACCGGAATCGCCTGGTCACCGCGAAGGGCACAGGCCTGGGCATGCTGCTGGTGGTAATAGTCGGTGATAGCCTGCAGCAAATGCTGCTGTTTTTCAGCGCCGGAAAGCCCCGCCTGGCTTTGGACAATATCGCGCGGGCGTAAAAATGGGATCGGACACAGTACCGCACCCGGCGTCCCGTCGCGCTTTTTCAGGATCTGCGGCGCATGTCCTGCGCTGGCCACCACGGTAGTATTGAGGAACGCCAGAATATCGCGGGATTCATTTAACGTTGCGACGGAATCATGGTTGCCGGCAACAATCACCAGATGACAGCCCGTTTGCTGCAGATTGACGACAAAACGGTTATATAACTCGCGCGCATAGCTGGGGGGCGAGCCGGTATCGAAGATGTCACCCGCTACAATAATGGCGTCTACCTCATGAGAGCGGGCCGTATCCAGCAGCCAGTTCAGGAACGCTTCGTGTTCAGCCGCCCGGCTTTTGCTGTAAAAATTTTGACCCAGATGCCAGTCAGAGGTGTGTAGTATGCGCATTGCTGATCCGTGGCGAAAAAGAGAAAGCAGGATTATAAACTGTCAGGGAACAGAAAATAACCGCTGTAATAAAACAACAGTTTGCCCTTTATAGTGGTACTGTTTTTCATAAATCTGTCATAAATCTGACGCATAATGACGCCGCATTACAAACTTGTAACTTAAATAAGATAAAACAGGGCAAAGTATGGCGAGACGTATTCTGGTCGTAGAAGATGAAGCTCCGATTCGTGAAATGGTGTGCTTCGTGCTCGAGCAAAATGGCTTCCAGCCGGTTGAGGCGGAAGATTATGACAGCGCGGTGAACCAGCTGAATGAACCCTGGCCCGATCTGATTCTGCTCGACTGGATGTTGCCTGGCGGCTCCGGGCTGCAGTTTATCAAACACCTGAAACGTGAAGCGCTAACCCGCGACATACCGGTTGTGATGCTCACGGCGCGCGGTGAAGAAGAGGATCGCGTACGCGGTCTGGAAACGGGGGCGGACGATTACATTACCAAACCGTTCTCACCGAAAGAGCTGGTTGCCCGCATTAAAGCCGTGATGCGCCGCATTTCACCGATGGCGGTGGAAGAGGTGATTGAGATGCAGGGACTGAGCCTTGACCCTACCTCACACCGCGTCATGACCGGTGAAAATCCCCTCGATATGGGGCCTACCGAATTTAAACTTCTGCATTTCTTTATGACTCACCCGGAGCGCGTATACAGCCGCGAACAGTTGCTGAATAACGTCTGGGGAACTAACGTGTATGTCGAAGACCGGACGGTTGACGTACATATCCGCCGCCTGCGAAAAGCGCTGGAACTGAGCGGCCACGATCGCATGGTGCAGACGGTCCGCGGCACGGGTTATCGTTTTTCAACCCGTTTCTGAACAATGACAGGAGTGTGACGCGTGCTGGAACGTCTGTCATGGAAAAGGCTCGTCTTTGAACTGATCTTATGCTGTATTCCGGCCTTCATTCTGGGGGCCTTTCTTGGATATTTGCCGTGGTTTCTGCTGGCGTCGGTTACCGGGCTTCTGATCTGGCATTTCTGGAACCTGCTGCGCCTCTCGTGGTGGCTGTGGGTTGACCGAAGTATGACGCCTCCGCCGGGAAGCGGAAGCTGGGAGCCGCTGCTGTACGGTCTGCACCAGATGCAGATGCGTAACAAAAAGCGGCGTCGGGAGCTGGGAAGCCTGATCAAACGCTTCCGTAGCGGCGCTGAGTCGCTGCCGGATGCTGTCATTCTGACGACCGAAGAAGGGACGATCTTCTGGTGTAACGGCCTCGCGCAACAGCTGCTGGGCCTGCGCTGGCCGGACGATAATGGCCAGAACATCCTCAACCTTCTGCGTTATCCCGAGTTCACGCTGTACCTGAAAAAGCGTGATTTTACCCGCCCCCACAACCTGAAGCTCAATAATGGGCGCCATCTGGAAATCCGTGTGATGCCTTACAGCGACCAGCAGTGGCTGATGGTTGCCCGTGATGTCACCCAGATGCACCAGCTGGAAGGGGCGCGACGCAACTTCTTTGCCAACGTCAGCCACGAATTACGCACTCCGCTGACGGTGCTTCAGGGGTACCTGGAGATGATGCAGGAGCAAACGCTGGAAGGCGCGCCGCGCGAGAAAGCGTTGCATACGATGCGTGAACAAACGCACCGTATGGAAGGGCTGGTGAAACAGCTGCTGACGCTCTCGAAAATTGAGGCCGCCCCCTCGCTGGCATTGAATGACACCATTGATGTGCCGATGATGCTGCGGGTGGTGGAGCGCGAAGCGCAGACGTTAAGCCATAAAATGCATCAGCTGACCTTCGAGGTCGACAACACGCTCAAGGTGCTTGGCAGCGAAGATGAGCTGCGCAGCGCCATTTCCAATCTGGTGTATAACGCGGTGAATCATACGCCAGCGGGGACGGATATCGTGGTGCGCTGGCAGCGCACGCCAACGGGCGCTGAGTTCAGCGTAGAGGATAACGGGCCGGGGATCGCACCTGAACACATCCCGCGTCTGACCGAGCGCTTCTACCGGGTGGATAAAGCGCGCTCACGGCAGACCGGCGGCAGCGGTCTGGGGCTGGCTATTGTGAAACACGCGGTGAATCATCATGAAAGCCGTCTCGATATTCAAAGCACGCTGGGTAAGGGAACCCGCTTCAGTTTCGTTATCCCGGAACGATTAATTGCCAAAAAGATCGCCTGACGACAGGCGTGTCAGTTTACCTTTCCACGGGCCAGCGTTTGCTGGCCCGTTTGCTTTGCAGTCAAGCGAAACGCGGCTGAATATTATACGGCTGGCTGTTTTTTGTTCGCATGATTAGCCATGGGTTTTTCTTATAATTAGCGTATTGTGCTGATCTGATTTTTGATGCTGGCATATTGTTCTGGTTTCACGATCCCATCTTGCCTTTAAACGTTATAAGCGTTTAAATTGCGCCCCAGATACTGTCATACCGACTGTATTTGCGTGGTAAATCGAAAAACTATTCTTCTCCACGCCAGGACGGGAGCATATCCCGCTGAAATTGAGCAAATTTTCCGCTGTATCGTCCCGTCAGGGATAGCGAAAATCTCAATGTTTTCAACACCACATCCACAGGCAGTAAGGTTTTATGACCCATCACTTAAAATCGCGTGACATCATCGCGCTGGGCTTTATGACATTTGCGCTGTTCGTTGGCGCAGGCAACATCATTTTCCCTCCAATGGTTGGCTTACAGGCGGGTGAACACGTCTGGACCGCTGCGTTTGGTTTCCTGATTACTGCTGTGGGTCTGCCGGTACTGACCGTCGTCGCGCTGGCGAAAGTCGGTGGTGGCGTTGATAGCCTCAGCACCCCGATTGGCAAAGTGGCCGGCATTCTGCTGGCGACCGTCTGTTATCTGGCCGTTGGCCCGCTGTTTGCGACCCCGCGTACCGCGACCGTATCCTTCGAAGTGGGGATTGCCCCGCTCACTGGCGATGGCGCGATGCCGCTGTTTATCTACAGCCTGATCTACTTCGCGATTGTGATTCTGGTTTCCCTCTATCCGGGCAAGCTGCTGGATACCGTGGGTAACTTCCTGGCTCCGCTGAAAATCGTGGCGCTGATTGTGCTGGCGGTTGCGGCCATCGTCTGGCCCGCAGGCCCGATTAGCGATGCGATGGACGCCTATAAAAACGCCGCGTTCTCCAACGGCTTTGTGAACGGCTACCTGACGATGGATACGCTGGGCGCAATGGTGTTTGGTATTGTTATCGTGAATGCCGCACGTTCCCGCGGCGTAACGGAAGCGCGTCTGCTGACTCGCTACACCATCTGGGCTGGCCTGATGGCCGGTGTGGGGCTGACGCTGCTGTACCTGGCGCTGTTCCGCCTGGGCTCAGATAGCGCCATACTGGTCGATCAAAATGCCAACGGCGCGGCGATCCTCCATGCTTACGTACAGCACACCTTTGGTGGTGCGGGTAGCCTGCTGCTGGCGGTACTGATTTTCCTGGCGTGCCTTGTCACCGCCGTGGGGCTGACCTGCGCCTGCGCTGAGTTCTTTGCTCAGTATCTGCCGCTCTCTTACCGCACGCTGGTCTTTATCCTGGGCATCTTCTCCATGGCGGTGTCAAACCTCGGTCTGAGCCACCTGATTCAGGTCTCTATCCCGGTGCTGACGGCCATCTATCCGCCGTGTATTGTGCTGGTGGTGCTGAGCTTCACCCGCCCGTGGTGGAACAACTCGTCGCGAATTATTGCGCCAGCCATGTTTATCAGCCTGATTTTTGGTATCCTTGACGGGATTAAAGCATCCGCCTTTGCGCAAATACTGCCAGCCTGGACACAGCGTCTGCCGCTGTCCGAGCAAGGCCTGGCCTGGTTGATGCCTACCGTTGTTGCACTGGTTCTGGCCATTATCTGGGATCGTGCTGCAGGGCGTCAGGTCGCATCGAACGCCCATTAATCAACGGCAACAAACTGTTTAACCACGGGGCTTAAGGCCCCGTGGTTTTTTGTTTTTTTCGAGTTGAATGGCAAGATTTAAATGGAAAGCACTAACAAACTCAAACGTGGACTCAGCACCCGCCACATTCGCTTTATGGCGCTGGGATCCGCTATCGGTACCGGTCTTTTTTATGGCTCGGCAGATGCCATTAAAATGGCCGGTCCCAGCGTTCTGCTGGCCTACATCATCGGTGGCGTGGCCGCGTATATTATCATGCGCGCCCTCGGGGAGATGTCGGTTCACAATCCGTCTGCCAGTTCGTTCTCGCGCTATGCGCAGGAAAACTTAGGCCCGCTGGCGGGCTTCATCACCGGCTGGACCTACTGCTTCGAAATTCTGATTGTGGCTATTGCCGACGTTACCGCCTTTGGCATCTACATGGGCGTCTGGTTCCCCGCGGTTCCGCACTGGATCTGGGTGCTGAGCGTGGTGCTGATCATCTGTGCCGTCAACCTGATGAGCGTGAAGGTGTTTGGTGAACTGGAGTTCTGGTTCTCCTTCTTCAAAGTTGCCACCATTATCATCATGATTATCGCGGGCTTCGGGATCATCATCTGGGGTATCGGCAACGGCGGTCAGCCAACGGGGATCCATAACCTCTGGAGCAACGGCGGCTTCTTCAGCAACGGCTGGCTCGGTATGGTGATGTCGCTGCAGATGGTCATGTTTGCCTACGGCGGGATCGAGATTATCGGCATTACCGCCGGGGAAGCGAAAGACCCGGAGAAATCCATTCCGCGCGCCATCAACTCAGTGCCAATGCGTATTCTGGTGTTCTATGTGGGGACGCTGTTCGTCATTATGTCCATCTACCCGTGGAACCAGGTGGGCACTAACGGCAGCCCGTTTGTGCTGACCTTCCAGCATATGGGCATCGCGTTTGCCGCCAGCATCCTGAACTTTGTGGTGCTGACCGCCTCGCTTTCGGCAATCAACAGTGACGTCTTTGGCGTGGGCCGCATGCTGCACGGAATGGCGGAGCAGGGCAGTGCGCCTAAGGTGTTTGCCAAAACCTCTCGTCGCGGCACGCCGTGGGTGACGGTAATGGTGATGACCGTAGCCCTGCTGCTGTCGGTCTACCTGAACTACATCATGCCGGAGAATGTGTTCCTGGTGATTGCGTCGCTGGCGACCTTCGCGACCGTGTGGGTGTGGATCATGATCCTGTTGTCGCAGATTGCGTTCCGTCGCCGTCTGTCACCGGAAGAGGCGAAAGCGCTGAAGTTCAAAGTGCCGGGTGGGGTGGTGACAACCGCTGTCGGTCTGGTCTTCCTGGTCTTTATCATCGCCCTGATTGGCTATCATCCGGATACCCGTATCTCCCTTTACGTGGGCTGTGCGTGGATCGTCCTGCTGCTGCTGGGCTGGATGTTCAAATGCCGCCGCGACCGTCAGCTGGCGCAGGCACAGTAATCTTCCCTCTCCCCGCAGAGGGACTGGAAGGAGGCATCCGCTCACGCTGATGCCTCCTCCCCCGTCCTCCTCCCTCAATAAACCTCGTCATGATGAGCTAACCTTAACCACCCTGTGGCAAGGTGACGTCAATTTCATCAAAGGGGATTCGTGATGTTAAACGCCTGGCACCTTCCGGTTGCCCCATTTGTTAAGCAAAACAAAGACAACCTTGTGATTACGCTCTGGCTGGCGGGGGAAAATCAGCCTGAACGCGTGACGCTACGCGCCGAAATTGATAACGAAGAGACCGCGCTGAAAATGCATAAGCAGCGCAGCCAGCCGCAGCCCGGGATCACGGCGTGGCGGGCAAACATCGATTTAACCCGTGGACAGCCGCGTCGTCGCTACAGTTTTAAACTGCTGTGGAATAACCGCCAGCTGTGGTTTACCCCGCAGGGGTTTAGCCGTTTTCCGCCGGCCCGGCTGGAGCAATTTGCCGTCGATTACCCGGACAATGGCCCGCAATGGGTTAACGATCAGGTGTTTTACCAGATTTTCCCGGACCGCTTTGCCCGCAGCGAAAAGCGCACTGCAGACCAGGACAAGGTTTATTACCACCACGCAGCAGGTCACGACATTATCCTCAAAGCATGGGATGAACCGCTGACCGCGCAGGCGGGTGGCTCGACGTTTTACGGTGGCGATCTCGACGGGATCAGCGAAAAACTCCCGTACCTGAAAAAACTGGGCGTGACGGCGCTGTACCTTAACCCGGTGTTTAAAGCCCCGAGCGTGCATAAATACGACACCGAAGATTATCGTCATGTTGATGAGCAGTTTGGCGGCGATGCGGCGCTGCTGCGCCTGCGACAGAACACTAAAAACGAAGGGATGCGCCTGATTCTGGACGGCGTGTTCAACCACAGCGGGGATTCGCACGCGTGGTTTGACCGTCATAACCAGTCGATGAGCGGGGCATGCCATAACCCGGATTCGCCGCAGCGTAACTGGTACAGCTTTAATGAAGAGGGCTACGCGCTGGACTGGCTGGGCTACCCAAGCCTGCCGAAGCTGGATTTCCAGTCGCCTTCTCTGGTCAACGAAATCTACGGCGGTGAAGACAGCGTTGTCCGCCACTGGCTTAAGGCGCCATGGAACATGGACGGCTGGCGTCTTGACGTGGTGCATATGCTGGGTGAAGCGGGCGGAGCGCGTAATAACCTTCAGCACGTTGCAGGTATCACCCGCTCAGCGAAAGCCGCGCAGCCGGAGGCCTTTGTCTTTGGCGAGCATTTTGGCGATGCGCGCCAGTGGCTGCAAGCCGATGCAGAAGATTCGGCCATGAACTACCGCGGTTTTACCTTCCCGCTATGGGGATTTCTGGCGAACACCGATATCTCCTACGATCCGCAGCATATCGACGCCGAAACCTGTATGGCATGGATGGATAACTACCGCGCCAGCCTGTCGCATCAGCAGCAGTTGCGGATGTTTAACCAGCTGGACAGCCACGATACCGCACGTTTTAAATCCCTGCTTGGCAGGGATGTGGCGCGCCTGCCGCTGGCCGTTACCTGGCTCTTCACCTGGCCTGGCGTGCCGTGCATTTACTACGGTGATGAGGTGGGGCTGGAGGGGAACAACGATCCCTTCTGCCGCAAAACCTTCTCCTGGGACCCGGCGAAGCAGGACAATGCGCTGCTCAGCCTGTACCAGCGTCTGGCTAAGCTTCGTAAACAGAACCAGGCGCTGCGTTACGGTGGCTGTCAGGTGGTGTATGCCCACGATAACGTGGTGGTGTTTGCCCGCGTCTACAACCAGCAACGCGTGCTGGTCGCCATCAACCGCGGAGAAGCCTGTGAAGTGGTGCTGGATGACTCTCCGTTGCTGCACGTGAAGGCGTGGCAACGCAAAGAGGGTAAAGGCACGATTCAGGAAGGCATTCTCTCCTTACCGGCCATTTCCGCCTCCGTCTGGTTCGGAAATTAATCGTCATCAGCAACCGGTTTATTTCCCGGTTGCTGAAAATTCCCCTAAGTTGTTCGGTTAATTTCAACAGAGGGGACAAATATCTTTACTATCCGCTCAATCAATTCTCGCTATACTCAAATTGCTTTATCAGTCAGGGCCCTTTCTCATATAGCACACCAAAACGTTGGCTTTTAACACATTGATTAAAAGGTACTTTTATGTCTATTCGTGAACTGATTGACCCGTCCAATTCCGTACTGATTTTTATCGATCACCAACCGCAAATGTCTTTTGGCGTGGCAAATATTGACCGTCAGTTATTAAAGAATAATACGGTGGCTCTGGCAAAAGCAGGCAAAATTTTTGATGTTCCGGTTATCTACACCTCTGTCGAAACAAAAAGCTTTAGCGGATACATCTGGCCAGAATTGCTGGCGGTTCACCCGGCGGTTAAACCGATTGAACGTACCTCTATGAACTCCTGGGAAGACGATGCGTTTGTTGCGGCAGTGAAAGCAACGGGCCGCAAGAAACTTATCATCTCAGCCCTGTGGACCGAAGTTTGCCTGACCTTCCCGGCGCTGATGGCTCTGGATGAAGGGTTTGAAGTTTATGTAGTGACCGATACTTCCGGCGGTACCTCCGTAGATGCCCATGAACGTGCGATTGACCGTATGGTTCAAGCGGGCGCGGTTCCTGTGACCTGGCAGCAGGTGCTGCTTGAGTATCAGCGCGACTGGTCTCGCAAAGGCACTTACGACGCGGTCATGGACCTGGTCCGTGAGCACAGCGGTGCTTATGGCATGGGCGTTGACTATGCCTACACCCTCGTTCACGGCGCGCCAGAACGCAAAGCGTAAACCTTTCAGGGCGGGGTTCTCCCGCCCATTAATGACCAGGAAACTATTATGGCGCACACATCGCATGTCACGCTGGTGATCACCCACACCTTGCTGCCGGGTCAGGCTGAGCGATACGAACAGTGGCTGGGTAAGATCATGCCCATCGCGGCGGAATTTCCGGGACATCTTGGCGCGAACGTCATCCGCCCGACCGACGGACAACATCTGTGGACGGTGATAATCCGTTTCGACACCCTCGAACACCTCTCTGCGTGGACCCAGTCCGATACCCGTAATGCGCTGGTAAAAGAGATTGAACCGCTGCTGGCGGAAGGCGATAAAACCGAAGTGCGTACCGAGGCGGCGTTCTGGTTTACCCCACCGGAGCCTCACGTGCGTAAGCCTAAACAGTGGAAACAGTTTCTCATTACCCTGCTGGTTATCTTTCCCAGTACCAACCTGGTACCGCTGGTCACCGGTGCGTTGCTTCCTGGCCTGAAAGGTACGTTGTTGCTGCATCTGATTAACGATGCCTGTGTGGTCGCGCTGGTGGTCTGGCTGTGGATGCCCATCGTGACCCGTCTGTTTGCCGGATGGCTCAAAAAAGCCTGATTCGGCTGAAAGGAGTACGTTATGTCTCAAACTGCCACACTGATCTTAACCAAAGGTAAGATCCATACCCTCGATCGCGAAAAGCCGCTCACGGAAGCGGTGGCTATTGCTAACGGCAAGATCCTGGCGACGGGCAACCACGATCGCATTATGAGCTATGCGACACAGGGAACGCAGATTGTCGATCTGAAGGGAAGTACGGTGATCCCCGGGCTTAACGATTCGCACCTGCACCTGATCCGCGGCGGGCTGAACTACAACCTCGAGCTGCGCTGGGAAGGCGTACCGTCGCTGGCGGATGCGCTAAGGATGTTGAAAGATCAGGCCGATCGTACACCTTCACCTCAGTGGGTTCGGGTGGTGGGCGGCTGGAGCGAGTTTCAGTTCGCCGAACGCCGGATGCCGACCATCGAAGAGCTTAACGAGGCGGCACCGGATACGCCGGTGTTTGTCCTGCACCTCTACGATCGTGCCCTGCTTAACCGCGCTGCGTTGAAAGCTGTCGGCTACACCAAAGAGACGCCAAACCCGCCGGGCGGGGAGATTGTGCGTGATAACCACGGCAACCCGACCGGGCTGCTGATCGCTAAACCTAACGCGATGATCCTCTACGCCACGCTGGCAAAAGGACCGAAACTCCCCATTGAGCAGCAGGTTAACTCCACGCGCCAGTTTATGCGTGAGCTTAACCGTCTGGGGCTGACCAGCGCCATTGATGCCGGCGGCGGCTTCCAGAACTACCCGGAAGATTACGAGGTGATTGCCGAACTGCACGCCAAAGAGCAGATGACGGTGCGTATTGCCTACAACCTCTTCACCCAGCGCCCTAAACAGGAGCTGGAGGATTTTGAGCGCTGGACCGATATGCTCAAACCGGGGCAGGGCACAGACTTTTATCGTGCGAACGGGGCAGGAGAGATGCTGGTCTTCTCGGCGGCGGATTTTGAAGATTTCCTCCAGCCGCGCCCGGATCTGCCGCAAGGGATGGAAGACGAGCTGGAACGCGTGGTGCGCCACCTGGTGGAAAACCGCTGGCCGTTCCGGCTGCATGCCACCTATGACGAATCCATCAGCCGGATGCTGGATGTCTTTGAGAAGGTGAACCGTGAGATTCCGTTTAACGGCCTGCACTGGTTCTTTGACCATGCGGAGACCATTACCGAGCGTAATATCGAGCGCGTCAAAGCGTTGGGGGGCGGTATTGCGGTACAGCACCGTATGGCGTTCCAGGGCGAATATTTCGTCGACCGCTACGGCAAAGAGGCGGTGAAACACACGCCGCCGGTGGCGAAAATGCTGGAACTGGACGTGCCGGTTGGGCTAGGTACCGACGCAACCCGTGTGGCGAGCTATAACCCGTGGACGGCGCTCTACTGGCTGGTCTCCGGGCGAACCGTCGGCGGCCTGGCGATGTATGACGACAATAACCGCCTGCCGCGTGAGGTAGCGCTGGAGCTGTGGACCGCAGGCAGCGCGTGGTTTTCCAGCGAACAGGGTAAAAAAGGCCGTCTGGTTGAAGGGCAGCTTGCGGACCTTGTGGTGCTGTCGAAAGATTACTTCAGCGTGACGGAAGAGGAGATCAAGGGCATTGAATCGGTGCTGACCGTTGTGGATGGCAAGGTCGTGTATGCCGCCGGTCATTTCAGTCCGCTGTCACCGCCGCCGATCCCGGTTGTGCCGGCGTGGTCACCGGTCGTGAAAGTCCCGGGGCATTACCGCTCTGCGCCGCCTGCAGCCAGTAAAGTGGGGGCGGTGGTACAGATGCACCAGTGCATTGGTAGCTGCGGGGTGCATGGCCATGCGCACGGCATTGCGCGGCAATCGGATATCCCGGTATCTGATGACCAGGCATTCTGGGGCGTGCTGGGGTGCTCGTGCTTCGCGTTTTAACGTGTGAAAGTGAGATCGTACAAAACAAAAAGGCCCGCTAATGCGGGCCTTTTCCGTAAACCGTGCCGATTACAGGCTGGATACGTTCTCAGACAGGTATTTAGCAACGCCGTCCGGAGACGCGTTCATACCTTCTTTACCTTTTTCCCACTGAGCCGGGCACACTTCACCGTGCTCTTCGTGGAACTGCAGCGCGTCAACCATGCGCAGCATTTCGTCGATGTTACGACCCAGTGGCAGATCGTTAACAACCTGGTGACGAACGATGCCGTTTGCGTCGATCAGGAAAGAACCGCGCAGTGCAACACCAGCGTCCGGATGTTCGATACCGTAAGCCTGCTGGATTTCGCGTTTGATGTCCGCAACCATTGCGTATTTCACCGCACCGATGCCGCCTTTGTCGACAGGGGTGTTACGCCATGCGTTGTGTACAAATTCAGAGTCGAAGGAGACGCCTACAACTTCTACGCCACGCTTCTGGAATTCTTCGTAACGTTTGTCGAATGCGATCAGCTCAGACGGGCAAACGAAAGTGAAGTCCATTGGCCAGAAGAACAGAACGGTCGCTTTACCGTTGGTGTGCTGTTTGAAGTTGAAGTTTTCAACGATTTCACCGTTGCCCAGAACTGCTGCAGCTGTAAAATCCGGAGCCGGACGAGTTACCAGAACCATGTGATTCTCCTGTAGATACTAAGGTTATTTGGAACGCAACGCCGCCCAGTATAGAGAGTGTTCATTGATAAGACAAAGAGGCGCTAACAATCGTTCAGCAAGCTTTCACCTATCAATGGCATTTCTGTTATAGCTGTTTGTTTTTCGCCTGGGTCATCATACGCGGGTAGAACTGCCAGAACCGTGTCTCCAGCGCCTCGTAGTGGGCGTCCAGGTCATGCCAGGAATCGCGCAGCGCGTCGAGTCGCGGTCGGCGACTCGCCATCCCGTTTAACACATTCTGTATAAAGTCCATCTCGCGATAGCGCTCAAGCCAGCGTTCTGACCAGAGATAGTTATTCAGATTCACAAAGCGCGGCGGCGAATCCGGCAAAATAATGGACACCTGTTGGTGGGCATAGCGCACGAACGCGTTTAGGGGCATCTCAGGAGAGAGTGTTTCCCAGTGCCGCGAGAGGAAATGGTCCCACATTACATCGAGCGTGATCGGTGCGACGCGCCGCGTTTCAGGGCGGAACCACGCTTTGGCTTCCTGGACTTCCGGCAGGTTATCGGTCAGTACGTCGATACGGCGATGCATAAAAATCCCGTCGACAACCTCTGCGGAGTACGCGTCGGCGGGATTACCGCGCACGAAATCGGCCAGCAGATTGCCGGAAAGAGAGCTGTCAGCGAGATGAGCAAGATGCAGGTGAGCGAGAAAATTCATGCGTTTTATTTGTCCAGGGGCGGCTAGTTGTTGCAGCAAAAGGGTGTGAGCACTAGACTATGCCGCCTGTTTTTAAGTCACGAGTATACGTCATGCGCGTCGCCGATTTCTCCTTTGAACTACCTGAATCCCTGATTGCTCACTACCCAATGCCTGAGCGCAGTAGCTGTCGTTTGCTGTCACTGGATGGGCCGACGGGCGAGCTGACGCACGGTACTTTCACCGATTTGCTCGACAAGCTCAACCCTGGCGATCTGCTGGTCTTTAACAATACCCGGGTGATCCCGGCGCGTCTGTTTGGCCGTAAAGCCAGCGGCGGCAAGATTGAAGTGCTGGTCGAACGTATGCTTGATGATAAACGTATTCTGGCACATATTCGCGCCTCTAAAGCGCCGAAGCCGGGTGCAGAGCTGCTGCTTGGCGATGATGAGAGCATCCGTGCAACCATGACCGCGCGTCACGATGCGCTGTTTGAGGTGGCGTTCAATGACGAGCGCACGGTGCTCGACATCCTGAACGCGATCGGCCATATGCCGCTGCCCCCTTACATCGAGCGCCCGGACGAAGAGGCTGACCGCGAGCTGTACCAGACCGTCTACAGCCAGAAACCTGGCGCGGTCGCCGCGCCGACGGCGGGCCTGCATTTTGATGAACCGCTGCTGGAAAAATTGCGCGCGAAAGGTATCGAGATGGCCTTCGTGACCCTGCATGTCGGTGCGGGTACGTTCCAGCCGGTGCGCGTGGACAGCATCGAAGACCACATCATGCACTCCGAATATGCCGAAGTGCCGCAAGAGGTGGTGGATGCCGTTCTGGCCGCCAAAGCACGCGGTAACCGCGTTGTGGCAGTGGGCACCACGTCGGTACGCTCCCTTGAGAGCGCCGCGCAGGCCGCCAAAAATGACCTGATTGAGCCTTTCTTTGGCGATACGCAGATCTTTATCTACCCGGGCTATCAGTACAACGTGATTGATGCCCTGGTAACCAACTTCCATCTGCCTGAATCAACGCTGATTATGCTGGTGTCCGCTTTTGCGGGGTATCAGCACACCATGGCGGCGTACAAGTCTGCGGTAGAACAAAAATATCGCTTTTTTAGCTACGGGGACGCGATGTTTATCACGTACAATCCGCAGGCTTTGAATGAGCGTGTCGGGGAATAAGTCCGCGGCACCGTTTTACAACGTTGGACTGTTTTTCTGACGTCGGAGAAAAAATGAAATTTGAACTCGATACCACCGATGGTCGCGCACGTCGCGGCCGCCTGGTGTTTGATCGCGGCGTGGTGGAAACCCCCGCGTTTATGCCTGTGGGCACCTACGGCACCGTAAAAGGGATGACGCCGGAAGAAGTGGAAGCCACTGGCGCACAGATTATCCTCGGCAATACCTTCCACCTGTGGCTGCGTCCTGGTCAGGAGATCATGAAGCTGCACGGCGATTTGCATGACTTCATGCAGTGGAAAGGCCCGATCCTGACCGACTCCGGTGGTTTCCAGGTCTTCAGCCTGGGCGACATCCGTAAGATCACCGAGCAGGGTGTACACTTCCGTAATCCGATCAACGGCGATCCGATTTTCCTCGATCCTGAAAAGTCTATGGAGATTCAGTACGATCTCGGCTCTGATATCGTGATGATCTTCGACGAATGTACGCCATACCCGGCCGACTGGGATTACGCGAAACGCTCCATGGAGATGTCGTTGCGCTGGGCGAAGCGTAGCCGTGACCGCTTTGACTCCCTGCAGAACAAAAATGCGCTGTTCGGTATTATCCAGGGCAGTGTTTACGAAGATTTACGCGATATCTCTGTTAAAGGTCTGGTAGAGATAGGTTTTGATGGCTACGCTGTCGGCGGTTTGGCTGTGGGTGAACCGAAGGAAGACATGCATCGCATTCTGGAGCATGTCTGCCCGCAAATCCCGGCAGATAAACCCCGTTACCTGATGGGTGTGGGTAAACCTGAGGACCTGGTTGAAGGTGTGCGCCGCGGCATTGATATGTTCGACTGCGTTATGCCAACCCGCAACGCGCGTAACGGTCATCTGTTTGTGACCGATGGCGTGGTGAAAATCCGTAACGCGAAGCATAAGAGTGACACCAGCCCGCTCGATTCCGAGTGCGATTGCTACACCTGTCGCAATTATTCTCGCGCGTACCTGCATCATCTTGATCGTTGCAATGAGATTTTGGGCGCGCGTCTCAATACCATTCATAATCTTCGTTATTATCAGCGCTTAATGGCTGGTTTACGCAAGGCTATTGAAGAGGGTAAATTAGAGAGCTTCGTGACCGATTTTTACCAACGTCAGGGTCGAACCGTTCCACCTTTGAACGTTGATTAATTTTAATAATGAGGGAATTTGAATGAGCTTTTTTATTTCTGATGCGGTAGCGGCAACAGGTGCTCCGGCGCAGGGCAGCCCGATGTCTCTGATTCTGATGCTGGTTGTGTTCGGTCTGATCTTCTACTTCATGATCCTGCGCCCACAGCAGAAGCGTACCAAAGAGCACAAAAAGCTGATGGACTCCATTGCCAAAGGTGATGAAGTGCTGACCAACGGTGGTCTGGTCGGTCGCGTAACCAAAGTGGCTGAAAGTGGCTACATTGCTATTGCCCTGAACGACACCACTGAAGTGGTTATCAAACGTGACTTCGTAGCTGCCGTTCTGCCGAAAGGCACCATGAAGGCGCTGTAATCCCAACTTTTCCCAAAGGGAACTGCCGTGTTAAACCGTTATCCTTTGTGGAAGTACATCATGCTGGTCGCCGTGATTCTCGTCGGCCTGCTGTACGCGCTTCCCAACCTGTATGGTGAGGATCCGGCTGTTCAAATCACTGGCGCGCGCGGTGTCGCCGCCAGTGAGCAAACGCTGATCCAGGTCCAGAAATCGTTACAAGAAGAAAAAATTACCGCTAAGTCTGTGGCTCTGGAAGAGGGCGCAATTCTTGCTCGCTTCGACACCACCGACACGCAGCTCCGCGCTCGCGAAGTGCTGATGGGCGTGCTGGGTGATAAATACGTCGTGGCGCTTAACCTTGCTCCTGCAACCCCGCGTTGGCTGGCTGCGTTGAATGCAGAGCCAATGAAACTCGGTCTTGACCTGCGTGGCGGTGTTCACTTCCTGATGGAAGTGGATATGGATACCGCGCTCGGCAAACTGCAGGAACAAAACATCGACAGCCTGCGCAGCGATCTGCGCGAAAAAGGCATCGCTTACACTACCGTTCGTAAAGAAGATAACTACGGTATGAGCATCACGTTCCGCGACAGCGCGGCGCGCGATCAGGCTGTAGATTACCTGACTCAACGTCACCGTGACCTCGTGATCACCTCTCAGGGCAGCAACCAGCTGCGCGCGGTGATGACCGATGCTCGCCTGAAAGAAGCCCGTGAATACGCCGTTCAGCAGAACATCAATATTCTGCGTAACCGTGTAAACCAGCTGGGGGTTGCTGAGCCACTGGTACAGCGTCAGGGTGCTGACCGTATCGTGGTGGAACTCCCGGGTATTCAGGACACGGCACGTGCGAAAGAGATTCTGGGGGCAACTGCCACGCTGGAATTCCGTCTGGTTAACTCCAACGTCGATCAGTCCGCTGCCGCCGCTGGCCGTATTCCGGGTGATTCGGAAGTGAAACAGACCCGCGAAGGTCAGCCAGTTGTGCTGTACAAACGCGTGATCCTGACCGGTGACCACATCACCGACTCCACATCCAGCCAGGACGAATACAACCAGCCGCAGGTTAACATCTCGCTGGATAGCGCGGGTGGTAACATCATGTCTAACTTCACCAAGGACAACATCGGTAAACCGATGGCGACCCTGTTTGTGGAGTACAAAGACAGCGGTAAGAAAGATGCAAACGGCCGCGCGGTGCTGGTGAAAGAGGAAGAGGTGATTAACATCGCCAACATCCAGTCTCGTCTGGGTAACAGCTTCCGTATCACCGGTATCAACAACCCGAACGAAGCGCGTCAGCTTTCGCTGCTGCTGCGTGCCGGTGCGCTGATTGCACCGATTCAGATTGTTGAAGAACGTACCATTGGTCCAACGCTGGGGATGCAAAACATCAAGCAGGGTCTGGAAGCGTGTCTGGCCGGTCTGGTGGTCTCCATCCTCTTCATGATCTTCTTCTATAAGAAGTTTGGTCTGATTGCGACAAGCGCACTGGTTGCGAACCTGGTGCTGATTATCGGCATCATGTCTCTGCTGCCGGGGGCGACGCTGACCATGCCGGGGATTGCCGGTATCGTCTTAACCCTTGCGGTGGCGGTCGACGCCAACGTACTGATAAACGAACGTATCAAAGAAGAGTTAAGCAACGGTCGCTCTGTTCAGCAGGCGATTGACGAAGGCTACAAAGGGGCATTCAGCTCCATCTTCGATGCGAACGTAACAACACTGATTAAGGTTCTTATCCTGTATGCAGTGGGGACTGGCGCTATCAAAGGCTTTGCGATCACCACCGGTATCGGTGTTGCAACGTCAATGTTTACCGCTATTGTCGGCACCCGTGCCATCGTGAACCTGCTGTATGGCGGCAAGCGCGTCAAAAAGCTGTCTATCTGAGGAGTGCGTTGTGGCACAGGAATATACTGTTGAACAATTGAACCACGGCCGTAAAGTCTGGGACTTTATGCGCTGGGACTACTGGGCTTTCGGCATTTCAGGTTTACTGCTGATCCTCTCCCTTATCGTGATGGGCGTGAAAGGCTTTAACTGGGGTCTTGATTTCACCGGTGGTACGGTAATTGAGATCTCCCTGGAAAAACCGGTCGATATGGACCAGATGCGCCAGTCTTTGCAGAAAGCGGGCTTTGAAGAGCCGTTGCTGCAGAACTTCGGCAGCAGCCGTGACATCATGGTGCGTATGCCGCCGGTGCACGATGCGAACGGCAGCCAGGAGCTGGGCAGCAAGGTTGTTAACGTGGTTAACGAAACAACCAACCAGCATGCGACGGTTAAGCGTATCGAGTTCGTCGGGCCAAGCGTAGGTGCTGACCTGGCGCAAACCGGTGCGATGGCGCTGCTGGTGGCTCTGATCTCCATTCTGGTGTATGTCGGTTTCCGCTTTGAGTGGCGACTGGCGGCGGGTGTGGTTATCGCCCTGGCGCACGACGTGGTGATCACCATGGGCATACTGTCTCTGTTCCACATTGAGATTGACCTGACAATCGTGGCATCCCTGATGTCCGTTATCGGTTACTCACTGAACGACAGTATCGTGGTATCTGACCGTATTCGTGAAAACTTCCGTAAGATCCGTCGCGGTACGCCGTACGAAATCTTTAACGTGTCGTTGACCCAGACGCTGCACCGTACGTTGATCACATCCGGAACCACCTTGATGGTGATCCTGATGCTGTTCCTCTTCGGTGGCCCGGTACTGGAAGGCTTCTCGCTGACCATGCTGATCGGTGTCTCTATCGGTACGGCTTCGTCTATCTACGTCGCCTCCGCACTGGCACTGAAACTTGGCATGAAGCGCGAGCACCTGCTCCAGCAGAAAGTCGAGAAAGAAGGGGCGGATCAGCCGTCTATTCTGCCGTAAGACGACGTGTCGTTCGTTCCCGAAATCCCGGTCTGTTGACCGGGATTTTTTTTATCTGCTCCTGCCAAACACTCCTGACAGTATGCTGTCAGGAGCCCTGTCGTAGACTCTTTTCGAACCCAAACAACAGGCAGGAGGATGTATGAAGAGTGTAATTAACTGGTTTGAAATTCCGGTCGCCGATATGGATCGCGCTATCAAATTTTATGAGCCCGTGATGCAGGTACAGCTGAGACGAGAGAAGATGGATGTGGCTGAGTTAGCCGTTTTCCCGCATGACGATCCGGCCACCGGCGGCGCGCTGGCAAAATTTGAGGGCATTACACCGTCCGTACAGGGCGCTATTATTTACCTGCATACTGACAACCTGGCGGCAACGCTCGATCGCATCGCGTCTGCGGGTGGCGAGTGCGTGTTTGGCCCGCTGGAATTGCCGCGTGGCATTGGCACCATAGCCTTGTTTACCGACAGCGAAGGTAATCGCGTCGGCCTCCATCAACCTGCCTGAGAGCTGAATACGATATGACCCGACGCGCTGACCGTTTGTTTCAGATTGTGCAGATCCTGAGAGGCAGGCGTCTGACAACGGCAGCGCATCTGGCGGACAGGTTGAGCGTATCGGAACGGACCGTATACCGTGATATCCGCGACCTGTCGCTTTCCGGCGTGCCGGTGGAAGGGGAGGCGGGAAGCGGCTATCGGCTGATGTCCGGTTTTGACTTACCTCCGCTGATGCTGACGAACAAAGAATCTGAAGCGCTGATGGTCGCCATCCGTCTGCTGAAAACCTGGGGCGGCGACTCGCTCTCGCGTGAGCTTGAGTCGGCGCAGGAGAAGGTGCTGGCGATCCTGCCCGAGGAGAGCCGACGTAAGGCGGAGCAGACGCGGATATATGCGCCGGATATTGCGCTTCAGCCGCATTCGCGCAGCGACTTTGATGTTATTCATCAGGCTATTTCTGCCCAGTGCGTACTGGCGCTGCATTATCGTGATGAAGCCGGGCATCTGACATGGCGCGACATTCAGCCGCTGGGGCTGTTCTTCTGGGGAGAGCATTGGCTGCTGGCCGCGTGGTGTGAACGGCGAGATGACTACCGCTGCTTCCGGCTCGACAGGTGTCTGAATATTACGCTCACGCAGAGGCGTTTTAGCGAAAGCGCGGAGCGATCGCTGGCGGATTTTCTGCGTAAGGTGAAGCAATAAAAAAGCCAGCATATCAGCTGGCTTTGTCCGTTTTTGCCTTCTTTCACATCAGAAGTTGTAACCGACAACCAGGTAACCACCCCAACCGGTAGAACGTACGCTGAAGTCGCCATTGCCGAAGTTCAGGCTTGCGTCATCGTTCCACTGACCGCCGTTGTGCCAGTAACGCGCAACAACGGAGTAATGCCAGTGATCGTAGTTCAGCGCCAGGATGTGGCTGGAGGCGATGGAGTCGTTGGTACGCGCTTTCTTACCGTTCAGATCACGGAAGTCGTTGTCGCCCAGGTCTGAACCCCAGTCAAAGTTGGTGAAACCGATATAGCTCAGGTTACCGCCCCACAGCTGGGTAATTGGCACAAAGTATTTCACTTTGAAACGGTAGCCATCCCACTCGTTTTCGTTCGCGGCACCGTAGTTCTGCCACTGGTATTTCGCATAGACGTTCAGGGACAGGCTCATTGGCAGACCGGTATCGATGTCGGTACCCAGACCCATATACCAGGTGCTCTGACGACCGGACGCGTTACGGCCCATGTCGTAGATGTAGTTGTTCGCGAAGTACCACTCTTTGAATGGACCAAACGCCAGGCTGGTGCCCGTCAGCTTATCAATGGAGAAGCGGGGTTCGATCTCCATGAACAGGGGGGAACCGTGGTTCCAGATACCTTTCGCATCGGTGTTACCGCCGAAGAAGACCGGTGCATCCATATAGCCGTAGAAATCGAACCAGTCTTTCTTGGCGAAGGCTTCGTACTCCAGGTAGGTATCGTTGCGGATCTGTGGTCCGAAACGGGTGTGATAGCTGCCGACCACGTTAACGCTCTGGTGCCACCAGTCGGAGAGGTATTGTGGTTTATCGTTTTCCGCTGCGTTAACAGTGAAAGTGGAGGAGAGTGCCAGCACGGCGCCAGCCGCGAGTAATGTTTTTTTCATAATCATGCCACTGATTGAAATTCCCTTCCGGGAGTGAAAAATGCGCGAATTGCGTTTCTAAATATTTCGTGTTTCTGCGGAGCCTATTATAGGAATCCTTGCTCACAAAAATATGTGTTGTTTCACATATCTCTCACACGCGTAATCGATTGCGTTCACGTTTGCGTACTTTAAACGGCGGGGATTGTAGCGGCAATGATTTCTGTTGCCAATCTTTGCGGATTGTAAATGTTAGCGGAGTGACATTGCACTCCGCTGAAAGGGGATTACTGCGCGGCGGGCTGGATATCGTGAATGCGGATGAAACCTAACTGATCCGGCGTAAGTCCGTTCAGCTGGATCGGAATGTCAACATCGCTCGGGGCCAGCACGCTGGCGGGTGCGGTGAACAGCTGGCTCTTCACGTTCACTTCCTGATAGTTCTCGGTGGTGCCCTGAATCTGCCCCCACTCGACGGTGCCGCTAAAGGCTGGCAGAGGATCGTTGGATTCCCCCTGAATGCGTAATGTTGCGCGAGTACCATCCGCATTGGCCGCCACGTTAACCAGCGACATTTTCAGCGTGCCAATCTGGCTGTTAAGGCGCGCCGGGGTGTTAGACCCGGGCAGCAGATAAACCCCGCTGCTGGATTTGGCATTCAGCGCGTTTTGCTGGGTGATCTTCACAGTTTCTTTGTTCAGTTTGTCCATCGCGGTATTGAGCGTATTCACGCTTTGTTTCATTTGACGGACTTCGGT
This sequence comes from Enterobacter ludwigii, assembly GCF_001750725.1. Classification (NCBI taxonomy): domain Bacteria; kingdom Pseudomonadati; phylum Pseudomonadota; class Gammaproteobacteria; order Enterobacterales; family Enterobacteriaceae; genus Enterobacter; species Enterobacter ludwigii. Next base: position 155,227 of record NZ_CP017279.1, read on the forward strand.
TTGCTGTGCACAGGCGCTAAGGGTAAACAGACTCCCCACCAGCAATATTTTCAGGTAACGTCTTGTCATTGCGTTTATTTCCTTGAAATAACGGATCTCCGTAATGGTAGCCAGCATCGCATCAACAGGCATAGATCCTTTGTCTCAAAAAGCTCTTCCTTTGTTGTCAGGCCAGATCAGGGTAAAATGAAAATCAGTTAACCACATAACAGGGATACCGTATGCATTGCCCATTCTGCTCCGCTGTGGATACCAAAGTTATCGACTCTCGCCTTGTGGGCGAAGGGTCTTCCGTACGCCGCCGCCGGCAATGTCTGGTGTGCAACGAGCGTTTCACGACCTTTGAGGTTGCAGAGCTGGTAATGCCGCGCGTGGTAAAAAGTAACGATGTGCGTGAGCCGTTTAACGAAGAGAAACTGCGCAGCGGGATGCTCAAGGCGCTGGAAAAACGCCCTGTCAGTGCAGATGACGTCGAAATGGCGTTAAACCACATAAAATCGTACCTTCGTGGTTTGGGTGAGCGCGAGGTGCCAAGCAAGATGATTGGCAACCTGGTGATGGAGCAACTGAAAAAGCTCGATAAGGTCGCCTATATCCGCTTCGCCTCTGTGTACCGCAGTTTCGAAGATATCAAAGAGTTTGGCGAAGAGATCGCCCGCTTACAGGATTAAGCTCATGCAGGATGAGATTTACATGGCGCGAGCCATGAAGCTGGCGCAGCGCGGTCGTTTTACCACCCATCCCAACCCTAACGTCGGGTGCGTCATTGTCAACGATGGCGAGATCGTGGGCGAAGGGTTTCACTACCGTGCCGGTGAGCCCCATGCCGAAGTTCATGCCCTGCGTATGGCCGGCGAAAAGGCGCGCGGTGCAACGGCCTACGTGACGCTGGAACCCTGCAGCCACCACGGCCGTACCCCGCCGTGCTGCGAAGCACTCATTGCGGCGGGTGTCGCGCGCGTTGTCGCGGCGATGCAGGATCCCAATCCGCAGGTTGCCGGACGCGGCCTGTATCGACTGCAGCAGGAAGGGATTGACGTCAGTCACGGCCTGATGATGCAGGATGCTGAGGCGATCAACAAAGGCTTCCTGAAGCGCATGCGCACCGGGTTCCCGTACATTCAGCTTAAGCTTGGGGCCTCACTGGATGGTCGTACGGCGATGGCGAACGGCGAGAGCCAGTGGATCACCTCTGCGCAGGCAAGGCGCGATGTGCAACGTCTGCGCGCGCAAAGCCATGCTATCCTCACCAGCAGTGAAACGGTTCTGGCTGATAATCCTGCCATGACCGTGCGCTGGGATGAACTGAATGCCGATACCCAGGCGTGCTACCCGCAGGAAAACCTGCGTCAGCCGCTGCGTATTGTCATCGATAGCCAGAATCGCATCACGCCAGCGCACCGCATCGTGCAACAGCCGGGCGAAACCTGGATTGCACGCATGCATGACGATGCGCGTGAATGGCCGCAAGGCGTACGCAGCATCATGGTGCCAGAGCATAACGGGCACCTCGACTTAGTGGTGCTGATGATGCTGCTTGGTAAGCAACAGGTGAACAGTATCTGGGTAGAAGCGGGGCCGACGCTGGCCGGCGCGCTGCTGCAGGCCGGGCTGGTGGATGAGCTGATTGTCTACGTTGCACCTAAACTGTTGGGTAACGATGCGCGTGGTCTGTTTGTGCTGCCGGGTCTTGAAAAACTTGGTGATGCACCGAAACTCAAATTTAGCGAGATTCGTCCGGTGGGCCCGGATGTCTGCCTCCATTTAACGCCAGCGTAATTGCTCCTGAAATAGGGAAGCAGTGCGCAAAGTATTATGATAAAATCCGCCCCCCTGCGGGGCCAAATGAACCCGTAAAGGAAGAGTATGAACATTATTGAAGCTGCTGTAGCTACCCCGGACGCTCGCGTCGCCATCACCATTGCGCGTTTCAACAACTTCATCAACGACAGCCTGCTGGAAGGTGCCATTGACGCCCTGAAACGTATCGGCCAGGTTAAAGATGACAACATTACCGTTGTTTGGGTTCCAGGTGCTTATGAACTGCCACTGGCAGCGGGCGCGCTGGCGAAAACCGGTAAATACGACGCGGTGATTGCGCTGGGTACCGTTATTCGTGGCGGCACTGCACACTTCGAATACGTTGCAGGCGGTGCAAGCAATGGTCTGGCACACGTTGCGCAGGATGCAGAAATTCCTGTCGCGTTTGGCGTGCTGACTACCGAAAGTATTGAACAAGCCATTGAGCGCGCTGGTACCAAAGCCGGTAACAAAGGTGCAGAAGCTGCACTGACCGCGCTTGAAATGATCAATGTGTTGAAAGCCATTAAGGCCTGATTTTTTTGTAAGGGGAATTCCGTGAAACCTGCTGCTCGTCGCCGCGCCCGTGAATGTGCCGTCCAGGCACTTTACTCCTGGCAGTTGTCCCAGAACGACATCGCTGATGTTGAATACCAGTTCCTGTCAGAACAGGACGTGAAAGACGTTGACGTTCTGTACTTCCGTGAACTGCTGTCGGGAGTGGCGACTAATAGCGCGTATCTCGATGGTCTGATGAAGCCATACCTGTCCCGTCTGCTCGAAGAGCTGGGTCAGGTTGAGAAAGCAGTGTTGCGTATCGCGCTGTTTGAGTTGTCTAAACGTGATGATGTGCCGTACAAAGTGGCCATCAACGAAGCGATCGAACTGGCGAAAACCTTCGGCGCTGAAGACAGCCATAAATTTGTAAACGGCGTGCTGGATAAAGCCGCACCTGCGATCCGTCCCCACAAAAAGTGATCCGCAAACCGGAGTTTTGCATTGCCTGCCGGGCAGTGCGGCTCCGGTTTTTTTATTTAATTTGCTGAGGCATAACGTATGGCATGCGGCGAATTCTCCCTGATTGCCCGTTATTTCGACCGTGTCAGAACCTCTCGTCTTGATGTTGAAACCGGCATTGGCGATGACTGCGCACTTCTCAATATTCCCGAAAAACAGACGCTGGCAATCAGCACCGACACCTTAGTGTGCGGACGTCATTTTTTACCTGATATCGATCCCGCCGATCTGGCGTATAAAGCGCTGGCGGTCAACGTAAGCGATTTAGCGGCCATGGGCGCCGATCCCGCGTGGCTGACGCTGGCGTTGACGTTGCCCGAGGTGGATGAAGACTGGCTTGAAGCCTTTAGCGATGCGCTGTTTGATCAGCTCAACTACTACGATATGCAGCTGATTGGCGGTGACACCACTGCCGGGCCGCTGTCGATGACGCTTGCGATCCACGGCTATGTCCCGCTGGGCCGGGCGCTGAAACGCTCGGGCGCAAAGCCGGGTGACTGGATCTACGTGACCGGCACGCCGGGCGACAGCGCCGCAGGGCTGGCGATCCTCCAGGACCGCTTACGCGTCAAGGATGCCGACGATGCGGCATATCTGGTGAAACGCCATCTGCGCCCAACGCCGCGTATTTTGCACGGCCAGGCGCTGCGCGAGCGGGCAAGCTCGGCTATCGATCTCTCTGACGGGCTTATCTCCGATCTCGGCCATATTCTGAAAGCCAGCGGTGTGGGCGCGCGCGTAGATCTGGATCTGTTCCCGCTGTCAGAGCCATTGCTTCGCCATGTGGAACCTGAGCAGGCTCTGCGCTGGGCGCTCTCCGGCGGCGAAGATTATGAGCTGTGCTTTACCGTACCGGAACTGAACCGGGGAACGCTGGACGTGGCGCTAGCTCACCTTGGGGCGAAGTTTACCTGTATCGGACAGATTATGCCGGAAAGTGAAGGGCTGAAATTTGTGCGTGATGGCGCGCCGGTTACGCTTGACTGGAAGGGTTACGACCACTTTGCGTGATTCGTCTGCCGGGTAGCGCTGCGCTTACCCGGCCGAGGGGTTTTGTTCCCTCTCCTTTTGGGAGACGGGCAGGGCGAGGGCTTACTTAAACCCGACCACCGGATGCTGCTGGTACGGCGTTTCCAGTTCGGCGACTTGCTCAGGCGTCAGCGTTAAATCAACGGCACTCAACAACTCGTCCAGCTGTTCTTCCCGCGATGTACCGATAATCGGTGCCGCGACTCCGCGTTTGCTCAGCAGCCACGCCAGCGCTACCTGCGCACGCGTGGCACCGGTATCATCGGCAATCCCCGCTAAACGCTCGGCGATCAACGCATCGCTGGCTTCCGTACCTTCGTATAAGGTTTTACCGAACGCATCCGACACCGAGCGGGCGGTGGTCTCTCCCCATGGTCGGGTGAGGCGTCCGCGCGCCAGGGGACTCCATGGGATCACCGCTACGCCTTCCTGATAGCAGAGCGGCAGCATCTCGCGCTCTTCTTCGCGATAGATAAGGTTGTAGTGATCCTGCATGGTGACAAACCGTGCCCAGCCGTGCTGCGCCTGAAGATCAAGCGCTGAGGCAAACTGCGAAGCGTGCATAGATGATGCGCCGATGTAACGCGCCTTCCCGGCCTTAACCACATCGTTAAGGGCTTCCAGCGTCTCTTCAATCGGCGTGTTGTAATCCCAGCGGTGGATCTGCAGCAGGTCGACATAATCCATATTCAGGCGCCGGAGGCTGTCATCAATGGATCGCAGGATTTGCGCACGGGAAAGACCTTCAGGCAAATCACCCACCTGGTGATATACCTTGGTGGCGACGACCACATCGTCACGGCGGGCAAAATCGCGCAGGGCGCGGCCGACAATCTCTTCGCTGCTGCCGTCGGAGTAACTGTTGGCAGTATCAAAAAAGTTAATCCCGCCGTCGAGTGCGCGTTTGATGATAAGGCGGCTGCTCTCTTCCGGCAGCGTCCAGGCGTGATTTCCCCGGTCTGGCTCGCCAAAGGTCATGCATCCCAGGCAAAGTCGGGAAACCTGAAGGTCTGTTGTTCCTAATGTCGTGTATTGCATGGTTCCGCTCCTGCTTTTTTAAACAATACGTTTAAGCATAGCAGGAGCGGAAAAGGGGAGGGATCAGGCAAGCCAGGAACGGATTTTCGACTCAATGCCGGCCGCATCCAGGCCAATCGCCGCACGGGCTTCGTCCTGGGTGCCTTGTGGAATGAAATGATCCGGCAGACCAAGGTTCAGTACCGGCACGGCTTTACGGTTAGCCATCAGCACTTCGTTTACGCCGCTGCCCGCACCGCCCATGATGGCGTTTTCTTCCAGCGTGACCAGCACGTCATGAGATTCCGCCATGCTCAGGATCAGGGTCTCGTCGAGCGGCTTCACAAAGCGCATATCCACGAGGGTCGCATTCAGCGCTTCAGCCACTTTCGCGGCCTCCGGCATCAGCGTACCAAAGTTCAGGATCGCCACTTTCTCACCGCGACGCTTCACCAGACCTTTACCTATCGGCAGTTTTTCCAGCGGCTGCAGTTCAACGCCGACGGCATTGCCGCGCGGGTAGCGCACCGCACTAGGGCCATCCTGATAGTGGTAGCCGGTAAACAGCATCTGACGACATTCGTTCTCATCGCTTGGCGTCATGATGACCATATCCGGGACGCAGCGCAGGAACGACAGATCAAATGCCCCCTGGTGCGTCTGGCCGTCAGCACCCACAATGCCTGCGCGGTCGATAGCAAACAGGACCGGCAGCTTCTGGATGGCAACGTCATGGATCACCTGGTCGTAGGCGCGTTGCAGGAAGGTGGAATAAATGGCGACAACCGGGTTATAACCGCCAATCGCCAGGCCTGCCGCAAAGGTCACCGCGTGCTGCTCGGCAATGGCAACGTCAAAATACTGGTCCGGGTATTTTTTGGAGAACTCCACCATGCCAGAACCTTCACGCATGGCCGGGGTGATCGCCATGAGCTTATTGTCTTTAGCGGCGGTTTCACACAGCCAGTCGCCAAAGATTTTTGAATAGCTCGGCATGCCGCCGCTGCTTTTGGGCAGGCAACCGCTGCTCGGGTCGAATTTCGGTACCGCGTGGAAGGTGATGGGATCTTTTTCCGCCGGTTCGTATCCACGGCCTTTTTTGGTCATGATATGCAGGAACTGCGGGCCTTTCAGGTCACGCATGTTTTTCAGCGTGGTGACAAGCCCCAGAACGTCATGCCCGTCCACCGGACCAATATAGTTAAAGCCCAGCTCTTCAAACAGCGTACCCGGCACGACCATGCCTTTGATGTGTTCTTCGGTGCGTTTAAGCAGTTCTTTGATTGGCGGTACGCCGGAGAAGACTTTTTTGCCGCCTTCGCGCAGCGAGGAGTAAAGCTTGCCGGAGAGCAGCTGCGCCAGATGGTTGTTCAGCGCGCCCACGTTTTCGGAAATCGACATTTCGTTATCATTAAGGATAACCAGCATGTCTGGCTTGATATCGCCCGCGTGGTTCATGGCCTCAAAGGCCATTCCGGCAGTGATCGCCCCGTCGCCAATGACGCAGACGGTACGACGCTGTTTATTCTCTTTTTCGGCTGCCACCGCAATACCGATACCCGCAGAGATTGAGGTGGAGGAGTGCCCAACGCTTAATACGTCGTACTCGCTCTCGCCACGCCATGGGAACGGATGCAGGCCGCCTTTCTGACGAATAGTGCCAATTTTATCGCGACGTCCGGTCAGAATTTTATGCGGATAGGCCTGGTGGCCGACATCCCAGATGAGCTGATCGAACGGCGTGTTATAGACATAATGCAGCGCCACGGTCAGCTCTACCGTGCCAAGCCCGGAGGCGAAATGGCCGCTGGAGCGGCTTACGCTGTCGAGCAGGTAGCGACGCAGCTCATCGCACAGCTTCGGCAGGCTCTCTTTCGGCAACAGGCGTAACTCCTGGGTGGAGTCAACTAACGCCAGTGTCGGGTATTTGGCAATATCAAAACTCATCAAAGGCTCATCGAGATAGTGTGTTTATTTATCACGCTGGATTATATAGTCCGCTAGCGCTTCCAGTGCCGAAGTATCCAGTGATTGCGCGGCCAGTTGATTCAGCGACTGGCGGGCATCCTCTATCAGATCCCGGGCTTTACGTTGGGCTTGCTCAAGACCCAGCAGGGCGGGGTAGGTACTTTTGCCAAGCTGCTGATCCGCACCCTGACGTTTACCCAATGTTGCAGTATCGCCCACCACATCCAGAATGTCATCCTGAACCTGGAATGCCAGACCGATACTTTCTGCGTATCTGTCCAGTATCGGCAGGGCTTTGCGCCCCTGTTCACCCGCGCTCAGGGCGCCCAGACGAACGGCTGCACGAATCAATGCGCCCGTTTTATGGCGATGAATACGCTCCAGCTGTTCCAGATTAACCTGACGTCCTTCCGCTTCCAGATCCAGTGCCTGACCGCCACACATACCGGCGACGCCGCTGGCCATTGCCAGTTCAGAGATCATCGACAGACGGTCACGGTCGGCCACTTCGGCCATCGGCGCATCGCTCAAAATCGAGAACGCCAGGGTTTGCAGGGCATCCCCCGCCAGAATGGCATTCGCTTCGCCAAACTTGATGTGGCAGGTAGGCTGGCCACGACGCAGATCGTCGTCGTCCATGGCTGGCAAATCATCATGGATCAGCGAGTAGGCATGGATGCACTCAACGGCCGCCGCCGGGGCGTCCAGCGTGTTAGCGCTGATGCCAAACATATTGCCCGTGGCGTAGACCAGAAACGGACGCAGGCGCTTTCCACCCAAGAGTGCGCCATAGTGCATGGCTTCAACCAGTGGAGTGTTCTGAAAAGGCTGTGGCTCAATAAAACGGCGCAGCGCATCGTTGGCACGCGCGACGCATGCCTGAAGCTCGTTGGCGAAATCCATTTACTCGGCGTCCGGTGTGAATGGCGTAGTTTTAGCGTCTTCGCTGTCGGACAGCAGGATCTGCACGCGCTGCTCGGCCTGCTGCAGTTTGACCTGCCCCTGGCGCGCCAGCTGTACGCCGCGCTCGAATTCATTGAGCGCCTCTTCCAGCGGTAAATCGCCGCTCTCAAGGCGGGTGACAATCTGCTCCAGCTCACTCAGCGCAGTTTCAAAACTGGCCGGTGCGTCGTTCTTCTTCGGCATAGTGAATTGACTCTTATATTCTCAGCCCCGACATGGTAACGGACTCGGGGCAATTATCAAATAACGCGCAATGTGCACAGGAGCGGCGTGAAGATGATATACTTGCGCGCCTGGATGCAGCCACGGGTGTGGGCTGCTATACACGTCATCCTTCAGGTTGTCTCTGTTTGGGCTACGTTTGCGCCTTTCCGTTACTTACTCGCGTAAGCTTGCGGGGGGCTGTGACTCGCCGCGTTGATGCCACCTGAATGATTTTGTGTATATTTCATTTTCCATTACAAGCCTTAAGCTTGCCTAAGAAACATTGCCGCCATGAAGTTTATCATTAAATTGTTCCCTGAAATCACCATCAAAAGCCAATCTGTGCGTTTGCGCTTTATTAAAATTCTCACCGGGAACATTCGTAACGTATTAAAACACTACGACGAAACGCTCGCCGTGGTGCGTCACTGGGACCACGTTGAGGTTCGCGCGAAAGATGAAAACAAACGTCAGGATATTCGCGACGCGCTGACCCGTATTCCGGGCATTCACCATATTCTGGAAGTGGAAGACGTTCCTTACACCTCCCTGCATGACATTTTTGAAAAAGCGCTGGTGCAGTACCGCGATCAGATTGAAGGCAAAACCTTCTGCGTGCGCGTGAAGCGTCGTGGTAAGCATGAGTTTAGCTCCATTGAAGTGGAGCGCTATGTGGGTGGCGGCCTCAATCAGCACGTTGAGAGCGCGCGCGTGCGCCTGACTAACCCGGACGTGACCGTTAACCTGGAGATCGAAAACGATCGCCTGCTGCTGGTGAAAGGCCGTTATGAAGGTATCGGCGGTTTCCCAATCGGCACGCAGGAAGATGTCCTGTCGCTGATCTCCGGCGGTTTCGACTCCGGTGTTTCCAGCTATATGTTGATGCGCCGCGGCTGCCGCGTACACTACTGCTTCTTTAACCTGGGCGGTGCGGCGCATGAAATCGGCGTGCGTCAGGTTGCGCACTATCTGTGGAACCGCTTCGGCAGCTCCCACCGCGTGCGTTTTGTGGCGATCAACTTTGAGCCAGTGGTCGGCGAAATCCTTGAAAAAGTGGACGACGGTCAGATGGGCGTGGTGCTGAAACGCATGATGGTGCGTGCAGCGTCCAAAGTGGCGGAGCGCTACGGCGTGCAGGCGCTGGTCACCGGTGAAGCGCTGGGCCAGGTCTCCAGCCAGACCCTGACCAACCTGCGTCTTATCGACAACGTATCGGATACCCTGATCCTGCGTCCGCTGATCTCCTACGATAAAGAGCACATCATCGATCTGGCGCGCAAAATCGGTACCGAAGATTTTGCCCGCACCATGCCGGAATACTGCGGTGTGATCTCAAAAAGCCCGACCGTCAAAGCGGTAAAGGCGAAAATCGAAGCCGAAGAAGAGAACTTCGATTTCGGCATTCTGGAGAAGGTGGTGGCGGAAGCGACCAACATCGATATCCGCGAGATTGCCCAGCAGACCGAGCAGGAAGTGGTTGAAGTTGAAACCGTCAGCGGTTTCGGTGCCAACGACGCGATTCTGGATATCCGTTCCATTGATGAACAGGATGACAAACCGCTGCAGGTTGAAGGCGTGGACGTGGTTTCCCTGCCGTTCTACAAGCTGAGCACCAAATTCGGCGATCTCGACCAGAGCAAAACGTATCTGCTGTGGTGCGAGCGCGGGGTGATGAGCCGTCTGCAGGCACTGTATCTGCGCGAGCAGGGCTTTGCAAATGTGAAGGTCTATCGCCCTTAACCGTTTGCCGGGTAGCGGCTTCGCTTACCCGGCTTTCTTTACACGCTACGCTTCGTAAAAATTATAAATCCCCGCCGCCATCACTAACGACGACGCCACCTCGTAGGCTTTCTCACGCCCGACCAGCAGGTCGATAATCTTCAGTCCAAAATCGATCGCGGTACCCGGCCCCTGGCTGGTGAGCAGATTGACGCGCGGATCCCAGACCACACGTTTATCCACCCATTGCTCTTCAGGAATGGTCTCTTTCAGTCCCGGGAAACCGGTCATATTACCGATTGGGAAAATGTTATGCGGCACCAGAACCGTGCCGGCTGCGGCACAAATTGCCGCAACGATGCGCCCCGACAGATGGAATTGCCTGACGGTTTCGACCAGGAGCGGGCTGTCGCGAAAATACTCCGCGCCCTTCAGGCCGCCCGGCAGTACGATGATGTCGTAATCCCCGTCGGCCACCTGCACAAGCGGTGCATCGGCGAGGATTTTTACGCCCCGTGAACAGGTGATGGTCAGATTACCGTCGCTGGCGACGCTGGCGGTGGTCACGTTAATGCCGCCGCGCACCATCAAATCAATGGTGGTGACGGCTTCTGTCTCTTCGCTACCAGGGGCGAGGCAGATCAGTGCTGACGCGCTCATATTCACTCTCCTTACGTTTAACCAGGTCATACAGACGGGCATTTTCCGGCACGGCAATGCCGTGGGCGCGGGCGCGTTTAAGCAAATAGCCCGTGATGTAATCAATCTCTGTGTGGCGTAATGCCCGAATGTCCTGCAACATCGAGGAGATGTTTTCTGCAGTACTTTCAATTACCTGCTCAACATAATAGCGTAAATCCTCCGCCGAGGTATGCAGGCCTTCACGTTCGATAACCGAGGCGACCTCCGCGCACAGGGTGGCAATTTCCTGCGGATGATTTTTCAGTTCCCCGTTCGGGCAGTTCCACAGCGCCGTCAGCGGATTGATCACGCAGTTAACCGCCAGCTTGCGCCACAGCTGCGGGCGGATAGTGTCATGCCAGGCCACGTCCGGCAGCACCTTCTGCAGAACATCCGCCAGATAGCTGTAGTCACCATCCTGCGTACGGGCGGGGCCCATGTGCGTTACGCCGCTGGCGACATGCACGATAATGTTGCCATCGCGGCGTGCAGCGTGCGTGGTGGTCGCCATCAACAAGGGATGCGGGATGCTTTTCAGCTCATCAATGGTTCCCATGCCGTTATGCAGCAGCAGGATAGGGGAGTCTGGGGGAAGTTGCGCGGCCAGCGTCTTTACCGCATCTGATACCTGCCATGCTTTGAGCGTGACCAGCAGCAGATCGCTTTGCGCCAGAAAATCCGGATCGTTCGCGGTGAGTGATTCGTTGAATATACTTCCGTCTTCGTCAATCAGGTTCACACTGCAATAGGGCTGGGGCACGCGCAGCCAGCCCTGTACCTCATGTCCGTGCTTGCAAAGCGCGGTCAGCCATAGCTGTCCAAGGGCTCCGCATCCGAGCACTGTAATTTTCATTGTTCCTCCTCACCTGCAACTGCGCCAGGTGTTACGGCCTAAGTATAGCGCCGTCAGCTAAGCTTCTGTTGAGTAAACCCTGTGACATCTGTGCGGTGTTTCCTCACGTGAGCGGCCAGGGATAGCTGCAACTCGAATTATTTGGGGTATCTGCCTTGTAGCGGGTATTATGCAACGCAACAAAAATGAAGGGAGAAGAAAAGATGCCATCTTTCGATATTGTTTCCGAAGTTGATATCCAGGAAGTCCGCAACGGCGTTGAAAACGCAAGCCGTGAAGTTGAGTCACGTTTCGACTTTCGTGGCGTTGAGGCAACTTTCGAGCTGAACGATGCGAATAAGACCATTAAGGTCCTGAGCGAATCTGATTTCCAGGTTAACCAGCTGCTGGATATTCTGCGCGCCAAGCTGCTTAAACGCGGTATTGAAGGCACCTCACTGGATGTACCAGACGAGTTTGTGCATAGCGGTAAAAACTGGTTTGTCGAAGCCAAACTGAAGCAGGGTATTGAGAGCACGGTTCAGAAGAAGATCGTTAAGCTCATCAAGGACAGCAAGCTGAAGGTTCAGGCGCAAATCCAGGGTGAAGAAATTCGTGTGACCGGTAAATCCCGCGATGACCTGCAGGCCGTTATGGCGCTGGTACGTGGCGGCGATCTGGGGCAGCCGTTCCAGTTCAAGAACTTCCGCGATTAAGACAAAAATGCCCGGTTTTACCGGGCATTTTTTCAGGCTTTGAGAGCCTGCTCGATTTCGAAGCGGTTAGTCACTTTACTGTCTATTTTGACGTAAGCGCTGCGCTCTTGTGGGGCAATAAGCACTTCACTTACCCCCTCTGTTGCCTCAAGACGTTGTTTTAGCGCGTCGGTAATCTCTACATCCTCAGGAATTTCGACCCGCAGACTGCTGACGTAGCGCGGCTCTTTCATGCTGCTGGCGACCAGCAGCCAGACCATCGCCAGCAGTGCGCCTGCGAGGAACACGGTTTGCGAATCAAACAGGCCGTCCACCCAGCCGCCGAGCGAGCCCCCGATAGCCACGCCGATAAACTGGCTGGTGGAGTAGATCCCCATTGCTGTGCCTTTATAGCCGGCCGGGGACTCCTTGCTAATTAGCGATGGCAGCAGGGCTTCCATCAGGTTAAAGGCCAGGAAGAAGAGCTGCACGCCGGCCACCAGTTCCCAGAAGTGCGGGCCGGATCCCCAGAGCACAATCTCGGCAATCAGCAGCACCGCCACGCAGCCAATGAAGACGCGCTTCATCTTGCGTTTCACTTCGGCGTAGATGATGAACGGCACGACCGAGACGAACGAAATCAGCATGGTCACCAGATAGATTTTCCAGTGCTCCGCGGCAGGGAAGCCCGCGGCGGCAAGCTGACCGGGTAGGGCGACAAAGGTCGACATCAGCAGGATGTGCAGACACATAATGCCGAAGTTAAGTTTAAGCAGGCGCGGTTCCATCAGCACTTTGCTGAAGCAGCCTTTCACCATCCCGGATTCACGGTTAAGGACGTGGTTTTTGCTGTCCGGCACCACCCAAAGGGTCAGCGCAATACCGACGGTCGCCAGCACGGCAATCATCCAGAACAGGGCATGCAGACCGAGTTTATGGGTGATGATAGGCCCGAGCACCATCGCAATCGCGAAAGTGACGCCAAAGCTCACGCCGATAAACGCCATCGCTTTGGTGCGATTCTGCTCACGGGTTAAGTCTGACAGCAGCGCCATCACGGCGGCGGCAATCGCACCAGAGCCCTGCAGGGCGCGACCAAGAATAATTCCCCAGATGGAGTGGGAGAGGGCGGCTATCACGCTGCCGAGCACAAAAATAAGCAGGCCGCCGACAATCAGCGGTTTGCGGCCAACCCGATCCGAGAGCAGGCCAAACGGGATCTGAAATACCGCCTGAGCCAGACCGTAGATGCCAATCGCCAGGCCAATCAGCGCTTCGCTGGCACCCTGTAGCGCCATGCCGTACGTGGTCAGAACAGGCAGGACCATAAACATGCCAAGCATCCGTAGCGAGAAAACAGTCCCTAAACCCCAGGTCGCGCGCAATTCGCCTGGCGTCATTTTATAATCGTTCATTACCACCTCAATTCAAAAGCAGGCCATAGTGTAGTGCGGGGAAGGGGCGGGGTAAATAAAGGGTTATTTAACAAATATTACATGCGTTATTAATGGATTCGATGAATAAAAAAGGGTGCCGAAGCACCCTTTTATTCACCTGGTGTGACTTACCAGACGTAAGTCAGCAGGTTGTGTGAATCAGGCACCATGAAATCCACGGACATCATCACCGACAGCGAAGTGATAGCGACAATGGAGAACACGAACAGCTTACGTGCCCAGACCTTGTCATCTTCCACTTTGTAGCCGCGCAGGGCCATGCCGAGCCACCAGACGCTCACCGCAGCCGCTACCGCCAGGTATTTGTACCCGGCGTAACCGCCCAGAGAGAGCATCAGCGTTGCCACGGCAAAGGCGATGATGTACAGCGTGATGTGGTTTTTAGCCACGGAAATGCCCTTCACGACCGGCAGAACCGGAATGTTCGCTGCCTGATAATCCTTAAAGCGGAAAATCGCGATGGCATAGGAGTGCGGCATCTGCCACAGGCTAAAGATAGCCAGCAGGATCAGCGCACCGCTGTCGAACTCGTTCGTGACGGCGCAGTAGCCAATCACCGGCGGCGCAGCGCCGGAGAGAGAACCAATCAGCGTTCCGTAGACGGAGTGGCGTTTCATATACAGACTGTAAACGCCCACATAGACGACGAACCCCATCACCCCCAGCCAACAGGCCAGAGGATTAGCGCCAAACCACAGCAGCATAAAGCCAGCAATACCCAGCAAGGTGGCGTACACCAGCGAGACGGAAGGGGCGATCAGGCCTTTAACCAGCACCCGATTTTTAGTCCTTTCCATCTTCTTGTCGATATCCATGTCGATGTAGTTGTTAAATACACAACCGGATGCAACAACCAGCGACACACCGACCAGCGTAGCGATAAAGAGGGTGTAATCGATGCTGCCTTTAGAGGCCAGCAGGAACCCCCCAATTACGGAGATCAGGTTGCCAAAGATGATGCCTGGTTTCGTGACTTGCAGGTATTGCTTAAACATACTCGCCGCTCTTAGTGAACCATCATGTTGTAGTTAAGGTTCCACATAATCCAGATGGAACCGACTACCAGGATAGCGATGATAATCACGGTAAAGATGAAAGCCGTCATGTTCCAGCCTTCATCGGACTTGGTGTTCATGTGCAGGAAGCAAACCAGATGCACCAGAATCTGAATCACCGCGGTTACCAGGATTGCACCCAGAATAACCGGCTTAGACGCAGAACCGCTCATCACCATCCAGAACGGGATCACCGTCAGAATGATCGACAGGATGAAACCTGTCATATAGGTTTTTACGCTACCGTGGGAAGCGCCATGATCGTTTGAATGACTCATTACATCGCCCCCATCAGATATACAACAGAGAACACACAGATCCACACAACGTCCAGGAAGTGCCAGAACAGGCTCAGGCACAGGATACGCGTGCGGTTAGTGCTGGTCAGGCCACGACGGGAGATCTGGAACATCAGTACTGCCATCCAGATCAGACCAGACGTTACGTGCAGACCGTGGGTCCCGACCAGTGCGAAGAACGCAGACAGGAAGCCACTACGATCCGGCCCGAAGCCTTCCATAATCAGGTGATGGAATTCATAGATTTCCATCCCGATAAAGCCAGCACCAAACAGCCAGGTCAACGCCAGCCAGGAGACAACCTGGCTCTTGTTGTTTTTGTACATGGCGATAGCCGCCATGCCGTAGGTGATGGAGCTGAACAGCAGCAGCGCGGTTTCTACCAGAACGAACGGCAGTTCAAAGATGTCCTTGCCGGCCGGGCCGCCCGCAGTGCCGTTCACCAGAACGGCATACGTTGCGAACAGACAGCAGAACAGAATGCAGTCGCTCATCAGGTAGATCCAGAAACCGAAGACTTTCGTCGGTCCTGTATCGTGGTGCGCATGTTCATGCGCGTGGGCAGTAGAGTGCGCCAAAGTATCAGTTGCCATTTTTCAGCCCCGCTTTAGAAATCTCATCGAAATGCTGGTTTTCCAGTTTTTCGACTTCACGGACTGGTACGTAGTAGTCTACGTCCTCGTCAAAGCTCTTCACAATCCAGCTGATTACGATGCCGGCGAAGCCAACAATCGCCATCCACCAGATGTGCCAGATCATTGCGAAGCCAAATACCGTTGCGAAGGCGGCAATAACAATGCCCGCACCGCTGTTTTTCGGCATGTGGATCTCTTCGTAATGAGCAGGTTGCTTGTACGCTTCACCTTTTTCTTTCATTTCCCAGAATGCGTCGCGTTCATGGACCTGCGGCACAATAGCGAAGTTATAGAACGGTGGTGGAGAAGAGGTTGCCCACTCCAGCGTACGGCCACCCCATGGGTCACCGGTCAGGTCACGGTTCTGATCGCGGTCGCGAATAGAAACGTAGAACTGAATCAGCTGAGACGCGATACCACAAGCAATCAGCACGGCACCGCCCGCTGCAACCATCAGCATTGGGTGGAACTGTGGATCAATCTGCTGGCTCAGACGACGGGTCATACCCATGAAGCCCAGCACGTACAGCGGCATAAATGCAACGAAGAAGCCGATGATCCAGAACCAGAATGCGCGTTTACCCCATTTTTCGTTCAGGGTGAAACCGAACGCTTTTGGCCACCAGTAGGTTACGCCAGCGAAGCAGCCGAAGACCACACCACCGATGATAACGTTATGGAAGTGCGCAATCAGGAACAGACTGTTGTGCAGAACGAAGTCAGCACCCGGTACCGCCAGCAGTACACCGGTCATCCCACCCACGGAGAAGGTGACGATGAAGCCGATAGTCCACAGCATTGCTGAGTGGAACACGATACGGCCCTGGTACATGGTGAACAGCCAGTTGAAGATCTTAACCCCGGTAGGGATTGCGATAATCATGGTCGTAATACCGAAGAAGGCGTTTACGTTCGCGCCAGCACCCATGGTGAAGAAGTGGTGCAGCCAAACGATGAACGACAGAACGGTAATACACACGGTTGCCCACACCAGTGAGGTGTAACCAAACAGACGTTTACGCGAGAAGGTTGCTGCGATTTCGGAGAACACACCGAAGACCGGCAGAACCAGGATGTACACTTCCGGGTGACCCCAGGCCCAAATCAGGTTGATGTACATCATCATGTTGCCACCCATATCGTTGGTAAAGAAATGGGTGCCCAGGTAGCGGTCCAGGGTCAGCAGCGCGATGGTGACGGTCAGAATTGGGAATGATGCAATAATCAGGATGTTGGCGCACAGAGATGCCCAGGTAAATACCGGCATCTTGAACATGGTCATGCCAGGGGCACGCATCTTGATAATGGTCACGAAGAAGTTGATACCGGTCAGGGTTGTACCGACACCGGAGAGCTGAAGTGCCCAAATCCAGTAATCGACGCCAACGCCCGGACTGTACTCAATTCCCGAAAGCGGCGGGTAAGCCAGCCAGCCGGTCTGAGCAAATTCGCCCACACCCAGTGACAGGTTAACCAGGATAACGCCGACAACCGTGAACCAGAAGCTCAGGTTATTCAGGAACGGGAACGCTACGTCGCGCGCGCCGATTTGCAGCGGAACGACAACGTTCATCAGACCGATAACCAGCGGCATCGCCACGAAGAAGATCATGATAACGCCGTGGGCGGTAAAGATCTGGTCGTAGTGATGCGGCGGCAGGAAGCCGGCTTCACCCGCAGACGCGAGTGCCTGCTGGCTACGCATCATGATCGCATCCGCAAAGCCACGAATTAACATGACGATACCGACGATGCAGTACATGATACCCAGTTTTTTGTGGTCAACCGAAGTCAGCCACTCGTTCCACAGGTAGCTCCACTTACCGAAGTAAGTGATCAAGGCCAGTAAGGCTGCGCCACCGATGATAATTGCAGCAACCGTAACCACGATAATGGGTTCATGGTAGGGCACTGCATCCAGTGTCAATTTTCCGAACATTTTCTTCCTCGGCCCCTTAGTGAGCGGTTTCCGCGTGGCTCATGTCCATGCCTTCCATACCTTCGTGTGCGCTATGCTCACCTTCAGGCTGGGTCATGTCCATGCTCTTGCCGTGATCCATAAATTTGCCAATAACGTCTTTGAACAAATCGGGTTTCACGTTAGAGAAGTACTCCACCTTGTTATATTCGCTAGGTGCTGCCACTTTTTCGAACGCCGCCATGTCAGACATGGTGTTTGGAGACTGCTTCGCTTTTTCAACCCACTGGTCGAAAGCGGCACGGTCTGGCGTCGCGATAGCTTTGAACTTCATACCTGAGAAGCCCGGGCCGCTATAGCTGGCGGAGATACCATCGTAGGTGCCTGCTTCATTCGCGATCAGGTGCAGGTTAGTCTGCATACCGGCCATCGCGTAAATCTGGCTACCCAGACGTGGGATGAAGAAGGAGTTCATTACGGAGTTGGAGGTCACTTTGAACTGAACCGGAGTGTTCGCCGGGAAGGCGATTTCATTCACGGTGGCAATGCCCTGTTCCGGATAGATGAAGAACCATTTCCAGTCCATGGAGACCACTTCAATGGTAATCGGTTTTTCATCGTGAACCAGCGGCTTGCTTGGCTCAAGTGCGTGAGTGGTTTTCCATGTCAGTACGGCAAGGAACAGGATGATCAGGATAGGTACCGTCCAGACCACAGCTTCCACTTTATTGGAGTGTGACCAGTTAGGGCTATACTTCGCATCTTTATTGCTCGCACGATACTTCCAGGCGAAACCAACAGCCATCAAAATGGCTGGAATAACCACAATCAACATCAGGCCAAAAGCCGTCAATATCAGTGAACGTTGTTCCAGTCCAATCTGTCCTTTGGGGTCAAGTAGTGCAGAATCGCAGCCACTGAGTAATACAGTGCCTGCGAATAATGACAACCATCCCAAACTTTTATTGTATTTCCTGAGTCTCATTTAACGACCTCAATTCCACGGGAGTCTGGTGGCGTTTAAAGTGTGGGGGCATTTTACGGGAAGGTTACATTACTGTAAACATCATTAGACCTGTGTCAGGAAGGTGTTACCGGGTTCTGCCGCACATGTCACAAGTGTTGCAAATTATGTCGCTTTTTAAGACGTAAGCCGCATGGCATGGGCTTTATAACGAAAGGACCCCCAAGCATACCCTAAAAGGGGCAATTGGTATAACCATTGTGAAAAATAAACAAAAAATTAACAATTAATTATCAATAAAAAGACAACTAAAAAACGAAAAATCAAACTCTCTGATGCTGAATCGTTTAATGAAAAATAGCGTTCTGCAATTGACTCCAATAATTTCCGAATCCTATCCCGCACAAAACAACAAATATTTTTTTTAGCGGCTGGCGGCTATTTCACCGTTATAATTTCGGTTCGTGATTACAACGGGAAATAACCTTTCGGATTTTACTTCAGGTTAACTGCGTTTTACGCAGCGCCATGAAATCGAGCAGCCCGCCAGTCAGGATCCCGGCAACCGCCAGCAGCGCGCCGGCATCCAGCAGAAGCGCTTCGAGAGGCAGTACCAGAGAGGTGGTGGCATTAATAATGAGCACCACGAGCCACAGCACCAGGGCAAAGCAACCCGCCATTAACAGTCGTAACGCAAAACGGTAAGCGCGATGATATTCCGTGCGTGGCATAAAGTGTTCTGTTCGCTGGGTATATTCCAGCGTCTGGCGACAGACCAGTAGCAATAAGAGTCCAGGCACTGCCGCTACCACTGAGAAGAGGTAGAACGTTGGCCAGCCATGGGCTTCAACAAACCAGCCGGCAATCGGCCCGACATACACGCGACCAACGGCGGAAAGCGCCGAGAGCAGAGCGAACTGCGTCGCGGAAAACGATTTGTTGCACAGGGTCATCAGCAGGGCAACAAACGCCGCTGTCCCCATACCGCCGCACAGGTTTTCAAAAAACACCGCGGCGCCCATACTGATCATATGCTTATCCGTCACCGACAGCAGCCAGTAACCGGCGTTCGATGCCCCCTGCAGGATGCCGAAGATCAGCAGTGCGCGAAAGAGCGTCAGACGCTGCATTAATACGCCGCCGTACAGGGCCCCGACAATAGTTGCAAACAACCCGAGCGTTTTGTTCACCACGCCGACTTCGCCGGCATCAAACCCGACCCCGCGAATTAAGAAGGTGGTGGTCAGGCTCATCGCGAAGGCATCGCCGAGCTTATAAAGGACGATTAACAGCAGGATAAGCCAGGCGTTGTTGCGGCCAAAGAAGTCGCGAAGAGGTTCGGCAACGGCCTGCTCCAGAGAACGTGGAACCGGGATCACATCGCTCGGTTCGGGGGCGAGCAGGGTGGCAATAATACAGGGGATCAACAGGGCGGCCATCAGCCAGTACATGCCCTGCCAGCCGAGATAACGGTCGGCCACCCACAGCGCCAGACCACCGGATACCAGCATCCCCAGACGATAGCCCAGCACGCTAATGGCTGCGCCGGCTCCCCGCTCTTCTGCAGGCAACACGTCCGTCTTCCAGGCATCAAAAACGATATCCTGCGAGGCAGAACAGAAGGCGATTACCACCGCAAGGGCGGCCATCCAGCGAAGCTGCGTCGTGGGTTCAAGAAAGCCCATCGCCGCGATTGCGATCAGCAACAGGACCTGGGTCATCACTAACCAGCCGCGACGACGGCCCAGGAACGGCGGGGTATAACGGTCCATCACCGGCGACCACAGGAACTTAAAGACGTAAGCCTGGCCGACGAGGGAGAAGAAACCAATGGTTTTGAGATCGATATTCTCGACGGTCATCCAGGCCTGCAGCGTGCCGGAGGTGAGGGCGAGAGGTAAACCGGAGGCGAAACCAAGGATCAGCAGGATGGCTGATTTAGGTTGCTGGAAAATGCGTAAGTAATGACTCGACATGTTCATATAAAGCTGACCCGGTGAAACACCGGGTCAGGAAGCGGGATTAACGCGCGTTTTGCTTGATGAAGTCGTGGATGCTGGTGTCCTGCGCCATATCGGAAATGGTGTCAGTCAGCACGCTGTTAACCGCGTTAGCAATATTTTTGTTGGACGCCTGGAACGCGCCTTCAACAGAGTAGCTCGCACGGTAGTTTTTGGTCATCTTGTTGCCGTTCTTCGCGGTCGCGATGATGGCGATATCCGCTTTGGTGGAGATGTTGTAGCGAACGTTACCCTGGGACACGTCAGCGTACAGGTTGTTCACGATGATCTGCAGATCAACCGCACCGCTTGGGCCAATCATATAGCCGCGGGAAGTCATCTGTTTCTCGAGCACTTCCTGCAGCAGGAAGCGCAGGTCGCGTGAGGCGGTCAACGTCACCTGCTGGTTGTCGCGGGTCACTTTAGCCAGGGCTTGATCCTGACGCTGATCGGCACCGTTAATGCTCACGGTTACGCCCATCAGGCTAGGATCCTGCTGAGGCAGGGTAATCTTAGGGGAGACATCAATGGTTGTAGGCGGGGTAGCGCAGCCTGCCAGCATAAAAAGTGCTACCAACGGAAAGAAGAGTTTTTTTAACATTTTCAGGTTCTCAACGAATCGTAAGCATTACAGAGAAAAATTGCCGCCATCATAACATCGCTAACGGCCAGGGGAAGTGGTCAACGCATGTAAATTCATCGCCTTGTCCGAAAACTGACCAGCCCCGCCTTTTTCTCCACGCGCGAAGGTCAAAAGGTATGAGTCTCACAGTGAACTTCATTCGTCTGAATGAGAAAATAAGACGAAAGCTAAATATTTGTTGTCTTGTTGTAATGGAAACGGTAAAAGCGGCTAATATTTAAAGGGATGGGTGACATCCTGGCGTTGTCGGAGGAGTGATTTCATGATGATACGTGAACAGATAGAAGATAAATTAAGGGCAGCGTTCAACCCTGTGTTCCTCGAAGTCGTCGACGAAAGCTATCGTCATAACGTGCCGGCAGGTTCTGAAAGCCACTTTAAAGTGGTTCTGGTCAGCGATCGCTTCACGGGAGAACGTTTCCTGAACCGACATCGCTTGATCTACAGCACCTTGACGGAAGAACTCTCCACAACCGTACATGCGCTGGCATTGCACACCTATACCATTAAGGAATGGGAAGGCTTGCAGGATACGGTATTTGCATCGCCGCCGTGTCGCGGCGCAGGCACCATCGCCTGATAAATCGGATTTGCAACGGCTGGAGCTTTTCCAGTATGTTGCATACAGATTTCCTCAAAACGGCCTCCGGGCCGTTTTGTTTTGTCTGAGTTTTGAGCGGATGGTGCGTTTTTAAGGCTAAAAATAGCCTTAAAGTGTGAAAAAAGCCGCAGCAACATGCCCCAACCGTTCTCGACTCACCTAAGTGATGCCGCTATAATGCCGCGTCTTAATGAATGTCTTCGGGATGATTCTGGCGACAGGGAATGTGAATCTGCACTAAGAGAGCATCCCGGTATAACAGACAGATTCAGAGTTGACCGAGCACTGTGATTTTTTTGAGGTAACAAGATGCAAGTTTCAGTTGAAACCACTCAAGGCCTTGGCCGCCGTGTAACGATTACTATCGCTGCTGACAGCATCGAAACTGCTGTGAAAAGCGAGCTGGTCAACGTAGCAAAAAAAGTACGTATTGACGGCTTCCGTAAGGGCAAAGTACCGATGAATGTTGTTGCTCAGCGTTATGGCGCTTCCGTGCGTCAGGATGTGCTGGGTGAACTGATGAGCCGCAACTTTATTGATGCGATCATCAAAGAAAAAATTAATCCGGCCGGTGCGCCGAATTACGTTCCAGGCGAATACAAACAGGGCGAAGACTTCACCTACTCCGTAGAGTTCGAAGTGTACCCGGAAGTTGAGCTGAAAGGTCTGGAATCTATCGAAGTTGAAAAACCTGTTGTTTCCGTGACTGACGAAGACGTTGACGGCATGCTGGACACTCTGCGTAAGCAGCAGGCGAACTGGAAAGAGAAAGAAGGTGCTGTTGACGCGGAAGACCGTGTGACCATCGACTTCACCGGTTCTGTAGACGGCGAAGAGTTCGAAGGCGGTAAAGCGTCTGACTTCGTACTGGCAATGGGCCAGGGTCGTATGATCCCAGGCTTCGAAGACGGTATCAAAGGTCACAAAGCGGGCGAAGAGTTCACCATCGACGTGACCTTCCCGGAAGAGTACCACGCTGAAAACCTGAAAGGTAAAGCAGCGAAGTTCGTTATCAACCTGAAGAAAGTTGAAGAGCGCGAACTGCCTGAACTGACTGAAGAATTCATCAAGCGTTTCGGCGTGGAAGATGGTTCTGTAGCCGGTCTGCGTACCGAAGTGCGTAAAAACATGGAACGTGAGCTGAACGGCGCTGTACGTAACCGTGTGAAATCTCAGGCGATTGACGGTCTGGTAAAAGCGAACGAAATCGACGTTCCGGCTGCCCTGATTGACAGCGAAATCGACGTTCTGCGCCGTCAGGCTGCACAGCGTTTCGGTGGCAACCAGCAGCAAGCGATGGAACTGCCACGCGAGCTGTTCGAAGAGCAAGCTAAACGCCGCGTTGTTGTTGGCCTGCTGCTGGGCGAAGTGATTCGTACCCACGAGCTGAAAGCTGACGAAGAGCGTGTGAAAGGCCTGATCGAAGAGATGGCTTCTGCATACGAAGATCCATCAGAAGTGATCGAGTTCTACGGTAAGAACAAAGAGCTGATGGACAACATGCGCAATGTTGCCCTGGAAGAGCAGGCTGTTGAAGCGGTACTGGCGAAAGCGAAAGTGACCGAAAAAGCGACCTCTTTCAACGAACTGATGAACCAGCAGGCGTAATTTCGCCCCCAGGGTTTAAAGTTTGAACAAAAAACCCGTTGCCTTCCGGCGACGGGTTTTTTTTATCACGGCTTTACCCCAGGAAGAGTGCTAAAACGCCCTTTCAGTGTTAGCGTAACAACAAAAGGTTGTTATGCTTGAAATAGGGCAGTATGAACCCCATAAGTGTGTAATCACGATGATTGAGACTGGCTGATAATCCGTCCGTAAGGTTACAATCAGTACAGCAGGTGTTTTCAATTTTGATCCAGGAGACGGAAATGTCATACAGTGGCGAACGAGATAACTTTGCACCCCATATGGCTCTGGTGCCAATGGTTATTGAACAGACCTCACGTGGTGAGCGTTCTTTTGATATCTATTCCCGTCTGCTCAAGGAGCGCGTTATCTTTTTGACCGGCCAGGTGGAAGACCACATGGCTAACCTGATCGTGGCGCAGATGCTGTTTCTGGAAGCGGAAAACCCGGAAAAAGACATTTACCTGTACATTAACTCCCCGGGCGGCGTGATCACGGCAGGTATGTCCATTTATGACACCATGCAATTCATCAAGCCAGATGTCAGCACTATCTGTATGGGTCAGGCTGCATCTATGGGTGCGTTCCTGTTAACCGCAGGGGCTAAAGGTAAGCGTTTCTGCCTGCCAAATTCCCGCGTGATGATTCACCAGCCGCTGGGGGGTTATCAGGGGCAGGCGACGGATATTGAAATCCACGCCCGCGAAATTCTGAAAGTAAAAGCGCGCATGAATGAACTTATGGCGCAGCATACGGGTCAATCTCTTGAGCAGATCGAGCGCGATACCGAGCGCGATCGTTTCCTCTCTGCCTCTGAGGCTGTTGAGTACGGCTTAGTCGACTCCGTTTTGACCCATCGTAATTGATGCCCGTGACGCGAGTGTGCCGCTATACTCAGGTAGGGCGGCATGTTGCTAAAAGCAGCTTGCGTCTGAAAATGGCATTTGCGTCGTCATGTGCGGCACAAAGAACTTAAAAAGAGGTTTGGACTCATGACAGATAAACGCAAAGATGGTTCGGGCAAACTGCTGTACTGCTCTTTTTGCGGCAAAAGCCAGCATGAAGTGCGTAAACTGATTGCCGGGCCGTCCGTGTATATCTGCGACGAATGTGTTGACTTATGTAACGACATTATTCGCGAAGAGATTAAAGAAGTAGCACCTCACCGCGAGCGCAGCGCGCTGCCAACGCCGCATGAAATTCGTCATCATCTTGACGACTATGTCATCGGTCAGGAGCAGGCGAAAAAAGTGCTCGCCGTGGCGGTATACAACCATTATAAACGCCTGCGTAACGGTGATACCAGCAATGGCGTAGAACTGGGTAAAAGTAATATTCTGCTGATCGGCCCAACCGGCTCCGGTAAAACGCTGCTGGCTGAAACGCTGGCGCGTCTGCTGGATGTTCCGTTCACAATGGCCGATGCCACCACCCTGACCGAAGCCGGTTATGTGGGTGAGGACGTAGAAAACATCATCCAGAAACTGCTGCAGAAATGCGATTACGATGTACAGAAAGCGCAGCGCGGGATTGTTTACATCGATGAGATCGACAAGATCTCCCGTAAATCTGACAACCCGTCCATTACCCGTGACGTATCGGGTGAGGGCGTGCAGCAGGCGTTGCTGAAGCTGATCGAAGGTACGGTTGCAGCCGTTCCACCGCAGGGTGGCCGTAAACATCCTCAGCAGGAGTTCCTGCAGGTTGATACGTCCAAGATCCTGTTCATCTGTGGTGGTGCGTTTGCCGGTCTGGATAAAGTGATCTCTCACCGTGTTGAAACCGGCTCCGGCATTGGTTTTGGCGCGACGGTGAAAGCCTCGTCCGAAAAGCCGAACGAAGGCGAGCTGCTGTCACAGGTTGAGCCAGAAGACTTGATCAAGTTTGGTCTGATTCCTGAGTTCATTGGCCGTCTGCCTGTTGTGGCAACGCTGAACGAACTGAGTGAAGACGCGCTGATTCAGATCCTGAAAGAGCCGAAAAATGCGCTGACCAAGCAGTATCAGGCGCTGTTCAATCTGGAAGGCGTTGAGCTGGAATTCCGTGACGAAGCGCTGGACGCGATTGCCAAGAAAGCGATGATCCGTAAAACCGGTGCGCGTGGCCTGCGTTCTATCGTGGAAGCGGCGCTGCTTGACACCATGTACGATCTACCGTCGATGGAAGATGTTGAGAAAGTGGTGATTGATGAGTCGGTCATTAGCGGCCAGACCAAGCCATTGCTGATTTATGGCAAGCCGGAAGCGCAACAGGCATCTGGCGAATAATTCACCAAATCATACAAGCAGTTAATCAAAAAGGGGGGATTTTATCTCCCCTTTTATTTTTCCGTATACGCGGCGTTGAATGTGTGGGAAACATCCCCATATACTGGATACATGTTAATGGTTATGTGAAGCACAGTGACATGACCAGTTTACCTGGCGGACACTAAACTAAGAGAGAGCTCTATGAATCCTGAGCGTTCTGAACGCATTGAAATCCCCGTATTGCCGTTGCGCGATGTGGTGGTTTATCCGCACATGGTCATACCCTTATTTGTAGGGCGGGAAAAATCTATCCGTTGCCTCGAAGCCGCCATGGATCATGATAAAAAAATCATGCTGGTGGCGCAGAAAGAAGCATCAACGGATGAGCCGGGTGTAAACGATCTTTTCACCGTCGGGACCGTGGCCTCTATTTTGCAGATGCTGAAGCTGCCTGACGGCACCGTTAAGGTGCTGGTAGAAGGCTTGCAGCGTGCGCGTATTACCACCCTGTCTGACGATGGCGAGCATTTCTCTGCCAAGGCAGAGTACCTTGAATCACCTCAGCTGGATGAGCGCGAGCAGGAAGTGCTGGTGCGCACCGCGATTAGCCAGTTCGAAGGCTATATCAAGCTGAACAAGAAAATCCCACCAGAAGTGCTGACGTCGCTGAACAGCATCGACGATCCTGCGCGTCTGGCGGACACCATCGCTGCACACATGCCGCTGAAGCTGGCTGACAAACAGTCCGTGCTGGAGATGTCCGACGTTAACGAACGTCTGGAATATCTGATGGCGATGATGGAGTCTGAGATCGATCTGCTGCAGGTTGAGAAGCGTATTCGTAACCGCGTTAAAAAGCAGATGGAGAAATCTCAGCGTGAGTACTATCTGAATGAGCAAATGAAAGCCATTCAGAAAGAGCT
Organism: Enterobacter ludwigii; assembly: GCF_001750725.1. NCBI lineage: Bacteria > Pseudomonadati > Pseudomonadota > Gammaproteobacteria > Enterobacterales > Enterobacteriaceae > Enterobacter > Enterobacter ludwigii. The sequence continues at coordinate 181,522 of NZ_CP017279.1, forward strand.
CGGCGAGATGGATGACGCGCCGGACGAAAACGAAGCGCTGAAGCGTAAGATCGACGCGGCGAAAATGCCGAAAGAGGCCAAAGAGAAAGCCGAAGCAGAACTGCAGAAGCTGAAAATGATGTCTCCAATGTCGGCTGAAGCGACCGTCGTGCGCGGCTATATCGAATGGATGGTTCAGGTTCCCTGGAATGCCCGCAGCAAGGTCAAAAAAGACCTGCGTCAGGCGCAGGAGATCCTGGATACCGACCACTACGGCCTTGAGCGCGTGAAAGACCGCATTCTTGAGTACCTCGCAGTCCAGAGCCGTGTGAACAAAATCAAAGGCCCGATTCTGTGCCTGGTGGGACCACCGGGGGTAGGGAAAACCTCTCTGGGTCAGTCCATCGCCAAAGCGACCGGACGTAAGTATATCCGTATGGCGCTGGGTGGCGTACGCGATGAAGCGGAGATCCGCGGTCACCGTCGTACCTACATCGGTTCTATGCCGGGTAAACTGATCCAGAAGATGGCGAAAGTGGGCGTTAAAAACCCGCTGTTCCTGCTCGATGAGATCGACAAAATGTCTTCGGACATGCGTGGCGATCCGGCGTCTGCTTTGCTGGAAGTTCTTGATCCAGAACAGAACGTGGCGTTCAGCGATCACTACCTCGAAGTGGATTACGACCTGAGCGATGTCATGTTTGTCGCGACCTCGAACTCCATGAACATTCCGGCGCCGCTGCTGGACCGTATGGAAGTGATTCGTCTCTCCGGTTATACCGAAGACGAAAAACTGAACATTGCGAAACGGCACCTGCTGCCGAAGCAGATTGAGCGTAACGCGCTGAAAGCCAACGAGCTGACCGTTGAGGACAGCGCGATTATTGGCATCATCCGCTACTACACCCGTGAAGCGGGCGTGCGTAGCCTTGAGCGCGAAATCTCTAAACTGTGCCGTAAGGCGGTTAAACAGCTGCTGCTGGATAAGAGCCTGAAACACATCGTGATCAATGGCGACAACCTGCATGCCTATCTGGGCGTTCAGCGCTTTGACTATGGTCGCGCGGACAATGAAAACCGCGTGGGCCAGGTCACCGGTCTGGCATGGACGGAAGTGGGTGGCGATCTGCTGACCATTGAAACCGCCTGTGTCCCGGGTAAAGGCAAGCTGACCTACACCGGCTCTTTGGGTGAAGTGATGCAGGAGTCGATTCAGGCCGCGCTGACCGTGGTACGCGCGCGTGCGGAGAAATTGGGCATCAACCCTGATTTCTACGAGAAACGCGATATCCACGTGCACGTGCCTGAAGGGGCAACGCCGAAAGATGGCCCAAGCGCAGGTATTGCCATGTGTACCGCACTGGTTTCCTGCCTTACCGGCAACCCGGTGCGTGCCGATGTGGCAATGACCGGTGAGATCACGTTGCGTGGCCAGGTGCTGCCAATCGGTGGGTTAAAAGAAAAACTGCTGGCGGCACACCGTGGTGGGATCAAAACCGTATTGATCCCTTACGAAAATAAACGCGATCTGGAAGAGATTCCGGACAACGTGATTGCCGATCTGCAGATTCATCCTGTGAAGCGAATTGAGGAAGTTCTGACTCTCGCCCTGCAGAATGAACCTTCCGGAATGCAGGTTGTAACCGCAAAATAGTGACCTCGCGCAAAGAGCGTCAATAAAAGTAAGGCTGGTAAGTCATTTCGCACTTGCCAGCCTTTTTTTGTATAGCTAATTTAGATTGCTGATTAGGCCAGCCATCAACAACGGGTGTTGTAAGGTCATGGCAGGCCTGATATAACTGCTGCGCGGTCGCGTTGTGAAGGATTCAGGCGCGATATAAATTATAAAGAGAGGAAGAGAACAGTGAATAAATCTCAACTGATTGACAAAATTGCTGCTGGTGCTGATATTTCTAAAGCTGCAGCTGGACGTGCGTTAGATGCATTAATTGCTTCTGTTACTGAATCTCTGCAGGCTGGGGACGACGTTGCACTGGTAGGCTTCGGTACTTTTGCTGTTAAAGAGCGTGCTGCCCGTACTGGCCGCAACCCTCAGACCGGTAAAGAGATCACCATTGCTGCCGCTAAAGTGCCGGGTTTCCGTGCAGGTAAAGCGCTGAAAGACGCAGTAAACTGATTGCTTTCCCATCTCAGGGAAGCCGAATAGTACAAGGGCGCATCATTTGATGTGCCTTTTTTGTTTGTCCAGGCCTGATTTGTGCGAGTTTATGCGAGTTGTGGGCTGACAATCGCACCGTTTTCTTGTCACAATACGCCTTTACGCGCGACGGGCAGGATTTTCCGTTAGCGTCAGGTAACCAGTCACCTACAGCGGAGTGTTGTTACACCATGATGGACAGCTTACGCACGGCTGCTAACAGTCTCGTGCTCAAGATTATTTTCGGTATCATTATCGTGTCGTTCATATTGACCGGCGTGAGCAGTTACCTTATCGGCGGTGGCGCGAACTATGCCGCAAAAGTGAATGGCCAGGAGATCAGCCGTGGTCAGTTCGAGAATGCTTTTGCCGGTGAACGTAACCGTATGCAGCAACAGCTGGGCGACCAATTCTCTGAACTCGCGGCAAACGAAGGGTATATGAAATCCCTGCGCCAACAGACCCTGAACCGTCTGATCGACGAAGCGCTGCTGGATCAATACGCGAAAAAACTGGGCCTGGGCATCAGCGATGAGCAGGTTAAAAAAGCCATCTTATCGACTCAGGCATTCCAGTCTAACGGCAAATTCGACAATGCGCGTTACAACGGCATCATTAATCAGATGGGCATGACTGCCGATCAATACGCTCAGGCTCTGCGTAATCAACTGACAACCCAACAGCTCATCAATGCCGTCGTTGGCACTGATTTCATGCTCAAAGGTGAGACGGAAGAGCTGGCAGCCCTGGTTGCACAGCAGCGCGTGGTACGTGAAGCGACCATCGATGTGAATGCTCTGGCGGCGAAGCAGCAGGTTAGCGACGCGGACATTAACGCCTATTACGAGCAGAACAAGAGTAACTTCGTTGCTCCAGAACAGTTCCGTGTGAGCTACATCAAGCTGGATGCTGCCGCGCTGCAGGAAACAGCCTCTGACGCGGAAATTCAGTCTTATTACGATCAGCATCAGGATCAGTTCACTCAGCCGCAGCGTAACCGCTACAGCGTGATCCAGACCAAAACTGAGGCAGACGCCAAAGCCGTGCTGGATGAGCTGAATAAGGGCGCTGATTTCGCCTCCCTCGCGAAAGCAAAATCCACCGATATTATCTCTGCTAAAAACGGCGGTGATATGGGCTGGCTGGAAGAGAGCACCACGCCTGACGAACTGAAAAATGCCGGTCTGAAAGATAAAGGCCAGCTTTCGGGTGTCATTAAATCTTCCGTTGGTTTCCTGGTGGCGCGTCTGGATGACATCGAGGCCGCGAAAACCAAGCCGCTGGCTGACGTTCGCGATGATATCGCAGCGAAAGTGAAGCAGGAAAAAGCGCTGGATGCATACTACGCGCTGCAACAGAAAGTCAGTGATGCTGCCAGCAACGACAACGAATCTCTGGCGGGTGCTGAGCAGGCTGCAGGGGTGAAAGCGGTTGAGACCGGCTGGTTCGGTCGTAACAACCTGCCGGAAGAGCTGAATTTCAAACCGGTTGCTGATGCCATCTTCAACGGTGGTCTGGTTGGCGAGAATGGCACGCCGGGCAGCAACTCTGACATCATTACCGTAGACGGCGATCGTGCGTTTGTTCTTCGCGTCAGCGAGCACAAACCAGAAGCGATTAAACCGCTGGCAGAAGTGAAAGATCAGGTGGTTGCTCAGGTTAAGCACAACAAAGCGGAACAGCAGGCAAAACTGGATGCTGAGAAGATTCTGGTTGACCTGAAAGCGGGTAAACAGGATGCACTGAAAGCGGCAGGTCTGAGCTTCGGTGAGCCAAAAACGCTGAGCCGTACCGGTCAGGATCCTGTCAGTCAGGCAGCGTTCGGTCTGAGCCTGCCTGCGAAGGACAAACCAAGCTTCGGTACCACTACCGATATGCAGGGTAACGTCGTTCTGCTCGCGCTGGACGATGTGAAAGCAGGCACGATGCCTGAAGAGCAGAAGAAAGCGATGGTGCAGGGTATTACCCAGAACAATGCCCAGATTGCTTTCGAAGCGATGATGAGCAACCTGCGCACAGAAGCCAAAATCAAGCTCGGTGACGTGATGACTCAGCAGCAATAATTACGTATTTGCTCGCATATTTTCGTAACGCTCTGCAATAACTAAAGGCCGCTTTCGCGGCCTTTTCCATTTCTGCAATCTGCCGTTTGTGCCGGGTTATAACGCTGGATATTGTGGCCTGGCTGTCAACAAACAAGGAGATAACAGCATGAAATGTGGAATCAAGGCTCTGTTCATTACTCTGGCGATTGCCACCACCGGGATGAGCGCAGGTGCGCTGGCGACGACACCTGCGGCGAAAACACCGGCGGTGCAAACCAGGTCTGACGCAGCGGCACCCGCAGCTGGCCAGACGAAAGCCACGGATGCCGGAAAAAGCGCGGATGATGACGGTACGCGAGTCAGTATCAATTCGGCATCGGCAGAGGATCTCGCCCGGGTGATGAATGGCGTAGGGCTAAAAAAAGCGCAGGCGATAGTCAGCTATCGCGAAGAGTACGGTCCTTTCAAAACGGTTGACGATCTTAAGCAAGTGCCCGGTATGGGCGGGGCGCTGGTTGAGCGCAACCTCTCACACCTGACGTTGTAATCACATAATTACTTGCACGGCGGCAAAATTTTGCCAGGATAAAGAGGTCATACCAGTCATGACCTCTTATCCTATAACAACAGTAAAGGCTATTGCGCTATGCAGACAAAAATCAAAGTACGCGGCTACCACATCGATGTTTACCAGCACGTCAACAACGCCCGTTATCTTGAGTTTCTTGAAGAAGCGCGCTGGGACGGTCTGGAAAGCAGCGAAAGCTTTCAGTGGATGACCGCGCACAACATCGCGTTCGTGGTCGTCAACATCAATATCAACTACCGTCGTCCGGCCGTGCTGGGAGATGTGCTGACCATCACCAGCCAGCTTCAACAGTTAAACGGCAAGAGCGGCGTGTTAACCCAGGCGGTGACGCTGGATCCTGAAGGCCAGGCCGTTGCCGACGCGCTGATCACCTTTGTCTGTATTGATCTGAAAACCCAGAAAGCGTTGCCGCTGGAAGGGGAGTTGCGGGAAAAACTGCAGTTGATGATCGTCTAGACGCGTTGTGTTCATGACCCGTGCTGTCGATATTCTGTTCGCCAGCACGGTCAAAGAGGCTTATTTGAGCCCGGTTTTTTTCTTCATCGCCGACATCACGCCCGCTTTGTCGGCCAGATAGTGATTCAGCCCGTTTGCGCGCAGATTACAGGCCGCACACTGGCCACAACCATCACCTTTAATGCCGTTGTAGCAGGTAAGGGTTTCGCTGCGAACCATGTCCAGTTTGCCCCAGTAGTCTGCCAGCGCCCAGGTTTCCGCTTTATCAAGCCACATCAGTGGCGTTTCAAAGCGCGTCTCTTTTGCCATCCCCAGATTCACGGCGTGGTTGAGAGCCTTCACGAACTCGTCACGGCAGTCAGGGTACCCGGAGAAGTCGGTTTCACACACGCCCGTGATCACCGCTTCGGCTTTCACCTGGTAGGCGTAGATCGCCGTCAGCGTCAGGAAGAGAATGTTGCGGCCTGGCACAAAGGTGTTCGGAATGCCGCTGGCATCAGGTTCATAGTCAGGAACGGGAATACTGTCGCGGGTGAGGCTACTGACGGCCAGTTCATTTAACAGCGTAACGTCCAGCACCTTATGCGCGCGCGCGCCCAGTTTCAGCGCCAGTTCACGGGCGACGTCGATTTCAGCGCGATGTCGCTGACCATAATCGAAAGTGACACAGTGAACTTCATCGTACTGATGAAGCGCCTGAACCAGGCAGGTAGTGGAATCTTGTCCTCCGCTGAACACGACGACGGCACGTTTCATAAATCATCTCGACAGTTACGGTAAAAACATCATGTTACCGTCTGACTACGGCGACGACCAGCTTCTTCACGATTTGGGGGCCGGGAGCCAGGCTTCGGTGAAATCGAACCAGCCGCGGGTGTTAAGCCGTATGCCATTGACTCCCGGGGGCGCGCTGATTTGGTACTGGTAGTTAAACAACGGTGTCAGCACCGCGCTCTCCATGAGTTGGGTGAAAATAGCTTTCAGCCCGCGATGCCGGGCATGCTCGTCAGCCTGGGTCTGAACGGCATCCAGTGTCGCCTGCAGATGGGCATATTGCGGTGCGCTCAGCAGGTGCGGCCATAGCGCATCGCAGCGAAGCCACTGCTCAAGGGTGTATTCCTGTGCTTCGCCAATCAGCCTGTCTCCCATCATGAGGTCCGCGTCGGCAAGATGCTGACATCCGTCCCACGTTTTGGCATCGTGAAAGATGACCGTTAACGCGCAGCCCTGGCGGGAAAGATACGCTTTTAGCTGACTCGCCATGGTATGTAACTCAACGGGCAGATGGTAAATCAGGGTCAGCGTCTCAGGCAAAGGGACATCCGTGAGATCCGGCCACTCAGGAATACGCCAGCCCGGCAGCAACTCCTGCGTTGGGGTGATAAGCCCCTCATCCAGAGGAAGAGTATGCAGAAGCGTTGAGAGGTGAATGATGTTGATAAGGCGTCTTGCCTGCATTTCGCTAAGACGCGGGCTGCGCTTCAGCGTGAGGTAGCAAAACCCCAGGCTGATGCTGTTACTCACCAGCCGCAAACGGGTCAGTTCGTCAGGCTCCCCGATGGCGATTTGTACCGGATGCCGGCAGCTGGTTCCAAGCCCCTGATCAAATAGCTGAGGGGTGATCCAGAACTCGATGGCCTTCAGTAGCGGGTGGCTAAGGTGATACTGCTCATGGCTTTCCAGACGAACCAGGTCCGGCTTATACGCGGTGAGCCTGAAAGGTCCGCTGCCTGTCATCGGTTGTGCCGGGTGCGCCACACGGCTGCAATAGGTTGCCAGTCGATGCGCCAGCCAGTAGTCGGGCTTGTGTAAAATAAACGTCAGACACTGCGGATGGGTAACTTCAATGCGCAGCACGCTCTGAAAAAGCCTGTGCATGGCCGGGAGCGTCAACATCACATTCAGACTCTCCTGTAACTGGGCCGTTTCGACTTTATCACCGTTATGCCAGTGAAGCGTGGAGCGAATATAAAAATGCCAGCGCAGCCCGTCCTCCGACACATCCCAGTGATGGGCAAGATCGCCCGTCGGTTCGCTGCTGTTACCGTGAAAACGCGTCAGCCCGGAAAAAACCTGTCCTGCCAGATGCTGTTCCGCCCGACCGGGTAAAAAGCCGGGATGCAGTGGATCCAGCGAGCGGTAATAGGGAATGCGCAGCGTCGGCGTATCGTTTTGCCACTGGCCGCCTAAAAACGGATGAAGCAGTGACCGCAGCTCCTCCGGCGCCAGCTGGGCCAGCTCAAGCGCGTTATGCTGCTGCCCACGCTTCAGCGCCTCTTCCATCATCGTATTGCGCAGTGACTCCGGGGTGACGTGGAAAGTTAGCTCCCCACGCTTACCGCGGCCAGACTGCGCTCGCCAGCTAAGCCAGCCCGCCTCCTGCGCCTGACGCAGTAATGTACGGACATGCCGTTCGCTGCAAAAACAGCGGGCGGCCAGCTCGCTGATGGTGGCCTGCTGCGTCGCGCCAGCGGAAGGCTGCCACAAACGGTGGTACTGGTTGAGTCGGTTAAGCTGGCGCATGAGAAACCCTGAACAATAATTATCATCTATTCACTATTACTTCCGTATATCTCACGCAATACTGATGCACAAGTTAACCGCATCACATTTCAGGAGTAATCATGGCTCGTCTCGCTGCGTTTGATATGGACGGTACGTTGTTAATGCCGGATCACCGTCTGGGTGAGAAAACCCTGAGTACCCTGAAGCGCCTGCACGAACGTGATGTCACCCTGACGTTTGCCACTGGCCGTCATGTGCTGGAGATGCGCCATTTGCTGGGGGCATTTTCCCTGGATGCTTTTCTTATTACCGGCAATGGGACACGCATTCACTCTGTCGAAGGCGATGTTCTCCACCGTCAGGATCTCAACCCGGAAGTGGCAGATATCGTATTGCACAGCACCTGGGACACCCGGGCCAGCGTTCACGTCTTTAACGATAACGGCTGGTTTACCGGGCATGACATTCCGGCATTGCTGCACGCCCATGTCTACAGTGGTTTCCGCTATCAGCTTATCGATCTGCGCCGTATTCCGGCTCACGCGGTGACGAAGATCTGTTTCTGCGGCGATCATGACGATCTTTGTCGCTTACGCATTCAGCTGAATGACGCGTTAGGCGACCGGGCGCACCTGACGTTTTCAGCGGTGGACTGCCTCGAGGTTTTGCCGGTTGGGTGTAATAAAGGATCGGCGCTGGCGGTACTGAGCGATCACCTGGGCTTAACGATGCAGGAATGTATGGCGTTTGGCGACGCCATGAACGACCGCGAAATGCTGGGCAGCGTTGGTCGCGGTCTGATTATGGGAAATGCGATGCCGCAGTTGAAGGCAGAGCTTCCCCATCTACCGGTTATCGGGCACTGCGGTAACGAAGCAGTGTCTCATTTTTTGACGCATTGGCTGGACAACAACAACCTCCCATATTCCCCCGAATAGTGAGACCCTTCCAGCAAGCCAGACCCCGGTCTGGCTTTTTTTTATTTCACCAGCTGCGTAATCTGCGCTTTCCACGGCTCAATATCGCCGATGTTTGCCTGAACCCACTGCGCATTGTAATAGGTCTCAAGATAGCGCTCGCCGCTGTCGCAGAGCAGGGTGACGATAGAGCCGGTGCGCCCCTCTTCACGCATGCGAGCCGCAAGCTGCAGGGCTCCCCACATGTTGGTGCCGGTAGATGCACCGACTTTACGGCCAATCTGTGTCTCCAGCCAGTGCGCGGTTGCCACGCTGGCGGCATCCGGCACGCGGAGCATTTCATCCACCACGTCCGGAATGAATGAAGGCTCCACGCGCGGGCGGCCAATACCTTCAATCTTACTGCCCACCGGGCTGCGCAGATCCGCATTGCGGCTTTGCCAGTAGTCCAGGAACACCGAGTTCTGCGGATCCACCACCATCAGCTGCGTATCATAGCCCTGACAGCGGATGTAACGCCCCAGGGTGGCTGAGGTGCCGCCAGTACCGGCGCTCATCACGATGTACGACGGAACAGGGTGAGGTTCGTGGGTCATCTGGCGGAAAATACTGTCGGCAATGTTGTTATTGCCGCGCCAGTCTGTGGCTCGCTCCGCAAAGGTGAACTGGTCCATATAGTGGCCATTCAGCTCACGGGCCAGCATTTCAGACGCGGCGTAAATTTCGCAGGCGCTTTCCACAAAGTGACAGCGTCCACCGTAAAATTCGATCTGCTCAATTTTTCGTTTCGCGGTGCAGGAGGGCATCACGGCGATAAACGGCAGGCCCAGCAGGCGGGCAAAGTAGGCTTCGGATACGGCGGTTGAACCGGAGGAGGATTCAATAATCGTGGTTCCCTCCTTAATCCAGCCGTTACACAAACCGTATAAAAAGAGCGAACGCGCCAGGCGATGCTTCAGGCTACCGGTGGGATGGGTGCTTTCATCTTTCAGGTACAGCTGGATGCCAGCAAAACCCGGCAGAGCCAGGCGAATGAGATGGGTGTCCGCCGAGCGCTGATAGTCGGCATTGATTTCGCTGATGGCATGTTTAACCCAGGCGCTATTCATCGTATTTATCCGTTTGTCATTTTGTGCCCAGCATAGCGAAAAGCACAGAAAAAATTGTTGCTATATGGCCTTTAAAATAGAATGAAGGGAGAAAATTTTTCTCTGTGAGGTGGGTATGCTAGATAAAATAGACCGTAAGCTGCTTTCTTTACTGCAAAGTGACTGTACCCTCTCTTTGCAGGCACTGGCAGATGCCGTTAATCTGACCACCACGCCGTGCTGGAAGCGCCTCAAGAAGCTTGAAGATGACGGCATCCTTCTGGGGCGAGTCGCGCTTTTAGATCCCGAAAAACTGGGGCTTGGGTTGACGGCATTTGTCCTGATAAAAACCCAACATCACAGCAGCGAGTGGTACAGCCGCTTCGTAACACAGGTCTCCGAGATGCCGGAGGTGCTCGGTTTCTGGCGCATGGCGGGAGAGTATGACTATCTGATGCGCGTCCAGGTGGCAGACATGAAGCGTTATGATGATTTTTACAAGCGGCTGGTGAACAGCGTACCGGGCTTGTCGGACGTCACCTCGAGCTTCGCCATGGAACAGATTAAATACACCACAGCACTACCCATTGATTAATTGAATAACTTCCCGGCGTAGCCGGATCCATACCTTCAGGAACAAACCGCGTGCGATTATTTGCCCAATTAAGCTGGTACTTTCGTCGGGAGTGGCAACGCTACCTCGGCGCTGTGGCCCTGCTTATTATCATTGCCATCCTGCAGTTAATTCCACCGAAAGTGGTGGGATACGTAGTGGATGGTGTTACAGAACAGCATTACACCACCGCACGGGTGTTGATGTGGGTCGGCACGCTGGTGCTGACGGCCATCATTGTCTATCTGCTGCGCTACGTCTGGCGGGTACTGCTGTTTGGCGCGTCCTATCAGCTGGCCGTCGAACTGCGTGAAGATTTTTATCGTCAGCTGAGCCGCCAGCATCCCGAGTTCTACCTGCGTCATCGCACCGGGGATCTTATCGCTCGCGCCACCAATGACGTTGACCGCGTCGTGTTTGCCGCCGGGGAAGGGGTGTTAACGCTGGTGGACTCTCTGGTGATGGGCTGTGCGGTTCTGATTGTGATGTCCACCCAGATAAGCTGGCAGCTCACGCTGCTGGCGTTGCTGCCTATGCCGCTGATGGCGCTGGCGATCAACCGCTATGGCGAACAGCTTCATGAGCGCTTCAAGCTGGCGCAGGCGGCGTTTTCCTCGCTGAATGACCGTACGCAGGAGAGCATGACCAGCATCCGCATGATCAAAGCCTTTGGCCTGGAAGATCGACAATCCGCGCTGTTTGCAGCCGATGCCGCCGACACGGGGGCGAAGAACATGCGCGTTGCGCGTATCGATGCGCGGTTTGACCCGACAATCTATGTCGCGATTGGCATGGCCAACCTGCTGGCCATTGGTGGCGGGAGCTGGATGGTGGTGCAGGGCTCGCTAACCCTCGGGCAATTGACCAGCTTTGCCATGTACCTGGGGCTGATGATATGGCCGATGCTGGCACTGGCCTGGATGTTTAACATCGTAGAGCGCGGCAGCGCCGCCTACAGCCGCATTCGCGCGATGCTTGCCGAAGCGCCAGTGGTGAATGACGGTAGCGAATCGGTACCGGAAGGGCGCGGCGTGATGAATGTCGACGTCCGTAAGTTTGTGTATCCGCAAACGGAACATACGGTACTGGAGAACGTCAGCTTTACGCTCAAACCGGGTCAGATGCTCGGTATCTGCGGTCCGACAGGCGCCGGGAAAAGTACCGTACTCTCCCTGATTCAACGTCACTTTGACGTCACGCAGGGCGATATTCGCTTCCATGATATTCCGTTGACGAACCTGCTGCTCGATGACTGGCGCGGTCGTCTGGCGGTGGTCAGCCAGACGCCGTTTCTCTTTTCTGACACCGTGGCGAATAACATTGCCCTCGGACGCCCGGCGGCGACTCAGGAAGAGATTGAGCACGTCGCGCGCCTGGCCAGCGTCCATGACGATATTCTGCGTCTGCCACAGGGCTATGAAACGGAAGTGGGTGAGCGTGGCGTTATGCTTTCCGGCGGGCAAAAACAGCGTCTCTCGATTGCCCGCGCGCTGCTGCTGAATGCCGAAATCCTGATCCTTGATGATGCGCTTTCTGCCGTCGATGGCCGCACCGAGCATCAGATCCTGCATAACCTGCGACAGTGGGGGGATGGAAGGACGGTGATCATCAGTGCACACCGGTTGTCGGCGCTGACGGAAGCCAATGAAATTCTGGTATTACAGCACGGGCACATTGCCCAGCGCGGACAGCATGAACAGCTTGCGGAGCAACCGGGCTGGTATCGCGATATGTATCGTTATCAGCAGCTTGAAGCTGCGCTGGACGACGCCCCGGAACAGGATGAGGAGAACGCTAATGCGTAAGACCGTGACGCAGTGGCCGACGCTAAAACGCCTGCTGGCCTATGGTTCTCCGTGGCGAAAACCGCTTTCACTTGCCGTGCTGTTGCTGTGGATTGCCGCGATTGCTGAAGTGAGCGGTCCGCTGCTTATCAGCTACTTTATCGACAATATGGTGGCGAAAAGCTATTTGCCGCTGGGGCTTGTCGCGGGGTTAGGTGTGGCCTACGTTGGGCTACAGCTGACAGCGGCGTCACTGCATTACGCCCAGTCTCTGCTCTTTAACCGGGCGGCCGTGGGCGTGGTGCAGAAGTTACGTACGGATGTGATGGATGCGGCACTGCGCCAGCCGTTGAGCGAGTTTGATACCCAGCCGGTTGGGCAGGTGATATCCCGGGTGACCAACGATACCGAGGTGATCCGCGATCTGTATGTCACCGTTGTGGCAACCGTGCTGCGCAGCGCGGCGCTGATTGGCGCCATGCTGGTGGCGATGTTCAGCCTCAACTGGCGTATGGCTCTGGTGGCGATCACCATCTTCCCGGCCGTATTGATTGTAATGGTCATCTATCAACGCTACAGCACGCCGATTGTGCGTCGGGTGCGCGCCTATCTGGCCGATATCAACGATGGCTTCAACGAAGTGATCAACGGCATGAGCGTCATTCAGCAGTTCCGCCAGCAGGCTCGCTTTGGTGAACGCATGGGAGAAGCCAGCCGGTCGCACTATATGGCGCGTATGCAAACGCTGCGACTGGACGGTTTCCTGCTGCGTCCGCTGCTGAGCCTCTTCTCGGCGCTGGTTCTCTGTGGCCTGCTGATGCTTTTCGGGATGAGCGCGAACGGAACAATTGAAGTTGGGGTTCTGTACGCTTTTATCAGCTATCTGGGACGCCTTAATGAACCGTTGATAGAACTCACCACCCAGCAGTCTATGTTGCAACAGGCCGTGGTGGCGGGGGAGCGCGTGTTCGAACTGATGGACCGGCCACGTCAGACCTACGGCGATGATGAGTGTCCTTTGCTAAGCGGAGAGATTACGTTTGATAAGGTCTCGTTTGCTTACCGTGAAGACCGTCTGGTGTTGCAGGACATCTCTCTTGATGTGCCGTCGCGCAGCTTTGTGGCGCTGGTGGGGCATACCGGCAGCGGTAAAAGTACCCTCGCCAGCCTGTTGATGGGCTATTACCCGGTCAGTCAGGGTGAAATCCGCATTGATGGTCGTCCGCTCGCATCACTGAGCCACAATGTGTTGCGCAAAGGCGTTGCAATGGTGCAGCAAGACCCGGTGGTCATGGCCGATACCTTTTACGCCAACGTCACTCTCGGTCGGGACTATACCCAGCAACAGGTGTGGGATGTGCTGGAAACCGTGCAGCTGGCAGAGCTGGCGCGCGGCTTTAGCGATGGGATCAATACCCGGCTTGGTGAGCAGGGGAATAACCTCTCGGTGGGACAAAAGCAGCTTCTGGCCCTGGCGCGGGTGCTGATTGAAACGCCGCAGGTGCTGATACTCGACGAAGCGACCGCCAGCATCGACTCTGGTACTGAGCAGGCTATCCAGCTGGCGCTGGCCGCGGTGCGTGACCACACGACGCTGGTGGTTATCGCACACCGTCTTTCAACGATTGTCGACGCAGACACCATCCTGGTGCTGCACCGCGGTCAGGCCGTCGAACGCGGTACGCACCGGGAGCTGCTCGAAGCAAAAGGGCGCTACTGGCAGATGTATCAGCTGCAGCTGGCCGGTGAAGAGCTGGCTGCCAGCGTGCGTGAGGACGAGTCCCTCAGCGCCTGATGCACCAAAACAAGGCAGCGCGCTAACAGTCATTACTGTTGGTGCAAAACTGAAACGCACCGTGCACTGTCATGGTGCGTTTTTTTTCACCGGTTCGTTAAACATGCTCGTGTAATGCTCATTGCAGCGCGTTTCCCTCAGGTTTTCATTTCTGGCACACCCCTTGCAATGTCTTCTGCGTATTAGCGGCGGCCATTACCGAATTCTGACTGGAGGGGATCTATGAAGCTGGTTACGGTTGTAATCAAACCATTCAAACTCGAAGACGTGCGTGAAGCATTGTCTTCCATGGGTATTCAGGGACTGACTGTCACCGAAGTGAAAGGCTTTGGTCGTCAGAAGGGTCATGCCGAGCTTTACCGCGGGGCAGAATACAGCGTTAACTTCCTGCCAAAAGTAAAAATTGATGTCGCGATTGCTGATGACCAGCTTGATGAAGTTATTGATGTCATTAGCAAAGCGGCCTACACCGGCAAAATTGGCGACGGCAAAATTTTCGTTGCCGAATTGCAGCGCGTCATTCGCATCCGTACCGGCGAATCTGACGAAGCGGCACTGTAAGTAACTCCTGGCACACAGTGATAGGGATCGAGAAAATGAAGATAGCAACAATCAAAACGGGTCTGGGTTCGCTGGCACTGCTGCCGGGCCTGGCACTGGCTGCCCCTGCGGTGGCAGACAAAGCCGATAACGCCTTTATGATGATCAGCACCGCGCTGGTGCTGTTCATGTCCATTCCGGGCATTGCGCTGTTCTACGGCGGCCTGATCCGTGGCAAAAACGTTCTCTCCATGCTGACGCAGGTTGCCGTCACGTTCGCGCTGGTTTGCGTGTTGTGGGTGGTCTACGGTTACTCTCTGGCCTTCGGCACGGGCAATGCGTTCTTCGGAAACTTTGACTGGGTCATGCTGAAAAACATCGAACTGACCGCGCTGATGGGCAGTTTCTATCAATATATTCACGTTGCCTTCCAGGGCTCGTTCGCCTGTATCACCGTTGGGCTGATCGTCGGTGCGCTGGCTGAGCGTATTCGCTTCTCCGCCGTACTGATCTTCGTGGTGGTCTGGCTGACGCTCTCCTATGTGCCGATTGCGCACATGGTCTGGGGTGGCGGTCTGCTGGCGAGCCATGGCGCGCTGGACTTCGCAGGCGGTACCGTTGTACACATCAACGCCGCGGTGGCGGGCCTGGTAGGGGCATACCTGATTGGCAAACGCGTGGGCTTCGGTAAAGAAGCGTTCAAACCGCACAACCTGCCGATGGTCTTTACCGGTACAGCGATCCTTTACTTTGGCTGGTTCGGCTTCAACGCCGGTTCAGCAAGCGCAGCAAACGAAATCGCCGCGCTGGCCTTCGTGAACACGGTTGTGGCCACGGCGGGTGCGATCCTCTCATGGGTATTTGGTGAGTGGGCGGTACGCGGTAAGCCTTCGCTGCTGGGTGCCTGTTCAGGTGCAATTGCCGGTCTGGTTGGTATCACGCCAGCTTGTGGCTACGTCGGTGTTGGCGGCGCGCTGCTTGTCGGGCTGGTGGCCGGTCTGGCGGGTCTGTGGGGTGTGACGGCGCTGAAACGTGTTCTGCGCGTCGATGACCCGTGCGATGTCTTCGGTGTACACGGCGTCTGCGGCATCGTCGGTTGTATCATGACCGGTATCTTCGCGGCGAAATCGCTGGGCGGCGTGGGTTACGCAGAAGGCGTCACCATGGTTCACCAGGTGCTGGTGCAGCTGGAAAGTATTGCCATCACCGTCGTGTGGTCTGCCGTTGTGGCCTTCATCGGCTATAAGCTGGCGGATATGACCGTCGGTCTGCGTGTTCCGGAAGAACAGGAACGCGAAGGTCTGGACGTCAACAGCCACGGCGAGAATGCGTACAATGCCTGATAAGCAAAACGGCAACCCAGGGTTGCCGTTTTCGTTTTGTTCCCTCTCCCGTCGGGAGAGGGCCGCAGTACAACCTCACCCGCGGTTACGCATTACCCCTTCCTGCACCGTCGACGCGACCAGCACGCCATCCTGAGTGTAAAACTCACCGCGCACAAAGCCGCGCGCGCTTGACGCCGAGGTACTCTCCACGCTGTAGAGCAGCCACTCGTTCATGTCGAACGGACGATGGAACCACATGGAGTGATCGATGGTGGCCACCTGCATCCCTTTTTCAAGGAAGCCCACGCCGTGCGGCTGCAGCGCCACCGGCAGGAAGTTGAAATCTGAGGCATAACCCAGCAGATACTGATGAACGCGGAAATCCGCGGGCACGGTGCCGTTAGCGCGGATCCAGACCTGGCGCTTTGGCTCGGCCGTGTGGCCTTTCATCGGGTTATGGAATTCGACAGGGCGGATCTCAAGCGGTTTATCGCAGAGAAACTTCTCCTTTACCTGCGGTGGAAGCAGATGCGCCAGCGCACGGGCGATATCGGTCTCGGATTTGAGATCGTCTGGCGACGGCGCGGGTGGCATCGTTTTTTGATGCTCATAGCCCGGTTCCGGCGCCTGGAACGAGGCGGTCATGTAAAAGATAGGCTTGCCATTCTGAACCGCCGCGACACGACGCGCGCTAAAGCTGTTGCCATCCCGCAATACCTCAACGTCATATACGATGGGTTTCGCGCTATCACCAGGGCGTAAGAAGTAGCTGTGAAATGAGTGCACCAGACGGTCTGCAGGGACGGTCTCCTTTGCTGCGTAGAGCGCTTGTCCTACGACTTGCCCGCCGAAGACCTGGCGTAAGCCGAGATCTTCGCTCTGTCCGCGAAAGAGTCCTTCCTCAATTTTTTCCAGATTCAGTAATGTCAGCAGATTGTTCAGTGCCTGACTCATAGTTGTCCTCAATAAACGCCGTAGCGAAAGATAGGCAGAGTATAACGCAGAAATGAAAGTGGTCCGATGGGTAGAATAATCTGAATATCTGGACGATTTTAGGCATAAATCAGTGATCTGTGCCAAACTTACCTGTGTTATGTGATTGAAACGACATCGGATGGGATCGATCCCGCTGGTGCATTGATGATAAGGAGACTTCAATGAAACTCGTGCCCATGCTAAGTGGTGTAGCAATTGCGGTGGCGTTGTCCGCCTGTGCAGGAAAGAGCGCCCAGGTGCCGGTGCCAGCAGCAGATCCAAACGGGATTAATACACTCTCACAGCAGTCCATTCAGCAGCCTAACGTTTCCGGGACTATCTGGATTAAACAGAAAGTCGCGTTACCGCCAGATGCGGTATTAACGGTAACCCTGTCTGATGCTTCCCTGGCAGACGCGCCGTCTAAAGTATTGGCCCAGCGTGCCGTGCGTACGGAAGGTAAGCAGGCACCGTTTAGCTTCGTGTTGCCGTATAACCCATCAGACGTGCAGCCTAATGCCCGTATCCTCCTGAGCGCAGCAGTAACGATCAACGATAAACTGGTGTTTATCACCGATACGGTGCAGGAAGCGATTAACCACGGCGGGACAAAAGTTGACCTGAACCTGGTTCCGGTACAGCAAACCGAAGTGCCGGTTGCGCCACAGACTAACCAACCGTCTCTGCCAACCCCTCCGACCCAGATGTAACGCTTTAAACCCTCTCCTTCGGGAGAGGGTTTAATACACCCAGCGGTACTTTTGCAAATCAATCTGTCCTGACCCCGACACCTGCACCCCTTCTGACAGTAACGCCTGACGCTGGCGCTGCAGATCAGGCCCGGTCAACGAGATCGCCCCATGACGATTTACCACCCGATGCCAGGGCAGGGTGCTTCCTTCCGGCAACCTTTTCAGTACGCCACCGACCTGCCGCGCCGCACGCGGGGAACCGGCCAGACGCGCTACGTCGCCATAGGTGGTAACATAACCTTCCGGCACAGAGGCCACAATTTGCCATACGCGTTGTGGAAAGGAGTCATGTTCGTCCATACGTCTACCTGTGGGGAATGTCTGGACAGTCATGTTAAACGAAGATAAACCCAATTGCTGCGCCAGTTTGCGCAAGAAACCAGCATCCAGTTGCGGGTCGCTTGCAATTGGCGGTAAGCACAGGGATAATGCGCCAGCGCGTTGGTTATCAACGCTCTCAATGGGGGCTCTGTTGGTTCTCCCGCAACGCTACTCTGTTCACCAGGTCAGGTCCGGAAGGAAGCAGCCAGGGCAGACGACGTGTGTGCCGGGATGTAGCTGGCAGGGCCCCCACCCATTTCTGCTCTCACCAGCACTCTCCCTGTTTCTCTTTGCTTCGAATAGCCTTTAATCCACAACGTTATTAGGACTTTACTGACTGTATGTAATATATATTTCATTGCATTGAAATATTACTGTCATAAACCTGTAATAATAGACTGTCATTTTAATATCGGATGTCTTTTTTCTGTCATAACTTAAAAATATATATCTGGATAACATTGGTAAGTTCGTGTATTAAATAAAGTACTTATTCCGAAGGGAAGTGACAAACATGGCTACTGCGGTGTTAAACGTTAAGATTGATCAAGCGCTAAAAGAAAGACTTCGCCACTATGCTGAAGTTAATAACGAGAATTTAAGCGTGACGACAGAGAAACTGCTGCTGCTGGCATTCGAAGCGGTAGAAGAGGCGGGAGTATCGGAAGAGGATATTGATAACCAGCATACGGAAGAAGAGAGTGTTTCTCCATTTACTCCTAAAGAAATCAAGGCTCTACGTAAAATTCTTAAGAAGAGAAAATGAAACAACAACTGTCAACTGCCAGTGACTACAACGAGGCCTGCGATCTGTTGCGTTCAGGCTACGTGAAGCATGTACGTCTTGGCTGGAATGTAGGAAGTGATGAGTTCTTTCGTATTGCGTCTGACTGGTGTGATACCGGCGCAAAAATAAAGAAAGACGGTGAAAATTTCGTTATTTCACTGAAAGGTTTTCCTATTCCTCCTCAGCACTAAATCCTGAATGGTGAAAACTGCTGACTGTATCTGTGACAGTCAGCAGTTTTTATTTTATGATCCACTTCAAATTTTTTATATCAAACCAGACTTCTTTTTATTGATGGCATGTTTTTATTCAGGGCGAGCCACAAGGGTTTAATTCTCAGTAATGCCTGTTCAAGCTCAGCCGGATCGAGTGAAAAGGGCATACGTAAATACCGATCAAACGCACCCGATAAACCAAACCGCGTGCCGGTCCCCAGGTTGATTCCCAGTATCTCTGCGCGTGCAGCAAGTTGTGTTGCCAGCATCCCCGGCAGTTCAATCCAGTAGGAAAGCCCGCCTTCCGCTTCATGGAATGTCCATTCAGGGAAGTGCTCGCGCAACAGCGCGCCGCATTGATCTCGCCGTTCTGCCAGCATCTTCCGGCGAGCGGGCAAAAACGTTTCGCTGTTATTGATAAGCCACAGCGTCGCCAGCTGTTCGAGCATGGGCGATCCTAAATCCAGGGTATCCCGCGTCTGGGCAAGCGTAGCGATGGTGCGCGAGGAGGCACGGATCCAGCCAAGACGAAGGCCGCCCCAGAAACTTTTTCCGGCAGAGCCTAACGTTATCACGGTGGCCTGCGGGTTGAATGACGCCAGCGGCGGCGGCGGGGGCGAGTCAAACCACAGATCCACCATCGTTTCATCTACTACCAGCGTCGTGCGGGTTTGCGCGGCAATCTCGGTGATTGCCTGACGGGTGGGAATATCCATGCATCGCCCGGTAGGGTTATGAAAATCGGGCATCAGGTATGCCAGGCGCGGCGCTGTCTGGGCAAGCGTTGCGGCAAACCCATGGGTATCCCAGCCCGTTTCCGGCAGCGACACGCCCACTGGACGGCACTGCGCCCCCTGAATGGCGGCGATCGCCAGCGGGTAAGTGGGATGATCGACCACGACGCGATCCCCCGGACCGGTCATCATCCGCAGGACCAGCGCAAAACCGCTGACCGCGCCATTGACCACCATCACCTCGTCTGTCCGGGTCGGAAGCCCCCGCGCGGTATAGCGTGCGGCGATGGCTTCCCGCAGCGCCGGCAACCCAAGCTGATCGTAACCCGTAAGCGAGAGATGTTGCGTAATGGCCGTGAGCGCATGGGTATAGGCCTGGTGGATCTCAGGCCCGGCATTGAGCGCCGCGGTGGAGAGATCCAGCGCGGCACTGGCTGCTGAAAGGGTTGGCACGGCGCGTGTGTCGGGCAGGATCACGCGTGAACCGCTGCCGTGGCGGCTTTCAAGATAACCTTCCTCACGCAGATGGGCGAGTGCGCTGCTGATGGTGGTCCGGCTCACATCCAGCGCAGTGGCCAGCTCCCGCTCGCCGGGTAGACGGGTGTTAAGCGCCAGTCGGCCATCAAGAATTAACAGGCGTAACGCATCCGCCAGCTGACGCCAGAGCGGGGTCCGGGACGAGGTTTGTTGCCAGTGGCCTAACAGGCGTACCAATGACTGGCTTCCGAAGCGGCGAGATGACATATGCAGTCCACTATTTGAAAACTGGACATTAATCATAATGCCATTTTCGCTCAAGATGAAAGCCTGGTTCACTGGAGAAGATAAAAAATGGTACGTCGTCTGCTACAACTGTATGTCGGTTTAGGGCTGTATGGGCTTTCAACCACGATGTTTATTCGTTCGGATCTGGGGCTCGACCCGTGGGACGTCTTCCACCTGGGCGTGGCGATCCAGCTGGGGTTGAGCATTGGGATGGTGATTATTTTAACCGGTGCGGCGGTACTCCTGCTGTGGATCCCGCTGCGTCAGATGCCTGGTCTGGGAACCCTCAGTAACGTGATTATTATTGGCCTGGCGGCAGATGCCTCCATGGCCCTGATCCCCGAGGTGACCTCGCTGCCCCTGCGTATCGCGCTGCTGGTGGCCGGAATTGTCGTGAACGCGATAGCCACCGGTATGTATATCGGTGCCGGTTTCGGGGCGGGCCCGCGCGACGGTCTCATGACCGGGATCCATGCCCGTATGGGATGGTCCATCCGCAGTGTACGTACCTCGATTGAAGTGTCCGTGCTGCTGATTGGGTGCATGTTGGGCGGAACGTTCGGGATAGGCACCGTCGCGTATGCTCTGACCATTGGCCCGCTTATCCAGATCTGCTTGCCTCTGTTCCGTTATAAGCCGCGCGTTGAGAAGACTCCCCAGCCGGAGCGGGTTGTTTAATTCTGCGAAGCGCTCACATGTTTTCATGGCGTCGCTGTGTCAGAATGGTGGCCTTCGAATGACGCGATGCCAGAATGCATGAAAGCAATCACTCTCTATGATGTCGCCCTCCTTGCGGGGGTTTCTTATCAGACCGTTTCCCGTGTGATTAACGACGCGGAGCATGTCTCTGCCCGCACGCGGGAAAAGGTGCAGCAGGCGATGGCGGAACTGCACTACGTCCCCAATCTCAGGGCACAACAGCTGGCGGGTAAACGTACCCGTACGATTGGTCTTATTACTACCGATCTGGCGCTGCACGCCCCTTCGCAAATTGTTTCGGCGGTAAAATCCCGGGCGGTTGAGCAGGGGGCGAGCGTGCTTATCTCAATGGTGGAACATCCACAGCAGTGCCAGTCTGCCCTTCAGGCGTTGCTGGCGCAGCGTGTGGAAGCTCTGCTGGTGAATGTGCCGCTGGAGGATCCTCATGCTGAAGCGCTAAAAGCCCTCGCATCGCCCATTCCGGTGCTGTTTCTGGATGTCTCGCCCTCGGCTCAGGTAAACAGTCTTGTGTTTAATGCAGAGCAGGGTGCTCGTCTCGGGATTGAGCATCTGCTTTCGCTGGGGCATGAGCGTATAGCGCTGCTGAGCGGACCGGAAAGCTCTGTCTCCGCCCGGGCACGTCTCGCAGGCTGGAACACCACGCTGGCACAGGCCGGGCTTGAGGCTGTCGCGGTGGCGCACGGCGACTGGAGTGCGGCAAGCGGCTATGAGAAAGGACATTTGCTGTTATCTGCCGCGCAACTCCCGGATGCGATAGTGGTCGCGAACGACCAAATGGCGCTGGGGGTGATGCGCGCCTGTGCGGAAAAAGGGACCGCGATCCCGGGCCAGATGTCGGTTGTCGGGTTCGACGATACGGCAGACAGCGCCTGGTTTTCTCCCCCACTGACCACCATTCGCCAGGCTTTTCGCGAGGCCGGCGAGCGAAGCGTGGAGTGGCTGCTGGCGCCAGTTGAGGGTGACGCATGCTGGCAGGTTCAGCTTCCGGTGACGCTGGTGACCCGCCATTCTACCGCTCGCCACGATCCGCAGCAGATCGAACGCGAGGATCTGGCACAGCAGCTCAGGAGCCTGGCGTTAGCGGCTGAGCAACTTGCTCGCCGGTAAGACTTTTGTGATCTGACTCGCTACCCCGCGATCCGACGCTTTACCGCACCCGGTAGCCAGGGCATGTTAGCTAAAATTGTGAGCGCTTCGCAAAGAGGTTAATATGTCCAACACTCCATCGCTGACCCTCAGCGCACTTCTGGCTCGTCGGGACTGGGAAAACCCGGGGGTCACCCAGTGGAACCGCCTGGCAGCACATGCTCCCTTGCACAGCTGGCGTGACGAACACTCCGCCAGAGAAGACGGGGGAACCGTCAGCCGACGCTTCCTTAACGGGGAGTGGCGTTTTAGCTTCTTTCCCGCACCAGAGCAGGTTCCTTCGGTATGGGTCAGTGAAGATTGCGCCGATGCCGTGCTGATGCCCGTGCCCTCTAACTGGCAGATGCAGGGGTTCGACACGCCCATCTACACCAACGTGACCTATCCGATCCCCGTAAACCCACCGTTTGTGCCGCAAGAAAACCCAACCGGTTGTTACTCGCTCACATTTGAGATGGATGATGCCTGGCTGCAGAGCGGCCAAACCCGCATTATCTTCGATGGCGTGAACTCGGCGTTTCATCTGTGGTGTAACGGTCAATGGATCGGTTATTCACAGGACAGCCGACTGCCCGCCGAATTCGATCTCTCAGCGGTACTGCGTCCTGGCCAGAACCGCATTGCGGTCATGGTGTTGCGCTGGTGCGACGGGAGCTATCTGGAAGATCAGGACATGTGGCGCATGAGCGGGATTTTCCGCGATGTGTCGCTGCTGCATAAGCCAGAGACGCACATAGCCGATTATCAGGTTGTGATTGACCTGAATGCGGAGCGGGATCGCGCGGTGCTGAAGGTGGATCTCGCGCTCGCAGGCGCACAGTTTGCAGAGTGTGAGGTGGCGTTTACCCTGTGGCGCAACGGCGAAAAATGCGCCAGTGCCACCGGGCGGCCGGGCACTGCCGTTGTCGATGAGCGCGGCGGCTGGGCCGAGCGGCTAACGGTGACGCTCCCCGTTGAGGCGCCTGCCTTGTGGAGTGCGGAAACGCCGGAACTTTATCGCCTGACGATGACCCTTCTGAACGCGCAGGGTGAGGTGCTTGAAACGGAGGCCTGCGATGTGGGGTTCCGCCGCATAGAGATCAGCAATGGCCTGCTGAAGCTCAACGGTAAACCCCTGCTGATCCGCGGCGTTAACCGGCATGAGCATCACCCGGAAAACGGCCAGGTGATGGATGAAGCGACGATGCGCCGCGATATCGAACTCATGAAGCAGCATAACTTCAACGCCGTGCGCTGCTCGCACTATCCGAACCATCCGCTGTGGTACACGCTTTGCGACCGCTATGGTTTGTATGTCGTCGACGAAGCCAATATTGAAACCCACGGCATGGTGCCGATGAGTCGCCTTGCTGACGATCCGCGCTGGCTCCCTGCCATGAGCGAACGCGTCACCCGCATGGTGCAGCGCGACCGCAATCATCCTTCGATTATCATCTGGTCGCTGGGGAATGAGTCCGGCCATGGCGCGAACCATGACGCACTGTATCGCTGGCTGAAAACCACCGATCCGACGCGTCCGGTGCAGTACGAAGGCGGTGGAGCGAATACGGCAGCGACCGATATCGTTTGCCCAATGTATGCCCGGGTCGATCAGGATCAGCCCTTCCCGGCGGTACCGAAATGGTCTGTTAAAAAATGGATCGGCATGCCGGATGAAACGCGTCCGCTTATTCTCTGTGAATACGCCCATGCGATGGGGAACAGCTTCGGTGGTTTTGCCAAATACTGGCAGGCGTTTCGCCGCCATCCTCGCCTGCAGGGGGGATTTGTCTGGGACTGGGTTGACCAGGCGCTGACCAGGAAAGACGACAATGGCGCACCGTTCTGGGCCTACGGGGGAGATTTTGGCGACACGCCCAATGACCGCCAGTTCTGCCTTAACGGGCTGGTTTTTCCCGATCGCACACCGCATCCGGCGCTGTATGAAGCCCAGCGCGCTCAGCAGTTTTTCACCTTTACGCGGGTAAGTACGTCTCCGCTGGTGATTGAAGTCCACAGCGATTACCTGTTCCGTCATACCGATAACGAGGTGCTGCGCTGGACCCTTGTCCGCGACGGCAACGTGCTGGCCAGGGGGGACGTGACGCTCTCCATTGCTCCCCAGGGCACACAGCGTCTGGACATCAACCTGCCAGCGCTGGCGCCTGAAGCGGGTGACGTCTGGCTGAACGTTGAAGTGCACCAGCCGCGGGCGACGCCGTGGTCACCGGCAAACCATCGCTGCGCGTGGGAGCAGTGGCCGGTTCCGACTCCCCTGTATATCGCCCCGCCAGTGCCAGAAGGTGTACCGCCGGTGTTAACGCAAACTGGCGACGTGCTTGAGCTGGTACATCAGCAGCAACGCTGGCAGTTCAACCGCGCGTCAGGACACCTGACGCAATGGTGGCGCAATGGCGTTGAAACGCTGCTCTCACCGCTGACGGATAACGTTAGCCGCGCACCGCTGGACAATGATATTGGCGTGAGCGAGGCCACGCGAATCGATCCGAATGCGTGGGTGGAGCGCTGGAAAGCGGCAGGCATGTACGAGCTCACCTCGCGATTACTGCACTGTGAAGGAGAGCAGCATGCAGCCGAGGCGGTGGTGAAAACCCTGCATGTCTGGGAGTATCGCGGTAAAGCGCTGTTCCTGAGCCGTAAAGTCTGGCGGGTGGACGATCGGGGCGTTCTGCATGGCGATATTCAGGTCGATATTGCGTCTGATATCCCGGAACCGGCACGCGTAGGCCTGAGTGTTCACCTTGCCGCAACGCCGGAAACGGTTCAATGGCTGGGGCTTGGGCCACATGAAAATTACCCGGACAGAACGCTGGCGGCTCAGCAGGGGCGCTGGACATTACCGCTGGAAGCCATGTACACGCCTTACATCTTCCCGACAGAAAATGGTCTGCGCTGTGATACCCGTGAACTGCTGCTGGGCGCGCATCGGCTGAATGGCCTGTTCCATTTCTCCGTCAGCCGCTACAGCCAGCGGCAGTTGCATGAGACAACTCACCATCATCTGTTGCGCGAGGAGCCGGGGTGTTGGCTTAACCTGGACGCGTTCCATATGGGCGTGGGCGGTGATGACTCGTGGAGCCCCAGCGTCTCGCCGGAATTTATTCTGCAGAAACGCCAGCTTCGCTATACCTTCAGCTGGCAGCAGAACCCTGACTGAGCAAAGAGGCGGCCACAGCAGTGGCCGCCTCGCTTACGCCAGGATACCGCTCAGGCCGTGCAGGCTCATGTAAATCCCGACCACAGTAATCAGGGCGGCGGAGATCCACGGTGCTTTTCGTGAAAACTCGCTGAAACCCGGCCAGCGTTTTGTCGCATGCTTAAGGCTCAGGGCGGCAATTGCACCGGAAGCGACCAGCGTTAACGCCAGACCAATACTGAAGCTGAATACCAGCGTTGCGCCGAGGGCAAAATGCTTCAGCTGCAGGCAGATGAGCAGGACCGTGATTGAGGCCGGGCAGGGGATAAGCCCTCCGGTCAGGCCAAACAGTGCAATTTGTCCGGTGGTAACGTTCTGGCCGTTGAAGCGGCGGTTAATATCCTGTGCATGCGCGCGCTGGTGGGCGTCCTGCCACTCTTCTTCAACCAGTGGATGCCCATGGTCGTGATGATCATGATGGTGGTCATGGTCATGGTCATGGTCATGGTCATGGTCGTGATGATCATGATGGTGGTCATGGTCATGATGATGGTCATGGTGATCGTGATGATGGTGGTGATCGTGTGGCTGACTCTCCTTCCAGGTTCGCCAGGCCATCCACAGGGCGATCAGCACGATCAGTATCCCCGAGACCAGCTGGAACCAGGGCTCAGACGTATGCGCATCCCAGCCCCGGCCAAACCATAATCCTGCCATGGCAATGATCCAGACCACCGCCGTATGGGAAAGCGTTGCCGCCAGACCAAGCAACACCGCCTGTTTCAGCGTACCGCGAATAGCCACAATAAACGCGGCCATCATCGTTTTGGAGTGGCCCGGCTCCAGGCCATGCAGCGCGCCGAGGAGGATAGCGCTGGGTACAAACAGCCAGGCATTGCCCTGCTGCAGGAGTGAAGCAAAATCGTTCATGGAAAATTCCGGAGTGGAAAGCGTGTTCAGATACTACTCCCCCCCAGTAGTCTAATACTACCCCCCAGTAGAAAAATACTCAGGGGGAGTAGAGCATGATATGCTTTAAAAGCCATACGATGAGGGAGACAGAGATGTCACATACGGTTCGCGACAAGAAGATGTTATTGACTCGCCTGAAGAAAATTCAGGGGCAAAGCGCTGCCCTGGAAAAAATGCTCAATAGCGACCACGAATGCGCCGACGTGTTACAACAGCTGGCGGCGATCCGCGGCGCGGTAAACGGCATGATGATGCAGGTGATCGAAGGTCATCTCACCGATCATGTGGTGAAAGAGCCTGAAGAAGCTCAGCGCGAAGCCGATCTTGGCGTCGTGTTACAGGTGATCAAATCCTACCTTAAGTAGGATGTGTTTTGAGGTTATCTTCCGCCCAAAGAATAAAGTCCGCTTTCGGCAACGCCTTGCTGTAGTACCAACCCTGCCCATACTGAACGCCGTGACGACGTAGCCAGGCGAGTTGCCCTTCGGTCTCCACGCCTTCCGCCACCATCGCCAGCTTCAGCGATTTCGCCATTTCAATAATGTGTGGCGTCACGTTTTTATATTCCAGTGCATCCACAAACGCTTTATCAATTTTTAGCGTGTCGACATCCAGATCCTGCAGGTAGCTCAGGCTGGAATAGCCCGTACCGAAATCATCAATATAGATTGCGTGGCCTGAATGACGAAAGGCGGCGATGGCCGGAGCGCTGATTTTAGGATCGGCAAAGCCGCGCTCGGTTAACTCAAGGGCGATCTGTTGCGGATGGACTTTCCACTTATTCATTAAGTGGCTCAACAGTGGCGGGAGTTTTCCCGAGGTCAAATCGGCCGGCGCGAGGTTAATGGAAATATGCTGACCGGCGTGAAGGTGCAGCCAGTAGCCCATATCCTCAAATACCTTTTCAATGACCAAATGCGTCAGCTGCGAGATGAGCCCCGTTTGCTCAGCAAGCGGCACAAAAATATCCGGTGAAAGGCTGCTGCCGTCAGGCTGGGGCCAGCGGGTTAGCGCCTCTGCGCCCACAATCTTCCCGCTAGAGAGTTCAATAATGGGCTGATAATGAACCACAAATTCCCGGTTGTTAATGGCGTCAAGCAGGCGGTTGCGTGGCGACTGGATGCGACGCAGCAGTCGTAAAACAAAGAGTGCGGCAAGCAGGCTTATCAGTATGCCAAACGGCAGCCAGATGAGAAGTTGCTGGTGCCAGGTTTCAGCCAGCGGTTTTAACGCCGCCCAGGCGACCACCGTAAACCCCAGTTCAGGAACAGGCTTCATAATGTATATCGAGCCGTTGTACTGAATACGGGTGACGCCCTGATCCTTAACCAGATTGCGGATATGCGGATCGAGATTGCTGCTGCTGGCAAAAATGAGATGTGATTTGCTGCCCACCAGGGCGGCATCTGTGGCGATCTCACCGAAAGGGATCACATCGACAAGCGAGGCAGGATCGAGCAGCACCAGATAGTGGCCCCGACCCAGGACCGCCATGTAGCGGCTAAAACCGAGATCGTTTTGCGTGGTGAGCCATGCGCCATAACCATCTTCCGTGATTCGCATGGGCGGCGGGAAAGGGGCCGACTGACTGGTTTGTTCCAGGGACGAGCAAAGGGGCTCAAGATTGTTGATATAAATAACTTCCTGAACATAACGCCATGAAAAAGCGACCCGCCGCATCTCCCTTAAATGCATAACGCTACAGGGGATCCCTTTAAAGGTCTGCAGGCTATTGAGCGCTTCCTTTGCATCATCCACCACCCTGGCGGTACGTATCAGCACGCGTGAGGCATAGCTATCCAGCGCATCGACAAACTTATCTTCCGCCTGGCGATGTGCCAGCCAGATGCTCAGGCTAATCGGAACCAGTACCGCAATGATAAGTACGCCGGTCACCAGACTGACCAGATGTCGGGTTTTCATGGTGCTGTCTCCTTCCTCTTATGCCCGCTCCTGGGCGCTGAAAAACCTGCCAGAGGAGAAAGATTTTACCGCTAAATGATAAAGTTATAGCACGCGCAGGTCATGATTTACGGCACAACAGAAAATATCGTCGGGGCAGAGGGGTTGTTTTTTCAGCAGGGGTTAGATATCATTTTGTTATGTTATAACAAAACATGAAGAGTTTACGATGAAACCAGATATCCACCCAGCCTATCGCACCGTGGTGTTCCACGACACCAGTGCTAATGAATACTTTAAAGTCGGCTCAACCATTAAGACCGACCGCGAAATTGAACTCGACGGTGAAACGTATCCGTATATCACCATCGAGGTCTCTTCAAAATCGCACCCGTTCTACACCGGCAAGCAGAAAACGTTCTCGACGGATGGCAGTGCGGCGCGCTTCCGTAAGCGTTTCGGCGGCTTTCTTAATGCGAAGCGGGGATAACCATGCAGGTACTTAACTCATTGCGCAGTGCAAAACAGCGTCACCCGGATTGCCAGATAGTCAAACGCAAGGGACGCTTATACGTGATTTGCAAATCCAATCCGCGCTTTAAGGCGGTTCAGGGACGTAAGAAAAGACGCTAGACGCGTGCTTCGCGCCAGCTTTCCAGGGATCTTTTTTGGTTGCCATCGGCAGTAAAATTGTCGGTGGCAAGCCAGCCTTCAAAGGCACTCGCCAGCGCCGGCCACTCTTTGTCGAGAATCGAAAACCAGTCGGTATCCCGGTTATGACCTTTCGTGACCAGTGCCTGACGAAAACGCCCCTCAAACTGAAAGCCAAGACGCAGTGCCGCCTTGCGCGAAGGCGCGTTCAGGCTGTTGCACTTCCACTCGTATCGACGATACCCAAGGGTGTCGAACACGTATCGCATCAGCAGATATTGCGCTTCCGTCGACATCGGCGTGCGGCTGAGCAGCGGGGAGAAATGAACATGTCCCACCTCCACAACGCCGTTGGTTGGATCGATCCGCATCAGAGCCAGCGTGCCGACCGGAGACTGGGTCTGGTTGTCGATAACGCTAAAGTGAATCGGATCGGATAAGTCACGCACGCTCTCTACCCATCCTGCAAACGCCTCTGCGCTGGCATCCGGCTCACGCAGCAGCCACGTCCAGCTGCGGGTATCTTCGGCCAGAGAATACGCGCTGAACAACGCCTCAGCGTGCTCCACCCGCAGCGGCTCAAGGCGACAATAGTGGCCCTGAAGCACCACACGTGAAGGGTGCTGGCGGGGTTGCCAGTCGATAAGCGCCTCGCCTACTGGCTGTCCAAACTCGTTGAATGTTTTCATTTTACTGTCCGTGACGTTGATAAGAACGCCAGACTAGTGAATTACTGGTTCCTTAAAAAGTGCCACTCAGATATGTTTTGGTGGTACCACGGGAGGCGAGATGAACATACCGGGCGATGAATTTTATACTTTGCTGAATGCCGCGTTGAAAGCGCGGGGGGAAGAGACGCTACAGCGTGCACTGTATCATGCATTGCGTGAGGCGATACTGTGCGGCCGGCTACACGCCGGGAGTCGGCTTCCCGGTTCGCGAATGCTGGCTCAGCAGCTCTCGCTTTCACGGAATACCGTCAATGCGGCGCTGGAACAGCTGACGCTCGAAGGGTATCTGCTGCGTAACCGCCAGGGGACGCGGGTGGCGCAGCTGGCGCAGCGTACGCTCGTTCAGGCATTGCCGGACTCTGCCGTCGCGCTCGGCAGCCGGGTCGCCTCGCTGCCTGCGGCGGTGCCGCGTGATACCCCGGTTCCGGCATTTACGCCGGGAACACCGGCCATCAACTACTTTCCCCTGCCGCTGTGGCGGCGCTTGTACGACCGGGTTCTGCGCGAAGAGGGCAGCGCGCTGTTAGGGTATGGTGATCCTGCCGGGGAGCCGTCGCTGCGGGCGGCCATTGCCCGCCACCTTGCCCTTTCGCGCGGCATTGACTGCGATGCCAGTCAGATAGTGATGACCGAAGGCGCGCTTGAGGGGGTAAACCTTTGCACGTTGCTGCTGAGCGAACCCGGCAGCGTCGCGTGGGTGGAAGATCCTGGCTATGGCGGGGCTAAAAGCGCCTTTGCCAAAGCGGGCTTAGTCATGACGGGGATGCCGGTTGATGACGAAGGCATGTTCTGGGAAGGGCTGGATACGCCGTCCCCTGCGCTTATTTTCACCTCACCTTCGCACCAGTTTCCGTACGGAAGCGTGCTCAGCGCGCGGCGACGCCTGGCGCTGCTGGATCTGGCCCGGCAGCATAACGCCTGGATTATTGAAGATGATTACGACAGCGAGTTTCGTTATTCCGGTGAGCCCGTGCCCGCAATGCTGGGAATGGTCAACAATGCGCCGGTTGTCTATCTTGGTACCTTCAGCAAAACCCTCTTTCCGTCGCTGAGAATGGGGTTCATGGTGTTACCCCCGGCGCTGGCAAAAGCGGCCCGTCCGGCCATTGGCGCGCTGCTGCGTGGCGGGCATCGCGCCGAACAGCGAACCCTGGCGCTGTTTATTGAGGAAGGACATTATGCCCGCCACCTTGCCGCCATGCGCCGGCTCTACCGTAAGCGCTACCGACAGCTGCGTGAGGTGCTGAGTGCTGAGCTTCATACTCCGCATCGCATTCTGGCGGGTGAAGGGGGGATGCATCTGACGCTGGCAATAGACGGCATCGACGACCAGAAAGTGGTCGCGCAGGCGAGGACGTTTCAGCTGGCACCCGCTGCACTGAGCGGGTATTACCTGGAGCCGAAGCAGGGGCAAACCGGTCTGGTGTTAGGTTACGGCAATACCTCTGCTTCTCAGTTTGTGTCGGGTATCCGACGCATACAGGCTTTAATCACGCAGCAGCAGGACGGGAAAGGGTAAAGACATCATAAAAAGAGAGCTGACCTTTGGTGGATACCATCTTCTGCAGCTTCTCTTTTTGCACTGTTTCAACCGCGGGGGAGTGCATGATGCTTTCGATCAGCTCCGGCGGCACGTAACGCGTGTTATACCATTCACCGTTATAGCAAACCCGGAAATCAAGGACGTCGATATCTTCGTAGCGGTAGCGGGGATTAACGTCAAAAAAGAAAAAGGCGTTAAACACCACAAACAGAATGACAAGCAGCCAGACGGAGTCCACCAGAGTTTCGGACTTCAGCATCACAATCAGTGTCGCCAGCCAGGCGGCATACATTGCGACAAACAGTCCAGGGTGTTTGCGAATAAAGCTGATGCTAAAGCGCGGGCGATTGTCGCGCTTTTCGCGGTGATTAAGATCGTCGATGGTGGCAGTAAGCAGGCGCTGTATCTCGGTCATTTTTTGCCTTTATGAAAATTGACAATACAGGATGTCTGCCAATTTTAGGGGAGCCATTTGGCTGAAAAAAGTAACAGTCAGGCGCTAAAAGACCATAACAGTTGACTCCCCGTCACTTTACAGCCGTTTAATGATTGTTGCCGGATTGCCGCCGACGACGACATTCGCCGGGACGTCTTTCGTTACGATAGCGCCGGAGGCCACCACCACATTATCACCCAACGTAACGCCCGGGTTAATAACCGCACGTCCGCCAATCCAGACGTTGTTGCCGATGGTCACCGGCTTGCCAAACTCCACGCCGCTATTACGCGCGTCGGCGTCCAGCGGATGGGTTGCCGTGTAAATATGCACCCCTGGCGCGAGCATGCAGTTGTCGCCAATATGTATCGGGCAGACATCCAGCATCACGCAATCGAAATTGGCGTAAAATTCTTTGCCCAGATAAATGTTATATCCATAGTCACAGCGGAAGCTCGGCTCAATATAGGCCCCTTCGCTTTGCCCGAGGAGTTCCGCCAGAATGTTCTGGCGTTCGAGTTTCTCATCAGGTGCCGTGTGGTTATAACGGTGAACCAGGTGTCGGGCGCGTAATCGGTCGGCCCGTAATGTTTCATCACCAGGGCGGTAATGTTCACCTGCAATCATCTTCTGCTTTTCTATGCTCATTGGGAACCTCACTGGTCGTCTTTACCGTAGGGTAATCGGAACAGGATGGCAGGGGAACGTTCCCGGAAAACCACTGTGACTATAATCACAATAATATTGCGGATGAGCACGTTTTACACGGAGACCTGCACTGGGGCAGGAGGGTATAACCAGAAAGTTGAATACAGCTGAGAAAGTGGCGTAGAACCTCTACAGACACACTTCAAAGATTAACGGACAAATCTCCACACGGACGTTGGGATTTTGTCATACAGCTTATTCATGGTCAGTTCTGCAAGACGGTGGTCAGCCGCTGAATAAAATACCGCCAGTTCATTATCAGAAAGCTCGTATTTATTCTTTTCAATTACACGTTCAAGCGTGTCTATTGACTGACAGCGTCGCAAACGCATCAAATAATCGATTTTTGTGAGTGGTTTTTCAGACATAAATTTACCTTACTAATTGTAATAATTTTAACAGGAAAGACTAACGGGGTTAGCTCTGCTCACGTTGATGAAGCAACGAAATAGTCGGTTGCCCGATTTACGCCATTTCTGCAAATCTTGCGCATTAATGCCGTAGCTGCTGAACAACATAAAGGTGTCATCCAGGTATTCATCAATTTGCTCAATCAGCTTATTATCTTCATTGTACTTAATTTTATAATTAAGTGCGAAGGTTGCAATATGCTCGATCAACTCGTTTAACTGTAAATTGATGGCAGACGTTGGGTCGTTTACCCAGCCATGGTTACTTTCATCAAGATTGGCAAGGCAGTCATGGTACAAGGATTCGCAGAGAAATTTCAACTGCGCGATATCATGCCTTTTTGGCGAGTACTCGTCCATAGCGCATCCCCTTCTGAGTGATTTCTTACTCACCGAACATCATGTCGGGATGGATACAACATACTTAGCCGCACGGGTGCTGTGTTCCTGATAACTCTAACTATAATCCACTCTGATCAAGATTTCACCGCGCTATTACGAAAAATTACAAATAAAAGCACTGACTGCGAGCCTTTACGCAAATGTGCCTTCAGCGCTAAACATTTTTATCCAGATTAACGCGGAACTTTTTTCGCTCCCTTACGTTTCATTGGCTTAGCGTAAACAATCCTAAGATGTCCAAATCCGGAGTTCTCTTTGTCTGAAGATATGGTTAGGAATATTCCTAATCACTTAAGCAGGGAAATGAAATTAAAAAAATCCTGAATTCAGCGATTACGTTATCACTTAATTATGATATGTCATTGTAGGCGGCAGGAAATAAATAGAAGCACAATAAGCCTATTTTATGATTTTTTTCTGAAAAAGAAAAAGGCCGCTAATGCGGCCTTTTTATCATGTGAAACCGGTATCAGTGCGGTTCTACCGAATGACTGTGCTCAATATCTTCATTCTTGCGGCTAAAGCGGCGGCGAACCACCACGAAGAATACCGGAACGAAGAAGATAGCAAGTACGGTTGCGGTAACCATACCCCCCATAACGCCTGTACCGACGGCGTTCTGTGCACCGGAACCCGCACCGGTACTGATAACCAGCGGCATTACCCCGAGGATAAATGCCAGTGACGTCATCAGGATTGGGCGCAGACGCATACGCACCGCGTCAAGGGTCGCCTCAATCAGGCCTTTACCTTCTTTCTCCATCAGATCTTTGGCGAATTCAACGATAAGTATCGCGTTCTTCGCCGACAAGCCAATGGTTGTCAGCAGGCCCACCTGGAAGTACACGTCGTTGGTTAATCCACGGAACGTTGCCGCAAGCAGCGCACCGATAACCCCCAGTGGCACCACCAGCATAACGGAGAACGGAATCGACCAGCTCTCATACAGTGCCGCCAGACACAGGAAGACCACAATCAGTGAAATGGCGTACAGGGCAGGGGCCTGGTTTCCGGACAGACGTTCCTGGTAGGACATACCGGTCCAGTCATAGCCGATACCCGCAGGCAGTTTACCTGCCAGCTCTTCCATCAGGTTCATGGCTTCACCGGTGCTTCGGCCTGGTGCGGCCTGACCCAGGATCTCCATGGATGGCAGCCCGTTATAACGTTCCAGACGCGGCGAACCGTATTCCCAATGCGACGTAGAGAAGGATGAGAACGGCACCATCTGGCCGTTGTTGCCGCGAACGTACCAGTTGTTGATATCGTTCGGTAACATACGGTATTGCGCTTCTGACATCACGTACACTTTCTTCACACGACCACGGTCGATGAAGTCGTTGACGTAGCTACCGCCCCAGGCCGCGCCCAGCGTGGTATTGATGTCACTGATGGAAACGCCCAGTGCCTGTGCTTTCTCCTGATCGATGTCGATTTTGTACTGAGGTGTATCTTCCAGACCGTTAGGACGCACGCCGACCAGAAGGTCAGGGTGCTTCGCCACTTCACCGAACAGCTGGTTACGTGCCTGTGTCAGTTTTTCATGACCCAGACCGCCCTGGTCAATCAGCTGGAAGTCGAAACCTGTCGCTGTTCCCAGTTCAACAATCGCTGGCAGGTTAAAGGCGAAGACCATCGCATCTTTAATCTGTGAGAACGTGCCCATTGCACGGCCAGTAATCGCCTCAACTTTGTTCTCTTCGCCCGGACGTTCTGACCAGTCTTTCAGAGAAACGAAGGCAATACCGGTGTTCTGACCACGACCCGCAAAGCCAAAGCCGTTAACCGCAAACACGGATTCAACGTTAGCTTTCTCTTTGGTGAGGTAGTAATCCGTCACTTCATCCAGCACCTTCTGGGTACGTTCTTGCGAGGCACCCGCCGGCAGCTGTGCCATCGTCAGGAACACGCCCTGGTCTTCATCTGGCAGGAACGAGCTTGGCAGACGAACGAACAGATAGGCCATACCCACCACGATGATGATATAGAGCAGCAGGTAACGACCGGTGCTGCGCAGGATGTTACCCACGCTGTCGGTGTAGTGATGCGTGCTCTTATCAAACATGCGGTTAAACCAGCCGAAGAACCCTTTATGCTCGCCGTGACCGCCTTTCTGAACAGGTTTCAGCATGGTGGCACACAGTGCAGGCGTCAGGATCAATGCAACCAGTACCGACAGCGCCATCGCCGAGACAATGGTGATGGAGAACTGACGATAAATTGCACCGGTAGAGCCGCCAAAGAAGGCCATTGGGATAAATACCGCAGACAGTACCATCGCGATACCGACCAGCGCGCCCTGGATCTGGCCCATGGATTTACGGGTTGCTTCCTTCGGCGGTAGACCTTCTTCCGCCATGACACGCTCGACGTTTTCTACCACCACGATGGCGTCATCCACAAGCAAGCCGATGGCGAGCACCATCCCGAACATCGTCAGGGTGTTTATCGAGTAGCCAAAGATGGCCAGTATGGCGAAGGTGCCGAGCAATACGACCGGTACGGCGATGGTTGGGATCAGCGTCGCGCGGAAGTTTTGCAGGAACAGATACATGACCAGGAATACCAGAATGATCGCTTCTGCCAGGGTTTTAACCACTTCGTGAATCGAGATTTTGACGAACGGCGTGGTGTCATACGGATAAACGATCTTCAGGCCTGACGGGAAGAACGGTTCCATCTTCTTCAGTTCCGCACGGATAGCCGTCGCGGTGTCCAGGGCGTTAGCACCTGTCGCCAGTTTGATCCCGAGACCGGAAGCCGGCTTGCCGTTAAACTTCGCAATGATGTCGTAGTTTTCGCCACCCAGTTCCACTTTCGCCACGTCGCGCAGACGAACCTGCGAACCGTCCTGATTCACCTTCAGCAGAATTTTGCTGAACTCATCGGCGGAGGTCAGACGGGTCTGTGCGATGATCGAGGCGTTAAGCTGCTGGCCTTTCACCGGCGGGGTACCGCCTAACTGACCGGCGGCAACCTGGGCGTTCTGCGCTTTGATGGCGTTGATCACGTCCACCGGCGTCAGCTGGAAGTTGTTCAGTTTGTTCGGATCCATCCAGATACGCATCGCGTACTGAGAACCGAACAGCTGAACGTCACCCACGCCAGATGTACGGCTGATGGCGTCCTTCATGTTGGCGCCCACGTAGTCGGAAATATCTTCCTGCGTCATGGTGCCGTTGGTGTTGATAACGCCAACAACCATCAGGAAGCTACTGGACGATTTCTCGACGCTCACACCCTGCTGTTGTACTTCTTGTGGCAGCAACGGCATGGCGAGCTGCAGTTTGTTCTGGACCTGAACCTGCGCGATGTCAGCATCAGTACCTGACTGGAAGGTCAGGGTGATCTGTACCGTACCGGTTGAGTCACTGTTTGAGGACATGTACATCAGGTTATCGATACCGTTCATGTTCTGTTCGATAACCTGTGTCACGGTGTCCTGCACCGTTTTTGCATCAGCCCCGGGGTAGGTTGCGGAAATTGTTACCGCCGGTGGCGCAATCGTTGGATATTGCGCGACAGGCAGCTTCAGGATCGCAAGTCCCCCAGCCAGCATGATGATTATGGCGATCACCCATGCAAATATGGGGCGATCGATAAAGAAATTAGGCATGTCTTAACGGCTCCTGTTTAAGTTAAGACTTGGTTTGTTCTGACTGGCCAGCGGCCGAAGCTTGTTGTTTATCGTCAGATTTCACTTCCTGTGCTTTGACCTGCGCGCCAGGACGAACTTTTTGCAAACCAGTAATAATCACGCGATCGCCATCTTTCAGACCTTCCGTCACCAGCCATTTATCGCCAATCGCCTGCGTGGCAGTGATGTTGCGCGTTTCGACTTTGTCATCAGCCCCGACAACCAGTGCACTCGCGTCGCCACGTGGCGTACGGGTGACACCCTGCTGAGGCACCAGAAGTGCGGTTGGGTTGGTGCCTTCTTCCAGACGCGCGCGAACGAACATACCAGGTAAGAGTGTCTTATCCGGGTTCGGGAAAATCGCACGTAAGGTGATGGAACCGGTGGTTTGGTCGACCGTCACATCGGAGAATTCCAGTGTGCCTGCCTGCGGGAACTTGATACCGTCATTGGTCACGAGCTCCACTTTGGCTTTACCGTTTTCCTGCTTCAGCGTGCCGTTTGCCAGCTCTTGTTTCAGGCGCAGGAAATCGTTGCTGGACTGGGTCACGTCAACGTAAATCGGATCAAGCTGCTGCACGGTGGCCAACGCGTTGGTCTGACCGTTCTGCACCAGCGCCCCTTCCGTGACGGAAGATTTACCGATGCGACCGCTGATTGGGGAGGTCACTTTGGTATAGGCGAGGTTGATACGCGCTGTTTCCACTGCAGCTTTCGCGGCAATCACGGCGGCGTTGGTCTGCTGTGCATCAGACAGGGCAGTGTCATAATCCTGTTGACTGATGTACTTGGTACCGAGCAGTTTTTTGTAACGGTTCAGCGTCAGTTGGGAGATTTTGGCTGCAGCTTCTGCTTTCGCCAGATCGCCTTTCGCGCTCTCATAGGAGGCCTGGTAGGTTGCCGGATCAATCTGATACAGAGACTCGCCAGCTTTCACTTCACCACCCTCGGTGAAGTTACGTTTCAGGATGATACCACTCACCTGAGGACGCACTTCTGCGATGCGGTATGCGCTGGTACGGCCCGGTAATTCTGTCGTTATCTGGAGAGGTTCGGACTTGAGCGTCACCACGCCAACTTCTGGCACCTGCTGAGCTCCTTGTTGAGCCTGTTTGTCGTCACATCCTGTTAGCGCTAAGCTGCCTGAGAGCATCAGAACGACCGCCAGAGGCGTTAACCCTCTGTTTTTGTTCATATGTAAACCTCGAGTGTCCGATTTCAAATTGATCAATGGTCCTGAGTCCAAAAACCCATTGCTGCGTTTATATTATCGTCATGCTATGGTACATACATTCACAAATGTATGTAAATCTGACTCCTGTAAATTCACTAACGTATGGCACGAAAAACCAAACAACAAGCGCTTGAAACCCGACAACACATTCTGGATGTGGCTATGCGTTTGTTTTCTCAGCAGGGTGTTTCGTCAACCTCGCTGGCGCAGATTGCTCAGGCCGCGGGCGTCACGCGGGGAGCGATTTACTGGCATTTTAAAGACAAGACAGATCTGTTCAGTGAAATCTGGCAACTCTCAGAGTCCAGCATTAGCGATCTTGAGACTGAGTATCGGGCAAAATTCCCCGAGGATCCACTCTCAGTATTAAGAGAAATATTAGTATATATCCTTGAAGCAACGGTAGTTGAAGAACGTCGCAGGTTAATGATGGAAATCATCTACCATAAATGCGAGTTGGTTGGAGAGATGGCGGTCGTCCAGCAGGCGCAGCGCAGCCTGTGTCTGGAAAGCTACGATCGCATTGAACAGGTCCTCACCCAGTGCATGCAGGCGAACCAGCTGCCGGCGACGTTAATGACCCGACGGGCGGCAGTCCTGATGCGCAGTTATATTTCCGGCCTGATGGAAAACTGGCTTTTCGCCCCGGACTCCTTTGACCTGAAGAACGAAGCCCGCAGCTATGTCGCTATTTTCCTGGAGATGTGCCAGCTCTCCCCGACGCTGCATGGCAAGTCAGGCTCGCTAACAGCCTGACGCGATTCCAGGATTTCTCTTAGAGGCTCACGTTCGCGCTATTCTGCTTCAGGCGAGCGTGATATCCTGCACGCCGGACTATTTTCGGTCATCTTCTGACATCATTCACAACTATGCTGCACACCAATCGCTCGCAACATCCTGTTCTTGTATTTTTATTGGCGACGCTGTTTTTCTTCGCAACGGCACCGCTTTCCTGGGCCCGCGCCGATAACAACAATGACATCCCTTCACGCAGTGATGTTCAGTCGCAACTCGACACCCTGAATAAACAAAAAGATCTCTCTGCTCTGGATAAGCTCGTTCAGCAGGATCTGACGGAGACGCTGGAAACGCTTGATAAAATTGAGCGTGTTAAAGCGGAAACCACACAGCTTCGGCAGAAAGTGGCGCAGGCGCCAGAAAACATGCGTAAGGCCACGGAATCGCTGAATGCCCTGAGCGATGTGGATAATGACGACGAAACCCGTAAAACGCTCGCGACCCTGTCATTGCGTCAGCTGGAATCGCGCGTCGCACAGCTGCTCGACGATCTGCAAACGGCGCAGTCCGATCTCGGCACGTACAACAGCCAGCTTGTCTCCCTGCAAACCCAGCCCGAGCGCGTGCAAAATGCGATGTACGCCGCCTCTCAGCAGCTGCAGCAGATCCGCAACCGTCTGAACGGTACGTCGGTTGGCGAAGGCACCCTGCGCCCAACGCAGCAAACGCTGCTGCTGGTGCAGCAGGCCTTACTGAATGCGCAAATCGAACAGCAGCGTAAAAGCCTGGAAGGGAATACGGTGCTGCAGGATACGCTCCAGAAGCAGCGCGACTACGTAACGGCGAACATTAATCGTCTGGAACATCAGCTTCAGCTGTTGCAGGAGGCGGTTAACAGTAAGCGCCTTACGCTGACGGAGAAAACGGCTCAGGAAGCCGTCTCACCGGACGAAACTGCCCGCATTCAGGCGAACCCGCTGGTGAAACAGGAGCTCGAGGCTAACCATCAGCTGAGCCAGCGCCTGATACTGGCAACAGAAAGCGGAAACTCGCTGGTTCAGCAAAATATCAGAGTGAAAAACTGGCTGGACCGCGCGCTGCAGGCTGAACGCAACATTAAAGAGCAGATTGCGGTTCTGAAAGGCAGCCTGCTGCTGTCGCGTATTCTCTACCAGCAACAGCAGACGCTGCCGTCCGCCGATGAGCTCGAGGACATGACCAACCGCATTGCGGATTTGCGTCTGGAACAATTCGATGTGAACCAGCAGCGCGACGCCCTTTTCCAGAGCGATACGTTTGTCGCCAAATTGGAAGAGGGCCATTCCAGTGAAGTGAACCCGGAAGTTCACGACGCCCTGCTGCAGGTTGTGGATATGCGCCGCGAGCTGCTCGACCAGCTCAACAAACAGCTCGGCAACCAGCTGATGATGGCGATTAACCTGCAGATCAACCAGCAACAGCTGGTGAGCGTGTCGAAAAGTCTGCAGGAGATCCTGACCCAGCAGATTTTCTGGGTTAACAGCAACAAGCCGATGGACTGGGACTGGATCAAATCCTTCCCTGAAACGCTGAAGGCGCAGATTAAGAGCATGAAAATCACCGTAAACTGGGAGAAAGCCTGGCCTGCGGTGATGATTGCCTTCCTGGCGGGGCTCCCGCTGCTGCTGATTGCTGGCCTGATCCGCTGGCGTCTGGGCTGGCTGAAGAAATACCAGGATAAGCTGGCGTCTGAAGTGGGGCAACTGCGTAACGACAGTCAGCTGCACACGCCAAAAGCGATTCTGATCGATCTGATCCGCGCGCTGCCGGTCTGCCTGATTATTCTGGCGGTGGGGCTTATCCTGCTGACGATGCAACTCAACATCAGCGACCTGCTGTGGGCGTTCAGTAAAAAACTGGCCCTGTTCTGGCTGGTGTTTGGCGTGTGCTGGAAAGTGCTGGAAAAAGACGGCGTTGCGGTGCGTCATTTCAACATGCCTGCGCAACTGACCAGCCACTGGCGTCGTCAGATTGTACGCGTCAGCCTGGCGCTGTTGCCGCTGCACTTCTGGTCCGTTGTCGCTGAGCTGTCTCCGCTGCACCTGATGGACGATGTCATGGGCCAGCTGGTTATTTTGCTGAACCTGCTGCTCATTGCCATCCTGATGTGGCCGATGTGCCGCGACAGCTGGCGGGATAAAGAGTCTCACAACATTCGTCTGGCCACCGTGACGGTACTGGCGATTATTCCACTGGCACTGATGGTGCTCACGGCGACGGGGTACTTCTATACCACGTTGCGCCTGTCCGGACGCTGGATTGAAACCGTCTATCTGGTGATCGTCTGGAACCTGCTCTATCAGACCGTACTGCGTGGCCTGAGCGTGGCGGCTCGCCGCATCGCTTATCGTCGTGCCATCGCGCGTCGCCAGCATCAGGTGAAGGAGGGGGCCGAAGGCGCGGAGCCACAGGAAGAGCCAACCATCGCGCTGGAGCAGGTTAACCAGCAGACACTGCGTATCACCATGCTGGTGATGATCGCGCTGTTTGCGGTGATGTTCTGGGCGATCTGGTCTGATTTAATCACCGTCTTCGCCTACCTCGACAGTATCACCCTCTGGCAATACAACGGCACCGAAGCGGGCGCCGCGGTAATGAAAAGCGTGACCATGGGCAGCCTGCTCTTTGCCCTGGTATCGTCAGTGGTGGCCTGGGCGTTGATTCGAAACCTGCCAGGCCTGCTTGAGGTGCTGGTGCTGTCGCGTCTGAACCTGCGTCAGGGGGCGTCGTATGCCATCACCACCATCCTCAACTACGTCATTATTATTGTCGGGGCGATGACGGTCTTTGGATCGCTTGGCGTCTCGTGGGATAAACTGCAGTGGCTGGCGGCCGCGCTCTCTGTCGGTCTCGGTTTTGGCTTGCAGGAGATCTTCGGTAACTTTGTTTCCGGCCTGATCATCCTGTTCGAACGTCCGGTACGTATCGGTGATACCGTCACCATCGGCACCTTCTCGGGAACGGTCAGCAAGATCCGTATTCGTGCCACCACCATCACCGACTTCGATCGCAAAGAGGTGATCATCCCGAACAAAGCGTTCGTCACCGAGCGACTGATCAACTGGTCACTCTCTGACACCACAACGCGCGTCGTCATTCGACTGGGTGTGGCCTACGGCTCCGATCTGGATAAAGTGAAAGAGGTGTTGTTAAAAGCCGCGAAATCGCATCCTAAGGTGATGCACGAGCCCGCCCCAGATGTGTTCTTCACCACCTTTGGGCCGAGCACGCTGGATCACGAGCTGCGGTTATACGTGCGTGAGCTGCGCGATCGCAGCTACACCGTGGATGAGCTGAACCGCACTATCGATCGTCTGTGC
The DNA here is from genome assembly GCF_001750725.1 of Enterobacter ludwigii. Lineage (NCBI taxonomy): Bacteria > Pseudomonadati > Pseudomonadota > Gammaproteobacteria > Enterobacterales > Enterobacteriaceae > Enterobacter > Enterobacter ludwigii. The sequence continues at coordinate 223,590 of NZ_CP017279.1, forward strand.
CGTGAAAACAACATTAACATCGCCTTCAACCAGCTTGAAGTTCACCTGCGTAACGAGAAAGGTGATGAGCATACGGAAGTGAAGCGCGAGATTCAGGGTGACGATCCTACCCCGGCGTAATTCAGGTTCCCTCTCCCGGTGGGAGAGGGTCAGGGTGAAGGCGACTGGCCTTCGCCTTGCCTTCAAAATCCGTCTTCACTATCTCAAGGGCTTTCAACACCGTCTGAGCAGGGATGTCATGATTCTCCAGCAGCATAATCAAATCGACGGCCAGTTTGACCTCATCGGGTGCATTTTCCAGTGACATTTACGGCTCCTGTTAACGGGTCAGACGTTCAATGACGCGTTCGATTTCATCCAGCGCCTGACGGCAACGAACGATGCGGCCCTCGAGGGCGCTAATCTCTCGCATTAATAACTGCTGCTCTTCCAGCGTCTCGCTTGCGTTCAGGCGCGTTTCCCGCCCCTGCTTCATCTCAAACAGACGGCGCGCAAACTCCTGGTTCTCCAGCCGCTTGCGCTGCCATTTACCGAGACCCGGCGACGCGTTGTCCCAGACGCGTAAGGGCCAGGCGGTCATTTCTCGGTGCAGGGCGGTGATCTGCTCGGTGAGATGTTCCGCAAGCCAGGCGACCTGTTGCTGTTGGTTGTTCTCAACCGCGTGGCGCAACTCATCAAGATTCATCTGCGCCTCATCAACATAATCCTGGATGCGCGTGCTGCGGGTACGAAAAAGCTGCCGGTCAAAGCGCGGCTTCAGCGTAGCATGCCCCATTAACGGCGTAGCCTGCGCGCGCAGGGTGGACAGCTGATTTTGCAGCGTCTCCAGAAGCAGGGCTGTTTTCAATACGCTCTCCAGTGGTAAAGTAGCCGTTCAGTTTGATAACGATTCGCATTATGCAGCGTACTATTTTAATCATCATTGGCTGGCTCGCGGTAGTGTTAGGCACGCTGGGCGTGGTTTTGCCCTTATTGCCCACCACGCCTTTTATCCTGCTGGCAGCCTGGTGCTTCGCCCGTTCATCGCCGCGCTTTCACCACTGGCTGCTGTACCGCTCCTGGTTTGGCGGCTATTTGCGCCACTGGCAAAAACATCGGGCAATGCCGCCCGGTGCGAAGCCGCGTGCGATCGCGGTGATCCTGATTACCTTTGCCATTTCATTATGGCTGGTGAAAATGATGTGGGTGCGTATTCTGTTGCTGACGATCCTCGCCTGTCTGCTTTTCTTTATGTGGCGGATCCCCGTGGTTGATGAAAAGCAACAAAAGCACTGAAGCCTTATAATGGCTGTTGCAATTATTGCGCGCAGCCAGTAAATTCGACCGTTTTCGAGCACAGCTGCGCCTGGTCAAAGGTTAAACAATTGTTACCCTGGCCGACTCGTTGCGCGCTGTGAGTAACACTGTTTCATTTAGGCACAAACCGATGACCGCAACTGCACAGCAGCTTGAATATCTGAAAAACAGCATCAAAAGTATCCAGGACTATCCAAAGCCTGGCATTCTTTTCCGTGATGTCACCAGCTTGCTGGAAGACCCGAAAGCGTACGCGCTCAGCATTGAACTGCTGGTCGAGCGTTATAAAAACGCCGGGATCACCAAAGTAGTGGGTACCGAAGCCCGTGGATTCCTGTTTGGCGCGCCGGTCGCGCTGGCAATGGGTGTTGGCTTTGTGCCGGTGCGTAAACCGCGCAAACTGCCGCGTGAAACCATCGCAGAGAGCTACGAACTGGAGTACGGCACCGATCAGCTGGAAATCCACGTTGATGCGATCAAGCCTGGCGATAAAGTGCTGGTGGTTGACGATCTGCTGGCGACCGGCGGCACGATTGAAGCGACCGTGAAGCTGATCCGTCGTCTGGGTGGTGAAGTGACCGACGCGGCATTCATCATTAACCTGTTCGATCTGGGTGGCGAACAGCGCCTGGAAAAACAGGGCATTACCAGCTACAGCCTGGTGCCTTTCCCGGGTCATTAATCCCGGTTTTCACAACCTCGCTCAATGGGTGAGGTTGTGATAGCATTCCCCTCCATAAATTCACCTTCCAGCGTTGCAGAGCCTGCCCATGAGTTATCAGGTGTTAGCCCGTAAATGGCGACCACAAACCTTTGCTGACGTTGTCGGTCAGGAGCATGTGCTGACGGCCCTGGCGAACGGCTTGTCGCTAGGTCGCATCCATCACGCTTATCTTTTCTCCGGCACCCGCGGCGTCGGTAAGACCTCTATTGCCCGTTTGCTGGCAAAAGGTCTGAACTGCGAAACCGGGATCACCGCCACGCCGTGCGGCGTGTGTGACAACTGCCGTGAAATTGAGCAGGGGCGCTTTGTCGATCTGATTGAGATCGACGCCGCCTCGCGCACGAAAGTGGAAGATACCCGCGATCTGCTCGACAACGTGCAGTACGCGCCGGCGCGTGGCCGCTTCAAGGTCTACCTGATCGATGAAGTGCACATGCTGTCACGCCACAGCTTCAACGCCCTGCTGAAAACGCTGGAAGAGCCGCCCGCGCATGTGAAATTCCTGCTGGCGACCACCGATCCGCAAAAGCTGCCGGTCACTATTTTGTCGCGTTGCCTGCAGTTCCATCTGAAGGCGCTGGACGTCGAGCAGATCCGCGCTCAGCTTGAACATATTCTTGATGAAGAGAAGATTGTCCACGAGCCGCGCGCCCTGCAGCTGCTGGCCCGCGCGGCAGACGGCAGCCTTCGTGATGCCTTAAGTCTCACCGACCAGGCGATTGCCAGCGGTGACGGTAAACTCTCGACCGACGCGGTCAGCACCATGCTCGGCACGCTGGATGACGATCAGGCGCTCTCTCTCATCGAAGCGATGATTGCCGCCAACGGTGAACGCGTCATGTCGCTGGTGAACGCCGCGGCTGCCCGGGGCATTGAATGGGAAGCGCTGCTGGTTGAGATGCTGAGTCTGCTGCACCGCGTGGCGATGCTGCAGCTTTCTCCGTCAGCCATCGGTGCCGATATGGCGGTTATTGAACACCGGATGCGTGAGCTTGCGCGCACCGTCCCACCGGCTGACGTGCAGCTTTATTACCAGACGCTGCTGATTGGCCGCAAAGAGCTGCCGTTTGCGCCGGATCCCCGGATGGGCGTTGAAATGACCCTGCTGCGTGCGCTGGCGTTCCATCCGCGCATGCCTCTGCCGGAGCCGGAAGTGCCCCGACAGTCTTTTGCTCCGGTCGCCCCCACTGCGGTGATGTCGCCTCAGCAGGTGCCACCGCAGCCGACGGCTCCCCCGCAGCAGAACGTACCGCTGCCGGAGGCCACCAGTTCGGTGCTTGCCGCACGAAGCCAGTTGCAACGTGCTCAGGGAGCAACCAAACCAAAAAAGAGTGAACCGGCAGCGCCAGGAAGAGCGCGGCCGGTGAACAACGCCGCGCTTGAACGACTGGCTTCGGTTACGGAGCGCGTTCAGTCGCGCCCTGCACCGTCCGCGCTCGAGCAAAAAGCCCCGGTGAAAGAAGAGGCTTACCGCTGGAAGGCAACGACCCTCGTTGAAGAGGTGAAAGAAGAAGTTGCCACACCGAAAGCGCTAAAAAAGGCGCTGGAGCATGAAAAAACACCTGAGCTTTCCGCGAAACTTGCCGAAGAGTCTATTGAGCGTGACGCGTGGGCCGCAGAGGTCAGTAAACTGCAGTTGCCGAAACTGGTTGAGCAGGTCGCGCTGAATGCCTGGAAAGAGCAGGACGGTCATCAGGTACGTTTACACCTGCGACCGGGTCAGCGGCACCTGAATTCCCCTGGCGCGCAAAAAGCGCTGGCCGAGGCGCTCACCGCATTACACGGTGCACCGGTTGAATTGACTATCATTGAAGATGATAATCCGGCGGTGCGAACGCCACTGGAATGGCGTCAGGCGATTTATGAAGAGAAGCTCGCGCAAGCGCGCGAGTCGATTATCGCGGATAACAATATCCAGACTCTGCGCCGGTTCTTCGACGCCGATCTGGATGAAGAGAGTATTCGCCCCATTTGATCGTGAGTCTGACTTACGGTTGTAATCCTTAAACGTGAAAGAAGAGAGAAGCCTATGTTTGGTGGAAAAGGCGGTCTGGGTGGCCTGATGAAGCAGGCTCAGCAGATGCAGGAAAAAATGCAGAAGATGCAGGAAGAGATCGCTCAGCTGGAAGTCACGGGTGAATCCGGTGCCGGTCTGGTCAAGGTGACCATCAACGGTGCGCATAACTGCCGTCGCGTTGAAATCGACCCAAGCCTGCTCGAAGACGACAAAGACATGCTGGAAGATCTGGTTGCAGCCGCGTTTAACGATGCTGCGCGCCGTATCGATGAAACTCAGAAAGAGAAAATGGCCTCTGTTTCCAGCGGTATGCAACTGCCGCCTGGCTTCAAGATGCCATTCTGATGCAAACCAGTCCGCTGCTCACGCAGTTAATGGAAGCACTGCGCTGTCTGCCGGGTGTCGGCCCGAAGTCGGCGCAGCGCATGGCGTTTACGCTATTGCAGCGCGACCGCAGCGGCGGGATGCGCCTGGCGCAGGCTTTGACCCGTGCCATGTCAGAAATTGGTCACTGTGCGGATTGCCGTACCTTTACCGAGCAGGACGTGTGTAACATCTGCACTAATCCGCGTCGTCAGGAAAACGGTCAGATTTGCGTGGTGGAGAGTCCGGCGGACATCTATGCCATCGAACAGACCGGGCAGTTTTCTGGCCGCTATTTTGTGCTGATGGGGCATCTCTCCCCGCTGGACGGTATTGGCCCGGACGATATCGGTCTCGATCGCCTTGAACAGCGTCTTGAGTCCGAAACGATCAAAGAGGTGATCCTCGCCACCAACCCAACGGTGGAAGGGGAAGCTACGGCCAACTACATCGCCGAATTGTGCGCACAGTATGGCGTTGACGCCAGCCGCATCGCTCACGGCGTGCCAGTGGGCGGTGAGCTGGAGATGGTGGACGGCACCACGCTGTCCCACTCTCTGGCTGGACGTCACAAGATTATTTTCTGACCAAACGGAGGCTGCAATCGCGGCCTCCGCTTGAAATTCTCCCCTCGTATCCCCATCTCTCCCTCAACGTTTTAAAACCCCATTAAATGGCATTGTTGAGGTCGACATAGATGAAAGGACAAGAAACCCGTGGTTTCCAGTCAGAAGTAAAACAGCTTCTGCACCTGATGATCCATTCCCTGTATTCCAACAAAGAAATCTTCCTGCGTGAGCTGATTTCCAACGCCTCCGATGCGGCGGACAAGCTGCGCTTCCGCGCCCTGTCTAACCCGGATCTGTACGAAGGCGACGGAGAGCTGCGCGTGCGCGTCTCTTTCGATAAAGAGAACCGTACCCTGACTATCGCCGATAACGGCATTGGTATGAACCGCGACGAGGTCATCGATCATCTCGGGACCATTGCTAAATCCGGTACCAAAGCGTTCCTCGAATCAATGGGCTCCGATCAGGCGAAAGACAGCCAGCTGATCGGCCAGTTCGGTGTGGGCTTCTACTCGGCGTTCATCGTTGCGGACAAAGTCACCGTACGTACCCGCGCAGCAGGCGACAGTGCGGATCACGGCGTCTTCTGGGAATCTAAAGGCGAAGGCGAATACACCGTTGATGACATCACCAAAGCGGACCGCGGTACCGAAATCACCCTTCACCTGCGTGAAGGCGAAGATGATTTCCTGAATGACTGGCGCGTGCGCTCCATCATCAGCAAATACTCCGACCATATTGCCCTGCCGGTTGAGATTGAAAAACAGGAAGAGAAAGACGGTGAAACCGTGGTGTCCTGGGAGAAAATCAACAAGGCGCAGGCGCTGTGGACGCGCAATAAGTCTGAAATTAAAGACGACGAATACAACGAATTCTACAAACACATCGCCCACGACTTTACCGATCCGCTCACCTGGAGCCACAACCGTGTGGAAGGTAAGCAGGAGTACACCAGCCTGCTGTATATCCCGTCTCAGGCGCCGTGGGATATGTGGAACCGCGATCACAAGCACGGTCTGAAGCTGTACGTCCAGCGCGTGTTTATCATGGATGACGCCGAGCAGTTCATGCCGAACTACCTGCGCTTTGTGCGTGGTCTCATTGACTCCAACGATCTGCCGCTGAACGTCTCCCGTGAAATTCTGCAGGACAGCACCGTCACCCGCAACCTGCGTAATGCACTGACCAAACGTGCGCTGCAGATGCTGGAAAAACTGGCGAAAGACGATGCAGAAAAATACCAGACCTTCTGGAAACAGTTCGGTCTGGTGCTGAAAGAGGGCCCTGCGGAAGATACATCCAACGTAGAAGCCATTGCTAAGCTGCTGCGTTTCGCTTCCACTCACACCGACTCCTCTGCGCAGACCGTGTCGCTGGAGGAGTATGTCTCCCGCATGAAAGAAGGGCAGGAGAAGATCTACTACATCACCGCCGACAGCTACGCCGCGGCGAAGAGCAGCCCACACCTCGAGCTGCTGCGTAAGAAAGGCATCGAAGTACTGCTGCTGTCTGACCGCATCGACGAGTGGATGATGAACTACCTGACCGAGTTCGACGGTAAGGCGTTCCAGTCCGTCGCCAAAGCCGATGAGTCGATCGATAAGCTGGCCGATGAAGTGGACGAAAGCGCGAAAGAAGCGGAGAAGGCGCTGGAGCCTTTCGTTGAGCGCGTGAAAACGCTGCTGGGCGATCGCGTGAAGGAGGTGCGTTTCACTCACCGTCTGACCGATACCCCGGCCATTGTCACCACGGATGCGGATGAAATGAGCACCCAGATGGCGAAACTGTTCGCCGCGGCGGGCCAGGCGATGCCAGAAGTGAAATATATCTTCGAGCTGAACCCGGATCATCCGCTGGTGAAACGCGCGGCGGATACGCAGGACGAAGCACGCTTTGCCGAGTGGGTTGAGCTCCTGCTGGATCAGTCTCTGCTGGCCGAGCGCGGCACGCTGGAAGATCCTAACCTGTTCATTAAACGTGTGAATGCGCTGCTGCTGGCGTAATTGACCCGCCTCCCCCTGGTCTTCTCCCTCTCCTGTGGGAGAGGACCGGGGGAGGGCACCAGACCGCTCCTTCCCGTTAATCTCCCTTCATTAACCGTTTCAGCCCGCCTGCCTTCCTTGAGCCATATCCGTTCTGGTGGTATTGTTTAGCGCTTTTGAAAAATTGAATCGACTTTTGAGGGGATTTTCGCAATGCGTATTATTCTGCTTGGCGCTCCGGGCGCGGGTAAAGGAACTCAGGCTCAGTTCATCATGGAGAAATACGGTATTCCGCAAATCTCCACCGGTGATATGCTGCGCGCCGCTGTTAAATCTGGCTCCGAGCTGGGTAAACAAGCGAAAGACATCATGGACGCAGGCAAGCTGGTGACCGACGAGCTGGTTATCGCTCTGGTCAAAGAGCGCATTGCTCAGGAAGACTGCCGTAACGGTTTCCTGCTGGACGGCTTCCCACGCACCATTCCTCAGGCTGATGCCATGAAAGAAGCGGGCATCAACGTGGACTACGTGCTCGAGTTCGACGTGCCGGACGAGCTGATCGTTGACCGTATTGTTGGTCGTCGCGTACACGCTGCCTCTGGCCGCGTTTACCACATCAAATTCAACCCGCCTAAGGTTGAAGGTAAAGATGACGTTACCGGTGAAGAGCTGACCACCCGTAAAGACGATCAGGAAGAGACCGTGCGTAAACGTCTGGTGGAATACCATCAGATGACCGCTCCGCTGATCGGTTATTACACCAAAGAAGCGCAGGCGGGTAACACCAAATACGCGAAAGTTGACGGCACCAAAGCCGTTGCTGACGTTCGTGCAGAGCTGGAAAAAATCCTCGGCTAATTGCACCTCTCTCACCCGGGTTCTCCGGGTGAGAAAAATTCTCATCTTACCTATTGCAGCAATGGGTTTCGTTTAAACGCTTTTCCGCTACAATTGAAAACCATTCAAATGGTTAAGAGGCGTGAATGAGTCAGGCGAAAACCGGCATCCTGCTTGCCAATCTGGGTACACCAGATGCACCGACATCAGAAGCGGTAAAACGCTACCTGCGACAATTTTTAAGCGACACGCGCGTCGTGGATACCCCAAGACTGTTGTGGTGGCCGCTGCTGCGTGGCGTCATTCTGCCGATTCGTGCCCCACGTGTCGCAAAGCTTTATCAGTCCGTCTGGATGGAGGAGGGCTCACCGCTGATGGTGTATAGCCGTCGGCAGGAAAAAGCGCTGGCCGCCCGCCTGCCGGATATGCCCGTCGCGCTGGGCATGAGCTACGGTAAACCGTCACTGGAAAGCGCGGTCGACTCGCTGCTGGCGCAGGGCGTCGACCACATTGTGGTTCTCGCCCTTTATCCGCAGTACTCCTGCTCGACGGTTGCCGCCGTCTGGGATGAGCTGGCACGTATTCTGGCGACCCGCCGCCGTATTCCTGGCGTGACCTTTATTCGCGATTACGCGGATAACGATCGCTATATTAAAGCGCTTGCCAGTAGCGCGCGCGCGTCGTTTGAAAAACATGGCGAGCCGGATCTGCTGTTGCTCTCCTATCACGGGATCCCGCAGCGCTTCGCCAATGAAGGGGATGATTACCCGCAGCGCTGCCGCGACACCACCCGTGAGCTGGTCTCAGCCCTCGGCCTGCCGCCAGAGAAAGTGATGATGACCTTCCAGTCGCGTTTTGGTCGCGAGCCGTGGTTAACGCCTTACACCGACGAAACCCTCAAAATGCTCGGTGAGAAGGGCGTGAAACATATTCAGGTGATGTCACCCGGTTTCTCCGCCGACTGTCTGGAAACGCTGGAAGAGATTGCCGTGCAGAACAGAGAGTTCTTCCTCGAGGCGGGCGGAACGAAATATGAATACATTCCGGCCCTTAACGACTCGCCTGAGCATATCGAGATGATGGTGTCGCTGGTGACAAACAGCCGCTGATCGCACTATGGGCCGGGTTTGTGCTACCATTCCCGGCCCATAATCCTTGCACAGTTCAGACCCATGAAATTTCCCGGTAAACGCAAATCTAAACACTACTTTCCCGTTGATGCCCGCGATCCGCTCCTGCAGCAAATCCAGCCGGAAAATGAAACCAGCGCCGCATGGGTCGTCGGTATCGATCAGACGCTGGTGGACATTGAAGCTAAAGTGGATGATGCGTTTGTCGCTCGTTACGGTCTGAGCGCCGGTCACTCGCTGGTGATTGAGGACGATGTTGCCGAAGCCCTGTATCAGGAGCTGACGCGCGAAAACCTGATCACCCATCAGTTTGCTGGTGGCACTATCGGCAACACCATGCACAACTACTCGGTGCTTGCCGACGACCGCTCTGTGTTATTGGGCGTCATGTGCAGCAACATCGAAATTGGTGGCTACGCCTACCGTTATTTGTGCAATACCTCCAGCCGCACCGATCTGAACTATCTTCAGGGCGTTGACGGGCCGATTGGCCGCTGCTTCACGCTGATCAGCGATTCCGGCGAACGTACCTTTGCCATCAGCCCCGGCCACATGAATAAGCTGCGTGCAGAGAGCATTCCGGAAGCGGTGATAGCGGGTGCGTCTGCACTGGTGCTGACGTCGTATCTGGTGCGCTGTAAACCCGGCGAGCCGATGCCGGAAGCCACCATGAAAGCGATTGAGTACGCGAAGAAATACAATGTGCCGGTCGTTCTGACGCTGGGTACCAAATTCGTGATAGCCGACAACCCCGAGTGGTGGCAGGCCTTCCTGAAGGAACACGTCTCGATTCTGGCGATGAACGAAGAAGAGGCTGAAGCGTTGACCGGCGAGAGCGATCCGCTGCTGGCCTCCGATAAAGCGCTCGACTGGGTCGATCTGGTGCTCTGCACTGCCGGACCGGTAGGGCTGTATATGGCAGGCTTCACGGAAGAAGAGAGCAAACGCAAAACGCAGCATCCACTGCTGCCAGGCGCCATTGCCGAGTTTAACCAGTACGAGTTCAGCCGCGCGATTCGCCATAAAGATTGCGAAAACCCGCTGCGTATTTACTCCCACATCGCGCCGTATATGGGCGGGCCAGAAAAGATCATGAACACCAATGGCGCGGGAGATGGCGCACTGGCGGCGCTGCTGCATGACATCACTGCGAATGCCTACCATAAAACCAACGTCCCGAATTCCAGCAAGCACAAATTCAACTGGCTGACCTATTCGTCGCTGGCGCAGGTGTGTAAGTACGCGAACCGCGTGAGTTATCAGGTGCTGAACCAGCACTCGCCGCGCTTAACCCGCGGTCTGCCGGAAAGGGAAGATAGCCTCGAAGAAGCCTACTGGGACCGATAAAGGCAAAACGGCAACCTTGCGGTTGCCGTATTCGTGTTTGTACCCTCTCCCGGTGGGAGAGGGGCAGTCAAGGGCTGCAGGAGGCACACTTACCCCGTCACCACCTCGTCAACCGGCGGTTTCGTTAACAGCGTCAGCATCGCTTTTGCAATTTCGCGTTCACCCATCACCACCTGATCCGCACCCCGTTCGGTAATGTACTCCACCTCATCGTCATAATGGGCGCGGGCAATGATCTCAATATTCGGGCACTTCTCACGTGCGGACGCCACAATTTCACCCGCTTCATAGCCGTTTGGAATGGTCAGCAGCAACCAGCGCGCGCAGTCCAGATGCGCGAGATTCATGATCTCTTCGTTTGCCGCATTGCCCAACACCGCGCGAACGCCGCGCTCGCGCAGCTCGTCGACACGGGTACGTGATGTTTCAATCACCACCAGCGGGATCCCCTGCGCCATCAGCTTCTCACCGAGCAGGCTTCCTACGCGGCCAAAGCCGACCAGCAGGGCATGATTGCAAATATCCACCGGGATCTGCTTCTCTTCTTCGATAGCTTCTTCCAGCGTCTGCTCTTCCAGCGTTTCGGTTTTATCGAGGTATTTTTCCAGCAACGCAAACAGGACCGGGTTCAGCATGATGGAGAGGATCGCTCCGGCGAGGACCAGGTTTTGCCCGGCCTGCGGCAGCAGATTCAGCGCCATACCCAGGCCTGCCAGAATAAAGGCGAACTCACCAATCTGCGCCAGGCTGGCGGCGATGGTAAGAGCGGTACGCGGCGAGTGGCCAAACATCCGTACCAGGAAGAAGGCGGCAACCGACTTACCAAAGATAATAATTGCCAGGGTGCCCATCACGGCCAGCGGTTGCTGAACCAGAACCATCGGATCAAACAGCATCCCGACGGAGACAAAGAACAGGACGGCGAAGGCGTCGCGCAGCGGCAGCGTATCGTGCGCCGCACGGTGGCTCAGCTCGGATTCGTTCAGCACCATCCCGGCGAAGAACGCGCCCAGTGCAAAGGAGACGTCGAACAGTTCAACGGCACCAAAGGCAATCCCCAGCGCCAGGGCAAGGACAGACAGGGTAAACAACTCACGGGAGCCGGTGGCCGCGCTGCGGGACAGGATCCACGGCACCAGACGGCGGCCCACCAGCATCATAATGGTGATAAACGCCACCACTTTCCCGATGGTGATGCTCATGTCCAGCGCCAGCGTCGCAAAGCCGACGCTCTCTTTTTCCATCATACCGGCGACGGCAGGCAGCAACACCAGCGTCAGCACCATCACCAGGTCTTCCACAATCAGCCAGCCTATCGCGATTTGTCCGCGCTGGCTGTCGATAAGCTGCCTCTCCTCAAGTGCGCGCAGCAGTACGACGGTACTGGCGGTTGAAAGACACAGCCCAAAAACGATACCGGTCATCAGCGACCAGCCAAGCACTGTCGAAAGCGCCATTCCCAGCAGCGTCGCTACGGCTATCTGTGCGATCGCTCCCGGTATGGCGATCGACTTTACCGCCATCAGATCCTTCAGTGAGAAATGCAGACCTACGCCAAACATCAGCAGAATCACGCCTAATTCCGCCAGTTCGGGCGCCAGTTTGGTATCCGCCACGAAACCTGGTGTAAAGGGACCCGCCAGCACACCCGCTAACAAATAGCCCACCAGAGGCGAAATACGCAGTTTATTGGCAATCATGCCGAGGATAAAAGCGAGCACAAGTCCACCAACAATGGTGGTGATAAGCGGTGTGGCGTGATGCATTCCGTCTCCTTTCGTTGTGGGTGTTCCATTTGGTTAAAAAACCAAAAACCGAGTAATAGTTTATGACAATTTTTGCCGTTATGTTTATGAATAATTGTTGAAGTTTGAATAAAACAGCAATATGCGTGTAAAAAAGCGCATTTTGATAAATTAGGCGGGGGGATACAGAAGAAACCCTTATGGCATCAGGGTGTCAGGTCGCCAAAGTAAAACTTTAGCGACCGTTATATTACGCTTTATGACGGTTATCAGGCAGGAATATGGTCAACATCCCCAGAAGCGGCAGGAAAGCACAGATTTTATAGACCAGGATGATACTGGTGTGGTCGGCAATCATGCCCAGCACTGCCGCACCAAGGCCGCCCATGCCGAAAGCAAAACCGAAAAAGAGCCCGGAAACCATACCGATACGGCCTGGCAGCAGCTCCTGTGCGTAAACAAGGATGGCGGAAAACGCCGAGGCGAGGATAAATCCAATAATCACGGTCAGAATCCCCGTCCACTCCAGGCTTGCATACGGCAAAATAAGGGTAAACGGGGCCACGCCGAGGATAGAGCCCCAAATGACGTATTTGCGCCCGATTTTATCGCCCACAGGCCCGCCGATAACCGTCCCTGCAGCCACCGCAAACAGGAAGGCAAACAGGTGAAACTGGGCGTTTTGGACCGATAATCCGAATTTTTGCATCAGGTAAAAGGTGTAATAGCTGCTGATGCTCGCCATATAGAAGTATTTCGAGAAAATCAGCACCAGAAGCACGGAGACGGCCAGAATGACCTTATCGCGAGGAAGGGGATTGATAACCTTCGCTTTAGGTTTACCTTTGTTCACGCGATGCTGCGCGGCATACCAGCGGCTGATCTGAATCAGCACAATAATCGCCAGCAAGGCTGCCAGCACAAACCACGCCACGTTACCCTTGCCGTACGGAGCGATGATCACCGCTGCCAGCAGTGGGCCGAGGGAGCTGCCAAAGTTACCGCCCACCTGAAACAGCGATTGCGCCAGCCCGTGACGGCCCCCGGAGGCCATGCGCGCCACGCGTGAGGACTCCGGGTGAAAGACCGACGACCCCGTGCCCACCAGCGCGGCGGCAATCAGCACTGCTTCAAAGCTGCCTGCCATTGCCAGCAGCACCAGCCCGCTCAAGGTAAAGCACATGCCAATCGGTAGCGACCACGGCATGGGATATTTATCCGTCCAGTAGCCCACGACCGGTTGCAGAAGCGAGGAGGCCAGCTGGAAGGTCAGGGTGATCATCCCGATCTGCACGAACGTTAACGAAAACTCGGACTGCAGTAGCGGGTAGATCGCGAGAATCAACGACTGGATCATGTCGTTGAGCAGATGTGAAAGACTGATTGCGCCTAACACTTTAAACGAGGTGCGCGACGCCGGAGCGCCAGACACGGGCTGGGTTGATTCACTGATTGCCATAGAGATGAATACCACGTCTTTTGTTATTAGAAATGCAGGGTGTAATTATTATCCAACTAACATACCCGGCAGTGACATTTGAATAAAGTCGCAATTCTGAAAACTTATTTGTCTATTCTTATTAGTCACTGTAATTTTTGCCTTTGTCTATTGGTCAGGGAGAGAGAAGATGAAGTTAATGAAGCGGAGCGTCGCGCTGGCGCTGATCGCCGCCTGGGGTCTGGTTAGCCTGCCCGTGCAGGCCTATGAAAAAGATAAAACCTATAAAATCACCATTCTGCATACCAACGATCATCACGGCCATTTCTGGCGCAGTGAATACGGCGAATACGGTCTGTCGGCACAAAAAACGCTGGTGGATGGCATTCGTAAAGAGGTGGCAGCCCAGGGGGGCAGCGTACTGCTGCTGTCGGGGGGCGATATCAATACCGGCGTGCCGGAATCTGATTTACAGGATGCGGAGCCTGATTTCCGCGGCATGAATCTTATTGGCTACGATGCGATGGCCGTCGGTAACCATGAATTCGATAACCCGCTGACGGTGCTGCGTCAGCAGGAAAAATGGGCCAAATTCCCGTTCCTCTCTGCCAACATCTACCAGAAAAGCACCGGCGAGCGACTCTTCAAACCCTGGGCGCTGTTTAAGCGTCAGGATCTGAAAATTGCGGTCATCGGGTTAACCACCGATGATACGGCGAAAATCGGCAACCCTGAGTTCTTTACCGATATCGAATTCCGTAAACCGGCAGACGAAGCGAAGCTGGTCATTCAGGAATTGCAGCAGAACGAAAAGCCGGATGTCATTATTGCCACCACCCATATGGGCCACTACGACAACGGTGAGCACGGCTCGAATGCGCCGGGTGACGTGGAGATGGCTCGCAGCCTGCCTGCGGGCTCGCTGGCGATGATTGTGGGCGGTCATTCACAAGACCCGGTCTGCATGGCGTCAGAGAATAAAAAGCAGGTCGACTACGTGCCAGGCACGCCGTGTGCTCCGGACCGTCAGAACGGTATCTGGATTGTGCAGGCGCACGAATGGGGTAAATACGTGGGGCGTGCGGACTTTGAGTTCCGTAACGGCGAGATGAAGCTGGTGCACTATCAGCTCATTCCGGTCAACCTGAAGAAGAAAGTGACTTACCCTGACGGGAAGAGTGAACGCGTACTCTACACCCCGGAAATTGCCGAGAACGCGCAGATGCTCTCCCTGCTGACGCCCTTCCAGAATAAAGGCAAGGCGCAGCTGGACGTGAAGATTGGTACGCTGAATGGTCGTCTGGAAGGGGACCGCAGCAAAGTTCGCTTTGTGCAGACCAATATGGGGCATCTGGTGCTGGCGGCACAAATGGCGCGCACAAATGCCGATTTTGGCGTGATGAGCGGCGGCGGCATCCGCGACTCCATCGAAGGCGGAAACATCACCTATAAAGATGTGCTGAAGGTTCAGCCGTTCGGTAACATCGTGGTGTATGTCGACATGAGCGGTAAAGAGGTGATTGACTATCTCACCGCCGTGGCGCAGATGAAGCCGGATTCCGGCGCTTATCCGCAGTTTGCCAACGTCAGCTTTGTGGCGAAGGACGGCAAGCTCAACGACCTCAAAATCAAAGGCGAGCCGGTCGACCCTGCCAAAACCTACCGCATGGCAACATTAAGCTTTAACGCCACCGGTGGTGACGGTTATCCGCATATCGACAATAAACCGGGCTATGTGAATACCGGGTTTATCGATGCGGAGGTGCTGAAGCAGTTCATCGAGCAGAATTCACCGATCGACGTGAATACCTATGAGCCGAAAGGCGAGGTGAGCTGGCAGTAGTGCGGTTTTGTGCCGGGGGGCGGCTACGCCTGACCCGGCCTGTATGAGAATCGTCGGCCCGGTAAGCACAGTGCCTCCGGGCCACTTCCTCAATCCCGTCGCGCAATATCCGCAAATGTCGCGTCCAGTATTTTCGCCAGATCGCCTGCGGACAGTTCAATATCCAGCCCGCGTTTGCCGCCGGAAATATAAATGGTGTCGAACGTCTGCGAAGGGGCATCAATCAGCGTCGGCAGGCGTTTTTTCTGCCCGAGCGGGCTGATACCGCCAACAAGGTAGCCGGTAGTGCGTTGCGCAACCATCGGATCGGCCATATCCACCTTCTTTGCCCCCAGCGCTTTGGCCACTTTCTTGAGATCCAGCTGCCCGGCAACGGGCGTTACCGCAACGGCGAGGTGTTTCATATCACCGTTCACCGCCACCAGCAGCGTCTTATAAACCCGATCGGCGTTCAGCCCCAGTTTGCGCACCACTTCATCACCAAAATTCGTTTCGCTGGGATCGTGATCGTAGGTGTGGATCCGAAAGGGAATGTTGTTTTTTTCGAGTAATTTAACGGCGGGAGTCATAGCTATCCTTCTTACGACAGACAATTCATGCTGACAGCATACGCCTGACGTTTGTCTAAAAAATAGCACCATCTTGCGCAATAGTATTGGCAGTGATGGTCACTTTGAGCGACAATCGGCTCAACCGAAGGTCTCCTTCGGCATAATAAAAACGATGAAATTCCTCTTTGACGGGCCAATAGAAATATTGGCCATTTTTTTATTTCAGCAGTGACGGCAAATTCCCTTCTCCGTACAAATGTAACGCCCCGACAGCGACCACGTAACGCCCCGCAGGCAACGCATGTAGCGTCTGCTGCCAGGCTTTGTTGCGCTCGTTCATCAGCACATCATACAACGATTCACTGAACGTCGACGGCAGCGCCAGTTTATCGTCCGTGGGTGGCGCATTCAGCCACCAGCCGATCATCGTTTGCAACAGACGCGCGTTGGTGTGCCAGTGGGTCAGGGTATCATCCAGCAGCATCAACCCATCATCAGGAAGCTGGCGCAGCAGGGCTATCTGGCTGTCCGTGCCTTCGAGCTCAATGACTGACAAATGGCGTGCTCTCGCGGCATTCAACAGCTGGTAATCAATACCGTAATCCCCGCGTAGCCCCAGACGCTGCGCCTGGGTCGCCTGCAGGACCATCGCGATTTGCCACAGCGGCAGTGTGTCCAGCATGGAGAGCGACACGCCCGTCTCATCTGCGACGCGCGTCAGTTCAGCAAACTGCGTGTCGTTCAGACGTTCAGCCAGGGGGAGATCGCTTTCGAGGCCGGCAAACGGCGACGTCTGGCCCGAAATATCCGCTTCAACGACCAGCGCATCGGCGCTCTTCAGCAGTTTCATCAGACCGGCTGGCAGCGGGGACATATCCTGCGTGCCCATATGGATGCTGCCCACCAGGTGAAGGTGCTGCCCGCCGGGAAGCGAGATATCCATGCCGGGCCAGGCATAACGGCGGGGGAAGAGGGCGCGAAACGATGTTTTTATACGATTAAACAGACTCATACGCGCTCCATAAACGGAAAGGTTCATGCTAGCGCGTAGGAGAAGAAGGTTCAATCTTTCGGTTTAAACCGCAACAACCGGTTTGCGTTGCTCACCACGGTAATGGACGAGAGTGCCATCGCCGCACCCGCGACAACCGGGTTCAGCAGCGTGCCGGTCAGCGGCCACAAAATACCGGCAGCAATCGGGATACCGAGCGAGTTGTAGACGAAGGCGCCCAGCAGGTTCTGCTTCATGTTGCGCAAGGTGGCTTTTGAAATCGCTAGCGCGTCCGCAACGCCCATCAGGCTGTGACGCATCAGGGTGATGGCGGCCGTCTCAATGGCGACATCGCTACCGCCCCCCATCGCAATACCCACTTCTGCCTGTGCCAGCGCCGGCGCATCGTTAATCCCGTCACCGACCATCGCCACCTGGCGACCCTGGCTTTGCAGCGTCTTGATGGCATCTGCTTTGCCGTCAGGTAACACCCCGGCAATGACCTCGTCAATCCCTGCTTCCCGGGCGATGGCGTTCGCCGTCACAGGATTATCCCCGGTCAACATCACCAGGCGATAGCCCGCGCGATGCAGGCGTTGCAACGCCTGCACGCTGTCCTGACGTAGCGGATCGCGAATCGCCAGCAGCGCCGCGGCCTTGCCATCAACGGCAAGCAGAACCGGGGTTGCGCCCTGAGAGGCCTGAGCTTTCAGGTCTTGTTCCAGGGCGGAGGTCTCAACGCCATGCTCCTTCAGCAGTGCCTGATTCCCCAGCAGCAGCGTGTGCCCTTCGGCGGTACCGCTGACGCCTAAACCGCGCAGGGTGCGGAAATTGCTCACCTGCGGCAGGCTGGCATTCCCGGCTTTCTCAATAATGGCGTGGGCCAGCGGGTGGCTGGAGCCTTGTTCAAGCGCCGCGGCGAGACGCAGTGCGTCATCCTGCGTGATGCCTGCGGTTATCACGGCCACTACCTGCGGTTTCCCTTCCGTCAGCGTGCCGGTTTTATCAAACACCAGCGTGTCCAGCGTGCTCGCCCGCTGTAACGCATCGGCATCCCGTACCAGCACACCAAATTCAGCGGCACGGCCTACGCCTGAGATGATCGACATTGGCGTGGCAAGACCGAGCGCGCAAGGACAGGCAATGATCAGCACCGTGGTGGCAATCACCAGGGTATAAACAATTTGCGGTGCCGGGCCGAAGACATACCAGATAGCCGCGCTCAGCAGCGCGATACCGACCACGACCGGCACAAAAATGGCGGAGATTTTATCGGCCAGCTGACCAATTTCCGGCTTACTGCTCTGTGCCTGACGCACCATACGAATAATGCGTGACAGCGTGGTATGGCTGCCGACCGCACTGGCGGTGAAAAGCACGCTACCGTCCTGCACCACCGTACCGGCATGAATGGCATCGCCCTGGGCTTTCTGTTGCGGGACGGGTTCGCCGGTCAGCATCGCTTCGTCAAACCAGGCTTCGCCCTGAGTGATTTCACCGTCGACGGGAACGCGGTCGCCGGTGGTCAGGCGCAGCGTCATGCCGGGTTGAACTTCAGCCAATGGGACATTTTTTTCACCCGTATCCGTCACGACGCGCGCGGTCGGTGGGGTTAAATCCAGCAGGCGCTCCAGCGCTTTGGAGGAGCGCTGACGGGCGCGCGCTTCAAGCATATGGCCGAGGTTAATCAGGCCGATAATCATCGCGCTCGCTTCATAATAGAGATGACGCGCTTCCATCGGGAACCACTGGGGCCAGACGTTGACGCTCATGGAGTACAGCCACGCCGCACCCGTGCCGAGTGCGACAAGGGTATCCATCGTCGCGGTGCGATTTTTCAGGCTTTTCCAGGCGCTGGAGTAGAAGTGACCGCCTGCGAAGACCATCACGGCAAGCGTAATCAACCCAATGACCAGCCACAGCGTGCGGTTATCGTCGGTGACCATCATATTGTCACCGATCATACCCCACACCATGACCGGCACCCCAACCAGCAGCGCGACGATGGCCTGCCAGCGGAAGCGTTTCATGGTGGCGACGGCCGTTTCCTGCTGGCGTTCACGACGTTTGAGGTCATCTTCGATGGCCTCTGCGCCGTAGCCCGCTTTTTCAACGGCCTGCACTAAATCTGCGGCGGAGGCACTGCCCATCACCAGCGCAGTACGCTCCGCAAGATTGACCCGTGCCTGCGCGACACCCGGTACAGCCTGCAAGGCATTTTGTACCCGGGAGACGCAGCTGGCGCAGCTCATGCCGTTGATCAGCAGCTGTTGGCTGTCATCAATATCATCAGCTACCGGAAGCTCAGGAGTGGCCGCTGTCAGTGCTTCCGACGGGGATGATGACTCTGCCAGCGGTTTAGCCTTTGGGTGGCTCAGCTCCGCCCCATAACCAGCCTGTTTGATCGTATCAATCAGCGCATCCGCACTGGCGCTACCGGTGACGGCGGCGTGATCAAGGGTCACTTCAGCGCTGTCTACATCAGGACGCTGTTCCAGACTTTCTTTAACGCGTTTGACACAGTGGCCGCAGGAGAGGCCGTCCAGTGTCAGGTCAATAGTGTGAGACATAACAAAACTCCCGTATAATGATCTGGTCAGATGTTGACCGGCATAACGCTTTTCGCTAACTGTTATGAAGGTTAAACCTTCCATCAAGGGGAAGGTCAAGGGGGAAATGTGAATATCAGTGATGTTGCGAAAAAAACCGGATTGACCAGCAAAGCGATCCGTTTTTATGAAGAGAAGGGGCTGGTGACACCGCCGCTGCGCAGTGAAAATGGCTACCGCAGTTATACGCAACGGCATCTTGATGAACTGACGCTGCTGCGCCAGGCGCGGCAGGTGGGATTTAACCTTGAAGAGTGCGGCGAGCTGGTCACCTTATTCAACGATCCGGCGCGCCATAGCGCAGACGTGAAAAAACGTACGCTGGAGAAAGTGGCTGAGATTGAACGCCACATTACCGAGTTACAGGCGATGCGTCAGCAGCTTCTGGCGCTGGCGGAATCCTGTCCGGGGGATGACAGCGCCGACTGCCCGATTATCGATAATCTGTCCGGCTGCTGTCATCGTAAGGCTCATGCCTGACAGGCTTTAACCCGCAGGGTTATCCCTTCCACCGCAATGACCTCAACCTGCGTGCCGGCGCTGAGGTCATCGTCGGCCACCACGGGCCATGAACTGTCGCCCACGCGCATATGTCCGCGCCCGTTAACCAGCGCCGTGTCGAGCGTAAAACGTTTGCCGACAATCTGCTGCCCGCGCTGATTGAGGTGGGCGTCGAGCGGTTTCTGCTCTGTCACCTGGCGGTTAAGCCAGCGCCACCACAGCCAGGCGGCCAACAGCGTCAGCACGGCAAATAATGCCCCCTGCCACGCCCAGTCCAGGGGCAGTAGCCAGACCACTAACCCGGTAATGACAGCGGCAACACCGCTCCAGAGCAGGTAACCGTTGCCGCCAAGCATCTCCGCGGCCAGCAATAAGCCACCGAGGCTTAGCCAGAATGCATGAGGATGTGCGACGATTAGCTCAATCATTTTTTGCGCTCGTTTCCGCTGTCTTTGATAAGTTCAGTGATCCCGGCGATGGAGCCCATCAGGCTGCTGGCATCCAGCGGCATCATCACCACTTTGCTGTTGTTCGCGGAGCCAATCTCTTTCAGCGCGTCAGTGTATTTTTGCGCAACAAAGTAGTTCACCGCCTGGATATCACCTGCTGCAATTGCTTCAGAGACCATCTGGGTGGCGCGGGCTTCCGCTTCTGCAGAACGTTCACGGGCTTCCGCCTGTAAGAAGGCAGACTGGCGTTCACCTTCCGCTTTCAGGATCTGCGACTGTTTTTCCCCTTCGGCTTTCAGGATCTCTGCCTGACGTACCCCTTCAGCTTCCAGAATGTAGGCGCGTTTGGTCCGTTCCGCTTTCATCTGCGCGTTCATGGAGGCGATCAGCTCTGCCGGTGGGCGCACGTCACGGATCTCAATACGGGTAACTTTGATCCCCCACGGGTTGGTGGCCTCGTCGACAATGTGCAGCAGGCGGGTGTTAATGCTGTCGCGCTGAGAGAGCATTTCATCCAGCTCCATTGAACCGAGCACGGTACGAATGTTGGTCATCGTCAGATTTACGATAGCCAGCTCCAGATTGCTGACTTCATAGGCCGCTTTTGGCGCATCAATAACCTGTATAAAACAGACCGCATCAATGGTGACGTTGGCGTTATCCTTGGAGATCACTTCCTGGGAAGGAATATCCAGCACCTGTTCCATCATATTGATTTTACGTCCAATCCTGTCCATGAAAGGGACAATCAGGCTTAAACCCGGCTGGAGCGTGTTGGTGTAGCGGCCAAAGCGTTCAACGGTCCACTGATACCCCTGTGGGACAATTTTGACGCCAGCGCCGACAATAACCAGCGCAACGAAAATAAGGACAGGTATAACGATAAGCATAAAAACCTCCTGTTTTGCATGCTGTGACGAAGGGAACTGCGTGTGTGTTATAAGTCAGTATATCGGCTATCGGGCTGAAATTCGCCCCTGCAAAGAAGGGGGCGCGACGAATACCGGTAAAACCTTTACTCCAGTCATCGACACACCCTATTCGCGCTGCGTTCGTGAAAGGATTATTCTACGCGTGGTTGCAATAAAGGTGGTTACAGGATGCATGATGAACAATAAAAATACGCTCTTGCAGGTCAGGGATGTCGGTTTTCGTGTGGCAAATACCACGATCCTTCAGCATGTCGATTTTTGTCTTTCCCCGGGTGAGTTCAAACTGATAACAGGGCCGTCAGGCTGTGGCAAAAGTACGTTATTAAAGATTGTCGCTTCACTGCTCAGCCCTACTGAGGGCGCTATTCTGTTTGAAGGGCAGGATATCGCGACGCTGTCGCCAGAAAGCTATCGCCAGCAGGTCTCTTACTGCGTGCAAACCCCTTCGCTGTTTGGGGACACGGTTTATGACAACCTGGTCTTTCCGTGGCAAATCCGTCATAAAACGCCGGAGCCAGAAAAATTTATCGCCGATCTGGCCCGCTTTGGCCTGTCGAAAGAGACGCTGACTAAATCCATCAATGAATTATCGGGCGGCGAAAAGCAGCGCGTTTCGCTGATTCGCAATCTGCAGTTTTTGCCGAAGATATTGTTACTGGACGAGATCACCAGCGCGCTGGATGAGCTGAACAAACGCAACGTTAACGAGATTATTCATCGTTACGCAAGCGAGCAGAATATTGCCGTGCTGTGGGTTACGCACGATTCAAACGAAATTACCCATGCGGATGACGTCATTACGCTTGAGCCGCAGGGCGGGAAAATGCAGGAGGCAAACCGTGGGTGAGCATAATATTACGAATACGTCGCTGGCGTTTTCGATGGTACTGGTACTGATCGCTATTGTGGTGAGCTACCGGGAAAAGCTGGGTCTGGAGAAAGATATTATCTGGAGTATCTGCCGCGCGGTTATCCAGCTCATTATTGTCGGCTATGTGCTGAAGTATATTTTTAACGTCAACCACGCGGTGCTGACGCTCCTGATGGTGCTGTTTATCTGCTTTAACGCGGCGTGGAACGCGCAGAAACGCAGTAAGTATATCGATAAAGCGTTTGTCTCATCGTTTATCGCCATTACAACCGGGACGGCGCTGACGCTGGCGGTGCTGGTGGTGTCCGGCTCAATCGAGTTTACGCCAATGCAGGTTATCCCTATTTCCGGGATGATTGCGGGGAACGCTATGGTGGCTGTAGGACTGTGTTACAACAACCTCGGCCAGCGATTTAGCAGTGAACAACAGAAGCTGCAGGAGAAATTAAGTCTGGGGGCGACACCGAAAATGGCCTCGGCGGTACTGATCCGCGACAGCATCCGCTCGTCGCTGATCCCAACGGTGGATTCCGCAAAAACGGTTGGGCTGGTTAGCCTGCCGGGAATGATGTCGGGGCTGATTTTTGCCGGTATCGATCCGGTCAAAGCCATTAAATATCAGATCATGGTGACCTTTATGCTGCTCTCTACGGCCAGCCTGTCGACCATCATTGCCTGCTATTTAACCTATCGGAAGTTCTACAACGCGCGCCATCAGCTGGTGGTGACGCAGTTGAAAAAGGCGGGGTGACCGCCTCTTGTGCAGGCCCGGTGAGCGCAAACGGCACCGGGCCTGTTCATCAGTAGAGCAGGGCGTACAGCTGACGGCGGTACGTCGACGCCAGCGCATCGCCGGTGCCCAGCGCGGCCAGGATCTCCTGGAACATTTTCCGCGCCTGACCGTCGGCGGCACCCAGATCGTTTTGCAGATGGCTGAACAGCAGTGCCAGCGCTTCTTCGTTACGTCCCACCTGATGCAGCTGCAGCGCCAGCTGGCTTGCCAGCGCGGCATCGGTCGGGTTATCGGCAACCTGCTGTTGAAGCTGCTGGATCTCCGGCGTATCCGCCGCCTGTTTCAGCAGATCGATCTGCGCGACCAGACCCTGATAACGGGTATCCTGATCCTGCAGTGGAATGGTCTTCAGCACAGCTTCTGCATCGTCGGAACGGTGCAGGGCAATCTGCGTTTCCGCAAGGAGCAGGCCAATCTGGCTGTCCTGTTTCGACAGCTGCCACGCCTCTTTGAGCAGCGGCAGCGCTTCGTCGTATTTGCCTTCCTGCATCAGTCCCATGGCTTCCTGCGCCTTCAGCTCTTCCTCGCGTGGCAGGACTTTATCCAGCAGGGCGCGGATCGCTTCTTCAGGCTGTGGCCCCTGGAAGCCATCAACAGGTTGCCCATTCTGGAACAGATAGACGGTAGGAATCGCGCGCAGGCCAAACTGAGACGCCACCATAGGCTCAGCGTCACAATCCAGTTTGGCGAGAATGAACTGGCCATTGTATTGCGCGGCAAGGCTTTCGAGTACCGGCGTCAGCTGCAGACAGTGTTGGCTACGCTCAGACCAGAAGTAGAACAGCACCGGTTTGGTCATGGACTGTTCGAGGGTCTGTTGCAGGTTTGCTTCAGTAATATTGACGATATTCTGTACGGACATGCGGCCTTCTCTTTTATCGGTTTGTTATTTACATGGGGGTTAGCGACGACGCTTCAACTCAACCGTGTAAAATTTTGTCCATCATCCGGCCCGGCAGCAGGCGTTTTAACCAGCCTACCGCATGGGTTACCAGCGTCACCGGATAGCGCATTTTTGGGTTTTCGCTCTCAAAAGCATGGCGCACTTTAGCGACGACTGCTTCCGGCCCGAGCGTAAAGCGTGCGGCGATACCGGGGTTTTCGACCGGTTTATCCGCCTGGGTCTGGTTAACGTTTTCCGTAAAGCGGGTGCGGATAGGGCCCGGCTCAATCAGGCTGACCTTAATGCCGCTGTGACGCAATTCCATGCGCAGGGCATCGGACCAGGCCTCCAGCGCATATTTGCTGGCGGCATAGGCCCCGCGGCCCGGGGTTGAAATCAGCCCCATCACGGAGGAGGTCATCACAATGCGTCCTTCACCGTGCGGCAGCATGGCGGGGAGCAGGCGCATGGTGAGCTGATGGACGCCAAAGAAATTGGTGGAAAACTGTTTTTCCAGCTGCTCGCGGGTGAGCGTGTCCAGGGGACCATACACGCCGTAACCGGCATTGTTAAAAAGACCGTACAGACGGTTGTCGGTCAGGGCCAGCACCTCATCGGCTGCGCGTTCCACGCTTTCCGGTGAGTCTAAATCCAGTAACACACCGGTAAAGCCCAGCCCGTTCATGCGTTCGACGTCGTCGGGTTTACGGCAGGCCGCCAGTACCCAATATCCCTGACGCTTCAATTCGAGTGCACTTTCAAGACCGATTCCGCTGGAACATCCTGTAATTAAGACCGATTTTTGCATAACTTTACCTGTCAGGATCTCCGCTGAATTAGGAGTCATGTTTAACTAAAGGGGCCAGCCGTGTTGCCATCCAGTCGGCAATAAACGGCTGCGCATCGCGATTGGGGTGGATCCCATCGTCTTGCATCCACTGGGGTTTGAGATAGACCTCTTCCATAAAAAATGGCAGCAGCGGAATATCAAACTCGTTTGCAAGCTTTGGGTAGATCGCGCTAAAGGCTTCATTATACCGACGTCCATAGTTGGCGG
The DNA here is from genome assembly GCF_001750725.1 of Enterobacter ludwigii. Classification (NCBI taxonomy): domain Bacteria; kingdom Pseudomonadati; phylum Pseudomonadota; class Gammaproteobacteria; order Enterobacterales; family Enterobacteriaceae; genus Enterobacter; species Enterobacter ludwigii. The sequence continues at coordinate 248,518 of NZ_CP017279.1, forward strand.
GCAGGCGAATTTGCATCAGCAGCGGTTGCGCATTCGCGGCCTTAATATCCTTAAGGATCGTGCGCAGGGTCTGTTCCGTTTGCTGAGGCTGGAAACCACGCAAGCCATCATTACCGCCCAGCTCAACCAGCACCCATCGCGGTTGATGCTGTTTGAGCAAGGCTGGCAGGCGCGACAAGCCTTGCTGCGAGGTATCACCGCTGATGCTGCCATTAATAACCGTTGTCTTACTCTGCCATTTGTCATTGAGCAGAGCTGGCCAGGCCGCGTTGGCCGCCATGCGATAGCCTGCACTCAGGCTGTCACCGAGAACCAGTAACGTGTCCGCTGCCGCCGCGCGGAAGGTCATCAGGATTAAAAACAGGAAGGGCAAATGCCAGCGGAAAACATTGTTGAAGTTCATCGTCTTAAGAAGTCCGTCGGTCAGGGGGAACACGAGCTTTCCATCCTCACCGGAGTTGAACTCGTTGTCAAACGCGCCGAAACCATTGCGCTGATTGGCGAGTCCGGTTCCGGGAAGTCCACGCTGCTGGCCATTTTAGCCGGTCTGGACGACGGCAGCAGTGGAGAGGTCAACCTGGTCGGGCAACCGCTGCATCAGCTTGATGAAGAGGCGCGTGCCGCGCTCCGCGCACGTCATATCGGGTTTGTCTTTCAGTCCTTCATGCTGATCCCGACGCTCAATGCGCTGGAAAACGTTGAACTGCCGGCACTGCTGCGCGGCGGTAACAGCCGTGAAAGTCGCGCCCACGCGAAGGCATTGCTGGAGCAGCTTGGGCTTGGCAAACGCCTCGACCATCTTCCGGCGCAGCTTTCCGGCGGGGAGCAACAGCGTGTGGCCCTGGCCCGGGCGTTTAACGGCCGCCCGGACGTGCTGTTTGCGGATGAGCCTACCGGAAACCTCGACCGAAAGACCGGGGATAAAATTGCCGACCTGCTCTTTTCGCTCAACCGCGAACACGGGACCACGCTGATTCTGGTGACCCACGATCCGCAACTGGCTGCCCGCTGCGACCGTCGCCTGCGGCTGGTTAACGGTGAACTGCAGGAGGAAGCATGATTGCCCGCTGGTTCTGGCGCGAATGGCGCTCGCCCACGCTGTTGATTGTCTGGATGGCGTTAAGCCTGGCGGTAGCCTGCGTGCTGGCGTTGGGCAGCGTCAGCGATCGCATGGAGAAAGGGTTAAGCCAGCAAAGCCGCGAGTTTATGGCCGGAGACAGGGCGCTGCAAAGCTCGCGTCCCGTCCCGCCGGGCTGGCTTGACGAGGCGCGTAAGCGTGGGCTGAAGGTGGGGGAACAGCTGAGCTTTCAGACCATGACCTTTGCCGGCGATACGCCGCAGCTGGCGAGCGTCAAAGCCGTCGACGACCTTTACCCGCTGTACGGTGAACTGCAGACCAGCCCGCCTGGGTTAAAGCCGAAACCGGGCACGGTACTGCTGGCGCCACGTTTAATGGCGCTGCTGAACCTGAAAACGGGTGACAGCATCGACGTGGGTGACGCCACGCTCCGTATCGCCGGGGAAGTGATTCAGGAACCTGACTCCGGCTTTAACCCGTTCCAGCTTGCCCCGCGCTTGCTGATGAATACCGCTGATGTGGCGAATACCCATGCCGTGCAGCCGGGAAGCCGCGTCACCTGGCGCTATAAGTTTGCGGGAACGCCCGCCCAGCTTGACACGTATGAAAAATGGCTGCTGCCGCAGTTAAAACCGGAGCACCGCTGGTACGGACTGGAGCAGGACGAAGGGGCGCTTGGTAAATCTCTCGAACGGTCTCAGCAGTTCCTGCTGCTTTCAGCGCTGTTAACCCTGCTGCTGGCCGTGGCGGCGGTGGCGGTGGCCATGGGGCACTACTGCCGCAGCCGATACGATCTGGTGGCGATCCTCAAAACCCTTGGCGCGGGCAGCGCCCAGCTGCGTAAGCTGATTGTCGGCCAGTGGCTGATGCTGCTGGTGTTGTCAGCACTCACCGGTGGGGCGATGGGGCTGCTGTTTGAAAAGCTGCTGATGGTCATGCTGAAACCGGTACTGCCTGCCGCACTTCCACCGGCCAGCCTCTGGCCGTGGCTGTGGGCGATTGGCGCGATGATGGTGATCTCGGTGCTGGTGGGGCTTCGCCCGTACCGGCTGTTGCTCGCGACGCAGCCGCTGCGCGTGCTGCGCCGTGACGTGGTGGCCAACGTCTGGCCGCTGAAGTTCTATCTTCCTGTCATTGTTGCGGTGTCGGTTGGGTTGTTGGCCTGGCTGATGGGCGGCAGCACGCTGCTGTGGGCCGTACTGGCCGGGGCGGTGGTGCTGGCGCTGCTGTGTGGTGTGGTCGGCTGGGTGCTCCTTAATGTGCTTAAAAAGCTGACGGTGAAGTCGCTTCCCGTGCGGCTGGCGGTGAACCGTCTGCTGCACCAGCCCTGGTCTACGCTGAGTCAGCTGTCTGCCTTTTCGCTGTCGTTTATGCTGCTGGCACTGCTGCTGGTGCTGCGCGGCGATCTGCTGGATCGCTGGCAACAGCAGCTTCCGCCGGAAAGCCCGAACTATTTCCTGATCAATATCGCCCCTGAGCAGGTGACACCGCTGAAGACGTTCCTGGCGGAACACCAGATTGTGCCGGAGTCGTTCTACCCCATCGTCCGTGCGCGTCTGACGCAGATCAACGGCCAGTCCACGGAGGGAAACAAGGATGAATCGCTTAACCGCGAACTGAACCTGACCTGGCAGGAGAAACGTCCAGATCACAACCCGATTACCGCCGGCAGCTGGCCGCCGAAAGCGGGTGAAGTGTCGATGGAAGAGGGGCTGGCGACGCGCCTGAACGTCAGGCTGGGCGACAGCGTGACCTTTACCGGCGATACCCAGGACTTTAGCGCTAAGGTCACCAGCCTGCGTAAGGTGGACTGGGAAAGCCTGCGGCCGAACTTCTTCTTTATTTTCCCCGCAGGCGCACTGGACGGGCAGCCGCAAAGCTGGCTCACCAGTTTCCGCTGGGAAAACGGCAACGGTATGCTGACCCGGCTGAACCGCGAATTTCCGACGGTCAGCCTGCTGGATATTGGCGCGATCCTTAAACAGGTCGGGCAGGTGCTGGAGCAGGTCAGCCGGGCACTGGAGGTTATGGTGGTGCTGGTGACGATCTGCGGCGTACTGTTGCTGCTGGCCCAGGTGCAGGTCGGGATGCGGCAGCGTCATCAGGAGCTGGTGGTCTATCGCACGCTCGGGGCGAGTAAGCGACTGCTGCGCACCACGCTGTGGAGCGAGTTCGCCCTGCTGGGGCTGGTCTCGGGTCTGGTGGCGGCGATGGGTGCTGAGACGGCGTTAGCCGTGCTGCAGACCCGCGTCTTCGATTTCCCGTGGGAGCCTGACTGGCGACTGTGGTTCACGCTGCCGGTCTGCGGTGCGGTGCTGCTGTCGCTGTGCGGCGGCTGGCTCGGCACGCGATTGCTAAAAGGGAAAGCGCTGTTCCTTCAGTTTGCCAGTTAGTTCAAATCCGTGATAATTACGCACCGGTTTATCTGCTGGTGCGTAATAATTTAGCAGCACAAATCGGTAATACCCATGCGTTTAGTAGCACAAAACATTAAAAACCCGCGCACACAGCAAGATTATTTCCAGTTAATATTCACCTGCTAAATATTTAGCAGCGTGTCTATAAAGGAAAAAATAATGACTATAAAAAAATCAGCGCTGGCAGTAACAATTGGCGCAGCAGTGGCATTGACCTCCTTCGCATCTCAGGCGGAAATCACGGTTCTTAAACAAGACCCTCAGGCAGGTAACCCGCTGAGCCGTCTTAACTTTACCGTTGGCGGCAGTATTCGTCCTCAGTTCAACATGATGTCGGGCGACGGCGATAAAGGCTCCTACAAACGTAATGGCTTCGACGGCGGCACCCGTTTCCGTTTCGCAGCAGATTACTATCTGTTTGATGACATCAGCTGGATCAGCTACTACGAACTGGGTGTGAACATTCCGGCACTGTTCAACTGGGATAATCACTACGCTGAAGGTGCTAACGACACCTCTCGCCGTATGCTGTACACCGGTCTGAAGAGCGACACCTGGGGTACGCTGACCTTCGGTCAACAGAACAGCGTTTACTATGATGTGGTTGGCGTGAAAACCGATATCTGGGACTACGACATGATTGGTCAGGCTCCAGGTAACGGGATCAACGGTGACTACGACGGCTCTTATCGTTCACGCAAAATGCTGAAATATAAGAAAACCGTAGGCGATGCGGATATCTATGCATCCTACCTGTTTGAAGACAGCGAATACCTGCCGGGCAATGGCCTGCGTTACAAACGTAAAGGCGGCGGTTCACTGGGGCTGGATTACCACCTGACCACCGATCTGACCTGGGGCGCAGCGTGGAACTACACCCGCGCGGACATGCGTAACCCGGACAACGGCGACAGCAAATCTTACGACCAGAATATCCTCGGTACCGCGCTGAGCTGGACGCCGGATAACTGGACCTTCTCGGCTGGCGGCGGCTGGTACCAGAACTTCCTGACCACCAAAAAAGTGTCTACTGACAACTACTTTGCCGGTGATGCATGGGGTATTGAATACTTCGCAGGGTACAAATTCCCAATCGATCAGTATGCGGTGAAATCCATCCAGCCTTACTTCATGGGTGACCGTATTGAGTACGTGAATGGTCGTAACTACCAGCGTATCGATAACGGCGTGGGTGTTAGCGTCCAGCTGGACTACGGTTTCCGTGTTGATTACGAACACGTGTTCACCTCCAGCACGGATAACCTGGGCGACATGAACCTGGTGCGTCTGCGTTACGACTTCTAAGTTCAGTCAGCAGGGAAGTCACCCCGATATGAAAACGGCAACCCTGGGTTGCCGTTTTTTTTGCGCGTGATTCAGCGATTGAGCCAGTCAGCCACGTCCTCAAACGTTCCGCGATACACAATCTTCTCCGCCTTTTTTGCCAGTTGCCAGGTGTACATCGGGTCGTAATAGTCGTTCAGCAGCGGGGCAAGCCAGCGCAAATGCGCGTAGGTGCTGCCAGAACGTTGTTGCTCCTGCAGGGCGGAATCCAGCAGCGCCGTAAAGTCTGCAAAGCGCTGCAGCCCCAGACGGCGGCGAATGGCAAACAGGCCGTGGTGCAGATATTCGCTATACGCGTTCCAGCCCGCCTCTTCGCCAAAGGCAGCAGAAAAATCCGCCCACATATGGTCGAAATACTCTTCACGCAGGCGTTCAAGACGGACATCAAACGGGTCTTCTACCACCACAACAGGCGCCTGAACCATGCGGTCTCGCAGGCATTCCGGCAGGTGGTTGGAGCCAATCATCCGCCCTTCATCCTCCAGCACCCAGCGTGCGGCCTCTTTTTTCAACAGCACGACAGCGAGCTGATTTTCGAAGCTCGCCTGCGAAAGCTGTGGTGTAAGCGTGCGGCCAAACGACGAGCCGCGATGGTGTGCCAGCCCTTCCAGATCCACGCCCTGCGCGTGCTGTTTCACCAGCAACGTTTTGCCGCTCCCGGTACAGCCGCCGATCAGCACCATCGGTTTTTGCACCTGCTCAGCGGTTACCTCAATTGCGGTCTGACGCAGCGCTTTATAGCCGCCTGCGATCAGCGGGTAATCCACGCCGCGCGCTTTCAACCAGGCCTGAGTGATATGCGAGCGTTGACCGCCACGCGCGCAGCAGAGGTAGCCGGTGGGGTGGGAGAGACAGGCTTCGCGCCAGGCGTTAATGCGCATCTCACGGGTACTGCCTGCGACCAGGCTATGGCCGAGAGCAAGCGCAGCGTCCGGCCCCTGGCGTTTATAGCAGGTGCCGACGGCGGCGCGTTCATCATCGTTCATCAGAGGCAGGTTGATTGCCGCAGGCATCGCGCCCTGGGCGAATTCGATCGGCGCGCGAACGTCGATTAAAGGGGTATCGGATGCGAGGATCGCGCGATAGTCCGTTCCATCGTTCATGGTTTTTCCAGAAGAAAACTAAGCTGCAATGGGCGGGGATTGTACGCCGGGGAGGGGGAAGGTCAACTCCCCGGCAGAGGAGTATTACTTAAGCTTTGATTGCGCCCAGATAATTCCGCTCGCGTATTCCGGCGGCAGGAGAGGAATAATCGCTTCCAGCGTGGCGCTCAGACGATCGGTGTCGGTATCGTTCAGGTTCAGGTGACCGACCTTACGACCCGGACGCACCTCTTTGTCATACCAGTGCAGATGCACCAGCGGCAGCTTGAGCCAGTCGTAGTTCAGATCGGTACCGATCAGGTTGATCATCACCGACGGGCTGTTCACCACCGGCTGCGGCAGCGGCAGGTCAGTGATGGCGCGCAGGTGCAACTCGAACTGGCTGATGGACGCCCCGTTTTGGGTCCAGTGACCGCTGTTGTGAACGCGCGGTGCCAGTTCGTTAATCAGCAGACCGGACGGCGTGACAAAACACTCCATCGCCATGACGCCGACGTAACCGAGTTCGTGCATGATGGCAGAGAGCATCTCTTCTGCCTGCGCCTGCTGTTCAGCACTGGCCTGCGGGAATGCAACGCTGGTTCGCAGGATCCCGTCCTGATGCAGGTTATGCGTCAGCGGATAAAAAACGGTATGACCGTCCTGCCCGCGAGCACCTACCAGCGAGACTTCACCGCTGAAGTTAATGCCCTGCTCAACGATGCACTCCCCGTAGCAATCGTCCGGCAGCTCGTGAGTGTCATCGGCGCGCAGACGCCACTGTCCACGACCGTCGTACCCGCCGACGCGACGCTTCACAATTGCCAGCTCGCCCAGCATTGCAAAAACATCCTTCCACTCGCTTTTATCGGACAACAGCTGCCACGGCGCAGTCGGCAGCCCGAGCTTATCGAACAGTTGCTTTTGCGTTAGACGGTCAGCAATAATGGGAAAGACGTCGCGGTTAACGAAGGCATTGTGACGCGCCAGCTCGCGCGTCAGGGCCGTTTGTGGCCAGCGTTCAATCTCCGCGGTGATCACACTCTGGTGAAACGGCACGGCTTCCGGTTCGTCATCCAGCCCGACGGGCCACACGGCAATACCCAGCGGCTCACCGGCCTGACGCAGCATACGGCCTAACTGACCATTACCGAGGACGCATACCTGCTTCATGCCGCACCCCGCGGGTCCGGATTGTCCAGCACCTCGTCGGTCTGGGCTTTACGCCAGTCCGCCAGACGCTGATGTAACGCTTTATCGTGAGTCGCCAGGATCTGCGCGGCGAGCAGGGCAGCGTTGGCAGCGCCCGCTTTACCAATGGCCAGCGTGCCGACCGGAATGCCACGCGGCATCTGAACGATGGAATAGAGGCTATCGACACCACTTAACGCAGCGCTTTGCACCGGAACACCCAGAACCGGTACCAGCGTTTTGGCGGCAATCATGCCTGGCAGATGTGCTGCGCCGCCCGCACCGGCAATGATCACCTCATAACCCTTCTCTTCGGCGCTTTCGGCGAAGCTGAACAGTTTGTCCGGTGTACGGTGTGCGGAGACCACTTCAACGTGGTGCGGAACATTCAGGATTTCAAAGATTTCGGCGGTGAACTGCATGGTAGCCCAGTCGCTTTTGGACCCCATCACGATGGCGACACGCGCCGGATTATTGCGGGAAGACATGCGTCTTAAAACTCCTGTGGTGCGAAACACACTGCTTTCGAGGGCACAGAGAATAGCATGTAATAGGGGCAAGGAAAACGGTTGCGCGGTTAAAAACTGAGCCGTTGTGGCTCTCAGGAGATAACAAGACAGACCGCGTTCTGGCGGTCTGTTTTATCAGGCATCGATGTGCTTTGATGTGCTTTTGACGGGCGGCACGGTCAGCAGACGTCTTATTTGGTCAGTTCTGCCGTCATGTGAACGCGGTTGTTAAACTGAGCGCTGGTGATTTTGTAAGACGCGCCCTGTTCAGCAGCCTGAGCGGCAATTTTCGCTTCTGCGCGGTCAAGGGTAGAGGCCGTGGCGCTGACGCTCTGAGCAAAAGAACCGAAAGAGATCAGAGAGAGTGCGGCAACTGCAACGAAAGTTTTGATGGATTTCATGGTCGTATTCCTTAAATGTTTTATCTGGGATAGGGCGTGTTGCCCTGATGTGATAAATAATAGGCCGACCATGGGCTGATTAAAATCGAAACAATTTGCCGATATTGTTCAAAAAAATAGAATGATTTTTGACGGGTTAAAACGGGAAAGCGATCAGTTCCACACCGTCAGGCGTGACGCTGACCATAGAACCTTCGCTGTGCCAGGCCCCCAGGACGACGCGGTGGGCCGCTTCGCCGTTGGCGGTAAGGGTATGCACATCGGGACGATGAGTATGACCGTGGATCAACCACTGAACGCGGTGTTTTTCCATGACCCTGACTACCGCCTGGGGATTAACGTCCATAATGGCCATGGATTTTCCGCTGTTGGCGGCCTTACTGTCTGCACGCATTCTGGCTGCGATCCGCTTGCGGATAAACAGCGGCAGAGCCAGGAATAGTTTTTGGATCCACGGGGTATGAACCTTAGCGCGAAACGCCTGATAGCCGGTGTCGTCAGTGCAAAGTGTGTCACCGTGCATGATTAACACCTTTCGGCCATAAAGGTCGAGTACCTGCTCTTCCGGCAGCAGCGTCATGCCGCTTTCGCGGGCGTAGCGCTTGCCGAGCAGGAAATCACGATTGCCGTGGATAAAGAAGCAGGGGACGCCGGAATCGACCAGCGCGTTAATGGCAGCCGCCATCTCACGGTGCAGCGGGTTGGGATCGTCGTCGCCAATCCAGGCTTCAAACAGGTCACCCAGAATGTAAAGTGCATCGGCACTTTTCGCTTCACCGCGTAAAAAACGCAGAAAACCGGCGGTTATCGCCGGTTCTTCTGTTTGCAGGTGCAAATCTGCAATAAAGAGTGTCGCCACGAATTACTCGCTGACGGTCACGCTGTTAATCACGACGTCTTCTTTTGGAACGTCCTGATGCATGCCGCTGCGGCCGGTCGCCACGGCTTTGATTTTGTCGACTACGTCCATACCTTCAACCACTTCTGCGAAGACGCAGTAGCCCCAACCCTGCAGGCTTTCGCCGGAGAAGTTCAGGAAGTCGTTGTCAGCAACGTTGATGAAGAACTGGGCTGTTGCAGAGTGAGGAGCCTGCGTACGCGCCATCGCCAGCGTACCACGGGTGTTTTTCAGACCGTTGTTCGCTTCGTTTTTGATCGCTTCTTTCGTCGCTTTCTGGTTCATGCCAGGTTCGAAACCGCCGCCCTGGATCATAAAGCCGTTGATCACGCGGTGGAAAATAGTGTTGTTGTAGAAACCTTCGCGGCAGTAGTCCAGGAAGTTTTTAACTGTTTCAGGCGCTTTGTCATCAAAGGTTTTGATTACGATATCGCCATGATTAGTGTGGAAAGTAACCATTTTTGCATCCTGTTCCGTTATTGTGGTACGTCGACCCGCGTTTGGGTCATCTATAGGGGCTTGTTATAGCATAACCACAGGATGCGATCACCTTGCATTGTGTGCTGCTTCAGGTTTGAATTACAGGTAGAATAACCGGTTTTCAACCACACACGTGTTTACATGGAATCTTCGATGTTAAAAATCTTTAATACAATGACGCGCCAAAAAGAGGAATTTAAACCTATCCATGCCGGGGAAGTCGGCATGTACGTGTGTGGTATTACGGTTTACGATCTCTGTCATATCGGCCATGGCCGTACCTTTGTTGCATTCGACGTTGTCTCGCGCTACCTGCGTTTTCTGGGCTACAACCTGAAATACGTGCGTAACATCACCGACATCGACGACAAAATCATCAAGCGCGCGAACGAAAATGGCGAAAGCTTTGTTGCGCTGGTGGATCGTATGATCGCGGAAATGCACAAAGATTTCGACGCCCTGAATATTCAGCGTCCGGACAGCGAGCCGCGTGCCACCCACCATATCCACGAAATTATCGACATCACCGAGAAGCTGATCGAACGTGGTCACGCCTATGTGGCCGATAACGGTGACGTGATGTTCTCTGTGCCGACTGACCCTACCTACGGTCAGCTTTCCCGTCAGGATCTGGATCAGCTGCAGGCCGGTGCGCGCGTTGATGTGGTGGACGTGAAGCGTAATCCGATGGACTTCGTGCTGTGGAAGATGTCCAAAGAGGGCGAACCAAGCTGGCCTTCCCCGTGGGGCGAAGGGCGTCCTGGCTGGCACATTGAGTGCTCGGCGATGAACTGCAAACAGCTGGGCAAACATTTCGATATTCACGGTGGCGGTTCGGATCTGATGTTCCCGCACCATGAAAACGAAATTGCACAGTCAACCTGTGCGCATGGTGGCGAGTACGTGAACTACTGGATGCACTCCGGGATGGTGATGGTTGACCGTGAGAAGATGTCTAAATCTCTGGGCAACTTCTTCACCGTGCGCGACGTGCTGAAATATTACGATGCGGAAACCGTGCGCTACTTCCTGATGTCTGGTCACTATCGCAGCCAGCTGAACTACAGCGAAGAGAACCTGAAACAGGCGCGTGCGGCGCTGGAGCGTCTGTACACTGCCCTGCGCGGTACCGATAAATCTGTACCCGCGGCAGGCGGTGAGGCGTTTGAAGCGCGCTTTATTGACGTGATGAACGATGACTTCAACACGCCGGAAGCCTACTCCGTGCTGTTTGATATGGCGCGTGAAGTTAACCGTCTGAAGTCAGAAGATATGGCGGCGGCGAATGCATTGGCCTCCCATCTGCGTAAGCTCTCTTCGGTACTGGGTCTGCTGGAGCAGGAACCGGATCTGTTCCTGCAAAGCGGTGCGCAGGCGGACGATAGCGAAGTGGCGGAGATTGAGCAACTTATCAACGCGCGTCTGGAAGCGCGTCAGGCGAAAGACTGGGCGGCAGCAGATGCCGCGCGTAACCGTCTGACGGAAATGGGCATCATTCTGGAAGATGGCCCGCAGGGAACCACCTGGCGTCGAAAATAATTCTGGTGCGCGCTGATGCCCTCTCCCACCGGGAGAGGGTGCAAACACTAAAACGGCAACTGGGTTGCCGTTTTGTTTTTACCTCCGCTTCCACCACAACAGCCCCATCAGCACGACCCCTGGCAGCCACACCCACAGCAGTTCCGACATAATCACCTGATGCCCGTAGGGCGTGGTATAGCGTGACAGCGCAAACGGCGCGACCTTAATGACCTGCCACGGTGCAAAGAACCGTTCATCTGACCACGGCCACAGCCAGCCGACGCCTTTTCCCCCGGTGGTGATGGAATCCAGCAAGCTGTGCGACAGCAGAGACACGGTTAAGAACAGCCAGCAGCGGGTCAGACTTGCCCGAAACCATCGTCGGCCCATCAGTACGCAAAGTATCGGCACCACAAAGGCAAACAGCAGGGAGTGGGTAAAGCCGCGGTGGCCGAACACATTGCCGTAGGCAACGCCGAACTTAAACGCCAGCACGTCGGCGTCCGGCAGCATGGCGAGGACGACGCCGGCAAACAGCAGGCGGGGAGGGATGATTTTACGTCCCAGGCCTAAACCCAGACACAAAGGCACTGCAGCGTGGGTGATAACGGTAGGCATTGCGATTATCCATGGCAAAGCAGGGAAATATAGCAGCGAATGGGCGCAATGAGGATGGTGTTAGCGTCTTATTTACGCCGATTCCCGGGCAATAAGCTGCCCGGAAAGGGTGATACGCTGTGTTTGCAGATCCGGCTCTTTTAGCTTGCGGATGATCAACCCCGCCGCCTGACGCCCCGTCTCCTCACTGGCGGAGGAAACGTAGGTAAACGAGGGAGACGTCAGGTTCACGTGCAGCATATCTTCAAAACCGACCAGCGCGACCTGCTGGGTGAGAAACACATCTTTCCCCACGGTGCGCCCCACCTGATGAATGCAGGAGATGGAGCCGATCATCGCATCCGGCGAGTGGCAGAGCAGAGCGGTAATGGTGTTGTTTTTTTCCAGCAGCTGGCGGGTGGCGAAACCTGCGGCCAGCGTGTCATCGCTACACGCAGGCGAGTATTCCTCACGCCAGACCAGGCCGTTCTGGGTCATCGCGCTGCGAAAGCCGAGCAGACGCTGCTCGCGGATAAGGCAGCCTTCACGACCCCCAATGTAGGCAATGTTGCGGTGTCCGCGCTCGATAAGATAACGCGCGGCAAGGTTCGCCGCCTGGCGATTGTCGCGCATCACCAGATTGCATTTTTCATCCAGCAGGGACTGAGAGACCACCACCAGCGGCAGCGGGCACTGGCGGATGTGTTCCGGCAGCGAGAATGCCCGGGTGTCAGAGGCCAGATAGATAACGCCGGCGACCCCCTGCTGTTTAAACGACAGCAGGCAGCGCTCAAGATGTTCATGGTCGTTCAGCGGCTGGCCGAGGAAAACCATATACCCCTGTCTCTCCAGCTCCTGGACGATGCTCGCCATCACCTTAATGGAAAAGCTGTCGCTAAAGTCGCGCAGGATCAGGCCGATCAGGTTGGAGGTGTTGGCGCGGAGATTGGCAGCGGCGACGTTGTGAACATAGCCCAGCGTAGTGATGGCAGCATTGACCTTCGCGATCGTTGCGTCTGAAATCTTCCCTTTCTGGCGCAGCACCAGCGACACGGTGGAGACCGAAACGCCCGCATGCTTTGCGACATCAATAATGCTGACTTTCTTCAAAACCGCTCCCTGAAATTTACCGATTATCAGCCAGATAAGACAACGTCCCCCAGCGTACAGGAGACGTGTCGTTCAGGCATCTTATTATTTGCCAATCATGGTGGACATGGTCTGGGCGATAAACTGTGCTCTGGCACCGAAAATCACCTGAATACCGTTATCACCGACGAACACTACGCCGCGGGCGCCAAGGCCGTTCAGACCGTCCTTATCAACTGCTTCACTTTTTGCCACTTCCAGGCGCAGACGGGTGATGCAGGAGCCGACGGAGTCGATGTTGTGCGCGCCGCCCAGCAGGTTGATGATCTCTGTAGCGAGTTCTGAATCTGACTTATCGTCCGCACTGGCGGTCACTTCTGTACGGCCCGGCGTTTTCACGTCGAAACGACGGATCACAAAGCGGAACGTGAAGTAGTAAATCAGGCCCATCGGAATGCCGATAATAATGGCGTTCAGGAAGTTGGTTTTGTAGCCGTTAAATGACGGCAGGATCCCGAACGACAGGTAGTCGATAAAGCCCGCAGAGAACGACTTGGCGATATGCGCATGCAGCAGATACATGGTCATGTACGCCAGACCGGCCATGATGGCGTTAAAGACGTACAGAATAGGGGCGACGAAGATAAAGGTAAATTCAACCGGCTCGGTGATCCCCGTCAGGAAGCAGGTGAGCGCCGCAGAGAATAAAATACCGGCCGCGATTTTCTTATTTTTGGTGTGCGCTTCGTGGTACATCGCCAGACACGCCGCAGGCAGCGCGAACAGCATCAGCGGGAATTCACCCTGCATGAACTTACCGGCGTTCTGGTAGCTGTCACTGCTGAAGGATTTGACCCCTTCTTCCAGCATCTTGAACCAGATGGTCTGGTCGCCGTGAATCACCTGACCGGCCTGGGTGGTGTAATCCCCAAACGAATACCAGAAAGAGGGATACCAGATGTGGTGCAGGCCGAGCGGGATCAGCGCACGTTCCACCAGACCGAAGATAAAGGTCGAGGCTGCCTGATTATCGCCATTAACCACCACGGAGAGCGCATCGATGCCCGCCTGGATATGCTGCCAGACATACGGCAACAGCAGGCCGAGCAGGAAAGAGAGAAACGCTGTCGCAATCGCCACAAAGCGTTTCCCGGAGAAGAACCCGAGGAACTCTGGCAGCTGCAGGGTGTGGAAACGGTTATAGCACCAGGCGGCGAGAATACCGCAGATCAGGCCGCCGAAGACGCCCATCTGCAACGTCGGGATGCCGACCACCATCGCGTATTTGCCGCCCTGAGACGCCATTTCCGGCGTGATGCTCAAGACGGTGCTGATGGTGATGTTGGTGACAAACACCGAGACCGCCGCCGAGAGCGCGGCAATGCCGGACTCGGATGCCAGCCCCACGGCGGAACCAATGGCAAACAGCATCGGCAGGTTATCAAAGATAACCCCGCCCGCGTTCATCATCAGCGGCAGGTGAAACTTATCGCCAAAGGCCAGCAGCAGGCCTGCAGCGGGAAGCAGTGAAATTGGCAGCATTAACGCGCGACCAATCATCGATAATTTAGAGAGCGATTTAACAAACCCTGATATCAGACTCATGCTGATTTCCCCCGAGTAGCGCTTTTTTTGGCGCTGTTATTGTAAGTAGAACGTTTTAGTAGAACGTTCTACTTATCGTGGGGAAAGAGTGAAAAACGCGCAACAGAATTTTCACTTTTCAACAGATGAAATAGTGATTATTTGAAGTCGATCGATAATTAACCGTGATGGATGTGGGGGAATGTGGGTTCCCTCTCCCGACGGGAGAGGGGGAGAGCATCAGACGGTCACCGTCACGGTTTGCCCTTCAAAGCTCACGGTCTGACCCGCGACAATTTTGCAGCGCTTGCGGGTTTCCACTGCGCCGTCCACCTTAACAAGCCCGTCGGCAATGGCGATTTTGGCCTGTGCGCCGCTTTCGGTCCAGCCTTCCAGCTTCAGCAGATCGCACAGCTCAACGTGCGGGTGTTTACCTAATGAAAATGTGGCCATCTTACGCGTCCTCTACGTCGTGGTACTCTTCGCATGCCTGCAAAGTATTCTGAATCAGTGTGGCAACGGTCATCGGGCCTACGCCGCCCGGTACTGGGGTAATATAAGAGGCGCGAGCCGCAGCATCTTCGTAAACCACGTCACCGACCACTTTCCCGTTTTCCAGACGGTTAATACCGACGTCCACAACGATCGCGCCTTCTTTAATCCATTCACCCGGAATAAAGCCCGGCTTCCCGACCGCCACGATCAGCAGATCGGCGTTTTCTACGTGATGACGCAGATTTTTGGTGAAGCGGTGGGTCACGGTGGTGGTGCAGCCAGCGAGCAGCAACTCCATGCTCATCGGACGGCCGACAATGTTTGATGCGCCAATGACCACGGCGTTCAGACCGTAGGTATCGATGTTATAACGCTCCAGCAGCGTAACGATACCGCGCGGCGTGCACGGACGCAGACGCGGGGCGCGCTGGCACAGACGGCCCACGTTGTACGGGTGGAAACCGTCGACGTCTTTGTCGGGGGCGATACGTTCCAGCACCTTCACGTTGTCGATGCCGGCTGGCAGCGGCAGCTGAACCAGAATACCGTCGATCGCGTTGTCGGCATTCAGGGTATCAATAAGTTCCAGCAGTTCTGCTTCGCTGGTGGTTTCCGGCAAATCGTAAGAGCGGGAGACGAACCCCACCTCTTCACACGCTTTGCGTTTGCTGCCGACATAAATCTGCGATGCCGGGTTGCTGCCGACCAGCACAACGGCCAGCCCGGGGGCGCGTTTTCCGGCAGCTTTACGCGCCTTCACTTTTTCCGCGACCTCAGAGCGCACCTGCTGCGCAATCGTTTTACCGTCAATAATCTTTGCTGCCATCAGAGAGAAGATTCCGTCTGTAACGTTTGAAAGGGGGGATTGCCTGTATTTTGTCAGAAGCGAGCGCCGCTGTCAGTCACCCTTTGCGAGTTTTCATCAGGAGGCCGTAAAAACCCTTCTGAGGGGATGGTCAATTTCTTAGGCGGGATTAGGATGTGACCTGGCGAAATGACAGCGTTTTGACATATTTTAAAATACATTCATGAGCTACTTTGTCTCCTCCGAAATAAGCTTTCAATTAATCAATTGAACGTATTTCTTATTCCCGATTATTCGCGGGAAGGGTTATTTACATTTTAAAGGAATAGACATGAAACTCAGCAACATTGCTTCTACTGTTATTGCTACTCTGGCCCTGGTTGCGGGTGCCGCAAATGCAGCAGATCCAGCCACTCCGGTTACCGTAAATGGCGGTACCGTACACTTTAAAGGTGAACTGGTTAATGCTGCATGTTCAGTAAATACTGATTCTTCCGAGCAGACGGTTAACCTGGGCCAATACCGTACCGCGAAGTTCACGAAAGTAGGTGACACCACCTCTAATATTCCGTTCACCATTGAACTGAATGATTGTGACCCGCTGGTTGCGAAAACGGCCGCAGTTGCGTTCACCGGTCAGATCGACGCGACCGACAAAACCCTGCTGGCGGTAACCTCTGGTAACAACGACAACTCCGCGAAGGGCGTGGGCATCGAGATCCTCGACAGCAAATCCACCACCCTGACTCCAGATGGTTCAACCTTCTCTGCCGCGCAGAACCTGATCGAAGGGACTAACACCCTGAACTTCACCGCGCGTTACAAATCAACGGCTGCGACCACCGAGCCAGGCCAGGCAAACGCTGACGCCACTTTCGTAATGAAATACGAGTAATTCCTCCGCACAGGGATGTTCAGGCCTCAGGGAAGAGGCCGTCATACGCAAAGGCCAGGAACGAAGGATGACAAGGACCGGAACACTACTGCTGTTAACCCTTGCGATGGCCTGCCAGGCCTCAGCACATACCGTGGTAATCGACGGCGGCAAAGTTCATCTCAGAGGTGAACTGGTGAACGGCGGCTGCGCCGTGGCACCCGACAGCCAGAACATGCGCATCGAAATGGGGCAGTACCGAACCAATTCATTTTCCGGTGTGGGCAGTTTTTCCACGGTCAATGTGCCCTTCACCGTGCGGCTGCTGGATTGCAGCGTGGATGTCTCGCGCACCGTGGGGATCCAGTTTCAGGGCGTTACGCCAGCAGAAGATCCGCAGGTTTTTCTGGCGACATCGCGGCCAGGTGAATCACCGATAAGCAGCGGCGTCGGGCTGGCTCTTTTTGACGAACAACAACGTCAGATTATCCCGAACGCAACGGCCGTCAGCTGGTTGCCGGTGAATACCAGTGAGCTTGCGTTTCATTTTAGCGCCCGCTATCGGGCTATTTCCGAACACCTCGTGCCAGGCAATATTCAGTCGGATGTCTGGTTTACGTTGATTTATCCATAACACCTGCGAACACATTATTAAAGGTACGGTTGTGATGAATACCCTAATTAAACCAGGACTGTTTTTATCGTTAATTTTAATGATGGTTTCTGCATGCGCAAATGCTTCCGGCGGTATTGCGCTGGGGGCCACCCGCGTTATTTATCCGGCAGATGCAAAGCAAACTTCGCTGGCGATCACCAACAGCAATAAACAAGAGCGCTATTTAATCAACGCGTGGATCGAAAATGCGAACGGGCAAAAAGAAAAAACCTTTGCCGTGACCCCGCCGCTGTTTGTCAGCGAGCCGGACAGCGAAAATACGCTACGCATTATTTATGCCGGGCCCGCGCTGCCTGCCGATCGTGAATCGCTCTTCTACATGAACGTGAAAGCGATCCCGTCCGTGAACAAAGCGAAAACGGAAAACAATAACGTGCTGCAGCTGGCTATCCTGTCGCGGATCAAGCTGTTTGTCCGCCCGACAAATCTGCCGATGCAGCCGGAAGAGGCGCTCTCGCAGCTGCGTTTTGAGCGCGTCGGCAACCACCTCAAAGTCAGTAACGCTTCGCCGTATTACATCACGCTGGTCAATATGAAGCTGGGCGGACAGACGCTGGATAACCTGATGGTTGCGCCTAAAAACTCGGCGCAGCAGGTACTGCCAGCCGCCGCAAGCGGTACGCTCTCCTGGCAGAGCGTGAATGACTACGGTGCCATTACGCCGGCGCGTAGCGTCAACCTGTGAGCAGAGTCAGCGCGATGAATAATCACCAGGGACGTTACTGCCCGGTCGCACTGGCGCTGATGGCAGCGCTCTGGCCACAGGCTGGCTGGAGCGAAAGCTACTTTAACCCGGCCTTCTTGTCCGATGACACCGCCAACGTGGCGGATTTATCGCGTTTTGAACAAGGTCACCAGCAGGCGCCTGGCGTTTATCGCGTGGATATCTGGCGTAACGATGAGTTTATCGCGACGCAGGATGTGCTCTTCGAGCAGGCCGACAATACACCGCCGGTTGCCGGTGGGCTGTCGCCGTGCATTACGCGCGTGATGCTGGAGCGTTTTGGCGTCAATATCGCGGCCTTTCCTGAGCTGGTTAACGTGAAAGGGGAGACCTGTATTCCCCTGGCGAAGGCTATTCCCGGCAGTGAGATCGCGTTCAACTTCGCCTCGCTGCGCCTGAATATCAGCCTGCCACAGGTGGCGATGCAGAACAGCGCACGCGGCTACATTCCGCCCGAACAATGGGATGAAGGGATCCCTGCCGCGCTGGTGAACTACAGCTTTACCGGCAACCGCGGGAGCGAGGACGACAGCTATTATCTGAACCTGCAGAGCGGGCTGAACTATGGCGCGTGGCGTTTACGCAATAATGGCGCATGGCGTTACACGCAGAATAACGGGCAGCGGCACAGCAACTGGCAGAATATTGGCACCTGGGCGCAGCGCACCGTGATCCCGCTGAAAAGCGAGCTGGTGCTGGGCGACAGCAATACCGGTAATGATGTTTTCGATAGCGTGGGTTTTCGCGGCGGGCGGCTCTTCTCGTCTGACAGCATGTACCCGGACAGCCTGCAGGGCTACGCGCCAACCGTTCGCGGCATCGCCCGAACGCCCGCCAAAGTGGTCGTTCGGCAGAACGGCTACGTTATCTATCAAAGCTATGTACAGCCTGGCGCCTTTGCCATCACCGATCTTAACCCAACCTCGTCAAGCGGTGACCTTGAGGTGACGGTTGAAGAGAAGGATGGCAGCCAGCAGCGCTATACCGTGCCGTATTCCACCGTGCCCCTCCTGCAGCGCGAAGGGCGCTGGAAGTATGACCTGGTGGCCGGGGATTACCGCAGCGGCAACAGCGAACAGGATACGCCATTCTTCACGCAGGGTACGTTGATTACCGGGCTTGGCGACGGCTACACGCTGTACGGCGGTACCCAACTCGCGTCACGTTATACCGCGGTGGCTATCGGGGCCGGGAAAAACCTCGGTGACTGGGGGGCAGTGTCGCTCGATATCACCCATGCCCGCAGCCAGCTTGCGGATGACAGCCGCCATGAAGGGCAGTCGCTGCGTTTCCTCTATGCAAAATCGCTTAACGGATTCGGAACCAACTTCCAGCTGCTGGGCTACCGCTACTCCACAAAAGGGTTCTACACCCTGGACGATGTCGCGTGGCGTTCAATGGAAGGCTACCAGTATGCCGACAACCAGGATGATGACGGTGTGCCGGATGTGGAGAGTTATCACAACCTGACGTGGAATAAAAAAGGGCGCTTCCAGCTCAATATTTCCCAGTCGCTGGGGGATTACGGCTCGGTCTATATCTCCGGTAGTGAACAGACGTACTGGGGCACCGATGAGTCCAACCTCTGGTATCAGCTGGGGTACGCGGGTGGCGTGAAGGGCGTCAACTACTCCGTGTCCTGGTCATGGAACAAATCGGTCGGGATAGACGGCACGGACCGAATCGCGTCGTTTAACGTCTCCGTACCGTTCAGCCTCTTTACCCGCCAGGGTTTTCGTCGGGACAGCGCCATTGACCGCGCCTATGCCACGGCGTCAGCCAGCCGTAATAGTGATGGCGACACAAGCTGGCAAACCGGGGTCAGTGGGACGTTGCTGGAAGATCGCAACCTGAACTACAGCGTGACCCAGGGCCACACCAGCAATAACGGCTCAAGCGGAAGCGCCAGCGCGAACTGGCAGGCAACCTACGGCACGCTGGGGGTTGGCTACAACTACGCACGCGACCAGCACGATCTCAACTGGCAGCTCTCCGGCGGCGTGGTCGGCCATGCGGATGGCGTAACCTTCAGCCAGCCGCTGGGTGATACCAACGTTCTGATCAAAGCGCCGGGAGCATCGGGCGTGAGCGTGGAAAACCAGACCGGTGTGAAAACCGACTGGCGTGGCTATGCGGTGATGCCGTATGCCACCGTCTACCGCTATAACCGCGTGGCGCTGGATACCAACACCATGAGCAATAACACCGATATCGAAAATAACGTGAGCAGCGTGGTGCCGACAAAAGGGGCGCTGGTACGCGCCAGCTTTGATACCCGTATTGGCGTGCGCGCCCTGCTGACCGTCACGCGCGGCAACCAGCCTGTGCCATTCGGTGCCGTGGTGCGTGAAACCCAGAGCGGCGTCACCAGTATGGTGGGCGATGACGGACAGATTTACCTGAGCGGCCTGCCGCTGGAAGGTGAACTGCTGATCCAGTGGGGCAACGGGATGCAATCCCAGTGTCGTGCGCACTACAGCTTGCCAGAAAAGAGCCTGCAACAGGCAATCACACTTAAGGGGATTCGCTGTGAGTAAAATCCATTGCCTGGCTTTATCACTTCTCTCTATTTTGCCCGTGGGGAATGCCTTAGCCACCGTGTGTGTGAATGAAAAGGGCGTCCCTACGGAGGTGCATTACGACCTGACGGATAAATTTAACAGTTCGAATAACCAGATCGGACAGGTGGTGACGCTCAGCGAGAAATCGCAGTGGGTGGGGGTGAATGCCGTCTGTCCGAAGGGCACTACCGGGAACACAACCAAACGTAGTTATGTTACCGATTACCCGGTCACGGGAACAAGTGATGGCTATCAGTACCTGAAGCTAAACGACTATCTGGATGGGGCAATGAAAATTACGGACAGCTTTGCTGGCGTATTTTATCCGCCCAAAAGTTACATCCAGATGGGGAGTCACCCGAACGTCTCTAAAAACAAACCGTTTGGCGTTCAGGATTCCAGCCTCGTCTTTCGCCTCAAAGTGACCCGACGGTTTATAAATATGGTGGTGATCCCGCGGGCGACCATGTTCCGCGTCTATGTCACCACTACCTCTTCTGATCCGTTAACCTCGCCGGTCTACACCATCAGCTACAGCGGGACCATTCAGGTGCCGCAAAGCTGCGCCATTAATGCGGGGAATATCGTGGAGTTTGACTTCGGCGATATCGGGGCCTCCCTGTTCAGCAAGGCCGGGGCGGGTAACAAACCGGAAGGGGTAACCGCACAAAGCAAAACCATCGCCATCAAATGCACCAACGTGGAAGCGAACGCAATGCTGACGATGCGCGTTGAGGCAGAAAAGGTCTCCAGCAACGCGGTGGTGTCGGATAACCCCGATGTGGGGTTTGTGATTGCCAACGAAAGCGGTACCCCGCTAACGCCCAACAACCTGACCAGCAAAATTCCGTTCCGGCTCGACGACAGTGCGCAGGCGCAGGTGGGGATCCGGGTCTGGCCGGTCAGCGTGACGGGGAATAAGCCTGCGGAAGGCCGTTTTACGTCGCGGGGTTATCTGCGTGTGGATTACGATTAAGGGGAAGAGATGCGGAACCGGAACTGGCATTTCGCCGCAATGACACTGATGATGCTTCACGCCAGCGCGCAGGCAGCCACTGCGCTGGGGGAGATCAATATTCAGATGTACGGCAACATTGTTGATTTTACCTGTGTGGCCGAGGGCAGCGATAGCGACAAGAGCGTTACGCTGGGAACCTGGCCCACGAAACAGCTCAGCACCACGGGAAGCCGCACGCAGCCCATGCCGTTTACGCTGAAGCTGACCGGCTGTCCGCCTGGTGCGGCGTCCATCACGTTTTCGGGTAAAGCCGACGGAAGCAATAACGGGTTACTGGCGCTCAATGACGCCAGTACGGCAAGCAACGTTGCCGTCGAGATCAGGGATGCGGATAAAACGCGTCTGGCACTTCAGCAGGCCAGCCAGTCGGTAGCGGTTGATGCGCAGGGAAATGCGACATTGTCATTTTATGCCAATTATATTGCCACTGCTGATAACCCTCAGCCCGGACGGGCTGATGCTGATGCCACTTTCATGATTAATTATAATTAGCGCTGACCGCACTCCCTGCAGCTCGGATAAGCTGCAGGGAGTGAATTCAGGTTATAGCAGTTCGTGTGCTTTGGCATAATCAATTAATTCAACGATGCTTTGCACACCCAGCTTGGAATAAATATTGGATTTATGTGCGCTGATGGTTTTGTTGCTTAATAGCAACTGCTCTGCAATCTCCTTATTGGATAAACCATTTGCCAGGTAACGTAATACCGTCACCTCACGATTCGATAATGGCATATCCGCGACCATCCCTTTCCCCGAACCCAAATGGTTTATAAAATTCAACGTTTCCGACGGGAAAAAAGAATAGCCCATCAGGATCATTTCAACGGCGTTGTAGATCTCTCCCAAATCTTTTCGTTTACTGACAAAACCATTTGCCCCGGCGCGAATGGCGCGTCCCGCGTAAAAAGACTCGGATTTTGAAGAGAGGAACAGGACCTTGATGTCTTTATTTAAGTTTCTGATTCTCTTCAGTAAAGCGAAGCCATCTGTGCCCGTAAGTTCGATGTCCAGGATCACCAGATCGATAGGGTGGTTACGGATACAGTCAAGGACTTCATGGCTGTCGCCAGACTTGAGTTTGACTGTGATGTTTTTATTTTTCTGTAGCAGGACTTCTATCGACATTCTGACGATAGGGTGTTCGTCCATAATGATAACGGATGCCGGTTTCATTTTTAATGCCTCAGACTGTTAAAAGCGTTATGCCGAGTTTGGTTAAAACTCTCGAAATGCCGGAAGGATAAATGTGCAGATCCTTATACCGTAGTATTTCCCTGGAAAGAGCGAAAGCATCCTTGTTAACGTAGTGAAGAAATCTATGCCTCAGCGCGGTCATCTCATTAGGCTGGTGTTGGCAAAAAGGTTTTTCTTATTCATATTTGATACGCGTCTTATTATACCGTGTAAGTTTTTTCCGAAAACCCTGTAAATTACCCCTCGCTTATTACTTTGTATTATCTTCTGGATCCGAATAGCTATTTTTTTAAAATTAGCTTAAATATCCTGTTATCCCATTTACCGCATCTTTTGATCTTTATGTAATAACAAAAAATGACATATCACACTGTATGTTGATCAAATGTTAACAAATCGACAGCCGTTTTCAGGGGCTGAAAGCGGGATCGGATGGCGAAAAAGTGTTCACAGAGGGCACCAGACCTTCGTTTGAAAGTGATCGGGTCGCCGCCGGAAAGGGCACCCGTCGTACAGCAGAACATACTACAGACTTCGCTTTCGACTGCCAGGCAGTCTCGCCGAGCCGCTTGTTTTTACATCATTATCGTCTTATTAACTCCTTTATCAAACACTTAACGCACGGAGGAAAGTGCTGCAGATTATTCATTCTGTGACATTTCACATGGTTTAAGCCCGTAAATTAGGAATAGTTATAAAATTGAAATTATTGTTAAAATTTAACAAATAAGTAACATGATTGATAAGTAAATTCCTAAAGGTCTTTAGGAAATAAGGGCTTAGTGGGTGGGTTAGAAGGTGCAGTCTGAGAGGTTATTGAGAAGGTGCAGCAGTTCCTGGCGATGGGTCAGACCCAGTTTCAACAGAATGCAGCTGAGACGATAGATAATGCGGCTATAGGGGCGATTCTGCATCAACGCTATCTGGCGAAGGGTCTTCCCCCGCGATAACTCCTGCAAAATAGGCCATTCGGTGCGGGAGAACCAGTCTTTATCGCAGCCCTGGGGAGGGCTGGTATCCATCAGGCTGTGCTGGAAAGCAGACGGCGTCAGCTGACGTTCGAGCACGTGAAAAGGGCCCGCCGCTTTGCAGAACAGGCGAGTATCGTAATTATCCGCCCTGACTAACAGATAGGGCGTCAGAAAAGGGGGATAGAGGCTATGCCTTCTGAGCTGATCCAGCTTGTCGATCAGCGCAGTGGAGCGGCTTTCAATATCCACCACCAGACGGGCGGAAGGCCACTGGGCCAGGGCGCTAAACGCATCCTCCAGCGTGGGATAGTCGCAACAGCTGCTCAGGGGAAATTGGCCGTTGAGAAAACCGGTGCGCAGAAAATGATCCTCCGTCACCAGAATGATAAACGGAGCGTCTGTTTTGCGGGGCTGGCTGATGGACTGACTCAAAAATTCGAGCCGGTCGAAGAAGGGGGGAGCAAAAGGCGAGCGCGTAAATCCCAGTGCATCACTTCCTGTACGCCGCCGCCGGTAACGGCGCACTGTCATTCGCATGGCCTCCCCCCTGGAAATGGCTTTTTAATCCTCCGGCCATGTCCAGGACGGCCAGTAATAGCCCTGGCCGAGTTCTGCGCCTGCCTGCAGTGCCCAGGTACAATCCTGCTCAGTCTCAATACCTTCAATAAGCACTTTCCCGGCAAGCTGAAAGCACCGGGACACCAGTTGCCGTAGCGCGGGCGTGGCGCGTAGACGCCAGAATGCATCCTTATCGATTTTTACGCCGCTTAACGGTAACCGGCAGGATAAAAAGGGCGGGATGAGTGTTTCATCAATGTCATCCAGCCAGATACCGTGACCTTGTCTTATGAGCTGCAACAGGCTCCGGGTAACGGTCTGCCTCTGCGCGGCTGACAGCGTTAAAAAAGCACTGGGGTCGACAAGTTCAATATTCAGCGGCGGACATTTTATCCGGCTAAGCCGCTGAAAAGCGTCGGGCTCTGTCAGGACGGTTATCGGCAGATTAATGAAAAAATTATTACAGTGCGGGGTATTTTTTAACGCGGTGAGCTGTACTTCAAGCAGCGTTATCGACCAGTCTGCAGACTGATGGCGGAAAAAGGCTTCGCTATGCTGCGTTTCAGACAGGACGCTAAGGACCTCCACGCCGACCCTGCGTAAAGAGGAGAGGGCGACGATGGGCTCAAGTTTGATGCCGACGATGTCCTGAGAAAGGTACTGTAACCGGGGGGGCGTATAGGTCAGGTTTTGCGCTGTCACTCCATGGTCCTGTTGTCTGTCAGCCTCCAGGCGGCCGGGATACGTCACACTAGTGTGACGAGCTGACGCTCAGGAAAACAGCAGGCGTTACTTAAATGCAACTAAGCCTTTTCGCAGCGCGAAATTCTACGACGGAAAAGCGATGAATGTTGAAAAAACAGCCGTATTTACAATCGGCTAGCGGTAATTGCCCCTGAAAGCCGAAAAGGCATTGACTCACCTGTCATTGACCGTATAATTCCAGGCGTTTCACCACCGCGAAGTTCACTCTTCTCAGTGCGCCCTTAGCTCAGTTGGATAGAGCAACGGCCTTCTAAGCCGTAGGTCGTAGGTTCGAATCCTACAGGGCGTGCCATTTACTGCCTTCACCCTTTTTGCTTCCACTCTCCCGTTTTACGCTAAATACGCGTTTATGCCGATCTCATTCTGTCGATTAAATAATCGGGAAATAAATAGAACGCTAATGAATATTTGTTATTTTTCCAGCCTAAGGTTTTCTTAATCTTTATTTAATCCATTTTTATAATCTGGATTTTTATCATATTTATCCACTGTATAAGAATATTTTACACTTTTACGACTAAACTTGATTGATACTAATTATCATTAGCGTTTTTGTGTGCTTTAATCCTGTCCCACAACGCTATGCGTGGTAAATCACCCTGGTCTATAAAGGATATGTTCATGAATTCTCGCCTGTTGTCATGCTTCTCGCTTGCCTTGTTGTCTTCATCTCTTTTCCTTTCCACACAAGCATTTGCCGCTGATAACAACGAAGGTATCGTTGTTTATAACGCGCAGCATGAAAATCTGGTGAAGGCGTGGGTTGACGGTTTTACCAAAGAAACGGGTATTAAGGTGACGCTGCGTAATGGCGATGACAGCGAGCTGGGTAACCAGCTGGTTCAGGAAGGCACGGCATCACCTGCAGACGTGTTTCTGACGGAAAACTCGCCTTCAATGGTTCTGGTGGATAATGCCAAACTGTTCGCGCCACTGGATGCAGAGACCTTGAAGCAGGTGCCTGCGGAATTTCGTCCTGCGCACGGCCGCTGGATCGGGATTGCTGCGCGTAGCACGGTGTTTGTCTATAACCCGGAAAAATTGAGCGAACAGCAATTGCCAACATCGCTGATGGATCTGGCGAAACCTGAGTGGAAAGGCCGCTGGGCGGCATCGCCGTCAGGCGCGGATTTCCAGGCGATCGTGAGTGCGATGCTGGCCCTGAAAGGCGAGCAGGCTACCCTTGAGTGGCTGAAGGCGATGAAAACCAATTTTGTGGCCTACAAAGGTAACAGCACCGTGATGAAAGCCGTTAACGCCGGCCAGATTGATGGCGGTGTGATTTATCACTACTACCGTTTTGTCGATCAGTCCAAAACGGGTGAAAACAGCAAAAACACCCAACTCTACTACTTCAAACATCAGGATCCGGGTGCCTTTGTCAGCCTTTCCGGCGGTGGCGTACTGGCGTCCAGCAAACACAAAGAACAGGCTCAGGCATTCATCAAGTGGATCACCGGTAAAGAAGGTCAGGAGAGCCTGCGCACCAACAACGCGTTTGAATATGCGGTTGGCGTGAACGCGGCCTCTAACCCGAAACTGGTTCCGCTGAAAGATCTGGATGCGCCGAAAGTGGAACCTTCAACGCTTAACAGCAAAAAAGTTATCGAGCTGATGACGCAAGCCGGCCTGCTGTGATCCTGAGAGTTAAGTGAACGCCTTATGTCTGGTCTGAGTCTCGACATCGGAAAAAACAGGATGCAGGAGCCTGCCCGCAGGCGACCTGCGCTGCCGATGGTTGCGTTAGCTGTCTTATTTTCATTAATGGCGCTTCTGCCTCTGGGTTTTATCATTGCCATTGGCATTGAGACGGGCTGGGAGACCATTAAGACGCTGGTGTTCCGCCCGCGTGTTGCTGAGCTGCTCAGCAACACGCTGTGGCTGACGGCCTTAGCGGTTCCGCTTTGTATTGTGACCGGCGTGGCGATAGCCTGGCTCACGGAGCGTACCCGACTGGCCGGGCGGGGAATATGGTCTGCGCTGGCGGTCGCCCCGCTGGCAATCCCCGCGTTTGTACAAAGCTATGCCTGGGTGAGCGTCGTCCCCTCCCTGCACGGTCTCTCCGCGGGAGTATTCCTCTCTGTTTTAGCCTACTACCCGTTTATCTACATGCCGGTTGCCGCGGTACTGCGCCGCCTCGACCCGACGCTTGAAGATGTGGCCGCGTCGCTCGGCACGCCGCCGTGGCGGGTCTTTTTCCGCGTAGTGCTGCCGCAGCTCAAGCTTGCTATCTGCGGCGGGGCGCTGCTGGTCGCGCTGCACCTGCTGGCAGAATACGGCCTGTACGTGATGATCCGCTTTGATACGTTCACCACCGCGATTTATGACCAGTTTCAGTCTACCTTCAGCGGCCCGGCAGCCAATATGCTGGCGGGCGTGCTGGCCTTATGCTGTCTGGCCATCTTAATGCTGGAAGGAGTGACGCGCGGAAAAGCACGCTATGCGCGCATCGGCGGCGGGGCAGCACGTGAACAGAAACGCTGGCCGCTGAAGCCGGTCGCGGCCACGCTGGGCCAGCTGTTTTTCCTCACGCTGATCGTGCTGGCGCTGGGCGTACCGTTAATTGTGCTCTGTCGCTGGGTCTGGCTGGGCGGTATTGAGAACTGGATGAGCGCGGACCTCTGGCACTCCCTGCGCCAGACGCTCATGCTCGGCGTGGGTGGGGCACTGCTGACCACGGCCTGCGTGATCCCCATTGCGTGGCTCGGTATCCGTTATCCGCACCGCGTCTTCCGGATGCTGGAAGGGTGTATCTACATCACCAGCTCGCTGCCGGGGATTGTGACCGCTCTCGCGCTGGTAACGGTGACGATTCATTACGCCCGCCCCATTTATCAGACGGAAATTACATTGTTCCTCGCCTATCTGCTGATGTTTATGCCCCGCGCGCTCATCAACCTGCGGGCCGGGATTGCACAGGCGCCGGTAGAGCTGGAAAACGTGGCGCGTAGCCTTGGCAGCACGCCTGCGAAGGCGCTGTGGAGCGTCACCATGCGGCTGGCCGCGCCGGGTGCCGCCGCGGGGGCTGCGCTTGTTTTCCTCGGCGTCAGCAACGAACTGACCGCCACGCTGCTGCTCTCCCCGCTGGGAACACGCACGCTTTCCACCGGTTTCTGGGCGCTGACCAGTGAGATCGATTATGTTGCCGCCGCGCCGTACGCGATGCTGATGATCCTGATTTCACTCCCGCTGACCGCCATCCTCTACGTGCAGTCGAAAAAAATTGCAGGACTATGACATGCTTGAATTGACGTCCATTTCTAAATCCTTTTCCGGTGTGCAGGTGCTCGACAGCTTAAACCTGAGCGTTGCGCCGGGGAGCCGGACGGCGATAGTCGGGCCGTCCGGGTCAGGGAAAACGACGCTGCTGCGCATTCTTGCCGGCTTTGAAACGCCGGACGCCGGGCGGATAGTGATGCAGGGCCGAACGCTGTTTGACGAAAACAGCTTCGTTCCCGCCCATCTGCGCGGCATCGGCTTTGTTCCCCAGGAGGGGGCGTTATTCCCGCATCTCAGCGTTGCAGACAACATTGCCTGGGGGCTGGACGGCACGCGCCACGAAAAGCGCCAGCGCGTAGAGGCGCTGATGGAGATGGTGTCGCTGGACAGGCAGCTCGCGACCCACTGGCCGCATGAGATTTCTGGCGGACAGCAGCAGCGTGTGGCGCTCGCCCGCGCGCTGGCTCAGCGTCCTTCATTGATGCTGCTGGATGAGCCGTTCTCGGCGCTCGATACCGGTCTTCGCGCCATGACCCGCAAAGCGACCGCTGACCTGCTGGCGGAAGCGGGCGTTGCCTCGATTCTGGTGACACACGATCAAAACGAAGCGTTATCTTTTGCCACCCAGGTGGCGGTAATGCGTTCCGGGCGCTTCACCCAGGTGGGTACCCCGTATGACGTCTACACTCAGCCCGTTGATGAAGAGACCGCGCTGTTTCTGGGCGACGCGGTGATCCTGCCCGCTCAGCTTACCGCCGGCCATGCGGTGTGCGCGCTGGGTGAGATACCCACCAACAATACGCATGCCACCGGGCAGGGCCGCGTCATGATGCGCCCTGAACAACTGCGCGTGACGGCGTGCGCGCCGCATGAAAGCCCGGTGTCGATAATTGATGTCGATTTTACCGGTCATTTGTCCACGCTCACCCTGGCGTTTGCCGGGCATCAGGAGCCTGTTGTTCTGAAGACTGTAAGCCAGCCTGGCTGGAATCCGGGTACGGCTGTGCGTATTGATGTTGCGGGAACCGCCCGCGTTTTATCGTTCTCCCGCCGCGCCTGAAAGACCGTCCCGGAAACGGGGCGGTTATGCGCCACGCTATCCCGTCCATATGTCCTCCTGATTTCCCGCGCCTGTTAACCGATTTTCTCACGCAGTGACGTGCGTTTACGCTTGCCAACAATCATGTAATGCGTATAGTTCTCATTTGCATTGCACTTGATTACATTCTAAGGCCCGACAACGGGCCCTTTTTGCGCGCACGTTTAATGAGTTAATTATGAACAACACGAAAAGGCATAAAACGCTGCTGGCTCTCGCCATTGGCGCGGTCACGCACTCCGCCCTGGCGGCGGATGAAAAGAAAGAAGACACCCTGATTGTCCAGTCTGCGCCTGCCAGCGATTTTAAACCCGGCGGCGACCAGCTTGTGCCGGCGTTCCTTGACGGGCAGGTGGCGAACGGCGGACGCATGGGGATGCTGGGGCAGCAGAACGCTATGGACGTGCCGTTTAATATCATCAGCTACACCTCGAAGCTGGTAGAAGATCAGCAGGCGAAAACCATTGCTGATGTGGTCGCTAACGACGCGGGGGTGCAGTACGTTCAGGGTTACGGCAACAGCGCCGAAACCTTCCGTATCCGTGGCCTGAAGTTTGACGGAGATGATATGACCTTCGGCGGCCTGTCCGGCGTTCTGCCGCGTCAGGTGGTGGATGCGCAGATGGTCGACCGCATTGAGATTTTTAAAGGGGCAAACGCCCTGATGAACGGCGCGGCAAGTTCAGGCGTGGGGGGAATGATTAACCTTGAGCCAAAACACGCGGATGAAACGCCGCAGGCAAAAGTGGGCGTCGATTACACCTCCGATTCCCAGTTTGGCACTACGCTGGATGCGGGCCGTCGCTATGGCGACAACGACCAGTTTGGCGCGCGCGTGAACCTCGTCCATCGCGAAGGGGAAAGCGGGGTGCCCAACGATCGCCGCCGCACTACGCTGCTCTCCACCGGCCTCGACTACAAAGGCGACAATTTCCGCACCTCTCTGGATGTGGGGTATCAGAAGAAAACCTTCCATGGCAGCCCAACCAGCGTCAATATATCCGCCGTGGATTTCGTGCCTGAACCGCCGAAAAACGATCGCAACTTCTCGCAGAAATGGGCCTACAGCAACATCGAAAATGAATTCGGGATGTGGCGCAGCGAGTACGACATTACCGATAACTGGACGGCCTATACCGGCCTCGGCGCACAGCACGCTCACGAAGAAGGGATTTACAGCGCGCCGAAGCTGCTGGATAAAAGCGGTAAGGCGACGGTCAGCCGTCTTGATACCAACCGCATCAGCGATTCCGTCAGCGGGATGGCGGGTATTCGCGGTAACTTTGCTACTGGCTTCGTAACGCATAAAGTCAACGTCGGTTACTCCGCGATGACCAAAAACGAAAAAATCGGCTGGAAAATGTCGTCGGCGGCGGATAACCCAACCACCAATATCTATCACAATACCGGTGTGGATATGCCGGACAGCTCCAGTTTCAACGGCTTAGGCGGAAAATACAGCGATCCGCTCACCAGCGGGCGTACCCGGACGCAGGGCTGGCTGTTGAGTGATACGCTGGGCGTGCTGGACGACAAACTGCTGTTTACCGCCGGGGCGCGTCATCAGAAGGTGGTCATTCGCGGATACAACAAAATTACCGGGCAGGAAAATAAAGCAGACGGCTTCGACGGCAGCCGATGGATGCCTACCTACGGCGTGGTTTACAAGCCGTGGGAGGCGATCTCCCTGTATGCTAACCACACTGAAGCGCTGCAGCCGGGTCAGGCAGCCCCCAACACCGCCACCAACTACGGGCAGAGCACCGGCATCGTTCACTCTAAGCAGAACGAAGTGGGCGTGAAGGCGGATTTTGGTCGCGTGGGCGGCTCCCTTGCGCTATTTGAGATCAAAATGCCGTCGGCGATCCTCAACAGCAACGGTCATTATGGTCTTGATGCCGAGCAGCGTAACCGCGGCGTGGAGCTGAATGTGTTCGGTGAGCCCCTGCTGGGCGTCCGTCTGAACGCCAGCGCTACCTGGCTGCAGGCGGAGCTGACCAAAACCAACAACGGCCTCAACCAGGGTAATGATGCGATTGGCGTTCCGAATTTCTATGCCGTTCTCGGCGCAGAGTATGACATCAAACCGATTGATGGCCTGACCGCTACCGCGCGCGTGAACCACTCCGGCACGCAATACGCGGACCTGGCGAACACCAAAAAGCTGGACAGCTACACCACGCTGGATGTGGGTATGCGTTATCGCTTCGCCGTTAACCACAATCAAAATCAGATGACGGTGCGTGCGGGTATCGACAACGTGACCAATGAAAACTACTGGTCCAGCGTGGATGATTCAGGTACCTACATCACCCAGGGCGAACCGCGTACCTTTAAAGTCTCGGTGGGCTACGCATTCTGAGAACGCCGCTCGTTATCCGGGGCAGGGATGCCCCATTCCCTTGCTACCACCAGCCTGAAGTGTTAAAACGTGCCCCTTCTAAAAAAGAGACAGGGGTAGGGCGTGAAAGACGCGTCATCCGCTTCAGGCACCGGTAGCGCTGAAGCTTCGTCGGAACAGAATCCGACGCTGCAACGTGGTTTGCAAAATCGACATATACAGTTAATTGCCCTCGGTGGGGCTATCGGTACCGGGCTGTTTCTCGGCATCGGCCCGGCCATTCAGATGGCGGGGCCGGCGGTATTGCTGGGTTATGCCCTCGCCGGGATTATCGCTTTCCTGATCATGCGCCAGCTCGGCGAGATGGTCGTCGAAGAGCCTGTGTCAGGCTCGTTCGCGCACTTTGCGTATAAATACTGGGGGCCGTTTGCGGGGTTCCTCTCCGGCTGGAACTACTGGGTGATGTTTGTGCTGGTGGGGATGGCAGAGCTGACCGCCGCTGGCATCTACATGCAGTACTGGCTCCCGGATGTGCCCACCTGGATTTGGGCGGCGGCCTTCTTCATTATCATTAATGCCATCAACCTTGTGAACGTCCGTTTGTACGGTGAAACCGAGTTCTGGTTTGCGCTCATCAAGGTGCTGGCGATTATCGGCATGATTGGTTTTGGCCTGTGGTTGCTGTTCTCGGGTCATGGCGGTGAGCGTGCCACGATCGACAACCTGTGGCAGCACGGAGGGTTCCTGGCGACCGGCTGGAAGGGGCTTATCCTTTCGCTGGCGGTGATCATGTTCTCTTTCGGCGGGCTGGAGCTGATTGGTATCACTGCCGCTGAAGCGCGCGACCCGCATAAAAGCATTCCGAAAGCGGTCAACCAGGTGGTGTACCGTATTCTGCTGTTCTACATCGGTTCGCTGGTGGTATTGCTCGCGCTCTATCCCTGGGTTGAGGTGAAATCAAACAGCAGTCCGTTTGTGATGATTTTCCACGATCTCAACAGCAATGTGGTGGCCTCAGCGTTGAACTTCGTTATTCTGGTGGCGTCACTTTCGGTCTATAACAGCGGCGTCTACTCCAACAGCCGGATGCTGTTTGGCCTCTCCGTGCAGGGGAATGCGCCGAAGTTCTTAACCCGCGTCAGCCGTCGCGGCGTGCCGGTGAATTCTCTGCTGTTGTCCGGTGCGATCACCTCTTTGGTGGTGGTGATCAACTACCTGCTGCCAAAAGAGGCGTTTGGCCTGCTGATGGCGCTGGTGGTTGCCACCCTGCTGCTGAACTGGATCATGATCTGCCTGGCGCACCTGCGTTTTCGTGCCGCGATGCGTCGCAAGGGACGTGAGACGCAGTTTAAAGCGCTGCTTTATCCGGCAGGAAACTATCTCTGCATCGCTTTCCTCGGGTTGATCCTTGTGCTGATGTGCACCATGGACGACATGCGGCTTTCCGCGATGTTGCTCCCGGTGTGGGTCATCTTCCTGTTTGCGGCATTTAAACTTTCCCGCAAGCAATAATGCATGCCGTCCTCTCCCGGTGGGAGAGGGCGAGCTATCCGGTTTCTCATCCCAACGCGATTAACCTCTTTATCGTGACCCCTCTCCCAAATCTCTCCTGATCCACAGGATCTTTATTTTGTAATCGATTACTTTTCATTTGAGGGTATTTGTAATCGATTACTTTTCTAGGGTGAGGCTCATTATGGTGTCAACAACTGAAAGTAGTGGAAAGGTGATAGCGCAGCACCGGCTGCTGGTTCCGCGTCTGTCGCTGATGATGTTTCTGCAGTTTTTTATCTGGGGTAGCTGGTCGGTCACGCTGGGTCTGGTGATGACCCAGCACAATATGTCGTTGCTGATTGGTGATGCGTTCTCCGCCGGGCCCATCGCCTCTATTTTGTCGCCGTTCGTGCTCGGGATGCTGGTGGATCGCTTCTTCGCCTCGCAGAAGGTGATGGCGGTAATGCACCTGGCGGGCGCGGCTATCCTGTGGTTCGTTCCGGGGGCGCTGATCGCTGAAAATGGTGCGCTGCTGATCGGCCTGCTGTTTGGCTACACGCTTTGTTATATGCCGACGCTGGCGTTAACGAACAACATCGCGTTTCACAGCCTGGCAAACGTCGATAAAACCTTCCCGGTGGTGCGCGTGTTCGGCACTATCGGCTGGATTGTCGCGGGGATCTTTATCGGCGTTACCGGCGTAGCCTCCAGCGTCACGATCTTCCAGGTTGCGGCGGCGAGCTCCGTGCTGCTGGCACTTTACAGCCTGACGCTGCCGCACACGCCCGCCCCGGCAAAAGGGATGCCGGTCCAGGTTCGCGATCTGTTCTGCGCTGATGCGTTTGCCCTGCTGAAAACCCGCCACTTCCTGGTCTTTTCCGTCTGCGCAATGCTGATTTCCGTGCCGCTTGGCACCTACTACGCTTACACCGCCTCGTATCTGGCGGATGCCGGGATTGCTGATGTCAGCACCGCGATGTCGTTCGGCCAGATGTCAGAGATTGTCTTCATGCTGGTGATCCCGCTGCTTTTCCGTCGTCTGGGCGTGAAAGTTATGCTGCTGGTCGGCATGCTGGCGTGGTTTGTCCGTTACGCGATGTTTGCCATGGGAGTGAGTGAGGAGGGACGTTTCCTGCTCTATCTCGGCATCCTGCTGCACGGTGTGTGCTATGACTTCTTCTTTGTGGTGGGCTTTATCTATACCGACCGCGTGGCGGGCGAAAAGGTGAAAGGCCAGGCGCAGAGCATGATCGTGATGTTCACCTATGGCATCGGCATGCTGCTTGGTTCGCAGATTTCTGGCGCGCTGTATAACCGTCTGGTGGCGGGACAGGCCGTGCCGCAGGCGTGGGTCACCTTCTGGTGGATCCCGGCGGTGGCGGCAGCGGTGATTGCGCTGATTTTCCTTCTCACGTTCAAATATGACGATGACAAGGCGTAACGTTCAGGAGGTGGTATGAGAACGATTAAGGGACCCGGTATTTTCCTGTCGCAGTTTATCAGCGCAGAAGCGCCGTTTAACTCGCTGGATGGGCTGGCAGGCTGGGCAGCAGGTAAGGGCTACAAAGCCGTGCAGATCCCCTGCAATCATCCGCACATTTTTGACGTGGAGAAAGCGGCTGAGAGCCAGGCCTACTGTGACGACATTACCGGCACGCTGGCGGAGCACGGGCTGGCGATCAGCGAGCTGTCGACCCATCTGGAAGGGCAGCTTATTGCGGTGAACCCGGTCTACGGCGACGCGTTTGACCATTTCGCGCCGGCAGGCGTGAGGGATAACGACGCGGCCCGTCGGGCGTGGGCGACCAGCAAACTGAATCAGGCGGCGGCGGCCTCCGAAAAATTAGGCCTGACAGCGCACGCCACTTTTTCTGGATCGCTGGCGTGGCCATTTTTCTACCCGTGGCCGCCGCACAATGCGCAGCGTTTTCAGGACGCTTTCCAGACGCTGGCAACCCGCTGGCGGCCCATTCTGGACACTTTTGATGAGTACGGCGTCGATGTCTGTTATGAGCTGCATCCGGGGGAAGACCTGCATGACGGCGTGACGTTTGAGCGTTTTCTGGCGCTTGTGGACAACCACCCGCGCTGCAATATTCTCTACGATCCCAGCCATATGCTGCTTCAGCAGATGGACTACCTGACGTTTATCGATCTCTACCATGCGCGCATTAAAGCGTTTCACGTCAAAGATGCGGAGTTTCGTCCCAACGGGCGCAGCGGCGTATACGGTGGCTACCAGTCGTGGCTTCATCGTCCGGGTCGCTTCCGGTCGCCGGGCGACGGGCAGATCGACTTCACCGGTATTTTCAGCAAACTGACCCAGTACGACTACGAGGGCTGGGCAGTGCTGGAGTGGGAGTGCTGTCTTAAGGATGGCGATACCGGTGCCCGAGAAGGCAGCGAATTTATCCGTCGTCATATCATACCGGTATCCGGGCGCGCGTTTGACGATTTCGCCGCGGGAGGCAGCCATGATTAACGTCGGGATCGTCGGCAGCGGCTTTATCGGCCCGGCGCACATTGAGGCGCTGCGGCGTCTCGGCAGTGTGCAGGTGGTCGCCCTGTGCGACAGCTCGCTTTCACAAGCGCAGGAAAAGGCGCGCCAGCTGAATGTGCCCCATGCTTACGGGAACGTTGAGGCACTGCTCGCCCATCCGGATCTGCACGTGGTGCATAACTGCACGCCAAACCATCTGCACGCAGAGATTAACCGCCAGATTTTGCGGGCGGGTAAGCATGTTTTTTCCGAAAAGCCGCTGTGTATGACCCCGGAAGAGGCCCGCGAGCTGGTGGCTCTGGCTGAGCAGGCGGGCGTGGTACACGGCGTCAGCTTTGTCTATCGCCAGTTTGCGATGGTGCGCCAGGCGGCCAGCATGAGGCGCGAGGGCAGTCTCGGTCGGCTGTTTGCCACGCATGGCAGCTATCTGCAGGACTGGATGCTGCTGGAAACCGACTATAACTGGCGGGTGGATGCCGCGCTGGGCGGTGCGTCGCGCGCGGTGGCGGATATTGGCTCCCACTGGTGTGACACGGTGCAGTTTGTGACCGGGCGGCGGATCACTGACGTGATGGCCGATCTCGCCATCGTCTGGCCAACGCGCAAGGCCAGTGCGGCAGGAAACCGGACCTTCACGGATGATCGCAGCGCGAACGATGAAGACAAACCGGTCACCACCGAAGATTTTGGCTCGGTGCTGGTGCGCTTCGACGATGGCAGCAAAGGCAGTTTTAACGTCTCGCAGGTCAGCGCCGGGCGCAAAAATCGGCTGACGTTTGAAATTAACGGCAGCGAACGGTCCGTGGCGTGGGATCAGGAGGTGCCGCAGCAACTCTGGATCGGCCATCGCGCGCAGGCAAACCAGACCCTCTCCGACGATCCAAACCTGATGAACCGTGACGTGGCCGAAAGCGCCCATTTTCCTGGCGGACATATCGAAGGCTGGCCTGATGCCTTTAAAAATATGATGGCGCAGTTTTACCGCGCCGTGATGCAGGGGGAGATGCCGGCACAGCCGCTGTTTGCGACGTTCCATGACGGCGCGAACGTCATGTATATCATTGATGCGATAGTGAAAAGCCATCAGCAGCAGCGCTGGGTGCGCGTTGCGTATTGACGTGTTGCCCGGTTCGCCGGGCAACGAATTTATGGTAGCCTGCATAAAACGTTAACCGCAGGAAATGCCGTCGCTATGTCCATTCAGAAAATCGCTCAGCTTGCCGGGGTGTCCGTGGCAACGGTCTCTCGCGTGCTTAACAACAGCGATACCGTGAAAGCGAAAAACCGCGAACGCGTCCTGCAGGCGATCAAAGAGAGTAATTACCAGCCCAACCTGCTGGCGCGCCAGCTGCGGACTGCCCGCAGCTATATGATTCTGGTAATGGTGTCGAACATCGCTAACCCGTTCTGCGCCGAAGTGGTGAAAGGCATTGAAGAGGAAGCCGAAAAGAACGGCTACCGCATTCTGCTGTGCAACTCCGGCTCTGACATTGAACGCTCGCGTTCGGGGCTGAGTTTGCTGTCCGGTAAAATTGTCGACGGCATTATCACCATGGATGCCTTCTCAAAGCTTCCTGAGCTGGCCGCCCTGATTGGCACTGCGCCGTGGGTGCAGTGCGCCGAATACGCCGATGCCGGTGCGGTCTCCTGCGTCGGGATTAACGATGTGGACGCCTCGCAGCATGCCGTCAGCCAGCTTGCCGACGGCGGGCGCGGGCGGATCGCGATGATTAACCACGACCTGAGTTATAAATATGCCCGCCTGCGCGAGCGTGGCTATAAGAGCGTTATCCACCTGAAAGATCTGGCTTACCAGGCGGTGGAATACGCCAGCGATCTCAGCTTCGGCGCCGGAATGGCGGCGATGCAAAACCTGCTGAAGGAAAACCCGCCGGACGCGGTCTTTGCCGTTTCCGATACCCTGGCGGCAGGCGCATTGCATGCGATCCAGCAGGCGGGATTACGCGTGCCGGAAGACATTGCGGTAGTCGGGTTTGACGGTACGGAACTGGCGGAGATGATTTCGCTCACCACCATCGAACAGCCGTCGCGGGATATTGGGCGCAAGGCGGTCGATTTGTTGTTGAATAAAATCGATAACCCGGATGCGCCCACGGAAAGAGTGATGATGGACTGGCGCTTTATCTCCCGCGCCAGCGCCTGATTATTTCGCTATTACGCCAGCCAGCGAGCGAATATCGTTTCCGGTCGGAGACTGATGAATACGCAGACCAAATTCATCCACCACGGCGAATATATGGTCGAAAATATCGGCCTGAATCGCCTCATATTCCGCCCAGACGACCGTGTTAGTGAACGCGTATATTTCAACTGGCAGCCCGTTAGCTTCTGGCGCTAACTGGCGAACCATCAGCGTCATATCTTTGCGGATCCGCGGGTGATTACGCAGATATTCATTTAAATAGGCGCGGAAGGTTCCAATATTGGTCATTTTGCGCAGGTTCAGCACCGATTCGCCTTCACCGTTTTCCTGATTCCAGAGCGAAATTTCTTCATGACGCGCCGCCATGTACGGCTTAAGCAGCTTCGCCTGAATCAGCTGCTGTTGCTCCTGCTCGTCGAGGAAGTGGATGCTGGTGGTGTCTATATTCAGGCTACGCTTGATGCGTCTCCCGCCGGAGGCCGACATGCCGCTCCAGTTGATAAAGGCATCAGAGACCAGCGCCCAGGTCGGAATGGTGGTGATGGTATTGTCGAAGTTGCGCACCTTGACGGTGGTCAGGCCAATGTCCGTGACCGTGCCGTTGGCTCCGTATTTTGGCATCTCCAGCCAGTCACCGAGTTTAAGCATGTCATTGGCGGAGAGCTGGATCCCGGCGACAAGCCCGAGGATCGGGTCTTTAAACACCAGCATTAACACCGCAGCCATGGCGCCCAGGCCGCTAATCAGAATGGCTGGCGACTGACCAATCAGCAGCGAGATAATTAAAATCCCCACCAGAATAGCGCTCACCAGTTTTATCCCCTGGA
This sequence comes from Enterobacter ludwigii, assembly GCF_001750725.1. Classification (NCBI taxonomy): domain Bacteria; kingdom Pseudomonadati; phylum Pseudomonadota; class Gammaproteobacteria; order Enterobacterales; family Enterobacteriaceae; genus Enterobacter; species Enterobacter ludwigii. The sequence goes on from NZ_CP017279.1 coordinate 286,997, forward strand.
AGATGCCCTTCAGCGGGAGCTGCGAGGCTGTCGCCATCTTTTGCGAAAGATTGAAAATGACGTCCAGCAGCGAGAAGAACGAGAGCAGGGCATACACCATCACCCACAACTTTGCGCAGGTGGTGAGCATTTCCGCGGCTTCGCTGCCTTTTTGCAGCCACAGTACCGCCTGAACGTTGACAATAATCCCCTGCAGGGTAAAGGCGACACGGTGAAATAACTTGTTCTGGGTAATGATTTGCAACCATAAATGGCTGCTGGCCTGCGCGCGCTTCTCAAAGGCCCGCAGGACCACTTTGTGCAGAATAAAATGAACGATGAGTGCGGTAAGAAAAATAATACCAAAGATAATCACTAAAGAGGTGGTGTGATTAATTTCAATGCCTAACTCTTCAACCTGAGCAATTAATTCCTGCATAACGTCTCCTGTATTGATGCAGCCCCATAATGGCGGCTGCGGATCTATTATGCAAATTCGTCAGGGTTATTTGACGGCGTGGCAGGTCGTCACCACTGGCAGGCACAGCCGATGGCGAACCCGCAGCGTCGCCAGCGCGAGGATCACCATCAGGCCAGTTTCCACCGCGAGGAAGAGGGTGATCGCCTGGGTGTAATCTCCGTGATGATTTTGCAGACCGTGCAGCAAAATCGCGCCAAAGATGGCCGGGCCGAGTCCAAGCGCCGCCTGCTGCAGCGTGCTCAAAATGGCGCTCGCCGCCCCGGCGTCATCAGGCTGAATATCGCGCATGCCAATACGATAAAAACTGTTCACGATCAGCGCCTGACCGTAGCCGACCAGCCCGGTCGCGGGTGCCAGCGTCAGCGCGGTATTGTGCATTCCCCAGAGGCGGAAGGTGACAATCAGCGCCAGCAGGCCCGCTATCTGGATCGCCAGACCGGTGAGCAGAATGGTACTGGTGCTGTAGCGGGCAATCAGACGCGGGGCAAACCACGCTGAAATAAAGTAGGTGACACCCAGGGCGATAAAACTGTTGCCAGACTGCCACGGCGCCATCCCCAGACCGGTTTGCATGGTTAACGCCATGCAGAACATAAAGCCGGACCAGACGCTAAAAAAGAGCAACGCAATCAGCACGCCAAAACGGATACTGCGCAACTGCAGCAGGCGCGGCGGGATCAGCGGATGCGCATCGTCCCGCTCTTTTTTGCGGGCGTTGAGGGCCATCAACCCGGCAAGCGGAATAATGGCGATAAGCGCGACCTTGAGCGGCCAGGACCAGTGCCACTGCGGGCCAAGCGCCATCGGGAACAGCAGGCAGCAGAGGATGATCGCCAGCAGGACGGTGCCCGTCCAGTCAATGCTTGATGGCGTGTCACGGCGGGTTTCCGGCACGTAGCGGCGGCTCATGGCCAGCACCACCAGACAAATTGGCACGTTGATAAAGAAGGCGTTACGCCAGCCGAGGCCGGCAATGTCCGCCGATACCAGCCAGCCTCCGCCCATCTGGCCGACGATAAACGCGATGCCGCCGATGCCGCCAAAGAGGCTGATGGCCTTCGCGTGGGCCGTGCCTTTCAGCGTTACGTGCAGGGTGGCGAGAATTTGCGGCATGATCAGCGCCGCGCCAGCCCCCTGAAGAATACGGGCGCCCAGCAGTTGTTCAATGTTGCCTGCCATTCCGCACAGCAGCGAGGCCAGGCCAAAGCTCGCCACGCCCCACATGAAAAGACGACGGCGGCCAAGGTTATCCCCCAGCTTGCTGCCGAGGGCAAGGCAGACGGCAAAGGCCACACCGTAGAGGGCAACAATTAATTCCAGCTCGGTGGCCGTAGCGTGCAACGAGTGGGTGATAGCATCCAGCGCCACGTTGGTGATTGAGGTATCAATCAGCGGCAGCATCTGGCCGGTTAACAGCAATATCAGGCCTGCGCGGCCCGGTGAAACGACTGACGTATTCATGGTAACTCCATTGCGTCATTCAACAGATGGTCGTAGCATCAACGATCTGATAAACGGGTACCAGTTCTTGCTTATACTGGTACTGGCACTACCATGCAGGGGGATTTATGGCGCTGATGTCTGAACCCGTCGTCTCGCTCAAGGATGACACCCGAAAACAACTTGGTGCGTTTTTACGCGCCCGACGCGAAAGCCTCGATCCGCAGCGGCTCGGCCTGCCGCGCAGCGGTCGACGTCGCACGCCCGGGCTGCGCCGTGAAGAGGTGGCCCTGCTGGCGGACGTCGGGGTGACCTGGTACACCTGGCTTGAGCAGGGCAGGGACGTCAATCCGTCCAGCGCGGTGATGGCCGCCGTGGCAAAAGCGCTGCAATGTACCCCGACCGAAGCGCGCCATCTTTTTGTGCTGGCCGGGCTACCGCCGGGTGAAGCAGCGCAGGCCACCTGCTGTGAAGGGATCAGCGAAGGCACGCGCCGCCTGCTTGATACGTTAATGCCGAAACCGGCCAGCATTCAGAAACCCAATTTCGACATCGTGGCGTGGAACGACAGCTTTGGTCATCTGATGGGTGTCGATTTCAATACGATCCCCCCGGAAGACCGCAACTGTATTTATCTGTTCCTCACCCACCCGGCATGGCGCGCCCGTCTCGGCAGACGTGACGATGTGCTGCCCGTCTTTGTCTCCTATTTCCGGGCGGCGATGGCCGAGCACCGGGGTGACCCGCTGTGGGAAGCCAAACTGGCGCGCTTCTTTGCGGTTTCTGAGGAGTTTAAAAATCTGTGGCATCAGCGCAATGACGTGCGCGGTGTGGAAAACCAGCTCAAGTTGTTTACCCATCCTGAGCTTGGGGAATTTACCCTGCAGCAGATGTACTGGTACTCTGCTCCACGAAACGGTTCCCGGTTGCTGGTGTATCTGCCAGTGGATGAAGCCGGGGAGAGAGCAATGGAATGGCTGACGGAGCAGGCAAAATGAAGGTTACCGGCAAACAGGAGCGGCTGCTACGCCGCGCACTCAACGAATGGCAACAGGAAGGCACATTAACCGCTGACGACCATCATCGGCTGGCCGGTACGCTTCAACGCGTGACCATGGACTGGCAGCGGCTGAGCCGCTATGCCTTCTGGACGGCACTCGCCTGCGTCATTATCGCCATCGGCAGCCTGTTCTCGGACAGCGAACTGATGGCGCGTATTATCGAATTCTTCGCTTTTTCCTCCCTTGCCCGCATCGGGCTGCCGGCACTGCTGGCCGTGCTGTTTTATTTGTGGGGCTTCAGCCGCCAGCGGCGGGAGACGCAGTGGCATTACAGTACCGAAGCGATTTTGTTCCTCGGAGTCTTGTTTACCGCCATCGCGCTCTGGCAGCTGGGTGAACGGCTGGATAACGGCAGCGGCCACATCGCGCCCCTGTTCCTGGCCGGCTGTGCCGTCTATGGCCTGGTAGGCTTTTTCGGCCGCTCCGGGCTGGTCTGGCTGTTCTTCTTGCTCTCGCTTGGCAACTGGTTTGGCGCGGAGACGGGCTATATGTCCGGCTGGGGCGCTTACTGGCTGGGGATGAACTATCCAGTGCGCTTTATCTTTTTCGGCGGCGCGCTGCTGGCCCTGTGCTGGATCCTGCGCGCTGTGCTGCAGTCCCGTCATCTCTACACCACCAGTAAAGCGATGGGGCTGACGTATCTCTTTGTCGCCCTGTGGATCATGTCGATATTTGGTAATTACGATATCGATAACTGGTACAGCGTGACCCAGGCCTCATTGCTGCCGTGGGCGCTGCTGTTTGCGGTGGCGGCGGTTCTCTGTATTTACATCAGTCTGAAAACCGACGACGGCATGCTGCGCGGGTTTGGCCTGACGTTCCTCGCCATTAACCTCTATACCCGCTACTTCGAATACTTCTGGGATGGGATGAACAAGGTGGTGTTCTTCCTGATTCTGGCGGCGTCGCTGGCGGTGATAGGGCGGTATGCGGAGCGGATCTGGCATGCCGGGCGTGCGGAGAAGTAAGTTTTGCGCGTGTTGATCGGGAAGACGCAGAAAACGCCGTCTGCGTGAGATGCTGGTTCAATGGCGAAACCAGGCAGATGACGCGTGATTGAAAACGGGCCGCAGTTGCGGCCCGTTTGTCTTAGCACTCGGTCACAATCGTGCTCAGCGGCAGGCGAGATTTTGGCAGCGCGGCGTTGAAATCTTCCACGCTGTGGTGTCCAACCGGGACCACCACCAGGCTGGTGAAGCCTTTCTCTTTCAGGCCAAACTCTGCGTCGAGAATGGCGGCGTCAAAACCTTCAATGGGTACGGCATCCAGGCCCAGCGCGGCCACGCCTAACAGGAAGTTACCGACGTTGAGGTAAACCTGTTTCGCCATCCACTGGTCGTCATCTTTCAGATCCACGCGGTGCATGTCGGCGAAATAGCAGCGACCTTTGTGATTCGCCGCTTTTGCTTCTGGGGTGTTGAAGCGACCGTCGGCCTCTTCCTGATCCACGACGCGCTCAAGCCACGCATCGTCCATGGCGGTTTTCGCGCAGAACACTACCACATGAGAGGCGTCCATCATTTTGCGTTCGTTGAACACGTAAGTGCCTGCCGCAGATTTGGCCACGCGCGCTTTACCTTCCTCAGTGCTGGCAATAATAAAATGCCATGGCTGGGAGTTCGTGCTGGACGGGCTGTACTGCAGCAGGGTTTTGATCTTCTCCGCTTCTTCAGCGGTCAGTTTCTTGCTTGGGTCAAACGCCTTGGTGGAGTGGCGTTTCAGGGCAACGGAAATGATATCCATAACAACTCCTGGTGATAAAATTCGCCCGCGTGCGGGCGCGAAAAGGAGTGCAGATTACCGTGCGAAGCGGGAAAAGATAAGTGCATTTTGAGCGCTTAATCTGTTCGTCTCAGACGAACAATCAGCGCGGCCTGATCCATTTCTGGTCTTTTTTCGGCAGCTTATCGACGACCAGATTCCAGGAATCGTTGATGAGATCGGCCACCAGTTCCGGCGTAACATCGTCGGTGCCGTAGAGTGAAATCCAGTGCTTTTTATTGAGATGATACCCCGGCTCAACGCCGCGGTAGATCTGCTGGTTTAACAGGGATTTTTCCGGCTCGGATTTCAGGCTGACATGCGGTCGCCCGTGAGCAACCGCAACAATCATGAAAATCTTGCCACCCACTTTAAACACATCAAATTCCGGCCCGAACGGCCAGCAGTGTTCGGTGAACGGCAGTTCCAGCGCCACGCGTTTGGCGTGTTCCTGCAGCGATTTACTGTCCATCAATATCCTCGGAGGCGAGTCCACGCCACATGGCTTCAAAGCCCAGCGCTTTAAAATCGACGGCGCGGGACGGATCGCGGGTGGCAAATTCCATGGTGGTTTCGGCAAGCGATAAGAACATGGCATCACCAAAGGTACGAAACTCATCGGACATAAATACCGGACGCACTGCACGACGGCACAGTTCATGCAGTTCCGGGAACATCTCCTGCACGGCCTGCTCCGTTTCGGCGCTGATCTTCTCGCTGACGCCAAGCTGGCGAATGGCGGCGTGAGCGACAGGATTACGGATGCCCCAGTCCACGTAGCTGTTCCAGATATTGCGGGTATGTTCTTTGGGAAGGGTGAGCGTGCGATCAAGCTCCGCCAGCATCGTCTGGCAGAGATCCTGCTTCAGGTGAAGATAGAGGGCATTCAGCAGATCGTCTTTGGTAGCAAAGTAGCGGAACAGTGTGCCTTCAGCGACGCCCGCGTTCCGGGCAATTAAGGCCGTTGAGGCGGCAATACCTGACTGTGCAAATGCAGCGGTTGCTGCGTCCAGTAAGGCCTGTTTTTTATCTTCACTCTTCGGACGTGCCACTAAATTGTTCCTCCTGTCAATTGTAAAAACCTTGATTGAAACACGTGCTTTGACAGGCTGCAACGCGCAATGTCAAAGATCGAAAACGTCTTGACGACTTTATCATCATATCTATAATGAGTGCTTACTCACTCATAATCAAGTTCAACCCGCGTAAACCATCGGATGGGGCGCGTTTTCGGGTCAGGATATGAAAAAGCCTCTATTCATCTGCGTGGTGTTCGTCATGATTATTGCTTCAGCTGCGAGTTTACCTTTTGTCCTGAATCCTGGATTTGGCCAGCCACCGCAGGGTGCGCAGCTTACCGAAGTGGAGGCCTCCCCGCAGTATCGCGACGGGAAATTCCACAATACGTTGCCGACACCGGGCTTCACCGGCGAGCAAAATATGCTGGTGGCGTGGTGGCAATTTCTGACCCGCAAAACCGAAAATGCCCGTCCCGCGCAGCCGCTGCCGCTGGTGAAAACCGATCTCGCCAGTCTGCCGCTGGAGCAGGACACACTGGTCTGGCTCGGTCACTCGTCGTGGTATATGCAGCTGGCGGGTAAACGTATTCTGATTGACCCGGTACTCAGCAACTATGCCGCGCCGTTCTCGTTCCTCAATAAAGCTTTTGCGGGCGAGTATCCCTGGCATGCGCAGAACATGCCGGAGATCGACCTGCTGATCATCTCCCACGATCACTACGATCATCTGGATTACGCCACCATCAGGGCGTTACTGCCGAAGGTGAAACGTGTGGTTACCCCGCTGGGCGTTGGATCTCATCTGCGCTACTGGGGCATGAAGCCGGAGATTATCGACGAGCGCGACTGGAACCAGTCGGTGCGCATCAGTGATGACTTAACGGTGCACGTCCTGCCGGCACGTCACTTCTCCGGACGCGGGATTAAACGCGATCAAACCCTGTGGGGGAGCTTTATGTTCGTCACGCCGGCGCAGAAGGTTTATTACAGCGGAGACTCCGGTTACGGCCCGCACTTCAGGGCCATCGGTGAGCAGTTCGGCGAGGTGGATTTAGCCATCATGGAAAACGGCCAGTACGATCGGGACTGGAAGTACATTCACATGATGCCGGCGGAAACGGCGCAGGCGTCGGCTGACCTTAACGCGAAAGCTGTCGTGCCCGGTCATAACGGACGCTTTGTGCTGGCGAAACACACCTGGAACGATCCGCTGATCCAGCTGGCGCAGGCCAGTAAAGATAAAAATTATCGGCTACTGACGCCGGAGCTGGGTGAACCTGTTCACGTGAGTGATACCACGCAAACCTTTCGTGAGTGGTGGGAATAATGTTTAAGCGAGAAGCAGAGGGGGAGAGCAGTATGACCATTTCCGCTCAAGTCATCGACACCATCGTCGAGTGGATCGACGACAACCTGCACCAGCCATTACGTATCGAAGAGATCGCCCGCCACGCGGGTTACTCGAAATGGCATCTGCAGCGTTTGTTTATGCAGTACAAGGGCGAAAGTCTCGGGCGTTACATTCGCGAACGCAAGCTGCTGCTGGCAGCGCGTGACCTGCGTGAATCGAACGAGCGTGTCTACGATATCTGTTTGCGCTACGGCTTTGATTCGCAGCAGACGTTTACGCGTATCTTTACCCGTACCTTCAACCAGCCGCCTGGCGCGTACCGCAAAGAGAACCACAGCCGGACACACTGAACGTGGCGTTATGCAGAAATCCGACCGGGTAAGGCGCAGCCGCACCCGGTTTTTTTTTACTTACGATGCCAGTGAAAACCAGCGACGCCAGACGAAACGCAGGATGAAGAATTCGAGGGCGCCAAGCAGTAAAAACCACACGCAGAACAAAATGGTGTACAGCTGGTTAAGATCGACCATGTGGAAGATCGTCATCAGCTTTTTCGCCAGCACCAGCCCAAGCGACGGCGCAGGTAACAGCAGGCAGGAGAGCAGGGCCATCAACAAAATGCCCCCCGCTGTGAGCAGCGATTCTAACGGGTGTTTCATCTTAATGTTAATCGTCAGTTAAAAATGTCATTGTCCGGCATCGCGGAACGTAAAGCAATATAAACCCGGCAGACGTTTTTTGTTAAATCAAATGCGCTTTTCTGCGAATAAATAACAGAAAGAGAATAATCTCTCAGAAGCGATTAAATTATTATCGCGTTATGTAAATAAATGTCCTTGTCATGCAAATAATTTTACAAACATATAAGTGCTATATCCAATTAACGTGGCAATAACAATGGCTGCGACAATGTATAACGCCAGGCGGCGTGCGCGATAAATACCAAACATGGTTCCTCCTCGTTTAGCGTTGGTTTAGAAATATTTTGTAAAAATCATCGTATTCGAATAATAGTTATTACTTTTGAATATCCCGGCAGTAATTATATTGCGGTAGATCAATTTTACCCGCAAGCCTTAAAAATGAATTTATTAAAGCCAGAAAGGAATTCAGGCTTCCGTCCACCGTATATTGAAGGAAAAATACGATGACCAAAAAAAATCTCTCTCAGAACATGCCACCTGCTGGTGGGCAGGCGTATCAGCAGACCGTTGAGCAAGTGCTTGCTAACAAGCAGAGCCAGGCAAGCGGCCTCGACCGTGCTGAAGCGCAGGCACGTCTGCATCAGTATGGCCCTAATGCGTTGCCGGAGAAAAAAGGCAAGCCCGCCTGGCTACGTTTTCTCGCCCATTTTAATGATGTACTGATTTACGTTCTGCTTGCCGCGGCGGTATTAACCGCGGTTATGGGCCACTGGGTCGATACGCTGGTTATCCTCGGTGTGGCGGTAATCAACGCGTTAATTGGCCATATTCAGGAAAGCAATGCGGAAAAATCCCTGAAGAGTATTCGCAATATGCTCTCCAGCGAAGCGCGCGTCATTCGCAATGGCAATCATGAAACGCTACCGACAACTGAAATAGTCCCGGGCGATATTATTGTATTACGCGCAGGTGATCGTATTCCGGCGGATATGCGTTTAATCGAAGCGCATAATTTACGCGTGGAAGAGGCTATTCTGACCGGCGAATCTACCGTGGTGGATAAACACATTAATCCGCTGACCGGTGAATTACCGCTGGGCGACCGCACTAACCTGGTCTTTTCCGGTACGACCGTGAGTGCAGGGGGCGGCATTGGCGTGGTCATTGCCACCGGGCAAGAGACTGAACTTGGCCACATTAACCAGATGATGGCGGGTATTGAAAAGCATCGTACGCCGCTGCTGGTGCAGATGGACAAGCTGGGGAAAGCGATCTTCGCCATTATTCTGGCGATGATGGCGGCACTGTTTGTCTTCAGCCTGGTGTTCCGCGAAATCCCCATGGGCGAGCTGCTGCTCTCTCTGATTAGCCTGGCGGTCGCCTCCGTGCCGGAAGGTCTGCCAGCCATTATTTCTATCATCCTTTCTCTTGGCGTACAGGCGATGGCACGCAAGCGGGCGATTATCCGCAAGCTGCCAACGGTTGAAACCCTGGGGGCGATGACCATGGTCTGCTCGGATAAAACCGGCACCCTGACCATGAACGAGATGACGGTGAAAGCCATCATTACTGCCGACAGCTGCTACCGCGTGGACGGTAATAGCTACGAGCCGGCGGGAAACATTTACCTGGAAGGCAGCGACGAGCCGATGCAGATCCAGCCGGGCACCGTGCTGGAGCAGTACCTGCGCACTGTCGATCTCTGTAATGACAGCCAGCTGATTCAGGACGAACGCGGTCTGTGGGGCATCACCGGTGGGCCGACCGAAGGGGCGCTGAAGGTGCTGGCGGCGAAGGCGCATCTTGAGCCGGTGATGACCACCCTGATTAACAAGATCCCGTTCGATTCGCAGTACAAGTACATGAGCACCCACTATCAGATTGGTCACGAGGAGCACATCCTGATTACCGGCGCGCCGGACGTGATTTTCGCGCTGTGTAAACAGCAGCAGGCCCGTAACGGCGCTGAAGCGTTCGACCGCGCTTACTGGGAAACCGAGATGGAGCGCTATGCACGTCAGGGGCTGCGTATGGTTGCCGCGGCGTTCAAACCGGCGAACGGTGAGCAGGCGCTGACGCATGACGATCTGAATCACGGGCTGATCTTCCTCGGTATTGCCGCAATGATGGATCCACCGCGTCCTGAAGCGATTGATGCGATTCATGCCTGCCAGCAGGCCGGGATCCGCGTGAAGATGATCACCGGGGATCACCCGCAGACGGCAATGAGCATCGGCCAGATGCTCGGGATCACCAATAGCGAGCAGGCGGTGACGGGCTACCAGCTGGAGAAAATGGACGACGCTGAGCTTGCAGACGCCGCGGTGAAATATGACATTTTCGCCCGTACCAGCCCGGAGCATAAGCTGCGCCTGGTGAAAGCCCTGCAGGACAAGGGTGAGATCGTGGGCATGACCGGCGACGGTGTGAATGACGCTCCGGCGTTGCGCCAGGCGGACGTGGGCATCGCAATGGGCATCAAAGGCACCGAAGTGACTAAAGAGGCGGCGGATATGGTCCTGACCGACGATAACTTCGCCACCATCGCCAGCGCGGTAAAAGAGGGGCGTCGCGTTTACGACAACCTGAAGAAAACCATTCTGTTCATTATGCCGACCAACCTGGCGCAGGGGTTGCTGATTGTTATTGCGCTGCTGGCAGGGAATATTATCCCGCTGACGCCGGTACTGATTTTGTGGATGAACATGGCAACCTCCGCCACGCTCTCCTTTGGCCTGGCCTTTGAAGCCGCTGAGCGCAACATCATGAAGCGTCCGCCGCGTCAGACCGGACAGCACGTGATGGATGCGTACGCCGTATGGCGCGTGGCCTTCGTCGGGACCATGATTGCCATCGCCGCTTTTGCGCTGGAAGCCTGGCTGGCACCGCGTGGCCACAGCGCGGAGTTCATCCGCACCGTGCTGCTGCAGATGCTGGTCTGCGCCCAGTGGGTATACATGATTAACTGCCGCAACACTGAAGGGTTCTCCCTGAACCGTGGCCTGCTGGCGAACAAAGGGATTTGGCTGGTCACAGGCGTGTTGTTCCTGCTCCAGGCGGCAATCATCTACCTGCCGTTTATGCAGATGCTTTTCGGTACGGAAGCGCTGCCTCTGCGCTACTGGTTCGTCACGCTGGCGGTAGCCGCGGTGATGTTCTTCGTTGTTGAAATCGAGAAGCGACTGACCCGCAGGTTCCGTAAGGCTGCATAACCTTTTGCCCTCACCTTAACCCTCTCCCGCCGGGAGAGGGGATGCTGACCTCCCTTTCATTGGGCAGAGGGCCGGGGTGAGGGAAACACATCAGAGGTACATCCCCATGAAATTCCCGCTCCTGTTCGTCCTCCTCGCCCTCTTTCAACCCGCGTTTGCTGCTGCCATTCCGGTTCGCGTGGCGGTTGTGGAGCAAACGACCCACGCAGCTGAACGGCACGTGCCTGGCCGCATTGAAGCCATTCATACCGTCCAGATAAGAGCGCGCACGGAAGGCGTGATTACCCAGGTTCATTTTCGCGACGGACAATACGTGAAAAAAGGTGACGTGCTGTTCGAGCTGGACGATGCCGAGCCACGCGCCGCCGTGCGTCTGGCACAGGCTGAGGTAAAGAGCGCGGAAGCCACGCTGCGTCAGGCGCAGCAGCAGCTTTCACGCTTTGAAAGCCTGGGCAACAGCAATGCCATCAGCCGTCACGACGTGGATAACGCGCGCATGCAGCGCGATGTCGCCAGCGCTGCGCTGGAGCAGGCGAAAGCTCGCCTCGAAACCCGTAACGTGACGCTGGCGTACACGCGCATCACATCGCCGATTGATGGCCGCGTGGGGCACAGCCAGTTCCATGCCGGCAGCCTGGTGAACCCGTCAAGCGGCGTGCTGGTGGATGTCGTGCAGCTTGATCCGATCCGTATCGCCTTTGCGCTGGAAGAGGGGGCGTTTGCCACCAAAGCCGGACAACATGCGGATATCAGCGCCCTGAAGCGCGCCTGGCAGGCGCGGATTGACAGCAATGGTCAGCGCCTGAGCGGTGAACTGACCTCCGTGGACAATCGTATCGACCCGCGTACCGCCAGCGTGATGCTGCGCGCTGAATTTGCCAACCCGCGCCATCAGCTGCTGCCGGGCGGCAATGTGAATGTCTACCTGCGTCCGGCAAGCGCGCAGCCGGTGCTGACAGTGCCCGCTGCGGCGGTACAGCAAAACGGCGAGGGATTCTTTGCCTGGGTGGTTAACGCAGAAGGCAAAGCCGAAAAACGCCCGCTGAAGATTGCCGGACAGATTGGCCAGCAGTTTGAGATTTCATCCGGCTTACATCCCGGTGAGCGAGCGATCACCGACGGTGCCCAGCGCGTACAGCCTGGCGCAGCCGTGCAGATACTGAATTAAGGAGCCATCATGCTGACGTTTTTCATCAAACGCCCGCGCTTCGCGATGGTGATTGCGCTGGTGATAACCCTGCTGGGTGCCATCGCGCTGAAGATTATCCCGGTGGAGCAGTACCCGCAGATCACCCCACCGGTGGTGAATGTCTCCGCCAGCTGGCCGGGTGCCAGTTCGGCTGACGTGGCGGAAGCCATTGCCACGCCGCTGGAGACTCAGCTTAACGGCGTGGATCACATGCTCTATATGGAATCCACCAGTTCGGATGAAGGTGCCTACAGCCTGAACATCACATTTGCGGCAGGGACCGATCCGGATCTGGCCGCCATCGACGTGCAAAACCGCGTGGCGCAGGCTGTGGCGCAATTGCCCACCGAGGCGCAGCAAAACGGCGTGCAGGTGCGTAAACGCGCCACCAATCTGATGATGGGGGTAAGCCTTTACTCACCGGACAATAGCCACACGCCGCTTTTCGTCAGTAACTACGCCAGCACGCAGGTGCGTGAAGCGCTGGCGCGTTTGCCGGGCGTCGGGCAGGTGCAGATGTTTGGCGCGCGCGACTACAGCATGCGTATCTGGCTGCGTCCGGATCGCATGAACGCCCTGAACGTGACCACCGATGACGTGGCTCAGGCGTTACGCGAGCAGAACGTCCAGGGAGCGGCAGGCCAGGTCGGAACGCCGCCGGTGTTTAACGGCCAGCAGCAAACCCTGACGATTAACGGGCTGGGGCGTTTAAATCAGGCTGAGGACTTTGCAGACATCATTATCCGTGCGGGGGAGATGGGCCAGCTGGTGCGCCTGAAAGATGTCGCCACGATTGAACTGGGGTCGCGCAGCTACAGCTCCGGCGCCCAGCTGAACGGGCATGACTCGGCCTATCTTGGCATCTACCCTACGCCGTCCGCCAACGCCCTGCGCGTAGCCGATGCGGTTCGCGCGGAGCTGGCGCGACTCTCTGCACCCTTCCCGGACGATCTGACCTATGAAGTGAAATTCGATACCACCACCTTTGTCGCCGCGACCATCAAGGAGATTGGCGTCTCGCTGGCGCTGACCCTGCTCGCCGTCGTGGTGGTGGTTTCCTTATTTCTGCAGAGCTGGCGTGCGACGCTGATTGTGGCGCTCGCCATTCCAGTGTCGCTGGTCGGCACCTTTGCGGTGCTCTATACCCTCGGTTATTCGGCCAACACGCTCAGCCTGTTCGCCATTATTCTGGCGCTTACCATGGTGGTGGATGACGCCATTGTGGTGGTGGAGAGCGTTGAAACGCTAATGGCGGAAGGGCAAAGCCGCACGGCGGCTACCGCACAGGCGCTGCGCCAGATTGCCGGGCCGGTGATTGCCACCACCCTGGTGCTGCTGGCGGTGTTTGTGCCGGTGGCGCTGCTGCCGGGGATCGTGGGGGAGTTGTATCGCCAGTTCGCGGTCACGCTCTCCACCGCCGTCACGCTCTCAAGCCTGGTGGCGCTGACCCTGACGCCAGCGCTCTGTGCGCTGTTGCTGCGCCCGCGCCCGAAGAAGCCAGCCGCGGTTTACCGCGTTTTCAACCGCGGACTGGATACCACGCGCACCGTTTATACCCGCATCGTTAACTGCATTAACCTCCGTCCGTGGCTGGTGCTGCTGGCAACGGCCGGTGCGGCGGGCGTGGTGGTGTTCAGCTTTATGTCGATGCCAAAGGGCTTCCTGCCGCAGGAAGATCAGGGCTACTTCTTCGCCAGCGTGCAACTGCCGGAAGCGGCGTCGCTGGAGCGTACCGAAGCGGTGATGACCACCGCGCGGGAGCTTATCGCCAGACACCCTGCGGTCGAGGATGTGATTCAGGTCTCCGGTTTTAACATTCTCAACGGTACCAGCGCGTCTAACGGCGGGTTTATCTCCATCATGCTGAAGACATGGAGTGAGCGTCCGCCGCTTGATGAGGTGATGGGAACGCTGCAGCGTCAGCTGCTGGCGCTGCCGGAAGCGACCATCATGACCTTCGCCCCGCCGACGTTGCCGGGGTTGGGCAACGCCTCCGGCTTCGACCTGCGTATTCAGGCCCAGGCGGGGCAAAGCCCGGCGGAGCTGGAACGCGTTACCCGCAACGTTCTGATAAAAGCTAACCAGCATCCGCAGCTTAACCGGGTGTTTACCACCTGGAGCAGCAACGTGCCACAGCTGACGCTGACCGTTGATCGCGAGCGCGCTGCCCGCCTCGACGTGCCGGTCTCGCGCATCTTCAGCAGCCTGCAAACCGCCTTTGGCGGCACGCGTGCCGGGGATTTTAGCGTTAACAACCGCGTCTACCACGTGGTGGTACAGAACGAAATGCAGTGGCGCGAGCGTGCCGGGCAAATCAGCGAATTGTTCGTGCGTAGCAATAACGGTGAGCGGGTGCGTCTGAGTAATCTTGTCACGATTACCCCGACCGTTGGCGCACCGTTCCTGCAGCAGTACAACCAGTTCCCGTCGGTGTCAGTGAGCGGGTCGGCGGCAGACGGCGTGAGCAGCAGCACGGCGATGGCCGTGATGAGCGAGCTTCTGGCGGAAAACCTGCCTGCCGGGTACGACTATGCCTGGAGCGGGATGTCTTATCAGGAGCAGCAGACCGGAAATCAGGCCATCTGGATTGTCCTGGCCGCAGTGGTTATGGCGTGGCTGTTCCTTGTCGCGCAGTATGAGAGCTGGACGCTGCCCGCGAGCGTGATGCTCTCAGTCCTGTTCGCCATCGGGGGCGCGCTGGTGTGGCTGTGGATCGCGGGATACGCCAACGATGTGTATGTGCAGATTGGCCTGGTGCTGTTAATCGCGCTGGCGGCCAAGAACGCGATCCTGATCGTCGAGTTTGCCCGCGCACGGCGTCATGAGGGGATGGCGATTGTCGATGCGGCCCGTGAAGGCGCCTCACGCCGCTTCCGGGCGGTGATGATGACGGCGGTGTCATTTATTATCGGTGTGCTGCCGATGATGCTGGCGTCCGGGGCAGGGGCGCAGAGCCGCCGCATCATTGGCACCACGGTGTTCAGCGGGATGCTGGTGGCCACCGTGGTCGGCATTCTGTTTATCCCGGCGCTGTTTGTGCTGTTCCAGCGCCTGCGTGAGTGGGGGCATCGCCTTACGGACTCGTCGCCCACAGCTCGCAATGTTTCTGAACCAGAGAAATAAGCGAACCGCCGTCTGCGATAAAATCGCGCATGCGCTGCGCCTCGCTCTTGCCCTGTTTTAACATCAGGGCTATTTCCTTAATCGCGCTCGTCGCGCCGAGCTTCTCGGCCGACGGCGCAACCTGCTCCAGCAGCCACCCAATATCTTCCGCCACGGTTTTGTGCTCGCCAGTCTGCACGTCCGTCAGAATGCCCTCTAACCCATAACGACACGCCTGAAAACGGTTAAAGCGGTACAGCAGAAAATCCTTTTCCTGATGCTTATAGGGCCGCGTGGTCAGCAGCCAGTGAGACGTCGCCTGAATCAACCCGGCGATGTTGATCGCGTGGCCGAGCGTCAGCGGTGTATCCATCACCCGCACTTCGACCGTGCCAAAATGCGGGCTGGGGCGAATATCCCAGTGCAAATCTTTAATGCTGTCGATCATGCTGGTGGCGCTCAGACGACGAAACAGCCCTTCGAACTCCTGCCAGTTGTTCACCCACGGCATCTGTCCATTATCCGGAAATCCCGAGAAGATATTGAGCCGCGACGAGGCGAACTTCGTGTCCGTACCCTGCATATAGGGTGAGGACGCCGCCAGAGCAATAAAGTGGGGGACAAAGCGCGACAAACCATGCAGCAGATAAATAGCGTCGTCGCCGGTCCGACACCCGACATGCACGTGCTGGCCGAATACCGTCGCCTGCAAAATCAGATAGCCAAACCGTTCGAGCGTGACGTTATAGCGCTCGTCATCGCACACCTCCTGACGCTGCCACTTCTGGAAAGGGTGCGTCCCACCGCCGCAGATCTGAATATGCTGCTCCGCAGCGGCGCGCAGAATACTTTGCTGCATCACCGAGATTTGTGCGGCGGCCTGATCAATGTTCTGACACACGCCGGTGGCGATTTCGAGCATGCTCTCGGTGATATCGTGCTTCACTTCCCCACCTTTGATGTCGTCTTTGACGGCAGCGATAAGGGCGGAGGAGTCCTGGCTCAGATCGTACCCCGGCGGGTTAACCACCTGCAGTTCAAGTTCAATACCAAGGGTATAAGGTTCAGAGGAATGGAAATCGGGTAATGGCATGGTGCACTCCGTTGTCGTAGATGACATGAGTATAGACAACGGGTATGGCTCCCACTTCAGGCGGTGGTATAAAGGGACGTGTGGCGGCTATGCTGAACGCCACGGCACACTGATTAGGGCTTTAGCGACCAGGGGAGTTAACAATGTCTGACTATCCAACCATTGCGCTGATTGGACCCGGTGCAATCGGAACCACTATCGCTGCGGTGCTGCATGAGGCTGGCCGCACGCCGCAACTGTGTGGACGTACCGCACATCCGCAATTACGTTTGCGGCACGATGAGGGTGAAATCGTGGTACCCGGTCCGGTATTAACCGATCCGACGGTCATCGATCGTCCGTACGATCTGGTTTTTATCGCAGTGAAAACGACCCAGAACGCCGACAGCGCGGGATGGCTGAACGCGCTGTGCGATGAAAACACGGTGGTTTGCGCGCTGCAAAACGGCGTCGAGCAAAAGGCGCAACTGGCACCGTGGGTCAATGGCGCGACGGTACTGCCGTCGGTGGTCTGGTTCCCGGCGCAGCGTGAGCCGGATGCCTCCGTCTGGCTGCGCGCCAGTCCGCGGTTGACGCTGCCGGATTTGCCGCAGGCAAAACGGGTGGCTGATGCGCTGAACGGCACGCGCTGCGCAGTAGACTTGTCGGCAGATTTTCTTACCGTCGCATGGCGCAAGCTGCTGCAAAATGCGGTTGCAGGCCTGATGGTGCTTGCGAATCGTCGTGCCGGGATGTTCTCCCGTGAGGATATCAGCGAGCTGGCGCTGGCGTATCTGCGCGAGGGGCTTGCCGTGGCCCGAGCAGAAGGCGCGGTGCTGCATGATGACGTTGCGCAGGAGATCCTGGCGAACTTCCAGCGCGCACCTGCCGATTTGGGCACGTCTATCCTGGCCGATCGTCAGGCCAACCGTCCCATGGAGTGGGATATCCGCAACGGCGTGATCCAGCGCTATGGTCGTGCTCACGGTATTCCCGTTCCGATTAGCGATGTGCTGGTTCCCCTGCTTGCTGCAGGCAGCGAAGGGCCGGGTTAACGGCCGCTGACTTTTCGTTCGGCAAAATAGTGCGCGGGCGTGGTGCCCATGGCTTTCCTGAACATGGTGATAAACGCATTCACGGATTCATACCCAAGCGTTGTCGCCACGTTCTGGACCGGGACACCGCTTGCCAGCTCCTGCAGGGCAATAATCAACTGCAGCTGCTGACGCCAGCGGCCAAAGCTCAGCCCGGTCTCGCGCGCCATCAAACGTGCAAAGGAGCGCTCGCTCAGCGCCAGCCGTTTCGCCCAGGCTTTCAGGGTGCTTCTGTCGTCAGGATGGCTGACCAGCGCGTCGGCCATGGCGCGAATTTTGGGATGGGCTGAAACGGGCAGGCTCAGCTTCTGCTGCGGCATGCTGGCGAGCTCATCAAGCGTCACTCTGGTCAGCCGCGCGGCATGGCTCTCTGGCGGATAATCAACGCGTTCATGCGTCAAACGGTCAACCAGCGCTTTGATTAACGGGGAAATGGCCAGCGTGCAGCATTTCTCCGGCAGCGCGGCGGCACCGGGCTCAATAAACAGATAGTTGAGATGAGCATTCCAGGTCGCTTTGGCGCTGTGTGCGATCCCGCCAGGGATCCAGACGGCACAGTCTGGCGGCACGATCCAGATATCATTTTCCGCATGACAAATCACCGCGCCATACAAAGCAATAATCAGCTGCCCCTTACGGTGGGTGTGCACCGGCACTTCCGCGGCGTACTCCACGAAATCCAGATGTCGGGCTACGGCCGGGCATGCGGTGGCGTCAGGGTCGAAGAGCGTATTGGCAAGTTGAGGTTTCACGTTTCTGGCAACATTTAGGTATTTTTTGACAGAATAGAGTATTTAAGCGGGTTCGCAAGCCAGTAATAATTCTGGCATGAACATATTAAACGCTTTTCATTTTCATTCGTGGCGCGCCATGCGTGAGCGGTTATCTCCCGGGCTGCGTAACGATGCCAGCGCGCTGCTCTATTCCGCGAGAAGTTTTGCAGCGGCGATGCTCGCTTACTCCATTGCGCTGTCGATAGGCCTCGAACGTCCATCGTGGGCCATTATTACCGTCTATATCGTGTCGCAGACCTCGGTGGGGGCCTCGCTGAGCAGAAGTCTCTATCGTCTGGCCGGCACCGTTGTGGGGGCCTGCGCCACCGTTGCGATCGTGCCTGCCTTCGTCAATATGCCGATCCTCTGCAGCGTGATGCTGTCGGGCTGGATCACATTCTGCCTCTATTTATCTCTGCTGGAGCGCACCCCGCGGGCGTATGCCTTTGTGCTGGCCGGGTACACTGCGAGCCTGATTGGTTTTCCTGCGGTATCCGACCCCGGCGGGATTTTTAATATCGCCATTATCCGTGTGCAGGAGATTGTCATTGGGATCTTCTGCGCGGCGCTGATACATCGCTATGTGTTACCCGCGCGTATCTCCGGCCTGTTCAACAGTAAGTTATCGCAAACCCTGCACGCCGCGCGTGAGCGGGTGGCTGACACCCTCGCAGGCAAACCCGTCGCGGTTTCAGACCCGCTGCATCTGGCGCTGGCGCTGCAGTTTCTGCAGGGTATAAGCCACCATATTCCGTATGATTTTGCCCTGTCTGCTCCGGTGCGGCAGGGCAGAAAGGCTATCCATGACCGACTGGCGCGGCTGGTCATCGTTAACTGTGAATTACGCGATCGCTTACCGGCGACGGTGCCTGCCGGGTTGCAGGTATTGCTCGACGACGTTCAGGCCTGGCTGGGGGATAAAGATGCTGCACGCCACAGCACGGCAGATGCGTTAATGGCACGCAGTGAACAGCTCGCAGAGCGCTACGCTGCACAGGCCCGGACGATGAACGACGCGCTGCTGGCCAGTTTTGTCCGTTATCTGACGCAGGCCATTGCGCTGTTGCAGCAGTGCGAACGTCTTTCTGATGCCATCCACCATGCGAAGCCCGCCCACGGACTGACGGCGGGCAGGGCAGTTAAAGGGTATGTTTTTCATCGCGATCCTCTTACTGCCGCCCGCACCGCGCTGGGCGCGTTCGCCATTATCCTGAGCGGCTGCCTGGTCTGGATCTTCTCCGCCTGGCCCGATGGCAGCACGGCGGTCTCTATCCTTGGGGTCTGCTGCACGCTGTTTGGCAGTTTCGACACCCCGGCTCCGCACATAGTGAAATACATTATTGGCTCGTTCTGGGGCGTCTTGATTAGCCTGCTGTACAGCTTTGCGCTGCTTCCGCAGGTGAGCGATTTCCCCGTGCTGGTGGCCGTGCTGGCGCCGGTATATCTGCTGGCCGGGTCGCTTCAGGCACGTCCTCCCACTACGTTTATGGCGATGGGGATCACCCTGACGCTGCCGGTATTGTGCGAGCTGGGTGCCCACTACAGCGGAGATTTTGCCACGGCGGCCAATACCGCCATTGCGCTGTTTGCCGCAACCGGCTTTGCTGTTATCAGCATGAGCCTGCTGCAAACCGTGCAGGCCGACGCGGCCATCGCGCGTCTGCACACGCTGTGCCAGCGCGATATTCGTCGCAGCGTGAAGGGCAAGCTTCTGCTGGATGAGACGCACTGGACCAATCTGATGATTGACCGCGCTGCCCTGTTACTGCCGCGCCTGCAGCGCAGCGGACGTGCCTCAGAGCAGGTGCTGAACCCGCTGCTGCGCGCGCTGCGCATCGGCCTTTCGGTGATGCATTTACGCCGCTGCGGTATGCCCGCGAGCAGGGAGATCAGCGCGCACCTGTATCACCTGAGCGACACCGACGCCTTGCGTGAACACATCGCCGACCACATCCGCCTCTGTTTGCCTGCCGCAGATGCACAAACGCGCCAGTTTGTCGGCCATCTGGTGGATTTACATTGCGCATTACGGAGGGCAGACGATGGTCAATGATCTGAATATCGGGGGCGTTTTTATCCCGGGACTGCTTGTCACCGCGCTCGCGGCGCTGGCCTGCACGCTGGCACTCATCGCGCTTTTATCGCTCAGCAGGCTCTACCGTCGTTTGCCTTTTCGCCCGCTGCTGGACGTTTCAACTTATCTGGTCACCTTTTTCCTGCTGATGCAGGGCCTGACCGCGCTGGGGTTATTTAGATGAAATCATTACTTTCTCTGGTCGGTCGCTATGCGCTGACGTTATGTGCCGTCGCGGCGGCCACACTTCTGGCTTTTATGATGTGGAAACATTATGCGCAAACGCCCTGGACCCGCGACGGCCGTGTACGGGCGGATGTGGTACAGATTGCGCCGGACGTATCCGGGCCGGTAATCCGCGTGGCCGTCCGGGATAACCAGTGGGTTAACCGGGGCGATGTGCTCTACGCTATCGACCCGCACTGGCTCACGCTGGCGGTGGCCAGCGCGCAGGCGGAGGTGGAATCCAGACGGCATGAGATGGTTATGCGACAGGATGCCGCCAGACGACGCGCACAGATTAAAGCCGCGATATCCAGCGAGGATTTGCAGCAAACGGGCAGCGCCGCGAACGTCGCGGTGGCGAATTATCACGGTGCGCTTGCTGCGCTGGAACTGGCCGAGCTTAATTTGTCCCATGCCACCGTACGGGCTCCCGTCTCGGGTTATATCACCCATCTGCGGCTTCGCCCGGGGGACTATGCCACCGCGGGGGAGACTAAGGTCGCCATCGTCGATGCGCACAGTTTCTGGGTGGTGGGGTATTTCGAGGAGACCAAACTTCGCCATATTCGCGTTGGGGGCACGGCGCATATCGTGTTGATGGGCTATGAACCGGTGATTGCCGGGCATGTTGAGAGCATCGGCCATGGGATCGGTGATAACAACGACGAGACGGGCGGGCTTGGGCTTCCAGACGTCGAGCCGACGTTTAGCTGGGTGCGGCTGGCGCAGCGCGTCCCGGTGCGCATACATATTGATGCATTACCGAAGGGGGTTGAGCTGGTAGCCGGGTTGTCGGCGAGCGTGGAGGTGGTGCCGGAATGAGGGGCGTCAGCGTACTGAAGGGAAATCCGATAGTGAGCGCTCTTGAGCAAAAAAACCTTACCGCACGGCAGACAGGCGGTAAGGATAGGCAAAGTGGCATAAAAGAGAGGAAAAATACCTGAAATGAGGGTGATGAAACTGTCTGTCAACGTGCCTTACAGGACGTAGCGCACGCCGAATACAAATTCATTGTTCACCAGGCGTCCACGCAGGTTTTCATCCTGCAGATCACGGGCGTTGACAAAGGTGTTACGGCCGCTTTCGATATTGCCCATATCGACATAACGATAAGTGGCGTACAGGGTCAGATCGTCAATAACTTCATAAGACGCACCAGCACCCACGGAGTAGGTAAAGTTGGTTTGCGTGTTGCCAGCGAACTCGCGGGTGTCATTACCCTGCCAGCCACCCACTTTCACTTTCGCCACACCGGCACCCGCCGTTGCGTACAGGGCGAATTTATCGGTGATCATAAAGTCACGATAAACGTTGAGCATTGCACGTTCAGAATCAACTTTCATGTGGTTGAAACTGGTCGCAAACGTGGAAGATCCGCTGGTGAATTCTGTTTTTTCTTTAAACACATATTCCGCTTCGGTACGCCAGTTATTGCCGAACTGATAGCCGGCGGCCACGGAACCGTTCAGCTTGTGCTCTTTTTCGTCCCCGGCCACAAATGAACCGATCCCCGGGCGTTCGCTCAGGTTCATGCTCTTGGCCTTCTGATGGGTGTCAATCAGGTTCAGGGCGCCGTAATAGCCTTCTTTAACGTTTTCGGCAGCCAGTACCGGGCCGGAAGCGCACAGTGAAATCACAGAGGCGAATAAAACACGTGGCGTTACTTTCATAATAAGTTCCTTTTTTATCTTTCCGATAAATGACAGATAGCTTTACTTATTTCAGCTTTTTAATAGCGTCGAGTGCACAGGCTTCATCAATATCACCGCTCGGCGCGCCGCCAATACCAATGGCACCGATGGTGGCGTTATTTTCTTTAACCGGTACGCCGCCAGCCAGTAATAAGAAACCGGGGATATCGCCGAGGTTTTTCGCCGCCGGGTACTTATTTGAATTTTCCAGAAGCTGGCTGGTCGCCGCTCCGCTGGACGCAGAGGTAAACGCTTTCTGATAGCTGGCTGTCAGGGTGTGTGGCCCGGCGTTATCCATACGCTGTACCGCACGGGTGAGGCCTGCAGCATCGACAACCGTCACGCTGACGTTATAGCCTTTAGCGCTGCACGATTTAACGGCTTCGCTGGCGAGTACAGATGCCTGTTCCAGAGACAGGGTGGACTGCGTCAATGATTTAGCGTGCGCAGTCATGGTTAATGCTGTGAGCACAGGCAGAATAAGAAATGTCTTTTTCACAAGGAATACCTTTTAATTAATGAGGCGTAAATAATAAAAATAAAACGCCCGTGAGGTTGATCAGCAAGAGCATCAGAATAAGAAAACGCAGTTCTGTTGTAGTGGTCTCAAATAAATTATTTAACATGGCAACCTTCTTTATTTCAAAAACGTTGCCATGGTGACAACGGGGTCACTATATAAATTCCAGGTCAGTGAGATACATGAGGGCAGGATGATAGGCGTGTAAGGGAAGGACTATAGGCGTGTAGTCCTTGTCGGTGAAAAACAGTACAGGCCAGGCGCAGGCGCCCGCTCGACAGCGTGTGAGGAAAAGTAAACCTGAGGTTAGCGTGGTGTGGTGAAGGCTGTAATCGCCTGATTCAGCGCCGCGATGTCCCTGAGCAGGGCCTGGAGGCGGGGTACAATGTCAGACTCGACGGGCAACGTTGTCCCTTCGCATGCCTTTTCAAGACTGCGACACTGCTGCGCTATCGCAGTTGCGCCAATGATATCGGCGGCACCGGCCAGGCGATGTATATGATACGCCAGCGCTGCCCAGTCGCCCTGACGGGCCAGCGTAAGGCAGGGTTGCATGTCGCGTTGGTTTTCATCCCGCGTGGCATTCAGCAGGGTGAACAATAAGGTATTGTCATCGCCGGTTAACGACCGAAGATTGTCCACACGGATAAACTGGCCGAGGCCTTCCGGGTCAGCAGATTTTGTGGTCGCCTCTTTTGGCGATACCCGCTGTAGACCCGCCTCCAGTTGCTTCAGATTGAGCGGTTTGAAAAGGCAGTCGTCCATACCTGCGGCAATACAGCGGCTACGCTCTTCGGGCTGAGCATTCGCGGTGAGACCAAGGATAATTAACGGTTTTTGCTGCCGTTCCCGTAACAGCCGGGTGAGGGTTAGCCCGTCCATCACCGGCATATTACAATCGGTGATGACCATATCAACCTGCTGTTCGCTCCAGCGCACAAGGGCTTGTTCGCCGTTTTCTGCCTCGACAACCTCATACCCCAGGCGGATCAATTGCTGCCTGAGCAGGAGCCGGCTTGCCGGGTGATCGTCTACAGTCAGTATGCGTAGCGGGCGCGCCGCCGAAGGGGATTCCGTCACATTTTTCCCTTTA
The DNA here is from genome assembly GCF_001750725.1 of Enterobacter ludwigii. Lineage (NCBI taxonomy): Bacteria > Pseudomonadati > Pseudomonadota > Gammaproteobacteria > Enterobacterales > Enterobacteriaceae > Enterobacter > Enterobacter ludwigii. The sequence continues at coordinate 310,778 of NZ_CP017279.1, forward strand.
AGACCCGGTGTTGGATCATTCTATTTTGTTGCGCAGGGCAAAATCATAAATGTCTTTCGGGCTTTTAAGATCGAGCTTTTTCATCAGGCGGCTTTTATAGGTGCTGACCGTTTTATCACTGATCATCATTTCCCCGGCGATATCGACAATCCGGCTTCCTTTTGCCAGAAAATGCAGAACCTGCAGTTCCTTATCCGACAGACTCGCAATATTCCCTTTGTCATCCAGTGGAATATCCTCTGCGGCAATCTGGCGGGCGCGATTAATCGGGAAAAAACCATAGCCACTTTTAATTGCACGGATAGCGTCATGAAGTTCCGTCAGATTATTGCGCTTGCTAATAAACCCATCGGCACCCGCACCGGCACAACGCTTAATATAATGATCGTCATCCTTACCCGTCAGAACCAGGATCCCGCCTTTAAAATCATTCGCACGGAGTCGCTGAACAACGTTAATCCCATTGATTGTAGGAATATCGATATCGACAATAACCAAATCCGGAAGTAACTGACGTGCCTGTTGTAATGCCTTAAGGCCATCATCAGTCTCGCCGATCACCGTCATCCCGTCTTTTTCCAGCAACATTCTCACCGCCAGACGGGCAACCGGGTGGTCATCCACGATTAATACGCTATTCATTTTATCATCCTGGTTCAAAGGGCTTTGCCTGATGAACACAGGCATGAATATTATGCATAACTATACCATATCTGCAACGATATTACCCGCCGGTCAATAAGCGGAAAATAGCGCTATTTCAATGACATGAAAATTAGAGTGGTGGGTTTTTCTGGCATATTTGCTCGGCAGGAACGACGGGATAATCCTTTTTATATTGGCCCAAAAGTACCGTTTTTCGTTCTTCAGGTGACTCCTGTCTTTTACGTCAATACGAAATAATGCTTCCCGAACACAACACAGAGGGAGTTCTTGTTATGAAAACGATTTTCCGTACCGCACTGTTGGTGAGCATGATGAGCGCATTTTCCAGCCAGGCCACCGCACAGGAGACAAATCAGGTGAATACAAAAACAATTCGCGCGATGTCAGGCGCTGTTGCTACGGCGTCTTTATCCGCAGCTGAAACCGCGTTAATCGTGGTGGATATTCAGAATGAATATTACGCGGGTCAGGACTTCCGTGGCCGGATGGTTATCCCGGATGGTGCGGATGTACTGTTGAAAAACAAAAAGCTGGTCGAGTATGCACACCAAAAAGGGATGCCGGTCTACTTTGTGCGCCACATAACAAAAAATAGCCCGCAGCAAAACGGTACTCCGCTGTTCGCTGAGAATTCCGTATTTGCCCAGTTCCATAAGGATCTGCAGCCGACTGCGCAGGACACCATTATTACCAAGGAGACCCCGAGCGCTTTCGTGGGCACCGATCTGGATGCCCGCTTAAAGAAACAGGGAATTAAAAAGGTCATCGTGGCGGGTCTGATGACGCATATGTGTATCTCATCGACTGCACGTGATGCTGTACCGCTGGGTTATAGCGTGATTATTCCGGAAGATGCGACAGCCACGCGCGATCTGGATGACGGGAAGGGGGGCGTGGTGGATCACGACACGCTGCAGCGTGCAGCGCTGGCAGGCGTCGCGGATGTCTTTGCTGAAATCATGACCACGGATCAGGTGATGGCGCTGGCGGTGGAAAAATAAGACCGAACTGAAATCCCTGTGGCCAGCCAGCCCTCTATACTGGCTGGCTTACGGAGGCGGTCATGACATTGAAAATTGGTATCGTAGTCTTTGAAGGCATTATTCCTTTTCACCTTTCGGTGCCTTATGCCGTGTTTGAAAAAGCACTGACGCCGCAGGGTGACGCCCTGTGTCAGCTCGTGGTTTGTGCCACTACACCCGGCGCGCTTAAAACCAATGCCGGTTTTTCCATCGTGGTCGATCGAGGTCTGGATGCGTTAGCCGGGATGGATATGGTGATTGTGCCGGGCTGGGATGTGCCCGAGCATGCACCGGAGCCTGAACTGTTAACGGCGTTACAAAACGCGCATGCGGCCGGGTCCCGCATTGTTGGGTTGTGTATGGGCACGTTCGTGGTGGCCGCCGCAGGCCTGCTGGAAAACCGTCCGGCAACGACGCACTGGCGATGGGCGGCGGACTTTCAGCGTCTTTATCCTTCAGTGCAGATGGATAAAGATGTGCTTTACATTGATGATGGCGATGTTGTGACGTCAGCAGGAACGGCAGCCAGTATCGACTGCTGTCTGCATCTGGTCCGGCAGGCGTGGGGTGCGGATGTCGCCAACCGCGTGGCGCGCTTGCTGGTGGTGCCGCCTCATCGTCAGGGCGGGCAGCGGCAGTTTGTGGAGCTGCCGGTGCAGAATACGCGTCGTGGAGATCACTTCACCGACGCACTGGCCTGGGCAACAGAGAATTTACAGCTGGCCATTACGCTTGACTGCGTGGCGGAGAAAGCCTGCATGAGCCGTCGGAGCTTTACCCGCCGCTTTCAGCAAACGACGGGGGAACGTTTTTCAAACTGGCTTTTGAACCAGCGCATTCTCGTTGCCCAGCGCTTTCTTGAAAAAACCGATCGGCCAGTGGAAGATATTGCCGAACGCGTCGGCTTCCCTTCCACGACCTCTTTACGGCGCCACTTTCAAAAGCAGCTTAATACCTCACCTTCCCGCTATCGTCGCGAGTTTCGTGGTCGTTAGCCATTTCCCGGCGTCATTTCTGTTCAATAGAGATAATTACGTTTTGCCAGATCCACCAGTTCAGTCAATTTGGATATTTTAAATTTCAGCATGATGCGCTTTTTATAAGCGCTGACGCGTTTATTATTTATATTCATTATGCCGGCAATGACCTGATTGCTGTAGCCCGCAGAAATGTAGCGCAAGATACAGATGTCAGTATGGGATAGCGATAACAACAACGAGGCGTCTCGCGGGTATTTTGTCCGGTGCAGTCTCAGTTCATTGCCATAACAGAACTGGCCGGATGCGACTTTATTGACAGTCCGGACGATGTTGTCCAGCGTACTGCTTTTATTAAGATAGCCGGCAGCCCCCGCCTTCCTGCTAAGCTGAATGTGAAAATCACTGGATGATGAGGATAAAATCATTACCTGTGTATCAGGGATATTTTTTATTAACTGAGCCAGAGAAGAAAACACGTCTGGCTGTTGTTGCAGATGCTCCATTATTATCAAGTCGGCGTTGAACAACGAATGTTTATCCAGCAATTCTTCCATTGTGCCAAACTGCGCAACAATCTGATGACCATGTTCTGATAATAAGCCCTGGAGTCCAGCGCGAAGCAATGGGCTGGCGTCCATGACAATGACTTTTTTGCCTGACATTCCTGGTTGTCCTGAATCGGGAAAGGAAAAATTTATTCTCTATCCCGTCAATGCAAATTTGGCTAAGACTTGTCTTTAACTGAGACTTTATTTTCCTCCTCAGCGCTGCCCTGCCTGGCCTGCCAGATAACGGATCCTTCCTTTTATTACGTCTCCTTGCAACCTTAACCTGGTCGTTTGCGACAGGTCTTATTAAGACTCCGTCGCTCTGACAGGAAGATAGCGTCAGCCAGGGAAAGAATCCCGTATGGAAGTGCGTCTGGCGCGTTGCGCAGACACAGATCGATTATTTACACGAGAATTTAGCGAATGAATCTCAAGCCAGTAAATATTGCAGTCGTTGATAAAAATACGATTGTCAAAGCCGACGTTCTGCGCAGTGAAAAAATAGGCAGTGCCGTCAAAATTAAAGCCATCCCAAATGCAAAGTACATTCTTGCTGAAGGGGAAAACGGCGTTGCGCCAGAAAACATTACCCTGAAACGTGTCGGTAAAGACCTGTTCATCATGCTGGAAGGCACTGATGAAGATCAGCCGCAGCTGATTATCGAAGACTACTTTGATAATCCGGGTGAACTGGTCGGTAAAGGGGAAGATGGTCAGTGGCATGAATACATCGCCACCGACGGTGATGATGACCACGAAGCTGCTTTCCTGCTGGACGGTGAATCCTCTGCGCAAGCGCTGGGCGCAGGCGCGATTGCCAGCCTTGACGGTCTGGCGGTTGCGGGTACCGCGTTTTCCCCTGCCTTGCTGGCACTGGGTGCATTAGCGGCGATTGGTGCGGCGATTGGCATCGGCTCCATTATTCGCCATAACCGTGGCGGTAACGACGGTGGTGATAACGGCGACGTTATTCCCCCTCCACCGACAGGTCCTGGCAAACCAACGATCGGCGAAGTTGAGGATGACGTTGGCCCGATCACTGGCCCTGTCCACAACGGCGATGCCACTGACGACGCCCAGCCTGTTTTCCGTGGAGGTGGTGCGAACCCTGGCGATACCGTTGAGCTGATTGTCGACGATGAAGTCGTGGGCACCGCGATCGTGGGTGAAGACGGCAACTGGGAAGTGACGCCAGAAAAACCGCTGCCGGAAGGCGAACATGAAGCGGTGGTGGTCATCACCGACCCTGAGGGTAACGCCAGCGAACCGTCCGATCCTATTGATTTCGTGGTCGATCTCACCCCGCCGGAAAAACCGGTGATTGGTGAGGTGGAAGATGACGTCGGTCCGGTGGTGGGCCCAATCAATGACGGTGACGTCACTGATGACGCCCTGCCTGTATTCCGCGGTGAAAACGGCACGCCGGGCGACACCGTTGAGCTGATCATCGACGATAAAGTCGTGGGTACCGCGGTAGTGGGGGCAGACGGTAAATGGGCAGTGACGCCGGAAAACCCACTGGCTGAAGGCCAGCACGAGGCGGTGGTGGTGATCACCGATCCGGCAGGCAACGCCAGCGAGCCGTCCGATCCGATTGGCTTTATCGTCGACCTGACTGCACCAGCGAAACCGGTGATCGGTGACGTAGAAGATGATGTCGGTCCGGTGGTTGGCCCAATCAATGACGGTGACGTCACTGATGACGCCCTGCCTGTATTCCGCGGTGAAAACGGCACGCCGGGCGACACCGTTGAGCTGATCATCGACGATAAAGTCGTGGGTACCGCGGTAGTGGGGGCAGACGGTAAATGGGCAGTGACGCCGGAAAACCCACTGGCTGAAGGCCAGCACGAGGCGGTGGTGGTGATCACCGATCCGGCAGGCAACGCCAGCGAGCCGTCCGATCCGATCGGCTTTATCGTTGACCTGACTGCGCCAGCGAAACCGGTGATCGGTGACGTGGAAGATGACGTCGGCCCGATCACCGGCCCGATTAACAATGGCGATATTACCGATGATACCCAGCCGGTATTCAGCGGCGGCGGTGCCGTACCTGGCCAAACCGTTGAGCTGATTATCGACGATGAAGTCGTGGGCACTGCGATCGTGGGTGAAGACGGCAACTGGGAAGTGACGCCAGAAAAACCGCTGCCGGAAGGCGAACATGAAGCGGTGGTGGTCATTACCGACCCGGCAGGCAACGCCAGCGAACCGTCCGATCCTATTGATTTTGTCGTCGATCTCACCCCGCCGGAAAAACCGGTGATTGGTGAGGTGGAAGATGACGTCGGTCCGGTGGTTGGCCCAATCAATGACGGTGACACCACTGACGACACGCTGCCTGTATTCCGCGGTGAAAACGGCACGCCGGGCGACACCGTTGAGCTGATCATCGACGATAAAGTCGTGGGTACCGCGGTGGTGGGTGCAGACGGTAAATGGGCAGTGACGCCGGAAACCCCACTGGCTGAAGGCCAGCACAACGCGGTGGTGGTGATCACCGATCCGGCAGGCAACGCCAGCGAGCCGTCCGATCCGATCGGCTTTATCGTCGACCTGACTGCGCCGGAAAAACCGGTGATCGGTGACGTGGAAGATGACGTCGGCCCGATCACCGGCCCGATTAACGATGGCGATGTCACCGATGATACTCAGCCGGTATTCAGCGGCGGCGGTGCCGTGCCTGGCGAAACCGTTGAGCTGATTATCGACGATGAAGTGGTGGGCACTGCGATTGTGGGTGAAGACGGCAACTGGGAAGTGACGCCAGAAAAACCGCTGCCGGAAGGCGAACATGAAGCGGTGGTGGTCATTACCGATCCGGCAGGCAACGCCAGCGAACCGTCGGATCCTATCGGCTTTATCGTTGACACCACGCCACCGGCACAACCGACCATCGATACCGTTTTCGATAACGTTGGCGACAGAACCGGCAACCTGGCGGCAGGTGAAACCACCGATGACAACACGCCAACCTTCAGCGGTACGGCTGAAGAAAATAGCCTCGTTTACATCATCGTCAACGAGAACGTGGTGGATTCCGTGCGCGCCACCGAAACCGGCTCCTGGACCTGGGAACCGTCTCCGGGGTTGGCTAACGGTCCGTATAACGTCCGCGTTGTTGCGGAGGATCAGGCTGGGCTGCGCTCTGAGTCGTCTGAGGACTTTAACTTTAACGTGCAGGTGGGCGGAATACCTACAGCGCCAGCAATTACCGATGTGATTGACGATGTTGAGTCTCACACCGGCACCGTACAGCAAAACGGTACCTCCAACGACGACCGCCCAACTCTCGTGGGGACCGGTCAGGACGGTACCACCGTTTACCTGTACGACGGCGCGAACCCGGACCCGATCGGCAGTGCAGTGGTAACGGGTGGACAGTGGAAAATTGAATTTAGTACGCCGCTGGCGCAGGGCGAGCATCGCTTCCGTGCGGTAGCGGAAGATGCCACCGGCAACCGCAGCCCGGAAACGGGCGAGTGGGTCATCAACATTGATTCCGTCGCGCCGGGCGAGGCGACAGACGTTGAACTGTGGGACGACTTCGGCACGCCGGGGATTATCGCCGACAACGGTACGACCGATGACAACACCCCGACCTACCGGGGTAAGGGCGAAGCGGGCGGTACGGCGATTATCGACCTGGGCGATGGCACCACCGTGCGTGTACCGGTTGATGCCAGCGGCAACTGGAGCTACACCCCGGCGCCTGCACTGGCTGACGGCGACTACACCTGGCAAGTCTCAATTGAAGACAAAGCGGGCAACGTCGGACCTGCATCCGACCCTATCCACTTCATCGTGGATACCAGCGGAAACGGGATTTCGATTAGCCACGTTGTGGATGATGAAGGTGGCATTCAGGGCAACCTGGCCAGCGGCAGCCACACTGATGACACGACGCCAACCGTTGTGGGCCGCGCTACGCCTGGTGCCATTGTGAAAGTCTACGTTGACGGAAACCTGGTTGACAGCGTGGTGGCCGATCCGACCACGGGTCAATGGCAGTACACCGTCAACCCGGCGCTGTCGGCGGATCGCACATATCAGATCACCGCCAGTGAAAACACCGGCACCGGTGACGGTCCACAAACCGCACCGTTTGAACTGACGCTCGATACCCGCATTCCGACCGGCACCCTGGACGGTATAGCGGATGATGTCGGCCTGGTTCAGGGCGATCTGGCGAACCCGTCTGTGACCGACGATACCACCCCGACCCTGCGCGGTACCGGTGTGGCGGGCGACGTCGTGTTTATTTACGACGGCACGACTCTGATTGACTCCGTCACCGTTGGCCCTGGCGGCAACTGGAACTACACGTTACCGCCGCAGAATAACGGTACAGGGCTGGATATGAACGTGGTGTTCGAGAGTCCGACGGGCGTCAGAAGCGCACCGAGCGATTCGTGGAAAATCATCATTGATACCGAAGCGCCAACGGCCAGTGCGGTGGCTGACGGCCTGAGCAAAGACTCCGGCGTGAGCGATGCGGACTTCATCACCAATAACAGCGGTCCTGGCAGCCTGGTCTCCGGCCATCTCTCGGCTGCGCTGGACGCGGGCGACAAAGTCCTTGTCTCCGTTGATGGCGGCGCGACCTGGCAGGAAGCGCTGGTCGACGGCGATAAGTGGGCCTATGTGGACACGCAGGGCCACAGCGCTGACTGGACCATTTTGACCCGTGTTGTTGATGCGGCAGGTAACTACACCGAGTCGTCGCAGAACGTGGTGGTGGATCAGGTTGCACCGGACGCCCCGACCGACGTGGTGCGGAGCGGTAACGATGTCACCGTCACGCTGCCGGGCAGCAACGTGACGGCGGGTGATTCGGTTCTGGTGAAGGTCGGAGATGTCTCTGTCACGCACACGCTGACGGCAGCGGATATCGCGAACGGTAATGTGACGCTGAGCCTGCCACCGGGCGGTTATACCGATATTCCAGTCGGGGCAGCCATTGTGGACGCGGCGGGTAACAGCTCGGACTACCGTACCAGCGACTTCACCAGCACCAACAACTTTGAATCAGCTGATGAGTTTACGGCGATCAATGCGGGCCAGTGGGTGCACGGAATGCGTTTCTCACACACGACGGATACCAGTACGGCTGACTACGAATTCGACAGACAGCCCATCGGGGTGGGAAGCACAAACAGCCTGTATCTGTTCAGTTCGTCAACAGATGGCGGGATGGAAGCCAGCATGTTTGTCGACTTCCAGTATGGCGCCAGAACCGTCGATTTCGATTTCAACCCGAGATTTGCGGGTCCGTCTACGGTGGTGACGTTCTATGACATCAACGGCAATGTGATTGGTTCTCAGCCTGTGAACGCGCCGATCAGCAACCGTAACGTCCATGTGTCGTTCAACAATCCGGAGGATACGCCGGTTTACCGGATGGAAATCCACCATCAGGAGCAGCCGGGCAGCACCGGATTTGGTTTCAGTATCGATAACCTGGTGGTGAGCGGCACGGCGAAAACCGTCACGCCGGGTGAATTCCTGGCGGATAACCAGGGCGATGTCTGGTATGGCGACGCGGCGGACAACCTCTATCAGGTGAGTGACGTGGCCAGCCTGACCGACGCGGTGATCCAGGGGGGAGAAGGGACGGACACGCTGAAGCTGTTGGGTGCGGATCAGCATCTCGATATGAGCGCGCTGACCAACAAAATCCAGTCAATGGAAGTGTTCGATATTACGGGAACAGGCAACAACACCCTGACGCTGAGCGCGGGCGATGTGCTGGAAAACGCCACACAGAACCTGTTCCACGATAACGACTTCAACCAGTTGATGGTGAAGGGCGATGCAGGCGATCGGGTCAATCTCAGCGACCTGTTGCCAAACGATATAGACCCGGGCAACTGGACAAACGGTGGCACGGTTAACGTTGGCGGAGTGGAGTATCAGTCCTTCCAGATGGAAAGCCTGAATACCGAAATCCTCGTTCAGATGGGAGTGACGGTCACGCTGCAAAACCACTAATTGATATCAGGAAACGGAGGCGCCTTTAAGGCGCCTCCGGAAAGTAAAAACGTTTAGCCGTTTTTTTAATCCAGGGATTTTCCCGAACATAAACAGAATATAGTTGGAAATAGAGTATGAAAAAGACCATCGCTTCTAACAACAATACTGAGCCAAACATCGCTGCTGTGGCGACACTGCCGCCGCTGCCGACCAACGTTTTACTGTGGAACGATTACCAGTTCCCGCGTGAAATTAACAATAACGATATCAGCGAAGATAACACCCCGACCATTAGCGGTAAGGGTGAGCCGGGCATGACGGCTGTGATCGACCTCGGTGACGGGCAGAGCGTTCGCGTACCCGTCAATGCAGAAGGTAACTGGAGCTGGACGCCTGCCCCTGCGCTGGCGGACGGAACCTATACCTGGTCTGTGGCGTTGGAAGATGCTGCGGGTAACCGTGGCGAAGCCACCACGCCAGTGACCTTTATCGTCGATACCGTGGGTAATGCGGTTTCCATCAGCCACGCGGAAGATAATACCGGCACGTTGACCAACCCGCTGGCCAGCGGCAGCAGCACGGATGACCTTAAACCGGTTATCGTGGGGACGGCAACGCCTGGCTCTCTGGTGACGCTGTATGTTGACGGGGAAGCGGTGGGTACGATGACTGCCGATCCAACGACCGGTGCGTGGGCCATTGAGATCAACCCTGCGCTGGAGTCGGGTAAAACCTATGAAATTACGGCAGGGGAATTCAGCGGTCCTGGTGAAATTCCACCTCCGACACGTCCATTCCTGCTGACCATCGATACCGTTGTTCCGACCGGGACGTTCGATCGCGTATCGGATGACGTTGGTCGCTATCAGGGGGACCTGCCGAATCCGGCGGTGACGGATGACACCACGCCAACCCTGCACGGTACGGGCCGTCCAGGTGACATCGTTTTCGTACGTAATGGCAGCGACATTATTAGCTCGGTAACCGTGGGCACTGATGGCCGCTGGGAATATACCCTGCCTGAACAAACGAACGGTGCCGCACTGGATGTGAGTGTGGTATTCCGTGGCCCAACGGGCGTTGAAAGCGCGCCAACCGATCCCTGGAAGCTGGTGATTGACACCGAAGCGCCAGTGAAACCAATCATTGGTGATGTTGAAGACGATCAGGGCCCGGTTATCGGCCCAATTAATAACGGCGATGTGACCGATGATACCCAGCCGGTATTCAGCGGCGAAGGCGCTGTGCCGGGTGAAACCGTAGAACTGATCATCGACGATGAAGTGGTGGGTACCGCGATCGTGGGTGAAGACGGTAAATGGGAAGTCACACCCGAAAATCCACTGGCAGAAGGCGAGCATGAAGCCGTGGTGGTCATCACCGATCCTGCGGGTAACACCAGCGAACCGTCCGATCCGATCGGCTTTATCGTTGACACCACGCCACCGGTGAAACCGACTATCGACACCGTCTTTGACGACGCGGGTCAGCAAACAGGTTATCTGCAAAACGGCGATATCACTGACGACAGCACCCCGACGTTCGCAGGTTCTGCCGAAGAGAACAGCCTGGTGTACATCATCGTCAATGGCCGTGAAGTTGCTTCCGTTCGCGCCACCGATGAAGGTACCTGGACGTGGACACCGCCGCTGGGGCTGGCGAACGGTCATTATGACGTGAAAGTGGTCGCCGAAGACAAAGCGGGTCTGCGTTCGGATCCTTCTGATGCGTTCTCCTTTGACCTGCTGGCGGGCGGTATTCCAACGGCTCCGGCAATCACCGATGTGATTGACGATGTCGAATCACACGTTGGCACGGTACAGAACGGTGGCATCACGAATGACGATCGTCCGGTTATTACCGGTACTGCGCAGGATGGCACCACCGTCTATCTGTACGACGGCGCGAACCCGAACCCAATCGGCAGCGCGGTGGTCACCGGTGGACGCTGGACCATTGAGTTTGATTCGGCGCTGGCGCAGGGCGAGCACCGCTTCCGCGCGGTCGCAGAAGATGTGACCGGCAACCGCAGCCCGGAGACCGGCGAGTGGGTCATTATTGTGGACTCCGTCGCACCAGGCGAAGCGGCTGACGTGGAACTGTGGGACGACTTCGGTACGCCAGGTCTGATTGGTAACAACGACACCACCGATGACAACACCCCAACCTACCGTGGTAAAGGTGAAGCGGGCGGTACCGCTATTATCGATCTCGGTAATGGCACTACCGTGCGCGTTCCTGTCGATGGCAGCGGTAACTGGAGCTACACCCCGGCACCTGCGCTGGCGGACGGCGACTACACCTGGAGAGTCTCGATTGAAGACAAAGCGGGTAACGTCGGCCCTGCGTCCGACCCGATCCACTTCATCGTGGACACCAGCGGTAACGGCGTATCCATCAGCCACGTCGTGGATGATGAAGGTGCCATTACCGGCAATTTGGGCAGCGGCAGCCACACCGATGACACGACCCCAACGGTGGTGGGCCGCGCGACGCCGGGCGCACTGGTGAAGGTGTACGTTGACGGCAATTATATCGATAGCGTACGTGCGGATGCGGTAACCGGTAACTGGCAGCTGACCATCACCCCTGCGCTGAGCACGGATGGGACATATCAGATCACCGCGACGGAAGATCCGGGAACGGGTGACAGTGCGCCTACCGCACCGTTTGAGCTGACGCTGGACACCAACATTCCGACAGGGACGCTGGATCGCATCGCCGACGATGTAGGCCTGGTGCAGGGCGACCTGGCGAACCCGGCGGTGACCGATGACACCACGCCAACGCTACACGGTACTGGCCGTGCGGGCGATACCGTGTTCATTTACGACGGCACCACGCTTGTTAATTCTGTGACCGTAGGCAATGACGGCACCTGGAACTACACGCTGCCACCGCAGAACAACGGCACCGAGCTGTCTCTGAGCGCGGTCTTCCAGAGCCCGACCGGTGTGAAAAGCGCACCAACCGCGCCGTGGGATCTGACGATTGATACTGACGCGCCAACGGCGCCGACCATTACCGGCATGTATGACGATGCGGATACGCTGATCGTCGATGGCGGTCGTTCACGCGACACCACGCCAGAACTGCGCGGTACGGCTGAGAAAAACAGCCTGGTGACAATCTATGGTTCGGACAACAAGAACCCGATTGCGTCCGTATATGCAGATGCAGACGGTAACTGGACGTGGACATCGCCTGCGCTGGCAGATGCGAAACATGACTTCTACGTGACGTCACAGGATGCGGCGGGCAACGTCTCTGGCGAATCCAACCACTACGGTCTGGAAGTGGATACCCGCGCTGCAGCTCCGATCATTCTGGGGGCGTACGATGACGTGCAAGGTGGCATCTATAACGGCCTGGTGCCAGACGGTGGGCTGAGCAACGACGGCAATATGCAGCTGCGCGGAACCGCTGAGCCAAACAGCGTCGTGTACATCTACAATGCGTATAACAACGCGGTGCTGGATACGGTGAAAACTGATGCGAAAGGTAACTGGACCTGGGATCGTGCGGTTGCTGACACGGCTGCCGGTCGTCCGCATATGTTCTACACCATTGCGAAAGACGATCTGGGTAACGTGTCGGGTAAATCTGAGACCTATTCGATCAACGTGGATACCGTTAATGCGACACCAGTTATTACAGGTGCTTACGACAACGTAGAAGGTGGTATTTATAACGGTCTGGTGGGCAACGGTGGCGTAACGAACGACCGCACGCCTGAGTTACGCGGTACGGCGGAGGCAGGTAGCGTTGTGTATTTCGTCAACATGGCGAATGGTGCGACAGTGGCTTCCACAACGGCGGGAGCTGATGGTAAATGGTCTTATCAGGCGACAACTAACTATAACCAGACATATTCCTGGCAGGTTTTCTCAATCGATAATGCTGGGAACCGTTCAGCGAACTCATCAACCTTCTCACTCACGGTTGATACGGTGAATAACGCACCTGTTATCACCGGCTCTTACGATGATGTTCAGGGCGGCGTGTATAACGGTCTGGTGGGCAACGGTGGCGTAACCAACGACCGTGGCCTGGATTTACGCGGGACAGCGGAAGCGGGCAGCGTGGTGTATATCATCGACCCGGCAACCGGTGGGACTTATGGCTCGGCGGTTGCGGCTGCGAATGGCGCATGGGCATACCCAGTGACGACCAACTACAACAAGCTGTATGAATTCCAGGCTTATTCAATCGACAGGGCCGGAAACCGTTCGGCTACCTCGTCGAAATTTGGGATCACTGTGGATACGGTGAATAACGCGCCCGTAATCACCGGCTCTTACGATGATGTTCAGGGTGGTGTGTATAACGGCCTGGTAGGCAACGGTGGCGTAACCAACGACCGTGGCCTGGATTTACGCGGGACAGCGGAAGCGGGCAGCGTGGTGTATATCATCGACCCGGCAACCGGTGGGACTTATGGCTCGGCGGTTGCGGCTGCGAATGGCGCATGGGCATACCCAGTGACGACCAACTACAACAAGCTGTATGAATTCCAGGCTTATTCAATCGACAGGGCCGGAAACCGTTCGGCTACCTCGTCGAAATTTGGGATCACTGTAGATACCGTCAACGCCGCGCCAGTGATCACCAGCGTCACGGATAACGTCGGTCCGGTAACGGGCAACGTGGCCAACGCGGGTTCAACGGATGACAACACGCCGACCCTGAACGGTACCGCTGAAGCAGGTAGCACAGTGTACATCGCGGTGAACGGTTCTACGTACAGTGTCACCGCCGCCGCTAACGGCAGCTGGAGCTTAACGCCGTCTGCACTGCCGTTGGGGAACCACACGTTTAGCGTGTTCTCTATCGATAAAGCAGGGAACCAGAGTGCGGGTGTTTCACGCAGCCTGACAGTGGTTTCTCCGAAATCGAGCGGGTTCGAAGATTTTAACACTGTACCGTTCCAGAACTTTGGAAAGGGTCTGGTCACACTGCCAAGTGGTCTGAAATTTACGTTAAACGATAAATATTACCCTGGTTATGGTGCGGCGATTTATCAGTGGGGCGTTTCATCCACCAGTCGTGTATTAGCAATGACTGGCGACATCACCATGCATTTTGACGGGGTAAATGCTGTCAGCATGAAACTTTCTGGTGCGAACGATTCCGTCCAGTCTAGCGTTGTGAAGTCAACATACACCGTTTACGACACGGCAGGGAAAGTGATCTCTTCAGGATATCTGCCAGTTGGTGAGTCAACCTTCTCTGTTAATGCCCCGTCGGGGCGTGAGATTGGAAATATCGTCTTCAGTATGGGGCGTGGTGCAAGCAGTGGTTTGTCGGGTGGCGGTAACACTATCAATACCGATCAGTACTGGATTGATGATGTCCGCTGGACAGTGAACACACCGCGCTCAGCATCCAGAAGCATGATGATGAACGCTGAAGAGCAGCATGACGATAACGCCAGTGTTGTTAGCACCCTGAACGATCGTGAGATTAACCTGGATAATCTCCAGCACAAGACGATTGATATTACCAACAGCAAGCAGGACAAGCTGAATATCAGTCTGCACGACGTGCTGACCCACGCTGAAAAAGACCTGTTTATCACCGATGGCAATAAACAGCTGATGGTGCAGGGTAATAAAGGCGACGTGGTAAACCTGAGCGATCTTCTGCCTGACAACAGCGATCCGGGCAACTGGACCAACGCCGGTAATGTGAAGGTATCGGGTGTTGAGTATCAGGTGTTCCACATGGAAAGCCAGGATGTCGAGCTGCTGGTACAAGCTGGCGTAACCGTCAACGTGAATAATCACTAACTTAAACTTTTCCAGGCCTCCTTTCGGGGAGGCCTCTGGAGGATTTATGACTTTTTTCAAGACCTCTTTATTTGCGGCGCTGTTTACCTCCTCCGCATTTTTCATTCACACCGCCACCGCTGCGGAGAATTTTGGCAAGGTGTATCAGCCTGTTGCACCCGTCGCTCAGACTCAGGCGCAAATTGTTTACTACCGTGACGCCAGTAACACCACCGGCGGGGCGGCACATATTTATGTGGATAATGAATTCCACGATGCGCTGCTGCCTGGCGGTTATACCGTGTTCTGTTTGGCGCCGGGTAAGCATAATCTCGGCGCATACCAGAACGATGCACCGCAGTATCGTGGTAAAGAACAGGGTTACAACGTCGAAATGAACGGCGGGCAAACCTATTTCGTGCGCGTCAGTGACACGATGAATGCCGTGCCGGAAGCCCGTACGCGCGAGCAGGCGGAGAAGGATTTATCGGGGCTGCGCGAGCAGACCCATGTGCTTTCCCGCGCATCCAGCGTGGAAGCCTGTAAGACTCTGGCCGCGCCTCAGTACAAAGATTACACCCTGTCTGGCGATATTATGTTCCGCTTTGGACAGTCCGGGGAAAAGGGCGTTTCCGCTCAGGGCCGCCAGGCGGTGAAAGACCTGGTGGCGACAATAAAACGTGAAAACGTCGAGCTGAAACAAATCCAGGTGATTGGCCATACGGATGCTATCGGCAGCGATCGTAGCAACTACGCGCTGGGGCTGAAACGTGCGCAGACGGTACGTACGATGCTGGCAGAAAATGGCCTTCCGGCGCGTTTGATGGTGGCGTCCAGCGTCGGCAGTAACGAGCCGGTTGTTAATGACTGTGCCGCGTCCGGCAAGCGTGAGTTGGTTTCTTGCTATGCGCCAAACCGCCGCGTTGTTGTGCGTGTAAGCGGCGATCAGAACGTGACTGCACCTGAGCAAAAATAATCTTGCGTCCTGCCTTCCCGCAATGGGAGGGCATTCTCTTTTCCCTCGTGAATCCCTCATCAAACCTGTTTCGTGACAAAAAATAACCCGTTCCATTGAGACAGGTCTCATTAATTTAAGACTGTTCCGCGTGACAGAATATTCTTAATTTAAACCAATAAATCAATTTAATTCATTGATTTAAATATAAATAATCAATCAGGAAAAACGCGAAATATGGAATCCTCAACTGCAAATTTTCAGGAGGAACAGCTGCTTGCCGCCGCTCGCGATAACCGACAAAGTGATGATTCTCTGCTCAGAAGTATTGCCTGGGTGTGTGAGCATTATGGTCTCGGTAAAAGCGATGATGTTTTGCTGGCGGGTCTGCCTGTCGAACAACTCCTCACTCCCTCTTTAGCGCTTGATGCGCTCAAAAATGCCGGTGTGACCGGAGGGCTCATCAAGCGTAATAGCGCAGAACTGCCGGAGCAGATCTTCCCGATGATTTTGCTGCGTAAGGGCGCTGGCGGGATGGTGCTGCTGGGGCGCGAGCGTCGTAAAAATGCCGAAGACAAATGGGATCTGTTCTATTCCCTGGTCATGCCGGATGTCTCTGACGAGCCGGTTGAACTGAATCATGAAGCGCTTAACGAGCTGTATGTTGGCTACGCGATCGCGGCTAAACCGACTGCGCGTATTGACAGTCGGGTTAGCGATATCGCGCCGCCGCAGCCGAAAGGCCATTGGCTGTTCAGTACGCTGTGGCGCTACCGTCGTTACTATCGTAGCGCCGCGCTGGCGTCGGTGCTGGTGAACGTGCTCGCGCTGGCCACCGTGTTCTTTACCATGAACGTTTATGACCGCGTGATCCCTAACCAGGCGTTTACCACGCTCTGGTCGCTGGCGATTGGCGTGCTGGTGGCAATGATTTTTGAAGCCGTAACCCGTAGCGTGCGTGCTCACCTGCTTGATACCGCAGGAAAAAAAGCGGATCTGATTGTCGGCAGCGTGCTGTTTCGTCAGGCGCTGGCGGTGAAAATGGAGCATAAGCCCGCCTCTTCTGGCTCTTTTGCCAACCAGCTGCGCGAATTCGAATCCGTGCGTGATTTTGTCTCATCCGCGACGCTTGCAACCATTGCCGACCTGCCGTTCGTTCTGCTGTTTATTGGCATTATCTTCGCCATCGGTGGCCCGCTGGCGATTGTCCCGCTGCTGATGCTGCCAATGATCCTGCTGGTCAGTATGGCCATTCAGTGGCCGCTGGCCAAAGTGATGAAAGCCAGCCTGCAGGAAGCATCGCTGAAGCAGGGCGTCCTGATTGAATCCATCGAAGGGATGGAAACGCTGAAATCCGTGGGGGGCGAGTCATGGATGCAGAGCCGCTGGCAAAAGTTCAGCGCCATGCAATCGTCCAGCTCGGCGGCGTCTAAGCACTACTCTACGCTGGCGATGAATTCGGTGAGTTTCCTGCAACAACTGCAGACGGTCATGCTGATTGTCACCGGCGTGTACCTGATTGATGCCGGCACCCTGACGCAGGGCGCGTTAATCGGTACGGTCATGCTGGCCGGTCGTGTGACCGCGCCGTTAAGCCAGGTCGTCGGTTTAGCCGTGCGTTATCAGCAGGCCAAAGCCGCGCTGACTTCCCTGAACAAGCTGATGGAGAACCCAACCGATCGCAGCAGTGAGATTGACTACATCAAACAGCCTGAGTTGAACGGTGATATCGAGCTTAAAGGCATTACCTTCTCTTATCCGGCGCCGCCCATGCAGCCGAACCCGGATATCCTCAAAGGCGTGAATCTGACGATAAAACCGGGCGAGCGTGTGGCGATCGTCGGAAAAATCGGCAGCGGTAAATCCACGCTGCTGCGCATCATTGCCCGCCTTTACACGCCGGTGAAAGGGCAGATTTTCAGTAGCGGTCTGGACGTGAATCAAATTGAGCCGTCTGACTGGCGAAACAACGTAGGGTTTGTGGGGCAGGATGCGCGTCTGTTTTACGGCACATTGCGCGAAAACATCATGATTGGCCGTCAGAATGCGTCGTCTGATGAGTTTCTTAAGGTACTGCGTTTAACCGGGCTGGACCACATTGCCGCACGCCACCCGCGTGGCATTCATATGCCCGTTGGCGAGCAGGGCAACAGTTTGTCCGGCGGCCAGCGTCAGCTGGTTTCCCTGGCGCGAACGCTGTTGGCGCGTCCTAACCTGCTGCTGCTGGATGAACCGACCAGCGCGATGGATGCGCAGACCGAAGCCCTGTTCCTGCAACACCTGAAAATCGCGACCGCCGGACACACGCTGGTTGTTGTCACCCATCGCCCGTCGCTGCTGGCGCTGGTGGACAGAATGGTGATTATTGAGGACGGCAAAATCGTCGCGGATGGTCCAAAACAGCAGATTCTGGCTGCGCTCAACGGCACGCCAACAGCGCAACCTGAGCAGACGCCCGCTAACGACAGTACGCCAGCGCAAGCTGTGCCAGTAAAAGAGCAGGCGGAGGCCAGCGCATGAAATTTCTAAAACAGAAGAAAAATAAACCGCTCTCAGCGCGTGATGCAGCCTGGATGAGCGATATCCAGGAGGCGCTGTTCTCTCAGACCACGCCAAAATCGCGGCTGGTGTTATGGCTCATCCTGGCGGTGTTCATCGGCTTCTTAACCTGGGCGCATTTCGCCAAAGTGGAAGAGATCACCAAGGGTGATGCGAAGATCGTCTCAAAAAGTCGCGAACAGATTATCCAGAGCCTCGAGGGCGGGATACTCGAAGAGTTGAATGTCCGAGAGGGCGATATCGTCGAACCGGGGCAGGTATTGCTGAAAATCGACCCGACGCGTGCGCAATCGAGTTATCAGGAGACGCTGCGCAAGGTGGTGGCACTGGAAGCGACCGTTAACCGCCTGCGTGCGGAAGCGTATGGTCTGCCGCTGACCTTTAGCGACCGCGTGAAAAAGTATCCTTCTGAGGTCGAGCTGGAAACCCGCGCTTACAACAGCCGTAAGCAAGCGCTGGAAGAGGGTGTGGCTTCGCTTGAGAAGAGCTATCGTCTGGCGCAAAACGAAATTGCCATGTCTGAGCCGCTGGCGGCGCGCGGCCTGCTTTCCGAAGTAGAGCTGCTGCGCATGCGCCGTCAGGCAAACGACCTGCAATCGCAGATTGTTGAGCGCCGCAACCGCTATCAGGCGGATGCCAACGCCGACCTGATCCGTCAGGAGCTGGATCTGGTGCAGGCTGAAGAGAGTCTGACCGGTCGCGAAGATATTGTGAACCGCACAACCATTACCGCACTGGTAAAAGGCACGGTCAAAAATGTGCGGGTTACCACTATTGGCGGGGTTATTCAGCCTGGTGAACACATCATGGAGATCGTGCCGCTGGAAGATCAGCTGCTGGTGGAAGGGAAGATCAAACCGTCTGACGTGGCCTTCCTGCATGCCGGTTTGCCTGCCATGGTGAAAATCACCGCTTACGATTTTGCAATCTATGGCGGCCTGAAGGGGCAAGTGTCTCTCGTCAGTCCGGATACGTTAAAAGATGACGCTAAAGCTGCGGCGGGCCGTCCTGATGATACGTATTACCGGGTGATGGTCTTAACCGACAGCAGCACCCTCAAAGCAGGGGATAAAGCCCTGCCGATTATTCCCGGCATGATTGCGACCGTGGAAATTCGTACGGGCGAAAAAACCATTCTCGATTACCTGCTGAAACCTATTTTCAAAGCGAAAGAAGCCTTCCGGGAGCGTTAATTTACGATGAAAAAGTATTCTCCAGTACAGCGTCGCCTGGCGGCGACGCTGACGGTCCTCTCTTGCCTGATTTCAGGGAAAAGTGTCGCCAGTAGCGAGGGCTTATTAGCCTTTCAACCTGTCGCTCCGCAGGCAAAATCCGGCATGGTGATGGCCTCCACCCCGCCTGCACCTCTCGCGCCACGGGTGGCGCAGAAAAGCGCGGTGGATAACCATGCTACTAGCACAACCCACACCGCGTTTGCGAAAAGCAACGCGACAAACGTTGATCGACAGACCGCCCGTGCGCCTGGCGAGAATGAAATCCGTCTGCTCTTTAATAATGCGGTTAATACTGCACTGGGTATGAGCCCTGAGGTTCGTGGCGCACAGTTCAATACCGAGGCGGCACAGGCCAACGTTGATGAAGCGAAAGGGCAACGCTGGCCGCAGGTGGATGTCGGGACGCGTTCAAAAAGCGTCCAGTTCGGTGGCGGAGAACGGGGCTACAGCGACAGTCGTCCGGCGGTGACCGTGAATGTCGCAACCACATTGCTCGATTTTGGTCGTACCAGCAACACCATTAAAAGCCGTGAAGCGCTGCATCTGGCCGCGAAAGAGAATACGGGCGCACAGGCGGAAAACATTGCCTGGCAGGTCAGTAGTGCACTCATTGAGTTGAGTAAGCAGCGCCAGATCATTGTTCTCAGCCAAAAGTACGTGGCGCGTATGAATGAACTGGTCGAAATGCTGGACGGCATTGTGAAGGTTGACCAGGGGCGTCGCAGTGAACTGACGCAGGCCAGAGGGCGTTTTTTACAGGCGCAATCTTCTTTAGATACGGCCATATCGCGCGCGCGTGATACGGAAATCATCCTCAACCGCCTGCTGGGGGATACGCCCGTTCCTCTGCCAACAGCACCGGTGTGGAACCTGAAGCCAGGGGAGCTGAACAAGCAGTTATCCGCCATTGAAAGCCATCCCACCATTCGACAGGCGCAGGCAGAGACCGCATCAGCACTGGCGGATGCGGAAGCGGCGCGTTCTGCCGCCTACCCAACGGTGACGTGGAACGTTGGCAAAAGTACCGGGCGCGATGAACTGGGGCGTGAACAGGCGTGGGAAACCAATGTAAACTTAAGCTGGCCGATTTTCCGGGGCGGTTCACAGCGGGCCGCTGAGCTTTCTGCCGCACGCCGTGCAGATGCCAGCAGAGAGGCCATTGAACAGCAATCCCGCGATCTGGATAACCGGGTACGTGCTGCCGATCAGGATGCCCATAGCATGCTGGAGCGCGCGGGGTTGTATCATAACTTATCGATTGAATCCGATCGTATTCGTCATGATTTCTTCGATCAGTGGTATCACCTCGGTCGACGTACTCTGTTAGATGTGTTGAGTGCAGAAAGTGATTTTTACGGCAACCAGGTCGCGGAAGTGACTAACCGTTTTGATGGCTATTCCGCTATTTTTCGTAGCTATGCCAGTTCCGGTACTTTATTGTTATGGTTACGGAATAATAATTAAGTCTTTTTTAAAGATGGCTCACACTGCAGGCATAAAAGAGAATATGTATGAACCCGTTTTCAGGTAAAAAAATATACGTCGCTTTACTCGACGATCACCCGATTGTCCGTAAGGGGATGGAAATTATATTTAGCCAGGAGCCTGATTTCGAACTAAAAGGCAGCTTTGCCACTCGTATCGAACTCATGAATTTTTTACGCAACAACCGTGTTGATGTGTTGGTTCTTGACTATTTGCTTGGTGATGAAGAGATCGACGGTTTACCGATGATCAAACAGCTCATGAGCAACTTCCCGTGGCTGAAAATTCTTCTTTCCTCCACGCTGGAAAACACGGCGATTGTGCGCATGGCGTTAAAAATCGGCGTGCGTGGGCATGTCGGTAAAAGCCGTGATTTATCGGAAGTGGTGAATGCGGCGCGCCAGGTCGCGGCGGGGCGTATCTCCCTCTCAGAAAGCATGGAGAAAGAGTTCTACCTAATTTCCGAGCCTTGTGCAGACACGAAATCGGGTTCAGAGGGTGACAACGCGCCGCAGGTGATTGAGGGCATTGGCCGCCTGGATCAGCTGTCTCCTAAGGAGCTTGAGGTGCTGCGACTCTTTACCGGTGGAATGTCTGTCCTGCAGATTTCAGAGAAATTCAATCGTAGTCGTAAGACGGTCAGCGGACAGAAGAAATCGGCCATGAAAAAGCTGGGCGTGAAAACGGACTCTGAACTGTTTCTTTGGCACGACCAACTGCTTTAATCCCATTGCAACCGGTTCATCCGAGACATTATCAGGAGCCTTTAACAGGCTCCTTTTTTATTTCAGTCAGACGGTATCGTCCGATGCTTTGTGCTCAATGGGATGAATATTTCGCAGTGCAGCCGCGAGATGATTGATTGAGCAGGGCTTAAACAGGCAATCATTCATGCCAGCCTGTAAACAACGCGCCGTGATCTCATGCATGGCATTGGCGGTAAAGCCGATAATCCAGGCCGCGGCCCTGTGCTGTTCCTGCTCGCGCGTGCGGATTATGTGAGTCAGCTGATAACCATTCATGCCGGGCATGTTGCAGTCGGTAATGATCACGTCGAAATCTGTTTTTTTCCAGATAGCCAGTGCCTCATTTCCCTCTGACGCAAGATACGCATGCTGTCCTAACCAGGCCAACTGTTTAGCCAGCAGGATCCGGTTGGCAGGGTTATCGTCCACGACCAGGATCTTCAGGGCCGGAATTTTGTCTTCGTCTTCGTGCTGCTGGACATCCACGGCCGCCGCCGTTTTTACTTTCGGCAGTGTAAAGGTTGCTCTCACCGTGGTGCCCACGTTTTTCTCACTGGTCAGCATAAGCGTGCCGCCCATGCTTTCGCAAATGGTCCGGCTGATATAGAGGCCCAGCCCCGTTCCTGCGCGGCGGTTGTCTGCCTGACTAAAGGGCCTGAACAAGGCTGCCTGCTGGCTGGCATCGATCCCCACGCCGCTGTCCTTGACGTCAATGATGTAGTGAACGCTGTCATTTACCGGGTCTTCAGCCTGCTGCAGCGTCAGTGATACGCCGCCGACGTCGGTAAACTTAATGGCATTACTTAACAGGTTCGACAGAACCTGCTTGATGCGTAAGGGGTCGGCACAGACATCGATTATCGGTTCCGTCGGGAACGCGCGAGTGAGTTCGATATTTTTCTCAATGGCCACGCCCTGGAAAACCCGCATCATATTGTTAATCAGCGTACCGAGGTTCGTGGCTTCAGGATTGAAATCGAGATGCCCCCCCTCAATACGGGAAATATCCAGAATATCGCCAATTAATCCCACCAGTCCTTCTGCCGATTCATACGCCACCTCGAGCGCCTGAATATCTTGCTCACCACGGCGTCCTTTTTTCAGCACGATATCCAGCATGCCAATAATGGCATTCATCGGCGTGCGGATTTCATGACTCATGGTCGACAGGAAGACGGATTTTGCGCGGTTAGAATCCTCGGCCCTGTCTTTGGCTTCCTTAAGTTCAACCAGCAGCGCTTCACGCTCGGTGATGACCTCGCGTAATTGCACAAGCTGGGTGTTCATCTGACGACGAAGTGCCGCTTTACGCGCGATCTGTCGACGCAGGTAGAGTGCCCAACCCAGGGCCAGAATAATTAAGACGGCGCTAAAGACGGCAGTGGCAATCAACACTTCCCGATAGCGATACCAGAAGCTGTCAACAACCACCAGTTCGTTGGGCCGCCAGCGGTTGGCCAGATTTTCCAGCTCAACAGGGGGAATGCTCAGCAATATTTTATCTAAAATCCCCTGAAGTTCCGGATTGGACAGCCCGACCCCGAAAGAGATCCAGACAGGGGCGTCCCCCACAATCGACACCACTTTAAGTTTGTCCTGAAAGTTGGTGAAGATTTGATAGTCACTCATGATCAGAATACCCACCGCGGCATCCGCTTTCCCCTCAAGTACGGTGGAAAGCAGCTGTGATTCATTGCCCACGTGAACAATTTCAATTTCCGGGTAACGCTGGCGCACCATACTTTCCACACCAATGTTTTTTACCATCGCCAGCCGTTTTCCACGCAGATCTGCCAGCATATGAATGTCGTTACGATTTGTCGCTGTTGCCAGGGAAAAGGCGCTCCGCAGATAGGGGCGGGTGAAAAGAATTTTATTTTTACGCGCTTCACTGGGGGTGATTGAGGCGAGCATATCCGCGCTTGACTCGTTCACCTGTTGAATCAGTTCCTCGGTGGTGCTGCCCGTTTCAAAACGAAACTGTAAACCGGTTCTGAGCGACACAACGGAAAACAGATCGGCGGCAATACCGCGCAGCACACCTTTATTATCAATAAATGAGACTGGGGCTGCATTGTCCTGGCTGTAGATCAGAACGTTAACGATGGGATGTTTCTTGATCCACGTTTTCTCTTGCTCGGTAAAGAGAAGGGATTTCGACCCCTGTGCGAGATCAATGCGATCGGGCTGCCAGAGACGATAAAGCTCCTGCTTTTCATCTTCTGGCACGGCCTTGATTGCGGCATTAATCAGTGTGAGCAGTTGTGGTTTTTTTTGGCTGACGGCAAACCCCACTTCACGGCTGGTCAGGCGTGAGAATCGCTCAACATGAATATTGTTCAGGTAGTTGCGGCTGAGCGAGTAACTGTTGCCCAGGTAAACCCGCGACTGACCAAACGCCACCGCGCTCAACGCTTCCTGATAACTGTCGAACAGGCGAAAACGGGCGTTAGGGTAGGCGGCCTGAGCCTGTGACAGGGGCAAATAGTCCCTCGGCATTGCTACGTCGGTATCACGCAGATCCTCTGCCAGAGGGGCGGTATCGCTATCGTTGAGCCCCAGCACCGGTTTATCGCTGGCATAAGGTAAAGAAAAGGCAAAAGCATCGTTATCCGGGAAGGCGGCCACGGACGGGATCAGGTCAATATCGCCACGTGCCAGCGCCTGCCACGCCTCTTCAGAGGAGCTAAACACTTTTATCTTAACCGGGAGGTTAAGTTGCCAGGCGACCAGTCCCGTATAATCCGCGCTCAAACCTTCATACTCATTGCGAATGTTACGCATGCCAAACGGTGGGGCATCATAATGGGTCACGCCCACGTTCAGTTGTCGTTGTTGTTTTATAAACGCGGCTTGATCGGCGCTAAGAGATAAACGCTGTAATCCCTGGACCGGTGTTCTCATCAGGATCTTATATTCATCGCCTATCGCTGAAGGCATTGAAAGCAAGAATAAAACCAGCAGCACAAAAAGGCGAAAATAGTGACGCATATCTCTTTAACTGACTCCTGAAGACGAAGTGAGCCTGGGAATATCTTCCCCGGACATCGGGTGTGCTGTGAATGAAACATCATAAACAACCTGTACGGGCTAGCCCATAACTTACTGTATAGCCGATGAAAAGACATCCTTCATGCCTGACCTCAGCAATACCGGGGTCGAATTATACCGATGTCATCCTCATTTATGTGTGCGCAGTATGATGAAACAGACGATAAAGGGTTATAAGACCTGACTTGGTTATTTTTTTTAATGAAATAACATCTCATTATAAACGGTAATGGTATTAATTAAGTTGCTGTAAAATACTCAGCTTAAGTGAAATTGAATAAGAGGCGGAAATCGCTTTTTACCTGCCTGTGCCGGGGCTGTACTCTCTTCAGGGAATATCAAGACGGGTCTTATCGTGAGCCACCCGTAACAATGAAAAAATCGGCTTAATTTTTCTGATTAAATAATTGAGCGGATTTTTATGCGCCCGGTACCTCAACGTCGACCTGTTAACCACGCCGCAATAAGCCAGCAGTTACATTCCCTGGCGGAGATTTATCGCCAGTCTATGGCTGACGGGGATTACGCCAGCGCCTCTCGCTGCTGTGAAAAAGCCCTGGCCATATTGCCCAAAAATATGTCAGTGCAAAGTGACTATGCGCTAAGCCTGATGCGTCAGGGAAAGTACGATCAGGCGTATAAAGTGTATCGTAAAATACACCGGTCGCCGCAGCGTCATGAAGCCTCTGAAACCTGGCTGGATGGTTTTGCTGAACTGTGTGGGCACATGGGCAAAACCCAGGAGATGCGCACCTATGGCCTTGAGTCGCTGACGCTGTCGGATCAACGCTTTGGTCACGGCAAATGCTGGCCGCTTCCCTCAACGCCGCCGCGTCCTTTTGATGCCACGCAGCGCGAAAAAAATATTATCGCCTTCAGCCTGTTCGGCGATCGGCCGCGCTATTGCGAAACGCTGATTAAAAACATTGAAGCCGCAAACTCGCTGTTTCCTGGCTGGTGCTGCCGTGTGTATCTGGATAATTCTGTGCCGCAGCACGTCTGGCAACGTCTGCAGGCGGGCGGTGCTCAACTGGTCGATATGAGCCACGAAAAAACCATCTATCCCACGTTATGGCGTTTTCTGGTGATGGACGACCCGACGGTTGAGCGGTTTTTGGTTCGTGATGCCGACTCGTTGCTCTCCGAACGCGAGCAGGTTTGTGTCGAGGCGTGGCTACGTTCGCCCTGGTACTTTCACCATATGCGTGACTATTTCACGCATACCGAGTTGTTACTCGCCGGGATGTGGGCTGGATGTGGCGGCATCTTCCCGAACGTTGCAAGAATGATGCGTGAGTTTGTCGTGCAGTACCGGGGCAATGCGCGCTTCACTGACCAGTATTTCCTGAAGGCGGTGCTGTGGTCCACCGTGCGGCAAAGTCTGCTTAGCCATGATGCTATTTTTGGTTTTCATCATGCTGAACCCTGGCCGGCGCATCCTCCTGTTCGCTGGAAGGCAGAACACTTCCACGTCGGGAGCAATGCCGGGTTTACGATCATGGCCGGGCCAAGCCATAAACAAGACGGGGAAAAGCAGGCTGTGCTGCTGAAAATGGACGGTAATGCCTGGCGGTATACGGCACCCGTGCAGCAGGGGCAGTGGAAACTGCCGATGCCTTTTTTTATTGCCGAGGGGTTTCGTCAGGGAGACGTTAAGGTCGAGATAGTGAACGACGACGATCGTCAGGGGAGCTGAGACAGATTGCGGGACTCCCGGAAACGCAGCGTCCCGCGTGTCGCCAGGACCGCAGGACGCCTGCATTTACATATTATTGAGGGCGACCTGCATACCGACCTGAACCAGCAGTTCCGTTTCCATACCTGAATGCTGATATACGGCATATTGCACGCCATCGACAGTTACTGAGCCCCGGGCTTTCGTCCATTCACCCATTTCCGCGCCTTCGGGAAGTAGGTCCGAGAGGTTAATTTCATCCCCTGCATCACCTTTTATCATCAGTTGCTGGCTGGTATCGTCGGCAAAAAGACGCGCTTCATTCTGAATTAAAACGTCGTCGAGCGTTATTTCCAGCACCACCGGAAATGGCGTATCGCGGTCCCCATCCGTGAGGGCCTCTGGCGCGATATCGCGATTATCAATATTGTTGTTCATCACGGATTAACCTGTTCAAACGTAAAAAAGTACTTTCCTGGTAAAGTGGAGGAGAAATTTTTACCGGGACGGAACAGGCGCGACAATAAGTCCGGTCTTATACTGTCGGGATCTTGTCTGCCACTGAGGTATCTGCGCAGAACAAGACAAAGCTTACTCAGGGTAAGCCGGGTCATCGGTATAATTTTATTTTCCAGCATGTTTTATTCAGGGAACGACTCGTACGATGCGTTTTTTATCAGCCCGGCTATTGAGCCTGCTTCTTACCGTGTGTTGTGTAGGGCAACTGCACGCCCAGCCACTGGAACTGCAGCGTCGCGTTCAGGTTAACGCGCCGCATGTCCAGTTCAGTGAGGCGGCGCAACGCTGGCTGGACAGCCATTCCACGCTGCATGTGGGGGTTTGGGGGCAGGAGCAACCGCCGTTAAGCGAAGGGATGGGACATGGCGTCTTTGGCGGCATTGCTGCTGATTACCTGGCTATGCTGGAAGACAGCCTTAAGGTAAAAATTAAGCTGCATTACTACGAAAACAGCAGTGAAGCGTTACTCGCGCTGAAGCGCCAGGAAATACAGATGGTGGCTATCTGGAATCCGGAACTGTGGCCAAGCCCGGACCTGCAAGCCTCACCGCCCTGGCTGCTGGATAAAGCGGTTCTGATGACCCCAAAATCACAGGGTGAAACGCCTGTCGATCTGCGAAATAAAGTGATTGGCGTCGTCTCAGGAAGCCAGGCCAGTGAAGCGCTTCGCCGCCAGTATCCGGACAGCACACTGCGCTTCCAGTCGTGGTATAACACCGCCGTCAGCGCGCTGGCCTTTAAGCAAATCGATGCGCTGTGGATTAACCGGGCCAGTGCGGAATATCTTACGCAATACCACCAGGTCAGAGACCTGAGCTGGACGTTCAGCCCGACGATACCTAATCTGAACATGAGTTTTGGTATCGACCGACAGCTACCGCTGCTGGCGGAATCCATCGATACCGTATTTAAACATATCTCTTTAGCCAGCCGTTTACGCATTGCGACCAGCTGGGGTCTGAACCGGAGCTTTGTGATCACCGCCAATCCACTGGGGTTAGATCCCGAGGAGGAAAGCTGGCTACGCGAGCACGGGCAAATTCAGGTCATTATTGACCGCCGTCAAAGGCCTGTCACGTTTGTCAGCGAAGGTGAACCTCAGGGGCTGGTGGTCGATCTGCTTAACCAGTTTAACGACCAGTACGGCATTCGCTTTTCCTTCCTCAGCGTTGAAAGCGATGCTGAACTTCTGGCAATGAAGCGCGCTCACCCTGACGCACTGTTTGTTGAACAGGTTATCGATACGCCGCAGCAGACCAAAAGCGGTGCAGCGAAAACGCCTCCGTTGCTTACCACGCCCGCCGTGGTGGTGATGGATCAGGGCATCAAGCGCCCCAGTGATTTCTCACAGTTGAAAGGCGAGAAAATTGCCATTCAGGCGAATGACCCGCTGTTACCCTGGCTGGACACCTGGTATCCCACCATTAAGCTGGTGAAAGTTCCGCATATGGACGACGCCCTTGAACGCTTAAAACGTGGAGAAGTCCGTGGGGTGATTGCACCGCAGTTTATTGCCAGTTATCTCGTGACTCTCCACCATCCAACCCGTTTTCATCTGGCGGTGACCCTTCCTGTGACACCCGTCGATCTGGTGTTGTCGGCGCAAACGGACAGCAGCCAGCCGATCAATATCCTGAACAAAGCGCTGGCCGATATGCAGCCACGGGCGCTGATGCAAATGGCGGGTGACTGGCGTCAGGCGGCGATAGAAAACAGTGAAACCTGGAATAAAAGCACGTTCGTGAACTCGCTGCTGTGGGGCATATTGCTCTTTCTGGTCGTGGTGGGCTGCTGGCTGTGGATCCAGTATTTGCGCCGTGCATTACGCCGCGGCAACGTCTGGCAGCAGAAGCTGGCTGAGCAGCTGAAATTTACCCAATCACTGATAGACGCCTCTCCTGTTGCGCTCTATGTCCGCGATCGGCAGGGGAATTTACTGCGTTATAACCAGGCCTGGAGCGATACTATTGGCCTGTCAGGGCAGGATCTGAAAGGTCTGCCGATCACCGCCATCAATACGGTTGAGCCTTCAGAGCTGGCGGCGATCGAAGCCCGCTATCGCCAGGCATTGCAGGATGGTCAACCGCAGAAATGGTCCGCCAGGTTTCAGGTGGGTGAGCAGCCACGATACTTGCAGGGGTGGGTCGTGCCGTGGCATGACGGGCAGGGCGAGATTGGCGGGTTAATTGGTGGCTGGCTGGATATCACCGAAAAAGAGCTGTTAATTACTCAACTCTCTGAAACAAAAAGTAATCTTGAGCAGGCGATTGCCAGTAAAAATGCCTTTATGCTGAGCATGGGGCATGAGGTTCGCACACCGCTTAACGTGATTACGGGTCTGCTGGAACTGGAACTTCAGGCGCTGGACGAGCGCCATGAACGCAACGAGAATCTGAACCTCATCTGGGAGTCCTCCCTTAATCTGCTTTCGTTAATTGGCGACATGTTCGATGTTTTCCGTGCCGATAACCCGCAACTGCTCGGCTTAACGCGCAGCACGAACCTGCCGCAGCTGATTGACAGCACGGTCGCTCTCTATCGTCAGCAGGCAGAAGCGAAAGGTATGAGCCTGAACGTGCTGATCGAGCTTTCAGCTCAACGCTACGATACCGATCCGCTGTTAATTATCCGCATTCTGTCGAGCCTCCTGCGCAATGCCATCAAGCATGCTGACGGCGATGCCATTGATATCGAGGTGTATGAGGGAACCCGTGATCCACAGGTTGAAAGCGTCCGGTTGGTGATTGAGGTGTGCGATGGGGGCCCGGGGATTTCCGAAGCAACCCAGGCACAAATCATCGAACGCGCGAACAACGTGACGCTTAAATCGGAGTGGACCGATACCGGCTTTAGTTTGCCCGCCTGTCTGCATATGGCGCGCGCTGCCGGGGCGGAGGTGCGCGTTGAGAGCGAGCCGCACGAAGGATGTGTGGTGAGTTTCCTCTTTAATGCGACACCCTCAGCGAAAATAGCCCTGCATCATCCGGCACCGGACAGCGTAGCCAGCCTGCATATTCTGGTGGTGGATGATTATCCTCCCGCGCGTCAGACCTTACAGCAGCGACTCGAATCATGGGGACACCGCGTCTCTTTGGCCACGCAAGGAGAAGAGGCGCTGGCAATGTGGAAAGCGCAGCCAGCGCGTTATGCCGCCATTATTACTGACTGTACTATGCCGGTGATGGATGGTTACGAACTGACCCGGCAGATCCGTGAGCATGAACGACGGGAAGGACGTGAGGCGATCCCCATTTTTGGCCTGACGGCCATGAGCGGCACAGAAGCGGCCGCAAGCTGTATTGATGCCGGGATGGATGAATATCTGGAAAAACCGCTAACGCCGCAAAAATTGCAGGAGATGCTGGAGCGGTATTTCGCCAGTGCCGGAAAGACGGACGCCACCGTTGACGATAAAACACGCCAGCTTCAGTTCGAAATGATCGCCGTGAATCATGACGACGCCGAACACCTTAAACAGCGACTTGAACAGCGAGAGCGCGACAAGGTTGGCCGCATGGCTCACCGGATTAACGGCGGTGCGCGGTTGATGAATTTTACCTCGCTGAAAGAGGCCTGTGAGGCGCTGGAACTCGCCTGCAACAACGAACAAGGCTGGGAATCCATCGAACCGTTGGTCAGCCGTGTGCTGGAAGAGATGGAACGGTTTAACGCGTGGCTGGAACGCCAGACGTGAGACGTCGGCAAAAGGGAATGTTGCGGCATAACGGCGATACCAGGGCAAATATCCTGCACCCTGACGCTTATTGGATATACTTCATGTGGCAGGTTGTGCTGTTTCCGGATTTTTCAGCCAGAGCGGAGACACCGCATCGTACATCCTGCAACGGGAACCAATGAAAATGTTCACCATGAAACAGTTATGGAGGTGTGGAAGATGGGATTATTAAGTTTTGTGAAAGAAGCGGGCGAGAAAATCTGGGATGCCGTATCCGGCGGTAGCAAGGAAGATCAGGCCGACAAGCTGAAAAAACATATTGATAGTCTTAACCTGCCTGGTGCCGAAAAGGTCAACATTAATGTCGCGGACGACGGTACGGCGACGGTGACCGGCGACGTGGGCTCCCAGGAAGATAAAGAAAAAATTCTGGTGGCGATAGGTAACGTCACCGGGATTGGTCAGGTCAATGATAGCGTGACCGTCACCCAAAGCGGGGTGGAAAGCCGCTATTACACGGTGAAATCCGGCGATACCCTGAGCGCCATCTCAAAAGCGATGTATGGCTCTGCCAATGAGTATCAGCGTATTTTTGAAGCCAATAAACCGATGCTGACGCATCCCGACAAAATCTACCCGGGTCAGGTACTGATTATCCCGGCTAAGTAAGCCGTCAATCAGGACGTGTTAGCGATGTTTGTAGGGAGTCTGTGATGGGATTATTAGATCAAATCGGCAGCCTGGCCGGCGGGCAGGGCGGTAAGACGGAGCAACTCCAGGCGATCATGACCTGGATTGAGCAGCAGGGCGGCATTCAGGGGATCCTCGAAAAATTCCGCAATGGCGGCCTGGGCGGCGTTGTCGAGTCGTGGCTTAGCCAGCAGAGTAATCAGTCGGTGAACAGCGAACAGATCACATCGGTGTTTGGATCGCCAGCGCTGCAGGATCTTGGCGCGAAACTGGGCGTGGATTCTCAAACCGCGTCGACGCTGATTGCTGAATACCTGCCTAAAATCGTCGACGGCCTTTCACCGCAGGGCGAAGCCCCGGCCCAGGGCGACCTGATGTCTGCGGGACTTAACCTGCTCAAAGGTAAGTTCCTGAGTTAGTGCAATCCACGGCGTGATGACGCCGTGTACATACCAGGCCTGTATTCAGGCCTGGTATGTAGTATCAGGCTTAATGGGAAGAGACAAATATCGACGCCTGCTGCACAGGCGGAACGGCGAAATTACGCTGCATGCGTTTTATTTCCTCTGCGGGTGGCAAACCAAACAGCCGTTTGAATTCACGATTAAACTGCGACGGACTTTCATAACCGACGGCGTAGCTCGCGGCGGCGGCGGTAATATGCTGACGCACCATCAACATCCTTGCCTGGTGCAGGCGCACCGATTTCACATATTGCATCGGCGGCATACGGGTTATCGCTTTGAAATGGGTGTGAAACGTCGGCACACTCATTCCGGCCTCCATCGCCAGTTGATTAAGCGTTAACGGCTCAGCGTAGGCGGTATGGATGTGCTGCAGTACTTTGCCAATTTTGCCGAACTGCCCCTGTAAGGCCAGCGCGGCGCGCATGGCCTTGCCCTGGGCGCCCGTCAGGACGCGGAAATAGAGCTCTCGCACCCGCGCCGGGCCGAGGATCGCCGCCTCAAGCGGATTGTTCAGTACTTCAAGCAGGCGCAGCACGGCCGTTTTTACCGCGTCGTCCATCGGGCTCGACATCATGCTTTGTGGCGCAGCGGGAGGATGTGGGGCGTGATGCTGCTCAATCTGCAACATCAGTTCAGCGGCAAGCTGAAAATCCAGATGCAGATATATCGCCAGTAAGGGGTGTTCTGCCGACGCGTCGGTTTCCATCACAAACGGCACCGGTACTGACACGGCCAGATAGTGCTGTTCATCATACAGATAGGTCTGCTGACCGAAAAAGCCGCGTTTGCTGCCCTGGCAGACAATCACAATCCCCGGATCGTAAAGCACGGGCGTTCGCGCAAGCGGGCGGTCGGCACGCAAAATTCGCACATCAGGCAACGCCGTCAGGTTGTACCCTTCCTGCACCGCCAGTGCTTTTACTAAGGTAATCATCCCGGACATCACTGCACCTCATAAAATCAGGCAATAAAAAGAGAAAATACGGCCTAAAAATACGGCAAATCAGAGAATACCATGCAGCCTTCACTGTTCATGGGAGTTATTTATGGCATCTGCAAAAACAATCTTAATCACCGGCGTCAGCAGCGGCTTTGGTCGTGCTCTGGCGGAGGAAGCCCTCGCCGCAGGTCATCGGGTCGTGGGGACCGTGCGCACCCCCGAAGCAAAGCAGGCATTCGAGGCACTCGATACGCAGCGGGCATTCGGCTGCCTGCTTGATGTCACGGACTATGCGCACATTGATGAAGTGATTACGCAGAGTGTATCCACCGTCGGCCCGATTGATGTCCTTGTGAACAATGCCGGTTACGGTCACGAAGGCATACTGGAAGAGTCCTCGCTCGCAGACATGCGCCGCCAGTTTGAGGTGAATGTGTTTGGCGCCGTCGCGATGATCAAAGCCGTGCTGCCGGGCATGCGCCAGCGTCGTCACGGCCATATTCTTAATATCACCTCGATGGGCGGTTTCATCACTCTGCCCGGCATCAGCTATTACTGTGGCAGTAAATTTGCACTCGAAGGCATATCAGATACGCTGAGCAAAGAGCTTGCTCCGTTCAACATACATGTCACTGCGGTGGCACCGGGCTCGTTTCGCACCGACTGGGCAGGACGCTCGATGGTACGCAGTGCGCGCAGCATCCCGGACTATGACGCGTTATTCGATCCTGTCCGCCAGGCTCGTCAGGAAAAAAGTGGTCAGCAACTCGGCGACCCCGTAAAAGCGGCGCGCGCCATGCTGGCTATCATTGAGAGCCAGAACCCGCCGACGCATTTATTGCTTGGCAGTGATGCTTTGAGTTTAGTGCGGGAAAAGCTCGCGCGTTTAGGTGAGGAAATCGATCGCTGGGAAGCGCTAACACGTTCAACGGACGGCTGAGCGGCGAACAGGGGAACATGATTACAGGCCGGTTTGCCACCGGCCAGTACGGGTCGCGGCGAAAGCCGCGACGCTAGGTTGATTGCTGGCGTTCAGGGCAGACGGTACTGCGACGCCATGCCCCGGGGGCCTGGCCATACTGACGCTTAAAGCTGCGGTTGAAGGACTGCTGGGAATCAAAGCCCAGCGCGATCGCCACGTTCAGGATCGGTTCATCGCTGTGGGTTAAGCGCTCGACCGATTTTTGCAGCTTTTGTGCACGAATATACTCGGCCAGCGGATACCCGGTATGTTCCTTGAAGATCCGCTGGAGATGCCATTTCGAGTAGCCGGCGCGCCTGGAAACGGTGTTAATGTCCAGGCGGCTTTCAAGGTTGTTGTCGATCCAGTCGAGTAGATCATGAATAAATGCGTCAGTGTTCATGGTTTCCCCCACGCCGCGTTTTAAAAAGCATTTTTGTCTGTTGCATTTAAAGATGACTCGCTCTGACATTAAATGCAAGTTTTATTGTTGCATTTAAATCCTTGCCGAAAACGCGCCTTTTGCCCCTGAGCCAAATAGCACATAAAGTGTATTAATTATTCTTGCACTAAATCTGACGCCTTCCTACAATCGCCGCGATAGTGTATTCGCAACTGTTACAGTTTTGTGGCGATGAACGACACAAATAGTCTCAAGCCAGTCCGGACAAAGGAAGTGGCGCCGCGTCTCCCGCAGCGTCTTGCCCGGCGGCTACCATTACCGGAATAAAAATAATGAGCCTGCAAAAACCCTGGGTTAACGTTCATCTGACGGCGCTGGGAGCGATGTTCCTCTCCATGCTGCTTGTCGGATGCGATGACGGCGTGGCACAAAATGCCGTCCCACAAGCGCCCGCTGTGAGCGCCGCTGACGTGGTAGTGAAATCCATCAGTCAGTGGGATAGCTTTAACGGCCGGATTGAAGCGGTGGAAAGCGTTCAGCTGCGCCCCCGTGTCTCCGGCTACATTGATAAAGTGAATTACACCGACGGCCAGGAAGTGAAAAAGGGCGAGGTGCTGTTCACTATCGATGACAGAACCTATCGCGCTGCGCTGGAACAGGCGCAGGCCACCTTAACGAGAGCCAAAACGCAGGCCAGCCTGGCGCGCAGTGAGGCTAACCGTACCGATAAACTCGTCAATACCAACGTCGTCTCCCGTGAAGAGTGGGAGCAGCGCCGTTCGGCCGCCGCTCAGGCGCAGGCCGACATTCGCGCCGCGCAGGCGGCTGTTGACGCGGCACAACTTAACCTCGATTTCACCAAAGTGACCGCGCCTATTGATGGCCGCGCCAGCCGCGCGCTGATCACCAGCGGTAATCTGGTCACTGCGGGTGACAGTGCCAGCGTCCTCACCACGCTGGTCTCCCTGAAAACGGTTTACGTCTACTTTGACGTGGATGAGGCAACCTACCTCCACTATCAAAATCTCGCCCGCAGCGGGCAGGGCGCGTCCAGTAATCACCTGGCGCTCCCGGTTGAGATTGGTCTGGTGGGGGAGGAGGGTTATCCCCATCAGGGCAAGGTGGATTTTCTTGATAATCAGTTAACGCCGAGCACCGGCACCATCCGTATGCGCGCGCTGCTGGATAATGCGCAGCGTCAGTTCACGCCAGGACTGTTTGCCCGCGTACGCCTGCCGGGCAGCGCTGAATTCAAAGCCACGCTTGTCGACGATAAAGCGGTGCTGACCGATCAGGATCGCAAATACGTTTATATCGTTGATAAAGAAGGTAAAGCGCAGCGCCGCGATATCACGCCGGGACGTCTGGCCGCCGGTTTACGTATCGTGCAGCAGGGGCTGAACCCTGGCGATAAAGTCATCGTCGACGGTTTACAAAAAGTGTTTATGCCGGGTATGCCGGTTAACGCGAAAACCGTTCCGATGACCGCCAGCGCCGCGCTTAACTGATCCCTTACCCGAGAATCCGACATATGGACTTTTCCCGCTTTTTTATCGACAGGCCGATTTTCGCCGCAGTACTGTCGATTCTGATTTTCATCACAGGATTAATCGCTATCCCGCTGTTGCCGGTGAGCGAATATCCTGACGTCGTACCGCCAAGCGTGCAGGTGCGCGCGGAGTATCCGGGTGCCAACCCGAAAGTGATTGCAGAAACCGTGGCGACGCCGCTGGAAGAAGCCATCAACGGCGTTGAAAACATGATGTACATGAAATCCGTTGCAGGCTCTGACGGCGTACTGGTAACCACCGTGACGTTCCGCCCGGGTACCGATCCGGATCAGGCGCAGGTTCAGGTGCAAAACCGCGTGTCACAGGCCGAGGCGCGTCTGCCGGAAGATGTACGACGTCTGGGTATTACCACCCAGAAACAATCACCGACGCTGACGCTGGTGGTGCATCTGTTTTCGCCGGGCGGCAAGTACGATTCACTGTATATGCGTAACTACGCCACGCTTAAAGTGAAAGACGAACTGGCGCGTCTGCCGGGCGTGGGTCAGATTCAGATTTTTGGCTCTGGCGAATACGCGATGCGCATCTGGCTGGATCCCGACAAGGTGGCAGCCCGCGGGTTGACGGCCTCGGATGTCGTGACGGCGATGCAGGAGCAAAACGTTCAGGTTTCCGCCGGGCAGCTTGGCGCAGAGCCGCTGCCGAAAGAGAGCGATTTCCTGATCTCCATTAACGCGCAGGGGCGTCTGCACACGGAAGAAGAGTTTGGCAATATTATTCTGAAAACGGCGCAAGACGGCTCGCTGGTACGCCTGCGCGACGTGGCGCGTATTGAAATGGGCTCTGGCAGCTATGCGCTGCGTTCCCAGCTCAACAACAAAGACGCGGTCGGGATTGGTATCTTCCAGTCCCCGGGCGCGAACGCCATCGATTTGTCTAACGCCGTGCGCGCGAAAATGAACGAACTGGCCACGCGTTTCCCGGAAGATATGAAATGGGCAGCACCGTACGACCCGACGGTTTTCGTTCGCGATTCCATTCGCGCGGTTGTACAGACCCTGCTGGAAGCGGTGGTGCTGGTAGTACTGGTGGTGATCCTGTTCCTGCAGACCTGGCGCGCGTCGATTATTCCGCTGATCGCGGTGCCGGTATCGGTTGTGGGGACGTTCAGCATTCTCTACCTGCTTGGCTTCTCACTGAATACCCTGAGTTTGTTCGGGCTGGTGCTGGCTATCGGTATCGTCGTGGATGACGCCATCGTGGTGGTGGAAAACGTCGAGCGAAATATCGAAGAGGGGCTTTCTCCGCTTCAGGCGGCGCATCAGGCGATGCGTGAAGTTTCGGGGCCGATTATCGCGATTGCGCTGGTGCTGTGCGCGGTGTTTGTACCGATGGCGTTCCTCTCAGGAGTAACTGGCCAGTTCTACAAACAGTTTGCGGTGACTATCGCGATTTCGACGGTGATTTCCGCCATCAACTCGCTGACGCTCTCGCCGGCACTGGCAGCGCTGCTGTTAAAACCGCACGGTGCCCCGAAAGACTTCCCGACCCGGCTTATCGATCGTCTGTTCGGCTGGCTGTTCCGTCCGTTTAACCGCTTTTTCCACCGTAGCTCTAATGGTTATCAGGGACTGGTGGGGAAAACGCTCGGACGCCGTGGCGCGGTGTTTGTTGTTTATGTGCTGCTGTTGTGCGCGGCTGGCGTCATGTTTAAAGCGGTCCCCGGCGGGTTTATACCTACCCAGGATAAGCTGTATTTAATTGGCGGCGTGAAAATGCCGGAAGGTTCTTCACTGGCCCGCACTGATGCGGTGATCCGCAAAATGAGCGAAATCGGGATGAATACCGAAGGCGTGGATTATGCGGTCGCTTTTCCTGGGCTTAACGCGCTGCAGTTCACCAACACGCCGAATACCGGGACGGTCTTCTTTGGTCTGAAACCGTTCGATCAGCGTAAACACACGGCGGCGGAAATTAACGCTGAGATCAATGCCAAAATCGCTCAAATTCAGCAGGGCTTTGGTTTCTCCATTTTGCCACCGCCGATTTTAGGGCTGGGGCAGGGGTCGGGCTATTCGCTGTACATCCAGGATCGCGGCGGTCTGGGCTATGGTGCGCTGCAAAACGCGGTGAACACCATGTCCGGTGCGATTATGCAGACGCCGGGGATGCATTTCCCGATCTCAACCTACCAGGCTAACGTTCCGCAGCTGGATGTGCAGGTTGATCGAGATAAGGCGAAAGCGCAGGGCGTGTCGCTGACCGATCTGTTCGGTACGCTGCAAACCTATCTGGGATCGTCTTATGTGAACGATTTTAACCAGTTCGGGCGTACCTGGCGCGTGATGGCGCAGGCCGACGGGCCGTTCCGCGACAGCGTGGAAGACATTGCGAATTTGCGCACCCGTAATAATCAGGGCGAAATGGTGCCAATCGGCAGTATGGTGAATATCAGCACCACCTACGGGCCGGATCCGGTGATCCGTTATAACGGTTATCCGGCGGCGGATCTGATTGGCGATGCCGATCCGCGCATTCTCTCTTCGGCACAGGCGATGACGCAACTGGACGGAATGTCTAAGCAGATCCTGCCGAACGGGATGAATATTGAATGGACGGATCTGAGCTTCCAGCAGGCCACTCAGGGCAACACGGCGCTGATCGTCTTCCCGGTCGCGGTGCTGCTGGCTTTCCTGGTGCTGGCCGCACTGTATGAAAGCTGGACCCTGCCGCTGGCGGTGATCCTGATCGTTCCGATGACGATGCTGTCCGCGCTGTTTGGCGTCTGGCTGACCGGGGGCGATAACAACGTCTTCGTGCAGGTGGGGCTGGTGGTACTCATGGGGCTGGCATGTAAAAACGCGATTCTTATCGTTGAGTTTGCGCGCGAGCTGGAGCTTCAGGGGAAAGGGATTATGGAAGCGGCGCTGGAAGCGTGCCGCCTGCGTTTACGCCCGATTGTGATGACCTCCATCGCCTTTATTGCCGGGACGATTCCGCTGATCCTCGGCCACGGCGCAGGCGCAGAAGTGCGCGGTGTCACCGGGATCACGGTGTTCTCCGGGATGCTGGGCGTGACGCTGTTTGGTCTGTTCCTGACGCCGGTGTTTTACGTGACGCTGCGTAAATTCGTTACGCGCGGCAAACCGGTCAACGACGTTTTACCTGCCTAGGTTTTTACAGGGCACAAAAAAACCGCCTTCTCGTTAAGGCGGTTTTTTTTCGTATCAGGAAGGGCATGACTACGCTTTTTTATGCAGGCCTTCAATTTCAGGCACCGGATCGCACCCGCTGGTATCGGCTTTTTTGACCTTTTCCAGCGCGCTGGCCACGGTATGTTGAGCCAGAACCTCTAACGAAGCCTGCTCCGCTTCATCGGCGATAGATTTGAAGTACCAGCACGCATTGGCGCTGACGACGCAGCGAGCCGGTACGTCAGGACGCGACGCCCACAGCTTTTTATCTTCTATCACAGAAACATAGATATCACGCAGGGTGATCTTATCCGCCGGACGACCAAGATGAATAGAACCGTTACGGCCAAGGGTTGAGACGATAATGCCGTCACGCGTAAGCGGAACCATCAACTTGCGGATAAAGCTCGGATTCGCTTCCAGTCCGTAGGCCAGAATCGCACTCGTCGAACGTTCACCCGATTGCTCCGCCATCGCTACGCTGAGAACCATCTGCAAAGCTGTCGGGAAGCGGTAATCTAACATTTCATTGTCCTGGGTTGCGGTGAATCTTGTTCTTTTTGGCACCGCAGAGGTGAATAATCAATAAGTAACAATATAACAAATACGGCAATTTTTTTGAAGCAGACAACGCCTGACCTGGCCCGTAAAAAAGCGTTTACGCTTCGCGTCGAATGGCAGCATAAGACCTATCCATACGCTTTACCGATTGTATAAGCATCGTCTATTTCATCATGGCGACTGATAAAAATATTATGAAAAAATGCTGATCGAATCGCCGCTGATTTTTTGAGCACATAAAGGGAATGACATTACCCTCGTCAGAAGAAAAGGAGTCATACCTATCCTGTCATTCATACATTAAAAAGCGGGAACGGGTCTGGTTTCTGTTTGAGTTGCCCGGCAATCTCGTTGAGTTTCAAGAGTGCTTGCTTTAACTGGCTGAACTCCGTTCCGCCAATACACAACCTGACGCCATACTGATCCGACTGTTGACCCACTTCAGTTGAGGCCGGTGCTGTCACTT
The DNA here is from genome assembly GCF_001750725.1 of Enterobacter ludwigii. Lineage (NCBI taxonomy): Bacteria > Pseudomonadati > Pseudomonadota > Gammaproteobacteria > Enterobacterales > Enterobacteriaceae > Enterobacter > Enterobacter ludwigii. The sequence continues at coordinate 350,829 of NZ_CP017279.1, forward strand.
TGATGCCTGTCGCCAGCGCTGCATTGTAGAACGAGTGCGCGTCATCGCGTGAAAACGGTAACCAGAGATGAAAGCTGGGCAGCCCCGAGCGATAAACGTGCTCCCCTAAAATGTCGATAGCGAGTTGGTAACGACGCCGGGTTTCGTATTCAATTGCGAGGGTGACGGTTTCTGCTGTGCCATCAATCAGCCATTGCTCCATGATGGAGCTGCTTAGCGGAGAGACCATCATCGCCGTTGCCCTTAGCATGGATTCTGCTCGTGAATACAGCGCCTCCGGTACCAGCAGCCCGCCAATCCGCAATGCTGGATTAAGGATCTTAGATAAGCTATTCACATATAAGGTGATATCGGGGGCTATTTTGGCAATCTGGGGCAATTCTGTCGTGCTCATCAGCCGATAAACATCATCCTCAATAATCTTTATGCCCCTTTCCCGACAAACCCGAACCAGTTCCTGACGGCGGGCCAGGCTCATAATGCGTGTGGACGGACTTTGTAAGAGCGGCGTGACATAGACAGCACCGCCTTTTTCCGCATTTTCATCGAGGATCTTTTCCAGAACAGAGACATCCATGCCTTCGTCATCCATCGGGATCCCCACTAATGTGAGCTTCAGTAAATGCGACAGCTGAATCAGCCCTGAATAGGTTTGAGCCTCAACGTACAGTCGGCCAAAAGGTTCACAGACCGTAGACAACGCTACAGAGAGCGCATGCTGAGCACCGTTCGTTAAGATGAGATGCTGGTAATCTGCCGGGACACCCAGACGACTGAACCACTGCGCAAGAAGCCGCCGGTGTTCATCATGGCCCGTTGCCGGGGCGTAAGTGTTAAACATATCCATGTCAGGACGCCGGGCGAGGGTGGTGAGTGTCTTACTCAGTGACCGGGAGGTCAGTGCTGCTGGCGGGGTGTTTTGCGACAGGTCGATAAAGGTTCGGCTTCTGGAATTGGCCAGCGCGACAAACATTCCGCTGCCCTTAACGCTTCGAACCAGACCCCGTCTCTCCAGGATCCCATAGGCTTTCGTTACAGTACCCACCGCGATACCGAGCGTATCTGCCAGTTCACGATGCGCCGGAAGGCGCGCGCCGAGCCTCAGCAGGCCTGAAAGGATATCGTCTGACAACGCCTGGACCAGCCGATCGGTAGGGGATGAATTGCCTTCTGCAAGACGGGGTTGCCACGGAGAACGTTCGCGCATGAGATTACCATAAGTGTAATGTGACACTATTTATATTTACTGATAGTGTCACATCTTTTATTCTGGCGCCAGTATTTGAAATAGACGAAATGAGCGAAACGCATGAGTGAACAACGTGTGGATGTCAGTTCTGCCAGACCATTACTGGATAAGAGTGAAACGAAGAAAAAAGAAATCCTTCGTGGCCTGAAAGATGGGTTACCCGTATTACTGGGCGTGATCCCGTTTGCGCTGGTGTTGGGTGCGCAGGCAAGCCATAAGGGGCTCACGCCTCTCGACGTTCCCTTGATGACAGGATTAAATTTTGCCGGTGGGTCTGAATTTGCCGCCATACAAATCTGGACGTCGCCGCCACCTTTTTTACTTATTATGGCCGTAACATTACTGGTAAACAGTCGTCATATTTTAATGGGGGCGACGCTGGTTCCCTTACTTTCTCGTTTTCCAAAACGAAAGGTCTTACCTGCGCTTTTTTTTATGACGGATGAGAGTTGGGCACTCAGTTATAATGACGCGCATTCCAGAAATAACAAAACGGCGCCGCTGTTCAGCATGCCGTATTATATGGCGGTCTCTTTATCTTTCTATACGATGTGGGTTTTCTGTACCGCACTCGGCGCGTTAATTGGCCCGGTGCTGGGCGATGTTCACCAGTATGGTTTTGATATGGCCTTTCCGGCGGTCTTTCTTGTGCTGGTCAGAGGCATGTGGAATGGCATTCGTAAAGCCGTGCCCTGGATAATCAGTCTGGTTGTCTCCGTGGCGGTATGTCATTTTATTGCCGGCCTGTGGTACGTCATTGCTGGCCCTTTAGCAGGATTAGCCGTTGCCGCATTTTTAGGGGGAGAGGATGCCTGATTATCAGACCTTCATCGCCATCGTATTAATGGCACTCACCACGTATGCAACGCGTGTGACCGCTTATCTTATATTACGAAACCGGGTGCTTACGCCCAGGGCGATGACGGTTCTTAAATCGTCTCCCGGTTGTGTCATGCTGGCTTTCATTGCGCCTTTTTTTGCCTCCGGAAATCCTGCAGATCTGATCGCGTTAGGGTTAACGTTAGTTGTTGCAATGCGCTTTTCAATGCCGGTGACGGTGATCTCCGGCGTGATGTTTGCCTTTATACTTCGCTATTATTTAGGGTAAGTTTCCAGACCTGCCGCGCAACCAGAAACAGAACCGACTTCCCACGTTCCATTCCCCGCCGCTGTGCGCGACGTGGTAATGTTGGCGTCGAACAGGTTCTGCGTTGAGGATCCCGCTATGACCACGTTTTATCAACTGACAGCCACCCGTCTGGATGGACAGCCTGTCGCTATGCTCGACTTCGCTGGCAAGGTGGTGTTGGTCGTGAATACCGCCAGCCAATGTGGCTTCACGCCACAATACGGCGGCCTTGAGGCGCTTTATAAGAAATACGCCGCTCAGGGGCTGGTGGTGCTTGGGTTCCCCTGCAACCAGTTCGGTAAACAGGAGCCCGGCGATGCCGACGACATCGCCAGGACCTGTCACATTCATTACGGTGTGAGCTTCCCGATATTCGAGAAGATCGAGGTCAACGGAGCCGCAGCGCATCCGGTGTTTCGCTATCTGAAAAACGAATTGCCCGGCGTGCTGGGGGGGCGAATCAAGTGGAACTTCACCAAGTTTCTGATCGGACGCGACGGTAAACCGCTCAAGCGTTTTGCGCCGATCACCACCCCCGAGAAAATGGAAGCCGCAATCCTTACTGCGCTTGAACGCTAAGTATTGTGGTCATGATGGCCTGAACTCAGGAGGGTATTCGTTGCAGGGGTCGTTTATCGCGCATCGCAGACGCTATGTCCGCATCTAAAATAGCACTCACGGAAAGATGTCACTCCCTCTCCTCATGCTATATCTCCATAAACATACCCATTAATGAAAGGACGTATGGAGATGCTGAGAGGCAAAAGAGCGGTTATTACGGGTGGGGGCAGGGGATTTGGTCAGGCGCTGTGCGTATGGCTGGCGCGGGAAGGCGTTGAGGTAGATTTTTGTGCGCGGCGGGCTGATGATATTCAACAAACCTGCAGTCTTATCACTGCTGAAGGCGGTATGGCAAAAGGGTATATCTGTGATTTAACCCGGCCTGAATCCGTTTCTGCGTTTTCTTCACAGCTATTAACTTCAGACAAGCCCATAGATATTTTAATTCTCAATGCTGCCCAATGGTTGTCAGGAACGTTAGACGACCAGCCTGATACCGACATTATTAATACCGTCAGTTCCGGCCTGACAGCGTCGATTCTTCTGACGCAGGCTCTGTTGCCTGGGCTAAGACGTTCAGACAGTGCTGATATCGTCTCAATTATCTCTTCCTGCGGGATCCCGAATTTCACGGATTCAATTGCGCACCCCGCTTTTTTCGCCAGCAAACATGGGCTCAGCGGATTTACAACAAAACTCGCACAGCAATTGTCCGAAGAAAATATACGGGTTACCGGACTGTACCCTCCTGATTTCGAACTTACAGGGTTAGATTCGAGTGTCGATAGCCAATGCAGAATGGGAGAGCGGCTCTTGAACGGGCGATCGGTCTGGGAAGCGATTCGTTTTGTGTTGGTTCAACCGCGTAGTTGCCATATAAGTAGCCTCTACTTTCAAGGTCCAACCCGCGAAGACCTGAGTGATAGGGTCTAAATTGGGTGATGTTAAACAGAAGAGTCTTCGCACAGAGCAGCGTTGATACCAGATGAAACAGGCTGCTCTGTGCCCTAAGTGGATGCGTTGAGTCAATATGGGGGTTATGGCAATTCAGGGATAGCGACAGGATACCCGGAAGATGACATTAAAGGGGGGAAATTGCTTCAACAACATGCTGGAAAACGTAAGGGTCAGAAAGTAGCTTAAATTCTTCATCATCCGGGTAAGTGACTGCCACATGATAGTTTTCTCCAGCAAATGCCTTCACTGACTGCAGATCCTGCCAGTAAGTTGCCAGAAAGAAATGCTCCCAACTCCCCTGCGTTTCTCTGCGAACGAACGCGCCTTTGTTCCCCGATATGCTCCTGGAATGCTCTACCCCTGTTTTTTCAAGGTGTTTTGCAAAACCTTCCGCATGTTCAAGCGGAACACATCCATGCCAGGTCCTTACAATCATTAGTGTTCTCTCTTTAAGGATGGTGAGGGTATAACCATATCATCAGAAAGCACCTCATGGTGTGATTAACGAAGAACGCTATCTCGCACATCGATTTGTCGGACATTCTTCACCTTGCTTCAGACTGAATCTCATGACCACGATAAATTTAGGTCACTTCCGCTCCTCGCTCGTAGGTGATCGTACGGCTCTTATGTCGGTCCGCTTTGTGCAAGAAGCGGACCTCCGTTACTCTTCTGACGAGGAAGCACAGAAATATTTAGGTCTGTTGGGTAATAATTACGATATATAATAAAAACTCCTCCATTTCAGAATCCAAGAGTATGGGCATACGCAAGGATGCAATTATGAAATCCAAGAGTGCGTTAGTTTTAGAAGAACTCAGATCCAAATTACGTACTGCATCTGTGGCACAAGTCGGTGGTTTCCGCCCTACAGCAGACCCAATTACATCCTGGTTTTTAAAAGGAGTCGCTCTTCCAGGTGAAGGGTTGCCAGTTTGGAAGGGGCAGCCGATGTTTCCGCTTCTCCAGATTCGCGTAGATGAGCTTCCCGTGATTCCTGAACAACTGAAGGGGATCGCGCTCTTAGTGCTTTATCATAATATGGAAAGCCATCCATTTGATAAACCTCATGGCGAGGGGTGGCTAATACGAGAATACGCCACCCTTGATGGGCTTGAGTTATTGCCTGCAATTAACACTCCATATCGAGCATTTCCGGTTCGGTGGGTGAGTGTCAATGATGATGCTCCGGGATGGGAGGATGCTTGGGATATTATTGACTTATCTGACGTAAACGATGATGAGGATGCAAGTAATAGATTCTATGATGGTTTTAACCGGTACAGGGGAACCAAGGTTGGAGGATATCCAATGGAGATACAACATGGTGTGGGGATTCAAGATTTTGTCTTTCAAGTGGGGTCAGAAGAAAAAGTAAACTGGATGTGGGCGGACAATGGTATCGGCTACTTTCACAAATCCCCAGAGGGACTTTGGACGTTTTCATGTCAGTTTTACTAGAAACTCAACGTCCTCTTATCGCTCACAGCGGACCTTGCGGCTCTTATGCCGGTCCGCTTTGTGCAGAAAGGTAAATTCAGCTGTATTCAATAATATCAAACCCTTCATCAGCCGTTGGCTCTGCGAAAAAGCGCGTTATGGTTTCAAATTGTTGATCTGAGGCTGTAAATTCATGCATTCCTTCTTCATTACGGGCGCGCAAGCGGGATTTACATACTTCATCAGTAACTTTCAAATAATGCAGCCTGTTACTGGCACCTGACTCCTTAATGATGCTCATCATCCATTCACGATTGGTTTGCGTGTTTGCCGGAAAATCCAGAACTACGGATAAACCCGCTTTGAGTAGCGACACCAGATGAGGCTTCATAGCGTTTCTGAGTCTTGAGGAATACTGCACATAATCAGCTATGGATTGCATTTCATTGGCAAAGAGGGCAGCCAGCCAATAATCTTCACTGACAATTATGGTGCCGGGTAATGCACCTAACTTTGCTGACAATGTGGATTTGCCTGATGCAATTTTCCCACATAACAAGTGCAAAGTGGGTTTTTCTGACGTTGTGACTGTAGCGATATCCATTATTTACCTCACTGGATTGTTACCGGTAAGGCCCGCCTTACCGGCGGGAAAATGGCGAACGTTATCCCACCTGAGTCAGACAGGTGATAATAATCATTGAATGGAATAGGACAGAGTGTGTTTTCATTGTCATTCAAGTTAACAGGGCCTGAATGCAAAATCAGCAATTTTTTCCCTTATACATTGAATGTCCACTCCAGTGAGTTTGGCCGCTTCGTGCCAGAAGCGGACATCTAACAAGGCGCTGAAATGAATAACACCAGCTGGCTCATCTTCGCTTACGTAGCGCATTAAGCAGCGTCTGCGTTGCATCAGAAGACGCTCCAGATGACGAACAAACCAGCCCAAATTCCCGGTGTATAGCAGGCGTCAAAGGTGCCACGCACAGGTTGCGCAGCGTCTCCGGCAGGGCTGATTCAGGTACAAGGGCGACGCCCATCTCTTCCCCGACCAGCTTACAGGCGCTAATCCAGTCGCGTACTGTTACGCGTATATCGGAAAGTTGCAAACCAGCCATTTCCATCAGGCTTTTTCCATTAACGACACATCCGCCTGTCGCCAGAATAAAGGGCTGGTCTGCCAGCGCCTTTAGCGTTATGCCATAAGCCCTGGCATGATGTGCCAGCTGATGTTTAGCTGGTATTACCGCGACCCATGCATCCTGTCCTAATATAACCTGTGCACGCCCGGGGCCGGGATTCATGACCACCCCAAGTTCTACGGTATCGGCGGCAAGCCACTCCTCGACTTCCTCGTCCGAACCTTCCAGGACAACGATTTCAATACCCGGATGCAGGCGCTTAACGTCGCGCAGAAGCCCTGGCAACAATGTGGACGTCACTGAGGGAAAACTGGCCAGGCGAATGCGCCCTTGGTGTAAGTCTCGGCTCTTATCAGCCAGTATGCGGATGGCATTCAGCTGCGAAAGCATGTTTCTTGCATTTTCAATAACCTGCTCACCCAGCGCGGTAATGCCGATATACCGTCGCTCACGCGTAAATACCGGAAATCCAAGCGAAGCTTCTAGCTGGGCGATGGCCTGGCTGGCACCTGATTGAGTCATTCCTATCTCTTCTGCGGCGCGCGAGATGTTGCCGGCATCCGCGACGGCCACCAGCAGGCGCCAGTGTAAAAGATTCATCATGATTATCAGTAGCTCAGCTAATAGTTAGATTCTATATCATTAATTTTACAGTGAAATACGCGTCAAATACAGTGAGTTCAGAATTGCTTCGAATTTCTCGATGGCTTTACACATTTAACGGAGACAACATGAAACTTTATTACGCCCCGGATACCTGTTCGTTATCACCGCACATTGTGCTGCGCGAACTGGAAATTGAATTTGAACTGGTGAAGGTTAACAATAAAAGCAAGCTCACTGCTGATGGTCGCGACTTCCGCACCATTAACCCTAAAGGTTATGTCGCTGCACTTGAATTGGATAATGGGCAGATACTCACTGAGGGGCCAGCCATTGTGCAGTACCTCGCCGATCTTAAACCAGAATATGGCCTGGCACCGCGCGCGGACAGTTGGGCTCGGGTGCGTCTGCAGGAATGGCTTAACTTTATCACTAGTGAAATCCACGCTGGCTCGGCACCGCTGTTCAACCCCGCACTGCCCGAGGACATTAAAGCGATTTTTCAGGATAAGCTCTTCCGACAGTTCGATTTACTCCAGGCTAGGCTCAATGAAAACACTTATCTGACTGGCTCATCCTTCAGCGTAGCGGATGCCTACCTTTTTACTGTGCTGGGTTGGTGTAAATTCTTCTCAATCCGACTGGAACGCTGGCCAGCGCTACCGGCGTACATGGAAAAAATAAATGCCCGACCTGCTGTACAGGCTGCATTACTGGCTGAAGCGTCTCAGTAGGGTAGGTAATCGCTTATTGCTGGACACAGCATGTTGAGTGTCTGCAAAGAGGTCGTCTGCCCTTTGTTCTACGCGGGCCTGAAGTTGCGCGTAGCGTTCTGCTCTTTAGCATGAGCAGATGCTGAAACCCATTCCCGGCGGCATTCACTGCTGCTTTCGTTTCATTATGGACTCAACGCCGCGCGACTTTTTGCCTTAATCTTTGCCTCAAGTCAGACCTTGCGGCTCTTATATCAGGCCGCTTTATACCCTAAGCGGCCATTACGCCTGGCCACTCGTTTGTCGCGAGGAAACGTTAAGGCTCAAAATAATGCACTGTTTAAGATATAAAATTATACCGTCGGGACAGTACCGCCATCGATCACATATTCCGTACCGGTAATAGTGGCAGCACAGGATGACGCAAGGAAGACGATAAGGTTCGCCACTTCGATGGGCTTTGAGGGACGGCCCAGCGGAATTCCACCGAGTGCATTCATGATGATCTGCTTACCGCCCTCGTAGTCCGTTCCTGCCTGCTGAGCAAGTCGTTCCGCCATCGCTACCGATGCTTCGGTTTCTACCCAGCCAGGCGCCACACGCACCACCCGAATCCCCTTAGGGGACACTTCTTTCGACAGGCTTTTGCTGTACGCCGACAGTGCCGCTTTGGCCGCCGCATATCCGGTGGTCGATTCCGGTAACGGCAGTTCACGCTGAATAGAGGTGACGTGGATGATCACCCCATCCTGTTGCGCCAGCATCCCAGGCAACAACGCGCGATCTAAGCGTACCGCAGGCAACAGATTAAGATTGAGCTCCTGTTGCCACTCCTCTTCCCCCAGGGCTGCAAACCCACCGCCGGGAGCGGTAGAACCGCCTGCTACGTGGATAATGATATCGACGCCGCCCAGGTGTTTCTGAACGGCGTCCACGACTAAATTACATCCCTGGATGGTGGTCAGATCCGCTGCCACGAAAGCGTCTGCGCTAGATTCTGCGGGCTCGTGACGCGCGGTGGTTAGCACCCTTGCCCCTTGCTGTTTTAAAAGGTGGACAACTGCTTTGCCGATCCCTTTGGTACCTGCGGTAACCAGAACACGTCTGCCCTGTAAATCAAGATCCATCAGCATCAGATTATCTCCAGAGTCGCAATCTTGTCGCTAGCGAGGCCGAAAGTATGTGTAAGCATCACGGGGCTACCGGGAAAATTACCGACAACGTTCGTGGTGACTATTACTCGATCGCCTTGCGTGAGAACTTCAATGGGGTGAACGCTATAGTCGAAGGCAGCCCGCGCCGCGCGTTGCCACGCTTCGATTGCCGCGTACCCCCGATGGGTTTTACCTTCGTCGAACACGACGGCATCGAGAGTAAAACAGCGCTTAACGCTGGCAATATCGGCACCATTGCCGATCGCAAAATAGGTTGAAATAGCTTGCGGTAGAGATAATGACATGGCCCTTACTCCCGTTATTTACAGTACGGGAATTTTTAACATAGACTGTAAAATTGACAAGTACGCACAAAAAAGTGAGCAACTGAATTATGAGTAAGTTATATAGCCCTGAAACCGCCGCAAGCGGCGTGGAACAAGTTCTGCGAATGCTGGAAGGCCGCTGGAAACTCATTATTCTGTTTCATCTTTTCGACGGAAAGGTGCAACGCTATTCTGATTTTGAAAAACTGATCCCCGAAATTTCGCAGAAGATGCTGGCACAACAGCTGCGACAGCTGGAGGCCGACGGCATTGTGTCACGTAGGGTATATCCCCAGGTTCCACCGAAAGTCGAATATCGGCTCACTGAGTGGGGGCAGGCGCTGTGTCCGGCTCTCGATGCAATGCTGAAATGGGCGGAAAAACGCGAGGTTTAGGGACTCGGGTACATTTTTGTTTATGATCGAAAATTGTTGATGTTCATTCCTTGCTGATAGCAGACCTTGCGGCTCTTATTTCGGTCCGCTTTGTGCCGGGAGTGGACATTAATCAAGCTCAGATTTTTTCTTCCGCAGTTGGTCGTGTTGCTCGAGTTCATAATCGATAAACGCTCCAATCATAGTCCGATAGATTTTTTCGATAATCACTTCGGGAAGTCCTGCTTCAGTGGCCTGTTTACGTACCTTGTCGATCACCTGCTGGACGCGGTCTGGCGCGCGGACGGCTGAGTGGTCAACTTTGAACGTTGCTGCAGCTTTAACACATTCGCTGCGTTGCGCGATTATCTTCACCAGTTTACTGTCAATTTCATCGATTCGTTTTCTAACGTCTTCAATTGATGAAAAATTCATATTCGGTCCACCTGACTAGTACGTGAGATTGGCAGGATACACACATCTTCTATTCATTGCAGTATCAAATTTAGAAAATCCTTGTAAGAGGGAGAGAAATATTAAGTAAAAATATCCAGAAACTCGAGGCTCTGGGTAGTGTGTTGAATTTGTGAGTCGGAAGACCCTCCCTTCTCTCATAGCAGGCCTTGCGGCCCTTATTTCGGTCCATATACTCTCCATAATCTGCGAAACATAAATCAATAATCCTCTGTCAGAATTATTTAACTGAAACGGAGGAGGGATGAATAAAATAACTTATCACATTAAATACTTCGAGTATTTATTAAGAAAGTGCAGGACGATTTTATCCGGGGATATTTCATTCCATGCGGCCAGGTTAAATAAAATTTCAGGGGTTTATCCGGATTTACTTAACCCTTTAACGCTTAATGAGAAGATTTGTCATCGTCTTATATTTGAACGCAACCCATTTTATACAATGCTAGCGGATAAAATTGCTGTCAGGGAGTATGTGGCTAGAAACACTCGTTTAGTTAACATTGTTCCGGTGATTGGTGTATATAACCGTGTTGAAGATATTGATTTCGACAAGCTACCTGGCAAATTCGTCTTGAAGTGCAGCCATGATAGCGGTAGTGCAATCATATGCACAGACAGGGAAAGTTTTGAACCGGAGAAGATTTTAAATAAATTAAAGCTGGCCCTTAAAAAGAATATGTATTACACAACCAGGGAGTGGCAATATAAAAATATATCACCTGTTGTAATCTGTGAAATGTATGTGGATTTATTTTCCAGTAACAATAAGAGTGTCACTCCAGAAATGTTAAGAATACATTGCTTTCATGGTGTGGCTTGTTTCATTGAAGCTGATTTTACCGATGAAAAGGGCCGAGGATTCATCAATGTATATGATAGATCGTGGCATTTACAACCCTTTCAAATGGAATACCCGAATACACCCACTCCGGTTGATGAACCCGAGTCATTCCATAAATCCATAATTGCTGCCCAGCAGTTAGCGAAAGAAATCGACTATTGTCGTGTCGATCTGATGCTAAAAGGACAAGATATCTATTTTAGCGAAATAACGTTAAGTCCTAAAAGAGGAAAACTGAAAATTACCCCAGCGATATGGGATACAAAACTCGGGGGGATGTGGGATCTGTCGTTGACTAAAAACAGGCTCAATTGAGCCTGTGTATCAATGCCCTTGAACAGGCCATGAAAGCCTGAAAACTGAACCGTTTTCTCGTGTTAAGCTGTAGCTGACGTCTCCACCATGGGCACGCATAATGGCTTTAACAACCGATAGTCCTAATCCACAACCCTCAGGATTAATTTTTTTTGCATGTTCTCCTCGCTGAAAAGGCTGGAATAAGGTCTTCTGGAGGTCTTCAGGGATCCCCGGACCTTTATCCTGAACGATTATAAAATTATCGCTTCCCATGATACCATTATTAACTAAAAGCGTTTTCGATGTGGAATATTTTAAGGCATTATCAAAAAGGACAGTCAGGCACTGAATTATGCGTAAAGGATCGCAGACGCTACACTGAGAGCTAAGTTTAGTTACTATTTTAAAATCTTTAGTTTCAAAGTCTGGTAAAAAGGTATCCAGCGTATTTGAAATTGTTGTCTTGAGATCGACCTCACTGAGCACCAAAGAATATCCGGCCCCGCCTGAAGAACTCACGACACGAAGGTCCTCTATTAAGTTAGTCAGCCCTTCAGTTTGTTTAAGGAGATTTTGGAATAGCGACGGCTCTGGTTCAAACACGCCGTCAACCAGTCCCTGAAGCCTCCCTCTCAAAATAGTCACTGGTGTCCGGAGCTCATGAGCGATTGCAGCATTCCATAAATTTCGCTGAGCATCCAGTGTCTGTAATTTTTCCGCCATTATATTGAAATCATTGACGAGTTTATTCATCTCGCCTAACTGAGAATTACTGCTAAACGCTCTTGCGCTAAGGTTTCCTTGAGAGATCTGTTTCAGACTGTATGCTACTTCATTCAAAGGTTTTAATATTCTTGCAGACAATTTTACGGTAAAAAAGAGTGAAACGACCAGACTGGTAACTGAAGCGATCAAGATCCACATCCAGTCAAGGAATGTCATGTTATCTTCATTACCTGCGTTAATCCCTCCCGGCAGATAATCAATTATGAAACTATAAAATAAGTAGGAGCCAAGTATGGCAATCGCAATAATGACGAAAGTTAATGACAACATATATGTCAATATCTGACGGCTCAGAATTGTTTCTTTGTTCATTTTTTGTCACCGAGCCGGTAGCCTAATCCTCTGATGCTTTCCGGAATGCCTTTTAGTCCGGCATGCTCAAGTTTTTTCCGGAGTTTACTCATATGACTGTCTACAGTGCGATCCAGCGAGTCGCCCTCTGGTAAACACGCATCGAGTAACTCCTCTCTTGAGCACACTTTTCTCGGATTTCTGGCCAGATAGGTCAGAAGCTTAAACTCAGTCGTGGTAAGTACTGGCGTGGAAACCTCACCTTGCGTAGTGATTTCTACATAAAATTCATCGGGGTAAATTGTAAGAAAAGGCGTTCTTAAAGGACGTGAATGTGTAGCCTCTGCAATCGGTCTGGTTCTGCGAAGGACTGCTTCAACTCTGGCAATAACCTCTGAAGGATTAAAGGGTTTTATCACATAGTCATCTGCCCCGAGCCGTAGACCCATCAGTTTATCAACGTCTTGATCCAGTGCCGTAACCATGATGACGGGTACATTCGTTTCCTTTCTTAACGTTGTGAGAACGTTCCAGCCATCGTACACGGGCAGGTGAATGTCCAATAGCAGGAGGTCAGGCTTGTGGAGACGGGTAAGATTGATCGCCTGTTCACCGTCTTCGGCTCTCATGGTTTTCATTCCTGCCTTATGTAAATAGCCTGTCAGTATGGCGGCGATGTCATCATCGTCTTCAGCAACGATGATCAGAGTGTTTTTATGCATATTTTTTCCACAGTACCGATGACAGCGTGTATTTTATCCTGAAATGCCTTTTTCCGTCATGCTAAAAGAGTGTTTGCTCAATTATAATCATCAAGGTTTTAAGCTAATTTATTTTGACAGATATTTTTTGAAAAAGTTCATCAGAATATTTTTTGCGAAAACGTAAGCTGTCAGCGTCTCCATATTGGCTACACAATTCATAAATAATTATCCAACATTGTTAAGTAATAATCCTTAGCCAGGGTATGAATAATTCAGATTCCCACTATCCGATGACTCTTGCCTGGGGCAGGGTAAGTTTAGTGAAAAAATATTTTTATTTTTAGAGGGCAATTATCATGATGGCTAAGGTGAGTTTTCGGCGTGAGAATGTCATGGCCTCTATTTTATTTTCTATTTTGTCCTGGGGGTTATTGTATTCCTGGGTTTATCTTATGCGTGCCACCAATGAAAGAGTAGATTCAACTTTACCTGAGTCATCAGTGATTCATGTTTCGATAATATTGGCTGTCATATTTTTCGTGTTTCAGAAAAGACCCGGCGTATTAAAAAATCTTTTCATAATAATATCTGGGTTAATCTTGATATTTTTATACACAATCACTGTGTTACATCTGCTTTTGAATGTGGTTCCGGATATCGATGATTTCGTTTTTTATTATGAGTGTTTTTTGTTGATGTTTTTTTGTGGGCTGCCTATGTATTTATGTCTAAGGATGATTTGATTCCAGTTGTGTTCATTCCGGAGAACGGCTTAGAGGCGTACATATACCCTCCATAAAACGTCCATTCGCAATTGATATCATGACGTTAAACTCCTCATGTACTTTATTTGATAGCTATATCAGTTCATTTTTACGCGATCTGAACTCATTAGCTAATGGCAGAATACTTTCTCGAACCGATGCTTAACATACATTCATCATGACCTATAAAAACGAAAAATACGGTTCCACGGCACCTGGGGTGGCTATCTCACTAAAGAGACTCGCGTTCCGTCACATTAAGAAATTGTGTATTACTTTTCTGCTCGTTATTACAGAAAACGTTGCATTTCTGCTCTATCCCGTTCTGGCTGGCGTGGCCATAAATGCCATTCTGGCAGGGCAGACGGCACGTGCGACCATCTATGGCCTTCTGGTTCTATTCATGTGGTGCATCGGGGCCGCCAGACGTAGCGTAGATACCCGAACTTTTGCACGTATTTACGCAAGTCTTGCCGTGACGGTAGTGTTAGCTCAGCGAAAATATTCACACAATCAATCGACTATTGCCGCGAGAGTAACGCTATCGCGAGAATTTGTGGACTTTTTTGAATTGCATCTGCCTGTCTTTATCACTTCGATAATTTCCCTTTTCGGTGCTGCAATTATGCTTTTGTGGATTGAGTTCTGGACAGGAATAACCTGTTTGATCATCGTGGCAATATTAATGTGCTTTGTCTCAGGCTATGCCTGTAAAAACGAGGCGCTTTACCGACGACTTAACAACCGCCTTGAAAAAGAAGTCGATTATGTTGATAAGGCATCTTTTAGTGCTTTGAACCGACACTATGACACGCTTGCCCGTCTACGGATGGTCTTATCCGACAGAGAGGCATGGGGATTCTTATTCATAGGCATTCTGGTCTCTGCGCTATTTTCAATGACCATTATCAGGATGAGTATGGAACCCGGAATTAATGCCGGTCATGTTTATTCCGTAATGACCTATATGTGGATGTTTGCAACAAGCCTGGATGACGCTCCACATCTCCTTGAGAAATTTTCCCAGCTTCGAGATGTAGATCGGCGGGTCTCAACAGACGATGAAACGCATTTAACGGGAAAGTGATTATGAATTTAGACCATTTGCATATTGACTGGAAGTATACCTGATGCCGTACTTTTTCATTGAACGTCCCATTTTCGCATGGGTTGTCGCTCTGTTTATTGTCCTGGCAGGCGTATTGTCTACTCCTCGTCTACCGGTTGCACAATATCCTGCTGTTGCGCCACCGGGTATTATCGTATCAGTCAGTTACCCTGGCGCTAGCCCGGATGTTATGAACACTTCCGTCGTATCACTGATTGAACGTGAAATTTCTGGTGTTGATAATTTACTGTATTTTGAGTCTTCCAGTGACGCTACGGGTATGGCGTCAATTACAGTGACCTTCAAACCCGGAACAGATATCAAAATTGCCCAAATGGATCTGCAAAACCAAATTAAGATTGTGGAGCCTCGCTTGCCGCAGTCTGTACGACAAAATGGGATAACTGTTGAAGCGGCCAATTCCGGGTTTTTGATGATGGTGGGATTAAAATCCCAAAATGGAGAATATCAGGAAGCTGATTTAAGTGATTATTTCGCCAGAAATGTGACGGATGAACTCCGACGCGTACCCGGTGTAGGGAAGGTTCAACTTTTTGGCGGAGAAAAAGCACTTCGCATTTGGCTGGACCCTATGAAATTACACGGCTATGGGCTGTCTGTCACCGATGTATTAAACGCCGTCAGTCAACAAAACGTGATTGTTTCTCCGGGCCGAACGGGAGATGAACCTACGACCGACGGGCAGGGGGTTACCTATCCTATAACGGTAAAAGGGCAACTCTCTTCGGTTGAAGAATTTCGCAATATCACGATTAAATCGCAGGTCTCCGCTGCGCGTCTGACGTTGGCAGACGTTGCCCGCGTGGAGTCCGGGTTACAAAGTTATGCATTTGGGATACGTGAAAATGGTGTGCCCGCCACGGCTGCAGCCATTCAACTGTCGCCTGGCGCTAATGCAATGAGTACCGCATCGGGTATCCGTACGCGGTTAACAGAGCTATCGGGTGTACTTCCGGAGGGAATGGAGTTCACCGTACCTTTCGATACGGCTCCGTTTGTGAAGCTTTCTATCCTGAAAGTGGTTGAGACATTTGTCGAAGCTATGGTTCTGGTCTTTTTCGTTATGCTGCTTTTCCTTCACAAGATTCGCTGCACGATTATTCCTGCGATTGTTGCACCGGTGGCGCTACTCGGTACCTTTACCGTGATGTTATTAAGTGGTTATTCCATCAATATTTTGACCATGTTTGGTATGGTGCTGGCCATCGGGATTATTGTCGACGATGCGATTGTTGTGGTCGAGAATGTGGAACGTTTGATGGAGGAAAAAAGCATGTCTCCGCAGGAAGCGACGCGAGAAGCGATGCGTGAGATCACTCCGGCGATTATTGGTATCACGCTGGTGCTTACCGCGGTATTTATACCGATGGCCTTTGCCAGCGGCTCTGTTGGTATTATTTATCGGCAGTTCTCTATTTCAATGGCCATATCTATTTTACTGTCGGCATTCCTGGCGCTGACATTAACCCCTGCGCTTTGTGCAACCCTGCTCAAGCCCCATGGTCGTCATCACGGTAAGAGCAGTGCATTTTCAGCGTGGTTTAACGCTCACTTTCATAGACTGGCTTCATTTTACGCCACCGGGCTGGGCTTTGTTCTTAAGCGTACTGGCCGCATGATGGCGATCTACGCTGCTTTATGTATAGCGCTGTATGCCGGTCTGTCTTCCTTACCTTCTTCATTTTTACCTGATGAAGACCAGGGCTATTTTATGTCGTCAATCCAGCTTCCATCGGATGCCACGATGCAAAGGACGCTTAAGGTCGTCGATGAGTTTGAAAATGAAATCGCCCACCGTCAGGCGGTAGAAAGCAACATTATGATCCTGGGGTTTGGGTTCTCAGGCTCGGGTCAGAACTCGGCTATGGCGTTCACCACACTGAAGGACTGGAAACAGCGTAAAGGGATCACGGCGCAGGATGAAGCCGACTATATTCAGTCCCGAATGGCAAATGTGCCTGACGCCGTTACGATGAGTCTTCTGCCTCCGGCGATTTCTGATATGGGTACCTCTTCCGGGTTCACTTATTATTTACAGGACAGAGGCGGTAAGGGTTATCAGGCATTAAAAAAGACCGCGGATGAGCTTGTTATGCAAGCAAATCAGGATCCTCGACTGGCCGATGTCTATATTGATGGGCTTGGTGAGGGGACACGTCTCTCCCTCAATGTCGACCGGGAAAAAGCGGAAGCCATGGGTGTGTCTTTTGATGAGATTAATCAAACCATTTCCGTCGCAGCGGGTTCCAATTATGTCAATGACTATACCAATCATGGTCGGGTTCAGCAGGTTATCGTCCAGGCGGATGCTCCGTACAGGATGCAGCCAGAACAAATTTTGGCCTTGTCAGTCAGAAATCATCTGGGGCAGATGCTTCCGTTATCCACTTTTGTGACACTTTCGTGGAATGTTGCCCCGCAGCAACTGAATCGTTATCAGGGATATCCAGCCATACGCATAACCGGAAGTGCCGCTCAGGGAAAATCGTCGGGCACTGCAATGGTCGCCGTGGACAAACTGGCTGAGCACTTACCGCCAGGATTTGCAGGGGAGTGGGCGGGGAGTTCTTTACAGGAAAGGGAATCCGCTTCACAGCTTCCAGGACTCATTGTGCTCTCTATACTGGTAGTATTTATGGTGCTGGCTGCTCTTTATGAAAGCTGGTCCGTGCCCTTCGCGGTAATGCTTGTTGTTCCGTTGGGGCTGCTCGGTGCTGTGCTGGCCGTAGCCGTTACGAATATGACTAATGATATCTTTTTCAAAGTGGGCCTGATTACCCTGATTGGTCTTTCCGCTAAAAATGCGATTCTGATTATCGAATTTGCGAGACAATTGATGAATGACGGAAAGAACCTAATTGATGCGACAATAACTGCAGCGAAGCAACGTTTGCGACCCATACTGATGACTTCTCTGGCTTTCACATTGGGCGTTGTTCCACTGATGCTTGCCAGTGGGGCCAGTGACAGTACGCAGCATGCCATTGGTACCGGTGTATTCGGCGGGATGATTAGCGGCACACTACTGGCAATTTTCTTTGTTCCGGTATTTTTCGTTGTGGTCAGCCGATTTACCGGAAGGCGAAAAGATAGACTGGAAAATAGCCGGAACGGCTAATATCGGTCATATTTTCCAGCCGGTTAAAGCATGGTTATCGCTTGACTGGCTGGTATATCTCCTTTGCCAGTGAGCATGGTGAGGACAGGTATGATGACACATACATCTATGTGTTACTGAACTACGTAAAGGTCCTGGTTAACCGTCCGCTTCTCCTCATTCACCGCGGCCGTCAGGGCAATGAAAATAGCCTTCCATGACAATAACGCTTTTTCCTCCTACCCGAACTGACGGGCTTTCTGCAGTGCCGTCATAACCTGAAAATAATATGCTGGCGCGCCCCATATCAACGCCCTGGCTTACGCGAAGAGAGAGCTCTTTTTTATTGCGAAGCTGGGCCAGCAGGGCTGTTACTGCGCCAGTCGCGCTGCCTGTTGCCGGATCTTCGGTCATGCGTGGCGTAAACATCCGGGCCTGCAAATCGCATGGGTCTTCAGGATCCGTTTCCAGCGTATAGGCGTAAATGGACACCGCACCGTCGAGGGGCAAAATAGCCCTGAAACCCTGCAAATTGGGTACGCAACAGCGAAGCGCATTTCGGGTCGCGAGTTCGACAATCAAAAAAGGCAGGCCAACAGAGGCGACGACAGGCATATGCATTTCAGTGCGTATATCACTGGCTTCAAGAGAGAGGCAGGCCGCCACGTTTTCCGTACTGACTTCTGAATGGCAGGATAAAGCTTGCGGAACAAGAAGTTCTGCACCCGTGACCTTTGCATTTTCTCTGATAATCCTGACAGGTACCCGCCCGGCAGCTTCTTCGAATATCAGCGTTTCAGGTAGCGATTCGCCATTCAGTTCAGCCTGATACGCCAGGACAAAAGCAGTCCCAATATTGGGATGACCAGCGAAAGGGATTTCACGCGTCGGGGTAAAAATCCGTACCCAAGCCGTATGTGATGGTTCTTCAGGAGGTAAAACAAACGTCGTTTCACTGTAGCCAAATTCTAACGCGAGCAGCTGCATTTGCTCAGTGGTCAATCCCTCGGCATCCAGAACGACAGCGACCGGGTTACCGCAAAACGGTTTATCAGTAAACACATCTGCAATCACATAACGTCTTCTCACCAGGACCTCAACTTCCATGCCTTAAAATGAATTTATACTCAACGAGTTTATCGTTTTAATATATGCTCACGTGAAAACATAACCCACTGGCATTTACCTGTATGCGTATTTTTCACCTTAACGACGGACGGTGATGTTTACCTGATTTTGTTCATCCACTCCGTTAAGGTGAGTGAATACAAAAGGCTCGGCGGTGCGTCTTTAATATCATGTATATCTCTGACATATCTCAGTCCCGTTTTCTCAAGAACGTTCTGTGACGCCAGATGGTTAGCTCTGACAACGGCTGAGATCTCGGTGAGTTTCCTATCATCAAAACCATACCTTACCGCGCGTGTAGCAAATTCTGTCGCCAGGCCTTTTCCCCAGGCATCTGTCGATAATCGATACCCAAGATTGTTAATCACACAATCGCCATAGCTACGGATGCTCAGACCACCAAATCCGATGATTTTTTCAGGGGATTCGAGAAGCGATATGGCGAAGCTACCAAAGCTGTGAGTTTGCCAGTGGGCGAGCCAGCGATTGAGAACCGTTTTTGCATGATCAATATCCGGGTAGGGGCCTGCGGGGTTAAACGTGTTCGTCGCCGGATCACCATAAATTCTGAAGAGATCGGCTACGTCTGATGCCATTACCGGGCGAAGGCACAATCGAGTTGTTTCAATTCGCAAACAGACCTCCTGATATGTGTTGACGGGAATATGTCTTTCATTAATTGATGCTCTCTGATTTAAGCATATATGTGTTTTGACGTAATTCGACAGATCCGATTGTGTGCTGTCGTGGCGAAACGCACACGACGAATACCCTGGTGTGTTAACCAATGGGCACAGGTCAGCCTCACCAGATATCAGGATGCGATGGACAGAATACGGACAAAAAAAGACCCGCAGTACGCGGGTCTGTATAAATGCTGAAAAGGGTAATCAGAACGACCAGCGCAGGTTAGCGTTGACCGAATTGATGCGGGTGTCTTGACCGAGTTGCCCCTGATAACCGACATCCAGCGTCGCAGCGCGCGACAGCTGTACGCTGACGCCGATATCGCCCACCATCACGTCCTCATCAACGGCCTGGCCCTGGGTGATGAACGCGTCACTGCCGGCAAATGCCATCCGCGATGAGGTGTTTTTATCCCCGTAGGCGTGCTGCCAGCCCAACGAACCATACAGGTTAACGTTTTTCGGCAGTTCGGTGACGCCGCGCATCCCGAGCGTGGAGTAGAAGGTGTTCATCGTTTCATTACGCACGCTCAGCGCGGCGGCACCGCCATCTTCCCTGAAACTGTCGGTATGCAGTCGAATCCAGGACAGGTTGATAAACGGTTCAACATTCATCGCCGGCTGGCCAAAACGGTAGCCCGCCTCGGTAAACGCCAGCAGCGAGTTGGCGTCGTAATCTGACTTCAGGCGGTCCGAGAAACCACTGAAATCAACGTTGCGCTCGCCTTCAATCTTGTGCCAGGTGTAACCCAGTGCGCCGCGCAATGAGAACGCATTTTGTTGCGCTGCGGCATACAGGCCAAGGTGATAGTTGTCGGTATCCGTGGATGAACGACGGCTATCGACGTCGTAATCACCACGGCTATAGCCGAAGTACCCCCCGACACGTACGTTATGGTCAGCCAACGTACGATCCGCGCCCAGCAGGAAGCCGGTGGTGTTGCCGTCCAGCTTGCCTGCGTTACCGTTGCCGCTCGTTCTGCTCCAGGAACTGAAGGTCTGGCCCCATACGCCGTTATTTTGTTGCTCCGGCTGTTGTACCAGCGACATCGCTAACGGCGGTATCGGCAGACTGTCATTATCGAACGCGCGCTGCATGCGCTGGTTCAGTACGTTGAACAGCTGAGTGCTGCCGGCGATCAGGTTAGACTGTACCGACGGGTAAACTTCACCTGACAGCTGGTTGAACGCCTCGCGCGCTTGCGGTGCGCTGAGTACCAGCAGAGAGTTATACAGCGCCAGGGAAGGGCCGTTTTGTGTCAGCGTGGAAAGCGCGCCGGCGGTATTCCACTGGTTGCTGGTGTTGGCTACCGTCTGGAAAATACCCGGTTTACCGCTTCCTGGATTTTCTCCACCTGGATTCTCGCCGCCAGGGTTTTCACCACCCGGATTTTCACCCCCTGGGTTCTCACCGCCCGGATTCTCACCACCCGGGTTTTCACCCCCAGGATTCTCTCCGCCGGTCTCTTTCTGCGCGATGGTGAGATCGACAGCGTCGGTGCTCTGTTTCAGTGCCACGTCCAGGAAGGCGGATTTGGAGATGGCCCCGGCGAACTGGCCGTCAATTCCCCCCTCGGAGGTTAGAATGCGATAGCTTTGGCCCGTTTTGTAGCTGGTCTGCGGATCCAGCGCGGTAACCTGTACTTTAGCCTGATCGCTGATGGTCGTTTTGCCAGACACCAGTAACTGATCGCTGCGGCCGTCACCGGCGATATCAACGTCATAGAACGATTCACCCACAAAGTTCAGGTAGCGTTTCAGCGTCAGCGTGCCGATAGTGCCATCACCGGGCGAGATATGGCCGCCGGAGAGGATCTCTGTCTGGCCCAGCGTGCCGTCACCGCCCAGCGTGCCGCCGGCTTTGATCGACGCGGCGCTGCTGTAACCTTGTCCGTTACTGACCTCCGATCCCGCCGTCGCGTTGAGGATCAGCGTGCCGCCGTTCTCGGCGCTAAGCGTCTGCACATCAAAAATATCGTCTTCGGGTTGGGTATTGATATTGCTGGCAATAATGACTTTTCCACCGCGCGCGGTGACGTTCGCCTTGAGCCCTGAAAGATCGCCGTTCAGCGTGGTCTGGCCGGAGGTATTGATCACTTCACCTTCGCCGCTCATCTTGTTGCTGAAAACGTAATTTCCGTCGGTATGGTTGAAGTAGACATAGCTGCCGAATAACCCACCCCGAAGGCTGATTGCCGTCTTCGCATCAAGAGTGCCCGCGCCGCCCGCCGCGCCGAGCGTCGGCTCCGTTAAACCGGTGCCGGAGTCCATATTGCCGCGGCTGCCGATTATCAGCGCGCCCCGGTTCGAGCCGGAACCCGTCATCCCCACTACCAGCTCATTACCGCCTGCGGAAAATGCACCGCCGTCCATGACCGACAGTACGCCATTGCCGTAATCGCCAACGCTAACGCTGCTGGCACTGGTAAAACGCGAGCCCTCGCCCGCGATAACCAGCTCGGCGGTTTTACGTGCGCCGGAGACGCCCGCCACCTGAATGTTGCCCACGTTAACCGCTCCGCCGTTGAGTACGTCCAGATCGCCATAAAGCGTGAGCGTACGGCCAACATTCCATTGCGAACCGGATCCCGTGACGGTGGCTTTCGGGCTCAGCTTGTCGGTTTCATCTGGGCCGGAACCATTGCCGATACGGGCATCGTAGGTGGTGTTGAGCGACGCACCGTTTTCAATCGCCAGCGTGGAGCGGGCTCCCAGGTCAGTGCCAACGCTGAGAAAATTACTCACTACGCGTGAACCGGCGCCCGTAGCGATTAGGTGGCTGTCGTAGCCACGGGTGGTACCGACCACGATCTCCTTCGCGCTGGCCAGCGCACCGTCTTCGACTCGCAGGGTGCCCAGGCCAAGATTCAGGCCACCACGCAGAATGTACTGATCGTTAACCGCGTTCAGCTCAGCGTTTGGTCCGCGGACCGTGACCACGCTTTCATAAATTTGGCCGTTGAACAGTCGACCGATATTGATGTTATAGGCAGTGATTTTGCCATTATCGATCAGCAGGTTCCCGCGTTGGTTACGGCCGACGTAAACATCGCCGGTGTAACCTAAAGATTCGGTAACGCGCGCGTCGCCGTCAAAAATGGCATCCGCTGCGCGAGCGAAATCGGCAGGGGAGAGCATCAACAGCGGTGCGGAAAATAGAGCGAGGTAAAGTCTGGAAAGCGGTGTCTTGACCGCTAAAGAATGCGATGTAGAGTTATTCACGGGCTATCTCCGTACTCATTAGCATGATGTCTGGAAAATCGTTTTTATATGAAACTCAAATGTGTCGGGAAATTTAAAAGGCGTTATTATTTGTACGCCTTTTGGTATTGAGGAAATTATTTATGCGTGACAACCGGCGTACAGGTCGGCGCGCTTAGCGTCGGCGCAGATCCTAAAATTCCAGGCATCATCATTGATGAGCAATCGAAAATTCGCCCTTTTTCTGTCGTGGCGCGATAAGAAAGTTTTTGCCCGCCCAACGCATCCGGTTGGGCACCATTCACGTTGGTCACCGTTATTTCGTCCGACGAGCCCAGCCCCAGCATTTTAGCGGTTTCCGCCTGCAGCAGTGGAATAGCCTGATCGGTTTTCAGGGTGGAACAACCGGCTAGCATCAACGTAACGGTTAAAGCGATTAGTGGTCTTTTCATAAATTATCCTTTATATCCAACCAGTTAAAATCACTGATTGTATTTATGTTTTCTATTAGCCAAATCAGCGGGTAATATATTTCTCTTTCCTAATTGAAAAAACCCTCCTAAAGTAGGGTGGGTCGATAATAATTCATCTGTACTCTCAGATACGCGAAGGTGAAAGGAGATTCCTTTGGGGCAGAATTATGCGTTGGTCGTTGATGACCATCCATTGGTAGCAAGCGGCATCGCCAATTTTCTGATTACACATTGCCGGTTCAAACAGGCGTATGTCGTGACGAATGAAGAAGATTGCTACCGTCATATTAGGGAAAATGGCCCGCCACGTTTACTGGTAATCGATTTTTGGCTATCTTCCGGTACGGCGTTGAAATTACTCAAAGAAGTGAAACAACGTTACCCTCAGGTGCGCCTCCTGGTCGTCAGTGGGGATGAAAATAACGATATCTGGCAGAAAGTGCATACGGCCGGAGGACACGGTTTCGTATTGAAAAGCGAGCCTCCTGAATTATTCTCACGGGCCGTTTTTGCCCTGGCGGATAATCTGACATGGTTTCCTTGTGCAAACGAATGTGCCGTTAAGACGAATAATGAGCAGTTAAGTAAATTTAACTTAACGCCGCGGCAAATTGATGTTTTGAATATGATTATGCGTGGCCTGCCAAATAAAAGAATTGCCGCCCAGCTTTCTATTTCTGAGCCCACGGTAAAAGAACACATCAGCAATATTCTGAAAAAGATAGGCGTTAACAGTCGGGTGGAAGCCATCACGCTACTGCATGGCAAACGGGAGCCGTCGGAATGAGGTTTTTCCAGGGTTCACAGAACGATGGCATCTCTCCCCCCGCGCAAATTCGCCTGCTGAATAATACGTTTCTGCGGCTGGTATTCAGCTTTAGCGCTGTGCCTTTTGTCGGCATTCCTTTCGCTATCTGGATCCATTTGCTGGGGGACGATCTGGGTCCCACCATTACCTGGATAATAATTTACTTGCTCTGTGCTGTGGCGATCCGAATAGTGCATCGGCGCTATCAGCAAGAGGTTAAAGAAAATGATGATGAGGCCGTCCTGCGCCGCTGGCTTCCGCGCATTAATAAGGTGGCCTTTTTTCACGGGCTGGGGATTTCATCACTCTATTTAATTACCCCGCAGACGCAGAATTTTGACTTTTTCCTGCTCCTTAATATCAGCATTGCCGCTATTGTCGCTGCCAATGCGACGCATCTGACGCCGGTCATCAGCACCTTCACACGGTTTTTCTTTGCCTCCTGGGGAGTTCTGACTCTCGGTATCATCCTGCGACTGGATGACCTGATGTTCATCGTGCTGATGCTGAACCTGCTGTACGGCTTCGCAATTTACCGCCATGCGTTAACGTCCCACGCGTTCTTTATTCAGCAAGCACTGCTGGAAGAGCAAAGCTCACGCCTGGCGGAGCAGTTCCGGCAGGCCAAAGAAGAAGCGGAACAGGCGTTGCTCGATAAAAATCAGTTCCTGACGACCGCCAGCCACGATCTTCGCCAGCCGGTGCATGCCATGGGCTTTTTGATCGAAGCCATTATCCACAGAAACCAGGACGACAGCCTGACGCCGCAGCTGCTTGACCTGCAACAGAGCGTTCGTTCGGTGCACCTGATGTTCAATTCCCTGCTCGATCTCAGCAAAATTGAATCTGGCAATGTAATGACCGCCCCTACACGCGTGGACATCGGCACGCTTCTCGACTCGGTGATCACCCTGTTTCGCGAAGAGGCCAACAGTCGCGCACTGCGGCTGCGAACCTGGCGGCCCAAACGTCGCCTCTTCGTGATGGGGGACCCGCTGCTGGTGCGTCAGTCCTTGATTAACCTGATACAAAATGCCCTTCGCTATACGCAACAGGGCGGTGTGCTGGTTGCCATCCGTCCGCGCGGTGTCGAGTGTCTGGTGGAAGTATGGGACACCGGGGTGGGGATCGCCGACGACGAAAAAAGCAAAATCTTCTCGCCTTACTACCGACCCGAGCTGGCATGGAAGATCGACAGCGCAGGGCACGGGCTGGGCCTGGCGGTGGTTGCCCGCTGTGCCAAGCTGATGAACGTGAAGTATGGAATGCACTCCATTGAAGGCAAAGGTTCGCGCTTCTGGATGCGCTTTACGCAATACACGGGTGACGTGAAAGCGGTGGATCCACTGCCCGCCGGTGACAACATCTCTACACCGGTACGCTATGCGCCACTGCATGGCTCCTGCCTGATCGTTGACGACGATCCGCTGGTGACGTCCGCCTGGGAGAGCCTGATGAGCCTCTGGGGGATTAACGTGCGCTGCGCGGCCTCGGCCGAAGACGCTTTTGCCATCATTGACGACGGTTTCACGCCATTTGCTGTACTGTGCGACCAGCGCCTGCGATCCGGCGAAAGCGGGTTCGACATCCTGAAAGCACTTTTCGAACGTCTGCCCGACATGAGCGGCGCGATGGTCAGCGGGGAGTTTAACTCGCCGGTTCTGCTGGAAGCGGAGCAGGAAGGCTACCTGGTGTTGCGTAAGCCGCTGGAGCCAGCCAAACTGCATGCGCTACTGACACAGTGGTCTGCAGGCTCGGGCTAAAACGAAAGTACAATTTGACTGCAACACAATTCTGGAAATACTATACTGTATATAAATACAGTGTGAGGGGTGCGTAATGGCTGTTGAAACAAAATATGTTGTCGTACGAAAAGGTGAAGAGAAAATGACATTTGCCAGTAAAAAAGAGGCTGACGCTCACGACAAACTGCTCGACATGGCAGAAGCGTTCACCGACTGGCTGTTGCAAAGCGGAATGCAGATGGATGAAACGCAGGCTGAAAATCTTGGGCTGTATCTCGCCGAGCAGAAAGAGGCCGTGCAGCATATTCTGCGTACCAGCAAGCTTCCCGATCTCAATGCCGCCACTGCCACAGATAACCCCGAGCCAGATGCGGCTGGCAGTAAAAAAATCAGAGCCGTTAAAGCTGCCTGATCGCCAGAGTGCATCATCGATTCTGATGCCCCGAGTCAGGGGGGCATCAGGGCGTGTTGAGTGCCGCCCCGTTATCTGACAGGGGCGGGACGAATACATATTATTGAGAGTTCAGAGCGAGAAGTCGTCGGGAAGCACTCATCCCATCACGATCAGAAGCTGTACGTCACTTTCAAACTTCCCGTGGGCGACGTTTTTCGTTGAACAATGGGGCTATTGCCTGCATCTCCCGTCAACTGCGTAACGCCTGTTGCGACAGCTACGCTCCAGTCCGGGGTGAGCTTGTGGGTCCAGTCCACATTCAGCGAGTAAGCATAAATACCGGATCCAGCATCATGTCGGGAAAACCCCGATGCTGCTGACTGTGCGGCATTCACTCCGTAGTAAGTCTGCATGTATTTGCTGGATCCCCAACTGGTGGTCAGGGCCAGCGTCAGGGAATTTTTCGGTGATGTATAAAGCGGGCTGATAATCCCGAAGTGCAGGGCCTCACCGTTGTTTCTTTCAGAAACCGGCACTTCAGCCTGCAATTGCACACTCAGCCAGTCGGTCACCTTATACCCCAGTCCGGGCACAATGATGGCCGAGCCTTTGACGTCACCCATACCCCGCAAGTCGTCACTGCCGGAGCTTATTGAATCGCTGTTCACGTCACGATCCTTGCGACCAGCGCGGTAGCTCAGCGCAGCGTTGTACTCCAGTTTACCGACACTGTTACCGTAACCGATACCCCGCGTGGTGCTGATAAAGACGCCATTTGCCATGGAGTAATCAAGCACTAATGCTGTAGTGGCGCGGCTTTTATCCGAACCAGAATAGCGTGGCGCAATATCCACACCTCCCCCCAGGGTCAATACGTTACCCTGGTTCTGTTCTGCCGCCAGTGTCGGGGTGGTCAGAAACGCCAGAACGACTCCCGGCACTATTTTTTTCAGGCTGCGAGGCGGGAGCAAAGGAGGAAACTGATGACGCAGTGCGATGTTTCTCATTAAAGAAGTCCTTGTGGATTCAAATGATGACGATACAAGCGGTTATTCACGCCAGTTTTCTCAGTTTGAATACGCACCCTAAGGTTCTTATGAGCCGAAAATGAAGAAACGCTGAAGCAAGTACCGCTGCAGTAAACCTGATAGATTTATCGAAACCGTTTTTTTCTTAAGACGTTCTTCATTCACTGTTGATACCGTAACCAATGTGAAAATTCTACTAATCGAAGACGACCTGGATCTGGGCAATGGCGTGCGGATCGCCCTTGCAGATCAAGGATTTGATGTCATATGGGTTCGCCGCAAAGAGGATGCGCTGCATCAGCTTGATGCCTGCGTGCCAGAACTGATATTGCTCGACCTGGGACTGCCCGATGGCGATGGCATGGGCCTGATGACCTGCTTGCGGCAGCAGTTCAAGGGGATCCCTGTCATCATCCTGACTGCCCGAGGCACGCTACAGGATCGCCTGTGCGGGCTGGATGCCGGTGCAGACGATTACCTTGTTAAACCTTTTATTCTCGCCGAGTTGTTGGCCAGGGTAAGAGCGCTTGCGCGCCGCAGTTACGGTTTTCAGAATGAGGCAATAGAAATCAGAGGGTTATCTCTGCATGTGCCAACGCGTCGCGTGACGGTGAGTGCCCGTCACGTGGAGTTGACGGCAAGTGAATACGCGCTGCTTGAAACGTTAATGTTGCGCGCTGACCGCGTGCTTACACGACGATTTCTGGAAGAAAGAATCTTCGGCACCAAAGAAAATCTGAGTAATGCTCTCGACGTGCATATGGGGAATTTGCGTCGAAAAATCGGGGACGGTTATGTGCGAACGGTGAGAGGGGTGGGGTATGTCATTGATACTGTACCGATCTACAAAGGCGGTGATTGATGCGAAATATCTGGCGCACCCTGAGACTCCCCACGCTCGTACGGCGAATCATCATCGCCCAGATGCTGCTGCTGACCTTGCTGTGGTGTCTTTTTTTGACTTTTGTTTTGTGGGAGGACTTGCGTAGCCCCCCGATATTAACGGGCAGTAAGACCTACGAAACCCTTTTTACGCTGGTGGACAGTATGGACGATCGCCCGCAGGAACGCACCGATGTGCTGAACACGTTCAGTAAGGCGTTGCGGGAAGGATATGGCGGAGGTGAAGATCCCGAACTGTCAATCAGCCTCATTATTCGCAAACATAACGAGATAATTTATTCATCTGATGGCGCACCAACAGGGGTCGTAAACACCCAATTTGGGGAATTACAGCGCATTGAGAGTGAGGGGCGCACCTGGACCAGCCGTACGCTAAAATCCGGGAACTCCGATGTGGAGGTGACACTTGTGACGCCTGCAGGAGGCTGGAACTTCTTTATCTACCTGAACTCGCGTGGCTATTACATATTGCCGCTACTGGTATGCATTCCTTTTCTTTTATTTCCCGCGTGGCTGTCAATTCGTATTGCAATGCGACCCTGGAGCAAGGTCGTAAATGAAATATCCTTGCGAACGCCAGACGATCTCTCTCCATTAAAAGCCATGCCAAAACACAGGGAGCTTCGTCAAATGGTGGACGCGATAAACGTGTTTCTTGCCAGGGTGCGCGAAAGCGCGGAAAGGGAACGGATTTTCATTGCTGATGCCGCTCACGAGCTGCGTACTCCTCTGGCTGCAATGCGAATCAACGTGGAGGCGCTGCAGTCGTATGTAAGCAATGAGACTCAACAGGAATTACTGGCGGGGATTGTTCGCAGCAACAGCCGGGCCGCCCGACTCGTCAATCAATTATTGCTGATGATGCACAGTGAAGCACGTATTGATACCGTTATGCAGCCAGTGCCGCTGACGACGCTCATTCAGGAGCGAATGGCTGCACTGGAACCGCTGGCTACGGAGCGCAGGATAGAGCTTGAATTCATCTCTGATGATGAAGTCTGGATCACAGGCATCAGGGAGCGCCTGATGTCGCTGATTGACAATTTGATTGAGAACGCAGTCAAGTACAGCCCTGAGGGCGGACGGGTTGAAGTAGAGATACGATCGCGGGATAACGCCACGCAGCTTCGTGTCTCAGATGCCGGGCCCGGTATTCGGCCTGAATTGAGGGAGCGTGTGTTCGACCGATTTTTTCGCGATCCCAACCAGATGCAAAGCGGGAGTGGACTGGGGCTTGCCATCGTCAACGCGGTTGCACAGCAACACAACAGCAGCGTAGGCCTGTGTACGTCTGCAGAAGGCGGGCTGCTGGTCACTGTCGATTTCCCAACTCAGATAGCCGAAAATGCGTAGCAGAGGCCAGAAGCAGACATCTAAGAAAAATGACCTGGCGTTTGATTCGCAGAGAATAGGGGGACTCTGTTTGCACCAACGTTATTTTAAAGGCCTGTTTTATCGAGCCATCTGGACAGACGCTGGGCCAGTTCATCCGGTTTTTCCAGAGGAATAAGATGTCCACAACCGTCAACATAATCCACACAGGTTCCGGTTAGCCTGGCGAGTTCTTCTGCCTCCTCTGTTGAACGCAGCCGATCATGTTTCGCTGCAATAACGTAGGTCGGGCATGAAATGGGTTCTAATGTTATTCGCTCGCGGTTTAGCCCTGACTGAACTCTGAATACATCGGCTCCCAGCCTTTTTCCCATATTACGGATTTTCTCAATAATGGCCGTATTACTGGCGAGATCAGCATGAAGTGATTTTCTAATGGCCGTTGTGCTCAGCCCACTAAATTCTCTGGAGGAATTGATATTCGCTGCAGCAACACGGGTATTTATCTGTTCTGCCGAATCCTCTCGGAGAGATGTGGCAATGAGGATCATCGCCGCTGTCCGTTCCGGAAAAGCCTCATAAATAGCTCTGGCAACATAACCACCTAGCGAAAAGCCGGCCAGCACAAAACGCTCCGGTAGTTTCCGGACTATGTCAGCGGCAATATCCTGGATTGTGGTTCCCTGGCCCAGGCTTGCAGGTATAAAGAGCCTGCGCTCGGGAAATGCGGTGATAAAATCGTCCCACAATGTTTCATCAAGCATAAATCCCGGGATAAGTACCACAGGAAGGTTCTCTGCATTCATCGGCAAGTCCCATTTTCTGGCCGCAGTGCCATTGCCAGGGTTTCTGAATCTGTAAACATAGCCTATTGCAGTTGATGAAGACATTGTCGTCTCGTCGAGGTCTGCCGTTTGTTCGTAGCAGACCTTGCGGCGCTTAAGTCGATCCGGTTCGTGCCTGAGGTGATTTGGGGACACACGGTGGTACTATTTTTTAGCCACAATCCGCATTTCCACCAGCGCATTTTCTGGAATGAACGCTGATACGCCTATCGCGGTCCATGCCGGGTAGGGTGCCTTTACATATTCATCTTTCACTTTAGAAAAAACGTCTATATGTTTTTTTAGATCAATATGAAAAGTGGTCATCTCAAGAATATTTTCATACCCTAAGCCTGCGGCTTTCAAATAAACACCAAGCTTATAAAACGCATCATGGAATTGTTCTTCCGGATGCTGACTTATCGGTTTGTCCTTCCGTGCCGCGGTAACACCAGAGAGATACACCGTGCCATCTGCTTCGATGACAGGCGAGAAGTGCCAGTCATCGAAATAGTGTTGGAATTCTTCAGGGACTATCGATTTTTTCATGATTTTTTCTCAGGTTGATGCAGGAGTACGTGCTATGGGTAAACGGCACGCTGGGGAGGAACATGGGCAAGGATGTCCACGCCTCAGCCAGTTGATTGTCTGTTACGTTACTTGATAGAGGCGCCGCTCGCAGCAGAAAATAAACCGGAGGCCTGCCGGATAAGCCGGATGCTTAGCGCGGCACCCGTGGCCAGGCATATCGCCATCGCCAGAAGGGCGACGATAAAGGCATGCGTAATATTTGCACCGCTTCTGCCGGTGTCCAGCATGCTGTAAAAAATGCCACCGATGACGGCGACGCTCAGCGCAGTGCTGATTTGGAGTGTCGAGCTGGTTACTCCGGCAATCATGCCTGAAAACGCCGGTGCAACGCGGCCTGTCACCATCCGGACCAGCGTCGGCATCGCCAGTCCCTGGCCGAGGCCGGTGATAAAAAGCAATACGGCGAGTGGCAGCATGGACGGTGCGCTACCCGTCATGGTATGGGCAATCAACCCTGCCAGGCCTGCTAACCCCAACGTCTCGCATCCCATCCCGATTGCGCTCAGGTAATTGCCGACAAAACGCCTCAGATAAGGTGTTAGCAACGGACCGATCAGAAAACCCACGCCAAAAGGCAGAAAAAGCAGGCCCGCAGTCAGGGCGTTTAACTGCAACGCATCTTGTAGATAAACGGAGAACAAAAGAAAGAAGGCCCCGATAGAATAAAACAGCAAAACGATCGCCAGCCCCTGGCCCAGCCCCGGTGCGCGTAACACGACCGGATCAAGCAGAGGCGAACCGCCGTTCTGGCTAAGGCGACGCTCATAACGCCATAACAGCGACGCCAGCAGCGGGACAGCCAGAAATGACAGCCATGTCCACCAGGGCCATCCCGCTTCACGGCCTTCAATTAACGGCACAATCAGCGCACTCAACGTGGCGGTCGCCAGTAACATGCCGACCGGGTCCAGTCGTTGTGCGGATGGCGCACGCGTCTCTTTCAGCAGTGGCAACCCGAAGAGAATGACCAGCAGCGCCACCGGCAAGTTAACGAGAAAAATAGCGCGCCATCCCAGGTGAAACAGATCCGCTGAGATCAGGATACCGCCCACTACCTGCCCGATAACCGAGGCGAGGCCAAATACAGCGCCATAGATACTCAACGCGAACGGTTTTTCCGCTTCCGGAAAAATGGCCTGTACGGAAGCCAGTGCCTGAGGCGCCATAATCGCGGCCGTAGCACCCTGTAACACGCGTCCACTAATCAGTACCCATGGTGACCAGGCTAAACCGCACAGCAGCGATGCCGCCGCAAAACCGATAAGCCCTATAAAAAACATCTTCCCACGACCATAAATATCACCCAGACGGCCGCCGGTAATTAAGGTTACGGCATACACGGCTGCATAGGACGAAATGACCAGCTGTTCAGCAGAGGAAGAGGCGCTCAGCTCGTCCTGAATAGCAGGCAGCGCAACATTGACGATAAAAAAATCGAGCGGGGGCAAAAATGCGCCAACCAGCAGGATGACAAACATTGCCCAGCGACGCGGCTCGGCTTGCGGGAGGATAGGGGTCGACATGGAACACTCCACAGGTAACGGTTATGTGCAGAGATTGAGAGGCAGGGCGTTAGCGCATGCCACCGGAGGCAAGAATCACCTCACCGGTGATCCATCCCGCATCGTCTGATGCGAGAAATGAGACGATTGGCGCAACATCCTGCACCTGACCGATGCGGCCGAGTGGGGTCTGCTTTTCATTCCATGTCTGGAAGTCCGAGTTCATCGCGCCTGCACTATGACTGCCTTCCGTTTCGATAAGGCCAGGGTTGACCGCGTTGACGCGAATTCCCCGGGGGCCGAGTTCTCGTGACAGTACCCCGGTAATAGCATCGATCGCCCCTTTGGTGCCGCTGTAGATGGCACTCTCGGCGATAAAGACGCGGGTGACGAACGAACTGATGTTAATGATGCTGCCGCCTTTATTCAGATGCGGCGCAGCAGCGCCGGACATTAACAGCGGGCCCAGAACATTGATGTCGAATTGTCTGCGGTAGAGTGCCTCTGTGCTCTCTTCAATGCGGGCGAACTCATAAATGCCGGCGTTGTTCACCACAATGTCCAGCCGCCCGAAAATGTCGATGGCCGCGTTAACCAGCGCCTCAACCTCAGCCTGACGGGTGACATCCGCCGCGACCGCTACCGCCTGCCCACCGGCAGCCTGTATATCGGCAACGACGTGATCAGCACTACTTTTGCCTGACGCGTAATTGACAATGACCTTCGCGCCGTCAGCCGCCAGTTGACGGGCAATCCCGGCTCCGATGCCTTTGGAACCACCGGTTACAATCGCCACTTTGTCTTTTAATTTGTACATGTCATTCATTTCCTGACTGGGGGGTGAGGACGCTATAGTGATATCGACAAAGTTGTTTTGGAACTGCCACTTTTGTATATTCAATGTTCATTTTTGTACGGTGAGACACTGGCATGGAATGGGGCGACGTCCGGGTATTTCTTGCAGTTATGCGTAAGGGCTCTTTCGGCGAGGCGGCACGAAGCCTGGGTGTGAGCCATCCGACGATTGGTCGCCGGATAAAGGCGCTTGAGGAAGAGGCGCAGCAAGCGCTATTTCGCCGGACACAGGAGGGTCTGGTTCTGACCGACGCTGGCGACAGGGTGCTGAAGCTGGCAGAAGCGATGGAAAACTCCGCGCTGGCGATGGAGCGGCGTCTCGCCGGTAATCACGAACGTCTTGAAGGGATATTGCGGATCTCTTCAGCAGAGTGGTTTGCCAACTATGTACTCGCACCTGTCCTGGAGGAACTGACGCGCCGCCATCCGGCGATTGTGCCGGAGCTTATCGCAAGCTACCGCCTACTTAACCTGTCGCGGCGTGATGCCGACATTGCGTTTCGCATCGTTCCCTTTACCGAACCGGATATTGTCCAGCGCCGCCTGATGCGCATCCCCTATGCGCTATATGGAACGCCGGAAATCGCCGATATCGCCCGACACGATCCGGCCGCAGTGGGGCTTATTCTGATGAACACGGCACAATCCCACTTCTCTGACGTCGCCTGGCTGCTCGACAGGTTCCCCCAGTCACGACGTGTGTTCACCAGTACCAGCCGGGCCGTACAGGCACAGATGTGCCAGCGCGGAATGGGCATCGCCGTGTTACCGCGCCCGCTTGGTGATGCCATCACCGGCTTAGCGGCTATCAGCATGCCGGAGCCACCGCCGTCCAAAGATATATGGGTAGGGTATCACTCTGACCTCCGGCATATGGATCGCCTGCGGGTTATGCTGGATATCGCCGATGCGATGCTTGCCGATCCCGCGGCGCCGTCAACGTGAGCGACGGTTTACGCAGCCATTAAGCGTTCACCTCAAAGCGTTCCCGATAGAGAGAAACCAGCCAGTCTACAAAAATCCGGACACGGGGAGACAGCTGTCGGTGCTGTGGATAGATAGCCGAAAGTTGCATGGCCGGGCTTTTCCAGTCGCTTAACACTTCCTGTAGCAGGCCATCCCGAAGGGCATCGTCCACATGATAACGTGGAAGCTGAACCAGCCCGCATCCACGCAACGCGCAAATAACGTAATTCTCTGCGTCATTCACTGTCATCCAGCCTTTGGTCGGATAGCTTTTCTCTTTACCGTTAACAATGAGTTCCAGAGGATAGTTCTTACCCCGGCTGGTGGAAAAGAAATTGACGCTCTGGTGAGAAAGCAGATCGTCAGGGGTCATCGGTCGGCCGTGCTTACGAAGATAGTCCGGACTGGCGCAGATAACCTGAGGCATCTGGGCTAAAGGCCGGGCAATTAATGATGAATCAAAGAGCTTGCCCGCGCGTACGGCGCAGTCAACGCCTTCCCGAATCAGATCGACCAGACGATCCCCACTGCTGATAACCAGCCTGATGGCGGGATAGCGGGCGTGAAACTCGTCAATACGGGGCAGTACAATGCGGGTTGCATGGGCCCCGTGAAGATTCACGCGCAAAATCCCCTGTGGTCTTACGCCGGAATGACGCAGGGAAGACTCCGCATCGTCCAGTTCAGAAAGAATATGCACGCAGCGTTCATAAAATGCCTCGCCATCCAGCGAGGCCCGCACGTGTCTGGTCGTCCGCTCCAGCAGACGACACTCCAGGTTTTTCTCCAGGCTTTTTATTGCATTGCTGGCCGTCGCTCTGGGGATCCCTAGCTGGTCCGCGGCCTGACTGAAGCTTTGAAGCTCTACAATGCGGGTGAAGAGCAGCATGGTATCAAATTTATCCATCACGGATCCTGAAGGCGATTATTAACGATAATGGAATTATGTTATCAAATATCACCCATTTATCTCTCCCGCTAAAACATTAATATCTCCATTCAGACCCCCTTTCACTGAAACCGGAGAGAACGATGGACAAAGTCAATAAAACTGCCCTTGTTACGGGCGGTTCCCGTGGTATCGGCCGCGCCATTGCTGAGCGTCTCGCGCGGGACGGTTTTACCACTATCGTGAATTACGCAGGTAATGCCGAGGCGGCAGAGCAAACCGTGCAGAGCATCGTCGCTAAAGGTGGCCGTGCGACGGCGATTCAGGCTGATGTTGCCAGCGAAGCGGACGTCAGCCACTTGTTCCAGCAAGCGAAAGCGGTTACCGGCAGACTGGATGTGGTGGTGCACAGCGCGGGGATCATGCCAATGGCGAAGATTACCCCTGCCGGTCTTCACGATTTTGATCGTGTCATTCATACCAACCTGCGTGGCGCATTTCTGGTGCTGGCAAATGCTGCTGAAACCGTGAGTGAAGGCGGCAGAATCATTGCCCTTTCGACGAGCGTGATCGCCAAATCCTTCCCGGCTTATGGTCCCTATATCGCCTCAAAAGCAGGCGTGGAAGGGCTTGTACACGTGCTGGCAAACGAACTGCGGGGCAGAAATATCACCGTTAATGCCGTTGCTCCGGGCCCCACCGGGACTGAGCTCTTCTTTAACGGTAAGAGCGAAGAGCAGGTTGCGGCCGTTGCAAAACTGGCCCCGCTCGAGCGCATCGGTACCCCAGAAGAGATCGCCAGCGCAGTAGCGATGATCGCCGGTCCGGACGGGAGCTGGATCAACTCGCAGGTTATTCGTGTAAACGGTGGCTTCGCCTAATCCCCCCGACAGGCGGATGCATACGCTTCCGGGGTAAATGAGCGATGAGGCCTGCACGGTCATGCCGCGCAGGCAATAGTCAATATCGTCAATACACCTGCGGGAAACGTCCCTTCCGGGTTGATATTGATCCGACTGATGAGAGTGCGGCGGTGGTCAATGCCATTGCCGAGCGCATCCGCCAGCAATTTTTACAGCTGGCCTGCCGATAAGATATTTGGATTTAAAGAGTATGAAGAAAATGACCTCCCAGAACTTTTCCTGGGATGATTTGAAAACTGTTATGGCTATAGGTGAGCACGGTAATCTGTCACGCGCCGCAGATGCTCTGGGCATCAATCATTCCACCTTGTTTCGTCGGTTGGGGGCCATTGAGACGTCGCTGGCATTAGCCCTCTTTCTGCGTCGCCGTACCCACTACGTTCCGACAAAAGCCGGAACCGCGCTGATCGCCCTGGGACACCGCATTGAAGAGGATATCCACTATGTTCTACAAAACA
The DNA here is from genome assembly GCF_001750725.1 of Enterobacter ludwigii. NCBI lineage: Bacteria > Pseudomonadati > Pseudomonadota > Gammaproteobacteria > Enterobacterales > Enterobacteriaceae > Enterobacter > Enterobacter ludwigii. The sequence goes on from NZ_CP017279.1 coordinate 387,572, forward strand.
TTGAAGAGGATGAATGCGGTTTTTCGGGGGAGATAAGGATCACCACGTCAGATGCCCTTTTGCAGGATTACCTTAACCCGCTGATCGCGTCATTTAGCCGGGTAAATCCCCACATTACCTTTCAGGTCTCGACAGGAAATGAATCCGTCAATTTGTTCGATGGCGGGGCGGATATCGCGTTTCGAGCCACCAGAGACATTCCGGAGCATCTTTCCGGCCGCAAGGTGGGATCGGCGTTCTGGGCAGTGTATGGTTTACGTGAACAATGGGAAAAAAAGCAAGTCAATGCTATGGCGCTCACGGAGCATCGCTGGGTCTCCTTCCATTACGCAATGTCTAAGTTAAACGCCTTTCTGTGGATTGAAAAAAATATTCCCGAGAAAAATATCACCTTTCGCGGCGACTCCGTTCTCAGTGTTGCGTCGGCAATCTCAAGCGGGATTGGGATCGGTTTGTTACCCTGCATGCATGGCAATCAGATAGATAAACTGGCTCAGATTAGCCCCATCGTGGAGGGACTGGGTGAAGACATTTGGCTGCTCGCGCATCCTGATGTAAGGAAATCAGCAAAAATAAGGGAATTTATGAATCACTGTTCCCACTATTTAGCAGAGAACAGAAAGAGAATATTCGGACAAACATGTTAATTCCTTTTTTCATATAAAATTCATTAATATTTCACAGCGTTCATTTTTGCAATAAGCCCTTTGCAAAAATGAACGGACAAAAGAATATTTTGTTTTGTATAGTTTTCCCGAGTTCACGAATCAGGTCCTTAATACACTGATAAATTTAAACAAACATCGCGGAAATTATTATGACGATTAAAGCAACACCTGCAGCGGCCAGAAATCTGTTAAGCCCGGAAAACCATGCGCTGATCCTGCTGGATCACCAGAGCCAGATGGCGTTCAATGTGAAAAATATTGATATCGGCCTGCTGAGACAAAATACTGCAGTCCTCGCGGAAACAGGTAAGGGGTTTAATATTCCGACCCTTGTTTCGACGATTTCACGCCATGATTTTGCGGGCCCGGTATTTCCTGAAGTTTCAGCGGTATTCCCGGATGACGCGTCGTACGTTAACCGATCCACCTCAAACGCATGGGAAGATGGTAATTTTGTTGATGCCGTCAACAAACTGGAGCGCGACCGCCTGGTGTTTGCAGGTCTGTGGACCTCGGTCTGTCTGAATGGTCCGGTTCAGTCTGCCATTGAGCAAGGTTTTGACGTCTATATAGTCACAGACGCCAGCGGTGACATGAGTGCAGAAGCTCATGAACGCGCTGTGCAACGCATGATTCAGGCTGGCGCAAAGCCGATTACTGCCCTGACTTACCTGCTTGAACTGCAACGTGACTGGGCACGTCATGAAACCTACGAACTGACCACTTCGATCAGCCAGAAACATGGCGGAGCGTTCGGTATTGGCATCCAGTATTGTGCAGATATGGTTCACGCCTAAGATAACTCGCCATACGATTTTTTTTGCTGGGGGAGTGGAATGACCGTATGGCCGGTATGCGGGCAGGATGCAGTATTCCTGCCCGCATGTTTTTTCTGAGTTCTGTTCATCTTTCTTCGTTCCCCCTCGCTCGCCGTTTCGGCAGCCTGTCTTACCCCGAATTCTTTTGAAAACCATTCCGAACAAACATGGCATCCAGCATTGAGTAAAAAATGAGTGATGAAATTGACACTAAACCTACCAACTGGTAGGTTGGTTTTCGTTCACTTTCCAGCCAACCGGATCCGGGCCTGAGAACGTTATTTTTTTACCTATGCGATAAGTGAGATCGGTAATGGAGAAAAAGCATGAGTTAGCGGCAGGGCCATCCATTCAGGGAGATGGCATTGCGGAAACAACGACAGCGATCGAGGTTTTTTCCGGCCCTGGCATGAGTATCAACCTGCGTTTTTGCCTGATGAAAGAGGTTGCAGCGTATAAGGCGCAGCAGGGTCAGGCAATTGCCGACCCTGAACAGGAACGGGACGTGCTTGAAAGAGCCTTTGCTGTCGCCCACGCGTCAGGGCTGGAAAGAGAGAGCGTCAGGTCTTTCATTCAACTGCAGATGGACATTGCGAAGGCTATCCAGCATTTCCATTGTGCCGACTGGCTGATGGAAGAAGACACACCGAGGACACCGATGCCGCTCTCTGCGGTGAGAGCAAAAATTGCCCATGCCGATGAATCAACGCTTCGCAGTATCGCCCGGAAATTAAAAACGGAGGGCGGCTTTTCCGGAGCTGATAAAGCGGCATTCATGCGAGAAATTCAGCATGAAAAAGTACGTGACAGAGATAAAGAGCGGCTCTGGGCTACAGTTAAAAAAATCCTGCTTCATTCATCCTGTGGCGCGTCTTAATGGGCGAGTTATCACGCCAGCAGCGAAAGACGTGCTTAATGTTTTCAGGAATACGTTCTCGCGTATTTGATTGTGTATTCACTGTGTGAGCAAAAATATGACGAACACTTCACTTTCCACCGGCCAAAAAATAGTCCGCCTGTGCCTGGTCGCGATTATTCCCCTTGTCTTGATAGCGCTGTTTCTCTGGTCAGGCGGCTGGCTGACGCCGAATCGTCTGACGTCTGACAAACTGGTTTCGGTATTGCAGAAATCGGGTGGGGAACATCCCGGTTTTCGCCGCAATCACGCGAAGGGCGTGTGCGTGGTGGGGGATTTTATCTCTAACGGCCAGGTCAGTTCGTTATCGCGAGCAGCGCTATTTGCCCCTGGCGAAACGCCAGTTACGGGCCGTTTCGCCATCGCAGGGGGTAACCCAAAAGCGCCGGATTATGCCGTTCCCGTGCGCAGCATGGCGCTGCAATTCAGGCAGAGCAACGGCGAGCAGTGGCGAACAGGCATGAACGCGATGCCACGCTTTCCGGTCTCTACCGTTGAAGACTTCTATGCGCTGCAAAACCTGACTCTGCCCGATCCGGCAACCGGTAAACCCAACCCCGATAAGCTTAAGGCGTTTGTGATCGCGCATCCTCAGATGCAACCCTACCTCGCCTGGGCAAAGCAGTATGTACCTTCATCCAGTTGGGCAAGCGATCGCTTTAATAGCCTGAATGCATTTCGCTTTATTGATAAAGCGGGTAAAGAGCATCTGGTCCGCTGGAGTATGGTGCCGCATATTGGCTCTCAGCCGATGAGCGAGGCGGATAAAAATGATAAAGATTTTCTGCAGCACGATCTTGAAGAGCGCCTGAAGCAAGGGCCGCTGAAATGGGATCTGATGATTACCGTCGCTAAACCGGGCGATCCGGGCAACGATGCAAGCCAGGTCTGGCCTGAAGATCGGCAAACCATCAATGCCGGCATCCTCGTGCTGACGCGTGCAACACCGCAGCAAAACGGTCCGTGCAATGACATCAACTACGATCCGCTGATTTTGCCCGATGGCATTGCCCCTTCGGACGATCCTTTACTGAATGCGCGCTCGGCGGCCTATGCCAAATCCTACAATGCGCGTACCCGTGAACAGTCCCAACAGTCAGGAGCTGGCTTATGAAACAGGTTGCTTATTTCCATCCGGCGTTGCGCATTCTGCACTGGTTCATGGCGGCGGCTATCGTGGCAATGCTGTTTATCGGCATTGCGATGGTTTCAACCATTTCGTCGAAGCATGCCCTGCTGGTGGCGATCCACAAACCGCTGGGGCTGATGATTCTGGTTCTGGTGGTGGTCAGGCTATGGCTGAGGTTTTATACCTCCGTCCCTTCGCTACCGGCTTCCATACCGGCCTGGCAGCGCCTGATAGCGCATCTCTCACACTGGGTGTTATACCTCATGATGTTCCTTCAGCCCCTGATTGGCTGGGCGATGCAGTCAGCGGCGGGGTACCCCATCACCCTCGGCGGCGGGGTTGTTTTGCCACCCATTGTTCCGGTGAATAACGACTGGTTTGCCATTCTGCGCCCTTTGCACTCTCTGGTTGCGCTGATGCTATTTGCTACCGTGATGCTGCATTTGGCGGCCGCGCTTTTTCATGCGTTAGTGCTGCGAGATGGCGTCTTTGACAGTATGGCGGGGACCGGCAGACGGCGGCAGTAAAGGCGGCCTGTCGGTAGGTTTTCGCTCTGCTCTCTGATATCTTATTGATCTGTATACTGACAATGGGTTACGGCTATGTCCACCGAACGTTCACAGAAAGCAAACGACATTGTATTTTTCACCCGACAATTACTTACCACCGGTGGCTACCGAAGCTTCAGTTTTGCCGACCTTTCTGAAAAGGTGAATATTCGCAAGGCGAGTATTCACCACCATTTTTCAAGCAAGGCGGAGCTGGTAAGGGTCGTCGTGAGCGAGTATCGCCAGGAGGCCCGCGCCGGAATGCAGGCATTAAGCCATCAACTAAATAATCCGGTTGCCGAACTTCAGGCCTATGCCGATTATTGGGCCAAATGCATCCAGGACGGTTCTGCGCCATTTTGTATCTGCGCGATGCTTGCCGCCGAACTGCCGACGTTGCCGCCCGAAGTCGCTTCGGAAGTGACGGGACATTTCGCCGATCTCTCTGGCTGGCTGACGGAGTTGCTTCAGAGAGGAGAAAGGGAAAAATGCTTTACTGTCCGGTCAACCCACGCCAGCGAGGCGGGGCAGTTAATGGCAACGGTACATGGTGCCATGTTAGCCGCACGCGCGTTTAACGACGCGAAAGTATTTCAGCAAATCGTCCAGCCGGTCATCGACAATATTCTTGTGTCGGATTGATCGCTCGATAGCACGACATTGCCCTTTTAACCTGCTTATAAGGGCGCAATGTGCATCTCTCCTGAGGGTATTCCGTACCAATAATTGACCACTCCGCACAAATTCTGACCGTTTAAGACGCAACGGGGGATTAGAAACGACAATTTTTTCAAATTCCGCCTTCGTCCAATTTTAATAACCTGCTCTGTCTCATATTATCATGGTGTAAAAGGGAGACAGGGACACGTCTGAAGGCTAATCTTTGTTAATGACGATACGGCAAGCAACAACGTCGGGATGGCTGTCATGGACCGTTAAACGAGAGTATAACGGGACCGTTTCGTCCTGGAGTCTTATCTGGTTGGCTGGTAACAATTTGTGTCAGAATAGACGACAAGACATACCTATTTCCTTAATGGAGTCATCGCGCATGAGAATGGCAATCACCCTACTTTTCTTGATTATTTCGACCTGTTCCTGGGGGAAGGAACTCCCTAAGCTTGAAGGGAAACCCGTGTTAACCATCTCCGGGAAAATCGAGAACAGTAATCAAAATGGCGCTGCAGTCTTTGATATCGCTGGCCTGGAAAAAATCGGCCTCGTTACCATGCGTACCCGTAACCCATGGTATAATGACCAGACAAGCTTTGAGGGTATTCCCATGAAAAAACTCATGGAACTGGTCGGCGCCAAAGGCACTGTTCTGAGTGTAACCGCGCTCAATGATTATACGACTGAAATTCCCATTGAAGACTTCACAAAATATAACGTGATCCTTGCAATAAAAATGAACGGCCAATATATGCGCGTTCGCGACAAGGGCCCTCTGTTTATTGTCTATCCTTATGAAAGTAACAAAGAGTTGGATAACCAGGTCTATTACTCGAGATCAGCATGGCAGATTAGCAAAATGGTCGTAGAGTAATAATCTGGAGAAATGCATGAACAGGATCCTGGTAGGCATTATATTTTTCCTATTCATTACAACCGGGTATATTTCATTTCTTTTGCATGAGCGGCAGGAGGATCTGCAAAAACTCAACCATTATAAAGACTCCTGGTCTGTCTCTCAGATGGTTTCAGAATACTACAGGCTGGAGTCGTGGATCAGCCGTTATTCTGACAATAATCCTGATATCACCATGGACGATCTCCGCATGCGGCTGGAGATCATGCTTAGCCAGCGTGAGTTACTGAAAGAAGGCGATTTAGGGAAATATGTAAAGTCGAATAAAAGCCATAATGCACTGGCAAAAAATCTGCATGAAACGCTTGATTATCTTGATCATCATCTGGAAGGGATGAGTCGCGCTCAACTTGCTGATTATCTTGAGAAAATGTATGCGCTTGATTCCTCCCTTAGCCAGTTTTCATCCAGTGCACTCTCCAATGATGTTAACTCCATCAACGAGACAAACCAGAATATACAAAAGCTGTATCGTATCTACTCAGGCCTTTCGGTTCTGCTGATTATTTTAAGTGCGATATTGGGTGTTTTAAACGTCTGCCAGAACAGGAAGATACTTAAAACTCACCGACAGGTTACCAGCCTGGCAAATGAACTTCAGAAATCGAAGGAAATACTCCAGCAACAGAATAAAAAACTGGCGTATGACGTTTACCATGACTCGTTGACGGGGCTTAAAAACAGGCTTTATTTCTGGGATGATCTTATTAATAATATCTCGATAGCGAGCCGCATACACAGGCCTGTCACGGTCATGTTGTTTGATCTCGATCGCTTTAAAGAAGTCAATGACAGCTTTGGTCACGATGCCGGCGATCTGTTATTGCGTGAGGTTGCGCACCGTTTATCCTCCATGAGCAACGAAACAAATACATTCTATCGCCTCGGGGGCGACGAGTTTGCATTATTGTCGCATGAGCTGACAGAAGAAAGTGCCGTTAATCTGGCAATGGAAATCTGTGAGTGCATTAAAAAGCCTTACATAATAGGTAACTCTAACGTCACCATTGGTACCTGCGTCGGTATTGTTGTTTCAGAATTAGAACGACGTTCAGATTACCTTTATAAGTTTGCCGATCTTGCTCTGTATGAAGCTAAACGTGCAGGCTTAAACATGATCAAAGTGTTTCGCCGCATCATGCTGCAAAAGCTCGAGGAAAGCAGAACCCTGGAGCGTGATTTATCAGTGGCAGTCGCAAATAAAGAGTTGGTCGTTTACTATCAGCCGATTGTTGATTCGTACACCACTGAAATATATGGCTATGAAGCCCTTCTGCGCTGGAATCATCCCGTTAAGGGCATCATTGCGCCGGATGATTTTATTTCGGTAGCAGAGAAAACGGGATTCATCCATGAGATAGGCAAAGCCGCGCTTGAAATCGCCTGCAAGGAAGCGACGACATGGAAGGTGCCAGCAAGGATCTCTGTCAACGTGTCTCCGGTGCAGTTAAGCAGTATGAATTTTGTCGATACAGTACGCGCAGTGCTGGCCGAAACGGGGTTGCCCGCTACCCGGCTTGAGCTGGAAGTGACGGAATCTTCGCTGTTTACCGACAGTGAAACCCCCATCGAAATCCTTATGGCGCTCAGAGTGCTGGGCATAAAAATCTCTATTGATGATTTCGGTACGGGCTATTCCTCCCTTTCAAGATTGATTCAGTTAGGCTTTGATAAAATAAAAATCGATAAATCTTTTGTGCGAACAATATCCACGGATGAAGAAACTCAGACCATCGCAAAATTAATGGTCGGCATGGCGAAATGCCTTGATATGGTAATTATTGCTGAAGGCGTTGAAACCAATGATCAACTGTTATGCCTTCAACGTTTGGGGTGTGATTTGGCACAAGGATATCTCTTTGGAAAGCCCGCGCCCTTTATCAGTCAATCAATCAAAGCGGGTGAAACACTTGTTTAATCCTGCGGTGACGCTCACTGGTCAACACGTGTGCCTGGCGCCTGGAAGAGAAGAGAGGGCGATATGCAGGCGCAACGGCTGATGGGGGAGGGGTATGAACCGTACGTTGAGCAACAGGGTGACAGACTGACCTACTCTTTGCCGGTCGATTCCGGATTTGTCAGTTTTAACTTCACGTTTGATCTTCGCCAGACCGATCTGGATGTCCTGCTGTCGAGCGATTACAGGCGAGCCGTCCTCGAGATCACGGCCCACACTTTGCTCCAGCATTCGACACTGAAGGGGAATGACCGTTTCACTCAGAAAGACTTCGACAACCTGGTCGCAGTCACACTCCACGCATCGCTGGCGCTTTTGCACATATTCATTTCGCGCGTGAGCCGTGAGCACAATATTGCCATTGACCATTATGTCGAAGAAATACTCCACCGACGAACACGCCGCGGCTGAACAGGCCCGAAGCCTGATCAATGTGTTCCTGATACTCCCCTCAACGCGAACATGACTGCCCCTCAACAGAAGCAGCCTGCATCTGCAATTTGCTGCAACACGGTCGCGTTATTCGGCAAAGTTCAACAGCGCGTTACCCTCCAGGCGATACCGTACCCATTCGTTTTGAGGTAATGCGCCAATGCTGAGGTAAAAATCAATTGCGGGCTGGTTCCAGTCCAGTACGCTCCATTCAAGGCGTCCGCAGCGCCGTTCCACGGCATATTGCGCAATTTTCTTCAGCATCGCTTTTCCCGCGCCCTTGCCGCGATAATCGGGGGAAATATACAAATCTTCCATATAAATACCGTTACGTCCAAGCCATGTGGAGTAGCTGGTGAAGAACACGGCGTATCCGGCGATTTTCCCTTCAATCTCGCAGATTAACGCTTCGGTATGGCTGCCGTCGCCAAAGAGTGTTTCGCGAATCTCATCCGGTGTGGTGACCACTTCTTGCGGGGCTTTTTCGTAAACCGCCAGCTCATAAATCATATCGTAAATAGCGGAGGCATCTTCCGGGCGGGCCTGGCGAAGGCTGATACTCATATGTTTTCCTGTCTTTTTTGCAAGGCATCGTTATTGATGGCATTAAGCATAGGGGGTATTGTCAGAAGAATTAAGTGCAATGAAATCACCCAATGATGAATATTATGCATCCAGCGCTGCGACGTCTTGATTTAAACCTGCTGCTCATTTTTGACGCCATTTATCGGCACTGTTCCGTTCGCCTCGCTGCGGATGAACTGGCGATGAGCACCTCTGCGTTGAGCCACGCACTGTCCCGACTGCGTATTGCGCTCAATGACCCGCTATTTTACCGGGAAGGACACCGGATGTGCCCAAGCGTGTATGCCACCCAGCTCGCGCCCTCTATTGCATCAGCACTGAAATTTCTCAATCAGGAGCTGACTGTACAACCGGCGTTCGTGGCTTGCGAAAGCACGGAGCGGATCCAGATTGCGATTACGGACTTTACCGCGTTGTGCATTTTCCCGACGTTGATGCAGAGGCTGCAGCAGGAAGCTCCTGGCTTGCGCTTTGATTTACGCTATTTGCCACACAGCCCGGCGCTGAACGAACTGTTGGCAGGAGAAGTGGATCTGGCGCTGGGATTCAGTACACCCGACGATATCCGTCACAATGAACTGGACGAGATAAACTGGTTTGAGGATGAGTATGTTGTCATCAGCAATACCCGCCGAACACAGCTGACGCTGGAAGATTATCTTGCCGCACGGCATCTGGTGATAACCCCCTGGAACGAAAAGCAGGGTGTACTGGATTTACGGCTTGAGCAGTTGGGGTATACGCGGCAGATAGCGCTTAAGACGCCATCCATGCTGAGTGCCCCGTTTATCGTTGCGGAAAGTGACCTGCTAATGGCCATCCCCCGTTTTGCTGCTGAGAAGCTGAAACATGCTGCCAGTATTCAGATTTTTTCATTGCCGTTCACCATAAGCCCGTTTGAAGTAAAGATTTACTCGCATAAACGCAGTGGCCAGAGAGGGGCAACCAAATGGCTGAAGACGACACTTCACATGCTGGCGGACGAGTTGCCGCAAAACATTTATGGCCATGCAACTGACAGTCGAATTTGAATGAGGGTAAATGCCATGCTTCTGGAACAGTTGAAAACGCTGGAACGCACGCTTCATGGCAGCAGGCGCAACGATCGTGAATGGCTTGAACAGATACTTCACGACCAGTTCAGGGAAATGACACGATCAGGTGTGTTGATCGATCGTTCGCAGACAATAGAGGCACTTTCTGCCGAAACAGTTATCCCGACCATTCTCAGCAGCGACTTTCAGCTCATCCAAATAAGAGAGGATGTCGCGATATTACACTACAGGACATTCAATGCGGACGGCGCTCGCCCGATTTTGCGTTCTTCGTGTTGGGAGCGGGCCGGGAGCGGGCAATGGAAACTGGTATTCCATCAGGGGACACCTGTTGCGGTGAGCGGATAAGGTCCCAGGAGCGCACCGCAGAAAACGATTTCTGGATCTCAAGTGGGGTGAGTTAAGCCAGCCGACGGAGTGACCTGAAATAGCGGCATTACTCCGCACTCATTTTAAGTTTGTGGGGTCGCTTATCGCTCGTAGCAAACCTTGCGGCTCTTATGTCGGTCCGCTTTGTGCCAGAAGCGGACGTTATGCTAATCATTGATGAGATGATTTGGCTGGAGCGTACGCTTAGCCAGCTTCTTTTGCAGAATGATAACGATGATGGGGAACCCTGATGCGGAAATTGCACATACCCCCAGCAACGTGTTCATATTTTGTTGTGCTATGGAGTGCCCAGATAATAGAAAAGAAGACAGAAAAAATGCGACAGTTGTGATCAGGTACATTATTGATGACTGCAATGAAGAAAATCCCGCTCGTTGCCTGTCATCAGGAAACTGAATACTCACCGCCGAGGAGGAAACCAGACGACTGTAAGATGCACCGAGAAATAAAATAATAAATAGCGTCGGATTCGAATAGCCCATAACAGGTATCAGCAAAGCGAGTAAAAAAACGAAAGTTGACCCTGTAGCCAGACTCACTGCAGAAAAATGCGGAGTTAGCGCACCTGTCATTTTTGTTGACAGGTATCCTGCAATGCCCCCGGCGAAAAACAGCCATGGCAGCAGGTATTGAGAGCCCCCCAGCTGTTGGGTCATTAATGGTACCAAAACAGGAATGACCAGCATCGGGCTAAACTGTACCAGCGCATTACTGGAAGCGAACAGTAAAGTATTAACGTCGAGAGGCAGTGCGTGGGGTGTATCGAAAGAGACTGTATCCTGAGGGATGATGGATACAATCAGTGGCATTGCCAACAAACACAGCGTACTGGTTAGCCACAAAGCGACATGCCAACCGTAATGAGCGCACAAAAATAGTATCGTGGGCATTCCGGCAATGCTTATCATCGGAAATGATGCAATTACCGTCGCCAACAATTTCCCTCGCAAGTTAGTTGGTGCGAGATTTATCAATATACTGATACTCACCCCCATAGTTGTGCCTCCAGCCAATCCGGCACAGAATCGTAATGTAAGCAGAAGGCTAAAGCTGGAGGTAAATGTCGTCAAAAGTGTCAGTAGGCCGAGTAGTGCCATATTGGCGATTAAAAAACGTTTCTTATTGAAACGACCAATCCAGTAAAAGGCGATAATTCCCGACAGGACCGCCCCGGAGGTGTACATGCCCGATACGTAGCCAGAGAATGACACGGGAACGGCGAAGTCTGCTGCCATAAAAGCAAAAACAGGGTTGAACATCATATATTCCAGCGCATTTGTGAACTGGATAAAAGCCATGACAACCGCTATCCGGATGAGGGCTTTATGATTAAACGTTGTTGTGACCGATGACATAACAAGCGACCTGTGGGTAAAAGATATCCGAGTTTAATTGCTTTCAATCTTATTCAGTAGATGGTAAAACTGGCACGTATTGTTATCATTTATGGGATAGTCTATGCGACCAGCTCTTGATTTTAATACCCTGAAAGTTTTCATTGCGGTGGTTGAAAGAGAAAGTTTTGTTGGGGCATCTAAAGTCCTTGAAATGCCGACATCAAACGTTAGTCGTTGTATTTCTCAGCTAGAAGACAGACTGAATCTTCAGCTCATTGAGCGCAGCACCCGACATATGAAACTCACACAAGCGGGGCACCTGCTCTATTCCCGGGCGAAGCCATTAATGGATGCACTTGAGCAGACTGAAACAGAATTAACGTTGCGGCAGATGCAGCTCAAGGGGCCACTACGTATCTGTATTCCCAATGAAATAGGTCCTGCACTGCTGGGTTCTGTGATTGCCGATTTCGCCTGCCAGCACCCGGATCTGGAAATTAGCTGTGTCACAAATTTGTCTGGTCTTGAATCCCTGAGAGACGATCTCGATTTAGCCATCATTGTGAGCCGTGGCCAGATGGATGACGGTGATTACATAGCCCGTCACCTGGTGACGATCCCTTGCACCATCGTTGCAGCCCCCTCCGTCATTCAGCGTTATGGCATACCTTCTCGTATACAGCAATTTGAAGAATTACCCTGTATTACCACGGTAAATGCACTTAAAGGTGCTCCGTGGCAGTTTGTGAATAAAAAGGGGGGATTTGAGACGATAAAGGTTAAAGGCCATTACCGGGTAAACAGCGGAGAGATGGCAGGACGCGCGGCGGTAGCGGGTGTTGGTTTCGCTATTCTTTCGAAACAGGCCTGCCAGCCCTACATCGACGATGGACGACTGATCGAGACTAAGTTCGAACAACCGCCAGCCCCACTTCAATTGTACGCACTTTATTCAGACAAGCGTTATTTGCCCGCTAAAACACGAGCGCTTATTGAATACATACAGCAGAATTTGAGCAATCTATCCTTAGCAGCCTAAGGATAGATGAAACAGCTACAGAGAGTTCCAGTGTTTCAATGGTCTCTAAATGCAGAATGTCTGCTGTACGCTCAACGCAGACCTTATGACCACGTGGGCTGTCCGTTGCGTGCCAGAAACGGACGTTCAATGGAATAAACGTATCTGCAATTAAAGGCACGCCTCGGAAACTCCGAAGCTATCCTCAAACATGCGAAAGCGGGTAATAAGACCATTTTCGATGTACATGTCGAGTACAAATTCGGTTTCAATCAGCTTCTGTGTTTTTTTAACGCGTGATGCAAGCTCACCAATAGCAACCAGTCGCTTGTCTTTGATGAGAATATCTTTTATTTCAAAATGTTCTGGTGAGAGGTGTGTCCGTATTTGCGCATAGAATTCTGCCACACCGTTTCTGCCGTATTTTCGGCCAATCCAGGGAACTAACTGAGTATTTCCAGCGACCACCCAGTCGACGCTTTCACTTACCAGTGCCGCTATCTCATTCACATCTTCTGCTGTGGCTATACGATGAAAAAAAGTTTCCGCTACTACCTGTGGTGTTTGGACTGTCATAGCTTGTTAATCCCAGTAAGAGTAGTTAAGGATTGTCAGACTAAACGATGGTATTAAAAATCACCTTGTCCTACGGTGCTGTTTGATCATGTTATAGAGAGCGGTTGGTACGTTACTCAGTCCCCTGGGGGGGCTTTTGTCCGATTTTCGCTCATGGCGGACCTTTGGCTCAGTTAGCTTGTCCGCTTTGTGCCAGAAGCGGACATTGCCAGCCAGCCCAAGGCTATCTCGTGCTAATAGCAAGTTTAGCCGCGAAACATAAAAACAAGCCCCCTGTTGCTCTGTCCATCACCCGGACAACGCGACTTTTCTTCAGTACGGCTGACGCAAAATGCGTAGATAAAATGAGAGTGACTGACCATATAGTCCCAATCGCTACGTGGATGCTGACCAGGATAAAAGTCCATATTAAAGGTGAGTGACCGGCAGGTACGAACTGCGGCAAAAAAGAGACATAAAAAATGCCCATTTTGGGATTGAGCACATTCCCCAGCATTCCTCTGATAAACCAGTTCCCCTGAGAAACGTTGTTGTCATCACCATCACTGAAAGATGATCGAGGACGTATCAGCAGTTGTAAGCCCAGCCAGCTCAGGTAGACCGCGCCACAAACTTTGAGCACAGTGTAAGCCATCTCTGAAACCGCCAGAAGAGCACCAAGACCTAACGCAACCAGCGCGCCCCATACAAAACAGCCAGCATCAATGCCAAGCGCAGCGTGAAAAGCCTTTTTACCGCCCTCAGCACAAGCGGTGCGCAGAATAAGTGCCGTATCAAGACCGGGAGTCAGGGTAAGTAACAGTGCTGCGAGAGAGAATGCGAAGAGGGAATCGTTAACAGTCATTTTCTTTGTCCGAAAGAGCAGATGCTAATCATTTAGCTCCCTACAATCAATCCATTAAATATTGTTTTTAAAGGTCTGCTCTTCGCTCTAAGCGGACCTTCCCACAACCCGCAACACTGCCCGTAAACCGCAATGCCCCTGATCTCTCCGCATCACACTACACTTATCCCTTAAAGCCAAACCTGACACAGGGAGTCATGTATGTCTGCGGAGAATTTATCCCAAATGGGTGCGGCAAAAGTGCAGCGTTTGGTGGATCAATATGGTCAGCAAGTCATAGAAAAATGCCCTGTTAGCCCTGTGGAATACGCTTTCTACGAGTATGCGGCGGAAGAGCTCAACAGCAGGGGAATCAAAACGCCGACGCTGTTGTCTGCCGATCCACATCCACGCCGGTTAAGGCTGGAATATATCCCTGGAAAAGTGTCTCAGGATGAGGTGTCGGGGGATGACATATTGAAATGCCTTTCTCATCTTCATTGCACTCCACCAGATCCAACCTGGGTGTATCACCCTCATTCCTGGCCCGAGAAAGCGCTTGAAAAATCACTGGCGCTTTTGAGATTACCGGACCGCGCGGCCCACCAGATGCGCTGTTTTCAGCAAGCGGGCAGCGTTTTGTTTCGGCAGAAATGTTTACTCTCAGGGGATACCAATGCCGGTAACTGGGGGAGGAGAGAAAACGGAGAGTGGGTTCTCTTTGACTGGGAAAGGTTTGGCACGGGCAGTCCGGCTATCGACCTCGCCCCGCTGGTAAAGGGGATGGGCTCCAGGCAAAGCATTTTACAGCTTGCGGAGCGTTACAGCGTGCATTATCTGCATATGCCTGCCCGACAGCTAGCGACGGAAATAACCCTTGCTAAAGCATGGATTGTGTCAGAGGTGATGTCCCTGCTCTATGACCGGAACAAAACAGATTTTGAGCTGTACCTGAACTGGTACAGAGAAACGCTTCCCGGCTGGCTGGACGAGGCTATCTCAGTACTTTAACCCTTCGTCTGCATGGGTTTTTTATATTATTAAGGCCGAAATTCTGGCTCACAGACCAGCTGAATTTCGGCCCTTAAGCTCTGGCCTTAGTGCGCCGTGATATACGGCTCCTTGACGAACTCCGCTAGCAGCCAGACCATATCATGTAGCAGACCGGTCAGCTCTTTTGCCACGTTTGCAGGCAATGTTCCGCCCATTACCGCCTGCGTTAACGCCAGCGCATAGTCCACCTGGAGCGACGTATCCTGCCAGCAGTCCGGAACGCAGGAGACAATCTTCTCTCCTGCAATCAGCTGTTCGACCAGATAAGGCGGGAGGGCAGAATCACAACGCGCGCGAAGGCGTTTAAGGACTGCCAGCAAACGCGTGCACAGTGTTGCATGGGTGACCGCATCGTCAGTTTCTACCAGCACGCTTACATACGCGGTGCAGGCATCGGCCAGTTCGAAGAGATCTGCAGATTCAGGCAGTTGTAGATGAAGCAGATGGTGTATAGCGCTTTCTTCAGAGAGCGCGTAAGACAGGGAAGGGATAGTAGCCATATGGCATCCTCTTTATGCAAAAATTATTAACCGCCCGGTGAGTTCCTACGCTCTTGGGGGGTAGCGCTGACGGAGGTAGGAATACCGTGCATAAAGAAAAACGGCCAGCCTTTCGGCTGCTCCGCCAGCGCCACCGTGATTTTAACGGTATATGCGCTGTCGCGACAAAAAAAATCGCTTTATGCCAACGGGTTCCTACGCCCGGTTGCGGATGTGCCGCAACGCAGGCACTTTACGGCCAGGAGGAGAGTAAGAAAAGCAGTAACCCTGAATTACACAAGGTTACTTGCAGGTTTGCGAGGCGGCTTCCAGAAAGGCCTTAGCGCGCGCAAGCAACGCCGCGCCATTACCCTTCACTCAGCATCGCCAGAAACCGTTTCACCGTCCGCGAACGTTCAAAACGCCGCCAGCACAGCGCAATATCGGTATAAAGCTCCGGTGATGTCAGCGCATGGTAGGTCACATTGGGAGGCGAAATGGCGGCCATCGACTTCGGCACCAGGGCGAACCCGCCGCCAGCGGACACCATGCTCAGGGAAGAGGAAAGTTGCGAAGACTGCAGCGTGTGCTGCACGTCAATTCCGGCCCGCTCGCAGCAGCCGTAAACGCGATCGTACAGCCCTGGCGCGACCTCCTGCGGGAACAAAACGACCGGCGTATCCCGAAGTTGCTCCAGCGCCAGTGATCCACACTTCGCCAGTGGATGGTCGCGATGCAGCGCCACAACCATCGGCTCACGGTCGAGAATTTTTAGCTCAAACGCTTTGCTGCTCTCACACGGCAGACGCACAAACGCGATATCCAGCTCACCCTCCGCCAGCATCGCCGTCAGCGAAGACATATTGGCTTCCACCTGGTGCACTCTCACCGCCATGTTCTGCAGCTGATACTGGCGAATAAGGGTGAAGATTTTGGGGTGAAAGGCGTCTGAACTGGTGATCCCAATCGACAGACTGCCGTTCAGCCCGCGGGCAATGCCCCGGGCTTTCTCCAGCGCGGCGTCGCTCAGCGCCAGGATCTTACAGGCGTCCTCATAGAAGGCTTCTCCCGCTTCAGTCAGCTCCACGCCTCGCGTCAGGCGTCTGAATAACGGCGTGCCCACTTCTTCCTCGAGCCGTTTAATCTGCTGACTCAGAGGAGGCTGTGAAATACCCAGCGCTTTGGCCGCTTTGGTGAAGTGTCGCTCACGTGCAACGGCGACAAAATACCGCAGATAACGAAGTTCCATATCAAAAACGTCTCAAACCAGCATGGATTCTATATTGGAACTCTATGCTGAATCGGGTCAACATTTATTTAACCTTTCTAAATAAAGTTGAAGAGGACGAGCATGATGGTGCATTCATCTGCATGCGACTGTGAGGCCAGTTTGTGCGAGACCCTGCGTGGGTTTTCTGCCCAGCATCCTGACAGCGTGATCTATCAGACATCGCTAATGAGCGCCCTGTTAAGCGGCGTGTACGAGGGGGATACCACTATCGCCGATCTGCTTGCGCACGGCGATTTTGGTCTGGGTACGTTCAACGAGCTGGATGGCGAAATGATTGCCTTCAGCAGCCAGGTGTATCAGCTGCGCGCCGACGGGAGTGCCCGTGCCGCGAAGCCGGAGCAAAAAACACCGTTTGCGGTGATGACCTGGTTCCAGCCGCAGTATCGCAAAACCTTCGATGCGCCGGTCAGCCGTCAGCAGATCCACGACGTGATCGACCAGCAAATCCCCTCCGATAACCTGTTCTGTGCGTTACGCATCGACGGTAATTTCCGCCACGCCCACACCCGTACCGTTCCGCGTCAAAAGCCGCCATACCGCGCCATGACCGACGTGCTGGACGACCAGCCGGTGTTCCGCTTTAACCAGCGAGAAGGGGTACTGGTCGGGTTCCGCACGCCGCAGCATATGCAGGGCATTAACGTCGCGGGATATCACGAACATTTTATCACCGACGACCGTCAGGGCGGCGGGCATCTGCTCGACTACCAGCTGGAGAGCGGCGTGCTGACCTTCGGTGAAATTCACAAACTGATGATCGACCTGCCTGCCGACAGCGCATTTTTACAGGCCAACCTTCACCCCAGCAACCTTGATGCTGCAATCCGTTCCGTCGAAAACTAACAGGAGAACCACCGTGAACAGTGATAAACAGGCACGTCAGTGGGCGCATGGCGCCGATATGGTCGTAGGCCAGCTGGAAGCGCAGGGCGTGAAGCAGGTTTTCGGTATTCCGGGTGCAAAAATCGACAAAGTGTTTGATTCCTTGCTCGATTCCTCCATCGAAATCATTCCCGTGCGCCACGAAGCGAACGCGGCGTTTATGGCCGCAGCGGTAGGGCGCCTGACCGGCAAGGCCGGGGTCGCGCTGGTCACCTCCGGGCCGGGCTGCTCAAACCTGATCACCGGGATTGCCACCGCCAACAGTGAGGGCGACCCGGTGGTCGCGCTGGGCGGTGCCGTGAAGCGGGCAGATAAAGCGAAGCTGGTGCATCAGAGCATGGACACAGTCGCCATGTTCAGCCCGGTGACGAAATACGCCGTGGAGGTAAGTTCACCGGATGCGATTGCGGAAGTGGTCTCGAACGCGTTTCGCGCTGCCGAGCACGGCAGGCCTGGAGGCGCGTTCGTCAGCCTGCCGCAGGATATTGTCGACCAGCCCGCCACGGGCGCGATTTTGCCGGGCAGCAGTACTGCCAAAATGGGGCCAGCACCGGAATCCGCCATTAACGATGTGGCGAAGCTTATCGAAAAAGCCAAGAATCCGGTCATTTTACTGGGCCTGATGGCCAGCCAGCCTGCCAACAGCGCCGCGCTGCGTAAGCTGCTGGAGAAAAGCCGCATCCCGGTCACCAGTACCTATCAGGCGGCCGGGGCGGTGAATCAGGAACATTTCACCCGCTTTGCCGGACGTGTCGGCCTCTTTAACAACCAGGCAGGCGACAGATTGCTGCATCTGGCGGATCTGATTATCTGCATCGGTTACAGCCCGGTGGAATACGAACCGTCCATGTGGAACAGCGGCGACGCCACGCTGGTGCATATCGATGTGCTGCCCGCCTATGAAGAACGCAATTATGTGCCTGACCTCGAGCTGGTGGGGGACATCGCCGAAACGCTGAACCTGCTCGCCAGCCGGATCGCCCACAAGCTGGAGCTCAGCGCGCGTGCGTCAGAAATCCTGGTCGATCGTCAGCATCAACGGGATCTGCTCGATCGCCGTGGCGCCTCGCTCAATCAGTTTGCCCTGCATCCGCTGCGCATCGTGCGGGCCATGCAGGACATCGTCAATAACGACGTTACGCTCACCGTTGATATGGGGAGCTTCCACATCTGGATCGCCCGCTATCTCTATAGCTTCCGCGCACGTCAGGTCATGATCTCTAACGGTCAGCAGACCATGGGCGTTGCACTGCCGTGGGCGATTGGTGCGTGGCTGGTCAATCCTGGCCGCAAGGTGGTCTCGGTGTCCGGTGACGGCGGCTTCCTGCAGTCGAGCATGGAGCTGGAAACCGCCGTGCGTCTTAACGCCAATGTGCTGCACATCATCTGGGTGGACAACGCCTACAACATGGTGGCGATCCAGGAAGAGAAAAAATACCAGCGCCTTTCCGGCGTAGAGTTCGGCCCGGTCGATTTCAAAGTCTATGCCGATGCCTTTGGGGCGAAAGGCTTTGCCGTCGAGAGCGCGGATGCGCTGGAGCCTACGCTGCGTGCTGCAATGGATGTCGATGGCCCGGCCGTGGTCGCCATTCCCGTCGACTATAGCGATAACCCGCTGCTGATGGGCCAGCTCCATCTCAGCCAGATTTTGTGAATCAATATAAGGACAGAGAAATGCAAAAAGTTGCTCTCGTAACAGGCTCAGGCCAGGGGATTGGTAAAGCGATTGCGCTTCGCCTGGTGAAAGACGGTTTTGCCGTCGCCATCGCGGATTACAACGAAGAGACAGCAAAAGCCGTTGCCGATGAGATCGTCCGCAATGGGGGGAAGGCCGTCGCCGTGAAGGTGGATGTCTCCAGCCGCGAGCAGGTGTTTGCAGCGGTGGAAAAAGCCCGCACCGCGCTGGGCGGTTTCAACGTGATCGTCAACAATGCCGGGGTCGCGCCTTCCACGCCAATTGAGTCGATCACCCCGGAAATTGTCGACAAAGTTTACAACATCAACGTCAAAGGGGTTATCTGGGGTATCCAGGCCGCCATTGACGCCTTCCGTAAAGAAGGGCACGGCGGCAAGATCATCAACGCCTGTTCACAGGCAGGCCATACCGGGAACCCTGAACTGGCGGTCTACAGTTCCAGTAAGTTTGCGGTACGCGGGTTAACCCAGACGGCGGCACGTGATCTTGCGCCATTAGGGATCACCGTTAACGCTTACTGCCCGGGCATCGTCAAAACGCCGATGTGGGCGGAAATTGACCGCCAGGTCTCCGAAGCGGCGGGTAAACCGCTCGGCTACGGCACTGAAACGTTTGCCAAACGCATTACGCTTGGCAGATTGTCCGAACCCGAAGATGTGGCCGCCTGTGTCTCTTATCTCGCCGGGCCAGATTCCGACTACATGACCGGTCAGTCCCTGTTGATTGACGGTGGTATGGTGTTCAACTAAATACTAATAAGCTCTGACATGAGTTTTCCCCTGCCCCCGTGCAGGGGCTTTTTTTTGTCTCCTCAGCCATTGTGGATTACACTGCGCGCTGCAAAACTTTAGTCTTAGAGATCTGACAGGCGGTAACAGCGATGAACGGTACAATCACAACGTGGTTTAAAGATAAAGGCTTTGGATTTATCAAAGATGAAAACGGTGACAACCGCTATTTTCATGTGATTAAGGTCGCCAACCCTGATCTGATTAAGAAAGACGCAGCGGTGACCTTCGAGCCCACAACCAACAACAAAGGCCTTTCCGCCTATGCGGTGAAGGTGATCCCGGAAAGCAAACACCTCTATATCGCAGGCGAGCGCGTGAAGCTCACTTCGATCAAATCGTTTGTGGTGTTCAGCGAAGAAGAGCCAGCAGATACCGGTATCGATAAAGAGAACGCGGTACTGTCCGTGGGGCTGCTGATGAACAACATCAAACCCAAGTCTGACAAAAAACCGGGTGAAATGCGCACGGTGAAGAAGCTGGCTATCACCACCTTCCAGAATACGACGATGATCTTCACGGAAGATGAGATCGACATCGACGCTACGGTGAAGCTGCTGAAATAATGCTTTGCCGGGTAGGGCGACGTCTTACCCGGCGTACCGCTGTCATCCTGGCGTGCAAACGCCACTCCCTCCCGTTTTCCCCAGCAGGCAATACGCCGCGTCTCTTTTCGTCCGCTTTTTAACCTGCTATAACAAAACCCTTATCCTTCCGGGAGTCAACGCCGTGCCCGAGCTTAATCAACATGGTCAAACTGTTAACGATATCGTCCCCGACTGGAAATGCGCCCGTGCGTTAACCCGCACTCCGCTCGTCGGTCAGTATTGTCGTCTGGAGCCGCTGGATGCCGAACGCCACGCCGCGGATTTGTATGAGGCCTATGCGCTGGGGGACGACAGCGACTGGACGTGGCTTGTCAGCACCCAGCCCGTGAGTGTTGAAGACACCGCAGAATGGGTCCTTGGCAAAGTACTGGATGATGAACTGGTGCCGTACGCCGTCATCGATTTACGTACCGGGCAAGCGGTGGGGCTGGTGAGCTATATGGCAATAGAGCGCATGCAAGGGTCGGTGGAGATCGGCCACGTCACCTGGTCACGCAAGATGAAAGGCTCCCGCCTTGGCACGGAAACCGTATGGCTGCTGCTCAGGAATGCATTCGAGCATGGCTATCGTCGGCTGGAGTGGAAGTGCGATTCAATGAACACTGCCTCGCGTAATGCGGCGGAAAGGCTGGGGTTTGTCTGGGAAGGCCGGCTGCGTCAGAAGCTGGTGCGCAAAGGGCGCAACCGCGACAGCGACATGCTGTCAATCATTGATGGCGAATGGCCACAGCGGGATGCCGAACTCCGCGCCTGGCTGGCTGAAGCGAATTTTGACGGGGAAGGACGGCAGCGTAAAAAGCTGGAGGCGTTTCGTCTGTAAAATATGCCCCTCACCCGTTGGGAGAGGGGCTGCTTAGCAAACTGCGTTACAGGCGAACCGGTGCACCGTTGGCGACATAATATGCCGCGGTGCTCTTCGCCAGCGGCTCGCGCCCGCGAATGGCATCGGCAATCTTCTCGCCAATCATGATGGTGGTGGCGTTCAGGTTGCCGGTGATGATCTGCGGCATAATGGACGCATCCACCACGCGTAATCCTTCCAGCCCATGAACGCGACCCTCGCCGTCGACCACGGCCATTTCGTCATACCCCATCTTACAGGTGCCGCACGGGTGGAAGGCGGTTTCAGCGTGGTTACGCACAAACTCGTCCAGCTGTTCGTCGGTCTGGCACTCAATGCCCGGGCTGATTTCCCGTCCACGGTATTTATCCAGCGCCGGCTGGTGCATGATCTCACGGGTGATGCGGATCGCATCGCGAAACTCCTGCCAGTCCTGTTCGTGGGACATATAGTTGAACAGGATCGCCGGATGCTGATGCGGATCGCGTGATTTAATCCGTACATGCCCGCGGCTTGGTGAGCGCATGGAGCCAACGTGGCACTGGAAGCCGTGCTCTTTGACCGCGTTCGACCCGTTGTAGTTAATGGCGACCGGCAGGAAGTGGTATTGAATATTCGGCCATTCAAACTCCTCGCGGCTGCGGATAAACCCGCCCGCTTCAAAGTGGTTGCTCGCTCCCACGCCGGTGCCGCCAAACAGCCACTCCGCGCCAATCTTCGGCTGGTTCCACCACTGCAGGGCAGGGTAGAGAGAGACCGGCTCTTTGCACTCGTACTGCAGGTACATCTCTAAGTGATCCTGCAGGTTTTCACCCACACCCGGGAGGTCATGTACCAGCGGGATGTCAAACTGCTTCAGCAGTTCCGCGTTACCCACGCCGGAGCGCTGCAGGATCTGCGGAGAGGCAATCGCCCCGGCGCACAGCAGCACCTCTTTGCTGGCCGTCGCTTTTGACGGAATCGTGCTCTCGCCTTCCAGCCACTCGACACCTGTCGCGCGTTTGCCGTCAAAAATAATGTGATCGATCATGGCATGGGTGCGAATGGTCAGGTTCGGGCGTGATTTCGCCTGATCCAGATAGCCGCGTGCGGTACTGGCGCGACGGCCCTGCGGCGTCACGGTTCTGTCCATCGGGCCGAAGCCTTCCTGCTGATAGCCGTTAAGGTCGTCAGTACGCGGGTAGCCCGCCTGCACACCGGCTTCTACCATCGCTTCAAACAGCGGGTTTACGCCGGGTTTAGAGGTGGTCACGCTCACCGGGCCGTCGCCGCCGTGGTAGTCGTTTGGCCCCACGTCACGGGTCTCTGCCTTACGGTAGTAGGGCAGGCAGTTGAGATAGCTCCAGTGTTCCAGACCCGGCTCAGTTGCCCAGTTGTCCAGATCCATCGCGTTACCGCGGATGTAGCACATACCGTTGATCAGGGATGAGCCGCCCAGCCCTTTGCCGCGACCGCACTCCATACGGCGGTTGTTCATGTGCGGCTCGGGCTCGGTTTCATACGCCCAGTTGTAACGCTTGCCCTGCAAGGGAAACGCCAGCGCGGCAGGCATCTGGGTGCGGAAGTCAAAACGGTAATCCGGGCCGCCCGCTTCAAGCAGCAGAACGGTGGTATTGGGATCTTCCGTCAGTCGTGTTGCCAGTACGTTGCCGGCAGATCCGGCACCAATAATGATGTAGTCAAATTGCAAAAAAAACCTCCCGGTTAAAATATGGACTGGAATTTACCCATCTCAACCTGGATGGACTTCACCTGGGTATAACTCTGGAGCGTCATTACGCCGTTCTCGCGGCCAATGCCGGAGTGTTTGTAGCCACCAACCGGCATCTCTGCCGCGGATTCACCCCAGGTGTTGATCCAGCAGATACCCGCTTCAAGCTGGTGGATCGCGCTGTGCGCGCGGTTCAGGTCGGCAGTCACGATGCCCGCCGCCAGACCGTAATCGGTGTCGTTGGCGCGACGAATCACCTCTTCGTCGGTTTCGTACGTGAGGATGGACATCACCGGCCCGAAGATCTCTTCGCGCACGATGGTCATCTCATCGGTGCAGTCGGTGAACACGGTGGGAGCCACCCACGCGCCGTTGTCAAAGCCTTCGCCTTTCAGCACGTCGCCACCACACAGTACACGCGCGCCTTCTTCTTTGCCTTTGGCGATATAGCGCAGCACGTTTTCGCGGTGCGGGAAGCTCACCAGTGGACCAAAGTTGGTGCGTTCATCGAACAGATCGCCCGCGCGAATACGTGCCACGCGCTCAACAATTTTCTGCTCAAACGCGGCTTTGAATTTCGCCGGCACGAACACGCGGGTGCCGTTGGTGCATACCTGGCCGGAACTGAAGAAGTTGGCCATCATGGCGATGTCCGCCGCGAGATCCAGGTCGGCATCGTCGAAAATAACCAGCGGGGATTTTCCGCCCAGCTCCATCGTCACCTCTTTCAGGGACGAGGCCGCCGAATTGGCCATCACTTTTTTGCCGCTGGCAACGCCGCCGGTGAAGGAGACTTTGGCGATGCCCGGGTGCTCGGTCAGGAACTGACCGGTTTCTGCGCCCACGCCCGGCAGAACGTTAAACACGCCGTCCGGCAGACCCGCTTCGGTGTAGATCTCGGCAAGCTTCAGGGCGGTGAGGGGTGTCACTTCGCTCGGTTTGAAGATCATCGCGTTACCTGCGGCCAGCGCTGGCGCGGATTTCCACAGGGCGATCTGGATCGGGTAGTTCCACGCGCCAATGCCCGCGACCACGCCCAGCGGTTCACGACGGGTATAGACAAATGAGGTATCGCGCAAGGGGATCTGGCTGCCTTCCAGCGCCGGGATCAGCCCTGCGTAGTACTCCAGCACGTCCGCGCCGGTGACGATATCAACGGTGCTGGTTTCTGAGTACGCTTTGCCGGTGTCGAGGGTTTCCAGCTTCGCCAGCTCGTCGTTACGCTCACGAAGAATGTCTACCGCACGGCGCAGAATGCGCGAGCGCTCCATGGCGGTCATTGCCCCCCAGATTTTTTGCCCGCGCTGCGCGCTTTCTACGGCGCGCTCGACATCCTCGCGTCCGGCGGCCTGAACGGTCGCCAGGACTTCACCGTTGGCCGGGTTGATGGTCTCGAAGGTGCGACCGCTGGTGGCCGATGTATAACCACCATTGATATAAAGCTGCTGTTCTGCCATTCGGGACATAAATTCTCCTCGGTTAATCGGTCGGTAAATGCTGGCTAATAAAGTGGCTGGTGAGCGACTGGGCCAGGGTTTTATCCAGCGGTTTGCCACTCAACGCGGCGCGCAGCCACAGCCCGTCAATCAGCGCCGCGAGCCCGTAACCCGCCTCCTGCGCCTGTTCGCGCGGCAGCTCGCGGCGGAACTCATACACCAGGTTCGACAGCAGACGGCGGCTGCTCACCTGCTGCAGACGGTAGAGCATTGGCTGATGCATGCTGCTCGCCCAGAAGGCCAGCCAGGCTTTCATTGCCGCGCCGCTGATCTGGGTTTCATCAAAATTGCCGCCGACAATCGCCTGCAGACGCTGCTCTGCACTGCCGTGCGGTAAGGCATGCAAACGGTTCAATACCGCGTCGCGCAGCTGGCCAGTGATGTCGCGCATGGTCGCTTCCAGCAGGCCATTTTTGTCCTTGAAATAGTGACTGATGATCCCCGTGGAAACGCCCGCCCGACGGGCGATCTGCGCGATGGTCGCGTCATGCATTCCCACTTCATTTATTGCTTCCAGCGTGGCGTCGATCAGTTGCCTGCGCCGGATTGGCTGCATCCCCACTTTGGGCATTTTTGCCACTCCATTCATCAGCGTTGGTTAACCATTAAAGCGGTTTTTGATTGGACGTTCAATATAAAATGTGTCTTAATTGTTGCGGTTTTGGATTTCAATAGTTACAAAAACAGTGGGGATACTGGATGACAGATCTTTCGCAAGACAGAGAAAAGGACAAAATCAATCCGGTTGTTTTTTATACATCCGCAGGACTGATTTTGTTGTTTTCCCTGATGACGATCTTCTTTAGCGATTTTTCTGCCGAGTGGATTGGGCGCACCCTGAACTGGGTGTCGAAGACCTTCGGCTGGTACTACTTGCTGGCGGCGACGCTCTATATCGTCTTCGTCGTCTGCATCGCCTGCTCGCGCTTTGGCTCGGTAAAGCTCGGGCCGGAACAGTCAAAACCCGAGTTCAGCCTGCTGAGCTGGGCCGCGATGCTGTTTGCCGCGGGCATTGGTATTGACCTGATGTTCTTCTCCGTGGCGGAACCGGTCACGCAATATATGCAGCCACCGGAAGGGGCGGGGCAGACGATGGAGGCCGCGCGACAGGCGATGGTCTGGACATTGTTCCACTACGGCTTAACCGGCTGGTCGATGTATGCCCTGATGGGTATGGCGCTCGGATACTTTAGCTATCGTTATAATTTACCCCTCACGATCCGCTCCGCGCTCTATCCGATTTTCGGTAAAAAAATTAACGGACCGATTGGACACACCGTGGATATTGCGGCGGTGATTGGCACCATCTTTGGGATCGCCACCACGCTCGGTATCGGCGTGGTGCAGCTCAACTACGGTCTGAGCGTGCTGTTTGATATCCCGGATTCCATGGCGGCCAAAGCGGCGCTGATCGCGCTGTCGGTGATTATCGCCACCATTTCGGTTACCTCCGGCGTGGACAAGGGCATTCGCGTGCTTTCTGAGCTGAACGTCGCGCTGGCGCTGGGGTTGATTCTGTTCGTGCTGTTTATGGGCGATACGTCATTCCTGCTCAATGCGTTAGTGCTGAACGTGGGTGATTACGTGAACCGCTTTATGGGTATGACGTTGAACAGCTTCGCCTTTGACCGCCCGGTCGAGTGGATGAACAACTGGACGCTGTTCTTCTGGGCGTGGTGGGTCGCGTGGTCGCCGTTTGTTGGCCTGTTCCTGGCGCGTATTTCGCGTGGACGCACCATTCGTCAGTTTGTGATGGGCACGCTGATTATCCCGTTCACCTTTACGCTGCTGTGGCTGTCGGTGTTCGGCAACAGCGCGCTGCACGAGATCATTCACGGCAATGCGACGTTTGCGCAGGAAGCGATGGTGCATCCGGAGCGGGGGTTCTACAGCCTGCTGGCGCAGTATCCGGCGTTTACCTTTAGCGCCTCTGTTGCAACCATTACCGGCCTGCTGTTTTACGTCACCTCGGCGGATTCCGGCGCGCTGGTGCTGGGGAACTTTACCTCGAAGCTCAAGGACATTAACAGCGATGCCCCTAACTGGCTGCGCATCTTCTGGTCTGTCGCCATTGGCCTGCTGACCCTGGGCATGCTGATGACCAACGGTATTTCTGCCCTGCAGAACACCACGGTGATCATGGGGCTGCCGTTCAGTTTCGTGATCTTCTTCGTGATGGCCGGGCTGTATAAATCTCTCAAGGTGGAAGATTACCGCCGCGTCAGCGCCAGCCGTGACACCGCGCCACGCCCGATGGGTGCGCAGGACAGACTGAGCTGGAAAAAGCGGTTGTCACGCCTGATGAACTATCCGGGCACGCGCTACACCAAACAGATGATGGAAACGGTCTGCTTCCCGGCGATGGAAGAGGTGGCGCAGGAGCTGAAGCTGCGTGGTGCGTATGTTGAACTGAAAAACTTGCCGCCGGACGACGGTGAGACTCTGGGACACCTGGACCTGCTGGTGCATATGGGCGACGAACAAAACTTTGTCTACCAGATTTGGCCACAGCAGTATTCGGTGCCCGGGTTTACCTATCGCGCACGCAGTGGGAAATCAACGTATTACCGCCTTGAGACGTTCCTGCTGGAAGGGAGCCAGGGGAATGACCTGATGGATTACAGTAAGGAACAGGTGATTACGGACATACTGGATCAGTATGAGCGGCACCTGAACTTTATTCACCTCCATCGCGAGGCGCCGGGGAATAGCGTGATGTTCCCGGATGTTTGAGCACTGAACTGAAGTAAAACCGCGGGGCCAGTTCTGGCCCCGTTCTACGACTGCTTATCCTTTACGACTCAGTAGCACTGCTATTTGCCCATTCTTTTTTTATATTTATCTGCCTTATCTGTTTTTATCAGTCATTCCTCAGGCACAAATGCATTAATTCAAAAAGCGATTTACGATCATACTGCTGGTTTTTATAAGGAGATAAAAATGACGATCCCAGCTTACGTGTGGCTTAAAGGCGATGGCGGTGTTGATATTAACGGTTCTCCTGCGGAGCAATAACGGTGACCCGATGAGGACTTTCACCGGTTTTTTCCTTTTTTGCGTACAAATAGTATTTTGGTTTTTTGTTTGCGGCCTGGTATGGGCAGCCTTTTTTCCTCTGGACAACGTTCAACGTCTGGCAAACGTGTTTAGTATTTACGGCATAGAGGGTGTGCATGATTTTGCTTCGATTCTTGTTCTGTCCGTCTCGTCCATCGGTGCCACTGGGATAACAGTCATTTGCATGAGGCTTTTGTTCAGTAAGACGTAACACCCTGCCTTATCTGCGCTGTACCCGCGGCAAGGATTGAAAAGACTGCAGTCTGGCGTATTGTTCAACGCCGTGATGATGACTTGTGCGAAGCGGCGGGAAAAGGCGGAAGCAGTGTGATCTGCGTGTTGCCGTCACGCAGCCAAAACAGCGTGAAGGCATCATCTTGCGAAAACCCCGCCAGCGGGCGGGTCAGCGCCAGCGTCAGGGTATTCTCGTCGAGCGCCGTGACGCGGGCACAATCAAAGCCCATCATCGCGTTAACCTGTGAAAACAGCGCCTTAAAGAGGCTCTCTTTGGCGCTAAACGTCAGCGTCAGCGCCTGCGCAAATGGCAGGCCGGTGTGGCGCAGCAGCGTGTCCTCTGCGGGGCCAATAATCCCGTCTTTGATCTCCACCGCTTCGTCATCAGCGAGGATAATTTCCCCGTCGATACCCGTTAGCCCGTGCGGCGTTACAACGGCCAGCGCACGACTGGCCGTATGGCTGATGCTGCCCGTCATGCCGTCAGGCCACAGCGGCTCGCCGTTGCTGCCGATAGCCGGTATGGCCGTAAAGCCATATTCCCGCAGGGCGTGGGCGGCGGCGAGGCGTCCGGCCAGGTGTTCAGCTTTACGTTTGGGGGCTGCGTGAGCAAGCGCGTTGTGGTGAGGAAGCCAGAGGAGGTCGGCGTCGGTAAAGGTGGTGGGATCGAAGGTAATTTGATGGACCGTGGTTCCGGCAAGACGAAATGTGGAGTGGGTGGTGCGCATGTTTTCTCGTCCTGACGTTGAGGAATAGTGCGGCCTGATGCCTTCACCCCGATCCTCTCCTGCCGGGAGAGGGAGACATTCAGCCCCTCTCCCGGCAGGAGAGGGGAGACACAGCCTGCCTTAGAAGTGCGTGTTCACGCTCATAAACCAGGTTCGGCCCGGCTCATTATAGGTGTATGCACCCGCGCCGTACATATAGGCACCGGTTGTGGCGTTGCCGGTGGTCTGGGCATTACCCGCGCGCCACTGGCGTTTATCAAAGACGTTATCCACGCCGCCGGTCAGGCTGACGTTTTTGGTCACGTCCCAGGTCGCACTCAGGCCAACGATGCTGTACGGGCTGACTTCGTCTTTCTCAGACCCGGTCACCGGCTGGCCTTTGTAGTTGTACTTCTTCGGCTGCTGCTTGCCGTACCAGGTGAAGGTTGACTGCAGCGACACATCCTGATGTACCTGCCAGCTCAGGGTTGAGTTCAGCGTGTACTCCGGGATGATCGACAAACGGTCGCCGGTCTCCTTGTTCTTGCTTTGCAGCATATAGGTGATGTTGTTGGTCCAGTTGATCGTGTCGCTGACCGGCACGTTCAGGGAGCCTTCCAGACCTTCAACCACCGCTTTAGGCACGTTTTCCCACTGGTAAATATCGGTGGTCACTTTACTGGTGGAGGTCTGGCCGACTGGCGCATACCCCGCTTCAATCTTGTTGCGGTAGTCGTTACGGAACCAGGTCACGCCCGCCAGCCAGCCGTCGTGTTTCCACTCCAGACCAATCTCTTTGTTGATGCTGGTTTCGGCTTTCAGGTCGTCATTACCCATCATGTAGCAACCCACGCCGTCGGAGCTGGCGTAGCAGCCCTGGCCTTTGCTGTACAACAGATAGTTCGGGTTGGTCTGGTACAGGCTCGGCGCTTTATAGGCGCGGGCGATACCCATCTTCAGCGTAAAGTCGTCACCCAGGCCTTGCGACAGGTTCAGGGACGGGCTCCAGTTGTTACCGACGATCGTATGGTGATCGAAGCGCAGCGCCGGGGTCAGCATGGTGCTGTCCGTCAGCTCCATGTTGTTTTCGGCGAACAGGGAGAAGATCTCCGCCGAGGTATACGGGCTACGATCGTTGCTGAGCCCCGGAATGGTCCCGCCCTGCTGGGTTTGCGAGAAGGAGGTCGAGTCCTTCATGCGCTGCTGGTTCCACTCGGTGCCCAGCGTCAGGTTCTGGTTGACGAGGAAATCAATCGGCAGGTTGATTTCGCTGTGCAGCATCACATCAGCCAGGTCGGTGTCGGTGAATTTATTGCTGTTGAACAATCCTTCCGTACCGCCCGCCAGGCCTTCGCCGAGACGCGAATTGCGGGTGTGTTCGTACTGCGCCCAGTTGCTGGTGGTAATCCCATTATCCCAGCCGCCGTTCCAGGTCACCGCAAAGTTCTGGCGATAGATACGGTTAGTCTCTTTACCGTAGTTTTTCTTCACCAGACCGCTGGAGCTGTTGTCGTTGTTGGTGTTCTGGGTATCACCCGCGTAGAGGTTGTTCTGGCGGCTGTAGCCCGCTTCAAACTCCAGGGACTGCATGGGCGCGAAGTCCCAGCGGACCACGCCGTTAATGTCTTTGTTCTCGACCCCTTCACGGCCTGCTGGCAGGGTGTCGGCATAGGTACCGGTACGATCGGACTGGTGACCCTGGTTGATGTCCCACGCATCGGCCTGGGTTTTGTCCAGGTTACCAAACATGCGGAAGCTGAAGTCGCCGCCCAGCGGGCCGCTCAGGCTGAAGTTGGTGCGCTTAGTGGAACCCTCATCCTTATGTTCTGGAGCATTCAGATAGGTGTTCCAGGAGCCATGCCACTGGTTGTCGAATTTTTTGGTGATGATGTTCACCACGCCGCCTGCCGCACCGTTACCGTAGCGAGCTGCGGCCGGGCCACGAATGACCTCAATGCGTTCAATCATCTCTGGTGGTACCCAGCCGGTGTCACCGCGGGTATCTCGCTCGCCGCGCCAGCCCAGACGGATGGAGTTGCGGCTGGTGACCGGCTTGCCGTCAATCAGGATCAGGGTGTTTTCCGGACCCATACCACGAATATCAATCTGACGGTTATTGCCGCGCTGTCCGCTGGTGGAGTTCCCGGTCAGGTTAACGCCAGGCATGGTGCGAATGATTTCGGCCACGTCACGTGCGGGCGGGTTTTTACGGATTTCATCGGCGGTGATGGTCGATACCCCTGGTGCCTGCAGGTTCTGCTCTGCGGCGGTGATCACCATGGTGTCTTCGTGCTGCGCGTTGGCGGTGTTGTCGTCTGCCAGCGCTGGCATCGCAACGCCGTAAATCCCTAAGTTGACCAGCAAGGCCAGGGAGTGAATCTTCTTATTCATTGTACGTCCTGCTTTTCGCGCCGCATCCCCGGGCTCCATTCCCGAAAGGGAGAGGAGGCGGCATGGTGTCACCCGCAGTTTGCGTAAGCAGCCCCGTCCTCGAGCGCACACAACGCGTGGCATGGTTGTTTTATGAGCGCGCTTCCCACAGCGCGGCCACTACGCTATTGCAAATGCAAATAGTTATCAATAATATTATCAATAAAATTTGTCCTGAAACAAAAAAGACTGATAAACATGAGGTTATACGGGTGACGGGGTTAAAAACGGGAAGTGAAGCCTGGTGGCAGTCGAAAAACGGACCCGAATGGACCCGCGAGAAGGGGCACTATCGCGTCACTTTCTGGTGGCGTGATCCGGCAGGAACGCAAAAAACCTCGCCGCTAAAACGCGTCTGGCTCTACATCACCGGCGTGACCGATCACCATCAAAATGCCCGTCCGCAATCCCTTGAGCGCATTCCTGATACTGACGTCTGGCAGTGGCAGGGCGCGTTCACCCCGCAATGGCGCGGCAGCTACTGTTTTATCCCCTCAGTAAACGACGATGATTTTGCCGACGCGGTCTTCCACGGCGAGCAACCCGATCGTTTGGCGCTGCGTGAAGGCTGGCGAAAGTTGCTCCCCGCGGCGATGGCCGATCCGTTAAATCCGCAAAGCTGGCGCGGCGGACGCGGGCATCCCGTCTCGGCGCTCGAAATGCCCGAGGCCCCGGTTCAGCCCGGCTGGAACACGCCCGCAACGCCCGGCAACGCGCCCGTCTGCTTTGAATGGGAAAGCGTGCGTCTGAATAACCGCCGCCGGGTGTGGGTTTTCACCACCGGTGAAGACAGCCCGGAGCGGCCGCTTGCCGTACTGCTCGACGGCCAGTTCTGGGCCGAAAGCATGCCCGTGTGGTCTCCGCTAACCGCGCTGACAAACGCGGGCAAATTGCCGCCTGCCGTCTACGTCTTAATCGATGTGATCGACATGGCGCATCGCAATCACGAGTTACCCTGCAACCCGGATTTCTGGCAGGCGGTGCAGGAGGAACTTCTCCCGCGGGTGAACAGCCGCACTCCGTTCAGCGACCGCGCCGACCGAACGGTAGTCGCGGGTCAAAGCTTTGGCGGCCTCTCTTCACTTTATGCCGGGCTTAACTGGCCCGAGCGCTTTGGCTGCGTATTAAGCCAGTCCGGCTCCTACTGGTGGCCGCACCGTGGCGGTCAGCAGGACGGGTTGCTCATCGAACAACTTAAAGCGGGCGACCTCACCGCGCGCGGGCTGCGTATCGTTCTTGAGGCCGGACGCAATGAGCCGCTCATCTTCCGCGCGAATCAGGCGATCTACGCCGAACTGCACCCGCAGCAACCGGTTATCTGGCGTCAGGTTGACGGCGGACACGACGCGCTTTGCTGGCGCGGTGGGCTGACGCAGGGGCTGATGACCCTCTGGCAGCCGCTTATTCACTAACGGAGTCTGTATGGAATTCAGCAACCCTTTCGATAATCCGCAGGGTCAGTTTGCGATTTTGCGTAACGACCAGGGACAGTACAGTCTGTGGCCGCAGCAGTGCCAGCTGCCGGCGGGCTGGCGCGTGGTCTGTGAAGCGCAGTCTCAGGAAGCCTGTCAGCAGTGGCTCGCCGACCACTGGCAAACCCTGCAACCGTCTTATTTTGCGGGAGAGAAAGCATGAACCGTCTTCCCCTTGTCGCCGCCCAGCCGGGTATCTGGATGGCGGAGCAGCTTTCCTCCCTGCCAAACGCCTGGAGCGTGGCGCACTACACCGAGCTGAAGGGCAATATTGACGCACCGCTGCTGGCAAAAGCCATTGTTGAAGGAATGCGGCAGGCCGACACCCTGCGCATGCGTTTTGTGCAAGAGAATGGCGAGGTGTGGCAGTGGGTGGATGACGCTATGTCACTGCCTGAACCGTCCGTGGTTTGCGCCGAATCCCATGACGCGGCGATGGCCTGGATGGCAGCGGATTTAAACCAGAACCTGCGTGTGGACAGCGGTCAGCCGCTGGCGTTCCATCAGCTGATTCAGGTAGGCGAAGGGCACTGGTACTGGTATCAGCGATATCATCATCTGGTGGTGGATGGCTTCAGTTTCCCGGCGATTACCCGCCAGATCGCCGCCATTTATCACGCATGGCAAAACGGCGAGCCCACGCCCGCGTCGCCGTTTACCCCTTTCGCCGAGGTGGTGGAGGAGTACCAGCGCTATCGCGACAGCGAAGCGTATCAGCGCGACGGGGCGTTCTGGGCGGAGCAGCGTAAGCAGCTTCCTTCCCCGGTCTCGCTGTCGTCGGCACCGCTGCCGGGCCGTGCGGCGACCACCGATATTCTGCGTCTGAAGGTGACGGCTGACCGCCGCGCCTTTACCCGGCTTGCTCAGGCGGCGGGGCCGGTTCAGCGTACCGATCTGGCGCTTGCGCTGGTGGCGCTGTGGATCGGGCGTCTGACCGGACGGCTGGACTACGCCGCCGGGTTTATCTTTATGCGCCGAATGGGGTCGGCGGCCTTAACGGCAACCGGTCCGGTACTGAACGTGCTGCCGCTGGCGGTGAACATCGCCCCGCACGAAAGCCTGCCTGCGCTGGCGCATCGTCTGGCACACCAGCTGAAAAAAATGCGTCGCCATCAGCGTTATGACGCCGAGCAGATCGTGCGCGACAGCGGACGTGCCGCGGGTGATGACGCGCTGTTTGGCCCGGTACTGAACGTCAAGGTGTTTGATTATCAGCTGGATATGGATGGCGTGGACGCCATCACCCATACGCTGGCCACTGGCCCGGTCAATGACCTTGAACTGGCGCTGTTCCCGGACGAGCAGGGCGGACTGAGTATTGAAATCCTTGCCAATAAGCAGCGCTACGATGAAGCGACGCTAACGCGCCACGTTGCACGCCTGAACGCCATGCTGATGCAGTTTGCTGCCAACCCGGATTTGCCCTGCGGCGAAGCAGAAACCGTTTCAGAGCAGGAATACCAGCAGCTGGCGCGTATCAATGATACCGGGCTGGCGCTACCGTCAACCACGCTGGCTCAGCTGGTGGCAGACCAGGCGGGCAAAACGCCGGATGCCCCCGCGCTTGCTGATGCGCACATCGAACTGAATTACCGCCAGATGCGCGAGCAGGTGGTGGCTCTTGCGACATTACTGCGGGAACGCGGCGTTAAGCCTGGCGACAGCGTGGCGGTAGCCCTGCCGCGCTCGGTGTTTCTTACCCTGGCGCTGCACGGCATCGTGGAGGCGGGCGCCGCGTGGTTGCCGCTGGATACCGGTTACCCGGACGATCGTCTGCGCATGATGCTGGAGGACGCGAAACCGTCCCTGCTGATCGCCTCTGACGATCAGCTTTCGCGCTTTAGCGATCTGCCGGTCCCTGTATTTAGTTACAACACACTATTACCCCCAGCGGGCAGTGAACCGCTGCGGCTGGCAAAGCCGGCGCACACGGCGTACATCATCTTTACCTCAGGCTCAACGGGACGGCCAAAAGGCGTGATGGTAGGGCATACCGCCATCGTTAACCGCCTGATGTGGATGCAGGATCACTATCCGCTGGACGCGCATGACGTGGTGGCGCAGAAGACGCCGTGCAGTTTTGACGTCTCGGTCTGGGAGTTCTGGTGGCCCTTTATCGCCGGCGCGAAGCTGGTGATGGCCGAGCCGGACGCGCACCGCGATCCGCAGGCGATGCAGAACTTCTTCTCGCATTATGGCGTGACCACGACACACTTTGTGCCGTCGATGCTGGCGGCGTTCGTTGCCTCGCTGACGCCGGGAAATGCCGACTGCTGTCAGACCCTGAAGCAGGTGTTCTGCAGCGGGGAAGCGCTGCCGACAGAACTGTGTCGGGAGTGGGAGCACCTTACTCATGTCCCGTTGCATAACCTTTATGGTCCAACGGAAGCGGCGGTGGACGTGAGCTGGTATCCGGCGTCGGGTCCGGAACTGGCGGCGGTAGCGGGCAACAGCGTGCCGATTGGCTTCCCGGTGTGGAATACGGGGCTGCGCATTCTGGATGCGATGATGCGGCCGGTGCCGTTCGGCGTGGCCGGTGATCTCTATCTTACCGGGATCCAGCTTGCGCAGGGGTATCTCGGTCGTCCGGACCTGACCGCCAGCCGCTTCATTGCCGATCCCTTTGCACCTGGCGAGCGGATGTACCGCACCGGGGACGTGGCGCGCTGGCTGGATAACGGCGCGGTGGAGTATCTGGGCCGCAGTGACGATCAGCTCAAAATTCGTGGTCAGCGTATCGAGCTCGGCGAAATCGATCGTGCGATGCTTTCGCTGCCTGACGTGGCGCAGGCCGTAGCGCACGCGTGCGTGTTTAATCAGGCGGCGGCAACCGGGGGCGATGCCCGACAGCTGGTAGGGTATGTCGTCTCCGGGTCCGGCTTGCCGCTGGACCGCGATGCGCTGCTGCACTCGCTTAAAGCGCAATTGCCGCCCCATATGGTGCCGGTGGTGCTGCTGCAAATCAGCGGGCTGCCGCTCTCTGCCAACGGAAAGCTTGACCGCAAGGCGCTTCCGTTGCCGGAATTGACCCGCAAGACGGCCGGGCGGGCGCCAGAAACAGACGCTGAAGTGGCCGTCGCGCAGGCATTTTCTGCCCTGCTCGGCTGTGAGGTGAACGACATCGATGCCGATTTCTTCGCCCTCGGCGGTCATTCCCTGCTGGCGATGCGCCTGGCCGCGCAGCTCAGCCGTACGTTTGCCCGCAGGGTCACGCCGGGGCAGATTATGGTGGCCTCGACGGTCAGCATGCTCAGCGCGCTGCTGGATTCATCGATGAATGACGAACAGGCACAGCGACTGGGCTACGAGACCCTTCTGCCGCTGCGTGAAAGCAACGGTCCGACGCTGTTCTGCTTCCATCCGGCATCCGGTTTTGCCTGGCAGTTTAGCGTGCTGGCGCGCTATCTCAGCCCGCGCTGGTCAATCACCGGCATTCAGTCGCCGCGTCCGGAAGGGCCGATGCAGCAGTGCGCTACGCTGGACGAGGTGATCGAACAGCATCTGCAGACGCTGCGCGCGCAACAGCCGCAGGGGCCGTATTATCTGTTCGGCTACTCGCTTGGCGGCACGCTGGCGCAGGGCATTGCGGCCCGTCTGCGCGAGCAGGGTGACGCGGTGGCGTTTCTCGGCTTGCTGGATACCTGGCCGCCGGAAACCCAGAACTGGGCAGAGAAAGAGGCCAATGGTCTCGATCCGGACGTACTGGCAGAAATCGAACGCGAGCGTCAGGCGTTTATCGCCGCGCAGCAGGGGCAAGGCTCTGGCGAGCTCTTTAACGCCATCGAAGGGAATTACGCCGATGCCGTCCGCCTTCTGACAACGGCGCACAGTTCACGGTTCGACGGTAAAGCGACGTTGTTTGTTGCCGGGCGCACGCAAACGCTGGATCCGCAGCAGGCCTGGGCGCCGTGGGTGGGGGAACTGGAGGTTTACAGCCAGGATTGCGCCCACGTGGATATCATTTCACCGCAGGCGTTTGAGACAATAGGACCGGTGCTGAAGGCGATATTGGGGTAGCGGTTTCCCCTCACTCTCACCCTCTCTTCCAGGAGAGGGTGCGGGCATCAGACTGCACGCTTGCCCAACGGCACCACCAGCGGCGTACCGGCCACGGGATCGTCGATAATCATGCAGCGCATGCCGTAGATCTGCGCGATCAGATCCGGCGTCACAATCTCTTTTGGCGCACCCTGCGCCACAATTTCGCCGTCGCGCAGCGCAATCAAATGCGTGGCATAGCGGCATGCCTGATTTAAATCGTGCAGTACGGCCGCCAGCGTATAGCCCTGCGTGCGGTTCAGCTCGCTCAACAACTCCAGCAGATCGATCTGATGGCTGATATCCAGCCACGTGGTAGGCTCGTCCAGCAGCATGATGGCGGTTTCCTGCGCCAGCACCATCGCAATCCACGCCCGCTGGCGCTGTCCGCCGGAGAGCGTATCCACGCTTTGCCGGGCCAGATCGGTAATGCCCGTCGCCTGCATCGCCCGCTTCACCGCCTCATCATCCTCTTTACGCCAGCGAGTAAACAGCGGCTGATGCGGATAGCGCCCGCGAGAGACCAGTTCCTGCACCGTGATATCCCCGGGCGTGGTGGCGTTTTGCGCCAGCAGGCCGATACGGCGCGCCACCTCTTTGCTGGCAAAGCGCTGGATCTGCTCGCCGTCGAGATACACGCAGCCCTCAACCGGCGTCATCAGGCGGCTGAGGGTGCGCAGCAGGGTCGATTTACCGCAGCCATTCGGGCCGATAATCGCCGTAAAATGGCCGTCCGGGATAGCCACCGTCAGGTCACGGGCAATGATTTTTTTGCCATAGCCGAGGGTTAAGTGTTCGCCGCGCAAGCGGGTTGTGCTGTTTGTCATTTCTTGCGTGACTCCTGAACTAACAAGACGATGAGGTAAATCCCGCCGAGGCTGACGGTCACGACGCCTACCGGAAGTTGATAAGGCATAAATAACCGCTGGGCGCAGAGGTCAGCGGCCAGCAGTAACGCTGCGCCACACAGCGCCGCCTGGGTTAATCCCCAGCGCGCTGTGCCGCTGATGCGCCGGGCAATGTGCGGTGCAACCAGCGCGATAAACGAGATCGGCCCGGCGATGGCGGTGGCGGCAGCGGTCAGTAACACCGCCACCAGCATCAGCATCAGGCGCGAGCGCTCAACGCCCACACCCAGCGCGCAGGCGCTGTCATCACCCATCTCCAGCAGGCGCATCCGGCGTACCAGCAACACCGCGCCAAGAAACATCACCAGGATCAGCGGGGCAGCGGGCCAGGTTTTGCCCCACGTCAGGCCATTGAGTGAACCGGCATACCACAGCCCGGCAGAGAGCGCGGTGTCGAGCGAAGCCTGCAGCAATACCCAGGTGTTGAAAGCCATTAACATGGCGCGAATGCCGATACCGATAATGATCAGGCGGAAGGTGTCGATACCGTTGCGCCAGGCCAGCGCCCAGATAATGAGCGCGGTGACTATCCCGCCGGTCATCGCGGTGAACGTGATGGCCGTCAGGTGCTGACCAAACAGCACCATCGCCACCAGCACGCCGCTCCAGGCGCCGGTGTTCAGCCCCATTACGTCCGGGCTGCCAAGCGGGTTGCGCATCAACGACTGAAAAATGGCACCGCTGACGCCGAGCGCCGCGCCCACCAGAATCGCCATCGCCACGCGCGGCAGTCGCCACTCGGTGACCACCAGGGTGACATTGCGCGGCGCACTGCCAAGCAGCGCGTTAAAAACCTGCGCGAAATCGAGCGTGACCGCGCCGCTGCGCAGGCTCCAGACCGCCAGCATCAGAATGACGACGGCCAGCAACGACACGCTGGTGACTAAACGTCGGGACGGGGCCATCATGCGCCACCTCCGCGTTTACGTCGCACGAGGAAGATCAGCACTGGTGCACCGATAAACGCGCTTACCACCGAGACGCGCAGTTCACCAGGCACCAGCAGGCGACCCACAACATCCGCGAACAGCAGCAGGGCAGGGGTAGCAAGCAGCGTGACCGGCAGCGACCAGCGGTGATCGGCACCCACCAGCCAGCGTGCCATGTGGGGCATCATCAGGCCGATAAAAGCAATGGGGCCGACTACCGCAGTTGCGCTGCCGCACAGTACGGTGATCGCGACAAGACCCGTTAGCTGCGTACGTGCCACGCGGTTGCCGAGCGCGGTTGCGGTGTCGCTCCCGAGGCTCAGGCTGTTGAGCGCACGGCTTAAACACAGCGCGACGGCGGCGGCAATGACGACCGGGATCACCACCACTTTTAAGGTTGCCAGGGTGCGGATATCCAGCGAACCGGCCTGCCAGAAGCGCAGCTGGTCGTAAACATCCGGGTTAAGCAGGGCGATGCCGTTGGATAACCCTTCCAGCACGGCGGCGAGCGCCACGCCCGCCAGCGTCAGGCGTACCGGACTCAGCTGTCCGCCACCCTGGCTACCGGTAAACGCCACCACCAGCGATGCCGCCAGCGCGCCGCAGAAGGCCATCACCAGTTGTTCAGACGGAGAGGTAAAACCGAAGAGCGCCGCGCCAAGCACAATCGCAAAGCTGGCGCCGCTGTTTACCCCAAGAATACCGGGGTCGGCCAGCGGGTTACGGGTGAGCGTTTGCATTAAGGCACCGGCAAGACCCAGCGCACCCCCGGCCAGCAGTCCGGCAAGGGTACGGGGAAGGCGGGCATCGAGCACGATGGTGCAGTCGGCGCTCTGACAGCTGCCAGTGAGCGCATCGACAATAACGGACGCGGGCAGCGGCTTCGCGCCGACCAGCAAACTGAGTGCAATCGCAAGGATTAACAGTAGCAATAACACGGGCACGGCAATGGCGCGCACTGCGGAAGAGGAAAACGACATAGCAACATCCATGATTTGATAATGATAGTGATTATCGTTATCTATCTTATTTGGCTATGTTAGCATGTGCGCCAATGGAATTGGTAGAAATACACTCAAGGCCTTGTCATGAATCAAAAATCCTGGCTGCTCAACCTCAGCCTGCTGAAGACGCACCCCGCATACCGCGCTGTCTTTATCGCCCGTTTTATCTCCATCCTCTCCC
Organism: Enterobacter ludwigii; assembly: GCF_001750725.1. NCBI lineage: Bacteria > Pseudomonadati > Pseudomonadota > Gammaproteobacteria > Enterobacterales > Enterobacteriaceae > Enterobacter > Enterobacter ludwigii. The sequence goes on from NZ_CP017279.1 coordinate 427,217, forward strand.
TCGGCCTGCTTGGCGTTGCCGTGCCGGTGCAGATCCAGTCCATGACCCACTCCAGCTGGCTGGTGGGGCTTTCGGTCACCTTAACCGGTGGGGCGATGTTTATCGGCCTGATGGTGGGCGGCGTGCTGGCGGACCGGTACGAGCGTAAAAAACTGATCCTGCTGGCACGCGGCACCTGCGGCGTAGGCTTTATCGGGCTGTGTCTGAACGCCATGCTGCCGGAGCCGTCACTGATTGCCATTTACGCCCTCGGTCTGTGGGACGGTTTTTTTGCGTCACTCGGCGTCACGGCGCTGCTGGCAGCCACGCCCGCGCTGGTCGGGCGCGAAAACCTGATGCAGGCGGGGGCAATCACCATGCTGACCGTGCGCCTCGGGTCGGTAATTTCACCGATGGTCGGTGGCCTGCTGCTGGCGACCGGCAACGTGGCGTGGAACTATGGGCTGGCGGCGGCGGGCACCTTTATCACTACGCTCACGCTCCTGCGTTTGCCGCGCCTGCCGCCTCCGCCACAGCCGCGCGAACATCCGCTGACATCACTGATGGCCGCGATCCGTTTTCTGTTCAGTAATCCGTTGATAGGTGGCGTTGCGCTGCTCGGCGGTCTGCTGACGATGGCCAGCGCCGTACGCGTGCTTTACCCGGCGCTGGCGGGCGTGTGGCAGATGAGCGCGTCGGAAATCGGCGTGCTGTACGCGGCTATTCCGCTCGGCGCGGCATGCGGCGCGCTCACCAGCGGTAACCTGGCGCAGAGTGCGCGTCCCGGGCTGATCATGCTGTTGGCTACCCTGGCGTCGTTTATTGCGATTGGTTTCTTCAGCCTGATGCCGGTATGGGCGCTGGGCGTAATGTGCCTGGTGATTTTTGGCTGGCTAAGCGCCATCAGTTCATTGTTGCAGTACACCCTGATTCAGATCCAGACGCCGGAAGGGATGCTGGGGCGTATCAACGGTCTGTGGACCGCACAGAACGTGACGGGCGATGCCATTGGCGCGGCTATCCTCGGCGGGCTGGGGGCGATAATGACCCCGGTGGCTTCAGCGAGCAGCAGCGGCTTTGTCCTGGCTATGCTGGGAGTGATATTGCTGGTGGTCCTGGTTGAGCTGCGTCGGTTCAGGCAGGAGGTTGTGTTGAACGACAGTGCGGCCTGACGCGTTCACACCGGCCCTCTCACCGAGAGGGCCGGGTTAGCCTCTTACCTGAACTGTGCGTCTAAACGCTGCAGTACCCGCATTGCACTGTAATAATCCAGGCGGAACGTCTCTGTTCCCAGTGCCCAGACGCGCTTGTTCTGCACGGCTGGAAGGTGCGCCAGCAGCGGATTGGCGTAAATCGCATCCACATCTTTCTGATCACCGGCAAACAGGAACAGCCCTTCGCCGTTCAGCCCGGTTGCCAGATTTTCCCCGCCTAACTGAATAATATCGTGACGCTGACCCTGGCTTTTTGAGGTGTGCAATCCGGCAGGCAGTTCAGCCAGCGTAAAGCCCAGCTGCTGTAATAACTGGCCCTGAGCGGATTCCGTCGTCCACAGGTTTGCCGAGTGTGCGGCGGCGGTGTAGACGATGGCGTTCACCGGCTGCGGCGGTAATGTCATCTGCTGTTTCACCTGGGCAAGCTGCTTATCAAACGCGGCGATGCGCTCGGCGGCCTGTTTTTCCTGACCCGTGATTGTGCCGAGCTGTTTTAGCAGCGCCTGCCAGCTTTTGTCGTCGTAGTTAATAACAAGCGTCGGCGCGATAGCTGAAAGCTGATCATACAACGCCAGCGCCGAATCCCCGCCGGTGGCGCTGATCAAAATCAGGTCCGGCATCTGGGCGGCCACCGCTTCGGCGCTCGGCTCGCCAATGTACAGACGCGCAAGCTGACGCTGTTTTGCAATATCGCCCCACTGGCGCAGGAATCCCTGCGCATCCGCCACGCGGTTGTTGGGCGTGGTGGCGCCGCTGGCAATAACCGGCGCGTCAATCGCCAGCAGGGAGCCGGTCAGGGTCACGCTGGTGGAGACGATGCGCGTCGGTTTGTGCTCAAGCGTATGCACGCCGCGGCTGTCTGTCACCTGACGCGGCCAGTCGGCGGCAAGCGCTGAGGTAAGTCCTAAAACAAAAAGTCCAATGAAAAGCAGGGGATTACGGCAGACGGCAAGACATTTCACAACGTGGCATCCTGTTTCTGTTGAAGTTAATGCTTCTCATTTTCATGTTTGCGACGACGGGATGCAAGCGTTACCCGAAGAAGATGTTTGCTCTGCGGTTGACAGCGACGCGATGTGAGATTAGGTTAGCGAGCGTAAATATAAATGATAATCATTATTACTGCCTTTATCATTTTAGGAGGATGAAATGGATACGTCCCTGGCTGAGGAAGTTCAGCACACCGCCAGCACGCTGCAATCAGACAGCTTTTTCTTTATGTCGCCTTACCGCAGTTTTACCACGTCCGGCTGTTTTTCCCGCTTCTCTGAATCCGCCGTCGGGGGTGACGATCCGGCAGGACAGTTTCAGCAGAAATTAGCCCACGCTTTTCGCAACGCAAAAGCCAGCGGCATTGCCCATCCTGTGATGGTGGGTGCCATTCCGTTTGATACCCGCAAGCCGTCGTCTCTGTTTATACCGCAACGCTGGCAGACCTTTTCTCGCCCGGCGCGTCAGCAGTCCGCCCGCTATGTTGCTGGCTCACAGGCGCTGAAGGTGGAAAAACGCACCGAGATCCCGCCGCAGCCGGTATTTGAAGAGATGGTCGCCCGCGCGGCTGCCCTCACCGCCACGCCGCAGGTGAACAAAGTGGTGCTGTCGCGCCTGATTGATATCGTCACCGACAAACCGATTGATAGCGGTGCGCTCATGGAGCGGCTGATCGCCCAGAACCCGGCAAGCTACAACTTCCACGTACCGCTGGAAGACGGTGGCGTGCTGCTCGGCGCAAGCCCGGAACTGCTGCTGCGTAAAGAAGGGGCGCATTTTAGCTCTCTGCCGCTGGCAGGCTCCGCGCGTCGTCAGCCGGATGACGTGCTGGATCGCGAGGCGGGCAACAAGCTGCTGGCGTCCGAAAAAGATCGTCACGAGCATGACCTGGTGACCCAGGCGATGAAAGCCATTCTCAAACCGCGCAGCCATCACCTCAGCATGCCGTCCTCCCCACAGTTGATCACCACCCCCACGCTCTGGCATCTGGCCACGCCGGTGGAAGGTGAGGCGCGTGAAAACGAAAACGCGCTGACGCTGGCCTGCCTGCTGCACCCGACGCCAGCCCTGAGCGGTTTCCCGCATCAGGCTGCTAAGGCGTTGATCGCCGGGCTGGAGCCGTTCGATCGCGAGCTATTCGGCGGCATCGTCGGCTGGTGTGACAGTGAAGGCAATGGCGAATGGGTGGTCACCATCCGCTGCGCACGTCTGCAGCAGAATACCGTTCGCCTGTTTGCCGGCGCGGGCATTGTCCCGGCCTCTTCACCCGTGGGCGAGTGGCGTGAAACCGGCGTAAAACTCTCCACCATGCTCAATGTTTTCGGTTTGCACTAAGGAACACTCATGACCCTTCCCTTTACCCGTTGGCCCGAGGATTTTGCCCGGCGCTACCGTGAAAAAGGCTACTGGCAGGATCTGCCGCTGACCCACATCCTGACGGATCAGGCGAATAACGATGCGGTGGCGATCGTCGACGGTGACAGTCGCATAACGTATCGCGAGTTTAACCAGGCCGTGAATAACCTGGCATCGCGGCTGCAGGCGTTGGGGCTTCATCGCGGTGAAACGGCGCTGGTGCAGCTTGGCAACGTGTGCGAGTTTTACATGACCTTTTTCGCCTTGCTGCAGGTGGGCGTGGCGCCGGTCAATGCGCTCTTTAGCCATCAGCGCTCGGAGCTGAACGCCTACGCCGCGCAGATCAAACCAGCACTGCTGATAGCCGATCGCGAGCACGCCCTGTTTGCAGGGGATGACTTCCTCAATACTTTTGTCGATGAGCACCGTTCGGTGCGCGTCGTGCTGCTGCGCGGCGACAAAGGTGAACATGCGCTGGACGCGGCGATTGCGCATCCGGCAGAAAATTTCATTCCGAACCCGACCCCTGCCGACGAAGTGGCGTTCTTCCAGCTCTCGGGCGGGAGCACCGGCACGCCGAAGCTGATCCCGCGTACGCATAACGACTATGACTACAGCATCCGTCGCAGCAATGCGATCTGCGGGATTACCGCGGACACGCGTTATCTGAATGCGCTGCCAGCGGCCCATAACTACGCCATGAGCTCACCCGGCTCGTTAGGCGTCTTTACGGCGGGGGGCTGCGTGGTACTGGCAAACGATCCGAGCGCCACGATCTGCTTCCCGCTGATAGAAAAACATCAGATCACGGTTACCTCGCTGGTGCCCCCGGCGGTCAGCCTGTGGCTGCAGGCGATTGCCGACGGTGCAGGGAATGCTCCGCTCTCATCGCTGACGCTGCTGCAGGTCGGTGGGGCACGCCTGTCCGCGTCGCTCGCGGCGCGTATTCCGGCAGAAATTGGCTGCCAGCTGCAGCAGGTGTTTGGTATGGCGGAAGGGCTGGTGAACTACACCGCGCTCGATGATACGCCGGAACGCATTATCAATACGCAGGGGCGCCCGATGTGCCCGGATGACGAAGTGTGGGTGGCGGACGAGCACGGTAATCCGCTCCCGCGCGGTGAAGTCGGGCGTCTGATGACCCGCGGGCCGTATACCTTCCGCGGCTATTTCAACAGTCCGGAGCACAACGCCAGCGCCTTTGATGCGGACGGCTTTTACTGCTCCGGCGATCTGATCGCCATTGACGAACAGGGCTACATCACGGTTCAGGGACGGGAGAAAGATCAGATCAACCGCGGCGGCGAAAAGATTGCCGCAGAAGAGATTGAAAACTTGCTGCTGCGCCACGACGCGGTGATCCACGCGGCCCTGGTGAGCATGGAGGACAGCCTGCTGGGTGAAAAGAGCTGCGCGTATCTGGTGGTGAAAGAGCCACTGCGTGCGGTGGAGGTGCGCCGCTTCCTGCGTGAGCAGGGCGTTGCAGAATTTAAACTGCCGGACCGCGTGGAGAGCGTTGATGCGCTTCCGTTAACGCCCGTCGGCAAAGTCGATAAGAAACAGTTGCGCCTGTGGCTAGCTGAACGCGCCCGGGGCTAAGGAACAGAGTATGGCCATTCCACAATTAACCGCTTATGCGCTGCCGACGGCCGCAGACCTGCCAGACAACAAAGTGAACTGGGCGTTTGAGCCAGAACGTGCCGCGCTGTTGATCCATGATATGCAGGAGTATTTCCTGAACTTCTGGGGCGAAAACAGCCCGATGATGGCCCAGGTGGTCGCGAATATCGCCAGACTTCGCGATTACTGCAAGCAACACAATATTCCGGTTTACTACACCGCGCAGCCGAAAGCGCAGAGCGATGAAGACCGCGCCCTGCTGAACGATATGTGGGGACCGGGGCTGACCCGCTCACCAGAGCAGCAGCGCATTGTGTCTCAGCTGACGCCGGATGAAGCCGATACGGTACTGGTGAAGTGGCGCTACAGCGCGTTCCACCGCTCGCCGCTGGAGTTGATGCTGAAAGAGACGGGGCGCAACCAGCTGCTGATCACCGGGGTTTACGCCCATATTGGCTGCATGACGACCGCTACAGACGCTTTTATGCGGGATATCAAACCGTTCTTTATCGCCGATGCGCTGGCCGATTTTACCCTCGATGAGCACTTGATGTCCCTGAACTACGTCGCAGGGCGCGCCGGCCGGGTGGTCATGACGGACGACCTGCTGCCGTCCATTCCGGCCACGAAAGCGGCGCTGCGTGACATCATCCTGCCGCTGCTGGATGAATCAGATGAGCCGATGGATGACGAAAACCTGATCGACTACGGCCTGGACTCGGTGCGCATGATGGCGCTGGCCGCCCGCTGGCGCAAAGTGCACGGCGATATCGACTTCGTGATGCTGGCGAAAAATCCCACCCTCGACGCCTGGTGGGCGCTGCTCTCCCGCGAGGTGAAGTGATGGCGGGGTTCGATTTTACCGGCAAAACCGTCTGGGTAACGGGCGCGGGTAAGGGCATCGGTTACGCGACGGCGCGGGCGTTTGTTGAAGCGGGCGCGCAGGTCACCGGATTCGACCTGGCCTTCCCGCAGGAAGCGTATCCCTTTGCCACCGAAACGCTGGATATCGCGGATGCCGCACAGGTCCGCGAGGTATGCGGGCGTGCGCTGGCAAGGCTTGAGCGTCTGGACGTGCTGGTGAACGCGGCGGGAATACTGCGTATGGGCGCGACCGACCAGATTGCGCAGGAGGACTGGCAGCAGACCTTTGCGGTTAATGTCGGCGGGGCATTTAACCTGTTCCAGCAGACGATGGGCCAGTTCCGTCGCCAGCAAAGCGGGGCGATTGTCACCGTGGCGTCTGACGCGGCCCACACGCCGCGTATCGGCATGAGCGCCTACGGTGCGTCGAAAGCGGCGCTAAAAAGCCTGGCGCTGACCGTCGGGCTTGAGCTGGCGGGCAGTGGCGTGCGCTGTAATCTGGTGTCACCCGGGTCAACGGACACCGATATGCAGCGCACCCTGTGGAAAAGCGACGATGCTGAGCAGCAGCGTATTCGCGGCTTTGGCGAGCAGTTCAAGCTCGGTATTCCGCTGGGCAAAATCGCCCGTCCGCAGGAGATTGCCAGCACGGTGCTGTTCCTCGCCTCCGATGCTGCCAGCCATATCACGTTGCAGGATATCGTGGTGGACGGCGGCTCCACGCTGGGGGCGTAGATGATCTGGAAACGTCACTTATCGCGTGAAGAAATGAACGCCACCAGTCTGAACTCCATGGTGGCGCATCTGGGCATCGTCTATACCCGCATCGGTGACGATACGCTTGAGGCCGAAATGCCCGTGGATGCGCGTACCCATCAGCCGTTCGGTCTGTTGCACGGCGGGGCGTCGGCGGCGCTGGCGGAAACGCTGGGGTCGATAGCCGGGTTTCTGATGACCCGCGACGGACAAAGCGTGGTGGGAACGGAGCTGAACGCAACGCACCATCGCGCGGTATCGCATGGGAAGGTGCGCGGAGTGTGTCAGCCCTTGCATCTTGGGCGAACCAGCCAGAGCTGGGAGATTGTGGTGTTCGACGAGCAGGGACGGCGGTGCTGTACCTGCCGGTTGAGTACCCAAATTTTGGGCTAGCGTTGCACGGTCAACATCCCTCTCCCCGCTGGGGAGAGGGGGAAGGCTTACAGCATCGAAATCACCCGCTTCAACAAGCGTATTCTCGGCGCAATCGACGCTTTATCCAGCCACTCCGCCGGGCTGTGGAACCCGGCACCGATTGGCCCCAGCCCGTCCAGGGTCGGAATGCCCAGCGCGGCGGTGTGGTTGGCATCACTGCCACCACCGACCGCCTGCCAGGTAATGGCTATTCCTTCCACCTGACCTGCCGCTTCAACCTGCTGCATCAGCGCCTGCGTGGCTTTACTCGCTGCCATCGCCGGTTTGTGGTTCACGCGCGTCAGCGAGGTCGTGACGCCCTCTAAAAAGCCTTTTTCACACAATGCCTCCAGCGCCTGGTTCACCCGGCTGTACTCATCGTTTTCCCAGAAACGCACGTCCAGCTCGGCAACGGCTTTATCGGCCACCACGTTTGCCGCGCTGCCGCCGTGGATCACGCCGACGTTGAGCGTGGTGCCACGTTCCTGGTCGGTCAGGGCATTAATGGCAATAATGCTGTTTGCCAGGGCGGTTATCGCCGAGCGGCCTTTCTCCGGTTCGTTACCCGCGTGTGCCGCCACGCCGCTGAACGTCAGGTGATAGCCCGCCATCCCTTTGCGAGCCTTCACCAGCGAACCGTCGGCGCGCGCGGCTTCGCATACCAGCACGCAGCGGGCGCGTTTTGCCAGTTCGCCAATCCATTCGTGTGAATAGACGGAGCCGGTCTCCTCGTCGGGATTCATGGCGATCGCAATGGCCAGACGATCGTGGTCGGCTGCGTCCAGCTCACGCATCGCCCACAAGATATTCAGCAGGCCGCTCTTCATATCCGATACGCCAGGGCCATAAAGACGGGTGGCGTCCTCGCTCAGCGGACGCTCGGCGACGGTGCCGGGGGCAAATACCGTATCAAGATGGCCGACCAGCAGAACGTCGAACTGTGCCGCCTGTGGCTTATTACTGACGAATACGCCCGGGCCAACCTTGTCGCCCAGATTGACCCGTTCGGTGTGCCAGCCTTCGCGCTGCCAGAGCGTTTCAATAATGCCAGCCACGGTTTCGACGCCTGCGACAGTGCGGGTGCCGCAGTCTACGTTCACCAGGGTTTTCAGCTCTTCAATATAATGGTCAAGGTTCATAATAACGTCCTGTTCAGAGAATAATGCGCATCAGCAGCATGGCTAAGAAGGCGTTGATGACCGAAATGGCAATCATCAGCGGAATACGTTTGGCGCGGGTGCCGATCACACCCAGAATGCGGCCGAGATACTGCACCTGTGAGCCCATCAGATAGATAGCAGGTGCCAGAATCGCCAGGTGCTCGCCGGTAATAATGCCTTTATCAAACAGGCCGATCGCCACGCCGATCCCACCGCCCATCGACATCCAGCCGCCAATCAGCACGGCAGCCGCTTCACCCGGCAGGCCAAACAGGCCCATCAGCGGGGAGAAGATCATCCCCAGCCCTTTCAGTGCCCCGGTAATTTCCAGCGCCTTGATGATGATAAAAGCCATGACCACGTTGGGCAGGGTGCTGCCGGTGGCAATACTCCAGCCCTTGCGTGCGCCTTCGACAAACACATCGGTAATCACGGGATGAGATTGTGGGGCACTCATACGGTCTCTCCTTGTGTCGGTTGTTGCTCAGGGGCATCTTTGCCGATGACGGTCAGGATCAGGCGCAGCAGATTCGCACCGACAATCTTCATGATGAACATCACGGCGATGCAGGCACCAATGGAGGTCGGCACCGCGGCCGTCCCGTCAACGGCGACCAGGGTAAAGAGGATGGCACCAGAGGAGAAAAAGTTGGTGATCATCGCCCCGGCGGAGAACTGGAACATGGCGAAAACGTCTTTCTCTTTTTCGCTAATCTGCCCTTCATCGGACAGGTTGCGGGTGAGGGATGCACCCACATCGGTGCTCTGCAGGCTGCCAATCAGCGCCAGCCCGGTGGTGCCGGGAATGCCCAGCAGCGGGCGCAGCAGTGGCGTTAACAGCTTACGTGCCGCACGCAGCGCACCATAGTGCTCCAGCACGTTGATCATCCCGAGGGCAAACATCACGGCTGGAATTAAACCGAGCGCAAAGAGAAACCCGTCCATTGCGCCACTGCCGCCGGTACCGCGAAAGGCGCTGGTGGCGGTGGTCAGGGTGCCGTCTTCAAGGCTGGCCTTGCTGACCACCTTGCCAAACGCACCGTTGAGAGTGGTGAAATCAAACACGCCGTACCACTCTTTTCCGCCCAGCAGGCCAGAGAAGAAAACGGCTGCGAATGCCAGCGCAACGTACGCGCCGGGCCCGACCTTGAGATCCTGAGGTACTGAACTGTTCATATCCTTTTCCTTGTATGCACGCGATTGCGCAGGGTCATTCTGGCGAGGTTTTGAGCAAAAAAAATGATACAAATCATTTCGTAAGGCGGTGTCGGGACGAAAAAGGCAAAAGTGTGACCCGTGGCGGCAGGGGTGTTTCAGCGGAAGGTGATCGGCTTAACAATGTGGTGTAAATGTCTGGTTTGACCACGCATTATTGCGTTTCAAAGTTGTTAAATTTTGAGCGTTGTTCTAGAAACAAAATGTAACATCTCACTGTTTCACAACAACGGACAACAACTATGAACAACTCAGGGAAATACCTTACGTGGGCAGGGCTCTCCGTTGTGGGAGCATTTGCCCTGGGCTATATCGCCCTCAACCGGGGGGAACAGATCAACGCGCTGTGGATCGTTGTCGCCTCGGTCTGTATTTATCTGATCGCGTACCGTTTTTATGGCCGCTATATCGCGAAGACGGTGTTAGGGGTCGACGGCACGCGCATGACGCCTGCGGTTCGTCATAACGACGGTCTGGACTATGTGCCTACCGACAAGAAAGTGCTGTTCGGTCACCATTTTGCGGCGATTGCCGGCGCGGGCCCGCTGGTGGGGCCAGTCCTGGCGGCGCAGATGGGTTACCTGCCGGGGATGATCTGGATCCTCGCGGGCGTCGTGCTGGCCGGTGCGGTGCAGGACTTTATGGTGCTGTTCGTCTCCACCCGCCGCGACGGACGTTCGCTCGGAGAGCTGGTGAAAGAGGAGATGGGAGCCACGGCCGGGGTGATCGCCCTGATCGCGACCTTTATGATCATGGTGATCATCCTCGCGGTGCTGGCGATGATCGTGGTGAAAGCGCTGACCCACAGTCCGTGGGGAACCTATACCGTGGCCTTTACCATTCCGCTGGCGCTGTTTATGGGGATCTACATTCGCTACCTGCGTCCGGGACGCATTGGTGAAGTGTCGGTCATCGGCCTGGTCTTTCTGGTGTTTGCCATTATCTCCGGCGGCTGGGTGGCTGAGAGCCCGACGTGGGCGCCGTTCTTCGATTTCACCGGCGTGCAGCTGACGTGGATGCTGGTAGGGTACGGATTTGTGGCGGCGGTGCTGCCGGTGTGGTTGCTGCTGGCCCCGCGCGATTACCTCTCCACCTTTCTGAAAATTGGCACGATTGTGGGGCTGGCAATCGGCATTTTGATTATGCGCCCGACGCTGACCATGCCTGCGCTGACCAAATTTATTGATGGCACCGGCCCGGTCTGGACCGGCAACCTGTTCCCGTTCCTGTTTATCACCATCGCCTGTGGCGCGGTGTCTGGCTTCCACGCGCTGATTGCCTCCGGTACCACGCCGAAAATGCTCGCCAATGAGAATCAGGCCTGCCTGATTGGCTACGGCGGCATGCTGATGGAATCGTTCGTGGCGATAATGGCGCTGGTCTCGGCCTGTATTATCGACCCGGGCGTTTACTTCGCGATGAACAGCCCAATGGCGCTGCTGGCACCGGCCGGCACCGTTGACGTGGTGGCCTCTGCCGCGCAGGTGGTGAGCGGCTGGGGCTTTGCCATTACCCCAGACACGTTGACCCATATCGCCAGTGAAGTGGGCGAGCAGTCTATTATTTCCCGAGCGGGGGGCGCGCCAACGCTGGCGGTGGGTATGGCGTATATTCTGCACGGCGCGCTGGGCGGGCTGATGGACGTGTCGTTCTGGTATCACTTCGCCATTCTGTTTGAAGCGCTGTTTATTCTGACGGCGGTGGATGCAGGAACGCGTGCGGCACGCTTTATGCTGCAGGATCTGCTGGGGGTGATCTCACCGAACCTGAAACGTACCGATTCATTACCGGCGAACCTGCTGGCAACGGCGCTGTGCGTACTGGCGTGGGGATATTTCCTCCATCAGGGCGTCGTCGATCCGCTGGGAGGGATTAACACCCTGTGGCCGCTGTTTGGTATTGCCAACCAGATGCTGGCGGGCATGGCGCTGATGCTCTGTGCGGTAGTGTTGTTCAAGATGAAGCGTCAGCGTTATGCGTGGGTGGCGTTACTGCCAACCGCATGGCTGCTGATTTGTACCCTGACGGCAGGCTGGCAGAAAGCCTTCAGCCCGGACAACAAGGTGGGCTTCCTGGCTATCGCCAACAAGTTCCAGGCGATGATCGACAGCGGTAAGATCCCGGTGCAATATACGGAATCACAGCTGTCGCAGCTGGTGTTTAACAACCGTCTGGACGCCGGGCTGACCATCTTCTTTATGGTGGTGGTTGTGGTGCTGGCGTTGTATTCTCTGAAGACTGCACTGGCGGCGCTGAAAGAAGACAAGCCGACGGCAAAAGAGACACCGTATGAGCCAATGCCTGAGAACCTGGAAGAGATTGTGACCCAGGCGAAAGGGGCGCATTAATCGCTCAACCTCACCCTCTCCCCGCCGGGGAGAGGGGATAAAAGACGAGATATCCACTATGTTCGACACCCTCTCCAAAGCAGGAAAATACCTGGGCCAGGCCGCCAAAATGATGATCGGCGTTCCGGATTACGACAACTACGTCGAGCATATGCGCGTCAACCACCCTGACCAGACGCCAATGACCTATGAAGCTTTCTTCCGCGACCGCCAGGACGCCCGTTACGGCGGCAAGGGCGGCGCGAAGTGCTGTTAACCCTCTTTCGGTAAACAAAGGCTAATCTGCTTTTGTTTACATTCAACATGCGATCAGGCGTTTAACCCGCCATCGACATCCAGTCCCGTGCCGGATATTTGTCCGGCGGCAGGACTGGCCAGGAAGGTGACCGCGGCGGCGATGTCTTCCGGCTGGCCGTAATGTCCCACCGCAATCATCTGGCGCTGAGATTCAGCCTGTTCTCCATCCTCCGGGTTCATATCGCTGTTTGTCGGGCCAGGATGCACAAGGTTCACGGTAATGCCGCGCGGGCCGAGATCGCGAGCCAGACCCCGGGTAAGGGAGTTGAGTGCAGATTTGGTCATCGAATAGACGGCAATACCGGGCATCGCCACACGGTTTGCCAGACAACTGCCGATGTTGATAATGCGCCCGCCGTCAGACATATGCACCAGCGCTTCCTGAATGGCAATCACCACGCCCCGGATATTGACGTTAATCAGGGCGTCAATATCCGCCAGCGTCATGGACTCCAGCGGACCGCCGCGTGCGATCCCAGCGTTATTGACCAGAATATCCAGCCCGCCCAGGGAGCGTGCCGCATGGGTAACCGCATCCTGAATGGCCTGTGCGCTGGCGCTGTCAGCCTGAATCGCCTCGCTGTGGCGCCCAAGCGCCTTTATCTCTTCGGCGACCGCCTGGGCTTTGTCGGCGGATTTTTCATACGTAATAACCACATCGGCACCGGCGCGTGCCAGTGAAAGTGCGATGGCACGACCCAACCCACGGCTGGCGCCGGTAACCAGCGCCTTCTTACCTGTTAAATCGATCTGCATGATGACCTCGTTGCGAGAGTGATGAGAATCATCATTAGGTATAGTCGGTCGGAACGATTAACGGCTGAAGGATTCCACTTTCTCAAACGCAGCGCGCAGAACCGCAGGGGTGAGTGCGACCGGCAAATAGTGGATAGATTCCACCGGGCGCAGCGTATGGGCAATGACCTTGTCCAGCTCGTCGCGGTTGTTGATATCCACCTCCAGTTCGCGAAGCGTGGTGGGCAGGGTAAAGCGCTGATAGGCCGCCACCAGCTCGGCCAGCACGTCATCCTGGCCGAGCAGCGCACTTTGCACCAGGATGCCGTAGGCCACTTTGGTACCGTGCAGGTATTTTTCCGTTTGCGGCAAAACGGTTAAACCGTTGTGCACCGCATGCGCGGCCGCCACGCGGGTAAAGCGCTCGCCCAGACCGCCCACCATTCCGCCCCCGGCAATAATGGCATCCACAACATCCCTGAACGCCTGCGTCGCTTCGCCACGCTGCTGGTCGGCCAGCGCCTCTTCGCTACGGGAAAGCAGCACGTCACGGATCGCCAGCGCGCCGTTGATCCCCAGGCGTACGGTCAAAGGCAGGTGTTCGGGTTGTGGGGCCAGGACCACCGCTTCATACCACTTCGCCAGCGTATCGCCGATGCCTGCCAGCAGGTACTCCGCTGGGGCATTGAGGATAATGTGCGGTTCCACCAGCACCAGGAAGTTAGCATCGTCGAACACCTCAAACTGCAGCGCCTGACCGGCATCGTTATACCAGACGGAGAGCGGCGTCCAGGCGGCGCAGGTGGCGGCGATGGTGGGAATAGCCACCACCGGCACGCCGAGACGGCGCGCCACCGCTTTGGCGGTATCAAGCAGTGCGCCACCGCCGACACCAATCACCACGCTGGCGTTATTGCCAGACGCCGTCACCAGATCGGTGACGTCACGTTCGCTGCAGTGCCCTTTAAAGCGCAGATGTTTTGCCCCCGGCGCGTGAAAGCTTTCCGGCAGGAAAGGGCGCGCGCCTTCAATGGCGCGTTCGCCATAAATCCACACTGCGCGGGAGAGCTGTTCCGGCGTAAAGAAATCATTCAGGTGCGCAAGGCTTCCCGGATGCGAGAAATAGTTCGCCGGGCCCGGCACGACGCGGATATCGGTGTTGCTCATGTGTTGTCCTTTTTTTAGCAAGCGCTAACCCGATGTTATGTCTGGACATCCGGATGGCTAATAATATTTCGCTTTATCTTATGCCTTTTCCGTCGTTGTCAGTCAACCGTAGCTGTGAAAAATTCGATAAATCACAATATGAAAGAAGGATTTAACGCGGATGGTTTCCAGTCGCCTTGAGATGCGCGGTATCAGCCTGGCCTTTTCCGGCTTTCAGGCGTTGTCGCGCGTGGATTTGACGTTAATGGGCGGCTCCGTGCATGCGCTGACCGGCGCAAACGGCGCGGGGAAATCGACGCTGATGGCGGTGCTGTGCGGTACTTACGATCGCTACGAAGGTGAGATCTGCATTAATAACCAGCCGGTGACGATCCGCGAGCCGCTTGATGCCAAACGGCTGGGTATCCACCTGGTGCAGCAGGAAGTGGACGTCGCGCTGATACCAGGGCTGAGCATTGCCGAAAACATCATGCTCGATCAGCTCGCACAGCCGGGGCATCGCTATCGCTGGCGCGCAATCCGCCAGCAGGCGAAACAGGCGCTGGCGCAGCTGGGTATCGCTCTGGATGTGCGACGCATCGTCGACACCTGCACGCTGGCAGAAAAGCAGCAGATTTTGCTGGCGCGGGCGCTCTCACACCACTGCCGTTTTCTGATTCTGGATGAACCGACCGCGCCGCTGGATAGCCATGAAAGCGAACGGCTTTTCGCCGTAGTGAGACGTCTGCAAAAGCAGGGGATTGGCGTGGTGTTTATCTCTCACCGTATTCACGAACTGAACGCTATTTGCGACACCTTAACCGTGCTGCGGGACGGCAAGCTGATTGAATCCGGCCCGATGGCGAACCTCAGTGGTGACGAAATCGTTGAGAAGATGCTTGGCCATGAGCTTAACGATATCTATCCGCCGGCCCGTCCTGCGCACAGTGACGAGACATTACTGCGCGTGGAAGGGCTGCACGATGACGCGCTGTTGAAAGATATCTCCCTGCACCTGCGAAAAGGCGAAATTCTGGGCATTGCCGGGCTGGCGGGAGCGGGCAAAACGGAACTCTGCAAGGCGCTGTTTGGGGCCAGCAAAAGCCGTGTAGCGCGCGGTGAGCTAAATCATCAGCCCTGGCAGCCGCGCGATCCGGCGGATTCGGTATTGCGCGGTCTGGCGCTGGTACCGGAGGAGCGGCGCAAAGAGGGCATTTTTATTGATGAACCGGTGAGCATGAACCTGGCGGTCACCGCGGATAACAGCTTCTCGCGCTGGAGCCTGTTCGGCCACCGTCAGGCGTGGCGCTGGGCGGAAGAGGTGATTGCCCGCGTCGGCGTGCGTGCGCGTGGGCCGGGGCAGGTGCTGCGTCGTCTGTCGGGGGGCAACCAGCAGAAGATTGCCATCGGCAAGTGGCTGCGCAACGACGCCAGCGTGTTGATTTTCGATGAGCCGACCAAAGGCGTCGATGTCAAAGCGAAAACCGATCTGTTCCAGTTAATTGACGGCCTGGCGCGCGAGGGCAAAGGGGTGATTTACGCCTCCGGTGAATTCGCTGAACTGGTGGGGCTGTGCGATCGCATTTGCGTGCTGTGGGACGGACGTATCGTGGCGGAAATCGCCGGGGCCGAGGCCCACGAAGAGACACTACTTTATTATTCAACCGGAGGAACGGCGTCGTGAGCAAGGCCCTTTCAGTAACGGCGGCGGCGTCTGGCCGTCAGCAAATTTTTGATTTTCTCTACAAGTGGGGCATGTTGCTGACCGTGGTGGCGCTGGTGGCCATCTTTGGCCTGGCGTCGGACAACTTCCTCGATCCGAACAACATTATCAATATCCTGCGCTCCATTGCCATCGTGACGGTGATTGCTATCGGGGTGTCAATTTCGCTGACCATCGGCGGGTTTGATCTGTCGGTTGGTTCAACGGCATCGCTGGCTAACGCGCTGGTGGTGTCACTGTTCGTCTGGTACGGCTTCGGCACCACCGAATCGATATTGATTACCCTGGCGCTTTGTACCCTGGTTGGCCTGTTTAACGCGTTTCTGATTGTCATCCTGCGGATCCCGGACATGCTTGCCACGCTTGCCAGCCTGTTTGTTATCCAGGGCGTGGCGATGACCTATAGCTACGGCGGGTCAATTACCGAAAACATGGTGCTGCCGAGCGGCGACATGGCTGAAGGGACCATTCCGGCGGCGTTCAGCCTGCTGGGACAGGTGCCGACTATCGTGATCATCATGCTGGTGGTGACGATCCTCGCACAGCTGGGGCTGTCACTGACCACCCACGGACGACGCATGTATGCCATCGGCGGTAATCCGGAGGCGGCACGTCTCTCCGGTATTCGCACCACGCGCTACAAGGTGGCGGCCTACGTGATTGCCTCTCTGCTCGCCGGATTAGGCGGCATTTTACTGGCCTCGCGGATTGGCTCGTCACAGGTGAATGCGGGCGGCGGCTATCTGATGGATGCGGTTGCGGCGGCGTGGATTGGCTTCTCGCTTGCCGGGTCCGGAAAACCGAACGCGCTGGGTACGCTCGTCGGGGCAGTCATTCTTGGCGTGCTGTCGAACGGTCTGGTGATGCTTTCCGTACCCTATTACGCGATGGACATTATAAAAGGGCTGGTGCTCGCCGTGGCGCTGGCGATTACCTACATACAAAAACGCTAACGATTGATCACAACACAACGGGAAAACAGAATGAAAAAAATCACCCTCTCTCTGGTGGCATTAGGGTTACTGACGTCGCTGCCAGGCCTTGCGGCAACCCCCGCACCGCTTCCGCCCGCCATTGCAAATCATGACGGCCCCATCCGCATTGCGGTGATCCGTAACCTCGGCTCTGACGACAACACCACGCAGTTTGTCGCCGGTGCCATTCAGGAAGGCAAAAAGCTCGGCTTTAAGGTCAGCACCTTTTTGAGCAATGGCGACGACGCCAAATTCCAGGACTTCGTCAATCAGGCGATCAGCCAGAAATATGACGGGATTATCCTCTCTCAGGGGCGCGACCCCTATGCGACCGCGCTGGTGAAAAAAGCCGTCGATGCCGGCATTAAAGTGTCGGTGTTTGATACCGCCGTTCAGGGCGACATTCCCGGGGTGACCGTGACCCAGCAGGATGATGCTTCCCTGACCCATCTCTCCTTCGGCCAGCTGGCGAAAGATTTCAACGGTAAAGCCAACATCGTGAAGCTGTGGGTTGCCGGTTTCCCGCCGATGGAACGTCGTCAGGCAGCCTATAAAGCGCTGCAGAAGCAGTATCCGGACATTAAAGAGCTGGAGTCTATCGGTGCCGTTTCGTCTGACGTGCAGGGAGATACCGCGAATAAAGTGGGCGCTATTCTGGCGAAATACCCGAAAGGCAAAATTGACGCCATCTGGGGAACCTGGGATGCCTTCAGCCAGGGGGCCTACAAAGCCCTGAAAGAGAACGGCCGCACCGAAATCAAACTCTACAGCATCGATATCTCAAACCAGGATCTTCAGCTGATGCGCGAGCCAGGCAGCCCATGGAAAGTGAGCGTGGCGGTGGATCCGAAGCTGATTGGTGCAACCAACGTACGTCTGATTGCCAACAAGATTGCCGGTGAAACCACACCCGCCACGTATGATTTCAAAGCGGCGGCGATCCCGCAGGCGCTCCTGACCGCCCAGCCAGGCGCGGTGAACGTGGCGTCGCTGGGGAAAATCATTCCAGGCTGGGGTCAGACCGAAGATTTTATCGCCCCGTGGTTTGCGACGCTTGAAGCGAAACATCAATGAGTGTGCTTCCCACGCCTGAATACAGCCGCAATATGCGGCTGATTGGCCATAGCGACCAGGGCGGTCGCCCGGACGGCGTGCAGCTGATGGTGCATCGCGGTTTCGCGTACATCGGGCATATGGTCTCGCAGGGCTTTTCCATTGTGGACGTGCGTGACCCGAAACATCCCAAACCGGCAGGCTATATGCCCGCGCCGCCCGGCACCTGGAACGTTCATCTCCAGGCGCACGACGATCTCCTGCTGGTCATTAATGCGCGAGACTTGTTCGCAGATGCTCGTTTCGCTGACGAAAAGGTCTACTACACCCGTCAGGTAGGAGAAACCGTACGCGACGTGCAGGACAAAGGCTGGAGCGCCGGGTTGCGGGTGTTTGATATCTCCACCCCTGACCAACCGCGTGAGATCGGCTTTTTATCCCTGAGCGGCATCGGCATTCATCGTATCTGGTACGTCGGCGGGCGCTGGGCGTATGTTTCGGCGCTGATCGACGGCTTTACCGACTATATTTTCCTGACGATCGATCTGGCCGACCCGCAAAAGCCTGAGGTGGCCGGGCGCTGGTGGCTGCCGGGGATGAACCAGGCCGACGGTGAGCAACCCAATTGGCCGGAAGGTAAACGCTACGCGCTGCACCACGCGATTATTGCCGGGGATACCGCTTACGGGAGCTGGCGCGACGGGGGACTGACGCTGCTGGACGTGAAGGATCGCACGCAGCCGAAGCTGATTAGCCATCGCAACTGGAGCCCGCCGTTTGGAGGTGGCACGCACACCGCGCTGCCATTGCCGGATCGTGACCTGCTGGTGGTGCTGGATGAAGCGGTACTGGATAACCAGGAGGACGGTGAGAAGTTCATCTGGCTGTTTGATATTCGCGAGCCGTCGAACCCGGTAAGTATTTCCACATTCCCGCAGCCGCAGGAGCGGGATTATGTGGCGAAAGGGGCACATTTTGGACCACACAACCTGCACGAGAACCGGCCGGGAAGCTTTGTCAGCTCTACGCTGATTTTTGCGACCTGGCAGAATGCGGGCGTGCGCGCGTTTGATATTTCCAATCCTTACCGTCCGGTTGAAACCGGTGCGCTGGTGCCGGCGGCGCCAGAGAGGATGATGGATACGCGGCCGAATCGACCGCAGGTGATCCAGTCATGCGATGTGTTTGTCGATGCGCAGGGCATTATCTACAGCACGGATTATAACGGTGGATTGTCGGTGATTGAGTATCTGGGGTAACGGCGCGCTGGTGTCTTTCTGACGGCCCTCTTCATCGGGAGAGGGCCGAGGCGTTTAACTGTACTGACGCACCCGCGCCACCAGATCTTCGGCGGTGTCGATACGGTCGGCAATCACAATCAGCGCCTTGCCAAGCGTAATCGCGTGGCGCAGGCATTCGTGGCGCATTGCTTCATCCTGAATGGTCTCGATATCCGCCACGTGCGACAGACCGACACTGCGGCGAATCAGCTCCGTGCCGCAGAATCCGATCGCGTCTTTCCATACCTTTTTCAGGAATTCAGAGGCGTAGCCCGGTGCAGCAAGTGCCGCATCGCGCGTTTTCTCACTGGCCAGGATCTGGAAGCGCTCCGCGAAGGTGTTCCACAGCGACTGAATGTCGGTCAGACGCTGTTCACGGGCCGCGGCGGCATCGCGAATACCGAGATGCCCCGGCAGGCCGCAGAAATTGAGCAGCAGGTTGCCGATGGCGGTGCCGACGTCAAAACCGATGGGACCAAAGTAGCCGAACTCTGCGTCGATGGCTTTCAGACTGCCGTCTGCCACGAAAATCGAGCCACTGTGAATATCGCCATGCAGCAGGGCTTCAGCGTGTGAGAAGAAGCGGTGCTTCAGCGAGGCCACGGCAATTTTTAACTGAGCGTCATCGCGCAGGGCGGCAACGTCTTTTTCCAGTTCAGCAGGGTAGTTGTTACGTTCGTGGACCTGGTACGGATCGTTGAAGAACAGATCTTCGGTGATCTCGCACATCTCCGGATTAAGGAATTTCGCGACCTGCGCTTTCTTGTCATGCGGGTGCAGGTAAAAATCGCTGGTATGGAACAGCGTGTGCGCGAGGTATTCACCCAGCTGACGCGCCGCCTGCGGGTAGTAGGTATTTTTGATCAGCTCCCCGCGCCAGATGGCATGGCTGGAGAGATCTTCCATCACCATCACCGCCAGTTCGGGGTCGAAGTGGTGGATTTTCACCGTGTGCTGCGGGCTGTGCTGGTAGTGTTCCACCAGCGTTTGCGCCTCCAGGCGGGCGCGATCCAGGGTCAGTGGCCAGGATTCGCCGACGCAGCGCACATACGGCAGCGCCTGCTTAACAACGATGCGGCTTACACCCTCGGTATCGTAAATTTTGAACACCAGATTGAGGTTACCGTCGCCCACTTCCTGCGCCTCCACCAGCGATGAGGGATCATCAAGGCCGCCGAACTGCTTTGCATACTCCACGGCATCCTGGGCGGTAAAGGTACGGTATTGCGACATTGCCTGTTCCTCACTGGTTTAGCTAATAAAGACATTTAGACGTCTATACATCTGGATTTCATCCTGACACAATGTGCTACAACAACGCAACAGGGAATTAACGACATGCAGACATTACAGACGACCAGCCTGCGAGTGGCGGAGAATCAGTTATTTATTCTCGATCAGCAGGCGCTTCCTCAGGAGAAACGCTGGCTTGACGCCTCGACGGTAGAGGCGCTGGTCGGCCATATTCACGCCCTGCGCGTACGCGGGGCACCGCTGATTGGTCTCTCTGCAAGCCTGCTGCTGGCGCTTCTGGCGGAAAACGGCAAAAGCCGTGATGAACTGGCTGTGGCCCTGGAGACCCTGCGGGCATCCCGCCCGACGGCGGTGAACCTGATGAACAACCTCGACCGCATGAAGCTGGCTCTCTGGCAGGAGGATTTTGTGCCTGCGCTGGTGGCGGAAGCGCTGCGTCTGATTGATGAAGACAAGCAGCTGTGCGAGGCCATCGCGAATGCCGGCAGTACGCTGGTGAAACCCGGCAGCCGTCTGTTGACCCACTGCAATACCGGCGGGCTGGCGACGGCAGGGGTTGGCACCGCGCTCGGCGTGATTGCCCGCGCGCATCAGGAAGGACGCGTCAACACTGTCTGGGTGGATGAAACCCGCCCCCTGTTGCAGGGTGGAAGACTGACCGCATGGGAGCTCGGCGAGCTGGGCGTGCCGTATCAGCTGATCGCCGATTCCATGGCCGCCAGCCTGATGGCAAAAGGGCTGGTTGACGCGGTGTGGGTGGGCGCAGACCGTATTGCGGCCAACGGCGACGTGGCGAATAAAATTGGCACCTATTCTCTGGCGGTTCTGGCAACGTTTCACGGTATTCCGTTCTATGTCGCCGCCCCGCACACCACGCTTGACCCGGCGTGCCCGAACGGTGAGGCAATCCCCATTGAACAACGTGCGGCCAGCGAAGTGACGGGCGTGGCCGGGAGCTTTGGCGCGGTGCAGTGGGCTCCTGAAAACGCGCAGGTCTACAACCCGGCCTTTGACGTCACGCCAGCGGCATTGATAAGCGGTTGGGTGCTGGATACGGGCATCGTCACGCCGGAAGAGGTGGCAAAAGGGAAATTCGCCTGAGGACGACTATCCTTTAAGGGGTTCCCTTTAGGAGGACAGTCACGTGACGCTTGATCCTGATACAGACTTAAAACTGGAACGCGTGGTGGATGCCCCGCGCGATCTGCTGTGGCTCTGCTGGACGACACCCGAGCACATCAAAAACTTCTTCATTCCGGTTCCGCACAAAGTGACCGAGTGTGATCTTGACCTGCGCGTTGGCGGGCGATTTAACACGGTGTTTGAGGTAGACGGGCAACGGATGGATAACCGGGGGGTGTTTCTCGAAATCGATCCCGGCAGGAAGCTGGTCTTTACCGACGGTTATACGGAAGGCTGGAAGCCCGCCGAAAAGCCGTTTATGACGGCCATTCTACTGCTGGATGATGTGGGGGAGGGCAAAACGCGTTATACCGCCATTGCTCGCCACCCAACGGCGGAAATCCGCGAGCAGCATGAACAGATGGGCTTCCACGAAGGGTGGGGCATTGTGCTGGACCAGCTGGTGGCGTATACGAAGGGATTGAAACACTGACGTTTTTTCGCCCCCTCTCCCTGGAGGGAGAGGGGAAAAATCATGCCAGACGCGGATACGCATCCGCAATCGCATCGCCAGTGAACTGCGCAATCCACCCCTCGGGGTTATCAAAAATACGAATGGCGGTAAAGTTCGGCTCTGAGCCCATATCAAACCAGTGCGGCGTTCCAGCGGGCACGGAAATCAGGTCGTTTTTCTCACACAATACCTGACACACCTCGTCGCCAATGTGCAGGCAAAACAGCCCCGCCCCCTCAACAAAGAAACGCACTTCATCTTCCCCGTGGGTATGCTCGTTCAGGAACTTAGCGCGCAGCGCCTCTTTTTGAGGGTTGTCGGCACGCAGGCTGATGACATCCCAGCTTTGATAACCTTTCTCTGCCACTAACGTGTCGATCGCATGCTGATAAGCCGCGATAACCGCATCGGGGGCAGGATCGCGGCCTAAGTCGCGGTCTGCGGCCCAGCGCTCAAAACGCACCCCTCTGGCGTTGAGCTGTTGGGCGATGTCGGCAGCGTCGGTGCTGTGCCAGCGAGGTTGACTGGGGTCTTTATCGGAATAAATGGTCAATGCGCTCATGAAGGGATCTGCTCCGGGTTAATCTCGTCGAACTGGTGTACCTGATGGTGATGGCTTGCACCGTCATCATCGCCGCGAATCAGCTGCAGGGTGCGAAAACCTGCCAGCTCAGCGGCGTCCAGCTCCTGATGTATATCCGACAGGAACAGGATCTGCGACGGGGGGATACCCGTTTGTGCCGCAATGTTCTGGTAAGACTGCACGTCGCGCTTGGCACCGATGTGGGTATCAAAATAGCCGCTGAACAGATGAGTAATATCACCTTCGTCGCTGTAGCCAAATAACAGTTTCTGCGCCGCGACGGAGCCTGAGGAATAAACATAGAGATCAATACCCTGCGCTTTCCATTTTTCCAGCGCAGGCAGTACGTCCGGGTAGAGGTGGCCGGTAAAATCGCCGTTAACGTAGCCGTCGTGCCAGATGATCCCCTGCAGCGCCTTTAACGCGGTTGACTTGCGGTCTTCATCCATAAACGTAAAGAGTGTGTCGATAAGGTCGCTTGCGCTGGCGTGCGGGTGGTTAATTTCATCACGCAGGTTGTCCAGAATCGATTTGACCGGCTCGGCGTACTGCTGCGCGGACACAAAGGCCGCCAGACGCTCACGCGCGTAGGGGAACAAAACATCATGGACAAAACGGATATCG
Source organism: Enterobacter ludwigii (assembly GCF_001750725.1). Classification (NCBI taxonomy): domain Bacteria; kingdom Pseudomonadati; phylum Pseudomonadota; class Gammaproteobacteria; order Enterobacterales; family Enterobacteriaceae; genus Enterobacter; species Enterobacter ludwigii. The sequence continues at coordinate 450,438 of NZ_CP017279.1, forward strand.
CTGGTGGTCCCTTCAATATCCGTCACAATCGCGCGAATCATACTCTCTCCCAGTGTCGTAAACGCATTTCGCATTCAAATAAGAATTCCAGTCCTTCCAGATGACGGCGGGCCTCGGCCACATCGCGTCCCCAGCAGGTTAAGCCATGACCGCGCAGAAGAAAACCATAATTAAACGGGTGCGTCTGAGCGTATTCGGCAATGCGCACGGCGAGCGCGTCGATATCCTGGTCGTTATCAAACACCGGGATGGCGACCGAATCCAGATGCGTACTCTGCCCGGAGAGGGATTTTTGCATCTCAAAGCCGGTGATCTTCAGTTCGGGCTCTTTGACCAGCCGCGACAAGACCGTGGCATTGACGGTATGGACGTGCAGAACCGCGTTGGCTTCGGGAAACAGACGATAGATGAGCGTGTGAAGCCCGGTTTCAGCCGACGGCGTGCGGCCAGAGGGTGCACGGTTGGTCGCAATCTCCACCTGCAGAAAATCGTCGGTGGTCAGGCTGCCTTTATCTTTACCGGATTCACTGAGCCAGCACAGATGCGCATCCTGACGCACGGACATGTTGCCGCCGGTCGCGGGAGCCCAGCCTTTGGCGCCGATCCAGCGGCAGGCGTCGACCAGGTGTGTGAGTTGCAGGTTGTCGGTCATCTTCCTTTTTCCCTCTCGGTCAGGAATATTCATATTGTTTAGACGTCTAAGCGTCTTGATTGCCAAAGACTAACATCGTGTTATAGTGTCAGCAACATAAGTATTACATGCAGGCACAACACAATGAGCAATAACGCATTGATTCCTCAGAGTAAACTTCCAAGTCTTGGCACCACCATCTTTACGCAAATGAGCGCACTGGCCCAGCAGCACAACGCCATTAATCTCTCGCAAGGGTTCCCGGATTTTGATGGCCCGCGTTATTTGCAGGAACGTCTGGCGTACCACGTTGCGCAGGGGGCGAACCAGTATGCACCGATGACGGGCGTGCAGGCTCTGCGGGACGCCATTGCAGACAAAACGGCTGAGCTGTATGGCTATAAGCCAGACGCTACCAGCGACATCACGGTGACGGCAGGGGCGACCGAAGCGTTGTATGCCGCTATTACCGCGCTGGTGCGCACGGGTGATGAGGTGATCTGCTTTGACCCGAGTTATGACAGCTACGCGCCGGCGGTTGAACTCTCCGGCGGCGTGGTGAAACGCATCGCGCTACAGCCACCGCATTTCCGTCCGGACTGGCAGGCGTTTGCTGCCTTGCTGAGCGACAAAACCCGTCTGGTTATTGTCAATACCCCGCACAACCCGTCGGCGACCGCATGGCAGAAAGCCGACTTCGCAAAGCTGTGGCAGGCGATTGCCGGGCGTGAAATTTACGTGCTGAGCGATGAAGTGTATGAGCACATCTGTTTTGCGCAGGAAGGGCATGCCAGCGTGCTGGCCCATCCGCAGCTTCGCGAGCGTGCCGTGGCGGTATCGTCATTTGGTAAAACCTATCACATGACCGGCTGGAAGGTGGGGTACTGCGTGGCTCCCGCAGCCATCAGCGCTGAGCTGCGTAAAGTGCATCAATACCTGACGTTTGCCGTAAACACGCCGGCCCAGCTGGCCCTGGCTGATATGCTGCGCGCCGAACCGGAGCACTACCGCGACCTGCCGGCATTCTACCGTCAGCGTCGGGATCTGTTTGTGAATGCGCTAAGCCAGAGCCGTCTGGAGATTTTACCCTGCGAAGGGACCTACTTCCTGCTGGCGGACTACAGCGCGATTTCGGATCGGGATGACGTGAGTTTTTGCCAGTGGCTGACAAAAGAGGTGGGCGTTGCTGCCATTCCGCTGTCCGTATTTTGCGCCGACCCGTTCCCGCATAAGCTGATCCGGCTCTGTTTTGCGAAACAGGAATCGACGCTTCTCGCGGCGGCGGAGCGGCTGAATACACTCTGAGCGTGTCATCCCTCTCGCGTTAGAATAACGGCGGTCTGCCCATAATAAGTGAGAGGAATATCAGTCAAAATAACGCGAAAGCGCGTTATAAAATATAAGTCAGGATTATGTATTAACAAAGAGAACGGGCTGTGAGCGACACAGCCCGTCGCTGTTATTTTTCTGTTACTTCGTTAATAAATTTCGCGAATGCCGTACTGTTCAATGCCGAACGATTATAAATCATAAAAATGTCAAGCGAGGGAAGGGTGAACGGTGCAGTGATTTTTTTGAGTCTTAGCACTTCACTGTATTTATCAAATAAAATTTCGGGTACGTAACCAATTAAATGAGAGGCACTTATCATAGAAATAATAGTAAATACAGAGTCACAGCGAAAACCGATTGTCTTTTCCGCATGCACTTTTTCTGCCATCGATTGATAGGTTTTAACGCCCGGCTCATCACTGAGGAATATCGTAAACTTCTCTTCCTGAAGCTCTTCCATGGTGGCCACCTCTTTCATCCGCGGATGATCCTGGCTGCAGACCAGCAGGACTGAATAGGATGCATATGGCACACAAATCATTGAACGGTTACTAACCGGGGCCATTGAGAAAATTAAGTCTGCCTTACGGTATGCCAGCAGATCCTCTGCGGAGTCAGCAGAGAGCAGCATGTCATGCAGTTCAATCTCGTAATTGTGCTCTCGCATCAATAATTTAAGCGGGCCCAGCAGGTTTTCTGTGGTCAGGATTTGCGGGCTGTACACCACAAAATTCTTTTTTAGCGTTGAGCCATGCATGATGTTAATCGTCTGCTCAAGCTGGTTGAGGTTTTGCTCAAGATGATGGTGCAGGTTCACGCCTACCGTGGTGGGCGTAATCCCTTTCCCGGAACGAATGAACAGGGGATCGTTGAGCTGATTACGCAACCTTTGCAGCGACTGGCTGACCGCCGAGGGCGTAATATAGAGCGTTTCTGCTGCCTTGCTGATGCTTAAGTGCTGATAAATACACTCGAAAATTACCAGCAGATTAAGATCAAATTTTTTCAGATCGTAGAGATTAGCCATGTTTCATCCTGAGTGGACTGCGTTGCGTTAACACATCACTGATAACTATAGAAGGAAGTTAATCATTTACCATCCATGCAATTAACTTACTTAATTAGAGTTGTATGTTGACTTAATATATCACGATGGCAGATTTATAAAATAGAGCTTCAATGAATATTAAGATATTTTTATCTCTAAAACTGCGAGGCTGTTTGCATTAAAATAGTCTCAATTATATATAGACAAATAATTATCATTTATTTTTATTAATCCTCGCCGGCGCGTCTTCACTCCTGCGCGATAAACCGTGTTCGATGAAACCTATCACAGCCATAGATACGATTGGCGCTCATGTGCATTGCCCTCGCGCTGTGCGGGTGTTGTAATCAAGGTGCTGTTACGGCCTTGATATGAGGTATGTAGAGCGCAACGCAACGCCAGCAATTGCTGGCACTGAAAGTTCCTGTGGAAAGTTCAGGTATCAGGGCCGCCCACCAGGGCGGCCTTTTTACTTTTGGCTTTTCGTTAATTCAGTTCATCACGTTGTCTTGTTCGGGTTGTTAGGTATGGCTGATTGATTTGATAAAGCAAACGCATTAGCCCACCCGGCGAAAGTTGGTTACCTTACATCTCAACGAAAACACGGAGGAAGTACAGATGTCTTTGATTAATACCAAAATTAAACCTTTCAAAAACCAGGCGTTCAAAAACGGTGAATTCATCGAAGTGACCGAGAAAGATACCGAAGGCCGCTGGAGCGTCTTCTTCTTCTATCCGGCTGACTTCACCTTCGTTTGCCCGACCGAACTGGGTGACGTTGCAGACCATTACGACGAACTGCAGAAGCTGGGCGTAGACGTTTACTCTGTTTCTACCGACACCCACTTCACCCACAAAGCATGGCACAGCAGCTCTGAAACCATCGCGAAAATCAAATACGCGATGATCGGCGACCCGACTGGCGCCCTGACCCGTAACTTCGACAACATGCGTGAAGATGAAGGCCTGGCTGACCGTGCTACCTTCGTTGTTGACCCGCAGGGCATTATCCAGGCAATCGAAGTTACCGCTGAAGGTATCGGCCGTGATGCTTCTGACCTGCTGCGTAAAGTGAAAGCGGCACAGTACGTTGCTTCTCACCCAGGTGAAGTTTGCCCGGCGAAATGGAAAGAAGGCGAAGCGACTCTGGCACCGTCTTTAGACCTGGTTGGCAAAATCTAAGTTTCCCGCCGTCTTTCGCGCAGAGCATCGCCTGCTGTGACGCGACAGGCTCCGGAAATGACAGTCGTAATGGGCGCGCCCGCGCCCATTTTATTCCAGCACCATGATGCAAGTTGCATTCAGGCCGCCCGAGTAAGGCAGCTTGCATGATGACGTTTTTAGAGAGGGAAGAACAATGCTCGACACCAATATGAAAACCCAGCTCAAGGCCTACCTTGAGAAACTGACCAAACCTGTTGAGCTGATTGCTACGCTGGACGACAGCGCTAAATCGGCAGAGATCAAGGAACTGCTGGCAGAGATCGCCGAACTGTCACCGAACGTGACCTTCAAAGAAGATAACGGTCTGGCGGTGCGCAAGCCCTCCTTCCTGATCACCAATCCGGGTTCTGACCAGGGGCCGCGTTTTGCCGGTTCTCCACTGGGCCACGAATTCACCTCGCTGGTGCTGGCACTGCTGTGGACCGGTGGTCATCCGTCAAAAGAGGCGCAGGCGCTGCTCGAGCAGATCCGCGACATTGACGGCGATTTTGAGTTTGAAACCTATTACTCACTCTCCTGCCATAACTGCCCGGACGTGGTGCAGGCGCTGAACCTGATGTCGGTGCTGAACCCGCGCATTAAGCATACGGCGATTGACGGCGGTACGTTCCAGAACGAAATCACCGACCGTAACGTCATGGGCGTTCCGGCGGTCTTTATGAACGGTCAGGAGTTTGGCCAGGGCCGTATGACGCTGACCGAAATCGTTGCCAAAGTGGACACGGGTGCCGAAAAACGTGCGGCAGAAGCGCTGAACAAACGTGACGCGTATGATGTTCTGATTGTCGGCTCCGGCCCGGCGGGCGCGGCGGCGGCGGTTTACTCCGCCCGTAAAGGCATTCGTACCGGCCTGATGGGCGAACGCTTCGGTGGCCAGGTGCTCGACACCGTGGATATCGAAAACTACATCTCTGTGCCGAAGACCGAAGGCCAGAAACTGGCTGGCGCACTGAAGGCGCACGTCAGCGATTATGAAGTGGATGTGATCGACAGCCAGAGCGCCAGCAAGCTGGTTCCGGCCGCGGTTGAAGGGGGGTTACACCAGATTGAAACCGCCTCCGGCGCGGTGCTGAAAGCGCGCAGCATTATCATTGCCACCGGCGCCAAATGGCGCAACATGAACGTCCCGGGTGAAGATCAGTATCGCACCAAAGGCGTCACCTACTGCCCGCACTGCGACGGCCCGCTGTTTAAAGGTAAACGCGTGGCGGTGATCGGCGGCGGTAACTCCGGTGTGGAAGCGGCGATTGACCTGGCGGGTATCGTTGAACACGTCACCCTGCTGGAGTTCGCCCCAGAAATGAAAGCGGACCAGGTGCTGCAGGACAAAGTGCGTAGCCTGAAAAACGTCGATATCGTGCTGAATGCGCAGACCACGGAAGTGAAAGGTGACGGCAGCAAAGTGACCGGTCTGGAATACCGCGACCGCGTGAGCGGTGACGTGCATAGCGTGGCGCTGGCGGGGATCTTCGTACAGATTGGTCTGTTGCCAAACACCACCTGGCTGGACGGCGCGATTGAGCGCAACCGGATGGGCGAAATTATTATCGATGCGAAATGCGAAACCAGCGTGAAAGGGGTGTTCGCGGCAGGGGACTGCACCACGGTTCCGTACAAACAGATCATCATTGCCACCGGTGAAGGGGCGAAAGCGTCTCTGAGCTCGTTCGATTATCTGATTCGCACCAAAACGGCATAAAAAGAAAGCAAGACTACACCTGCAACAGCAAGAGGCCACCGAAAGGTGGCCTCTTTTTTTTACCTGACGACCATCACCGGAATGTGGGTGTGGCGGATCACGCTCGACGCGTTAGAGCCCAGCAGGTGGGTGGTAATGGAAGGATTACGGGAACCGATCACCACGACGTCTGCTTTCAGTTCATTGGCCAGTTCATTAACGGCATCCCGCACGCTGCCGAACCTGACGTGAGTTTTGATACGTGAAGGGTCGATGCTGAAATGCCCGACCATGGTTTGTAGACGATTTTCAGCTTCGTGCTGAAGATGCTCTTCGAAGCGACGTACATCGGCGGCAAAGCGGTGCAGACTCAGGCTGGCGGAACCCGGTAACACGTGTAAAAGATGAATGATCCCGTCCTGCTGCGCCAGGAACTCCGCGTGGCGTACGGCCTTGTCGCTCAGCTCCATCTCGAAAACATCAACCGGCATAATGATTGTCTGATACATACCCGTTTCTCCTTGTTTATAAACGCTGAATTCATTCAACCACAAAATATGAATGGTTTCTGTAAGCGCGGCGCCACTTTTTGATCTCGCCAGGAAAAATCTCAAAAGATCCGTCATCACGGGCAAGTCTTCTGGGGTAGCTACCCTTTATACATTGTCCTGGATCCTTTCGGAGGTTGCATGAAAGCACTCACGTATCACGGCCCACATCATGTTCGCGTCGAGAATGTCCCCGATCCCATCATTGAACAGCCAGACGATATTATTCTGCGGGTCACGGCTACGGCGATTTGCGGGTCCGATCTGCATCTCTATCGCGGCAAAATCCCGAAGGTGCAACACGGCGATATTTTTGGTCATGAATTTATGGGGGAAATCGTTGAGTGTGGCAGGGAGGTGAAGAATTTACAGAAAGGCGATCGCGTGGTTATCCCGTTTGTGATTGCCTGCGGTGACTGTTTCTTCTGCCGTCTGCAGCAATACGCAGCCTGCGAGACGACCAACGCCGGGCAGGGCGCCGCGCTGAACAAAAAGCAGATTCCCGCGCCGGCCGCGCTGTTTGGCTATAGCCATCTCTACGGCGGCGTGCCGGGAGGCCAGGCGGAATATGTTCGCGTACCGAAGGGGAACGTTGGGCCGTTCAAGGTGCCGCCGCTGTTGTCCGATGACAAAGCGCTGTTCCTGTCAGATATTTTACCCACCGCCTGGCAGGCGGCAAAAAATGCGCAGATCGAAAAAGGATCGAGCGTGGCCGTGTTTGGCGCCGGGCCGGTGGGGTTGCTGACCATTGCCTGCGCGCGACTGCTCGGGGCGGAACAGATCTTCGTCATTGACCATCACCCGTATCGCCTGCGATTCGCTCAGGCGCGCTACGGCGCAATCCCTGTCAACTTTGATGATGAGAACGATGCCGCCGAAAAAATCATTGAGCAAACTGCCGGCCAGCGTGGCGTCGATGCGGTGATTGATGCCGTCGGGTTCGAAGCCAAAGGCAGCACCACGGAAACAATCCTCAGCAACCTTAAAATTGAAGGCAGCAGCGGCAAAGCGCTGCGTCAGTGTATCGCGGCTGTCCGGCGCGGCGGCGTTGTCAGCGTCCCTGGCGTTTACGCCGGGTTTATTCACGGCTTCCTGTTTGGCGATGCCTTCGATAAAGGGCTGAGTTTCAGGATGGGGCAGACACACGTCCACGCCTGGCTGGGCGAGTTGCTGCCGCTTATCGAAAAAGGGCTGCTTACGCCGGAGGAGATTGTGACCCACTATCTGCCGCTGGCGGATGCGGAACGCGCCTACAAGATTTTCGAAAAACGGGAGGAGGAGTGCCGCAAGGTCATTCTGGTGCCGGGGGTGGAAACGCCTGACGCGGCGGCACAGCAGGTGAAAGGCCTGGTCAATGCTTTCCCGGGTGGGGTGGTGTGAGATTATCGCTTACCGATGACGCTCAAGATAAAGCACCGCCATGACGATGATCGCCAGAATAATGAGAAAAATAAGTGTGATAACCACTATCTCACTCATGACCGTCCCCGCGGCACCCAAACAGATTAAGCGTGGGTTAAGGGGTTTTCGGGCGATATAGGATAATCGGGTGAATTTGCGGAAAGAGGATGCGGGTGCATCCTCTGTGCAACGCGGGAGCGTTTGTTCAGATGGGGTTAACGCAGGTAGTCGCCCGCGGCTTCTGGCTGGTAGAGCAGCTCCAGCACTTCCAGATGCGCCGCGGCACCGCCCGGCAACGCCCAGTTGATGGTGTCTCCCGTACGCAGACCAAGAAGCGCGGCACCCACAGGGGCAAGGACCGAAAGCTGTGCACTGCTGTCGGTCATCTGCGCCGGGTAGACCAGCGTTCGGGTCAGCTCTTCACCGGTGGCCAGGTTACGGAATTTAACCCGGCTGTTCATGGTGACCACGTCGTGAGGCATGGATTCAGGCGTGCACATCTGCGCCCGGTCAAGCTCTTCATTCAGGGCGTCAGCCACCGGAAGCGAAGCGAATTCTGCTTTTTCCAGCAGTCTGTCAATACGTTCTGCGTCAAGCTCATTGATGATGATGGTGGGTCTGGACATTTTTTACTCCATGTCGTTAATGCTGCGTGTAACGCAGAAACCAATCCAAAAGAAAACCCTCGCCGTCTGGCAGCGAGGGTTTAACTCTTCTGATGATACTGGCTGAGCGCACAACTTTGAAGTGATACAGGTCACATTCATGGGTCATATGAATTTTCGGTGAAAAACGTGCTCCCTTGCCAATTTGCATTATTCTTTTTAAGCGCCCCCTGCGGGCGACTATCCGCATTCAGTGTTTCTTCTCAGGAGATCTCATGAGCGATTACGACAAAATTACGTTGAAAGACGGCAGTTATTTATATTTTAAAGACTGGGGAAGCGGGCAACCCGTGGTGTTTAGCCACGGCTGGCCGCTGACGGCGGATGCCTTTGAAGACCAAATGTTATACCTGGGGTCAAAAGGATTTCGCGTAATTGCACATGACCGCCGCGGACATGGCCGCTCAGCGCAGCCGTGGGATGGGCACAATATGGATCAGTACGCCGACGACCTGGCTGAGCTGACGGCGCGTCTGAATCTGAAAGACGCTGTTCACGTGGGGCATTCAACCGGTGGTGGCGAAGTGGCGCGCTATATTGGTCGCCACGGTACGGATCGCGTGGCGAAAGCGGTACTTATTGGTGCCGTGACACCGATTATGATCAAAACCGATTTCAACCCGAACGGTGTGCCGAAAGAGGTGTTTGATGGTATTCGGGAAGGCGTGATTAACGATCGCGCAGCTTTCTTCTATGCGCTAACCGAGGCGTTTTATGGCTATAACCGCCAGGGGGCGAAAGAGTCCAAAGCGATGCGGGAGAGCTTCGTTGAGCAGGGGCTTCAGGGGTCGATCAAGGCGCTGTATGACTGCGTAAAAGCGTTTTCTGAAACCGATCTGCGTGAAGATCTGAAAAAGATGACTATCCCGACGCTGGTGATCCACGGCGATGACGACCAGATAGTCCCGATCGAGACCTGTGGTCGGGTGGCTGCAGAGATCCTGCCGAACGCTGAGCTGAAGGTCTATGCCGGGGGTTCTCACGGCATATGCACCACGCATAAGCACCAGATCAATGACGATTTGCTGAAATTTATTCAGTCTTAATTCCTGGCGGATTGCGTTACGCTGAGTGTCCTGATCCAGGGTACTGAGCGAAACGCAATTCGTGTCTGCCCCACCATTAAGAGAGCACTATGTATTTCTATCAACCTTCTCTGGGACACGGCCTGCCGCATGACCCACTGAACGCGATTATTGGCCCACGCCCGATTGGCTGGATCTCCTCGTGCGACAACGCCGGTCAGCTGAATCTCGCGCCGTATAGCTTCTTTAACTGCTTTAACTATCGTCCGCCCATCATCGGTTTTTCCAGCAACGGCTGGAAAGACAGCGTGCGTAATATTACCGAAACCGGCGAGTTTGTCTGGAACCTGGCGACGCGCGATCTGGCTGAAGCGATGAATGCGACCTCGGCTATGCTTCCCCACGATGAAAATGAATTTACCTTTGCGGGGTTAACGCCAGCGGCCAGCCAGCTGGTGAACGCCCCGCGGGTGGCAGAAAGCCCGGTTAACTTTGAGTGTCGCCTGTCGCAGTGTATTCAGCTTACCGGGGCCGACGGCACACCGGTTGATACCTGGCTGGTGCTCGGCGAAGTGGTGGGTATTCACATCGCCGAAACGTTGCTGGAAGAGGGGATTTATCAGACGGCGAAAGCGCAGCCCATCCTGCGTGCGGGTGGGCCGACGGCTTACTATGGCATCAGTGACGAGCACCGGTTTGACATGACCCGACCGATCGTCAATCAGTGACCGGCTTTATCAATGACGAATTGTTTTCCGCAGTTACCCGGGTGTGGCTGCGGAGCAAATGAGGTCGCAGAAAGCGGATTATTAATGGTCTCTGCCTTCAGTGAGATCTGCATTTCGGTCAGGTAGGACGGGTTGCCATTACAGGTAAGCTTGAACGCTTTGACATTCTCCTTGCCCCAGCCTTTGGCCACGGCGCTGTCAAAGTCGCTGCGGCTTACGGTTTTTCCATAGTTATCGGCGAGGAACTTGCCGACCGCGCTGTTTTTTATCTCCTGATTCATGCGCACCATTGTGCCGAAATACGCGTCAGGATCAAAACCAAAGCATACGCCGTGTTTGGCATATTCGTAGCGTTCCAGGCAGGAGTTACCGCCAGCACCTGGCATAACGCTGTTCAGCTTCGCAGCACCTGAAAGCGACAGTCCGGTTTCGGCGGCAGCGCATTTGCGGCTGGCCTTCACCTCCGGCATGTTCGGGATTGGACGGGTCGCGCAGCCAAAACGCATCCAGCGACGTTCATCTACACCCCGTGCGGCAACAGATTTTGGCAGCCCCGGCCATAATCCGTGCACGGTCAGAAAATCGGTTTTGTTATCACTCTCTTTTTGTAAACGGCACTCTTCGGGCTCGTTGCGGTTACGGTCGGCCATGCTCTGGCAGAACCCGGTTTGCCAGGAAAGAGCCAGAACGTAGCGATCGAAATCGCCATACTGCGTTGCCTTGAGTGGGTCGGCCTGTGCGGAGAATACACAGAGTGCCAGCGCGATTGCGCCAGACGGAATAACGATATCCTTCCTGAACATGTGATTTCCTGATCGAATGAGCATGAATAATTTCTGGAAATTATTAAAGCACAAAAAGCGCCCGTAGGCGCTTTCTGGATATCAGGAATTTAGCTTAAGCTGCGCCGGGTACCAGCACCTGCGTGGCAATAATCACGATAATCAGCCCTACAATCACGGGGACGGAGGTGCGTTTGATCACTTCGAAAGGCGAGATTTTTGCCATCCCGGCAACGGCTACAACCACACCCGATACCGGCGAAATGGTGCGACCGAGGTTAGACGCCTGCAGCATGGGGATGGAGAGATAGGCCGGGTTAATGCCTGAGGAGTGAGCCAGTTTCGGGATCATCTCAACGAAGGCGTAGAACGGCGCGTTACCTGAACCGGTGGTCATGGCGGCGAGCATGGTCAGCACTACCAGAACCAGCATCAGGATAATACTGGCCGAGCCGAACGAGGTGGCGATGGAAATCAGGCTCTGAATAAAGCCGATGGTGCTCAGACCCTGGGCGAAGACGCCTGCTGCAACCAGCAGCATAACGACTCCTGCAAACGCATCCGCCATACCGCGATAGGCCACTTCCAGACCCGAGAAGACTTTCTGCGTGTTAAACCCACGCACAAACTCCAGCAGTGCGGCCAGCAGCATGCAGATCACCAGAATGGTGATGATGTGCAGCTGCGGGCCCCATTTACCGTCAAAAATAAGCACGCCAATAATAGGTGTGAACGGCAGAATGGCATAAAACGCTGGCGCGGTGGTGGTGATTTCACTCACGTCCAGCATCTCGTGGCTGATGTTCTCCTTCTTATCGAGATAACGCTGCCAGAAGAAGTGCGCGATGCCCATGCCGACAATGGCGACGATAGAAATGGGCAGCGTGGTTTTGAACGCAAAGTCGATAAGCGACATTTCAGCGGCTTTGGCTGCGAGCACGACATCACCGGAGGTGGGGGAAAGAATAATGGCGGCCGGCGAGGCGCAAATCGCGGCGGCCGCGCCGCGGCTGATACCGACGTTAACCATGATCGGGAACAGGGTGGCCATTAACAGTACGCCCAGACCGGTGGCGGACGACACGGCGAGGGACATCAGGCAGGCAAGGAAATAGGCCGCGACCATCAGCAGATAGGGGGAGTTAATGTACTGCAGCGGTTTGGACGCCAGTTTAACCACCATATCATTCGCGCCGATATGGGTCATGTACGCCGCAAAACCGCACAGCATCATGATCATCATACCCAGGTCGCCACCGCGGCTCATGAGCAGGATTTTAATGTATTCAACAATGTCAGTGGCGGTGTAGCCCGTACTGTCTGCGCTGGCCGGTAACACCTGATGGCCCATGATGGCGCTGATAATGAGCAGGGTTAGCCCGCCGACAAATAACACCCCTGTGGCCGAGTAACCTTTAATGATGTAGCGCGCTACACCGACAATGACGACGACTCCGATAAGGAGCTCGATAAACGTAAGCATGGTTTCCCCTGTATCCTTGCTGCCCGAGAGCACAAATAATCAATAAAAAAGAAGGATGAAATGTGCCGAATTAATGTTCTGTCCTTGCTGATTAAAATCAATAAACAGACTACTAAAGAAGATATTAACGGTATTTTTGCCATCGCTCCGGCATTTATCTCATGCGCATATTGACCGGTAGAGATATCACTATATGTCAATTAAATGATAATGGGTTGTTAAATATTTTGTGGGTTTAAATTCGCCGCAGAAAGAAAAGGCAAAAACCCTTTGGGAACTGGGTTTTTAATGGCTGCCGGCAGCCCTCCAGGACGGGCCCTGGAGGGCTGCCGGCAGCCCTCCAGGACGGGCCCTGGAGACCGTCATTGCTGGCGTTGGTTGGGTTATCCAGCGTATTAAAGCCTAATAAAGGCTTACTTTTGTTGTGCTTATTATGGCGTGAAGGTATGTTCCTCTCAGAATATTCCCAGGAAGACGCTGATTAATTAGGAATAACGCTGATGCTGTTAAGCTTTGATTAAACTATTTTATGGTAAACTTTGCCTCGAATACTAAGAATGGTAATTGCATTGTGATTGTACGTAATAAATTTTTCCTCATTTTGTTGTTTATTTTTGGGCAGTTAGCATTGTCGTCTGTTGCACACGCCGAGAGCAATGCAACCGATAAAGGCTGGTTCTCCACCTTCACTGATAATGTGTCGCAGACCTGGACTGCGCCAGAGCATTATGACCTGTATGTTCCGGCAATAACGTGGCATGCGCGTTTTGCCTATGACAAAGAAAAGACTGACAAATATAACGAGCGCCCGTGGGGGGCTGGTTTTGGTCAGTCGCGTTGGGACGAAAAAGGGAACTGGCATGGCATCTATCTGATGGCCTTTAAAGATTCCTTTAACAAATGGGAACCGATCGGGGGTTATGGCTGGGAGAAAACCTGGCGTCCGTTAGCCGATGAAAACTTCCATGTGGGGCTGGGCTACACCGCCGGTGTGACCGCACGCGACAACTGGAACTACATTCCGATTCCGGTGCTGCTACCTCTGGCCTCTATCGGCTATGGTCCGGCAACGTTCCAGATGACCTATATCCCGGGGACATACAACAACGGTAACGTTTACTTCGCCTGGATGCGTTTTCAGTTTTAACTGAAAAAACGTCACGTGGTGGTGAAAAAAATGTGCAGCCGTTGATTCCGTTGAGATAAAAAACCGTCAGCAGAAATTAACGCGACTTTAGTCACTTTTTATCAAAGAACCGCTGGACAAAAGGTCCCACAATTGATGTACTGGTACCCGACACAGCATTTGTGTCGTTTTTTAATGTAAAGGTAATTTTGATGTCTAAGATTAAAGGTAACGTTAAGTGGTTTAATGAGTCCAAAGGATTCGGTTTCATTACTCCTGAAGATGGCAGCAAAGACGTGTTCGTACACTTCTCTGCAATCCAGTCTAATGGTTTCAAAACTCTGGCTGAAGGTCAGCGTGTAGAGTTCGAAATCACTAACGGTGCCAAAGGCCCTTCTGCTGCTAACGTAATCGCTCTGTAATTCAGACGCGTCAGCAAGAATTTCAAAACCCGCTCACTGAGCGGGTTTTTTTCGCGTGGAATCAGCTAAGCAGATACATTTTGAGGAAGCTGGCAACGATCAGCACGCTCAACAACACCACACCTGCGCTCATCAGGTTCTGTTTCATTCTGTCACCCTCGTTCAGTATTGCGTTCAGAGTGACAGAGAAAAATTAAGCCAACATTAACGCAGCGTCTGTTAGTGCGTCGTGGCGGAAGAAAATAGCCAGAATGCGATCCCCGTCATCGCAAAGGAGCCGAGCATATTAATCGCAATGTTCAGGAGCGCCCAGCCGACACGCCCTTCCTGAAACAGGAAAACCACTTCCGCCGAGAACGTTGAGAAGGTGGTTAAACCGCCGCAAAAGCCGGTGGTAATCAATAGCTTCCACACGGGATCGATATGCGTCATACGGTTAAACCAGGCCAGCCCCACGCCAATAATGAAAGCACCTATCAGGTTAGCCGCCAGCGTACCCATTGGAATAGCCTGATGCAGGGGATTAAAACGCATACTCAAAAACCACCGCGCAACGCTACCCGTACCCCCACCAATAAAAACGGCTAAAAGTAGTTGTAACACTGTAAATACCTGCTATTTGATGTGTAAGAGTGGCGAGTTTAACGCGGTTTTTGCTGAGGGGACAAATATGTATGTTGCGGTAGGACAGTTTGCGGTTACGCCTGACTGGCAAGAGAATGCAGATAAATGTGTCTCTCTGATGAGGCAGGCCCGCCTGAAAGAAGCTTCCTTGCTGGTGCTGCCGGAGGCGCTGCTGGCAAGAGATGACAACGACCCGGACCTGTCGGTGAAGTCTGCCCAGCCCCTGGACGGCGGATTTTTACAGCACCTGCTGGCGGAAAGTGCGGGCAATGGTTTGACCACCCTCTTTACGGTGCATGTCCCCTCGACGGCAGGACGAGCGGTAAATACGCTCGTGGCCATCCGTGACGGCGCGATCGTTGCGCGCTATGCCAAACTCCATCTTTATGATGCCTTCAGCATTCAGGAATCACGGCGGGTGGATCCGGGAGACAGTATCCCACCGCTGCTTGATGTCGATGGCTTTAAGATTGGGTTGATGACCTGCTACGACCTGCGTTTTCCTGAGCTGGCACTTACGCTCGCGTTAAAGGGGGCTGACGTGCTGGTAGTGCCTGCCGCGTGGGTCAAGGGGCCGCTTAAAGAGCAGCACTGGGCAACGCTCCTTACAGCGCGTGCGCTGGATACTACCTGTTATGTTGTGGCCTCGGGGGAGTGCGGCAATAAGAACATTGGGCAGAGCAGGGTGGTGGATCCGCTGGGTGTTACGATAGCCGCTGCGGCGGAAGCCCCGGTTTTGCTGATGACAGAGTTACAGCGGGAGAGGATTACGCTTGCACGGCAGCAATTACCGGTTCTTCGCAACCGTCGGTTTGCGCCACCGCAATTATTGTGATGTTTTTTTCAACAATGCTTGATTCACCTTGTTACAGATTGCTATTGTGTGCACGCGTCAAATGACCGTTAATACAATCAGGTTTTTGGCGCTGAATGCAGCCTGGTTTATGTAAAGAAGGTATCTATGGGTGAGATTAGTATTACCAAACTGCTGGTGGTTGCCGCACTGGTCGTCCTGCTGTTTGGTACCAAGAAGTTACGCACGCTGGGTGGTGACCTGGGTGCCGCCATCAAAGGCTTTAAGAAAGCGATGAACGACGATGATGCGGCTGCGAAGAAAAGCGCCGAGGGTGACATCCCGGCAGAGAAGCTTTCTCACAAAGAGTAACGGCAATGCCTGAGGGCTTGCGAAAAAAAACCGGCTCAAGAGGCCGGTTTTTTTGTATTACTGTAAGTGAATATTACAGTCTTATTTCACTTCTTCGCCTTTTGCCTGCATATCGGCATGGTAAGAGGAGCGAACAAATGGGCCGCAGGCTGCGTGGGTAAAGCCCATCGCCAGCGCTTCGGCTTTCATCTCATCAAACTCATCCGGGCTCACGTAGCGCTGCACGGGCAGGTGGTGGCGGCTTGGCTGCAGATACTGTCCCAGCGTCAGCATGGTCACACCGTGGCGGCGCAGATCGCGCATCACTTCGATGATCTCAGCATTCGTTTCACCGAGACCAACCATCAGGCCTGACTTGGTGGGAATATGGGGATGCGCTTCTTTAAAACGCTCCAGCAGCTTCAGAGACCAGTTATAGTCCGCACCAGGACGTACCTGACGGTAGAGACGTGGCACGTTCTCCAGGTTGTGGTTAAACACGTCTGGTGGCGTCGCGGTCAGGATGTCCAGCGCGCGATCCATACGGCCGCGGAAGTCTGGAACCAGCGTCTCAATTTTGATGTTCGGGCTTTTCTCGCGAATAGCGGTAATGCAGTCAGCGAAGTGCTGAGCACCGCCATCACGCAGATCGTCACGGTCAACGGAGGTAATAACGACATAACGCAGCGCCATATCGGCGATGGTCTGTGCCAGTTTCTGAGGTTCGTTGGCGTCGGGCGCTACCGGGCGGCCATGAGCCACATCGCAGAACGGGCAGCGGCGGGTACAGATGGCACCCAGAATCATAAACGTCGCGGTACCGTGATTGAAACATTCAGCAAGGTTCGGGCAAGAGGCTTCTTCACAGACGGAGTGAAGGCCGTTCTTGCGCATCGCCGCTTTGATCCCCTGGATACGCGAAGAGTCAGCCGGAAGTTTGATTTTCATCCATTCCGGTTTTCTTAACAGCGCTTCGCGCTCTGTAGCCACGTTTTTAACCGGGATAAGGGCCATTTTATCGGCATCGCGGTATTTAACACCGCGTTCCATCACAATGGGTTTACTCATAGCGTGCGTGTTCCAGTTGCGAATATCGAAGGAAAGCGTTTCTATTCAAGGGAATGTTGTATTTATCAACTATTTTTGAACGAACGACAGGCAGTATATCATTGAAACGGTCGGTAAAGCAGCCTGCCAGGTCGCCAATTTGTAAAATAGTTGTTGTTTTGTGCGTTTTGCCCGGCAGGGGGCAGGGGCTTGTGCTGTATCAACCTGTCAGAAGGCCTGTCGGATGACGCGGATAACGTTTTCCAGCACCGGATCGCGCAAGCTGAGTTTGTTGTAATGCAGTGAAATCTCGATAGATTCCGCATTGAGCTGGTTGAGAGGAATGCTCTCCAGCGGCCAACATTTACGCAACAAGGTATACAGACGCGAAGGCATGATGCAGAGCATGTCGCTGCTGCCAAGCAGGGAGGCAGTGGTGAACATATTGTAACTACTGAAGCTGATCTGGCGTTCCGGGAATATCTCATCGATTCGCTGACGCAGCGCATGGTTGGACTGTCCTTCGGTCATGAAAGACGAATGATCGTAGTTGCGCAGATTTTCAATGGTCAACGGCCCGCTCAGGGCGGGATGCTGCTGACGGCACACCAGCACCAGGTTATCCGCATACAGGACATGTTGTCCGAGCGCTCGGGCGCTAAAGCTGCCGCTTTCTATAATCAGGTCGGTCTGAAACTGAGCAAGCTGAATATCAGGCTCGTTGAGCGGCACATTTCGCAGCAGGAGCTGGGGAACATGCTCTTTTATCGCCTGAAAAATAGCGGGCATCACCAGCACGCCGACAGACGGGGTGCAGCCGATAGTGATGGTTCTCTGTTTGTCATAGCTGCCGGTTAAATCCAGCGCGCCCAGAATCGACTCCAGCCCCTGGCTGATGTACTCATGCAGATGGGTGGCGTAGGCCGTCGGCGTAACCCCCTGGCCCTTACGAATAAATAACGGGTCGGGAAATATAGCGCGCAGTTTTTGAATTGACTGGCTTATTGCTGAAGGCGTGAGATTAAGAATTTTCGCAGCATTAACGATACCCTTATGGACATATACTGCCTCAAAAATAGTCAACAAATTGAGATCAATATTACGTAAAGTCCGAAAAATTTGTGGCTTGTCCTCACCACCTGGGTCATTCAGTCGTTTGGCTGGTAAATTATTATACTCCACGCTTTCACTCCGTATACATTCACATTATGAATGATAGTTGAATTTATTTATTATGCTTGTAGAGATTCGTAAAGTGTTGGTTTTGTTTCACTTGTTTATCAAAAACAAACAGTTGTGTGATTATCACGCAAGTTACTTACGCCCTGTATGCAGTTCTGGCTGGAGGCTAAATAATATGTAGCGGTAATATTCGGGCGCTTCGAAAATATAGAATAAGCGGATTATTGTAAAGCGTAAAAGCGGTAAATAAACAGTGGCCCGTCAAATAATCGAGCCATGATGCATGATGTATTAAGCAGTGATATATTCGTAAGATGGATTGTTAAGTAGGGCTAAAACGTTCTTCAAAAGCACAGGACGAATATTCTCTGGCGTTGCGCTTTCAACCCACTGGCGCATTTGCGTCATCTCCATTCCGGCGTAGCCGCAGGGGTTTATGCGCTGGAAAGGGGTAAGATCCATATTAATATTCAGTGCCAGCCCGTGGAAGGAGCAGCCTTTGCGGATACGCAGCCCCAGTGAGCAAATCTTACTTTCTCCCACATAGACGCCCGGCGCATCGGCACGCGGATGGGCTTCAATACCGTATTCCGCCAGCGTGTTAACCACGGTTTGTTCCAGCAGGGTAACCAGTTCGCGAACGCCGAGCTTTCTGCGCTTAAGGTTCAGCAGAACGTACATCACCTGCTGCCCGGGCCCGTGGTACGTGACCTGCCCACCGCGATCGCTTTGAATTACCGGGATATCACCCGTCATCAATAAATGTTCCGCTTTTCCCGCCTGTCCCTGTGTAAATACCGGCAGGTGTTCAACCAGCCAGATCTCATCAGGGGTGGTGTCATCGCGTGAATCGGTGAAATCATGCATGGCCTGGGAGACAGGCTCGTAAGGTTGCAGCCCGAGATGACGGACAAGAATTTTATCCTGATACAAAAGGACGTCTCCGAAGACGAGGGACAAAAGGTGAGGGAGAGTATATCACAAGCGGGGAGGCGGGTTACCCGGCAAACCGGGTAACCGCAGAGGGACTACAGCACCATACGAACAATTTCGATATTGCCGAGCTCTTCGTACAGCGTCTCAACCTGCTCAATGTGGGTTGCGGTAATGGTAATGGATACCGAGTGGTAGTTGCCCTTGCTGCTTGGTTTTACTGACGGAGAGTAGTCACCCGGCGCATGGCGCTGTACCACTTCAACCACCTGATCAACCAGCTCAGGTTTCGCCAGACCCATTACTTTGTAGGTAAACGGGGTAGGGAATTCAAGCAGTTCGTTAAGTTTGGTTTTCATGTCAGCTCCGGCGTAACGTCAAAAAGAATAACTCCCACGACAGGTGGGAGTTATCAGGATATCTAGTATATGGGGATCAAAATCACACTTTCAAGTGTTCAATTTTTAGCCAAACCAGTGATGGAACATCAATTTAATGTAATCAATGATTTTGCCGAAGAAATTGCCTTCCGGGATTTCTTGCAGAACAACCAGCGGACGCTGATCGATGGTTTTACCATCCAGCTGGAAGTTGATGGTGCCCACCACCTGGTTTTTCTGCAGTGGCGCGTGCAGCTCAGTGGTGTTCAGCACGTAGCTGGCTTTCAGATCTTTCATGCGACCACGAGGAATGGTCAGGTACAGATCTTTATCCACGCCAAGGGAAGCACGGTCGTTATCACCGAACCAGACTGGCTCAGAAGCAAACTCTTTACCGGCTTTCAACGGGTTCACTGTTTCGAAGAAACGGAAGCCCCAGGTCAGTAATTTCTTGCTTTCCGTCTCACGACCTTTGAAGGTACGACCGCCCATCACGGCAGAGATCAGACGCATCTGGCCTTCGGTGGCAGAAGCAACCAGGTTGTAGCCAGCTTTATCGGTATGGCCAGTTTTGATGCCGTCAACGTTCAGGCTGTTATCCCACAGCAGGCCGTTACGGTTGGTCTGACGGATACCGTTGAAGGTGAACTCTTTCTCTTTATAGATGGAGTATTCGTTCGGCACGTCACGGATCAGCGCCTGACCAATCAACGCCATATCACGTGCGGAGCTGTACTGACCATCTGCGTCCAGACCATGTACGGTCTGGAAATGGCTGTTCTTCAGACCCAGCGCGGTGACGTAGCTGTTCATCAGACCGACGAAGGCATCCTGGCTTCCTGCGGCGAAATCGGCCATTGCCACGCACGCATCGTTACCGGATTGCAGGTTAATACCACGGATCAGCTGAGAAACAGGAACCTGCATGCCCGGTTTCAGGAACATCAATGATGAACCTTTAAATACCGGGTTGCCGGTTGCCCACGCATCGTTACCGATGGTGACCAGATCCGTTTCTTTGAACTTCCCTGCTTTCATGGCCTGGCCGATAACGTAGCTGGTCATCATTTTGGTCAGGCTGGCCGGATCGCGGCGGGCGTCGGCATTCTGTTCAGCCAGCACTTTGCCAGAGTTGTAGTCGATCAGGATATACGATTCCGCGTCGATTTGCGGAACGCCAGGGATCATGGTCTTGATATTCAGGTCATCGGCGTGAGCTGCAGAGAGAGCAGTTGCGCAAAGGGCCGTGGTCAGCGCCATGCGCTGCACAAAACGAGCAGAAAAAGTGGTCTTCATGGTCAGAACAACGACATCCGTGATGGAATTAAAAAAAGTGCCTTACTATAGCAAATGCTATTCAGGCAGGCATCCGACTTTAAGCATGAGTTTGTGAATGTGTTTTACACAAATTGACACTTTGGATGCCGCCAGTTCATTATTTCGCTACAGCGATAAATGATTGTAGTTGGGCTTCATTTTGCAGGCGCTGCTGCAGAGACGCTGCCTGCGATTTGCTGGCAAACGGCCCCATCTGAATACGCCATACTGCGCCGTTTTGCGCAACGCGTCCCGGAACACCAAACTGCTGGCTCAGACGCTGTTGATACTGCTGCGCACGGGCCTGATCGCTTACCGCCCCAACCTGAACCACAAAGCCGCCACTGGCCGCCGCTGGAGCCGCAACCGGTGTGCTTTGCGCCGTCGCCGGAGCCGTTACGGGCGCAGGCTCTGTGGCAGGAGCGGCAACAGGAGCTGGTGCTGGCGTAGGTTCGCTGCCTTCCAGCACGCCGGTGGCTAACGTTGTCGGCGCGCCAAGGAAGCCGCTACTCTTTACTGGCGCACCCGTCGTGTCTTCGCTCTGCAACGTATCATTGCTGATTGGGCGCACTTCTCCTGCTGGCTGAGAAGGCTCTGCCGGAGAAGAGACGCTTCCCATGCCGCCGTCCAGGTTCGGGCGGTCAGGAAGGGCGTAAGTCTGTTTCGCCACCGTCGTACACGCGGTACCTGGCCCGGAGAGGGTGCCATCCTGCGCCACGATAATCGGGTCAATACGGACTTTGGTATTGTTCGAGGTGTTCAGGCGGTCTGCAGCCGCGCGTGACAGGGAGATCACCCGGTCGTTACCGTAGGGACCACGATCGTTAATGCGTACCACGATCATACGACCATTCGCCAGGTTGGTGATACGGGCGTAGCTCGGGACAGGCAGGGTCGGGTGAGCCGCCGTCAGTTGCATCGGATCGAACGCTTCTCCGGTCGCCGTCAGGTTGCTGCCTGGCTCGGCATCATAAATGGCGGCAAAGCCAGCCTGGCTAAAGCGGGAGGGATCCTGAACAATTTTGTAGCTTTTGCCGTCGCGCTCGTAATCCTGATTCGCGCTGGCATTGAGCGGTTCATAAACGGGATCGGCACCGCTGATTTCAACGATCGGGCCATTACAAACCGCAGGCTGCGGCGGCGCGACGGTTGCCTGTTGCTGACCATCATCACTTGTGCAGGCCGCAAGTAAACTTGCCGCAATGCAGATCCCCAGCCACTGCTTACGCATTCCGATCCCCTTATTTTTATACGCTTTTTGACAACATTTTTCTGTGGGTATGGATCGACATCACGATACCAAACCCGGCCATCAACACGATCAGTGCCGAGCCTCCGTAGCTCACCAGCGGGAGCGGGACGCCAACAACCGGCAGAATACCACTCACCATACCAATATTTACGAAGACATAAACGAATAAAATCAGCATCAACCCGCCTGCCATCACGCGGCCAAAGGTGGTTTGCGCACGTGCGGCGATCCACAGCCCTCGCATGATCAACAGCACATACAGCGCCAGCAGAATCAGGATGCCAACCAGGCCCAGCTCTTCCGCCAGAACCGCAAAGATAAAGTCGGTGTGGCGTTCCGGTAAGAACTCCAACTGGGACTGGGTGCCGTGCAGCCAGCCTTTACCGCGCAGGCCGCCGGAACCGATCGCAATCTTGGACTGAATAATATGATAGCCCGCACCCAGCGGATCGGTTTCCGGATCGAGCAGCATCATGACGCGTTGTCGCTGGTAATCATGCATCAGGAAGAACCAGAGAATCGGGATGAACGCTGCCACCAGCACGACTGCAATGCCAATCAGACGCCAGCTTAAACCCGACAGGAACAGGACAAACAGGCCGGAGAGGGCGATAAGAATCGAGGTGCCGAGGTCAGGCTGCGCCGCAACCAGCAGCGTCGGCAGGAAAATCAGCACCAGCGCAATGGCGGTATTTTTCAGCGAAGGCGGGCAGACGTCACGGTTAATAAAACGCGCCACCATCAAGGGAACCGCTATTTTGGCTATTTCAGAGGGCTGGAAGCGGACAACGCCCAGATCCAGCCAGCGCTGCGCGCCTTTAGAGATGGCCCCAAAGGCATCTACCGCAACCAGCAGCACAATACAGAATATGTACAGATACGGTGCCCAGCCTTCATAGACCCGCGGCGGGATCTGCGCCATGACCACCATAATGACCAGACCCATCGCGATCTGGCCGATTTTGCGCTCCATCATGCCGATGTCCTGGCCGCTGGCGCTCCAGATAACCAGGGCGCTGTAAACCAGCAGAGCCAGCAGGATCAGCAGCATGGCTGGGTCGATGTGGATTTTATCCCACAGCGATTTTTTATTTGGATTATCCGTCATGATTATTGGTCCTCCGCCGCAGCGGCGGCCGGGTTTTCAGCCGGCAGTTCGGTGTTGTTATCACCCAGCATAATGTGGTCGAGGATCTGGCGCATGATGGTCCCCACGGCCGGACCTGCGCCGCCGTTTTCCAGAATCATCGCCACCGCAACCTGCGGGTTATCATAAGGGGCAAAGGCCGTCATCAGCTTATGGTCACGCAGACGTTCAGCAATGCGGTGCGCGTTATAGGTTTCATTGGCTTTCAGACCGAAGACCTGCGCAGTACCGGATTTGGCGGCCACTTTATACGGTGTGCCGGCGAAATACTTATGTGCGGTCCCGTTCGGGCGGTTCGCCACGCCGTACATACCGTCTTTGGCAATTTCCCAGTAACCGGAATGAATGTCACCCACCGGGGCTTCATGCGGCTGGATCCACGGCACTTTTTTGCCGTCTTCAACCGTACTTTGCAGCAGGTGCGGAACTTTCACTACGCCATCGTTGATGAGGATCATCATCGCTTTGTTCATCTGAATCGGGGTCGCCGTCCAGTAGCCCTGACCAATACCCACCGGAATGGTATCACCCTGATACCACGGCTTCTTAAAGCGCTTCAGCTTCCACTCACGGGTTGGCATGTTACCGGAGCGTTCTTCTGAAAGGTCAACGCCGGTGTAATGTCCATAGCCGAATTTGCTCATCCACTCTGACAGGCGGTCAATGCCCATGTCATACGCAACCTGGTAGAAGAAGGTATCCGCAGACTCTTCCAGCGATTTGGTAACGTTGAGGTGACCATGACCCCATTTTTTCCAGTCGCGATAGCGTTTTTCAGAGCCTGGTAATTGCCACCAGCCCGGGTCAAACAGACTGGTATTGCGGTTGATGACGCCCGCGCTCAGCGCAGAGACCGCCACGTACGGTTTTACCGTTGACGCTGGCGGGTAAACCCCTTGTGTGGCGCGGTTCACCAGTGGCGTATTCGGGTCATTTAGCAGACCGGAATAGTCTTTGCTGGAGATACCATCGACAAAGAGGTTCGGGTCGTAGCTTGGCATGGACACCATCGCCAGAATGCCGCCGGAACGCGGGTCGGTGACGACAACGGCAGCACGGCTGCCCGCCAGTAAGGTTTCAATATACTGCTGCAGCTTGAGGTCGAGCGTCAGGTAGACGTCATGCCCCGCCTGCGGTGGCACTTCTTTGAGCTGGCGAATGACGCGGCCACGGTTGTTAACTTCAACCTCTTCATAGCCGGTCTGCCCGTGCAGGACATCTTCGTAGTAGCGTTCGATCCCCAGCTTACCGATATCGTGCGTCGCTGCGTAGTTCGCCAGTTTGCCGTCTTTATCGAGGCGTTCAACGTCTTTATCGTTGATCTTGGAAACGTAACCAATGACATGCGTTAGCGCGGAACCATAAGGGTAGTAGCGACGCTTGTAACCTTTCACTTCCACGCCGGGAAAACGATACTGGTTCACGGCAAAGCGGGCCACCTGGACTTCCGTCAGGTTCGTTTTAACCGGGATTGAGGTGAAACGGTGGGAGCGGGCACGCTCTTTTTTGAACGCGGCGATATCATCGTCGGTCAGATCGACAACGCCTTTTAGCGCTTCAAGCGTATCCTGCACATTATCGACTTTTTCCGGCATCATTTCGATTTGATAAATGGTGCGGTTTAACGCCAGCGGAGTGCCGTTACGGTCGTAAATAATGCCGCGGCTGGGCGCGATGGGCACCAGCTTGATACGGTTTTCGTTTGAACGCGTCTGATAATCGGTAAAGCGGACAATTTGCAGATTATAGAGGTTGGCGATCAGCACGCCGGTAAGCAGCAAAATCCCCGTAAAGGCGACCAGCGCCCGGCGCACAAACAGCGCGGACTCAGCCGTATAGTCGCGAAAAGAATTCTGTAGTTTCATCCGCTGCTTAATCTACCCTGGTCAGTCACTACTCGCGGTGATATGGGTGGTTGGTAGTAATGCTCCACGCGCGATACAGGCTTTCTGCCACCAGTACCCGAACGAGCGGGTGGGGAAGCGTCAGCGCGGAGAGAGACCAACTTTGTTCTGCCGCCGCTTTGCAGGCAGGAGATAACCCTTCAGGCCCGCCAATCAACAGACTGACGTCACGACCATCCTGCTTCCAGCGCTCCAGTTCGTGCGCCAGCTGCGGCGTATCCCAGGGTTTACCTGGAATATCGAGGGTGACGATGCGGTTTTTGCCTGCGGCAGCCAGCATCAGCTCTCCCTCTTTATCGAGAATACGTTTGATATCGGCGTTCTTGCCGCGTTTCCCGGCGGGAATTTCCACCAGTTCGAACGGCATGTCTTTTGGAAAACGACGCAGATATTCAGTAAAACCGGTTTGTACCCAGTCCGGCATTTTGGTGCCGACGGCGACCAGTTGCAACTTCACGCATTAACCCCAGAGTTTTTCCAGCTCATACAGGCGACGGCTCTCTTCCTGCATGACATGGACAATCACATCGCCGAGATCGACAACCACCCAGTCAGCGGTCGCTTCGCCTTCAACGCCAAGCGGTAACAGGCCTGCTGCACGCGATTCCTGAACAACGTGGTCGGCAATCGAAACAACATGACGCGTTGAAGTACCGGTGCAGATAATCATGCAGTCGGTGATGCTGGATTTACCCTTAACGTCGATAGCGATGATGTCCTGACCTTTCAGGTCATCAATTTTGTCGATAACAAAATCCTGGAGTGCTTTACCCTGCAAGTTTTCCCCCTGGGGTGAATGAGATTGTATAACTATGAATTCGTGGCCAGACAGTATACCTGAACTGACGCCAGTGTCGGGACAAATGTCTCCGGCCGGGCTTTTGAAGGCGGGTATCATCCCACCCTCCGCCTGAGATTGCATCGCCATTTTTGTAAAACAATTTCTGTAAAGCAATGATCGGCGGGAAAGTCTGGCAGCGGAGGATAACAGTATGGCTTAACCTGTCAAGGCAGGATAATCATTACGCCGCTTTTTCATGCACCCCCGCTATGCGTCTGCGCTTTTCTGATACAACCCATGCGCGTGAATGTAGTCCAGCACAGCTGATGGCAGCAGATCGTCACAGGCTAATCCCTGCTGCAGACGCTCGCGAATGAGGGTCGCAGAAATATCGAACCACGGCGTCTCTGCCAGATAAATCTTCCCGGCAGGCTGGTTGTGCAAGTCTTCAATATTGTCTGTGAGATGCGCCTCAAGCCACTGCTGGTACTGCTCTTCTCGCATGGTCAGCGGATAGCCCGGACGGCGACAGACAAGCAGGTGGCTGTTTTGCAGGATCGTTTCATACTGGTGCCAGGTGGGAAAATTGAGCAGGGAGTCCTGACCAATAATAAAGGCCAGCGGCGTGTCCGGCCCTTGCTCGGCTCGCCACTCCTGCAGCGTTTGCGACGTCCAGGACGGTGTGTTGCGGCGCAATTCTCGCTCATCAAGGCTAAAAAGCGGTTTATCCGCGATCGCCAGAGCGAGCATCTCTTTTCTCTGCTCGCTGCTCGCCTCAGGTTGCGGACGGTGTGGCGGCACATTATTGGGCATGATGATTACGCGCTGAAGGCCGATCAGATTCGCCAGAATTTCAACCGGCTTCAGATGTCCGTAATGGACCGGGTCGAAGGTACCACCGTACAGGGCCTGTAAAGAATGCATACTATCCATCGATAAATACGTCTGCCAGCGCCTTATGGCAGAGCAGCAGAGAGAGACTTTCCAGCTCCGCCCAGACCGACTGACCATAATCTTGTTTCAACGTAAGCTCAGCGCGCATCAGAAGCTGCACGGCCTGACGCAGCTGTTCATGACTCAGGCGGTTGATGGCCTCGGTGGTCATCGCCCGACGGTTTTGCCACACCCGATGTTTATCAAACAGCGAACGTAATGGCGTATGTGCAGACTGACGCTTGAGCGTAATCAGCAGTAATAATTCACGCTGAAGGGTGCGCAGCAAAATAACCGGTTCGCTACCTTCCAGACGCAGCTGTTGCAATATATGCAGGGCGCGTTTGCTTTTCGCTGCCAGCAGCGCATCCACCCAGTGGAAGGGCGTAAAGTGCGCGGCATCGTTAACGGCCTGCTCCACGCGTGGCAGTGTCAGCTTACCGTCTGGCCAGAGCAGGGAGAGCCTGTCCAGCGCCTGCGCCAGTGCCAGCAGGTTGCCTTCATAGCAGTAACAGAGGAGCTGGTTTGCGGCGTCGTCCAGCTGAAGATTGTTTTGCTTCGCTCTTGTCGCGACCCATTTTGGCAGATGGGCTTGCTCAGGCGTCTGACAGGTCACCATAACCGCATTGGCCGCGAGCTGGGTAAACCAGGCCGCGTTTTCCTGCGCTTTGGTGAGCTTGTTGCCGCGCACAATAAACAGCAGATCGCTGTGCAGCAGACTGACCAGCGTTGCCAGCTGTTCATTGATGGCCGCGTTAGGGCCATTCTCCGGCAGCAGGATCTGGATGGTCTGGCGCGATGCGAAGAGGCTCATCGCCTGGCAAAGCGAGAAGAGGGCATTCCAGTCGGTGTTGTTATCCAACTGGACGGTGTGGTGTTCATCAAAGCCCTGCGCGGCCGCCGCCTGTCGGACGGCATCCAGGCTTTCCTGAAGTAATAACGGATCGTTTCCGAGAAGCAGATACGCCGCGCGCAGCCCTTCATTGAGCTGCGCGCGGAGTTGTTCAGGATACAGCCTGATCATCAGTTACCCATGGAGGCAGAAACAGGAGGCGTGGTGGCATCCGGTTTTTCGATGATGTCAGAACCCTGTTTCGTTGACGCGGCAACGCCCGGCAGCTTACGGATCAGCTGCTCTGCGGCCTTGTCGTACATTTCTTTGATGATAATCTGCTGCTCGGCGTCTTTTGCCAGAGCCGTCTGCGGGTTATCGAAGAACGAACGGTACACTTTCGTGCTGATTGGGTAGATGTCTTTACCCGGGATCAGGACGGCGGCATTAACCGACAGGACCATCTGATACTCTGCGGTACGGCCGTCCTGGAAAATGGACGCCGTGTCTTGAGCTAAGGCTGAGCTCAGAACGCGCAGGGATGGAACATCCTGACGTAACGTCCCTTTCTCAATCAACTCAACATCGTTAAGACGCAGCTGGTTTCGAATTGCCCGGCTGAGTGGACCATTCGGATCTGATGAGTCGAAAATCATCGTTTTCATTTCAGCAGGCACTGCCGTGGTATTGCGCAGATGCCAGCCACAACCAGCGGTGACAAGCACCGCCAGAGATAAGAGTATTGTTGCCAGTTGTCGCACGTTTCCTCCCGCGCTTAGCCAACGACCAGATTCAGCAATTTACCCGGTACGTAGATCACTTTACGTACGGTAACGCCCTCAAGATATTTCGCAACCAGATGTTCCTGGCCTGCGCGTTCGCGAACCTGTTCTTCGGTAGCATCGACCGCCACGGTAATTTTACCGCGAACTTTGCCGTTAACCTGGACCACAACCAGCGTGGTGTTTTCCACCATCGCGGATTCGTCAGCCACTGGCCACGGTGCGTTGTCGATATCGCCTTCGCCTTTCAGCTCCTGCCAGAGGGTGAAGCTGACGTGCGGGGTGAACGGGTTCAACATGCGAACGACGGCCAGCAGCGCTTCACGCATTAAGGCACGATCCTGCTCGCCGTCCTGCGGGGCTTTTGCCAGCTTGTTCATCAGTTCCATAATAGCCGCAATTGCGGTATTGAAGGTCTGACGACGACCAATATCATCGGTCACTTTTGCAATCGTTTTATGAACATCACGACGCAGCGCCTGCTGATCTTCAGTCAGTGCCGCGACGTTCACTGCCGGAGCATCACCCTGAGAGGTGTGCTCGTAAACCAGTTTCCAGACACGCTTCAGGAAGCGGTTAGCCCCTTCAACGCCCGATTCCTGCCATTCCAGGGTCATGTCAGCCGGAGAGGCAAACATCATAAACAGACGCACGGTATCTGCGCCGTAACGCTCAACCATCACCTGAGGGTCGATGCCGTTGTTTTTAGACTTCGACATCTTGCTCATGCCGGTATAAACCAGTTCATGACCTTCGGCGTCTTTCGCCTTCACGATACGGCCTTTCTCGTCGCGCTCAACGATCGCGTCAACCGGAGACACCCAGTTACGCTCGCCGTTCGCCCCGACGTAGTAGAAGGCATCGGCCAGCACCATTCCCTGACACAGCAGCTGTTTTGCTGGTTCGTCAGAGTTGACCATGCCTGCGTCGCGCATCAGCTTGTGGAAGAAGCGGAAGTAGAGCAGGTGCATGATGGCGTGTTCAATACCACCGATGTAGATGTCCACAGGCAGCCAGTAGTTTGCTGCATCGGAATCCAGCATGCCTTCCTGATACTGCGGGCAGGTGTAACGCGCGTAGTACCATGACGATTCCATAAAGGTATCAAAGGTGTCAGTTTCACGCAGCGCTGGCTGGCCGTTAACGGTCGTTTTTGCCCACTCAGGATCGGCTTTGATTGGGCTGGTGATACCGTCCATGATCACATCTTCCGGCAGGATCACCGGGAGTTGATCTTCTGGCGTTGGCATCACGGTACCATCTTCCAGCGTCACCATTGGGATAGGTGCTCCCCAGTAGCGCTGGCGAGAGACACCCCAGTCGCGCAGGCGGTAGTTGACTTTACGCTCACCGACGCCCAGCGACGCTAACTTGTCGGCAATCGCGTTGAAGCCATCTTCAAAGCTCAGACCGCTGAATTCACCCGAGTTGAACAGCGTGCCTTTTTCGGTCAGGGCTTGTGCGGAGAGGTCTGGCTCAGAACCGTCAGCCGCGAGGATGACAGGTTTAATGGTCAGGCCATATTTGGTGGCAAATTCGTAGTCACGCTGATCGTGGCCTGGAACGGCCATGACGGCGCCCGTACCGTACTCCATCAGCACGAAGTTGGCTGCCCAGACAGGGATTGCTTCGCCCGTCAGGGGATGGATAGCCTTAAAGCCGGTATCAACGCCTTTCTTCTCCATCGTCGCCATGTCGGCTTCGGCCACTTTGGTGTTGCGGCACTCGTCGATGAAGGCCGCCAGTTCCGGGTTGTTTTCCGCGGCTTTCAGCGCCAGCGGGTGACCAGCGGCCACGGCCAGATAGGTCGCACCCATGAAGGTGTCCGGACGGGTAGTGTAGACGGTCAGGGTCCGATCGTCGTTCTCAACGTTGAAGGTGATCTCCACGCCTTCTGAACGGCCGATCCAGTTACGCTGCATGGTCTTGACGGTATCAGGCCAGTGATCCAGATTATCCAGATCGTTCAGCAGCTCGTCAGCGTAGGCGGTGATTTTAATAAACCACTGTGGGATCTCTTTACGCTCAACTTTGGTATCACAACGCCAGCAGCAGCCGTCGATAACCTGCTCGTTCGCCAGTACGGTCTGGTCGTTCGGACACCAGTTAACGGCAGAGGTCTTCTTGTACACCAGGCCTTTTTTGTACAGCTCGGTGAAGAATTTCTGCTCCCAGCGGTAGTATTCCGGGGTGCAGGTCGCCAGCTCGCGGCTCCAGTCATAGCCAAAGCCCAGCATTTTGAGCTGGTTTTTCATGTACGCGATGTTGTCGTACGTCCACGGGGCAGGTGCTGTGTTGTTTTTGACCGCCGCGCCTTCTGCAGGCAGACCAAACGCATCCCAGCCAATAGGCTGCAGGACGTTTTTGCCGAGCATACGCTGGTAGCGGGCAATCACATCACCAATGGTGTAGTTACGCACGTGGCCCATGTGTAGTCGACCAGAAGGATAGGGAAGCATCGACAGGCAGTAATACTTCTCTTTGCTCTCGTCTTCGGTTACTTCAAAGGTGCGCTTCTCGTCCCAGTGTTGCTGGACTTTTGATTCTATCTCTTCCGGGCGGTATTGCTCTTGCATGGCAGCCAGTGGTCCTGTTTTCAATACAGCTACAAATGTAGCCAATGGATGTGGTAATTCAGATCCGCATAGCATAGCCCAAACGCCCGCGCCAAAACAGCCTTTCGCACAAATGCGCGCGTGAGGAATTTGTCGGGTCTGTGGTTCACCTGGCAAAGCGGTGGCGAAATAAGGTCTATTATTAGAGTCAGTTACTTACCCGGGAGGCAAAATGATGAACAAGGTTGCTCAATTTTACCGAGAACTGGTGACAACACTGACGGAACGGCTGCGTAACGGCGAGCGTGATATCGATGCGCTGGTGGAACAGGCGCGGGCCCGCGTGACGCAAACGGGTGAGTTAACGCGAACCGAAGTGGAAGAGGTGACGCGCGCCGTACGCCGCGACCTGGAAGAGTTTGCGCGAAGCTACGAAGAGAGTCAGAACGAGGTTACCGACAGTGTCTTTATGCGGGTAATTAAAGAAAGCCTGTGGCAGGAGCTGGCGGATATCACCGATAAAACGCAGCTGGAGTGGCGTGAAGTCTTTCAGGACCTCAACCACCACGGGGTCTATCACAGCGGAGAAGTGGTCGGGCTGGGGAATCTGGTGTGCGAGAAATGCCATCACCACATTGCGGTCTATACGCCGGATGTGTTGCCGCTGTGTCCAAAGTGTGGACACGATCAGTTCCAGCGTCGGCCGTTTGAACCCTAAGTAAAAGCCGCCCTCTCCCTGCAGGCCAGGGGGAGGGCATCAGGCCGCAGAGCAGTTTACCATGCCCGGCGGCCATCGCTTACCGGGCCTGACTGTAATAGTTGAGTCTTTCCGCCAGCAAATCCACGAACGCTTCACGGTCGATATCCACCATCAGCGTGGTGTTGGGTTGATTGCCCGTCAGCGAATAGTAGTCCACTACCGTCATACCCTGAGTGTATTTCCCCTGGGTTTCCACGCCTACCCACCGTTCTACCGTGGTAAACATCTCCGGTTTGAGCAGCCAGGCAATGGTGCACGGATCGTGCAGCGGCGCGCCGTGAAAACCCCATTTCGCGGCTTTGTGATACTCCATAAAGAAGTCCAGCAACTCTGCGACGGTTGTCGCCACCGGGTTGCCAATGGCACGAAAGCGCGCAATGTCGTGCGCCATTATTTGTGCGCGATGGGTGACGTCCAGGCCGGCCATGACAATCGGCAGGCCAGACTGGAAGATAATCTCTGCGGCTTCCGGATCGACAAAAATGTTGAACTCCGCCGCTGGCGTCCAGTTCCCGAGTCCCATTGCGCCGCCCATGATCACGATTCGGGCGATTTTACTGTGCAATTCCGGATGGCTGTTGAGCAGCAGCGCAACGTTGGTTTGCGGGCCGGTGGCCACCAGCGTGACCGGTTCCGCGCTTTCACGCAGCACTTTCGCCATCAGCTCTACGGCGGTGCAGGGTTGCGCTTCAAACCCCGGTTCGGGCAGTGCCGGGCCATCCAGCCCACTTTCACCGTGCACGTTGTCGGCAATGATCAGATCGCGCATGAGCGGTTTGACGGCACCACCGGCGACCGGTATATCGGTGCGTTTGAGCAACGTCAGCATACGCAGGACGTTACGCAGCGTTTTCTCCGGTGTCTGGTTTCCGGCAGAGGACGTAACGGCTTTGACGTCCAGTTCAGGGGAGGCAAGTGCAAGGACGAGGGCGATCGCGTCATCATGACCCGGGTCGCAATCGAGAAGGATAGGTTGTGCCATAGCGTGCTCCATACGTAGCATTATTTTGTGACAAGGTTAACGCTGCAATGTGACGCCGACGAGAAGAAGAGAGTTAAAGCGTGAAGCAGTGCGCAATCCGCAGATTGCGCACCGGGGAGATTAGTGCAGGATTTTGGCGAGGAAGTCTTTTGCTCGCTCGGATTTAGGATTGGCGAAGAACTCTTCTTTCGGCGAGTCTTCAACAATCTTTCCTTCGTCCATGAAGATCACGCGGTTCGCCACTTTGCGGGCAAAGCCCATTTCGTGGGTCACCACCATCATCGTCATCCCTTCGTGCGCCAGCTCAACCATTACGTCCAGCACTTCGTTGATCATCTCGGGATCGAGAGCGGAAGTCGGTTCATCAAACAGCATGGCGACCGGATCCATACACAGGGCCCGGGCAATAGCCACACGCTGCTGCTGACCGCCAGAGAGCTGCGCCGGGAATTTATCAGCATGCGCAGAGAGCCCCACGCGTTCCAGCAGCTTCAGACCTTTATCGCGCGCGAGCTTTTTATCGCGTTTCAGCACTTTTACCTGCGCCAGCGTCAGGTTCTCAATAATGGAGAGGTGCGGAAACAGCTCAAAGTGCTGGAACACCATGCCGACGTGGGAACGCAGCTGAGCAAGGTTGGTTTTCCTGTCATTGACTTTGGTGCCGTTGACGAGGATCTCTCCTTGCTGCACCGGCTCCAGGCCGTTAACGGTTTTGATCAGCGTGGATTTACCAGAGCCGGACGGCCCACATACCACCACCACGTCACCTTTTTTCACTTCGGTTGAGCAGTCGGTCAGCACCTGAAAGTGCCCATACCATTTAGAAACATTTTTCAGGGAAATCATTATACAGTCCTTTTCTTCAGCCAGCTGACCAACAGCGACGCGCTTAAACTAATCACAAAATAGACGCCACCCGCGAAGAGCACCATTTCGACCTGCGTACCATCACGTTCACCGATGGTAGACGCGGTACGGAAGAAGTCTGCCAGGCTCAGTACGTAGACCAGAGAGGTATCCTGGAACAGTACGATGCCCTGGGTCAGCAGGAGGGGAACCATGGCGCGAAACGCCTGCGGCAGAATAATGAGCTGCATGGATTGCCAGTGCGTCATCCCCAGCGCCAGCGCGGCGCTGGACTGCCCACGGGAAATACTCTGAATACCCGCTCGGATAATCTCTGAATAGTAAGCAGCCTCAAACATTGAGAACGCGACCATCGCGGAGATCAGGCGGATATCGGTTTTCGGCGACAGCCCCAGCACGTTTTGCAGAAAGCCGGGAACAATCAGGTAAAACCACAGCAGTACCATCACCAGGGGGATGGAGCGGAAAACGTTAACGTAGGCTGTGGCAAACCAGGCGAACGGTTTAAAGGCCGACAGGCGCATGACCGCGAGCAGGGTGCCCCAGACGATACCCACCACAATAGCAATCACAGTGATTTTTAAGGTGATCAGCAGGCCATCCAGCAGGTAAGGCATGGATGGAACGATAGAACTCCAGTCAAATTCGTACATTATTTGCCCCCCAGATTGCCCGGCAGGCGGATTTTGCGTTCAACCAGGTTCATCACCAGCATGATGAAAGTGTTAATCAGAACATAGGCGAGTGTGATCGCCGTGAAGGATTCCCACGCGTGGGCGGAATAATCCAGCAGCTTGCCCGCCTGTGCGGCCATATCCACCAGACCGATGGTCGAGGCGATGGCCGAGTTTTTCACCAGGTTCATCATCTCAGACGTCATCGGTGGAACAATGACGCGGTAAGCGTTAGGCAGCAGTACGTAGCGGTAAGTTTGTGGCAGCGTCAGGCCCATCGCCAGGCCAGCATTTTTTTGTCCGCGCGGCAGTGACTGAATGGCGGCACGCACCTGCTCGCAAACGCGCGCGGCGGTGAAGAGCCCCAGGCAGAGCATGGAGGAGACAAAGAACTGCACGTTCGGATCCAGTTCCGACTTAAACCACATGCCAATATTTTCCGGCAGCAGTTCCGGGACGACCAGATACCAGGTGAAAAATTGCACAATCAGCGGAACGTTACGGAACAGTTCCACATACAGGGTGCCGAGAGATGAGAGAAAACGGTTAGGCACGGTGCGTAAAATACCGAACAGTGAACCGACAAGAAACGCGATAATCCACGCCGTGATCGATAAGGCGACGGTAACCTGAAAACCGCTCCACAGCCAGCCAAGATAGGTGGTGTTGCCGAACGGGGCTTGTTGCAGGAATATGCCCCAGTTCCAGTCTATTGACATAATAAACTCCAGAAAAAAAAGGGTAGCAGCGCTACCCTCGAAGATTGGTGAGAAGCTCATTTTTCGCGCTGAGTGGGGAACGACCACTCAACGTATAGTCTGTCCATGCTTCCCGACAATCGAGAGGGCAGGAGATCCCGCCCCTGTTGTTCTAATTAGTTAAGAGCCTTGTCGTTTGGTGATTTGAACAGCGCTTTCATGTCGTCAGACAGTTCGAAGTTCATGTTAAGATTTTTGGGTGGAATCGGGTTCTTGAACCATTTATCAAACCATTTTTCCGCTTCACCGGAGGTCTGAACCTGAGCGATGGTGTCATCGATCAGCTTCTTGAACTGCGGATCGTCTTTACGCAGCATACAGCCGTACGCTTCTTTAGATTGCGCCGTGCCGACGATATCCCAGTTGTCTGGTTTCTTCGCTTTTGCACGTTCGCCTGCCAGCAGGGCATCATCCATCATAAACGCCACAGCACGGCCACTTTCCAGGGTACGGAAAGAGTCGCCATGATCTTTCGCGCTGATGATGCGCATATCCATTTTCTTCTCGTCGTTCAGCTTGTGCAGCAACACTTCGGAAGTGGTACCGGAGGTAACAACAACGGCTTTACCTTTCAGATCTGCAAAGTCTTTGATCTCGCCGCCTTTCTTGGTCAGCAGGCGGGTGCCCACGACGAAGATGGTGTCAGAGAAGGCAGCCTGTTTCTGACGTTCAAGGTTGTTGGTGGTGGAACCGCACTCAAAATCGAACGTGCCGTTTTGCAGCAGTGGAATACGGTTTTGTGAAGTGATTGGAATCAGCTTCACCTGCAGGTCAGGTTTGTTCAGCTTTTTCTTCACAGCTTCAACGATAGCGTTGGAGTAATCCTGTGAATAGCCCACGACTTTTTGCGTGTTGTCGTAGTAAGAGAACGGGACAGAAGATTCACGGTGGCCGACCACGATCACGCCGTTTTTGGCAATCTTGTCGAGAGTGCTCCCGGCAGCCGGAGCATCTTCAGCGTGAACGACGCTTGCCGACATCCCCATAACCAGCATTGCTGTGGCCAGTTTACGTAATTGCATACCCAACTCCTTTCTTATCAGCGCCAGTGACGCATTGATACCCATTGTGATGTTGTTATATCTCGCGCTATGCGAGTGCAGTGTTATGCAAGCTTGTTAACATTTAGTCTGGCTTAATGTAAAGATTTTGCTGCGTTATTGTTTATTTTTGCGAAGCGCGCCGCACCAATCAGAGGCAAATATCTCTCGTTGCACCGTTTCGGTGCTACCGGTGATCTACGCTGGTGCGACGAAGTTGCACGTTAAGCCAAACTGCGTTTACGTGGGGAAATAAAGCAAGAGACGTGCCAGAAATGCCCTCTCCCAACGGGAGAGGGGAAGGGAGGGGAAATTATCGACGACGCTGACGCAAGCTCATCAGCACCGCGCCAAATCCGAACAGCGCGGTCAGGATCCACAGCGGCCAGTTGCCGGTGCGGGCATAAGGCGTCAGGCCCGTCGCAGGCGTGACGTTGGTCGTCAGCACTTCACGGGTGAACTGCGGGATCATGGCCTGGATTTCGCCCTGCGGGCCAATCACGGCGGTAATGCCGTTGTTGGTGCTACGCAGCAGCGGGCGCGCCAGCTCCAGGGAGCGCATCCGTGCCATCTGGAAGTGCTGCCACGGGCCAATCGACTTACCAAACCAGGCATCGTT
Organism: Enterobacter ludwigii; assembly: GCF_001750725.1. Classification (NCBI taxonomy): domain Bacteria; kingdom Pseudomonadati; phylum Pseudomonadota; class Gammaproteobacteria; order Enterobacterales; family Enterobacteriaceae; genus Enterobacter; species Enterobacter ludwigii. The sequence goes on from NZ_CP017279.1 coordinate 487,044, forward strand.
GGAGATAGTCAGCAGGAAGTCAGTGTCCGGACGGAAGTTATCGCGCACCTGCTCGCCGAGGATAATTTCGTAGCAGATGGCCGCTGTCAGGGCAAAACCGTGCGCATGCAGCTGGGGCTGAACGTACGGACCACGGCTGAATGAGGACATCGGCAGGTCAAAAAACGGTGCTAACGGGCGCAGAATGGACTCCAGCGGTACAAATTCGCCAAACGGTACCAGGTGATTCTTGTTATACCGGTCAGTGGAGTTGTAGCTGTATTCGCTGTCTTTACCCAGCGTAATGATGGTGTTGTAGGTGTCATAGCGGTTCTGCTGATTCAGACGCGCATCGACAATCCCGGTAACCAGCGTACTGCCGCGAGCCAGCAGTAGATCGTTCATCATGTTCAGGAACGGCTGCTGGTTAATTTCCAGATCCGGAATCGCCGACTCTGGCCAGATGATCAGCTGCGATTTACCCATGACCGCCTCGGTGGCGTTAGCGTAGATCTTCAGCGTGTTCAGCAGCTCTTTCTCGTCCCATTTCATTGACTGAGGGATATTCCCCTGCACCATTGAAACCTGTGTAGTGCGCTCTGGCACCAGGCTGTACCACTGGATATAACGCAGTGGGAAAGGCAGGGCAAACAACACCAGCGCCACGACCAGCGTCTTCCCGCTACGTGTGACCAGCGCCAGGACCAGCAGTCCGCTCACCACCATCAACAGGAAGTTAATCGCTTCAACGCCCATTACCGGAGCAAGCCCCTTTAGCGGGCCATCAATCTGACTGTAACCGAACTGCAGCCACGGGAAGCCGGTCAGTACCCAGCCGCGAAGGAACTCGGTAATTTGCCAGACAACCGGCGCAGCAATGGCAACGCGCAGCCAGGTGGTTTTTGGCCACAGGCGAGAAAGGATACCCGCGAACAGGCCGGTATAGAGCGAGAGATAAGCGGCCAGCAGCACCACGAGGAAGACGTTAACGGGTCCTGGCATACCGCCAAACTGGGCGATGCTGACATAGACCCAGTTGATGCCGGAGCCAAACAGCCCCAGTCCCCAGAAGTAGCCAATCGCTGCCGCCTGGACGGGACGACGATTCAGGGTTAAACCCTGAAGTCCCATCAGGGAGAGAATGGCTGCAGGCCAGATATCGTAAGGAGAAAAAGCCAGCGTTCCGCTGGCTCCGAGTAACAGCGCCAGCAGCAAACGTACGCGCTGGCGTTCAAGTAATGGGGCAAATGCCATTTACATTAATCTTCCAGTTTTGGCACCGGTGAGTCGTCCGGCGTTCTGACATGAACCTGTATAATACGTCGGCTGTCGGCCATTGCCACTTTGAACTGGTAACCGTCGATGTCAACGGTCTCGCCGCGTGCCGGAAGGTGGCCAAAGGCCTGCATCACCAGCCCGCCAATAGTATCGACCTCTTCATCGCTGAAATGGGTACTAAAGGCGTCGTTAAAGTCCTCAATCGAGGCCAGCGCGCGAATGGTCCAGGTGTGACGGCTAAGCTGACGGAAGTCGATATCTTCTTCTTCGTCATACTCATCTTCGATTTCGCCCACGATCAGCTCAAGGATATCTTCGATCGTGACGAGACCGGAAACGCCACCAAATTCATCAATAACAATCGCCATGTGGTAGCGCTGAGAGCGAAACTCTTTCAGCATCCGATCCACACGTTTACTTTCCGGCACAACCACGGCCTGGCGTAACACTTTTTCCATGCTGAAGGCTTCGGCATCGCTGCGCATAAACGGCAGCAGATCTTTAGCCATCAAAATCCCTTCAATGTGATCTTTGTCTTCGCTGATGACCGGGAAACGCGAGTGTGCGGATTCGATGATCACATCGAGGCACTCGTCCAGAGTCTGGTTACGTTTCAGGGTGATCATCTGCGAGCGGGGGATCATGATGTCGCGAACGCGCTGGTCGGCGATGTCCATTACCCCTTCGAGCATTTCGCGCGTATCTTCATCGATAAGGTCGTTTTGCCCGGAATCACGAATCAGCTCCAGCAGTTCGTCACGGTTTTTAGGTTCGCCGTGGAAAAGCTGGTTCAGAATGAGGGAGAAAAATCCCTTTTTGGTGTTTGTCGTGTCGCTACTGTGTGAATTGTCGTCGCTCATGGCGTTTGTTAAGGGTTCTCTTGTTAGTTCAACGTTTACCACCGCGCTATTTCCCTACGCGGCGGCATGTTAGTCAGTCGGTCGACTGACTATTCTTTCTCGGCAATGTACGGATCCTCATAGCCCAGAGCAAGCATTATCTCTGTCTCGAGGGACTCCATCTCTTCCGCTTCGTCATCTTCAATATGGTCGTAGCCGAGCAGATGCAGGCTACCGTGTACCACCATATGCGCCCAGTGGGCTTCCAGCGGTTTTTGCTGCTCTTTAGCTTCCTGTTCCACGACCTGGCGGCAGATGATCAGATCGCCCAGCAGCGGCATCTCAATTCCCGGTGGGGCTTCGAAGGGGAAAGAGAGCACGTTGGTCGGCTTATCTTTCCCGCGGTAGGTCAGGTTAAGCTCATGGCTTTCGGCTTCATCCACCAGACGAATCGTGACTTCTGATTCTTCCTGAAACGGGGGGATAACCGCATCCAGCCATGTCTGAAACTGCGCCTCTTCTGGCAAGCCGGAATTATCGTCACATGCCAGTTGTAAATCGAGGATCACCTGACTCATTTTTGTTCTTGCTCCTGCGCTTCGCGCTTACGTTCTGCGGCCAGTTCGGCCTTACGCTTCTGATCTGCTTCTTCCCATGCTTCATAAGCGTTAACGATGCGCGCCACAACCGGGTGACGGACCACGTCTTCGCTGTGGAAGAAGTTAAAGCTGATTTCGTCGACGTCGGCCAGAACTTCAATGGCATGGCGCAGACCCGATTTGGTGCTGCGCGGCAGGTCAATCTGCGTGACGTCACCGGTAATGACCGCTTTTGAGTTAAAGCCGATACGTGTCAGGAACATTTTCATCTGTTCGATGGTGGTGTTCTGGCTTTCATCGAGAATAATGAATGCATCATTCAGCGTACGGCCGCGCATATAGGCGAGCGGGGCAACTTCAATCACGTTACGCTCAATCAGCTTCTCAACTTTCTCAAAGCCGAGCATCTCGAACAGCGCGTCGTATAACGGACGAAGGTAAGGGTCAACCTTCTGGCTCAGATCGCCTGGCAGGAAGCCCAGTTTTTCACCCGCTTCCACCGCCGGACGGGTCAGCAGGATGCGACGAATCTCCTGGCGTTCGAGCGCATCAACCGCCGCGGCAACGGCCAGATAGGTTTTACCCGTACCCGCCGGGCCCACACCGAAGGTGATGTCATGGTCGAGAATGTTGGCGATGTACTGCGCCTGGTTTGGCGTACGCGGCTTAATGACGCCACGTTTGGTCTTAATATTGATGGCCTTGCCATAGTCCGGCACACTTTCTGCGCTTTGCTCAAGCACGCGCGCCTCTTTGATCGCGAGGTGGATCTGTTCTGGCTCGATATCCTGTATTTCACCGCGCATTGGGGCGGTATCCACATACAGGCTACGCAGAATATCCGCAGCGGCGTTGACGCAGAGAGGGCGTCCGGTGAGTTTGAAATGATTATCGCGACGATTGATTTCGATACCCAGACGTCGCTCCAGTTGTTTGATGTTGTCATCAAACGGCCCGCACAGGCTCAGCAGGCGAGCGTTGTCTGCTGGCTCAAGGCTAATTTCACGCGTATCTATGTTCAAACTGTTCCTCTTTGATTGATTAACTGACCCGGTGCCACCTGGCGTAATAAAACGGTCATTACCGAAATTATTCACGCCATAGAATAAAGGCGCAAGCGTTGCGGAAGATATTGGGGGCGATGAGAGGAAATACAAGGCCTGCCGAAACGGCAGGCCGGATGGCGTTATGGCTGGTAAATGCCGACGCCAGCGTCGCTTTCTTTGCGGGTGCGGGACATGACGGATTCCGGCGATTGTGCGATGCGCAGACCCATTTCGTCTTCGGTACGGACCACTTTCGCGCGGAGGGAGTTGGTCAGCACGTCGACAATCTCCACGTCCACAAATTTACCGACCATGTCTGGCGTGCCTTCAAAGTTCACGACGCGGTTATTTTCGGTGCGTCCTGACAGCTCCATAATGCTCTTACGGGAAGTGCCTTCCACCAGAATACGCTGGACGGTGCCGACCATACGACGGCTCCAGGCGTTGGCCTGCTGGTTGATACGCTCCTGCAGAATATACAGACGCTGCTTTTTTTCTTCTTCCGGCACATCGTCGACCATATCGGCCGCAGGAGTACCTGGACGCGCTGAGAAGATAAAGCTGTAGCTGACGTCAAAATTCACTTCGCCAATGAGCTTCATCGTGCGCTCAAAGTCATCCGTGGTTTCGCCCGGGAAGCCAACGATAAAGTCGGAGCTAATCTGGATGTCAGGACGGGCTTCACGCAGCTTGCGGATGATGGATTTGTACTCCAGTACCGTATGTGGACGTCCCATCAGGTTCAGCACGCGGTCGGAACCGCACTGAATCGGCAGATGCAGGAAGCTCACCAGCTCTGGCGTGTCGCGATACACATCAATGATGTCATCGGTAAATTCCATCGGGTGGCTGGTGGTGAAGCGAAGGCGGTCGATGCCGTCGATCGCGGCCACCAGGCGCAGCAGTTCTGCAAAGCTGCCGGTGGTACCGTCGTAGTTCTCGCCGCGCCAGGCGTTGACGTTTTGGCCCAGCAGATGAATTTCACGCACACCCTGTGCCGCCAGTTGCGCCACTTCAAACAGAATGTCGTCGGTCGGACGGCTCACTTCTTCGCCGCGGGTATACGGTACGACACAATAGGTGCAGTACTTGTTACAGCCTTCCATAATGGAGACGTAGGCTGTTGGACCATCCGCGCGTGGTTCTGGCAGACGGTCAAATTTTTCGATTTCCGGGAAGCTTACGTCAACCACCGGGCGGCGATTCTCGCGAACGGCGTTGATCATCTCCGGCAGACGGTGCAGCGTCTGCGGGCCAAAAATAATATCAACATAGTGAGCACGCTGGCGGATCAGTTTGCCTTCCTGCGAGGCCACACAGCCACCCACGCCAATGATCACATCGGGTCTTTTGCGCTTGATAAGCTTCCAGCGGCCCAGTTGATGGAACACCTTCTCCTGCGCCTTCTCACGGATCGAACAGGTATTGAGCAGCAACACGTCCGCTTCGTTCGCGTTGTCAGTCAGTTGATACCCGTGCGTGGCATCCAGCAGATCGGCCATCTTGGATGAATCGTATTCGTTCATCTGACAGCCCCAGGTTTTTATATGGAGTTTTTTTGTCATCGACTTGCTCATGCTCAGGAATGCAGGGCGCGTATTGTAATGCTTTGCTGCGGTTGTGACCAGTATGAAGGTTGTCAACCTCAAGACCGAAAAAATCCGGTAAACTTAAGGTATATACCATTAAGGATAATTGACCATGACTCTCCAACAAACCGAAATTGCCGTTGTCGGCGGCGGTATGGTCGGTGGCGCACTCGCGCTGGGGCTGGCGCAGCAGGGATTTGAGGTGACGGTTATCGAGCAGGCTGCCCCTGTTGCGTTTGACCCGATGGCAAAGCCGGATGTGCGAATTTCAGCTATCAGCGCCGCCTCTGTCGATCTACTGCGCGGGCTGGGCGTCTGGGATGCCGTGCTCGGGATGCGCGCGCACCCTTACAGCCGTCTCGAAACCTGGGAGTGGGAGAATGCGCATGTCGCGTTTGATGCCGCTGAACTGAAGCTGCCCCGTCTGGGCTATATGGTGGAAAACACGGTCCTCCAGCTGGCGCTCTGGCAGGCCCTGGAGGCGCATCCGAAAGTGGCGCTGCGCGTCCCGGCGTCACTTAAAGCACTGCATCCCCACGAAGGCGGGTATTTGCTTGAGCTGGATAAGGGTGATGAGCTGGCCACGAGGATGGTTGTCGGAGCGGATGGTGCCAACTCACAGGTCAGGCAAATGGCGGGAATTGGCATTCATGCCTGGCAGTACCAGCAGGCGTGCATGCTGATCACCGTGCAGTGTGAGAATGACCCGGGTGAGAGCACCTGGCAGCACTTTACCCCGAACGGCCCGCATGCCTTTTTACCGTTGTTTGATCGCTGGGCGTCGCTGGTGTGGTATGACAAACCGGCGCGCATTCGTCAGTTGCAGGGGCTTTCAATGGAGCAGCTGCAGCGAGAGATCCATCAGCACTTCCCACGCCGTCTGGGCAACGTCATGCCGGTTGCCGCCGGGGCGTTTCCGCTTACCCGTCGCCATGCATTGCAGTATGCCCGTGCAGGGCTGGCGCTGGTGGGGGATGCGGCACACACCATTCACCCGCTGGCGGGGCAGGGCGTGAACCTGGGATACCGTGACGTTGAGGCTTTACTGGATGTGCTGGGCAATGCGCGCGCTCACGCGGAGGCCTGGGCCAGCCATCCGGTACTGAAACGTTACCAGACGCGACGTATGGCGGATAACTTTATCATGCAGTCGGGGATGGATCTGTTTTACGCCGGGTTCAGTAACGATCTTGGTCCGGTGCGCATTCTGCGTAACATTGGGTTGATGGCGGCGGAGCGTGCCGGTGGGCTGAAGCGTCAGGCGCTGAAGTACGCGTTAGGCCTTTAATCTGGGGCCTTCTCCTGCGGGAGAGGGCTTTCGGATGCGGTACATAATCCAACAAAAACAAAAAAGCCCGCAGAGCGGGCTTTTTTGTTACTAAGTGGCTGGGGTGCAGGGATTCGAACCCCGGAATGCTGGTATCAGAAACCAGAGCCTTACCGCTTGGCGACACCCCAATTGCGTTAAACAATGTGCTTAACGACTTTTTAAATTGGCTGGGGTACGAGGATTCGAACCTCGGAATGCCGGAATCAGAATCCGGTGCCTTACCGCTTGGCGATACCCCAACAATTTTTTCTCGTCTATCGAATCATTCGACAGATGATTAATTTGGTGGCTACGACGGGATTCGAACCTGTGACCCCATCATTATGAGTGATGTGCTCTAACCAACTGAGCTACGTAGCCAGTACTGCAATCTTCGATGGCTGGGGTACCTGGATTCGAACCAGGGAATGCCGGTATCAAAAACCGGTGCCTTACCGCTTGGCGATACCCCAATACCGCGGAGAACCGCAAAATCGAAGAAATATGGCTGGGGTACCTGGATTCGAACCAGGGAATGCCGGTATCAAAAACCGGTGCCTTACCGCTTGGCGATACCCCATCCGTGCAACGCTTACCTGGGAATGGTGCGGGAGGCGAGACTTGAACTCGCACACCTTGCGGCGCCAGAACCTAAATCTGGTGCGTCTACCAATTTCGCCACTCCCGCAAAAAAGATGGTGGCTACGACGGGATTCGAACCTGTGACCCCATCATTATGAGTGATGTGCTCTAACCAACTGAGCTACGTAGCCATCTTTTTTTCGCGTTACCTTATCGGCGTTGCGGGGCGCATTATGCGTATAGACCCTTGCAGCGTCAACACCTTTTTCAACGAAAATAGCCGGAATGTGACTGTTTGGTTAGGTTGCGAACAGCGTGACCGAATATTCGGCAATTATTGTTTATTTATCGTTTTTGGGGAGTGAAAAAGGGGGCAAAAAAAATCAGGCCCCGCAGGACCTGATTGGATGCTTTTCGACTACTTATAGGCAGACTGGTGTACGCCTACCGCACGTCCTGATGGATCGTTCATTGACTTGAAAGATTCATCCCATTCAATGGCTTTAGCCGAAGAACAGGCAACGGACGGGCCGCCCGGAACACACTCCGCCGCACTCGGCACCGGGAACAACTCTTCAAAGATTTCGCGGTACAGATACGCTTCTTTGGAGCCTGGCGTGTTGTACGGGAAGCGGAAGCTCGCGGTTTCCAGTTGCTGATCGGAAACCTGTTTTGCCGCCACCTCTTTTAGGGTGTCGATCCAGCTATACCCGACACCGTCAGAGAACTGCTCTTTCTGACGCCATGCCACGCTCGCCGGCAGGTAGGATTCGAAACATTCACGCAGGATATGTTTCTCCATTTTGCCGTTGCCGCACATTTTGTCCTGCGGGTTGATGCGCATTGCCACGTCGAGGAATTTCTTATCCAGGAAGGGAACACGGGCTTCCACACCCCAGGCGGACATCGCTTTGTTGGCGCGTGCGCAGTCAAACATATGCAGCGCCTGCAGTTTACGTACTGTCTCTTCGTGCAGCTCTTTTGCGTTCGGCGCTTTGTGGAAATAGAGGTAGCCGCCAAACACTTCGTCAGACCCTTCACCGGAGAGCACCATCTTAATGCCCATCGCTTTGATCTTACGCGACATCAGGTACATCGGCGTGGAAGCGCGAATGGTGGTCACATCGTAGGTTTCGATGTGGTAGATAACATCGCGGATCGCATCCAGCCCTTCCTGCACGGTGAAGTGGATCTCATGGTGCACGGTACCGAGATGGTTTGCCACTTCCTGCGCGGCTTTCAGATCCGGTGCGCCTTCCAGGCCCACAGCAAAGGAGTGCAGTTGCGGCCACCAGGCTTCTGAACGTTCCTGATCTTCAACACGACGCGCGGCGAATTTCTTGGTGATCGCGGAGATCACGGACGAGTCCAGCCCGCCGGAGAGCAGTACGCCGTAAGGCACATCTGACATCAGGTGGCTTTTAACAGAATCTTCCAGCGCCTGACGCAGTTCGGCTTTATCAGTCACGTTGTCTTTAACCGCATCATAGTCGAACCAGTCGCGCTGATAGTACTGACGGATCTCGCCGTCTTTACTCCACAGATAACTTCCTGCCGGGAACTCTTTAATGGTGCGGCAAACCGGCACCAGGGCTTTCATTTCTGAGGCGACATAAAAGTTGCCGTGTTCATCGTGACCCATATACAGCGGGATAATACCAATATGGTCGCGGCCAATCAGATAGGCATCTTTTTCGCTGTCGTACAGGGCGAAGGCAAACATACCCTGCAGATCATCGAGGAATTCCGGGCCTTTCTCCTGATACAGCGCCAGGATCACTTCACAGTCAGAACCGGTCTGGAAGGCGTAACGGTCGCCGTACTCGGCGCGCAGCGCCTGATGGTTATAGATTTCACCGTTGACAGCCAGCGCGTGTGTTTTTTTCTCGTTATACAGCGGCTGCGCACCTGCGTTGACGTCAACAATGGACAGACGTTCGTGTGCCAGGATGGCTTTATCGCTGGCGTAAACGCCGGACCAGTCCGGGCCGCGATGGCGCATCAGGCGGGACAATTCGAGTGCCTTTTTACGCAGTTCGCCTGCGTCAGTTTTAATATCCAGTACGCCAAAAATTGAACACATAACCTTCTCCGTTAACCCTGTTGCTTTGTAATGTTGCTTGCTTATGAAAATGCCGCAAAGGGGGAGGGCGCGCAAGGGTTTTACGGGATAAAACGGAAATAGTGCAATGCTGATTGCCGAATAGTGAAAAACGAGTACATCATGAACGCTTTTATTGATGATTATGCAATAAATCGGCTGTTTTGTTAGATGTGAGGTTGTTTATCGGGCGTGAAAATAAAAAACCACGCGCTGAGGCGTGGTTTGGGATCAGATAATATCAATTTCTTCGACGGAGGGATAAATCCAGCTCGGGCGGAAGGGCATGGCGTCAATATCGTCGAGCGTGGAGACACCGGAAAGCACCAGAATGGTTTCCAGGCCCGCCTGGAATCCGGCCAGGATATCGGTGCGCAGGTTGTCGCCGACAATCACCGTTTCCTCAGAGTGTGCCTGCATCTTGTTCAGCGCGGCACGGATGATCCACGGGCTGGGCTTGCCCACGTAGAACGGTTTCCGGCCAGAGATCTTTTCGATACCGGCACACAGCGCGCCGCAGGCAGGGTAAAAACCACGGCCGTGGGTATCCGGGTTGGTGGCAATAAAACGCGCACCGTTGGCAACAAAGTAGGAGGCTTTGTGCATCATCTCCCAGTTATAGGAGCGCGTTTCGCCAACGATCACAAAGTCCGGGTTCACATCTGTGATGGTAAACCCTGCCTTATATAACTCGTGGATCAGCGCCCCTTCACCCACCACGTAGGCCTTTTTTCCTTCCTGGCGCTTGAGGAAATCAGCGGTGGCCATGGCAGAGGTATAAAACACGCTGTCCGGCACGTTGACGCCTGCTGTGGCAAAGCGGTTTGCCAGGTCCTGACCGGTCTGAGAAGGGTAGTTCGTGAGAAGAACCAGAGGCATTCCTTTGTCGATGATGCGGTGAAGAAATTCCGCAGCACCTGGTACAGCAACGTTGTCGTGCATCAGCACGCCGTCGATATCACAAATTACATTCTTAATGGTCATGGACATTCCGACATCAAAAAAAGAAGGCGTTACTATAAGACCCGATCAACTTTCCAGCAAATGTTGCAACAGAATACCGTTGAGCATGGCGCGTTTAACCAGCGCAAATGCGCCTATCGCTGAGCGATGGTCAAGCTTAGAACGAACGACGGGAAGGTTCTGGCGGAAGGCTTTCAGCGCCTGAGTGTTAATGCAGCCTTCAATGGCGGGCAGCAGGACCTTCTCGGCCTCCACAATCTCACCGGCGATCACCACTTTTTGCGGGTTAAACAGGTTGATGGCGATGGCGATGGTTTTACCCAGATGGCGACCCACCTGCTCAATAACTTCACAGGCCAGCGCGTCGCCTTTGTTGGCGGCTTTGCAGATAGTCCCTATCTTGCAATCGTCCAGCGTGACGCGGCTCTGGTAACCCTGTTCAAGCAGATGGCGCACCCGCTGTTCAATCGCCGTGTTGGCGGCAATCGTCTCCAGACAGCCAAAGTTTCCGCAGTGGCAGCGTTCGCCAAGCGGCTCTACCTGAATATGACCAATCTCACCGACGTTACCGTTGCGGCCAATAAAAATGCGGCCGTTAGAGATGATGCCTGCCCCTGTCCCCCGGTGTACGCGCACCAGAATCGAATCTTCACAATCCTGGCTCGCACCAAAGTAGTGCTCTGCCAGGGCCAGAGAGCGGATGTCGTGCCCCACGAAACAGGTCACTTTAAAGCGTTTTTCCAGCGCATCTACCAGCCCCCAATTCTCAACCTTTATATGGGGCATATAACGGATCACGCCGCTTTCGGGGTCTACCAGGCCTGGCAGGATCACCGAGATCGCAATCAGTTCACGGATTTTGCGCTGACAGCTCTCGATAAAGTGTTCAATGGTATTCAGCAGCGCGTGTTCCAGCGTCTCCTGAGTGCGCTCCGGAAGCGGGTAGTGTTCTTCCGCGATGGCTTTGCTGCTCAGATCATAGAGCGTAAGGGTGGTGTCATGACGACCAAGACGGACGCCGATCGCCTGAAAATTGCGGGTTTCGGTAATAATGGAGATGGCGCGGCGGCCTCCGGTGGAGGCCTGCTGATCGACTTCTTTGATCAGTCCGCGCTCAATGAGCTGACGGGTAATTTTTGTCACGCTGGCAGGGGCAAGCTGGCTTTGTTCGGCTATCTGAATGCGCGAGATTGGTCCGTGTTGGTCAATCAGACGATAAACCGCCGCGCTGTTAAGTTGTTTAACGAGATCGACATTACCGATTTGAGCTTGTCCGCCTGGTGTCATACTTTTACTTACTCAGTGACGACCTCGTTACCATTAACGATGGTCTTGATAATTTTATAATCGTGTGTGAATGCCGTCAGGTTTGCAACCATACCTGGTGCAATTCCGCCAAGCTGTTTATCTACGCCCATCGCGCGCGCAGGATAAAGGGTCGCCATACGCAGGACTTCATCAAGCGCAATCCCGCAATGTTCAACCAGGTTACGCACCCCTTCAATCATCGTCAGGGAGGAACCGCTCAGCGTACCGTTTTCATCAACACACAGTCCATTGCGGTAGTATATTGTTTTACCGGCAAAAATGAACTGCTCAATATTTGCCCCTGCCGGTGCGGTGGCATCGGTTACCAGACAGAGTTTGTCACCTTTCAGGCGCTTGGCGTTGCGAATGTTGGTGTAATCGACGTGCAAGCCGTCAGCAATAATGCCGCAGTAAACGTCCTGCTCATCGAGAATCGCCCCGACCAGCCCAGGTTCACGACCGGTGATATACGGCATCGCGTTGTACAGGTGTGTCGCAAAGGTAATACCGGCGCGGAAACCTGCTTTCGCTTCTTTTTGCGTTGCGTTTGAATGGCCCGCTGAAACGACAATCCCGGCGGCGGCCAGTTTGCTGATAACGTCAGGTCCCGCGATTTCAGGAGCCAGCGTCACTTTGGTGATCACATCGGCGTTGGCACACAGGTAGTCGACCAGCTCAGCGTCAGGTTTACGCACGTAATCCGGGTTATGCGTCCCTTTTTTCACGATGTTCAGCCACGGTCCTTCAAGATGCAGACCCAGTGCCTGATTAGGGTGTTTTGCCAGGTAGTCGCGCATCACGCGGATACCCTGTTTCATGAGATCATCACTGCTGGTGATGAGGGTTGGCAGATAGCTGGTGCAGCCCGATTTCTCGTTGGCTTTCTGCATGATTTCCAGCGTGTCGACCGTCACCGCTTCCGCGGTATCATTAAATTGCACACCGCCGCAGCCGTTCAGCTGTACGTCGATGAAACCGGGGGAGATTACTGCTCCATTGAGTGAGCGCTGTTCAATCCCCGGCGGCAGCTCTGCCAGTGGGCAAACACGTTCAATCAGGCCATTGGCGATAACAATCGCATGGTCATCCAGAATATCATGGCCGGTATAAATCCGACCGTGGGTTAAAGCGTACATAACGACCCCCGGTTAAAAAAAGCGGCCGCCTCTTGATGAAGAGGCGGTTATTCAATTACAGACCTTTGATGTTCTCAGCTTCTAACTCGTTGAAGTATTTCAGCGTTTTCACTTTCAGCTCCATCGTGGACGGTTCGTCGCACACGATGACTGATTTTGGATGCAGCTGCAGGCAGCTGATGGTCCACATGTGGTTAACGTTGCCTTCAACGGCAGCCTGGAGCGCCTGCGCTTTCACGCCGCCCAGAACCAGAATCATCACTTCTTCGGCATCCAGCAGGGTGCCTACACCTACGGTCAGGGCGTATTTTGGAACCTGGTTAACATCACCGTCAAAGAAGCGGGAGTTTGCCACGCGCGTGTCATGGGTCAGGGTTTTAATACGCGTACGGGAAGCCAGAGAAGAGGCCGGTTCGTTGAACGCGATATGACCATCGTTGCCCACGCCACCCATGAACAGGTGGATTTTACCGTAGGAACGGATTTTTTCTTCATACTGACGGCATTCTGCGTCAATATCAGGCGCGTTTCCATTCAGCAGGTTAATATTTTCAGCCGGAATATCAACGTGATCAAAGAAATTACGGTGCATAAAGCTATGGTAGCTTTCCGGATGATCCTTGGGTAAGCCGACATACTCATCCATGTTGAAGGTCACAACATGTTTAAAGCTAACCTGGCCTGCTTTATGCATCTCAACCAGGGCTTTATACGCGGTCAGCGGCGTGCCGCCGGTAGGAAGGCCGAGAACGAAAGGACGATCGGCGGTGGGTTTGAACGCGTTAATACGGTTAACGATATGACGGGCGGCCCATTTACCGACTTGTTCAGCAGTTGCCAGGGGAATCAGTCTCATTGTTCACCTCAAGAGTTAAAGTAGAAGAGTGGGCGGATGGCTATCGGAACCTGAACTAAGCGTAACCTGGAACCTTTCAGGCCGGATCAATCCGTCTTGATTTTTTGAATGATAAAATAAGTTTTCACTGTTAGCCAGAGAAAGGGAGGGTTATTAACGATATTTGGTGACAAAAATCACAAAAAATACGTGTTTAATTTGCGATACGAATTAATTTTTCACACACTCACAATGCCAGTGAATCATCAACTGTATTTATCGTTGTCGACACAATAAAAACATAGTTTATGCACGAGCCTTAATAAGGGTCTCGTAGGGGGAATAGGATGAATATTTTAGGTTTTTTCCAGCGCCTCGGTAGGGCTTTGCAGCTCCCTATCGCCGTGCTACCGGTTGCAGCACTGCTGCTGCGATTCGGGCAACCCGATCTGCTTAATGTGCCATTTATCGCGCAAGCGGGTGGCGCGATTTTTGACAATCTGGCGCTAATTTTCGCCATCGGTGTGGCATCCAGCTGGTCAAAAGACAGCGCGGGTGCAGCGGCGCTGGCCGGGGCTGTCGGTTACTTCATCCTGACGAAAGCGATGGTGACGATAAACCCAGAAATTAACATGGGCGTTCTGGCAGGTATCATTACCGGTCTGGTCGGCGGGGCTGTTTATAACCGTTGGGCGGGGATCAAACTGCCAGACTTCCTGAGCTTCTTTGGTGGAAAACGTTTTGTGCCGATTGCGACAGGCTTCTTCTGTCTGATTCTGGCCGCGATCTTTGGCTACATCTGGCCACCGGTGCAGCACGCTATCCATGCGGGCGGTGAGTGGATTGTTTCCGCTGGCGCAGTGGGTGCGGGTATCTTCGGTTTCATCAACCGTCTGTTGATCCCAACCGGCCTGCATCAGGTGCTGAACACCATTGCCTGGTTCCAGATTGGTGAGTTTACCAACGCCGCGGGCGCGGTATTCCACGGGGATATCAACCGCTTCTACGCAGGTGACGGCACCGCGGGCATGTTCATGTCGGGCTTCTTCCCTATCATGATGTTTGGTCTGCCGGGCGCGGCGCTGGCTATGTACCTGGCCGCACCGAAAGCGCGTCGTCCAATGGTTGGCGGGATGCTGCTGTCAGTTGCCATCACCGCGTTCCTGACCGGTGTTACTGAGCCGCTGGAATTCCTGTTCATGTTCCTGGCTCCGCTGCTGTACCTCATGCACGCTGTGCTGACGGGTATTAGCCTGTTTGTTGCAACGCTGCTGGGTATCCATGCGGGCTTCTCCTTCTCCGCCGGCGCGATCGACTACGTGTTGATGTACAACCTGCCCGCGGCGAGCAAGAACGTCTGGATGCTGGTCGCAATGGGTCTGGTGTTCTTCGTTATCTACTTCGTTCTGTTCACCGCAGTCATTCGTATGTTTAACCTGAAAACACCAGGCCGCGAAGATACGAAAGACGACATCGTTACTGGCGAAGCTAACAGCAATACCGAAGAAGGGCTGACCCAGCTGGCAACTAATTATATTGCCGCAGTAGGCGGTACGGATAACCTGAAAGCTATCGATGCATGTATTACCCGTCTGCGCCTGACGGTAGGTGATTCTGCGCGCGTTAACGATGCCATGTGTAAACGCCTTGGCGCATCCGGTGTGGTGAAACTGAACAAGCAGACCATCCAGGTTATCGTGGGTGCGAAAGCGGAATCGATTGGCGATGAAATGAAGAAAGTGGTTGCCCGTGGACCGATCGCGGCTTCTGCAGCGAACAGCGCGCCAGTGACGGAAGCCCCGGTGGCAAAACCGCAGGCCGTCCCTAACGCAACGACCATTGCCGCGCTGGTTTCACCGATTACCGGTGAAGTGGTTGCGATTGAGCAGGTGCCTGACGAAGCGTTTGCCAGCAAAGCTGTCGGTGACGGTGTGGCGGTGAAACCAACGGACAAAACCGTGGTGTCACCGGCTGCCGGGACCATCGTTAAAATCTTCAACACCAACCATGCGTTCTGCCTCGAAACTGAAAAGGGCGCGGAGATCGTTGTCCATATGGGTATCGATACCGTCGCGCTGAACGGTCAGGGCTTTACTCGCCTGGTGGAAGAGGGGGCCGACGTGGTGGCAGGTCAGCCGATTCTGGAAATGGATCTGGATTACCTGAACGCTAACGCGCGCTCCATGATTAGCCCGGTCGTTTGCAGCAATATCGACGACTTCAGCGGCCTGGTAATTCAGGCGAAAGGTCAGGTCGTTGCGGGCCAGACGCCACTGTATGAGATTAAAGGCAAGTAATCGCTCCTGAGTAGAGTCATGCCTTAAGCGGCGGGGGGTTTCCTCCGCCGCTTTTTTTTGCAGCAATTGCCCCCATTATTTTCTTCAGAGACGTTTTAAGGGTTGTCACTACGTCCGGCTTATAAGATCATATGCCGTTATACGTTGTTTACGCTTTGAGGAATCCACGATGAGTGAGGCTGAAGCCCGCCCGAGTAACTTTATTCGTCAGATCATCGATGAAGATCTGGCCAGTGGTAAGCACACCACAGTTCATACCCGTTTCCCGCCGGAGCCAAACGGCTACCTGCATATTGGTCATGCAAAATCGATCTGCCTGAACTTTGGCATCGCGCAAGACTACCAGGGACAGTGCAACCTGCGTTTCGATGACACCAACCCAGTAAAAGAAGACATCGAATACGTTGAGTCTATTAAGAATGACGTGCAATGGCTGGGCTTCAACTGGTCTGGCGATATCTGCTACTCCTCTGACTATTTTGATCAGCTGTATGCCTATGCGGTCGAGCTTATCAATAAAGGTCTGGCGTATGTCGACGAGCTGTCTGCTGACGAGATCCGCGAATACCGCGGCACGCTGACCGCGCCGGGTAAAAACAGCCCGTTCCGCGATCGCAGCGTTGAAGAGAACCTGGCGCTGTTTGAAAAAATGCGTGCGGGTGGCTTCGAGGAAGGTAAAGCGTGCCTGCGTGCCAAAATCGACATGGCATCACCGTTCATCGTGATGCGCGATCCGGTTCTGTACCGTATCAAGTTCGCTGAACACCATCAGACCGGTAACAAGTGGTGCATTTACCCGATGTACGACTTTACCCACTGCATCAGCGATGCGCTGGAAGGCATTACGCACTCCCTGTGTACGCTGGAGTTCCAGGATAACCGCCGTCTGTACGACTGGGTTCTGGATAACATCACGATCCCGGTGCATCCGCGTCAGTACGAATTCTCTCGTCTGAATCTGGAATACACGGTGATGTCCAAGCGTAAGCTGAACCTGCTGGTGACCGACAAGCACGTTGAGGGCTGGGACGATCCGCGTATGCCAACCATCTCGGGTCTGCGTCGCCGTGGTTATACTGCCGCGTCTATTCGCGAGTTCTGTAAGCGCATCGGCGTGACCAAGCAGGATAACACCATTGAGATCGCCTCTCTGGAATCCTGCATCCGTGAAGATCTGAACGACAACGCGCCGCGCGCAATGGCCGTCATCGATCCGGTAAAACTGGTTATCGAAAACTACCCGCAGGGCGCGAGCGAAATGGTCTCCATGCCTAACCATCCGAACAAACCGGAAATGGGCACCCGTGACGTGCCGTTCAGCGGTGAAATCTGGATCGATCGTGCTGACTTCCGCGAAGAAGCGAACAAGCAGTACAAGCGTCTGGTGCTGGGTAAAGAGGTGCGTCTGCGTAACGCATACGTGATCAAAGCTGAGCGTGTTGAGAAAGATGCGGAAGGGAATATCACCACCATCTTCTGCTCTTACGACGCTGAAACCCTGAGCAAAGATCCGGCAGATGGCCGCAAAGTGAAAGGCGTGATCCACTGGGTAAGTGCAACACATGCGCTGCCGGTTGAAATTCGCTTGTACGATCGTCTGTTCAGCGTGCCTAACCCAGGTGCAGCAGAAGACTTCCTGGCGACAATCAACCCGGAATCTCTGGTCATCAAGCAGGGTTATGCTGAGCCGTCTCTGAAAGCCGCTGAAGCGGGCAAAGCGTTCCAGTTCGAACGTGAAGGCTACTTCTGCCTCGACAGCCGTCACAGTACCTCGGAAAAACCGGTGTTTAACCGTACCGTTGGTCTGCGTGATACCTGGACTAAAGTCGGCGAATAATAACGCTGCTCTGGTCAATGAGAGACAAACGCCGCGTAATGCGGCGTTTTTTTATTGAATGATCATATCGTTAAGCGCGAGCAAAAATAATGTCTGCGCAATATTCAGGTCAATGTGGTGCTACTTATTTTTCTAAAAAAAGTTTGTATATTTCTGAAAATAGTGAAGGCCTGAAAATAACCAGTAATTTACACAATTACTGGCTTAAATTTAATGACTTGCCCCGCCAAATCTCGTCTCCCGCTAAATGTTACAAAGCACTACTAATTATGTGCACTTCGTCATAATCCTGACTTTTGCCCACGGAAAAGCATTGATAATTCGCGTCGCGAAAAATAACCTAAAGGCGGTAGTTAATTCGAGGGTATTTCTGACTACCCCTGACCTTTTGGTCTTTTATCTTTTTCGCCGTTCAGGCGTTTTAATTCGTCAAAGAGGAATAATCTATGCGTACGTTCAGTGGCAAACGTAGTGCGCTGGCGCTGGCTATCGCCGGTGTGACAGCAATGTCAGGCCTGGTGATTGCGCCAGAGGCTAAGGCAGCAGGTTTCATCGAAGATTCTACCCTCACGGGCGGTATTTATTACTGGCAGCGTGAACGTGACCGTAAAGACGTTACCGAAGACAAATACAAAACCAACCTTTCTCACTCTACCTGGAACGCCAACCTCGACTTCCAGTCAGGCTATGCCGCCGATATGTTCGGCCTGGATATTGCCGCATTCACGGCAATTGAAATGGCGGAAAATGGCGACAGCGGACACCCGAACGAAATTGCCTTCTCGTCCAGCAATAAGGCCTATAAAGAAGACTGGTCCGGCGATAAAAGCGGTATCAGTCTGTATAAAGCCGCTGCAAAATTCAAATATGGTCCAGTCTGGGCGCGCGGCGGATATATTCAGCCAACTGGCCAAACCCTGTTAGCGCCACACTGGAGTTTTATGCCTGGTACTTACCAGGGCGCTGAAGCTGGCGCTAACTTTGACTACGGTGATGCGGGTGCGTTGAGTTTCTCCTATATGTGGACCAACGAATACAAAGCCCCGTGGCATATCGAAATGGATAAGTTTTACCAGAACGATAAAAAAACCAAAGTGGATTACCTCCACTCGCTGGGTGCGAAGTACGATTTTAAAAACGACCTCGTGTTAGAAGCCGCCTTTGGTCAGGCTGAAGGCTATATCGATCAGTATTTTGCCAAAGCCAGCTACAAATTTGATATCGCAGGGAGTCCGTTGAGTACCAGTTACCAGTTCTACGGCACGCGAGACAAAGTCAGCGATGGTGGCGTCAACGATATTTATGACGGCACGGCCTGGCTGCAGGCGCTGACCTTTGGCTACAAAGTGGGTCAGGTGGATTTGCGTCTGGAAGGAACATGGGTGAAGGCGGAAGGGCAGCAGGGCTACTTCCTGCAGCGTATGACCCCGACTTACGCATCTTCCAACGGTCGTCTGGATATCTGGTGGGATAACCGCTCTGACTTCAACGCCGACGGCGAAAAAGCGGTCTTCTTCGGCGCAATGTATGACCTGAAAAACTGGAACCTGCCGGGCTGGGCTGTGGGTGCCTCCTACGCGTATGCCTGGGACGCCAAACCGGGCGACATGGCCATACCGGATGCGTACTACGATCCGAACTACCGTCTGAAAGAGTCCTCTTACAGCCTGGATGCCATCTATACCGTGCAGGACGGACGTGCGAAAGGCACGATGTTCAAGCTGCACTTCACGCAGTATGACAACCACTCTGATATTCCAAGCTACGCGGGCGGTTACGGCAACATCTTCCAGGATGAACGTGACGTGAAATTCATGGTTATCGCACCATTCACTATCTTCTGATGAACGCTCCGGCGGGTTCCGTCCCGCCGGAATGGAGACTGCACATGATGAAAAAAATGGTAATCGTCGCGTTGCTGGCCTCGGGGCTGGTGGCTTGCGCCCAGGACCCGGCACCGAAAGAAAATTCTCGCCTGAAGGAGGCTTACAGCGCCTGCATTAACACCGCTGAAGGTTCACCGGAGAAAATTGAAGCCTGCCAGAGCGTGCTGAATGTGCTGAAGAAAGAGAAGGCGCATGAGCAGTTTGCGACGCAGGAAAATGTTCGCGTAATGGACTATCAGGCCTGTATTCAGGCGCGTAAAACCGGTAACGATCAGGAAGTGGCGAAGCGTTGCGACCAGATCTGGAAGGAAATACGCAGTAACAACGGAAATTAAGTAAGTGTGTTAAGGCCCGGTGGCGCTGTGCTTACCGGGCTTTTTTTTGCCGGGTGACAGGCAAAAAAAAGCCAACCTTGCGGCTGGCTCAGAGTATGAAAGTTCGACTTATTTGGCGTCGTGTGCGTGATCGTCTTCGCGGCAATCACCTTCTGCACAGTGACCATACAGATACAGGCTATGGTTGGTCAGGCGGATACCATGACGAGCAGCGATTTCACGCTGACGTGCTTCGATGGAATCATCGCTAAATTCAATGACCTTGCCACAATCCAGGCAGATCAGGTGATCGTGGTGCTGCTGCTGGGTCAGTTCGAATACAGATTTACCGCCTTCGAAATTATGACGGGTAACAATGCCCGCGTCATCAAACTGGTTCAGCACGCGATAGACGGTTGCCAGCCCAATCTCTTCACCCATGTCGATAAGACGCTTGTAAAGGTCTTCCGCACTGACATGGTGATTGTCTGGACCCTGAAGCACTTCAAGGATTTTTAACCGAGGAAGCGTAACTTTCAGGCCAGCCTTCTTTAATGCGGTATTGTTGTCAGTCATGCGGAATCTGTCCTGTTGCTAAACGATTCACTTCTGGAGGAAGTGACAGAAAATGCACCTGGAATAATGCGTCTCATTATAGAACTGCCATGGCTAAATGAAAACTGCAAGTCTCAGGCAAAGTATGCTTATAAAAACGTGGTATCACCGACAAACTTACTCAATGGCACCCCATTTTACCTGGGAGACATTGTACAGGTCTGGGCGAAAAAGTTAAAAGATTGTAGCGATTAATTTAATCGTTTGACCCGGTTCCTGGGCGCAACCGGGGTTGCGCCACACTAACAATCAGGCGTTAAGAATATCGTCCAGGTGCAGTTCTTCGCGGATCTGCTTCACCCACTTCTCAACGCGCTCTGCGGTCAGTTCTGGCTGACGGTCTTCGTCGATCGCCAGACCCACGAAGTGGTCGTCATCGGCCAGGCCTTTAGACGCTTCGAAGTGGTAACCTGCAGTCGGCCAGTGGCCTACGATAACTGCACCATTCGGTTCAATGATATCGCGGATAGTGCCCAGCGCGTCACAGAAGTACTCAGCGTAGTCTTCCTGATCGCCGCAGCCAAACAGGGCGACCAGCTTGCCGTTGAAGTCCACTTCTTCCAGCGTCGGGAAGAAATCATCCCAGTCACACTGGGCTTCACCGTAGTACCAGGTTGGGATACCCAGCAACAGGATGTCATAGCCTTCGAGATCTTCTTTGCTGCTCTTGGCGATGTCATGCACATCGGCAACGTCTTTACCGAGCTGTTTTTGAATGTTTTTTGCGATATTTTCGGTATTGCCGGTATCACTGCCGAAGAAAATGCCGATGATTGCCATGAGTAAAATAACCTCTTGAAACTTAATGGTATGGTGGCGCAATTTGTCCACGGATAAGGGCAATAATAGCAGAACTGGCAACCCCGCGGAAACAGCTATCGCGCAGGACTGCACTCTGTGCTACATGAAAAGGGTAAGAAAGGGGATTTTCAGACTTATGCCTGGCGGCGCAACGTCTCAAGCTGGGCGATCAACATCTCTTCAATGAGCTCGCTACGGCTGATATTACGCGCTTCAGCCAGTTCGTTAAGCGCATCGACGGCATCGGCATTGAGCTTCAGTTCGACACGCTTAAGCCCACGATTTTTATCGCGTTTAAGCTGGTTGCGTTTATTAATACGCAGCTGTTCATCGCGCGAAAGCGGATTCGTTTTCGGTCGTCCCGGTCGACGCTCATTCGCGAACAGATCTAGTGTCGTACGGTCCGTTTGTTCTTTGGCCATGATTCTGAGACTTCGGGGGAAACAAGCCGCCCTGCTATTGCCCGGGCGATGAGCGCGCCATCATACATCACCAAAAACGGCACGCCAACGACTGGAAGCCCGCAACCTTCCAGTCGCTCTCTTTTTAATCAATTCGCAGTATCAGAGAGATAGCGGCGGATGGCGCGTAACACGGCGTCAGGTTTTTCCGCGTGAACCCAGTGTCCGGCACCGGCGATGACATGGGCGCGCGCCTGCGGGAATTGCGCCAGCAAGGTGTCGCGGTAGGCGTCGGTGACATAAGGGGAGTTACCGCCGCGAATAAAGAGGGTAGGGTGTTGCCAGGCGGGCACCGTATCCCAGCCGACGATGTTGTTGTACTGCGCCCAGAGTACCGGCACGTTGAAACGCCACTGGCCGTCGACAAACGACTTCAGCAGAAACTGAATAACGCCTTCTTCATTAAGATATTCGCGCATGACGGCTGTGGCCTGTTGGCGGGTTGAAACCCCAGCCTCTGTCACCGCATTGATGGCAGCAAAAATGTCGTCATGACGACGCACGTCGTAATCCACCGGGGCAACGTCGATCACGACCAGACCGTTGATTCTGTCCGGTGCCAGCGCCGTCAGGGCCATTACCGCCTTGCCGCCCATAGAATGCCCGATGAGCGTCACCTTCTGAAGATGGTTGGCATCAAGCGTATCGAGCAGATCCTGGGCCATTGCCGCGTAGGTCATCTCTTCTGAACGCCCGGAAAGACCGTGATTTCGCATATCGACCTGCAAAATATCGTGATCGGTAACCAGATCGCGCGCCAGCACCCCCAGGTTATCCAGGCTGCCAAAAAGCCCGTGAACCAGTACGATGGGAGAATTATTGTTCGGCGATTGTGCAGTTTGCGCTCGGGTATTCAATTTCATGGCAAAGTTCTTTTTTTACGTATGTCAGGTTAGGGTATCATGTTGACCATTCTGCCGCCCGGCTGCAAGGTTCCAGTTTAATCTGACTTTTGCCGCCAACCTGGTTTGACGCTATCCGCTGTTGGAATTTAACTTTATAATCCCAACGACTTGTATTCAGATAAGATATTGCACTGGATTAAGATGAAAACAATCGAAGTTGATGACGAACTCTATCAGTATATTGCCAGCCAGACGCGGCATATCGGGGAGAGTGCGTCCGACATTTTACGGCGCATGCTTAAAATTTCCGCCGCCTCACAGCCTGCTACCCCAGTCACTAAAGATGTCGTGTCTCAACAAAACGTTGTTGCACAAGCAAAACCTGCCGTCGCGCAAGTGAAAGACAAAGTACGTGCGATGCGCGAGTTGCTGCTCTCTGATGAGTACGCCGAGCAGAAAAAAGCGGTTAACCGCTTCATGCTGGTGCTGTCTACACTCTATTCACTGGATAACAAAGCGTTTGCTGAAGCGACCGAGTCGCTGCACGGTCGTACCCGCGTCTATTTCGCAGGCGACGAGCAAACGCTGCTGCAAAATGGCAACCAAACCAAACCTAAACATGTCCCGGGCACACCGTACTGGGTCATCACCAATACCAATACGGGCCGCAAGTGCAGCATGGTTGAACACATCATGCAGTCCATGCAGTTCCCGGCGGAATTGATTGAAAAGGTTTGCGGTACAATTTAACCCTTGCATCAGAAGGACCCGGTAATGGCAAATCACAGCCGTGCAGGCCAACCTGCACAACAAAGCGATTTGATTAACGTCGCTCAGCTGACCGCGCAGTATTACGTGCTGAAACCGGTCGTGGGCAACGCAGAACACGCAGTGAAGTTTGGTACATCTGGCCACCGCGGTAGCGCGGCGCGCCATAGCTTTAACGAACCGCACATTCTGGCTATTGCTCAGGCCATCGCGGAAGAGCGCGCTAAAAACGGCGTTACCGGTCCGTGCTATGTGGGAAAAGATACCCATGCTCTGTCTGAACCGGCGTTCATTTCCGTGCTGGAAGTGCTGACGGCGAATGGCGTTGACGTCATTGTTCAGGAAAATAACGGCTTCACGCCGACCCCTGCGGTCTCTAACGCGATCCTTGTCCACAACAAAAAAGGCGGCGCGCTGGCTGACGGGATTGTGATCACTCCATCACACAACCCGCCGGAAGACGGTGGGATCAAATACAACCCGCCTAACGGTGGACCGGCAGACACGAACGTCACGAAAGTGGTTGAAGATCGTGCCAATGCGCTGCTGGCGGATGGCCTGAAAGGGGTGAAACGCCTCTCTCTGGATGCGGCCATGGCGTCCGGCCATGTGAAAGAGCAGGATCTGGTACAGCCATTTGTGGAAGGTCTGGCGGATATCGTCGATATGGCGGCAATCCAGAAAGCCGGTCTGAAGCTGGGCGTTGACCCTCTCGGCGGCTCCGGTATCGAATACTGGAAACGCATCGCAGAGCATTACAAGCTGAACCTGACCATCGTTAACGATCACGTTGATCAGACCTTCCGCTTTATGCACCTGGATAAAGACGGCGCAATCCGTATGGACTGCTCTTCCGAGTGCGCGATGGCGGGCCTGCTGGCGCTGCGTGATAAATTCGACCTGGCGTTTGCCAACGACCCGGATTATGACCGCCACGGTATTGTCACCCCGGCAGGGCTGATGAACCCGAACCATTATCTTGCGGTTGCCATCAACTACCTGTTCCAGCATCGTCCACAGTGGGGCAAAGAGGTGGCTGTAGGTAAAACGCTTGTCTCCTCGGCGATGATTGACCGCGTGGTTGAGGCGCTGGGCCGTAAGCTGGTGGAAGTACCGGTAGGCTTCAAATGGTTTGTTGACGGTCTGCACGACGGCAGCTTCGGTTTTGGCGGTGAAGAGAGCGCGGGCGCATCCTTCCTGCGTTTCGACGGCACGCCATGGTCCACCGATAAAGACGGGATCATCATGTGCCTGCTGGCGGCGGAAATCACCGCTGTCACCGGTAAAAATCCGCAGGAACACTATAACGAGCTGGCGGCACGCTTTGGCGCGCCAAGCTATAACCGTATTCAGGCTGGCGCGACCTCCGCGCAGAAAGCAGCGCTGTCTAAACTCTCTCCGGAGATGGTCAGTGCCAGCACGCTGGCCGGTGATCCTATCACGGCCCGTCTGACGGCGGCCCCGGGTAACGGTGCCTCAATCGGTGGTCTGAAAGTGATGACCGAAAACGGCTGGTTTGCCGCGCGTCCATCCGGTACGGAAGATGCATACAAAATCTATTGTGAGAGCTTCCTCGGCGACGAACACCGTAAGCTGATTGAGAAAGAAGCGGTAGAGATTGTCAGCGAAGTGCTGAAAAACGCGTAAATCGCGGTGGGCTGATGCCCTCACGATGCAATCAAAACGGCAACCCCAGGGTTGCCGTTTTGCTTTTGCATTAACTGTGTTTATTTTTCAATTCAAACCGCGGTGATACCAGACCGTACAGCGTCCAGCCCATAAAGGTCACCATCGCACCATACAGCATGGCTTCCTGGCCGGAAGAGTAGAGCGCATAGAAGCTGTAAATTGCCCCAATCAGCGCCACAATATTCGCCACCCTCGCTTTGCCTGCGTCCACCTTCGCCACCTTCTGAATGATGACCAGCGCCGCCATCGACAGAATATATGGAATGATATTGGTCACTACCGCCAGGTTGACCAGCACGTTGAACTGGCTGTTCAGCGACGGGCTGATGGTCATCAAAGATAACCCACTCTGGAAGATAACAATCGCCAGCATGCCCTGAACCGGTGCCTCTGCTTTGCTGACCCGGGAGAAGATTTTCGGGAAATACCCTTCGTCAGCGGATGATTTAAAGACCTGAGCAATGGTGAACTGCCAGCCGAGGAGCGAGCCGCAGCAGGACATCACCATCAGCCCCATGATCACTTTCCCGACACCCGGCGTAAACATCTGCGCAAAGGCCAGACCGAACGGTGCCGTGGAACTGGCAAGATCCATGTTCGGTACAATCCCTGCAATCACGTTGGTTGAGACAATGTAAATGGCTGCTGCGCCCAGCGTACCGCCAAGCACGGCAATCGGTACGTTCTTCTCCGGGTTTTCCACCACTTCGGCGTTAGCACACGCAGATTCCAGCCCCAGGAAGGCCCACAGCGTCATGGCGATGGAAGAGCCCACTGCGGTGAAGAACGGAACATGGTGTGGGTTCCAGGAGTTGACGTACAGCGTGGGGCTAAACCAGAACCAGCCGATGATGCACAGCCCAACCACCGGGATAATGACCCCCCAGACGGTAATACTGCTGATCTGTCCGGTAATGCGCGCGCCGCCAAAGTTTGCCACGGTGCAGATCCACAGCACGCCGATGGTGGCCAGCCCGATTTGCACCGGGGTCAGCGCCACACCGAATAGCTCCGTACCGTAACCCACGGCGGAAATGGCAATCGCCACGTTAGCGATCAGCAAAGAGACGCCGTAGGTGTAGTTGGCCATGAAGTTACCGGATTTGCCAAAGGCATATTCGGCGTAGCCGCCCATCCCGCCGGGCTTGCGGCTGAACATACCGCACTTGGCGAATGCCCAGGCCAGTGCCATTGACCCCACTGCGGTCACCATCCAGGAGATAATCGAAATGGTTCCTACTTCCGCAAGCTTGGTGGGTAGCATGATGATCCCGGACCCCATCATGTTTACCATGGTGAGAATGGTCAGCTGCACCACGCCCATTTTATTGGACTTGCTCATAATTTTTCTCCTTTCAGCAGCGATGGCTGAGCGGCAGCGTGTTTGATGACGTTACAACGAACCTGCTTACGACCGTCACACTCCTCAACGTAAACGCCCTGCAGTTCCGGCGCGAAGCCCGGTAAAAGGTTGATACCCTCTTCCAGCGCAGCAAAGTAGCGCAGCACGGAACCGCCCCAGACTTCACCCGGCACAACGCACAATACCCCCGGTGGATAAGGAAGGGCGCCTTCGGCGGCAATGCGACCTTCCGCATCGCGCAGTGAGACCAGCTCGACCTCACCCCGCAGGTAGGCATAGTTCGCCTCTTGCGGGTTCATCATGACGCGCGGGAAGTGAGACTTGCGGAACATCTCTTTTTGCAGCTGCTTCACGTTGTGGCGGGCGTACAGCTCATGCATTTCCTGGCAAATCTGGCGCAGGGTGTAATCTGCATAGCGCTCCGGATACTGTTTACAGACAGAAGGCAGCACCTCTTTTAGAGGGGCATCCGTCTCGAGCAGTTTTTCGAAGCGCACCAGTTGCGCGACCAGTTGCTGCAGTTTGCCCATATCCTCGGCAGGCGTGAGCAGGAACAGGATGGAGTTGAGATCGCATTTTTCCGGCACGATGCCGTTTTCACGCAGGAAGTTGGCGAGAATAGTGGCGGGGACGCCGAAATCCTCGTACTCACCGGTCCGGGCGTTAATACCCGGCGTGGTCAGCAGCAGTTTGCACGGATCGATAAAATACTGATGTTCGGCATAGCCTTCGAAGGCGTGCCAGTGTTCACCGGGCACGAAGTGGAAGAAGCGCAGATCCGTGGCAATCTCAGCGGTGTCCCAGCTTTCCCACGGACGGCCATCAACCAGTTCCGGCACGAACGGGCGAAGATACTGGCAGTTCTGCAGGATCAGCTTACGGGCTTCGATACCGGTCACCACGCAGTCCATCCACATGTTGCGGCCGCTCTGTCCCTCATGCATGCGGGCGTTGATATCCAGTGCAGCAAACAGCGGATAGAACGGGCTGGTGGACGCGTGCATCATGAAGGCATTATTCAGCCGCTTATGCGGAACATAGCGCTGCTGGCCTTTGATGTGGCTGTCCTTCTTGTGGATTTGCGAGGTCTGTGAGAAACCGGCCTGCTGTTTATGGACTGACTGGGTGACCAGGATCCCTGGATCGTTTTCATTCAGCTCCAGCAGCAGCGGAGAGCAATCGGCCATCATCGGTATAAACTGCTCGTAACCCACCCAGGCAGAGTCAAACAGGATGTAGTCGCACAGATGGCCGATGTTATCCACGACCTGGCGAGCGTTATAGATGGTGCCATCGTAGGTACCCAGCTGAATCACCGCCAGGCGGAACGGACGCGCGTCGCGGGCACGGCCCGGCGCCACTTCGGACACCAGCTCACGCAGATAATTCTCCTCGAAGCAGTGGGCGTCGATGCCGCCAATAAAGCCGTACGGGTTACGTGCGGTTTCCAGATAGACCGGCGTTGCGCCCGCCTGAAGAAGTGCTCCATGGTGGTTGGATTTATGGTTGTTGCGATCGAACAGGACCAGGTCGCCCGGAGTGAGAAGGGCGTTGAGCACCACTTTGTTGGACGATGAGGTTCCGTTCAGCACGAAGTAGGTTTTATCGGCATTAAAGACTTTGGCCGCATGTTGCTGCGCAATGCAGGGTGCCCCTTCGTGGATCAGCAGATCGCCCATCGCCACGTCGGCGTTGCACAGGTCTGAGCGGAAAAGGGTTTCGCCAAAGAAATCGACAAACTGATTGCCGGCAGGGTGACGGCGGAAGAATTGCCCGCCCTGGTGACCCGGGCAGTCGAAGGCGCTGTTACCCTGTTTGACATAGTCGACCAGAGCCCGGAAAAACGGCGGACGCAGTTGGGTTTCATACTTCTGCGCGGCCGCTTCCAGTTGGCGTCCGTGGAAGTCGTTGCTGGTGTCTGATGCTTCGAATACGCCGTGGATCCGCGATAAATACTCTGCCGGGATAATTTCTTCTTTATGCGTCGCGACAAAAACAGGAATGCCAAATCCGGTTGCTTCTATTTCTTCTATACGACCAGTGAAAATATCGCTGACGGCCAGAACAATAGCGGCAACATCAATATAATCCGTGGCGTTGATATCAACCAGTTCACGGTGAGTGGTAAAGCAATCAGGGCAGGCGCGGCTGGCTGCAATTTTTAAACTTTTCATCTTTCTCTCTTTATTTTAGGTAATAACAGTCCCTCGATTTCTTGCAGAAAAGAAATCGATAATATGCCGGAAAACAGCAAAAGGAGGCCGCTGATTAAAAAAATCAGTAATGCGTTTTTTGCTGAATAGAATTCAGTCCGCCCGGTCGCGGATGAGCCTGAATTAAGATGAATGAGCGCACGGGTTCACAGGCAAAGGCCTGTAAAATAGGGTGTTTCAGGATAACCTGTAAGCGTGTGCGCCAGAAGTCGAAGGACTACCGGGCATTAAAGATATGAAAGTCAAAACAGTTTCGGTGGGCAAACATCATGATATGAGTTGTCCGCCTTATATGGGGCATTAAACGATTATTGTTTTCCATGTTTCATTTCCTTTCAGTAATTGAAAGCATGGACATTTTATCCTGGAAAAAGCGATTAACTGTGAAACAGATCACCGTTAACCGATCAAATCAGAAATAAATATTCGCTTTTGATGAATATCGCAGATCAAAATGCTGATATGTTGATGTTGCGTTAACGGATTGTATTATGAATGTGCTGAATGGACATAAACATACCAAAAAATAACCCGGAGATTATTTTTCGCGTATTTTATGGGAGGGTAGATTTTTATTTAAAAATAAACTGAATAGTTATTCAAAGCATGAACCGATAACCGATACCGGTTTCAGTTAATAAATGACGAGGACGCGCGGGGTCAACTTCCAGTTTTTGTCGAAGGTGTCCCATATATATGCGTAAATAGTGACTATGTTCCACGGCGTTTGGCCCCCACACCTGACTCAACAGCTGGCGCTGGGTGAGTACCTTACCGTGATTATTGAGCAAAACGGCGAGTAGCCGAAACTCGATGGGGGTGAGATGGATTTCCTCTTCACCGCGAACAATGCGCCGTGCTGCCAGATCAACCCGAATATCACCAAACGTGTATGTTGGGTCGGCAGGGGTGGTGGCGCTGTGACGACGCAGCGCGACACGAAGGCGAGCCTGCAGTTCGCCAATACCAAAAGGCTTAATCAGATAGTCATCCGCTCCGGCATCCAGCGCCGCGATTTTATCCGACTCTTCGGTACGGGCTGACAGCACCAGAATGGGCATCTGACTCCACTGTCGAACCTCACGAATAAAATCGATGCCGTCGCCATCCGGCAGGCCGAGATCGAGGATCACCAGATCAGGTTTGCGCGTGGCCGCTTCAATCAAACCCCGCTGGAGCGTGCCGGCGTCATGAACGCGCAGACCATCGCCTTCCAGCGCAGCACGCAGAAACCGGCTAATGGCGATCTCATCTTCAACAATCAGAACGTTGATCACAAATCCTCTGGTAATTCATTAAGTTCTGGCGGGGCTTCCAGAGGAAGTTTAACACAAAAACGTGCGCCGCCTTCCGGGCGATTCTCCGCCGAAATGGTACCGCCATGAACGTCAATAATCGCCTGGCAAATCGCCAGACCCAGACCCACGCCGGGAATGGCCGACTCTTTATTACCGCGGGCAAATTTCTCGAAAATAGCGAACTCCTGTCCGGCAGGGATACCCGGCCCGGTATCCCAGACGTCAAGCCGTAGCGTGTGATCTTCCACCGTGGCATCCACCCCAATCCGGGCGTTTGCTCCTGCGTATTTGCCGGCATTTTCCAGCAGATTGATCAGCACGCGTTCAAACAGCGGGCCATCAACGTGAATTAACGTCAGCGGTTCGGGCATGTTCAGCGCAATATGGCGCCCACCGAGGCCCGGCTCCAGCATTTTCAAAGCGCTACCCACCACCTCTTCGAGCGTGAGCCACTCTTTTTTGAGGTTAAATCCGCCCGACTGAATACGCGCCATATCAAGCAGATTATTTACCAGGCGTGTGGTGTTCAGCACATGCTGGCGGATCTCGCTGGCCTGCAACGCATGTTTCGAGCCTTCCGCTGCCAAATCCAGCGTCAAAATTTCTGACTGGCCAAACAGCACGGTGAGTGGGGTGCGAAGGTCGTGGGAGAGGGCGGCCAGCAATGAGTTACGAATGCTCTCGCGCTCGCTTGCCAGACGGGCCTGTTCTTCGCTGGCGGTAAGCGCCAGCCGTTCCAGTGCGCTTGCCACCAGCAGGGTAAATGTCTCCAGCAATCGCTGCTGTTCGGGGATCATCAGCTGGCGCAGATTCGAAGGTTCAACGATCACCAGCCCCTGATTTTTATCGGCACTGCGCAGCGGCAGAATTTGATACGGTACGCCGGGCAGGGTGTCCGTCCCTGCACCCGCAGGGAGTCCTTTATCAAAGCTCCAGCGCGCAATGGCTTCATCCCAGGGCGTCATGCCTGAGGCCGAGGTCAGCGGGCGCAGTTTCCCGTGTTCGTCCGGGAGTAAAATCAGGTTGCTGGCGTGAAAGGTCGAGCGGATAAACTGCTCGCTGGTCTGCACAATATCCAGCGGCGTACGGCCAACCGCCAGCGATTTAGACATCTCATAAAGATGCCGTGTGCGCTGTTCGCGGTAGCGCGCGATACGGGCCTGATAGCGCACACCCGCCGTCAGATTACCGATCACCAGCCCAACGGTAAGCATCACGGCAAAGGTGAGAATGTACTGCACATCCGAAACGGCGAGCGTTCCGCGGGGCGCGATAAAGAACAGATCGAAGCTGATGACGTTGATGAACGTCGCCAGTACTGAGGGCCAGCGCCCGTAAAAGAGCGCCACCACGACCACGCCGAGCAGGTAGATCATCACCAGATTGGCCGCATCGAAGGCAATCAGCCAGTGGCTGGCAATCACGGTGATCAGCGCGCAGAGCACGACGGCGACAAGACAGCCGCGGATCTGAATTCGCCATTTATCATTAAAAGTGCGGCTGTCCGGTGCGCGGTTGGGTAAAGGGGTGGGTTTGTCATCCAGTGCGACAATTACCAGATCGAGGTCGGGAGCACGCCGGGCCAGTTTGTCAGCAAAGGATTCGCGGCTAAACCAGCGACGATGCTGACGACGGCCAATGACAATTTTCCCGAGGTTGTGCTCACGCGCGTAGCGCAGAATGGCTTTATCTTCCTGGGGATCGGAGAGGGTGGCGGTTTCTGCGCCCAGCTCCTGTGCCAGACGCAGCGAACTTAAGATCGCGCGGCGCTGGTTTTCAGGCAGCGCGTGAAGCTGCGGCGTCTCGACATAGACCGCATGCCAGACGCTACCAAACTTGGCCGCCAGACGCGCTGCGGTGCGGACGAGCTTTTCATTGCCGCTGCCGTGACCCACACACAGCAGAATGGCATCCCGCGTATGCCAGACGCGCTCCTGCCCTTGCAGGTCACGCCAGGCGCGCATCTGATCGTCCACGCGATCCGCCGTGCGACGCAGGGCCAGCTCGCGCAGGGCTATCAGGTTGCCTTTGCGAAAGAAATGTTCGATGGCGCGTTCGGCCTGACCTGCAATATAGACTTTTCCTTCATGCAGTCGCTGGCGCAGATCGTCTGGAGGCAGATCGACCAGCACCACTTCGTCCGCAGAGTCGAAAAAGGGATCGGGTACGGTTTCGCGAACCTGAATCCCGGTCACGCCGCTGACCACGTCGTTCAGGCTTTCGAGATGCTGAACATTTACCGTGGTGAAAACATCAATGCCTGCTTCAAGCAGCTCTTCAACGTCCTGCCAGCGTTTGGGGTGGCGCGAGCCTGAAGCATTACTGTGTGCCAGTTCGTCCATCAGGATAAGCGCGGGCCTGCGGGCGAGGGCGGCGTCGAGATCGAACTCCGTGACCAGACGCCCACGATGGCTGATACGGCGAGGCGGCTGTGTCGCCAGCCCCTTCAACAGTGCTGCCGTCTCTTTCCGGCCGTGGGTTTCCACCACGCCGATAAGAATATCGAGCCCCTGCGCCCGAAGCCGCTGGGCTTCTGTCAGCATGGCGAAGGTTTTCCCGACGCCAGCACAGGCGCCGAAGAAGATTTTCAGTTTGCCGCGATGGGCTTCAGCCGTCTGTTCGAGCAGCCTGTCCGGATCCGGGCGCATGGGCTCGTCGGTCATTTAGTTTTTCCTTAGCGCGTCCAGCGCCAGATTCAGCTCAACAATATTCACCACGGGCATGGCGATGAAGCTGACCAGCGGTTTTTGCGTATACTCTGCGACCAGCTTGCTCACCTGTTCCACCGTCAGCTGACGGGCCGCTGCGACGCGGGGGATCTGCCATGCCACCGCTTTCGGCGTCAGGCTGTAGTCCAGCCCGCTCGCAGAGGCCGTCACCAGTTCCACAGGCACCTCCCGGCTGGCCTGTGGATTTGCGGCGCGCAGGGCAGCTACACGTTCGGCAATGGCTTTATCCAGCTCCGGGTTGCTGCCGGCCAGGTTACTGCCACCGGATGCCATCGGATTATACGGGCTTTCGGCAGTGGCGGAAGGGCGTCCCTGGAAGTAACGGGCGTCGGTAAAATTCTGTCCAATCAGACGCGAACCGCGGTTTTCACCGTTTTGCACGATCAGCGAGCCGTTGGCCTGATCCTTAAACCACCACTGGCCCAGCGCGGTGGTCACCAGCGGGTAAAGCCCGCCGGTAATAAGCGACAACAGAATAAACAGAAGTATAGCGGGACGTAACATCGTCATTTGATTCACCTTTTAAACCAGCCCAAACAGCGTCAACAGCAGGTCGATAACCTTGATACCGATGAAGGGGACAATCAGCCCACCCAGCCCGTAAATCCACAGGTTGCGGCGCAGCATGGCGGCCGCGGTCAGCGGTTTATAGCTCACCCCTTTGAGCGCCAGCGGGATCAGGAAGACAATAATCAGGGCGTTAAAAATAACCGCACTGAGAATGGCTGATGCTGGCGAGTGCAGATGCATCACGTTCAGCGCATTAAGCTGCGGATAGGTGGCCGCAAACGCCGCGGGAATGATGGCAAAGTATTTTGCGACGTCGTTGGCGATACTGAACGTTGTCAGTGAACCGCGCGTCATCAGCATCTGCTTACCGATGTGCACAACTTCAATCAGCTTGGTCGGGTTCGAGTCGAGGTCGACCATGTTGCCCGCCTCTTTCGCCGCCTGGGTACCGGAGTTCATGGCCACCGCCACGTCGGCCTGCGCTAGGGCAGGGGCATCGTTGGTGCCATCACCCGTCATCGCCACCAGGCGACCTTCCGCCTGATACTGACGAATTAATGCCAGCTTGGCTTCAGGCGTTGCCTCCGAGAGAAAATCATCCACGCCCGCTTCGGCAGCAATCGCGGCGGCGGTCAGACGGTTGTCCCCGGTGATCATCACCGTTTTGATCCCCATTTTCCGCAACTGGGCAAAGCGCTCTTTGATCCCGCCTTTTACGATATCCTTCAGCGAAATCACTCCCAGCACATGTGCCCCTTCAGCCACCACCAGCGGCGTCGCGCCCTGACGTGCCACGCTCTCGACCAGGTTGTCCACTTCTGGTGGGAAATGACCATTGTTGGCTTCAATGTGGCGACGAATTGCGTCGACGGAGCCTTTACGGATCATGCGGTCCTGAATGTTGATGCCGCTCATTCGGGTTTGTGCCGTGAAGGGAACGAAAGTCGCATGGAGACTCTGAACGTCGCGCTGGCGCAGGTTAAAGCGCTGCTTGGCGAGGATCACGATACTGCGGCCTTCCGGCGTTTCATCGGCGAGGGAAGAGAGTTGCGCCGCATCCGCCAGCGTTTTTTCATCCACGCCGGGGGCAGGTAAGAACTCTGACGCCTGGCGGTTACCGAGGGTAATTGTCCCGGTTTTATCCAGCAGCAGAACGTCTACATCCCCTGCGGCCTCTACCGCACGTCCGCTGGTCGCGATGACGTTCGCGCCCAGCATACGGCTCATACCGGCCACGCCGATGGCCGACAGCAGCCCCCCGATGGTGGTCGGGATCAGGCAGACCAGCAGCGCCACCAGGACGGTGGTGGTGACCGCGGTACCGCCGTAAGCGGAGAATGGCCACAACGTGGCGGTTGCCAGCAGAAAGACAATCGTCAGCGCCACCAGCAGGATGGTCAGGGCAATTTCGTTTGGTGTTTTACGACGCTGCGCGCCTTCCACCATGGCAATCATACGGTCAAGGAAGGTTTCACCCGGGTTGACGCTACACTGGATCACCAGCCAGTCGGAGAGAATGCGTGTCCCGCCCGTTACGGAGGCGAAATCACCCCCGGATTCACGTATGACGGGAGCGGATTCCCCGGTGATGGCACTTTCATCTACCGACGCGCCGCCTTCAATGACTTCACCGTCGCAGGGAATAATGTCCCCGGCTTCGACCAGCACCACGTCACCTTTACGCAGTTCATCTGCCGGGACATGGTCCATCTGGGCACCGTATTTCGGTTCGCGTAATTTGCGCGCAAAAGCGGTCTTTTTCACCCCTTTGAGGCTATTGGCCTGCGCTTTGCTGCGGCCTTCCGCCAGCGCTTCCGCAAAGTTGGCAAACAGTACGGTGAACCACAGCCACAGGCTGATAGCGCCGGTGAACGTCGCATTCCCCTGCAGATGACCCGTTCCCATGGCAATCGCCAGCGCGGTGGTGAGTAAACTCCCTATCCAGACGATAAACATCACCGGGTTGTGCCACTGCACGCGCGGGCTCAACTTTTTCACCGCATCCATGAGGGCCTGTCGAACTAACGACGGTTCAAACAGGGCCATTTGTTTACGACTCATGACAAATTCTCCGCAAAATCAGCGTAAAGAGAGGTATTCCGCGACCGGGCCTAACGCGAGGGCGGGGATAAAGGTCAGGGCGCCGACCAGCAGCACGGTACCGGCCAGCAGTCCGATAAACAGCGCGCCGTGGGTCGGCAACGTCCCGCTGGTGGTCGGTTGAATTTTTTTGCTCACCAGCGACCCGGCAATCGCCAGCACCGGCACAATGACCCCGAAACGGCCCACGAACATGCAGAACGCCAGCAGACAGTTCCAGAACGGTGAGTTAGCGCTTAAGCCTGCGAAGGCACTACCGTTATTGTTAGAAGCAGAAGAGACGGCATAAAGCACTTCGCTAAAGCCGTGGATGCCAGGGTTGAAGATGCCGCTGCGTCCGGCCTCCGTCATCAGTGCCAGTGCGGTACCAGCCAGCACGAGGGCGGGGGTGACCAGAATCGCCAGCGCGGTTAACTTCATCTCACGGACATCGATTTTTTTGCCCAGATATTCCGGGGTGCGACCAATCATCAGACCCGCAATGAACACCGCCAGCAGAACAAACAGCAGCATGCCGTAAAGACCCGAGCCTACGCCGCCGAATACCACTTCACCGATCTGCATCAGCCACATCGGGATCATGCCGCCCAGTGCCGTGAAGGAGTCGTGCATAGCATTGACCGCCCCGCAGGATGCCGCCGTCGTGACCACGGCATAAAGGCTGCTGGCGAGAATGCCAAAGCGGCTCTCTTTCCCTTCCATATTCATGGTGCCGTCAGCGCCCAGCGTCAGGAAATGCGGGTTACCTTGCCATTCGGCCCACATCACCAGCGCAACACAGACGACAAAGATTAGCGACATGGTCCAGAGCAGGGTGCGACCCTGACGACGATCGTTCACCACATCGCCAAAAGCAAAGCACAGCGCTGCGGGGATCAGGAAGATCGCCAGCATTTGCACTGCGTTGGTCAGTGCCGTTGGGTTTTCAAACGGATGCGATGAGTTGGCATTGAAGAAACCGCCACCATTCGTACCGAGCATCTTAATGGCTTCCTGTGAGGCCACAGGCCCCATCGGCAGAAGCTGTTTTGCCCCTTCAAGCGAGGTATAAGGGGCGTAAGGCAGCAGGTTTTGCAGCGTACCTTGCTGAATAAAGAACAGCGCGATGAGCAGAGCAATCGGAAGTAAGACCCACAGAGTAATGCGCGTGAGATCGACCCAGGCATTGCCCAGCGTACCCATATTCTGACGTGCAAACGCACGCGTCAGCGCGAAGACAACCGCGATGCCGCTGGCTGCTGAGAGGAAATTTTGTACGGTTAATCCCACCATCTGGCTGAAGTAGCTCAGCGTGGTTTCGCCGGCGTAGGATTGCCAGTTGGTATTGGTGACAAAGCTGACGGCCGTATTCAGCGCAAGATGCCAGGACAAGCCCGGTAACTGTTGCGGGTTCAGCGGCAGGCTACCCTGCAACATCAGCATGACAAAGAGCGCGACCAGCCCAACGATATTCAGCAGCAGAATAGCGACCAGATACTGACGCCAGTTCATCTCCTGATCGCGTATTCCCAGTACGCGCCAGATCCCTTTTTCGATACTTCCCGTACCCGGTAAGGACACGTTGTTGATCAGCCGCGCGAGCCCCGTTCCCAGCGGTCTGGCAAGCACCATTAAGACCAGTAAAAAGCTGGCTATAAGTAAAAACGCCTGAGCAGCCATCAGAAGGCCTCCGCATTAATCAGGGCGTATACCAGATAACCCAATAACAGGAACACCAGCACGATGCCGGTAATCAGACCTGCACTCACAATCCACCTCCGAGTGACATTTGTATTTGTGTTAACGGTAGGATTTATGGCGCAAAGATTTCGCAAAAATCGGCAGGGTGGGTGTAAAAAAAGTATAAAAATGGAAAAGGCACAATTTAACTATTGGTAAGTAAATCGTTAACTTTTTTGTAACTTACTTACGGCGGAAATGTAAATATTCACTAAATGGATGAAAATAACTGGTCTGATGAGTAGTAAAATTACAAACAAAGCGGTATTATTTTAGCCAGATCACAAATTTCAAATTTTCCGGAGCATGTTTCCGGCCAACTATAGGGGAGAAATTATGGAACTTTATAAAGCGTATCCGGCTCATATCGTTTTCATGCGTCGCACTTTCGCCGTAGTGGCTGGCGTGCTGGCCCTGCCGGTGATGCTCTTCTGGAAAGACCGCGCACGTTTTTATAGCTATTTGCACCGCGTCTGGGCCAAAACCAGCGAGAAGCCGGTGTGGATGGATCAGGCCGAGAAAGCGACCTGCGATTTTTACTGATACGAAGACGACACACAGCAATAAAAAAAACCGCCTACAGCAATGTGGCGGTTTTTTTTATTCCTCAGGGTCCGCGGTCCGTTGGGCCGTTTTTGGGCTCTCGTCAGAGCGTGTGTCCACCGACTTATCACCGGTGGTGAACGGTGGAGCGGTTAGCAGCAGGGGCCGCATGATGAAACGCTCTTTTTGCATTGCGTTCATTATCGCCAGCGTACTCGTGGTAAGACGTGATGAACCGACAGTGTTTATTGCTTTTACCATGATGGCGCAGGACACGTAGCGTTAAGGCCGCCCCGGGCGGCCTTTTTTATTTCATCGCGTCTACACTTCATGGCAAAGTAGATAAAAGCCAGCCGCATTTTCTCTTTAGTGGCATGGCCTTACGGACATAATGGATAATTGCCAGGAGTTTTATGCCCACCCATCTGGTTTGGTTTCGCGCGGACCTGCGCGTACATGACAATCTCGCCCTTGCGGCTGCCTGCCGCTCCCCGGAAGCCCGCGTGCTGGCGGTGTTTATCGCCACCCCCGGGCAGTGGCAGCAGCATGCTATGGCACCACGCCAGGCGGCTTACCTCAGCTCACATCTGAATGGTTTGCAGTGTTCGCTTGCCGAAAAAGGGATCCCGCTCATTTATAAAGAGGTCAGTGACTTCTCCGCACAATGCCAGGCCGTGCAGGCAATCTGTGAGCAGTACGATGTCACGCACCTTTTTTACAACTATCAGTACGAATTCAATGAACGTCAGCGGGATCGTCAGCTGGAGAAAATCCTGCAGGATGTAGAGTGTCAGGGTTTTGATGACAGCGTCATGCTGCCGCCGGGCAGTGTCATGACCGGCAACCACGAGATGTATAAAGTCTTTACGCCGTTTAAAAATGCCTTCATTAAAAGACTGAAGGAGGCGCTGCCGGAATGTGTGGCTGCACCCACCGTGAGGGGAGAGGCCATAACGGAGATACCCGAGCGGGAGTTTGACTATCCGCAACAGGCGTTTGATGAGACTCTGTTCCCGGCTACCGAAAAAAACGCTATTGCGAAGCTGCGCCAGTTTTGTAAAGCGGGGGCAGGCGATTACGACGCGCGCAGGGATTTTCCCGCGACAGAGGGCACCAGTCGTTTATCGGCCTGTCTGGCGCTGGGCGTGCTCTCTCCGCGCCAGTGTCTGCATCGTCTTCTGGCGGAACAACCGCAGGCACTGGACGGGGGGCCCGGCTCCGTCTGGCTTAACGAACTTATCTGGCGCGAATTTTATCGCCATTTGATGACGTATCACCCTGATTTATGTAAGCATCGTCCGTTTATACCCTGGACTGATAACGTAAACTGGCAACACAACGAGAGCCACTTACAGGCCTGGCAGAAAGGCGAAACGGGCTTCCCGATTGTTGATGCCGCGATGCGCCAGCTCAATGAAACCGGATGGATGCACAATCGGCTGCGAATGATTACCGCCAGCTTCCTGGTGAAGGATCTGCTTATCGACTGGCGTGTCGGGGAGCGGTATTTTATTTCTCAGCTGATCGATGGCGATCTGGCGGCGAATAACGGCGGCTGGCAGTGGGCGGCGTCCACCGGAACCGACGCCGCGCCCTATTTCCGTATTTTTAATCCTGCCACGCAGGGACAAAAATTTGATGCAGACGGCGAGTTTATCCGCCGCTGGTTGCCCGCGCTGAGCAATGTCCCTGCAAAAGCGATCCACGACCCGTGGGCATGGGCGGATAAACAGGGGGTGAAGCTCGATTATCCCCGTCCGATTGTTGACCATAAACAGGCGCGTGTCGCCACGCTGGCGGCGTACGAGGCCGCCCGCAAAGCTTAAGAGAGTGATGATGAAAAACAGCGAACTGGAAAGCCTGATTAACGAAAAACTGAACAGCGCCTCCTTCAGCGATTACGGCCCGAACGGCCTCCAGGTTGAAGGACGCGAAACGGTGCAGAAAATTATCACTGGCGTGACGGCAAGCCAGGCGCTGCTGGACGAAGCTGTCCGTCAGGAAGCGGATGCCGTTATTGTCCATCACGGTTATTTCTGGAAAAACGAAGCACCGATCATTCGCGGTATGAAGCGAAACCGCCTGAAAACGCTGCTGGCAAATGATATCAACCTGTACGGTTACCATCTGCCGCTGGATGCGCACCCGGAGCTGGGCAATAACGTACAGCTCGCGCAGCTGTTGGGGATTACCGTCATGGGTGAAATTGAGCCGCTGGTGCCCTGGGGAGAGCTGGCCATGCCGGTGCCCGGCCTGGAGCTGGCCTCATGGATTGAAGCGCGTCTGGGACGCCGTCCGCTCTGGTGCGGTGACACCGGTCCGGATACGGTGAAGCGGGTTGCCTGGTGTACTGGTGGTGGTCAGGGCTTTATTGACAGCGCGGCACGCTTTGGTGTCGACGCCTTCATCACTGGAGAAGTGTCCGAGCAGACCGTCCATTCGGCGCGTGAACAAGGTCTGCATTTTTACGCGGCAGGTCACCATGCCACCGAGCGTGGCGGAATTCGCGCCCTCAGTGAATGGCTGACCGAAAATACCGATCTGGATGTCACGTTTATTGATATCCCTAACCCGGCCTGATGAGAGGTATCTGAGTGCAGCGAGCGCGTTGTTATCTTCTGGGCGAAACGGCAGTGGTTCTGGAGCTGGAACCGCCAGTGACCCTTGCCACGCAAAAGCGTATCTGGCGGCTAACGCAGCGCCTGGCCGATGTGCCGGAAGTGGTTGAAGCGATTCCGGGTATGAATAACATCACCGTGGTGCTGCGTAATCCGCATACGCTGGCGCTGGATGCTATTGAACGTTTGCAGCGCTGGTGGGAAGAGAGCGAGGCGCTGGAGCCGGATTCCCGGACAATTGAGATCCCGGTGGTGTATGGCGGCGAGCATGGACCCGATCTTGGCGTGGTGGCGGAACACTGCGGATTAACGGAAAAGCAGGTGGTTGAATTGCACGCCTGCGTTGATTACGTGGTCTGGTTCTTAGGTTTCCAGCCGGGCTTCCCCTATCTGGGGGGGCTCTCACCGCAGTTGCATACGCCGCGTCGCGCCGAACCCCGCCTGAGCGTGCCGGCGGGCACGGTGGCTATCGGGGGTGAACAGACCGGTATTTATCCTCTGACGTCACCGGGGGGCTGGCAGCTTATCGGGCATACGTCCAGGCCGTTATTTGAACCAGGGCAGGAGGTTCCCATACTCCTTCGTCCCGGCGATACCCTGCGCTTTATCCCGCAGAAGGAGGGGGTATGTTAACGCTGATTCGCGCCGGGCTTTACACGTCCATACAGGATGCCGGCCGCTTTGGCATGCGCCAGTCGGGCGTGAGCTACTGTGGTGCGCTGGACAGGCCTGCGCTGGAGATTGCTAACGTGCTGGTGGGCAACCCTGGCAGCACGGCGGCACTCGAAATTACGCTTGGCCAGTGTGTGATTGAATTCGGCGAGGAGACCTGGTTTGCCTTAACCGGGGCCGCCTGTGACGCCGAGCTGGATGGCAAAGCGGTCTGGACAGGCTGGCGGCTGCGAGCGAAAGCCGGGCAGCGTCTGACCCTCAAACGTCCTGTGCACGGCGTGCGAAGCTATCTTGCGGTCGCAGGAGGGATTGATGTGCCAGAGGTGCTGGGTTCATCCAGTACCGATCAGAAAGCCGGCATTGGCGGTCATGAAGGGCGCCTGCTGCGTGACGGCGATCGTCTGGCGGTTAACCCCTCAACGCGCCACTTCTCGACGGCCCAGGGGGTAAAACAGCTGTTATGGACCAACCAAATCCGTGCCTTACCGGGGCCGGAATATCAGGAGTTCGATGAAGTCGCTCAGGAGACGTTCTGGCGTTCGCCGTGGAAGATCAGCCCGCAAAGTAACCGTATGGGATACCGCCTGCAGGGGCAGCCATTGACCCGTACGACAGATCGGGAATTGCTCTCACACGGTTTATTACCTGGTGTCATTCAGGTGCCGGGTAACGGTCAGCCGATCGTGCTGATGAACGATGCGCAAACCACGGGGGGATACCCGCGTATTGCCTGCATCATTGAAGCGGATCGCTACCATCTGGCGCAAATTCCTCTCGGACAGCCGATTCATTTTGTGCAATGTTCGCTGGAGGAGGCGCTGAAGGCACGCCAGGATCAGCAGCGTTATCTGGAACAACTGGCATGGAGGCTCGATGGCAAAGATTGATTTAAACGCCGATCTGGGTGAGGGCGGAAGTGCCGATGCTGAACTGATGACGCTGGTCTCTTCGGTCAATATTGCCTGCGGGTTTCACGCGGGTGACGCGCAAACCATGCTGGACAGCGTGCGTAATGCGATTAAGCACGGCGTGGCGATAGGGGCACATCCCAGTTTTCCTGACAGGGATAATTTTGGCCGCACGGCAATGGATCTCCCTCCTGAGACGGTGTATGCCCAGACGCTTTATCAAACGGGCGCGCTGGAGGCGATTGTGCGTTCCCAGCAGGGCGTGCTGCGCCATGTGAAACCCCACGGCATG
Source organism: Enterobacter ludwigii (assembly GCF_001750725.1). Lineage (NCBI taxonomy): Bacteria > Pseudomonadati > Pseudomonadota > Gammaproteobacteria > Enterobacterales > Enterobacteriaceae > Enterobacter > Enterobacter ludwigii. Next base: position 529,086 of record NZ_CP017279.1, read on the forward strand.
CTCTACAATCAGGCGGCCAAAGATCCGGCCCTCGCGGATGCCATTGCCCGCGCGGTGCGGGACTGCAACCCGCAGCTCATCCTGGTGGGGCTGGCGGGGAGCGAGCTTATTCGCGCGGGACAGCGGCTGGGGTTAACCACCCGTCAGGAAGTTTTTGCTGACAGAGGGTATCAGCCGGACGGCAGCCTGGTTCCCCGTTCACTGCCCGGTGCGCTTATTACCGATGAATCACAGGCGCTGGCGCAAACGCTGGCGATGGTATGTGAGGGCTCGGTAAAGGCAATTGATGGTTCAACGGCCAGAGTCCAGGCGGATACGGTGTGTTTACACGGCGATGGTGAGCATGCGCTGCAGTTTGCACGCCGCTTACGGACGGCCTTTGCGGAGCAGGGTATTCTCGTGAGTGCATGACATAACGATAAGGACAGAAAAATGCCTGAAGGCCCGGAGACCCGCCGTGCAGCGGATAGCCTCGAGGCGGCGATAAAGGGCAAACCGCTGACGGATGTCTGGTTTGCTTTTCCTCAACTGAAACCGTTTGAAGCCCAGCTGGTGGGGCAGACGGTGACGCACATTGAAACGCGCGGCAAAGCGCTGCTCACGCATTTCTCCCATAACCTGACGTTATATAGCCATAATCAGCTGTACGGCGTTTGGCGCGTGGTGAAGGCAAACGAGCAGCCGCAAACAACCCGCGTGCTGCGCGTCAGGCTCCAGACGGCAGACAACGCGGTTCTGCTCTACAGCGCATCCGATATCGAAATGTTAACGCCAGAGCAGCTGCTCACTCATCCGTTCCTGCAGCGCGTCGGGCCGGATGTGCTGGATATGAGCCTGACCCCGGGCGAGGTGAAAGCCCGTCTGGTGTCACCTCGGTTTCGTAACCGACAGTTTTCCGGATTGTTGCTCGATCAGGCGTTTCTGGCTGGATTAGGAAATTACCTGCGGGTGGAAATCCTCTGGGAAGTGGGCCTGGCGGCGCAGCATAAGGCATCGCAACTCAGTGATGAACAGCTGGAGGCGTTATCCCACGCACTGCTGGATATCCCGCGCCTGTCGTACAACACGCGTGGCGTAGTGGATCACAACAAGCACCATGGGGCATTGTTCCGCTTTAAGGTGTTTCATCGTGAAGGGAAGGCGTGTGAGCGGTGCGGCGGGATAATTGCGAAAACCACGCTGTCGTCGAGACCGTTTTACTGGTGTCCGCACTGCCAGAAGTAAAATGAAAACGGTAACCCAGGGGGTCACCGTTTTTAATGTCTTCACTCTCTCGGAGTAAGAGAGGGATGGGGTGAGGACATCAGGCCCACACCCCGTTAACATCAGCGTTTGATGTCAGACTTAAAATCACGCTGCTCGTAGCCAGTATACAGCTGACGAGGACGGGCGATTTTCATGCCTTCGCTGTGCATTTCGTTCCAGTGCGCAATCCAGCCAACGGTACGTGCCATGGCGAAGATCACGGTGAACATGGAAGACGGAATGCCCATCGCTTTCAGAATAATGCCAGAGTAGAAATCGACGTTCGGGTAGAGTTTCTTCTCGATGAAGTACGGGTCGTTCAGCGCGATGTGCTCAAGCTCCATCGCCACTTCCAGCAGGTCGTCTTTTGTACCCAGCTCTTTCAGCACTTCGTGGCATGTTTCACGCATAACGGTAGCGCGTGGGTCGTAGTTTTTGTACACACGGTGACCGAAGCCCATCAGACGGAAGGAGTCATTCTTGTCTTTCGCGCGACGCACGAATTCAGGAATGTGCTCAACGGAACTGATCTCTTCCAGCATCTTCAGTGCCGCTTCGTTCGCGCCGCCGTGCGCCGGTCCCCACAGGGAGGCGATACCCGCAGCGATACAGGCGAACGGGTTCGCGCCTGAAGAGCCTGCGGTACGGACGGTGGAGGTGGAGGCGTTCTGTTCGTGGTCGGCGTGCAGGATCAGAATACGGTCCATCGCACGTTCCAGTACCGGGTTCACTTCGTACTCTTCACACGGTGTGGAGAACATCATGCGCAGGAAGTTACCGGCGTAGGAGAGGTCGTTACGTGGATAAACAAACGGCTGGCCGATGGAGTATTTGTAACACATCGCTGCCATTGTCGGCATTTTGGACAGCAGGCGGAACGCCGCGATATCGCGGTGACGTGGATTATTCACGTCCAGCGAGTCGTGGTAGAACGCTGCCAGCGCGCCGGTAATACCGCACATCACCGCCATTGGGTGAGAATCACGACGGAAAGCATGGAACAGACGGGTAATCTGCTCATGAATCATGGTGTGACGGGTGACGGTGGTTTTGAATTCATCGTATTGTGCCTGCGTCGGTTTTTCGCCGTTCAGCAGGATGTAGCACACTTCCAGATAGTTGGATTCGGTGGCTAACTGATCGATGGGGAAGCCGCGATGGAGCAGGATACCTTCGTCACCATCAATGAAGGTGATTTTGGATTCGCAAGATGCGGTAGAGGTAAATCCAGGGTCGAAGGTGAATACACCTTTAGAACCCAGCGTACGGATATCAATAACATCCTGACCGAGCGTGCCTTTTAGCACATCCAGTTCAACAGCAGTGTCACCATTTAGGGTGAGCGTTGCCTTTGTATCAGCCATTTACGGTCTCCTTAGCGCCTTATTGCTTAAGACTGCCAATTACCGGATTTGCATTCTGCTGATTTCTCACCGTTACCAGTTTGTTATTTGGCTTACCGCTCAGCTCACGAGGAGAAACCAGGGTACAGAGCTATGGCGCCTTGCAGGTAAAAACATGAAAAATCAGTGAAACAACAGCAAATCAGTGTCTTCGCAGTCCGAATTATTCAAACCTGTATATCACTAATAACTGTCCTGATAACTTCGGTCAATACCATCACACTGTTACATAACTATTTGTCAGGTGAAAGTGAGACCTCATAACTTTTGCGCATTATATGCCTTTTCTGATGACGTTTGTAACAATATTGTTTAACATTTGTCAAATCAGATGATTAAAAATTAAAAAGATGTTGTTATCGTGACCCTGATCACTGTTCCAGAGAAAACCCGACAAACTGTATGTAGGTTAATTGTAATGATTTTGTGAACGGCCTATACTGCCGCCAGGTCTCCGGAACACCCTGCAATCCCGAGCCACCCAGCGTTGTAACGTGTCGTTTTAGCATTTGGAAGCAATGTTTTGCATGACGCGCAGTTATAGAAAAGGAACGCTGTCTGACCCGCATCGCAGTCCGGAGGAAGGAAACAATAAGAACAGCATGTGGGCGTTATTCATGATAAGAAATGTGAAAAAACAAAGACCTGTCAATCTGGATCTCAAAACGATCCGGTTCCCTGTAACAGCAATAGCGTCCATTCTGCACCGCGTTTCTGGTGTGATTACGTTTGTGGCGGTCGGCATTCTGCTGTGGTTACTGGGTACCAGCCTCTCTTCTCCTGAAGGATTCCTCCAGGCCTCTGCCATCATGAACAGCTTCTTCGTGAAATTTATCATGTGGGGCATTCTGACTGCGCTGGCGTACCACGTTGTCGTGGGCATTCGTCATATGCTGATGGACTTTGGCTACCTGGAAGAGACTTTCGAAGCCGGTAAACGCTCCGCTAATATTTCATTTGTATTGACTGTCGTGCTTTCACTTCTCGCAGGAGTTCTCGTATGGTAAGCAACGCCTCCGCATTAGGACGCAACGGCGTACATGACTTCATTCTGGTCCGTGCTACCGCCATCGTTCTCACCCTTTATATCATCTATATGATTGGTTTCTTCGCGACCAGCGGCACGCTGACGTGGGAAATCTGGAGTGGGTTCTTCGGATCTGCCTTCACCAAAGTGTTCACCCTGCTGGCTCTGTTCTCCATCCTTATTCATGCCTGGATTGGTATGTGGCAGGTGTTGACCGATTACGTTAAACCACTGGCGATTCGCCTTCCTCTGCAGCTGGTCATTGTCGTTGCACTGGTGGTTTACGTTATTTATGGATTCGTTGTGGTGTGGGGTGTGTAATGAAACTGCCAGTCAGAGAATTTGATGCTGTTGTGATTGGTGCTGGTGGCGCAGGTATGCGTGCAGCACTGCAAATTTCCCAGAGCGGCCAGACCTGTGCGCTGCTCTCTAAAGTCTTCCCGACCCGTTCCCACACTGTCTCCGCGCAGGGCGGTATTACCGTTGCGCTGGGCAATTCCCATGAAGATAACTGGGAATGGCACATGTATGACACGGTCAAAGGTTCCGACTACATCGGCGACCAGGATGCTATCGAATATATGTGTAAGACTGGCCCGGAAGCGATTCTGGAGCTGGACCACATGGGGCTGCCGTTCTCCCGTCTGGAAAATGGCACCATTTATCAGCGTCCGTTTGGCGGCCAGTCGAAAAACTTCGGCGGCGAGCAGGCGGCACGTACTGCAGCTGCGGCTGACCGTACCGGTCACGCACTGCTGCACACGCTGTATCAACAGAACCTGAAAAACCACACGACTATTTTCTCCGAGTGGTATGCGCTGGATCTGGTGAAAAACGCCGATGGCGCCGTTGTAGGTTGTACCGCGCTGTGTATTGAAACCGGTGAAGTGGTCTACTTCAAAGCGCGTGCTACCGTGCTGGCGACCGGCGGTGCAGGCCGTATTTATCAATCTACCACCAACGCCCACATCAACACCGGTGACGGCGTAGGTATGGCTATCCGCGCCGGCGTACCGGTGCAGGATATGGAAATGTGGCAGTTCCACCCAACCGGCATCGCCGGTGCCGGCGTGCTGGTAACAGAAGGCTGCCGTGGTGAAGGGGGTTACCTGCTGAACAAACACGGCGAGCGCTTCATGGAGCGTTATGCCCCGAATGCGAAAGACCTGGCGGGTCGTGACGTGGTGGCGCGTTCCATCATGATCGAAATCCGTGAAGGCCGCGGCTGTGACGGCCCATGGGGTCCACACGCGAAGCTGAAACTCGACCATCTGGGTAAAGAGGTTCTGGAATCACGTCTGCCAGGCATTCTGGAGCTGTCTCGTACCTTCGCGCACGTCGATCCAGTGAAAGAGCCCATCCCGGTAATCCCAACCTGTCACTACATGATGGGCGGTATTCCGACCAAAGTGACCGGCCAGGCGCTGACCGTGAACGAGCAGGGTGAAGACGTTGTTATCCCGGGCCTGTTTGCCGTCGGTGAAATTGCCTGCGTATCCGTACACGGTGCAAACCGTCTGGGCGGGAACTCCCTGCTTGACCTGGTGGTATTTGGTCGTGCGGTAGGTCTGCATCTGCAAGAGTCTATTGCCGAGCAGGGTGCGCTGCGTGATGCCACCGACGATGAAATTGATGCGTCGCTTGAGCGTCTGAACCGCTGGAACGGCAACCGTAATGGTGAAGATCCGGTGGAAATCCGCAAAGCGCTGCAGGAATGTATGCAGCACAACTTCTCGGTATTCCGTGAAGGGGATGCGATGGCCAAAGGTCTTGAGCAGCTGAAAGCGATCCGCGAGCGTCTGAAAAATGCCCGTCTGGACGACACGTCCAGCGAGTTCAATACCCAGCGCGTTGAGTGTCTGGAGCTGGATAACCTGATGGAAACGGCGTTCGCTACCGCGATGTCGGCAAACTTCCGTACCGAGAGCCGTGGCGCGCATAGCCGCTTCGACTTCCCGGATCGTGACGATGAAAACTGGCTGTGCCATTCCCTGTATCTGCCAGAGTCGGAATCCATGACGCGTCGTAGCGTCAATATGGAACCGAAACTGCGTCCGGCGTTCCCGCCGAAGATTCGTACTTACTAATGCGGAGACAGGATAATGAAACTCGAATTCTCAGTTTATCGTTATAACCCGGATGTAGATGATGCTCCGCGTATGCAGGATTACACCCTGGAAGCGGAAGAAGGCCGTGACATGATGCTGCTGGATGCCTTAATCCAGCTGAAAGAAAAAGATCCGACACTGTCGTTCCGTCGCTCATGCCGTGAAGGCGTTTGTGGCTCTGATGGTGTGAACATGAACGGTAAAAATGGTCTGGCCTGCATCACGCCAATTTCAGCGTTGCAGCGCGCGGGCCAGAAAATTGTTATCCGTCCTTTGCCAGGTCTGCCAGTCGTTCGTGATTTGGTGGTAGACATGGGGCAATTCTATGCACAATATGAGAAGATTAAGCCTTACTTATTGAATAATGGGCAAAATCCACCGGCTCGTGAGCACTTACAGTCTCCTGAGCAGCGTGAAAAACTCGATGGTTTGTACGAGTGTATTCTCTGTGCATGTTGCTCGACCTCTTGCCCGTCGTTCTGGTGGAACCCGGACAAGTTTATCGGCCCGGCCGGTCTGCTGGCTGCCTATCGCTTCCTGATCGATAGCCGCGACACCGAAACCGACAGTCGTCTGGAAGGACTGAGTGATGCTTTCAGCGTATTCCGCTGCCATAGCATCATGAACTGCGTCAGTGTATGTCCTAAGGGGCTGAACCCGACGCGCGCCATCGGCCATATTAAGTCGATGCTGCTGCAGCGCAGTGCATAAGTAACAGGAGGGGAGCGTTGTTCCCCTCGCCCTGACCCTCTCCTGACAGGAGAGGGGATAAAATGTAGGAAACCTCTAAAAACTGCCCCGAGGTGCAGACAGTTTTTAAAGGTTCCTTCGCGAGCCCAAGACAACATAAGAGCTCGCAGGTGAACCCCGGCACGTACGTGTTGTACGTGGTAGTTTCTACGGCGAAAGTAAGCATAAAAATGCTTAAGGGATCACGATGCAGAACGGCGCAATGAAAGCCTGGCTGGACTCTTCTTACCTCTCTGGTTCAAACCAGAGCTGGATAGAACAGCTCTATGAAGACTTCTTAACCGATCCTGACTCAGTGGACGCAAACTGGCGTTCCATGTTCCAGCAGTTACCTGGCACTGGAGTCAAACCGGATCAATTCCATTCCAAAACACGTGATTATTTCCGTCGTCTGGCGAAGGATGCCTCACGTTACTCTTCTGCGATTTCCGACCCTGACACCAATGCGAAGCAGGTTAAAGTCCTGCAGCTTATCAACGCTTATCGCTTCCGTGGTCACCAGCATGCGAATCTCGATCCGCTGGGACTGTGGAAACAAGATCGTGTGGCGGATCTCGATCCGGCGTATCACGATCTGACCGAGGCCGATTTCCAGGAAAGCTTTAACGTAGGTTCCTTTGCCATCGGCAAAGACACGATGAAGTTGGGCGAGCTGATTGACGCGCTCAAGCAAACCTACTGCGGCTCCATCGGCGCGGAATATATGCACATCACCTCTACAGAAGAGAAACGCTGGATCCAGCAGCGCATCGAATCTGTGGCGGGCCACGCGAATTTCTCTGCTGAAGAGAAAAAACGCTTCCTCAGCGAACTGACCGCAGCAGAAGGCCTTGAACGCTATCTGGGCGCGAAATTCCCGGGTGCGAAACGCTTCTCGCTGGAAGGCGGCGACGCGCTGGTACCTATGCTGAAAGAGCTGATTCGCCACGCGGGCAAAAGCGGTACCCGTGAAGTGGTGCTGGGTATGGCGCACCGCGGTCGTCTGAACGTACTGGTCAACGTGCTGGGTAAAAAACCGCAGGACCTGTTCGACGAATTCGCGGGCAAACATAAAGAACACCTCGGCACCGGTGACGTGAAGTACCACATGGGCTTCTCGTCTGATATCGAAACCGAAGGCGGTCTGGTTCACCTGGCGCTGGCGTTTAACCCGTCACACCTGGAAATCGTGAGCCCGGTGGTTATCGGTTCTGTGCGTGCGCGTCTGGATCGTCTGGACGAGCCGAGCAGCAACAAAGTTCTGCCAATCACCATTCACGGTGACGCGGCGGTCACAGGGCAGGGCGTGGTTCAGGAAACGCTGAACATGTCCAAAGCACGTGGTTACGAAGTGGGCGGTACCGTTCGCATTGTTATCAACAACCAGGTGGGCTTCACGACCTCTAACCCACTGGATGCGCGTTCTACCCCGTACTGCACCGACATCGGTAAGATGGTTCAGGCGCCGATCTTCCACGTTAACGCGGATGACCCGGAAGCCGTGGCGTTCGTTACCCGTCTGGCGCTGGACTACCGTAACACCTTCAAACGCGATGTGTTCATCGACCTGTTCTGCTACCGCCGTCATGGCCACAACGAAGCTGACGAGCCAAGTGCAACGCAACCGCTGATGTATCAGAAAATCAAAAAACACCCGACGCCACGCAAAATCTATGCTGACAAGCTGGAAGGCGACAACGTGACGACGCTGGAAGATGCGACCGAAATGGTCAACCTCTACCGCGACGCGCTGGATGCGGGTGAATGCGTAGTGAAAGAGCTGCGCCCGATGAACATGCACTCCTTTACCTGGTCGCCGTACCTCAACCACGAGTGGGATGAGAGCTACCCGAACAAGGTAGAGATGAAGCGCCTGCAGGAGCTGGCTAAACGTATCAGCACCGTACCAGACGCTATCGAGATGCAGTCTCGCGTAGCGAAAATTTATGCTGACCGTCAATCAATGGCAGCGGGCGAGAAGCTGTTCGACTGGGGCGGGGCGGAAACACTGGCTTACGCAACGCTGGTTGATGAAGGCATTCCTGTTCGTCTGTCCGGTGAAGATGCGGGCCGTGGCACCTTCTTCCACCGTCACGCGGTAGTTCACAACCAGACTAACGGTTCAACCTATACTCCGCTGCAGCATGTCCATAACGGTCAGGGTCAGTTCAAGGTATGGGACTCCGTCCTGTCTGAAGAAGCGGTACTGGCATTCGAATACGGCTACGCCACCGCGGAACCGCGCACCCTGACTATCTGGGAAGCGCAGTTCGGTGACTTCGCCAACGGCGCCCAGGTCGTTATCGACCAGTTCATCTCGTCCGGCGAGCAGAAATGGGGCCGTATGTGTGGCCTGGTGATGCTGCTGCCACACGGTTACGAAGGTCAGGGTCCGGAGCACTCCTCCGCCCGTCTGGAACGTTATCTGCAGCTCTGCGCTGAGCAGAACATGCAGGTGTGCGTGCCGTCCACTCCGGCTCAGGTCTACCACATGCTGCGTCGTCAGGCGCTGCGCGGTATGCGCCGTCCGCTGGTGGTCATGTCGCCAAAATCCCTGCTGCGCCACCCGCTGGCGGTGTCCAGCCTGGACGAACTGGCGAACGGCACCTTCCTGCCTGCCATCGGTGAGGTTGACGAACTGGATCCGCAGGCCGTTAAGCGTGTTGTGATGTGTTCTGGTAAGGTTTATTACGACCTGCTGGAACAGCGCCGTAAGAACGACCAGAAAGATGTCGCCATCGTGCGTATCGAACAGCTTTATCCATTCCCGCACCAGGCGGTGCAGGAAGCGTTGAAACCGTATGCTCACGTGCATGATTTTGTCTGGTGCCAGGAAGAGCCGCTCAACCAGGGCGCCTGGTACTGCAGTCAGCATCATTTCCGTGAAGTCATTCCATTTGGGTCTGCCCTGCGTTATGCAGGTCGCCCGGCCTCCGCCTCTCCGGCGGTAGGGTATATGTCCGTTCACCAGAAGCAGCAACAAGATCTGGTCAATGACGCGCTGAACGTCGATTAATTAAAGGATACATAATGAGTAGCGTAGATATTCTTGTTCCCGACCTGCCTGAGTCCGTAGCAGATGCGACCGTCGCCACCTGGCACAAAAAACCGGGCGATAGCGTTAAGCGCGATGAAGTGCTGGTAGAAATCGAAACTGACAAAGTGGTACTGGAAGTACCGGCTTCAGCGGATGGCATTCTGGATGCAGTCCTGGAAGACGAAGGGACAACCGTAACCTCCCGTCAGATCCTGGGTCGCCTGCGTGAAGGCAACAGCGCGGGCAAAGAGTCCAGCGCGAAGTCTGACGAAAAAGCGTCTACCCCAGCCCAGCGTCAGCAGGCCTCTCTGGAAGAGCAGACTAACGACGCGCTCAGCCCGGCGATCCGTCGCCTGCTGGCCGAGCACAACCTGGATGCGGCTGCCATTAAAGGCACCGGTGTCGGTGGTCGTCTGACCCGTGAAGATATCGAGAAGCATCTGGCGAAAGCCCCTGCCCAGGCAGAAGCTAAAGCGCCAGCAGCGGCAGCGGCACCGGCAGCACAGCCTGCGCTGGGTGCCCGTAGCGAAAAACGCGTGCCGATGACTCGCCTGCGTAAGCGTGTGGCTGAGCGTCTGCTGGAAGCGAAAAACTCCACCGCGATGCTGACCACCTTCAACGAAGTGAATATGAAGCCAATCATGGACCTGCGTAAGCAGTACGGTGACGCGTTTGAAAAACGTCACGGTATCCGTCTGGGCTTTATGTCCTTCTACGTGAAAGCGGTTGTTGAAGCGCTGAAACGCTACCCGGAAGTTAACGCCTCTATCGATGGCGATGACGTGGTTTACCACAACTACTTCGACGTCAGCATGGCAGTCTCTACGCCACGTGGTCTGGTTACCCCTGTTCTGCGTGATGTCGATACTCTGGGTATGGCTGACATCGAGAAAAAGATTAAAGAGCTGGCTGTAAAAGGTCGCGACGGCAAGCTGACCGTAGACGATCTGACCGGCGGTAACTTCACCATTACCAACGGCGGCGTTTTCGGTTCACTGATGTCTACCCCGATCATCAACCCGCCGCAGAGCGCGATCCTGGGTATGCATGCCATTAAAGATCGTCCAATGGCGGTAGACGGCAAAGTTGAGATCCTGCCAATGATGTATCTGGCACTCTCTTACGATCACCGTCTGATCGACGGCCGCGAGTCCGTGGGCTTCCTGGTGGCCATTAAAGAGCTGCTGGAAGATCCAACGCGTCTGCTGCTGGACGTCTAGTTTTAGCAGTCTTGCCCGGCGGCGCGTTGTCTGCCGGGCCTACAAAAGCACTACCTAACGATTACCTGAAGGATGGATAGAACACATGAACTTACATGAATATCAGGCCAAACAGCTGTTTGCCCGGTATGGCTTACCGGCTCCGGTGGGTTATGCCTGTACTACCCCGCGTGAAGCAGAAGAAGCCGCATCTAAAATCGGTTCCGGCCCTTGGGTAGTTAAGTGTCAGGTTCACGCTGGTGGCCGTGGTAAAGCGGGCGGTGTGAAGGTTGTTAAGAGTAAAGAAGAGATTCGTGCGTTTGCTGAACATTGGCTCGGCAAGCGTCTGGTAACGTACCAGACAGATGCGAACGGTCAGCCTGTCAACCAGATCCTGGTTGAAGCTGCAACTGACATCGCGAAAGAACTGTACCTGGGCGCGGTTGTTGACCGTAGCTCCCGTCGTGTGGTGTTCATGGCGTCTACCGAAGGCGGCGTGGAAATCGAGAAAGTGGCAGAAGAGACGCCACACCTGATCCACAAAGTGGCGATCGATCCGCTGGCAGGCCCAATGCCTTACCAGGGCCGTGAGCTGGCGTTCAAACTGGGTCTGGAAGGCAAGCTGGTTCAGCAGTTCACCAAGATCTTCATGGGTCTGGCCACCATCTTCCTGGAGCGCGACCTGGCGCTGATCGAGATCAACCCGCTGGTTATCACCACTCAGGGCGACCTGATCTGCCTCGACGGCAAACTGGGCGCTGACGGCAACGCACTGTTCCGTCAGCCGGATCTGCGTGAAATGCGCGACCAGTCTCAGGAAGACCCGCGTGAAGCGCAGGCTGCACAGTGGGAACTGAACTACGTGGCGCTGGATGGCAACATCGGCTGCATGGTTAACGGCGCAGGCCTGGCGATGGGCACCATGGACATCGTTAAGCTGCACGGCGGTGAGCCTGCAAACTTCCTAGACGTGGGCGGTGGCGCAACCAAAGAGCGTGTAACCGAAGCGTTCAAAATCATCCTCTCTGACGACAACGTCAAAGCCGTGCTGGTTAACATCTTCGGCGGTATCGTGCGTTGCGACCTGATCGCAGACGGTATCATCGGTGCGGTAGAAGAAGTGGGTGTTAACGTCCCGGTTGTGGTGCGTCTGGAAGGTAACAACGCTGAACTCGGCGCGAAAAAACTGGCTGACAGCGGCCTGAATATTATTGCAGCGAAAAGTCTGACGGATGCAGCTCAGCAGGTTGTTGCCGCAGTGGAGGGGAAATAATGTCAGTTTTAATTAATAAAGATACCAAGGTTATCTGCCAGGGCTTCACCGGTAGCCAGGGGACTTTCCACTCCGAACAGGCGATTGCCTACGGCACGCAGATGGTTGGTGGCGTAACGCCAGGTAAAGGCGGCACCACGCACCTGGGCCTGCCGGTATTCAACACCGTGCGCGAAGCAGTTGAAGCGACGGGCGCGACCGCGACCGTTATCTACGTTCCGGCTCCGTTCTGCAAAGACTCGATTCTGGAAGCGATTGACGCGGGCATCAAGCTCATCATCACCATCACCGAAGGTATCCCGACGCTGGATATGCTGACCGTGAAAGTGAAGCTGGATGAAGCTGGCGTGCGCATGATCGGCCCGAACTGCCCGGGCGTTATCACCCCAGGCGAATGCAAAATCGGCATCATGCCGGGTCACATTCACAAACCGGGTAAAGTGGGTATCGTCTCCCGTTCCGGTACGCTGACCTATGAAGCGGTTAAGCAGACTACCGACTACGGTTTCGGCCAGTCCACCTGTGTGGGCATCGGTGGTGACCCCATCCCAGGTTCTAACTTCATTGATATCCTGAAAATGTTCCAGGAAGATCCGCAGACCGAAGCGATCGTGATGATCGGTGAGATCGGCGGTAGCGCAGAAGAAGAAGCGGCTGCGTATATCAAAGAACATGTGACCAAGCCGGTCGTCGGTTATATCGCAGGTGTGACAGCGCCGAAAGGTAAGCGTATGGGTCACGCAGGCGCGATTATCGCAGGCGGTAAAGGTACGGCTGATGAGAAATTCGCCGCGCTGGAAGCCGCAGGCGTGAAAACCGTTCGCAGCCTGGCGGATATCGGCGAAGCACTGAAATCCATCATTAAGTAAATCCTCTCTGCTCCCTGTAAAAGGGAGCGTTGAAGTAATAAGTGTCCGTTTCGACATGGTTGGCCGCTGTAAAGCGGCCTTTTTTAATGCCTGCGTTTCGCGACCAGCGTGAATTTGTAATCGTCGCTGTTAAACACGTTACGGCTGTATTCAAACACCCGCCCATCCTTCAGAAAGCCGCGTGACACCTTTTCCAGTATCGGTTTTGCCGGATCCAGCGCCAGCGCGTCGATCGCCTCCTGTGAGGGCATGATCGGAACCAGTTCCTGTTCACTGCGATCGATAACCATCTTCTTTATCTGTTCGATGTAGTGATATTTGGAATTTTCCATCACCTCCCAGGTGAGGTCGGCGAACATCGCCAGCGGCATCCACGTCTCTTCCAGATTCACCGGTTTTTGCTTAATAAAGCGCACCCGTTTGACATGCCACACTTTGTCATCCGGCCGAATGTTTAGCGTCTCAGCCAGTTTCACATCCGCTTTGATCACTTCGAATGTTTTTACGTCGCTGTGGGTATCGACGTTTCGGTCCGCCAGTTTTTCATAAAAGCCGGTAAGCTGATAAATGTCGTAATTGACGCGCTCCTCTCTCACATAGGAGCCGCTGCCCTGAATGCTCTCGATAATCTGCTCTTCAGTGAGGAGCTTCAGTGCCTGCCTCACCGTGACGCGACTGACGCTAAATGTCTCCTGCAGGCTGGATTCCGTCGGTAACGCATCACCGGGTTTTAACTCACCGGCGGTAATTTTCTCGCGAAGCGCATCCGCTATCTGCCGGTACATCGGTTTATTGCCCATGTCGTCTGCCTTCTAATACCTTTTCACGGAATTATGCCTCCAGCACAGAATTTGTAAATAATACAAATTAAATACAAATTATCGGTGTTAGTGAAAATGATCACATAAAGGTATCAGTTCGTCTGTCACAATCGATCCTGAACAATTACCCTTGAGTGTGAGGATCCTGATGAACCTGACGACCCTGACCCATCCCGACGCTGTCTGCGTGCAGGCGCAGTACACCAGTCGTGATGAAGCAATACGCCAGCTCACGATGCGGCTGGTGACGCTCGGCAAAATTACCGACGGCAATGCGTTTTTAACCGAAGTCTTTCATCGGGAATCGCTAGGCCCTACCGCGCTCGGCGAAGGGCTGGCAGTCCCGCATGGTAAATCAGCGGTGGTGAAAGAGGCGGCTTTTGCCGTAGCCACCTTACGTGAACCGCTGAGCTGGGAAGGCGTGGATGGCCCGGAAAATGTCGAGCTGATTTTCCTGCTTGCCATTCCGCCGGCTGAAGCTGGCTCAACCCATATCCAGGTGCTGACGGAACTCACTTCTCGTCTGGCGGATGAAACTCTTCGGGCGCGCGTCATGGCGGCTACCACGGCAGCAGCGCTACTCGCCGCGCTGGACGATGTGCCACAGGAAGATGACGTTGTCGCGTTCGTGGATGCGCCAACCATCGTTTGTGTAACTGCATGCCCCGCCGGCATTGCGCATACCTATATGGCAGCTGAGTATCTGGAAAAAGCGGGGCGTAAGCTTGGCGTAAACGTGGTGGTGGAAAAGCAGGGGGCGAACGGTATCGAAGGGCGGTTGACCGCGCAGCAGTTACGCACTGCGCAGGCCTGTATCATTGCCGCAGAAGTGGCTCTCAAAGAGAGCGAGCGTTTTCAGGGCATCCCGACGCTGTCCGTGCCGGTCGCGGAACCGCTTCGCCATGCCGAAGCGCTTATTAAGCGTGCGTTGGCCTTACCCCCCGCGGAAACGGATCGCCAGGTGCACACCGGCAATGATGTGAGCAAGAGCCTTAAGACGGAGCTTAAGCAGGCCCTGCTCAGCGGTATTTCCTTTGCCGTGCCGCTGATTGTGGCGGGAGGCACGGTGCTGGCCGTCGCGGTATTGCTGGCACAGATGTTGGGATTACAGCATCTGTTTGAGCAGGAGAACTCATGGCTGTGGATGTATCGCAAACTCGGCGGGGGGATGTTAGGCACGTTAATGGTGCCGGTGCTGGCCGCGTATACCGCCTACTCGCTGGCAGATAAACCTGCTCTGGCGCCGGGTTTTGCGGCCGGTCTTGCCGCCAATATGATCGGTTCAGGTTTTTTAGGGGCGATTGCAGGTGGCTTGATTGCCGGCTATCTGATGCGCTGGGTGAAAAACCATATCCGTCTGAGTCAGCGTTATAACGGCTTTTTAACCTATTACCTCTACCCGGTGATTGGCGTGCTGGGCGCGGGCAGCCTGATGCTGTTCGTGATCGGCGAGCCGGTTGCGTGGATCAACTCCTCCCTCACGGCATGGCTTAACGGGCTCTCCGGTGCCAATGCGCTGCTACTGGGCACTCTGCTCGGTTTTATGTGCTCGTTCGATTTAGGGGGACCGGTCAACAAAGCGGCCTATGCGTTCTGTCTGGGGGCGATGGCCAACGGCGTTTACGGGCCGTATGCCATTTTTGCTTCCGTCAAAATGGTCTCGGCTTTTACCGTCACGGCTTCAACCATGCTGGCACCGCATCTCTTTAAACCGTTTGAAATCGAAACCGGCAAGTCGACGTGGCTGCTGGGCCTTGCGGGCATCACCGAAGGGGCAATTCCGATGGCCATTGAAGATCCGCTGCGGGTGATTGGCTCGTTTGTTGTTGGCTCGATGGCAACAGGGGCGATTATCGGTGCAATGGGCATCGGGTTGTCTACGCCGGGGGCGGGCATCTTCTCTCTCTTTTTACTGCATGACGCGGGGATGGGTGGCGCGATCGCGGCGGCAGGCTGGTTTGGCGCTGCGCTGGGGGGAACGATGCTCTCTACGCTCATCTTACTGTTCTGGCGACGTCAGGGCGTAAAAAAAGGCAAATACCTGACGGAAGACGTCACGCCATAAATTCATTTACAGGAAACGAAGATGAAAGCTGTATCTCGCGTTCATATCACGCCACATATGCACTGGGACCGTGAGTGGTATTTCACCACCGAAGCATCGCGGATCCTTTTGGTCAATAACATGGAGGAGATCCTGACCCGTCTGGAGCAGGACGAAGAGTATAAATACTACGTTCTTGATGGACAGACCGCAGTACTGGAGGATTACTTCGCCGTCGTACCGGACAACCGGCCCCGGGTAAAAGCGCTGGTTGAGCGCGGAAAGCTGATTATCGGGCCGTGGTATACCCAGACCGACACCACGATTGTCAGTGGCGAATCGATCGTTCGCAACCTGATGTACGGGATGCGCGAATGCATGGAATTCGGTGAGCCGATGAAAATAGGGTATCTGCCGGATTCGTTTGGCATGTCCGGGCAACTTCCGCATATCTATAACGGCTTTGGTATCACCCGCACGCTGTTCTGGCGCGGATGTTCTGAGCGTCACGGCACCGATAAAACAGAATTTTTATGGCAGAGCGCAGACGGCAGCGAAGTTACGGCGCAGGTACTACCGCTGGGCTACGCGATTGGTAAGTACTTACCGGAGGATGAAGCGGGGCTGCGTAAACGGCTCGATACCTGGCTTACATTGCTGGAGAACGCTTCCGTGACGAAAGAGATTCTGCTGCCTAACGGTCACGACCAGATGCCCCTCCAGCAGAACATTTTCGCGGTGATGGATACCCTTCGAAAGATGTACCCGCAGCGGAAATTTGTGATGAGCCGGTTCGAGGAGGTCTTTGAACA
This sequence comes from Enterobacter ludwigii, assembly GCF_001750725.1. NCBI lineage: Bacteria > Pseudomonadati > Pseudomonadota > Gammaproteobacteria > Enterobacterales > Enterobacteriaceae > Enterobacter > Enterobacter ludwigii. The sequence goes on from NZ_CP017279.1 coordinate 545,653, forward strand.
TACTGAAGCGCACCGTGACGAACTGGCGACGCTGAAAGGGGAGTTTATCGACGGCAAATACATGCGTGTACACCGGACAATCGGCTCCACACGGATGGACATCAAAATTGCCCACGCCCGCATTGAAAACAAAATCGTGAATATCCTCGAACCGCTGGCGGCGCTCGCCTGGATGCTGGGCTTCGAGTATCACCACGGTTTGCTGGAGAAAATGTGGAAAGAGATCCTCAAGAATCATGCTCACGACAGTATTGGCTGCTGCTGCAGCGACAAAGTGCATCGTGAGATTATGGCCCGGTTTGCGCTCGCTGAAGACATGGCCGATAACCTCACGCGTTTCTCGATGCGCAAGATTGTCGACAATATGCCGCAAAGCGAGGCCGACAAGCTGGTGATGTTCAATCTGATGCCCTGGCCCCGTGAAGAGGTGATTAACACCACCCTTCGTCTGCGCGCGAGCCAGTTCCGGTTGCGGGATGATAAAGGCAATGAGATCCCCTGTTTTATTCGCAGCGCCCGGGAAATAGACCCGGGGCTGATTGACCGGCAAATCGTGCACTATGGTAATTACGATCCGTTTATGGAATTTGATATCCAAATCTGTCAGATCCTGCCCGCGATGGGATACCGCACGCTTTACATCGAGCCCCAGGCTTCTGAAAAGAGGCTGCCCGCGAGGGCAAAAACGGATGCTCTGCTGGAAAACGCCTTCTGGCAAATTGATATAAATGACGATGGCACGCTGCGCCTGCGTGATAAAGAATCCGGACTTATTTATGACCGCGTACTGGAAATTGAAGAGGGGTCGGATGATGGCGATGAGTACGACTACTCGCCTTCCCGGGAAGAGTGGCGGCTCACTTCAGCGCACGGGCAGCATCATGTTGAGGTGATACAGGAAGCCTGGCAGAGCAGGGCGGTGATCCAGCATCGCATCGCCGTTCCGGCAAACCTGGCCGAGCGGTCGGCCCGCCTGCGCAATGGCGCTCTTGCGGTGGAATTTGAGGTCACTCTCAGCCATAACAGCAGGCGTGTAGATGTTGTGGCGCGTCTGGATAATCAGGCTGACGATCACCGGGTCCGCGTGCTTATCCCGACGCCGTTTATGACGGAGCAGGTACTGTCAGATACGCAGTTTGGCTCCATAACGCGCCCGGTTCGCGATGACGCGATGGCTAACTGGCAAGAAGAGGGCTGGAAAGAGGCACCGGTTCCCGTCTGGAATTTACTTAACTACGCCGTGCTGCAGCAGGAACGAAACGGGATCGCCCTGTTCACAGAAGGGTTACGCGAATTTGAAGTGGTGGGGGAGGCGGAAAAAGCGTTTGCTCTGACCCTTTTACGCGGTGTGGGCGTGTTGGGAAAGGAAGATTTACTGTTGCGCCCGGGCCGACCGTCCGGCATAAAAATGGCCGTTCCGGACTCGCAGCTTCGGGGCCGGCTCGATTGCCGTTTTAGCCTTCTGAGTTTTAGCGGCTCTCCCGAGAACGCCGGCGTTGCTCAGCAGGCGAAAGCGTGGCTTACCCCCGTCCAGTGTTATAACAAAATCCCCTGGGATGCCATGAAGCTTAACCGTGCGCCGTTCAGCACGCCGGACAGATACAGCCTGCTGACCCTTTCGCCGACAGGCTGTGTTATGAGCGCGATAAAAAAGGCGGAGGATCGGGACGCGCTTATCCTTCGTCTGTTCAATCCGTCGGAATCTGTGTCCTGTGATGCCTCTTTATCGTGGAATCAGGCGCTTAAAGGCTGTTGCGAGACGAATTTAAATGAACAGGTACTGGCAGGCAGGGGAGAAGAAAAGGGCATTACGGGCCTGTTCAGGCCTGGGCAATCGCGGACTTTTAGCCTGAAAACGGAAAGGTAGCGTCTGAAGTGAACAAAAGGCTGCGCGCAGGGCAGCCTTTTTTATTGAATAGTCACATTGTGGTGTTAATTTTAAGCGTGTCGCAGGTAAAATAAATGTAATTATCTGCGGCTATCGTCGCACAATGGAAAAAAAACGCGCTGACGACTACCTTTATACGTTAACGCGAATGTAAAGATGCGTTGTTCTTCAGCGTTAAAATAAATCACGTCTGTTTATATTCTTTCTTGCTTTTGATAACTCCAAATATCTCGTCGTACACATAGCATTAACAAGGTTTTTACCATTCTCACCACATTTAAACATGGTTAACAGAAACGGTGCTTTTTGATTTAAATCAAAGTTTAATCCTTGGAAAAAGGTGTCGAAAGGCGGTAAATTGTCCCCGATCAAAATGGCTGAAAAGTGGTAATTTTGCTATAAATTGATCGCCGTCGAAAAACGTAAATGTGATTCAATAAAAACCTGTTTATTGTAAGGGTTTTGCAGCGTATTATATTTGCGGGATCAATTTGAGTTTTTTATTAACGTATTTGTAACCTATCGTCATTGCTTTTATCCTTTCTCAGGCTAAGCGCGACGACATGGATGCGAATAATTTGTATTGGGGCATGTGTGTGAATCCTTTTCTAACGGGGTTCACTCTCGGAGTCTTCATGCGATGAGCAAGGAGTCATGATGTTAGATATAGTCGAACTGTCGCGCTTACAGTTTGCCTTGACCGCGATGTACCACTTCCTGTTTGTGCCACTAACGCTCGGTATGGCGTTCCTGCTGGCCATCATGGAAACGGTCTACGTCCTCTCCGGCAAACAGATTTATAAAGATATGACCAAGTTCTGGGGCAAGTTGTTTGGTATCAACTTTGCACTGGGCGTGGCTACCGGTTTGACCATGGAGTTCCAGTTCGGGACTAACTGGTCTTACTATTCTCACTACGTTGGGGATATCTTCGGTGCGCCGCTGGCCATTGAAGGTCTGATGGCCTTCTTCCTCGAATCCACCTTTGTAGGTCTGTTCTTCTTCGGTTGGGACCGTCTGGGCAAAGTCCAGCATATGGCGGTGACCTGGCTGGTGGCACTCGGTTCGAACCTGTCCGCACTGTGGATCCTGGTCGCGAACGGCTGGATGCAGAACCCTATCGCGTCTGATTTCAACTTCGAAACCATGCGTATGGAGATGGTCAGCTTTGCCGAGCTGGTGCTGAACCCGGTCGCACAGGTTAAATTCGTTCACACCGTGGCGTCTGGCTATGTGTGCGGCGCGATGTTTGTACTGGGCATCAGCTCTTACTACATGCTGCGTGGTCGTGACTTCGCGTTTGCTAAGCGCTCCTTTGCTATCGCTGCAAGCTTCGGTATGGCTGCAATCCTCTCTGTTATCGTGCTGGGTGATGAATCCGGTTACGAAATGGGTGACGTGCAGAAAACCAAACTGGCCGCAATCGAAGCCGAATGGGAAACCCAACCCGCGCCTGCTGCCTTTACTCTGTTCGGTGTTCCCGACCAGGATGCACAGGAAAACCGCTTCGCCATTCAAATTCCTTACGCGCTCGGCATCATTGCCACCCGCTCCGTCGACAAGCAGGTGACGGGTCTGAAAGAGCTGATGGTGCAGCATGAAGGCCGTATTCGTAACGGTATGAAAGCCTACGCGCTGCTGGAGCAGCTGCGTGCGGGTTCTACCGACCAGGCCGTGCGTGACCAGTTCAACGATGTGAAGAAAGATCTGGGTTACGGTCTGCTGCTGAAACGCTATACCCCGAACGTCTCCGACGCGACGGAAGCGCAAATCCAGATGGCGACCAAAGACTCCATTCCACGCGTTGCGCCACTGTACTTCGCATTCCGTATCATGGTGGGCTGCGGCATCATCATGCTGCTGATCATTGCGGCGTCCTTCTGGTCCGTGATTCGTAACCGCATCGGTGAGAAAAAATGGCTGCTGCGTACCGCGCTGTATGGTATTCCACTTCCGTGGATTGCTATCGAATCCGGCTGGTTTGTAGCGGAATATGGCCGTCAGCCATGGGCGATCGGTGAGGTGCTGCCAACGGCGGTAGCGAACTCCTCTCTGACTGCAGGCGATCTGATCTTCTCCATGCTGCTGATTTGTGGTCTGTACACCCTGTTCCTGGTGGCTGAACTGTTCCTGATGTTCAAGTTCGCGCGCCTTGGCCCAAGCAGCCTGAAAACCGGTCGCTATCACTACGAGCAGTCCGGTGCGACTACTCAGCCGGCACGCTAAGACAGGAGTCATCAAATGATCGATTATGAAGTATTGCGTTTTATCTGGTGGCTGCTGGTCGGTATTCTGCTGATCGGTTTCGCAGTCACTGACGGTTTCGACATGGGGGTGGGGATGCTCACCCGTTTCCTCGGTCGTAATGACACCGAGCGTCGAATCATGATTAACTCCATCGCCCCGCACTGGGACGGTAACCAGGTGTGGCTGATCACCGCAGGCGGCGCGCTGTTCGCTGCCTGGCCGATGGTCTACGCGGCTGCGTTCTCCGGTTTCTATGTGGCGATGATTCTGGTGCTGGCTTCTTTATTCTTCCGTCCGGTTGGTTTCGACTACCGTTCCAAGATTGAAGACACTCGCTGGCGCAACATGTGGGACTGGGGCATCTTCATTGGTAGCTTCGTTCCACCGCTGGTGATTGGCGTGGCGTTCGGTAACCTGCTGCAGGGTGTACCGTTCCACATCGATGAATACATGCGTCTTTACTACACCGGTAACTTCTTCCAGCTGCTGAATCCGTTTGGTCTGCTGGCAGGCGTGGTGAGTGTGGCAATGATCATTACTCAGGGTGCGACCTATCTGCAGATGCGTACCGTAGGTGAATTGCATCTTCGCTCTCGTGCAACGGCGCAGGTTGCTGCGCTTATTACCCTGGTGTGCTTCGCACTGGCCGGCGTATGGGTGATGTACGGTATCGACGGTTATGTCATTACGTCTGCAATTAACCACACGGCACCGTCTAACCCGCTGACGAAAGAAGTGGCACGACAGGCTGGCGCGTGGCTGGTGAACTTCAACAATATGCCTGTTCTGTGGGCTATTCCGGCTCTGGGTGTGTTGCTGCCGCTGCTGACGATACTGACGTCACGTCTGGAAAAAGGTGCCCTGGCATTTGTATTTTCCTCACTGACGCTGGCGTGCATTATTCTGACTGCAGGTATCGCGATGTTCCCATTCGTCATGCCGTCCAGCACGATGATGAATGCAAGCCTGACCATGTGGGATGCAACGTCCAGCCAGCTGACGCTTAACCTGATGACGTATGTTGCTTGCGTGTTCGTACCGATTATCCTGCTGTACACCGCATGGTGTTACTGGAAAATGTTCGGTCGTATCACGAAAGAAGATATTGAAAGCAACACTCATTCTCTGTACTAAGTAAGGAGCTGAATATGTGGTATTTCGCATGGATTTTAGGGACGCTTCTTGCCTGTGCATTTGGTGTCATTACTGCCCTGGCGCTTGAGCACGTCGAAGCGTCTAAAGCAGGTGAAGACAAACACTAATGAACATTATCGCGACGCTTTACGCGGTAATGGATAAGCGCCCGTTAAGGGCGCTTTCTTTAGTGATGGCATTACTGCTGGCAGGTTGTATCTTCTGGGACCCTTCGCGCTTTGCAGCGAAGACCAGCGAGCTTGAGATCTGGCACGGCTTCCTCATTATGTGGGCGGTGTGCGCAGGTGTGATCCACGGCGTAGGCTTTCGTCCGAAAGCGCTGCACTGGCAGGGGATTTTCTGCCCACTTATCGCCGATCTGGTGCTTCTCGCTGGCTTGATTTTCTTCTTCTTCTGAATAAGAAATGTCCGTTAATGATATGGGCTTACCCTGGCCCATAAAAATTTACTCTCCGTTTACTTTCTCCCATTCCAAACCATCTTTCCCGCGCGTATAGTAGCGAAGTTTAAAAGCTCTAACTTTTGTTGCATTACCGGGATGTAAAGTGAATACAACGCTGTTTCGATGGCCGGTTCGTGTCTATTACGAAGATACCGATGCCGGGGGTGTGGTTTACCACGCCAGCTACGTTGCTTTTTATGAACGGGCACGCACAGAGATGCTGCGCCATCATCACTTTAGTCAACAGGAGCTGTTGGCTGAGCGAGTTGCCTTCGTGGTTCGCAAGATGACGCTTGAGTATTTTGCGCCTGCCAGACTCGACGATATGCTCGAAGTCCAAACTGAAATTACATCAATGCGCGGAACCTCAATGGTTTTCACGCAGCGGATAGTCAATGCAGAAAATACGGTACTGAACTCAGCTGAAGTCCTGATCGTCTGTGTTGATCCAACCATAATGAAGCCTCGTGCGCTTCCTAAGTCTATTGTCGCGGAGTTTAAGCAGTGACTGACATGAATATCCTTGATTTGTTCCTGAAGGCAAGCCTTCTGGTTAAACTTATCATGTTGATTTTGATTGGTTTTTCAATCGCATCCTGGGCCATCATCATCCAGAGAACGCGTATCCTCAATGCGGCTGGCCGTGAAGCAGAAGCGTTTGAAGATAAGTTCTGGTCGGGTATTGAGCTTTCTCGTCTGTATCAGGAAAGCCAGGGACGCCGTGATAACCTCGTAGGCTCCGAACAGATTTTCTATAGCGGATTCAAAGAGTTTGCTCGTTTGCATCGCGCAAACAGCCACGCGCCCGAAGCGGTCGTGGAAGGTGCCTCGCGTGCGATGCGTATCTCCATGAATCGCGAGCTGGAAAACCTTGAAACGCATATTCCTTTCCTGGGGACCGTTGGTTCCATCAGCCCGTATATCGGTCTGTTTGGTACGGTCTGGGGGATTATGCACGCCTTTATCGCCCTGGGGGCGGTGAAGCAGGCGACGTTGCAGATGGTTGCCCCGGGTATTGCAGAAGCACTGATTGCGACCGCTATCGGTCTGTTTGCGGCGATCCCGGCGGTTATGGCTTACAACCGTCTGAACCAGCGCGTGAATAAACTGGAACTGAACTACGACAACTTTATGGAAGAGTTCACCGCGATTCTGCACCGTCAGGCGTTTACCAGTACCGAGAGTAACAAGGGGTAAACCATGGCCAGATCGCGTGGACGAAATCGTCGCGAGCTCAAGTCCGAAATCAATATCGTTCCACTGCTGGACGTTCTGTTGGTACTGCTGCTGATCTTCATGGCGACAGCACCCATCATTACCCAGAGCGTGGAGGTTGATCTGCCGGATGCGACAGAATCACAGGCGGTAAGCACCAATGACGATCCTCCGGTCATCATTGAGGTTTCCGGTGTAGGGCAATACAGCGTAGTGGTAGAAAAAGATCGTATGGATCAACTGCCACCTGAGCAGGTTATTGCTGAAGCGCAGCGACGCCTGGAGTCAAATCCGAAAACGGTCTTCTTAATCGGTGGCGCGAAAGACGTACCATACGATGAAATTATTAAAGCGCTGAACTTGCTACATAGCGCGGGCGTTAAGTCAGTTGGCTTAATGACTCAGCCTATTTGATCATCTGCGTAGTTTTTGGGAACCGATAGTGTCAAAGGCAACCGAACAGAACGACAAGCTTAAGCGAGCGATAATCGTCTCCGCAGTGCTGCACGTTATTCTTTTTGCAGTGCTGATCTGGAGTTCGTTCGACGAGCACATTGATGCATCATCGGGCGGCGGTGGAGGCTCTTCCATTGACGCCGTCATGGTGGATCCCGGTGCGGTAGTGCAGAACTATAACCGCGAGCAACAGCAGAAGGCGAGTGCAAAACGGGCTGAAGAGCAGCGTGAAAAACAGGCGCAACAGCAAGCGGAAGAACTGCGTGAAAAGCAGGCCGCTGAGCAGGAGCGACTGAAGCAGCTTGAGAAAGAACGTTTGCAGGCGCAGGAAGCGGCGAAAGAGCAGGCGGAACAGCAGAAGCAAGCTGAAGAGGCCGCGAAGAAAGCTCAGGAACAGCAGAAGCAGGCGGAAGAGGCGGCAGCCAAAGCCGCGGCGGACGCGAAAGCACAAGCTGATGCTCAGGCAAAATTAGCGGCGGAAGCGGCGAAGAAAGCCGCAGCCGATGCTCAGAAGAAAGCTGAAGCCGAAGCGGCGAAGAAAGCCGCTGCTGATGCTCAGAAGAAAGCTGAAGCGGAAGCGGCAAAAAAAGCTGCTGCTGATGCTCAGAAAAAAGCTGAAGCGGAAGCCGCGAAGAAAGCTGCTCAGGAAGCAGAGAAGAAAGCTGCTGCCGATGCTGCGAAAAAAGCGGCTGCTGCTGAGAAGGCTGCAGCCGAAAAAGCGGCCGCTGCTGAAAAAGCCGCAGCAGAGAAGAAAGCCGCCGCCGAGAAAGCGGCTGCTGACAAAAAAGCTGCAGCAGAAAAAGCCGCTGCCGATAAGAAAGCTGCTGCAGAGAAAGCCGCCGCCAAAAAAGCGGCCGCCGCTGAGAAAGCCGCGGACGCCGCTGGCGTTGACGATCTCCTGGGCGACCTGAGTTCTGGTAAGAATGCGCCGAAAGCGGGCGGTGGTGCGAAAGGAAACAATGCAGCACCAACAGGAAGTGGTAACACTAAGAGTAACGGTGCTTCTGGTGCAGAAATCAACGGTTATGCCGCGCAGATTAAATCCGCTATCGAAAGCCGATTCTATGATGCGTCTTCCTACACCGGTAAAACGTGCACGCTGCGTATAAAACTGGCGCCGGATGGCATGCTCCTTGATATTAAGTCCGAAGGTGGCGATCCCGCTTTATGTACTGCAGCACTTGCCGCAGCGCGTCAGGCTAAGATGCCTAAGCCGCCGTCACAGGCAGTCTACGAAGTCTTTAAAAATGCACCGCTGGACTTCAAACCTTAAGTTACATTTTCCCCGTGCAAACGGGGAAAAATAGACCAGGGTTAGTCACAGGGTTTAGTAGTTTTGTCTATTTGGGTTTGTTAACATTCTGCTAAATTATCGTGGGTAAGGTTACCCGGATAAGGGAGATATGATGAAGCAGGCATTACGTGTAGCATTTGGTTTTTTAATGCTGTGGGCAGCAGTACTGCACGCAGAAGTACGTATCGAGATCACCCAGGGGGTGGATTCGGCACGCCCAATCGGGGTTGTTCCGTTCCAGTGGGCCGGTCCTGGCGCTGCGCCTGAAGATGCCGGTGGCATCGTTGCGGCTGACCTGCGTAACAGCGGTAAATTCAACCCATTAGATCGTTCTCGTCTGCCTCAGCAGCCGGGCAGCGCGCAGGAAGTACAGCCTGCCGCATGGTCTGCGCTCGGTATCGATGCTGTCGTTGTTGGTCAGGTTACACCTAACCCGGACGGCTCTTACAACGTTGCCTGGCAGCTGGTTGATACCGGCGGTGCACCGGGTACCGTTCTGGCACAGAACTCTTACAAGGTCACTAAACAGTACCTGCGCTACGCGGCACACGCTGCCAGCGATGCGGTATTTGAAAAACTGACCGGCATTAAAGGTGCGTTCCGTACCCGTATTGCTTATGTGGTACAGACCAATGGCGGTCAGTTCCCGTATGAGCTGCGCGTATCTGACTACGATGGTTACAATCAGTTCCTGGTGAAACGTTCTTCTCAGCCGCTGATGTCTCCAGCCTGGTCTCCGGACGGTTCTAAACTGGCTTATGTTACCTTCGAAAGCGGTCGTTCAGCGCTGGTTATTCAGACGCTGGCTAACGGTGCTGTTCGCCAGGTTGCGTCGTTCCCTCGTCACAACGGTGCGCCTTCGTTCTCTCCGGACGGTACCAAACTGGCGTTTGCGCTCTCTAAAACCGGTAGCCTGAACCTGTACGTGATGGACATTGGCTCAGGTCAAATTCGCCAGGTGACCGATGGTCGCAGCAACAACACCGAACCGTCCTGGTTCCCGGACAGCCAGAACCTGGCATTTACGTCTGACCAGGCAGGTCGTCCACAAATCTATAAAGTGAACGTCAACGGCGGTGCTCCACAGCGTATTACCTGGGAAGGTTCGCAGAACCAAAACGCAGATGTGAGCAGCGACGGTAAATTTATGGTAATGGTCAGCTCCAACGGTGGGCAGCAGCACATTGCCAAACAAGATCTGGTAGCGGGTGGCGTTCAAGTTCTGTCGTCAACGTTCCTGGATGAAACGCCAAGTCTGGCACCTAACGGCACTATGGTAATCTACAGCTCTTCTCAGGGGATGGGATCTGTGCTGAATCTGGTTTCTACAGATGGGCGTTTCAAAGCGCGTATTCCGGCAACTGATGGACAGGTAAAATCACCTGCCTGGTCGCCGTATCTGTAAATAATAATTAATTGATTACTAAAGGAATCATAGAAATGCAACTGAACAAAGTGCTGAAGGGGCTGATGATCGCTCTGCCTGTAATGGCAATCGCAGCGTGTTCTTCTAACAAGAATGCAAGCAATGACCAGAGCGGCGAAGGCATGATGGGTGCCGGTACCGGTATGGACGCGAATGGCAATGGCAACATGTCTTCTGAAGAGCAAGCGCGTCTTCAGATGCAGCAGCTGCAGCAGAACAACATCGTTTACTTCGATCTGGATAAATACGACATCCGTTCTGACTTCGCTGCGATGCTGGATGCTCACGCTAACTTCCTGCGTAGCAACCCGTCTTACAAAGTCACCGTAGAAGGTCACGCGGACGAACGTGGTACGCCAGAGTACAACATCTCCCTGGGTGAGCGTCGTGCTAACGCCGTTAAAATGTACCTGCAGGGTAAAGGCGTTTCTGCTGACCAGATCTCCATCGTTTCTTACGGTAAAGAAAAACCTGCAGTACTGGGTCACGACGAAGCGGCTTACTCCAAAAACCGTCGTGCCGTACTGGTTTACTAAGAGAATTGCATGAGCAGTAACTTCAGACATCATCTGTTGAGTCTGTCGTTACTGGTTGGAATAGCGGCCCCCTGGGCCGCTTTTGCTCAGGCACCAATCAGTAGTGTCGGCTCAGGCTCGGTAGAAGACCGGGTCACTCAACTCGAGCGTATTTCTAACGCTCACAGTCAGCTTTTAACCCAACTCCAGCAACAACTTTCCGACAACCAAAACGATATTGACTCTCTCCGTGGTCAGATTCAGGAAAGCCAGTATCAGCTTAACCAGGTTGTGGAACGTCAGAAGCAAATCTTGCTGCAGATGGATAGCCTCAGCAGCGGTGGCGCAGCTGCGCAGCCAGCAGCAGGCGATCAGAGCGGTGCGGCGACGTCAACCCCTGCTCCTGCGGCAGATGCTTCGGCCTCGACGGGAGCGCCTGTTCAGAGCGGTGACGCGAATACGGACTACAACGCGGCCATTGCCCTGGTACAGGATCAATCTCGTCAGGATGACGCTATCGCTGCGTTTCAGAACTTTGTGAAGAAATACCCTGATTCCACTTATCTGCCCAATGCAAATTATTGGCTGGGTCAGCTGAATTACAACAAGGGTAAAAAGGACGATGCGGCGTTTTATTTTGCCTCAGTGGTGAAAAATTACCCGAAATCGCCAAAAGCGCCTGATGCGATGTTTAAAGTCGGCGTCATCATGCAGGACAAAGGTGACACTGCGAAAGCGAAAGCGGTTTATCAGCAGGTGGTTGCTAAATTCCCTGGCACCGAAGGTGCGAAGCAGGCGCAAAAACGTCTGAATTCGATGGGATGATTATCGCATGACCAGAAATCGCGTTATTTCTGGTCGTGCAGCATGATTCGTAAGCAGTTAAGTGATCTTCATCGAAATTTTTGTTGCGCTGAATTCTTAAATCAGTAATATATGCCGCCGTTGCCACGGGATATCAAACAACGTGAAAACAGCGTAAAAGTGGGTCGTTAGCTCAGTTGGTAGAGCAGTTGACTTTTAATCAATTGGTCGCAGGTTCGAATCCTGCACGACCCACCACTTAAAGCAGTTCCGGTAGTACAGAGTGGGTGATTAGCTCAGTTGGTAGAGCATCTCCTTTACACGGAGGGGGTCGGCGGTTCGAGCCCGTCATCACCCACCACTCCGGGTCGTTAGCTCAGTTGGTAGAGCAGTTGACTTTTAATCAATTGGTCGCAGGTTCGAATCCTGCACGACCCACCAATTTTAATGTCTTACTCAGATGTTAAACGTGAAGGATAACGTTGCAACAGCAACAGCCCGTAGGGCGAGGCGAAGCCGAGTCATCCTGCACGACCCACCAGGTTATTGGTATGAGTAAAAATTCAGGCAACACCCAAGCGGGTCGTTAGCTCAGTTGGTAGAGCAGTTGACTTTTAATCAATTGGTCGCAGGTTCGAATCCTGCACGACCCACCAGCCTGAATAGATTTGCAGTACATCCCGCAAGGGGTCGTTAGCTCAGTTGGTAGAGCAGTTGACTTTTAATCAATTGGTCGCAGGTTCGAATCCTGCACGACCCACCAATGTAAAAAAGCGCCCTAAAGGCGCTTTTTTGCTATCTGTATTCCGCATATTTTGACCTTGCAGGTCGGCTCCGGCGAAGTCGCCATCCGATGCGTGCTACGCGCACCTATTTCCGGTGACTTTTTCTCGCAAATTCGCTATCTTGTTTAGTATACAAAACACATTTGCCGTCCGTTTTGCTATGTTATGCAAAAGAAAGGCAATAATGTTAAGCCAGTAAAACGAGAAGCCATAATGAGCGTGATGTTTGATCCAGAAGCCGCAATCTATCCCTTCCCGCCAAAGCCTGTCCCGCTGAGTCAGGATGAGAAGCAGTTTTACCGTGAGAAGATCAAACGACTTCTCAAAGAGCGAGATGCAGTGATGGTTGCACATTACTACACCGACCCGGAAATCCAGCAACTGGCGGAAGAGACCGGGGGCTGCATCTCTGACTCTCTGGAGATGGCACGCTTTGGTGCCAGACATCCTGCTTCCACGTTACTGGTCGCAGGCGTTCGCTTTATGGGGGAAACCGCAAAGATTCTCAGCCCTGAAAAAACCATTCTGATGCCAACGCTACATGCGGAGTGTTCACTCGACCTCGGCTGTCCGATTGATGCGTTCTCGGCCTTCTGCGACGCCCATCCGGACCGTACCGTGGTGGTCTATGCCAATACCTCTGCCGCAGTGAAAGCGCGGGCAGACTGGGTCGTGACGTCAAGCATCGCCGTTGAACTGATTGAGCATCTGGACAGCCTGGGCGAGAAAATCATCTGGGCGCCTGACCGCCATCTCGGCAATTACGTGCAGAAGCAGACCGGCGCTGACGTGCTTTGCTGGCAGGGTGCCTGTATTGTTCATGATGAATTTAAGACGCAGGCGCTCTCGCGCATGAAGGCGCTTTACCCGCACGCAGCGATCCTTGTTCACCCGGAATCACCGCAGTCCATTGTCGACATGGCGGATGCCGTGGGATCCACAAGCCAGCTTATCAATGCTGCCAGGACGCTGCCGCACAAGCAGCTCATCGTGGCAACCGACCGCGGTATCTTCTATAAGATGCAGCAGGCCGTGCCTGAGAAAGAGCTGCTTGAAGCACCAACGGCGGGCGAGGGGGCGACGTGTCGTAGCTGCGCGCACTGCCCGTGGATGGCGATGAACGGCCTGAAAGCTATTGCTGAGGGGCTGGAGAAAGGCGGAGCAGCGCATGAAATCCATGTGGATGCTGCTCTGCGTGAAGGTGCGTTAATTCCGCTTAACCGCATGCTGGATTTTGCGGCTACACTACGTACTTAATTCAATACGCCCTGGGGAAAAGATGGATTTTTTTAGCACACAGAACATTCTGGTTCATATACCGATTGGTGCAGGTGGCTATGACCTGTCATGGATTGAGGCCGTGGGTACGCTGGCTGGGTTATTGTGTATCTGGCTGGCAAGCCTGGAGAAGATCAGCAACTACGCGTTCGGGTTAATTAACGTTACGCTCTTTGCGATTATCTTCTTCCAGATCCAGCTGTACGCCAGCCTGCTTTTGCAGTTGTTCTTCTTTGCGGCGAACATTTACGGTTGGTACGCGTGGTCGCGGCAGAACAGCCAGCAGGAGGCAGAGCTGCAAATCCGCTGGCTGCCCTTACCGAAAGCTATCGCCTGGTTTGTCGCCTGCGTTGTCGCCATTGGTTTAATGACCGTCTATATCAACCCGGTGTTTGCATTCCTGACCCGTGTCGCGGTGTCGGTCATGTCTGGCCTCGGGCTGAATGTCGCTATGCCATCACTCCAGCCGGATGCTTTCCCGTTCTGGGACTCCTGCATGATGGTGCTGTCGATTGCTGCGATGATCCTGATGACCCGTAAATACGTTGAGAACTGGCTGCTCTGGGTCGTCATTAACGTCATTAGCGTGGTTATTTTTGCACTTCAGGGCGTCTACGCGATGTCGCTGGAGTATCTGCTGCTGACCTTCATTGCCCTGAACGGGAGCCGGATGTGGATTAACAGCGCGCGTGAGCGAGGCTCTCGCGCGCTTTCGAACTAATGATGGTGATGATGTGAATGGCCGGACTGCGCCTCGTTCAGGTGGCAGTCCGGGCCGTTACAGGGCTGGTACTCCATCTGGATGGTGGCGTGGCCAATCTCATAGTGATGGTCGAGAAAGTGCTGGATGCGCTCAAGCAGGCCATCATGGTCATGGGTAGGGATCACCTGGACGTGCAATGTCATGACGGGTTTCTCACCCACCAGCCAGACGTGAACATGATGCACATTGCGCACCTCGGGCACGGAACGACGCAGGTTGCGTTTAAGCTCGGCAATGTCCACGGATGCCGGCGCCCCTTCAAGCAGTTCATTCACGCTCTCCTTCAGCAGCCGCCAGGCACTGCGCAATACCAGACACGATACCAGCACGGAAAGAATCGGGTCGACGGGCGTCCAGCCGGTATAAAGGATCACCAGCGCGGCCACAATAGCACCGACGGAACCCAGTAAATCGCCCATGACATGCAGAGCCGCAGCGCGCACGTTGAGGTTCTTTTCTCCGCTGCCGCGATGCAAAATCCAGAACGCCAGAAGATTCGCCAGCAGACCTGCTACGGCGATAACCATCATTGTCGCTCCGGCGACCGGCTGTGGGTGACGAAAGCGCTGTATGGCTTCCCAGACGATAAGAAGGGTGATAACCACCAGAGCAATAGCGTTAACAAACGCCGCCAGAGTGGTCAGTCGCAGCCAGCCAAAAGTATGACGCGCGTTAGGCGGACGACGGGCAAACTGCACGGCCAACAGGGCAAAGAGCAGGGCGGCGGCATCGGTAAGCATATGTCCGGCATCCGCCAGAAGCGCCAGAGAGCCGGAAACCAGGCCACCAACGACCTCGATAACCATAAACGTTGCCGTGACGCCGAAGGCCAGCATAAGGCGTTTAGCGTTGTCATCGCCAGGAGATGGGGTGTGTGAATGCGTGTGCGCCATATCAGCTTTCCTTTTTGTTATTGTTTTTAGTGTAGCGTTTTTAATGGCTTACTCCAAAAGAAAGGAGAGCCAGAGCTCTCCTTTTACGTTTACATCCGTCACGGATTATTGGGTTGTGCCATCCGTTTTGGTATTGGCATCGTCGCCCACTTTGTCATTCGAATTCGGACACTTACCGTCTTTGCACATGGTGTTCTTATGCATCTCATCGGTACTCATCGTGTCATGATTCATGGTGCCAGAGCCGCTACTGTCCGGATGCAACATCGTGCCTCCGGTATTGGTGTTCCCGGTATTGATCTGGCTGTTATCGACATTATTCGGGGCGATATTCTGTTTTGCATCAGGGGCGACCTGTCCCGCCGCCGCCGCGGCATTCGCGTCACCGTTGTTATCTGTTGAGCCCGTCTCAGCAGCAAGGACGCTGCCGCTTGCCAGGGTGAGGGAGGCTGTGAGGAAGAGGGTTGCCAGTTTCGTCATTTTCATCTTGGTGCTCCTGTTCTTGTCGTTACGCTGGATAACATTTTCCAACAGTGCATCTTTTTCAGAGGCGAAAGATTCCGTCATACGGACTTACGTCAGTATGGAATCGCGTTTAATCAAACAAAAGTGGTTGTTACAGTTAAAAAGCTTAGGTTAGATCTCGTTTTTCGCTATTTTGAGGCGATTTTTAGGTGAATTCCAGGAATTATCTGCGTGAAGTGTAAAACCGTGTTTACACTTTCTGGTCGGCAAGTTAGATTGAAAGGATTGCTTTCATTACTAAAGATATGGCAGAGCTGGAAAGAAAATGAATTATCAGAACGACGATTTACGTATTAAAGAGATCAATGAGTTATTACCTCCTGTAGCACTCCTTGAGAAATTCCCCGCCACTGAAAATGCCGCAAACACGGTGTCTCATGCTCGTAAAGCGATCCATAAGATCCTGAAAGGTAATGACGATCGTCTTCTGGTGGTGATTGGCCCTTGTTCAATTCACGATCCTGCTGCGGCCAAAGAGTACGCAGCAAGGTTGCTCCAGCTTCGCGAAGAACTGCAAGGCGAGCTGGAAATTGTCATGCGTGTTTACTTTGAAAAGCCGCGTACGACCGTTGGCTGGAAAGGGCTCATTAACGACCCGCATATGGATAACAGTTTCCAGATCAACGATGGTCTGCGTATTGCGCGCAAACTGCTGCTGGAGATCAACGACAGCGGTTTGCCGGCTGCCGGTGAGTTCCTCGACATGATTACGCCGCAATATCTGGCGGATCTGATGAGCTGGGGCGCAATCGGTGCGCGTACTACAGAATCTCAGGTTCACCGCGAACTGGCGTCAGGTCTCTCGTGTCCGGTTGGTTTTAAAAACGGTACCGATGGCACCATTAAGGTGGCAATTGACGCCATCAATGCCGCCGGGGCACCGCACTGCTTCCTGTCCGTCACCAAATGGGGTCACTCCGCCATTGTGAATACCAGCGGTAACGGTGACTGTCATATTATTCTGCGTGGCGGTAAAGAGCCGAACTACAGCGCAAAACATGTCGCAGACGTGAAGGTCGGGCTGGAAAAAGCGGGTCTGCCACAACAGGTGATGATCGACTTCAGCCATGCCAACTCCAGCAAGCAGTTTAAAAAGCAGATGGAAGTCGGCGCCGATGTTTGTCAGCAGATTGCCGGCGGTGAGAACGCGATCATTGGCGTGATGATCGAAAGCCATCTGGTGGAAGGTAACCAGAATCTGGAAGGCAGCGAGCCGCTGGTGTACGGTAAGAGCGTCACGGACGCCTGCATCGGCTGGGACGATACGGATGTCCTTCTGCGTCAGCTGGCGAATGCGGTAAAAGCGCGTCGCGGCTGAGTTTCAGGAGCCAAATAAAAAAGCGTGGATTGCTCCACGCTTTTTTTATGTCCAGCGAAAATTATTTCGCTTTACCCTGGTTCGCTACAGCCGCGGCTTTTGCAGCGATCTCATCAGCGTTGCCCAGATAGTAATGTTTGATTGGTTTGAAGTTTTCGTCGAACTCATACACCAGCGGAACGCCAGTTGGGATGTTCAGTTCGAGGATCTCGTCTTCACCCATGTTGTCCAGGTATTTCACCAGCGCACGCAGGGAGTTACCGTGAGCTGCGATGATCACGCGCTCGCCGCTTTTCAGGCGTGGCAGAATGGTTTCGTTCCAGTAAGGCACAACGCGGTCGATGGTCAGCGCCAGGCTCTCGGTCGTTGGCAGCTCAGCATCCGTCAGTTTCGCGTAACGCGGGTCGTGGCCCGGGTAGCGCTCGTCATCTTTGGTCAGCTCTGGTGGGGTTACCGCGAAGCCGCGACGCCACTGTTTAACCTGCTCATCACCGTATTTTTCAGCGGTTTCCGCTTTGTTCAGACCCTGCAGCGCACCGTAGTGACGCTCGTTCAGTTTCCAGGATTTCTCAACCGGCAGCCAGGCCTGATCCAGTTCGTCCAGAACGTTCCACAGTGTATGGATGGCACGTTTCAGCACAGAGGTGTAAGCAAAATCAAAGCTGAAGCCTTCAGCCTTCAGCAGTTTACCTGCTGCTTTTGCTTCGCTTACGCCTTTTTCTGACAGATCAACGTCGTACCAACCGGTAAAGCGGTTTTCGTTGTTCCACTGGCTTTCGCCATGACGCACCAGGACCAGCTTAGTTACAGCCATATCGTACTCCTCATAAGCTTTATTGAATGATAACAATTCTCATTATATTGCCGTGACAGTGCCAGCAGCAACGCTTAACCCTAACCATAGCGAAAATAGTCTCTGAGTGTAAGATGCTTGTGAATCCAGGGTTATGATTTTGTCTGCGATCGGCGCTATTTTCAGCAACACGGAGAGAAAAAGCCCTCCGCAAGGAGGGCTGGGAATTATGAATGCGGGATGAAATGATATTCTGTCACGCTAACGTACTCTTCACCCGGGCGCAGCACACAGTCCGGCTGTGGCCATTCTGGATGGTTCGGGCTGTCCGGCAGGAACTCGCTTTCCAGCGCCAGACCTTGCCAGTCGCTGTACTCTTCATGTTCGCGTGCCGTGGTACCGCCAAGGTAGTTGCCTGAATAGAATTGCAGGGCAGGGGCCGTGGTGTAGACCGTCATCTGCAGTTTCTCATCTGCAGACCAGACCTGCGCGGCAGGCTGAGTCACATCACCTTTCGCCTGCAGCAGGAACGCGTGGTCATAGCCTTTCACCTTGCGCTGATCGTCATCGCTCAGGAAATCCTGCGCGATGGTTTTTCCGCTGCGGAAATCAAAGCTGGTATCGCTGACGGCCTTGAGTCCCTGATACGGGATCCCCATTTCATCCACCGGCAGATAGGCATCGGCCAGGATCTGGAGCGTGTGATTACGCACGTCGCACTGGTTGCCGTCCAGGTTGAAATAAGCGTGGTTGGTCAGATTGACCGGGCACGGCTTATCAACTTTCGCGCGATATTCAATGGCGATACGGTTATCGTCAGTCAGCGTGAAATGCGCGAACGCGGTGAGGTTACCGGGGAATCCCTGGTCACCGTCACGCGAGTCCAGTGAGAACAGCACTTCGCGGTCGTTTTGCTGAACGATTTTCCAGCGGCGCTTATCGAACCCTTCAGGTCCACCGTGCAACTGGTTTTCGCCCTGACTGGAAAGCAGCGAGTAACGCTCGCCATCAAGTTCGAAAGCGCTTTTCGCGATGCGGTTAGCATAACGGCCGACAGACGCGCCAAGATAGGCGGACTGATTGACATACTGCTCAGGCGACGCGCAGCCAAGCAGGGTTTCACGTACGCTGCCATCAGGCATTGGTACGCGAGCGGATAGCAAAGTGGCACCCCAGTCCATTAACGTAACCACCATTCCTGCGCTGTTGCGCAGGGTTAACAGGCGATACGGCAGGCCATCCGGGGCAAGGGTTGGCGTTTCGTTTAGCACTGTCCTGCTCCTTGTGATGCTTTACACACGTAGAAAGTTTCTTTAATACCTGTTTTCGCTTCGTACTGTTTTTCCACCGCCTGCTGGACGGCAGGGACGAGCTCTTCCGGCATCAGGGCAACAATGCAGCCACCGAAGCCGCCGCCGGTCATGCGCACGCCGCCTTTATCGCCAATCGCGGCTTTGACGATGTCCACCAGGGTATCGATTTGCGGAACGGTGATTTCAAAATCGTCGCGCATGGAGGCGTGAGATTCTGCCATCAGTTCACCCATACGTTTCAGGTCGCCTTTCGCCAGCGCGGACGCCGCTTCAACGGTACGGGCATTTTCCGTCAGCACATGACGAACGCGTTTCGCCACTACCGGATCCAGTTCGTGCGCCACTTTATTGAACTCGTTGAGCGAAACGTCACGCAGCGCAGGTTGCTGGAAGAAGCGTGCGCCGGTCTCACACTGCTCGCGGCGGGTGTTGTACTCACTGCCCACCAGCGTGCGTTTAAAGTTGCTGTTAATAATTACCACAGCTGCGCCTTTTGGCAAGGGAACGGCTTTGGTGCCCAGAGAGCGGCAGTCGATAAGCAAGGCATGCTCTTTTTTACCCAGCGCAGAGATCAGCTGGTCCATGATGCCGCAGTTACAGCCCACAAACTGGTTTTCCGCTTCCTGACCATTCAGGGCGATTTGTGCCCCGTCCAGCGGCAGATGATAAAGCTGCTGGAAGACGGTACCCACGGCGACTTCCAGCGACGCGGACGAGCTTAACCCGGCGCCCTGAGGCACGTTTCCGCTGATGACCAGATCAGCGCCGCCCACGTTTTTATTACGTTTCTGCAGGTGTTTTACCACGCCGCGCACGTAGTTAGACCATTGCTGGCTGTCGTGGGTAACGATGGGTGCATCGAGGGAAAACTCATCCGTCTCATTGTTGTAATCCGCTGCAATAACGCGGACTTTGCGATCATCGCGCTTAGCGCAGCTAATGACCGTCTGGTAATCAATGGCGCACGGCAGAACGAAACCATCGTTATAGTCGGTATGTTCACCAATCAGGTTCACGCGGCCAGGCGCCTGAATGACATGGGTGGCAGGGTAGCCAAATTTCTCAGCAAACAGGGATTGTGTTTTATCTTTCAGACTCATTTTTTAGACTCCTGATTCGCGATAATGGACGTCACTCACAGCACGCAGGCGTTCTGCAGCCTGTTCTGCCGTCAGGTCACGCTGGGTTTCTGCCAGCATTTCATAGCCCACCATGAATTTACGTACCGTCGCAGAGCGCAGCAGCGGCGGATAGAAATGGGCATGCAACTGCCAGTGTTGATTCTCTTCACCGTTAAACGGAGCGCCATGCCAGCCCATTGAGTAGGGGAAGGAGCACTGGAACAGGTTGTCATAACGGCTGGTCAGTTTCTTCAGTGCCAGGGCGAGGTCATCGCGCTGTGCGTCGCTCAGATCGGTGATGCGCATAACCTGTGCTTTTGGCAGAAGCAGCGTCTCAAATGGCCATGCTGCCCAGTAAGGTACGACGGCCAGCCAATGTTCGGTTTCCACCACCGTTCGGCTGCCATCGGCCAGTTCACGACGGGTGTAATCCACCAGCATCGGCGATCCGTTTTCCGCGAAATAGGCTTTTTGCAGACGGTCTTCACGCTCGGCTTCGTTTGGCAGGAAACTGTTGGCCCAGATCTGACCGTGCGGGTGCGGGTTAGAGCAGCCCATTGCCGCGCCCTTGTTTTCGAACACTTGTACCCACGGGTAGGTCTGGCCCAGTTCAGCAGTTTGCGTCTGCCAGGTGCTGACGACCTCTTTCAGCGCGTCAACACTCAGCTCCGGCAGCGTTTTGCTGTGGTCGGGTGAGAAACAGATAACACGGCTGGTGCCGCGTGCGCTTTCACAGCGCATCAGCGGGTCCTGGCTATCCGGCGCGTCGGGCGTGTCGGTCATCAGGGCGGCAAAATCGTTGGTGAAAACGAAGGTGCCTTTGTAGTCCGGGTTTTTATCGCCCGTCACACGCGTGTTGCCCGGACACAGGAAGCAGTCCGGGTCGTGCTGGGGAAGCGTCTGTTTTGCAGGCGTCTCTTGCGCCCCCTGCCAGGGGCGCTTGGCGCGATGCGGAGAAACCAAAATCCATTGCCCGCTTAGCGGGTTAAAACGACGATGCGGATGATCGACGGGATTGAACGAAGTCATGACGGATCCTTAGTCCGGATAACCTTGTGGATGGCGAGACTGCCAGTGCCAGGTATCCTGTGCCATTTCATCAAGCGTGCGGGTGACACGCCAGTTAAGCTCTTTATCGGCTTTGGAGGCATCGGCCCAGTAAGCCGGGAGGTCGCCTTCACGGCGCGGTGCGAAGTGATAATTCACAGGCTTACCGCAGGCCTTACTGAAGGCATTCACGACGTCCAGCACGCTGCTGCCGATCCCGGCGCCGAGGTTGTAAATATGCACGCCTGGCTTATCGGCCAGCTGCTGCATTGCCGCCACGTGGCCGTCGGCCAGATCCATGACGTGGATATAATCACGCACACCGGTACCGTCTTCGGTTGGATAATCATTACCGAAAATAGCCAGAGACTCACGGCGGCCAACGGCCACCTGGGCGATGTACGGCATCAGGTTATTGGGGATGCCCTGTGGATCTTCACCCATATCGCCTGACGGATGGGCGCCAACCGGGTTGAAGTAGCGCAGCAAGGCGATGCTCCATTCAGGCTGTGCTTTTTGCAGATCGGTGAGGATCTGCTCCACCATCAGTTTGCTTTTGCCATACGGGCTTTGCGGCGTACCGGTCGGGAAGCTTTCAACGTAAGGGATTTTTGGCTGATCGCCGTAGACGGTTGCGGAAGAGCTGAAGATAAAGTTTTTGACGTTCGCTGCGCGCATGGCGGAGATCAAACGCAGGGTACCGTTGACGTTGTTGTCGTAATACTCCAGCGGTTTCGCGACGGATTCACCCACCGCTTTCAGGCCGGCGAAATGGATCACCGTCTCAATGGCATGGTCGTGAAGGATCTCGGTCATCAACGCTTCATTGCGGATGTCGCCTTCCACGAAGGTCGGTTGTTTACCGCCAAGACGTTCAATCACAGGCAGCACGCTGCGCTTACTATTGCACAGGTTGTCGAGGATGATGACATCATGACCATTTTGCAGCAGCTGCACGCAGGTATGACTACCAATGTAACCGCTACCACCTGTTACCAGAACTCGCATATTTCGCTCCATTGGGCTTATGGTATGTAATAACCATAGCATAACAGAGACGCGAAAAGTGTGACATGGGATAAAATAGTGGAATCGTTTACACTGCTTTTGAAAACCGTTTTTTGGCGGCAATGCGACATTGTAGATCAAAGGGATAGGGAAGTCTTTGTGCAGGTTATCCGAAAAAACGGAGGGGCAGAGCCCTCCGGGGTTAATCGATTTTGCTCAGCAGGTACTGATAGCGTTCACCGTCGGGCACAAACTCGAGGCGATGCGTAATGCAGGACGGGGCATCTTCGGCATGATGGGAAACGAACAGCAGCTGCGTTTCGCCTTCGCTAATCAGGACATCCACAAAACGCCGGATCAGCTGGCGGTTTAATGGGTCCAGCCCCTGTAGCGGTTCGTCGAGGATCAGAAGGGTCGGGTGTTTCACCAGCGCGCGAACGATCAGCGCCAGACGCTGCTGTCCCCATGAAAGGCTATGAAACGGCGCGTCAGCGACCCGGTTATCCATCCCCAGAATATCCAGCCACTGCTGGGCCAGCTTATGCTGTTTGTCCGAGACCGCCTGATAAATGCCGATGGAATCAAAATACCCGGACAGGATCACATTGCGCACCGTGGTGCTGACCCGGTAATCCAGATGCAGGCTGCTGCTGACATAGCCGATATGCTTTTTGATATCCCAGATCGTTTCACCGCTTCCGCGGCGGCGGCCAAACAGGGTGAGATCGTTACTGTAGCCCTGAGGGTGATCGCCGGTGATCAGGCTCAGCAGCGTTGATTTTCCCGCGCCGTTGGGGCCAACAATTTGCCAGTGTTCACCCGGGTTGACCGTCCAGCTGAGATGATTAAGGATCGGTCGATCGTCATACGCTACCACGCCATCACGCAGTACGATGCGCGGCTGGTGGGGATCTAACGCGTGGCGGGCAGAAGGTGCGTCCGGTTCCGGCAGCGTGATGCCGTCCAGGTTTTCACTGTGCGCCAGCTGGGCAATTAACGCCTGCTTAAGTAACGCCGATTTTTCGCCGGTTTCAGTCAGGTTGCAGTCAGCGAGCACGCCAGCGTTCTGAATAAACTCAGGAATTTCATCAAAACGGTTAAGCACCAGTACCAGCGTATAGCCCTGCTGGTTAAGCGAGCCGAGCAGGGTGGCCAGCTGTGCGCGGGACTGCACGTCGAGACCGTCGAACGGTTCATCCAGAATCAACAGTTCCGGCTCGCTCATCAGCGCCTGACACAGCAGCGTTTTCCGGGTTTCACCGGTCGAGAGGTATTTAAAGCGCCGGTTCAGCAGGGAAGTGATGCCAAACTGTTCTGCCAGATACGCACAACGGGCAGGATTGTTGACCTCATCCTGAATAATGTCTGCCGTCGTGCGGCCCGTATCCTCTTCGCCCGGGCTGAGTAAATCGGTGTTATTGCGCTGCCATTCATCGCTCACCAGCTTTTGCAGCTGTTCAAATGACAGGCGCGTCAGGCGCGTAAAGTTACACTGGTATTCACCTTTAAGGTGCGCGAGCTCTCCGCTCAGCGCACGGGCCAGCGCTGATTTCCCGCTTCCGTTTGTACCGACAAACGCCCAGCTTTCACCGGCGCGTATTGTTAAATCAGAAATCGTCAGCGTTCGGGTGTCGCTAAGACGAAACGTGCCTTGCGAAATATGCAATGATGACATGACTTATCCCATTTTTTGCAGCAACAGATGTCAGGGATACTCACTGTCGACACGCTTGTCAATGTGCTCAGCACAATGTGGCGATAATCACCCGGTCGGCGTTGAAATATGCGGTCACCACAGCACCTTCTTCTAATTCTGCGGCATCGCTGAGGGGAAGGGTTGCGCAGAGTTCTTGCCCGTCCGGCAGGGTCATCAGTACTTCACACTGCTCTTCACCGCGTTCAACGTGGCGGATGGCACCGCGTAGCTGGTTATCAGCGGCTTTTGCTTTTTCGGCATCGGCAGTGATATTCACCCATGGCGCTTTCAGTAACACCAGCACCTCTTTACCTTCATTCAGCGCCAGCCGGTCTGCGCTTTGTGCGGTAATCGCGGCTTTCAGACGGGTTGTTCCATCGGCAAGCAGGATCTCAATATGACGCTGCACCTGGGCGTTATCGCCCGCCATCACCGTACCAAACCACTGGTTACGGGCGCTGGTTTGCAGCGAAAAGCGGGAAATGGCAGCCAGCAGGCTGTCCAGCGGGAGATTATCGTCGTCACTTAACACATCAAACGCTTTTTGCTGGATCTGCGCCAGCAGATCATACAGCTGAACCAGGCGCTGGCCGTAACGTGTCAGGATCGCACCTCCACCGCCTTTGCCGCCCGTGGCCCGGTCAACCAGCGTTTGCTCGCTCAGGGTGTTCATGTCGTTGATGGCATCCCAGGCGCTTTTATAGCTAATGCCAGCGTTCTTAGCCCCCTGGCTTATTGAACCGGTTTGTTCTATTTGTTTAAGCAGGGCGATACGTCGCGGATCGGCGAAAAGCTTCTGCTGTAGTCGTAGAGTGAGGAGAATTTCGGCCTGCATAACACTGTCCTGGCAAAAAGTGCATTGTGACCCAAATGGCGAAGGTCGCAAAGGGCACCGCACAAAAGGGGATGTTTTTCTCACTTTTCAGGGTAGAATAAGCCATTCACAATATCTGGAGAAAACCATGTTGGAATTGTTGAAAAGTCTGGTATTCGCCGTGATCATGGTACCAGTAGTGATGGCCGTTATCCTCGGTGCCATCTACGGCCTGGGTGAAGTGTTCAACGTATTTTCGAACATTGGTCACAGAGACCAGGCTAAAAAGCAGCATTAATTTCCCCCCGAAACGCCCGGCTTGCCCGGGCGTTTTGCTCTCAAGTATTTCCCTTTCTCGCCGATATTATTTAAAGCATCAGCTTGCTGTACCCCTTGAGCGGTAAGATTTAACGCTGGGATCTCCCCGGAGTTACCGTTATATTAGTGTGTATATAACGATACTCACAGGAGCTACAAATGGCACGTACATGGGTACGCCTTTTCGCAGGGGCAACGCTGACACTTTCGCTGAGCGGACACGCGCTGGCTAACGAGGGTAAAATTACCGTCTTTGCGGCGGCGTCGTTGACTAACGCGATGCAGGATATTGCGACAGCGTATAAAAAAGAGAAGAACGTCGAGGTGGTCTCCTCTTTTGCTTCTTCATCGACGCTGGCACGTCAGATTGAAGCGGGAGCGCCGGCCGATCTGTTCATCTCTGCAGACCAGAAGTGGATGGATTACGCGGCTGAAAAGAAATCGATTGATGCGACAACCCGCGAAACATTGCTGGGGAATAGCCTCGTCGTGGTGGCGCCGAAAGCCAGTAAGCAAGGCGAAATCACTATCAACAACGAGACCCCCTGGACCCGGTTGCTGATCGGAGGACGCCTGGCCGTTGGCGATCCGGAGCATGTACCGGCGGGGATCTACGCCAAAGAAGCATTGCAAAAACTGGGTGCCTGGGAGACGTTATCGCCCACACTGGCTCCGGCTGAAGATGTGCGCGGTGCTCTGGCGCTGGTTGAACGTAATGAAGCGCCGCTGGGGATAGTCTACGGGTCGGACGCCGTCGCCAGTAAAGGGGTGAAAGTGGTTGGTACGTTCCCGGAAGACTCCCACAAGAAAGTGGAATATCCTGTTGCAATTGTTGATGGACATAAAAATGCGACCGTGACGGCCTTCAGCGAATACCTGAAGGGACCCGAAGCGTCCGCAATCTTTAAACGTTACGGATTTACGACTCACTAATGATATTGACCGATCCTGAATGGCAGGCTGTCCTGCTGAGCCTGAAAGTCTCTTCCCTGGCGGTTGCGCTGAGTTTGCCCTTTGGGATCTTCTTTGCCTGGTTACTGGTTCGCTGTAGGTTTCCCGGCAAAGCCCTGCTGGATAGCGTTCTTCATCTTCCCCTCGTGTTGCCACCGGTGGTGGTTGGTTACCTGCTGCTGGTGTCGATGGGGCGGCGCGGTTTTATTGGCGAATGGTTATATGACTGGTTTGGGCTGACGTTTGCGTTTAGCTGGCGAGGGGCGGTACTGGCGGCGGCGGTGATGTCATTCCCGCTGATGGTGAGGGCCATTCGCCTGGCGCTGGAAGGGGTTGATATCAAACTGGAACAGGCTGCCCGCACGCTGGGTGCCGGGCGCTGGCGCGTCTTTTTCACCATCACGCTCCCGCTTACGCTGCCGGGCATTATTGTCGGCACGGTACTGGCGTTCGCCCGCTCGCTGGGTGAGTTTGGTGCCACGATTACCTTTGTGTCGAATATCCCCGGTGAGACGCGGACGATCCCGTCAGCAATGTACACCCTGATCCAGACGCCGGGTGGAGAAGGTGCCGCGGCGCGGCTGTGCATCATCTCAATTGTGCTGGCGCTGGTCTCGCTGCTGGTTTCGGAATGGCTGGCGCGACTCAGTCGCGAGCGGATGGGGAAATAGTCATGCTCGAACTTCAGTTCACCCAGACGCTGGGAAATCATACCCTGACCCTTAACGAGACGCTGCCTGCGAGCGGCATTACCGCCATCTTTGGCGTATCAGGTGCAGGGAAAACCTCATTGATCAATGCCATCAGCGGACTGACGCGGCCGCAGTCCGGACGGATTGTGCTCAACGATCGTGTCTTAAACGACGTTGAGAACAAAATTTACCTGGCACCGGATAAGCGGCGAATTGGTTATGTTTTTCAGGATGCGCGATTATTTCCGCATTACAGCGTGCGCGGTAATCTTCGCTACGGCATGGCCAAAAGCATGGCCGCGCAATTTGATAAGCTGGTGGCGCTGCTGGGCATTGAGTCACTGCTGGACCGGCTCCCTTCATCGCTTTCTGGTGGTGAAAAACAGCGCGTGGCGATAGGCCGCGCGTTGCTCACCGCGCCAGAACTGCTGTTGCTCGACGAACCGCTGGCCTCGCTGGATATTCCGCGAAAACGTGAACTGCTGCCCTATCTTCAGCGCCTTGCGCGTGAAATCAATATCCCGATGCTCTACGTCAGCCACTCGCTGGATGAGATCCTGCATCTGGCCGATAAAGTGCTGGTACTGGAAGAGGGCAGCGTTAAGGCATTCGGTCATCTGGAAGAGGTGTGGGGCAGCAGCGTGATGCACCCGTGGTTACCGAAGGAGCAGCAGAGCAGCATCCTTAAGGTGAGCGTGCTGGAACACCACCCGCACTATGCGATGACCGCACTGGCGCTGGGCGACCAGCATTTGTGGGTCAACAAAATCGACAAACCGCTGCAGTCTGCGTTGCGTATACGTATTCAGGCTTCAGATGTCTCTCTGGTGCTGCAAGCGCCGCTGCAGACCAGTATTCGCAATATCCTGCGCGCGAAAGTGGCGGAGTGTTTTGATGATAACGGTCAGGTTGAGGTGAAGCTCGAGGTGGGCAGCAAGACGCTCTGGGCGCGCATCAGTCCGTGGGCCAGAGATGAGTTAGGGATCAAGCCTGGCCTGTGGCTTTACGCGCAAATCAAGAGCGTCTCCATCACCACCTGATTACAGCAGGTGGGTATAAATATACTGCGCGATGCTGTCGGTGGTGTTATCACCAATCACGACGTTAGCACGCGCTTTTACCGCATCGTCGGCGTTGCCCATTGCCACGCCTGTACCGGCGGCCTCCAGCATGCTGATGTCGTTGTAGTTATCGCCAAAGGCAATCACATCCTGCATTGACCCGCCCTGAGACTCCACGAACTGTGTCAGACGTTTGCCTTTGCTGTTGCCTTTGCGGGCGATATCGACCTGGTCGTGCCAGGACCACTCGCACTCCAGACCCAGCGTTTGTTCAACGTGCGTCGCGAAGGCATTCAGTTTGGTGGTATCTTCATCCGTCAGCGCAAATTTCCAGATAGCATCGACATCCTGAGCCGCCTGGCGCAGGGAGGAAACCTGGGTAAAGACCGGACGCTGCGCTTCAGGCAGAGACAGTGCCCAGTTGCTGGTGCGGATCACGTGGCCTGTCGGACGTTCATACACCATTGCGTTATCCACGTACATCAGGCCGTGAATGGCATGCTCATCAAGCAGATCAATCAATTGCAGCGCCTGAGGCACGGGCAGCGGATCGGATTCTAAAACCTTTTTTGCCTGATAATCATACAAATAAGTGCCATTACAACAAATTGCAGGTGTATCTAACGCCAGTGCCTGATAAAAAGGATGAATGGCAACGTGATGTCGACCCGTTACGATAAGGAGTTGATATCCCACTTCCTGCGCGCGTTTGAGTGCTTCAAGGGAAGAGGGGAGAAGGGTTTTCTGCGGAGTAAGTAAGGTACCGTCTAAATCCAGAGCAATTACACGCGAGGTCATTTGTTTTTCCGGGTTAATATTGAATTTACGTTCTGAAGGGATGGTACACCGAGAGGCAAAGGCTTCAAAATTCCCGATGACAATTCAGCATTCACCGTCAAAAGTTAACTACTTTCATGCGCAGTGAGGAGTGAATATTCATGAAACAAACCGTTTATACCGCCAGTCCTGAAAGCCAGCAGATCCACGTCTGGCGTTTAAATACCGAGGGTACCCTCACGCTGGTTCAGGTTGTTGATGTGCCAGGTCAGGTGCAGCCGATGGTTATCAGCCCGGATAAACGTTTCTTGTACGTGGGTGTGCGCCCGGAGTTTCGCGTGCTGGCCTACCGTATCTCGCCGGACGACGGCGCGCTGACTTACACTGCGGAAGCACCTTTACCGGGCAGCCCAACGCATATCTCCACCGATCGCAAAGGCAACTTCATCTTCAGCGGCTCTTACAATGCCGGCTGTGTCAGCGTAACGCGCCTGGAAGCGGGCCTACCGGTTGAAACCGTGGATGTGGTTGACGGGCTGGAAGGTTGCCACTCGGCGAATATTTCTCCGGATAACCGTACGCTGTGGGTCCCTGCGCTGAAACAGGATCGTATCTGCCTGTTTACCCTGAGCGATGACGGTCACCTGGTGGCGCAGAATCCTGCAGAAGTGACCACCGTTGAGGGCGCGGGCCCGCGCCATCTGGTGTTCCACCCGAACCAACAGTACGCCTATGTGGTGAACGAGCTGAACAGTTCTGTGGACGTATGGGAACTGAAAGATCCTAACGGCAAGATTGAGTGCGTGCAGACGCTGGATATGATGCCGTCTGACTTCTCTGACACCCGCTGGGCGGCTGATATTCACATCACACCGGATGGGCGTCATCTGTATGCCTGCGACCGTACCTCCAGCCTGATTACGGTATTCAGCGTTTCTGAAGACGGTAGCGTGCTGGCGATTGAAGGTTTCCAGCCTACCGAAACCCAGCCACGCGGGTTTAATATCGATCACAGCGGTAAATACCTGATTGCGGCGGGGCAAAAATCCCACCACATCGCGCTATACGAAATCAAAGGTGCGCAGGGGCTGCTGGAAGAGAAAGGGCGTTACGCCGTCGGCCAGGGGCCAATGTGGGTGGTGGTAAACGCACACTAAAAGGCTTAAAACAAAAAACCTCGCAAATGCGAGGTTTTTTTATGCCCGGTGGGCACCGGGCGAGTACAGCAAAAGACATCAACGCATTCTTTTATTGCTTAGGCTCAGCAACCACTTTGCTACCCAGACCGCGGTTGTTGTATTCCCACATGCGGTTGAAGTTAGCGTCATTCAGGTTGCGCTGCACGTTACCTTTATCATCCACGCTACCGGTATTGCCGGAGAAAGGACGTTTGGAGATAGCGGCATCGGCCCATGGCTTAGCCATGTTGAAACCTTCGTTGATCACGCTGTCACGAATAACAACCTGACCGTTGGTGGCAGAGTCCACATCCAGCGAGCGGCCCAGCTGCGCGACGCCGTCACCGGACGCGTTAAAGCGGCTGTTAACCGCCAGGAAGCCGTAGAACAGGTTAGATTGCGTGGCAGGGGCAAACACATAACCTTCCTGCTGAGTGCGTGAATTCACCACGCGGAAATCGGTGTTCTCAAACACCACCGCGCCGCGACCGGAGACCAGATCCACGTCACCTTCAACGTAGCTTTTAATGACCAGCGTACGGGTCAGACGGTTATTCTGCAGCGTGTTCTGAACACCGCTGTTCGTCACGAAGAAGGTGTTCTGACGGCCGAGAATATTCACGTTGTTGATCTGCACTTTATCGCCATCGCTACGCAGTGCAACGGCCTGGTGGTTACCCGCATCAACGCTATCGCCCAGGGTATTCTGAATGGTCAGGTTCTGCAGCTGCAGGCCATTATTCTGAGACCAGACGACCGCCGAACACATCACGCCGATGGTGGCAGCACGCTTGCTCTGGCAGTTGTCAAACATGTACCACGCCGGTTTGCCTGGCATGTATTTACCCGCCGGGTTGACCAGGCGACGCCAGGTGTTGCTGTCGATTTCAGAATCAATCGCCAGACCAATTTTCACGTCGACCGCTTTCTCGCCTGTCCCGTAGAGGGTGATGCTGCCCGGTGCTGCCGGAACGTAAACGGTGCCTTCATATTCCCCAGGCAGGATCGCGATGTACTGGCGAGAGGCGCTGTGTTTGGTGATAGCCGCGTCAACCGCAGCCTGAATCGTTGTGTGGGTCACGCCCTGCGTACCTGCCGGACCGACAACGAAGTCAGGTTGTTTCGGCAGGTTAATAGAAGACGGTGTCCACGGCGCAGCGTTAGGGTCCATCGCCGAGAAGTAGTGTGCACGGTCAAAGTTCTTCGCTTCATCAGCGGACAAAATCGGGCGAGAGGCGGTACCCGGTGCAACCTGCTCAGAAGGCTGCTGGTCCGGTGGGGTAGAACTGCATGCGGATAATGTCACGCCAAAGGCGAGCGCTAACGCCAGACGGGAAATCCTGGAAATGTTCAAGGTAAAGCTCCTGGGTATGCAAGTCTTAACGGGATAGACGAAATAGCCTGCTTTTTTATACTAAGTTGAGCGAAACGGGAAGATAAAAAGGGTAAAAGATGCATTTTTTACCCGCGGGAGGCGGGAAAGTCATCACAAATAAATAACATTTTCCGCCAGAGCGGTTGACAGCAGGGGGCAGATGAAAATAAATGTCTATACAACCCATGACAAGTGGAATGCCCATGCAGCAGCTTCATCCCGACGATGTAATATGGCGCAATGCGCGACTGGCGACAATGATCCCGGACGACCGCACGCCTTATGGCCTGAAAGCGCAGCACGCCCTGGTGGTGCGCGGCCAGACGATTCTGGCCGTTATTCCCGAATCCGACATCCCTTCCGGCCACCGTCACTGTGTCGATCTGCACGGTCGTCTGGTCACCCCCGGGCTGATTGACTGCCATACCCACCTGGTGTTCGGTGGCGATCGTGCGGCAGAGTGGGAGCAGCGTCTGAACGGCGTCTCTTATCAAACCATCAGCGCGCAGGGCGGCGGGATTAACGCGACCGTGACGGCGACGCGGAGCAGTTCGCCCGAGACCCTGCTCAGGCTGGCGCAAAAGCGTCTGCAGCGGCTGATCGATGAAGGGGTGACCACGGTTGAAATCAAGTCGGGATATGGTCTCAACGCCGAAGCGGAAGAGAAGATGCTGCAGGTCGCCCGCCAGCTGGGCCAGAACAATCCGGTAGAGATCAGCCCAACGCTTCTGGCTGCGCATGCGGTTCCGGCGGAATACCGCCACGACGCGGACGCGTATCTCACCAGGGTGTGCGAGCAGATGATGCCCACGCTGTGGCAAAAAGGCTTATTCGAAGCCGTGGATGTGTTTTGCGAAAATGTCGGCTTCACGCCAGCGCAAACCGAGCGGCTTTTCCGCGCTGCCACTGCCCTGGGGATTCCGGTCAAAGGACACGTGGAACAGCTTTCAAATCTTGGCGGCGCGGCGCTGGTCAGCCGCTTTAAGGGGCTTTCCGCCGATCATATTGAATATCTCGACGATGACGGTGTTCAGGCGATGGCGCACAACGGCACGGTTGCGGTATTACTGCCGGGGGCGTTCTATTTTCTTCAGGAGCGCCAGCGTCCGCCGGTTGAACAGCTCAGAAAAGAGGGCGTTCCCATGGCTGTCGCCACCGACTATAACCCCGGCACCAGCCCGTTCGCGAGTATTCATCTCGCGATGAATATGGCCTGCGTGCAGTTTGGCCTGACGCCTGAAGAGGCCTGGGCTGGCGTGACGCGACATGCTGCCCAGGCGCTGGGACGCGGGGCCACGCACGGGCAGCTGCAGGCTGGATTCGTGGCTGACTTTGTCGTCTGGGATGCACATCACCCGGTCGAAATGGTCTATGAGCCGGGACGTAATCCGTTGTATCAACGTATTTTCCGTGGGGAGAGCGTATGAGACTCTGGCGGCCGGTTGCCGAGACCGTCTGGCAGGGGCGTGACGACAGCGCCGAGGCCAGCAATGCAAAACGTATTTTTCAGACCCTGCGACAGATGCCGGTATTTACCCCTCAGTCGTCCGGCATCGCTTTGATAGGGTTTGAATGTGATGAAGGGGTAAAACGCAATCAGGGCAGGCCCGGCGCCGTACAGGCCCCGGAGGTGCTTCGCAAAGCGCTGGCGAACATGGCAAGTCATCATGGACATGACCGGCTGGTAGATATGGGGTCGGTGTATGTCGAGGGCGATAATCTGGAAGCGGCTCAGCGGGCGTTAAGCGATGCCGTGCAGGCCTGCCAGCAGTCCGGCATGCGTACGCTGGTTTTTGGCGGGGGACACGAGACCGCCTGGGCGCATGGCCGCGGGGTTCTGGATGCTTTCCCGAACGCGCGCGTGGTGGTGATAAACCTGGATGCACACCTTGACCTGCGCAAGGCGGACCACGCGACCTCCGGCACGCCGTTTCGTCAGCTGGCACACTACTGTGCGGAACAGGCGCGCGATTTTCAGTATGCCTGCCTGGGCGTCAGCCGGGCGGCGAACACGCAGGCGCTGTGGGATGAAGCTGAGCGACTAAACGTCACGCTGGTGGAAGACCTTCATTTCAGGCGAGATGCGTTATCGGCTCTGGACAAGATTCTGGCCCAGGCCGACCGCGTTTACCTCACCATTGACCTCGATGTTTTGCCTGCTGGCGAAATGCCAGCCGTCTCAGCGCCCGCGGCGTTAGGGGTACCCGCGCTGGATCTTCTGCCGGTGATTGAACATATCTGCCGCAGTGGAAAACTGCAGGCTGCCGATCTGGTAGAATTTAACCCGCAGTACGATCGGGACGGACAGGGGGCAAAGCTTGCCGCTCGTCTGGCCTGGCAAATTGCTCACTGGTGGGCATAACAACGTTTAAGGAGTCAGGATGTTTTCACGCTCACCGCTGTCGCAGTCCAGCCCTCCCGCGCCTTTCTATGAAAAGGTGAAGCAGGCCATCAGCGAAAAAATCGCAACCGGCGTCTGGCGGCCGCACGATCGCATTCCGTCCGAGGCCGAACTGGTCGCACAGTTTGGTTTTAGCCGAATGACCATCAACCGGGCGCTGCGCGAGCTGACCGATGAGGGCCTTCTGGTGCGTCTGCAGGGGGTCGGAACCTTCGTTGCGGAGCCGAAAGGGCAATCAGCGCTGTTTGAGATCAGAAGTATTGCCGATGAGATAGCCTCGCGTAACCATCAGCACCACTGTGAAGTGCTGGTGCTCGAAGAGACACAGGCCAGCGCTGAGCAGGCCGTGGAGCTGAATGTCAAAGAGGGAAGCCGCATCTTTCATTCCGTGATGGTGCATTATGAAAACGACATCCCGGTGCAGATTGAAGATCGCTGCGTGAACGCCGATCGGGTGCCCGAGTACCTGGATCAGGATTACACCCAGACCACACCGCATGCCTATCTTTCGCTCATCGCGCCGCTGACGGAAGGGGAACATATTGTGGAAGCAGTTCGCGCTACGCCGCAGGAGTGCGAACTGTTGCGGATCAAAGAGCACGATCCTTGCCTGCTCATTCGTCGCCGTACCTGGTCTTCGTTGCATATTGTGTCGCATGCCAGACTGCTGTTCCCGGGAAATCGATACCGGCTGCAGGGCCATTTCATGTCGTAAGGGTCATACGTTTTAAAAGCGTGATAGCTAACGCAATATAACAAAATTGTATCTTTTTTGTTAAATCCGACCTTGTGTGTGCTTGTCTATACAAGTATATCTGAATACATCATCTGTCCCGTATGAGGAGCACACAATGTCGTCAGGTAAATACCGCCAGCAGGATGTCCGCGCCGCGCGCGGCACCACACTTACCGCCAAAAGCTGGCTCACCGAAGCCCCGCTGCGCATGTTGATGAATAACCTCGATCCTGAGGTCGCGGAGAACCCCCACGAGCTGGTGGTGTATGGCGGCATAGGCCGCGCCGCGCGCAACTGGGAGTGCTATGACGCGATTGTTGAATCCCTGACTCATCTGGAACATGACGAAACCCTGCTGGTGCAATCCGGCAAACCGGTCGGCGTGTTCAAAACCCACAAGAATGCACCGCGCGTGCTGATCGCCAACTCTAACCTTGTCCCGCACTGGGCGACCTGGGAACACTTTAACGAGCTGGACGCCAAAGGGCTGGCGATGTATGGCCAGATGACGGCGGGAAGCTGGATCTACATCGGCAGTCAGGGGATTGTGCAGGGCACCTACGAAACCTTCGTGGAAGCCGGTCGTCAGCACTATAACGGTTCGCTGAAAGGTCGCTGGGTACTGACCGCCGGTCTGGGGGGAATGGGGGGGCGCAGCCGCTGGCCGCGACCCTTGCCGGTGCCTGCTCCCTGAACATCGAATGTCAGCAGAGCCGCATTGATTTCCGACTGCGTACCCGTTACGTCGATGAACAGGCTGAAAACCTGGATGACGCGCTGGCACGCATCAAAAAATACACATCAGAAGGCAAAGCGATGTCGATTGCGCTCTGCGGCAACGCGGCTGACATTCTCCCTGAACTGGTGGCCCGTGGCGTTCGCCCGGATCTCGTCACCGACCAGACCAGCGCACACGACCCCCTTCACGGCTATCTGCCATCGGGCTGGACGTGGGAAGCGTACCAGCAAAAAGCCGAAAGTGACCCGGAAGGCACGGTGCTCGCCGCTAAACGTTCCATGGCGGAGCACGTGAACGCCATGCTGGCCTTTAGCCAGATGGGCATTCCGACATTTGATTACGGCAACAATATTCGCCAGATGGCGAAAGAGATGGGCGTGAGTAACGCCTTCGACTTCCCGGGGTTTGTGCCTGCCTATATTCGTCCGCTGTTCTGTCGCGGTATTGGTCCGTTCCGCTGGGTGGCCCTGTCCGGCGACCCGGAAGATATCTACAAAACCGACGCCAAAGTGAAGGAGATCGTCGCCGACGACGAACATCTGCACCACTGGCTGGATATGGCTCGCGAGCGCATTAACTTCCAGGGCTTGCCGGCGCGGATCTGCTGGGTCGGGCTGGAGTGGCGACAAAAACTGGGTCTGGCCTTTAACGAAATGGTGCGCAGCGGTGAAGTCTCCGCGCCGATTGTTATCGGACGCGACCATCTCGACTCGGGCTCTGTTGCCAGCCCGAACCGTGAAACCGAAGCCATGCGCGACGGCTCCGATGCCGTCTCCGACTGGCCACTGCTGAATGCCTTACTGAATACCGCCAGCGGGGCGACCTGGGTGTCGCTGCATCACGGTGGTGGCGTAGGAATGGGCTTCTCCCAGCACTCGGGAATGGTCATCGTGTGTGATGGTACGGATGAAGCGGCAGCGCGTATCGCTCGCGTGCTGCATAACGACCCGGCAACCGGCGTAATGCGCCACGCGGATGCCGGTTACGAGATTGCGATTGAATGTGCCAAAGAGCAGGGCCTGAACCTGCCGATGATCCCTGCCACACAAGGAAAGCATTAATGAACGCCTTAACCCTCACTCCCGGCTCACTGACGCTCAAACAGCTGCGTAACATCTGGCGTCAACCGGTTACGCTCTCACTTGATGAAAGCGCCCACGCCGCGATTAACGACAGCGTTGCCTGCGTTGAAGCCATTATTGCCGAAGGACGTACCGCCTACGGCATCAACACCGGATTTGGTCTGCTGGCGCAGACGCGTATCGCCACGCACGATCTGGAAAATTTACAGCGCTCGCTGGTGCTTTCGCATGCGGCGGGTGTTGGTCAACCGCTGGATGATGACATTGTCCGCCTGATGATGGTGCTCAAAATCAACAGTCTGGCACGTGGGTTCTCCGGAATTCGCCTCAGCGTGATCGAGGCGCTGATGGCGCTGGTGAATGCGGAAGTCTATCCGTGGATCCCGGCAAAAGGTTCCGTCGGTGCATCCGGCGATCTTGCGCCGCTGGCCCATATGTCGCTGCTGCTGCTCGGTGAAGGTCAGGCTCGCTGGAAGGGGGAGTGGCTCCCGGCGAAAGAGGCGCTGAAAAAAGCAGGGTTAACCCCGATAACGCTGGCGGCGAAAGAAGGGCTGGCGCTGCTTAACGGGACCCAGGCCTCGACGGCGTTTGCGTTGCGTGGTCTGTTTGAAGCCGAAGATCTTTTCGCCTCCGCGGTCGTGTGCGGTGCGCTGACCACCGAGGCGGTGCTTGGCTCACGTCGTCCGTTTGACGCCCGTATCCACGAGGTACGCGGCCAGCGCGGGCAGATTGACGCCGCGGCGATGTACCGTCACCTGCTGACCGAGACCAGCGATATTGCAGACTCTCACCATAACTGTGACAAGGTACAGGATCCGTATTCGCTTCGCTGTCAGCCCCAGGTGATGGGAGCCTGTCTGACGCAGCTGCGCCACGCGGCAGAAGTGCTGCTGGTGGAGGCGAATGCGGTGTCTGATAACCCGCTGGTGTTCGCTCAGGAAAACGAAGTGGTCTCCGGGGGGAATTTCCACGCCGAGCCTGTGGCGATGGTGGCGGATAATATCGCGCTGGCGATTGCGGAGGTGGGGGCCTTATCCGAACGTCGCATCGCGCTGATGATGGATAAACATATGTCCCAGCTGCCACCGTTCCTGGTCCGCAACGGCGGGGTTAACTCCGGTTTTATGATTGCCCAGGTGACGGCCGCGGCGCTGGCGAGCGAGAACAAGGCCCTGTCGCATCCGCACAGCGTGGACAGTCTGCCAACGTCAGCGAACCAGGAAGATCATGTTTCTATGGCCCCGGCCGCTGGACGTCGTCTGTGGGAGATGGCCGCCAACACCCGTGGCGTGCTGGCGGTGGAATGGCTGGCCGCATGTCAGGGCGTTGATCTGCGTGAAGGTCTGAAGTCCAGCCCGCTGCTGGAACAGGCGCGTCATCTGCTGCGTCAACAGGTCGCGCATTACGATGATGACCGTTTCTTTGCGCCGGATATTGATAAAGCGATCGCGCTGCTGGAGAAGGGAAGCCTGGCGGGCTTACTGCCTTCGGTGCTCTAAGATTTGCCCGGTGGCCCGGACACGTTCAGGCCACCGGTTTTTTTACGAATACATTGCCGTGATCGATGCGCTGCCCAGCGAATGAAAATGGACGTTAAAGCCGACCATTGCGCCACTCGCGCCCTCATCCACCTCAATCTTGTCCACATCCAGCGCGTGAACCGTGAAGATATAGCGGTGCGTTTCCCCTTTTGGCGGCGCGGCGCCACCGTAACCCGCTTTGCCAAAATCGGTTCGGGTCTGGATAGCGCCTTCAGGCAGCGCCACCAGGTCAGAGCCGGAACCTTGCGGCAGAACGCGCGTATCCGCAGGCAGGTTCGCCACTATCCAGTGCCACCACCCTGAGCCTGTAGGAGCATCCGGGTCATAGCAGGTGACAACAAAGCTTTTGGTTCCCGCCGGAACATCGTCCCACGCCAGATGCGGAGAGATATTATCCCCCTGATAACCCATGCCGTTAAAAACGTGGCGTTCAGGCAGTTTTTCCCCGTCGCGCAGATCTTTACTGATGATTTTCATACGATTTACCTCGGTACCCGATTATGCAAAAAGTGTAATGCATAAACAGAGTACCGACGTTAACGCTCAGGGTTAAATCGCAAAATGTGCGGGAATGTTAACAGCGTCAACTACCGCAGCCGTTAACTGACGTAGCTGAGCCGGCGAGATAACATAAGGCGGCATCAGATAGATAAGTTTGCCGAAAGGACGCACCCACACCCCCCGTTCCACGAAGAAACGCTGCAGCGCCGCCATGTTAACCGGATGGGTGGTCTCAATCACGCCGATGGCACCCAGCACGCGCACATCCGCCACGAATTCAGCCGCTGACGCTGCGCTCAGCTCCTGGCGAAGCTGCGCTTCAATCGTTGCGACCTGCGTTTGCCACTCGCCGCTCTCGAGAATGGCCAGGCTTTCGCTCGCCACCGCGCAGGCCAGCGGGTTGCCCATAAACGTCGGGCCGTGCATAAAGCAGCCTGCGTCACCGTCGCTGATGGTGTCGGCAACGTGGCGCGTTGTCAGCGTGGCGGACAGCGTCATGGTGCCGCCGGTCAGCGCTTTACCCAGACACAGAATATCCGGTGCGATCCCCGCATGCTCGCAGGCGAACAGCTTGCCGGTGCGGCCAAAGCCGGTGGCGATCTCATCGGCAATCAGCAGAATGCCCTCGCGATCGCACATCTTACGAATGCGCGTCAGCCATGCCGGGTGGTACATCCGCATCCCGCCTGCACCCTGCACAACCGGCTCAAGAATAACGGCGGCAATCTCATGGCGGTGGGCAGCCATCAGCCGCGCAAAACCGACCATGTCCATTTCATCCCACTCCCCGTCAAAACGGCTTTGCGGTGCCGGGGCAAAGAGGTTCTCTGGCAGATAGCCCTTCCACAGGCTGTGCATGGAGTTATCCGGATCGCACACCGACATCGCGCCGAACGTGTCGCCGTGATAGCCGTTGCGGAAGGTGAGGAACCGCTGGCGGGCCTCACCTCTGGCGTGCCAGTACTGCAGCGCCATTTTCATCGCCACTTCCACGGCAACAGAACCGGAATCTGCAAGGAAAACGCACTCCAGCGGGGCCGGGGTCATCGCGACCAGACGCCGGCACAGGTCAACCGCAGGCTGATGGGTGATACCGCCAAACATCACGTGTGACATCTGGTCAATCTGCGCTTTCATCGCCGCATTCAGACGCGGGTGGTTATACCCGTGAATAGCCGCCCACCAGGATGACATGCCGTCCACAAGCGACTCACCGCTGCTCAGGGTCAGTTCGCACCCGTGAGCCGAGGCGACCGGGTAAACGGGTAGGGGGCGGGTAGTGGAAGTGTAAGGGTGCCAGATATGCTGCTTGTCGAAGGCGAGATCGTCCTGGGTCATAATCGACTTGTAAACCATTTTGAAAAGTTTTAGGTTTACGAGTATAAACCGATCTGAAAATTAACAAAACCCTTTGGAGAAGCCCCATGGCTCACCACGCACGCTGGACGATGTCGCAAGTTACTGAATTATTCAATAAACCTTTCCTTGAGCTGATGTTTGAAGCCCAACAGGTGCATCGTCAGCACTTCGATCCACGCCATGTGCAGGTCAGTACGCTGCTGTCGATCAAGACCGGCGCATGCCCAGAAGATTGCAAATACTGCCCGCAGAGTGCGCGCTATAAAACCGGGCTTGAATCTGAACGTCTGATGGAAGTGGAGCAGGTGCTCGACTCCGCCCGTAAGGCGAAAAATGCAGGCTCAACCCGATTCTGTATGGGCGCGGCATGGAAAAACCCGCACGATCGCGACATGCCGTATCTGGAGCAGATGGTGAAAGGGGTGAAAGAGATGGGGCTGGAAGCCTGCATGACCCTTGGCACGCTGAACGAAGAGCAGGCGCAACGCCTTTCCGCAGCAGGGCTGGATTACTACAACCACAACCTCGACACCTCCCCTGAATTTTACGGCAATATCATCACCACGCGGACCTATCAGGAGCGTCTCGATACGCTGGATAAAGTGCGTGACGCCGGCATCAAAGTCTGTTCAGGCGGGATTGTGGGGCTGGGCGAAACGGTGAAAGACCGTGCGGGTCTTCTGCTGCAGCTGGCGAACCTGCCCACGCCGCCGGAAAGCGTGCCGATCAACATGCTGGTGAAAGTTAAAGGTACGCCACTGGCGGATAACGAAGACGTGGATGCATTTGATTTTATCCGCACCATTGCGGTGGCGCGAATCATGATGCCAACCTCCTACGTGCGCCTCTCGGCGGGTCGTGAACAGATGAGCGAACAGACGCAGGCGATGTGCTTTATGGCCGGGGCCAACTCCATCTTCTACGGCTGCAAACTGCTGACCACCCCGAACCCGGAAGAGGACAAAGACGTCCAGTTGTTCCGCAAGCTGGGGCTGAACCCGCATCAGACCGACGTCCTGACGGGGGATAACGAGCAACAGCAGCAGCTGGAGCAGCAGATTTTCAACGCCGATACTGACCAGTTCTACAACGCGGCAACCGTATGACCTGGCAGGCACGTATCCATTCTGCGCTCGAAGAACGGCGGGCGGCAGATGCCTTTCGCGTTCGCAACGTAGTAGAAAACGGCGCAGGCCGTTTTCTCACCCGCGAGGGCCGGCAGTTTTGCAATTTTTCCAGCAATGATTATCTCGGGCTGAGCCAGCACCCGGCAATCGTCCGCGCCTGGCAGCAGGGGGCGGAGCGGTTTGGCGTCGGCAGCGGCGGCTCGGGGCATGTCAGCGGCTACACCACGGCGCATCAGGCGCTGGAGGAGGCCCTTGCCGACTGGCTGGGGTATCCGCGTGCGTTGCTGTTCATTTCAGGTTTTGCCGCCAACCAGGCGGTCATCACCGCGCTAATGGGCAAGGACGACCGCATTGTTGCCGACCGCTTAAGTCACGCCTCGCTGCTGGAAGCGGCAAGTTTAAGCCCTGCGCAGCTCCGCCGCTTTGCCCATAACGATGCGGCTCAGCTTGCTGGCCTGCTCGATAAGCCCTGCACCGGACAGCAGCTGGTGGTCACAGAAGGGGTGTTCAGCATGGACGGCGACAGTGCACCGCTGCGTCCGCTGCATGAGACGGCGCAGCGACAAAACGCCTGGCTGCTGGTTGATGATGCGCATGGTATTGGCGTGATGGGTGAGGAAGGGCGCGGTAGCATCCATCAGCAAAACGTGAAGCCGGAACTGCTGGTGGTGACTTTCGGGAAAGGTTTTGGCGTGAGCGGGGCGGCCATGTTGTGCAGCGAGTCTGTCGCCGACTATCTGCTGCAGTTCGCCCGTCATCTCATTTACAGCACCAGTATGCCGCCCGCACAGGCCGTGGCGCTGTCTGCATCACTGGCGGTGATCCGCAGCGCTGAAGGCGCGGAACGACGGGCGCGTCTGGCGGAACATATTCGGCGTTTTCGCCAGGGGTTACGCCATCTCCCGTTCCAGAGCACCGATTCGCAGAGCGCAATCCAGCCGGTGATGGTGGGGGAAAACGGTCTGGCTCTCACGCTGGCGCAGACGCTTCGCGAGCGGGGGATATGGGTGACGGCTATTCGTCCACCAACCGTACCGCCAGGCACTGCCCGGCTGCGTCTGACGCTCACGGCGGCGCACGAAGCAGAGGATATCGAGGCACTTCTGGAGGCGCTGCATGACACCCGTGAATAAACAGGCGATCGCGGCGGCATTTGGCCGGGCCGCGCGCAGCTATTCGCAGCACGATGAACTCCAGCGTCAGAGTGCGCAGGGGCTGCTTGCTTTACTCAACGAGACCCGGTTCCCTCAGGTGCTGGACGCCGGGTGTGGGCCGGGTGCCAATAGCCGACACTGGCGTGCGGCCGGCAGCGAGGTGACGGCTATCGACCTGTCGCCCGATATGCTCGAGGAGGCCCGTCAGCAGCAGGCCGCGCACCACTATCTGGTTGCCGATATTGAGTCCATTCCGCTGCCGGATGCGCGGTTTGATCTGGTCTGGAGCCATCTGGCGGTACAGTGGTGCAGTAGTCTCCCGCAGGCATTAAACGAGCTTTATCGCGTGGCGCGCCCGGGTGGATGCGTGGCCTTCACCACGCTGCTGGAAAGCTCTTTACCGGAGCTCAATCAGGCGTGGAAAGCGGTGGATGAACAACCTCACGCTAACCGTTTTTTGCCGCACGAGCAGGTCATCCACGCGCTGGCGGGATGGCGCTATCGCTGTGCTGAGCAGACCATTACGCTGAATTTCGACGATGCCTTCAGCGCCATGCGCTCCCTGAAGGGCATTGGCGCGACCCATCTGCATGCGGGGCGTGAAAAGAAACCTCTTACCCGCGGCCAGTTGCAGCGTCTGGAGCTGGCGTGGCCGCAGCAGCGGGGGCAGTTCCCGCTCTCATATCAACTTTTTCATGGGATTATTGAACGTGACTGAACGTTATTTTGTCACCGGAACAGATACCGAAGTGGGCAAGACGGTTGCCAGCTCAGCGCTGCTGCAGGCGGCGCGCATGCAGGGAAAAACCACCGCCGGATATAAACCTGTCGCCTCCGGCAGCGAGATGACGGCGCACGGGTTACGCAATACCGACGCGCTGGCGCTCCAGCGCAACAGCACGCTTGAACTTGCCTATTCAGCGGTGAATCCGTACACCTTTGCCGAGCCCACCTCACCGCATATTATCAGCGCCGATGAAGGTCGCCCGATTGATTTTGCCGTGCTTTCTGCCGGGTTACGCGCCCTTGAACGCCAGGCTGACTGGGTACTGGTGGAGGGCGCCGGTGGCTGGTTTACGCCACTTTCGGCGGACCAGACCTTTGCTGACTGGGTGCAAATCGAGCAGCTGTCGGTAATTCTGGTGGTAGGGGTCAAACTCGGCTGTATCAACCATGCGATGCTGACTGCCCAGGCCGTTCAGCAGGCCGGGCTGCGCCTGGCCGGCTGGATAGCCAACGACGTGGTTGCGCCGGGCAGGCGACATCAGGAGTATCTGGCAACGCTGAAGCGGGTGATTCCTGCGCCGTTTCTTGGGGAGATCCCGTGGCTGGCTGACACTGCCGGGTGCGCTGAAACCGGGCATTACCTCGATCTCAGCGTCTTGCCTCCAGCGACATCCAGTGTGCGATA
Source organism: Enterobacter ludwigii (assembly GCF_001750725.1). Lineage (NCBI taxonomy): Bacteria > Pseudomonadati > Pseudomonadota > Gammaproteobacteria > Enterobacterales > Enterobacteriaceae > Enterobacter > Enterobacter ludwigii. Next base: position 588,852 of record NZ_CP017279.1, read on the forward strand.
AGCTCGTCGTCCAGCTCGTTAACGTGGCCCTGGGCCACGTTACGCCCGCGATACAGCATGCAAAAGCGCTCCGCGACCCGGCGGATAAACGACAGCTGCTGCTCAGCTAACAACACCGTCATTCCCAGTTCCCGGTTTAACCGCACCAGCAGCTGGCTCAGCTTCTGGGCGAAGCTGTGGCCCGCGCCATGCATCGGTTCATCCAGAATCAGCATCCGCGGACGGATGACCAGCGCATTGGCCAGCGCCAGCTGATACTGGTCGTCTGGCGAAAGCGTGTTGGCCCGGGTTTGTCGCAGCGCATAGAGTTCCGGAAAGAGGTCGTAAACGTCACTTTTCGCTTCAGGGTCTGGTTTCCCTGTCGCGCGCATGGCGATATGCAGATTTTCATCAATGGTTAACTGGGAGAAAATCCGCCTGTCCTGCGGGACATAGCCTATTCCCGGGCCAGCGAAAGGTTCTGGCGTCTGGCTAAGCAAATCTCGCGGCGGTGCACCGGCTTCGTGCCAGATGATGGTGCCGCTGTCGACAGGCACTTTCCCGGCGATGCAATTCATCAGGGTCGTTTTGCCCATCCCCGGCAGGCCAACAACGCCTGTACACATGCCTTTGGGAAAATCTAAATCCACGTTCCATAGCGTATGTTGGCTTCCGTAAAACTGGTTAACTGCACGCAGACTCAACATCTTTCTCTCCTTAAAAATCTGTGTGGATGAGGCTCATTGTGGGATGTGCAAAACTCCTGCCAGAAACCCTAAATTGATTAAAAAAGAGGCTTTTTTAGGAATTTGTCCTGGATAAGCGGTGTGTGATTACCCCCTTTGCACATCCGCGGTGCCGGACGTGATGAGTTGTGGTGCAGGGTTAAAATGGTGGAAATGTGAGCAAGATCGCATCGGTTGGTTATGAATGACACAACTGTTTATCAGCAAAAAATAGCTATAAAAAATTTTTGCTGCCGTTTCGTGGGAAAAGTCGGGAATTTGCTGAGCGGCGGTCTGCACGGGCTGGAAGCAGTTATCCACTATTCCTGTGGATAACCATGTGCATTAGAGTTAGAAAACACGCGATAAGCGAGAGAAGACGCGGGTTACGACCAAATTGGCGCGAAACGCGGCTTTAGAAAATATCGCTTAATATTTAATTGGTTAGATAAAAGCAATTGCCGTAATGAAAGTGTCACCTGTTGCCATAAAACTATCATTACCTGGCTTGACAAATGTTAAAAAAGAAAAAGTTCTGGGGATAACCCGTCCTGACTGGTGTTTTATGTTGTCACGGTCCAAATTTTGACCACTATCGCGCTAATCACCCTGCCGGTACTCTAAATATCCTGACATGCTACTGGTTTTTCATCCAGTGTTTTTTACTGGCATTCCTGGCAGCAACGAGTAAAATTACTCACCTGCCGCTTATAACGTCATCAGGTTGTCGCCCATGAGTAAACCGTTCAAATTGAATTCTGCATTCCGTCCTTCCGGCGATCAGCCTGAGGCGATCCGACGTCTCGAAGAGGGGCTGGAAGATGGGCTGGCGCACCAGACGCTGCTGGGGGTAACCGGTTCGGGCAAAACGTTTACCATTGCTAACGTTATCGCCGATCTGCAGCGCCCCACGATGGTGCTGGCCCCAAACAAAACCCTGGCCGCTCAGCTTTACGGCGAGATGAAAGAGTTCTTCCCGGATAACGCCGTGGAATATTTTGTCTCCTACTACGATTACTACCAGCCTGAAGCGTATGTCCCGAGCTCTGACACCTTCATTGAGAAAGATGCCTCGGTGAACGAACACATTGAGCAGATGCGTCTGTCGGCGACGAAGGCGCTCCTTGAGCGTCGCGATGTGGTGGTGGTGGCGTCAGTGTCGGCTATCTACGGTCTGGGCGATCCGGATCTCTATCTGAAGATGATGCTGCACCTGACCCAGGGGATGATCATCGATCAGCGCGCTATTTTACGCCGTCTGACAGAGCTGCAGTACACCCGTAACGATCAGGCGTTCCAGCGCGGTACCTTCCGCGTGCGCGGCGAGGTGATTGATATCTTCCCGGCAGAGTCGGACGATATCGCCCTGCGCGTTGAGCTGTTTGACGAAGAGGTTGAACGCCTGTCGCTGTTTGACCCGCTGACCGGCCACGTCGAGTCGGTCGTTCAGCGCTATACCATCTACCCGAAAACGCACTACGTGACGCCACGCGAGCGTATCGTGCAGGCGATGGAAGAGATCAAAGTTGAGCTGGCAGACCGCCGTAAGGTGCTTCTGGCGAATAATAAGCTGCTGGAAGAGCAACGCCTGAGCCAGCGCACCCAGTTTGACCTGGAGATGATGAACGAGCTGGGCTACTGCTCCGGTATCGAAAACTACTCACGTTTCCTCTCCGGGCGTGGTCCGGGCGAGCCACCGCCGACGCTGTTTGATTACCTGCCGGCAGACGGTCTGCTGGTGATCGACGAATCTCACGTGACTATCCCGCAAATTGGCGGGATGTATCGCGGTGACCGGGCGCGTAAAGAGACGCTGGTGGAGTATGGTTTCCGTCTGCCATCGGCGCTGGATAACCGTCCCATGAAGTTTGAAGAATTTGAGGCGCTGGCACCGCAAACCATCTACGTCTCGGCTACGCCGGGCAACTACGAGCTCGAAAAATCGGGCGATGAGGTGGTTGACCAGGTGGTGCGTCCGACCGGGCTGCTGGATCCGATTATCGAGGTGCGTCCGGTCGCCACTCAGGTTGACGATCTGCTGTCAGAAATCCGTATCCGCGCGGCCATCAACGAGCGCGTGCTGGTAACGACGTTGACCAAGCGCATGGCGGAAGATCTCACCGAGTATCTTGAGGAGCACGGTGAGCGGGTGCGTTATCTGCACTCGGATATCGATACCGTCGAGCGTATGGAGATCATCCGCGACCTGCGTCTGGGCGAGTTTGACGTGCTGGTGGGTATCAACCTGCTGCGAGAAGGCCTGGATATGCCAGAAGTCTCGCTGGTGGCGATTCTGGATGCCGACAAAGAGGGCTTCCTGCGTTCTGAACGCTCCCTGATCCAGACCATTGGCCGTGCCGCGCGTAACGTTAACGGTAAAGCGATCCTTTACGGTGACAAAATTACCCCGTCAATGGCGAAAGCAATTGGCGAAACGGAGCGTCGTCGTGAGAAACAGCAGCGTTACAACGAAGAGCACGGCATTACGCCGCAGGGCCTGAACAAGAAAGTGGTGGATATTCTGGCGCTGGGTCAGAACATTGCGAAGACCAAAGCGAAAGGGCGCGGAAAAGCGCGTTCAGTGGTTGAGCCGGATACCGTCGAGCTGACGCCAAAAGCGCTGCAGCAGAAAATCCACGAACTGGAAGGGCAGATGATGCAGCATGCGCAGAACCTCGAATTCGAAGAGGCCGCGCAAATCCGCGACCAGCTGCATCAGTTGCGCGATCTGTTTATCGCCGCCTCCTAAGTAAAAGCAAAATGACAGCCGCAGGCTGTCATTTTTTTAGTGGTTGCTCTCTCCCGTGGGAGAGTGGTCGGGTGAAGGCATAATTTCTATCCCAGGTCCTGAATCGCCTTCTCCAGCGCTTCACGCAGCAGGTGACGGTCGTGGCGATATTTGATATCGCTCGCTTCCAGCGGCTCCTGAACCACCACGCGATCGCCAATCCCTGATACATCAACTTTCGGGCCGACCACCACGCCATCGATGATTTTCTTCCCGACGTACTGCTCCATCAGATTCAGTTTGTCCGCCAGCGACAGGCTCGCCGCCGCCGGGCTCAACTCACGGCCTAAATTGCCGATGTAAACCATGGGGGCGGGCGTTCTGCGCAGGGCCTGTGCCAGCTCTTTGACCAGTAAAATGGGCATCAGACTGGTGTAAAAACTGCCCGGCCCAATCAAAATCAAATCCGCTTCGCCGATGGCCTCAATGGCTTCACGCGTGGCGGGCACGCTTGGGTAGGTCATCAGCTCTTTTGGCGGCACGGTAAGCTGGTCGATGTTCACTTCGCCATAAACCTCGTGCCCTTCCGCATCGATCGCCATTAAATCGACCGGTTGTTCGGACATTGGGATCAGGAACGCGTCAACCTTGAGCAGGTTTCGGATCAAATTGATGGCTTCCAGCGGGCGCACTGACAGGTGATCCAGCGCTTTAAGCATCAAATTTCCAAGGTTATGCCCGGAAAGTTCGCCGTTACCGCCAAAACGGTACTCAAACATCGCCGAAGCGACGCTCGGCTCGGTAATTAACTGATTCAGACAATTACGCATATCGCCCCAGGCGATACCCCCTTCCGCGCGTCGAATACGCCCGGTGGAGCCGCCATTATCCGTGGTTGTCACTATCCCTGTCAGCCTTGAGCCAAGTGAAGACAGAGAAGACATCACTCGCCCCAGACCATGGCCTCCGCCAAGAGCGACAACACGGTCAAGATCCGCAAAAGTGCGATTGCGCATACACATTCCTTATCACGTTCGATCTGCGTAACACTACCCTAACTACCCCTAAAAGACGATGCCTCACCCGGCGCAAAATGACGTATATCAATGTGAATATGCTGTTTTTAGGTATTCTGTAGCGAAAATACACGATTATGTCGTTATGTATATTGTTATATAGCGTTAAGTGATAATGGCGAAGGGGAGATTTCCGCGCTACTATCGCCATAACCACGTTTTCAAATTTGAAAACATACACTCGAGCCCTGGCGCCTGTGTCGAAAGATATGGCGTCCTGGCCGTGGCGAATATGCCACCAGGGTACAGAAAGAAATGACTGTGCCTCCCGTCTCTGGAAAGGTGTACATGGCTTCACAACTTACTGATGCATTCGCGCGTAAGTTTTTTTACTTACGTCTGTCGATTACCGATGTGTGCAACTTCCGTTGCACCTACTGCCTGCCCGATGGCTACAAACCGGGCAGCGTCACCAATAACGGCTTTCTCTCCGTGGACGAAGTGCGCCGCGTCACGCGCGCATTCTCTGAGCTCGGCACGGAAAAGGTCCGCCTGACCGGAGGGGAACCCTCTCTGCGTCGTGATTTCCCCGATATCATTGCTGCGGTGCGTGAGAACGATCGTATCCGTCAGATTGCGGTCACCACCAACGGGTACCGTATGGCTCGCGACGTTGCGGCCTGGCGCGACGCGGGCTTAACCGCCATCAACGTCAGCGTGGACAGCCTTGATGCCCGCCAGTTTCATGCCATTACCGGCCAGGATAAATTCCGTCAGGTGATGGATGGAATTGACGCGGCGTTCAGTGCCGGGTTCCAGAAGGTCAAAGTCAATACGGTGCTGATGCGTGACGTCAACCATCACCAGCTTGATACCTTCCTGGCGTGGATCAAATCCCGCCCCATCCAGTTGCGTTTTATCGAGCTGATGGAAACCGGCGAGGGCAGTGAGCTGTTCCGTCGGCATCACATCTCCGGGATGGTGTTGCGTGCTGAGCTGCTGAAACGCGGCTGGATCCACCAGATCCGTCAGCGCAGCGACGGCCCGGCGCAGGTCTTTTGTCACCCGGATTACGAAGGGGAAATCGGGCTTATCATGCCGTATGAGAAAGACTTCTGTGCCAGCTGTAACCGTCTTCGCGTCTCCTCCGTTGGTAAGCTGCATCTGTGCCTGTTCGGGGATGGCGGTGTCGACCTTCGCGATCTGCTGGCGGAAGACGCCCAACAGGCCGCGCTTGAAGCGCGGATTTCTGAAGCTCTGACGCACAAAAAACAGACCCACTTCCTGCATCAGGGCAACACCGGCATTACTCAGAACCTGTCCTACATTGGCGGGTAATCAGGCTTAAGAAGGAACCAGAAGATGAGTCAGGTTAGCGCGGAATTTATCCCGACACGCATTGCTATTCTTACCGTTTCCGACCGCCGCGGTGAAGAGGATGACACCTCCGGCCACTGGCTGCGCGATGCGGCACATGATGCCGGGCACAGTATTGTTGATAAGGCGATCGTGAAAGAGAACCGTTATGCCATTCGTGCCCGGGTCTCTCAGTGGATTGCCAGCGATGAGGTGCAGGTGGTGCTGATCACCGGTGGCACCGGCTTTACCACAGGCGACCAGGCTCCCGAGGCGCTCGTCCCGCTGTTTGACCGGGAAGTGGAAGGCTTTGGTGAAGTGTTCCGCATGCTCTCGTTTGAAGAGATTGGCACCTCCACGCTGCAGTCGCGTGCGGTGGCCGGTGTGGCGAACGGCACGTTGATTTTTGCCATGCCAGGCTCGACAAAAGCGTGTCGCACCGCGTGGGAAAATATCATTGCGCCGCAGCTGGATGCCCGTACCCGTCCGTGTAATTTCCATCCCCATTTAAAGAAATAAGTTATGTCGCAACTGACCCACATTAACGCCGCTGGCGAAGCACATATGGTGGATGTCTCCGCCAAAGCCGAAACGGTGCGTGAGGCGCGTGCTGAAGCCTTCGTGACCATGTTGCCAGAGACCCTGGCGATGATTATTGACGGCAGCCATCACAAAGGCGACGTCTTTGCCACCGCCCGCATCGCCGGGATCCAGGCTGCGAAACGCACCTGGGACTTAATTCCGCTCTGCCACCCGCTGATGTTGAGCAAGGTGGAAGTTAACCTGCAGGCGCAGCCGGAGCACAACCGCGTGCGCATCGAGTCGCTCTGCCGCTTAACCGGGAAAACCGGGGTTGAGATGGAAGCCCTGACGGCGGCCTCTGTCGCCGCGTTGACTATCTATGACATGTGCAAAGCGGTGCAGAAAGATATGGTGATTGGCCCGGTTCGTTTGCTGGCGAAAAGCGGTGGTAAATCCGGTGATTTTAAGGTGGACAGCCATGATTAAGGTGCTCTTTTTTGCTCAGGTCCGCGAGCTGGTGGGCACCGACAGCCTGATGCTTGATGCCCCGTTTGACACCGTTGCCGACCTGCGTGCGCATCTTGCCGCGCAAAGCGACCGCTGGGCGCTGGCGCTGGATGAAGGCAAGCTGCTGGCCGCGGTTAACCAGACGCTGGTGGAGCTGACCCATCCGCTGACGGCCGGGGATGAAGTGGCCTTCTTCCCGCCGGTGACAGGGGGCTAAGATGGCTGAAACCCGAATTCTGGTAGGTCATGATCGTTTCAGCGTTGGTACAGAATATGACTGGCTGGCAGAGCGTGACGAAGACGGTGCGGTTGTCACCTTCACCGGTAAAGTGCGTAACCATAATCTCGGCGACAGCGTAAAGGCGCTGACGCTGGAGCACTATCCGGGCATGACGGAGAAATCCCTCGCGGAGATCGTTGAACAGGCGCGTGGCCGCTGGCCGCTCGGGCGAGTGACGGTTATCCACCGTATTGGTGAAATGTGGCCTGGCGAGGAAATCGTTTTTGTCGGCGTGACCAGTGCCCATCGTAGTAGCGCGTTTGCAGCAGGGGAGTTCATTATGGATTACCTCAAAACTAAAGCGCCATTCTGGAAACGTGAAGCGACGCCGGAAGGCGACAGGTGGGTTGAGTCGCGTGACAGCGACAAAGAAGCCGCCAGTCGTTGGTAGTCGGTTCGCGTGGATGTGTTAGTCTTAACGTGTGTGTCTACTTAATCAGGAGTGAATCATGGACCGATTTCCGCGTTCCGATTCAATAGTACAGCAGACCCGTACCGGGCTGCAGACGTATATGGCTCAGGTTTATGGCTGGATGACGGTCGGTTTACTGCTGACCGCCTTTATCGCATGGTATGCAGCCAACACGCCTGAGCTGATGATGTTTATCTTCTCAAGCAAAATCACCTTCTTTGGGCTGATCATCGCGCAACTGGCGCTGGTCTTTGTTCTCTCCGGCCTGGTGCAGAAGCTGAGCGCCGGAATGGCGACCACGCTGTTTATGCTCTATTCGGCACTGACGGGGCTAACGCTCTCCAGCATCTTCATCGTGTATACCTATTCCTCCATCGCCAGCACGTTTGTGGTCGCTGGCGGGATGTTTGGTGCGATGAGCCTCTACGGCTACACCACGAAGCGTGACCTGAGCGGTTTCGGCAGCATGCTGTTTATGGGGCTGATTGGGATTGTGCTGGCGTCGCTGGTGAACCTGTGGCTGAAGAGTGAAGCGCTGATGTGGGCGGTGACCTATATCGGGGTTGTGATCTTCGTCGGTTTGACGGCCTACGACACTCAGAAGCTGAAAAATATTGGCGAACAGATTGACGTACGCGACAGCTCAAACCTGCGCAAATACGCGATTCTGGGCGCCCTGACGCTGTATCTGGACTTCATCAACCTGTTCCTGATGTTGCTGCGTATTTTAGGCAACCGTCGTTAAGGGTATTTCCCTTACCCGACCTGCGTTGCGCAGGTCGGGTAAGTTCCCCCGCCAGACCTCACTTCGCTAACGCTTTCTCATTCTTCGCCCGCAGTTTCTTCGCCCGACTCTCCAGCACCAGATAACACACCGTTGCCAGCGCCAGCGGCAGGAAGTAATAGAGCATACGGTAGGCCAGCAGGGCGGCAATAATCGTACCCTGTGAAACATGCTCTCCGGCGAGCAGGGCGATAAATACCGCCTCCAGCACCCCAATCCCCGCCGGAATATGCACGATTACGCCGGCAATGCTGCTGACCAGCAGCACGCCCAGCACAAAGAAGTAATTCACATCTTCACCAATGAGCATCCAGATAATCGCCCCCATCGCCATCCAGTTGGCGCTGGACACGGCCATCTGCAGGACCGCGAATTTCCACGAAGGCAGCACCAGTTTTTGCCCCTTGATGGTCATGTGTCGGCGTTTGGCAAAGGCGCAGGCCCAAAGATAGAGCGCAATGATGAGCAGTAATGCAAAGCCTAAAATCCGCAGCGTGGTTTCATCGATGTACCAGTGCGCAGGCAATTGCACCACGCCGATGGTGAAAATCACTCCGCCGAGCAGAATGTAACCCAGCCAGTTGGTGGTGATGCTGAGGGAAAAAATGCGCGTAATGGTCCCACCCGGCAGGCCGAGGCGCGAGTAAAGGCGATAGCGCATGCCGATCCCGCCCACCCAGGTACTCAATGTCAGGTTAAAGGCGTAACAGATAAACGACACCAGCATGACCTGGCGCTTCGCAAGCTTATGGCCGCAGTAGGCGCGGCCCAGCAGGTCATAGCAGCCGTATATGAGGTAGCTTACAATCACCAGCCCCACCGCGCCCAGCAGCACCAGCCGGTTGTAGTTGCGGATAACTTTCCACACCTCTTCCCAGTCAACTTTCTGGGCGTAAACCACCAGCAGAACCGCGACGGCGATGAAAAACAGCCAGGTGAGGATCTTTTTAGCCAGCCGCCAACGTGGATGTGATTTCGACATCAGGTTTTCCCTCCATCTTCCGCTTCAACGCGGTCCTGGGTTTCCATTTCGGGCTGGACAGGCGGATCCACCAGCGCAAGTTTTGGCGTGTGCGCCGGCAGCCAGCCCACCATCGCCGGGAAATGACGCAGGAAGTGGAACACCACCACGCTAATACCCAGATTCCACCAGGTGCGTTTGGGCACCATGGATTCGTCCACGCGCACGCAGTCGTTCACGATCAACGCCTGCAGGTTATCCCTGAGAGTCTGGTTGAAATGGCGATCGTGGATGATCAGGTTAGCTTCAAGATTGAGTGATAAACTCAGCGGGTCGAGATTGCTGGAGCCCACGGTGGCCCAGTGATCGTCCATCAGGGCAACTTTGCCGTGCAGCGGCCGACGGCGATATTCGTAAATTTGTACGCCACCTTTCACCAGATAGTTGTACAGCAGCCGGGCACCGATTTTGACAATCTGCATGTCCGGCTCGCCCTGAACAATGAGCTTCACGCGAACGCCGCGTCGGGCCGCATTGCGCATGGCATGCAGCAGGCGATAGCCCGGGAAAAAGTAGGCGTTGGCGATGATCACTTCGCGCTTCGCATTCGCCAGCATCTTCAGGTAATGCCGCTCAATGTCGTCCCGGTGCTCACCGTTATCCCGCCAGACAAACAGCGCCTGCGCTTCACCGGGGTGACGGTTCTCTTCCGGACGATGGTGGCGGCGCTGCCACCAGCGGCGGGCAGCTTCTTTACCGGGCAGGTTTTCCAGCTCAAAGAGCAGGATATCCTGCACCACCGGTCCTTCAATGCGAATCGCGTAATCCTGCTTGGCTTCCGGGCCGTAATCGGACATATGTTCAGCGGAGTAGTTAATGCCGCCAACAAACGCTACCGTCTCATCCACCACCACAATTTTGCGGTGCATCCGGCGGAAAAGATTGGTACGCATGCCGAAAAGGCGAGGGCCAGGATCGTAATAACGGAACACGACGCCTGCTGAGGTGAGCTCATTGACGAACGCATCACTGAGGTCCGGTGAGCCATAGCCATCCAGCAGCACTTCGATTTTGACGCCACGCAGGGCAGCACGCAGCAGCACGCTGTGCAACTGCTTACCGACGTCGTCTTCGAACCAGATAAACGTTTCAAGGATCACTTTCTGCTTTGCGTGGTCAATCGCGTCAAACACCGCGGGGTAATATTCATCCCCGTTGACCAGCAGCGTGATCCGGTTGCCTTCCTGCCATGAACATTTCATAAGTGGATCTCCGCGCTGAGCGGCGCATGGTCGGAAAGATGTCGCCAGTTAAGTAACGCCAGTGCGGTCGGGCTGCTGGCATGGGCGTTTTTCACGTAGATTCTGTCGAGTCGCAAAAACGGGAACCGTACCGGAAAGGTGCGTGCAGGCCTGCCGTTTGCACGGGTGAAAATCTCCTCAAGTCCGGCATCAACCTTCAACGGATGGTTAGCCCGCTGCCGCCAGTCGTTGAAATCACCGGCCACGACCACGGGTTCACCTTCGGGCAGGGCATTGGTCCATTCGGCCAGCATTTTTAGCTGAGCCTGGCGATGGGCTTCGCGCAGGCCCAGATGAACACAGCCCACGTGCACCGGGAACGCCAGATCCGGCGGGGCGATACGGCAGTAAAGCAGCCCGCGTTTTTCACTTTCACCCACAGAGACGTCGCGGTTTTCGTAATGTTCGATGGGAAAACGTGACAGCACCGCATTACCGTGATGCCCTTCCGGGTACACCGCGTTGCGCCCGTAGGCGTAATCACTCCACATGGTGTCGGCCAGGAATTCGTAGTGCGGGGTGTCCGGCCAGTTTTCAAAGTGAAGCGGATGCACTTCGTGCGCGCCCATGACTTCCTGAAGGCAGACAATGTCCGCGCTGACGGTGCGAACCGCGTCGCGCAGCTCCGGTAAAATGAAGCGGCGGTTAAATGCTGTGAAGCCTTTATGAATGTTTATCGTCAGCACTTTAAGCGAGAAATGCTGCATTTTTTTGGTCATACGTTCCTTCCAGGGTGACTATCCCGATGAAAATAAAGTGTAGTAGGCGTCACAAAAAGATGCGGTGTTACGGAATTTTCCGTAAAGTGCGGTAGTCTGATTAAGCAGAGAAAAATCCTTCAGGAGAGAAGCCATGAAGTGGCAACAACGCGTTCGTGTCGCAACTGGCCTGAGTTGCTGGCAGATAATGTTGCATTTACTGGTCGTGGCCGTACTGGTGATGGGCTGGATGAGCGGCACGCTGGTGCGGGTCGGCTTAGGGCTATGCGTCCTCTATGGCGTCACCGTACTGTCGATGCTGTTTTTACAGCGCCACCACGAAGCACGCTGGCGTGAGGTGGGTGATGTGCTCGAAGAGCTCACCACCACCTGGTACTTTGGTGCGGCGATGATTGTGCTTTGGTTGTTGTCGCGTGTGCTGCAAAACAACCTGCTGCTGGCCCTGGCCGGTCTGGCAATCCTCGCAGGGCCTGCCGTGGTCTCGTTACTGACCAAAGAGAAAAAGCTACGCGATGTTTCGTCTAAACATCACGTACGCCACTGAGCCCGTCGTGGCCGCTATGATCAGTAGCGGCCACAAACTTCCCCAGACAATGTCCAGACTCGCATCCTTCAGATAGATCTGCTTGGTGATATCCGTGAAGTGCCGAATCGGGTTTATCCACGTCAAATCCTGTAACCATACCGGCATGTTCTCGACGGGCGAGACGTAGCCCGAAAGCAAAATCGCCGGCATCATAAAGACGAACACGCCAATAAATGCCTGCTGCTGGGTAGAGCAGAGCGCGGAAATCAGCAGTCCAAACCCGACCAGCGACAGCCCGTAAATCACCATCGTGAAGTAGAACAGCGCCAGCGAACCGGCGAACGGGATTTGGTAGGCCCATATTCCCACGCCCAGCACGATGGTGGCCTGGAAGGTCGCGACAATCAGCGCCGGAACCGCTTTGCCGACGAAAATTTGCCATGTTGCGAGCGGGGAAACCAGCAGCTGATCGAGCGTCCCCTGTTCGCGCTCACGGGCGACGGAGAGTGACGTTACGATCATCACTCCGATGGTGGTGATCATGGCGATCAGCGATGGCACCACGAACCATTTGTAATCCAGATTCGGGTTATACCAGTTGCGCACCACCAGCTCGCTGTTGTTAAGTTTCGGTTTCCCGTCCATCAACTCCTGTTGGTAATCCTTCACCACCTGCTGAAGATAGTTGGCTGCAATCTGGGCGCTGTTGGAGTTGCGCCCGTCGAGGATTAACTGCATTGGTGCCGTCTGGAAGGTATCCAGGTTGCGGGAAAAATCGGCCGGGAAACGCACCAGCAATAACGCTTTTTGCGTATCGATGGTGGGCTGGATCTCCTGTGGGCTTTTCAGCAGCAGGATGTGGGTAAAAGCCTTCGCCCGGGCGAAACGCTGCGTCAATTCGACGGAATGTTTGCCGTTATCTTCGTTGTAGATAGCAATGGTGGCGTTAGTCACCTCCAGCGTGGCGGCAAACGGGAAGAGCAACACCTGAAGCAACACCGGTAATACCAGAATGGCGCGCGTCTGCGGCTCGCGCAGCAGCGACTGCAGCTCTTTGCGTATCAATGTCCATAAACGGTGAAACATGTTCGCTCCTTAATCCAGACGCCGTTTGGTCTTTATCCACGTCAGCCCAATAAACATCGTTGCCGATGCCAGCAAAAACAGCGTGTTGATGATCAGCACCACCGGAATATTCCCCGCCAGGAACAGGCTTTGCAGCGTACTCACGAAGTAGCGCGCCGGAATAATGTAAGTCACGGCACGGATTACGGCGGGCATGCTGTCTATCTGGAAAATAAACCCGGACAGCATAATCGACGGTAAAAAGGCGGCGTTCAGGGCCACCTGCGCGGCGTTGAACTGATTACGGGTGATGGTGGAGATAAGCAGCCCCATCCCGAGGGTGCTCAGTAAAAACAGACTGGTGATAAAGAACAGCACCACCAGCGATCCGCGGTACGGCACGCCGAGGATAAACACCGAGACCAGCATGCAGAGCAGCATCGCCAGCATGCCGAGGAAGTAGTAGGGAATAAGTTTACAGAGCAGCAGTTCAACCCGTGTGACCTCGGTAGACAGCAGCGCCTCCATGGTGCCGCGTTCCCACTCGCGGGCAATCACCAGCGAGGTCAAAATGGCGCCAATAACCGTCATGATGATGGTCACCGCACCCGGGATAATAAAATGCTGGCTAATGGCCGCAGGGTTAAACCAGTAGCGCGTCTGCACGTCGATCAGCGGTTCGAAGGTTTCCCCGCGGTCTTCGGCGCGCTGCATTTGCCACAGCTGCCAGATGCCCTCCACATAGCCTTGTACAAAGTTCGCGGTGTTTGGCTCGCTGCCGTCGGTGATCACCTGCACCGGCGCACTGGCATCGGTGCGCGCCATGTTGGTGGCAAAATCTACCGGGATCACCACCAGCCCGCGTATCTTCCCGGCCTGCATCATCTGGATTAACGCCTGCCGGTTGTCGCTGATGGTGGCGTCGATGTAAGGGGAGCCGGTCATGGTGTGGGTGAAATCAAGCGCCTCTTCGCTCTGTTGCTCCAGCAAAATCCCGACCCGCAGTTTGCTGGAGTCGAGGTTGATCCCGTAGCCAAAGATGAAGAGCAGCAGCAGGGGGATCACCACAGCGATCAGCCAGCTGCTGGGGTCACGCACGATCTGGCGCGTCTCTTTGATACACAACGCACGCACCCTGCGCCATGAAATGGCGTTATTGCGCATGGGCATTCTCCTTATCCCAGTCGTGGATGAGGGTAATAAACGCCTGTTCCATGGTCGGGTCCGGCACCTCATCATCGGCAGCCTGTTCTTTCAGGTCGTCCGGCGTACCGTGGGCAATCAGCTTGCCGCGATACACCAGCCCGATGCGGTCGCAGTATTCCGCCTCATCCATAAAGTGGGTGGTTACCATGACCGTGACCCCTTTCTCCACCATGCTGTTAATATGCAGCCAGAACTCGCGGCGGGTGAGGGGGTCAACGCCGGAGGTCGGCTCATCGAGAAACAGGATATCGGGCTCATGCATTAATGAGCAGGCCAGCGCCAGCCGCTGCTTGAAACCGAGCGGCAGTTCGTCGGTGGCATGGGAAGCAATGCCCGTCAGGCCAAAGGCCTCGCTCATGCGGTGGATTTTCTCGTTCTGCGCGCGGCCCCGCAGGCCGTACACGCCGGAGAAAAAGCGCAGGTTCTGCTCGACCGTCAGGTTGCCATACAGCGAGAATTTTTGCGCCATATAGCCCAGATGCTGACGCGCCTTGCCGGAGCTGACCTTCAGGTCCATGTCGAGCACCAGCGCTTTCCCCGAGGTCGGTACCAGCAGGCCGCACATCATCTTAAAAGTGGTCGATTTCCCGGCGCCGTTTGGCCCGAGCAGGCCAAAAATCTCACCGCGTTTCACCGCGAAATTGACGTTATCGGTGGCGGCGAAATCCCCAAACTTTTTGGTGAGGGATTTGGCTTCAATCACCGTTTCACCCGGCGTACCTTCAACCGTGTGCAGGATCGCGGCGAGGGGGGATTCTGATGTCCCTGCGCCGCCGAGCAGATCGATAAACGCATCTTCAAAGCGTGGCGCGGTCTCCTCCATCTCAATTTCAGGCATACCCGGTGCACGACGTATATCGTCCGCGGTCGCCTCTTTCGTGAGGATCACGCGCACCGAACGGCCCTGAATCATTCCATCGCTGACCTGAGGTAGCTTTAGCACCCGCTGCAGCAGCTGACGGTTGGAGGCCTGGGCGCTGTGCAACAGGAAGCTGCGACCAGCCATGCTCTGCGTCAGCGTGGTCGGCTCGCCCTGATAAAGCAGCTCACCTTCGTTCATCAGCAGAACGTCACGGCACTGTTCCGCTTCATCAAGGTACGAAGTGCTCCAGAGGATCAGCATCCCATCGCCGGCTAACTCATGCACCATCTGCCACAGCTCGCGGCGCGAAATCGGGTCGACGCCCACGCCAGGTTCATCGAGCAAGAGAACCTTCGGCTCGCCCACCAGCGTACAGGCCAGCCCCAGCTTCTGTTTCATCCCGCCGGAGAGCTTGCCCGCCAGCCGGTCGGTGAAGGGGCCAAGCGAGGTAAATTCCAGCAAACGGGCAAAGGTCTTCTGACGGGTTTCGCCAGTGACGCTGCGCAGGTCAGCATACAGATTGAGGTTTTCCATCACCGTCAGGTCTTCATACAGACCAAACTTCTGCGGCATATAGCCCAGCATGGCATGGAGCGCGCCATCGTCTTTAATCGGGTCGAGTCCGAGCACGCTGGCGGTTCCTTCATCGGGCTTTAACAAACCCGCCAGCATCCGCATCAGCGTCGTTTTGCCTGCGCCGTCCGGGCCAACCAGCCCGGTCACATAGCCTTTCTGAATGGTACAGTTCAGCGGGGCGACGGCAGGTTTTTCCATTCCCGCGAAGCGTTTGACCAGATTGTTGAGCTGAATAACCGCGTCATTCATGTCGTTCCCCGTCGCTGACTTTTACGGTGACAGGCATGCCCTGACGCAGCGCGTCGTCGGCATCGGTCACGATGATGCGCAGGCGATAAACCAGGTCGGTACGCAGATCCGGCGTTTCAACCGTTTTAGGCGTGAATTCAGCCGTCGGTGACACAAAGCCAACTTTGCCATGATACGGTTTATCCGGCCGACCGTCGGTGTAGAGCAGCAGCTCGCGGCCCGGCTGCATCTGGCCGAGATTAGGCTCATCAATGTAGGCGCGCACCCATACCGGACGCGTCAGAGAAAGCGTCAGGACGGTGCTCCCCGCGCTTAACATGCTGCCCGGCTCCACGGCGCGGGTCATCAGCGTGCCGTCAGACGGGGCAATGAGCGTGGTGTCGTGCAGATCCAGTTCCGCCTGCGCCAGCTGCGCCTGCGCCTGTTCCAGGCTGGCTTTTGCCTGCGCGATGTCCTGCGGGCGGTTACCGGTGTGGTACTGGCTTAATTTATCCTGGGCGGATTTCAGCGTCGCCTGGGCCTGGTCGCGGGAGGAGCGGGCGTTTTCCAGGTCGTTGGCAGAAATGGTGCGGCTTTTCCACAGTCCCTGCTGACGGGCATAGAAGTTTTGCGCGTAGTCATAGGCGGCCTGCGCCTGTTTGACCGCGGCGGCGGCCTGAGCAATCTCTTCGTCACGGTAGCCGGCCAGCATCAGGTCATATTGCGCCTGCGCCACGGAAACGCCTGCTTTCGCCTGCATCAGCGCGTTCTCGTACGGGGCCTTGTCGAGCATCCCCAGCCTCTGACCGGTTTTGATGGTATCGCCTTCATCAACGGTGAGGGAGGCCAGGCGCCCCCCGACGCGGAAACTCATATTCACGGTGCGAATATCGACGTTACCGTACAGCGTCAGGCCTCTGTCCTGGTGACTTTGATACCACAGCCAGCCGCCGATACCTGCGGCAAGCAGAACAACGACCACCAGAATGATGGCGACAGGTTTTTTCATGACTTCAGGCTCCTTTGCGTTAAGCCTTGCAGGATCAGATCGAGATGACAGGTGATGACCTGGCTAATCTGCGCGGCTTTATCCTCATCAAATTGTGTCCAGCCGGTGCGTAACAGGATCGTTTCGCGCCCAAGACGGAAGGCGAGAATTTCACCCAGCAGGGCGTGGGTATGCAAAATAGTCTCGGTATCGTCGGCGTCTCGTCCGGTATAGGCCGCGATCAGCCGGGTCAGGTGCGTATGCATCGGGGCAATCACCTGATCGTGCACTCGCTGGTAAGCCGCCGTAGGGGAGAGCTGCTCACGGGAGATGAACTTACTCAGGCTCAGCGTCTCGTCGTGGGTCAGCAGGCGAATCATATTGTCGCAGGCGCTGATAATCAGCTGCCTGATGGCGGCGCGATCCGGCGACGGTTGGCTCAATAGCCCGCTGGCCTCTTCAACGTGTGGCCGAAAATGGTTACCGATAAAGTCGGCGATCCACTGGGCACAGGCGAGGTACAAATCCTCTTTTGAGCCAAAATAGTAGGTGATGGCCGCAATGTTTTGCCCGGCCTGCGCCGCGATGTCCCGCGTGGTGGCATGCAGACCATATTCGCCAAACTGCGCCAGCGCGGCGGCAATAAGCTGGTTTTTGGCCTGTTCACCTTTCGATGTCGTAGGGGTCGTATTCATGGCGGTTTTAAAAATTAATCAATCGATTGATTAACATTATGCCCGGTTGCCCATTTTGTCCAGTGACCACACGGCGGGAAATCTTTCGTCAACGCAGCGCCGCGGGATATTTTATGCGCCACGTCACAAAACCTGCTACACTCCGCTGCTTCACGACATTGTGGTTTTTGTCCTTCCCTATTCGTTATATCTCCCTGAAAACTACACCTGTGATGGTCGGGGCGGTTCGGAGTTTTTATGTCTTTTGATTCCCTTGGCCTGAACCCTGAAATTTTGCGCGCTATCGCAGAGCAGGGCTACGTCGAGCCAACCCCAATCCAGCAGCAGGCTATTCCGGCCGTTCTGCAGGGCCGCGACCTGATGGCCAGCGCCCAGACCGGTACCGGTAAGACCGCGGGTTTTACCCTGCCGCTGTTAGAGCTGCTGGTAAAAAATCAGCCGCACGCTAAAGGACGTCGTCCGGTGCGTGCCCTGATCCTCACCCCAACGCGTGAGCTGGCGGCCCAGATTGGTGAGAACGTGCGTGAGTACAGCCGCTATCTCAACATTCGCTCGCTGGTGGTTTTCGGTGGAGTAAGCATTAACCCGCAGATGATGAAGCTGCGCGGTGGCGTGGACGTGCTGGTGGCAACGCCGGGTCGTCTGTTGGATCTTGAGCACCAGAATGCCCTGAAGCTTGATAGCATCGAAATCCTGGTGCTGGACGAAGCTGACCGCATGCTGGATATGGGCTTTATCCACGACATTCGTCGCGTGCTGGCTAAGCTGCCACCGCGTCGTCAGAACCTGCTGTTCTCTGCCACCTTCTCTGATGAGATCAAGGCGCTGGCGGAAAAACTGCTGCATAACCCGCTGGAAGTGGAAGTGGCGCGCCGCAACACCGCCTCTGAGCAAATTACCCAGCACGTTCACTTCGTTGATAAAAAGCGTAAGCGGGAACTGCTCTCCCATATGATTGGTCAGGGCAACTGGCAGCAGGTGCTGGTCTTTACCCGTACCAAGCACGGCGCTAACCATCTGGCGGAGCAGCTGAATAAAGACGGTATCCGCAGCGCGGCGATCCACGGTAACAAAAGCCAGGGGGCACGTACCCGCGCGCTGGCTGAATTTAAATCCGGTGACATTCGCGTCCTGGTTGCCACCGACATTGCTGCCCGTGGTCTGGATATTGAAGAGCTGCCGCACGTCGTCAACTACGAGCTGCCAAACGTACCGGAAGACTATGTTCACCGTATCGGTCGTACCGGTCGTGCGGCGGCAACCGGTGAAGCGCTTTCGCTGGTGTGTGTGGATGAACACAAACTGCTGCGTGATATCGAACGTCTGCTGAGAAAAGAGATCCCGCGTATCGAAACCCCGGGCTATGACGTGGACCCGTCCATCAAGGCGGAGCCTATTCAGAATGGCCGTCAGGGCGGCGGCGGTGGTCGTGGTCAGGGGGGCGGGGGGCGCAGTCAGCAGCCGCGTCGTTCTGAAGGCGGTGCACCGAAAGCCGCGGGCAAACCTCCGCGTCGTAATACAGAGGCTAAGCCAGGCGGTGAAAGCCCATGGCGTAGCGGCGAGGGGAAACCGGCAGGGGAAGGGCAGCGCCGACGCCGCCCGCGTAAACCTGCTAACCCGCAGTAATCTGGAAGCCCGGTCGTAAAGCCGGGCTTTTCTTTTGCGGCAGCGGAAAGAAAGTGCCACAATAGTGGCTGTTTATACAGTATTTCAGGTCCTCCGATGGCTTTAACCGCGGCGCTCAAAGCGCAAATTGGCGCCTGGTATAAGGCGCTACAACAGCAGATCCCCGACTTTATCCCCCGAGCGCCTCAGCGGCAGATGATTGCTGATGTGGCAAAAACGCTCTCCGGGGACGACGGACGACATCTGGCGATTGAAGCCCCGACGGGTGTCGGGAAAACCCTTTCGTATTTAATCCCGGGCATTGCCATCGCGCGGGAAGAGCAAAAAACGCTGGTGGTCAGCACCGCTAATGTGGCCCTGCAGGATCAAATCTTCAGCAAAGACCTGCCGTTGCTGCGCAAAATTATCCCTGAACTGCGATTTACAGCCGCCTTTGGCCGCGGGCGTTATGTGTGTCCGCGCAATCTCGCGGCTCTCGCCAGCAGTGAGCCCTCTCAGCAGGATCTGCTGGCCTTCCTGGATGATGAACTGACGCCGAACAACAAAGCGGAACAGGAGCAGTGCGCGAAGCTAAAAACCGAGCTCGACAGCTACAAGTGGGACGGCCTTCGCGATCACACCAGCCATGCCATCAGCGATGATTTGTGGCGCAGGCTCAGCACCGATAAAGCCAGTTGCCTTAACCGCAACTGCCACTACTATCGCGAGTGCCCGTTCTTTGTCGCACGGCGGGAGATTCAGGAAGCGGAGGTGGTTGTCGCTAACCACGCGCTGGTCATGGCCGCGCTGGAGAGTGAGGCCGTCCTGCCGGAGCCCAAAAACCTGCTGCTGGTGCTCGATGAAGGCCACCATTTGCCCGATGTGGCGCGGGATGCGCTGGAGATGAGCGCCGAAATCACCGCGCCGTGGTTCCGCCTGCAGCTGGATCTGTTCTGCAAGCTGGTGGCGACCTGCATGGAGCAGTTCCGCCCGAAAACCACGCCGCCGCTGGCGGTGCCCGAGCGGCTGAGCGAACATTGCGAAGCGGTCTACAGCCTTATTGCTTCCCTGAATAACATCCTCAATCTTTATCTCCCGGAGACCCAGGAAGCAGAGCATCGCTTTGCGATGGGAGAGCTGCCCGACGAGGTGATGGAGATCTGCCAGCAGCTGGCGAAGCACCTTGAAAAGCTGCGCGGGCTGGCGGAGATGTTCTTAAACGATCTCAGTGAGAAAACCGGTACCCACGACGTGGTACGTTTGCACCGCATTCTGCTGCAGATGAACCGTGCGTTGGGCATGTTCGAAGCCCAGAGCAAGCTCTGGCGTCTGGCCTCGATGGCGCAGGCGTCCGGTGCGCCGGTCACCAAATGGGCAACCCGTGACGTGAAAGACGGACAGGCGCACCTGTTTTTCCACTGCGTGGGGATTCGTGTTGCCGATCAGCTGGAAAAGCTTATCTGGCGCAGCGTGCCGCACGTGGTAGTGACTTCCGCGACGTTGCGTTCCCTGAACAGTTTCTCCCGTTTACAGGAGATGAGCGGACTGAAAGAGAAAGCTGGCGATCGTTTTGTGGCGCTGGATTCGCCGTTTAACCACTGTGAACAGGGCAAGCTGGTCATTCCGCGCATGAAGTATGAGCCGCTTATCGACAACGAAGAACAGCACATTGCCGAAATGGCAGCGTATTTCCGCGAGCAGCTGGAGAGTGAAAAATATCCCGGCATGCTGGTCCTGTTTGCCAGTGGAAGGGCGATGCAGCGTTTTCTGGAGCACGTTACCGACCTGCGATTGCTGTTGCTGGTGCAGGGCGATCAGCCCCGCTACCGGCTGGTAGAGCTGCACCGCAAACGCATTGATAACGGGGAACGTAGCGTGCTGATCGGGCTGCAGTCATTCGCGGAGGGGCTGGATCTGAAGGGGGATTACCTGACGCAGGTGCATATCCATAAAATCGCCTTCCCGCCCATCGACAGCCCGGTCGTCATCACCGAAGGTGAATGGCTCAAAAGCCTCAATCGCTATCCGTTCGAGGTCCAAAGCTTACCCGCGGCATCGTTTAATCTGATTCAGCAGGTGGGGCGTCTCATCCGTAGCCACAGCTGCTGGGGAGAGGTGGTGATTTATGACAAACGTCTGCTCACCAAAAATTACGGCCAGCGGTTACTCAACGCTCTGCCTGTTTTCCCGATTGAACAGCCAGACGTGCCCGATGTTAAAAAACGTCCGGCAAAACCTGCCGCCGGACGGCGTAAAAGCATCCGTACGAAGGGGCGCGGGCCTACTGGTAAGTAAAAGTCACCTGGACCACACTGTTAAACGTTCCGGCGGTGACGGGCAATGCGCTGGCATAATAGCGGGCAGCCAGAGGAAACGTTGCCGTGTGGTCCGCTGAGTTAACCGGAACGTTAAAGGCTGCCTGCGGGGCAATGAGTATATTGTCCTGGCGGTCTGCCAGTTCCAGAGCCAACCCTTTCGCACTGCCGATATTGGCGAATTTTGTCGGGTGCGTACTGTCGGCCTGACCATAGAAAAAGGCGGTCGCCAGTGCAAGTGTGGGAGGGCAATGCGAGACCGAGAGCGTAAAGTCTTTCCACGCGCCGGTATCGCCCACATTTTTAAAATCCCCTGTTACCGCCTGGCCTAAATCCACCGTCAGGTTGCGGCTGGCGCTGTCAATAATGCAGGTGTTGGCGTAAATATTGCCTGTCATCTGGATCTGAATATCGTCCGCCTGTGCCCGGGCAATCAAGCCGAGAATCAGGATCGCAAGTGTCTTTTTCATGTTGGTCACTTATAAGCCAGAGTGATCGTCGCCACGGTATTGGCTGGCCCCGGTGTCACCACGTTGCTGACCTGTTCGTAGCGAACCTCGAACGGTATTCGCAGGGTTTCGTTGGCGATGGCCTGGCTTCGGGTACTGACATAGGTGTCAAAGGTGGCGAGATGGTCATCAAAGAGCATTCTCACGCCCACGCCGGTTGCCATGCCGTTCTGCTGAGTCAATTTGATCACCCCTTCGAATGCCGTTTCGTAGCCGTTTGCGCTGGTCACCTTTAGCTCAGGCTGGACGGTGCTGTCGCAATTAATCGTGACGTCAAAGTTTTGTGCAGGGCTGGATAGCAACCCGATACTGATAAAATCACTGACGGGAAAATCGCCCAGGTTCACGGTGAGATTTTTGGGCAGGACAGAGCAGGTAACCGTTTCGAGGTTCACATTGCCCGCATAGGAAATCGTATTGGGATCGCTGATGCCTTCATGCTGATAAACCCCGACGCCAAATTTAGACTCCGCCTGAGAAAGCGAACCTGATTTGACCGTATTGCTCGTTTTCACCAGTTCCAGCGTGACATTAAAGTTAAAGGACTCAGAAATGTCGTTGGAGACATAGCCCAGCGGCGTGCCGCTTGAATTACAGTAAATTCCCCCGGCACCGGTAATTCGCTGGCCTTTGTCATTCATCAGCGCTACGCCAATTCCTTCCAGCCCTGATTCATACACCCCAGAAAGACCGGGGATCTCCAGACCTGCGCCGTAATAGCACGCAACAATCGGAAGCCCGAAGTCAGAAGGGTTATAGCAGTTGCCCGCCACGTGAACGGTCTGCTCGGTGCCCGGAATGGTGGCACCTACCGGCAACGTGCTTGAGACGGATACGGAGGCCACATTAATCTGTTTTGGCAGATCGGAGGAGGTACAGAGCGCGTTAGCATGTGGCATAAATAACGCGGCGGTTCCCAGAACCAGGAAGAAAAAGCACTGTTTAATCATTTGCATAATGGTTTGCCTGAACGGTGAATCAGTGGCACTGCGCAGCAGCGTTAAGGATGTTGGTTTTCTCTGTCTCATCCGTAAGGACGTAGTCGGCCTCGCAGTGCTCGCTCGCATCCTGTCCCCAGGTGACGGTGAGATGCCCTTGCTTTGGCAGGCCGGAGAGATAGGTCTGGCCGTCATTGCCGACAATAAATTCGCTGTCCTTATCCTCCGTTGTTACCGTCGCACCGAAGGGCAGCGGTTTACCGTTGTGCGTCAGCGTCATCAGGACCCGGCTGCCCACGCGGGTATTAAAGCTGGCGCGCACCACGGCCCCGCGTGTCGGGGTAACAACGTACGCTGCGTGCGTCACGTCGGCCTCGTCGGGCAGGGTTTCGGTATCCAGCGCAATGGTATTGTGGCGATAAGGGGTAACAAACGGCACGACGGTATAGCCGCGGAAGTCGGTCTCAACGCCCGTCTGATTGGCGATATGCGTACCGTGTGTTCCCGGTGCTTTCACCAGCGCAATGGTCTCTCCGAGCGGCTGGCTCAGGGTTATCCCGTTGGCGTGCACGATCGCGCCACCCTGCAGCCCGACGTTTACGGTTTGCTGGTATTTATCCTGGCTTACCCCGCCGCTCACTTCGCCATAGGTCGCTTTATAATCGGCGTTCATGCTGGTGGAGTTTCCGCTACCGGTGCTGCTCAGCCCCTCCTGAATATTCCAGTTCAGGTTGTCTCCCTTCAGCGCGGTACCGTTAAGGCCGATGTTCTGTGTCGTGCCGTCTTTGGTGTTGTTGAGGTTGTAGGTGGCCCAGGTGTTATGCATCCAGCGATCCAGTGGAACGGAGACGTTTAACGAGAACTGGTTGTCGTTCATCACATCCTCACCGTTCGCATCGCTGTCCTGGGTGTTTTTGTTCATGCTGTAGCTCAGGCTGTAGCTGACGCCGTGCCAGCTGTTGTTGTAGCTGACGCTCATGGAGGTCATATCCTGGCTCTGGCTCCAGTAGGTCTCTTTGACCAGGCTCAGGGTGACAGAGCCCCAGCCCGCGGGCAGCGTCTGGTCGACGGTGGCTTCCGTTCGGGCACGTCGCTGCTGCGGCGCAGACCCGTCATCTGAACGGGTGTAAGACTCCATCGTGTCTTCCAGGGTGTAAAACCCTTTGCTGTTGTAGCGATAGCCCGCCAGGGAGAAGTGAGTGCCCGAGGCGACAAAATCTTTGCTGTAGCGAACGCGCCAGGATCGGCCTTTGCTGGTCTGCTGTTTTTTCAGCAGCGCTTTGGCGCGGGTGACATCAAGGGAGAAAGCACCCAAATCGCCCAGGTTTTTCCCGACGCCCAGCGCCCGGGACTGATAATGGCGACTCTGCTGCGCACCACCGTAGGCGGTGAAACCCAATGGCATGCCGTAGATGGCGCTGCCCTCGGCAAACGGGGTTTGTTCGACGTCCTTGTCGTAAGACCGGTAACGCCCGGCGGTCACGCTGTAGCGGAGATTCTTTTCACGCTGCAGTACCGGGACCGAGGCGTAGGGCACGACAAAGTGACTTTCGCTGCCGTCGGTCTCTTTCACGGTGACCTGCAGATCGCCGCTGCTGCCGGTGGGATAGAGATCGTTAATTTCAAACGCACCGGGTGCAACCGTGTTCTGATAAATGACGTAACCGTTCTGACGAACCATCACCAGCGCATTGCTGTGGGCAGTGCCGCGAATAATCGGCGCATAGCCTTTTTCACTGTCCGGGAGCATGTCGGTATCGGATTTCAGCTCAACCCCGGTATAGGGCACGCTGTCGAAAACGTCCGACGGGGAGGTGCTTTGCCCGACGGTCATATCGCTTTTCATCGCCACGATATCGCGTTGAGCATAGGTGTAGACGGAGGAGAACCTGTGCTCTTCCTCGCTGCCCGTTGTGCTGCGAGTCCACGTGGAATAATTGCGTATGCGCCAGGCCCCCACATTGAGGCCCGGGCGCAGGTTAACGTACTGGCTGCTGTTATCCTGCTCTCCCTGCACACGGGCATGGCTCTGGCTGGCGGTGGCGCTGTAGTTCAGCAGACCTGCGGTGATCCCTTCGTCGAACGTTTTCGGGTCGATATACCCGCGTGGGACCTGGCCCAGTGCCGTTTGTGGAATACTGAGCAACAGTTGCTGATGACGAACCTGAAACGTTGCGGATGCCGCGGGAATGGCGTTTATATCGGCGCACTGGCCTTTAGCCATCAGCGCGGGATACTGCCGGGTTTTGATCCCAAGGTTTTTTAGCTCATCCAGGCTAAAGCAGGGTTGAAGAGAATGATTGCCCTGAGCGTCTTTTATTAATTTGAACGTGACATCACGGGTATCAATTTTATTATTGTTGATGAAAATGTTGACCTGATATTTCCCGGGGGCTTGTCCCGGTCCTTTTTCATAAACAGACAGGTCGGTTTTCCCCTGTTGAGGATTATCAATATCCAGTAATGCCGGGTTGAAATAATCATCAGCCATAACCTGCTGCGCAAAGATCGCCAGTGCCAGGCCACATAAAATGACCAGCATTGAAGAAAGGCGATGGATGAACGGCTTTTTATGGCTGTACATGATGATATTAATAGCCTGAGTGGGTGTTAATGAACGGATGCCGACCAGGTCTGACTGATGCTGCCGTAATCAGTAATAATGGAGTAGGTGACGGTCGACCCGCTGGCATTATCGGGTAAGGCAAAGTGCGTTTCCGTTTTGGGGACTGCCCAGGTGGCTTTATCCACTTTATGGCCGTTAAGCATCACCGTCTGGAAATTCATATAGAAAGGCGTCGGGTTATTCACAACCAGGTCGTGACCTTCACGATGCCACTGAAGCTTGTCCGCCACAGCCTCGGGTTTGCCAGTTATTGCTGACGGGCGATACAACAATTTAATGCGTGTATTAATGGCAATCTGCAGGGTATTTACCCCTTCGACGTGCTTTGACGAGGGAATAGCTTTGATATTAAGCCAGTAGAGAGACTCACGATCCTCGGGCAAATTTCCGCCGGTACGCACGACACGCAGGACGTTATCCTCTTTTGCATCGAGACGAAACAGCGGTGGGGTGATCAGGAAGGGGGCTTTAGCCGGGTTTTTACCGCCAGAATCAACCCAGGACTGTACCAGATAATCCGTGGCATCTGGGTTTGAAAGACCCAGAGACGACTCCTTTTTATCGCCCTGGTAGACCAGGCGTGTGCCATTAATAACGACACCGGCATGGGAAGTGGCGGCTACCAGTAAAAGAGCACTCAGTAAATAACCGTGGCGCATAAAGGTATCTCAATAAAAGAAGAGATATTAACTCCCAGAACAGAGCTAATATCTCAGGATGGATAATATCAGTTATAAATAACGGTGAAGGTCGACACGGCGTTTGCCAGACCTGCGGTGATTGCAGCCTGGGTCTGAATATAACGGGCTCCAAATTCCAGGTTATTGACCGCCGTACCGGAGGCTAACGGATATTGCTGAGAGGGCGTATACAAACTCACCGGTTGCTCAGACGCGTCCACCAGCTGAATAGCGACACCTGTTGCAGCATCTACATCCGGCGTTAATGCCAGCGTAGTGTTGTTATCCGGATCCGGCGTGCCACCGAAGTTAATGGCGGCGGAAGTCACGGTCTCCGGGCAATTCTTTAATTGAATATCAAACTTGGTTAATGTGCTGGTAGATCCAGCCCCGGTAAATACCGTTTTAGACACTTTGCCTAACTGAACATTTAATGGATTACTTAACCCGTTCACTACCTGACAAGCAGAATCAATAATTTCACCGGTGAAGTTAATCTGACCTTCACCGTTTGTTGCCGCAAATGCGGATGCAGAACATCCTGCCGTTGCGGCGATAAATAAACCTATAGCAACCTTGTTCATAACAAATCCTGGTATGTTTCTGGTGAGAACGTTGCCTAGACGTTTTCACCGTTGACCTTAAATGATTTTCCGTTGGTTATTTAATCAGAAACGGGTGGGGTAAGAATCTTCAACGGCAATCACAAATAATTGAAATAGTGCTTGAGTTTCTTTTTTCGTCATAAAAACAGAAGGATGATCCGGTTCAAAAACACTAACGGCCAGACGTTCTTCAGGGCTATATTGTTAACAAGATGAAGCTGTCAGGAGAGATGTCGTGGATTATCGCAAAATTATCAAAGAGGTAGGACGAGGGAAAAATCATGCCCGCGATCTGGACCATGAAACCGCTCGTGCGCTCTATACGCATATGCTCAACGGTGACGTACCCGACCTTGAAATGGGCGGTATCCTGATAGCGCTGCGTATCAAAGGAGAAGGCGAAGCGGAGATGCGTGGCTTCTACGAAGCAATGCAGGCGCAGACCCTGCGCTTAAACGCGCCAGTGGCAAAACCGATGCCGATTGTGATCCCGAGCTATAACGGGGCACGCAAGCAGGCCAACCTGACGCCGCTGCTCGCTATTTTATTGCACAAGCTGGGCTTCCCGGTGGTGGTGCATGGTGTAAGCGAAGATCCAACCCGCGTGCTGACCGAAACGATTTTCGGCATGCTGGGTATCGAACCCACACGGCATGCCGGCCAGGCACAGGCGAAGCTTGATGGCCATCAGCCGGTTTATATTCCTGTCGGAGCCCTTTGCCCCCCGCTGGAGAAGCAGCTGGATATGCGCTGGCGCATGGGCGTGCGTAACAGCGCGCATACGCTGGCGAAACTGGCTACGCCGTTTGGCGAAGACGCGGCTCTGCGTCTTTCCAGCGTCTCTCACCCGGAGTACGTGACGCGCGTGGGGAAATTCTTTGAAGACATAGGCGGCAGGGCCTTGTTGATGCACGGCACGGAAGGCGAGGTGTATGCTAACCCGCAGCGCTGCCCACAGATGATGCTGATTGATTCCGCTGGCACGCGCGCCATTCTCGAGCGAGGGGAAGAGCGTTCCGACGCGATCCTGCCTGACGCAAAAGATCCGCATACCACCGCCCACTGGATTGAGCAGTGCCTGGCCGGAAAGGTTCCGGTACCGCACGCGATCAAGTTGCAGATGGCCTGTTGCCTGCTGGCGACCGGTGAAGTTGAATCCGTAGAGGCAGGGATGGAACGCGTCGGGGAGACGTTTTAAGCCCAAAAAAAAGCCCGTCCAGTGGCGGACGGGCAAGCAAGGGTAACAACAACAGGGTCAATGAGGGTTGGAGCAGCTCACCAGAGGGTATGGCGAGGGTGGAGCATTCAGTCAATTACTTATAGATAACCGCAGTACCGCTCAGTTTGTTATTGGTGTTCGCGGAGGTGATGGTGTATCCGCTTGCACCGGCAGCAGCAGCTTTCTCAGCCAGTTTCGCTTCCAGACCGTCCAGAGTGGTCGCGCCTTCAGCACTTACCACACCGAGTTTGTTCATGCTCTGCGCCTGAGATGGAGACACAGGTTCTGCAGCAAAAGCGCCGAAAGACAGAGCGGACAGGGCAACAGCAGCAACAGCATATTTGATGGTTTTCATAATTAATCTCTCGCAGGTGATTCTGTTAAGGGGACGATGTTCCGTCGATGTGACAAGTATCACGTTTTTTTATGCGAGAGAAAATCGAAGAGAATTGACGTGGTTGCTCAAAAAAATTGAATGACAAATAACTTATTGAATATTAATAAATTCAGAGGACGACTTTACACTTCTTGTAGCTGCGCTTTACAGAAGCGACGAGAAGGGCACATTTTGCTACGCGGTTCACAAAAAACCGTGAGCGTAAAGGTAACCGCTTGCGCCGTTAACTTCGGTAAAGGAAAGTCAACGTAGCTGGCTGTCTTTCGATCCTCTGCGATTATATCCTGAGTGTGCGCTATTTTTCGAATCTTTCTCCTGCTGGCAGGCGATGCATAACCGTACGCCCGGTATGGCTTTGCGCCGCGCTTCCGGGATCACTTCTCCGCACTCTTCACATTCATAGAGACTTTCACCGCGCGGAATTTCACCGCGAGCGCGCGCAACCGCATCTTCAATTGTACTGTTGATTTGTTCGTTAACGGCGTCATCATTCGCCCAACCGGAAGCCATGGTTTACTCCTGGGATCTGTTAAGCCCTGTTTTTACTATGGGGTGAAAAAACGTGCAGTCAAGGCAGAGAGGAACTGCATCTGTCAGGCAGATGCAGTTTGTTTATAGAAAGAGACGTTATTTATAAATGGTCGCCGTGCCATACATATGGTTATCCCCGCCCGCGGCGTTAACCACGAAACCTTTAGCCCCTTCCTGGCGGGCTTTTTCGGCGAGTTTATTCTGGAGATCGTCAAGGTTACTTGCGCGGCTTACCGAGACGGTGCCCGCAGGCTTAAGCTGGCTGGTATCTGTATTGTCGGTCAATGACTGTACCGCCATGGCAGAGAATGACGCGGTAGCCAGTGCACCCGCGAGAACAACAAGGGTCAGGTATTTTTTCATAATCACATCCTCATTAGGAAACAACAGGTGATTCCCTTTAAGTTTAGAAGCCTGGCGAGTGTGATTTAGCGCAAAAATTTGATGATGATCTGCTTATTTTTTGAACGATAAAAATTGACGTTTTACTGACAGATCATAGACATAAAGGTGTTTGATTTATGACGGGTTTTTGAGCGTCGCAGAGAAATATTTACCGTTGAGCCTGCAAAGGGTATCTTACGCCGCTGTTTAAAGGAGAAAGCCATGACTTCCCAAAAGCCGGGATTGCACCCACGAAATCGCCATCGTAACCGCTATGACATGAATGCGTTGTGTCAGAGCTGTCCTTCGCTGCAGGACTACATTGTGCAGACACCTGCCGGTGAACCTTCGGTCAACTTTGCCGATCCGCAGGCGGTTAAAATGCTCAATAAAGCCCTGCTGGCACACTATTACGGTGTGGCGCACTGGGATATTCCGGAAGGCTTTCTCTGCCCACCCGTGCCGGGGCGGGCCGATTATCTCCACCATCTTGCCGATCTTCTCGCTGACGATCGCAACGGTGTCATCCCTGAGCAAGCATCCGTGCTTGATATCGGTACCGGGGCGAACCTGATTTATCCGTTGATTGGCGTTCATGAATATCACTGGCGCTTTACCGGCAGTGAAATCGGTAATGAGGCGTTTTCCAGCGCACAGGCGATTATCAACGCCAACCCTGGGTTAAGCCGGTCTGTCCGCTTGCGTCGGCAGAAAGATGCCGCATCGATCTTCAACGGGATTATCCACAAGAACGAAAGCTACGATGCCACCCTGTGTAACCCACCGTTCCATGACTCCGCGGCCACCGCCCGTGCGGGCAGCGAGCGCAAACGCCGCAATCTCGGTCAGGCGGAAGATGCCGCGCTGAACTTTGGGGGGCAGCAACAGGAACTGTGGTGCGAGGGGGGAGAAGTGGCATTCATCCTGCGAATGATTGAGGAAAGTAAAGTATTTGGCCGTCAGGTTAAATGGTTCACGACGCTGGTATCCCGTGGGGATAACCTGCCCCCCCTGTACCGTGCACTGACCGACGTGGGCGCCGTTAACGTGGTGAAAAAAGAGATGGCGCAAGGCCAGAAGCAGAGCCGCTTTATCGCCTGGTCATTTATGGACGCTAACAATCGCAGTAAATAACCCACAGGCAGGCCGGGTAAGGCGACGCCGTTACCCGGTCCCCACGCTATAAGGTGGGCTCCTGTGGCGGTGTGGGGGACGCCGGTGAGGGTAATACCTGGTAGGTCTGCACCGGCATCCGCACCGCGGCCAGGTCAAAGTGTTTTTTCACCATACTGTCGAGCGCAAAGCGCACCGTCCACTGCTTCAGTGGCTGCGTGGTGAACGACACGCGCAGGGTAAATGCCGTGTTCGTCAGGCCGACAATACCGGCAAACGACGGCTCTCCAATCACCAGCCCACGAATATCCTCCATCGCCATCATCTCTTCCACGGCGTCCCGTAGCGCCTGTTTCGCTTTATCTGCATCTTCATGACGGTCAACGTCGTAGTTGGCCACTACCGAGCCAATGCCTCGGACAAAGTTAGCGAAAGTGGTTATCGATGACCAAGGAATTATGTGGTACGCCCCGGTGTCCTGGCGCACGCCGACGGAACGAATGGACATGCGCTCTACCGTGCCGGTTAACGGCCCAATCGTGACCAGATCCCCGGTGTTCATCCCGTTCTCAAACTGGATAAAGACGCCGGTGATTATATCCTTCACCAGGGTTTGCGAACCAAAGGAGATAGCCAGCCCCAGCGCGCCGGCACCTGCCAGCAGTGGCGCGATGTTCACGCCGATTTCCGAGAGCACAATCATGATGGTAATGGTGCTGATAATAACCGCCAGCGCATTGCGAAACAGCGTCAGCAGGGTGCGGGAACGGGCGCTGGGCAGGGGGCGGCCGTGAATGTCGGACACCAGACGGTTCTCGATAAGGCTCGCCAGCAACGTCCAGCCAACCGCAGAGAAGAAGAGGATCAGCGCGATGCGAATTAAAATATCGACGGTCTTTTCGCCCGCGCCGTTGTGCAGCCAGTTCCAGAAGTCAAACAATCCCCATGCGTTAAGCAACAGCATAATCGCCACGCAGACGGTGAGAATACGCGCCACTTTCAGTGATACCGAGATCCAGCCGTTGACCCTTTTTTGCAGTTCCGGATAACTGCGCTGCACCTGTGGCGAGAGGGTGAAGGTTTTCGATAGCCAGCGCGACAGCAGGCCAGAGACAAATGCCGCAATGCCAATGATGGCCAGGCTCTTGAACGTCGCCCCCATCATAAATTTCAGGCTGTTGCCCGGGTCGAACAGCGAGAAGAAGCACAACACGATAAAGTAGGCGCTCGCCAGCCAGTGCCACACCAGCGCGAAGGCGCGGATAAAGAGACTGAAAAACGACAGGGAACGATCGGCCAGATGCAGCAAGCTTTGGGTAATGGTCTTTTTGTTATGGAAGATAAGGTACAACGCCCAGACGGTAATGCAGATCATAATCAGCACATTCGCCAGGGCGCCAAACTGCACGTTGACCTGGTTGGAGATGATCGGCACGGCAACCAGCAGACCGTAACCAATCAATCCACTGAGCACGCTGAGGCGCAGCGCCCAGTATCTGGCGCTCTCATCCCGAATCGAGAAGGGACGAAGATCCGGTACGTGCGGGCAAAATATCAAACGCAGCAGCGCCTTAAAGAACTCGATCAGCGCAAAGGCGTTAAGGAAGAGCGCCTGCTGGAAAGCGATGGTTTTATTGCCGGCGTTAAGCCTGTCGGCCAGGACCTGGCCCATAAACAGCGTCAGCGCCAGCAGCAGTAAATCTATGATAAACGCCGACGCTATCATCAGCGGCAGGTGTAACCAGCTGCTTTTCTGCTGGTTCTTCTTGCGCCCCCATTGCCCCATTTTACGGTAGAGCGGCCATGCGCACAGGCGTACCAGCCAGTAAAACAGAAATACAGCGCCCGCCAGCATCAAAAACTGCGTGGCGGCTGTCGTAAACGTATGGGGATTAAACGGTTTATGGGGCGAACCAATCAGGTTGCGATAGAGCTGGGCAAAGCGCGAGGAGAGCTCGCTTCCATAGTGACGGCTCACGTCGGTGACATTTTCCAGCACCGTTTTTTGTTCTTCCACTTGCGGAGGGGTAATTGTCGGCACCGGCTCCTGTGGCGGCGTGGCGGCGACTTTTCGCAACTGTCCGATTAACTCCTGCCGGGAAGTATCGTTTTCAAGCACATCGGCAAGGGCACTGTAGGCGGCTTTTTTCTGTTCAACATCCGGCTCTGGGGGCGGTGTCGTTTGCTGTGTGGCGGTCGTGCCGGTGGTGACGCCGGGGATGGAAACGGCGAACGATGGCGCACAAAACAGGCTAAGCAACAGCAAGATCCACGGCACGGCATCCTCCGGTGAAAATAATGAACAAAAAGATAAGTATAGAGGGCGAGGCGCGCGGGAGGATTTTTGGGAACAATCTGGCGTAAAAAAGCCGGGCATGCCCGGCTCAGAATGGCGTAGCTGAAGCGCTATCAGGAGACGTGCTGCAGGAACTCCTGCAGGCGCTGGCTCGGTGGATTGGCGATCAGCGCTTGTGGGTTACCGTCTTCAGCGATACGGCCCTTATCAATAAAGATCAGGCGGGAAGCCACTTTCTCAGCAAAGCCGATTTCGTGGGTCACGATGACCATTGTCATCCCTTCTTCAGCCAGATCCTGCATGACTTTCAGCACTTCGTGACGCAGTTCCGGGTCAAGCGCCGAGGTTGGCTCATCAAACAGCATCATCTTCGGTTTTACCGCCAGTGCGCGGGCGATAGCCACACGCTGCTGCTGTCCACCGGACAACTCAGATGGGTAGTGATGAGCACGTTCCGCGAGGCCGACTTTAGCCAGCAGATCTTTAGCCAGCGTTTCCGCCGCCGCTTTGCTGGCGCCACGTACGCGCAGTGGACCAAACATTACGTTTTCCAGCGCCGTCAGGTGCGGGAACAGGTAGAACTGCTGGAACACCATGCCGGCTTCCTGACGAATCAGACGGTCGTCGACTTTCGGGTCATTCACCTTCAGGCCATCGACAATCAGATCGCCGCTGGTGATCTCTTCCAGCTTGTTGATGCAGCGCAGCAGGGTCGATTTACCGGAACCGGATGGCCCGATAATGACCACCACTTCACCCTGTTTGATGTTCAGATCGATATTGTGCAGCACCTGGGTTGGGCCAAAGTGCTTGGAAACGTTTTTAAATTCAATCACAGGATTTTCATCCTTCTTTCAAGACGACGCAGAACGAAACTCAGAACCAGAGTGATGATCAGGTAGACAACGGCTACCGCACTCCAGATTTCCAGCGCACGGAAGTTGCCCGCAATGATCTCCTGGCCCTGACGGGTCAGCTCAGCAACGCCGATAACGATGAACAGCGACGTATCCTTAATACTGATGATCCACTGGTTCCCCAGCGGTGGCAGCATGCGGCGCAGGGCCAACGGCAGAATGACGTGGCGGATCGTTTCGCGACGAGAAAGGCCTAACGCCAGACCCGCTTCACTGAAACCTTTATGAATCGACAGGACCGCACCACGGGTAATTTCCGCGATATAGGCACCTGAGTTGATCATAATGGTCACGACAGCGGCGCTGAACGGGTCAATGCGCAGGTCGGTGAAAGCCATTGGCAGGGCGAAGTAGATGAACATGACCTGAACGACAATTGGGGTGCCGCGGATCACTTCGATGAAAACCAGTGCGATGTGGTTTGCAATCCAGCCGCCGTAGGTGCGGGCGAAACCGGCGACAAGACCGATAATCAACCCACCAACCAGACCGAGGACCGAAATCCACAGGGTCATTTTAGCGCCTTCAAGCAAGATAGGAATGGCAGGCCAGATGGCGCTCCAGTCAAACTGCATGATAGTTTCCTGTTACTGTTACCGTGTTTCTAAAATAGCAGGGGCGAAAGGTCGCCCCCGAGTGAACGTCATTTTTAAGAATTATTATTTAGGCTCGGTACCGAACCATTTTTTATAGATTTCGTTGTAGGTGCCGTTCTCTTTCAGGGTTTTCAGCGCGCCGTTAACTTTCGTACGCAGGTCGTCGCTGCCTTTCGGGAACGCAATACCGTACTGCTGGGCTTCCAGAGAATCACCGACAGCTTTGAACTTGCCGTTGCCCGCCGTTTTGATGAAGTACAGGATGTTAGGGGTATCGTGCAGCACCGCGTCAGCACGGTTGGTACCCAGCTCCATGTAGGCGTTATCGATGTTCGGGAACTGACGCAGATCTTTGGTTTTGATGTTTGCTTTCGCGTAATCAACAGAACCGGTACCGCCTTTCACCGCGACGACTTTACCGTCGAGGTCTTTCACGCTTTTTACATCGTTATTATCGGCTTTCACCATCACCAGCAGGCCGCTTTTGTAGTAGCCGTCAGAGAAGTCGATCGCTTTTTTACGTTCTTCAGTAATGGTGATACCGGCCAGGGCCAGATCAACGTTTTTCGTTTGCAGTGCCGGGATGATGCCGCTGAAGTCCATTGGCTTCAGGGTGTAATCCAGTTTGAGTTCTTTTGCGATAGCAGCCCACAAATCAACATCAAAGCCAACGTACTTATCACCCTGTTTGAATTCAAACGGAACGAACGCCGTGTCGGTCGCCACAACCAATTTGTCGGCAGCCTGGGAAGAGACCGCAAAAGCCAGGGTAAGTGCAGCCAGTGAAACTTTTAATACAGACTTCATAGCATTTCCTTTTATATCCACGGGGCGATCCCCTGCGAGAACGAGTGGCACAATGAAAAAATCGTGCCAACTTTACAAGCTGTTGTTTTACAAAGGGGATGATGTCATGCATTGCACAGAAAACGGGGCAATGAACTTTTATTGCACCAAAGTGGAGCACCGTTTTGGTGCGCGTCATTTGGCTCAACAGACGAAGCGTTATTTAGCGTAAATTCTGACGAAAAAACAATCTTCCGTTAACGGTTGTGTGAGGTGATTATTACAATTTTTTCACTTTTGCAGCGTCTCAGGCCAAAAACGTGCACCATAGATGTGCAAAACCCTCACCGGAGGGCGAGGGTTGTATAGGAAATTCTTATGAATTATTCGATGTTGGACTCAATGAACCACAGGAACTGGTCCAGGTCGCGGGAAGCGGCGGTGAAGATATCGGCTGTATCTTCGTCTTTCGCTTCACCGATAGCTTTACGCACATCATTAGCCACTATCGCGTAGCGGTCTGCCAGTTCTTTCAGGTGATCCTGAACGGTATGGATATCGAGCGGATAACTTTTCAGTGGCGTCTTGCTGTTAATCACCTGCGTGGTACCCAGTGCCACACCGCCTAACTGTACGGCACGTTCGGCCATGGTATCGAGGTGGGTAACCAGTGCTGTGCGGAAGCCATCCAGCATTTCATGAACGGCAATAAAGTTTGCACCGCGCATATTCCAGTGGGCCTGTTTGGTGATCAGCGAAAGATCGATGAACTGGATCACCTGGCGATTCAGCAACTCAATGGTCGCTTTTTTGTCGCTATCCGATACATCGTTACGGGTATAAAGCAGATTAGACGCTTTCGTTTTCACCAGTTTAGCGGTACTCATAATCTCATATCCTCTTGATGTTTGTGTCCCAGGTAATTGCGGGATTAAGTATAGCACCGGATTTTTTCCCTGCGGGGAGGCTCTGCCTATCAGTTTAATAGTGAGAAGGACGTTGTGTTTACAATGGTATGAAATTAAAGGGATTATTTAAAATTGATGCAGATCAATCCTAATTCAGGAAAACGTTATCAACAGCGGGGGAAATATTTCACGAAGAGTGCAAAGTATGTAAAAAAATATTTTAAACGGGAAACTGGCCTTTATTCTGCATGGCTATAAAGCCACGCAGAATATAGGGCGCTAATTGAGGTCAATTTTCTCAACTTTAGGTTCCGGGCGCATCGTTAGCGTTGAGCCCATTGAGGCGGCGATAATCGAACACAGGGCCAGCGTCTGGGTGAAGGTCAGGGTTTCCCCGAGGAAGACCATCCCTGACAGGGCGGCGAGCGCGGGCTCCATGCTCATCAGCGTGCCGAAAATGCGCGTCGGCAGGCGCGTCAGGGCTATCATCTCTAAAGAGTAGGGGAGTGCTGTGGAAAGAATGGCGACCGCCAGCCCGATGGGCATGACTGACCATTGCCAGATGGACTCGGTGGCCTGAGCCATACCCACCGGCACAAAGATGATAGCGGCAATTAATGAACCGATTGCAACCGTCGCCGGGCCATGCTCTTCCCCGGCGCGCTGTCCGGTCAATATATAGATAGCCCAGCAGGCACCCGCCCCCAGAGCCAGCGCCGCGCCTGTGAGATCGATCTCTGAGACGCTCTGACCCAGCGGCAGCAGGAACCACAGGCCAAGAACGGCTAAAATTACCCAGATAAAGTCAACGGGACGACGGGACGAGAAAAGCGCTACCGCCAGCGGGCCAGTAAACTCCAGTGCAACGGCAATCCCCAACGGAATTGTCTGGATGGAGAGATAGAACATGTAGTTCATCGCTCCCAGGGACAGCCCGTAAAAAAGTAGCGGTAAGCGTTGTTCTTTTTTAAAGCGTAAACGCCAGGGTTTGAAAATCACCACCAGGATCGCGGTTCCGAGGGCAATACGCAGGGCCGTGACCCCAGGCGCACCGACCAGCGGAAAGAGAGATTTGGCCAGCGAGGCACCGCTTTGAATGGACAACATGGCGATGAGTATGACGAAAACCGGCAACCAGACCGACGACGAGCGGGATAACCCAGGCATCCTTTCTCCTGTCAACTTATGTCAAATGAAGTAAAGGTTGCAGTGTAAAGGAAATAAGCTGCAACGGTTGAGAGACCGTTGAAAAAAAAACGTGTAAATTCCGTAAAATGGTTAAGCGCTGGTGGATTTATCGCCTGTCAGATTAGGAATAATCTGGATGAATGTAACGGCGCAGACGCGCAGTATGAGCGTTTTATAGCGAAAATTGTATGTGATTTGAATGAGATAGCTAACGCTGGAAACGTTCTGTTACAGGAAAGGTTCAGTTAGACATCACGAATCACAAAGAGTTTCGCAAATTTTTTTGATATATTTAAAACTTACGGACTTACTTGAAGCACATTTGAGGTGGTTATGAAAAAAATTGCATGTCTTTCAGCACTGGCCGCTGTACTGGCTGTTTCCGCAGGTACCGCTGTAGCTGCTACTTCTACTGTAACTGGTGGTTACGCTCAGAGCGATATGCAGGGCGTGATGAACAAAGCTAACGGTTTCAACCTGAAGTATCGTTACGAGCAGGATAACAACCCACTGGGCGTGATCGGTTCTTTCACCTACACCGAGAAAGATCGTTCTGAAAACGGCGCATACAACAAAGGCCAGTACTACGGCATCACCGCTGGTCCAGCTTACCGTCTGAACGACTGGGCAAGCATCTACGGTGTTGTAGGTGTTGGCTACGGTAAATTCCAGCAGACCGAAAACCAGGGTCTGAACCGCACTGCAAGCAACAGCGACTACGGCTTCTCCTATGGCGCGGGTCTGCAGTTCAACCCAATCCAGGACGTCGCTCTGGACTTCTCTTATGAGCAGAGCCGTATCCGCAACGTTGACGTTGGCACCTGGATCGCGGGCGTAGGTTACCGCTTCTAATCACTTCGGTGAGCCAGTAAAAAATCCGCCCAATGTGGCGGATTTTTTTTTACGTTAACCCCTCGCCTTGCAGGAGAGGGTAGCAGATTGCCCGGATTATTTACTCTTAATATCGAAGATATCGGTTCCCAGATGGTTATAGTCAACTTTCTGTAACTTGAAGTTGGTAATGTAAACTGGGGGAGCCTTCTTGTTAGAGACAAACGGGTACGCATTTTTTATCTGCTGTGCCGAAATCCCCGTCCACTGCGAGAAGAAGGTCAGGAAATCATTGGCCGAACGCCGCGCTTTAATAATGCGATGCGTTTTATCATCACTCGACACAACCATAAACGGTACCTGGAAGTTCTGCTGGAACTTATCGTCGTGCGCCAGATACTGCACCTCTTTACCGCGCTCTTTAAACGCCAGCCCGTGATCCGAGAAGTAGACCATCGAGAAACTGTCACCCGTATTGCGTAACTGATCGTACAGTTTGCTGAGCAGGTCGTCGGTTTGCGTCATGGTGTAGAGATAGCATGAGGTTTCCTTGGACTGCACAAACTCTGCGTATTTACCGCCGGTCCGATCGCAGGCCTGCGGGTGAGACCCCATCAGGTGCAGAACAATCAGCTGCGGCTGGGTACGCGGAGAGGCAAAGACCTGCGCCGTCATTTTCAGCAACGCTTCATCTTTCGTGTTCTTGTCCGCTTCAAAATCACCGTTCTTCAGGAACTGCACTTCGTCGGCGCGTCTGGCAATACTGGCAATGGCCGTATCGTATTCGCCAATTTGTCCCTGATTGGAGAACCACCAGGTCTGGAAACCTGCGCGGTTCGCCAGGGTAACAAAGTTATCCTGAAACTGGGGTTTGTCGTCGACCACCCGGTTCAGCGTCAGGCCGAGAGATTTCTGCGTTGAGCCGCTGGCCGCAACATAATCGGTAAACAGGGTGCCTTTGACCGAACTGGCGAACGGCGTGTTGTCCCAGTGTCCGCCAAAGGCTCCCATGGCGTCGCGACGTGCACTTTCACCAATCACCACCACATAGGTGTGATATTTGGGCTTCACGGCCAGCACGTTCCAGGTGTCTTTCATATTTGAAAGCTCAGCCATACGTGCCTGTTCGTCGAGCACCTCTTTATTGTTAACGACGACGTCTTTCACAAAACGGAACACCGGATAGCCGGTATCCTTCAGCTTGAACACCCCACCCCAGGCCAGGTTTTGTACTGGTGCGACAAAGAATGCCACCACGCTAAACGCCAGGCACAGGTGCTCAATTTTTCCCCACGTTTTTTTCTCTTCCGCTTTACGGCGAACGGCTATCACGCCAAGGGCAAAGATAAAGAGGCCGACCACATAGCTGTACCAGGGGAAGATCGTCAGGATCTCTGTTGACTCTTCCATATTGGTCGAGTGCAGCGCCAGCAGGGTATTAAAGTTCGGCGAGCCGTAAGCCTGACCAAACGGGAAATAGAGTGCAGCGACCAGAGAACAGATTCCGACTAACGTTTTTTGCGCGCGCGGAGCCGTTCGCCACAGCACATGCAATATGCAGGTAAAGGCCACGGCATAGAGCAGGCTAAAGGGATAGCCCAGCGCAAAGTTAATCAGTAATGACTGCAAAAAGTAAAATCCCGTCCACGGGCTTAAGGCCCGGCTACGGGTAACAACGGTGTCTATCAGGGTTAAATTCATAGGTCACTATCATGGATAAAAACGCCATGTGCTCACCCTGGCGTCAAGGGTCATAACCTGCCTGACAGTGCGTGGAGAGGGAATGAGGGTCCGCTTCAGCGAGCCGCAAATTGTGCAGGGCTGCAAGAAGATAGTGCGAGCGCTAAATAATAGCAACAGTTGCTAAGCAGATGTTTTGCGAAGGGGATTGCAAATCCGTAAAAAAGATCGGGAATAGGGCGGCTAAAAGCCAGTGTACAGAGGGTTTGTGACGGAAAAATGAAGCGGCGTACCGCAACGCCGCTTAGTGGGAAGGTTTGTCGTCCTGATGCGGGGGTTTGTTGTTAAACATATCGCACAGCATGTTCAACAGCATCAGGCGTACTTTAAAGGGGGAGTGGGTAAACACGTTCATACACCTCTTGAATTCGTTCATGAGACCTCCTGATTTTTGATCCCTTCGATCCGTGAAGGGTGACTGCATTACATACAGATATAGCACAGGCTATATTGTATAGCTATGGCTATTTCGTTAATTTTTTGTGCTTGTAGAGGGATGGTTTACAATGTGCGCTCTCGATACAGGGCGCTGGAAGCGTCACCCCACTGAGGAAGTACAATGAACCGTCGCGCAGGTAAGCCAACAATCAGAAAAACGACGCAACTGGTGAATGTTGAAGAACATGTCGAAGGTTTTCGCCAGGTACGTGAAGCGCACCGTCGTGAGTTGATTGATGACTATGTTGAACTGATTTCCGATTTGATTCGCGAGGTCGGGGAGGCGCGCCAGGTGGATATGGCTGCACGGCTGGGCGTTTCCCAACCGACAGTGGCAAAAATGTTAAAACGTCTGGCCTCCGTGGGCCTGATTGAAATGATCCCCTGGCGCGGCGTCTTTCTGACGCCGGAAGGGGAGAAACTCGCCCAGGAGAGTCGCGAGCGCCACCAGCTCGTCGAAAACTTCTTACTGGTGCTGGGCGTAAGCCCGGAAATTGCCCGCCGGGACGCGGAAGGAATGGAACACCACGTCAGCGAAGAGACGCTGGTTAAGTTTCGCGAATTTACCCTTAAATATGGTCCCTCCGCTGAATGAACATCCCCGGACTGCAGGCCCTGGCACGCGATCGTTTCTTCCATCTCTTATTCATCATTGGCGCAGTACTGAGCATCTTTGTGCCGTTTGCGCCACACACCTGGCCTGCGGTGATTGACTGGCGCACCATCATTACCCTCAGTGGCCTGATGATGCTCACCAAAGGGGTAGAGTTGAGCGGCTATTTTGACGTCCTGGGACGTAAAATGGTGCGCCGCTTTGCCACTGAACGCCGTCTGGCGCTGTTTATGGTGTTCTCTGCTGCGGTGCTGTCGACGTTTCTGACCAACGACGTGGCGCTGTTTATCATCGTGCCACTCACGCTCACGTTGCGTAAGCTCTGCGAGATCCCGGTTAGCCGGCTGATCATTTTCGAGGCACTGGCCGTTAACGCCGGTTCGCTTCTGACCCCTATCGGCAACCCACAAAATATTCTCCTGTGGGGACGCTCCGGGCTGTCGTTTGCCGCTTTTACCTGGCAGATGGCTCCGCTGGCGCTGGTGATGATGGTGTCGCTGCTGGCGGTCTGCTGGTTCGCGTTCCCGGTTAAAAAACTGCAGTACCACAGCGGTACCACGGGCCCGCAGTGGCAGCCGCGTCTGGTGTGGAGTTGTCTGGCGCTGTACATCGTTTTCCTGTTCGCGCTGGAACTGAAGTATGAACTGGCGGGCGTACTGCTCGTCGCCGCCGGTTTTTTATTCCTGGCGCGGCGCGTGCTGGTCAGCGTGGACTGGACGTTATTGCTGGTCTTTATGGTGATGTTTATTGATGTGCATCTGCTTATCCAGCTTCCGGTACTGCAACACGTTCTGCACAGCGTCAGCGGCCTGTCGCAGCCGGGATTGTGGCTCACGGCGATTGGTCTGTCACAGTTCATCAGCAACGTGCCTTCCACCATTTTACTCCTCAACTACGTTCCCCCTGACACGCTGCTGGCGTGGGCGGTGAATATCGGCGGGTTTGGGCTGCTGCCCGGTTCGCTTGCTAACCTGATTGCCCTGCGTATGGCTAACGATCGTCGTATCTGGTGGCGTTTCCATGTCTGGTCGATCCCGATGCTGATTTGGGCCGCGGCGATCGGTTTCGGAATTTTCCTTCTCATATAGTGCGCAATTTGTCAGTTTTTCCTGGCAAACGTATAGCAACGTCCTAGCTTTAGTGAACGGCATAGTGTGATGCCGCTCACTGACAGGACTGTTGCTGACCTATGGCTGAAGATCAAAACCTGCCTGCTGACGAGCAGGAAAACAACACTAAACAGCGTAAGCGCCCGGGCAAAAAACCGTTAATCATCCTTGGCATTGTCGTGGTGGTGATGGTTATCGTGGCGCTGGTCTGGTGGTTTTTAACCCGTAACGAAGAGACCACTGACGACGCCTTTACCGACGGTGATGTGGTGACGATTGCCCCGAAAACGGCAGGCTATGTCACCGAGCTGCGCGTGCGCGATAACCAGCGGGTGAAAAAGGGTGACCTGCTGGTGGTTATCGATCCGCGTGATACCACCGCCCAGCGCGATCAGGCGCAGGCCCAGCTTGGGCTGGCGATCGCCCAGCTGCATCAGGCTCAGGCGCAGCTGGCGCTGTCAAAAGTCCAGTATCCCGCTCAGCGTGATGAAGCCAAAGCGCAGGTGATTAAAGCGCAGGCCGATCTGGCCAATGCGCAGGCGGAGTATCGCCGCCAGCGAGGCGTTGACCCGCGAGCGACCACCCAGCAAAGTATTGATACCGCCAATGCCCAGCTGCGCAGTGCCCAGGCGGGCCTGGCAAGTGCGCAGGCGCAGCTTGAAGTGGCAGAGCAGGTACAGCTGCAGATCCGCCAGCAGGAAACCAATGTGGAAGCGCGTCAGCGCCAGGTCGATCAGGCCAAAGCGCAGCTGGAAACCGCGACGCTGAACCTCTCTTACACCGAAGTCCGCGCCCCGTTTGACGGTTTTGTCACTAAACGCAACGTCCAGCCCGGCACCCTGGTGCAGGCGGGTACCGCGCTGTTTTCACTGGTCTCTCCGAATGTGTGGGTGGTGGCGAACTTTAAAGAGTCGCAGCTCGAACGCATGAAGCCGGGCGATAAGGTCGAGGTGTCCGTAGATGCCTGGCCGGATATGGCGCTCGAAGGCCATGTCGACAGTATTCAACAGGGCAGCGGCTCGCGCTTCTCCGCCTTCCCGTCGGAAAACGCTACCGGTAACTTTGTCAAAATCGTTCAGCGCGTGCCGGTGAAGATCGTGATTGATAAAGGGCTGGATCCCAACAAACCACTGCCGCTTGGGCTGTCGGTGGCACCGAAGGTGACAGTGGAATGACGGATCACAGCCACGACAACTGGCGACCTGCCAGTAATCCGTGGGCGGTGGCGATTGTGGTCACGCTGGCGGTGTTTATGGAAATCCTCGACACCACTATCGTTAACGTGGCGCTCCCGCATGTGGCCGGGTCGCTCTCGTCCAGCTACGACGAATCCACCTGGGTATTGACCAGCTACCTGGTGGCAAACGGCATAGTGCTGCCGATATCGGCTTTCCTGAGTCGGGTTTTTGGCCGCAAGCAGTTCTTCCTGATCTGCATCGTGATGTTCACGGTCTGTTCGTTCCTGTGCGGGATCGCCACCGAGCTGTGGCAGATCATTCTTTTTCGCGTAATGCAGGGCTTTTTCGGCGGCGGGCTGCAGCCCACGCAGCAGTCGGTGCTGCTCGACTACTTTAAACCCGAGGACCGGGGTAAAGCGTTTGGCCTGTCGTCAATCGCCATCATCGTTGCGCCGGTACTTGGCCCGACGCTGGGCGGCTGGATCACCGATAACTACTCCTGGCGCTGGGTTTTCTTCATCAACATTCCGGTGGGGATTGTAACGGTGCTGGCGATCTACCAGCTGCTGGAAGACCCGCCATGGGAAAGCAAATCGAAAGAGAAGCTGTCTATCGACTGGACGGGGATCGGCCTGATCGCGCTGGGGCTGGGCTGCCTGCAGGTGATGCTCGACCGGGGAGAAGATGAGGACTGGTTTTATTCGAACTTTATTCGCACCTTTGCCGTGCTGACGCTCATCGGCATTATTGGAGCGATTTACTGGCTGATGTATGCCAAAAAACCG
Source organism: Enterobacter ludwigii (assembly GCF_001750725.1). Classification (NCBI taxonomy): domain Bacteria; kingdom Pseudomonadati; phylum Pseudomonadota; class Gammaproteobacteria; order Enterobacterales; family Enterobacteriaceae; genus Enterobacter; species Enterobacter ludwigii. The sequence continues at coordinate 632,595 of NZ_CP017279.1, forward strand.
GTGGTAGATCTGCACTGCATGAAAGATCGCAACTTCGCCATCTCCAGCCTGTTGATGGCGGGCATGGCGATGATTCTGTACGGCAGTTCGGTGGTGATTCCGCAGCTTGCACAGCAGGATCTGGGCTACACCGCCACCTGGTCCGGGCTGGTCCTTTCGCCGGGCGCCGTGTTAATCGTATTGACTATCCCGCTGGTGCTGAAGCTGATGCCGGTGGTGCAGACGCGCTGGATTATCGCTTTCGGTTTTACCTGCCTGGCGGTGTCGTTCTTCTGGTCACGTACGCTGACCCCGGATATCGATTTCGAAACGCTGGTGTTGTTCCGCAGCGCCCAGTCGATAGGGCTTGGGTTCCTGTTTGTTCCTCTCACCACCATTGCTTTTATTTCGATACCGAGGCGGCTGAACGCCGATGCGGCGGCGCTGTTCACCATGTTTCGCAACGTGGCGGGCTCAATTGGCATCTCGCTTTCTACGGCGGCCATTACCGAACGTTCCCAGGCGCACAGCGCGCATCTGGCCTATCACGCGTCACCGTTTAATGAACAGTTCCAGCTGGCGATACGCGAAAGCGCACAGGCGATCCAGAACTTCACCACTCAGGTCGGGGACCCTACCGGTACCGCCACCGGGCGCATGTACCAGACCATGATCGAGCAGTCGCGCTTCCTGGCGTATATCGACGTGTTCACCATTCTGAGCGTGGTAGCCATGTTACTGATTCCGTTTTGTTTGTTGCTCTCGCCGGTTAAGAGCGAGGGGAGTGCAGGAGCACATTGATGATACACAGACGTTTAACCCCCCTGATGATCATGCTGCTGGCAGGCTGTGCCGTGGGGCCAGATTACCAGCCGCCGGCGTCGCAGACCCCGACACACTGGAACGATCCGGGTGACAGCGGCGTGAAGTCAAAAACGGCCTCGACGGCAACCAACCCACGCTGGTGGAAAACCTTCGGTTCACCGCAGCTGGACAGCCTGATAGAGCGCGCGATCGCGGGAAATTTATCCCTGCAGCAGACGGTGTTGCGTATTGCCGGGGCGCGCGAACAGATTAACCAGGCGGGTGGGGCGTTTTACCCTTCCGTAAACGGTAATCTGCAGGCCACGCGCCAGCAGCTTGGGCTGGAGGGAGAGCTGAAATCCCACGGCGTGTACGACCAGCTTGATAACGTGGATCCTGAACTCAGGGGCGCGCTAGGACCGCTGACGCAGCCGATCAATCTTTACCAGGGAAGCTTCGATGCGCAGTGGGAAATCGACCTGTGGGGCAAGGTGCGCCGACAGGTAGAGGCTGCCGAAGCGCAGCAGAAAGCGGCGATAGAGCAGCGTAACGACGCGCTGGTGTCGCTGGAGGCGGAAGTGGCGCGCGCATGGCTGCAGCTGCGGGGGGCGCAGAGCATCATTGCCACGCTGAACACCCAGATTAAGAGCGCGCAACAAACCCTGGAACTCACCGAAAGCCGCCAGCGGGGCGGGCTGTCACCGCAAATGGACGTTGAAAATGCGCGTGCCCAGTTGGGGAACCTCGAAGCGCAGCTTCCTCAGTATCAGGCCCAGGCACGGCAGGCAATGAATGGCCTCGCGATTTTACTCGGCAAGCCGCCGGGGGCGCTGGATGCGGAGCTGCAGTCGGCGCAGCCGATGCCCGCCCTGCCGGATATCGTACAAACGGGTATCCCATCCACGCTGGCCCGTCGTCGTCCTGACGTGCGCGAGGCGGAAGCCAACCTCCACGCCGCCACGGCGCAAATTGGCGTTTCCGTGGCGCAGCTGTTCCCGAGCTTTACCCTCTCAGGGCAGTTTGGTCTGCGAAACAGCGAAACCAACTGGCTGACGGACTGGAGCAGCCACTTCTACAGCTTCGGCCCGCAGGTCTCGATACCGATTTTCCAGGGCGGAAGACTGGTCTCGAGCGTGAAGGTGGCGCGTGCGCAGCAGGGCGCGGCAGTGCTCGACTACCGCCAGACGGTGCTCACCGCGCTCGGGGACGTAGAGAATGCGCTGGTGAGTTACCGCACCGATCAGCAGCGTGAAGCCGGCCTTGCTAAAACCATCGATGCGTTGCAAAACGCGTTCGATTTGGCAAGCGACAGCTACCGGCAGGGGATCGCCAGCTTTATTGACGTGCTGGATGCCCAGCGGCAGCTGGCGCAGGCGCAGCAGCAACGCGCGCAGGCGCAGGTACAAAGCGCTCTCGATCTGGTGGCGCTCTACAAAGCGCTGGGCGGCGGCTGGGAGCCGTATCAGCAGGTGCAATTACCGGATTACAAGGTCTTTGGTGAGGCTCCGCGCGGATAAGATTCAGAGGATTGGGCAAGAAACGGACAGGAACACCACATTCGCGATGGCTATGGGGCGGGTATAACTATCGGGTACCCATCGAACGACATGCGAGGATTATCTTATGCGTTATCAAAAACTGGGCAATACCGGTCTGTTTGTGTCTGAACTGTGCCTTGGCACCATGACCTTCGGCGGAGAAGGCGGCATGTGGGGCAAGATTGGTCAGCTGCAGCAAAGTGAAGCCGAGCAGCTGGTGGGCCGTGCACTGGATGCCGGAATTAATTTCATCGATACCGCGGATGTGTATTCGGAAGGGCGCTCGGAGGAAATCACCGGCCAGGCGCTGAAGAACCTGAAAATTCCGCGCGAAAACGTGGTGGTTGCCACCAAAGTGTTTGGCGAAACGGGCACGGCCGGGGTGAACTCCCGCGGCAGTTCGCGCTATCACATCATCAGTAGCGTCAAAGAGAGCCTGCGCCGTCTGCAGCTCGATCATATCGATCTGTATCAACTCCACGGTTTTGACCCGGCAACCCCTGTCGAAGAGATGCTCTACGCGCTGGATAACCTGGTGCAGCATGGGCACGTGCGTTATATCGGCGTCTCTAACTGGGCGGCGTGGCAGATTGCCAAAGCGCTGGGCATTTCCGAACGCCTTGGACTGGCGCGTTTTGCTTCGCTGCAGGCGTATTACACCATCGCCGGGCGCGATCTTGAGCGTGAACTGATACCGATGATGCAGAGTGAAGGCGTCGGGTTGATGGTCTGGAGCCCACTGGCAGGCGGTCTGCTTAGCGGAAAATATGGCCGTGACGGGCAGAGTGAATCCGGCGGTCGCCGCCTGGAATTTGACTTCCCGCCGGTGAATAAAGAGCGTGCTTTCGATTGCGTGGATGTGATGCGCACCCTGGCCGAGCGCAAGGGTGTCTCTGTGGCGCAAATTGCGCTGGCGTGGTTGCTGCATCAGAAGGCCGTAACCAGCGTCATTATTGGTGCCAAACGTGTCGACCAGCTGGACGACAACATTGCCGCCACCGGGATCCGTTTAAGCGAAGACGAGCTTAAACAGCTTGATGCCGTCAGCGCGCTGCCGCGCGAATACCCGGGCTGGATGCTGGAGCGGCAGGGTGAATATCGCCGTCATCAGCTTGCACAACAATAACCGTCCTTCCCCCCGGTCTCGCTTCGCTGACCGGGTTTTTTTCCCGCCTTGCTCACAAAAAACGATCCTCCTCTTTGATTGATTTTTCGTCTTCGCCTATATGACTAGTCATGAGATATTAAATGACTAGTCATATAGGGAGCGATCATGAATCAATTTCTGCCAGCCAATTTTTTATGGGGCAATTCCGTATCCAGTATGCAGACGGAAGGGGCCTGGAATGAGGGAGGAAAGGGAATGTCGGTATATGACATTCGCGAAGCCGGGGAGAACGTTTCTGACTGGAAAGTCGCGACCGATTCCTACCACCGCTATCGGGAAGATTTCGACCTGATGCAGGATCTGGGCATGAACTGCTACCGCTTTCAGATCGCCTGGAGCCGCGTATGTCCACAGGGCGACGGTGACTTCAACGACGAAGGCATCGCCTTTTATGACGGCTTTATTAACGATTTAATTGCCCGCGGCATTGAGCCGATGATCTGCCTCTACCACTTCGATATGCCGCTGGCGCTGGCGCAGGAGTACAACGGCTTTAACGATCGCCGTGTGATGGACGCGTTTATCCGCTACGGCAAAAAGATGATCGACTGTTACGGCGACCGGGTGAAGTACTGGCTGACGTTTAACGAGCAGAACATCTTCCACATGCCGGAAGCCTTCCGGATCTCGGGCTATATGAAAGGCGAGAAAACCCTGCGCGAGCTGTATGAACTGCAGCACCACACCATGGTCGCGCATATGACCCTGACCGAATACCTGCACCAGACCCGTCCGGGCCAGCTGATGGGCGGTATGCTGGCGCACCAGCTGGTCTATCCGGCGACCTGTAAACCGCGTGATATCTTCTGCGCCCAGCAGTATGACGAATTCCTCAACCAGAACCTGCTGCGCGTCTTTGCCGGCCAGGGTTACAGCCCGGCGGTGATGGCGGTCGTGGAACAGCAAGGTTTTGCGGATATCTACCGCGCTGAGGATCTTGCGCTGCTGGCGCGTACCAAAAACGACTATATGGCCTTCAGTTACTACGCCAGTAAAACCCTCGACAGCGATGCGATCCCCGAAGGAACGCCGGTCAACGATTACCTTCTGCACGGTGATAAAAATAACCCGTACCTGAAAGCGACCGAATGGAACTGGCAGATTGATCCGCTGGGCTTTCGCACCATCATCACCCGCTATTACAACGACTGGCGTATGCCGGTATTCCCGATTGAAAACGGTATTGGGGTGATCGAGTCCTGGGACGGTGTGAATCCGATTGAAGATATCTACCGTATTGACTACCACCGGGCGCATATCGAGGCGATGAAACAAGCCATGTTTGAGGATGGCGCAGAGGTGATCGGTTACCTCGGCTGGGGCTTAATCGACATTCTGAGTTCACAGGGAGACATGCGTAAGCGTTACGGCGTGGTCTATGTGAACCGTGAAAACCACGACCTCAAAGACTTAAAGCGCGTACCGAAGAAGAGCTACGCATGGTTGAAACAGGTTATCCATACCAACGGACGCGAGATGTAAGCCGTACGCTGCCGGGCCGTTTTTGTGACTGATTGAAGGGAAATATCCGCTATGTCTGAAACAAAAATAACACCGCATATGCAGTCTTTTGTCGACAGATTTGTTGAGTTCTCGGCGCGCCTGGCAAACCAGGTGCACCTGCGTTCCCTGCGCGATGCCTTCGCCACGGTCATGCCCATTTTCATCCTTGCCGGTCTGGCGGTGCTGGTGAATAACGTGGTATTTCCATGGATTTTTGAAGGCGACACGCTGGCGCATTTTAAGGTGTGGGGCGAGGCGATTATTAACGGTACGCTGAATATCGCCGCGCTGTTGCTGGCACCGATGATTGCCTGGTCGCTGGCACGCAACAAAGACTTCGACAACCCGGTCTCGGCAGTGGTTATCGCCATCAGCAGTTTTATCATTATGATGCCGATGCGCTTACAGCTCACGCCCGTCGGCAGCGACGCCACGGTGAGCGTCACGCAGGTGCTGACGTTCTCCAATATTGGCTCAACCGGCATTTTTGCCGGGGTGCTGATTGGTCTGCTCTCAACGGAACTGTTTATCGCCATTTCTCGTCTGAAAGCGCTGCACATTTCTTTAGGTGAAAATGTACCGCCGGCGGTCAGTAAATCGTTTACCGCGCTGATCCCGACGATCCTGACGCTTTCCCTGTTTGCCATACTGGCCGCGCTTCTGGCGAACGTGTTGCACACGGATCTCATCCATCTGATCACCACTTTTATTCAGCAGCCGCTGCGCCTGATCAACACCAGCCTGCCGGGCACGATTTTTATCTATAGCTTTGGTAACTTCCTGTTCACGCTTGGGATCCATCAGTCGGTGGTTAACAGCGTGGTGCTGGAGCCGTTTCTGCTGATCAACACCAACGAGAATATGCTGGCCTTTGCCAACGGTCAGCCTGTCCCACATATCATCAATAATATCTTTGTACCGACCTTTGGTATGGTGGGGGGCACCGGCAGCACGATTTCCCTGTTGATTGCCATTTTCATCTTCTCACGGCAAAAATCGGCGAAACAGGTGGCCCGTTTGTCGCTGGCGCCGGGCCTGTTTAACATCAACGAGCCGGTCATTTTTGGCCTGCCGATTGTGTTCAACCTGCCGCTGATGATCCCCTTTGTGCTGCTACCTGCCATAGGTATCTGGTTTGCGTGGCTCTGTACTACCCTGGGGTTAATGTCGCGCTGTGTGGTTATGATCCCGTGGACAACCCCGCCCATTCTGAGCGCCTGGCTGGCAACGGCAGGGGACTGGCGCGCCGTGGTCGTGCAGTTGGCAATCATTGTATTTGGTGTATTCTTCTACCTGCCTTTCCTCAAAATTGCCGAGAGAGTGGCATTAAAAAACAGCGGGACAGAAAACTAACAAAAAGGAAGGACGATGGCGGCGAAGTACATCACCATAGCGCGGGAAATTAAGAAACGCATTATTAGCCAGCAATACGCCGCCAACGAACCGCTCCCGGACCAGTTTGCCCTGGCGGCGGAGTTCAGCACCAGCCGGATGACCATACAACAGGCCATACGCCAGTTAATTGTGGAAGGGCTGATCTATACCCGTCAGGGGCAGGGGACGTTTATCCGCAAAAATTTCCTGCAACTCTCGCAGTGGGATCTTTCCGGCAGCGACTACTTCGGCGCAACAAAAACCTGGGAGCATCTGGGCACCGTTTCCAGCGTCGTGGTCCATTTCGAGCTGCGCTTTCCAAACGAGAAGGAGCAGGCCTCGCTGATGATTAACGCCGATGCGCCTGTCTATGACTTTGTTCGGCTGCGTCTGCTCAACGGTGAGCCGATGTCGCTGGACTCCACCGTAATGCCGCTTAATCTGGTGCCCGGTCTGAATAAAAGCCATCTTGAAGGCTCCGTGTTCCGCTACGTGCAGGAGACGCTGGGGCTGAAAATTATGGGGTCGTACCGGGTGGTGCGGGCGCTAAAGCCGAACGCGCTGGATATGCAACACCTTATCTGCGAGCAGACCGATCCGGTGCTGGAGGTGGAGCAGGTTATCTATCTGGAGGATGGCACACCGCTTGAGTATGCCCACTGTCACTACCGTTACGACCACGGTGGGATAGTTATCGTCAATAACGGATAAAAAAAAGCGGGCATCAGAGCCCGCTTTTTTATTCTCAGACCCGGTCAGCAAAGCGCCACCGGGCAGAGGGTCAGTTCAGACGCACTGGCATACCAGAACGGTTCTGAACGGCCTGGTCAACAATCGCTGTCTCTACATCCGGCTGAGAGGTCACGGACTGCACCGCGCTGTTCAGCGTAACCGGAACGATTTCGTTGTTGTTGATCTGGTCTTCGCTGGTGGACAGCGGGTTATGTACTTCAATGTAACGGCTGCCATCCGGCTCAGACGTCGCTTTAACCGGTTCGTTGATGAACTGGACGCGGGTACCGACCGGCACGTTTTCGAACAGGAATTTGATGTCTTCGTTACGCAGACGTACGCAGCCGTGGCTTACGCGCAGGCCGATACCGAAGTTGGCGTTGGTCCCGTGAATCGCGTACAGACGGCCAATGTACAGTGCGTACAGACCCATAGGGTTATCCGGGCCTGCCGGTACAACGGCTGGCAGGGGTTCACCCGCAGCGATGTACTCTGCGTGCATTTTGGCGGTTGGCGTCCAGGTTGGGCCTGCTTTCTTACGCTCAACTTTGGTCGTCCAGTTCATTGGGGTGTCTTTACCCAGCTGGCCGATACCGATTGGCAGCACGATAACCGTGTTGGTGCCTTTCGGGTAGTAATACAGACGCATTTCCGCGCTGTTGATGACGATACCTTCATGGACGGTATCCGGCAGAATCAGCTGCTGAGGAATGTTCAGCACGGTACCGGCTTTAGGCAGATACGGGTCAACACCCGGATTCGCTTCCAGCATGTTAGACAGGCCCAACTGGTACTGCGCCGCGAAATATTCCAGTGGCTGAGCGTTACCTTCAGGCACCGTGACCACCTGGTTTTGACCAACCAGACGGCTACCGTCTGTCGGCAGCGGATAAGTCACCGCAGAAGCGGTTTTGCAAAAACCTACTACGGCTAACGCCGCCGCAAAAAGCGTTGTTAATTTCATGTTCATGTTGTGCGAGGTATCTAAGCCATTCCGGCGATGAGTTGATAAGTCTGAATCTTGATGGGAGCGCATTATATGTGCATTCCCGCTAACAGGGAATTCAGATGTGTACGAAATCACATTTTTTTCGATTTTGTTAAAGTTTAGCGGATTGCCGCAACGCGGGATCTCAATTCGGAATTGTGGCATAATGCCGTGTTTATCACACTTTTCGCAGGAATCTCCCCGTGTTAGTTACCAGCAACGTCACTATGCAGTTTGGCAGTAAGCCGCTGTTCGAAAACATTTCCGTCAAATTTGGCGGCGGCAACCGTTACGGCCTGATTGGCGCCAACGGTAGCGGTAAATCTACTTTTATGAAAATCCTCGGCGGTGATTTAGAGCCGACGCTGGGCAACGTTTCGCTCGATCCAAACGAGCGCATCGGTAAGCTGCGTCAGGATCAGTTCGCCTTTGAAGAGTTCACCGTCCTTGACACCGTTATCATGGGACACGCGGAGCTGTGGGAAGTGAAGCAGGAGCGCGATCGCATCTACGCTCTGGCGGAGATGAGTGAAGAAGATGGCTACAAAGTGGCCGATCTCGAAGTGCTGTACGGCGAAATGGATGGCTACTCTGCGGAAGCGCGTGCGGGCGAGCTGCTGCTGGGTGTGGGTATTCCGGTAGAACAACATTACGGCCCGATGAGCGAAGTCGCGCCAGGCTGGAAACTGCGTGTTCTGCTGGCGCAGGCGCTGTTCTCCAATCCGGATATCCTGCTGCTTGACGAACCAACGAACAACCTGGACATCGACACCATCCGCTGGCTGGAGCAGACGCTGAACGATCGCGACAGCACCATGATCATCATCTCGCACGACCGTCACTTCCTGAACATGGTGTGTACACACATGGCGGACCTGGACTACGGCGAGCTGCGCGTTTATCCGGGCAACTACGATGAGTACATGACGGCAGCCACGCAGGCGCGTGAACGTCTGCTGGCGGATAACGCCAAGAAGAAAGCCCAGATTGCTGATCTGCAGTCTTTCGTCAGCCGCTTCAGCGCGAACGCCTCCAAATCTCGCCAGGCGACCTCTCGTGCGCGCCAGATTGACAAGATCAAGCTTGATGAAGTGAAAGCGTCCAGCCGTCAGAACCCATTCATCCGCTTCGAGCAGGACAAGAAACTGTTCCGTAATGCGCTGGAAGTGGAAGCCCTGGCTAAAGGTTTTGAAAACGGTCCGCTGTTTAAAAACTTTAACCTGCTGCTGGAAGTGGGCGAGAAGATCGCCATTCTGGGTGCCAACGGCGTGGGTAAATCCACCCTGCTGAAAACCCTGGTCGGCGAACTGCAGCCAGATAACGGTACCGTGAAGTGGTCTGAAAACGCGCAGATTGGTTACTACGCACAGGACCATGAATACGAGTTCGAAAACGACCTGACCGTCTTCGACTGGATGAGCCAGTGGAAGCAGGAAGGCGATGACGAGCAGGCGGTGCGCAGCATTCTGGGTCGTCTGCTGTTCAGTCAGGACGACATCAAGAAGCCTGCTAAAGTGCTGTCCGGTGGTGAAAAAGGGCGCATGCTGTTCGGCAAGCTGATGATGGAAAAACCCAATATCCTGGTGATGGATGAACCGACTAACCACCTGGATATGGAATCTATCGAATCGCTGAACATGGCGCTGGAGATGTATCAGGGGACCCTGATCTTCGTCTCTCACGACCGTGAATTCGTCAGCTCGCTGGCGACCCGCGTGATCGAAATTACGCCTGAGCGCGTGGTGGACTTCACCGGTAACTACGAAGATTACCTGCGCAGTAAAGGTATCGAGAGTTAAAAAAAGCCCGGTGGCGATACGCCTACCGGGCCTGTGTTTGATGCCCTCTCCCTGTGGGAGCGGGCATCAGGCCGTACTAGACCACCCATTCACTCCCTTCAATACCATTCACCAGCAGCGTGCGTTTTTCCCCGGCCGGTAACGATATCTTCAGCGCTTTCCACGCCGGACGATAATCTCCCCGCGCACTGACCTTCAGGTTGATGGTGGCACCGTCGCATGCCATGTCCCATTCCACCCACAGCGCATTGCCGTTCTGATAGCCCCAGCTTTCACCATCGTCTTCAAACAGCAGGCCCGCGGTTGAACCGACGCCTTTCACCGGGAACAGTTTCAGCTCACGGGTAGTGTCTTTTTCCGCGCTGACATGCGTAATGCGTTCGCTGAGCGGCAGACCCGCACCGGCACGTACCAGCATCGGCAATTTCTCCAGCGGCGCATCACGTACGATCCACTGCCCGCCAGCGAACCACTCGTGGGTGTAAAAATCGTACCAGCCCGTTTCGTTATCCGGCAGCCAGACGCATCGCTCGCGCTGCCCGGCCTCCACCACGCTTGCCACCAGCAGGTCGCGACCCAGCAGGAAATCATCGTTCTCCTCAAACGTCTGCGCATCGTGTTCGTGGTCGAGGAAGGTCGGGCGTAGCATCGGTTCGTCGTCGGTATGCGCCTGCCAGAGCAGGGTATAAAGGTACGGCAGCAGACGATAACGTAATTCAATGGCACCACGAATAGCCGGCGTCACGCCCGGATACATCCACGGCTCGTTAACGGTGTGGTCATCATTCCATGAGTGAATGGTAAAGCGCGGATGCATCACGCCGTTTTGCACCCAGCGTACGAACAGTTCCGCGTCGGGTTTGTCGCCAGAAAAGCCACCGACATCATGCCCCACATTAAACAGCCCGGACAGGCTCATTCCCAGACCCATGCGGGTGTTATAGCGCAGGGTATCCCAGCTGGTACGGTTATCGCCGCTCCAGGTCTGGACGTAACGCTGCATGCCCGCGCAGCCGGAGCGGGAAATGAGATACGGACGTTTTTCCGGGGCAAAACGCTGCTGCGCTTCCAGCGAGGCACGCATCATCAGCAGCGGCATCACCGGGCGAATGTGCTTGATCGCGATTTCCTTGCCAAAGCCGTGGCAGCGGGCTTCGCCATCCCACACTTCATATTCGTTGTTGTCGTTCCAGGTGGAGTCAATCCCCATCTCAAGCAGCTGCGTGGTTACCCCTTCCTGCCACCATTTCACCGTCTGTGGATTGGTAAAATCGAGGTGAGAACCTTCGTCATCCCAGAAGCTGGAGCGTTCTGGCGCGTCGGTTTCTGAATCGCGGATGAACAACCCGTTTTCCGCAACTTCGTTATAGCGCGGGTGATCCTGCAGCAGGCATGGCTTGATGTTGGCCGCCAGCTTTAACCCCGCGTCGTGGAAAGCCTGGGTCATCACCTTCGGCTGCGGCACCTTGTCGTGGTTCCAGTTAAAGACGTAGCGCTTGCCGTTGATCGAGGTATAGCCCGAAGAGAGCTGGAACGAGTCGCAGGGAATAGCATGTACTTCGCACAGACGGATAAAGTTCATCAGCTGGTTCTGCGCATCCGGCGCGTCGGTGTAATGCATGGTCGAACCGCTGTAACCCAGGCTCCATTTCGGCCCGAAGAGCGTTTTCCCGGTCAGACGCACGAAAGCTTTGGTCACGTCCAGCGCCCGTTTGCCCGTGAACAGGTAGTAATCGATGTCGCCCGCTTCCGCCTGCCAGCGACGATAGGCGGTGTGATAGTTGTCAATCTCGTTGCCCAGATCCAGCCAGCAGCTGCTCAGGTTGTCGTAGAAGAGCCCGTAGCTCACGTCATCGCGACGGGTGAGGGTGAACGGAATATGTTTGTACAGAGGATCGGTGCTGGCCGCGTTGTAGCCCATTGCATCGAGGTTGCGCATCTCATAGCGTTTGCCGTTACGCTGTAGATCGCCGGCTTTCTCACCCAGACCGTAGAAGCGTTCATCCTTGCGGCGGCTCAGGTAGTGCGCCGCACCGTCGCCATGGGCATTCAGCAGATAGGCACTGGTTGGACGGTCGTTGACCAGCGGCTGCCACTCACCCGCCTCATTGCGGTAGTGCCACTCCAGCCACAGCGGCTGATGCACGGTCACACGCAGCTGTTCGGTAGCAACCGTCAGCACGTCGTCCTGTTGCGTTAGCGTCCAGGCGGGGCAGGTGAAACCACTCAGATCGTCGCGGCGGCGACCTTCCCACGGCACATCTTGTTGCGGGGCGATGCTCCAGGTGCGATCCAGCGTCAGCTCACCTTTGCGTTTAATCAGCACGCGGAACAGATTTTCTTCCAGCACATACAGGCACAGACGGTGCTGGTTATCGACCAGCAGTTCCAGATGATTTGCCGACTGCTTATCAACGGTCCAGTTTTTCAGGGTTTTCATATGCAATACATCCACTATCAGGCGCGCTTGGCGCGACGTTCAGCAATAAATGCCACCAGGAAAACAGCGCCAATCAGGTCAAAGAACCCCATGGCAATAAAGAGCGGGTTAAAGCCGATTTTGTCGGCGGTCACCCCAATTAACAGGGAGAACAGGAAGCTGGCGATCCAGGCCGCCGAGCCGCGCATGCCGTTAACGGTCGCCATCTGACCTTTATCAAATGACTCCACGACCAGGGCGCTGAGCATGCAGGAGATGATCTGATGCCCGAAACCGCCGATGGAGATCAGCACGATGGTGATATACGGGTCGCGGGTAATGGCCACGACCGCCAGGGAGATCATCAGGAATGCGCCGGTGACGGAGCTGGCCACCACCGAGTTCACACGGCTGCAGCCGAACAGTCGGGCATACAGACGGGTGAGGTAGCCGCTTGCCACGCTGCCAAGGTCCGCGGCAAGGAACGGCAGCCAGGCAAACATCGCAATCTGCTTCAAATCCATGCCGTGCTCTTTGGCGAGATACAGCGGAACCCAGAAGCTCAGCACGGCCCAGGCCGGTTCGGCCATAAACGCCGGAAGGGCGATACCGTAGAAGCGCTTATTTTTGGAGACATTTTTCAGCGCGGTGAGGAAGGGCAGTTTTACCGCAGGCGGTTCGTTATCCTGCTTGATAAATGCCAGTTCGTCCTTGCTCAGGTTCGGATGCTGTTCCGGGTTGTGGTAAAAAGCCCACCAGAGGATCACCCACAGCAGCGCCAGCACGCCGGTAAACATAAACGCGCCCTGCCAGCCAAACGAGGCGTGCGCGAAATAGATGATGGGCGGTGCCAGCATCGCGCCAATGGAGAACCCTACGCCCGCCCAACCGGCCGCGACAGGACGTTCCGATTTCGGGAACCACTCGCCAATGGTTTTCGCATTCGCCGGCGTGGCGGCCGCTTCAGAAGCACCCATAAAGAAGCGCAAGATAGCCAGGTGCAGCCAGCTGCCCGCCCCGGCGTGGAAAATACACATCAGCGCCCAGATCCCGGCGCAGACCATAAAGCCAATCTTCAGACCAATCACGTCGATCAACCAGCCGCACAGAGGCTGGAAAATGGTGTACGCAATCTGAAATGCCCCGACGATCCAGGAGTATTGCTCGGTGGTGATCCCAAGGCTCTCTTTCAACTCAGGGGCGAGAATACCCAGCGAGTTTCGGGTGATGTAGTTAACGGTGACGCCCAGTAAGAACAGCACCAGCACATACCAGCGCAGGTTCTTAATGACGCGACGGGTTTTGCTTGTCGCAACGGTGTTATTGATGTCCTGACTCATTTTACTCTCCACAAGACGGACGGTAAGGGGACGGAGGTTCAGGTGTCACACAGATTTTTATGGCTTTGATTTCTATCCGTTTTAATTTAGAAGTTGCTATACAACTAGTATGGAAGTGGTGTGACAAATTCACCTTAAGGGAGAAAATGAGCAGGCAATAGTGGATTTTGTGCAAAATTTCTCATCAATGACATAAATCATCTGGCATGATGCTTTTTATGCCCGTTACTGCCTGATGAGTACGCTATGAAAATTTTTTCATTTCGCAAATGGAGCCAGATCACAAAATGGACAAAAGGCTAAAAATCACCGAAATTGCCGCCCGCACGCAGCTTTCCATCAGTACCGTGTCGCGGGTGCTGGCAGGAAAAGCGAACACCAGTGAAAAAGCGCGTGCCAGAGTACTGGCCTGTGCGCGGGAGCTGGGGGTGATGGACGGTCTGGCGGCGGGGCGTCTACTGCTCAACAGCCTGGTGGTTTTTGCGCCACAGCGCGCCTTTGACGAGCGGTCCGACATCTTTTACTACCGCGTGATCCAGAGCGTGAGTAAAGGCCTTGCTTCCCACGATGTCCGTCTGCGTTATTGCGCGCTGGAAGAGAATGACAGCGACGCACAGCTTTTTCTGGCACGGATGAACGAGCCGGAGACACAGGCCGCTATTCTTCTCGGTATTGACGATCCGCATATCCACGATCTGGCGGTGGATGTGGGTAAACCCTGCATGCTGATTAACTGCCGCGACCGGCATATGCGCCTGCCTGCAGTGGCACCGGACCACCGCTCGATAGGTGAGCGGGCCGCGGACTATCTGTTTGAAATGGGACACCGTGAGGTGATGAATGTCCTCTGCCTGCGGCGTTACACCATGGAACTGCGTCTGGCCGGGATCCGCGATGCGTGGCAGTCTCACAACCTGAAATTCAACGATAAACGCGATCTGCTGGTGGCTCCGAGCTTCAGCGCGCGCGAAACGGAAGAGCTGGTCACCTCCTGGCTCCGTCAAATGCAGGGTAAGGATCTGCCCACCGCATTTTTAGTCGGCGGCGATTTTATGGCGGCGGGCACCATCAGTGCGCTGCAAAAACAGGGCTTGCGCGTGCCGCAGGATATCTCGGTGATGAGCATTGACGGGTTTAATCTGGCGGCCATTCAGGATGTTCCGCTCACGGCGGTGCATGTACCGCGCGATGAACTGGGAACCGAAGCGGTGCATATGCTTCAGCAACGGCTGATGCGCCCGGATGCGCCGGTGGGAACATTAATGCTTAACGGCACGCTGGCCGTGCGGGGTTCTGTCCGGCGGATACGTCAGGGGAAACGACGCACCGCCGTGGAGCGGGAAGGGTTATACGACAGTTAAGCCATACCCAGTGCACGCTTGCCGTGAATATTCAGATCGTTCACGGTAAAGCGGTCCTGCCAGTTTTTTTCATAATCTTCGCGCGGGAAATCGCCCGGCGATGCACCGGTTTCCAGCGCTGCTTTCACTTTTTTCGCATAGGCGAGGTTTTTCTCGCACATCGGGGCGGCAGGGATATACATCACGTTGCCCCAGCCTTGCTGATTTTCCACCGGTGCAACCGAGTGGATGACGTCACAGTGCCACCACACGGAATCGCCTGCTTCCAGTGCAGGAATGCTGCTCAGCGCTTCGATTAGCAGCGGATGCCATTTCTCGGAGACCGGCAGGACACGTCCCGGCGCGACGCCGCAGAGTTCATCTTCCGGGACATCATCCAGCAGCGGACGCAGCAGAATGTAGGCCATCGCTTCCGGAATAGGCACCACATGCAGCAGCCCCTGACCCGGGATCATGTCTGACAGCGCCGTCCAGCCCTGGAAGGTGCGGAATACAGAACATTTTGTGGTGTTATCCACGGTGTACTCTTCCACTTCGGTACGGTGTGCGGCGTTCCACGGATCGTATTTATCCACGTTGCCGTCAAAAACGCGGGCAAAGACCTGCTGATAGGCCGGCAGCAGCCAGCGCTCCAGCGCGCCGGAATCGGTATGCGCGCCCAGCCCTTTAGAGGTGGTACCCGGTGGGCGACGACGAATACGGTCCGGATAAATGACGCTGACGTCCGGATCGAACCACTGTTTGCCATTACTCTCGAATGTCCATAAACGGTTCAGGAACGACTGTACCTGCGCCATCTCTTCACTCTGGCGAGCCTGCATTTGCGCCTGCGACCAGTAGATAGGGTAAATTTCCGGACGTGAGGCGGTTAAGGTACCAAAGAAGTTATCGCCCGGACCTTTATAGACCTCATCAAACCGGTTGAGATCGAGGTAGTCGAGCATCGATTGATCCCACGCCAGCGCCTGCTCGCGGGGGAAGTGACCTTTAATCACCGCGCAGCCACGGCGTTTGACCGCGTCACGCTGTGCCTGGGTGATCGTCCCGTTTTTCACATCTGCAAACGGGATAACCGGCCAGACGGTTTCACCTTTGTTCTTCAGGGCATTAATTTCCGCCACGCGGGTCGCGATTTTATCGCTGAGCGTGTCGAATACCGCCTGAACGTCTCCGATCTGCGCACGTAATTCACGCTTCAACTGACGAATCGCTGCTTTATGGTCCGCAGGC
The DNA here is from genome assembly GCF_001750725.1 of Enterobacter ludwigii. Taxonomy (NCBI): domain Bacteria; kingdom Pseudomonadati; phylum Pseudomonadota; class Gammaproteobacteria; order Enterobacterales; family Enterobacteriaceae; genus Enterobacter; species Enterobacter ludwigii. The sequence continues at coordinate 648,830 of NZ_CP017279.1, forward strand.
AAACTTTCACTGGTAAACGTCATAACTGCCTCGCATCTTTCATTCGAAAGTAAAAATATCTACAAGTGATACTTTAAGTTAAAAATTAGTTAATGCAAGTTTAAATATTTGACGTGTGCCACAGGATGGAAAAAGAGTGAGGTGCCGGAGCAGTGCTCCGGCAAGAGAGAGATTACGCGTCGAACGGGGAGTGGTCGTCAAGCACGGCCTGAATCACATTCAGTGCGCCCTGATGGTTGTTGTCATCCGTGCTGTAGCGGCAGATCGTTTTGATGCTCTGCGCCGCGTTGCCCATGGCAAAATTGTATTTCACCAGCTTCAGCATTTCCGCATCGTTGCCGCTGTCCCCGATTGCCACGCACGCCTGCGGCGAGATTTTCCAGCGCTTCAGCAGACGGCTAATACCGTTGGCTTTGTGCAGGCCCGGGATAATCAAATCGACAAACCCAAAACCGCTGGTGACGGGTTTCATAATCCCGTCGAGGGAGACGTGCAGTTTGTCGACAAGATTCGGGATATCGCTGTCCGGCAAATTCAGGGAGAATTTGAACAGCACGTCGTCAATTTCGCGGTAATCGCGGATGCGTTTTAAGCGGTGGTAGTGCTTTGACATGAGCGCCACAAACGCGTCCGGCGCCCGTTCGCTGACGTAGGCGCTCTCCAGCCCACAGGCCACAAAGTTGAGCGCGTTGTCTTTCAGCAACTCGCCAATGACAATTTGCGACTCATGGCGGGTCAGTTCACCGTGAAAAATCTGCTCACCGTGATCGAACACCAGCGCGCCATTTTCCGCCACGAAGGAGATCTGATCTTTCAGTTCCGGGAAGAAGGAGATGAGCTGGTAATACTGGTTGCCGCTGGCGACAACAAATTCAATATTACGGGCTTTAAGCTGCTCAAACTGTACCTGAAAGCGGTCGCGGTCGTACTGCTTGGCATCATCAAGGAAAGTTCCGTCCATATCGGTGACGATAACTTTTACGGTCATACTGTGCTCCTGAGTCACTGCGTTTGAAACATTCTAATAACAAGGTGACGGAGAGCACAAATTTAATTTCATTCGAAAGTCAAAGCAAAGCGGCAACCGAAATTGCCGCTTAAAGACAGGTTCCCTCTCCTTGATGGGAGAGGGCATAAGTCTGAAGAGAGTTAAAGCGTGTGCTCGGTACGCGCAATAATATCGTCCTGCGCATCCGGCGACAGGGCGGTAAAGAACGCGGAGTACCCTGCGACGCGCACCACCAGGTCACGATACTGGTCCGGGTGTTTCTTCGCTTCCAGCAGCGTTTCACGCGAAACGATGTTGTACTGAATATGCCAGCCCTTGTGCACTTCAAAGAAGGTACGCAGAAGCACCATCAGTTTCTGACGGTCACTGTCATTTTCCAGCGTCGACGGATTGAGCTTCTGGTTTAGCAGTACCCCACCGAGGATCGCTTCGGTTGGCAGTTTGCCGACAGAGCCAATTACCGCCGTAGGGCCGAGGTGGTCAGTACCGGAGGCCGGGCTGGCTCCTTCTGCCAGCGGAGTATGCGCCTTACGTCCATCCGGGGTTGCCATCGTTGCCGCGCCAAACGGCACGTTCGCGGAGATAGATGACGTGCCGGCATAGTAGTTACCGCCAATCGGACCACGGCCATAGCGCGGGTTATGGTACTGCTTCAGCTCGGCGATATAGGTTTCGTAGGCACGGGTCAGCAGCATATCCACGCTGTCGTCATCGTTACCGTATTTTGGCGCGCCGTTGATCAGCCGCTGACGCAGCTGCTCGTGGGTCAGCCCGTCGAAATCATCGGCCAGAGCGGCGGCCAGCTGTTGCTGACCTATCGTACCCTGTTCGAAGACCAGTTTTTTCACCGCGGCCAGGCTGTTGCCCAGGTTAGCAATACCCACCTGCAGGCCTGACACCCAGTCATACTTCGCGCCGCCTTGTTTGATGCTTTTCGCGCGTTCTATGCAGTCATCCACCAGCGCTGAGCAGAGAATATCGGGGACGTTCTCTTCCAGCATCGTGTCTACCACATACTCAATCTCGATAGATTTGCGGGTGTAGTAGCGGATCTGGGTATCCCACGCTGCCATCACCTCTTCGAAGTTATCGAAGTTACCGGCAGAGAGTGCTTTCTCCTGTGGCAGGAATACCTTACCGCTGGTGGCATCGCGGCCGCCTTCCAGCGCTGCCAGCATCACGCGGGCGAAGTTGATAAAGCTCATGCCGGTGCAGCGATAACCCCATTTGCCACCCACTGCGGTTTCGATGCAGCCAATCGCGGCATAGTCATAGGCATCCTCTTTTTCGACGCCGAGCTTGATAAATTCCGGAATGACAATCTCATCGTTGTTGAACGCGGGCATACCAAAGCCGCAGCGGATCACCTGCACGCAGGCGTCGAGGAAGTCATTGCTCATGCCCGCATGATAACGCACGCTCAGGTTTGGCTGCGTGGAGCGCAGGCGACCGCAGGATTCCAGAATCGCGTAGCTGAGCGGGTTGACCGCGTCCATAGGCTCACCGTTGATCAGCGTCTGTCCACCGATGGTGACGTTCTGATACAGCGGGCTACCCGCTGAAGCTTTGGAGTGCGAGCCGGAGCGGATTTTGTTCACTTCCAGCAGCTTCAGCCAGCAGCTGTGCAGCAGCTCGATGGCATGTTCGCGGTCGAGGCTCTGGTTCAGCTCCACGTCGCGGCGGTAGTACGGATAGAGGTACTGGTCCATGCGGGCAAACGAGACGGAGTGGCCGTTGGACTCAATCTGCAGAATAAGCTGGATGAAGTAGCACAGCTGCAGCGCCTGCCAGAAGGTTGTTGGCGGCTGATGGGCGATTACATCACAGTTTTCTGCCATCGCCAGCAGCTCGTCGCGACGGCTTTCACGGGATTCGGTTGCCGCCATTTCACGCGCCAGCGCGGCGAAACGTTCGATGTGCAGGCTGACCGCTTCCAGCACAATATCGATCGCTTTCAGGAACTGTTCCCCGTGAAGGTCGTCGAGCACCGTCAGGTTGATACGCGAACGACGCTCGGCCACTTTGTCGCGCAGACCATCGAGGCCTTTCTCCAGCAGCAGCGGGAAGTTAACCGCCAGGTGTGCGTCGCCGGAGGTCATGTTACCTTCCGCTTTGATAATGCCGGTTTCCAGCAGCCCTTTTTGCTCGTCGGTGAACATGCCGTAGCAGCGATCCTGCACCGTCTGGCCGCGCCACCATGGGCAGATATCATGCAATACGCGCTTGTTTTCTTCGCTCACCGCAAAGCCTGCGCCCGGACGGTCCGCCAGATCGTCAATCTCTTTTTCAATCCACGAGACGGTGTATTCCGGGAAAATTGGCGCGGCGCGGACTTCACTGGCCTGGTTACCGATGATCAGCTCATCGTGTTTTATCCAGATGGTGCGCTGCGCGAGGTGATGCGCCAGCGCCAGCGCGCGACGCACCGGGATCGGCTTGTCCATATGCTGTTGGTACATCTCGGTGTAATGCAGGGCGCGCTCGGTACAGACCGGCGGCTTCACGATATGCACGAGGGCCGTTTTGTGTGCTTTTATGCGCTCGCTAAGGGTGCTGAGATTCAGGGTCGTCATAAGTTTATCCTCGTAAGGTCGCGGTTAACCCTTTCTGGCAGGCGTACTGCTGTGCGAAGTCCAGAAGCGCAGGATCATCCAGCGGTTTATCAGGGGCAGAGTAGGGTTGGCCGAGCAGGGTATATTTGTTCATGCCCAGCGTGTGGTACGGCAGAAAATGGATCTCGCGGACGTTGAGTTCGTCTGCGGCAAAATTGGTGATGGCGGTAATCGACGCTTCATCGGCGTTGAAGCCCTGAATCAGCGGTACGCGGATGGTGACCTGTTTACCGGCGGCGGCCAGGCGTTTCAGATTATCAAGGATCCGTTTGGCGGAACCGTCGGTCCACTGTTTGAACGTCCTGCCATCAACGTGTTTCAGGTCCGCCAGGAACAGATCGACATACGGTAATGACGGTGCAATATAATGCCATGGCACGTGGAGACAGGTTTCCACGGCGGTATGTATGCCTTGCTCATGGCTGGCTTTAAACAGGGCATGAGCCAGTTCGGGATTCATAAACGGTTCACCGCCGGACAGGGTTATCCCGCCGCCGCTGCGGTCATAGAACGGCTTGTCACGCAGTACGCTGGACATAATCTCTTCGACCTGCTTTTCTTCCCCACAGACGGTGAGCGCCTGCGTCGGGCAGCAGTCGGTGAGGGCGTCGAGAGTCTCTTCGTTAAGCTTTTCACGGTGGATAACCAGCCCATTCAGCGCACGATCGATAATGCCCGGTGCCGCTTTCTGGCACAGGTCGCAGCCTTCCAGACACAGTCGTGCGTCAAAGAGCACATCCCGGTGGCGGGAGCGGCTTTCCGGATTCTGGCACCAGCGACAGCCCAGCGAGCAGCCTTTCAGGAACACAACGGTACGAATACCGGGGCCATCGTGGGTAGAGTAACGCTGAATATTGAAGATCATGTTTTCGCCTCTCATCTTGCATATGAAGATTAAATTACTTTCGAATGAAAGTTATCTTGATGCAGGTCAACTCCTGAGCAGGTTTTGTCGTGATAGGGTAAATGCAGGCTAAATTTGAGGGTTACATCATGGAACTTTATCTCGATACTTCCGACGTCGCGGCAGTGAAACGGCTGGCGCGTATCTTCCCGCTGGCGGGCGTGACCACGAACCCCAGTATCGTGGCGGCAGGGAAAACGCCGCTCGAGGCGCTGCTACCGGCGCTGCAGGATGCGCTCGGCGGGAAAGGTCGCCTGTTCGCGCAGGTCATGGCGACCACCGCTGAAGGGATGGTGGAAGAGGCGCGTAAACTGCGCACCATTATCAACGACCTGGTGGTAAAAGTGCCGGTAACGGCGGAAGGTCTGGCGGCGATCAAAATGCTGAAAGCGGAAGGGATCCCGACGCTGGGTACGGCGGTGTACGGTGCAGCACAAGGGATGCTGTCCGCGCTGGCGGGCGCTGAGTATGTTGCCCCTTACGTTAACCGCGTGGACGCGCAGGGCGGGGACGGGATCCAGACGGTAGTTGAACTGCAGCAGCTTCTGACGCTGCATGCTCCGCAGTCAAAAGTGCTGGCCGCGAGCTTCAAAACGCCGCGTCAGGCACTGGACTGCCTGCTGGCAGGTTGTGAATCCATCACCCTGCCGCTGGATGTTGCTCAGCAGTTTATTACTTCGCCTGCGGTGGATGCGGCAATAGTGAAGTTTGAGCAGGACTGGCAAGGGGCGTTTGGCAGAACGACGCTCTGATACGGTTGCCGGGTTATGCTAACGCTTGCCCGGCAACCATTTAGCGTCCGCATACCTCACAGCCGGGGTTGCGCATCAGTTTCATCTCGCGGAACTGGCAGGTCATCGCGTCATACATCACGATTTTCCCCGCGGCAGGCGTCCCGTAATGCGCCAGCACTTTGATCGCTTCCATAGCCTGCAACGAACCTATGACGCCGACTAACGGAGCCATGACGCCCGCCTCCACGCAGGTGAGGGCGTTCTCGCCAAACAGACGGCTCAGGCAGCGATAGCAGGGTTCGCCTCCGGCGTAGGTAAAGACGCTGATTTGGCCTTCCATGCGAATGGCGGCACCGGAGACCAGCGGCGTTTTGTGGGCAAAACATCCTGCATTCAGCTGATTGCGAATGGTGACGTTATCGGTGCAGTCCAGCACCAGATCGTGTCGTGCTATCTGTGCCGACAGCGCCTCATCATCCAGCAGGGCGTCAATCAGGGTGAACTTCACGTGAGGATTGATGCGCGCCAGCGCCGCGCGGGCCGATTCCACTTTGGGCTGGCCGAGGGTCGCGTCGCTGTGCAGCGTCTGGCGCTGAAGGTTCGACACCGACACGGTATCAAAATCCAGCAGCGTCATATTGCCCACCCCCGCCGCGGCCAGATACTGGGCCGCAGCGCAGCCCAGCCCCCCCAGCCCCACGACCAGCACCCGTGCTGCCTTAAGCGCTTCCTGGCCGTCGAAATCAAAACCGCGCAGAACAATCTGGCGGTTATAGCGCATCATCTCCTGGTCGCTGAGTTCAGCCGTCATGTTAGCCTCCGAAGAGGTGGTTAAAGCTTTCCACCTCAACCCATTCACCCGGCTCCACGCTGCCGCGTTCACGCTCGAGAACGATAAAGCAGTTACCCTGGCTGAACGAGCTGAAGATGTGCGAGCCCTGGTGTCCGGTGGTGCTCACTTCCAGCTCGCCTTCAGCGTTGCGCGTCAGAATACCGCGCTGGAAATCAAGACGGCCCGGTGATTTCTTCAGGCGCGTCGCCGCACGTACGCGCTGGCGAACCGGCAGCGGGTGGGCCTGGTTACCAGACAGTTTTGCCAGCAGCGGAATGACCAGCTGGTAGAAGGTCAGGGCGGCGGAAACCGGGTTACCCGGCAGGCCGCAGAACCAGCTGTGTTTCAGCTGACCAAACGCGAACGGTTTGCCCGGCTTGATGGCCAGTTTCCAGAAGCCGATCTCCCCCAGCTCTTCAAGAATGGTTTTGGTGTAATCCGCTTCACCTACGGAAACGCCGCCGGAGCTAATTACCACGTCCGCCGACCGGTCCGCTTCAATAAACGCGGCGCGCAGTTTCTCCGGATCATCCGGAATGATGCCAAGGTTAATGACCTCACACCCCAGCTGTTCAAGCATCAGGTGTACCGCGAGGCGGTTAGTGTCATAAATCTGGCCGTCCTGCAGTGGCTGGCCCGGAAGCTGGAGTTCATCGCCGGTGGAAAAGACCGCCACGCGTACCTTGCGGATAACGTCAATTTCTGCGATGCCGAGCGAGGCCAGCACCGGCAGTTCGCCCACCGTCAGTTTCTGCCCGGCGGCAAATACCGTTGCGCCACGCGTGATGTCTTCACCGGTACGACGGATATTCTGTCCCGCTTTAACACTCGCGGTGAAGCGGACGCCCGCTTCCGTTTGTTCGGTCTCTTCCTGCATCACCACCGCTTCGCAGCCTGGCGGTACGGGGGCACCGGTCATGATGCGTATGCAGTTACCCGCAGGCCACTCACCGTTAAACGGCTGACCGGCAAATGCTTTACCCGCCACGGGCAGCGCCGTATCCGTCCGGATATCCGCCAGGCGTACCGCGTAGCCGTCCATTGCGGAGTTATCGAACCCAGGCACGTTAAGCGGAGAGACGATATCGCGCGCGGCAATACGACCAAAACAGCGCACCAATGGCAGCGTCTCGTGGTCGTGCAGGGGGGAAATTCGGTCAAGCATCTGCGTGAGTGCCGCCTCAAGCGGCATCAGTCCGGCGGTAAAATCCATGGTGGGCTCCTGCGGAGTAACGACGAAAGCGTCCATTATGGCAGAAAAGTGCCACTAACTGTATGACCCGATGGGTGTACGCTTTACATCACAGTTGCGTCTTTCTATATTCAAAAATCATCTGAAGTTTCAGCGACGATAATGATATTTATAGAAAAAGCCGCAAATCAGGCTAACGGGTGATGGGAATGGTTAATGCGGTAATCGCAATTCATGGTGGCGCCGGGGCAATCACCCGTGCCCTGCTCAGTCCCGAGCAGGAAAAACGTTATATTGATGCGCTGTATGCCATTGTGGAAACGGGCCAGCGGATGCTGGAGGCGGGCGAGAGCGCGCTGGATGTGGTTACCGAGGCGGTACGTCTGCTGGAAGAGTGCCCGTTGTTTAACGCGGGCATTGGTTCAGTCTTTACCCGCGATGAAACGCACGAGCTGGATGCCTGCGTCATGGACGGTGTCACCCTTAAAGCGGGCGCCGTCGCGGGGGTGAGCCATCTGCGTAATCCGGTGCTGGCCGCGCGTCTGGTGATGGAGGCGAGCCCGCATGTTCTTCTGACCGGGGCCGGGGCAGAGACGTTTGCCGCGGAACATGGCATGACGCCAGTTTCTCCCGATCTGTTTTCAACGCCGGAGCGTTATCAACAGCTGCTTGAGGCGCGCTCGGCAAACGTGACGCAGCTTGACCATACCGCGCCGCTCGATGAGCGCAGCAAAATGGGCACGGTAGGGGCGGTGGCTCTTGATAAAGCCGGGAATCTGGCTGCGGCCACGTCGACCGGCGGTATGACCAACAAACTGCCGGGCCGGGTAGGTGACAGTCCATTACCGGGGGCAGGGTGCTATGCCAATAACGCCACGGCGGCAGTGTCGTGCACCGGAACCGGTGAAGTGTTTATTCGCGCCCTCGCGGCGTATGACATCACCGCGCTGATGGATTACGGCGGGTTAAGCCTGGCCGAAGCCTGTGAACGCGTGGTGATGGAGAAACTGCCCGCACTGGGGGGTGTCGGTGGGTTAATTGCGGTGGATCGTGAGGGCAACGTGGCATTGCCGTTTAACAGCGAAGGTATGTACCGCGCGTGGGGTTATGCCGGTGATGAACCCAGTACGGGGATCTATCGTGAATAAGGGGGCAAAGCGTGCCGCACAGTGAAGAGCTGGACAACCGTGAAGTGCTGGCTGTCCATCAACTGAATATTGCGTTTCAGGAAGAGCGGCAGTTCATCCCCGCAGTACAGAATTTATCATTCTCGCTCAACCGCGGCGAAACGCTGGCGATTGTAGGCGAGTCCGGTTCAGGGAAATCGGTCACCGCACTGGCGCTGATGCGTCTGCTGGAACAGACCGGCGGACAGGTCAGCTGCGAAAAAATGCTGCTGCGCCGGCGTAACCACCAGGTCATTGATTTAAATGAGCTGAGCGCCTCGCAGATGCAGAGCGTGCGCGGGGCCGATATTGCGATGATCTTCCAGGAGCCGATGACCTCGCTGAACCCGGTCTTTCCGGTCGGGGAACAGATTGCCGAGTCCATCCGCCTGCATCAGGGGTTGAGCGGTGATGAGGCGCTTCGTGAAGCGAAACGCATGCTTGACCTGGTACGCATACCGGAAGCGCAGGCCATTCTGGGACGCTACCCGCATCAGCTTTCCGGCGGTATGCGTCAGCGCGTCATGATTGCGATGGCGCTCTCCTGCCGTCCCGCGGTGCTGATTGCCGACGAACCCACGACGGCACTGGATGTGACTATTCAGGCGCAAATTCTGCAGCTTATCAAAGTGCTGCAGCAGGAGATGGAGATGGGGGTGATTTTCATCACCCATGATATGGGCGTGGTCGCCGATATTGCCGATCGCGTGCTGGTCATGCATAAGGGCAACGCCGTGGAAACCGGCACGGTTGAGCAAATTTTCCATGCGCCGGTTCATCCTTACACCAAAGCGCTGCTGGCGGCGGTTCCGCGGTTGGGGGCGATGAACGGCAGCGATTTACCGCGCCGGTTCCCGTTGATTTCTCTCGAAGCGGCAGGCCAGCAGGAAGATGAAATCGAGCAGGATACCGTGGTACCCGGCAAGCCGATTCTGGAAGTGCGCGATCTGGTGACCCGTTTTCCCCTGCGCAGCGGAATGTTTAACCGCGTGAAGCGCGAGGTGCATGCGGTTGAAAACGTCAGTTTTGATTTATGGCCAGGCGAAACGCTGGCGCTGGTGGGAGAGTCAGGCTGCGGCAAATCCACCACCGGGCGGGCGCTGCTCAGGCTGGTGGAGTCCCAGGAGGGCAGCATAACCTTTAACGGGGAACGCATTGATACCCTTCCGGACAGCAAACTGCAGGCGGTGAGGCGAGATATCCAGTTTATTTTCCAGGATCCGTATGCCTCCCTCGACCCGCGCCACACGGTGGGGTATTCACTTATGGAGCCGCTGCGGGTGCATAACCTGCTCGACGGTGAAGCCGCACAGCGTCGGGTGGCCTGGCTGCTTGAGCGCGTGGGGCTGAAGCCAGAACATGCCTGGCGTTATCCGCACGAGTTTTCGGGCGGTCAGCGGCAGCGTATTTGCATTGCCCGCGCGCTGGCGCTTAACCCGAAAGTGGTGATTGCAGATGAATCCGTCTCGGCGCTGGATGTCTCTATCCGGGCGCAAATCATTAATTTACTGCTCGACCTGCAGCGGGATATGGGGATTGCCTTCCTCTTTATCTCACACGACATGGCGGTGGTTGAGCGCATCAGCCACCGTGTCGCGGTGATGTTTATGGGGCAAATTGTGGAGATAGGACCGCGCAGGGCGGTATTTGAAAATCCACAGCACCCTTACACACGCAAACTTATTGCCGCGGTGCCGGTTGCCGACCCTGAGCATCGCCACGGCCAGCGTGTGCTGCTGCAGGACGAAATGCCAAGCAATATTCGTAAACGGGGCGAGGCGGTGGAGCGCGTGGCGCTGCGCGAGGTTGGCCCGGGGCATTTTGTGGCCCCTCCGCGTCAGGACAATGCATTCTCGCGGTTATAACTTAAAACAGGCAGGAGAACACAATGGTTAAATTTGTAGCGCGCAGATGGTTACTCGCCGCGAGCGTGACGGCAGCCCTGGCCGCCGCGCCGGCGTTCGCTGCCAAAGATGTGGTGGTCGCCGTCGGTTCCAATTTCACCACGCTGGATCCGTATGATGCCAACGACACGCTCTCCCAGGCGGTGGCGAAATCGTTCTATCAGGGGCTGTTTGGCCTGGATAGCGAGATGAAACTTAAAAATGTGCTGGCGGAAGGGTATACCGTTTCCAGCGACGGGCTGGTGTATACCCTTAAGCTCAGAACCGGTGTGAAGTTCCAGGACGGTACAGATTTCAACGCGGAGGCGGTGAAGATAAACCTCGATCGCGCCAGCAACCCGGAAAATAGCCTCAAGCGCTACAACCTGTATAAAAACATCGCCAGCACCGAGGTGGTCGACCCGACGACGGTGAAGATCACTCTGAAAGAGCCGTTCTCGGCGTTTATCAATATTCTGGCGCATCCGGCCACGGCGATGATTTCGCCTGCCGCGCTGAAAAAATACGGCAAAGAGATCGGGTTCCATCCGGTGGGGACCGGCCCCTACGAGCTGCTCACCTGGAACCAGACCGACTTTGTGAAGGTTAAGAAGTTTGCGGGTTACTGGCAGCCGGGCCTGCCGAAGCTGGACACCATTACCTGGCGTCCGGTGGTGGACAACAACACCCGCGCGGCGATGCTGCAGACCGGCGAGGCGCAGTTCGCGTTCCCGATCCCCTATGAGCAAGCCGCCATTCTGCAGAAAAACAGCAAGCTGGAGCTGGTCGCCAGCCCGTCCATTATGCAGCGCTATATCAGCATGAATGTGACGCAAAAGCCGTTTGATAACCCAAAAGTGCGTGAGGCCATCAACTACGCCATTAACCGCCAGGCGCTGGTAAAAGTCGCCTTTGCTGGCTATGCCACGCCGGCTACCGGCGTGCTGCCTCCGGCGATCGCCTATTCGCAAAACTATCAACCGTGGCCTTACGATCCGGCCAAAGCGCGTGAGCTGTTAAAAGAGGCGGGTTTCCCGAACGGCTTTAGCACCACGCTCTGGTCGTCGCATAATCACAGTACCGCTCAGAAGGTGCTGCAATTTACCCAGCAGCAGCTGGCGCAGGTAGGTATCAAGGCGCAGGTCACCGCGATGGATGCCGGTCAGCGTGCGGCTGAGGTGGAAGGGAAAGGGCAGAAAGAGAGCGGCGTACGGATGTTCTACACCGGCTGGTCGGCCTCTACCGGTGAAGCGGACTGGGCGCTGTCGCCGCTGTTCGCCTCACAGAACTGGCCGCCGACCCTGTTCAATACGGCCTTCTACAGCAACCCGAAGGTGGATAAAGACCTGGCGGATGCCCTGAAAACGACCAAACCGGAAGAGAAAGCGCGCCTGTATAAAGAGGCGCAGGATACCATCTGGAAAGAGTCGCCGTGGGTACCGCTGGTGGTGGAAAAACTGGTTTCCGCGCATAACAAAGCGCTGACCGGATTCTACATCATGCCGGATACGGGCTTTAGCTTTGATGAAGCAGATTTAAAATAATACTCATGCCCGCAGGCCACTGCCTGTGGGATGAGAGGGAAAGGCATGCTGAATTATGTTTGTAAACGCCTGTTGGGGCTTATCCCGACGCTGCTGATTGTGGCGGTGCTGGTGTTTTTGTTTGTTCATATGCTGCCGGGCGATCCGGCACGTCTGGTTGCAGGGTCAGATGCGGATGCAACGGTTATCGCGCTGGTGCGAAAACAACTGGGCCTCGACCAGCCTTTGTATATGCAGTTTCTCCACTATATTGGCAACGTTCTGCAGGGTGACTTTGGCACTTCTATGGTGTCACGTCGTCCGGTGTCGGAAGAGATTGCCAGCCGCTTTATGCCCACGTTCTGGTTAACCATTGCCAGCATGAGCTGGGCGGTGCTGTTTGGTCTTGGCGCAGGAATTGTCGCTGCCGTCTGGCGCAACCGCTGGCCGGATAAGCTGGGTATGGCTCTGGCCGTCACGGGCATTTCCTTCCCGGCATTTGCACTGGGGATGCTGCTGATGCAGATATTCTCCGTGGAGCTGGGCTGGCTGCCGACGGTCGGGGCCGACACCTGGAAACACTACATTCTGCCCTCGATGACGCTGGGCGCGGCTGTTGCTGCCGTAATGGCCCGCTTTACCCGCGCCTCGTTCGTTGACGTGTTGAGCGAAGATTATATTCGCACCGCCCGGGCGAAAGGGGTCAGCGAGAAATGGGTCATCCTCAAACACGGCTTTCGTAACGCGATGATCCCGGTGGTGACGATGATGGGGCTCCAGTTTGGTTTTCTGCTGGGCGGCTCGATTGTGGTAGAGAAAGTCTTTAACTGGCCGGGGCTGGGACGTCTTTTGGTGGATTCAGTCGAAATGCGTGATTACCCGGTTATTCAGGCCGAAGTCCTGCTTTTCTCACTGGAATTTATTCTTATCAACTTAGTGGTGGATGTGCTCTACGCCGCCATTAACCCGGCCATCAGGTATAAGTAAAATGCGATTGTTGAACTGGCGTCGTCAGACCATGTTAAACGCTATGCCGGGGCTAAAGCCGGACCATATCCGCACGCCGTGGTCTGAATTCTGGCGGCGTTTTCGCCGTCAGCCGGTCGCCATGACGGCGGGGCTGTTTGTCCTGCTGCTGATTGTGGTGGCGGTCATTGCGCCGTGGGTAGCACCGTTTGATGCGGAAAACTATTTTGATTACGACCGTCTCAATGATGGACCGTCGATGCTGCACTGGTTCGGCGTGGACTCGCTTGGGCGCGACATCTTCAGCCGCGTGCTGGTGGGGGCGCAGATCTCTCTCGCCGCCGGGGTTTTTGCGGTACTGATTGGCGCGGCAATCGGCACCGTGCTGGGTCTGGTCGCCGGATATTACGAAGGCTGGTGGGACCGCATTATCATGCGTATCTGCGACGTGTTGTTTGCCTTCCCGGGCATTCTGCTGGCGATTGCGGTAGTGGCGATAATGGGCAGCGGTATGGCTAACGTCATTATTGCGGTTGCGGTCTTCTCAATACCGGCGTTTGCGCGTCTGGTACGAGGCAACACGCTGGTGCTCAAACAGCAAACCTTTATTGAGTCTGCGCGCAGCATGGGGGCCAGCGATGCCACTATCCTGTTCAGCCATATTCTGCCGGGGACGGTGTCGTCTATCGTGGTCTATTTTACCATGCGTATCGGCGTGTCGATTATCTCGGCGGCCAGCCTGTCGTTTCTGGGGCTGGGTGCGCAACCGCCTACACCGGAGTGGGGCGCGATGCTGAATGAAGCAAGAGCGGACATGGTCATTGCACCGCACGTGGCCATCTTCCCGAGCCTGGCCATTTTCCTGACCGTGCTGGCGTTTAACCTGCTGGGTGACGGGTTACGTGACGCGCTGGATCCGAGGATTAAGGGGTAGGATGGAAACCCTCTCCCGGCGGGAGAGGGTGAAGGGAAGGGTAAAACGCCGTTAAACCCGGCTTCCCCACAAATCATACTCGTCGGCGTTTTCAACTTTCACGCGGACAATATCGCCCGGCTTAACGCTGGTTTCGCCGTTCAGGTAGACCACGCCGTCGATTTCAGGGGCATCCGCCATGCTGCGGCCAATTGCGCCTTCTTCGTCCACTTCATCGATGATGACCAGAATTTCGCGGCCCACTTTTTCCTGCAGACGTTCAGCAGAGATCTGCTGTTGCAGCTGCATGAAGCGGTTCCAGCGCTCTTCTTTCACCTCTTCCGGAACCTGATCCGCCAGTTCGTTGGCGGTCGCGCCTTCGACCGGGCTGTATTTGAAGCAGCCTACGCGGTCCAGACGTGCTTCTTTCAGGAAGTCGAGCAGCATCTGGAAATCTTCTTCGGTTTCGCCCGGGAAGCCCACGATGAAGGTGGAACGCAGGGTCAGGTCCGGGCAGATTTCACGCCACTGTTTGATGCGTGCCAGCTGGCGATCGACGGAGCCAGGACGCTTCATCAGCTTCAGAATACGCGGGCTGGCGTGCTGCAGCGGGATATCCAGATACGGAAGAATTTTCCCTTCTGCCATCAGCGGGATGACATCGTCAACGTGCGGATACGGGTAGACGTAATGCAGACGTGTCCAGATACCCAGTTTGGCAAGCTGTTCGCACAGGCCAACCATGCTGGTTTTCACCGGCTCACCGTTGTGGAAACCAGAGCGATGCTTCACGTCGACGCCATAGGCCGAGGTATCCTGGGAAATGACCAGCAGCTCTTTAACGCCTGCGTCTGCCAGACGTTTGGCTTCTGCCAGCACTTCACCAATCGGACGGCTGACCAAATCGCCACGCATGGACGGGATAATGCAGAAGGTGCAGCGATGGTTGCAGCCTTCGGAAATTTTCAGGTACGCATAGTGACGCGGGGTCAGCTTCACGCCCTGTTCTGGCACCAGGCTCAGGAACGGATTGTGCTTAGGTTTAGGGACATAGTGATGAACATGCTCCAGTACCTGCTCGTAACTGTGCGGGCCGGTGATCTCCAGCACTTTCGGGTGCACTTCGCGGATCTGGTCCACTTTCGCGCCCAGACAGCCGGTCACAATCACTTTGCCGTTTTCCGTCAGGGCTTCACCGATGGCTTCCAGTGACTCCTGAACCGCGCTGTCGATAAACCCGCAGGTGTTAACGATCACCATGTCGGCGTTGTCGTAGCTTGGCACCACGTCATAGCCCTCGGTGCGCAGTTCGGTCAGGATGCGTTCAGAATCCACCAGGTTTTTTGGGCAGCCCAGGGAGACGAAGCCGATTTTAGGCTGGTGCGTAACATTGCTCATAGGTTAAAAATTCATCAATTATGGAGTTATCAGGGCGGGATTTTACAGCGTTCCGCGGGGGATTTATACACTCTTTGCGAGGCGGATGACCGGCGAGAAGGTTGTAACATTGTAAATAATGTTAATCAGTTAAGAATTATTGATCTCAGGCATTAAACTGTACAAAAAATAACCTTATTCTGAATGTGCACAATGGCTGACAGAGGAGGAAAGAGCATGTCCGTTGACAGACTGAAACGCGATCTGCTTAACAAGCTGATCAATGCCCGAATCGACCTTGCCGCGTACCTGCAGTTGAGGAAGGCAAAAGGGTATATGTCAGTCAGCGAAAGCGAACATCTGCGTGATAATCTCTTTGAACTTTGCAACTTCATGCGTGAAAAAGCACCCGTCCTGAAAGCGGAATACGCCGAAAGCGAACTCGTTGCGCTGCGTCGCGCCGCCGAGGTGCTCTCCATTGCAGGGGTATGTTTGATGAACGGACGCCACGACTGCCCGAATTTTATCGCTGTTAACGCGGAGAAGCTTGAAAACTGCCTGACCACGCTCTCTCTATGCATCATGTGTCTGAACAAGCACGAGACGCTTGAACAACACTGACACCGGGGGAGGCAACTCCCCCTTCTGATTAAGCTTTTGTAAAAGTGATAACGTGCCCGGACCCAGTGGCTAACCTTTATGCCATAAACCGATAAAGGAGCGCGTTATGCATCGATCTTCGCTGATTTTCCTGCCTGCGTTGTTTTTCCCGTTTTCTCTCCTCGCCGCCCCTGACGCGGTAAAAGTCGACGTTGTGCAAAACCGGCTCGATCATCCCTGGTCGATGGCGTTCCTGCCGGACAATAAAGGGCTGCTGGTGACCCTTAAGGGAGGCCAGTTAAAGCACTGGCAGGCCGGAAAAGGGCTTTCCGACCCGATCGTCGGCGTACCCAAGGTCTGGGCAAACGGCCAGGGCGGGTTGCTGGACGTGGCACTCGCCCCGGATTTTGAAAAATCGCGCCGCGTCTGGCTGAGCTATGCCGAGGCGGGGAATGACGGCAAAGCGGGAACGGCGGTTGGCTATGGCCGCTTAAGCGATGATCTCTCCCGAATTGAAGGTTTCCAGGTGGTCTTCCGTCAGATGCCGAAACTGTCCACCGGTAACCATTTCGGTGGTCGACTGGTCTTCGACGGTAAAGGCCATCTGTTTATTGGTCTGGGCGAGAACAACCAGCGTCCGACGGCGCAGGATCTGGATAAACTGCAGGGCAAAGTTGTGCGCCTGACGGAGGACGGCAAAGTGCCTGCCGATAATCCGTTTGTGAACACTCCCGGCGCACGGCCCGAAATCTGGTCTTACGGCATTCGTAATCCGCAGGGGATGGCGATGAACCCCTGGAGCGACACGCTATGGCTTAACGAGCACGGTCCACGCGGCGGGGATGAAATCAATATCCCGGAGAAAGGCAAAAACTACGGCTGGCCGCTGGCGACGCACGGTATCAACTACAGCGGTCTGAAGATCCCGGAAGCCCAGGGCGAGCACGTCGAGGGAACGGAAAAGCCGCTGTTTGTCTGGAAAGTGTCCCCCGCCGTGAGCGGGATGGCGTTTTACAACAGTGACGTATTCCCGCAGTGGAAAAACACGCTGTTTGTCGGGGCGCTGAAGGAGAAAGACGTTATCGTGCTGAACGTGGAGGGCAACACGGTTACCGAGAAGGGGCGAATTTTAGGTGACAGAGACCAGCGCATTCGCGATGTACGGGTGGGGCCGGATGGGTATCTGTATGTCCTGACCGATGAGACGGACGGGCAACTGTTGAAAGTCAGCCCGTCCGGATCGTAATCAGGTCACCGGGATCATCACCACGTGACGGTATGCCGGGCGCTCGCTCAGTTGCGTCAGCCAGCGCGCAAGGTGCGGGCGCGGCGTCCAGGTAACGTCAATGTTGGTCAGGTTCCAGATGAAGGGCGCAACGGCAATATCGCCTACGCCGAAGCGTTCGCCTGAGAACCACGGATGCTTCGCCAGTTCGTCGTCCATCATCGCAAACAGGTTTTCACAGGTGTCCTGGGCTGCATGAATGGCAGGATAGTCGCGGTCAGCTTCGGGGGTTCTGACAAGCCCCATCAGGATCACACGGTGTGCGGGGGAGAGCGTCTGGTTTGCCCAGTCCATCCACTTTTCACCCTGAGCGCGTTGGGCCGGACTGTCCACCCACAGGCGGCTCTGACCATACTGTGCCGCGAGGTAACGCACGATGGTGTTGGACTCCCACAGCGTCACGTCGGTCTCTTCGTCGCGCAGCAAGGGCACCAGACCGTTTGGGTTCATGGCCAGATAGTCGGCATCTTTATTTACCCCAAACTGCAAACCTGCCATCACCTGCTTAAACGGTAAATCCAGCTCCTCCAGCGTCCAGAGGACTTTCTTAACGTTGGTTGAATTGTTCCTGCCCCACAGCGTAATCATAGAAACTCCCGAAATAGTCAAACAACCTGAGATGTGAATCAACGCCAGCGATTTGCCATGGTGAGATAAACCTAACAATTACGCAACAGAAGACAAAAAAATCGCCTGAATCAAAGCGTATCTGAATGTTATTGCATAAACTTTAATAACTTTACCTTGGTTAGGTTTCTTTAACCGTTTTAGTGCGCTATTACTCATCGCTTCTTGCGACACGGTGATGTGACGTAATTTTTGAATGGACACTCGGGTGGCATTTATGACGCGAAAAATGACTTCTCTGCGCAGCCTGGCGGCAGGCTCTGCGCTCCTTTTCCTGTTTGTACCAACTCTCTACGCAGCGGAACAGGCTGCGCCCGAAGCGCCGCCTGTGGATGCGCGCGCCTGGATCCTGATGGATTATTCCAGTGGTAAAGTGCTGGCGGAAGGCAATGCGGATGAGAAACTTGACCCGGCAAGCCTGACGAAAATCATGACCAGCTATGTGGTGGGTCAGGCGCTGAAAGCGGGCAAAATCAAGCTTGACGATATGGTCACCATCGGGAAGGACGCCTGGGCGACCGGCAACCCGGCGCTGCGTGGGTCATCGGTGATGTTCCTCAAACCCGGCGATCAGGTGTCAGTGTCTGATTTGAATAAAGGGGTCATTATCCAGTCCGGTAACGATGCCTGTATTGCGCTGGCCGATTACGTTGCGGGCAGCCAGGACTCCTTTATTGGCCTGATGAATGGCTACGCGCAAAAACTGGGCCTGACCAATACCACCTTTAAAACCGTGCACGGTCTTGATGCGCCGGGTCAGTTCAGTACCGCGCGCGACATGGCGCTGTTAGGCAAAGCGTTGATCCACGACGTGCCGGATGAATATGCCATCCACAAAGAAAAAGAGTTTACCTTCAACAAAATCCGCCAGCCGAACCGTAACCGTCTGCTATGGAGCAGTAACGTCAACGTCGACGGTATGAAGACCGGCACCACGGCCGGCGCGGGTTATAACCTGGTCGCTTCCGCAACTCAGGGCGATATGCGCCTGATCTCGGTTGTGCTGGGCACCAAAACCGACCGCATTCGTTTTAATGAATCAGAAAAATTGCTGACCTGGGGTTTCCGCTTCTATGAAACCGTCACGCCCATTAAACCGGATGCCACGTTCATCAGCCAGCGCGTCTGGTTTGGTGACAAGAGTGAAGTGAACCTGGGGGCGGGTGAAGGCGGGTCGGTGACCATTCCCCGTGGTCAGCTGAAAAACCTGAAAGCCAGCTACACCCTGACCGACAGCCAGCTCACCGCGCCGCTGAAAAAAGGCCAGGTGGTCGGGACGATTGATTTCCAGCTTAATGGCAAATCGATTGAACAGCGTCCGCTGATTGTGATGGAAGCGGTAGAAGAGGGCGGTTTCTTTAGCCGGATGTGGGACTTCGTCATGATGAAATTCCACGGATGGTTTGGCAGCTGGTTCAGTTAAGCCTCCATTGTCGGGTGGCATCGCGCCACCCGGCATGACCTCTGCACCTGACTCAGTACATCAACTTCACCTGCTGCGCTTTCGCGTAGGCCACGGTCTCTTCATCCGGACGGCAATCGCTGACGATGGCGTCAAAGCGCGACAGCTCACCCATTCTTGCCGGACGAACCTTGCCAAACTTGCTGTGATCGACCACCAGCACATGGTACTGCGCGGCGCTTAATGCCCAGTGCTTGACCGGCAACTCTTCCAGGTTAAAGCAGGTTGCTCCCTGACGGACAGTGACCCCCGCTGCGGAATAAAACGCGATATCCGGACATACGTTGCTGAGCGTATCCTGCAGATTCAGCGGCTTAAAGATGGCATTGCTGGCGTGAAACTCACCGCCACAGAGGATCACCCGGCACTCGGGTTTCTCCTGCAGTGCCAGAAAGGTATTCAGCGAGTAACACACCGCCGTAAACGGGATGCTGCTGTCGATCGCTTCGATTATCCACGGCGTGGTGGTGCCGCAGTCAAAAAACAGCGTCTGATGCGGCTGCACCAGCGAGGCCGCAAGCCGGGCGGCTTTGCGTTTCTCTTCCACCAGGCGCGTTTTTTGGTCGCTGATCAAATAATGGCTGGCGCTACGCGGCTCAAGCACAATGTACCCGCCCAGCAGCACGACAGGCGCGCTCTCGCTGTTCAGATCCCGGCGAATGGTCATCTCAGAGACCCCGAGGATACTGGCGGCTTCCTTAAGATGAAGCTTATCACTGCGCTTCAGCGCCTGTATCAGCTGAGCAATGCGGTCATCGCGACGTGTTTCCATAGTTCCTCGGGATAAAAAAGTGAACCCCCGCAGGGCGGGGGGTTCAAGTGTAACCTGTCAGACCGGGGTTAGTCACGTATCCAGCCTTTGCGGATCGGGATAGCAAAAAGGGTGCGATACAGATAAGACAGGCCGCGGTAGAGCGCTTCACCGAAGAGATTCCACAGGATCGCTGCGCTGACGCAGCCGATGAGACCGACCAGCAACCCCCCCACCATATCCATCGGCCAGTGGACGCCGAGATAAACGCGAGACCAGGCGATAGCCCCTGCCACCACCATCAGCACCACACCCGACCACAGACGATGCCAGAACAGGAAGGCCAGCGCGAAGGTAAAGATAACCGTCCCGTGATCGCTTGGGAACGAGTCATCCGGAGCATGGTGCAGGAAGGTATACCCCGCGTGGTCGACGAAGGGGCGGTCGTGCGGGAACGTCAGGCCCAGAATGTAGCTGACCAGCACGCTGATCCCGAGGGCCATCGCCATCTTAATTACCAGCTGGCGCTGCGCCTTCACCTGGCTTCTCGGTCCCCACAGCCAGAGGATCGCCGCCAGTACCGGCACGATACTGATCAGATCTTTTGCCAGGAAGGTGGCGAAATCAATCATCCACTCTGGCGAGGCCGGAGTGGCGTTGATGAGATAAAACAGCTGGTAATTCAAATTCTCTAACATAGCGTTGTCACTCTTTAGCAAACCAGGTGGAGACCAGACCGTAGACCACCAACTGGGAAAACCAGACCCACCACCCAGCCCACAGGTTGTGAGAGAAAAAATGCGCCCCGCGCATGACCTGGCCGTAACCCATCGCCAGACCTAAAACGACGCCCAGCACGACGAAGCACCAGGCAAGACGCGGACGCTCGCGCCAGAAGGCAAAGAACAGTCCCATCACCATAAAGCCGCTGGAGGCATGACCGCCGGGGAAACAGCGCCCCGGACCGCTGTCAGCGGGAGCGGCACTGAACAGCGGATAAGAAACGGCCCTACCGCCATACTCCACCAGATCCCACGGGCAGCTGTGATGGCTTATGCTTTTCAGTACGCCAACCACCAGCGCGCCAAGCCCCATCAGCAGCGCGGCCGTGACCAGTCTCGCATTGCGCCTGAACGCGCCATAAATGAGCGCAACAGCACCTGCGGCGATGGCGATGTACTTCGCCAGTCGATGGTTCAGCAGGTCCAGCAGGTGGTCTTGCTGCAGTGGAAAACGGTGAGCAGCCGCGTCATACCATAAACCGGTGATCCATCTGTCGAGCGTTTCATCGCGGGATAGCCAGGTAAACAGCACGGCAAGGGCTATCAGTATTAAAAGCTGATAACCATAAAAGCGGGGTGGTAGACGGTAAAGTCGTTTTGTCTTATTTGTCTGTAAGTTAGACAATTCTGAACGGCTGGAAGTGGGTGCCATAATCCGGAGTCGTTGACGAGAAATGGGGCTATCATAAATCTGTCAACTTAAGGAAACCTTAAACAAAGACGATATGTGCTTTATTTCTGTTTCTTCTGGATAAATCACTATCTCGGGCCAGGGCATTTCATTACACTCGTCGCGATTTTGTCACGATAAAGAGATTGCATGTTAAACCGTTCTTCTTCTGGTTCACGTCTGGGTCGTCAGGCGTTGCTTTTCCCCTTATGTCTGGTGCTCTACGAATTCTCTACTTACATCGGCAACGATATGATCCAGCCCGGCATGCTGGCCGTTGTCGAACAGTACAACGCAGGGATCGAATGGGTACCGACCTCCATGACTGCCTATCTGGCTGGCGGCATGTTTTTGCAGTGGCTGTTAGGGCCGCTGTCGGATCGTATTGGCCGTCGTCCGGTGATGCTGACGGGCGTGGTGTGGTTTATCGTGACCTGCCTCGCCACGCTGCTGGCGCAAAATATTGAGCAATTTACCCTGCTGCGCTTCCTGCAGGGGGTGAGCCTCTGCTTTATCGGTGCTGTCGGGTATGCCGCCATCCAGGAGTCGTTTGAGGAAGCGGTGTGTATCAAGATTACCGCGCTAATGGCGAACGTGGCGCTGATCGCGCCCCTGCTGGGGCCGCTGGTGGGCGCTGCCTGGGTACACGTTGCGCCGTGGGAAGGGATGTTCGTGCTGTTTGCCGTGCTGGCCGCCGTCGCTTTCTTTGGCCTGCAGCGCGCGATGCCGGAAACCGCTACCCGTCTGGGTGAGAAACTGTCGCTAAAAGAGCTGGGCCGGGATTACAAAGAAGTGCTGAAGAACGGCCGCTTTGTGGCGGGCGCGCTGGCGACGGGGTTTGTTAGCCTGCCTCTGCTGGCGTGGATTGCCCAGTCGCCGGTCATTATCATCAGCGGCGAGCAGCTCAGCAGCTATGAGTATGGCCTGCTGCAGGTGCCGATTTTTGGCGCGCTGATTATCGGTAACCTGGTGCTGGCGCGTCTCACATCCCGCCGTACGGTACGTGCCTTGATCATTATGGGCGGCTGGCCCATCGCTGCCGGGCTGGTTCTGGCGGCGGTCGCGACAGTGGTGTCGTCCCATGCGTATCTGTGGATGACCGCAGGATTAAGCGTTTACGCGTTCGGTATCGGTGTGGCGAATGCCGGACTGGTGCGCCTGACCCTGTTTGCCAGCGAGATGAGCAAAGGCACGGTGTCAGCGGCGATGGGCATGTTGCAAATGCTGATTTTCACCGTCGGTATCGAGGTGAGCAAACACGCCTACGCATTTGGCGGCAACGGTCTGTTCAGCCTGTTTAATCTGGCTAACGGCGTGCTGTGGGTTGGGCTTATCGTGGTGTTCCTGAAGGATAAACGCGTCGGGAATGCTTTACAGCCGTAAGCTGTTTTCCCTCTCCCGGCGGGAGAGGGCCATGGTGGCGTCAATGAAACGGCGCTTCGCCGTTCAACACCTTATCAATTATATCCAGCACGCCTTCGTCGTTATTGTGCGGGGCTTCAAAGCGCGCCACCGCCTTAATATGCGGCCTGGCGTTTGCCATCGCAAAGCTGAACCCTGACTGGCGCAACATTTCTACGTCATTCCCGCTATCGCCAAAAGCCACCACTTCGCTGTCGTCGATGCCCCAGCGCTTTTGCAGTATTCGCAGACCGTTGGCTTTATGCACCCCGGGGATGATGAGGTCGATACTGCCGTGGCCGGTCGTGACGGGCACCATAATGTCATTCAGCTTTTCGTGCAGCATCGCCTGAATACGCGGGATGTCGTCGTCAGAGACGTTAAGCCCAAATTTGAAGAAAATATCGTTCAGGTTGCTGAAATCACTCACCATTTCGAGACGGTGGTAGTACTTTGCCGCGATATCCTTAAAGCCGTCGTCATAGTGCTTCAGCGTATAGGCGCTGCTTTTTCCGCAGGCGATAATCTCAATGCCCGGCACATCGTTTAACACGGCGGCAACGGTGTCGAAGTGCGTCTTCGACAGTTCACCGTTAAAGACATCTTCCCCGGCGCTGACCACCCAGCCGCCATTTTCCGCGACAAACGCAATTTCATGGGCAATCTCCGGGAAAAAGGAAATCAACTGGTAGTACTGGTTGCCGCTGGCAACCGCAAAGCGAATGCCTTGCGCTTTCATTCGTGCATATTGCGCCAGAAAACGCGGGCGGTTATAGGTTTTGGCATCGCTCAGAAACGTGCCGTCCATGTCGACGGCGATCAGTTTAACGCTCATATCCCTTCTCCAGTGTCGTTTGTTCCGTTTCCGGCTTCGCGACCGCGCGCGCTACCAGCGCTGCGATGATCACTAACCCTAACACCACCAGCATGGCGCTGCGCAGCCCGTAGTGCTCACCGAGGAAGCCAAGCAACGGTGGCCCCACCAGGAAGGCGAGGTAGCCCGTGGTCGCCACCACGCTGACGCGGGTCGGTGCATCCGGGCCAGTGTCGCTGGCGGCTGAAATGGTGAGCGGGAAGCCAAGCGAAGCCCCCAGACCCCAGAGGATCACCGACACACCGGCAATCCAGTCCACGTCCACAAAGATGATCATCGCAATCCCCAGCCCGCCCAGCAGGGCGCTGGCACGCACCACCGCCACGCGGCTGTAGCGGTCAATAAACCAGCCGCCGGTAAAGCGCCCGACGGTCATCCCGAGGGTGAAACCGGCGTAGATCAGGGAGCCGGAGGTTGGACTAAAACCGTGGCCGTCAACCATCAGCAGCGGCAGCCAGTCGTTAGCGGACCCTTCCGCAAAGGCCATCGCCAGCACCACCACGCCGATCAGCATCAGCTGAATGTCGCGGTAAAACGGCAGCCCTTTTTCCGCGGTGGCGTGTTCGTCAGAGGTGTTCTTGCCGGTGCCGTCCGGGATCGCCCGGATACCGGTCAGAATGGGGATAATACATACCAGTGCGGCCAGCAGAATATGCAGGTTCGCGGCGACGCCCGAGGCCGTCAGCGCCATCCCCACACCCGCACCGGCCAGCGTGCCGAGGCTGTAAAAGCCATGCATCATCGGCAGTACGGTTTTATTCATCTCCCGTTCAACCGTTGCCCCTTCAACGTTAATGGCCACTTCAGCGGCACCGAAGCTGCCGCCAAACACCGTCAGCCCAAGGGCAAACAGCACCGGCGAGGCAAGCCACAGCGCCACGCTCAGCACCAGCATCCCGAACACGGCACAGCACATGGTGGTGCGGATGACCGCCCGTGTACCGAAGCGTTTGACAAGCCACGCGGAGCAGAGAATACCGCTCATGGAGCCTATCGACAGGCCAAACAGCACGATGCCCATCTCGGCCGTTGAGACGGATAAAATATCGCGAATGGCCGGGGTACGCGTGGCCCATGAGGCCATCAGCAGACCGGGAATAAAGAAGAACATAAACAGCGCCCACATGCGCAGCTGCAGGGTTCTACGGGGGGAGGTCAGAGTCATTGAAGTCAGCACCGGAAGTACAACAATAGCGACAACACTAGCAAGTTTGTGTACATTTGTACACAAACCACGTGGGGAATTTATGAGCAGAGCACCGAACGATCCTCAACGCCGGGAGAAGATCCTGCAGGCGACCCTGGACACCATTGCAGAGCACGGTATTCATGCCGTGACGCACCGGAAAATCGCCACCTGCGCGGGCGTGCCGCTGGGGTCGATGACCTACTATTTTGACGGTATGGAGTCGCTGCTGGAAGAGGCCTTTACGTGGTTTACCCGGCAGATGTCGCAGCAGTATCGGGATTTCTTCGCCGGCGTGACCGGGCCAGAAATGGCGTGCGAATCCATCACCATGCTGATCCACAGTTCGCAGGTCACGACGCCGCAGAATATGGCGCTGATGTACCAGCTCTATGCCTTTATGCACCGCAGTGCGGCGCTCAAAACGGTAATGCAGGACTGGATGAAGATGAGCCAGACCACGCTTGAGCAGTGGTTCGACCCGGTGACCACCCGCGCGCTGGATGCCTTTATCGAAGGGATGACGCTGCACTTTGTGACCGACAGAGCCCCGCTCACCCGGGAGGAGATCCGGGCGATGGTCGGCAGGATTGCGGGCGAGAGCGGACGTTAGATTGTGGTCGCGCCGGCCGTCATGTTTACCGTTGTTCCCGTGATGGCACCGGCTGCATCTGACGCCAGAAACGCGATGGTATCTGCCACCTGTTCCAGTGTGGGCAGGCGATTCAGCATCGTGCTCTGTGCCGCGCCCTCCAGAAACTGCTCCACGGTGATGCCCATCGCCTGCGCCTTGATGGCGAACAGGTCACCCACACCGGAACCGGCCTGAACCGCGTCGGCTATCGCATGCGAACGCACGCACAGGACGCGAATATTCTTTGCCCCCAGCTCCGCCGCGAGCGCACGGGTTAACGCTTCCGTTCCCGCGCAGCCAACGATATGCCCGAGATGTCCCGGCATCGCCATATTTGCAGCCGGCGCAACGACGGTGATAAGCGTTCCGGCACGCTCACCGCCCATACGGGGTGCGACAGCTTTGGCGATGTTGAAACAGGCGGCCAGAAAAGGGTCGAACCCCTGTCTGAATTCACTGAGCGTTAATGCGTCGAGGCGTTTACCCTGGTCATGCATAAAACCCGTGGCATTCACGACGATATCAATGCCGGTAACGTCCGGGAGCGTCGCGTCGGCATTGAGAGCATCGAAAACAAACCGCCGGGCTGACCCGCCAGCGGCGTGAATGCGGTTAGCGACGTGCTCCAGCCTGGCCTGATCGCGTGCCGCGAGGTAGACCGTTGCCCCTTCACGGGCGAGCGCGTACGCAGCGGCGCTGCCAATAGCGCCGCTGCCACCAAAGATAACGGCGGTTTTATTTTTGAGACTCATACCTGCATCCCCTCACCAGACCGGTCCATCAAATTATGGGTCGGGTGACGGCGGATGCAACTCCGCCACGGGGCAGGGTATGTGGCTGACAAGACTTACGGCATCACTATCAGCAGATTAGCTGCCGGAGATTTTTTTTCCGCTAGCGTCCACCACCGCTTCGCCATCTTCTTTCGTAAACGCCCCTTTCTGTGCATCAGGCAGGATATCGAGTACAACTTCGGAAGGGCGGCACAGGCGAGTGCCCAGCGGCGTCACTACGATCGGACGGTTAATCAGGATCGGATGCTGCAGCATAGAATCGATAAGCTGGTCGTCGGTAAACCGGTCCCCGGCGAGGCCCAGCTGTTCATAAGGTTCGACATTTTTGCGCAGCAAATCCCGCACGGAAATCCCCATCTCAGCAATCAGTCTGGTCAGTTCATCACGTGACGGTGGGTTCTCGAGGTACAGAATAATTTCGGGTTCAGTGCCGCTGTTGCGGATCATCTCCAGCGTGTTGCGCGAGGTGCCGCAGGCTGGATTGTGGTAAATGGTGATATGGCTCATATCCGTTACTCATTACAGTGTGAAGGAGAGACGTAACGCCAGCGCGGCGAGCGTCACAAACAGAACCGGCAACGTCATGATGATGCCTGTCCGGAAATAATAGCCCCAGGTGATCGTCATGTTTTTCTGCGCCAGGACATGGAGCCAGAGCAGGGTGGCCAGGCTGCCGATAGGCGTGATCTTCGGACCCAGGTCGCAGCCAATCACGTTGGCATAAATCATCGCGTCCTTAATCACACCCGATGCCGTGCTGCCATCGACAGAGAGTGCCCCAATCAGGACGGTCGGCATATTGTTCATTATGGATGACAGGAACGCCGTGATGAACCCGGTACCGAGCGTGGTGGCCCACAGGCCATGCCCGGCGAGGAGATTGAGTACCCCTGACAGATACTCCGTCAGCCCGGCATTGCGCAGTCCATACACCACCAGGTACATCCCCAGCGAGAAGATAACGATCTGCCACGGTGCGCCACGAAGCACTTTTCCCGTATTAATGGCATGCCCGCGCTTTGCAACGGCAAACAAAATCAACGCGCCTGCTGTCGCGATCGCACTGACCGGAATGCCGAGCGGTTCAAGTACAAAGAACCCGACAAGGAGCAGTAACAGAACAATCCAGCCCGTTCTGAAGGTTGGAAGATCGTTAATCGCGCGGGAAGGCTCGCGGAGTTTTGACAGGTCGTATGCCGGCGGAATGTCCTTTCGAAAGAACAGGTGCAGCATCACCAGCGTGGCCGCAATCGCGGCGAGATCCACGGGGATCATCACCGAGGCGTATTCGCTGAACCCCAGCGAGAAGAAGTCTGCCGATACGATATTGACCAGGTTCGAAACGATCAACGGCAGGCTGGCTGTGTCGGCGATAAATCCAGCCGCCATGACAAACGCCAGCGTGGCCTGCTTGCTGAACCTGAGGGCGAGCAGCATGGCGATAACGATGGGCGTGAGGATAAGCGCCGCGCCGTCGTTGGCAAAAAGCGCCGCAACGGCCGCACCCAGCAGAACGATATACGTAAACAGCAACCGGCCCTTGCCATTACCCCAGCGGGCCACATGCAGCGCTGCCCACTCGAAAAATCCGGACTCATCAAGCAGCAGGCTGATGATGATGACGGCGATAAACGTGGCCGTCGCGTTCCAGACAATATTCCACACCACCGGAATATCGTTAATGTGGATCACGCCGCTGGCCAGCGCCAGTACAGCGCCCATCGTGGCGCTCCAGCCGATACTTAACCCTCTGGGCTGCCAGATAACCAGCACCAGTGTAAACAGAAAAATTGCCCCAGCCAGAAACATCATGAACTCCGTTATATCTGTTTTTATGAATGTGTTTTAACACGCGCCTGGAAGACGGTTTTTCAGCTTTGCGCGGGTCTCTTCCCGCAAGCAATTCCAGCTGTTCTCAATCACGGTGGCAGCCCATGCCGGCATAGTGGGGGACAAACGGTAATAAACCCATTTTCCTTCCCGGCGATCGCTCACCAGCCCGGATTCACGCAGCAGTGCCATATGGCGCGATACCTTGGGCTGTGATTCAGCCGTGGCGGAACAGAGATCGCAGACGCACAGTTCCCCGGCTTCGCGCAGAAGCATGACGATGGACAGGCGGGTCTCGTCGGAGAGGGCTTTGAAAAGTTGGACCGGATGTAGCATCGGCTTTCCTGCGGTTGGTTATATATATGGTTAAGCATATATGTTTGGATGGAAAGAGGGAAGGCGGAATGTTGAAGAGGGGAATTTCAGGCAACAAAAAACCCATCAACCTTGAACCAAAACGGCGGGGTTGATGGGCTCCACAAATTGGGGACATCAAAGAAAAGCAGTGGCAATAGTTATGACTGCCCCCTGATAAAAAAGTTCTGCGCGTAACGAAAATTTTTTCGTCGTGCGCAGAGCTTAAGAGTTATCCGAGTCCAGGCCAGATGATGATGATCAGCGTACCCGCCAGCGTAAGCAGTACGTTAGCGATAGCGTAGGTGCCCGCATAGCCCAGCGCAGGAATATTGCTGCGTGCGGTATCACTGATAATTTCCATTGCCGGGGCGCAGGTACGGGCCCCCATCATTGCCCCGAAGAGCAGGGCGCGGTTCATGCGAAGCACATAAGCACCGAACAGGAAGCAAATCACTACCGGTACCAGGCTGACGATAAGTCCGGAAACCAACATCTGCCAGCCAACAGCACCCAGGCTGTGGCCAATGCCGCTACCGGCGCTTAAGCCGACACCCGCCATAAAGACCATCAGACCAAACTCTTTCACCATATTGAGCGCCCCCTGCGGAATGTAGCCGAAGGTCGGGTGGTTCGCTCGCAGGAAGCCCAGCATGATGCCGGCGAACAGCAGCCCGGCAGCGTTACCGATGCCAAAGCTAAAGTTGCTGAACTGGAAGGTGATCATCCCGATCATCAGGCCAACGATAAAGAAGGCGCAGAAGGCCAGCAGGTCGGTGACCTGGCTGTGAATAGAGATAAAGCCGATGCGGTCCGCAACGGTTTTCACGCGTCGCGCATCGCCGCTGACCTGCAGAACGTCGCCTTTGTTCAGCACGACGTTGTCGTCAATTGGCATCTCAATCTGGCTGCGGATCACGCGGTTGAGGAAGCAACCATGATCGGTCAGCTTCAGCTGCGCCAGACGACGGCCGACGGCGTTATGGTTTTTCACCACAATCTCTTCGGTGACGATACGCATATCAAGCAGATCGCGGTCAAACACCTCTTTACCGTTGCGGAAGCTCGGGTCGAGGCGGGCGTGGGCATCCGGGTAGCCGACCAGGGCAATGTCATCGCCCATCTGCAGCACGGCGTCGCCGTCCGGGTTTGCCAGAATGCCGTTACGGCGAATACGTTCGATATAGCAGCCTGTCTGGCGGTAAATCCCCAGCTCGCGGAGGTTTTTCCCGTCCGCCCATGCAACCAGCTCGGGCCCAACGCGGTAGGCGCGAATCACGGGCAGATAGACTTTACGCTTGCTGTCGGTGTCCAGACCGCGTTCGCGGGCAATTTGCTGAGCGCTGGTCTGCAAATCCTGGTGCTGCAGTTTTGGCAGGTAGCGGGCGCCCACAATCAGGCTCACCAGACCAATCAGATAGGTCAGGGCATAGCCCAGGCTCAGGTGGTCGAGCGCGGTAGAGAGTTGCGCACCGGCCATGCCGGAGTGGCGCAGGGTATCGCCTGCACCCACCAATACCGGCGTGGAGGTCATCGAGCCGGCGAGCATACCGGCCGTCAGCCCGATATCCCAGCCAAACAGTTTACCCAGCCCTAAGGCGATCAGCAGCGCGCTGCCGACCATGACCAGCGCCAGCATCAGATAATTTTTGCCGTCGCGGAAGAAAATTGAAAAAAAGTTGGGCCCGGCTTCCACACCAACACAAAAAATAAACAGCATAAAGCCTAAGTTGAGCGCGTCCGTGTTAATGCTGAAATGCTGCTGGCCTAATAATAGTGAGACGACTAAAACGCCAATGGAATTACCAAGTTGAACCGAACCAAGGCGCAATTTACCCAGGCAAAGGCCCAGCGCCAGTACCACAAATAATAACAGGATGTAATTCCCATTTAACAAGTCTGCGACGTTTATATTCACGGAGGCTAACTTCTTGTTTACCAGTAAGTTGTTGAATGAAAGGACTTTTTGGGCTACTGTTTTCTGGGTCAGGGAAAGGCTTTAACGCTCCCTGTTTCCAGCTTTATTCCCTAAAACATTAGCTGGCGGTTAGTTTAATCGTATTAGCTACTGACAGCCACCTATTATCGCTTCACCCTGTGTGTACTTTGGCAAGGATTGCCGCATTGCTTTATCTGACTGGGCGTCTACCCGACGAAAGTGTATTTGATAGAGATAAGTCAGGAGGATAGTTTGAACATTAAACGAAACTGGGCGGGGGTGATCAGCTGCTTTTTGCTGTTCATTGTCGTTTGCATGTCCCTCGCTTTTAATGTGAAGGGGGCGTTCAGGGCGTCGGGTCATCCCGAGCTGGGGCTGCTCTTTTTCACCCTGCCAGGGGCTGCTGCCAGTTTTCTCTCCCGCCGGGGGGAAGTGGTGAAACCGTTACTGGGCGCAATACTTGCAGCGCCGCTGTGTCTGCTGCTGATGCGGTCACTGTATATTTCAACGCGAAGTTTCTGGCAGGAGCTGGCGTGGTTGCTGAGTGGCGTCTTCTGGTGCGCACTGGGAGCGCTATGCTTTTTGTTTGTTCATAGCATGTTGGCCCGGCGCAGACAGCACAAATAAAAACGCCCTCAGGGTGAGGGCGTCTTAGCATTACTGAGCGGCAAACAGGCCCAGATGCTCTTTAGCGTATGCTTCAAAGTCTGTGCAACCGCCGATGTGTTTCTGATCGAGGAAAATCTGCGGTACGGTTTCAACCGGTTTACCCACGGTTTTTTCCAGATCGGCTTTGCTGATCCCTTCCGCGTGGATATCAACATAACGGAAGTTAAAATCATCACGCTCTTCGGTCAGTTTCTCAGCCAGCTCTTTCGCGCGCACACAGTAAGGGCACCCTGGACGACCAAAAATTACTGCAAACATTTCTCTCTCCTCGAAAACAAGCCTGACGGCGAATGGGTCTATAGTGCCCGATAACCTGCCGTCATTAAAGAAGGTTTCGCCTGTCGTTATAATACCTCTCAGCTATGTTTCGCCAATTACATCGCGCGCATCATTGCCTATACTGGCTGCGATATGATTCACGCAAGACAAAGAGAGACAAGATGACGCCAACCATAGACCTGCTACGTTCCCATCGTTCAATTCGCCACTTCACCGACGAGCCGATAACGCCGGCGCAGCGTGAAGCCATTATTGACAGTGCAAGGGCGACATCCAGCTCCAGCTTCCTGCAGTGCAGCTCCATTATTCGTATTACCGACCCGGCAATGCGTGAACAACTGGTGACCCTCACCGGTGGACAAAAGCATGTGGCACAGGCAGCCGAGTTCTGGGTGTTCTGCGCCGATTTTAACCGTCACCTGCAGATCTGCCCGCAAGCCGAGCTTGGCCTTGCCGAACAGCTGCTGCTGGGTGTCGTGGACACCGCGCTGATGGCGCAAAACGCCTTCACGGCGGCGGAGTCGCTGGGGCTGGGCGGCGTGTACATCGGCGGGCTGCGTAACAATATCGAAAGCGTTACCGAACTGCTGAAGCTGCCAAAACATGTTCTGCCCCTGTTTGGCCTGTGCCTTGGCTGGCCTGCGGATAACCCGGACCTCAAGCCGCGCCTGCCTGCGGCGATGCTGGTGCATGAAAACCACTACCAGCCTGTCGATCAGGATGTGCTGGCGCAATACGATGAAGAGCTGGCGCACTACTACATGACGCGCGACAGCAATAACCGTCGCGATACCTGGAGTGACCACATTCGTCGCACCATCATTAAAGAGAATCGCCCGTTTATTCTCGACTATCTGCACAAACAGGGCTGGGCGACACGATAGCCCATTCATCCTGCGCCTGCCTGCGTGTATGATACGCAGGCTTTTTCCATGTCTTTAGAGAGGTGCAGGGTGAAAATTGCCATTTTGTCCCGGGATGGAACGCTCTATTCATGTAAACGCCTGCGAGAAGCGGCGGCAAAACGGGGGCATCAGGTTGAGATCCTCGATCCGATGTCCTGCTATATGAACATTGATCCTGCTGCCTCATCGATTCATTACAAAGGCCGCAAGCTCCCGCATTTTGATGCGGTTATCCCCCGCATCGGCTCCCAGATAACCTATTACGGCACGGCCGCGTTGCGCCAGTTTGAGATGCTGGGCAGCTATCCGCTCAATGAATCCGTTGCGATATCTCGCGCCCGCGATAAGCTCCGTTCGCTGCAACTGCTTGCCCGGCAGGGAATCGATCTTCCGGTTACCGGCATTGCGCATTCACCGGACGACACCAGCGATTTAATCGATATGGTGGGTGGCGCGCCGTTAGTGATCAAGCTGGTGGAAGGCACTCAGGGCATCGGTGTGGTGCTGGCCGAAACGCGGCAGGCGGCGGAAAGCGTGATTGACGCCTTTCGTGGGCTGAATGCCCATATTCTGGTGCAGGAGTACATTGAAGAAGCCAAAGGGCGCGACATTCGCTGTTTTGTTGTCGGTAACGAGGTGGTTGCGGCCATCGAACGTCAGGCAAAAGAGGGCGACTTCCGCTCTAATCTGCACCGTGGCGGCGTGGCGAGAGTCGCGGATATCAGCGATCGCGAGCGTGAGATTGCCGTGAAGGCGGCGCAAACGCTGGGGCTGGATGTGGCGGGTGTTGATTTACTGCGGGCGACGCGCGGACCGCTGGTGATGGAAGTGAATGCCTCACCGGGACTGGAAGGGGTGGAAAAAACCACCGGGGTCGATATTGCGGGTAAAATGATCTCATGGGTCGAGCGCCACGCAACGCCGGGCTACTGTCTGAAAACGGGCGGTTAAATGGATTACAGCGCACTTTTTGCGTACTCTATGCGAAGTTTTTATTAAAGAGGCTGCACAGCGATGGATTTACAGGTCGTTCCAACACTGGATACGTTACGTCAATGGCTCGATGATGCCGGTATCACTTTCTTTGAATGTGATTCCTGCCAGGCGCTGCATTTGCCTCATATGCAAAATTTCGATGGTATTTTCGATGCCAAAATCGATCTCATTAACGACGTGATCCTCTTCTCTGCGCTGGCCGAAGTGAAACCGTCTGCGCTGCTGGCACTGGCCTCTGACCTGTCGGCCATCAACGCCAATTCTTTGACGGTGAAAGCATTTCTCGATATACAGGATGATAATCTGCCAAAACTGGTCGTTTGCCAGTCTTTATTCTCCGGTGCCGGCCTCTCTTTCAAGCAGTTCTCCTGGTTTATGCGCTTGAGTGAAGAGCAAATTTCGATGGTAATGATGGAAGCCAATGCGCACCATTTGCTGTATAGCGCGGAAGATGATGCAGAGAATAATGATGCATCTCCCAATTTTCTTCACTAAGCCTGTCTGACTTTTGCGCAGTCGCTGCCATAGCGGCTGCATAACGCCATTTTTTCTGCTGCTTTTAACCTTTCTTTAAAGAATTTTTCACCTCCCCAAACGCCATTTCGGCTTATCACGTAGACATAACCTGCATAAAAAATTGATAAAAGGCGTTTTTTCGTCTGGGCTATAGCCGGAGACACGGGCTACAGTTATTCTTGCGATGCTTAAAAAAGCGAGCGGATCCTGCCGGGTAAAGAGGTTTCTTTTTATTTCGTGCAGAGCGACAAACTATGCATGATTATTGCATATCTTCAGATTGCACAGTTTTAGTTCGTTTGTTAACGAGCTTTCAGAAGGAATAACGATATGATCGCCTTGAATAAAAAATGGTTATCGGGTCTGGTTGCGGGTGCTCTGATGGCCGTCTCTGCCGGCACGCTCGCTGCGGAACAAAAAACGCTGCACGTTTATAACTGGTCTGACTATATCGCGCCGGATACCGTCGCTAATTTCGAAAAAGAGACCGGCATTAAAGTGGTCTATGACGTTTTCGATTCCAACGAAGTGCTGGAAGGGAAACTGATGGCGGGCAGTACCGGTTTTGACCTGGTGGTACCTTCCGCAAGCTTCCTTGAGCGTCAGCTGACGGCAGGTGTCTTCCAGCCGCTTGATAAGAGCAAATTACCGAACTGGAAAAACCTCGATCCGGAAGTGCTTAAGCTGGTCGCCAAGCATGACCCGGACAACAAATACGCGATGCCGTATCTGTGGGCGACCACCGGTATTGGCTATAACGTCGATAAAGTCAAAGCGGTGCTGGGTAAAGATGTCAAACTCGACAGCTGGGACGTGGTACTGAAGCCGGAAAACCTTGAGAAGCTGAAAAGCTGCGGCGTCTCTTTCCTGGATGCGCCAGAAGAGATTTTCGCCACCGTGCTGAACTACCTGGGCAAAGATCCTAACAGCAGCAAGGCCGATGATTACACCGGCCCGGCAACCGATCTGCTGCTGAAGCTGCGTCCGAACATTCGTTACTTCCACTCCTCGCAGTACATCAACGACCTGGCAAACGGCGACATCTGCGTGGCGATTGGCTGGGCAGGGGACGTATGGCAGGCGGCTAACCGCGCCAAAGAAGCCAAAAACGGCGTGAATGTTTCCTACTTCATTCCAAAAGAGGGCGCGCTGGCGTTCTTCGACGTCTTTGCCATGCCGGCTGATGCGAAAAACAAAGACGAAGCTTACCAGTTCCTTAACTACCTGATGCGTCCGGAAGTCATCGCGCATATCAGCGATCACGTCTACTACGCTAACGGCAACAAGGCCTCTGTGCCGCTGGTCAGCGAAGAGATCCGCAATAACCCGGCTATCTATCCGCCGGCGGATGTGTTTGCCAAGCTGTTCACCCTGAAAGTTCAGGATCCAAAAATTGACCGCGTGCGTACCCGTGCGTGGACCAAAGTGAAAAGCGGTAAATAACGGCGTCCGGTACGGTTGCCCGGTGGCGAAAACGCTCACCGGGCCTGCTAAACCCGTCGGTCGGGCTGGCGTGAGCGCCGCCCGACGATGCGCACCCTGATGGTGCGTTTGCACCAGTTTTGATTTCTGCCGGAGAGCACCCCGTGAATGACGCGATCCCCCGCCCGCAGGCGAAAGTCCGTAAAGCGCTGACCCCGCTTCTTGAAATTCGTAACCTCACCAAATCTTTCGATGGTCAGCATGCCGTGGACGACGTCAGCCTGACTATCTACAAAGGTGAAATTTTTGCCCTTCTGGGCGCATCTGGCTGCGGTAAATCGACCCTGCTGCGTATGCTGGCCGGTTTTGAACAGCCTACCGCCGGGCAAATCATGCTGGATGGTGTCGATCTTTCCCGCGTGCCGCCGTATCAGCGCCCGATAAACATGATGTTCCAGTCTTACGCGCTCTTCCCGCATATGACGGTGGAGCAGAATATCGCCTTTGGTCTTAAGCAGGACAAACTGCCGAAAGCCGAAATCACCGCCCGCGTGGCGGAGATGCTCAGCCTGGTGCACATGCAGGAGTTCGCGAAGCGTAAACCGCATCAGCTCTCTGGTGGCCAGCGTCAGCGCGTGGCGCTGGCCAGAAGCCTGGCGAAACGGCCAAAGCTGCTGCTCCTCGATGAACCGATGGGTGCCCTGGATAAAAAACTGCGTGACCGTATGCAGCTGGAAGTGGTGGATATCCTTGAGCGCGTGGGGGTGACCTGCGTGATGGTTACCCACGACCAGGAAGAGGCGATGACCATGGCCGGGCGTATTGCGATCATGAACCGCGGTAAGTTCGTACAGATTGGCGAGCCGGAAGAGATTTATGAGCATCCGACCACCCGCTACAGCGCGGAGTTCATCGGGTCGGTCAACGTTTTCGAAGGGCTGCTGAAATCGCGCGAGGATGACGGGCTGGTGATTGAGTCGCCGGGGCTGCAGCACCCGCTTAAGGTCGATCCGGATAGCTCGGTGGTGGATAACGTGCCGGTGTATGTCGCGCTCCGCCCGGAGAAAATCATGCTGTGTGAAGATCCGCCGGCCGATGGCTTTAACTTCGCCGTCGGGGAAGTGGTGCACATTGCTTACCTGGGCGACCTCTCCATCTACCATGTGCGTCTGAAAAGCGGGCAGATGCTCAGCGCCCAGCTGCAGAACGAACATCGTTATCGCAAGGGACAGCCGACCTGGGGCGACGAAGTGCGCCTGTGCTGGGATGCGGACAGTTGTGTAGTGCTGACGGTATAAGGAGCGGATAATGAGTACGTTAGAACCTCCAGCCCGCGTTGAAAAACCGGGTGGCTTCGCGCACTGGCTGGCGCGTATGCAGATGAACCACGGACGCAAGCTGGTGATTGCCATGCCTTACGTGTGGCTGATCCTGCTGTTCCTGCTGCCGTTCCTGATTGTTTTTAAGATAAGCCTGGCGGAAATGGCGCGGGCGATCCCGCCCTATACCAACCTGCTGGACTGGGCTGACGGACAGCTGACGCTGACCCTTAACCTCGGCAATTTCCTGCAGTTGACGGAAGATCCGCTCTATTTCGAAGCATATCTGCAGTCGTTGCAGGTGGCGGCGATCTCGACGATCTGCTGTTTGCTGCTGGGCTACCCGCTGGCATGGGCCGTGGCGCACAGTAAATCGTCGACGCGCAACATTCTGCTGTTGCTGGTGATCCTGCCGTCATGGACCTCGTTCCTGATCCGCGTCTACGCGTGGATGGGGATCCTGAAAAACAACGGCGTGCTGAATAACTTCCTGATGTGGCTTGGGGTTATCGATCAGCCCCTGACGATCCTGCATACCAATCTCGCGGTCTATATCGGGATTGTTTACGCCTATCTGCCATTTATGGTGCTGCCAATTTATACGGCGCTGACGCGTATCGATTATTCGCTGGTGGAAGCATCGCTTGACCTTGGTGCCCGCCCGCTTAAAACCTTCTTCAGCGTTATCGTTCCGTTGACCCGGGGCGGCATTATTGCCGGGTCGATGCTGGTCTTTATCCCGGCGGTAGGGGAGTTTGTGATCCCGGAACTGCTCGGTGGCCCGGACAGCATCATGATTGGGCGTGTGCTGTGGCAGGAGTTCTTTAATAACCGCGACTGGCCTGTGGCGTCTGCGGTGGCGATCGTGATGTTGCTCCTGCTGATCGTACCGATCATGTGGTTCCACAAACATCAGCAGAAACAGATGGGAGACCACGGATGAACAACTTACCGGTAGTGCGCTCCCCGTGGCGAATTGCCATCCTGGTGATTGGCTTTACTTTCCTGTATGCACCCATGTTGATGTTGGTGATCTACTCGTTCAACAGCTCCAAACTGGTAACGGTATGGGCCGGCTGGTCGACGCGCTGGTACGGCGAATTGTTCCATGATGACGCGATGATGAGCGCGGTGGGGCTGAGCCTGACCATCGCCGCGCTGGCGGCCACGATGGCCTCCGTGCTGGGGACCATTGCCGCGCTGGTGATGGTGCGCTTCGGGCGTTTTCGGGGATCGAACGGCTTTGCCTTTATGATCACCGCGCCGCTGGTTATGCCAGACGTTATCACTGGTCTGGCGCTGCTGCTGCTGTTCGTGGCCCTGGCGCATGCCATTGGCTGGCCGGCAGATCGCGGCATGCTCACCATCTGGCTGGCGCACGTCACCTTCTGTACCGCGTACGTGGCGGTGGTTATCTCTTCGCGTTTGCGCGAGCTGGACCGCTCCATTGAAGAGGCGGCGATGGATCTCGGTGCGACGCCGCTAAAGGTCTTCTTCATCATCACGCTGCCGATGATTATGCCGGCCGTGATCTCCGGCTGGCTGCTGGCGTTTACGCTGTCGCTCGACGATCTGGTTATCGCCAGCTTTGTCTCAGGACCGGGCGCGACGACGCTGCCTATGCTGGTCTTCTCCAGCGTACGCATGGGGGTCAATCCGGAGATTAACGCCCTGGCCTCGATTATCCTCGGGGTGGTCGGAATTGTCGGATTTATCGCCTGGTATTTGATGGCGCGCGCGGAAAAACAACGTGTGCGTGATATCCAGCGTGCAAGACGCGGCTGAAGGATTTAAAATTTCCAGTGATGTGCCGCGCATGACGCGGCACTGTTTTTCAGGGAAGTAAAACATTGGGATTATTAAAAAAATCACGTCTTACGCACGCTCGTCCAAACGTTCCTGCACTGGTGCAGGTGGCGGCGCTCGCTATTATTATGATCCGCTGTCTTGATGTGCTGATGATCCTTAACACCCTGGGTGTGCGCGGTATGGCTGAATTCATTCACCGCAGCGTACAGACGTGGAACCTGACGCTGGTCTTTTTGAGCAGCCTGGTACTGGTGTTTATCGAGATTTACTGCGCATTTTCGCTGGTCAGAGGACGCAACTGGGCGCGCTGGGTCTATTTGCTGACGCAAATTACGGCGGCGAGCTATCTGTGGGCCGCCTCGCTGGGGTATGGCTATCCGGAACTGTTCAGCATTGCGGGTGGATCAAAACGCGAGATTTTGCACGCGCTGTTTTTGCAAAAACTCCCGGATATGCTGGTGCTGTTCTTCCTGTTCGTGCCTGCTTCCAGTCGGCGGTTCTTCCAGCTGCAATAATGTGTATAATCGCAGCCCTCGTGATTCTTAAGGTTTTGATATGCAGTGCGCACTCTATGACGCCGGTCGCTGCCGCTCCTGTCAGTGGATAGAACAGCCGGTTTCTCAGCAACTCACCGCCAAAATGGCCGACCTGCAACACCTGCTGGCAGACCATGCCGTGGGCGAATGGTGCGCACCCGTCAGCGGGCCGGAGCAGGGCTTTCGTAATAAAGCCAAAATGGTGGTGAGCGGCAGCGTTGAAAAACCGCTGCTGGGCATGTTGCATCGCGAGGGTACGCCTGAAGATTTAACCGACTGTCCGCTTTATCCCGCCTCGTTCGCCCCGGTCTTTGCTGCGCTCAAACCGTTTATTGCCCGTGCCGGATTAACGCCCTATAACGTTGCCCGCAAGCGCGGCGAGCTCAAATACCTTCTTCTTACCGAAAGCCAGGTAGACGGCAGCATGATGCTGCGCTTTGTTCTGCGCTCAGAAGCCAAGGTGGAGCAGCTTCGCGCGGCGTTGCCATGGCTTCAGCAACAGCTTCCGCAGTTAACCGTTATCACCGCGAATATTCAGCCGGTGCATATGGCTATCATGGAAGGGGAGCGGGAGATCTTCTTCACCGAACAGCATGCGCTGGCAGAAACGTTCAACGATGTACCGCTGTGGATCCGTCCGCAAAGCTTCTTCCAGACCAACCCGACCGTCGCGAGTGCGCTTTATGCCACCGCCCGTGACTGGGTGCGGGCGTTAAATATCCATCATATGTGGGATCTGTTCTGCGGGGTAGGTGGCTTCGGTCTGCACTGCGCCACGCCAGACATGCAGCTTACCGGGATTGAGATCTCCGCCGAAGCGATTGCCTGTGCCAGACAGTCTGCCGCAGAGCTTGGGTTGACCCGGCTGCACTTCCAGGCGCTGGACTCCACGCAGTTCGCGACGGGGCAGGACAATGTGCCTGAACTGGTGCTGGTGAACCCGCCGCGCCGGGGCATCGGGAAAGTGCTGTGCGACTATCTGAGCCAGATGGCACCGGACTACATCGTCTACTCCAGCTGCAACGCGCAGACGATGGCAAAAGATATCGCGACGCTGCCGGGCTACCGCATTGAACGCGTCCAGCTGTTCGATATGTTCCCGCATACCGCGCATTATGAAGTCCTGACGCTACTCGTTAAATCTTAAACAAAATGTGAACTCTGTCCGCCTGCGAAATCAGGTAAGCTTATCTCATCAGAATTGAAGAAGGCTTACCCATGAAGCAGATCCTGCTGGTGGAAGATGACCACGATATCGCGGCGCTTCTGCGCCTCAACTTAGAAGATGAAGGCTACGCCATCACCCACGAGCCCGACGGGAGCGATGCCTTACAGCGCCTCGAGAAGCAGCCGTGGGATGCGGTGATCCTCGATTTAATGCTCCCCAATGTCGACGGTCTGGAGATTTGCCGTCGCATTCGCCAGATGACCCGCTACCTGCCGGTGATCATCATCAGCGCCCGCAGCAGCGAAACCGACCGCATTACCGGGCTGGAAACCGGGGCGGACGATTATCTGGCCAAGCCGTTTTCGGTACAGGAGCTGATCGCGCGCATCAAGGCGCTGTTCCGACGCCAGCAGGCGATGGGGCAGGCGCAAAGTGCCGGGAATATTCAGGCTCACGGCCTGACGCTCGACCCGCTGGCGCGCAGCGTGCTTTTGCACGGCCAGGTGGTGGATCTCACCCCGCGCGAGTTTGAACTGCTGTACTTCTTTGCCCGTCATCCCGGTGAAGTTTTCTCGCGTCTGGCGCTGCTGGAACAGGTCTGGGGCTATCAGCACGAAGGTTACGAACACACCGTCAACACCCACATTAACCGCCTGCGCATCAAGATTGAGAAGGACGCCGCCGAGCCGGAGATCATTCGCACCGTCTGGGGCAAAGGCTACAAATTTGCGGAGCCAAACGATGCGCCGCTTTAGCCTGAGCCAGCGCCTGACGCTGCTGTTTATTCTGCTGCTGACGCTTTGTGCGACCATCGCCTGCGCGGTGCAACTTTACAGCACCACGCAGTACGGTAATGCAATGGTGCAGCGGCTGTCCGGTGGTCTGGCGCAGCAGATTGTCCAGCGGGAACCGATTCTGGATGCGCAGGGCAGGGTTGACCGCCACGCGCTGAAACCGCTCTTTGACCGGCTGATGACCTTCAATCCAAGCGTCGAACTGTACGTTGTCTCGCCTGATGGCGAACTGCTGGCTGACGCCGCGCCACCGGGGCATATCCAGCGGCAAAAAATCGACCTCGGGCCGGTGCAGACTTTCCTCAGTGATGCCGCACGGCCGGTACTGGGCGATGACCCGCGAAGCCAGAACAAAAAGGTTTTCAGCGCAACGCCGTTGCGTCAGGACGGAGAACTGAAAGGCTATCTGTACATTATTCTGCAGGGCG
This sequence comes from Enterobacter ludwigii, assembly GCF_001750725.1. Lineage (NCBI taxonomy): Bacteria > Pseudomonadati > Pseudomonadota > Gammaproteobacteria > Enterobacterales > Enterobacteriaceae > Enterobacter > Enterobacter ludwigii. The sequence continues at coordinate 689,971 of NZ_CP017279.1, forward strand.
AAGAGTCAAACGCGCTGGCGGAGATGGCCTGGCATCAGGCGCTCTGGAGCACCGTCCTGTGGTCATTGATGTGGGTCGCGCTGTTTGGTTTGCTGGCGGGGTTACTGGTCTGGTACTGGGTAACGCGTCCGGTCAAACGTCTCACGCAGGAAGTGGCCGGGCTGGAGCAGGACAGCATTAGCGCCATTAAGCAGCTGGCGGCGCAGCCTACAGAAACCACGGTAAAGGATGAAGTGGCCACGCTGCGCAATACGTTTATCGAGCTGGCCCGTAAAATCACCCTGCAGTGGGATCAACTGGCCGACAGCGATCGTCAGCGCCGGGAGTTTATCGCCAATATTTCGCATGATTTACGCACGCCGCTCACCTCCTTGCTGGGCTATCTCGAAACGCTGTCGCTGAAATCCGCGACGCTGACGCCGCAGGAGCACCAGCAGTATCTCGCCACGGCGCTGCGGCAGGGGCAGAAAGTGCGTCATCTTTCGCAGCAGCTGTTTGAACTGGCGCGTCTTGAGCACGGCGGCATCAAACCGCAGCGCGAGCGTTTTGCCATGGGTGAGCTGATTTCAGATGTGGCGCAGAAATTTGAACTCACGGCCCGCACGCGGGAGGTGAACCTGCGCATTGATGTACCGGGCCCGTTGCCGCTGGTGAATGCCGATGTCTCGATGATTGAGCGGGTGGTGACTAACCTGCTGGATAACGCGATGCGGCATACGCCGACCGGTGGAGAGGTCCGTCTGGCGGTCTGGCAGGAGAACGCGCAGCTACAGGTTGAGGTGGCTGATAATGGAACCGGCGTTGATGCTTCTCTTCGCAACGATCTGTTTGAGCGTCCTTCGGCGTTAAATCCGCAGGCATCACGGGAAAACCGTGGCGGGTTGGGGCTGTTGATTGTGAAACGCATGCTGGAACTGCACGGCGGGGGGATCAGGCTGATGGAGTCCACGAACGGGGCTCGTTTTCGCTTCTTTGTTCCACTGTGAAATTGCCGGGTTTGCCCGGCCTACAGACCACCCCCGTAGGCCAGGCTACCCGACAAAAAGCTATTATTGCGGGAACCACCGATCGCTGATTTTCTTGTACGTGCCGTCAGCTTTAATTGCTTTCAGTGCGCCATTCAGTTTTTCCAGCAGGGCTTTGTTATCCGGACGCACCGCAATGCCCAGGCCCGTACCGAAGTACTGTGGATCGGTCACTTTTTCGGTCGCGGTGCCGAGCTGTGGGTTGGTTTTCAGCCACTCGTTCACCACCGCAGTGTCACCGAAGACACCATCAATACGGCCATTTTTCAGGTCGATTATGGCATTCTGGTAGCTGTCATAGGCCACGGTTTTCACTTCAGGATGTTTGTCCTGCAGGTATTTCTGGTGCGTGGTGCCGTTTTCCATCCCAATGCGTTTGCCTTTCAGCTGGTCAAAGGATGTATAAGCCCCTTTCTTCGCAATGACCACCGCCGAGTTGGCGTAGTACGGGTCGGTGAAGGTGACCTGCTTGCTACGCTCTGGGGTGATGTCCATCCCGGATATCACCGCGTCGTATTTTTTGAATTTCAGCGACGGGATCAGGCTGTCAAACGCATGGTTAGTGAACGTGCAGTCGGCCTGCATCTGTTTGCACAGGGCTTTGGCGAGGTCGATATCAAAACCGACAATCTGGTTGCTGGCATCCAGCGACTCAAACGGCGGATAGGTGGCCGAAACGCCGAAGTTGATTTTATCTGCAGCTGATGCGCCAGCGGCGAAAGTGGCCAGTAAAGCGGCCAGAACTAACTTTTTCATTGTAATGCTCCCGTCTGTCAGTCTGTCTTATGCGCCGTGTCTGCGGCATGGAAATACAATGCCATTTAATGAATTTATATTCAATAAAAATGATTAAATATTATTTAACCCATAAAAAAAGACGGGCAGTCGTTAGACTTGCCCGTCTTCGTCAATAAAATTTATGCAAATCTGTGATTAATTACGGCGCTCAAACGCCAGCGCTTTACGTTCGATAAGGCGCATCATCAACGTCAGCAAACCGTTCACCACCAGATAGACCACGCCCGCGGCACCAAACACCATGACGTCATAGGTGCGTCCGTAGAGCAGCTGCCCGTGGCCCATAACTTCCATCAGCGTGATGGTGTAGGCCAGAGACGTACTCTTGAAAACCAGCACCACTTCGTTGGAGTAGGAGGAGAGCGCACGTTTAAACGCGTACGGCAGCAAAATAGCCAGCGTGTCTTTCTTGCTCATGCCCAGCGCACCACAGGACTGCCATTGCCCTTCCGGGATGGCACGAATAGCCCCGTAGAACAGCTGCGTGGTATAGGCCGCACTGTTCAGCGAAAGGGCAATCAGGGCGCATAGCCATGGCTCAGAAAGCAGATGCCAGATAACCGGATACTCCTGCAGCGACGGGAACTGGCCCGGGCCGTAGTAAATCAGGAAGATCTGCACCAGCAGCGGTGTACCGGTGAACAAGGTAATGTAGGCTCGCACAATCCATACCAGCACCGGCGTTTTTAGCGTCAGGACGATGGTAAAGATCAACGCCAGGATCAGCGCCACGATGATCGATGCGACGGTCAGCGTCAGGCTGGTGTGCAGCCCTTTCATCAGCTCCGGAAAATAGTCAAGCATCAGCCTGGTCTCCGTTCAAAGCGCGTCGCACGCAGATCAATGCGCTTGAGGATGTACTGACTCACCAGCGTGATCACCAGGTAGATAGCCGCCGCCACGATGTACCAGGTAAACGGCTCCTGGGTACGGGTCGCGATACTTTTGGTTTGCAGCATTAAATCGTTCACGCTGATCAGGCTTACCAGCGCGGTATCTTTCAGCAGCACCAGCCACTGGTTACCCAGCCCGGGCAGCGCATGACGCCACATCTGCGGCATCACCAGACGGAAGAAAATCGCCGATTTCGACAAGCCTAACGCCTGGCCAGACTCCCACTGTCCCTGCGGAACCGCTTTCAGCGCACCGCGCAGGGTTTGCGAAGCATACGCGGAATAGAGCAGAGAGAGGGCAATCACGCCGCACAGGAACGGGCTGACGTCAAAGTTCTCAATCTGCATCTGCACCGGGATCTGCACCACACCCAGATTGAGGGTGAAGCCGTCCGACAGCGTTAACAGCAGCTGCGAGGAGCCAAAATAGATAAACAGGACCACCAGAATTTCAGGCAGCCCGCGCAGCACGGTGACCAGCGCTGAGCCGGCCCATGCGACAGGGAACCATTTTGCTGATTCCCATACCGCAAAGATCATCGCCAGCACAAGGCCGATAATCAATGCGCAAACGGCAAGGCCGACGGTCATCCCGGCGGCGCTTGCTAAAGGAAAAATTTCATTCATCAGGAATTACTTCTGGAACCATTTTTTGTAGATGGTTTCGTAGGTGCCGTCTTTCTTCACTTTTTCCAGCGCAGCGTTGAATTTCTGCTGCAGCTCAGTGTTGCCCTGACGAACGGCAATACCCAGACCCGTGCCGAAGTAATCCTTGTCGGTCACTTTATCGCCCACTGGCGCCAGTTTATCGTTGGCTTTCAGCCACTCGGTCACCACGGCGGTGTCGCCGAACACGCCATCAATACGGCCGTTCTGCAGATCCAGCTTCGCATTCTGGTAGCTGTCATACGGAACGGTGGTGATTTCCGGGTGTTTATCCATGATGAATTTCTGGTGCGTGGTGCCGTTCTGCACGCCCACTTTCTTGCCTTTCAGCTGATCAACCGACGTGAATTTGCCTTTCTGACCAATAAACAGGGCAGAGTTGTCGTAGTAAGGGGTGGTGAACAGAACCTGTTTTTCGCGCTCAGGGGTGATATCCATTCCGGCCATAACGGCGTCGATACGGCGGAACTTCAGGCTTGGGATCAGGCTGTCGAACGCCTGGTTGCTGAAGGTACAGGTTGCGTCGATCTCTTTACACAGGGCGTTTGCCAGATCCACGTCAAAGCCGACAATTTTATTGTTCGCATCAATGGATTCAAACGGAGGATAAGACGCTTCAGTCGCGAAACGAATCGTCTGGGCTGCGGTAGCGGAAAGGGTGACGCTGGCGAGCAGCGCGGCAAGTAATACTTTTTTCATTATCATTTCCCCTGACACAATCAATGAGATAAATAGTTTTTGAACGCATCGGTTTGCGGGTTTGAGAAGCAGCTCGCATCACCTTGCTCAACGATATACCCGTTTTCCATGTAGACCACGCGGCTGGCCGTTTTGCGCGCCACTTCCACTTCATGGGTTACGATGACCTGAGTAATATGGGTTTCCGCCAGCTCGCGAATGATGCTCACGATCTGGGCAGTAATTTCGGGATCCAGCGCCGCGGTCGGTTCATCAAACAGCAGTACCGCAGGCTCCATCATCAGCGCACGGGCAATCGCCACACGTTGCTGCTGACCACCGGACAGGTGCAGCGGATAGCGGTCGCTGTAAGGCTTAAGGCGCAGACGCTCCAGCAGCTTATCCGCACGCGCGATCGCCTGATCTTTACTTAAGCCCAGCACGCGGCACGGGGCTTCGATCAGGTTTTGCAGTACGGTCAGATGCGGCCAGAGATTGTATTGCTGGAAGACCATGCCAACGTTTTGACGCAGTTCACGAATCGCTTTATCAGACGGTGTTTTCGCGAAATCAAAATGGTTACCGGCGATAGCCAGCGTACCCGAACGGGGCATTTCAAGCAGATTAAGGACACGCAGAAGGGAGCTTTTACCTGCACCGCTTGGGCCAAGCAAAACCAGCGTTTCGCCTTCCGGGCAGTCCAGCGTGATGTCAAACAGCGCCTGGTGTGCGCCGTAGAAGCAGTTAATGCCGTTTAGTTTAATACTCATCGGGGCAGTCTTTACTCATCCAGGCAATCTATAGCAATTGAGGCCGCAGATAGTACCGTTGACAGAATAGTTATGCAATATTTCTGCGTTAAAAGTTAAATATAACCCGCAATACCCTCTAAACATAGCACAAAATAGCGAGCGGCAATGTCGGCGAGTATAAATGTCGGCATTCCGCATGAAATGCCGCACATTTTACGGGGTTAACGCTTTTTAAACGGGAGGCTTAGCGGTTTTCAATTGACTGGCGGAGCGTGCCTGCCGGGGCGTGAACGTTGCCACCGACGTACCTTACGTCGTCCACCGCCCAGCACTGACCTTCACGGATCATCAGCACTTCATCCTGCCAGGTCTGGGTTCCCTGTGTCAGTTTGACGCGCAGGGGAATGTTTCGCGCATCGGTGTTTGGGATCGTTGAAGCACTGGTGACCTCGGCGCTGTCAGGCAGCGTGGCGCGGCTGGAGAACGGATCGGATTTAAGCAGCGCGTTATGCTGCGGATCGCGGGTGGCGTCGCTCAGCAGTTTCGCCAGGCCGTCACTCAGATACGGTCGCAGGGCGGTAATATCATTGCTACGGTGCTGTATGCGGTAATCATAGAACTGTTGCGCCACGGTATCCGGGCCGCCCTCAATGCATGGGCCGCTGCGGGTACCAATATCCTTAAAGGCTGGCGTGACCGTGGTGGTGCAGGCGCTGAGCACCAGCGCGCAGGGCACGAAAAGTGTTAAAGCTGAATAGCGCATGTTGATTTCCTTATTTATTAACTATCCTTTCAATCATAGCGTAACGAACCGATAATGCTGTACCTAAGGCATTGAACGCTAAAGAAGGAGAGAAAGTATGCAGTTTTCAACAACGCCTACCCTGGAAGGGCAACCTATTACCGAGTACTGCGGCGTGGTCACCGGCGAAGCCATACTGGGCGCGAACATTTTCCGGGACTTCTTTGCCGGCATTCGCGATATCGTGGGGGGACGTTCTGGCGCGTATGAGAAAGAGCTGCGCAAAGCCCGCGAAATTGCGTTTAAAGAGCTTGGCGAACAGGCCAAGGCGCTGGGTGCAGATGCCGTGGTAGGTATCGATATTGACTACGAAACGGTCGGTAAAGATGCCAGCATGCTGATGGTGAGCGTAAGCGGTACGGCGGTGAAAACCCGTCGATGAAGCGCTCGCTTGCCACACTCCTGCTGGCGCTGTTGCTGGCAGGGTGCGCCACGGAAAAAGGCATTATTGATAAAGGTGCCTATGAGCTGGATACCCGCCATCAGGCCCAGGCGGCTTACCCGCGTATAAAGGTGCTGGTGATCCACTACACCGCCGATGACTTTGACAGCTCGCTGGCGACGTTAACCGACAAGAATGTCAGCTCTCACTACCTGATCCCCGCCAAACCGCCTGCCCCTGAGGGCAAACCGCGTATCTGGCAGCTGGTACCGGAGAGCGAACTGGCATGGCATGCCGGCATCAGCTTCTGGCGTGGCACCAACCGTATTAATGACACCTCCGTGGGGATTGAGCTGGAAAACCGGGGCTGGCAAAAAACGGCGGGAGTAAAACACTTCACCCCGTTCGAGCCGGTGCAAATTGCTGCTCTGATCCCGCTCGCCAAAGACATTATCGCCCGCTACGACATTAAGCCGCAGAACGTCGTCGCGCACTCTGATATTGCCCCCCAGCGTAAAGACGATCCCGGCCCGCTGTTTCCCTGGCGCGAACTGGCGCAGCAGGGAATGGGTGCCTGGCCCGATCCGGACCGCGTCAACTTTTATCTCAATGGGCAGCCACGCTATCAGGAAGTGGACAGCGCACTGCTGCTCGATCTGTTAGCGCGGTATGGCTATGAAGTGCCTGAGGCTGCCACAGCCCAGCAGCAGAAAAGAGTGATTACCGCGTTTCAAATGCACTTCCGTCCACAGCTGTGGAATGGTGTGGCTGACCGGGAAACGCTGGCCATCGCTGAAGCGCTTCTGGAAAAGTACGGACAGGGGTGATCCTGCGGGATACCCCCTCGTGAGTATTTTTCGCGTAATTTAAGTAAGATTAATCTTAAGTACAAACTCAATTCATTTTTAGTTAATTGACTTAAAATTATCCGGATTTAAGATGGACACATAGCTTGCTAAGTAAAGCAGCAAATTAACGTAAACAATTTCTACTTTTATTTTCTCCTTGAGTGTTTCATCAGGAAAATATTCCTGGGTTGAGGCCTTACGTCTTAATCCTGAGTTTTATATTTCACATCTTAAATTGGGTATAATAATGTTAAGCATCTACGGTAAAAAATTACGTCCGCAAAACGAAGTCAACGCAATTATTTCTGCAACGTCAGGATTTGAAGAGAAGACGTTAAAAAAGTGGCAGAAAATATCTACCAGTGATTCACAGTATATTCATATTATCGTCAGTGGCGACGTTGAGTTCCGCCGCGAATCTGATGAACTGTGCATGTTCACCGTTCAGGGGCCGTGTATATTTGGGCTTTGTTCTATGTTTTACAGCGCCACGCACATGTATGGCCTCATTCGGTCAAATACCGTCGTGCGCTCGATAAAAAAAGAGGCCTTCGCCCAGCTAATGACTGAAAACAATCTGTGGCCGGAACTGACGAAAGTGCTCTCCTGGTATATTTGTATGCTGAGCAAGCGTGACGATGTGCTGGTTGCCCGCAGTGCCTATTCGGTAGTGCGCGAATTTTTATACGAGATTAATGAACTGATTGTTCAACATCAGCGTGATATCAACATATATGACTATATTCAGGAATACACCAACCTGGCACGCAGTACCATTATTAAAATTCTCTCCGACCTGAAAAAAGGTCAGTATATTGTGGTGGAAAAGGGGCGACTCCTTAACCTGACATCCTTGCCTGAAAAATATTAATTACTCCAGCCGGTCTCCTTTATGACGTAAAGGGGACCGGGAAATATCCTGCGTTTCGTCAACCGGCGGCGCGGGAATTTTGCCTTGCGAATAATCCTGCTCTTGTTCTTTTAACGCCTGCTTAAACAATTCTGTTAATGAGGAACTGTCGCTGCCAGCCCGTGCAGAAGTGTCGGTGTGCGCCCCGGTACCGGGTAACGTATCCCGCGCGGTATCGTGCTGAGCCGCTCCTTCAGGCGCCTGCTGCCAGTCGGTATCATCGCCGTTAATCGGCAGATCCTGCAGGGCAGGCATATCCTCATGCACCGGCGCAGGTTTAGGGTGCGGATGCGGGAAGGGTTTGCTCACATACACATAATGCATATCTGAAAGCTGTGTTTCCGGTCTGGCGCTGCTCGCGTTGATGGGAGCGGGGGTAGGGTGGCGCAGATCCCAATACACATGCGCGTACAACCCGGCCATCAGCATGGCGCACAGACCCAGGAGTCCTAAAACGGTGTGGGCAAAAACGTGTCTCAGTCCGGGAAGGCGATATGAAAACCAGACCGCTTCCCCGGTGGTGTAACTGCGCTGAGCCGCAAGGCTGATAGTAGACATCAGGAATGCTTCTCCTGCATTTTAGCATCCGGTATTGCATGCGAAGCCTGGATCAATACGCTCGGCGTGGTGTTGGTTTCCCGCATTAACTGCATTAATGTCTCTTCGCCGGGAATACCGTCCACATGCAGATGCATTTTTTGCTGGAACGCGCGGGTGCGTTTCATCATCTCCGCAGTCCAGCGCTGAGCGTGGGTTTCAGGTTGAGAAAGGGCCTGGCTCAGCTGCTGATCAAGCCAGGTCATCTCTTTGCCGTCACTGGTTGCGCTGATGGCGTCTTTACCTTCCGGCGTCAGGCGGTGCAGTTGCGTATAGTTTCCGGTTGCATGCCGGTTAAACCAGCTGCGGCTGACCTGCCAGGTCCGGTTATTCATCAGTAAGTCCATCGAGGTTTCTCCGACGCGGGCGACCACCGCATAGTTAAGATGATTGCCGGTTTTGAGCTCGCTCACCCACGGATAACCTTCGCCTGCCAGCGCATCCGGAGAGGCATTTCCCTGCTTACACATCAGGTTTACCTTCACCGCGTTTTGACACAGCGCATCTTCCGCCGAGGCGTCATACCCCCACATCAGATAAAGCTGATGCATCGCGTCCGGCTGATTGACTATTTCCTTGTCGATAACCGGCACGACGGGGGCCTGAACGGGGGCGGCCGGGTGATTCCAGCTTATCGGGACCGGCAGCGAAACCGGGAGGCGAGCAGTCATTGAGGCGGTAAAATACCAGCCGCAAGCCGCGAACAGCACAGAGGCAAACAGTGAAACCGTTGCCAGACGCTTACCCTGTTTTTTCGCGGGCAGCACCTCTGCGGCCGCCAGGCGTAAATGTCGCGGACTGACCTGGCTTGCGCGTTCGGTCCAGGCCGCGAGCATCGACAGGTGCGCCAGCGCATTCAGTTCACTGATTTTCCCTTTTGTCATTGCGTGTATCTTACGCACGCGCGCCGGGGATAACGGCGAGCTTTCGCCCCCGTGCTCTTCGCACTGCGCCTGCACGTAGCTGAGATATTCACGGCAGGTCAGGGGGCGCAAGGTGTGGTGGGTATGCACATATTCACGCAGATCAGATTGCTGTAGCAGCGCCGCCTGATTTTCCGCGCCCGTCAGCACCACCGATAAATGACACCCCAGCTCCTGCGCACGGGTGAGCAACATCCCCAGCACCGTCCGGCAGGTCTCTTTCATGGCTTCAGTATGGGAAAAGACCAGCACGGTGGCCTGTGTTTTCCCGGCTTGCCACTGCTGCAGCACGGTATCGACCGCCTGAATACGGCTGGCGATTGCTTTCGTGTCCGGGCTGAGCTTGTACAGCAGGCTACTGGCGCTCAGTTTTGGAAACGCGTTGATGGCAAGAACGCGGTTGTCGCTGTTTTTCAGCGCATCGCTGAACTGGCCCAACAGCGAGGTATCGTCGCTAAAGAGCCCGCATATTCCCGCCTGTTGGGTTTTCTCTTTCAGCAGGTTAAAGACGTCCTGATGATAAGGCACCAGAAAATCCCCGGATAAGCGGGTGACCTTCCTGAAGGGCGGGGTTTTAAAAGTAAAGTGGCTCTGATACATAACGACTTACCGTCTCTGATTAGGAATAGCAACAGGTCGTGAAATTACGGTAAGGAGACGGGGCGATCAATTTTTCAACTGGGTAAAAATATCCGGCAGAAATGTCCTAACACCTCGGTTTTAGACGGTCAATAATTTTCTTTATTAAAGTTGGTGGCGAAGTCGATGGTCGTATTCACCGCGTCTCATTACTCTCTTCACACGTTTTGTCGCAGCGTGATGCTGCTTATTTTCGCTTTGTTAAAGGCCAGATGAAAAATGAGGTTCTCATTTCTGTCACGGTGGATAACCCCTTGCATGATGTTGGCGCTGTTAATTTTTAGCGGCCAGCAAGGGTATTTCACGTTTAAAGATTATAAAAAGGTTACGAATAGGTTGGCTAACGCCGATGCGCAGCCGCTGAAAAACCGCCGCGAAGAGAAAACATTCACGCTTTTCACGGCGGCAGCACGTCAGGACATTGGGCCGGCTGCGCTAAAAGCCCCGCTGGCGGCGGAAATAGAAGGCATTGTGCGCAGTGATGACCCCTGGCTTTCCTTCGCTGTTATTAAAACGCCCGCGGGCCAGAAGAGCTACCGCGAAGGGGAGCCGCTGACCGGGTTTAACGATGCCTTTATTCAGGAAATTAACAAAGACAGTGTCGTCGTGAATTATGAAGGCATCACGCAGACGCTGGCCTTAAAGAAACCGGATTATTTCAAGGGCGGCGTTGATAGCGGCCCGGTAACCAAATCGACAAAAGATGCAGGCGCAGACACGCTGCATCTGAATGATTATCTGGTATTAAAACCGGTTGTCGAAAAAGGCCAACTGGAAGGCTATGCCATTAATCCCCGGAATGCCTCTTCCTTTTATAGCCATTCAGGACTGAAAAAAGGGGATGTGGCAGTCGAAGTGAATGCTGTCGATATGACCAATGAAGTAAAGGCAAAAAATATTATTGCTGAATGGTCAAAAATGAAAGAAGCGGAGGTTGTCGTCAGACGTCACGCTCACCTTGAAAATATTCGGGTCAATGTTCTTAACAATTAATAAGTGTACAGACATGAAGAAATTTCCATGGGCGTGCGTGGCGCTGACCGCATTGTCGTTATATTCGGGTTCGCTGCTCGCAGCCAACTTTAGCGCGAGTTTTAAAAATACCGATATCCGCGAGTTTATCGATACGGTAGGCCGTAACCTTAACAAAACCATTCTCGTCGACCCGTCGGTTCAGGGTTCCGTATCCGTCAGAACCTACAACGTGCTGACGGAGGATGAGTATTACCAGTTCTTCCTGAGCGTGCTGGATCTCTACGGTCTCTCGGTGATCCCGATGGATAACGGCATGGTTAAAGTGGTGCGCTCAAGCGTGGCCCGCACCGCCGGTGCGCCGCTGGCAGACAGCACAAACCCGGGCAAAGGCGATGAGATTATTACCCGTGTCGTGCGCATGGAAAACGTGCCGGTGCGTGAACTCGCGCCGCTGTTGCGTCAACTGAACGATGCTACCGGCATCGGCAACGTGGTGCACTTCGAGCCTTCCAACGTGCTGCTGTTAACCGGTAAAGCGTCCGTGGTGAACCGGCTGGTGGATCTGGTCCAGCGCGTGGATAAAGACGGTGTTCAGCGTCGCGAAATCGTCCCCCTGCGCTTTGCTTCCGCCAAAGCGCTCTCCGACATGTTGAATAATCTCAACAACGAAGAGCAGAAAGGGCAGAACGCGCCGCAGTTGGCCACCAAAGTGGTGGCGGATGACGAAACCAACAGCCTGGTGATCAGCGGTTCGGAAGATGCGCGCACGCGTACCCGCAGCCTGATCCATGAGTTAGATCGCGAGCAGAACAACGAGGGGAATACCCGCGTCTTCTATCTCAAGTACGCCAGCGCCACCAAAGTGGTTCCGGTGCTCACCGGTATTGGCGAACAGCTGAAAGACAAAACCGGCACCGCGAAGGCGAAAACGGCCACCGCGGCGACCGATCTGAATATTACCGCCGACGAGTCAACCAACTCGCTGGTGATCACCGCGCAGCCTAACGTGATGAACTCTCTGGAGAAGGTGATCGACAAGCTCGACATCCGCCGTCCGCAGGTGCTGGTGGAAGCCATCATTGCTGAAGTGCAGGACGGCAACGGTCTGGATCTCGGCGTGCAGTGGACCGGCAAGCACGGTGGCGTCCAGTTCGGCTCCACCGGCCTGCCCATTAGTCAGATAAAAAATGGCACCATCAAGGGCGCCAGCTTTACTGGCCTGGCGACCGGCTTCTTTAACGGTGATTTCGGTGCGCTGATGACCGCGCTCTCAACTGACGGCAAAAACGACATCCTTTCCACGCCAAGCGTGGTCACGCTGGATAACAAAGAGGCGTCATTCAATGTCGGTCAGGACGTGCCGGTGCTTTCCGGTTCGCAGACCACCAGTGGTGATAATGTCTTTAACTCCGTAGAGCGCAAGACGGTGGGGACCAAACTGAAAATTGTGCCGCAAATCAACGACGGCGACATGATCCACCTGAAGATTGAGCAGGAAGTCTCAAGCGTCGACAACAGCGCAACGGAAGACGCCAGCCTTGGCCCAACCTTTAATACCCGAACCATCAATAACGAAGTGATGGTGCACAGCGGGCAAACGGTGGTGCTCGGCGGCCTGATGGAGAATGTCACTAAGCAGTCGGTCTCCAAAGTGCCGCTGCTGGGGGATATTCCGCTGGTCGGGCAGCTTTTCCGCTACACCTCGCAGGACGCGTCCAAACGCAACCTGATGGTCTTTATTCATACCACCGTGCTGCGTGACGACGACAACTACAGCGCGGCGTCGAAAGAGAAATATGACCAGATCCGCGCCCGCCAGCAGCAGCGCGTTGAGGAGAAAAAGCTCGGGATCATTGAACCGGCGGATAACGCCGTGTTACCCGCGTTCCCTGCTGCGAGTGCTGCATCGGTGAAAACCAGCGCGTCCCGCAATCCGTTTAAAGAGTAAGGCGGAGGTATCACGTGGACGAACTGAGCAAAACCCTGTGTAGCAGCGGCTACGCAAAAGATAACGGCGTTTTATTTTTTCACGATGCGGTCTATATCCGTGATGACACCCCGGCACTCGCGCTGCTGGAAGTGCGTCGGGTGCTGGGACGCGCGTTTGTCCCGGTCACCCTGACGGCGGAAGCCTTCGATGAAATGCTGGCCAGGATCTGGCAGCAGAGCAGCGGGGTGTCCCAGCAACTGGTGGACGATATGGACGCCGATATCGATCTGATGGCGTTAACCGAGGAGATCCCGGACAACGAAGATCTGCTCGATAACGATGAAAACTCGCCGGTGATCCGCCTGATCAACGCCATTCTCGGCGAGGCGGTAAAAGAGGGCGCGTCGGATATTCATATTGAAACCTTCGAGCGTACGCTGAGCATTCGCTTTCGCGTCGACGGCGTGCTGCGTCCGGTGTTGCAGCCCGCGCGTAAGCTCGCGCCGCTGCTGGTTTCGCGTATCAAGGTGATGTCCCGGCTGGATATCGCGGAGAAACGTCTGCCGCAGGATGGCCGTATTTCCCTGCGCATTGGCCGTAAGGCGGTCGACGTGCGCGTATCGACCATTCCGTCCCAGTATGGTGAACGCGTGGTCATGCGTCTGCTCGATAAAAGCAATCTCAAGCCTGATATCAACAAGCTTGGGCTGATTGATGAAGAACGGGAGAAGTTACAAGGGCTGATTGACCGCCCGCACGGCATTATCCTGGTCACCGGGCCAACGGGTTCCGGTAAAAGTACCACCCTGTACGCGATTCTCTCGGCGCTGAACGGCCATGAGCGCAACATCCTGACCGTAGAAGATCCTATTGAATACGAGCTGGAAGGGGTGGGGCAGACGCAGGTTAACCCGCGCGTGGACATGACCTTTGCCCGCGGGTTACGCGCAATTCTGCGCCAGGACCCGGACGTGGTGATGATCGGCGAAATCCGTGACGCCGAGACGGCACAAATTGCGGTGCAGGCGTCGCTCACCGGTCACCTGGTCATGTCTACGCTGCACACCAACAGCGCCGCCGGGGCGATAACCCGCCTGCGGGATATGGGGCTGGAGTCGTTTTTAATCGGTTCATCGTTACTGGGGGTCATTGCCCAGCGTCTGGTGCGTCGGCTGTGTCCGCACTGCCGTACCACCAGTCCGCTGGATGACAATGAAAAGGCGCTGTTCAGCTTTATGGACCAGCCGCCACATGCGATTTATCGCGCGGTGGGGTGCGAACACTGTCGCCAGAGCGGCTATCAGGGGCGCGCCGGTATTCATGAGTTTCTGGTGGTCGACAGCACCCTGCGCCGCGCCATTCATGAAGATAAAGACGAAATGGCCATCGAAACCGAACTCTTTAAGCAGGCCTACAGCCTGCGTGAGAACGGGCTGCTGAAGGTGATCGGTGGCGTCACTTCGCTGGAAGAGGTGATGCGCGTCACCGCCGAGCGCGGAGGAGATACGTAATGGCCTTCTACGCCTGGACGGCGAGGGATACCGCGGGCAAAACCCGGCGTGGCACGTTGCAGGCTGAGGGGCAAAAGCAGGTCCGCCAGATGTTGCGCGAGCAAAAGCTGATGCCCGTCAGCATCAACGAAACCCGTGAGGTTGCGGCTGCCGGTAATGCGAACGCCGGGGCAAAACTCTCCACGCCGGTGCTGTCGATGTTTACCCGTCAGCTGTCGACGCTCGTCAACGCTGCGCTGCCGCTGGAGAGCGCGCTGAAGGCAATCGCGAAACAGACGGAGGATAAAAAGCTCGCGGCGATGGTGGTGGACATCCGCGAGAAGGTGGTGGAAGGGCATACGCTGTTTGACGCTTTCAGCCAGTTTCCGCGCAGCTTCGACAAGCTCTACTGCACGCTGGTAATGGCCGGTGAAAAGACCGGCCATCTGGGCGACGTGCTGGAAAAGCTGGCCGAGTACAACGAGCAGCGTCAGAAGATGAAAAGCAAACTGACGCAGGCGATGGTCTACCCGATCACCCTGACCGTGGTGGCCATCGCGGTGATCGGCATTCTGCTGGTGGCGGTTGTGCCCCAGGTGATTGAGCAGTTCACCCATATGAAACAGCAACTGCCGATCACCACCCGCACGCTGATCGCGGTGAGTGATTTCCTGCAGGTTTACGGCCTCTATATCGTCGGCAGTCTGGCAGGCGGGATGATGGGTTTTAAGGCCTGGCTTCGAAACGCTAAAAATCGTTTTCGCTGGCACGGCTGGCTGGTGAACGGTTCGCCCGTCAAAAAGCTGGTCTGCGCCATCAACAGCGCCCGCTATATCCGTACCCTGAGCATTTTGCAGGCCAGTAGCGTGCCGCTGCTGGAGGGGATGTATATCGCGATGGACGGGATCGAAAACCGGTATGCCCGGCAGGTGCTGGAGCAGGCGGCGGATACCGTGCGCCAGGGTGCATCGCTTTATGCGGCTCTGGAGCAGGCGAAATTATTCCCGCCGACCATGCTGTATATGATTGCCTCCGGGGAAGAGAGTGGGGAATTAGGCCATTTAATGGACCGCGCGGCGGAAAACCAGGAATCGGCATTACAGCATCGTATTACGTTAACGTTGTCGGTATTTGAACCGGCACTGGTGGTATCTATGGCGACGATTGTTTTATTCATCGTCCTGTCAATATTACAACCGCTTCTGCAACTTAATAATATGGTAGGTTAAATCATGGCTATAAAACGTAAACACCTGGCTCGCCAGGCGGGCTTCACCTTGCTCGAATTAATGGTGGTTATTGTTATTCTCGGCGTACTCGCGAGTATGGTGGTACCCAATTTAATGGGTAATAAAGAAAAAGCGGATACCCAAAAAGCGACCAGCGATATCGTCGCGCTCGAAGGCTCGCTGGATATGTATAAGCTGGATAATCACCGCTATCCCACCACCGAGCAGGGCTTGCAGGCGCTGGTCACGAAGCCAGAGATTGCGCCCATTCCCAACGGCTACCGTGCGGACGGTTATATCCGCCGCCTGCCGCAGGACCCGTGGGGCGGGGATTATATTCTGGTCAGCCCGGGTGAACACGGTGCCGTAGACGTTTTCTCCGCCGGTCCGGATGGCGAAGCCAATACCGCCGATGATATTACAAACTGGTCTCTGGATAAGAAAGAGAAATAATGAAACGTCAACGCGGCTTTACGTTGCTGGAAATTATTCTGGCGCTGGTGATATTTGCCAGCTGCGCCATGATGGTGGTTTCAACAATACCCTCACGCAGCGGTGCGGATATATTTGGTCAGCAATTAAAAGCCCTCGTTGATTATGGTTCAGACCGGGCAGTGATGGACGGAAATATCGTGGGGTTGGTTATGACCGCGGATAAATACCGGCTGGTGACGCTCGAGGATAAAAACGGTGAGCGTCACTGGGTGTCGTTATCCGCGGGGCGGATAACGACCCGGGGTGATTTCCCGCCGGAGATGCACGTCTCGCTCACGCCGCAGCGTCTCGCCGCCACGGTGACATCCGAACCGCAGGTGTTATTTCTGCCGGACGGTGAAATCAGCCGCTTTACGCTGGCGCTGCAAAGCCGCGACAACGCGCACCATTTCCGCGTGGTGTCGCAAGGCGCGGCCCCTGTAACGGTAGAAAACGATGGCTAACGGCAAGAGAAAGCAAAAGGGGATGACGCTGCTGGAGGTGATGGTCGCGCTGGTCATCTTCTCCACCGCCGCACTGGCGCTGATGAACTCGGTCTCCCTGAACGTGCGTTTCACCCACGGGCTGGCCGATACATTGCAGGCCAGCTGGGTCGCCGAAAATCAACTGGCGGAGGCGCAGCTCAACAGACGTGATTTTCCTGACGCTGAAGCGCAGGGGGCAGAGGTCATGGGCGGGCGCAGCTGGGCCTGGCGAAAGCAGCGCATAAAAACCGCGGCTAACGGCTGGGCGAATGCCATCCGCGTCTATGCAGAAGGCGATGAAAGCCAGCCGGTTATTTCACTGCAGGTCATCGCGCCGGGAGAGGAACCGTGAAGAAAATCCGACGCCAGCGGGGATTTACCCTGCTGGAGATCATGATTGCGCTGACCATTTTTGCAGTGATCAGCACCCTGGCCTGGCAAATCCTCGACGGGGCGATGCGCACCAGTTCGGCGACGGAGGCCAGCGCGGCAAAGCTCAATCAGCTTCAGCGTGCCTGGAACCTGATGGAACGCGATTTCTATCAGCTTCAGGCGCGTGCGCCGCGCAACGAGCCGGATACATTTCGTCAGGGGG
This sequence comes from Enterobacter ludwigii, assembly GCF_001750725.1. Lineage (NCBI taxonomy): Bacteria > Pseudomonadati > Pseudomonadota > Gammaproteobacteria > Enterobacterales > Enterobacteriaceae > Enterobacter > Enterobacter ludwigii. The sequence continues at coordinate 707,062 of NZ_CP017279.1, forward strand.
ATGACGGCCTTGAGCTGACCACGCTGAACGGCGTGAGCGGAACCGTACAGCTGGAGCGCGTGCGCTGGCGGCTGGAAGAGGGGCGACTGTACCGGGATGTCTGGCCGGTGATTGACAGCCCGGCGGATGCCAGACCCGATGCGGTGCCGATTGTCGACGAGGTGAAATCCCTGCAGTGGCGTTTTTACCGTCAGGGCTGGCAAAAAAGCTGGAACGACCCGGCACATCTGCCGGATGGCGTCGAGCTGACGCTGACGATGGAAAACGGGGAGACCTGGCGCTGGGTGTTTACGACGCCGGGCGATATCCCTGAGGCCGCCGCGCCAGCGCCCGCAGACGCATCTGCCGCGCCACCTGCAGCGGAAGCGACATCATGAAGGCTTTACGTAAACAGAAAGGCGTCGCACTGCTGGTGGTACTGATCCTGCTGGTCATGATGTCGGCGCTGGCTGCCAGAATCAGCCAGCAGTTCTGCCGCAATCTGCAGAAAACCCATTACCAGGTGAGTCAGCAGCAGCTGCGCTGGGCCATGCAGGCTCAGGAGAAGGTGGTCAAAGATCGTCTGCAGAGCGACGCCAGCGGTGAGAGTAAAGCCCTTACTCTGCAGGGTGACTGGCACCAGCCGCTGGAGACCCGGGGTGACGATTACACGGTGGTCAGCCAGGTGGAAGACGCCCAGGACTGCTTCAACGTGAATAACCTGCTGGCGGCCGATGACATCGCGCAGGGGCAAAATGCGCCCGTGGTGCCGGAAAAACCGCGAAAAGAGCAGATTGTTGAGCAACTCCTGACCGGGAGTGGCCTCAGCCAGCCCACAGCGCACGAGGTTTACTCGCAGCTGGTGGACTATCTGGATGGCGATACCACCACGGCCAGCGAGGGGGCGGAGAGCGATGCCTGGGCAGGCGTGGTGCCCCCCCGGCAGCCCGCAAACCAGATGATGCGCACGATCGCTGAGATCACGCTGCTGCCGGCATTTCCGACAACGGCATACCGGAAGGTGAGCACGCTGCTGTGTGCCTTACCGGATACCGCCAGCAAGGTGGATGTGAACACCCTGAAACCGGAACAGGCCGCCTTACTGGCCGCCATGTTCCCCGGAAAAATAACGCAAGACGATGCCGTACGCCTGATTGAATCGCGACCTGAAACCGGCTGGGAAAATATGGAAACCTTCAGCAACGTGCTGGAGCAGGCCTTCCCGCAGGTGAAAGACGACCTTCCGCAGCTGGCCGGACAACTCTCCACCCAAAGCCGGTACTTCCGCGTTAACTATACCGGCAACACCGATGCGCTAACGCTCCGCGTGGTAAGCCAGCTTCAGGTCAATAACGAAGCCGGTGAGATCGTGACGTGGCAACGTCGTTACCGAATGATTGAATAAGAAAAGCAGATGGCTATGAAACAGGTACTTTTTGTTCGTCCCGACAGCCGTGAGGGCGGGAAAATAATGTGGTGTGCTTCCGGCAGCCAGCAGGTTGACGTTGTGGAGCGCCTTGACGCGCTGGCAGACCATCCTCTCGCGGCCCGGGTCTGTTTACTGTTGCCCGCGGGCAACATGATCTTCCGCCATTTTACGTTGCCGAAAAAAGTTGCCTCTCAGACGGCGGCGTTCTCGTGGCTGGCGGAAGAGACGCTCATTGGCGATGTGGACAACCTTCACTGGACGGTGCTTCACAAAAAGGGGGCCGACGTTGACGCGGTGGCGATTGATACCGATCTTCTGCGCGGGTGGTTAGCCCGTTGCCAGGAGGCCGGTTTGAAGGTGGTTCAGGTGCTGCCGGATGCCTGGCTGCTGCCGGTGACGGCAGGAGGAAGCACGCTGGTTGCCCTGGATGACCGCTACTGGCTGCGCCTGTCGCCCCATGTCGCCAGCGAAATGGAGGCCAGCCTGCTGCCGCTGCTGATGCAAAAAACCCCAGACGGTGACGTGTGCTGTTACGGCGAACCGCCAGCCGGTGTCGGGGTGGATCTTCTGCGCCCGTGGCAGCATCCGCTGGTGTTGATCCAGCCCCAGTGGCAATCCTGTCGGGTCACCCTCCTGCACGGTGAATTCAGCCCGAAGGCAGGGAAAGGCAGCGCGTCTAAAGGAATAAAAATCGCGATGGCGGCGGCGGGCCTGCTGTCTCTCGGGCTGTTGCTGGGCCCGCGGATCGCGATGGCCTGGATGCTGGTACAGCAGGAAAATCAGGTTCAGCAGGAGATCGTTCAGGTTTATCAGCACCATTTTCCCAGCATGCGCCAGCAGACCAATATCAAATACCACTTTGGTCAAAACATGAAAAAGCAGCACAAAGGGATATTCCTGCAGCTGGATGATCTTGAGCAAGCCAGGCAGGCCGTGCCCGCACTTGAGATCTCCCTGCTTGAGTACGATGCGCAACAAAATGCGCTGACCCTGAGCGTCAGTGCGCAAAGCCAGGCCGTGCTGCAGTCATTTGTGGAGAAAACAGGGGAGCATTTTGATTTCACCCTACAGCCTGTTTCGACCACTGCACCTTATACCGCCATGATCGCAGGGAAATATAAATGAAAGAGCGAATCACGAAGCTTACGTCGCGTTATCAACAATACAGCATCCAGGAGAAATATATTTTAAAAACCGGTGCCGTTGCCCTCCTGGCCGCGGTTGTTTATTACGCGGGCATGATGCCACTGGATAATATGATTCAAAATAGCAAATCAACGCTGACCCGACAAAAAGAGACGCTGAACTGGATGCGCAGAGAAATAGATAAACACCACCTTCCGGTGATGATCATTAAAACGGATAACCCGCGCACGGTGGTGGAGAACAGCGCTCATGAAATTAACCTTTCCCTGACGGAGGTGCGTCAGGACGGGCAAACCTTATCGTTCGTGGTGAACCGCGTAAACGTGTATGAATTAAAAAACTGGCTGCGGGAAATCAACCAGACCTCCGGCGTCAGGCTGCAAAAAATGAACCTTACGCCGGTCGATCACCTCAGTGATGTGAAAGCCGAAGTGCAGCTCACCTGGCGCGAAACCGCATGAACACCGTTGCGCTGATGCGGGAAGTCTACCCGGTGGGGTTCCCGGTGATGAGTGCGATCCTGGGCAGCATGGTGGGCAGTTTTCTGGGGGTTGTCGCCGAGCGCGTGCCGGGCATGGTGATGGAGGAGGAAGGCGCGGGCAACTTGCTGTTTCCGGCCTCTCACTGCCCGGTGTGCCAGCATGATCTTGCGGCCTGGGAGAATATCCCGCTGGTCAGCTGGCTAGTATTGCGCGGGCGCTGCAGGCAGTGCGGTACGGCCATCCCGCTGCGCTTATTGATGCTCGAACTCGTCACCGCGCTCTTTTTTGGCCTCACCGCCTTGTGCATTCCGGGCGAACCGGCGTTGTTCTCACTGTGGTTGCTGGCCGCGTTTCTGCTGCCGCTGGCGATGATTGACTGGCAGCATCAGTTGCTCCCTGACTGTCTGACCCAGCCGTTGCTGTGGGCAGGACTGTTGTTACACCTCGTTGACCACACGCTGCCGCTTAAGGATGCGCTGGTGGGGGCGGTGGCTGGCTACCTTTCGCTCTGGTCTCTTTACTGGGCATTTCGTCTGCTTACCGGACGAGAAGGATTAGGCTATGGCGATTTTAAACTTCTGGCGGCGTTAGGCGCCTGGTGCGGCTGGCAGGCACTGCCCACCCTGGAATTGATTGCCGCGTTAAGCGGTATTGTCGGATATTTCGCGACAACACATGCGAATAAAAATAACCGCATTATTTCTTTCGGGCCTTATTTAGCTTTTGCCGGCATGACGATTTTTGTTTATCAGGTTGCCTGTTCCACATTCTGAATACACCGGTCAAGTTTTTTTAGTGATTTTTTCGATTGGGGAATGAAAGGAATACAGTATTTATTCAGCGTATCGTTAAAGACATAAGCTTCACAGAATTCGAGCTTGTATCTTTTAATGGAGGAATACAGCGCGCCACAGAAATAGCGGTTAACGATTATTGCTTAAGTTGAAATTCAAAGTCTGTAAAAAACTATTCCATGTTTTAAAGGAAGACATGGGTCATTAACGTTTACAAATAAATTTATCAGGAAATAAAAATGAAATTTATGAAGCCTAAATATCTGGCGCTTTTCGTTGCAGCGGCGTCCAGCTCTGCCTTCGCGGCGGCGCCAGGTACGCCAACCCTCAGCAGTGGCAATGATAAGTTTGCGATTGTTGAAGTTGACCAGGCAGCGCAAGACTATAACAGCCTTGTGAAAGTCCATGATGGCGCGGATGTGAAAGTTGAGTGGAACGTCTGGAGCGGCGATGCGCCAACCTCGGCGAAAGTGCTTCTGGATGGTCAGGCCGTGTGGAGTGGCGCCGCAAGCGCCTCCGGGTCAGCCACCTTCAAAGTGAAAAAGGGCGGACGCTATCAGGAGCAGGTTGAACTCTGTAACGCCAGCGGGTGTTCTAAAAGTGCCAGCAAACTGATCATCGTGGCGGACACGGACGGAAGCCATCTGCTGCCGCTGAACACCACCCTGAAGGAAAATAACAAAACCTTCTCTCAACATACGGACAAAGTGGTGGGTGCCTATTTCCCTGAGTGGGGCGTCTATGGGCGTGAGTTCCCGGTGGATAAAATCCCTGCGGCGAACCTGAATCACATTTTGTACGGTTTCATTCCGATCTGTGGCGGTGATGGCATCAACGACGGGTTAAAAACGGTTGAGAACGGCAACAGCTTCGCCGCGCTGCAGCGCGCCTGTGCGGGCCGTCAGGATTACACCGTGGCCATTCACGATCCGTGGGCGGCATTGCAAAAACCGCAGGCTGGCGTGACCAACTGGGACGACCCCTACAAAGGTAACTTTGGTCAGTTGATGGCGCTGAAAAAAGCCCATCCGGATCTGAAAGTGCTGCCTTCCATTGGCGGCTGGACGATGTCCGATCCATTCTTCCAGATGCATGATTCCGCGATCCGCGCGCGCTTCGTCTCTTCCGTGAAAGAGTTCCTGAAAACCTGGAAATTCTTCGACGGGGTCGATATTGACTGGGAATTCCCGGGGGGGGGTGGTGTGTCGGAAAATCTTGGCAACCCTGCTCAGGACAAAGCCACCTATACCGCGGTGATGCACGATCTGCGCGCGATGCTGAACGAGCTGTCAGCAGAAACGGGCCGTACGTACGAACTGACCACCGCCATTGGTTCCGGTAAAGACAAAATTGAAGACGTGGATTACACCACGGCGCAGCAGTACCTCGACCACATCTTCCTGATGAGCTATGACTTCTACGGCGGCTGGAGCAACACTGATCTCGGCCACCAGGCGGCGTTGCACGGCGCGGAGTGGAAACCGGACACCAACTACACCACTGAAAACGGCGTGAACGCGCTGCTGGAGCAGGGCGTGCAGCCGGGCAAGATTGTTGTGGGGGCGGGCATGTACGGTCGCGGCTGGACCGGCGTTCATGGCTACACCGGCGACAATCCGTTCACCGGTACGGCAACGGGCGCGGTCAAAGGCACCTGGGAACCGGGCGTGGTTGACTACCGTCAGATTGCGAACGAGTACAAAGGCAAGCCAGGCTGGGAATACAAATACGATGCCGCGGCAGAAGCGCCGTATCTGTTCAATAAAGCCACCGGCGATCTGATTACCTATGAAGACGCGCGTTCTACCACGGCAAAAGGTAAGTATGTGCTGGCGAAAAACCTGGGCGGTCTGTTCTCCTGGTCCATCGACTCGGACAATGGCGACATCCTTAATGCGATGAACGAAAGCCTGTTGGGCGGCGGTTCAACGCCGGTTGATCCCGTTGTCACCAACCATGCGCCGATCGCTGCGGCTGCCGATCAGACCGTGACCGGGCCTGTTACCGTCACCCTCGATGGCTCTGCGTCTAGCGATCCGGACGGCGACGCCATTACCTATAAGTGGACCCAGATTTCCGGTCCAGCCGTGACCCTTACCAACAGCACGAAAGCCAAAGCCTCCTTCGGCGCGGCGGCAGTGACTCAGAACCAGACGCTCTCCTTCCGCCTGACGGTGAAAGATGCGAAAGGCCTGACGAACGCCATTGATGTTCAGGTCGTGAACAAAGCACCTAAAGCGAACCAGGCACCGGTGGTCAACCCGATGGAAAGCATCACGCTGCAGGCGGGTGAAACCTATGCCCTGCATGCGCAGGCGGCCGATCCGGATGGTGACGCGCTGACCTATGCCTGGAGCGTGCCGGCGGACATGAACGCAACCGGTACTGACACCGCGAACGTGAATATCACCGCACCGGCTGTCGCTTCCGATTCCACCTACACCCTGAGCGTGGTGGTCAGCGACGGTAAAACCAGCGTTCAATCGAACGTGCAGGTTATTGTCACGCCAAAAGCAGCCGATGAGGTCACGCCACCTTCTGATGAAGGCTCTGCCACCGGCAGTTGTGATGCACCTGTTGATGCCAATGCCAGCCAGTACCCGGCCTGGAATGCGAGCAAAATCTACAACAGTGGTGACACCGTGAGCGCCGACAACCTGGTGTGGAAAGCGAAGTACTGGACACAGGGCAATAAACCTGGCTTTGACGCGGATGCGTGGGAGCTGGTCAGCCAGGTGAAAATGAACTGGCGTTCAGATGTGGTTTACAACGGTGGCGATACGACCACCTACCAGGGGTATGTCTACCGTGCGAAATGGTGGACCCGTGGTGATAAACCAGGTAACAGCGATGTATGGGTGAAAGAAGGCGCGTCAGCAGACTGCAAATAACCTTCTTAGCCTGAGGTTGCGGGTTTGATATCGCCTGCAATCGTTGACCACACCCCGTTTCGGGTGTGGTCAACCCCTTCCGGAATAAGACAGCGTGCGCAAGGAGAAGGATCGTCAGTAAATAAACAGGTAATGAGATGAAACGCTTTTTATTGTTATTGCTTATTTTAAGTCAGAGTGCGACAGCAAATTGCTGGGATAAAGCGGCGCATTATTATCATGTCGATCCGTATTTATTATATGCCATTGCGCAGGTGGAATCCGGTATGAATCCGAATGCCGTGGGGTGGAATCAGGATGGCTCGCGGGATGTGGGATTAATGCAGATTAACAGCACGCATTTCAGCGAACTGCAGCGCCAGGGCATTGATGAGAACCGGCTTGTGACCGAGCCCTGCACCTCCATTATGGTGGGCGCGTCAATACTGTCGACGATGATCAACGTATATGGCTATAACTGGGAAGCCGTCGGGGCTTATAACGCGGGAGTGAAAAAAGAGAATTATTCAAAGCGTATGAATTATGCCCGCAAGGTCTGGGCGAAATATCAGGAGATAAAACCTCGTTCCTCTTATTAATTCTGCTTTTTGTTTTTTGAAGCGTACCCAGAGGTGCGCTTCAGAAAATGAAAAATTACCGCACTCTTTGGTTTATTTATTAAGGGAATAATACATAAACCGTGATTGCATTAACCCTTGTTGCTATATATAGGATGAGTTGAAATGACCAAAAGGACCTTACTGAGCGTGCTCGTTGCGGGTGCATGCATTGCGCCTTTCATGGCACAGGCTGCGACGCTGCAGGCAACCACCAGCGAGCCGTTCACCCTGAAAGCCAGCGATCTGGCGAAGAAAGAACAGGAACTGACTAACTTTCCACTGATGGCGTCGGTTAAAGACACCATTCGTACGCTGGATAATGCCCAGGTTGAGCTGATTGAGCCAGGCCGTGCAGCGAACCCGGATAACGTTAAACGCGTTGAAGGCATTGTGAAGGCCAGCGACTGGGAATACCTTTTCCCGATGCGAGCGCAGTCCTACACCTACAGTAACTTCCTGAAAGCGGTGGGCAAATTCCCGGCGCTGTGTAAGACCTACAACGACGGCCGTGACAGCGACGCCATCTGCCGTAAAGAGCTGGCCACTATGTTTGCCCACTTCGCACAGGAAACCGGCGGCCACGAAAGCTGGCGTCCGGAAGCCGAATGGCGTCAGGCGCTGGTTCACGTTCGCGAAATGGGCTGGACCGAAGGGCAGAAAGGCGGTTACAACGGCGAATGTAATCCTGATATCTGGCAGGGACAAACCTGGCCGTGCGGCAAAGACAAAGACGGCGATTTCGTGAGTTACTTTGGCCGTGGGGCTAAACAGCTGTCTTATAACTACAACTACGGTCCGTTCTCTGAAGCGATGTTCGGCACTGTCCGCACGCTGCTCGACAAGCCGGAGCTGGTGGCTGACACCTGGCTGAACCTGGCAAGCGCCATCTTCTTCTTCGCCTATCCGCAGCCGCCGAAACCGAGCATGCTGCAGGTTATCGACGGCACCTGGCAGCCAAACGATCATGACAAAGCCAACGGCCTGGTTCCGGGCTTCGGCGTGACCACCCAGATCATTAACGGTGGCGTAGAGTGCGGCGGCCCGACTGAGATTGCCCAGTCTGAAAACCGTATCAAGTACTACAAAGAGTTTGCGAAGTACCTGAAAGTGCCTGTCCCGGCAAATGAAGTCCTCGGCTGTGCCAACATGAAGCAGTTCGATGAAGGCGGCTCCGGTGCGCTGAAGATTTACTGGGAGCAGGACTGGGGATGGAGTGCCGATACGCCAGACGGTAAAACGTATTCCTGCCAGCTGGTCGGTTATCAGACGCCGTTCAGCGCCTTTAAAGAGGGTGACTACACGAACTGCGTGAAGAAATTCTATAACGTCAACATCATCAACGATGACGGTTCCGCCGTGACGCCGGACGAGCATCCGGTCACTCCGGCACCGACGCCATCGGAAGATGAAACCCCGGCACCGGTTCCGGACGAAACGCCGGCAGAACCGACCGTGGTGAACCACGCCCCGGTCGCGCAGATTGCGGGCCCAATCGGTGCGGTGGAAGCGGGCGCGCAGGTATCCTTGAGCGCAGAAGGATCCACTGACCAGGACGGCAACACGCTGACCTACACCTGGCGTTCACAGGATGGCCAGACGGTCACCGGTGAAGACAAGGCGGTGGTGACCTTTACCGCGCCAGAGTCTGCGACGGCTCAACAGTATGAAGTCAGCCTGACCGTGAGCGATGGCGAGCTGAGCAGCACCACTTCCTATCTGCTGAACGTTAAAGCGAAAGCCACGACGCCGTCTGAAAACGACGGTACCTCTGGTGCTTATGCCGCGTGGAGCGCGAACAGCAAGTACAAGGCAGGCGATATCGTGAATAACCACGGTAAACTGTTCCAGTGCAAACCGTTCCCGTACAGCGGCTGGTGTAACAATGCCCCGGCGTACTACGAGCCAGGCGCGGGTCTGGCGTGGTCAGACGCCTGGACGGCGCTGTAAAACAAAACGGCAACCTTCGGGTTGCCGTTTTCGTCTCTGTTCTCTGAGATGAGCGCGCTCAACTAGCGATGCAATTTGCCGTGGTCACGCAGCCAGGCGGCAGTACGCACAATCCCCTCATCCAGGGAGACAATCGGCTTATACCCCAGTTCGTTTTCTGCGCGGGTGATATCCAGCGTAAAATCAAAGTTGAGCTTTGAGACACCGTAGTGCGTCAACGCAGGCTCTTTCGCCGATTTACTCCCAAGACGCTCCATACTGCGGGCAATCATATCCAGCATCGGGTAGGGCACGGAACGAATACGGCAGTCTATTTGCAACTCGTCAATCAACCTTTGCACGATGCTGCGCAGCGTGCAGGGCTCACCGTTGGTGATATTGTACGCGCGACCGGAAATCAGGGTATCGCAGTCGGGCTGGCTTGCCAGCCACATGGCGTGGACCGCATTTTCGTAGTACGTCATATCCACCATCGCATCGCCACCGCGGGGCAGCAGCACGCTGCCGTAGTGGTGCATCATCTGCGCCAGACGCGGGATAAACACTTTGTCATGCGGGCCGAACAGGCTCTGAGGACGCAATACGGTAAAACGGGTGTGCGGGTTCGACTGCGCCAGCAGATCGATCACCTCTTCGCTGGCCGCTTTACTGCGGGCAAACTCACAGGCAAAGCGCGCCGGGCGAAAATCTTCCTGCACGTCGCGGTGATGGTGATAGTCGAAATAGAGAGACGGGGAGGAGATATGAATAAAGTTACGCACGCCCCAGGCCACGGCCCATTCACCCAGACGACGGGTGGCACGCACGTTGGCGAGGTCAAAAGCTTCCTGGGTACCCCACGGGGAGGTAAAACTGGAGCAGTGCCACAGCGTATCGATACCGGCCAGCATCACCTTGGCCTGAGAGGAGACCAGCTCCGTCAGGTCGGCATGGACAAACTCTGCGCCCATTTTTTGCAGCAGTTTACCCATCGCTTCGTTGCGACCGGTGGCCCTGACGCTGATGCCTTTGTTGCGCAGAAACTCGACCGCATTTCGGCCTAAGCCGCTGGTCGCCCCGGTAACCAGTACCTTCATATCAATCCACTGTGTTGAAAAAGAATTTCGTGCGCATTCTTTCGTGAATTACGGCGGGTTGCAATGGGAAAGGTGAAAGAATAAGAGTTTTATTGAGTTATTTTCGTCTTTTGTTCTGCCAGCTGCGCGATACGTTTCGCCATTCCGCGAAAGATAAACAGGTGAGCGGGGATCATTAACAACCAGTAGAAAAGCCCGGGCATACCGTGCGGGTGCCACCATGCACGAACGTCCAGTTCACGATGGTCGCCTTTGTCTTTTAGCGTAAAGCACAACCGTCCCAGACCGGGCGCTTTCATGCCAAATAGCAGCGCCAGCTGTTTTTCGGGCTCGACGATAATTACCTTCCAGCTGTCAACCGTATCGCCTACCGCAAGATACGGGTGCGCAGGACGGCCTTTCGCCAGCCTGTGTCCTACCAGCAGATCCAGTGCGCCACGGGTTTGCCAGAGGATATTGCCGAAGAAATAGCGTTCTTTGCCGCCAATCTGATTCACCACCTCCCACAGGTCAGCCAGACTTGCCGGGGTGTTCACCGTGCAGCCCGCCTGTTTAGGAAAGTAACCGTATTCAGGCCGCCAGCGGGCAAACGCCTGGGCGTCGTAGCCCCAGTCGCTGGAGTTCATCAGCTGTTCCTCTTCCTTGAGCGTATTGCGTACCGCGTCATCGAAACGGATCAGCGTCTGGGGGATCAGCGCACGCAACGCGCGATCGTCGGCCAGCAGATCGTGTTTGAGCCCCTGAATCAGCGCTTTTGCGGTCGTCGGCGGCACGGACGTAATGACGGTTAAAAACCACACCGAGATCCAGCGGGTAGGGAAGGGAATGGGGATCAGCCAGCGTCGGCGGCCGCTGACACGCATAAAATGTTCGAACTGTTGCTGGTAGCTCAGCACTTCCGGGCCGGCAGCCTCAAGCACACGGTGTTGCTCAGCCGGATGGTCCAGCAGGGCCACCAGATAATGGCGTAAATTTTCCAGCGCAATCGGCGTGGTCCGCGATCGCACCCAGCGCGGCGGGGTAAGCACCGGCAGGTTGTACACCATGTCGCGCATCACTTCGAACGCGGCGGAGCCAGCTCCGACGATGATCCCCGCCCGCAGTTCGGTGACGGGAATATTGGCGCCGCGCAGGGTCTCAGCCGTGAGCTGACGGGCGCGAAGATGGTCGGACTGCTCGTTAGCAGGCGCCTGCAGCGAGCTTAAAAAAATCACCTGCTTCACCGGTGTGCGCAACAGCGCGTCGCGAACGTTCATCGCCACCTGACGCTCGTGGGCGATAAAATCGCCCCCTTCGCCCATGCTGTGAACAAGGTAGTAAAGCGTGTCGACCCCTTCCAGTAACGCCGGCAGCGTCGTGGGCCAGTTGAGATCGACGTTGTGACAGGTCACCCCGGGCAGGTGCAGTTTTTGCAGACGCTCCGTGTTGCGTGCCACGGCCAGCACCTGGTGCCCCTGCTGACTTAACGCAGTGGTGAGATGCTGACCGATATACCCACTGGCACCGAGTACCAGAATACGTTGCGGCACGCTCTGCTCCTTAGCGCTGTAAAAACGCCTGCCAGTGTTTCACCACGTCTGCCAGCTGCTGACGATTAACGTCTAAGTGCATAACCAGGCGTACCACCGGCGAGGCGTTGATCAACACGCCACGGGCTTTCATAAACTCACCCAGCGCGGCAGCGTGCTCTTCGCCCACGCGAATGAACAGCATGTTGGTATCGTGGCGCATAACGTCTGCACCAATCTCGCGTAGCTGTGCGGCCATCCACGCGGCGTTTTCATGGTCGTCTTTCAGGCGGGCCACGTTGTTTTTCAGGGCGTACAGTCCGGCTGCCGCCAGAATACCGGCCTGGCGCATCCCGCCGCCGGTCATCTTACGCCAGCGGACCGCGCGTTTGATGTAGTCCGCATTGCCCACCAGCAGCGAGCCAACGGGCGTCCCCAGCCCTTTAGACAGGCAAATAGTGAACGAATCGCAATACTGCGTGATGTCTTTCAGCTCGCAGCCATACTCCACCACGGCGTTAAAGATGCGCGCGCCGTCCACGTGCAGCCCGAGTTTGCGCTCGCGGGTGAATTCCCACGCTGCTTGCAGGTACTCGCGCGGCAGCACTTTGCCGTTGTGGGTGTTTTCCAGACTGAGCAGCCTGGTGCGGGCGAAATGCACATCATCGACTTTGATTTTCGCCGCGACCTTGTCGAGCGGCAGGGTGCCGTCCGGGGCGGCATCTATCGGCTGAGGCTGAATGCTGCCCAGTACCGCCGCACCGCCTGCTTCGTACAGGTAATTGTGCGCGCCCTGACCGGCAATATACTCTTCACCGCGTTCGCAGTGGCTGAGCAATGCCACCAGGTTGGCCTGGGTGCCGGATGGCAGAAACAGGGCGGCCTCTTTACCGCTTAGCTCGGCGGCATAATGCTGCAGCGCATTCACCGTTGGATCGTCACCGTAGACGTCGTCCCCGACCGGGGCGGCCATCATCTCTTCGAGCATGGCGCGACCCGGACGGGTAACGGTATCACTGCGTAAATCAATCATTTCACATCCCTTTAATTTAAGAGGTTATGTGAAATGTTTTACCTGAGCCAGTTGGTTTTTGCCAGTTCGATTACCTCATCACCGCGTCCGCTGATGATGGCGCGCAGCATATAGAGGCTGAATCCTTTGGCCTGCTCGAGTTTAATCTGCGGTGGGATCGCCAGCTCTTCTTTCGCCACCACCACGTCCACCAGTACCGGACCGTCGATGGAGAAGGCGCGCTGCAGGGCTTCATCGACTTCTGAGGCTTTCTCTACGCGAATACCCGTGATGCCGCAGGCTTCAGCGATGCGCGCGAAGTTGGTGTCGTGCAGCTCGGTGCCGTCCGTCAGATAGCCACCTGCCTTCATCTCCATCGCCACAAAGCCCAGCACGCTGTTGTTAAAGACCACGATTTTCAGCGGGAGCTTCATCTGCACAACCGACAGGAAATCGCCCATTAGCATGCTGAACCCGCCGTCGCCGCACATCGCCACCACCTGACGCTCTGGTGCGGTGGCCTTGGCCCCCAGCGCCTGCGGCATGGCGTTGGCCATCGAACCGTGGTTGAACGACCCCAGCAGACGGCGTTTGCCGTTCATCTTCAGATAGCGTGCCGCCCAGACGGTCGGGGTGCCTACGTCGCAGGTAAAGATGGCGTCGTCGTCCGCGAAATGGCTAATTTGCTGCGCCAGATACTGGGGATGAATGGCTTTGTCGCTCGGTTTGGCAAGATCGTCCAGTCCTTTGCGTGCATCGCGGTAATCACTGAGGGCTTTGTCGAGGAACTTCCGGTCGGTTTTTTCTTCCACCAGCGGCAGCAGGGCGGCGAGGGTGGATTTGATGTCCCCTACCAGCGCCATATCGACTTTGCTGTGGGCACCAATACTGCCCGGGTTAATATCAATCTGAATGATTTTGGCATCCGTCGGGTAAAACGCGCGGTACGGAAATTGGGTGCCGAGCAGGATCAGCGTGTCGGCATTCATCATGGTGTGGAAACCGCTGGAAAAACCGATCAGTCCGGTCATGCCCACGTCATACGGATTGTCATATTCGACGTGCTCTTTGCCGCGCAGGGCGTGAACAATCGGGGATTTTAACTTGCCGGCAAATTCCACCAGCTCTTTGTGCGCGCCCGCACAGCCACTGCCGCACATCAGGGCGATATTGCTGGAGTAACGCAGCAGCTGCGCGAGCTTTTTGAGCTCTTCTTCAGCCGGCGTGATGACAGGCTGTGGGGCGTGATACCAGTGCGAACTGGCACCCTCAGGCGCGGCCTTCAGCGCCACGTCACCGGGAATAACGACCACCGAAACACCGCGGTTAAGCACGGCTTTGCGCATTGCAATGGCCAGAACCTGAGGGATCTGTTCTGGTGAGGAAACTAATTCGCAATAGTGGCTGCATTCACGGAACAGCTCCTGAGGATGCGTCTCCTGAAAATAGCCGCTGCCGATTTCGGAAGAAGGGATGTGAGCGGCAATCGCCAGGACCGGTACGTGATTGCGGTGGCAGTCAAACAGGCCGTTGATCAAGTGAAGGTTGCCCGGTCCGCACGATCCGGCGCAGACGGCCAGTTCACCCGTCACCTGCGCTTCCGCACCAGCCGCGAAGGCGGCAACCTCTTCATGACGGGTTGGCATCCATTCAATGGTCTTCATTTTATTGAGGCTATCGCTCAGCCCGTTCAGGGAGTCGCCGGTTACGCCCCAGATGCGCTTTACGCCTGCCTGCTCGAGGGTTTTTGCTATGTATGCAGCCACGGTTTGTTTCATGGGTGTCCATCTCCTTTAAGTGATATCGCTTACAAGCTTAGAAGAAAGTCACTGTATTGCCGCGCTTTCCCCCTTATTAAAAGGTGCTTTTCACCCGCAATGATTCGGCATAATCTGGTCATCACACAGATGAAAACAGGAATCATTTCAAATGGTTAAATCATTGTTAATTGCTGTTAATGAAAAGCTATCGTGCGACGATGCCGGCAAACTCTTGTTACGACTTGCCGTCGGTGGGCTGATGCTTTTTCACGGTTTACACAAGTTATTGGGTGGCGTGGGGTTCATCAGCGGCATGCTGGTGGAAAAAGGATTACCGGGGTTTATCGCCTACGGCGTGCTCATTGGCGAAGTGGTGGCGCCTGTCCTGATTATCGTGGGGCTTTTTACGCGCCCGGCGGCGCTGGTGCTGGCGTTTACCATGATTGTGGCGTGGCTGATGGTCGGGACGGGGGAAACCTTTGCGCTTGACGCGGTAGGTGCCTGGGCGATTGAGAGCCTGGTGTACTTCTTTATCGGTGCGCTGGCGGTAGCATGTTTAGGCGCTGGGCGTTTTGCGTTGGGGAAAGCGCCGGTCTGGCGGTAGGCGTACTAACCGGGGGTAAACGCGAGCGCTTACCCCCGTCATTCGCGCGTTGGCTGATTACGCCAGCACAAGATCCCCTTGTGGATGACACGAGCACGCCAGCACGTATCCGTCGGCGATTTCTGCCTCGGTCAGCGTCATGGTGCTCGTCACGGTGTACTCACCGGAGACCACTTTGGTCTTGCAGCAGCCACACACGCCAGCACGGCATGCTGCCACCACCGGCACGTTGTTGCTTTCCAGCGCATCCAGTAGCGTGGTGCCGACCCGGCCAAAGAAGGTCTGAGCAGGCTGCAGTCTGGTAAACGTAATTCCGCTGGTTGCCGCTTCCGCGACCGGGGTGAAGAACTGCTCTTTGAAGAAGCGGGTCACGCCCAGCGCTTTCACGTCCTGCTCAACGATATCCATATACGGCGCCGGCCCACAGGTCATCACGGTACGATCCGCGAGATCCGGGACGCTTTGCAGCAGTTCGCGGCTCAGACGACCGGCGACAAAACCGTGGGTTGCGTTATGTTCCGCCACCAGCGTCACCGGATAGTTACGCCACTCTTCGGCAAAGATCACATCTTCCGGCGAGCGCACGCTGAAGATCACCTGAACATCAGCCTGCGGACGGTTTTTCGCCAGCCAGCGACGCATTGACATGATCGGCGTGACGCCGCACCCGGCGGCCAGCAGCAGGAATTTATCTTCCGCTTTATCGTCACAGGTGAAATCCCCGTGTGCGTCGGACAGCCAGAGGTAATCCCCGCGCTTCACGTCCCGGGTCAGCCACTGCGAGCCTGCACCATCATCGATACGGCGGATAGTGAGCGTGATGTACTCGCTCACGCCCGGCGTTGAGGAGATCGTGTAGGCGCGCAGCGTGTCCGCTGAGTTGCGGACACTGACCAGCGCATACTGACCTGCACGGTACGGATAGTAGTCATGGCACAGCAGGGACAGCGTCCACACATCCGGCGTCTCCTGATGGATGTGATGAACCTGCATCCGCCACGGACATTGTGAGGTTGGCATGGTCATGAATAACTCCTTACGCGCTCAGCAGCTGCTGCATATCTTCTTCTACGGTGGTCACGGAACGCAGACCAAACTTCTCGTTCAGCACGGCCAGCAGATCCGGTGTCAGGAAGCCGGGTGCGGTGGGGCCGGTCACAATGTTGGTCACACCGAGAGAGAGCAGGGTCAGCAGGATGACAATCGCTTTCTGTTCAAACCAGGAGAGCACCAGCGACAGCGGCAGATCGTTGACGCCGCAGCCCAGTTTTTCCGCCAGCGTGACGGCCAGAATGATGGCAGAGTAGGCATCGTTACACTGACCCGCATCGACCAGACGTGGCAAACCTTCGATGTTGCCGAAGTCCAGCTTGTTGAAACGGTATTTACCGCACGCCAGCGTCAGGATCAGGCAATCTTCCGGTACGCTGGTGGCGAAATCGGTGAAGTAGTTACGCTCACCGCGCGCGCCGTCACAGCCGCCAATCAGGAAGATATGGCGCAGTTTTTCACGGCTCACGAGGTCAATCAGTGAATCCGCGGCACCGAGCAGGGTTTCACGACCAAAGCCGACGGTGATCAGATGTTCGATTTCGCTGTACGGGAAGCCACCCATCTGCTGCGCCTGGGCGATGACCGGGCCGAAATCATCCCCTTCCAGGTGGCTCACACCCGGCCAGCCAACGATGCTGCGGGTCCAGATGCGGTCGTCATACGCGCCAACGGTGGGGTCGATGATGCAGTTAGAGGTCATCACGATGGGGCCCGGGAAACGGGCGAACTCAACCTGCTGGTTCTGCCAGCCGCTGCCGTAGTTCCCGACCAGGTGTTTAAATTTACGCAGTTCCGGGTAGCCGTGTGCGGGCAGCATTTCGCCGTGGGTATAGACGTTAACGCCCGTGCCTTCGGTCTGCTTCAGCAGATTATAGAGGTCTTTCAGGTCATGGCCGGAGATCAGGATGCACTTGCCTTCGGTCGCTTTAACGTTAACCTGCGTCGGCGTCGGGTGGCCGTAGGTGCGGGTTTCACCGGCATCCAGAATACGCATCACGTTGAAGTTCATCTGGCCGATTTCCATTGAACATTCGAGCAGCGGATTCATCTCGGCAGGCCAGGTACCCAGCCACGCCATGATTTTGTGGTACTGAGCATAGATAGCGTTATCGTACTGGCCCAGAACGTGCGCGTGTTCCATATAGGCCGCGGCCCCTTTCAGGCCGTACAGGCAGAGCAGACGCAGGCCGAGAATGTTCTCGCCAATCGCCGCTTTATCTTTGTTGGGGGTGAATTCTGCTGCCTGACGCTGCAGCTCGCCCAGGTCGTCGCTCACCAGCTGCAGGTCTGCCATTGGGTTTTCTACCCGTGCGTTGGCATCGGCGCTCAGGCACTGCGCTTTCAGCGCTTCAAGCAGCGCAATTGCTTCGCGGGCATAGCCGACGATGCGCGGGGAATCAAAGTTAACGTTAGTCAGCGTGGAGAAAAAGGCGCGGGGGGCGAAACTGTCTACATAGTGGTCAATAATGCCATATTCGCGGGCCTTGAATGCCCATGCGGAAAGGCCTTGCAGGGCGGCAATCAGCAGATCCTGCAGGTCTGATGTTTCTGCGGTTTTGCCGCACATACCTTGCGCATAAGAGCAGCCATTGCCTGCCGGGGTACGGATGGTTTGTTCACATTGCACACAAAACATAATCACACCTGTTAAAGTTATATTTGATATACATGTTTGAGATTATGCCTGTGACTGAACGGTGAAAAGGGCTTTCTTCTACAAAATAGAGGGAGATTGATTTAGCGCAATTTTGGCGGCAGAAAGTCTACCGCCAGAGGAGTATCAGGCGGAGAAAAACGCCATCAGAACGGGAACCAGCAGGCTCAAAATAAAGCCGTGTACGATGGCGGCAGGCACCATCTCCAGCCCACCTGAACGCTGCAGAACCGGCAGGGTAAAGTCCATCGACGTGGCGCCACACAGACCCAGTGCGGTCGAGCGACTGCGGCGCACCAGGCCCGGGATCAGCATAATGGCAATTAATTCTCGCGCCAGGTCGTTAAAGAAGGCGGCGCTCCCGATGACCGGACCGAACGATTCGGTCAGCAGAATACCGGAAAGGGAATACCAGCCAAATCCGGAGGCCATTGCCAGACCGGTTTTTAACGGCAGGCCGAGAATAAAAGCGTTAATCACGCCCGCCACCAGTGAGCTAATGACGACGATAACCGCGACGATCATTCCACGGCGATTCAGGACAATCTGTTTCAACGTCATGCCATTATTTCGCAGCTGAATACCGATAAGGAACAGCAGGAAAATGAGGGTATATTCACTGGCTTCCGTCGCGTGCTGTAAAAAATTCCATCCGCTCAGCCCAAGAACAAAACCCAGCACCACGACGCCGCATAATTTTAAAGATTCCAGCGCCATTGCAATTCGTGACGGCAGTTTTTCCTGATGGTGGTGATTTTTCCACGGAATAGTGCGCTCAAGCCAGAAAAGTGCGGCAATATTGCACAGCAAAATAACGGCGCAGGTGACGACAGAATAATGCAGGATCGCCAGCAGATTGGTGGCCAGATTATCCAGAAACGCCAGGCTTATCCCCATAAAGAAAAGAATGACGTAGACAATCCAGCTCAGAAAACGGTTGATAAGCCGTAACGCGGATTCGCGATGTAGCGGGATAAGGTAGCCCACAATCAGAGGCAGCAGAATGATGAGGAGTCCTGAAAACATGAACAACGGGTCCTTGTGAATATCTGTTAAGCGCCAGAGACACTACCCAATAAACGTTGTCAGGTAAAGGAGCAACAAAAAAGCCGGGTGGCAGCAACGCCTGACCCGGCCTGAGTGTTGTCATGCAGGTCGGGTAAGCGTAAGTGCTACCCGACTGCACACGCAATTAATCGCGTTTTTCCAGCAGGGTGCGATACAGCACGCCGCCCAGAATACCGCCGATGATTGGCATTACCCAGAACAGCCACAGCTGCTCAAGCGCCCAGCCGCCCTGGAAAATAGCGACGGCAGTACTGCGCGCCGGGTTTACGGAGGTGTTAGTGACCGGAATAGAGATCAGGTGGATAAGCGTCAGCGCCAGACCAATGGCGATAGGCGCGAAGCCCGCCGGGGCGTGTTTGTCGGTTGCGCCGTGGATCACCAGCAGGAAGCCTGCGGTCAGCACAATTTCAATCACGATGGCAGAGAGCATGGAGTAACCGCCAGGGGAGTGTTCGCCGAAACCGTTTGAGGCGAAGCCGCTTGCGGCGGCGTCAAAGCCGGCTTTACCGCTGGCAATAACGTACAGAACCGCTGCAGCAATAATCCCGCCAACAACCTGGGCCACAATATAACCAATGACTTCTTTAGCAGGGAAACGACCGCCCGCCCATAAACCTAATGTCACCGCCGGGTTAAAATGACCACCGGAAATATGACCCACGGCAAACGCCATGGTTAATACGGTTAAACCGAATGCCAGCGCAACGCCGACAAAACCAATACCTAATTCCGGAAATGCTGCTGCCAGAACGGCGCTACCGCAGCCACCAAACACCAGCCAGAATGTACCAAAGCATTCTGCTGCTAATTTTCTAAACATAACCACCTCAATAATAAACTTCACACGCGTTCCTGCGTGCGGGATATCGTCAAAAAAGGGATGACGACTCAAAGAGCCATTATTTTAAAAACAAAAACATCCCTTCGCCACTAAAATTAATTCGGTTAATTTGATTTATGGCAACGTGATGTCATTCCTTGTTCAAATCGACGGTAAATAGAGCATAGACCAATTCTCTACAGCACGAAGGTTGTGCTGTCGTGTCAAAGTTCCTGCCGCTATACTGCTGATAACTTAAAGGAAAAAGTGATCATCTCGCGGGGGATTTATGCTTCTCGAACGTGTGGAAATTGTTGGGTTCCGCGGTATTAACCGCCTGTCGCTGCAGCTTGAGCAGAACAACGTCCTGATCGGTGAGAACGCGTGGGGTAAGTCCAGCCTGCTGGATGCGCTGACGCTGCTGCTTTCGCCCGAAGACGATCTGTATCACTTTGCCCATGATGATTTCTGGTTTCCTCCCGGCGATGTGAACGGCCGCGAAAAACACCTGCACATTATTCTGACATTCCGCGAATCCGAGCCGGGGCGTCACCGCGTGCGTCGCTTCCGGCCGTTATCACCCTGCTGGGTCCCGTGCGACGACGGTTTCCACCGGATTTTCTACCGGCTGGAAGGTGAGATGGCAGAAAACGAGGGCGTATTAACCCTGCGTGATTTCCTCGATGAGAAAGCCAACCCTATTCCGCTGGATGACATCGACGACCTGGCTCGCCACCTGATTCGCCTGATGCCGGTGTTGCGCCTGCGTGATGCGCGTTTTATGCGGCGGATCCGCAACGGCACCGTGCCGAATATGCCGGAAGTGGAAGTGACCGCCCGCGAGCTGGATTTCCTGGCGCGAGAGCTGGTGGCGCGTCCGCAAAATCTGACCGATGGTCAAATCCGCCAAGGGTTGTCAGCAATGGTACAACTGCTGGAACACTATTTTTCCGAGCAGGGGACGTCGGAGTCGCGCCATCGTCTGATGCGCCGCCGCTCTCACGACGAACAACGCAGCTGGCGTTACCTCGATATCATTAACCGGATGATCGACAGGCCCGGTGGCCGTACCCATCGGGTGATTTTGCTGGGGCTGTTTTCGACGCTACTGCAGGCCAAGGGCACCGTTCGTCTCGACCGTGACGCCCGCCCGCTGCTGCTGGTGGAAGACCCGGAAACGCGCCTGCACCCGATCATGCTCTCGGTGGCGTGGCACCTGTTGAATCTGCTGCCGCTGCAGCGCGTGACCACCACCAATTCCGGCGAGTTATTGTCGCTGACCCCGGTCGAGCACGTCTGCCGTCTGGTACGTGAGTCTTCCCGCGTCACCGCCTATCGCCTCGGGCCGGGCGGGATGAACGCGGAAGAGGGACGTCGTATCTCGTTCCACATCCGCTTTAATCGTGCGTCGTCGCTGTTCGCCCGCTGCTGGCTGCTGGTTGAGGGAGAGACGGAAACCTGGGTTATCAACGAACTGGCGCGTCAGTGCGGACACCATTTTGATGCCGAAGGTATCAAGGTTATCGAATTTGCCCAGTCGGGGATCAAGCCGCTGATCAAATTCGCCCGGCGGATGGGCATTGAATGGCATGTGCTGGTGGATGGTGACGAAGCGGGAAAAAAATATGCCGCGACCGTGCGTGGCCTGCTGAATAATGAGCGCGAAGAAGAGCGCGACCACCTAACCATGCTGCCGGCCATGGACATGGAGCACTTTATGTACCGTCAGGGGTTTGACGACGTGTTCCACCGGATTGCGATGGTGCCGGTGGATGTGCCAATGAACATGCGGCGCGTGATTGCCAAAGCCATCCACCGCTCTTCAAAACCTGATTTAGCGATTGAGGTGGCGACGGAAGCGGGGAGACGGGGCGTGGAGTCCGTGCCGACGCTGCTGCGCAAGATGTTCTCCCGCGTGCTGTGGCTGGCACGCGGGAAAGCGGATTAAGCGCGGGTCGCCTGCGTGACGTGTTGCGTCAGGCTGTCCAGTAGCGCATAGCGGCGGCGGTACTCAGCGCGCTTTTTGCTCGCAATCTCGTCCATCGGCTTACGGGGCATGGCGAGCGGCAGCATGAAGTGGCCGTTATCCTGTTTTTGCCCGCCGAGGGAGAGCCAGAAGCTGTCATAATCGGCCAGCAATTTTCCCTCTTTTTTCTTGCGGTAACGCCAGCTGCGGTAGATATGCGTGGCGTTACTCACCGCGACAATATGCTCAACCGGGAAAGCTGCGCCAAGCGTCATTGCCGTTTCAACCAGCAGGCGTTTCGGGAACAGGCCGTGACACGCTTTGGTCGCCCCCTGGATCAGTTCATGTGGAACGTGTGCTTTTGCCCCCTGCAGGCCGCCGATGAACAGCGTTGTTTTTCCTTCAAACGGGCACAGCGTGAAGGTCATTTCCGCCAGCACGGTATTCTGATGGTTACAAAAGACGAGGGTGGCTTCACCCTCTTTATCCATGAAGGCGTCGGCGCACAGGCGCACAGTAAACTGCTGTTCGTCTTTTCCGGTCAGGGTCAGCAGGGTTGCCCCCTGCGGTGAAAGGTAACCCTTGACCAGCGTTGCCGGAAGCTGGCGCGTCATGGTCTGGTAGTGCCAGGTCAGCGATTCCAGCGCCTGTCGGCGATCCATGTCCACCGTTAACCACGGGCGATGCAGGCGGCACGGTAGCCCCGGCTGCACCTGCAACATTTGCATCAGGCGCGGCTGCTTTGCCAGCTCTGACAGCAGACGCGTGGTGCTGAACGGTGTCATCAGCGAACGGAGCATGAACTTACGTCGATAAGCGGGGTTTTGCCATGCCAGCCCCGGCGTGATCTTCCCGAAGGCCAGATTATTGAAGAGCTGCCAGCCGGATTTAGGCTGGTGCTGATGAGAAATAAGTGTATCGACGATGGAAGACATGTTAGATCCTGCTTCTGAAGGAAGGGTTCTATTTCAGCAGGCGAAATTTCAATAACTCATCAACAAATTGAGGCGATTTCGGTGCGCGGGGGTTTCGTTGAGGAGTCGTTTAGATAGAATCAACGTTTATAATTGCCAGAACATTTATTTGGAATATTTATGAACCTCAAGGGAAAACGCAGAACGTGGTTTCTGCTGCTGGCGGTAATTGTTATCGGGGGAGGGTTCTGGCTATGGCAGATCCTGAATGCCCCTGTACCACAGTATCAAACACTGATTGTCCGTCCGGGCGAGCTGCAGCAAAACGTGCTGGCGACGGGAAAACTGGATGCCCTGCGCAAGGTTGACGTGGGTGCACAGGTAAGCGGTCAGTTGAAAACGCTGTCGGTTGAGATTGGCGACAAGGTGAAAAAAGGCCAGCTGCTGGGCGTTATCGATCCTGAGCAGGCGCAAAACCAGATCCGTGAGGTGGAAGCCACGCTCATGGAACTGCGTGCCCAGCGTGCACAGGCGCAGGCTGAGCGTAACCTGGCCCAGGTGACGTTAACGCGTCAGCAGGCGCTGGCCAAAACGCAGGCCATCTCGAAACAAGATTTAGACACGGCAGCCACCGAGCTGGCGGTTAAGCAGGCGCAGATCGGGACTATCGATGCGCAGATCAAGCGCAACCAGGCCTCGCTGGATACGGCCAAAACCAACCTCGACTATACGCAGATTGTGGCGCCCATGGCCGGGGAAGTGACTCAAATTACCACGCTGCAGGGGCAAACGGTGATTGCGGCGCAGCAGGCGCCCAACATTCTGACCCTGGCGGACATGAGCACCATGCTGGTGAAAGCCCAGGTCTCAGAGGCGGATGTTATTCATCTGAAGCCGGGGCAGAAAGCCTGGTTTACCGTCCTCGGCGATCCTCAGACGCGCTATGAAGGCGCGCTAAAAGACATTCTGCCGACGCCGGAAAAAGTGAACGATGCCATCTTCTACTATGCGCGCTTCGAGGTGCCTAACCCGCAGGGTGTGTTGCGTCTGGACATGACCGCACAGGTGCACATTCAGCTTACCGGCGTGAAAAATGTGCTCACCATTCCTCTCTCTGCGCTGGGTGAATCCACCGGCGAGAGCCGCTATAAAGTGAAAGTGCTGCGCAACGGCGAAACGCGTGAGCGAGAAGTGGTCATTGGTGCACGTAATGACACCGACGTGGTGGTGGTCAAAGGGCTGGAAGAGGGTGAGGAGGTTGTCACCAGCGAAAGCCTGCCCGGAGCCGCTAAATGACGGCGTTGCTTGAGCTGAATGACATTCGTCGCAGCTATCCGTCGGGTGATGGCCCGGTTGAGGTGCTGAAGGGGATCACCCTGCGCGTCGAAGCGGGCGAGATGGTGGCGATTGTCGGTGCGTCCGGCTCCGGTAAATCGACGCTGATGAATATTCTCGGCTGTCTGGACAGACCCACCAGCGGCACCTATCGGGTGGCCGGAATGGATGTTTCCACGCTGGACGGTGACGCGCTGGCAAAACTGCGGCGGGAACATTTCGGTTTTATCTTCCAGCGTTACCATCTGCTCTCTCACCTGACGGCGGCGCAGAACGTCGAAGTGCCGGCGGTCTATGCCGGCGTCGAGCGGAAAAAACGCCTTGAGCGCGCCCAGATGCTGCTGACGCGTCTGGGGCTGGCGGAACGGGTGGAGTACCAGCCCTCGCAGCTCTCCGGCGGCCAGCAGCAGCGTGTCAGTATCGCACGCGCGCTGATGAACGGCGGTCAGGTGATCCTCGCAGATGAACCGACCGGGGCGCTCGACAGTCATTCGGGTGAAGAGGTGATGGCGATCCTTCACCAGCTTCGCGATCAGGGGCATACGGTCATCATCGTTACCCACGATCCGCAGGTGGCTGCACAGGCCGAGCGCATCATTGAGATCCGCGACGGAGAGCTGGTCAGCAACCCGCCGGCGCGACACGCCCGGGCGGCGGCACCGAAAGAAGTTCTGCCGGCGTCAACCGGCTGGGGACAATTTTCCAGCGGGTTTCGTGAGGCGCTGACCATGGCCTGGCTGGCGATGGCTGCCAATAAAATGCGCACCCTGTTGACCATGCTGGGCATCATTATTGGTATCGCCTCGGTGGTGTCGATTGTGGTCGTGGGCGACGCGGCCAAACAGCTGGTGCTGGCGGATATTCGGGCCATCGGGACCAACACCATTGATGTCTATCCCGGCAAAGATTTTGGCGATGACGAGCCGCAGTATCAGCAGGCGCTGAAGTATGACGATCTGGCGGCTATCCAGAAGCAGCCGTGGGTGAATTCGGCCACGCCGGCGGTCTCACAAAACCTCCGTCTGCGGGTAGGCAATGTTGACGTTGCTGCCAGTGCCAATGGCGTCAGCGGCGATTACTTTAACGTCTATGGCATGACCTTCAGCGAAGGTGCCACCTTCAATGCCGAGCAGTTAGCGGGCCGGGCGCAGGTGGTGGTGCTTGACGCCAACTCGCGCCGGCAGCTCTTCCCCAATAAAACCAACGTGGTGGGCGAGGTTATCCTGGTCGGAAACATGCCTGCGACGGTGATTGGCGTGGCGGAAGAGAAACAGTCGATGTTTGGCAGCAGCAAGATCCTGCGCGTCTGGCTGCCCTATACCACCATCTCCGGGCGGATTATGGGGCAGTCCTGGCTGAACTCCATCACCGTTCGCGTGAAGGAGGGCTACGACAGCGCGCAGGCCGAGCAACAGCTGGAACGGCTGCTGACGTTGCGTCACGGGAAGAAAGATTTCTTCACCTGGAATATGGACGGTCTCTTGAAAACGGCGGAAAAGACCACACGTACTCTTCAGCTGTTCCTGACGCTGGTGGCGGTGATCTCGCTGGTGGTCGGCGGTATCGGGGTGATGAATATCATGCTGGTATCGGTCACGGAACGTACCCGGGAGATTGGCATCCGCATGGCAGTCGGTGCCAGAGCCAGCGATGTGCTGCAGCAATTTTTGATTGAAGCGGTGCTGGTGTGTCTG
Organism: Enterobacter ludwigii; assembly: GCF_001750725.1. NCBI lineage: Bacteria > Pseudomonadati > Pseudomonadota > Gammaproteobacteria > Enterobacterales > Enterobacteriaceae > Enterobacter > Enterobacter ludwigii. The sequence goes on from NZ_CP017279.1 coordinate 732,793, forward strand.
GTGGGCGGCGCGATGGGCATTGCGCTGTCGATGATGATCGCGTTTGCTCTGCAGCTTTTTTTACCCGGCTGGGAGATTGGTTTCTCGCCGGTGGCCATTCTTACCGCATTTTTGTGTTCGACTTTTACCGGCATTTTGTTTGGCTGGCTGCCTGCCCGCAATGCGGCGCGTCTGGATCCTGTGGATGCGTTGGCTCGCGAATAGGCTGAAAATAAAAATGCCAGCCGATCGGGCTGGCATTTTGACGGCGGGATGTACACAATAAAACAGAGAGCTATGCGACCGTTTCTGCTTCAATGGGTACGATCAGGCTTGCATGATTGCCTTTTGGTCCCTGGTGTACATCGAACCGGACGGACTGCCCGGCTTTGAGCGTTCTGTAACCATCCATCTGAATGGTGGAATAGTGAGCGAAGATATCCTCGCCGCCGCCTTCGGGGCAGATGAAGCCAAACCCTTTGGCGTTGTTGAACCACTTAACAGTACCCATTTCCATGCTTCGACATCCTTCGTAAATCTTATAAGTTAAGATGGAATGAACCGGTGGTGGAGTGGGGGCTGTTCAAAACCTCGCCATCTCACGCTTGTACAATTTAGAGAAACGAAAGAAGTCGTCAAGCGTTTGGCGCTTGAGATGGGACAATAATCAACCAAAGTTTGAAGCAGTTAACGCTATTGCAACAGTTTGTGACAGACATCGCGGATGACAGTAATAGATGATTGTTATCTAACATCTGAGGTAGATTCAAAGTGGTTATGCAAAATGGGTAAGACCAACGACTGGCTGGATTTTGACCAGCTGGCGGAAGATAAAGTGCGTGACGCGCTAAAACCGCCATCTATGTATAAAGTTATGTTAATGAACGATGATTACACGCCAATGGAATTTGTTATTGACGTGCTACAAAAGTTCTTTTCTTATGATGTAGAACGTGCAACGCAACTGATGCTTACCGTTCATTATCGTGGCAAAGCTATCTGCGGCATCTTTACCGCCGAAGTGGCGGAGACCAAAGTCGCGATGGTGAACGATTATGCGAGGGAGAACGAGCATCCGTTGCTGTGTACGCTGGAAAAGGCCTGATAAGGCATAAAATTTGGGGGAGGTGCCTATGCTCAATCAAGAACTGGAACTCAGTTTAAATATGGCTTTCGCCAGAGCGCGTGAGCACCGACATGAGTTTATGACCGTCGAGCATTTACTGCTCGCACTGCTTAGCAACCCATCTGCCCGCGAAGCGCTGGAAGCCTGCTCCGTGGATCTGGTGGCGCTACGTCAGGAACTCGAAGCCTTCATCGAACAAACCACACCGGTGCTGCCAGCCAGTGAAGAAGAGCGCGACACGCAGCCGACGCTCAGCTTCCAGCGCGTGTTGCAGCGTGCGGTATTCCACGTCCAGTCTTCCGGACGTAGCGAAGTGACGGGCGCAAATGTGCTGGTCGCCATCTTCAGCGAGCAGGAGTCACAGGCTGCCTACCTGCTGCGCAAACACGAAGTCAGCCGACTCGACGTGGTTAACTTTATCTCTCACGGAACGCGTAAAGACGAGCCGAACCAGGCATCGGATTCCAGCAATCAGGTCAATAACAATGAAGAGCAAGCAGGCGGGGAGGATCGTATGGAAAACTTCACCACCAATCTCAACCAGCTTGCTCGCGTTGGCGGTATCGATCCGCTGATTGGTCGCGATAAAGAGCTGGAGCGCGCGATCCAGGTATTGTGCCGTCGCCGCAAGAACAACCCGCTGCTGGTGGGTGAATCTGGCGTCGGTAAAACCGCGATTGCCGAGGGTCTCGCCTGGCGTATTGTGCAGGGCGACGTACCGGAAGTGATTGCCGATTGCACCATCTACTCGCTGGATATTGGCTCGCTGCTGGCGGGCACTAAATACCGCGGCGATTTTGAAAAACGCTTTAAGGCGCTTTTGAAACAGCTCGAGCAGGACACCAACAGCATTCTGTTTATCGATGAGATCCACACCATCATCGGTGCCGGTGCGGCCTCGGGTGGCCAGGTGGATGCCGCTAACCTGATCAAACCGCTGCTCTCCAGCGGTAAGATCCGCGTGATTGGCTCCACAACGTATCAGGAGTTCAGCAACATCTTTGAGAAAGATCGCGCCCTGGCGCGTCGCTTCCAGAAAATCGATGTGACTGAACCCTCTGTTGAAGAAACCGTGCAGATCATCAACGGTCTGAAACCGAAGTACGAAGCGCACCACGATGTGCGTTATACCGCCAAAGCGGTGCGTGCGGCGGTGGAGCTGGCGGTGAAATACATCAACGATCGTCATCTGCCGGATAAGGCCATTGACGTGATTGATGAGGCAGGGGCGCGTGCGCGTCTAATGCCAGCCAGCAAGCGTAAGAAAACCGTTAACGTGGCGGATATCGAGACCGTGGTGGCCCGTATCGCGCGTATCCCTGAGAAGAGCGTTTCTCAGAGCGACCGCGACACGCTGCGCACCCTTGGCAATCGCCTGAAAATGCTGGTCTTTGGGCAGGATAAAGCCATTGAGGCGTTAACCGAAGCCATCAAGATGGCCCGTGCTGGACTGGGGCATGAACATAAGCCTGTCGGTTCCTTCCTGTTCGCCGGTCCGACCGGTGTGGGGAAAACCGAGGTAACGGTTCAGCTTTCCAAAGCGCTGGGCATTGAGCTGCTGCGTTTTGATATGTCCGAGTACATGGAGCGTCACACCGTCAGCCGTTTGATTGGTGCGCCTCCGGGCTATGTGGGCTTTGACCAGGGCGGTCTGTTAACTGACGCGGTGATCAAGCATCCGCACGCGGTACTGCTGCTCGATGAAATCGAGAAAGCGCACCCGGACGTGTTCAACATCCTGCTGCAGGTGATGGACAACGGGACGCTGACCGATAACAACGGGCGCAAGGCGGACTTCCGCAACGTAGTGCTGGTAATGACCACCAACGCCGGTGTACGTGAAACGGAGCGCAAATCTATCGGCCTTATCCATCAGGATAACAGCACCGATGCGATGGAAGAGATCAAGAAGATCTTTACGCCGGAGTTCCGTAACCGTCTGGACAACATCATCTGGTTCGATCACCTCTCTACCGAGGTTATCCATCAGGTAGTGGATAAGTTCATCGTCGAACTGCAGGTTCAGCTGGATCAGAAAGGCGTGTCGCTGGAAGTGAGCCAGGAGGCCCGCAACTGGCTGGCTGAGAAAGGCTACGACCGTGCGATGGGTGCCCGTCCAATGGCGCGTGTGATTCAGGACAACCTGAAGAAACCGCTGGCGAACGAGCTGCTGTTTGGCTTGCTGGTAGACGGCGGTCAGGTGACGGTCGCGCTGGACCAGGAGAAGAATGAGCTGACGTATGATTTCCAGAGTGCGCAGAAGCACAAGCCGGAAGCGGCTCACTAATTTCCAGCATTAGTCTTAAAAACCGGGCAACTGCCCGGTTTTTTTATGCCTGCCCGCACCGAAACTTTGCGAGGCGCTTTCCATATTTTCATCTCACTCATTGCTGTATAAATTCACAGTCCTAGAATGGCGGCGCACCTGCAAAATCAGGTGTCAGGATTGGCGTCCTGAAAGTGTGTGAGCAGCACCATTGCTGCAGGCTTCGTTCGCCCTAAGGAAAAGGGTATAATTCTGCATCTGGCGGGCGAATCGGAAGCTTCTTTTGAAGCGCCAGTAGCACACACACTGGTACGCCAATTCCTTTTCGTCCGCCGCCAGCGAATCTGGCGTTTCCTGCGGTGGTAACTCAACGTGTGTGAAGGTATTACCCAATGAATACAGAAAACTCTTTCTCCCAGCTCTACAGCGAACTCTCCCTCAACCCCGATCTCCCGACCCTGGCCGGGCGCTGCATGCTGCTCACCGAAATTCTGCTGGACTGCAACGCCCACCCGCAAACGCAGCCCGTGTGCCGCTGTTTAGGCGCGTATCTGGAAGAAGTCAAAACCGGACTCACAGAATCAATGCGTGATTTTCAGATAGTGGAATTTGAGGAGGACGCTGAACCACCGCGACAAAAAGCGTGGCTACTGGAAGATACCGAAACAAAGTGCGACTACTGCCGGGCAGTAAACCACGTGCTGCTGGTGTCCCATTTTGATCGGGATATGCTGCCGTACCTGACGGGATTGCTGCATGAGGTGGCGCATTCCATGGCCGGGGATTTAATCACGCCGGCGCAGCCCCGCATGACAATACATCTTCCTGCCCGGCATTAAGCCGTTAAATAAAAAAGGCCGGGGTTAACCCGACCTTTATATATTCATCTGCCATTACAGGCGAAAACAATTAGCGACTACGGAAGACAATGCGGCCTTTGCTCAGGTCGTACGGGGTCAGTTCAACAGTCACTTTGTCGCCCGTTAAAATGCGGATATAGTTTTTGCGCATTTTACCGGAGATGTGCGCAGTTACCACGTGACCGTTTTCCAGCTCTACGCGAAACATGGTGTTAGGCAACGTATCAAGTACGGTACCCTGCATTTCAATATTGTCTTCTTTGGCCATCTAATCCTCTGGGGTATCACTACCAAGTTTTGAACCGGCAAGATAATGCCGAAATTCATCAATTAAGTAAAGAATTGCGCGTTTAAAACGCAGCAAAATAGTTTCGGCGCATTGCCCAAGCGTCACGGTACAACCGAACGGAAAGCGCATTCGTAAAGGGGATACAACAGGATAAACGTCAGGACGTTATCTGAAGCGGAGGACCCAAACGGCGGCGAGGCAACAGGCAGAACCTACTCTGCGGCATAATTATAACACCCTCACAAAAAATATGCGGAAAACATTTAGGCATTGGGCATAAAGAGCGTTCTTGGTACCCAGAAGTCTCGCGGCAGCTTCTCCTGACGGCAAACGTCCAGATGTTCTATGTAGTGACGGCGGGGGATGTCAACCGCGCCGAGCGAGGCCGTATGCTCATTGAGGACCTGGCAATCCATCAGTTTTCCGCCGCGCTGGGCAAACTCCTGGCAGAAGATCAACAGCGCGGTTTTCGAGGCATTCACGGCACGGGAGAACATCGATTCGCCGCAAAACAGCGTCCCCTGCGCAACGCCATACATCCCACCGACGAGTTCACCGTCTTGCCAGACTTCAATGGAGTGCGCGAAACCCAGCTCATGCAGCTGGTGATAGGCGGTAATGATATCGCGGGTGATCCAGGTTCCTTCATGACGGTCTTCGGCACAGCCTTCAATGACCTGACCGAAGGCATGATTCAGGGTGACGCGGTAGGGTGATTTCGCATGGAAACGCTTCATGCTGCGGCTCAGGTGAAACTGCGCCGGCCACAGCACGGCACGGGGATCGGGAGACCACCATAAAATCGGGTCGCCGGGTGAAAACCACGGGAAAATGCCGCGCTGGTAAGCCATCAAAAGCCGCGCAGGACTAAGGTCGCCGCCAAGGGCCAGCAGCCCATTAGGTTCACGCAGCGCTCCCTCCGGCGAAGGGAACGCGATGTTATGACGAGAAAGCTGGACCAGGCGCATGACAGCAGAACTCCAATACGCGAGTTAGGATCGGTACAAATATAGTCTACAGACGCTGTTTAAACTGGTAGTAGCGACCCTGTTTCGCCAACAGTTCTGTGTGACTACCTTGCTCAATAATATGTCCGTTGTCCATCACAATTATCTGATCAAAACTCGCCAGCCCGCGCAGGCGGTGGGTGACCATCAGCACGGTTTTTCCGATCATAACATGGGCCAGTAAATCAAGGATTTGGCTCTCGGTTGTTGCGTCCAGCCCTTCGGTGGGTTCATCAAGCAGCATCAGCGGCGCATCGTGCAGCAACGCGCGTGCAATCGCCAGACGGCGCAACTCGCCGCCGGAGAGCTGACGACCGCCTTCCCCGAGCCAGCCGTTCAGCCCGTCGTTCTCAAGCAGTTTTTGCAGCCCAACCTGCTCCAGCATGGCGCGCAGATCATCGTCGGAGGCCTGAGGTGCCGCGAGCAGCAGGTTATCACGCAGCGTCGCGCTGAAGAGGTGCACGCGCTGCGGAACCACGCTCACGGTCTTGCGCAGCGTCTGTTCGCTGAAGTCGGTCAGCGGCGTATCGTTAAACCGAATCTGACCGTGCTGCGGATCCCAGGCGCGGGTCAGTAGCTGAAGAAGGGTGGATTTACCGCAACCGGTACGACCGAGGAGCGCAATCCGCTGGCCTGCTTTAACAGACAGCGTGATCCCTTCCAGCGCGTTCTGCGCCTGTTTTTCATAGGCAAAGGTGACGTTATCCAGGGTCAGCGCAACCTGCGCCGGCACGGCGGTCTGAGCGCCGCTGAATGTAACCTCCGGCTCCTGCTCGGCAATCTGGGTGATGCGCAGGGCAGAAGCGATGACCTGTCCGAGATGCTGGAAGGCGCCCGTCACCGGGGCCAGCGCTTCAAACGCGGCCAGGGCGCAGAAAACGAAGAGAGCAATCAGAGGGCCGGGCTGGGTATTCCCGCCTACGCCACCTGAAGCCATCCACAGCATGGCGATGACCGCCACGCCGCCGATTAACATCATCAGCGCCTGGGAGAATGCCGTCAGCTCCGACTGGCGGCGCTGGGCTTCATGCCAGTTCAGCTCAGTGCTTTCCATTTGACTGCGATAACGCGAGCTGGCACCAAAAATGGTCAGTTCCGCCTGTCCCTGCAGCCAGGATGTCAGCTGCTGTCGGTAGTCGCCGCGCAGTCGCGTCAGGTTCTCGCCAGTGGATTTACCTGCACGATAAAACAGCGGTGGCAGGATAATCAGCGTCAGCAGCATGATGCCACCCAGCGTGAGCGCAACGGGAACGTCCAGAACCGATAACCCCAGCGTGACTACCACAATCACCACAAACGCCCCCACGATGGGTGAGATCACGCGCAGGTAAAGGTGATCTAGCGTGTCGACATCGGCTACGACACGGTTGAGTAACTCACCCTGACGAAAACGCGCCAGCCCGGCAGGGGAGAGGGGTAGCAGTTTGCTGAAGGTGTAAATGCGCAGGTGCTGTAGCACGCGGAAAGTGGCGTCGTGGCTGACCAGACGCTCAAAATAACGTCCGGCAGTACGCGTGATTGCGGTGCCGCGAACGCCTGCCGCAGGAAGCATATAGTTAAAGCTGTATAAACCCGCGAACCCCGCGACGGCCGAAGCGGACAAGAACCAGCCGGAGAGCGTAAGCAGACCGATGCTGGCAAGCAGGGTAACAATCGCCAGCACAATGCCCAGCAGCAGCATCCATTTATGGCGTTTATAGAGCGCAAGATAGGGAAGCAGAGCACGCATCAGATATCCTCCTGACGGTTTGCCAGCAGGGTGGCAAACGGGCCCTGCGCGGCAACGAGAGAGGCGTAATCGCCTTGCTCAACAATATGACCATTTTCCATAACCCAGATCTGATCCCAGTCAGCAATACCTTCAAGCTGATGGGTGACCATCAGGGTGGTCTGCTGCCGCGAGGCCGCATTCAGGGCATCCATGACGCGTTGCTCACTGTGTGCGTCAAGGCTCGCTGCTGGCTCGTCGAGCAGCATGAGCTGGCATGGGTTAAGCAGCGCGCGGGCAACCGCCACACGCTGGGCCTGACCGACTGACAGGCCGGCAGACTGGTCACCGACAACGGTATCGACACCCTGCGGAAGCTGCGGCAGAAACTCGCTGACCCAGGCGCGGTCGAGCACGGATTGCAGTTCATCGTCACGCGCATCCGGGCGAGCCAGCAGCACATTGTCTCGCAGCGTGGCGGCAGGAAGCTGAGGGTTTTGTCCCACCCAGCTAAGCTGTTTACGCCAGGCAAGCGGATCGAGATCGCGCAGTTCAGTTTGGTTGATCCGCAGCGATCCGGTGTAGGCCATAAAACCCGATAGCGCATTGAGCAGAGAGCTTTTCCCTGAACCGCTGATGCCTACGAGCACCACACGTTTTCCGGCCGGAAGGGTAAAGTTAAGCGGGCCTGCCAGTACGTTGCCTTCAGGCGACAGAATGGAGAAATCACGCGCTTCAAGGGTAACCGGCTCTTTGGCGTTCAGGGTCACGTCACCGCGTTCCGGATGCGCCAGTGGCGTTTCCATAAACGTCTTCAGGCTGTCAGCCGCGCCCACGGCCTGCGCTTTTGCATGATAGAAGGTGCCCAGATCGCGAAGCGGCTGGAAAAATTCGGGGGCCAGTATCAGCGCAAGGAAACCGGCTGAAAGGGTCACAGCCGTGCCGTAGTGGCCAAAATCCAGCGCGCCGAGATACGAGAAGCCAAAGTAGACTGCCACAAGCGCAATCGACAGCGAGGTAAAGAATTCGAGTACGCCGGAGGAGAGGAACGCCAGACGTAACACTTCCATGGTGCGCTGACGGAAATCCTGCGATGCGAGGCGGATATTTTCAGTTTCCGCTTCACCGCGGCCAAAAATGCGCAACGTTTCCATGCCGCGCAGACGGTCAAGGAAATGGCCGCTTAAGCGACCCAGAGCCAGAAAGTTACGTCGGTTAGCGTCCGCGGCGCCCATGCCCACCAGCGCCATAAACAGCGGGATCAGCGGGGCTGTGCCCAGCAGGATCAGCGCTGCCATCCAGTTGACCGGGAAAATGGCGATGACAATCAGCAACGGAACGAAGACGGCTAGCGCCATCTGTGGCAGATAGCGCGCATAGTAGTCATGCATATCGTCAATCTGCTCAAGGATCAGCGTCGCCCAGCTTCCCGCGGGTTTACCCTGGATCCACGCCGGACCGGCCTCCTGAAGGCGGTCAAGCACCTGACGGCGGATCTCATAGCGGATATGCTGTCCGGCGTGAAAACCCACGCGCTCACGCAGCCAGACCACCCAGGCACGAAGAACAAAAATCAGGATCAGGACGATAAAGGGCAACAGGAGCGCTTCGCGCGGAATGTTCTCCATGATCATGTGATTAAGAATGCGGGCCAGCAGCCATGCCTGGGCAACAATCAACAGACCACTGACAAACCCCAGAAAACGGGAGATGGTTAGCCAGCGGCGGGAAAGAACGCTTTGCTGTTTCAGCCAGCGTGTTAACTCTTGTTGACGGGTTTTTTCCATTGCGTACTTAGCAGGTGACGTTATTAGAAGTTGGGCAGCGCAATGTTACAACGGAGAGACAATAAAGGCGACTTATCGCCGCCTTTATTTACGTTTGTTACTGACTTGTAAAGATTATTTACCTTGTTCCGCCAGCCCGTCGAGGTAGCGTTCAGCGTCCAGCGCGGCCATACAGCCGGTGCCAGCAGAGGTGATCGCCTGACGGTAGATATGGTCCATCACATCGCCAGCAGCGAATACGCCAGGAATGCTGGTCTGGGTCGCGTTGCCGTGAATACCGGACTGCACTTTGATGTAGCCGTTTTCCAGCTCCAGTTGCCCCTCGAAAATCGCGGTGTTCGGGCTGTGACCGATCGCCACAAACAGACCCGCCACTTCCAGCGTTTCGACGTTATCGGTATTCTGGGTATCACGAATACGCAGACCGGCAACGCCCATCTGATCGCCCGTGACTTCTTCCAGGGTACGGTTGGTGTGCAGCACGATATTGCCACTCGCCACTTTATCCATCAGACGTTTGATCAGGATCTTCTCTGCGCGGAAGGTGTCACGACGGTGGATCAGGTGCACTTCAGAGGCGATGTTCGCCAGATAAAGGGCTTCTTCCACGGCAGTGTTGCCGCCACCGATAACCGCCACTTTCTGGTTGCGATAGAAGAAACCATCGCAGGTTGCGCAGGCGGAGACGCCACGGCCTTTGAATGCTTCTTCAGACGGCAGACCGAGGTAACGGGCAGAAGCGCCGGTCGCGATGATCAGCGCATCACAGGTGTACTCGCCGCTGTCGCCCGTCAGACGGAACGGACGGTTCTGCAGGTCAACCTTGTTGATATGATCGAACAGAATTTCGGTTTCGAATTTCGTCGCATGCTCGTGCATACGCTCCATCAGCAGCGGCCCGGTTAGGTCGTTCGGGTCGCCTGGCCAGTTTTCCACTTCCGTGGTGGTGGTCAGCTGACCGCCTTTTTCCATGCCGGTAATCAGAACCGGTTGCAGGTTAGCGCGTGCAGCATAGACCGCCGCGGTATATCCCGCAGGTCCAGAACCAAGAATTAGCAGCTTACTGTGTTTGGCCGTGCCCATGAGATCCCCATTGTTGTTGGCAGACATTTGGCTGGATTGTAGGGAATTTGTTGCCGTAAAAAAAGAGCGCAGCAATTTTGATATCGATATGTGCAATAGCCAGCGACGATGAATTAAGCGCTATAACATCACGCTTTGCGCCGAAATTCGCTCGTTTGTACGGCAATAAAATGAGGATTAATACCCTGCCGTAATGAATATCCGGCATGTTGTACTAAAAATCGATGTTTTGCTTTGACAATCCCCTGCGCTTTTGCGAAAACATTCAAGGAAGAAAAAAAACCGCGTTAACCGCATGCCGCATAGGCATGCACGTAAATGCCATTTTTACCGGGTCAGTGAAATCTACGCATGGCGTGGACAGACGCCATACGTGATATCGGTGACTGCCTTCGGGCAACGGTCTTCTTACCAACAGAACCCGAATCCGCATCGCGTCTAATACATAACCAGGCGATGTGATGACTAACGGGTACAGGCTCTGAACAGTGATGTGCACAGGGTCCAGGCAGGAGTAGGGAAGGAATACAGAGAGACAATAATAATGGTAGATAGCAAGAAGCGCCCTGGCAAAGATCTCGACCGTATCGATCGTAACATTCTTAATGAATTGCAAAAGGATGGGCGTATTTCCAACGTCGAGCTTTCAAAACGTGTGGGACTTTCCCCGACGCCGTGCCTTGAGCGTGTGCGCCGACTGGAAAGACAGGGTTTCATTCAGGGCTATACGGCTCTGTTGAACCCGCATTATCTGGATGCCTCACTTCTGGTATTTGTTGAGATTACTCTGAATCGTGGTGCGCCGGATGTGTTTGAGCAATTTAACGCCGCTGTACAAAAACTTGAAGAAATTCAAGAGTGTCATCTGGTATCCGGTGATTTCGACTACCTGTTGAAAACCCGTGTGCCTGATATGTCCGCCTACCGTAAGCTGCTGGGTGAAACCCTGCTGCGTCTGCCGGGCGTGAATGACACCCGTACCTATGTGGTGATGGAAGAAGTCAAACAGAGCAATCGTCTGGTTATTAAGACGCGCTAACACGGAACAGGTGCAAAATCAGTGTAGTTTGATTACACTCCTGTTAATCCATACAGCAACAGTGCCGGGGATACCCGGCGCTGTTGTCCGTTTTAGCAAACAGGCAGGATATGCCTGATACCTGGAGAGCCTTTCTTGAGCCAGGAATACACTGAAGACAAAGAAGTCACATTATCGAAGCTAAGCAGCGGACGTCGTCTCCTCGAGGCTTTGCTGATTGTTATTGCCCTTTTTGCCGTCTGGCTGATGGCAGCCCTACTCAGTTTCAACCCCTCAGATCCCAGCTGGTCACAAACCGCCTGGCATGAGCCTATCCATAACTTAGGCGGTGTTCCCGGCGCCTGGCTTGCAGATACGCTCTTCTTCATTTTCGGGGTGATGGCCTACACCCTTCCCGTCATTATCATTGGCGGATGCTGGTTTGCCTGGCGCCATCGTCAAAACGATGACTATATCGACTATTTCGCGGTGTCGCTGCGCCTGATTGGCGCACTGGCGCTGATCCTCACCTCGTGTGGGCTGGCGGCTATCAACGCCGATGATATCTGGTATTTCGCCTCTGGCGGGGTGATCGGCAGCCTGTTGAGCTCTGCGCTACAGCCCATGCTTCATAGCAGCGGTGGCACGCTTGCTTTGCTCTGCATCTGGGCGGCAGGACTGACGCTGTTCACCGGCTGGTCGTGGGTGAGCATCGCTGAGAAGATCGGCAGCTTTATCCTCACCCTCCTGACCTTCGCCAGCAACCGTACCCGTCGCGACGATACGTGGGTTGACGAAGATGAATATGAAGATGAGTACGAAGAGGAAGGCGATGCTCCCGTTCAGCGTCGCGAATCTCGTCGTGCCCGCATTATGCGCGGCGCGCTGGCGCGTCGTCAGCGTGTTGCCGAGAAATTTGCCAACCCGCTAGGCCGTAAAACCGATGCGGCGCTCTTCTCCGGCAAACGCATGGATGAAGACGATCAGGTTGAATATCGTGCAGCCGGTGCGGCTGTCGATCCAAACGATGTGCTCTTCTCCGGCAACCGTGCCACGCCGGGAGCGTTTGATGAATACGACCCGCTGTTAAATGGTCACTCCGTGACCGAGCCGGTCGCTGCAGCGGCCGCCGCCACTACGGCTTCACAGGCGTATGCCGCTCCAGCCGATGCGGTGATGCCTTCAGCACCGGTTCCACCGCCCGAATCCGCCATTCAGCAACCCCAGGTGGAGTGGCAAACCGCCCCTGGCGTTCATACGCCTGAGCCGGTTATTGCGCCAGAGCCAGAGAGCTATGTTCCTGTCCAGCAGGAAGCCTGGCAGCAGCCTTATCAGCCGGAGCCGGCATATGAGCCTCAGGGATATCCGCAGTACGCGCAGCCTGCCGCACAGCCTCATCAGGAGTACGTGCCGGAGCCGGTTGAACCTGAACAGCCATACGTAGCGCCTCAGCCTGAGCCTGACGTGGTGGAAGAGGCGAAACCGTCTCGTCCGCCATTGTACTATTTTGAAGAGGTTGAAGAGCGGCGTGCCCGCGAGCGTGAACAGCTGGCGGCCTGGTATCAGCCTGTGCCTGAACCGGTGCAGGAGCCTGTAACCAAAGCACCTTCTGTTTCGGTTCCTCCGGTTGATCCAACGCCTGCCGTTGCACCTGTTGCTGAAAGCGTGAAGCAGGCTACAGCGGCAGCCGCTGCGGCTGCCCCGGTCTTTAGCCTCGCCACAGGCGGTGCGCCACGTCCACAGGTGAAAGAGGGCATTGGCCCGCAGTTACCTCGCCCAAACCGTGTTCGCGTGCCAACGCGGCGTGAGCTGGCCTCCTACGGTATCAAGCTCCCTTCTCAGCGTATGGCTGAGGAGAAAGCGCGCGAGAATGAGTATGAAGATGACGTTGATGAAATGCATCAGGATGAACTGGCGCGCCAGTTCGCCGCGCAGCAGCATCAGCGCTATGGCGAAGAATACCAGCATGAAGTGCATCATCCGCAAGACGAAGATGACGCGGCTGAGGCGGAATTAGCGCGCCAGTTCGCGGCCACGCAGCAGCAGCGTTATGCCGGTGAGCAGCCCGCCGGAGCGAATCCGTTCTCGCTGTCGGATTTTGAATTCTCGCCAATGAAAGATCTGGTTGATGATGGCCCGAGCGAGCCGCTGTTCACGCCGAGCGCGATGCCGGACGCTGAACCGACGCGTCCGCAGACTGCGCCAGCGCCGCAGGCGTATGCACAGCCGCAACAACCGGCACTGCAGGCGTATGCACAGCCGCAGCAACCGGCACCGCAGGCGTATGCACAGCCGCAACAACCGGCACCGCAGGCGTATGCACAACCGCAGCAACCGGCACCGCAGGCGTATGCACAGCCGCAGCAACCGGCGCCGCAAGCGTATGCACAGCCGCAGCAACCGGCGCCGCAGGCTTACGCGCAACCGCAGCAGCCACCACAGCCGCCGCAGTTCCAGCAGCCTCAGGCACAGCCGCAGGAGAGTCTCATTCACCCGCTGCTGATGCGTAACGGCGACAGCCGTCCGTTGCAGCGTCCAAGCACGCCTCTGCCGTCGCTGGATCTGTTAACCCCACCGCCGGCTGAAGTCGAGCCGGTCGATACCTTTGCTCTTGAGCAGATGGCTCGTCTGGTGGAAGCGCGTCTGGCGGACTTCCGTATCAAGGCTGATGTGGTCAACTACTCCCCAGGGCCGGTGATCACTCGCTTCGAACTTAATCTGGCACCAGGCGTAAAAGCCGCGCGTATTTCTAACCTTTCCCGTGACCTGGCGCGTTCTCTGTCGACCGTGGCGGTGCGTGTTGTAGAGGTTATTCCGGGTAAACCTTACGTCGGTCTTGAACTGCCGAATAAGAAACGTCAGACCGTTTACCTGCGCGAAGTCCTGGATAACGCGAAGTTCCGTGACAACCCGTCACCGCTGAGCGTGGTTCTGGGTAAAGATATTGCGGGCGAGCCGGTGGTGGCCGATCTGGCAAAAATGCCTCACCTGCTGGTGGCAGGTACCACCGGCTCCGGTAAATCCGTCGGTGTGAACGCCATGATCCTCAGCATGCTCTATAAAGCGCAGCCGGAAGATGTTCGTTTCATCATGATCGACCCGAAAATGCTGGAACTGTCGGTCTATGAAGGTATCCCGCATCTGCTGACAGAAGTGGTTACCGACATGAAAGACGCGGCCAATGCCCTGCGCTGGAGCGTTAATGAGATGGAGCGTCGCTACAAGCTGATGTCTGCGCTGGGCGTGCGTAACCTTGCCGGTTATAACGAGAAAATCGCCGAGGCGGCACGGATGGGTCGTCCGATTCCGGACCCTTACTGGAAACCGGGCGACAGCATGGATGCCCAACATCCGGTGCTGGAAAAACTGCCTTACATCGTCGTGCTGGTGGATGAATTCGCTGACCTGATGATGACCGTCGGTAAAAAAGTGGAAGAGCTGATTGCACGTCTGGCGCAAAAAGCGCGTGCGGCCGGCATCCACCTGGTTCTGGCGACGCAGCGTCCGTCTGTGGACGTTATTACGGGTCTGATCAAAGCGAACATTCCAACCCGTATCGCGTTTACCGTATCGAGCAAAATTGACTCGCGTACTATTCTCGACCAGGGTGGCGCGGAGTCGCTGCTGGGTATGGGGGACATGCTTTACTCTGGCCCGAACTCCACCTCTCCGGTGCGTGTTCACGGCGCATTTGTTCGCGACCAGGAAGTTCACGCCGTGGTGCAGGACTGGAAAGCGCGCGGTCGTCCGCAATATGTTGATGGCATTACCTCCGACAGCGAAAGCGAAGGCGGCGGTGGTGGCCTGGACGGCGGCGAGGAGCTGGATCCGTTATTCGACCAGGCGGTTAACTTCGTCACCGAAAAACGTAAAGCCTCTATCTCGGGTGTGCAGCGTCAGTTCCGCATCGGCTACAACCGCGCAGCGCGCATCATCGAGCAGATGGAAGCGCAGGGCATTGTGAGCGAGCAGGGGCACAACGGTAACCGTGAGGTGCTGGCACCGCCGCCGTTTGATTAACCTTCAGTGATTGCAAAGAAGGGTAAATCAGCCAAAATTAAGCATTTTCTTCTGTCGCCTGCCTTCGGGCAGGTACACAATAGAGGGCAGAACCCCATATCGGGATGACGTATTTTAAGGAATAACAATGAAAAAAATCGCAATCGCCTGTGCATTACTCACCAGTTTTGTCGCCAGCAGCGTCTGGGCTGATGCGGCAAGCGACCTTAAAAGCCGACTGGATAAAGTGAGCAGTTTCCACGCCAGCTTCACGCAAAAAGTGACTGACGGCAGTGGCAATGCGGTGCAGGAAGGTCAGGGGGATTTGTGGGTAAAACGCCCGAATCTGTTTAACTGGCATATGACTCAGCCGGATGAGAGCATCCTGGTTTCTGACGGTAAGACCCTGTGGTTCTACAACCCGTTTGTCGAGCAGGCTACCGCGACCTGGCTGAAAGACGCGACCAGCAATACGCCTTTCATGCTGATTGCGCGTAACCAGTCCAGCGACTGGCAGCAGTACAATATCAAACAGAATGGTGATGAGTTTGTTCTGACGCCGAAAGGCAGCAATGGCAACCTGAAACAGTTCACCATCAACGTGAGCACCAACGGAACCATCAATCAGTTTGGTGCGGTTGAGCAGGACGACCAGCGTAGCAGCTACCAGCTCAAGACCCAGCAAAACGGCGCGGTTGACGCGTCTAAATTCACCTTTACCCCGCCGCAGGGCGTAACGGTGGACGATCAGCGCAACAAGTAAGAGGCATGAGTGAGCAATCTGTCGCTCGATTTTTCTGAGAATGCGTTTCAACCTCTGGCCGCTCGTATGCGGCCAGAAAATTTAGCGCAGTACATCGGCCAGCAACACCTGCTGGCTGCGGGGAAACCCTTGCCGCGTGCTATTGAGGCCGGGCATCTGCACTCCATGATCCTCTGGGGCCCACCCGGTACAGGCAAAACCACGCTCGCGGAAGTTATCGCCCGCTATGCTAACGCGGATGTCGAGCGCATCTCGGCGGTCACGTCCGGCGTGAAGGAGATCCGCGAGGCGATTGAACGTGCGCGGCAAAACCGCAATGCCGGGCGACGTACCATTCTCTTTGTCGACGAAGTTCACCGTTTCAATAAAAGCCAGCAGGATGCTTTCCTGCCGCACATTGAAGACGGCACCATTTTCTTCATCGGTGCCACCACCGAAAACCCGTCGTTTGAGCTCAATTCCGCACTGCTTTCCCGTGCACGTGTTTACCTGCTCAAATCCCTGACCGTGGAGGATATTGAACAGGTTCTCACGCAGGCGATGAACGATAACGCGCGCGGCTACGGCGGGCAGGATATCGTTCTGCCTGACGACACGCGCCGGGCGATCGCTGAACTGGTTAACGGCGACGCCCGCCGGGCACTCAATACGCTGGAAATGATGGCCGATATGGCCGAACTGGATGCGTCCGGCAAACGGGTACTGAAACCGGCGTTGCTCACCGAAATCGCCGGGGAGCGCAGCGCGCGTTTCGACAATAAAGGCGATCGGTTTTACGATCTAATTTCGGCACTGCATAAGTCCGTGCGCGGCAGCGCGCCCGATGCGGCGCTTTACTGGTATGCCCGCATTATCACCGCCGGTGGCGATCCGCTGTATGTGGCCCGTCGCTGCCTGGCGATTGCCTCTGAAGATGTCGGGAATGCCGACCCGCGCGCCATGCAGGTGGCTATTTCGGCCTGGGACTGCTTTACCCGCGTCGGGCCTGCTGAAGGCGAGCGTGCTATCGCTCAGGCGATTGTTTATCTGGCCTGCGCACCGAAAAGTAACGCTGTCTATACCGCCTTTAAAGCGGCCATGTCCGACGCTCGTGAACGTCCGGATTATGACGTGCCGGTTCATCTGCGCAATGCGCCGACCAAACTGATGAAAGAGATGGGGTATGGGCAGGAATACCGCTACGCCCACGACGAACCCAATGCCTACGCCGCCGGGGAGGAATATTTCCCGCAGGAGATGGCACAAACCCGCTATTATCACCCCACAAACAGAGGTCTTGAAGGCAAGATTGGCGAAAAGCTCGCCTGGCTCGCCGAACAGGATCAAAATAGCCCTATAAAACGCTACCGTTAGTGCGATCGTTGCGGTAATGTTGGCAATGTATCCCTGTGGCCGCAGGCTGTGGTCACATTTTCCTATTTTAATTCGATAAGCACAGGATAAGCATGCTCGATCCCAATCTGCTGCGTAATGAGCCAGACGCAGTCGCTGAAAAACTGGCACGCCGGGGCTTTAAGCTGGATGTAGATAAGCTGCGCGCTCTTGAAGAGCGTCGTAAAGTTCTGCAGGTACAAACTGAAAATCTGCAGGCAGAGCGTAATTCTCGATCGAAATCCATCGGCCAGGCGAAAGCGCGCGGGGAAGACATTGAGCCATTACGCCTGGAAGTGAACAAACTGGGTGAAGAGCTGGATCAGGCGAAAGCGGAGCTGGACGTGCTTCAGGCCGAGATCCGTGATATCGCGCTGGCGATCCCGAACATTCCTGACGATAGCGTACCTGTCGGTAAAGATGAAAACGACAACGTTGAAGTGAAACGCTGGGGCACGCCTCGCGAGTTCGACTTCGAGGTTCGCGATCATGTGACCCTGGGCGAAATGCATGCCGGCCTGGACTTTGCGGCCGCAGTTAAGCTGACCGGTTCTCGCTTCGTTGTGATGAAAGGCCAGATTGCTCATCTGCATCGCGCTCTGGCGCAGTTTATGCTGGATCTGCACACCGAGCAGCACGGCTACAGCGAAACCTACGTCCCGTATCTGGTTAACCACGATACGCTGTACGGTACTGGCCAGCTGCCAAAATTTGCCGGCGATCTGTTCCACACCCGTCCGCTGGACGAGGAAGCTGACAGCAGCAACTACGCGCTGATCCCAACTGCGGAAGTGCCGCTGACTAACCTCGTGCGTGATGAGATCATCGACGAAGACGACCTGCCAATCAAACTGACAGCACACTCTCCGTGCTTCCGTTCTGAAGCGGGTTCTTACGGTCGCGACACCCGTGGTCTGATCCGTATGCACCAGTTCGACAAAGTAGAGATGGTGCAGATTGTCCGCCCGGAAGAGTCGATGGACGCGCTGGAAGAGATGACCGGCCACGCTGAGAAAGTGCTGGAGCTGCTGGGTCTGCCGTACCGTCGTATGGCGTTGTGCACCGGTGATATGGGCTTTGGTGCCTGCAAAACCTTCGACCTGGAAGTCTGGGTTCCTGCGCAGAATACCTACCGTGAAATCTCCTCCTGCTCTAACGTCTGGGATTTCCAGGCGCGTCGTATGCAGGCACGTTGCCGCAGCAAGTCTGACAAGAAAACCCGTCTGGTGCATACCCTGAACGGTTCTGGTCTGGCTGTCGGTCGTACACTGGTTGCTGTGCTGGAAAACTATCAGCAGGCGGACGGTCGTATTGAGATCCCTGAAGTGCTGCGTCCGTACATGAAAGGTCAGCAGTACATCGGTTAATGATTTGACGTGAAACAAAAAAGCGCCTCAGGGCGCTTTTTTTATACCTTAGAATTGATACGACGCAATAACCCCTCCCTCCAAAGTAGTAATACTCCTCCGAATGAAAGTCAGCATAAAAAACCAATAACGAAGTTATTCGTTATATATAAAACTATATAGCGGCATATGCCGCCTCTCTTTTCTTTGTGAGCAACCAAAGTGAGTCTCTATGAAAATCAAAGCGCCTGAAGCGTTAATGGCTGCCGAGGTCACTCGCCGTGGGTTGATGAAAACCACGGCAATTGGTGGTCTGGCCGTTGCCAGCAGCGCCTTTACGCTCCCTTTTTCTCGTCTGGTGTCGGCGGCGGATGCACTGTCCCCGACCACCCCGGAAAAAGTGGTGTGGAGTGCCTGTACCGTAAACTGCGGTAGCCGTTGTCCACTGCGTATGCATGTGGTGGATGGTGAGATTAAATATGTCGAAACCGATAATACCGGGGACGATAACTACGAGGGGTTACATCAGGTCCGCGCCTGCCTGCGCGGCCGTTCAATGCGTCGTCGCGTTTATAACCCGGACCGCCTGAAGTACCCGATGAAACGCGTTGGCAAGCGTGGAGAAGGGAAGTTCGAGCGCATTAGCTGGGATGAAGCCTACGACATCATCGCGACGAACATGCAGCGTCTGATCAAAGACTACGGCAACGAATCCATCTATCTGAACTATGGCACCGGGACGCTCGGCGGCACGCTGACCCGCTCCTGGCCACCGGGAAAAACGCTGGTGGCCCGTCTGATGAACTGCTGCGGCGGTTATCTGAACCATTATGGCGACTACTCTTCGGCGCAGATTGCCGCCGGTCTGAACTACACCTACGGTGGCTGGGCAGACGGTAACAGCCCGTCTGATATCGAAAACAGTAAGCTGGTGGTGCTGTTCGGCAACAACCCGGGTGAAACGCGCATGAGCGGTGGCGGGGTAACGTACTACCTCGAACAGGCGCGCGCCAAATCGAATGCCCGCATGATTATTATCGACCCGCGCTATACCGACACCGGAGCAGGGCGTGAAGATGAGTGGATCCCGATTCGTCCTGGCACCGATGCTGCGCTGGTCTCCGCGCTGGCGTGGGTGATGATCACTGAAAATCTGGTCGATCAGCCGTTCCTCGATAAATACTGCGTCGGTTATGACGAGAAAACATTGCCAGCCAGCGCGCCGGCTAATGGCCACTATAAGGCCTATATTCTCGGTCAGGGCAGCGACGGTATTGCCAAAACGCCGGAATGGGCGTCCACCATCACGGGAATTCCGGTAGACCGTATTGTTCAACTGGCACGCGAGATTGGCTCGGCTAAACCGGCCTATATTAGTCAGGGCTGGGGTCCACAGCGTCATGCGAACGGTGAAATTGCCACCCGTGCCATTTCGATGCTCGCCATTCTGACGGGTAACGTAGGCATTCATGGCGGTAACACGGGTGCGCGTGAAGGCTCCTATGAAGTGCCGTTTGAACGTATGCCGACGCTGGAAAACCCGGTTCAGACCAGTATCTCCATGTTTATGTGGACTGATGCCATTGAACGCGGCCCGGAAATGACTGCGCTGCGTGACGGCGTGCGGGGTAAGGACAAACTGGATGTCCCGATCAAGATGATCTGGAACTACGCCGGAAACTGTCTCATCAACCAGCACTCTGAAATTAACCGCACCCATGAAATCCTGCAGGATGACAAGAAGTGCGAGATGATTGTGGTGATCGACTGCCACATGACATCTTCGGCAAAATATGCCGATATTATTCTCCCGGACTGCACGGCCTCTGAGCAGATGGATTTCGCGCTGGATGCCTCCTGCGGCAACATGTCCTACGTCATCTTTACCGATCAGGCCATTAAACCTCGCTTTGAGTGCAAAACCATCTATGAGATGACCTCTGAGCTGGCGAAACGTCTTGGCGTTGAGCAGCAATTTACCGAGGGGCGCACGCAGGAAGGGTGGATGCGCCATCTGCATGAACTCTCCCGCAAAGCGATCCCTGACCTCCCGGATTTCGATACCTTCCGTGAGCAGGGGATGTACAAACAGCGTGATCCGGAAGGCCACCACGTGGCGTACAAAGCTTTCCGTGACGATCCGCAGGCCAATCCGCTGACCACGCCATCGGGCAAAATTGAAATTTACTCAGAAGAGCTGGCAAAAATTGCCTCAACCTGGGAGTTGCCGGAAGGGGATGTTATCGATCCGCTGCCGATCTACACGCCGGGCTTTGAAAACTACAACGATCCGCTGACCGCGAAATTCCCGCTGCAGTTGACCGGCTTCCACTACAAAGCGCGTGTTCACTCTACCTATGGCAACGTCGACGTACTGAAAGCTGCCTGCCGTCAGGAGATGTGGATTAACCCGATGGATGCCAAAGCCCGTGGGATCAGCAATGGCGACCGCGTGCGCATCTTTAACGGTCGCGGTGAGGTACACATTGAAGCCAAGGTGACTCCGCGCATGATGCCTGGCGTTGTCGCGCTGGGGGAAGGGGCCTGGTATAGCCCGGATGCGAATCGCATCGACCAGGCAGGCAGTATTAACGTACTGACCACGCAGCGTCCGTCGCCACTGGCGAAGGGCAACCCGTCCCACACGAACCTTGTTCAGGTTGAAAAGGTGTAAGGAGTAACCGATGACAACCCAGTATGGATTTTTTATTGATTCCAGCCGCTGCACCGGGTGCAAAACCTGCGAGCTCGCCTGCAAGGATTACAAAGATTTAACCCCGGACGTCAGCTTCCGCCGTATTTACGAATACGCGGGCGGTGACTGGCAGGAAGACAACGGTGTCTGGCACCAGAACGTGTTTGCCTACTACCTGTCGATTGCCTGCAACCACTGCGAAGACCCGGCCTGCACCAAGGTCTGCCCGAGCGGGGCGATGCACAAGCGTGACGACGGGTTTGTGGTGGTGGATGAAGATGTCTGCATCGGCTGTCGCTACTGCCACATGGCCTGTCCGTACGGTGCCCCGCAGTACAACGCCGCCAAAGGGCATATGACCAAGTGCGACGGCTGCCACACCCGCGTAGCAGACGGCAAAAAGCCGATCTGCGTGGAGTCCTGTCCGCTGCGTGCGCTGGACTTCGGTCCTATCGACGAGCTGCGTAAAAAACATGGTCAGCTGGCGGCCGTCGCGCCGCTGCCGTCCGCGCACTTCACGAAGCCGAGCATCGTGATTAAACCTAACGCCAACAGCCGCCCGACAGGGGATACCACCGGCTACCTGGCAAACCCGAAGGAGGTGTGAGATGGGAAGTGGATGGCATGAATGGCCGCTGATGATCTTCACGGTCTTTGGGCAGTGTGTGGCGGGCGGTTTTATTGTCCTCGCGCTGGCGCTGCTGAAAGGGAATCTCACTGCTGAGCAACAACAACGTTTAGTGTTGAGTATGTTTGGCCTGTGGGTGCTGATGGGAATTGGCTTTATTGCCTCTACGCTGCACCTCGGCTCGCCAATGCGCGCGTTCAACTCCCTGAACCGGGTGGGCGCGTCGTCACTCAGTAATGAAATCGCCAGCGGTGCGATCTTCTTTGCTGTGGGTGGGCTGGGTTGGCTGCTGGCAGCACTGAAGAAATTGCCGGCAGGGCTGCGCAGCGTGTGGCTGATTGTCACGATGGTGCTGGGCGTGGTGTTTGTGTGGATGATGGTGCGGGTCTATAACACCATCGACACCGTGCCGACCTGGTACAGCATCTGGACGCCGATGAGCTTCTTCCTGACGCTGTTTATTGGTGGGCCGCTTCTTGGCTTCATGCTGCTGCGCGTCGCGGGTGTTGACGGTTGGGCGATGCGTTTGCTGCCTGTCGTTTCACTGCTGGCGCTGGTGGTGAGCGCAGTCGTCACCCTGATGCAGGGCGCGGAGCTGGCAACCATTCACAGCTCTGTTCAGCAGGCGTCTGCCCTGGTGCCGGCATACGGCTCGCTGATGGCCTGGCGCGTGGTCCTGCTGGTGGCGGCACTGGTGTGCTGGATTGTGCCTCAGCTTAAGGGGTATCAACCCGCGTTGCCGCTCCTGTCACTGGCTTTTGTGCTGGTCCTCGCAGGTGAACTGATCGGCCGCGGTGTGTTCTACGGTTTGCATATGACCGTAGGTATGGCCGTCGCCAGTTAACGTTGCCGTGGGTGAGATAAAGCCGGGACGGAGCGCCCGGCTTTTTTTATTTTAATCATGAAATTTTTCGACTGACGTTTTGTTTTCACTTCGGGCATTAATAAATAAAAACAGATACATAATTCATATCTATAGCAGGCGTTGCATTAGCAGGATAAGTTTTTTAAATCGACAGGGAACATATCGTGCGTGGCGGTGAAATCAGTGGATTGACTTTGTTTTTGCCAGTGGCATGATGCGCACGAAATCTGAACTTCCTCACGGTTTTTAATCCATGACCATCTATACCCGGCCAGTGCTTTTATTGCTCTGTGGCCTGCTTCTGCTGACCCTGGCGATCGCAGTGTTAAATACGCTCGTCCCGCTGTGGCTCGCTCATGAAAACTTACCGACCTGGCAGGTGGGTATGGTCAGCTCGTCCTTTTTTACCGGCAACCTGCTGGGTACGCTGGTTACAGGAAGCCTGATTAAACGCTTTGGTTTTAACCGCAGCTATTATCTGGCCTCGCTGCTCTTCGCTGTCGGATGTGCCGGGCTGGGCCTGATGGTCGGCTTCTGGAGCTGGATGGTATGGCGCTTTATCGCCGGAGTGGGTTGCGCGATGATTTGGGTGGTGGTTGAAAGCGCGCTGATGTGCAGCGGCACGTCACGTAACCGCGGACGCCTGCTGGCAGCCTATATGATGGTTTATTACATCGGTACCGTGCTTGGTCAACTGATGGTGAGCAAACTGCCAACCGACCTGATGAGCGTTCTGCCGTGGGTGACGGGAATGGTGCTGGCGGCAATCCTGCCGCTGCTCTTTACGCGCATTGTGAGCCAGAACAGCGAACACCAGGAAGCAACCCACGTCTGGCCAATGCTGAGACTGCGTCAGGCGCGCCTTGGGGTTAACGGCTGTATTATCTCCGGAATTGTGCTTGGTTCACTGTATGGCCTGATGCCGCTTTATCTGAACCATCAGGGCGTCAGCGATTCCGGGATTGGGTTCTGGATGGCGGTGATGGTGAGTGCGGGGATTGTCGGTCAGTGGCCGATTGGACGCCTGGCCGATCGCTTTGGTCGCCTGCTGGTGCTGCGTGTTCAGGTTTTCGTGGTGATCATGGGCTGTCTCGCCATGCTCAGCAATGCGGCGATGGCGCCTGCGCTGTTTATTCTGGGTGCCGCAGGTTTTACGCTCTATCCGGTCGCGATGGCCTGGGCCTGTGAGAAAGTTGAACACCACCAGTTAGTGGCAATGAACCAGGCGTTGTTACTGAGCTATACCATCGGCAGCCTGCTGGGACCGACCTTTACCGCGATGCTGATGCAGAATTACTCCGACAATTTGCTGTTTATTATGATCGCCAGCGTATCGTTTATTTATCTCTTAATGCTGCTGCGCAAAGTGGGAGAACACCCGACGCCTGTGGCGCATGCCTGATTAATAAAAAGCCAGTCGATGACTGGCTTTTTTGTCCCCATCACATATAAGACTTTTACGTATTGTTTGTTTATTGCACCAGGCGATAATTCAGGTGAGTTATATCACTAAAAGGCAACAATCATGTCTACTCGTCGTTTTACCACTACCGCTCTGGCAGTAGTGTTGTCTTTAACGTTTGCTGCAGCTCCGGTCATGGCTAACCCGGGTAACGGGAATGGCAGTGGTCACGGGAACAGTGGCGGACAAGGTAATGGCGGCAGTCACGGCAATTCCGGTAGTCATGGCAACGGAAATTCCGGTACCCACGGTAATAAACAAAATAACGGTCAGGAAAATCCAGGTAAATCGAATAAAAGCGTCAGTGACGATGTCGACGCCCGTGTGAGCTTCGATCATGCCCGTCACCTGGCACTCAATTACGGCTTAACAGGTTATGAGTCACTGCCTCCGGGTATTGCGAAAAACCTTGCACGCGGTAAACCGCTCCCTCCGGGCATTGCGAAGAAAACCGTGCCGGCTTCTATGCTGGGCCAGCTTCCTTCCTATCCTGGCTATGAATGGCGTGTCGTCGGTGACGATCTGGTCTTAATTGCGCTGAGTACTGCGGTTGTGACCACCATTATTAATGGCGTCTTCAGATAATATAAAAAAGGCCCGGTTCTCACCGGGCCTTTTCTTAATACATTACCTTGTGGCCGTACTGTTCAAGAATACCTTTCACGCGTTCCATCGTCTCTTTCTTCGGCGGCTTAACGCCATCGAGTTTATATTCTTCGCCCATGGCGACCCACTTGTGTTTACCCAGTTCGTGGTAGGGCAGAAGCTCAATTTTCTCAACGTTGCCCATATCGCGGGTAAATTCTCCCAGCCGATGCGCGGAATCGTCATCATCTGACCAGCCAGGTACAACAACATAGCGGATCCAGGTTTTGATGCATTTCCCGGAGATGTATTTGGCGAACTCCAGCGTACGGTGGTTGGAAACACCCACCAGATTCTGGTGGATCTCATCGTTCATCTGTTTGAGATCGAGCATCACCAGGTCGGTGACGTCGAGCAGTTCATCAATGACCGGATCGTAGCGGCGGACAAAACCGTTTGTATCGAGACAGGTATGAATGCCTTCTTTGCGGCAGGCGCGGAACCAGTCGCGCACGAATTCGGCCTGCAGAATGGCTTCACCGCCGGAAGCGGTTACGCCGCCGCCGGATGCGTTCATAAAGTGACGATAGGTCACCACCTCTTTCATCAGTTCTTCGACGGTCACTTCTTTGCCACCGTGCGTATCCCAGGTGTCACGGTTATGGCAGTAAAGGCAGCGCATCAGGCAGCCCTGGAAAAAGGTGATAAAGCGGATACCCGGGCCATCGACAGTGCCACAGGATTCAAAGGAGTGAATGCGACCAATAATTGACATTGCGGTGATATCTCCAGCATCGGCCCGTCCGGGGCCTGTGTATGCACAGCTCAAAACCGGCTGTGTTTAAGTCTGTTTTGGCTGTTATCCATAGAGTATAGATAGCGGACAAAAGAGACTGTGATGGAGAGAGTGTTAAAAAGGCCCCACGTATGTGGAGCCTTTATTGTACGCCTTTTAACGCGTGATTTCAGCCAATTCCACTTACATGGACTGAGTGAAAGTACGGGTGATAACGTCCTGCTGCTGTTCTTTCGTCAGGGAGTTAAAACGTACTGCGTAGCCGGATACACGGATGGTCAGCTGAGGATATTTCTCAGGGTGTTCCATCGCATCAAGCAGCATTTCACGGTTCATTACGTTCACGTTCAGGTGCTGACCACCTTCAATGGACGCTTCGTGGTGGAAGTAACCATCCATCAGACCCGCGAGGTTAGTTTTACGTACTTCGTCGTCTTTACCCAGCGCATTTGGCACGATAGAGAAGGTGTAAGAGATACCATCTTTCGCGTAAGCAAACGGCAGTTTAGCAACGGAGGTCAGAGAGGCAACAGCACCTTTCTGGTCACGACCGTGCATTGGGTTAGCACCTGGGCCGAATGGCGCACCTGCGCGACGACCGTCTGGGGTGTTACCGGTTTTCTTACCATACACAACGTTAGACGTGATGGTCAGAACAGACTGAGTCGGGATAGCGTTACGGTAAGTGGTCAGTTTCTGAATTTTCTTCATGAAACGTTCAACCAGGTCAACCGCCATGTCATCAACGCGAGAGTCGTTGTTACCAAACTGCGGATATTCGCCTTCGATTTCGAAGTCAACAGCCAGACCGTCTTCGTCACGAATTGGTTTAACTTTCGCATATTTGATTGCAGACAGGGAGTCAGCCGCAACGGACAGACCTGCGATACCACACGCCATGGTGCGGATAACGTCACGGTCATGCAGCGCCATCAGAGAGGCTTCGTAGCTGTACTTGTCGTGCATGTAGTGGATAACGTTCAGGGCAGTGACGTACTGTTTAGCCAGCCAGTCCATGAAGTGATCCATACGCTCCATGACTTCATCGAAGTTCAGAACGTCGCCTTTGATTGGTTCAGACTTAGGACCAACCTGCATTTTCAGTTTTTCATCAACGCCGCCGTTGATTGCGTACAGCATGGTTTTCGCCAGGTTTGCACGCGCACCGAAGAACTGCATTTGTTTACCAACAACCATTGGGCTTACGCAGCATGCGATAGCGTAGTCATCGTTGTTGAAGTCCGGACGCATCAGGTCATCGTTCTCGTACTGCAGAGAAGAGGTGTCGATGGACACTTTAGCGGCGAATTTCTTGAAGTTCAGAGGCAGTTTTTCAGACCACAGAACGGTGATGTTCGGCTCCGGAGAAGGACCCATGGTGTACAGGGTGTTCAGGAAGCGGAAGCTGTTTTTGGTAACCAGAGTACGGCCATCAACACCCATACCACCGATAGATTCCGTTGCCCAGATTGGGTCACCAGAGAACAGCTCATCGTATTCAGGGGTACGCAGGAAGCGAACCATACGCAGTTTCATGACCAGGTGGTCAATCATTTCCTGAGCGTCTTGCTCGGTGATTTTGCCCGCTTTCATATCACGTTCGATGTAAGCATCCAGGAAGGTGGATACACGACCGAAGGACATTGCTGCACCGTTCTGAGACTTAACAGCGGCCAGGTAGCCGAAGTAGGTCCACTGGATAGCTTCCTGAGCGTTGGTTGCAGGACCAGAGATATCGCAGCCATATTTAGCCGCCATTTCTTTGATCTGACCCAGCGCGCGATGCTGTTCAGCGATTTCTTCACGCAGACGGATAGTCGCTTCCAGGTTTACACCGTTTTCCAGATCAGACTGCAGGGAAACAAACTGCGCGTATTTGTCTTTCATCAGGAAGTCGATACCGTACAGCGCAACGCGACGGTAGTCACCGATGATACGGCCACGGCCATAGGCATCTGGCAGACCAGTCAGAACGCCAGATTTACGGCAGTTCAGAATGTCTTTGGTGTAAACATCGAATACACCCTGGTTGTGGGTTTTACGGTATTCGGTGAAGATTTTTTTCAGCATTGGGTCCAGCTCGCGGTTATACGCTTTGCAGGAACCTTCAACCATTTTGATACCACCGAACGGGATGATCGCACGTTTCAGTGGTGCTTCAGTTTGCAGACCAACGATTTTCTCAAGGGCTTTGTTAATGTAGCCAGCATCGTGAGAAGTGATGGTAGAAGCAACGGAGGTGTCAAAATCAACTGGCGCGTGAGTGCGGTTTTCCAGTTTTACGCCTTCCATTACGCTGTCCCACAGCTTGGTGGTCGCGTCAGTTGCACCAGCCAGGAAGGATTCGTCACCTTCATACGGGGTATAGTTTTTCTGAATGAAGTCACGTACGTTTACTTCATTCTGCCAGTCACCTTTCGCAAAACCTTCCCAGGCTGTGGCTAACTTTTCATTAAGCTCGGACATGTAACACCTACCTTCTTAAGTGGATTTTTTATTTACTGCCTGAGATAACCATCAATGATGGTCGTCGCCACGCAGGTAAATGACCCAGTATGTCAACCCAACTAATAGACCCCCACCGATAATGTTCCCGATAGTGACAGGGATCAGGTTATCAGTAATGAAATTCATAATAGTCAGGTGAGAGAAACTTTCCGGGGTTGAACCAACAGCAGTCCAGAACTCCGGGCTTGCAAAGTTGCGGATTACAATTCCCATGGGGATCATAAACATGTTCGCAATACTGTGCTCGAAGCCGCTGGCAACAAACATCGCAACCGGCAGAACCATAATCATGGCTTTATCCATCAGGCTACGACCCGAGTAGCTCATCCAGACAGCCAGGCAGACCATCAGGTTAGCGAGGATGCCGAGAGCAACGGCTTCGATAAATGTGTGGTGCATTTTGTGGTCTGCGGTCTGCAGGACGTTGAGTCCCCAGCCACCGTTGGCGGTCATATACTCGCCAGAGAGCCACATCAACAGAACAAAGAGCAGACAGCCAATCAGGTTGCCAACATAGACATTAAGCCAGTTGCGCGCCAGTTGACCCCAGGTAATTCTTCCGCTGGCTTTTGCCACGACAATCAACACTGTAGAAGTGAAGAGGTCGGCGCCGCAGATGACGCAAAGAATCAGTCCCAGTGAGAAGCAAATACCGCCAATCAGTTTCGCCATGCCGAAAGGCATGGCGGCAGTACCGGTGGTGGCAGTGATGTAGAAGACAAACGCGATAGAGATGAACACACCAGCCGTGATCGCCAGATAGAACGTCTTCATCGGGTGTTTCGTTGCTTTATAGACACCCGCTTCTTCGGCAACTTTGGCCATAGCAGCTGGGAGTAAAAGATCAAAAGGGTTGTCAGCTTTCACACTAACTCTCTCTTTATTAAGTCGGCGACGAGATACTAACAAAGCATTATAGAAGAGAAATTGATATAGATCATATCTCGCCTGGCTTATAGGCCCGCAATGTGTATGGATTTACAGCAAAAGCGGAGTAAGTATTTGATTATCCGTATAAAAATAAATTTTAAAAGTTATGAAAAGAGTTGAATTATTTCTTTCGGCCACCTCTGCAACAGTTAATTAATATGGAGTAATTACCATAAAAAGTAACAGTAAAGCCCAGGTAAATATTATTATATTTACCCATATTTAACTTTATTATTACAATCAACAGTCATTGCCGAAAAAATAAAAAACGGGGCAATGAAATTGCCCCGTAATATAGCCCAGACGATTGAATACGCCTACAGCTGATAATGTTATATGCGCTTATTTTGACCAGTAAGCGGATTTCGCCTTCTGCAATTTTTCATACGCTTTCAGCAGAGACTGATGTGCCGGGAAGGCTTTCAGGTCACTATCCACAGCCTGAAGACCATAGAACGGCGCTTCACCGCTCAGCGCTGCGCTGGCGGCTTCAACGGCGTCAGCACCGTACATGCGAACAAACGCATTCAGGTATTGCAGCGGCTGACGATCTTCTTCCTGCGCGAGAAGCAGCAGGGTTTGCAGGCAGCGATAGTAGTTAGTGCGCTCGGCAGAGAAGACAGACTGGTTAAACTCCATAGTCCACTCGGTCCAGGCCAGAGCCTGATCCAGATCGCCGCCAGCCAGAGCCAGCATTGCTTTCAGCTCACCAATACGCAGGGTATACCAGCCGTTATCTTTACCGGTCGCCAGACCCAGCAGCTCGCGTACGCGGGTGAAGTCATCATGGCCTTCTTCGTCCAGTTGCGCGATCAGGTTCAGGTAATCTTCTTTTTCCCATTCGCTGCCCGGCAAGGCCAGCAGGGTTTCACGCAGGTGCGCGCCCATGCTGTTGTTCGCCAGCCACAGATCTTCTGCCGGATAGATGTCGGACATGCCCGGCACCAGAATGCGGCAGGCGTACACGCCTAGGTGTTCGTAGTCAGCGATGTAGACTTCTTTATCTTCCGCCTTAAAGATAGCCATCAGCGTGGCGAACTCTTCTTCGGTGGTACCTGCAAAGCTCCAGTCGACGAACGGATAGTCCGCGTCCTGCTTAAACAGATCCCAGGAGATCAAACCGCTGGAGTCGATGAAGTGGGTTTCAAGGTTGGTGTGCTCGGCCACTTCTTCATCGTCAAAGGTCGGTGGCGTAAACACGTCCAGATCTTTCAGGCCACGGCCCTGCAGTAACTCGGTGACGGTACGCTCCAGCGCTACGCCAAAGTCAGGGTGCGCGCCGAAGGAGGCGAAGCAGGTTCCGTTTTCAGGATTAAACAGCACCACACAGATAACCGGGTATTTACCGCCCAGCGAGCCGTCATAGGCAAAGATTGGGAAACCTTCCACTTCCAGCCTGGCAATGGATTCCACCACGCCCGGGTAGCGCGCCAGCACGTCAGCCGGAATTTCAGGCAGGCTGATGGATTCGGCAATGATGCGGTTTTTAATGTGGCGTTCGAAGACTTCAGACAGCCCCTGTACGCGCGCTTCATTACGGGTATTACCGGCAGACATACCGTTGGACACATACAGGTTGCCAACGATGTTCATCGGGATATAGACGGTCTGCTCATCAGACAGACGCGTGAACGGCAGGGCGCAGATACCACGATCCTCATTGCCGGACTGCAGATCGATCAGCATGCTGGCGGTCAGTTCGTTTTCCGGATCGTAGAACGCACGCAGACGCGCGTCGAGAATGCCTTCCGGCAGCGCGTCGTCTTCAGGCAGCGGGAACCATTTTTCGTTCGGATAGTGCACAAACGGGCCGTTGGCGATGGTTTCACCCAGCCAGAAATCGGCGAAGAAATAGTTGGTCGACAGACGTTCAAAATACTCACCCAGCGCAGAGGCCAGTGCCGCTTTTTTTGTCGCGCCTTTACCATTGGTAAAGCACAGGGCACACTCTTTATCGCGAATATGCACGGACCAGACATGAGGCACCGGGTTGAGCCAGGAGGCTTCTTCGATATTAAAGCCCAGGTCGGTCAGTTTCTGCTGGAAGCGAGCGATGGAATCTTCCAGAGCGGCGTCTTTGCCGGGGATAAACGTTTGAGTCATGGCGTTCACTTTTATCGTACGTAAAGCGCGCAATGATACGGGTTTTGCGTGACAGGTGCTATCTTCGGCGAAAATAAAAGACTCGACTATGCTTACAGACAGTAACTTACTGTTAAGGCATAGAAAAATGAAAGCATTTGATCTCCAGCGGATGGCGTTTGATAAAGTTCCTCCCGAATTTTTGGGCGAAGTGGCCCTGCGCAGCCTGTATACCTTTGTATTGGTCTTTCTGTTTCTCAAAATCACCGGGCGGCGTGGCGTCCGGCAGATGTCCCTCTTTGAGGTGCTGATTATTCTGACGCTGGGTTCAGCGGCGGGGGATGTCGCCTTTTACGACGATGTGCCGATGGTGCCGGTCTTTATCGTTTTTGTCTCACTGGCGCTACTTTACCGGCTTGTCATGTGGCTGATGTCGAAAAGTGAAAAGCTGGAAGATCTTCTCGAAGGGAAGCCGGTGGTTATCGTCGAGAACGGGCGGCTGGCCTGGGAAAATGTACAGAGTGCCAACATGACCGAGTTCGAGTTTTTTATGGAACTGCGTCTGAATAGCGTTGAACAACTCGGGCAGGTACGGCTGGCAATCATGGAAACGAACGGACAAATCAGCGTCTATTACTATGCTGACGACGAGGTGAAGCCGGGGCTCTGTATTCTGCCGGATATGCTTATTGAGCGTTTCACGACCGTGCCTGAGTCAGGCGAATATGCCTGTATAAGATGTAGCCATGTTGTGGCGATGCAGCCGGGCGATCATCAATTATGTCCCCGCTGTACAAATCCGGAATGGACGAAGGTTAGCCGGGCCAAACGCCTTACCTGACAGCCATATTGTCGGTTTTGCCGCAGAGAGGTGGCAGATTGTATTGTGTGACGCGGGACACATTTCACCGGTCATAAGTTTTAGACATTGCGGCGCGTGTCACTGAATGATAAAACCGATATCCACAGTTATAACTTATTGCTTTTAGCGTGGTGAGGGGAAATGGCTCAAGTCTTTAATTTCAGTTCAGGTCCGGCGATGTTGCCGGCAGACGTGCTTAAACAGGCTCAACAGGAACTTTGTGACTGGAACGGTCTGGGTACGTCGGTGATGGAAATCAGCCACCGTGGTAAAGAGTTTATTCAGGTGGCGGAAGAGGCAGAAAAGGATTTTCGCGATCTGCTGAACATTCCCTCAAACTACAAAGTTTTGTTCTGCCACGGCGGTGGCCGCGGTCAGTTTGCTGGCGTCCCGCTGAATATCCTCGGCGACAAAACCACGGCAGACTACGTTGATGCGGGTTACTGGGCGGCAAGTGCGGTTAAAGAAGCCAAAAAGTACTGCTCGCCAAATGTTATCGACGCCAAAATTACCGTTGATGGCCTGCGTGCCGTGAAGCCGATGAGCGAATGGCAGCTCTCTGATAACGCTGCGTACCTGCACTATTGCCCAAATGAAACCATCGACGGGATTGCCATCGACGAGACCCCGAACTTCGGTAAAGACGTCGTGGTTGCTGCCGATTTCTCCTCTACCATTTTGTCCGCGCCAATTGACGTCAGCCGTTACGGTGTTATCTATGCGGGTGCGCAGAAAAATATCGGCCCGGCGGGTTTGACGATCGTCATCGTGCGCGAAGATTTGCTGGGTAAAGCCCATCAGTCTTGCCCGTCTATTCTGGATTATACGGTCCTCAACGATAACGACTCCATGTTCAACACCCCCCCTACGTTTGCCTGGTACCTCTCTGGCCTGGTCTTTAAATGGCTCAAGCAAAACGGCGGCGTGGCGCAGATGGACAAAATCAATCAGCAGAAAGCCGACCTGCTGTATGGCGTGATCGATAAGAGCGATTTCTACCGTAACGATGTCGCGAAAGCTAACCGTTCGCGTATGAATGTGCCGTTCCAGCTGGCGGACAGCAACCTGGATAAAGTCTTCCTTGAAGCGTCCTTCGCTGCAGGCCTGCATGCGCTGAAAGGCCACCGTGTTGTAG
This sequence comes from Enterobacter ludwigii, assembly GCF_001750725.1. Classification (NCBI taxonomy): domain Bacteria; kingdom Pseudomonadati; phylum Pseudomonadota; class Gammaproteobacteria; order Enterobacterales; family Enterobacteriaceae; genus Enterobacter; species Enterobacter ludwigii. The sequence goes on from NZ_CP017279.1 coordinate 765,943, forward strand.
GCGGTATGCGTGCCTCTATCTATAACGCGATGCCGCTGGAAGGGGTTAAAACCCTGACCGATTTCATGATCGACTTCGAACGTCGCCACGGTTAATCACGTTGTTTTCACCCCCGTAGCCCTGCTGCGGGGTTTTTATTATGTTGAGTTGAGAGTTAAGTTTCATGGAATCCCTGACGTTACAACCTATCGCGCGGGTAGATGGCACCATTAATCTGCCTGGTTCAAAAAGTGTCTCGAACCGCGCTCTGCTGCTGGCAGCTCTGGCAAACGGCACCACCGTCCTCACAAACCTGCTGGACAGCGATGACGTGCGCCATATGCTCAATGCGCTGAAAGCGTTGGGAGTTCATTACACGCTGTCTGACGATCGCACCCGCTGTGAAGTGACCGGCAACGGCGGCGCGTTACGCTCGGCTGAAGAGCGTGAACTGTTTCTGGGTAATGCGGGGACGGCGATGCGCCCGCTGGCGGCGGCCCTGTGCCTGGGCAGCAACAATATTGTGCTGACCGGTGAGCCGCGCATGAAAGAGCGTCCCATTGGCCATCTGGTAGATGCCCTTCGTCAGGGCGGCGCGCAGATTGAGTATCTGGAGCAGGAAAATTACCCGCCTCTGCGTCTGCGCGGTGGTTTCAATGGCGGTAACGTCGAGGTGGATGGCAGCGTCTCCAGCCAGTTCCTGACGGCTCTGCTGATGACTGCGCCGCTGGCATCACAGGATACGGTCATCACCATCAAAGGCGACCTGGTCTCTAAACCGTACATTGATATTACGCTGCACCTGATGAAAACCTTCGGGGTTGAGGTGGAAAACCGCGCTTATCAGCAATTTGTGGTTCGCGGTGCGCAGCAGTACCAGTCTCCGGGTCATTACCTTGTGGAAGGTGATGCTTCGTCTGCCTCCTATTTCCTGGCGGCAGGGGCAATTAAGGGCGGTACGGTGAAAGTGACCGGCATTGGCCGTAACAGCGTTCAGGGCGATATCCGTTTTGCTGACGTGCTGGAAAAAATGGGCGCTACGATTACCTGGGGCGATGATTTCATCTCCTGCACCCATGGCGAGCTGAACGCTATCGATATGGACATGAACCATATCCCGGATGCGGCGATGACCATTGCCACGGCGGCGCTCTTCGCAAAAGGCACCACGACGCTGCGTAACATTTACAACTGGCGCGTAAAAGAGACTGACCGTCTGTTCGCGATGGCGACCGAACTGCGTAAAGTGGGCGCCGAAGTGGAGGAGGGCGAAGACTACATCCGCGTCACGCCTCCGGCAAAACTGCAGTTTGCGGAAATCGGCACCTATAACGATCACCGCATGGCAATGTGCTTCTCGCTGGTGGCGCTCTCCGATACGCCGGTGACCATTCTCGACCCGAAATGTACGGCGAAAACCTTCCCGGACTACTTCGAGCAATTGGCGCGTATCAGTACCCCTGCCTGATTTGCCTTCGCGCCAGCCTCTGTGCTGGCGCGCTTACACCGTTCCCACTCATTGACGTGATGATCTACACTTCTGAAGATGTGCGCCTGCCGCCTGCAAGCAACGCGAACGATGTAGAAGTATCATTGCGCAATAATTCTTCATCTAAATACCTGTAATTCGCGTTTTTGCACACAACGTTAACGATTGTGGGCATTGGCGCGTATAATGCGCGGCGTTTACGTTAACGGTATGCCTGTTTAAGGAGATAAAGATGACGGCAATTGCCCCGGTCATAACCATTGATGGCCCAAGCGGTGCAGGAAAGGGCACCTTGTGCAAGGCAATGGCGGAAGCATTGCAATGGCATCTGCTGGACTCTGGTGCTATTTACCGCGTGTTAGCGCTTGCGGCGCTGCATCACCATGTTGATGTGGCCTCCGAAGACGCGCTGGTTCCGCTGGCTACCCATCTTGATGTTCGCTTTATCTCAACCAACGGAAATCTGGAAGTGATTCTCGAAGGTGAAGATGTCAGCGGTGAAATTCGGACTCAGGACGTGGCGAATGCCGCTTCACAGGTTGCCGCTTTCCCGCGTGTGCGTGAAGCACTGCTGCGCCGTCAACGCGCCTTCCGTGAACTGCCTGGCCTGATTGCTGACGGGCGTGACATGGGAACCGTTGTCTTCCCTGATGCGCCAGTGAAAATTTTCCTCGACGCCTCCTCGGAAGAACGGGCTCAACGCCGCATGCTTCAGTTGCAGGAAAAGGGGTTTAGTGTTAACTTTGATCGCCTTTTGTCCGAGATAAAAGAGCGCGATGACCGCGATCGTAACCGCGCCGTCGCCCCACTTGTTCCTGCAGAAGATGCATTAGTTCTGGATTCAACCAGTTTAACTATTGAGCAAGTGATTGAAAAAGCGCTACAATATGCGCGCCAAAAACTGGCACTCGCGTAATTGCGACCGATTTAGCAGTACCCCCGCTGCAATGGATTGACGGCGGGTATGTGAAACAACCCCATCCGGCACGGAGCCAGGTGGACGTTATATTAACCTGAAGATTAAACATGACTGAATCTTTTGCTCAACTATTTGAAGAATCCTTAAAAACAATCGAAACCCGTCCGGGTTCCATCGTTCGTGGTGTTGTTGTTGCTATCGACAAAGACGTAGTACTGGTTGACGCCGGTCTGAAATCTGAGTCCGCCATTCCGGCAGAGCAGTTCAAAAACGCCCAGGGCGAGCTGGAAATCCAGGTTGGTGACGAAGTTGACGTTGCTCTGGATGCAGTAGAAGACGGCTTCGGCGAAACCCTGCTTTCCCGTGAAAAAGCTAAACGTCACGAAGCTTGGATCACGCTGGAAAAAGCTTACGAAGAAGCTGAAACTGTGGTCGGTGTTATCAACGGCAAAGTTAAAGGTGGCTTCACTGTTGAGCTGAATGGTATTCGTGCGTTCCTGCCAGGTTCTCTGGTAGACGTTCGTCCAGTCCGTGACACCCTGCACCTCGAAGGCAAAGAGCTTGAGTTCAAAGTAATCAAGCTGGACCAGAAGCGTAACAACGTTGTTGTATCCCGTCGTGCCGTTATCGAATCCGAAAACAGCGCAGAACGCGATCAGCTGCTGGAAAACCTGCAGGAAGGCATGGAAGTCAAAGGTATCGTTAAGAACCTCACTGACTACGGCGCATTCGTTGACCTGGGCGGCGTTGATGGCCTGCTGCACATCACCGACATGGCGTGGAAACGCGTTAAGCACCCAAGCGAAATCGTGAACGTGGGCGACGAAATCACTGTTAAAGTGCTTAAGTTCGACCGCGAGCGTACTCGTGTATCCCTCGGCCTGAAGCAGCTGGGCGAAGATCCATGGGTAGCTATCGCTAAACGTTACCCAGAAGGTACTAAACTGACTGGTCGCGTTACCAACCTGACTGACTACGGCTGCTTCGTTGAAATCGAAGAAGGCGTTGAAGGCCTGGTGCACGTTTCCGAAATGGACTGGACCAACAAAAACATCCACCCATCCAAAGTTGTTAACGTTGGTGATGTAGTGGAAGTTATGGTTCTGGATATCGACGAAGAACGTCGTCGTATCTCCCTGGGCCTGAAACAGTGCAAAAACAACCCATGGCAGCAGTTCGCGGAAACCCACAACAAGGGTGACCGTGTTGAAGGTAAAATCAAGTCTATCACTGACTTCGGTATCTTCATCGGCCTGGACGGCGGCATCGATGGCCTGGTTCACCTGTCTGACATCTCCTGGAACGTTGCAGGCGAAGAAGCAGTTCGTGAATACAAAAAAGGCGACGAAATCGCTGCAGTTGTTCTGCAGGTTGACGCAGAGCGTGAACGTATCTCCCTGGGCGTTAAACAGCTCGCAGAAGATCCGTTCAACAACTGGGTTGCACTGAACAAGAAAGGCGCAATCGTAAACGGTAAAGTCACTGCAGTTGACGCTAAAGGCGCAACTGTAGAACTGGCTGACGGCGTTGAAGGTTACCTGCGCGCTTCTGAAGCTTCACGTGACCGCGTTGAAGATGCCACTCTGGTTCTGAACGTTGGTGACGACGTTGAAGCTAAGTTCACCGGTGTTGACCGTAAGAACCGTGCAATCAGCCTGTCTGTTCGTGCTAAAGACGAAGCTGATGAGAAAGATGCAATCGCCACTGTTAACAAACAGGAAGATGCAAACTTCTCTAACAACGCAATGGCTGAAGCTTTCAAAGCAGCTAAAGGCGAGTAATATCAGGTTGTCCGCATCATTTTGAGCTGTAACGCATTTACAGCGAGAAGGATGAGGAGCAATCTTGACAGATTAGAGGATTCGTCCTGTAATCAATAACAAAGGGCGGCTACGGCCGCCCTTGTTTAATGAGCTGTTCAGCTAATTGGTTTGAAAGGAACCGGAGGAATCATGACCAAGTCAGAATTGATTGAAAGACTTGCCAGTCAGCAACCGCATATCCCTGCGAAAGCAGTGGAGGATGCCGTAAAAGAGATGCTGGAGCATATGGCCTCCACTCTTGCCCAGGGCGAGCGCATTGAAATCCGCGGTTTCGGTAGTTTTTCTCTGCACTATCGTGCTCCACGTACCGGGCGTAACCCGAAAACTGGCGATAAAGTCGAACTGGAAGGTAAGTACGTTCCACACTTTAAGCCGGGTAAAGAACTGCGCGATCGCGCCAACATTTACGGCAACTGAGTTTAGCCATCAGCGCTAAACTGGGTTCGAAAGAAAGCACCTGCGGGTGCTTTTTTTGTGCCTGCCGCTTTTATTCTGAAGATGCCGCGCAATTTTCCTTTTGTTTTCTGCAAACGGATAAAAATGTTTCAGCGCCCGCTGTAAACCGCGTTTCTTCTGGCTGACGACTCACCCTGCCTGCTTCCATACTGTCACCCTCAAACAGGGAGGTAGTAATGGGCATTCCCGCGATAAGTCTTTGCGCCATTCTGGCGATCATGCCGTTACTCTGGTTACCCGTCCTGCCTGAACGTCATACCGTGTGGGTAATGATAGCCGGTGGGATAGCGCTGGCCGCCCAGCGAAACAACGTCCTGAAGTATATGGGGATCGTGGTGTTATTTTGTGCCTGGGGTCTTCTTGCTGCGCAGGAAAGCGTCTGGCCGATGCAACATTTAACGACGGGAGCAGTGCAGGCAGAGATAGAAATCACGGCCACCGATGGTGCAACAATGCATCAGGGCAACATTCTGCGTGTCGATGGTCAGCGCTGGTGGGCACCCACGGGCGTGACGCTGTATGGCAATTACCTGCCGCAAAAGGTATGTGCCGGTCAGCGCTGGGCCATGACGCTCAGGCTCCGGCCTGTGCATGGCGAGCTAAACGACGGGGGATATGATCCCCAGCGAAGCGCCTTTGCCCGACACCAGACGCTCAGCGGACGTTTTACGCAGGCGAAAATCGTCGATGAAAACTGTAGCTTGCGTGCTCAGTACCTGATGTCACTGCAACACCGGCTTTCTGCTTTTCACTGGGGCGCGGTTATGCTTGGGCTGGGGATGGGAGAACGTCTGGAGGTGCCCCGGGAAATTAAAGATCTGATGCGCGACACCGGCACGCTGCACCTGATGGCAATTTCGGGTCTGCATATTGCGCTGGCCGCATCCATCGTCTGGTTACTTACGCGAGGGCTTCAGTTTTTAATGCCGGGCCACTGGATCCACTGGCAGATTCCTCTCCTGGCCGGGTTGTTCTTTGCCGCTTTCTACGCCTGGCTTACCGGGCTGCAACCGCCCGCATTGCGAACGGTTATCGCACTTGCCGTGCTGGCGGCATTGCGCATTGGCGCCCGTCAGTGGTCTCCCTGGCAGGTGTGGTGTTGCTGTATCGCGGCAATCCTGATAAGCGATCCCTTAGCCGTGCTTTCTCAAAGTCTGGCCCTTTCAGCTTTTGCCGTCGCCGCGCTGATTTTCTGGTTTCAGTGGCTGCCTCTTCCTCGCGGGCACCGGGTTCGCTGGTTACAGCCTCTGTTGAATCTGCTTTATCTGCAAACCGGCATGTTGCTTCTGCTCATGCCATTACAGGTGCTGATTTTTCATGGGTTTAGCTTCTCTTCCCTGGTGGCTAATCTCTTTGCCGTCCCCCTGGTCACTTTTGTCTGCGTACCGCTGATCCTGGCCGGAATGTTGCTTCATCTGTTGCCGCTGACGGCGCTGGAAAGTGCCCTCTGGTTTGCAGCCGATAAATCCCTGGGGGGGTTGTTCTGGATGCTGATGCGCCTGCCGGATGGCTGGCAGAATGTAGATGAACGATGGCAATACCTGACGTTATTGCCCTGGCTTGCCATTATCGGCTGGCGCTTTCATGCCTGGAAATCTGTTCCTGCAGTTTGTCTGGCAGGGAGTGTCTTACTGGCATTTCCACTCTGGCGAACGGTGAGGAGTGAGGGCTGGACACTGCATATGCTGGATGTGGGGCAGGGGCTGGCAATGGTCATTGAACGCCATGGTAAAGCCCTTCTTTATGATACCGGGCTCGCCTGGCCGGGTGGTGATAGCGCCCGGCAGTTAATCATTCCGTGGCTACGCTGGCACCATTTGCAACCAGAAGGCGTCATTCTCAGTCATGAGCATCTCGACCATGCGGGCGGCCTGGCGACGATGCAAAAAACATGGCCCACGTTATGGATAAGAAGCCCGTTAGGCCGGGGGGAGCATCGGCCTTGTTTTCGCGGGCAGAGATGGATATGGGAGGGGTTAACCTTCACCGTCCACTGGCCACCTGAGGGCTATTCCGAAAGGGGGAACAATCGCTCCTGTGTGGTAAAAATCGACGATGGTGAGCAGAGTGCGTTGCTTACGGGGGATATTGAAGCGCAAGCGGAACAGACTATGCTTAGCCATTACTGGCGTCATCTGACGTCCACTGTGATACAGGTACCCCATCATGGCAGCAATACGTCTTCATCATTGCCACTGGTGCAGCGGGTAGAGGGGAGGATCGCGCTCGATTCTGCGGCCCGCTATAACGCATGGCATTTTCCGTCGGCAAAAGTTATCAGACGTTATCGAAAAGAGGGCTATATCTGGCACGATACCCCCCATTCTGGACAAATATCGGTGACATTCTCGCAACATCGATGGCAAATACAACGCGTACGTGATGAATATTTACCGCGTTGGTATCATCAGTGGTTTGGCGCGCCCGTAGATAACGGGTAGAATATGCGGCTATTTCAACAGATGCTGGTTTTTTGAATGCATAACGACAAAGATCTCTCCACGTGGCAAACCTTCCGCCGACTCTGGCCGATGATTGCACCTTTTAAAGCAGGCTTGATCGTGGCGGGTGTAGCGTTAGTCCTCAACGCAGCCAGCGATACGTTTATGTTATCGCTTCTCAAACCGTTACTGGATGACGGTTTTGGTAAAACAGATCGCTCAGTGCTGATATGGATGCCACTGGTGGTTATTGGACTGATGATCTTACGCGGTATCACCAGCTACATTTCGAGCTACTGTATCTCCTGGGTTTCCGGGAAAGTCGTTATGACCATGCGCCGTCGGCTGTTTGGCCACATGATGGGCATGCCAGTAGCGTTCTTTGATAAGCAGTCTACCGGTACCTTGCTGTCACGTATTACCTACGACTCCGAGCAGGTGGCATCATCGTCGTCCAACGCGCTGATTACCGTGGTGCGTGAAGGTGCATCGATTATCGGTCTGTTCATCATGATGTTCTATTACAGCTGGCAGCTGTCACTGATCCTTATCGTGCTGGCACCGGTTGTCTCTATTGCTATTCGCGTCGTTTCAAAGCGTTTTCGCAACATCAGTAAGAATATGCAGAACACGATGGGCCAGGTTACGACCAGCGCAGAGCAGATGCTGAAAGGGCATAAAGAGGTGTTGATTTTCGGCGGGCAGGAAGTCGAAACCAAACGCTTTGATAAAGTCAGCAACAAAATGCGTCTGCAGGGGATGAAAATGGTTTCGGCCTCTTCAATTTCTGACCCTATCATTCAGCTGATCGCTTCTCTGGCGCTGGCCTTTGTTCTGTATGCGGCCAGCTTCCCGAGCGTGATGGAGACGCTGACGGCAGGTACCATCACCGTGGTCTTCTCATCGATGATTGCCCTGATGCGTCCGCTGAAATCACTGACGAACGTCAACGCTCAGTTCCAGCGCGGGATGGCTGCCTGCCAGACTCTGTTCAGCATTCTGGATACCGAACAGGAGAAAGATGAAGGTAAACGCGAGATTGAACGCGCCCACGGCGATGTTGAATTCCGCAATGTGACTTTCACCTATCCTGGCCGCGAAACGCCGGCTTTGCGTAATATCAACCTGTCCATTCCCGCGGGTAAAACCGTTGCGCTGGTAGGCCGCTCTGGCTCAGGTAAATCCACCATCGCCAGCCTGATTACCCGTTTCTATGATATCGACGAGGGTGAAATCCTGCTGGATGGCCATGACCTGCGGGAGTATACCCTGCAGTCGCTGCGTAATCAGGTGGCGCTGGTCTCCCAGAATGTGCATCTCTTCAACGATACTGTGGCAAATAACATTGCCTATGCGCGTACAGAAGAGTACAGCCGTGCAGAGATTGAAAAGGCCGCTCGTATGGCCTATGCGATGGACTTTATCAACAAGATGGATAACGGTCTGGATACCATTATCGGTGAGAACGGTGTACTGCTCTCCGGTGGCCAGCGCCAGCGTATCGCCATTGCTCGTGCGCTGTTGCGTGATAGCCCGATTCTGATTCTGGATGAAGCAACCTCTGCGCTGGATACGGAATCTGAACGTGCCATTCAGTCTGCGCTGGATGAGCTGCAAAAGAACCGTACGTCGCTGGTGATTGCGCACCGTCTGTCGACTATCGAGCAGGCTGACGAAATAGTTGTTGTTGAAGATGGCGTGATTGTCGAACGCGGAAGCCACTCTGATTTGCTGGCGCACCGCGGCGTTTACGCCCAACTGCATAAGATGCAATTCGGCGAATGATTGCACGCATCTGGTCCGGTGAATCACCGCTGTGGCTACTGTTTCTGCCGCTTTCCTGGCTTTATGGCCTGGTGAGCGGCGTCATTCGTCTGCTTTACCGTCTGGGGTTAAAGCGAGCATGGCGCGCGCCGGTGCCGGTTGTCGTGGTGGGTAACCTGACGGCTGGCGGCAACGGTAAAACACCGGTGGTGATCTGGCTGGTGGAGCAACTGCAAAAACGCGGTATACGCCCAGGCGTGGTATCGCGTGGATATGGCGGAAAAGCGGCGCAGTATCCCCTGTTGTTGACCGCGGAAACTACGACCGCTGAAGCGGGTGATGAGCCAGTATTGATATACCAGCGTACAGGTGCACCTGTTGCGGTTTCCCCGGTACGCAGTGATGCCGTTCAGGCACTTCTTGCCGAACACACGGTAGACATTATTATTACTGACGATGGTCTGCAGCATTACGCGCTGGCGCGTGATAAAGAGATTGTGGTCATTGACGGGGTTCGCCGGTTCGGTAACGGCTGGTGGCTACCCGCAGGACCAATGCGCGAACGCGCTTCGCGTCTCAGGTCCGTTGATGCGGTGATTGTTAACGGTGGAGAGGCTAAACCGGGTGAGATCCCTATGCATCTCAGGCCGGGAATGGCGGTGAATCTGTTGACCGGAGAGCGCCGTGCTGTCTCGTTGTTACCCGCGCTGGTGGCCATGGCGGGTATCGGTCATCCTCCGCGTTTCTTCGCGACGCTGGAACAGTGTGGTGCCCGGCTTGAAAAACGCGTTCCGCTGGCCGATCATCAGGCGCTGGTGCCAGATCAGGTCGCGGCCCTGACTGCGCCGGGGCAGACGCTAATCATGACTGAAAAAGATGCGGTGAAATGCCGTGCCTTTGCGAAGGATAACTGGTGGTATCTGCCGGTTGACGCTGAACTCAGCGGTGAGCAACCGGAACAATTGCTCAAGGAACTGATTGCGTTAGTGCAGTAATGGCTTACGCGGTTCTGGTGGCGCTTTGACTGACAGGAAAACGCATGTCTTTACCGCAACTCTCGCTTTCAGCCGCACGTCATTTGCACCTTGCCGCACAGGGGCTACTCAAAAAGCCCCGCCGCCGCGCGCAGCCCGCCGATATTCTCTCTACCGTTCAGCGCATGTCGCTCCTTCAAATTGACACCATTAATATTGTGGCCCGTAGCCCTTACCTTGTGCTGTTTAGTCGACTGGGGAATTATCCGCCTCAGTGGCTGGATGACGCGCTCAGTAAGGGGGACTTAATGGAGTACTGGGCGCACGAGGCCTGTTTCCTGCCGCGCAGCGATTTTGCTCTGGTTCGCCATCGCATGCTGGCCCCCGAAAAGATGGGCTGGAAATACCGCCAGGAATGGATGCAGGAGCACGCGACTGAAATAGCACAGCTTATCGAGCATATTCAGCAAAACGGTCCTGTACGTTCCGCCGATTTTGAACATCCGAGAAAAGGGACCAGCGGCTGGTGGGAGTGGAAGCCGCACAAACGCCACCTTGAAGGACTGTTTACGTCCGGCAAAGTCATGGTGATTGAACGGCGTAATTTTCAGCGCGTGTATGACCTGACGCACCGCGTGATGCCCCACTGGGACGATGAGCGTGACTTACTCACCCAGGAGGCAGCGGAAGCCATCATGCTGGAGAACAGCGCCCGCAGTCTGGGCATTTTCCGGCCGCAGTGGCTGGCGGATTACTATCGCCTTCGCCAGCCGGCCCTGAAACCGCTGCTGGAAATGTGGCAGCGTGAACATCGTGTTATCCCCGTCACGGTAGAAACCCTCGGGGACATGTGGCTGCATTCGGATCTCCTCCCGCTCTTACCCCAGGCTCTGGAAAGTAAGCTTCAGGCAACCCACAGCGCGGTGTTATCGCCTTTCGATCCGGTCGTGTGGGACAGAAAACGGGCCGAACAGCTCTTTAATTTCAGCTATCGGCTCGAGTGTTACACCCCCGCGCCAAAGCGTCAGTACGGCTACTTTGTGTTGCCTCTGCTGCACAAAGGGCAACTGGTCGGTCGAATGGACGCCAAAATGCACCGCAAAACCGGCACGCTGGAGATTATCGCGCTCTATCTTGAAGAGGGGATCAAGACCACCGCGGCGCTGGAAAAAGGATTAACCTCCGCCATTAGCGAATTCGCACGCTGGCAGGGGGCCCACGACGTGGCGCTGGGTCGGGTGCCTGACGGGTTGTTTAGCACCTGTCGACGTGGCTGGGAAACAGACACTCCCTGAAAAAGGAATGTGTTAAGCTTTAGCGATTACCCATACGGAGGAACTATGGATCACCGTTTACTTGAAATTATTGCCTGCCCGGTGTGCAACGGCAAACTTTACTACAGCCAGGACAAACAAGAGCTGATTTGCAAGCTGGACAGTCTGGCATTCCCGCTGCGCGACGGTATTCCGGTATTGCTGGAAAACGAAGCCCGCTCCCTGGTGGCAGAAGAGAGCAAACCATGAGTTTTGTTGTCATTATTCCTGCGCGTTATGCATCAACCCGTCTGCCGGGTAAACCGCTGGTGGATATCAACGGCAAACCGATGATTGTGCATGTCCTTGAACGTGCGCGTGAGTCCGGTGCTGAGCGCGTTATCGTGGCAACCGATCATCCGGACGTTGCCCGTGCGGTTGAGGCGGCTGGCGGAGAAGTGTGCATGACCCGCGCCGATCACCAGTCCGGCACAGAGCGCCTGGCAGAAGTGGTTGAGAAATGCGGTTTCAGTGATGATACGGTCATCGTTAACGTACAGGGCGACGAGCCGATGATCCCGGCGGTCATTATTCGCCAGGTGGCGGAAAACCTGGCGCAGCGCCAGGTCGGTATGGCTACGCTCGCGGTACCTGTGCTCCACGCTGAAGAGGCGTTTAATCCGAACGCGGTGAAAGTGGTGATGGATGCCGAGGGCTATGCGCTCTATTTCTCTCGCGCCACTATTCCCTGGGATCGTGATCGTTTTGCGGTTTCAAAAGAGACCATTGGTGATTCATTCCTGCGTCATCTGGGGATCTACGGCTACCGCGCTGGCTTTATTCGTCGTTATGTCACCTGGGCACCCAGCCCGCTGGAGCATATCGAAATGCTGGAGCAGCTCCGCGTGCTCTGGTACGGGGAAAAAATCCACGTTGCCGTTGCACAGGAAGTGCCAGGTACGGGTGTTGACACCCCGGAAGATCTTGAGCGCGTCCGCGCCGAATTACGTTAATAGCGCCCGCATCCCTCCTTACGGGGGGATGTTCTCTCCCGGTTATTTTCCCTTTCTTTTCCATAATTGATCTCTGTCGGGTGACATCTTCTGTCCGCGCGCTCATTATAAAAGCAGTAGTCTTAATGGGGGTAATCTCATATGGAACAGCTGCGTGCTGAACTGAGCCATCTGCTGGGTGAGAAGTTAAGCAGGGTTGAGTGTGTGAACGAAAAGGCAGATACCGCACTCTGGTCGTTATATGACAGCCAGGGAAACCCAATGCCGCTGATGGCCCGAAGTTTTACCTCGCCGGGCGTTGCCAGGCAGTTGGCCTGGAAAATGTCGATGCTTGCGCGACAAGGGACCGTCCGCATGCCGACGGTGTATGGCGTGATGACGCATGAAGAACACCCCGGCCCCGATGTCCTGCTGATTGAGCGGTTACGTGGCGTGCCTGTGGAAGCGCCGGCTCGTTCACCGGAACGCTGGGAACAGCTGAAAGATCAGATTGTCGAGGCGCTACTGGGTTGGCACAGACAAGACAGCGGTGGGCTCGTCGGGCCGGTAGACAGCACCCAGGAAAACCTGTGGCCACTGTGGTACCGCCAGCGGGTCGAAGTGTTGTGGGGCACCCTTAACCAGTTTAATAACACCGGTTTGACCATGCAGGACAAACGTATTTTGTTCCGCACCCGGGAGTGTTTGCCCGCGCTGTTTGACGGCTTTAACGACAACTGCGTGCTGGTTCACGGCAATTTTACCCTGCGCAGCATGCTGAAAGACCCTCGCAGCGACCAGCTTCTGGCAATGGTAGGGCCAGGGATCATGCTCTGGGCACCGCGCGAGTACGAGTTGTTCAGGCTCAGCGACAGCGGGGCCGCAGAGGGGTTACTCTGGTATTATCTCCAGCGCGCGCCGGTTGCAGAAGCGTTTCTCTGGCGCCGCTGGCTCTATCTGCTCTGGGATGAAGTGGCGCAACTGGTCAATACTGGCCGTTTTAATCGCGCCAACTTCGATCTCGCCACGAAATCACTCCTGCCCTGGCTCGCCTGACGCGCCTTTTAGCCATTGCCAGAGGCGTCCAAGCGTTTCGTAACCGACACGATCGCTGTGCATCAGCCACATCGGGGACGGGATCGCCCGTTCCCACGGGTTAAGCGGCGCGTCGATGGCCATCTGGTTAGCCGGCGCGGGGAGGGGATGCAGGCCAACTCTTTCGAAGAAAATCATCGCCCGCGGCAGGTGCGAGGCGGACGTAACCAGCAGGAACGGGGCATCGCCAATCGCCTGCTTCACGGCGGCAGCTTCTTCTTCGGTGTCTTTTGGGCTGTCCAGCGTGATGATAGCGGAACGCGGTACACCCAGCGATTCAGCCACTCTGGCTCCGGCTTCGGCCGTGCTGACCGGGTTTGTTTTTGCCGCCGCACCGGTAAAGATCATTTTCGATCCCGGATTCGCCAGCCACAGGCGAATGCCTTCGTTCAGTCGAGGCAGGCTGTTGTTAATCAGGTTTGAACTGGGCGCCCAGTTCGGATCCCAGGTGTAACCCCCACCCAGCACCACGATATACTTTACCTCCTGATGACCCTGCCATGTCGGGTACCTGTTTTCGACAGGACGTAACAGGCTATCCGCAACCGGCTGTAGGCTCAGCAACAGCAGGACCAGCCAGCCGACGGTAATAAGCGTTTTGCCACTTTTCTGAAAGCGACTAAACCACACCAGCGCCAGCCCCAGCGCAATGATGATAAGCAGCAGTGGAAGGGGAAGCATCATCCCCCCAATGTATTTCTTCAGGGTAAAAAGCATCCTTTTTGGTTCCTTTTTTAACCATATAGCAGGTGATTACTCGTGATATTACACCAGAGAGGTTCATTCTCCGCGCGGGTGTGACAAAATAGCGGTTTTGCAGTTAGCGAGTGGAACTCTCCCAATGCGGGATCGCAATTTTGATGACATCGCGGAAAAGTTTTCGCGCAACATTTATGGCACCACGAAAGGGCAGTTGCGTCAGACGATCCTCTGGCAGGATCTGGACAACATCCTGGCCTCGTTTGAGGGGCAAACGTTGCGCGTGCTGGACGCTGGCGGCGGTGAAGGGCAGACGGCTATCAAAATGGCCCAGCGCGGTCATCACGTAACGCTTTGCGATCTTTCTGCTGAGATGATCGCGCGTGCGACGCGTGCCGCAGAAGAGAAAGGTGTGAGCGACAACATGCATTTTATACAATGCGCCGCTCAGGACATCGCACAGCATTTGGAAACCCAGGTTGATCTGATATTGTTTCATGCAGTGCTGGAGTGGGTTGCCGATCCGCAAAGCGTGTTACGCACCCTGTGGTCGATGTTGCGCCCGGGCGGTACGCTGTCACTGATGTTCTACAATGCTAACGGCTTCCTGATGCACAACATGGTTGCGGGTAACTTCGACTATGTTCAGGTCGGGATGCCAAAAAAGAAAAAACGCACGCTTTCCCCGGATTATCCGCGCGATCCGCAGCAGGTGTATGGCTGGCTGGAAGAGATTGGCTGGCAGATAACCGGGAAAACGGGCGTCAGGGTGTTTCATGATTATCTGCGTGAAAAACACAAACAGCGTGACTGTTTTGACACCTTAACAGAATTGGAAACGCGGTATTGCCGTCAGGAACCTTTTGTCAGTCTTGGCCGCTATATTCACGTCACCGCGCACAAGCCGCAGATGCAAGGATAACCTATGAGTGAATTTTCCCAGACAGTCCCCGAACTGGTTGCCTGGGCCAGGAAAAACGATTTCTCCATCTCGCTGCCGGTAGACAGACTCTCTTTCCTGCTGGCGGTTGCCACGCTGAACGGCGAACGGCTGGATGGTGAAATGAGCGAGGGTGAACTGGTGGATGCGTTCCGCCATGTCAGTGATGCGTTTGAGCAAACCAGCGAAACCATTAGCGTGCGTGCCAACAACGCAATCAACGATATGGTGCGTCAACGTCTGCTGAACCGCTTTACCAGCGAGCAGGCGGAAGGAAACGCCATCTATCGTCTGACGCCACTGGGTATCGGCATCACCGATTACTACATCCGCCAGCGTGAATTTTCCACGCTGCGTCTTTCCATGCAGCTCTCGATTGTGGCGGGTGAACTTAAGCGCGCTGCCGATGCAGCGGATGAAAACGGTGACGAATTCCACTGGCACCGTAACGTCTATGCGCCGCTGAAATATTCGGTGGCAGAGATTTTCGACAGCATCGATCTGACCCAGCGTCTGATGGATGAACAGCAGCAACAGGTAAAAGACGATATCGCGCAGTTGCTGAATAAAGACTGGCGTGCGGCCATCTCCAGCTGTGAAATGTTGCTGTCGGAAACCTCGGGTACGCTGCGTGAACTGCAGGATACGCTGGAAGCGGCAGGGGATAAGCTTCAGGCGAACCTCCTGCGCATCCAGGATGCGACCATGGCCCATGACGATCTGCATTTTATTGACCGTCTGGTGTTCGATCTGCAGAGCAAACTCGATCGTATTATCAGCTGGGGTCAGCAGTCGATTGACCTGTGGATCGGTTATGACCGTCACGTGCATAAATTTATCCGTACCGCGATCGATATGGATAAAAACCGCGTCTTTGCTCAGCGTCTGCGCCAGTCGGTACAGACCTATTTCGATGCGCCATGGGCGCTGACTTACGCCAGCGCCGATCGTCTGCTGGATATGCGCGACGAAGAGATGGCCCTGCGCGATGAAGAAGTGACCGGTGAACTGCCACCGGATCTGGAATATGAAGAGTTCAACGAAATTCGTGAGCAACTTGCGGCGATGATCGAAGAACAGCTCGCTGTCTACAAAACCAGACAAGTGCCGCTGGATCTTGGGCTCGTGGTGCGCGACTATCTGGCGCAATATCCTCGCGCGCGCCACTTCGACATCGCCCGCATCGTGGTAGACCAGGCCGTGCGTCTGGGCGTCGCGCAAGCAGATTTCACCGGGCTGCCGCCGAAGTGGCAGCCGATTAACGATTACGGAGCCAAGGTACAGGCGCATGTCATTGACAAATATTGAACAAGTGATGCCAGTTAAGCTGGCACAGGCGCTGGCGAATCCGTTGTTTCCGGCGCTGGACAGCCAACTGCGTGCCGGTCGTCACATTGGCTTAGACGAGCTGGACAATCACGCCTTTTTGATGGACTTCCAGGAGTACCTGGAGGAGTTTTACGCCCGCTATAACGTGGAGCTTATCCGCGCACCGGAAGGGTTTTTCTACCTGCGTCCACGTTCCACAACCCTGATTCCGCGTTCCGTGCTCTCTGAGCTGGATATGATGGTCGGCAAAATTCTTTGCTACCTCTATCTCAGCCCGGAGCGTCTGGCAAATGAAGGCATCTTCACCCAGCAGGAGCTTTACGACGAGCTGCTGGCGCTGGCGGATGAGAGCAAGCTGCTTAAGCTGGTGAACAACCGCTCCACGGGCTCGGATCTTGACCGCCAGAAATTGCAGGAAAAAGTTCGCTCTTCCCTTAACCGTCTGCGTCGTCTGGGCATGGTCTGGTTTATGGGCCATGACAGCAGCAAATTCCGCATCACGGAATCTGTCTTCCGCTTCGGCGCCGATGTGCGTGCGGGCGACGATGCGCGTGAAGCGCAGCTTCGCATGATCCGCGACGGTGAAGCGATGCCGGTGGAAAACCATTTGCAGCTCGATGATGAGCATGAAGAGAATCTGCCGGATAGCGGGGAGGAAGAGTAATGATTGAACGCGGTAAATTTCGCTCACTAACGCTGATTAACTGGAACGGCTTCTTTGCCCGGACGTTCGATCTGGATGAACTGGTTACGACGCTCTCCGGTGGTAATGGTGCGGGTAAATCCACCACCATGGCGGCGTTTGTTACGGCACTGATCCCCGATCTGACGCTGCTCCATTTCCGTAACACCACCGAAGCGGGGGCGACCAGCGGCTCTCGCGATAAAGGCCTGCACGGCAAACTCAAAGCAGGCGTCTGTTATTCGGTACTGGACGTCATTAACTCCCGACATCAGCGTGTGGTGGTGGGGGTACGTCTGCAGCAGGTCGCAGGCCGTGACCGTAAAGTGGACATTAAACCGTTTGCCATCCAGGGTCTGCCAACCTCCATGCAGCCCACAGCGCTGCTGACGGAAACCCTTAATGAGCGCCAGGCGCGCGTGCTGACGTTGCAGGAGTTGAAAGATAAGCTCGAAACCATCGAAGGCGTGCAGTTCAAGCAGTTCAACTCCATTACGGATTACCACTCCCTGATGTTCGATCTGGGCGTTGTGGCCCGTCGTCTGCGCAGCGCGTCTGACCGTAGCAAATACTACCGTTTGATCGAAGCATCGTTGTACGGTGGTATCTCCAGCGCCATTACCCGCTCCCTGCGCGACTATCTGTTGCCGGAAAACAGCGGCGTGCGTAAGGCCTTCCAGGATATGGAAGCCGCACTGCGTGAAAACCGCATGACGCTCGAAGCCATTCGCGTGACGCAGTCTGACCGTGACCTGTTTAAGCACCTGATTAGCGAGGCCACCAACTACGTGGCGGCGGACTATATGCGTCACGCCAATGAACGTCGTGTCCATCTCGATCAGGCGTTAGAGTACCGCCGCGAGCTGTTTACCTCCCGTAAACAGCTGGTGGCTGAGCAGTATAAGCACGTCGAAATGGCGCGTGAACTGGGCGAGCACAACGGTGCCGAAGGCGATCTGGAAGCCGATTACCAGGCTGCCAGCGATCACCTGAACCTGGTGCAGACCGCCCTGCGTCAGCAGGAGAAGATCGAGCGCTACGAAGCGGATCTCGATGAGCTGCAAATTCGTCTCGAAGAGCAAAATGAAGTGGTGGCGGAAGCTGCCGACATGCAGGAAGAGAACGAAGCACGTGCTGAGGCCGCCGAGCTGGAAGTGGATGAGCTGAAAAATCAGCTGGCCGATTACCAGCAGGCGCTAGACGTGCAGCAGACGCGTGCAATTCAGTATACCCAGGCACTTCAGGCGTTACAGCGTGCAAAAGAGCTGTGTCATCTGCCTGACCTCACCCCGGAAAGCGCTGACCAGTGGCTGGATACCTTCCAGGCCAAAGAGCAGGAAGCGACCGAGAAACTGCTCTCGCTTGAACAGAAGATGAGCGTCGCGCAAACGGCGCACAGTCAGTTTGAGCAAGCGTACCAGCTGGTTGTGGCAATTAACGGCCCGCTTGCGCGTAACGAAGCGTGGGAAGTTGCCCGTGAACTGCTGCGCGACGGTGTGAATCAGCGCCATCTGGCCGAGCAGGTTCAGCCGCTGCGTATGCGCCTGAACGAACTGGAACAGCGTCTTCGCGAACAGCAGGAAGCCGAGCGTATGCTGGCGGAGTTCTGTAAGCGCCAGGGCAAAAATTACGATTTCGACGATCTTGAAGCTCTGCATCAGGAGCTCGAAGCGCGTATTGCTGCGCTTTCCGATTCCGTATCCAACGCCAGTGAACAGCGCATGACGCTGCGCCAGGAGATGGAACAGCTGCAGTCCCGTTCTAAGGTGCTGCTGCAGCGTGCCCCAGTCTGGCTGGCTGCCCAAAGCAGCCTGAACCAGCTCAGTGAACAGTGCGGCGAACAGTTTGAGTCCAGCCAGGACGTGACCGAATATCTGCAACAGCTGCTGGAGCGCGAGCGCGAGGCGATTGTTGAGCGCGATGAAGTCGGCGCCCGTAAACGCGAGATCGATGAAGAGATTGAGCGCTTAAGCCAGCCTGGTGGTTCGGAAGATTCGCGTCTGAACGCTCTGGCTGAACGTTTTGGCGGCGTGCTGTTGTCCGAAATCTATGACGATGTCGGTCTGGACGATGCGCCGTACTTCTCAGCCCTGTATGGCCCATCACGTAACGCGATTGTGGTCCCGGATCTGTCGCTGATTGCTGACCAGCTGGCAGGGCTGGAAGATTGCCCGGAAGACCTCTATTTAATCGAAGGGGATCCGCAGTCGTTCGATGACAGCGTATTCAGCGTCGATGAGCTGGAAAAAGCGGTTGTCGTCAAAATCGCCGATCGTCAGTGGCGTTATTCTCGCTTCCCTGAGCTTCCGCTGTTTGGTCGCGCAGCGCGTGAAAACCGGATTGAAAGTCTGCACGCCGAGCGTGAGACGTTGTCTGAACGTTTTGCGACCCTGTCGTTTGACGTGCAGAAAACCCAACGTCTGCATCAGGCGTTCAGCCGCTTTATCGGCAGCCATCTGGGCGTGGCGTTTGAAGCTGACCCGGAAGCCGAAATTCGCAAGCTCAACACCCGTCGCGGCGAGCTTGAGCGTGCGATCTCAAACCATGAAAATGACAACCAGCAAAGCCGCGTTCAGTTCGAACAGGCAAAAGAGGGCGTTGCGGCCCTTAACCGCATCCTGCCTCGCCTGAATCTGCTGGCAGATGACACGCTGGCTGACCGCGTGGATGAGATTCAGGAACGTCTGGATGAAGCTCAGGAAGCGGCACGTTTTGTTCAGCAGTACGGTAATCAGCTGGCGAAGCTCGAACCAATGGTCTCCGTGTTGCAGAGCGATCCGGAGCAGTTCGAGCAGTTAAAAGAAGATTATGCCTGGTCGCAGCAGGTGCAGCGCGAAGCGCGCCAGCAGGCGTTTGCCCTGACTGAAGTTGTGCAGCGCCGGGCTCACTTCGGCTACTCCGATTCCGCGGAGATGCTGAGCGGTAACAGCGATCTCAATGAGAAGCTTCGTCAGCGCCTTGAACAGGCTGAAGCGGAACGTACTCGCGCCCGTGACGCGATGCGTAGCCACTCGGCACAGCTGAACCAGTACAATCAGGTCCTGGCCTCGCTGAAAAGCTCCTTCGACACCAAGAAAGAGCTGTTAAACGATCTTCAGAAAGAGTTACAGGACATTGGCGTCCGTGCTGACAGCGGAGCAGAAGAGCGGGCGCGTATCCGTCGTGATGAACTGCATGCGCAGCTCAGTAATAACCGCGCACGTCGTAATCAGTTGGAAAAAGCGCTGACCTTCTGTGAAGCGGAAATGGATAACCTGACTCGTCGCCTGCGCAAGCTGGAGCGTGATTATCACGAAATGCGTGAGCAGGTCGTGACCGCGAAGGCGGGCTGGTGCGCCGTCATGCGGATGGTGAAAGACAATAACGTTGAACGCCGTCTGCATCGTCGCGAGCTGGCCTATCTCTCTGCGGATGAACTGCGCTCTATGTCGGATAAGGCGCTGGGTGCCTTGCGTCTGGCGGTGGCGGATAACGAACACCTGCGCGATGTGCTGCGTATGTCCGAAGATCCGAAACGCCCTGAGCGTAAGATCCAGTTCTTCGTGGCCGTTTATCAGCACCTGCGTGAGCGTATTCGTCAGGACATCATTCGTACCGACGATCCGGTCGAAGCCATTGAGCAGATGGAAATCGAACTGGGCCGCCTGACGGAAGAGTTGACCTCCCGCGAGCAGAAACTGGCTATCAGTTCCCGCAGCGTGGCGAATATCATCCGTAAAACCATCCAGCGCGAGCAGAACCGAATTCGCCAGCTGAACCAGGGCTTGCAGAGCGTATCGTTTGGTCAGGTAAACAGCGTGCGTCTGAACGTGAACGTGCGTGAAGCGCACTCGACGCTGCTGGAAGTGTTGTCTGAACAGCACGAACAGCATCAGGATCTGTTCAACAGCAACCGTCTGACCTTCTCCGAAGCGCTGGCGAAACTGTATCAGCGTCTTAATCCGCAGATTGACATGGGGCAACGCACGCCGCAAACCATTGGTGAAGAGCTCCTGGATTACCGTAACTACCTGGAAATGGAAGTGGAGGTTAACCGTGGTTCAGACGGCTGGCTCCGTGCGGAGTCCGGTGCACTCTCTACCGGTGAAGCTATCGGTACCGGGATGTCGATTCTGGTGATGGTGGTCCAGAGCTGGGAAGATGAAGCACGTCGTCTGCGCGGCAAAGATATCTCCCCATGTCGACTGCTGTTCCTGGATGAAGCGGCGCGTCTTGACGCCCGCTCAATTGCCACACTGTTTGAACTCTGTGAGCGTCTTGATATGCAGCTCATTATCGCAGCGCCGGAGAACATCAGTCCTGAGAAAGGCACCACGTATAAACTGGTGCGTAAGGTATTCCAGAATACCGAACACGTTCACGTGGTCGGGTTACGCGGTTTTGCTCCGCAGCCGCCAGAATCCTTACCGGAAACAACGGCAGACGCGTCTTGAGGCGTTTTCCAACCGTGAGCGGCGCAGCAGCGCCGCTTTTTTTTCACTTAACTTGTGTTTAAGGCTGCGTTATCTTTAAACTTCTTTACATAAGGTAAGGCAACAGGTTTGCCGTCACCCTATAATAAAAGAAAGCCCCAACGTGATGGGCATGTCGTGAAAACAGGGGGCAAGGGATGTTGCTAAAGAAAAAATGTGGTCGTCAGCTGTCTGCGCTAAGTTTATGCCTGGCAGTGACGTTTGCTCCACTGTTAACCGCTCAGGCCGACGAGCCTGAAATTGTGCCGACTGACAGCACAGCAACGACTGGCACACAGCCAACGTCGCTGTCTCAACCGCTGGAGCAGTCTCCTGCGACGGCCATCATGGCCGGTATTAAACCGTTGCCAGAAGGCATCGACGCGGAATCGCTTCGCCAGCAGCTGCTGTCTGGGCTGCCAGCAGGCTACACGCCTGTCTATACCAGTCAGCTCACGCTGCTCTATGCGGCGCGTGACATGAAACCCATGTGGGAAAACCGTGATGCGGTGCGCGCCTTCCAGCAACAGCTGGCAGAAGTCGCCATTGCAGGGTTCCAGCCGCAGTTCACAAAATGGGTTGAGCTCTTAACCGATCCTGCTGTCACCGGGCAGGCGCGGGACGTGGTGCTTTCCGATGCCATGATGGGGTATCTCCAGTTTGTGGCCGGTATTCCGGTCAATGGTAACCGTTGGTTGTACAGCGATAAGCCTTACAAGCTGGCGACTCCGGCCCTGTCGGTAATTAACCAGTGGCAACTGGCACTGGATAGTGGCGATCTGCCGCGCTTTATTGCGAGCCTCTCGCCGGCACATCCGCAATACGCGACCATGCATCAGTCGCTTCTGGAACTGGTCGGGGATTCACGTCCATGGCCGCAGATGCGTGGTACCGCGACGCTGCGTCCTGGACAGTGGAGCAGCGATGTGCCTGCCCTGCGTGAGATCCTCAAACGCTCCGGTATTCTGGATAGCGGGCCTAAAATTGCCCTGCCGGGTGACGATGCGCAAAGCGTCGTTGTCAGCCCGTCAGCCCCGGTGAAAGAGAAAAAAGCCGCCGTTCTGAGTGATAAGCCCGCGGCCTACGATCGGGAGCTGGTTGCAGCGGTTAAGCAGTTTCAGGCTGCTCAGGGGCTGGGTGCTGATGGCGTGATTGGCCAGTCAACGCGCGACTGGCTGAACGTCTCACCTGCGCAGCGGGCAGGGGTGCTGGCGCTCAATATCCAGCGTTTACGCTTGCTGCCAGGGACCCTCTCTACCGGCATCATGGTGAATATTCCGGCGTATTCGCTGGTCTATTACCAGAACGGCAGTGAAGTGCTGGCGTCACGCGTGATTGTGGGACGTCCCGATCGCAAAACGCCGATGATGAGCAGTGCGCTGAACAACGTGGTGGTTAACCCGCCGTGGAACGTACCGCCGACGCTGGCACGTAAAGACATTCTGCCCAAGGTCTGGAACGATCCGGGTTACCTTGAACGCCATGGCTATACGGTGATGCGCGGCTGGAACAGCAAAGAGGCGATAGACCCCTATATGGTCGACTGGTCAACCATTACCGCGTCTAATCTGCCATTCCGGTTCCAGCAGGCACCCGGTGCGCATAACTCGCTCGGACGCTACAAGTTCAATATGCCGAGTTCAGATGCTATCTATCTGCACGATACGCCGAACCACAATCTGTTCCAGAAAGACACCCGCGCGCTGAGTTCAGGCTGTGTGCGTGTCAATAAAGCCTCGGAGCTGGCTAATATGCTGTTGCAGGATGCAGGCTGGAACGATACGCGCATCTCTGACGCCCTGAAGCAGGGGGATACGCGTTACGTTAATATTCGCCATAATATTCCGGTCAATCTTTATTATCTGACGGCGTTTGTGGGTGAGGACGGGCGGACGCAGTATCGTACAGATATTTACAATTATGATCTCACGGCGCGATCCGGCGCACAAATTTTGCCAAAAGCTGAACAATTAATCAGGTAAATGAAGCAGTTCGGGAAAATAGGTTGTCGTAAGTAATGGTGAATACGGGGCTATATGGCTGGAGGCCGCGTATTTACTGGGGTTGGGTGCCTTGACGTAGTCGGCTTTGCCAGTTAAGGTGCCCTTCGTGCGCTAAGCATATTTACGATAAACATTGACCTGTAGACCTGATTATCATGGACAAATTTGACGCTAATCGCCGCAAACTGCTGGCGTTAGGTGGTGTTGCGCTCGGCGCAGCGGCCATCTTGCCGACGCCAGCATTTGCCACCCTCTCGACACCTCGTCCGCGAGTTTTAACGCTCAACAATCTCCACACCGGTGAGTCGTTAAAAGCGGAGTTCTTCGATGGCAGAGGCTATATTCAGGATGAATTAGCAAGACTTAACCATTTTTTCCGTGATTTCCGCGCGAATAAAATAAAAGCCATCGACCCAGGACTGTTTGATCAGTTATTCCGCCTTCAGGGCCTGCTGGGTACCAGCAAGCCAGTGCAGCTTATTTCTGGTTATCGCTCTGTTGATACCAATAATGAACTGCGCGCCCACAGCCGTGGGGTAGCGAAAAAAAGCTATCACACGAAGGGACAGGCAATGGATTTCCATATTGAAGGCGTTTCGTTAGCCAATATTCGCAAAGCTGCGTTATCTATGCGCGCAGGTGGTGTAGGATATTACCCAAGTAGCAACTTTGTGCATATTGATACCGGTCCGGTCCGGCACTGGTAATAACGAAACACAGGAGCAGTATGAACTATCGTATTATTCCGGTTACTGCATTCTCCCAGAATTGTTCATTAATCTGGTGTGAGCAAACCAAACTGGCCGCGCTTGTCGATCCCGGCGGTGACGCTGAGAAAATCAAGCAGGAAGTCGCTGATAGCGGTGTCACGCTGATGCAGATTTTACTGACGCATGGTCATCTTGATCATGTTGGTGCGGCGGCGGAGCTGGCACAGCACTTCGGTGTGCCTGTGATCGGTCCGGAAAAAGAAGATGAGTTCTGGCTGCAGGGTTTACCAGCCCAGAGCCGCATGTTTGGCCTTGATGAGTGTCTGCCCCTGACGCCCGATCGCTGGCTAAATGAAGGAGAGCGCGTTAACGTAGGGAATGTGACTTTGCAGGTGTTGCATTGTCCTGGGCATACGCCAGGCCATATTGTCTTCTTTGATGACCAGTCCCGTCTGCTGATTTCCGGCGATGTGATTTTCAAAGGTGGCGTAGGACGCAGCGATTTTCCACGTGGCGACCACGGACAGCTGATTCAGTCGATTAAACAGAAGTTGTTGCCGCTGGGCGATGATGTGACGTTTATCCCTGGACACGGTCCGATGTCGACGCTGGGTTATGAACGACTCCATAACCCGTTCCTTCAGGACGAAATGCCTGTCTGGTAACCAGAATAAAAAAAAGCCTGCATTACGCAGGCTTTTTTTATGGGTGCAATTTACAGCACGGCGACGATGGCTTCGCACAGCGGCGCCATATTGTCTGGGGTCATGCCTGCAACGTTGACGCGGCCAGACGCCACGGCGTAGACGCCAAACTCTTCACGCAGACGCAGAACCTGTTCTTTGGTCAGGCCGCTGAAAGAGAACATACCGTTCTGCTTAATAATAAAGCTGAAGTCACGGTCAGCGCCTTTCTCCGCAAGGGTGTTCACAAACAGCAGACGCATGCGCTGAATACGCTGACGCATATCGTTCAGCTCTTGTTCCCAGATAGCGCGCAGTGCATCGTTGCTCAGGATAGTCGCAACGACAGAGGCACCGTGTGCAGGCGGGTTAGAGTAGTTAGCGCGGATCACGGATTTCATCTGGCTGAATGCACGATCAACGGTTTCAGTGTTCGCCGCAACCAGCGTACAGGCACCGACACGCTCATTGTAAAGACCGAAGTTCTTGGAGTAAGAGCTTGCCACGATCAGTTCCTGATGCACGGCAGCAAAAGCGCGCAGGCCTTCC
Source organism: Enterobacter ludwigii (assembly GCF_001750725.1). Taxonomy (NCBI): domain Bacteria; kingdom Pseudomonadati; phylum Pseudomonadota; class Gammaproteobacteria; order Enterobacterales; family Enterobacteriaceae; genus Enterobacter; species Enterobacter ludwigii. The sequence goes on from NZ_CP017279.1 coordinate 791,174, forward strand.
GCGTCTTCTTCCAGACCACGGGCGAAGCCCTGGTATGCAAAGTCAAACAGCGGCAGCCAGCCTTTTTCTACGGAGAGCTTCGCCAGCTGTTCCCACTGTTCCAGTGTTGGATCAATACCGGTTGGGTTGTGGCAGCAGCCGTGGAACAGCACCACATCACCCGCCTGAGCCTCGTTCAGGCTGGCCAGCAGACCGTCGAAGTCCAGAGAGTGGTTAGCCGCGTCGTAGTAAGCATATTCGCGTACTTCCAGGCCTGCAGAGTTGAATACGCTCTTGTGGTTTGGCCAGCTTGGGTTGCTCACCCAGACACGCTTAACAGAGGTGTTTTTCGCAAGGAAATCCGCCGCGACGCGCAGCGCGCCGGTACCGCCAGGGGTCTGTGCTGTACGCGCACGCTTGTCGCTCACAATTGCACTGCCTTTGCCGAACAGCAGTTCCTGAGTGCAACGACCAAATTCAGGGATACCATCAATACCGAGGTAATTTTTGGTGGTTTCATTTTCCAGCAGATACTGCTCAGCTTTTTTAACGCTGGTCAGCACCGGGGTTTTGCCGGTTTCATCTTTATATACACCAATACCCAGGTTGATTTTACCAGGGCGGTCGTCGGCACGAAACAGATCGGCCAGGCCCAGAATAGGGTCGGCAGGAGCGGCGGTAATGTTCTCAAACATGACGAAGTTCCATTGTGATTACAGAAGTGAAATCCGCTATCAGGTTAACGGTAGATTTACAAAATGCCAACCGTTTGCGACAAAAAGCGTGCGGCTTTTCAAAAGTCGCCATTTTTTGCTATCAGACATAAAAAAAACAGGGCCGAAGCCCTGTTCATTAAGCATATAACAAAGTGGTGTACTGATTAGAACTGGTAGGTCACAGCCATTGCAACCTGGTCGTCTTTACCGTTCACGATACCTACGCTACGAGAGTAGTCGGTGTCGTCGATCAGGTTCAGCTGGTAATCAACATAGATGTTGAAGTTTTTGTTGAAGTAGTAAGTTGCACCCAGTTCAACGAATTTCTGCAGGTCAGCATCGCCGCCAGCGAAGGTGCCACGTTGTGCAAGGTTTTTACCTTTAGACTGCACGTAGGACACGGATGGGCGCAGACCGAAGTCGAACTGGTACTGAGCGATAACTTCGAAGTTCTGCGTTTTGTTTGCGAAAGAACCGTCGTCTTCACGGGTCATGTTACGCGTTTCAGCATAGGTGGTTGCCAGGTAGATGTTGTTCGCATCGTATTTAGCACCAACAGCCCATGCTTCCGCTTTCTCGCCTTTGCCGTCTGCGGATTGCCCGTCAGTACGGTCAGAGTTGCTGTATGCGCCGATCAGGCCGAAACCTTCACCGAACTCATAACCTACAGAGGTACCGAAACCGTCACCGTTAGCGGTTCTCACGTCAGTACGCTCGTTTTTGCCCTGATACTGCAGGCCCAGGCTCAGACCGTCAACCAGACCGAAGAAGTCAGAGTTGCGGTAAGTCAGGAGACCAGAGTTACGGCCAGTCATGAAGTTGTCAGAGTAGTTTGCCCAGGTCATACCTGAGAAAGATGGCGCCATATCGGTGTAAGATTCTACGTCGTATACGATACCGTAGTTACGGCCGTAGTCGATGGAACCTGCATCACCTGCTTTCAGACCGGCGAACGCCAGACGGGTACGCTGAGTCTGGTTGCTTTCTGCCTGGCTTGCCAGAGCACGGTATTCCCACTGACCGAAACCAGTCAGTTGGTCGTTAATTTGAGTCTCGCCTTTGAAACCGATCTGAGCATAGGTAGCGTCGTTGCTGTCAGTGTTGTCACCAGAGGTAACGAAGTCGTGCTCACCAACCACTTTCCCGTACAGATCCAGTTTGTTGCCGCTTTTGTTATAGATTTCTGCAGCGTTAGCTGCACCGGCTACCAGCAGGGCAGGGATTACCACTGCCAGAATATTGCGCTTCATCATTATTTATTACCCTCATTGGTTTTTTTATGACACTCGCCACTGCCGTCAATAAATTCTGTCAATAAATATTTCCGGAACTATTGATGAGAGTTAGGTGTCTTTATGTATCTGACAGGCATCTTTCCATTCATAGAACCGTTTCGCTAGCCTGAAAGTGCTACAATTCTCAAGATTAAGTTACAAAAAGAAATCATGTGTAACTAAATGTGTATTTTTCGGAACTTTGTGAACCACCTCAAATTTCAGCGTCCACTGGCGAATTAAACGGCAGATACTTTGATATCTATATGAAAAGCTTATAATTAATTTAGATAAAGGCAATTCGTATAAACAGAAGCCAAACGGCTCATTTTTTCTTATGACCCGAAAAAGACTTCTGGATGGCTGTAAAACTGGTTGAATTTTGTGCTATTGCTTCAGATTGCAATAAGCGCAATAAGAATAGGGTTTATTTTTTGTGCGTAGATGTTTCGTGGAAACAAAACGTAACAGGTAGTGGTTGTAACGGGGTTGTGGTTTAAAAATGCTGACTTTGCGCTGACGAAAACTGACAATGCAGAATAAAATAATGGCCAGCAATTGCTGGCCATTTGTTATTCAGTCGATTAGAAACTGGCGTTACGCGGTGTGCGTGGGAATGGAATAACGTCACGGACGTTCTGAACACCGGTGACATAGGCGATCAGACGCTCAAAGCCCAGACCAAAACCGGCATGCGGGACGGTACCGTAACGGCGTAAATCGCGATACCAGCTGTAATCCGCAGGATTAAGGCCCATCTCTTCCATGCGTGCGTCCAGTACGTCAAGACGCTCTTCACGCTGAGAACCACCGATGATTTCACCAATGCCCGGTGCCAGGACGTCCATCGCCGCAACGGTTTTACCGTCTTCGTTAAGGCGCATATAGAAGGCCTTAATGTCTTTCGGGTAGTTTTTCACCACAACCGGTGCTTTGAAGTGCTTCTCGGCTAGGTAACGCTCGTGCTCAGACGCCAGGTCAACGCCCCAGTAAACCGGGTTCTCAAACTTCTCACCGCATTTCTCGAGGATGGCCACCGCGTCGGTGTAGTCCACCTGCGCGAAATCTGCTGAGACGAAACGCTCCAGACGTGCGACTGCATCGCTGTCGACACGCTCTGCGAAGAATTTCATGTCATCAGGACGCTCTTCCAGCACCGCTTTGAAGACATATTTCAGCATCGCTTCTGCCAGACCCGCGACATCATCCAGATCTGCGAACGCCACTTCAGGCTCCAGCATCCAGAATTCCGCCAGGTGACGGCTGGTGTTGGAGTTTTCTGCACGGAAGGTAGGACCAAAGGTGTAGATTTTGGACAGCGCGCAGGCGTAAGTTTCACCGTTGAGCTGACCAGAAACCGTCAGGAAGGCCTCTTTACCGAAGAAGTCTTTGTCATAGTCCACTTTACCTTCTGGCGTACGCGGCAGGTTTTCCATGTCCAGCGTAGAAACGCGGAACATTTCACCCGCACCTTCCGTATCGGACGCAGTGATCAGTGGAGTAGACACCCAGAAATAACCCTGCTCATCGAAGAAACGATGCAGCGCCTGCGCCAGCGTATGACGCACGCGGGCAACCGCACCAATCAGGTTGGTGCGTGGACGCAGGTGCGCCACTTCACGCAGGTATTCGATGCTGTGACGTTTTGCCGCCATTGGGTAGGTGTCGGGATCTTCAACCCAGCCAGTGACTTCAATGGCTGAGGCCTGAATTTCGAAACTCTGACCCTGACCAGGTGATGCCACAACAACACCGGTTACGATAACGGAACAACCCGTTGTCAGGCGCAGAACGTCATCATTGTAATTGGGCAGAGAATTATTAATGACGGCCTGTACAGGATCAAAGCAGGAACCGTCATAGACGGCAAGGAAGGAGATGCCAGCTTTAGAATCTCGGCGAGTACGCACCCATCCGCGCACGATGACTTCTTGGTCAACGGCGACACGGCCCTGGAGTACGTCGGCTACAGGCACAACGCTCATAATATTCTCTCTGTTAATAGTCGGAAAAAATAAACACTTGTCCACCCTTACTGGGGGGGATATCTATGTTACCTGGCATCCGCCATCAGACAAGCAGATTTCGCAGTCAAAAGAGAAGAATTAAGAAATAAATTGAGGAGAGGGGAGCCTGAAAGGCTCCCGAAAGCGGTTAACTGGCTTTTTTGATCTGCGGCAGATCGAATGCTTTGCGTAATGCGCGCACAAAGGCTTTGTCATGGCAGATGGTTTTACCGGGGCTATCGGAGAGCTTCGCTACCGGCTTACCGTTACATTCCACCAGTTTTATCACGATGTTCAGAGGTTTTACCTGAGGGATGTCGCAGGTCAGGCGGGTGCCAATCCCAAAGCTTAGGTTAATTCTGGAGGTGAAATGACGATAGAGATTGACCGCTTTCGCCAGATCGAGGTTATCAGAGAAGACCAGCACCTTGCTCATTGGGTCAATGCCCAGTTTTTCGTAATGGGCAATGGCCTTTTCACCCCATTCAACCGGATCCCCGGAATCATGGCGTAATCCCTGATAACGTTCGGCAAATTCAGGGCCAAAATCACGCAGGAACGCGTCCATCGTAATACAGTCGGTAAGCGCGATGCCCAGTTGATTGGGATATTCTTCCAGCCACGCGGCCAGTGCGGCACGCTGGCTGTTTGCCAGGTCCGGGCTTATCTGCTGATGCGCCTGGAACCACTCATGCGCCTGGGTACCCATTGGGGTCAGATCCAGACGACGTGCCAGATCGTAGTTGCTGGTGCCCACGAACCACGGCTCCTGCTGCAGACGCTTCACAATAGCCTGCTGCACTTCGCGAGAGAAACGGCGACGCGTGCCAAAATCCATCAGGCGGAAGCGGGACATATCCAGCCCTTCGGTCAGCGTTGAGAATGCGGCCAGTTTATTTTCCAGCGACGCGACCGCCTGCTCAACGCCGGTTTCCGGCGAACGGTAGCGGTGGGCCAGTTCACTGATCACCGCGAGAAGTGGAACTTCCCACATGATCACTTCACGCCACGGGCCTTCAAGACGAATATCCAGCTTGCCGTTATCATTGACCACGGTCACCTGCTCCGGCTTATAGCGGAAATCGCGCAGCCAGTTCAGGTAGTCAGCTTTAAAGAAGGGCAGGCCAGAGAGCCACTGATATTCGTCGTCCTGCAGCGTCAGATGCTGCATAGCATCGACCTGTTCACGAATGGAGTCTGCGTAGATACCGAGCAAGTCGTCACCACGGCAGCGGAATTCCGCCGCGACATGGACGTCATAGTAATGGTGGAAAACGGCTTGCTGCATATGCAGTTTATACGCGTCGGTATCCAGCAATGTATGCAGAACAGGAGAAGCGAATTGAGTCATAGGTGCGCAGTAGCATCCTCTCACAGGAGCGTTTAGTACAATAAACAACTCCGGAGTATACCTTGTTTAGTGATTTATTGAACCCCGATCACAACATAAGCGCTCTTTATGGTCGAGGGCATTTTGTGCCCCGTGTTATACAAATGTAGCGAAAAAGGTGTTTGTACCTGAAAAGATGAACATTCTGCATAGCGCGTTTTACACAACAGGAATAGACTGGATTCGTTATTCGACAAACGATGCATAAGGTTTTCTATGACACAACAGCCACAAGCCAAATACCGCCACGACTACCGTGCGCCGGATTACCTGATTAGCGATATCGATCTGACTTTTGACCTGGATGCCACTAAAACCGTTGTCACGGCGGTAAGCCAGCTCACACGCCAGAGCGCGACGGCTGTGCCGCTGCGTCTGGATGGTGAAGACCTGACGCTGGTCTCCGTGCAGATCAATGATCAAGCATGGTCTGACTATAAAATAGAAGGCAACCAGCTGATTATCGACAACCTGCCGGAACGCTTTACGCTGCGCATCGTGAATGAAATCAGCCCGGCTGCCAACACGGCGCTGGAAGGGCTTTACCAGTCTGGCGTGGCCCTGTGCACCCAGTGTGAGGCCGAAGGTTTCCGCCACATTACCTGGTATCTTGACCGCCCGGACGTGCTGGCACGCTTTACAACGAAAATCATCGCCGATAAAACCCTCTATCCGTTCCTGCTTTCCAACGGCAACCGCGTAGGTGAAGGCGAGCTGGAAAACGGTCGCCACTGGGTACAGTGGCAGGATCCGTTTCCGAAACCGTGTTACCTGTTTGCGCTGGTGGCGGGTGATTTCGACGTGCTGCGTGATACGTTCAAAACCCGTTCAGGCCGCGACGTCGCGCTGGAGTTGTTCGTCGACCGCGGCAACCTGGACCGCGCGCCATGGGCGATGACCTCGCTTATCAACTCCATGAAGTGGGATGAAGAGCGCTTTGGCCTCGAGTATGACCTCGACATCTATATGATCGTTGCTGTCGACTTCTTCAACATGGGCGCGATGGAGAATAAAGGTCTTAACGTCTTTAACTCCAAATACGTGCTGGCACGTACCGATACCGCGACCGATAAAGATTACCTGGATATTGAACGCGTCATCGGACACGAGTATTTCCATAACTGGACCGGAAACCGCGTCACCTGCCGTGACTGGTTCCAGCTGAGCCTGAAAGAGGGCCTGACCGTCTTCCGTGACCAGGAGTTCAGTTCCGATCTGGGTTCCCGTGCGGTGAACCGCATTAACAACGTGCGCACCATGCGTGGCCTGCAGTTTGCGGAAGATGCCAGCCCAATGGCACACCCTATCCGTCCCGATAAAGTCATCGAGATGAATAACTTCTACACCCTGACGGTGTACGAAAAAGGGGCGGAAATTATCCGTATGATCCATACCCTGCTGGGTGAAGAGAACTTCCAGAAAGGGATGCAGCTCTACTTCGAGCGTCATGACGGCAGCGCAGCCACCTGCGACGATTTTGTGCAAGCGATGGAGGATGCGTCTAATGTCGATCTTTCCCATTTCCGCCGCTGGTACAGCCAGGCCGGGACGCCGATTGTCACCGTCAAAGACGACTACAATCCGGAAACCGAGCAGTACACCCTGACCATCAGCCAGCGCACGCCGCCAACGGCAGAGCAGGAAGAAAAACACCCGCTGCACATTCCGTTCAGTATTGAACTGTATGACAACGAGGGTAACGTGATCCCGCTGCAGAAGGGCGGTCATCCGGTCCACCACGTCCTGAACGTGACCCAGGCGGAACAAACCTTTATCTTTGATAACGTCTATTTCCAGCCGGTTCCCGCGCTGCTGTGTGAATTCTCTGCGCCCGTGAAACTGGAGTATAAGTGGAGTGACCAGCAACTGACGTTCCTGATGCGCCATGCGCGCAATGACTTCTCACGCTGGGATGCGGCGCAAAGCCTGCTGGCGACCTACATCAAGCTGAACGTTAATCGTCATCAGCAGGGCCAGCCGCTGTCGCTGCCGGTTCACGTTGCGGACGCATTCCGCGCAGTCCTGCTGGATGAGAAGATTGACCCGGCGCTGGCGGCTGAAATTCTGACGTTGCCATCCGCAGGCGAAATCGCCGAACTGTTCGACATCATCGATCCGATTGCCATTGTGGCGGTGCGTGAAGCGCTGACCCGTACGCTGGCGAACGAGCTTGCAGACGAATTCCTCGCAATCTACAACGCCAATAAGCTTGACGCTTATCGTGTGGAACATGCTGACATCGGTAAACGTTCCCTGCGTAACACCTGCCTGCGTTATCTGGCCTTTGGTGAGCGCGAGCTGGCAAACACGCTGGTGAGCAAGCAGTATCACGAAGCAGACAACATGACCGACGCGCTGGCCGCCCTGGCTGCAAGTGTTGCCGCCGAACTGCCGTGCCGTGATGCGCTGATGCAGGAGTACGATGACAAGTGGCATCAGGATGGTCTGGTGATGGACAAGTGGTTCATCCTGCAGGCCACCAGCCCGGCGGCCGATGCCCTCAGCAATGTACGCAGTCTGCTGAAGCATCGCTCCTTCACCATGAGCAACCCAAACCGCGTACGTTCCCTGATTGGTGCGTTTGCCAGCAGCAACCCGGCGGCGTTCCATGCGGAAGATGGCAGCGGTTATCAGTTTATGGTGGAAATGTTGACCGAGCTGAACAGCCGTAACCCACAGGTGGCGTCACGCCTGATTGAGCCGCTGATCCGTCTGAAACGCTATGATGCACAGCGCCAGGCGAAAATGCGTGCTGCGCTTGAGCAACTGAAAGGGCTGGAAAACCTGTCTGGCGATCTGTACGAGAAGATCGCTAAGGCACTGGCCTGATCGAAAGACCCATCCTCCCTCTCCCCGTGGGAGAGGGAGGATGTCACCCGTGAGCCGTCATTAACGCTCGCTCGCTGACCCCGCGCTTCATCACCCGATTCAGCACTTCCGCCTCCAGCTCTGCCAGTCTTACCGACCCTACGCGGCGCGGACGCGCAATATCGACCGTGACATCAAGACCGATTTTCCCTTCTTCTATTAGCAGCACGCGGTCTGCCATCGCGACGGCTTCGCTCACGTCATGCGTCACCAGAAGTACCGTAAAGCCATGCTTTTGCCAGAGTGCGGCAATCAGGTCCTGCATTTCGATTCGCGTCAGGGCGTCGAGTGCGCCGAGTGGTTCATCCAGCAGCAACAAGCCCGGACGATGTATCAGCGCCCGCGCCAGCGCCACGCGCTGCTTTTGCCCGCCGGAGAGCGCCGCAGGCCATTCACCCGCACGGTTTTCCAGCCCTACGGCGGCCAGCGCCTGGCGGGCTTCATCCCGCCAGTTGCCGTTGAGGCCCAGTCCGACATTATCAATCACCGTTTTCCAGGGCAGCAGGCGCGCGTCCTGAAACATCATGCGGGTATCGTCCTGAATAGTGGCCAGCGGTGTCGCGCCTGCCAGAATTTCGCCGCCGTTGGGGGATTCCAGCCCGGCTAAAAGGCGTAACAACGTACTCTTGCCGCCGCCGCTGCGGCCCACAATGGCGACAAATTGTCCGGCAGGAATATGCAGGTCCAGCGCGTTGAGAATCGTGTTTTCGCCATAGCGCTTCGTGACACCGTTAAGGAGCAGCGGTGTACCCTGAGTCAGTCGGGCAGTATTCATGCTTTAGCCTCCTGTGAAATATAGGCTGGATTCCAGCGCAGCCAGCTGCGTTCCAGCCACTGGGCGCTGACGTCGGCAAGTTTGCCGAGCAGGGCATAGAGGATAATGGCCACCACCACCACGTCCGTTTGCAGGAATTCGCGGGCGTTCATCGCCAGATAGCCAATCCCTGAGTTTGCAGAGATGGTCTCTGCCACAATCAGCGTCAGCCACATCAGGCCGAGCGCAAAGCGCACGCCGACCATTATGGAGGGCAGGGCGCCCGGCAGGATCACATGGATAAAGAGGGCAAAACCGGACAGGCCGTAACTGCGTGCCATTTCGACCAGTCCGCGATCGATGTTGCGGATCCCATGCCAGGTATTAATGTAAATCGGGAACAGCGTGCCCAGCGCGACGAGAAAAATTTTGGCGCTCTCATCAATACCAAACCATAAAATGACCAGCGGAATCAGCGCCAGATGCGGCACGTTACGCAGCATCTGAATGGAGGTATCGAGCAGCCGCTCGCCCCAGCGAGAAAGCCCGCTGATCAGACCCAGTACCAGGCCGATGCTTCCACCAATCGAAAAACCAATTACCGCACGCCATGAGCTGATGGCCAAATGCTGCCAGAGTTCGCCGCTGACGCTCAGCGACCAGAATGCCTCTATTACGCCCTCCGGAGAGGGCAGAATACGGCTCGACAGCCAGCCGGCAGAAGACGCGAGTTGCCAGACAAGCACAATGCCAACGGGTAAAAACCATGGGGCGGCACGTAGCAACCATTTTTGTGAGGGGGCATTCATGGCAACTCCTTAGCTTTGTGCTGCTCTTCGCGGGATAAACTCGTTAGCCACGGCTTCGCCCTGAAGCTGGAGCTGGCGGGGCTGCGGTACGTCCGGGATGGCGACATCCAGATGCGGGAATAACAGCTCGCCCACTTTGTAGGCCTCTTCCAAGTGTGGATAACCGGAGAGGATAAAACTGTCGATACCCAGGTCCGCGTATTCATTGATCCGCGCAGCCACAGTTGGACCGTCGCCGACCAGCGCGGTACCCGCACCGCCGCGCACCAGACCGACGCCCGCCCACAGGTTCGGGCTGATCTCCAGATTCTCGCGCTTACCGTTGTGCAATGACGCCATTCTGTGCTGGCCGACGGAGTCGGTTTTCGCAAACGCCGCCTGAGCTTTAGCGATAGTCTCATCATCCAGATGCGCGATCAGCCGGTCGGCCGCCTGCCAGGCTTCTTCATTGGTTTCACGCACAATCACATGCAGGCGAATACCAAAGCGTACCTTGCGACCATGCGCTGCCGCTTTGGCGCGCACCTGGGCAATTTTCTCTTTGACCAGCTCGGGCGGCTCACCCCAGGTGAGGTAGAGATCAACCTGTTCTGCCGCCAGATCCTGCGCCACATCTGATGAGCCGCCGAAGTAAAGAGGAGGGCGCGGCTGCTGCACCGGCGGGAAGTAGAGCCTGGCGTCGCGAACGTGAATATGTTTACCTTCGAAGGTGACGGTTTCCCCCTCCAGCAGACGTCGCCAGACGCGGGTGAACTCGGCGGACGCTTCATAGCGTTCGGTGTGATCGAGGAACACGCCGTCACCCGCCAGCTCCTGCGGATCGCTTCCGGTGACCAGGTTAAACAGGGCCCGGCCGTTAGAGAGCCTGTCGAGCGTTGCCGCCTGGCGCGCCGCGACGGTCGGGGAGACCACGCTCGGACGCAGTGCCACGAGGAACTTCAGGCGTTGGGTCACGGGGATCATCGATGCGGCTACCAGCCACGCATCCTCGCACGAGCGTCCGGTGGGGATCAGTACGCCGGTAAAACCGATTCGGTCAGCTGCCTGCGCAATCTGCTGCAGATAGCCGTGGTCAACCGGGCGTGAACCCTCTTCTGTGCCAAGATAGTGTCCATCACCGTGGGTGGGTAAAAACCAGAAAAGATTCAGACTCATGATTTGGTTCCTTCTTTGCCTGCGGGTTGCCAGATGCGTTCGCGAATATTCACCTGTTTTGGAACAAGGCGATTTTGATAGAAGAGATCTGCGGTTTGCTGCTGCAGCGCAGCGACGTGTGCGTCCACCGGGGTAATGGTGGTCTGTGGACGGTGATCGAGATAGCTCGCGATCACCGGCTCAGGTAAGCCCATGGTTTTCGCCAGCAGGGTAATGCTTTCCTGACGTTGGCTTTGCGTTAGCGCATCCGCCTGAGTAAAGGTGTTGAGAACATCCTGAATAAAAGCGCCATTCTTTTCCGCATACGGGCGCGCGGCGAGATAGAACGAGCCGGTTTGTTTCAGCGTGGTGCCATCTTTTAATACCCGCACGCCACCCTGCAGTAAAGCTGCGGAGTAGTAGGGATCCCAGATAGCCCATGCGTCGACATTGCCCTGCTGGAAAGCGGCGCGAGCATCAGCCGGCGTCAAATAGACGGGTTGAATGTCGGTGAATTTAAGCCCCGCCTCCTGCAGGGCCCGCAGCAGCAGGTTATGCGAGCTTGAGCCTTTCTGGAATGCAACCTTGTGGCCTTTGAGATCGGCGACTGTCTTAATGGTGCTATTTTCAGGGACCAGAATGACCTCAGCCTTCGGCTTGGCCGGCTCAACGCCGACATAAACCAGGTCGGCCCCCGCCGCCTGCGCGAATATTGGCGGAATATCCCCGGTGCTGCCGAGGTCGATGCTTCCGACATTCAGGGCTTCCAGCATTTGCGGGCCAGCAGGGAACTCAATCCAGGAGAATGTGGTCTTCGGGAAGCGTTTTTCCAGAAGCTGATGGCTTTTAGCCAGCACCATACTGACGCTGCCTTTCTGATAGCCGATGCGTAAATGTTCAGGCGCCGTCTCTGCCGCGTGGGCCAGCGAGGTGAGCGCCAACAGCCCGGCCAGTCCGAGACGGGTTAATCTTTTAAACATGAGCGACTCCCTGTGATTGGTTAAACGCCGGGGCGTGGATATCTTTGCGGTGCAGGGCATGCCAGAAGGTTTCCAGGGCGCTGTCGAGACGGGTTTGCAGATTCGGCGTGAAGTGAGGCTTGTGTTGATAATCGATAACCTGCGAGTCGTCGGCAAAGACGCCGTGGAGGATCTCCTGCGCTTTTAGCGCATTGAGTACCGGCTTGAGGGCATAATCCACCGCCAGTAAATGGGCCACCGTGCCGCCCGTTGCCAGTGGCAGGACTACTTTGCCGTCCAGCGCACGTTCAGGCAGCAGATCGAGCAGGGTTTTCAGGGCCCCGGAAAACGAAGCTTTATAGATAGGCGTCGCCACGATTAAGCCATCAGCCCCTTTAAGCTGTTCAGTCAGCGTTTGCAGCGCCGGACTGTCAAAACGGGCGTAGAGCAGATCCTCGGGGTCGAAGTTATGCAGATTCCAGTGGCATACTTCCACATCCAGAGCATTGAGCTTTTCACGGGCATATTCCAGCAGCGCGCTGGAGCGAGAGGGGAATCGTGGACTTCCGGCCAGGGTTATGACGCGCATGCATGCTCCTTATAACTAATTGTTTGCTTTTATCTAACATTCATAACAATTTTCAGGAGTGTGACACTGCTCGGTTATTCCACTAAATGATTTATCTGCAATTAAAATGCGAAAAAGCGCATAAGAACGGGGCTGCGAGGTAAACGATTGCGTCTAACGGTGTTTTTTTTGCCACAGGTCAATTCCCTTTCCGGGCCGGATCGCACATAATCCCCTCCCGGTTTGCACACCGGGAATCCAGGAGAGTTCATGTACTACCCCTTCGTTCGTAAAGCCCTTTTCCAGCTCGATCCTGAGCGCGCTCATGAATTTACATTCCAGCAGTTACGTCGTATTACCGGAACGCCGCTGGCCGCACTGGTGCGTCAAAACGTGCCGGAAAAACCTGTGCAATGCATGGGCCTGACCTTTAAAAATCCGCTGGGTCTCGCGGCGGGTCTGGATAAAAATGGTGAGTGCATTGATGCCCTGGGCGCGATGGGCTTTGGCTCCATCGAAATCGGTACCGTCACGCCGCGTCCGCAGCCAGGTAATGATAAGCCGCGTCTGTTCCGCCTGGTCGAAGCCGAAGGGCTGATCAACCGCATGGGCTTTAATAACCTCGGCGTTGATCACCTTGTTGAGAACGTAAAAAAAGCCCATTTTGATGGTGTATTAGGCATCAATATTGGCAAAAATAAAGACACGCCGGTAGAGCAGGGTAAAGATGACTATCTGATTTGTATGGAAAAAGTCTATGCCTACGCGGGGTATATTGCGGTGAATATTTCCTCACCAAATACCCCGGGTCTGCGCTCTTTACAATATGGCGAAGCACTGGACGATCTTCTGAGTGCCATTAAAAATAAACAAAATGAGCTCCAGGCGATCCACCATAAATATGTTCCGGTCGCGGTTAAGATCGCACCGGATCTTTCTGCTGAAGAATTGATCCAGGTTGCCGACAGTTTAGTTCGCCATAATATTGACGGGGTGATTGCGACCAATACCACACTCGATCGCTCGCTCGTTCAGGGAATGAAAAACTGTGACGAAGCGGGTGGGTTAAGTGGACGTCCGGTACAATTAAAAAGCACAGAAATTATTCGTGCCCTGTCAGCAGAATTAAAAGGACGACTGCCGATTATTGGCGTCGGTGGTATCGACTCCGTGATCGCGGCTCGCGAGAAGATGGCGGCGGGTGCCTCACTGGTGCAAATCTATTCCGGTTTTATTTTTAAAGGACCGCAGCTGATTAAAGAAATCGTTACTCATATCTAATCTTTTCTCTTTATCAGACAACCAGGGCTTTATTTCCAGCCCTGGTTGTTTTATATTCCGTCATTGTTGCTTATTTAGTCATTATAGTCTTTTATTAATGGTGTTATAAACGAAGCGGCGAACAGGACATTTTTAGTACAGGAAGTTTGGGGACGGGAGAGAAACATGCGAATTAAACCTGACGATAACTGGCGCTGGTATTTTTGTGACGAGCATGATCGCATGATGCTCGATTTAGCCAATGGTATGTTGTTTCGTTCCCGTTTTGCTCGCCGAATGTTAACCCCGGACGCCTTCTCCCCGTCAGGCTTTTGTGTTGACGACGCTGCGCTTTATTTCTCCTTTGAAGAAAAATGCCGCGACCTGGTGCTTTCTAAAGAGCAGCGTGCCGAACTGGTATTAAATGCGTTAGTGGCTATTCGATTCCTGAAACCGCAAATGCCGAAAAGCTGGCATTTTTTACCGCACAGCATGAACTGGACCCCCGCCACCGGCGATGCGGCGAGTGTAAACCTGAGCGATACCGCTGAAGAGGTGAGCCTGCTGGTGGTTGAGCCTGGCGAAAATGCCGCACTCTGTCTGCTGGCCCAGCCCGGTGTGACCATTGCCGGGCGGACGATGCAACTGGGGGATGCCATTAAGGTAATGAATGACAGGCTGAAACCGCAGCAACGCGTAGACGCTTTCAGCCTCGAGCAGGCCGTTTAAGCTTCCAGCTGTACCGACGTTTTCGGAATACAGCTGCAGCACAGAATTGTACCATCATCGCCAATCGCGGATTTTTTCAGCGCGCTGACTTCCCCTTCGACCAGCTTGATTCGACAGCACCCACAGATGCCTGCCCGGCAGGAGTAAGGTACGCGGATCCCCGCTTGTTCCAGCTGTTCAAGTAAAACCTGCTGATTGTTGCCGCGGATAACGGTGCCCTGCCAGTGAATGTCTACGGGCGAGCTGGCCGGCGTCTCAACGTCGACGAACTCATCTTCCTGACCTGCGCCGTACACTCTTGCGGGTCCACGGGCGAGAATTTCGACTTCGTCGCCCACGCGGATGACGCCGCTTGAGCGCGGAATGAGGTTCTGGCCGAAATCCACATCGCCATTGTCCTGCGCTGTGCGGAATGACTGCAGGGTTTTTAACGGCTCGCCGGAAGGGTGTTTCTGGCCTTTTTCGGGACTGACGGTGGTAAAGATACAGCGGCTGCAGGGCTTCACGACATCAAATACCACGCTGCCGATACGGATCACTTTCCAGGTATCCTCTTCCCAGGCGTCAGCGCCTGTAACAACCAGGTTGGGACGAAACTGCTCCATCTGAACGCTGGCTTTACAGCGACGCTGCAGGTCGCGCAGGGAGGCGTCGTTAGTCAACAGGAAGGGGAAGCCGTCCGCGAATGAGAGCGGGACCGCCTCGTGGCGCTTAACGCGCCGCGTCAGCGCCGGGCCGACCCAGCGCAGCTGCACATCCCGGGAGAAGAAGCCGCTCAGCCAGCGGTTAATGTCATCCGGGGCGATGCGCGCGGTAAAATGATTGCCCCACACTTCCGTTGGCGCTTCGACAGGCGCAAAATCAGCAAAGCGGATCACCACGCTGGAGCCATCCGGCGCGGTGAGATGCAAACCGTCATAAAGCGGGGAAGGGGTAAAGCGAACCATTTGTGGGAACTGGCGTGCGGTAATGAACGTACCGTCAGGTTCGGTGACCATAAAGATACGATCGAAGGCAAATCCGCTCATGTCGGCCAGCGCGTGTGAAACGCCGATCCCGCGCATGGATTTCACCGGATGAATAAAAAGCCTGGATAACGTCGCCACTGCACAGCCCCTCGAATGAAAATAAGCCTTCAACTTTATGACATACACGCCATATTAGCTATAATGCGCGACAATTTTCTAAGAGTAAAAGTGACGATATGAATTCTCTGTTTGCCAGTACGGCCCGTGGGCTGGAAGAGCTGTTAAAAACTGAACTGGAAACCCTGGGCGCGCAAGAGTGCCAGGTGGTTCAGGGTGGTGTCCATTTTGAGGGCGACACACGGCTTATTTACCAGAGCCTGATGTGGAGCCGTCTGGCATCACGCATCATGCTGCCGATGAAAGAGTGCAAGGTTTACAGCGACCTTGACCTCTATACCGGCGTACAGATGATCGACTGGACAGAGATCTTCTCCCCGAATGCCACCTTTGCCGTGCACTTTAATGGCGTGAACGATGAAATCCGCAACAGCCAGTACGGTGCCCTGCGCGTTAAAGACGCCATTGTGGACTGCTTCACGCGTAAAAATAAGGAACGCCCAAACGTCGATCGTGAAAATCCCGATCTGCGGATCAACGTCTGGCTCAACGGCGACACCGCCAGTATCTCTCTGGATCTGAGCGGCGCGGGTCTGCACCTGCGTGGTTATCGCGATCGTACCGGTATGGCGCCCATCAAAGAGACTCTCGCCGCCGCCATCGTGATGCGTTCCGGCTGGCAGCCAGGCACACCGCTGCTCGACCCGATGTGTGGCTCCGGTACGCTGCTGATTGAGGCCGCTATGCTGGCCACCGACCGCGCACCGGGCCTGCACCGCGGCCATTGGGGCTTCAGCGGCTGGGCGCAGCACGATGAGGCGCTGTGGAAAGAGGTCAAAGACGAAGCGCAGACCCGTGCACGTAAAGGTCTGGCGGAGTACACCTCCCATTTCTACGGCTCTGACAGCGACTCACGCGTCATTGAGCGTGCGCGCAGCAACGCCCGCCGTGCCGGTATCGGCGAGCTGGTCACCTTCGAAGTGAAAGACGTGGCGAACCTGACCAATCCGCTGCCAAAAGGCCCATACGGTACCGTTATCAGCAACCCGCCTTACGGCGAGCGTCTTGATAGCGAACCGGCGCTGATTGCCCTGCACAGCCTGCTGGGCCGTAATATGAAAAATGACTTTGGCGGCTGGAACCTGTCGCTGTTTAGCGCCTCGCCAGAACTGCTGAGCTGTCTGCAACTGCGTGCCGAACGCCAGTTTAAGGCGAAAAACGGCCCGCTGGACTGCGTGCAGAAAAACTACCATCTGGCCGAGAAAGCGGCGGACAGTAAACCATCGGGTGTGGCGGAAGATTACGCTAACCGCCTGCGTAAGAATCTGAAGAAATTCGAAAAATGGGCGAAACAGGAAGGTATCGAATGTTATCGCCTGTATGATGCCGATCTGCCGGAGTACAACGTGGCGGTTGACCGTTACGCTGACTGGGTTGTGGTGCAGGAATATGCGCCGCCAAAAACGATTGATGCACAAAAAGCGCGTCAGCGTATGCTGGACGTGATTGCGGCAACAATTTCGGTGCTGGGCATTGCGCCTAACAAACTGGTGCTGAAAACCCGTGAGCGTCAGAAAGGGAAAAATCAGTATCAGAAAATGGGTGAGAAGGGTGACTTTATCGAGGTGGGCGAATACAACGCGCGCCTGTGGGTTAACCTGACCGATTATCTGGATACCGGTCTGTTCCTTGACCACCGTATCGCCCGCCGCATGCTGGGCCAGATGAGCAAGGGTAAAGACTTCCTGAACCTGTTCTCCTATACCGGCAGCGCCAGCGTGCATGCTGGCCTTGGCGGCGCGCGCAGTACCACCACGGTGGATATGTCCCGTACTTACCTGGAATGGGCAGAACGTAACCTGCGCCTGAACGGTCTCACCGGGCGTCAGCATCGTCTGATGCAGGCTGACGTGCTGGGCTGGCTACGCGAAACGAACGAACAATTTGATCTGATCTTCATCGATCCCCCAACGTTCTCTAACTCCAAGCGTATGGAAGATAGCTTTGACGTTCAACGCGATCACCTGCGCCTGATGACCGACCTGAAACGCCTGCTGCGTAAGGGCGGTACCATTATGTTCTCGAATAACAAACGCGGCTTCCGCATGGATCATGAGGGGCTGGCTGCTCTGGGGCTGAAAGCACAAGAAATTAGCCAAAAAACGCTGTCCCAGGACTTTGCCCGTAATCGTCAGATCCATAACTGCTGGTTGATCTCCGCGGTCTGAAAGGAATAATACATGTCTTTAATTAGTATGCACGGCGCGTGGCTCTCTTTCAGCGACTCGCCGCTTCTCGACAATGCAGAACTGCACATCGAGGACAACGAGCGCGTCTGTCTGGTCGGCCGTAACGGCGCGGGTAAATCCACGCTGATGAAAATCCTCAACCGCGAACAGGGCCTGGACGACGGGCGTATTGTTTACGAGCAGGATCTTATCGTCTCTCGCCTGCAGCAGGATCCGCCGCGTCACGTGACCGGCAGCGTTTACGATTTTGTTGCCGAAGGTATCTCTGAGCAGGCCGAATACCTGAAGCGTTATCACGAGATTTCTCACCTGGTGATGACCGACCCGAGCGACAAGAATCTTAACGAACTGGCGAAAGTGCAGGAGATGCTCGATCACCACGGCCTGTGGCAGCTCGAAAACCGCATCAATGAAGTGCTGGCGCAGCTCGGACTGGAACCGGACATGGAGCTGTCGGCGCTTTCAGGCGGCTGGCTGCGTAAGGCCGCGCTTGGCCGCGCGCTGGTCAGCGGGCCGAAAGTGCTGCTGCTGGATGAACCGACGAACCACCTGGACATCGAAGCGATAGACTGGCTGGAAGGGTTCCTCAAAACCTTCAACGGGACCATTATCTTCATCTCCCACGACCGTTCGTTTATCCGCAATATGGCCACGCGTATTGTCGATCTCGATCGCGGCAAGCTGGTGACCTACCCTGGCGATTACGATACCTATCTGCTGGAGAAAGAAGAAAACCTGCGTGTGGAAGAGTTGCAGAACGCTGAATTCGACCGCAAGCTGGCGCAGGAAGAGGTCTGGATCCGTCAGGGCATCAAAGCACGTCGTACCCGTAACGAAGGCCGCGTTCGCGCGCTGAAAGCGATGCGTCGTGAACGCAGCGAGCGCCGCGAAGTGATGGGCAGCGCCAGAATGCAGGTTGAAGAGGCCTCCCGTTCCGGCAAAATTGTCTTCGAAATGGAAAACGTCAACTATCAGGTTGATGGCAAAGTGCTGGTGAAAGACTTCTCCGCACAGGTTCAGCGTGGGGATAAAATCGCGCTGATCGGGCCGAATGGCTGCGGTAAAACCACGCTGTTGAAGCTGATGCTGGATCAGCTGAAGCCTGACAGCGGCCGCATTCACTGCGGGACTAAGCTCGAAGTGGCTTACTTCGACCAGCACCGTGCGGAGCTGGATCCGGACAGAACGGTGATGGATAACCTGGCGGAAGGTAAACAAGAGGTGATGGTTAACGGTAAGCCGCGCCATGTGCTGGGCTACCTGCAGGACTTCCTGTTCCATCCGAAACGTGCGCTGACGCCGGTACGCGCGTTGTCAGGCGGTGAGCGAAATCGTCTGCTGCTGGCACGTCTGTTCCTGAAGCCAAGTAACCTGCTGATCCTCGATGAACCAACAAACGACCTGGACGTGGAAACGCTCGAACTGCTGGAAGAGCTGATCGACGGCTATCAGGGAACCGTGATGCTGGTAAGCCACGACCGTCAGTTCGTCGATAACACCGTGACCGAGTGCTGGATCTTCGAAGGTGAAGGGCGAATCGGACAGTATGTGGGCGGCTATCACGATGCGAAAGGACAGCAGTCGCAGTCTCAGGCGCTAAAACAGGCTAAATCCAGAACCAGTTCCGAACCTGCTGTAACAAAAGCAGAAACTGTCAAGAAAACCTCGGTTAAACTAAGCTATAACCTGCAGCGCGAACTGGAAGGACTCCCTCAGCGTCTTGAAGAGCTGGAAGCCGCACTTGAAGATCTGCAGGCGCAGGTCGCTGATGCGTCATTCTTTACCCAATCGCATGACTATACTCAAAAAGTACTGGCAGAACTGTCCGCGGCTGAAAAAGCCCTGGAAGAAGCATTTGAGCGCTGGGAGTACCTTGAGTCTCTGAAGAACGGCGCATAAACAGGGATACAATATGTGTGACCAGCACCATGCCGACAGGCATATATTATGCTCTCAATGCGATATGCTCGTGGCGTTGCCAGAGCTTGGTCACGGACATAAAGCCCTGTGTCCCCGTTGCGGTACGACGTTGACAACCGAGTGGGACGCACCAAGGCAGCGTCCCACTGCTTATGCGCTGGCGGCGTTGTTCATGCTGCTGCTTTCCAATCTCTTCCCCTTCATTTATATGAAGGTGGGAGGGATGACCAGCCAGGTCGATTTGCTTGAAATTCCGGGGGTTATGTTCTCGGAAGACTATGCCAGCCTCGGCACCTTTTTCCTCCTGTTCGTACAGATCGTCCCGGCTTTTTGTCTGGTCGTCATTCTGTTGCTGGTGAACCGCGTTGCGATGCCCCTCGCGCTTAAAATCTGGCTCGCGCGTATCCTGTTCCAGTTAAAAAGCTGGGGTATGGCCGAAATCTTTCTGGCGGGAATCCTGGTCAGTTTCGTCAAACTGATGGCGTATGGCGATGTGGGTATCGGCAGCAGCTTTGTTCCCTGGTGTCTGTACTGCGTGCTGCAACTGCGCGCCTTCCAGTGCGTGGACAGACGCTGGGCGTGGGACGATATCGCGCCGGCACCGACGCTGGTGCAGACGGTAAAGGTGGGGGTGCCAGGCATTCGTCAGGGGCTTCGTTCTTGCCCATGCTGCACCGCTGTGCTGCCAGCCGATCTGGATGTGTGCCCGCGCTGCGAAACAAAAGGATACGTGCGACGTAAAAATAGCCTGCAGTGGACAATGGCGCTGCTGGTGACTTCCATCATGTTGTACCTGCCGGCCAATATCCTGCCGATTATGATCACCGATTTGCTCGGTGACAAAATGCCCTCGACAATCCTTGCCGGGGTAATACTGCTGTGGGGTGAAGGCTCCTATCCCGTTGCGGGGGTGATCTTTATTGCCAGTATTATGGTACCCACGTTAAAAATGATCGCTATTGCCTGGCTCTGCTGGGATGCGAAAGGCCATGGCAAACGCGACAGCGAACGCATGCACCTGATTTATGAAGTCGTCGAGTTTGTTGGACGCTGGTCAATGATTGATGTTTTTGTTATTGCCGTTCTCTCTGCACTGGTGCGGATGGGCGGATTGATGAGTATTTATCCCGCGATGGGGGCATTAATGTTTGCGCTGGTCGTTATTATGACCATGTTCGCGGCCATGACCTTCGACCCTCGTTTATCGTGGGATCGTGAGCCTGAATCAAGCCATGAGGAACAGTAAGAGCATGGAAAATAAGAGTGGAGAGGCGAAAGTGCAGAAGGTCAAAAACTGGTCGCCGGTGTGGATTTTCCCCATCGTGACCGCGCTGATCGGTGCATGGATCCTGTTTTATCATTACAGCCATCAGGGACCGGAAGTGACGCTCATCACCACCAATGCCGAGGGGATTGAGGGCGGTAAAACGACCATCAAAAGCCGCAGCGTCGATGTGGGCGTGGTTGAAAGCGCAACCCTGACCGACGATTTAACCCATGTGGAAATCAAGGCACGCCTGAACGCGGGCATGGAAAAACTGCTGCACGGTGATTCAGCTTTCTGGGTGGTCAAGCCGCAGGTAGGACGTGAAGGGATCAGCGGCTTAGGTACGCTGCTCTCCGGTGCCTACATTGAACTGCAGCCGGGTAAAAAAGGAAGCCAGCCGGCGCAATACCAACTGCTTGACTCACCACCGCTTGCGCCGCCAGATGCGAAAGGCATCCGCGTGATCCTGGACAGTAAAAAAGCGGGCCAGTTAACGGCGGGCGATCCCGTGCTGTTCCGTGGTTATCGCGTGGGATCGGTTGAAACAAGTACCTTTGATCCGCAAAAGCGCACCATCAGCTATCAGCTGTTCATCAACGCGCCAAACGATCGGCTGGTCACCAGCAACGTCCGTTTCTGGAAGGACAGCGGGATCGCGGTTGATCTGACGTCAGCGGGAATGCGCGTGGAGATGGGCTCCCTGACCACGCTGTTTGGTGGCGGTGTAAGCTTTGATGTGCCGGAAGGGCAAGATTTGGGACAGCCGGTTGCAGAGAAAACGGCGTTCAGGCTCTTTGACGATCAACGCAGCATTCAGGACGCACTCTATACCGATCACATCGACTTCCTGATGTTCTTTAAAGATTCCGTCCGCGGCCTTCAGCCGGGCGCCCCTGTTGAATTCCGCGGCATTCGCCTGGGTACGGTGGGGCAAGTTCCGTTCTTTGTACCGGGTCTGCAGCAGGTACTGGATGACGATTACCGCATTCCGGTGCTGATTCGCATTGAGCCGGAACGTCTGCTCAACCAGATTGGCGAGAATCAGGATATTGGTACGCATATTACCGAACTGATGAACCGGGGTCTGCGTGGGTCGTTGAAGACGGGCAACCTGGTGACCGGTGCGCTGTATGTGGATATGGACTTCTATCCAAAAGCCCCGCCGATTACCGGTATCCGGGAGTTCGGTGGTTATAAGATCATCCCGACGGTGAGCAGCGGCCTGGCACAGATCCAGCAGCGTCTGATGGAGACACTGGATAAGATTAACAATCTGCCACTGAATCCGATGATTGAAGCCGCGACCAGTTCGCTCAGCGAAAGCCAGGCAACGATGCGTCGCCTGCAAACTACGCTGGATAACATCAACAAGATCACCGCAAGCCAGAGTATGCAGCAGCTGCCGCAGGATATGCAGAAAACGCTGCGTGAGCTTAACCGCAGTATGCAGGGCTTCCAGCCTGGCTCGGCGGCGTACAACAAGATGGTGGCAGATATGCAACGTCTTGATCAGGTCTTGCGTGAACTGCAGCCGGTTCTGAAAACGCTCAATGAGAAGAGCAACGCGCTGGTGTTCGAAGCGAAAGATAAAAAGGATCCTGAGCCTAAGAGGGCAAAAGAATGAATAAATGGCTATTAATGGTTGGCGCTCTGCTGTTAACGGCGTGCAGTTCAGGCGTGGAGAACAAGAGCTACTATCAGTTGCCTCTTGCAGCGCAAAACGGGGTACAAAGTACCGCCAGTCAGGGAAACCGTCTGCTGTGGGTTGAGCAGGTTGCCGTGCCGGATTATCTGGCAGGCAACGGCGTGGTCTACCAGACCAGCGACGTAAAATACGTGATTGCGACAAACAACCTGTGGGCCAGCCCGCTGGATCAGCAGCTGCGCAACACGCTGGTGGCCAATTTGGGCAGCCAGCTTCCGGGTTGGGTTGTCGCGTCGCAGCCGCTGGGTAACGACCAGGATACGCTGAACGTCACGGTTACGGGTTTCCATGGCCGTTATGACGGTGCGGTGGTGATTAGCGGAGAGTGGTTGCTGAACCATCAGGGCCAGATGATTAAGCGTCCTTTCCATCTTGAGCTGAAACAGCAGAAAGATGGCTACGATGAAATGGTGAAAGTGCTGGCCCAGGGGTGGGCGCAAGAGTCGGCCAGCATCGCCAGGGAGATTTCCCGGCTGCCATAAGTAAAATTCATCGGTAAAAACCGCAGTCGGCCTGTTGCTGATTGCGGTTTTTTTTTCAGTTTCACTTCAGACCGTTACTTGTGCCGGGTCACAATTTTTGTACAAATGATCTTCCAGGTAGCTCACAAATATGACACCCGTATGAATTTTGAACATTGACGCTGCGACTAATTCGGGGTATTCGTTATCTGTGCCTGCGCAAGTTTGTGCAGACACTGTTTTCTTTCCACCAGACAAAAGAATGAGGGAAACGAGGCATGAAGAGACAGAAACGAGATCGCCTGGAACGGGCTCATCAACGTGGTTATCAGGCCGGCATCGCTGGACGATCTAAAGAAATGTGTCCTTATCAGACGATAAATCAAAGGTCACAATGGCTTGGAGGCTGGCGAGAAGCCATCGGCGACAGGGCACTCATAGCCTGATAACGTCTCTTTCAAAAAAAGAAACCTCCGCACTGCGGAGGTTTCGCCTTTATGGGGTCGCTCAACGCGAAATCAGAACGCGGAAGTGTCCTGGAACAGACCCACTTTCAGGTCGTTTGCGGTATAAATCTGACGACCGTCTACCAGCACTTCGCCATCTGCCAGGCCCATAATCAGGCGCCGGTTAACGATGCGTTTGAAGTGAATACGATAGGTCACTTTCTTCGCAGTAGGCAGAACCTGTCCGGTAAATTTCACTTCGCCCACACCCAGCGCACGGCCTTTACCTTCACCACCCAGCCAGCCCAGATAGAAGCCAACCAGCTGCCACATTGCATCCAGACCCAGACACCCAGGCATTACCGGATCGCCAATAAAGTGGCAACCGAAGAACCACAGGTCCGGATTGATATCGAGTTCTGCTTCTACGTAACCCTTATCGAAGTTGCCGCCGGTTTCGGTCATTTTCACGACACGGTCCATCATCAGCATGTTCGGGGCCGGTAACTGTGGGCCGTTAGCGCCAAACAGTTCACCGCGACCAGAGGCAAGAAGGTCTTCTTTTGTATAGGATTCGCGTTTATCTACCATGTTCTCAGTAAGCCTTATTTTAGTGAAGGACGCAGGATAGCTAACACGTGTACGCTGAACAAGTCCGATCAGTTTGAACTAAACCAGCCTAACCAGCGTAACGGCCAGGGATAACGATGACGAGCATCCTGCTGCGTCGCCTGAGCAATGCGCTCCTGGATAGTCTGCATCAGGGTTGTTTGCCCTTCGCCGTCCCATACCAGGTTTGTCAGTAAGGGTAGTGCATCATCAATGCCTTCGATGGCCCAGATGGTGAATTGTTCCTGTTCCACGGCATCCAGAATGTCCTGGCTGAGGCTCAAATGGCGCGCGTTAGGGGCAGGAATAATCACCCCCTGTTTGCCGTTTAACCCACGCTGCTGACAAATCGAGAAGAAGCCTTCAATCTTTTCGTTCAGACCACCCACTGGCTGCGCACGACCAAACTGATCGACCGAGCCGGTGATCGCGATGTTCTGATTAACTGGCACTTCTGCCAGGGCGCTGATTAAGGCGCACAGCTCCGCCATAGAGGCGCTATCACCATCGACTTCACTGTATGATTGCTCAAACGTCAGCGAGGCGGAGAAGGGGATTTGCTGCTCAAGCTGCAGCTCTGACATCAGGAACGCCTGCATGATCATCATGCCTTTAGCGTGAATGTTGCCGCCCAACTCGGCTTTGCGTTCGATATCAGTGAACTCACCGTCACCGACATGCACAACGCAACTGATGCGGGAAGGTTCCCCGAAAGCGCGCGGGTGGCCGGGGAATTCAATCACCGACAGGGCATTGATCTGCCCGATACGTTCGCCTTCGGTCTCAACCAGAATTTGTTCCAGCAGAATTTCATCCTGCATACGGTCAGCAAGATAGCCTTCACGCCACTCACGCTGCGCCAGCATCTGGGTAAGCTGCTCACCGGTGAATGCGCCGTTACCGCTGACGACACCCACTTCACGTAACTGCTTGCCGATCCAGAGCGGGCAGAGCGGCAGCGTCTCCTGGTCACCGGTGTAGCGAACCGCTTCGCGGATCAAACCAGGCCAGGCGTCGGCGGCCGGCGTTGGCAGTGCGAAACGTTCCGCAACGCTCAACACCCACTGGCACCACTGTGCCATATCATCGGCATCGGTAATCTGGATGTTATCTTCGTATTCGCTGTAGACCGCCTGCTCAGCCAGTTCGGGCTCCATCTCCTGGAAGTCAGCCAGCGATTCACGATCACCCGTCAGCACCACGGTCAGCGACAGCGGCATTGAAGGAACTGAGACGGGCAGGGGACGAGACTCGTCGTAGCCAACCCAGTCAAAACGCTGCTGATTAACCACCGTTTTCAGGCGCATCCACAGCAGAGGTTGTGAGAGGAGGGTGCGCAACGAGATGATCAGTACGCCGCCATTGGCGCGGTGCACCAGCCCAGGTTGCAGCGAGAGCTCACCGTTAAACTGGCGCAGACAACCAAAGAGTTGTTCAGCCTCGACCCAGTTAGCGGTAATCACTTCACCCCTGGCAGCAAAGCGGTCGTCGGGCTGCTCTGCCGGTTCGAATGTGACATCATGTCCCGCGATACGATATTGGCCGCCAAAGACGGCGTTCGCTTGCGGTCGCAACTGGCGCATGGCATCACCCAGAAGCGTCAGATATTCCGCTTCTTCCGGGGCCTTGAGCATCATGAAGGGTGATGTTGCCCAGGGGCTTAACACCTGCTCCAGCGCATAATGCAAACGGGGTTGCGTATCGCTAAGGATCAATTCGTGTTCTTTTGCGAGATCGGGTCGTGCAAACAGTTCCTGATAGCTCTCGGTATCCGGAACGAGGTCACGCCATGCAAGTTTCGTAATGGTCAAAGTTGATGTTTTTTAGTTAGATGTAAAAGCGTGGAGTATACCGTAAGCGGGGGGCTCTACCCAAGCAGGATTGGGCATTTCGGCAGAGCGATTGGCTGCATTCACTCACAGGATATGATTTCTTTTCAGCAGATTGCCAAAAAACTGATATTCTGAACAGAGTTACGTGGTAACACTGAGATCGCAATGAAATATCAACAACTGGAAAATCTCGAAAGCGGCTGGAAATGGAAGTACCTGGTCAAAAAGCACCGTGAAGGGGAGCTGATCACCTGCTACATCGAAGCCAGCGCAGCGCAAGAAGCCGTGGATATTTTGCTGACCCTCGAAAATGAACCGGTACAGGTTAACGGCTGGATTGAGAAACACATTAATCCTGCGTTGTTAAACCGGATGAAGCAAACTATTCGTGCGCGTCGCAAGCGGCATTTTAATGCGGAGCATCAGCACACTCGCAAAAAATCCATCGACCTGGAGTTTATGGTCTGGCAACGTCTGGCAGGGCTTGCGCAACGGCGTGGGAAAACGCTGTCAGAAACGATAGTGCAGTTGATTGAAGATGCCGAGCATAAAGAGAAGTACGCCAACCAGATGTCGACGCTGAAGAATGATCTTCAGGCTCTGTTGGGTAAGAAATAGATTTTTGTTTTCTTCAGATTCAGATAATAAAAAACCCCGCAGTGCGGGGTTTTTTTATAAGACGATAACTTATGCCGCTGGCTGAGTTACAACGTCTTTGATGCCTTTAACTTCGATCTCTACGCGACGATCTGGAGCCAGGCAGTCGATCAGTGCAGCGCGAGCTTTAACGTTGTCACAGGTGTTGCCAGTAACTGGGTTAGCTTCGCCCATACCACGTGGGGAGATCTTGTTAGCTGGGATACCTTTAGAGATCAGGTAATCAACAACAGACTGAGCACGTTTCTCAGACAGTTTCTGGTTGTAAGCGTCAGAACCGATACGGTCGGTGAAGCCCAGAACCACTACAGAACCGTCTTTAGGATCCAGGTTGCTCAGCTGGGTGTACAGCTGATCCAGTGCCTGCTGACCTTCTGGTTTCAGGGTAGCTTTGTTGAAGTTGAACAGAACGTCAGACTTCAGAGTGAAGTGCTTGGTCTGTACTTCTGGAGCTGGAGCCGGCGCTGGAGCAACGATTGGCGCTGCATCTTCCTGCTGGCCGAAACGGTAGGAAACACCTACGCTCAGCATGCCGTTGTCCGGACGAACACCAACGGTGTTGCCGTCGCCGATGTTGTTAACCCACTGGTATTCCAGACGGGTAGCGATATCACGGGTCATAGCCCACTCAACGCCACCAGCGAATACTGGGGAAACACCGGTGTCATGGTCGTCGCCAGCGATGCTGTTGCTGGAGTCAGCGCGCCATACCATGCCGCCCAGACGAGTGTACACGTCCAGATCGTCAGTTACTGGGTAACCCAGTTTAGCGGTCAGCTGTACGCCCTGAGCTTTAAAAGCGCCGTTTACGTTGTCGCCTTTGTATGGCATACGACCTAACCAGTCGTAACCCATTTCAAAACCAACATACGGGTTAACCTGATAGCCACCGAACGCACCTGCACCAAGCTGGCTCTCGTGAGTAGGGCCATCGTTGTTCAGGCTGCTGTTGTACCAGCCGGTGTCATGGAACTGAGACCAGCCCAGTTTACCACCTGCATACCAGGTATTATCTTTCGGAGCGGCCTGCGCTACGGTAGCGAAGCCAGCCAGTGCCACTGCAATCGCGATAGCTGTCTTTTTCATTTTTTGCGCCTCGTTATCATCCAAAATTCGCCATGAAGGTCTCAATAGAGATTCACGGTTAAATCCTTCACCGGGGGGGCGTGGTCAAATATAAATCTACCGATATCTTCGGCTTAGGCCGAGCACCCCTGGCGATGTAAAGTCTACAACGTAGCTGAAAACTTACAAGTGTGAAGTCCGTCAGGCATATGAAAAAAAAAGTTCCGTATACCGATTATTTAACATTTTTCGAACGAGTTTTGTGCAATAAAATTAAGGAGAACCGCACCAGACAAGCCTTGCCGCAGTTTTGGCGCCTGGAACTAAAATCGCATCTTGTGGTCAAAAAAAATTCCAGGAATAATCTTAATTTTCCTCAATGATACAAATTTGAGTGAATTTTTAGGCCAGAAAGTTGTCCTCTGCGATAAGAATCTGGTCGAACCGGGCGCATGATCAACCCGATCGCACTACCTTCTTCAGCCGCTTCAGTCAGTCGAAAATGTTCCTCATCGGTCAATTCGTCTGATAACCATCCAATCACCACGCTGTAATTCCCCGTACGTAACGCCCGGATCATCGATTCCACGGTATCGCAGGGAGAGAGTTGGTTAATTTGCATGACCTTTGTCAGCGGGAGGCCCGCGGACTGCACCCATTCACGGCTCAGTTTTTGTTGAGGCGTCAGCCAAAGCTGCCAGCGCGACTGCTGACCAAGCTGTTGTAATAACGGCAACAGCAGAAGTTGAGTGAGCAGGGGCTGGTCTTCACGATAAACCACTTCACTGATAAGCCCTGTCGAAACACGCCCGGTGGAATTCTGCGTGACATTGCCAGCGGAAGAAGAGAGAGAGGTTGAGCGATTTGCATAGCCTGAAGTGTACATATTCATTCCAGCCCTGTAGTTACTGTATGGATATACAGTAACCCCTGTATGCATAAAGATCAACCTCATTTTCGGAAAGCGACTCGCAAAATTCATTCATTATTGATGCGCCTGGAAAAATCATCTTGCTCAACGACGATAAGTTGCCTATTTTCCTGCTAACGGATCCGCTAGTAAGAAATTTCGTTGTTACTTTATGATTTTGAAGGGAAATATCATGAAAAAGATATCTTATGAACGGATTTATAAATCCCAGGAATACCTTTCACCCTTAGGTGAAATCCACCATCGTGCGCTGTTCGGGGGGTATACCCTGGCCGTAGATGATGCCGTCTTCGCTATGGTCTCCGACGGGGAGCTGTATCTCCGGGCCTGTGAGGAAAGTGCAAAATACTGTGTAAAAAATGCCTCATCATTCTTAACCCTGATGAAACGGGGTCGCCCGGTGCTGCTCAATTATTATCGTGTCGATGACGGACTGTGGCAGGACAGAGAACGGCTGCTTCAGCTCTCCTCGTTCGCGCTCAATGCGGCACGAAAAGAGCGTTCGCAGCGTGATCGGCGAAACCGCCTCAAGGACTTGCCCAATCTCACCTTTCAGCTTGAAGTGCTGCTCTTTGAAGCCGGAATCACTGATGAAGAGACGCTGCGGGAGCTGGGTGCCCGTGCGAGCTGGCTAAAGATGCGGGCGAAAAATAAAGCGCTTAGCATTAAAGTGCTCTTCGCACTGGAAGGGGCCATCGCCGGACTTCATGAGGCGGCACTCCCGGCGGGAATTCGCCGGGAGTTAACGGAGTGGTTTAATGCGCTGCCTGAGCCACAGGAGAATCACTCCTCCAGGTAGCGATCTGCAGTTGCAGTCGGCAAATTTCTGGCAGCAGAGCGATAAGGAGGCCAATCTGCTGAAGAACCAGCGGTGCTTTGCTGTCGCTTCCCGGGTCAATATGCGTAATACGCTGAGCCAGTTCATCCAGCGCGTGTTGAACGCGAGGCTCATCGGCTGGTCGGTGATGAAGCGCGTCATCGACATAGCATACGGCATCATCCAGCAGGGCGAGGATGGCCGGGTGAGTCAATTTCTCACGGTGGGCACCCAGCGTCGAAATATAGCTGGTGAAGGTATGGTTCAGACAGAGCAGGCGGAAAGCCGTTTCCCGAATTTCTGCCGTGGCGCGAGGCTCTGTGGACATGTTAGAGACCACCGAAGCCAGTTCAGCATCACAGTTATGCGCATCGCGGCGTGCGATACGATAAGCCAGACGGTTATCGCGACCCTGATGATACTGCTCAAGGATGGCATCAAGGTATCGACAGTTCGCATTCATCGCCCTGTCTACCACACGCGGTAAATTACGGAACCGCCAGTCCGGCCAGATAAAACTGACCGCCGCCCAGGCGATAGCGCAGCCAATCAGCGTATCTATCACGCGGGGCAGGGCCACTTCAAATCCTTCACCCAGCAGGTTAAAGCAGAGTAGCACCAGCAGCGTGATGAACATTGTGGCATGCGCATACTGCACATTACGGAAGGCGAAGAACAACACACCGGTGATCACGATCAGGATCAGCTGGCCTTCGACAGAGGGCACGAAATAGAGCACCGGCAGCCCAATAGCGACGCCCACCAGCGTACCAATAATACGTAGCGCAAGGCGGTGGCGGGTGGCGTTATAGTTTGGCTGGCAAACAAACAGGCTGGTCAGCAGGATCCAGTAACCGTGATGTAACCCGGTTATCTGAATGATGGCATAACCCACGCACAGCACCAGTGACATCCTCACCGCATGGCGAAACAGTGCCGATTCCGGCGTAAAGTTGCGGCTCAGTCGCAGCCACATATCGCTGAAGCTATGCACGCTGTCATCAGCAAGCTGATTCTCCACATCTTTATCGGGGAGCGCCATCGCCTGCTCGGATTCAATGGTAGCCAGCTGAGCATCTATCGCCCGCAGGTTATTCAGCAAAAATCCCAGTGCTTTAATATGTTCCGGCGACGTTCCACTGGCCTGAACGCGATCGAGCGCCGCATCAAGATGGCTAAATACGCGTTCGAAGCGCGGGTCATGTTGATAAGGCGTACGCAGCAAAATGGAGCGTGCCAGCTGCTGGCACGCCTGAGACTGCATCGACAGCAGGCGCTGGAAGCGGAACATCACGTCGCTGTAGCGGAACTTCTCGCGCAGGGCAGCATACTGAACGTGCGAGGAGCTGGCACGCTCATGTATATCCTGCGCCGCGAAATAGTAGTGCAAGGTTCTTCGCGTTCCGCGCTGACCGCGATCGCCCCGCAGACGGGTAAGCAGTGAGGCTTTCGTCTGGTTAAGCGTGGCGACCAGTTGACCGTTGGCCAGAGCCAAATCGTAGAGCGGAGACTGGCTCTCCTCCTCGATATCCGGATCGAAGAGCCGGGATTTTAGCTCAAGATAGTGGGCCAGTTGCTCAAAGCTGCGGGCAAGATTGTCCTGAAGAGGGCGAACCGGAAAAATAAGATGCCCGGTTAACGTCAGCAGGTTATACCAGATGGCCCCCAGCAGCAGCAGTATGGGTTGCTGGTACCATTGATCGTAAAGGGAAACACCCAGCATGGTGTAAATGGCGATCAGCAGGGCACCAAAGGCGATAGTGGCATAGCGCTGCCCAAGGCCGCCAAGCAAAATAAACCCGCTGGTAGAGAGCGTAAGGCCAATGGCAAACAGCCAGGGCCAGGGGAAGAGCAGCTCCACGGAGGCTGACGCGATAAAAAAACAGACCAGCGTAATCACAAGATTACGCAGGCGCCCGGCAAGGCGATCGTCCAGATCCGCCAGCGCCCCCGCAACCACTCCCAGCGTGAGCGGGATGGTGAGTTTTACGTCATTCAGCCACCACGGCAGGGCAACCGTGCCGCAAAGTGCGATAAATATTCTGACGTTATAAAGCCAGATGCTGTTCCAGGTATAACGGCGAAGCAGTGGGCTTAGCATAAGCACGGCCAGTCCTTATTTACTGAAAACGACGACGCGCGTTTGCTTCACGTGCCGCCTGTGCCACTTCTACCGGAACGACCCTGCGCCCGACTGGCCAAAGCGCGATGGCGGCAATCTTAAAGTTCGCGATCCCCACCGGAATACCAATAATGGATATGCACTGGGCAATACCGGCAAAGATATGCATCACACACAGCCACCAGCCGAAGAAAACCAGCCACAGAATATTGAGAACTGTGCCTCCCGTGTTCAGCAGTGCGTTTTTGCTCTCCGGGTTCAGTTCGTCAACGTGGACGGCTTCATTCCCGTACGGGATGAAAGAGAGTTTGGTGATTTCCCAGCAGGAGCGGGTCAGGGGGAGCGTAAAAATAAGGACGATGCTCACCAGCGTGGCAAAAAGCCAGGCAAGAGTGGTGGCAAAACCGCCTAACACAAAATTCAAAACATTCAGAACAGTACGCATAAACCCTCAGTTCCTTTCGATATGATTAACGCCCAGTGATTGTAACGTTTTTTTAGGCTGGAGCACCTTAAAACTGGCAGTTAAACTGTCAGGTAAATTATCTCTTCGTGGATTCGGCTGGACATGGAACTGAAAGCAACATCATTAGGCAGACGCCTGGCGCAACACCCCTACGACAGGGTTGTCCTCCTTAATGCCGGAGTGAAAGTCTCCGGAGAACGCCACGAATACCTCATTCCGTTTAATCAACTGCTGGCTATCCAC
Organism: Enterobacter ludwigii; assembly: GCF_001750725.1. Taxonomy (NCBI): domain Bacteria; kingdom Pseudomonadati; phylum Pseudomonadota; class Gammaproteobacteria; order Enterobacterales; family Enterobacteriaceae; genus Enterobacter; species Enterobacter ludwigii. Next base: position 823,495 of record NZ_CP017279.1, read on the forward strand.
TGTAAACGCGGGTTGGTCTGGGGCGAACTGGAGTTTGTCCTGCCTGACGATAAAGTCGTGCGCCTTCACGGTACCGAGTGGGCTGAGACCCAGCGCTTCCATCATCACCTGAATATGCTCTGGCAGCAGTGGAGCCAGGATATGAGCGTGATTGCCGCTCAGGTACTGCAGCAGGTACTGAACGATATTGCACAAAGTAACGAGCAACAAACGTGGCTCACCCGCCAGCAGACGGCCGGGTTGCAGCAAAAGATTAGGCAGGCGCTGGCGGCACTGCCGTTATCCGTGACGCGTCTTGACGAGTTCGACAATTGCCGTGACGCCTGGCGTCAGTGTCAGGCCTGGCTTGGCGATACAGACAAGAGCCGGCTGGCGCACAACCAGGCGTGGACAGATGCCATGCTGACCCGTTATGCCGACTTTTTCAGCACGGTTGAATCTTCACCGCTTAACCCTGCACAGGCGCGCGCCGTGGTTAACGGCGAGCACTCCCTGCTGGTGCTGGCGGGTGCCGGAAGCGGCAAAACGTCGGTGCTGGTGGCCCGTGCGGGTTGGCTACTGACAACGGGTGAGGCTGTTGCCGACCAGATACTGTTGCTGGCGTTTGGCCGTAAGGCAGCCGAGGAGATGGACGAACGCATACAGGAACGCCTGCATACCCGGGATATTACCGCCAGAACCTTCCATGCCCTGGCGCTGCATATCATTCAGCAGGGCAGTAAAAAAGTGCCTGCCATCAGCAAGCTGGAAAACGACACGCAGGCGCGTCAGGCGTTGTTCATTAAAACGTGGCGTCAGCAGTGCAGTGAGAAAAAGGCGCAGGCTAAAGGGTGGCGTCAGTGGCTGGAAGAAGAACTCAACTGGGACGTACCGGAAGGCAATTTCTGGCAGGATGAAAAACTGGCTCGTCGCCTGGGCTCTCGCCTCGACCGCTGGGTTAGCCTGATGCGGATGCACGGCGGATCGCAAGCCGAGATGATTGAAAGCGCGCCGGAGACGATCCGCGCCCTGTTTTCGAAGCGGGTTAAGCTGATGGCCCCGATGCTGAAAGCCTGGAAAACCGCGCTGAAAGAGGAAAATGCCGTCGATTTCTCCGGTTTGATCCATCAGGCCATTATCATTCTTGAGAAGGGCCGTTTTGTCAGCCCGTGGAAGCATATCCTGGTGGATGAATTCCAGGATATCTCGCCGCAACGTGCCGCGCTGCTCTCGGCGTTAAGGGCGCAAAATAAACATACCTCGCTGTTTGCGGTGGGCGATGACTGGCAGGCTATCTATCGCTTCAGCGGGGCACAGCTCTCCCTGACGACTGCATTCCATCACTATTTTGGCGAAGGCGATCGCAGCGATCTGGATACCACCTACCGCTTTAATTCCCGGATTGGTGAAGTTGCTAACCGCTTTATCCAGCAGAACCCGCATCAGCTGGCAAAACCGCTAAATAGCCTCCGGGCCGGGGACAAAAAAGCCGTTACCCTGCTGGCGGACGATCAGCTGGAGCCGCTGCTGGACAAACTGAGCGGCTATGCGAAGCCGGATGAACGTATTCTGGTGCTGGCACGCTATCACCATCTTAAGCCTGCGGCGCTGGAAAAAGCCGCGACCCGCTGGCCGAAGCTGCAGCTCGATTTTATGACCATCCACGCCAGCAAAGGACAGCAGGCCGACTATGTGATAGTGATGGGGCTTAAAGAGGGGAGCGATGGTTTCCCGGCTCCGGCACGAGAGTCGGTAATGGAACAGGCATTACTGCCGGTCCCGGAAGATTTTCCGGACGCCGAAGAGCGGCGTTTGCTGTACGTGGCGATGACCCGCGCGCGTCATCGCGTGTGGCTGCTGTTCAACAAAGAGGAGCCGTCGGTGTTTGTCGATATTCTGAAGAGTATTGATGTGCCAGTGGTGAGGAAGCCTTAACGGGATAGCGGAGCGGTAATATTGCAGGCCCGGTAAGCATGTCGCCACCGGGCAAAAACTACTTCAGTCTTTCGGAAAGATAGCGCTGATAATCCGGGATCAGGATCTCAACCGGTGAGTTGAAGTGTGGTGATTCAATGATGAAATCTGCCGTCGACAGGTTCGTCGCCACCGGAATATTCCATACCGTTGCCAGACGCAGCAGGGCTTTGACATCCGGGTCGTGCGGAACCGCATTCAGCGGATCCCAGAAGAAAATCAGTACATCAATTTTCCCTTCAGAGATCTGAGCGCCGACCTGCTGGTCGCCGCCCATCGGGCCGCTCAGCATGGCATTGACCTCCAGACCCGTTTCGCGGTGGATCAGGTTACCGGTTGTCCCGGTCGCTGAGAGAGCATGCTTTTCCAGCAATGGCTGATGGCGGCGAACCCAGTTAAGCAGCATTTGTTTACAGTGATCGTGCGCAACCAGAGCAATGTGTTTGCGTTCCGGTAGCGTGCGTGTTGTCAGTTCCATAATCTTATCCATCAGGTTAACTGACTACACGATGACGGGAACCGCCTGACGCTGCAAGAGAAAGGCGAAAAAAATGTGGCTTATGATGAAGGTTGTTGCTTTACCCACTGTAAAAAACGGGCCCGGGTCTCAGGATCGGCCTGCTGGAACCAGAATTTAAGACGCTGTTCCGTCAGCGTCTGGGACTGTGGCGGAATAACATCCAGCTCTGAGACACCGGACAGCAGCGTACTGTCGTCGGCCATCCTGGTGGCAAACTGTGGAAGGGAAGCGCGTTTGCCCGCCTTGTTATAGATTTCGGTCGCGGCCTCGTAATCGGTGCCTTTCGGGGACGAGGTTAACGCCAGAATATCGAGTTTTACCGGAATCGGCATTGAATCCCCGTCCAGCAGTTCAAGGCGCGGAGAGGCGTCAAAGGCCGCCGACTCTTTTTCGGTTTCAAGACGCGGGAGGGTAATGTTCACCTGACTGACCCGCTGGGTATTAAAGCTGACAATCAGCGGCGCAGAGATATACATGCGTTGTTCATGATTAGCGAGGCCGATGGTTTTTTCTACCCGCAATACCAGCTGGTGTGGCCCATTATCAAGTTCGATGCTGTCCGCACCGCGCAACAAGGAACTGGACACTTTTTTTCCGTCCAGCACCAGCAGATCAATATCCGTTGTAAGCCGTAGCGTGGTCGCAAAGACGCAAACTGGCATCACTAACGCAATCACAGCAGTGGCAATGCCGGTTTTCATAGAGGGCTCCTGTTGAAATGACTCGGCCGCGGTAATGTATCCAAATATTTCGATAATCACGTTTACTAACATATAGACATATTCTGCCGTTTTGCCCTCATGCATCTGCATGGGATGCATGGTTGAGATGTGCGCTTTGACGTACACTCATAAAAAAGCCTGGAGGAAAACCATGAAAGAGAACGAAATTGCCGAGATTCTGACATCGACGCGCACGATTGCACTGGTAGGGGCAAGCGATAAACCGGATCGCCCAAGCTACCGGGTGATGAAGTACCTTCTCGATCAGGGCTATCACGTCATCCCTGTGTCGCCGAAAGTGGCCGGTAAAACCTTACTCGGTCAGCAGGGATACGCCACGCTGAACGAGGTACCTGAAAAAGTCGACATGGTGGATGTTTTCCGCAACTCCGAGGCAGCGTGGGGAGTGGCACAAGAGGCCATCGCCATCGGCGCGAAAACGCTGTGGATGCAGTTGGGTGTCATTAACGAGCAGGCGGCGGTGCTGGCGCGAGAAGCCGGTCTGACGGTGGTAATGGACCGATGTCCGGCGATTGAGATTCCCCGTCTGGGGCTGGCGAAGTCATAAAAAAAAGCCCGTTTATCGGGCTTTTTTTACACGCTTAGTTCCGCAGGCGCGGGGCCTGTAACTGTTTGCGGATAGTCTGAGCAAGTTCATCCATCGTGGGTTGCTCTGGATGCTCATCCTGCAGTTCGCTACTCAGCTGCGCTTCAGCAAGGTAGGTGTGAACGGGTTGTCCATCATCCCCCTCCAACACCACATGATACCAGGGCGCGGCGCGAAGCTCTGCGTTAACCGCCAGCTCATCCGCTGACGGTTCATCAAGGGAATACTCCGGGTCGATATCCACGACCACACCCAAATACCCTAGCAAAGTGTGGCGGACCTGCTGGCCGATACCGAATTTGCTGGCAATCATAGTCACCTCCCGGGAAACACTACTTACACGTTATGTGCGGGCAATATTTCTCTTTTCAAGTTACATGACGCGACAGGCAAACCCTTTCAGATACAGCCCTTCCGGGTAGGTAGCGATCACCGGGTGATCGGCTGCCTGACGGAACTGTTCTATAAATTGTACATCACGACCAGCATCTATTGCGGCATCAGCGATGATTTTCTGAAATAAATCTGTGGTCATCAGGCCGGAGCAGGAGAAGGTGAGAAGCACTCCACCCGGGTTCAGCAGCTGGATGGCCAGCATGTTGATATCCTTATAGCCGCGGCAGGCACCCATCAGCTGACTTTTGTTCTCCACAAACTTCGGTGGATCCATCACGATGACGTCGAATTTCTCGCCCTGATCGCGATACTTACGCAGCAGCTTGAAGACGTCATCGCGAACAAACTCGGCTTTGCTCAGATCCAGCTTGTTCAGCTCGACGTTTTGTTTCGCCACGTCCAGCGCTTCCTGAGAGGTATCAACGCTGACAACCTGGGCACAGCCGCCCATCAGCGCCGAGACGGCGAAACCGCCGGTATAGGAGAAGCAGTTCAGCACGCGTTTGTCGGCAACATACTGGCGAGTGGCCAGGCGGCTGTCACGCTGGTCCAGGTAGTAACCCGTTTTATGGCCGCCCTGGATATCCACCAGCAGCTTCATACCGTGCTCTTCGATTGGCAACAGGGCAGGCGGCAGTTCACCAGTGACCGGACCTTGCGTCAGCTCCATGCCCTCTTTTTTGCGCACTGCCACATCGCTGCGGTCATAAATGGCGCATTCCGGGAAAACCGATTGCAACGCGCTGATCAGCGCGGCACGTTGATATTCAGCCCCTGCGCTTAACAGTTGCAGTACCAGGAAGTTACCGAAGCGGTCGATCGTCACGCCAGGCAGACCATCGGACTCACCGGCAATCACACGGTAGCTGTCCAGACCGTCACGCTTTGCCAGCCAATCACGCCACTGCTGCGCCTGCTGTAAACGACGAACGAAGAAATCAATATCGATCGTTTCATCTTTATCAAAGGTCCAGACGCGAGCGCGGATTTGGGATGCTGGCGAATATGCGCCTCGCGCTAACCATTTCCCCTGATGGTCAACGATATCGATGGTCTCTCCGAGGCTGGCTTTGCCTTCCATACGGGCTACTGCACCGGAAAAGACCCAGGGATGGCGGCGCAATAATGACTTCTCGCGCCCTTTGGCTAACACTAAACGTACACTCATAATTTGCTATTCTGTCGATTCCAGGGAAATGGCGCGTAGAGTAGCACATTCAGCAAGTCGCAATCATCTGCGGATGCCTTTGAGCGTTTCGGCACAAAATCAAATCGCTTAGGCACAGTGCTGCGCTGCAGTGGGCTTTACAGTAGGGTTTCCGGTACAGCAAAGGGAAACACAAATGAGAAAGCGCCTTGCGATAGCAGTAACCACCCTGGCGGTGGTCAGTTTTCATGTTTTAGCGGCATCGTCTTTCACCATCAGCAGTCAGGATCTGGCCAGTGAACGCCCGTTGTCGCAACAGCAGGTGTTTGACGGGTTTGGGTGTCACGGTGGGAATCACTCTCCACAACTGGCGTGGAAAAATCCGCCTGTCGGGACGAAAAGTTTCGCAGTCACGGTATTTGACCCTGATGCCCCTACCGGAAGTGGATGGTGGCACTGGACGGTGGTCAATATTCCCCTCCAGACGCTGACGCTTCCCGCCGATGCCGGAAACCCGAAGGGGGAGACATTACCGGCCGGGGTTGTGCAGGGGCGTAATGATTTCGGTTATTCTGGTTTCGGCGGCGCATGTCCGCCCAAAGGGGATAAGCCGCACCGTTATCAGTTTACCGTCTGGGCGCTGGATGTGGATAAATTGCCTGTCGACAGGAATGCCAGCGGCGCGCTGGTGGGTTTTATGCTTAACAGTCACGTCCTGGCGAAGGCCAGCTTAACCGTTACCTACAGCAGATAAGGATGGCATGGTGCAGGGAGTCCAGTTTCAACATAAACATTTGACGGCTGGTGAAGTGAGCGCCAGTAAAATGCATCACCTGCACCAGGTTAAACTCTTTCTTCCTGCCATTTGCCATATCACTCACGGCAGTAAAGTGATTGTTCAGGACGATAACCGCCTGGTGGCGACGAAAGCGTCGCTGATCATTATTCCCGCCAATACGCCGCTGGAGATCATAAATCAACCCGCGAATGGTCTCTTTCGTTCTGACTTATTGATGTTGTCACCGGAGCTTCTGGCGGAGTTTAAAACGCATTACCTGAAATCCTGGCCGCGAACAGAATTACATTCCCTCTGTGCTCCCCTGAGTGAGGGGCTGGCATTTATGTGGAGTAACCTGCTGCATGCCGTGCGTCAGGATTTACCGGAGGCGTTACAAAAGCATCAGGCTTTCGGCCTTTTGCTGGCATTGCTACATGACGGCGTCGCAGGGCCGTTGCTTATAGCGCGTAATAGCCACCAGTCCGAGCAGGTGCGGCAGTTCATCATGCTGTCGCCCGCCAGGGCCTGGACTGCACAGGATGTTGCCAGCCGCCTGGCATTGAGCGTGCCGACGCTACGCAGACGGTTACGCGAAGAGTCGCAGAGTTTTCGCCAGATTGTTGAGGAGGTGAGGATGGCCGTTGCGCTGTCACACTTACAGTCAACCCGGTTACCTATTGGCGAAATCGCATTACAATGTGGTTATCTTTCCAGCTCTCGTTTTACTGCCCGTTTCCGGCAACATTATGGCTGTTTGCCGAAAACGCTACGTTAAGGAGTAGAAAAATGTCAAAAATCTGCACAATTGCCTGGGTACACGGCATGGTTCAGGGCGTCGGATTCCGTTACAGCACGCAGCGTGAAGCTATGCAGCTGGGGCTCACGGGATACGCGCGAAACAGGGATGATGGCAGCGTTGAGATCGTTGCCTGTGGTGATGCGGAGCAGGTTGAAAAGCTGGTTGCATGGCTGAAAGCTGGTGGGCCGCGCAGCGCGCGGGTTGATAAGGTTTTAACCGAACCCCATCAACCCGGCCGGGAATACGTTAACTTCGGTATTCGCTACTAAATGCATTTCACCGGTTTTGGCAGGCCGGCAATTTTGGTGGCCTGTTTTGCCGGGCCTTTCGGGAACAGGCGATACAGGTAACGGCTGTTGCCTTTCTCTTCACCGAATTTATTGGCCATTGCCTTGACCAGCATGCGGATCGCCGGGGAGGTGTTGAATTCGAGATAGAATTCGCGCACAAAACGCACCACTTCCCAGTGTTCCGGGGAGAGGGCGATACCTTCGTTTTCGGCGATTTTTTCCGCCAGCGGCTCGCTCCACTGGCTGCTCTCTTTCAGATAACCGTCGTTATCAGTTTCAATCTCTTTACCTTCAAAACTCAACATAGTCATTCACGCGTCAGTCAAAAACCGCAGCAGTGTACCAAAAAACAAAGCCCCGCATAAGCGGGGCTCTGGTTCACAGCATTGTTGATTAATCGCGGCTGGCGAAGCCCAGGATGCTCAACAGGCTGACAAAGATGTTGTACAGCGATACATACAGGCTCACGGTGGCGCGGATATAGTTCGTCTCACCGCCGTGAATGATGTTGCTGGTTTCATACAGGATTGCGCCAGAAGAAATCAGAATAAACACGGCGCTGATCGCCAGGTGCAGGGCAGGCAGCTGCAGGAAGATGTTTGCCACCATACCTACCAGCACCACCACGATACCTGCCATCAGCATACCGCCGAGGAAGGACATATCCTTACGGGTGGTCAGCACGTAGGCCGAACAGCAGAAGAACACCAGCGCGGTACCGCCCAGCGCCATGCCAATCACGTCGCCCATACCGGCGGACAGATATGCGTTGAGGATGGGCCCCAGGATATAGCCCAGGAAACCCGTAAAGGCGAACGCGGACAGAATACCCACCGGTTTATCAGCAGTTTTGTAGGTCAGGAACATCAGACCATACATCCCCACCAGCGTCAGGATCAGACCCGGTGACGGCAGCATCAGCACGGTGCTGGCGGTTGCGGTCATCGCCGAGAATGCCAGCGTCAGGCTGAGCATGAAATAGGTATTGCGCAGCACCTTGTGGGTACTGAGTAGCGATGTGCGGTCGCGTGAAGAAGTAATTATACGATCCATGAGTCACTCTCTTATGACAGATGTAATTAGCGGAAAGAATAAGAAACGGCGCGCCAGTCTCAAAGTGGTTTTACCCATCTTTACTCAGGACGTTAGCGTTACAGCTGGTTGTTTATTCTTCAGAAAACCTTTTCAGCAGAATGAACAACGGTTTGCTTCATTTATTCAGATCAAGCTCTTATAGGTTACTGAAAAATATTGCGTTATTACACGTTGAGCGCTAAGTGTTATTTCCGGATCGTCAAAAAACAGACAATAAGGCGAAGGAAATGAAACCACAAGCACGCACGCGCTTTACACTCTCTTTGTTAACGGCAGGGATCCTGTGCGCCAGCACGGCGACCTGGGCGGCTAACGTGCCAGCAGGAACACAGCTGGCCGATAAACAGGAACTGGTCAGAAACAACGGTAATGAACCGGCCTCACTTGACCCGCATAAAGTCGAAAGCGATGTCGAATTCAATATTATCAGCGATATCTTCGAAGGGCTGGTTAGCGTTTCTCCGACTGGCGAAATACAGCCACGGCTGGCAGAAAAATGGGAGAACAAAGACAACACCGTCTGGACTTTTCATCTGCGTCCAGGCATCACATGGAGTGACGGCACCGCGATTACCGCGCAGGATGTGGTCTGGAGCTGGCAGCGTCTGACAGACCCCAAAACCGCCTCGCCGTATGCCAGCTATCCGGGCAACATGCATATTGTTAACGCCGCTGATATCGCTCAGGGGAAAAAAGCACCGGATACGCTGGGTGTAAAAGCCATTAACGATACTACGCTTGAGGTCACGCTGACTCAACCTAATGCCGCATTCCTTGCCATGCTGGCCCATCCGTCGCTGGTGCCGGTGGATAAGGTGCTGATTGGTCGGTTTGGTGATAAGTGGACCAAACCGGAGCATATCGTCACCAGCGGAGCGTATAAACTGTCGCAGTGGGTGGTTAACGAGCGCATCGTGGCGGAGCGTAACGCGCGCTACTGGGATAACGCACATACCGTTATCAATAAGGTGACCTATCTGCCGATCACCTCCGAGGCCTCGGATGTAAACCGTTTTAAAGCAGGTGAAATCGATATTGTTTATACGGTGCCGATCAACCAGTTTGCCCAGCTCAAGAAAACCCTGGGTAGCCAGCTGGATGTCTCCCCGCAGCTTGCCACCTATTACTATGAATTCAACACCACCCGGCCGCCGTTCAACGACGCGCGTGTACGTAAGGCGCTGAACATGGCGCTGGATAAAGAGATCATTGCCGGGAAGGTATTAGGGCAGGGGCAGCGTCCGGCGTGGCTTATCAGCCAGCCAGATATTGGCGGTGTGACGCTCCAGAACCCGGACTATGCCAACTGGCCGATGGATAAACGTATCGAAGAAGCGAAAAAGCTGCTGGCCGAAGCCGGCTTTAACGCCAGCCATCCGCTGCGTTTTAACCTGCTCTATAACACCTCTGAATCGCACCAGCGCATCGCGATTGCCGCCAGCTCTATGTGGAAGAAAAACCTCGGGGTGGAGGCGAAGCTGCAAAATCAGGAGTGGAAAACGATGCTCGATACGATGCATACCCACGACTTTGACGCAGTGCGCTACGCCTGGATTGCCGATTACGACGATGCTGCCACTTTCCTGAACAACTTCCGTACCGGTGACAGCGAAAACACCAGCCAGTACAGCAATCCGGAGTATGACCAGGCGCTGGTGAACGCCGCGAAAGCCAAAACACCGGCAGAGCGCGGTAAGTTCTATCAGCAGGCGGAAGATTTGCTGGCGCGCGATGTGCCTGCCATTCCGGTTTATCACTATGTCCGCACGCACCTGGTCAAACCGTGGGTGGGAGGATTCACGCCGGACAAGCTGGGGTACTATTTCACCAGGGACATGTATATCAAAAAACACTGAGCATGAACGCTGAATTTTGTGCTGATAAAATGGCCGATACGTTGTCTATTCAACCGATTAAACGCATTTTGGCTATTTTTAAAGCGAACGAATGCGGTCACTCTTTACAGCATGCGGAGAGGTGTTTATAGTTCGCCTCACTTAGGAAGTGTGGCCGAGCGGTTGAAGGCACCGGTCTTGAAAACCGGCGACCCGAAAGGGTTCCAGAGTTCGAATCTCTGCGCTTCCGCCAGACATAAAAGCCCTGCGATAGTCATATCGCGGGGCTTTTTGCTTTTAAGGGGCATGGATAGCACCCGCAGAAAAAAATAGAAAAATTCCTGCTTTACAAGGCGCTAATAGATGTTTATAGTGCGCCTCACTTTGGAAGCGTGGCCGAGCGGTTGAAGGCACCGGTCTTGAAAACCGGCGACCCGAAAGGGTTCTAGAGTTCGAATCTCTACGCTTCCGCCAAATTTGAAACCCAGGTCGTTATGCGACCTGGTTTTTTTGTTTTTGTCGGTTTTCAGTATGCCATTGCCGTCTGGCTTGTGTCGGTGGGGCTAAGAATTCATCGGACGGATTAGTAACCGGCATCTGTTACATCTTGCTCCTGGTGTTCCAGGATAATGCCAGCGATGATGTCATTGGGGTTATCCACCCGTTCTGGTCGTTTAATGACGTGAGTCGTTCCCTTCTGAAAATAGTTAATCGCAAATATCTCATCTTCATAACGATTGCAATGCCTGTTTTCATCAATGAGAGCATTCAGTCGTCTGGTTACATTTTCATGGTTATCGAATGTAGCCACGCGATCTAAGGGAATCAGCTTCACAGGTACGCCCTTATGCATATAACTTACGGAACGATCGACACCCTTCCGAATTTTTTCAAACTACACAGAACAGGTTGTTGTTCAAGGTCGTACCCACTCCTCGAACGATACCTGAGATGTACATATCACGAGTACTGGGGCGAGGCATGCAAAAATCCCCTGCGATATTTGTTTTTCTGATGAAAATAATCAGACCCATTTAAATAAATAATAAAAATGGTGAAGACCAGTAAATGTCGCCAATTTTTCACACAGGCAGGCACGTTCTGCCTTTCATTTTTTGATAAAAGTACAAAATCAGATATTTCATGTGATTGATGAGATTTTATACAAAATTGTCCCTAAATTAAATTGATCACTTACTGTACACCCTTATTTCATAAGGGTTAAAGGGGTATGCAAGAAAATTCTTATAAATCAGAAAGATTATCTTTGGCTATCAGGATTTCTATGGGAAACATTTTGTTACATTTTTTGATTTCCGATCGGGTGGGGAACGTTCCTACACTCCGGCCATTGGGTCTTATCCGAAATTTTTTCATTTCAGATAAATGCTCAAAAATATTGTGTCGACATGCTGGTGAATGGAATGCGCCCGCTATTAATTCCGGGAGTTAATTTCCATCGAATGATGTAAACCGGCAGCGACCACCTGATGCAACTGCTGGATGAACAGCCGGACGCCACCGAAGGCGATCTGCAGGAGCTGCTGCGATTTTACGTGACCACTTCCAGCCAGCGCTGCTGGCCCGTTTCCAGACGGTGATTTACCGCCCGCTACATGAGGCTGCCATGCGCACCATCGTGGAAATGAAGCTCGCTCAGGTGAGCAAGCGCCTGCATCGTCATGACGGCTTGTCCACGAATATTGAAGAGAGCCTGTATGACGCTCTGACTGCTGCCTGCCTGCTGCCGGATACCGGCGCGTGTAACGTCGACAGCCTGCTCAATCAACAACTTCTGCCTGTGTTGAGTCAACAACTGCTGACTCACATGGCCGCGAAACAGAAACCAACGTCTCTGACGATGGGTTGGAGTGAGGAAGAGGGTATCGGGCTGGAGTTTGATGTGCGCTCTGGTTCTGTAATTGATGGGTAGTGATATGGACAGCGCAAAAGAGATTGCCAGAGATATGCTTGAGGCCATTAATATTGATGGGTCCGGTTTTTGGGGGGCAATAGGAAAAGGGTTTATTTCATTTCCAGTCAGTCTTGCCTATCTGGGGTATGATTTCATTGATACTGAGCATCGCAGAGATAATCTGGATGATAAGTTCAGGCTGGCGCGATTAGTTAAAAAGGGTGTATTTAATCATCAGGTTATTGAGCAAATCATCAAGACCTCTCTCGAAGATTTTATTTCACGCATTCACGCCGAAAAGATATCTTCTATCGTGAAAAATGTTTCCGGTTCGTTCATGGGGAAAATGGCGTTTACTGAACTAACGGGGGTAAAGCTGGGCAAAGCAATAGTATCCAGAGGTGTATCAGCTTTTTTTGCAGGAAGTTTGGCTGGCTTATTGTTATCTGTTGGTGCTGAAACATCCAGAGCAATTTATACATCAAGAGACCTCGAAGACAGAAATCCTGTTTTGCACAATAAACTCCAACGTCTGGGTGACCAGGATCTTCTTTATTTTATTGTTGAAGATATCGTTTAGCCTTTTGAAACAGCTTGTGAAATAGGAGACAGAAATCCTGCCGAGTTTGATAAAGTATGCGAATACTTTTTTGGAGGCTTATGAAAATCAAGGTGATTCTTCTGGTAATCCTTTCCCGATTAATTCGCGGGGCAGGGATGGGGCTGGGTGTTTCTGGTATTGCATTTACTATTTGGTTTTTTTTCTTATCTTCAAGCGAATCCAGATACATCTGGGGTATGTTTTCGATAGCAGAATTTTTTGCAGGCTATCTTATATATCGGTTTGCTTATACATATGTTTATGATGAATAACCTTACGGTTTTGTCATCCCCTGAAAATCAATCAGGAAGATATTTACAACGTCCCACCAACAGGCATAGAGACAACGTGGCTATACGGTGGAGTAGCTAAATAAAAATAATTTAAACCTTATACCGTTGCCTTTCTTTCCGTCACTGGTCATTAAGGATGTAGAAATATTACACGGAGTCAAGAGCGTGAGTCTGACAGATACACTGAGCAGTTTAATCTATACCCCGCTAAACCGTTACCAACTGGATATTCCGTCGTGTGCGGCAAATATTGACGTGGAAGGTTTCAGCGGCTCAGAAGCGATGAGTTCACTGTACAAGTACACCATCAACTTCACCAGTGCCGACAAGAACATTGATGCCCGGCAGATGCTGAGCAAGCCAGCGACGCTGACCATGGGTGCGGGTAATCTGCTTTCCCTGACGGCGCGCAAGGTGGTTCACGGAGTAGTGACGCATTTCGAGCGTACGGGCGGTTCAGCGGATGAAGCGCAGTACTGCATCGTGCTGGAGCCGTTTCTGGCGCTGTTGGGCAATCAGTTTCGTACTCACCGTTTCTTCGTCAACAAATCAGTGCCGGAAGTGGTAGAGCAAATTCTTGGCGAGCATGGTTTGAAGGGATGGGAGTATGAGTTCAAGCTTAAACAAACTTACCCAAAACGGGAACAGATAAACCAGTACCAGGAAAGTGACCTGGAGTTTATCGAACGCCTGCTGGCCGAGGTTGGGATTTTCTACTTCTTCACTCTGCAGCCGGACACGCAAACTGAAGTGGTGCACTTTGCTGACAAGCAGAGCGCCTGGACGTTTGGCAAATCGCTACCTCTCAGCAGCCCGTCAGGAATGAATGATAATGCTGCCGAATCGGTGTGGGGCGTTAACGTTCAACAGAACGTGGTGGAGCGTTCTGTCACGGCCAGTGACTATAACCACCGTGAAGCCCAGAACATCCTGACTTCAGTACCGGCTGACATGACCCGCGGCGACGGGGAGGGGAATACTTACGGTGATGTGTATCACTACCGGCCACGTCACCTTGAACGTGGCGATAAAATCACGCCAGCGGCAGAAACCGGTAACTTCTGGGCGCGCCTGGAGCATGAGCGCTTTCTGTCCACCCAGACCACGGTAACCGGCAGCAGCACCGACCACACCCTGGGGCCGGCGCAGGTGCTGACCATCACCGAAATGGCTATCCCACCAACACTGCCCCGCGAAACGGAGAACGGTATTGTTATTATCCGCACTGGCTACTCTGCCAGCCGTAAGAATGCCCTGAAGGTGGCATGGGTAGCGATGCCTTACTACGAGAACCGCTGCTGGCGTCCTGCTGCTAAAAAGCGCCCGGTGGTCAGCGGCACCCTGACGGCACGAGTGACCAGCGCCAAAGAGAACGATATCTACGCCTGGCAGGATGCATCAGGTATGTACCGGGTGAAATTCGACGCTGACCGCGACGACAAACGTCAGGGCATGGAAAGTATGCCGGTACGCTTTGCCAAACCTTATGGAGGCGACAAGTACGGTTTTCACTTTCCGCTGATACAGGGTACTGAAGTCGCCATTGCGTTCCATGAAGGTGACCCGGACCGTCCATACATCGCTCACGCCCTCCACGACTCCCGCCACGTTGACCACGTCACTGAAGCCAACAGCACGCGTAACGTTATCCGCACAGCTGGCCTGAACAAACTGCGGATGGAGGACAAGCGCGGCGAAGAGCACGTCAAGCTCAGTACAGAATACGGAGGTAAGACCCAACTTAATTTAGGGCACAACGTCAATGCTTCCAGGGTTCTTCGTGGTGAAGGGGCAGAGTTGCGCACTAACGACTGGGTCAGCGTTCGTGGTGGTAAGGGCATTCTGCTTACTGCAGATGCTCAGCCTGACGTCGGCAGTAAAATGCTTGAAATGGACAGGGCTGTAGAACAACTGGAGCAGGCACTCACGCTGGCAAGAAGCCTCCAGGCTGCTGCGAAAGGGGCACAGGCGACAGTATCTGACATCGACAGTCAAAAGACGCTAAACAGCTCACTGAAATATCTAAAAATGCCGGGATTGCTGGCCAGTGCTCCCGCTGGAATAGGCATTCTCAGTCCTGAGGCTGTCCGGCTTGCTTCAGGCGGGGCAAGTATTAGCCTCATGTCAGGTAAAAACACAGATATCAGCGCCGGGCAATCATTCACTGTTGCGGCAAGCGAAGCTGTAAGTTTGTTTGCACAGGCTGCAGGAATGAAAATGTATGCCGGGGCAGGGAAGGTTGATATTCAGGCGCAGGCGGATGCCATGAATGTCTCGGCGCTACAGGACATCACCATCACCAGTGGCCAGGGAAGTGTAAAGGTGAATGCCAGCCAGGAGCTGGTTTTAAGTTGTGGGGGCGCTTATATAAAGCTTAGCGGCGGGAATATTGAACTGGGATGTCCGGGAAATATTTTGCTGAAAGCGGCCAATGTTAATCAGACCGGTCCTGCCAGTTTAGATACACCACCTGTAACTTTTCCTAAAGGGTACAGTGAAGGGTTTATCACAACATCATCGGCCAGCGGAGCAGTCAAGCCTTTCACCACATATAAAATTACAACGGCTGAAGGGGAGGTTTATGAGGGCATTTCCGGTGCAGAAGGAGAGACTTCTCCAATATTTACGTCTATGCCATCGCAGTTAAAAATCGAATATCCGCGAAATATAGCTGATAGCCAGGAGGGCGAATAAAATGACTACAGCTGTATCCTCACTCTGCCGTAAAAACCCCCATGCTCCATGCGAAGAGCAGAAGCCCTACTGGGTAGAATTTCAACTGGTTGATGAGCAGGGCGAACCTGTGGCGAATATGCCATGGACTGCTGAAAGTTCACACCCTGTTTCCGGGCCAGTCGATAACTTTACGTATACAGGTCAAAGTGACTCAGATGGGCTTATTCGCATTGATATGCCGCATGGACTTGAATTAGCTCTGAAATTAGAATCGACTGCTTTAGTAAATGAAATGGAGAAGAGAGCGCTTCGCCCAGGTAGAGATGCAGAAACCGATTCTTTAGTTAGACAGCCTGCAGTAGATGCCGGTCATATCTGGCATTACGCCGTAGTCGGTGAACTTAGTTCAGGTTATCCTAATATCGAATTGCATAAAGGCGAAACCTTACCATCCTTCCATTTTCCATCTAACAAGTCTTTCAAAGGGCTTACCGTCCGGACAAATGAACTTGAAAAGCGGCATATTATTGAAATTTGCCCTTTTAGAGCATGGGAGTTGGTATTACATCACCAGGATGAATATTCAATGGCAAATGCCATCAACCTCGGAGCAAGTGCCTCTCTAGCTTATGCCGATGATAAAGCACTCCGGCCGGAATCAATAACACGATTTTATATAAACCAGTGCCAAGATTTATCGCGTTTACCTCAGCTCCATAAAGGCGGTTTTAGTTACAATACACTAGTGCAGGATGTACCATTTAGCGAGCGATATAATCCTCCTGTTTTCATGGATACCTCTAGAGACACCTCGAAGACTGATAATAAAAGTGGCAGCACCTCTGGAGGGGGGAACTCAGCAAAACCAGAAGGCGATACTCAACTGTATTATGTTTACAATACAGATAAAGTCATTGTCGCATGGAGAGGGACTGCAGGGTTGTATGATGTCGGAACGGATCTGGCATTTAGTCCTGTTAGCACTGAGGTATGTGATGTAAATAAAACTATGTGCACAAACTTGAGTCCTGCTGGAAAAGTGCACGATGGATTCCTAAGTGGATATAGTAGATCTGAAAGGCTTTTTTCTTCTGAGTTTGATGAGCTCTTAACTTTAATTAGAGCACGAAATTTATTTGTTTGCGGCCATAGTTTGGGGGGAGCGCTTGCATTAATTTACTCTGCTGCACTAAAGTCTGAAAAACCTTTGCTCTACACATATGGTATGCCCCGTACCTTTACCAAGGAGGCAGTTCAGCAGTTATCCGAAATCACCCATTTCCGTCATGTAAATGATAATGATCCCGTTCCAGCAGTTCCACCCGAAGCGAGTCTAGATAATGCGTTATATAACCTCTGGGGACCACTTGGGAAAACTTTAGGGATGCTGTGGTCTATTGGAGAACTTCTGGCTTACCAAGCTATATCTTGGGGGGATTGCTTTTGGCACCATGGTAATCCAGTTGTATTTCTAACTGCGACACAAAGTCGTGAGTGGCAAGAATGTAAAACAAGTTTGCCCGTACCTGCTGGTTGCATAAATTTAAAAAGGCTTCTTCCGATAAAAGCTAAATTATATCTTGTTCCTTCTTTGTCGGACCAAGAGATGCAAACTGCAGGCCGTAAACAAAAGGAGTTCAGAGGGTCACTAACGGCTAGCAAGCTGGAAGAGATTTTTCCTGAAGGACAAAACCCCGACCGTGGAGCAGATTTAACATTTGGCGATCATTTCATGACGTCGTATATGCCTTACATGAATAATAAGTTATTGGAACTAATAGATAACGAAGGATTGGTTGAGAACCGGAATTTTACTGAGCATCTATATAATGTAGATCGTTTTAAAGAGCAAATGTCGGAACATAAAGATGAAATTCCTGAAAAGGAATATGAAAGAAATGAGATATTCCTTGGCATAGAAGGGTTATTGAAGGCATCACTATCGCCTACTCTGTCTGAATCTTATGGGAATGATGCGCTAGTTCGATTTGCCATTTATGGTGATGAGGTGATTGAAAATGCTTAATAAAAACAAATTAATTTTTTTACCGCTTGTCTTTTTTATAGTCGGAGGTTGTAGTCATGCCACAAGCAATGCAATTTCCCCTCCAGCGGATACCAAATGGGTGACTGTTGAGGTTAGTAATCCTTCAAAATACACAAGACCATTTCCTCTTGAAGTTAGATATATTTCACGTGAATGCCAGAAAAAAAGAGTGAACGGATTTGATGGTTCTGTGGATGCGGAATTAAGCTATAACGTTATTAAAGTACCTTTACAACAGCAGAATGGTGATAAATGGAAAGGTACAGTCGCTATTACTGGCGGGGGGGAGTGTGTATGGAGCTTAAGCGCAATTAATGTGGGTATTGAATATATAGATGCTACACATCTTGGGAATGATTTAGTACCTGGAACTGCGGTTGGTGTAACTATTGCTTTTGATGCTGATGCTGCGCGGAATGGACAATTTGACACAGTGGCGGGGAATGATTTGAATTACACTCCAAAATACTATCCTTTTATAAAAAAATGGAATGATAGCCCACAGTCTACTATGCGGGATAAATTATACCTTTTCGGTAAGGAAGATGCGTTTTGGAAAGTGAAGTTGGACTATAAACCTAACGAAAATGTTTTAATAAATTACACTCCCTCTATAGACGAAAGTAAAAAAGTATTGATGATATTCCCTAATAAGAAGGGGAAAGAAGCTATGTACTCTTTTGTCTATCCAGATGGGAGCGTCATTTCATCAAAAAACACAACACCTGATTTTAGCAAAGTCAACGGATCTGGTGGGAAATAATCTGCTGATCAACTTTGTTTTCCCTCTTTGAGGGAGACGTGATTTTGCTTACTAAGATAAAGTTAATGATGCTGCTTCTGGCAGTTTTTATGGTTGGAGGGGGCGGCCGAGTGATCAATTGAGTACTCTTGCCGCCTGTAGATGCCAATTTTATAGCCATAGAAATTCACAATCCCTCTCATTACACTAAACAGTTTCCGCTTGAGGTCAGATACATCTCGCATGAATGCATGAAAAAAAGAATCAGTGGATTTGATGGCTCAAGTATCACAGAGCCAAGCTATAACGTTATTGGGGGCTTCATGCGGCAAGATAGCGGGGATATTTTGATAGCAAAAGTTGCTATGGCTGGTGGTGGTTCATGTAAATGGACGTTGAGTGTGGTCAATTTCGGTATCGAGTATATAGATGCGATACTTCTTGGCAAAGTTCTTGTTACTGGCACGGTGGTTGGTGTGACTCTCGCCTTTGATAATTATGCTTCTCGTAATGGATAATTTACCTTTGTCATTGAGGATGTAGATTTATCCCCTAAACATTATCCTTATATAAAGAGAAAAGTTGAGGGGGGATGGCTTATCGCTATTTGGTAAGAGAGACTTTCTATCATTGCGTGTTGGTGATGTTAGTTCAATGAGCCCCCCTTAAATAGATAAGGGGGAAATAGCAAGGTTTGTTGGGTTAGAAAAGAAAATGAAAGGTGAATATCTAAATGTTATTTGTACGGATAGAAGTGTTGCTCCTGGAAGAACGTTTTTCCCTGATTTTGATAAGAACGATAAAATGAAAGTTAAATGATTTTTGTTTATTTTTTTCGAGGATTCAACATGACAAAAGGCTTGGTTTTGCTTGGTGACAAAACTTCTCACGGCGGAAAAGTGATCTCCGCCTCTTCCAACATTACTGTCGACGGAAAAAAAGCCGCATTAGTGGGTGATATGGTGAGTTGTCCGGTAGATGGGCATGGAACTAATCCTATCGTGGAAGGATCACCGCACCGCACCTTTAACGGTCGCGCTGTTGTCGTCGATGGCTGTAAATGTCAGTGCGGTTGTACTGTCATTTCAAGTGCTCAGAACAGCACAATAGGATAAGCAATGGGCTGGGAAAGGACGAAAGCAACAACAATGGAGTTGCCTCCTGAGCCATCATTTATTGGATGGCTGTTAGCAGGAGGTGTTGCCGCAGTTGTGGGGGTTTTGCTGTTTATCCTGCATGCGTCAGGCATGATTAAGGCTCTGGCTGCATTCAATATCTGGTGGCTGGCATCCAGCCCGGTTCTTGGCTGGTTTTTTCTGTTTTGTTTGCGGGGATGGCTGTGGGGCAGAACAGTCAATGAACATCAGTTTTTGCAGAAGGAAGCTGAATACGGACAGCAACAGTGGGAAGCCTGGGCTGGACGTTATCTGGCCGTCCTTGGAAGCAGCATACTGCTACCTTCCGGAGTGACCTCTGACGCCATTGCTAAATCAGATGCTACAGATGCGCCGCAATTTCTTTCACTGACCTGCCATTTTGATGCGCAATCGGTGAATTCCACCTCTTTGCTCGAAATGGGGCTGGCCGGTGTACAAGAGGTGATATCAATGTTGCCTGCGACAGTACCATTCAACGTCACCATTGTGAGCGACATGATTTCGTCAGATTTCGAGACCCGGTTTCACAAATCATGGGGAAAAATTTATCCTGGGCGTGAGCTAACAGGTTCGATCTCATATTTTGAAGCCCTTTCTTTTGTCTGGATCGAGGAGCGCCTTAAAAATCCCGTTTTCGATATTGATTTGATCCTGATATTGCAGAATCAGGGGGCTGAACAGTATTCCGATGCACTCGCAGCGATGGTACTTACCAGCGATGATGTTGCTGAAAAATACCAGCTTTCACACTCCGCCCGCATATTGCGACCGATGCCGCTGGACATGACAAATTTCAGGGCTGATATGGGGTTGTTCCTCGAAACACAAACGATCGCCTGCCAGACGTCAAACGTGTTCTGTGATTACGGGCACTGGAATGACGGGTTTGCTGATCTAATGACCGCGTCTCAATCACATCTGACACCGTGGGTGCCCCAGGAAATTGATGTACTGGAAAAATATAACGGAATTCCAGGGGGCGGGAGTGCGTGGCTTCTAGCCACATTACTGGCCGACATCGTGTCCGTCAGCAACAAACCTGTTTTAGGGTTGTTTACCTCAGGTGCTGATCGTTTTGTCAGTACTGTTACTTCAGGGAGTGAAAATAATGATGCCGGGTAGTACATGGAGCAGAGGAGGGCTTGCTGGCATAATAGCCTGCATCTCAGCGATTATAGTGGCCTTGATCCTTCATTTCGGCCCCTCGCATGGCCTTGATACCCGACCAATGCAAGTGCTTGCATTCGTTGCCGTATGGATAGTCCTGCTGATTGTTTTCTATACGCCGTTCATGTTCCGGTTTATGAAGGAAAGATATCATCGCTGGCGGGAACAGAAGAACAATGCATTGCCTTCTGATGAATCAAGAGTTGCCCGGACTCCACCACGCAATGTCACCGTTGATACCATCCGTGACGCCATGCGTAACCTCTACGGTCCACGCTGGGGCCGTAAAACACGCATCCTGCTGGTCACTGGCACCGTCACTGAGGTGGAGAAACTGACTCCGGATCTCACAGTTCAGCTCTGGCAGGAAGACCGTGGCACGCTGTTGCTGTGGGGCGGTGACCTCAACACGCCAGCAGACAGTGCCTGGCTGACCGCACTGCGCAAACTGCGCTGCCGTCCGGTGGATGGCATGGTGTGGGTCACCTCGGCCTTTGACCAGCTGTCAGCACCTGGGCTGGAGCTGCCGCTGCCGGTACCGTCTGAAAGCACCATGGATTCCCTGTCTCACGCCATCAGCGCACGTATGGAAGCGCTTGGCTGGCAGATCCCGCTGTATGTCTGGTCCCTGCACCCGCGAGCAGGTAAGCCGGAAGGACGGGTTGTACAGGCAGCCGGCTGTCTGTTGCCTGCCGGTTGTCGCACCGAAGGACTGGCAGAGCAACTCTCCGCCCTGGCGCCGGAACTGACCTCACTGGGCCTGCAGCAGACCTGCGGTGAAGTGAAACATAACTTCTTACTGGCGCTTGCCGACCAGCTCATTCGTGAGCCACAGAGCGTGACCACACCGCTGTCGGTGATGCTCAATCCGTACCGACCGCTGCCGCTGGCCGGTGTGGTGTTCAGCCAGCCTTCTGCGGGGGCTGAGCGCGCAGTGGCGCATCACTGGGGCATGGATAATCGCTGGGAGGTTCTGCCGGAGTCAGTCCGGACACTTCCTGCCGGACTGCGTCCGCGCAAGCCAGGCATTCCATGGCGTAAGCTGTTGGCATCTGCTGTCGCCGTGGCAATGGTGGGCTGGGCGGCGTGGATGGGGACAGCGTACGTGACCAACCGCAGCCAGATTGACGGTGCGAATGCCCAGGCTGCACTTGCCGCACGACAAAACCAGCCGCTGGAACAGCGTCTGCACGCGCTGTCTGAGCTACAGAAAACGCTGGCCCGTCTGCAATACCGGTCTGAACACGGCGTGCCGTGGTACGAGCAGGCTGGGCTGAGCCAGAATAACGCCCTGCTGGCAGCCCTCTGGCCACGTTATCAGGACAGCGCTCTGCCGCTGTTGCGGGATGCGGCTGCTGACCATTTGCAGATGCAGGTCAGTGCCTTTAATGCGTTGCCGCCGGGTAGCCCGCTGCGTGAACAGATGGCAAAAAGCACGTATGACCAGCTCAAACTCTACCTGATGCTGGCGCGTCCGGAGCATATGGATGCCGCCTGGTTCAGCTCTGCTTTGCTGAATGACTGGCCGAAGCGTAACGGTGTGAAAGACGGTGTCTGGCTGGGGATGGCTCCGTCTCTGTTGTCGTTCTGGGGCGCGCAGCTGGTCGCGCACCCGGAGTGGAAACTCCGTGCCGATGAAAACATGGTCAGCCAGGCCCGCTCCCTGCTGGTTCGCCTGATGGGAGTACGTAACAGCGAATCGGCTCTGTACCAGAAGATGCTCTCCGGGGTGGCACACCTGTATGTCGATATGCGCCTCGAAGACATGACCGGCGATACCGATGCATCCCGTCTGTTCAGCACTCATGAAGTCGTGCCGGGGATGTTTATCCGCCAGGCCTGGGAGCAGGCGGTGCAGCCTGCCATCGAGAAGGTGGTGAAGGCCCGCCGGGACGAACTCGACTGGGTGCTCACTGACGGCAGGCGTCAGGCGAAAACGCAGGACGAAACCTCCCCGGAAGCACTGAAAAAGCGCCTGACGGAGCGGTACTTTGCTGACTTTGGCGGAGCCTGGCTGGCATTTCTGAACAGCCTGCGATGGAACCGGGCCACCACGCTGTCTGATTCAATTGACCAGCTCACCCTGATGGCCGATGTGCGTCAGTCACCTCTGGTTGCGCTGATGAACACCCTGAATGTGCAGGGGCGTACCGGGCAGACGGGCGAAGCCATTTCGGATTCCCTGGTGAAATCGGCCAAAAATCTGCTCGGCGGTGATAACAATGATGCCATTGACCAGAGTGCCGGCGTTCATGGTCCGCTGGATGCGACCTTTGGCCCGGTACTGGCGCTGATGGACAAGAACCGTTCAGGTGTACAGGGGCAAAGTCTGCAGTCCTTCCTGACCCGCGTGACGCAGGTGCGTCTGCGCCTGCAGCAGGTGACCAATGCCGCCGACCCGCAGGCAATGACCCAGACCATTGCCCAGACCGTATTCCAGGGTAAAGCCGTGGACCTCACCGAAACCCGTGACTACGGCAGCCTGATGGCCGCCGGTCTGGGCCAGGAATGGAGTGGCTTCGGTCGCTCGGTGTTTGTAAACCCGATGGAGCAGGCCTGGCAGCAGGTGCTGACCCCGGCAGCCGACAGCCTCAATACCCAATGGCAGCAGGCGGTGGTGGCGGAGTGGAACAGTGCATTTGGGGGCCGTTATCCGTTTAATAACTCCAGCAGTGATGTTTCTCTGCCGCTGCTGGCTAAATATCTGAATGCCGATTCCGGGCGTATCGCCCAATTCCTGCAGACCCGTCTTAAGGGCGTGCTGCATAAAGAGGGCAACCACTGGGTACCGGACAGCATCAATTCGCAGGGGCTGGTGTTTAATCCAGCATTCCTCAATGCCATCAACACCCTGAGCCACATCTCGGATGTGGCCTTCACGGAAGGCAATGCTGGCATGAACTTTGAGCTTCGTCCGGGCACCGCTGATGGCGTGATGCAGACCGACATGATTATTGACAGCCAGAAACTGACCTACGTGAATCAAATGCCGGTGTGGAAGCGCTTCACGTGGCCTGCAGATACGGAAGCCCCCGGCGCGAACCTGAGCTGGATTAGTACTCAGGCCGGGACCCGTCAGTACGCGGATATACCGGGGCGCTGGGGCCTAATCCGTCTGCTCGATGAAGCCAGCGTTAAAGCCTATCCGGGCGTGGGCAGCAGCTACAGCCTGAGCTGGAAAGCACAGGATGGTCGCTCGCTCAATTACACCCTGCGTACCGAAGCGGGAGAAGGCCCGCTGGCACTGCTGAAGCTGCGTAATTTCCGTCTGCCGGAAACCATCTTCAGTACCACCGGTGTCGCATCGTCAGACCCGGTGGCAGACGTGTCCAGTGACGACGGAGAGGTGTACTGATGAGCACGCTAAATGCCTTACTCAGTACCTGTCAGGCAGAGCAGGCACCACTGCTTGCCAGGATGATGAAGCGTCAGGCCAGTTATGCTGCCATGAGGGATCGTTTTATCGTCTGGTCTGCTGTTTTTTGGGGTGATATCGGTGATTATGGACATGCTTTTTTCTCCGAAACCCTGTATGCCATTTGTTTTGACTATCCGTGGATCCCGCCAAATTTAAACACCCTGCGATAGCAATATCGCAGGGTTTTTTCGTTCTACAACCCAATCACCAGTTCCCCTGAATGGCTTCGCGAGCAGCACAGCGCCACCTGCTGGTCTGCCGCGCTTTTCTCCGCCTCCGACTGCACGCTATCCCGGTGATCCACTACGCCGTCGATAACCGGCGTCAGACAGGCGCCGCAAATCCCCATTTCACAGGAGAGCGGTACCGCCACGCCGTTTTCCAGCAGCACCTGCGCGATAGTTTTGTCCGCCGGCACCGGCCAGCGCTCGCCGGTTGATGCCAGCTTGACTGTAAAAATCTCGCCCGTTTCATTACAGTCGGCGGGCATAACGGGCTGGAATGCTTCGCTGTGAAGATTGCTCTCCGCCCAGCCTTTCGCGAGGGCGACCTGATACACTTTCTCCATAAAACCTGCCGGCCCGCAGACCCAGGCGTGGAAACCGGGCGCTGGCGTGGGCATGTGCTCTGCCAGCGCAGTGCGCGGGCTGATGGTATGGATGACACACTCGCCGTGTTTAAATTGCATGAGTTCACGTGCAAACGCCGCGTTGCCATGCTCTTTAACGTAATAGTGCAGCGTAAACGGGGTGCCGGAAGCCTCCAGCTGCCGGGCCATCGCATACAAGGGCGTTATGCCTATCCCTGCCGCCAGCAGCAAGAAGCGTTCAGCCTCGTGCAGCGCAAACAGATTGCGCGGTGAGGAGATAAGCAGTTTCTGCCCCGGACGTAGCGTCTCGTGAACATAGCGTGACCCGCCGCGCGAGGCGGTTTCACGTCCTACGCAAATAAGATAGCTCTCGCTGTCGCTTGCGCCGGTCAGCGAATACTGGCGAACCAGCCCGCAGGGCAGATGCACGTCAATGTGCGCCCCGGGCTGCCAGCCCGGCAGGGCTTCACCGTATTCTGACACCAGCCTGATGGCGAGACTCTTATCCCCCTCACGCCAGAGACCGTCGACAATAACGCTTAACATTTCGCTCATCACGTTCCTCCGTCACACCAGGAAAAACTCGCCGAAGCCCATTTTTTTCAGCCCCCGGCGGTAGGCAATCGAGCTTTTATCCGCAGGGATATGGGCTTCCAGAGTCAGATCCAGTGGCAGGCTTTCCGGGCGCTGCGTCTCAACCATCAGGCGGTCTTCTTCAAAAATACGCAAATTGAAGGCGTGCACTTCCTCTACCGGAATATGCAGGTCAAAGTTGCGCGCGATAGGGGCGAACATGCGGGTTACCCGTGAAGAGACGGGCGAGGCGGCGTTCATGATCACCAGCCTGGCTTCCCCCGGAAAATGGATCGTCAGCGTGGCGGTAAACGGTAAATGCATTTCAAAATGACGCAGCCACTGGAAGCCTTCTGGGGCCTGGACATCGGAGCTGGCGGGGTAGTTGCTCACCGAGCTCCAGTAATCGGCAACAAAGCCAAACGGCGTCTCCTGGGGCTGATAATGGGGTACCAGCGGATTATTGGGGTCAGCAAAGGTGTCAGTGTGGATCCAGGCAAAATGCGCCACGTCCAGAAAGCCTTCCACCTGACGGCCGGCGAAGCCATTCACTTCAAACGCCGGGCAGTTGATCTGCTGAAATCCGTCGTTATCCCAGTGCGGCATGGTGGGCAGCGGCATTGGGTTATCGGGATCAAACGCCAGGCAGGTCCAGATCAACCCAAAGCGCTCCTCCACGGCATAGTTAATCAGGTTAAGCTTCGCGGGAACCGGCTGGTCAGGGCTGGACGGAATGCGGTTGCAGCGTCCATCTTCACCAAAGCGTAAGCCATGATAAGGGCAGATTATCCCGTGTTCATCGTGAAAGCCCAGCGTCAGCGGTACGCCGCGGTGCGGGCAAACGTCCCGGGCGACCACAACCTGGTCTTTGACGCGGTAGATAACCAGTTGTTCGTCGAGCAGGGTGGCTTTGACCGGTGCCGCGCCGATGTCGCAGGCGCGAGCAACCGGATGCCAGCATTTTGCCAGACGCAGCCAGTCCTCTGGCTCAAACGTACAATGGGCGGGTGGAGTCGGTTGTATTTTCATGGTTGTCCCTCTCGCGTTCAGCCTAAAGGCCCGGCCTGAATGGTGTCGCACAGACCGTTAATGATGCGCTCTCCGGTCTCCTCTTTGAGCTCCTGGTACCAGGCCCGGGTCAATGCCATGTCTTTGCCATGCGTGATATCACAGCGTTTACGGGCCTTAAGCACCAGGTCGCGGACCCGGTCACAGCGCAGCGCTTCGTACTGCCGCAACGCCAGTGCGATGTTGTGGTTCTCGCGCAGGCAGTCACCCAGCACCACGGCGTCCTCCATCGCCGCGCATCCGCCCTGGCCGATATCCGGCGTGGTGCTGTGCGCGGCATCGCCAAGAAGCGCCACGTTGCCGCGCACCAGGGTGTCGAACGGTTCAATGTCGTGGATTTCGATACGGTTTGTGGTCTCGGGATCCAGCGCGGCGATGAGCTTCTGTACCGGTGGCGCCCAGCCGCGGAAATAGCCCGTGAGATCGGCGCGAAGGGTAGTGCGATCTTCCGCCAGCCCGAGGGGGAGCGGAACATCAAAAAAGAAATAGAAGCGTCCGCCGGCGACGGGCATCAGCGAAACGCGCTTGCCCTCGCCGACGAAGGTGGTCCACTGGTGCGCAGGGGCAATCTCTTCATCAATCTTCACCAGCCCGTTCCAGTTGACGTAACCGGCGTAGCGGCGCTCGGGCGTATAGCCCAGCACGTACGGGCGAACCGCGGAGTGACTGCCATCGGCGGCAATCAGGAAATCCCCCGTCGCGGTAGTACCGTCGGTGAAGGTGACGGTGACGCCAGCCGCGTCCTCACGGACGCTTTCAACGCGTTTGCCGAACTGAACGTTCTCGTGCCCCCAGAAGTTCAGCATTTCGCGCTGCAGTTCCGTACGCGACACGGGGCAGGGGCGACCGCCCGTGCGCTCGACCAGCGGGGCAAGGCTAAAGCGGGTGAGGGTATCGCCGCGCCGGTGATCCTTATAGGCCATAAAGCGCATAGGGCCGCCGTAGGTCTCGATGATGTCGCCCATCCCGAGGTGCTGCATGCATTTCACCCCATTGGGCCAGATGGAGATGGCCGCACCGACGGGCTTCATCTCTTTCACGGCCTCAAACACGGTACAGTCGATTCCCGCCTTCTTCAGCGCTACAGCAGCGCTCAGGCCGCCAATGCCCGCGCCAATAACGATTGCTCTCATGCTTCTCTCCTTTTGCAGGGTGTAAAAAGGGAAGAGCAATTTGCGTACCAGGCTGCAGAGTGGCGAAAAGCGCGTTGTTTGAAGCGGTTTTGCACTGCTAAGGTGCGCAAACGCGGTGAGAATGCCTTTTTATGAATCAATAATTTCCTGTTGTGCGATCCAGAATCGACTGTTTCATGGGGGATGGCAAGAGTGGCGTAGTTTGTGCAAAGCGAGAAAACGACGATATGACGGGAGCGAGTATGATTGCACTGCAAACTTTTAATCAACTGAGCCACGAAGAGGCGCTCGCGCATTTGCAGCCCTGCGTGGCGTTGCCCGACTGGGCCGATGCGCTGGTGCAGGGGCGGCCCTATTTACACCGCAAAGCACTGTTCGACGCCGCCCGGGCGCTGGCACAAACTTGGGATGAAACGGCGCTTACGCAGGCCCTGAATGCGCACCCGCGTATTGGTGAGAAACCGACGGGAGCCCGGGCGGAGGCGATGCTTTCGCGCCAGGAGCAGGGCGCCGTCGACAACCGCGACAGGCAGCTGGCACAGGCACTGCAGGAAGGGAACGCTCGCTACGAGGCCCGTTTTGGACGCGTGTTTTTGATCCGCGCGAAAGGCCGTAGCGGTGAGGAGATTTTACGCGCCCTCAACGCCCGGCTGGAAAACAGCGATGCGCGGGAGGTACAGGCCGCACTGGAACAGCTGCGGGAAATTACGCTGCTTCGGCTGGAAGGAGTCATTGACGAATGAGTACGTTAAGCACGCATATTCTTGATATTTCGACGGGAAAACCGGCGCAGGGCGTAAGGGTTTATCTTGAGCAGGACGGCGTCGTATTGGCCACTGCTTTTACTAACGCCCAGGGGCGCATCACCGCGTTTATCCCTTTCCTGCCTGCAGGACGTTACCGGCTGGTGGCCGAGATAGGGGCTTGGTTCACCGAAACCGGCCGCGACACGCTTTACCCCTGCGCACAGATCGATTTTGTGACGGGAGAAACGGCAGACGAGCACTTCCACCTGCCGTTTGTGATTGCGCCGGGCGGGTGGTCAACCTACCGCGGCAGTTGACCACACCTGCACACCGTTGACCCAGGTCTCGCTAATATTGCGCTCGTCGCCCAGGGTCATCAGCACAAACAGCTGCTCATAAATGTCCTGACAGCGCCGGTTACGCAGGCGCTGTAGCGGCGTAACGGCCGGGTCGATGACGATAAAATCGGCCTCTTTGCCGGGGGCGAAATTGCCAATTTTATCGTCCAGCCTCAGGGCGTGAGCGCCGCCCAGCGTGGCGTGATAAAACGCTTCGCTGGCGCGCAGGCGGTAGCTCTGCAGCTGACCCACCTTGTACGCCTCCCCGAGGGTGCGCAGCATGCTGAAGGTGGTTCCGGCACCCACATCGGTGCCAATGCCCATACGTACCTGGTGTTGCCAGCAGGCGGGTAAGCGGAACAGTCCGCTGCCAAGAAACAGGTTCGAGGTGGGGCAAAACGCCACCGCCGAGCCGGTATCGTGCAGACAGCGCCATTCGCTCTCATGGAGGTGGATCCCATGGGCAAACACGCTGCGTTCGCCGGTCAGCCCGTAATGATGATACACATCCAGATAACGTTCATGTTCCGGCCACAGATCGCTTACCCAGGCCACTTCATTTGGGTTTTCGCTCAGATGGGTCTGCATCCACGTGTCGGGAAACTCCTCTCTGAGCAGGCTGACCGCGGCCAGCAGTTCCGGTGAGGAGGTCGGGGCAAAGCGTGGCGTAATGGCGTAGCCCAACCGTCCACGGTGGTGCCAGCGCTGGATCAACTCGCGCGTCTGCCGGTAGCTCTCTTTCGCGGTTTCACTCAGGTAGTCAGGCGTGTGGCGGTCCATCATCACCTTGCCGGCGATAAGGCGCATGTTAAGGCGCAGGGCCTCGGTGAACAGCGCCTCGACCGATTCAGGATGCAGCGTACAAAACACCAGCGCGGTGGTGGTGCCGTGGCTGACCAGTTGGTTGATGAAAAACGCCGCAATCTCTTTCGCATAGGCCTCATCGGCAAACTGGCTTTCTACCGGGAACGTGTAGGTGGTCAGCCACTCCAGCAGCTGCTCACCAAAAGCGCCAATCATCTCCGTCTGCGGGTAATGGACGTGGGTATCGACAAAACCCGGGAGCAGCAGTTTGCCGCGCAGGTCGGTGTACCCTTTGTAGGGATCAAGATACTGCTCGCCCTCCTGCCAGGCCATCTGCGCCAGAATTTTGCCGTTATGGATGAACAACAGCCCGTCTTCAAGGTAGCGCGCCTGTTGGGCGATAACGTCTGCACTGTCGCAGACCTGGGCAATATCAAAAAATGCACAGCGGATCGCAGTCTGGTAGTCCATCATGATTCCTGCCTTAGTGTTTGCGTAGCGGGGTGATGAGACTGAGCAAAAACGGTGCCAGAATGAAAAAGGCCGCAGAGGAACTGCGGCCCGGAGGAAGGGTTACTCTTTTTGCGTTGCCACGCGGGGGCTGTACGACGAGGCGCCTGCCGCTTCACGCTCTTCCCGCGCCAGCCAGCGGTAGGTGACCCCGCCCAGGAAGACGCCGATAAACCAGCTAAAGTTTGCCACTTCATGCAGGGAGGGAATAAAGCTTATCACCAGTCCAACGGCAACGGATGGGACCAGCGCGCCGATGGCTTTCGGGTTGAAACCGTTGCGATACCAGTATTTGCCTTTTGGCGTGTCATCAAACAGATCGTCTACGGAGACCTTGCCGCGCTTAATCAGGTAAAAATCGGCAATCAGAATCCCGAACAGCGGGCCAATAAATGCCCCGAGCACGTCCAGAGTGTAGTGGATAAGCTCCGGCGAGTTAAACAGGTTCCACGGGGTTAACAGGATAGAGCCGACGGCGGCGATCATCCCCCCGGTGCGGAAGCTGATTTTTTGCGGTGAACAGTTAGAGAAATCAAACGCCGGGGAGACGAAGTTCGCCACGATGTTGATCCCGATGGTGGCGGTGATCATGGTCAGCAAGCCAATGGCCACGGCCAGATCGTTGCCCACACGGCTGACGGTTTCAATCGGGTCAGTGATCATGCGGCCAAACAGCGATTGCGTACCCGACACAATCACCACGGTAACGATGGAGAACAGCAGGAAGTTAAACGGCAGACCCCAGCGGTTACCGCGGCGGATCTCTCCCATGCTTTTACCGTAGCGGGAGAAGTCACCAAAATTGAGCAGCGGGCCGGAGAAGTAAGAGACCACCAGCGCCGTGGCGGTGATCATCTGCCAGGTCTGCTCACCGGCGCTCAGGGATTTGCTGGCGAGGGTAAAGGAGATGCCGTCAAAACCGGTCTTGTATACAATCCATCCCGCCAGCGCCAGCATCACTACGTAGACCGCCGGACCGGCGATATCAATAAAGCGCTTAATGGCGCTCATGCCGTGCCAGAAGACCATCGCCTGCAGCACCCACATGATAGCGAAACAGATCCAGCCAAGATGCGACAGGCCCAGGAACGAACCGGTGGTGAGCGTCGCGAGTGAAGGCCAGAACTTAAGCGCCACCAGCATCAGCGCGTTGGCGGCCAGGTAGGTCTGAATGCCGTACCATGCGAAAGCAATCAGCCCGCGGATCACCGCCGGAATATTGGCCCCGAAAACGCCAAATGCCTGACGGCAAATCACCGCGTAGGGTACGCCTGCCATCTGACTCGGTTTCGCCACCAGGTTGGCACACAACTGCACAATGCAAATCCCTATCAGCAGGCAGAGCAAGACCTGCCAGCTTGCCAGCCCGAGCGTAAAGAAGCTCGCGGCAACAACATAACCCCCCATGCTGTGGACGTCCGACATCCAGAAAGAAAAGATGTTGTACCAGCTCCAGTTCTGGTCACGCGTCGGTGCCAGATCCTCATTGCAAAGCCGTGGGCTGTAAACCGCACCGGAATCAGCGGCCGTACCGTGCTGCGCGTTTTGTCTGTTTGGCATGAAACCTGCTCCTGTGAATGAAAACCCGTTAAGTGGGAGTGCAGACGGTGTTGCAGGATCCAGGCCAAAATAATAAATCTTGTATGCAATATTTTATTTTTATGTATACGATTCGATAGCGAAAAGTAAAAATCGGAGTGGTTAATGAACAACATAAACAGCCTGCAGACCGCGCCAGACCTGCATGACAAAGATGAATCCATCTTTCAGGCGCTGATGACCGCGATAGTCGAACATCAGTTGCTCCCGGGAAGTAAATTGCCTGAAGAGGCGCTGGCTGAGGTCTTCGGCGTGAGCCGCACCGGTATTCGCAAGGTGCTGCAACGACTCGCCGCTGTGCAAATGGTCACCTTAACGCCCAAACGTGGTGCACACGTGGCCAGCCCGACGGTAGAAGAGGCGCAGCAGATCTTCCGCACGCGCGCTCTGCTTGAGGTGGCTAACCTGCCAGACGTGCTGGCCCACTGTCAGCCGCCGCATCTGGCTGCACTGGAAGGGATTATTCGCCAGGAGCAGCAGGCGCACGAAGCGTATGACGGTCCCGCCGCAATCCGCCACTCCGCCAATTTCCATATTCAGCTTCAGGCCATTTCAGGCAATCAGGTGCTGACAGAGATGGTGACCGGACTGAGCCAGCGGTCGTCGCTGGTGATCGCAGCCTGGGGCGCGCCGTGGCGTCAGGGCTGCCGCTGCAATGACCACGAGCAACTGGTGGAACTCTTGCGCCAGAAGGCGCTCCAGCCCCTGAGTGAGGCCTTAATGCACCATTTTGAACATATTGTCGCCAGCCTCTGTTTCGAACGGGCCGGTGAGTGCCTGCCTGATTTTGCCCGGCTGTTCGCCAGCCACAAGGAGTCGTAATGTCGTCTGTTTGTATACAAGTGATTAACCCCAACACCAGCCTCGCGATGACGGAAACCATCGGCGCCGCAGCCCGCGCGGTAGCAGCACCGGGAACGGAGATCCTCGCCGTCTGCCCGAGCGCAGGTGTGCCCTCGATAGAAGGTCATTTTGATGAGGCCATCGCCGCCGTGGGCGTTCTCGAACAGATAAAACGCGGACGGCAACAGGGCGTGGATGGACACGTGATTGCCTGCTTTGGTGACCCCGGCCTGCTGGCGGCGCGCGAGCTGGCGCAGGGGCCGGTCATCGGTATCGCAGAAGCTGCGATGCATATGGCCACGCTGGTGGCAACACGCTTTTCCGTTGTGACTACGCTGCCGCGCACGCGGATTATCGCCCGTCATCTGTTGCACCAGTATGGTTTCCAGGACCACTGTGCAGCCCTGCATGCCATCGATCTGCCGGTGCTGGCACTGGAAGACGGTAGCGGCCTTGCTCAGGAGAAGGTGCGCGCGCGCTGCATCCAGGCGCTGAAAGAAGATGGCTGCGGCGCGATTGTGCTCGGCTGCGGTGGAATGGCGACGCTGGCGCAGGAGCTGACGCGCGAGCTGCACGTGCCGGTGATCGACGGCGTCAGCGCGGCGGTGAAAATGGTCGAGTCGCTGGTGGCGCTGGGGCTGTCAACCAGCAAGCACGGGGACCTGGCTTTCCCGGAGAAAAAAGCGTTGAGCGGACACTTTCAGGCACTGAATCCATTTTAATTGAGGGGGTGATAATGGCGCTTTTTAACGAAGATTATCCGCGGGACTTACGCGGCTATGCAGGCAAGCCGCCGCACGCGCAGTGGCCGAACCAGGCGCGCATCGCCGTGCAGTTTGTACTCAATTACGAAGAAGGGGCGGAAAACCACGTTCTGCACGGTGATGCCGGCTCAGAACAATTCCTCTCGGACATCATCGGTGCGGCCAGTTATCCGGACAGACACATGTCGATGGACTCCCTCTATGAATACGGCAGCCGCGCTGGGTTCTGGCGGATCCATAACGAATTCTGCAAGCGTGGCCTGCCGCTGACGGTCTTTGGCGTGGCAATGGCGCTGGCGCGACATCCCGATATCGTTGACGCCATCAAAGCGGCTGATTATGACGTGGTCAGCCACGGCTGGCGCTGGATCCACTATCAAAGTATGGATATCAACCAGGAGCGCGAGCACCTGCACAAGGCGGTGCATGTCCTGACTGACCTGTTTGGCAAACCGCCTGCCGGCTGGTACACCGGGCGTGACAGCCCAAACACCCGCCAGCTGGTAGTGGAGCATGGGGGCTTTGACTATGACAGCGACTACTATGGCGACGATTTACCGTTCTGGACGCAAGTGGCGTGCAGCGACGGCACGCGCAAACCCCACCTGATTGTGCCGTATACGCTGGATGCCAACGACATGCGCTTCGCGACCGCGCAGGGGTTCAACACCGCCGAGCAGTTTTATACCTACCTGAAAGACAGCTTTGACGTGTTGTACGAAGAAGGGGAACGTGCGCCGAAGATGATGTCCATCGGCATGCATTGCCGTCTGCTGGGGCGTCCGGGGCGTTTTCGTGCTCTGCAGCGGTTCCTCGATTACCTTGCGCAGCACGATCGGGTATGGGTCTGTACCCGCCAGCAGATAGCCGATCACTGGCGTGAAGTGCACCCGTTTCAACAATAACGATCCAGCAGTGCGCCGGGCGGGCGGTGACGCCTGTCCCGGCCTGCTGCTTATCTGAGGGGAAAAGCGCCACCGGGCAGGGTTATTAACATTACGCCATCACGCTCACCTGCGCCGCCACAATCCGCCAGCCGTACGGGAAGCGTACCCATGTCTGCTGCTGGCGGCCAATCCGCTCCGTTCCTTCGCGGGTGAATTCGGTGCTACACACGGCGTAATCCTCTCCGAAGGTGGTGATTACCGTATGGCGCAACGTCCTTTGCAGACCCGCGGACGGGCGCGCCGCCCGAAAGGCGCGGATTTCCTCAATGCCGTACAGGTTTTCGCCCGCACCGAGACGCACCGTGTTTTTGTCGTGCCAGAACAGCTCATCCAGCACCGGAATGTTGTTGCTTACCAGCGCGTCTTCATAGCGGTAAAAGGCTGCGGTCACTTCTGCAACGACCCACGGAAGGTTAATGTCATCGTGATTTATCATGGTGCCATCTCCGCTGGCCGGGCATCGGTTATTCCGCTTGCTTCCAGCACCCGCGCCACGCGCAGGCAGGCTTGCTCGTTAAACGGTGCGGCGATCAACTGCAGGCCAACAGGTGCGCCCTGAGCGGTGCGCAGCGGGACGGTGGTAACGGGTAAACCTAAAAACGAAATCGGCTGCGTCAGCATGCCCATGCTGGCGCGAACCGGTAACGGCTGGCCGTTGATCTCCATGATCTCTTCGCCAATCCGCGTTGCACTGCGCGGCGTGGCCGGGGCGATCAGCACGTCGGCCTGCGCAAACAGCGCTTTAAACGCCTGTCGGGCCTGCGTGCGAAAACGCTGGGCCTGAATATACCAGGCAGAAGGGATCATCGCGCCGGCCAGCAGTCGCTCGCGGGAGTGCGGTTCAAAACGCCCGGGCTCGCGGCGAAGCGCGGGCAGGTACTGATTTCCGCCTTCCGAGGCGCTGATGATAAACGCCGCGGAGCGGGCCAGTTCGGCATCGGGGAATTGCAACGTTTCCTGCACGTCGAGGGCTTTTGCCACCCGCGCCACGGCGTCCCGCATGTCGCTGTCGCACCAGGTACTGAAATAGCCGCCGAGCACCGCGCAGCGCAAACCATCCAGACCGCGGTCGAGCAGGGGCCGGGTCTGCTCCCGGGAGCTCTCCGCCTGAAATTCGTCGCTGGTATCCCGACCCTGCAGTGCATCGTACACCGACGCCAGATCGCTCACGCGACGGGCAAACGGCCCGATGTGATCCAGACTGGCGACAAACGGATGGCTGCCGGCGCGTGACAGACGACCAAAAGTGGGCTTAAGACCGTATATTCCGCACAGGGAGGCCGGTACGCGAATCGACCCGTTGGTGTCGGTACCGAGCGAAAAATGGACCAGTCCGGCAGCGACCGCGGCGGCAGAGCCGCCGGACGATCCTCCGGCAATGCGTGTCACATCGTGCGGGTTACGCGTTGCGCCGTAGTAAGTGTTTTCCGTCGTAAAGCCGTAGGCGTAGGCATCCATGTTGACCATCCCCGACAATAAGCCACCGGCACTGCGCAGCTGGCGTACCGCAAAGCTGTCAGCGGTGGCGGGGGGGCGCTGGCTGAACAGCTCTGCACCGGCAAGGGTCGTATGCCCGGCGACGTCGAACAGGTTTTTCACCGCGTAGGGAATACCTGCCAGCGGCGGCAGAGGGCGTTTCTCCCGACGCAGGGTGTCGATATTCTCGGCTTCGGCCAACATGCGTTCTTCCGTGACGGTGGTCCAGGCGTTGATATGGGGATTGATGCGCGTAATGGCTTCCAGGGTCTGGCGGGCGATGTCATGGGCGCTCAGGTCGCCTGCACTCAGCGCCTGCTGGATCTCACTGATACTCATCTCGTGTAGCGTCATGCTTTGTATACTCCTGCGATCTCCAGACGGTCATCAAACGGCAGCGCCATCAGCGGGGCGGCCATCGCCGCGATACGGCAGAACTGCACATGGAGTTCTGCCCGGCGGGCGTCATCCAGCTCAACGCCCAGCACGGACTCCATTTGCGCCAGATAGGCATGCCAGTCAGGTTGTGTGGTATTCATCAGTCTCTCCTTAAAATCCGGCGGCGGCGCCGTTGCTGCGCGGGTCAAATGCCCCTTCAAACAGCCCGTTAGGATGGCGAACAATCGCACCCGCGTGGCCCATGGCTTCGCTGAATGCCGGGAAGCACTCCACGTCGTGGCCCAGCGCCTGCAGGCGCGCGACGGTCTGCGGCGTAAAGCGGCCTTCCACCTTCAGGGTGTCGGACGTCTGTCCCCAGGTGCGCCCCAGTAACCAGCGCGGGCGGGCGATGCTCTCCTGCAGTGGTACCCCCTGCACCACATAGCGGGTAAACAGTGCGGCCTGGGTTTGCGGCTGGCCGTCACCGCCCATCGAGCCGTAGACCATGACGCGTCCGTCATGCAGACGCGCGGCTGCCGGGTTCAGGGTGTGGAACGGTTGTTTTCCTGGCGCAAGCGCCAGCAGGTGACGGGGATTGAGGCTGAATGAGGCTCCCCGGTTTTGCCAGACGATGCCGGTATCAGGCAGGACCACGCCGCTGCCGAACTCGTGATAAATGCTCTGGATAAACGACACGGCAAGACCGCTGTTATCCATCACCCCCATCCAGACCGTATCACCAGGGCCTTTGCCGCAGCCCCACGGTGCGGCCTGGTTATCATCGACCTGGTCGGCGAGGGCGGCCAGTGCGGCAGGATCCAGCAGACCCTGGATATCGGTTTTCAGCTCGCGCGGGTCGGTGATATGGGCATCGCGCAGACCAAACGCCAGCTTGGTGGCCTCTACAATGCGGTGAACGGTGGTCGCTTCGTCAGCATCGGCCATGGACAGGCGGTCGGTTATCCCGAGGATCGCCAGCGACACCAGCCCCTGCGTTGGCGGCGCGAGGTTCCACACTTCGCCCTGCTGATGCTGTAATTTCAGCGGCGCGGTGCGCCGGGCGACATGCGCGTTTAGGTCAGCCAGGGTGATGGGCAGCCCCAGCGTTGCCATGCCCCGGGCCAGACGCTCCGCCATCGGGCCGCGATAAAAACTGTCCAGACCGTCTTCTGCGAGGTGCGAGAGCGTGGAGGCCAGCGCCGGTTGATAAAACCGGCTGCCGACCTGCGGCGGTTTGCCATCAGCCAGCCAGGTCTCCGCGAAGCCGGGCAGGTCCTTCAGTTCATCCAGCTTACTGGCCGTGGCGGCGGCCTGAGACGCGGTCACCGGCGTGCCGTTTCGGGCATAGTCAATGGCGTCTGCCAGCAGGCGATTCAGGGGAAGAGCGGTGCCCGTCAGCGTGCGCGAAACCTTCAGTGCTTCGTCCCAGCCGCTCACCGTTCCCGCCACGGTCAGCGCCGCACGAGGCCCGCGATGGGGGATCTGAGAGACATCGTCATAGGCGGCAAGCGTCGCCAGTGAGCCAGCTGCGCCGCTGGCGTCAATGGCAACCGGTTCGCCATCGGGCGGCACGATAAGCCAGAAACCGTCCCCACCGAGACCGTTCATGTGCGGGTAAACCACGGCAATGGTTGCGGCGGCGGCGACCATTGCCTCAATCGCGCTACCGCCTTCGCGCAGAATGGCCAGGGCGCTCTGGCTGGCAAGATGGTGGGGCGCCACGGCCATTCCGTGTACGGAGACATTACTTTGCATGGAGAGTCCTCATAACCCAAAAGTCACAAGGTGCTGCAAAAGCTGTTCCAGTTATGAATGAAAAGTTTCACGTCAGTCGTAACATAACGTTTTAAGAAGCTGGCATGCTTAATGAAAGGTATAGTGAGGTGAAACAAAAGTTACAGAGGCTTTATGGAACAGCTTGATGAACGTCTGAAAGCGCAATACGCGTCGTTGTCACCGCAGGAGCAACGGGTGGCTGATTTTATTTTTGATCATTTCGACGACCTCATTAGTTATAACAGCGCCGAGCTGGCGCAGTTGAGCGGGGTGTCGAAAGCCACGGTGAGCCGTCTGTTTAAGCGTCTGGGCTATGAGAAGTATAAAGAGATGCGCGACGAACTGCGCACGCTGCGCCAGAGCGGCATGCCGCTGACCGATAACCGCGATGCGGTGCAGGGCAACACTCTGCTGGCGCGGCATTATAAGCAGGAGATGGCAAACCTCACCCAGTGGGTCAACGCTCTGGATGCTCAGCAGTTTGCCGAGGCCATGGCCTCAATGGTGAAGGCGCGGCGGATTGTGATTATCGGGATGCGCAACGCCTATCCGGCGGCGCTGCACCTGCGCCAGCAGCTGTTGCAGGCGCGCGGACAGGTGCTGCTGCTGCCGCAGCCGGGGCAGAGCCTGAGCGAGGAACTGGTCGATCTCACGCCCGACGATCTGGTGATTATGATGGCGTTTCGCCGTCGCCCGCGGATCGTACGGCCGCTGTTGCAGCAGCTTCAGCACAGCGGTATTCCGGTTCTGCTGATGTGTGAGCCGCAGGCACACAGCCTGTTTCCGCTGACCAGCTGGCAGCTCTGTGCCCCGCTGGACAGCGTCTCGGCGTACGACAGCTACTCGTCGGTCAACAGTCTGATCAACCTGCTGGCTAATGCCTTCCTGCATGAAATCCTCGATAAAGGCCGCCCCCGGATCCACGATATCGCCTCCCTTTATCAGCAACTGGACGAACTGGAACAGCGATAATGGGGCATCAGGCTGGTGCTTTGCATTAAAATAGTGCAACAGAGCGGGGCGGAAAAGGGAGGTCTTTTCCGCCCCGCTCTCGTTTTATCAGGCCTTCAGAGAAAATTTACCGTTTCGCTTCATCTGGCACATTAGTTGCAAAATCTAATTCAAAGAATCTTTTGTTTCATGTTAACGTTACGGGGAAGCACCATGAAAAAGTTATTGATTGCACTGACCGGGGCCGTCTGTCTGTTTGCAAACCTGCCAGCAAAAGCTGACCAGCTTCAGGATATTGAGAAACGCGGCACTCTTCGTATCGCCGTCCCGCAGGATTTTCCTCCGTTTGGTTCAGTCGGGACCGATCTCCAGCCGCAGGGCTACGACATCGACATGGCGCGCTATCTGGCAAAACAGATGAAGCTCAAGCTGCAGCTGGTGCCGGTGACCAGTGCCAACCGCGTGCCGTATCTGCAAACCGATAAGGTGGATCTGGTGATCTCAAGCCTCGGTAAAAACGCCGAGCGTGAAAAGGTGATCGATTTTAGCCGTGCCTATGCGCCGTTCTTCCTCGGCGTGTTCGGCCCGAAAGGGGCTGAACTGAAAGATGCTGCTCAGCTGAGTGGAAAAACCATTGGCGTGACGCGCGGCGCGGTGGAGGACATGGTGCTGACCAGCCTTGCGCCGAAAGATGCAGACGTCAAACGCTACGAAGACAATAACACCACCCTGTCGGCTTACCTGTCCGGTCAGGTCCAGTACGTGGCGACAGGCAATCTGGTCGTGGCGGCGATTTCCCGCCAGAACGCCGCCAAAGCCCCGGTTCCGAGCTTTATGCTGAAGGACTCGCCGTGCTTTATCGGGCTGAAGAAAAACGAACCGGCGCTGAAAGCGAAAGTTGATGCGGTGATCGAGCAGGGAATTAAAGACGGCACCCTGAATAGCCTCTCTGAGCAGTGGCTGAAAGCGCCGTTGCCGGCAAGCCTGGGCGTGTAAGGCGATGACAGAGCAACTCCATTTCTCTGCGCTCTGGCCGTACTGGCCGTCGCTGCTGGCAGGGCTGTGGGTCACCATTCAACTGACGGTGATGGCAACCCTCGGCGGGCTGGCGATCGGTATTTTCGGGGCGGCGATTCGCAGCGGCCGGACGACGTGGTTCAGCCGGATCTGGGGCGGCTACGTGGAGATTATCCGCAACACGCCCTTTGTCGTGCAGCTGTTTTTCATTGTGTTCGGTCTGCCGAATCTGGGGCTGAAGATGACGGCGGGCGAAGCGGCGCTGCTGGCAATGGTCGTCAACCTGGGTGCGTACAGCACGGAGATTGTCCGTGCCGGTATTCAGGTTACGCCCAAAGGACAGTGGGAGGCCGGCCGCGTGCTGGGGCTTACCCGCCTGCAAACGTTTATACGCGTGGTGCTGCCACCGGCCCTGCAGCGTATTTATCCGGCGCTGGTCAGCCAGTGCATTATCGTTATGCTCGGTTCGTCGGTGGTGTCGCAGGTCTCCTATGAAGAGCTGACTTTTGCCGCCAACCTGATTCAGTCAAGAACGTTCCTGAGCTTTGAGGTCTATCTGGTGACCACCGGAATTTACCTGGTGCTGTCAATTACCCTGCGCCAGCTAATGATGGCGGCAGGACGGAAGTGGCTGGGGGTACAGGCATGATGACCACCTTTACCGACTGGGACATTATTCGCAATCTGCTGCTCGCCGGACGCTGGACGGTGCTGCTGTCGCTGGTGGCGTTTGTCGGCGGGGCGGCGGTAACGCTGCCGCTGTTGCTGTTGCGCCTCACGGGCGGGCGTACGGTAAAACGTCTTATCCGCGGCTATATCGAACTGTTTCAGGGCACGCCGCTGCTGATGCAACTGTTCCTGGCCTTCTTCGGCGTGGCGCTGTTGGGTATCGATGTTTCGCCGTGGACCGCCGCGTCGCTGGCCCTGACGTTCTACACCAGCGCCTTTTTGCTTGATATCTGGTTTGGCAGTATTCGTGCGCTGCCGAAAGGGCAGTGGGAGGCGTCGCGCTGTCTGGGGCTGACCTTCGGCCAGACGCTGTTTCGCGTGGTGGCTCCCCAGGCGTTACGCATCGCCATCGCCCCAACGGTGGGGTTCGCCGTGCAGGTGATTAAGGGGACCGCGCTGGCATCCATTATCGGTTTTATCGAGCTGACCAAGGCCGGGACGATGCTGACCAACGTGACCTATCAGCCGTTTAAAGTCTTTGCGCTGGTGGCGCTCGGCTACTTCATTCTGTGTTATCCGCTGTCGCGCTACAGCCGTTATCTGGAGACTAAATTCAATGCCTCTCATCACCATTAATCAGGTGCAGAAGTACTACGGCGATAACCACGTGCTCAAGGGCGTGGATCTGGACATCGACATGGGCCAGGTCATTTCAATTATCGGGCGCAGCGGTTCGGGTAAAAGCACGCTGTTGCGCTGCATTAACGGCCTCGAAGGGTATCAGGACGGCAGCATCAAGCTCGGCGGCATGACCATTACCGACCGGGATTCCCAGGCGCGTGAAATCAGCCGCTCGGTCGGCATGGTATTTCAGAACTTCAACCTTTTCCCGCACATGACGACGATGGAAAACGTGATGCTCGCGCCACGTCGGGTGCTGAAGAAAAGCGCAGCAGAATGTCAGGTGCTGGCACAGCGCATGCTGGAGAAAGTCGGGCTGGGTGACCGTCTGGATTACTACCCGTCAAGCCTCTCCGGGGGCCAGCAGCAGCGCGTGGCGATTGCTCGTGCTCTGGCGATGTCGCCTAAAGTTTTACTCTGTGACGAGATAACTTCCGCGCTCGATCCGGAACTGGTAGGCGAAGTGCTCAAGGTGCTGGAACAACTGGCCGCTGAGGGGATGACGCTGATCCTGGTGACCCATGAAATGAATTTTGCCCGCGAAGTGGGCGACCGCGTGGTGTTTATGCATCAGGGGCGCGTCTGGGAGCAGGGCGACAGCAAAACGCTGTTCGCTAACCCACAGACCACTGAGCTTAAACAGTTTATCTCCTCCGTGCGCGGCCTCAATTAACTAAGGACTTAAAAATGGATATCGCTCAATTTCCGCAAATCAATCCGCCACAACGTCTGCTGATGGGGCCGGGGCCGATCAACGCCGATCCGCGCGTGCTGCGTGCCATGTCGAGCCAGCTTATCGGCCAGTACGATCCGGCGATGACCCACTACATGAACGACGTCATGGCACTCTACCGCGGCGTGTTCCGCACGGAAAACCGCTGGACGATGCTGGTGGACGGCACCTCCCGCGCGGGAATTGAAGCGATTCTGGTATCGGCCATTCGTCCGGGGGACAAAGTGCTGGTGCCCGTTTTTGGTCGCTTCGGCCATCTGCTGTGCGAAATTGCCCGCCGCTGCCGCGCAGAGGTCCACACCATCGAGGTACCGTGGGGCGAGGTGTTCACACCGGATCGGGTGGAAGATGCCATTAAACGCGTGCGTCCGCGCCTGCTGTTAACCGTGCAGGGGGATACGTCCACCACCATGCTGCAGCCGCTTGCAGAACTCGGGGCAATCTGCCGTCGTTACGATGTCCTGTTCTATACCGATGCTACCGCGTCGCTCGGCGGCAACGCTCTGGAGACCGATGCCTGGGGGCTGGATGCGGTCTCGGCGGGGATGCAGAAATGTCTTGGCGGTCCGTCCGGTACCTCGCCCGTTACCCTGAGCCCGCGGATGGAAGAGGCAATCCGTCGCCGCAAATGCATCGAAGAGGGGATCCGTACCGATGCCCATCGCGACGGCGACGAAGAGATGATTTACTCCAACTATTTCGACCTCGGCATGGTGATGGATTACTGGGGACCCGAGCGTCTGAACCACCACACCGAAGCGACCACCGCGCTGTTTGGCGCCCGCGAATGTGCCCGCCTGATTCTGCAGGAAGGGCTGGATAACGGTATCGCCCGCCACAAGCTGCACGGGGATGCGCTGCTGAAAGGTATTCAGGCGATGGGACTCGAGACCTTCGGCGACCTCAGGCACAAGATGAACAACGTGCTGGGCGTGCTTATCCCTCAGGGCGTAAACGGTGACCAGGTGCGTAAACTGATGCTGGAGGATTTCGGCATTGAAATCGGTACTTCGTTTGGTCCGCTGCACGGCAAAGTGTGGCGTATTGGCACCATGGGCTATAACGCGCGTAAAGACTGCGTGATGACAACCCTGAGTGCGCTGGAGTCGGTACTGAACTACCTGAAGTTTTCCACTACGCAGGGTGCCGCGATGCAGGCCGCGTGGGATCATTACCGCACTGAGACGGCGCTATGAATCACGCGACACGCCAGCAGGCGGCAGAACGTGTGATGGCCCGCGCCGATGCGCTGGCCGCCATCAGCGAAACCCAGGATTCCCTTACCCGCGTGTATCTCTCTGCCCAGCATCTGCAGGCTAACCAGCTGGTCGGGCAGTGGATGAACCAGGCGGGCATGACCGTCTGGCAGGACAGCGTGGGGAATATCTGCGGACGTTATGAAGGCGAGCAGGAGGGCGCACCGGCGGTATTGCTTGGCTCGCATCTGGATACCGTGCGCAATGCCGGACGCTACGATGGGATGCTGGGGGTGCTGGCGGCCATTGAAGTCGTTGACAGCCTGCACCAGCAGGGAAAACGGCTGGCGCAGGCCGTTGAGATTGTCGGCTTTTGCGATGAAGAGGGTACCCGCTTTGGTATCACGCTGTTGGGCAGCCGCGCCCTGACGGGCACCTGGACTGCGGGCTGGCTCGACACGTGCGATGCCAGAGGTATCAGCGTGGCGCAGGCGATGGTACAGGCAGGGTTAGATCCCAGCCGTGTCGCGATGGCCGCAAGACGCCCGGATGATTTCAGCGCCTGTCTGGAGCTGCATATTGAACAAGGACCGTGTCTGGAACAGGCCGGTCTGGCGCTGGGCGTGGTTGAAGCCATTAACGGTGCGCGTCGTCTGAACTGCCGCTTCACCGGTGAGGCCGGCCACGCCGGGACCGTGCCGATGGCGCATCGTAAGGACGCGCTGGCCGCCGCCGCCGAATGGATGGTGCTGATTGAAAACACCACCCGTCAGCACGGCGGCAACCTGGTGGCCACGGTGGGTGAGTTGCGCTGTCTGCCTGGTGCGGTAAACGTCATCCCCGGCGAGGTCGCGCTCTCGTTAGATATTCGCGGCCCGCAGGATGCGCCGCTTGACCTTCTGCTTACTGTACTGCTGACGCAGGCGCAGGCGATAGCGGCCCGTCGCGGAATACATTTTGCAGCCGACGAATTTTACCGAATCGCCGCCACGCCATGCGATACACGTCTGCAGGCGCTGCTGGCGGAGGCTGTAGAATCGGTGCAGGGGAAGACATTATCGCTGCCGAGCGGTGCCGGTCATGACACCATCGCCCTGGCGGAGCGCTGGCCGGTAGGGATGTTGTTTGTGCGGTGTAGGGCAGGCGTCAGCCACCATCCGGCGGAATCGGTGATGGCTGAGGATGTCGCGCTGGCGATTGATGCCTTTACGCGTGCGGTAACGCGTCTGGCGGGTTAAGCGACCGAGCGTACCGCTTCATCGATGTCGGCACTCACCCGCACATCCTGCTCGTCAAACACCATGCAGTGGCGATCATCAAAAGCCACATCAATTTGCTGCCACGGCGCGAATTTCACATCGCCCGGCAGCAAAATCTTCACATTGTCGTGGCCGTAGCACTGACCAAAGAGGTAGGTGTTGTTGCCCAGACGCTCAACCACTTCACAGTTAAACGTCAGCCGCGTGCCGTGGCGGAGATCGGTGGTTAAATGTTCCGGACGAATGCCCAGCGTCACCGGGCTGCCTGCGTTCAACGGTGTGGTGGT
Source organism: Enterobacter ludwigii (assembly GCF_001750725.1). Lineage (NCBI taxonomy): Bacteria > Pseudomonadati > Pseudomonadota > Gammaproteobacteria > Enterobacterales > Enterobacteriaceae > Enterobacter > Enterobacter ludwigii. Next base: position 867,990 of record NZ_CP017279.1, read on the forward strand.
CAGGGCCAGTGTGAGCGTCTTCTGCTGGGATAATCTCACCGTCAGCTCACCCGGTTGCCAGGCCTCTACCGTTGCCGGCAGGAAATTCATCTTCGGCGAGCCGATAAACCCGGCCACGAACTTGTTCGCCGGTTTGTAGTAGAGTTCCATCGGCGCGCCCATCTGCTCAACCTTTCCGTAGTTCATCACCACAATTTTATCAGCCAGGGTCATCGCTTCTATCTGGTCGTGGGTGACATACACCATGGTGGTTTTCAGTTCCTGGTGCAGACGGGCAAGATGCAGACGCATCTCCACGCGCAGCTCGGCATCCAGGTTGGAGAGCGGTTCGTCGAACATAAAGACCCGCGGATTACGCACGATGGCGCGGCCAATAGCCACACGCTGGCGCTGGCCGCCGGAAAGCTGCTTAGGTTTGCGATCCAGAAGGTGGGAAAGCTGCAGCGTTTTGGCCACCATCTCGACCTGATGGCGGATCTGATCTTTCGGCACCTTATTGACCTTCAGGCCGTAGCCCATGTTTTCGGCCACCGTCATATGTGGGTAGAGCGCATAGGACTGAAACACCATCGCCACGCCGCGGTGGGAGGGGGCAACGTCGTTCATCACCTCGTCACCAATCAACACTTCCCCTTCGCTAATGTCCTCTAGTCCAGCAATCATGCGCAGCATTGTCGATTTACCGCAGCCGGAAGGACCGACAAAGACGGCAAACTCACCGTCTTCAATCTCAAGATTCACGTTGTGCAAGGTTACGGTGTCGCCAAAGCGTTTGGTGACATTCCTCAATTGTATGTTCGACATCTGTATTCCCCGAGTAAACCGCCGCGTATGTATTACGTATAACAATTATTTGCTACATGGCTGGACGGTGCAATTTGTCTGCTCTGACTATAACTTCCAGTATTCACGCACCCTATACCGATATTCCATTAATGTTATGACGATCACACAACTTACAGTTTTTTGTAGAGTTATCATGATGTGAAGGGTAGCGTATACCAAACCAAAGGCATTTGATGTTATACGTTGTACGCCAGTGTTAGTCGGTTTTCTGGCGAAGGTGTATGGCGGTGAAATGCAATAACAACCATAAAATTGTTATACCTTCACATGAGGTTGATAATGAAAAAGAACATACTCGCTGCTCTGATCCTCTCTACGCTCGCGGTGCAGGCTCACGCCACCACGCAGCTTAACGTCTGGGAAGACATCAAAAAGTCGTCCGGCATTAAAGACGCGGTCGCCGATTTCGAAAAGCAGTACGACGTTAAGGTTAACCTGCAGGAGATGCCTTACGCGCAGCAGCTGGAAAAACTGCGCCTCGACGGCCCGGCAGGAATTGGCCCGGACGTGCTGGTCATTCCCAATGATCAACTCGGCGGCGCGGTTGTGCAAGGGCTGCTGACCCCCCTGAATCTGGAGGCGAAGCAGACCGAACAGTACACGCCGGCGTCGATAAATGCCTTCAAAATGGATAACACCCTTTACGGTGTGCCGAAAGCGGTTGAGACGCTGGTGCTGATTTACAACAAAGACCTGATCGCGAAGCCGCTCAATTCACTTCAGGACTGGTATGACTTTTCTAAACAGCAGCGCGCCAAAAACCAGTACGGCCTGCTCGCCAAGTTCGACCAGATTTACTACAGCTGGGGGGCTATCTCCCCGATGGGCGGGTACATCTTCGGTAAAAACGATAAAGGCGGTTATAACGCCAGCGACGTGGGCCTGAACAAGCCGGGCGCGGTAGACGCGGTCACCTACCTGAAAAAATTCTATGCCGATGACGTATTCCCGGCGGGGATCATTGGCGATAACGGTCTGAATGCGATCGATTCTCTGTTTACCGAGAAAAAAGCGGCAGCCGTCATCAACGGTCCGTGGGCGTTCCAGCCGTATGAAGCGGCGGGCATTAACTACGGCGTTGCGCCGCTGCCGACGCTGCCGGACGGTAAGCCAATGAGTTCATTCCTGGGCGTGAAGGGCTATGTCGTCTCTACCTGGAGCAAAGACAAAGCCATGGCGCAGAAATTTATCGAATTTATCAACCAGCCGCAGTACGTCAAAACGCGCTATATCGCGACGCGTGAAATTCCGCCGCTGACCGCGATGATTGACGATCCGCTCATTAAGAACGACGAGAAAGCCAGCGCGGTTGCCGTGCAGGCCGCACGGGCGACAGCGATGCCGGGCATTCCGGAAATGGGTGAAGTCTGGGCTCCGGCGAACGCGGCCCTCGAGCTGAGCCTGACCGGTAAACAGGATCCGAAAGCCGCGCTCGACAGCGCAGAAAAACAGGTTCAGATGCAAATCGAAGCCATGCAGGCCAGCAACCAGTAGTTTTCTGACGTCGAAGAACGGGAGGGCGTCTCTCCCGTTTTTTGAAAGGAGTTGTTTGTGAGTATCATCCCGGAACATTTTGCCAAACCGCGCGTGGCCGGGCGTCACGCCTGGACCAGCCTGCTGCTGGCGGTCATTCCCGGCTTCGGTCAGTTTTACCACCGTCAGTGGCTGAAAGGGGTCATCTTCCTGGTGCTGCTTGCCAGTTTTATCGGCGTATTTGCTGATTTTCTGCGCGAAGGGCTGTGGGGACTGGTGACGCTGGGTGAGGAGGTGCCACGCGACAACTCCATCTTCCTGCTGGCGGAGGGGATCATCAGCGTGTTAATCGCTGCGTTCGGCGTGATGGTGTATTACCTGTCGATGCGTGATGCGTGGGTCAATGGCCTGAAACGTGACGAAGGGTTGCAGCTTAACAGCGTGCGTAAACAGTATCAGATGCTATTGAGCGACGGCTTCCCGTATCTGATGATCACCCCGGGCTTTATCCTGCTGGTGTTTGTGGTGGTGTTTCCCATTTTGTTCGGGTTTGCCATCGCCTTTACCAATTACAACCTCTACCACACGCCGCCGGCTAAGCTGGTTGACTGGGTCGGGTTTAAGAACTTCATCAATATCTTTACGCTCTCTATCTGGCGTTCCACCTTCTTCGACGTGCTGCAGTGGACGGTGGTCTGGACGCTGCTCGCCACTACGCTGCAGTGTACGGTGGGCGTACTGCTGGCGATTCTGGTGAACCAGAAAGATTTACGCTTTAAGCCGCTGATCCGCACCATCTTTATTTTGCCGTGGGCGGTGCCGGGCTTTGTCACCATCCTGGTTTTCGCCGGGATGTTTAATGACTCGTTCGGGGTGATTAACAACGCCATTCTGGCCTTCTTTGGGATTGCGCCTAAAGCCTGGATGACCGATCCGTTCTGGACCAAAACGGCGCTGATCATGATGCAAACCTGGCTTGGTTTCCCGTTTGTTTTCGCCATGACCACCGGCGTGCTGCAGGCCATTCCTGATGACCTGTATGAAGCGGCCACCATGGACGGCGCCAGCAGCTGGACCCGGTTGCGGACCATTACGCTGCCGCTGGTGCTCTACGCCATAGCGCCGATCCTGATTACGCAATACACCTTTAACTTCAATAATTTCAACATCATCTATCTGTTCAATAACGGCGGGCCGGCGGTAGTGGGGTCGAATGCGGGCGGCACCGACATTCTGGTGTCGTGGATCTACAAACTGACGATGTCATCTTCGCAATATGCCATTGCGGCGACCATCACCATCCTGCTGTCTGTTTTTGTCGTCGGCCTGGCGTTATGGCAGTTCCGCGCCACCAAATCTTTCAAAAATGACGACATGGCGTAAGGGACGTAACAATGGCTAAATCACAAAGTATTAAACGTGAGAAATGGGTCCGCCTTTCACTCTCCTGGCTGGTTATTGTGCTGGTGTCGGTCATCATCATTTACCCGTTGGTGTGGACGGTGGGCGCCTCACTCAACGCGGGCAACAGCCTGTTAAGCTCCTCTGTTATTCCGCAGAACCTGTCGTTCCAGCATTACGCCGACCTGTTTAATGGTCAGGTGAACTACATGACGTGGTACTGGAACTCGATGAAAATCAGCTTCCTGACCATGGTGTTGACCTTAATCAGCGTTAGCTTTACCGCCTATGCCTTCTCGCGTTTTCGCTTTAAGGGGCGGCAGAACGGACTGATGCTCTTCCTGCTGCTGCAGATGATCCCGCAGTTCTCGGCGCTGATTGCCATCTTCGTGCTCTCGCAGCTGTTGGGCTTAATCAACAGCCATCTGGCGCTGGTGCTGATTTACGTTGGCGGCATGATCCCAATGAATACCTATCTGATGAAGGGCTACCTGGACGCCATTCCTAAGGATCTGGACGAGTCCGCGCGCATGGACGGAGCCAGTAACTTCCGCATCTTCATCGAGATCATCATGCCGCTTTCCAAACCCATTGTGGCGGTGGTGGCGCTGTTCTCCTTCACCGGGCCGCTGGGGGATTTCATTCTCTCCAGCACCATATTGCGCACCCCGGACAAATACACCTTACCCATCGGGCTTTATAACCTGGTGGCGCAAAAAATGGGTGCCAGTTACACCACCTACGCGGCAGGCGCGGTGCTGATTGCGGTGCCGGTCGCGATCCTTTATCTGGCCTTACAAAAATACTTCGTTTCCGGTCTGACCTCCGGGAGTACTAAAGGATAACCATGAAAAGACTCAAACCCGCTTTGCTTGCTGTTTGTCTTTCTTGCGGTCTTGCCGCGAGTGCGTTCGCCGCGGACGGGGTAAAAACGCGTCCTTTTAACGCCATGCCGGCAGACTTTATTAAGGGGGCGGACATCTCGACGCTGCTCGAGGCGGAACAGCATGGCGCAACATTTTATAACCAGAATGGCCAGCAGCAGGACGCGATTGCCATTCTGAAAGCCAACGGCGTGAACTATGTGCGCCTGCGTTTGTGGGTGGATCCGCAGGATGCCAACGGAAATACCTACGGGGGCGGCAGTAACAATCTGGAAAACACGCTGGCGCTGGCGAAGCGCGTAAAGGCCCAGGGCATAAAACTCCTGCTCGATTTCCACTACAGCGATTTCTGGACCGACCCGGGCAAACAGTTCAAACCTAAAGCCTGGGAGAAGATGGATTACCCGCAGCTTAAAACGGCAATCCATGACTATACGCGCGACACCATTGCCCGCTTTAAAAAAGAGGGCGTGCTGCCGGACATGGTCCAGATTGGTAATGAAATCAATGGCGGGCTGCTCTGGCCGGAAGGCAAAAGCTGGGGGCAGGGTGGCGGCGAGTTTGACCGCGTAGCCGGGTTACTCAACGCCGCAATCAGCGGGATGAAGGAGAACCTGACCGACGGCGAGCAGGTGAAAATTATGCTGCACCTGGCCGAAGGCACTAAAAATGACACCTTCCGCTGGTGGTTTGATGAGATCACGAAGCGCGATGTGCCGTTCGATATTATCGGCCTGTCGATGTACACCTACTGGAATGGCCCGATCGGCGCGCTCAAAGCCAATATGGATGACATCAGCAAACGCTATAACAAAGACGTGATTGTGGTGGAAGCGGCCTATGGCTATACGCTGGAGAACTGCGATAACGCAGAAAACAGTTTCCAGGCTAAAGAAGAGAAGGACGGTGGCTACCCCGGCACCGTGCAGGGTCAGTACGATTATATCCACGATTTAATGCAGGCCGTGATTGACGTTCCCGATCGTCGCGGTAAGGGCCTATTCTACTGGGAGCCGACCTGGATTGCCGTACCGGGCACCACATGGGCCACCAAAACCGGCATGAAATATATCCATGATGACTGGAAAGAGGGAAATGCCCGCGAAAACCAGGCGTTATTTGATTGTCATGGCAAAGTGCTGCCGTCGATAACGGTATTTAAATAGTATTCTGTTTCACTTCAGGACGTTTTTAATATGAATAAATTTGCGCCTTTAAGTTCGAAGGTCGCTGCGTTATTGCATGGCGCCGACTATAACCCGGAGCAATGGGAGAATTACCCCGGTATTATTGAAAAAGATATTGCCATGATGCAGCAGGCGAAATGTAATGTCATGTCGGTGGGCATATTTAGCTGGGCGAAGCTCGAACCGCGTGAAGGGGAATATGATTTTGTCTGGCTGGATAACGTCATTGATAAATTATATTCAGCGGGGATCCATATTTTCCTCGCCACGCCGAGCGGTGCGCGCCCGGCATGGATGTCGCAAAAATACCCGCAGGTGCTGCGCGTAGGGCGTAACCGCGTGCCTGCGCTGCACGGTGGACGTCATAACCACTGTATGTCTTCCCCGGTGTACCGTGAGAAGACATTCAAAATGAATAGCTTACTGGCTGAGCGTTATTCACAGCACCCGGCGGTGCTGGGCTGGCATATCTCCAATGAGTACGGCGGTGAGTGCCACTGCGATCTGTGCCAGGAGCGCTTTCGTGACTGGCTGAAAGCGCGCTACAAAACCCTGGATGCGCTGAACCACGCATGGTGGAGCACCTTCTGGAGCCACACCTATAGCGACTGGTCGCAGATTGAGTCCCCTGCGCCGCAGGGAGAGGTGTCCATTCACGGTCTGAACCTCGACTGGCGCCGCTTTAATACGGCGCAGGTAACAGATTTCTGTCGCCATGAGGTTGCGCCGCTAAAAGCCGTCAACGCAGCGTTGCCGGTGACGACCAACTTCATGGAGTACTTCTACGATTACGACTACTGGCAGCTTGCGAAAGCGATCGACTTTATCTCCTGGGACAGCTACCCGATGTGGCACAAGGAGAAAGACGAAACCCAGCTCGCCTGCTACACCGCCATGTACCACGACATGATGCGCAGCCTGAAAGGCGGAAAACCTTTTGTGCTGATGGAGTCCACGCCGAGCACCACCAACTGGCAGCCGACCAGCAAGCTGAAAAAGCCGGGGATGCATATTCTCTCGTCAATGCAGGCGGTGGCACACGGGGCCGATGCCGTACAGTACTTCCAGTGGCGTAAAAGCCGCGGTTCGGTGGAGAAATTCCACGGGGCGGTTATCGACCACGTGGGACATCTTGATACGCGTGTCGGGCGCGAAGTGACGCGTCTGGGCGAAATGCTTGAGCGCCTGCCGGGGGTGGTCGGGTGTCGCACACAGGCACGGGTGGCGATTATCTTCGACCAGCAAAATCGCTGGGCGCTGGACGATGCCGAAGGGCCGCGCAACATGGGGATGGAGTACGAAAAAACCGTTAACGAACACTACCGTCCGTTCTGGGAAAAAGGCATCGCGGTGGATGTGATTGATGCCGATGGCGATCTCAGCCAGTACGCGCTGGTGATTGCGCCGATGCTTTATATGGTGCGGGAAGGCTTCGCCGAACGCGCAGAAGCGTTTGTCGCCGGGGGCGGCCATCTGGTGACCACCTACTGGAGCGGCATCGTGGATGAAAGCGATCTTTGTCATCTCGGCGGGTTCCCGGGGCCGCTGCGTAAACTGCTCGGCATCTGGGCAGAAGAGATCGACTGTCTCGGTGAGGGAGAACGTAATCTGGTACAGGGGCTGGCGGGTAATGCGGCTGGCCTGCAGGGCCCGTATCAGGTTCGTCATCTGTGCGAACTGATCCATGTCGAAAACGCTCAGCCGCTGGCGACCTACCGGGATGATTTCTACGCCGGTCGGCCTGCCGTGACGGTGAACCGTTTCGGTAAGGGGAAAGCGTGGCATGTGGCGTCGCGCAACGATCTGCCGTTCCAGCGTGATTTCTTCGCCGGGATTATTGACGAACTGGCGCTGCCGCGGGCCATGGAATGCGATTTCCCACCGGGTGTGGTGGCAACGGCCCGCACGGACGGCGAAACCACGTGGGTGTTTGTGCAGAACTACACCGCCCAGCAGCAGCTCATTACGCTGCCGCAGGGGTATACCGACTGCATGACCGATGCCGCCGCCGCGGGTGATACCGCTCTGCTGCCGTGGGATTGTCGGGTACTCAGACGTAGAGCGTAGTCGCTGAGGGCGTCGCGTCGTACAACCCTGGCTAATCAATCTGAAGGCGCCTGCTCTATGAGCAGGCATTTTTTTATCTGCATAACAGAGAGGCGTATTATGGACAGTGAAATAACTCAGCGTTTAATTCCTGCATTCGGCGGCGACGATAATATCGAACATGTTGAAGCCTGTATTACCCGTCTGCGCGTCACGGTAAAAGATTTAAATAAGGTGGATACGCAGGCGTTACAACAGGCGGGGGCGCTGGGCGTGATTATTATCGGCCAGCAGGTGCATGCGATATTTGGCCGCCAGTCTGATACCTTGCGGCAATTATTAGATGCGCATTTTAATCACTAATAATAAAAAAGGGATAGCCAAAATAATGGCTATCCCAAACCAGGATAATAGACTGCCAGTTGTTGGATATACAATAACGATTAACGCATATCAGGAAATAAACATTACCACCAGGCTTCCACCTGCACGCCAACGTTCCAGGTATTATTTGCGGTGCCGTCTTCGAAGGATTGTCCTTTCTCGGAGTCATTCAGGTAAGAGGCGAAGACGCGCAGTTCCGGACGCGACATAAAATCAGGCCCATCCGCCAGTCCGAGTGCGAGGGTGTACTTCTCTCCGCTCTGCTTGTAGCTGGAGCCGTCGGTGTAGGTATCTTTCTGGTAGAAACCGCCCACTTCACCAATCAGACGCACATATTCGGTGAACTGGTACTGCGCGCGACCCACCAGCGAGACAAGGCGCGATTTATCGGTGAATTGCGTGGTGTCATCCGCCGAGCCCCAGGTCAGCACGTGGTTGAAGGAGAGCTTGTCCGTAATCGGAATTAAGCCGGTGTTAATCACACGGTAGCCGCTGGCGTCGTTCACGTAGTTCCACATGTCATACCAGCCGCCGCCCTGGGACACCATGTTCTGCGCCAGGCCTTTGTTCGCATACTGCAGCACCAGCTTGTTGTAGCCGCCTAACATGTCCTGGCTGATCTCACCGGTGACCATGACGCCGTTATCGGCCTCATACAGCCCACCGTACTCTTTCTGCTTATTGGTGGGGTTTGGCATGGCGTAATCAATGCCCACTTCAGTCCATGCACCCGCCCACGGCTTCCAGCCCGCATAGCGAAGGTCGATGTAGTTGATATTAACGTCGCTATCGCCGTCCACGCGGTAGTCCACGTCGTTGGCATCGCCACGGATCCAGGCCACGGACACCGCACCCGGTCCGAGCGTGTAGTTTTCGATACCGGCACCCGCGCCTGAGATGTTCCAGTATTTGGTGTCAATGATGTGCAGGTCATGGCGCTGGTAGTAGCGCTTACCGCCCCAGATCACCGCGTTCGGATCGCCGGGGATCAGCCCCTTGATCTGCAGATTCAGCTGACGCAACCCGAACTGCGCATCGTCGCCGAAGGTGGTTTCATTGTCGTTAGAGCCGTCAGAGACCATGCTCACCATGCTGTCGAGGTAGAAGCTGACATCGTTCTTTTTGTACACCTCTGAGCCCAGCTCCAGCTCGCCGTAGGTATCGGCCTCGTTACCCAGACGGCCAATTTTATTTTTTTGCCACTCCTCCATCCCACCATCCCGTGAGACGCCCACACCGGAGCGAAGATACCCATGAAAATCAATTGGTACTGAAGACGCTGCAAACAGCGAAGGAGACGCTAACGCGGCAGCCAACGCAACAGATACAGAGCGGATCGTCGTGTCCATTGTTACCCTCTTATTGTTTTGTAATACGTTCACAAATCCGCTGTCATAAAATGCCTAAACCTTTTTTCTGGCAATTGCGTGATCGTTAATCTGTGATTAAGTGCAAATAAAATAGCCAATTTTGTTACGATTGATGAGGTGTGACCAGAAATGTAGTATTGTGAACGTAATACTTTTTGATGGTGTTATGGCAGCCAGACGTGCCCAGTGGACGTTTTTTTATATCGCCCCTGATACAATCAGCGCATAACAACATAAGGAACCGGACCATGAAGTCGAAAAGCGCAACGTTAGAGGACGTCGCACGCCATGCGGGCGTCTCCTATCAGACCGTGTCCAGGGTACTGAATAAATCTGCCAATGTATCCGAAGCCACGCGTCACAAGGTGGAGAAATCCATAGAGTTATTGCGGTATGTCCCGAACCGCCTGGCGCAGCAGCTGGTCGGAAAGCAGACCCAGACCGTCGGACTGGTGACGATTTCGCTGGCTTTGCATGCGCCGTCACAGGTCGCCGCGGCGGTAAAACGTTATGCAAATGTGGAAGGGTATCAGGTGTTGATCTCCATGATTGATGAGAACGTCAACCACAGCATCCAGGATTCGATCAATGAACTGAAATCTCAGCTCGTCAGTAAGGTGATCATCAATGTCCCGCTGGAAGCAGAGCAGGCGCAGAAAATCGCGACGGACAACGACGATATCGTCTGTCTGTTCCTCGACGTTGACCCTTACAGTTCCGTGTTTAACGTTTCGTTTAACCCGGCAGATGGCACCCGTGCCAGTGTCAAATATCTCTACGAACTGGGGCACCGGGAAATCGCGTTGCTGGCGGGGCCAGCCTCTTCTGTCTCGGCGCAGCTCAGGCTGAAAAGCTGGATTGAAACCCTGAAAGGTTACGGTCTGGAGCCGGCCTCGGTGATCCGCGGGAACTGGGATGCGCAGAGCGGTTACGCGGGTGCGTTGCAGATGCTGCGCGAGACGCCGCAATTTTCTGCCGTGCTGGTGGCCAACGACCAGATGGCGCTGGGGGTATTAAGTGCTTTCCATCAGCATCAGATTTCCATTCCGGGTGAAAAATCGGTGATTGGCTACGATGACACCTACGAAAGCTCATTCTTCTATCCGGCATTGACCACGGTATCGCTGGATCTGGATCTGCAGGGGAAAGAGGCGGTGCGCCGCATTCTTGACAGTGGCGAAGACAATGCCGTGCGCCTGTCATCCATTTTGCCTGCCCGGCTGGTGGTGCGGCAGTCGACCGGGCCGAAAGGTGAGAAGGGCAAAAACCTGCAGGCGCTGGCGCAACAGCTTCGTGATATCGCACATCAGCTTGGCGATATGTAAAACGGTGAGCACCTCATCCCGGCGGGTGAGGTGCTGCACTCTTATTCCAGCCCCAGCGTGTACTGCGCAATCTTGAAGTAGATAATCAGACCGGTTCCGTCGATAAGCGTCGCGATAAAGGGCGCGGAAACGACGGCCGGGTCAATGCCGCAGCGCTTCAGTACCATCGGAATAACTGACGAGACAATCGCACTCCACAGCGTAATGCAGACCAGCGTCAGGCTGACGATAAGGGTAATTTCCAGCCCGATACCCATCATCCAGGCGCGAACACACCCGGCAAGACCAAGCGTGGCGGCAATCATCAGCGAGGTGGTCATCTCCTTTCGTAACACGCGGCCAACGTCGCGCAGACGCACTTCACCCAGCGCCATTGCACGCACCAGCGTGGAGGTGATCTGCGTCCCGCTGTTCCCACCGGTCCCTATCAGCAGCGGAATAAAAAAGGCCAGGGCAATGGCGGATTCCAGCGCCTCTTCGAAGTGCTGAATAACCGAGCTGGTATAGGCTTCAGCGACAAACAGCAGCAGCAGCCAGACGGAGCGTTTTTTCCACAGGCTGTAGGGGCTGGTTTCCAGATACGGCTTTTCCAGCGGCAGCGTTGCTCCCTGGAGCTGGGCATCTTCGGTGACATCATCTTCCAGCAGATGGGCGATTTCGCGTTCGGTCAGGCAGCCGACCACTTTACCGTGCGTGACCACCGGCACGACATCCGCCTCGCCGTGGGCCAGCAGCCCGGCGACATCGGCACGCTCGTCTTCCGGTTTGACCTGCAGAAACTGAGAAATCATCAGCGTTTTCACCGGCTGTACCGTATCGGCGGTCTGCAGCAGTTTGCGCACCGCAACCATGCCTGCCAGCCGACCGTTATCTTCGAGGAAAATATGCGATGGAATATCATCCTCTTTTAATTTTTCGAAAAATTGCTCGCGTGCCAGCGCCACGCATAATGAAATATCGAGGACGATAAAATCGGTATTCATATATTGCGCGATTGCGCTGTCATTGAATGCCAGGTTTTGATTGTGAATAGCGTAAGACATAGTGAATTCCCTTTGAATAATAAAATCTCTCAGGGGCGAGCAAGACAGGGCATGTCGAAGAGGAGATCCCCACGTCCTGGGTTCAGCACTGTACACCGTATCCCGTAAGGGAAGTTATACTGACAAAGCCTTGATTCGACAGTGCCTGTTTTACCCTGTGCCGGTTCTCTCGAACCCACCAGAGCGATAACGTGTATTTGTACAGGAGCCTCGCCATAACGAGATCGTTGTAAAACGAGAGGGATAATACGCCACTTTAAAAATCGCGCTGTGGAATTTAAAAGACGTTTAAGAAACGTTTAGAACAATAATTTAATCCCGCGTATTAATGACATCGATTATTCATCAATGACGGAGGTTATTGCTCAAGAGAGTATAATTCCACACCTCTGTGTTTCTAAATGGCGCTGACATTTTCGCGTGTCGTTAATGCCTTCCTGCTGGAGGTCTGAGCGGTTGATACCCCATTTAAGGTTGTTCGTTTCTAATGGTCAGCATCACGAACGCTGCGGGGTGGAATATGATGTGGTTTGACAATCTGCTGAATCATTTTGCGCTCTATCCGACGCATCTGTTCGCGCTGCTTTTCGTCATCGCGCTGAGCAAGTCTACGGTACTGGTTTCCTCCGTGCTTCCGCCGGCCTCGGTGATGCTGCTGGCAGGGATCACCGTCAGCCAGACCAGCCTGCATCCGGGACTGACGTGGCTGGCTGTCGCGGCGGGTGCCGCAACAGGGTCGGTATTGAATTATCATATCGGCCAGTTGATGGGCCACACGCGGCTGGTCACGCGCTTCACCTCCCGGCACGCCGAGAAATTTTTGCGGGTACAACATCAGCTGCAGAAAAACGGCGTGCTGGTGCTCTTTACCGCGCGTTTCCTGGCGGTGCTGCGCTATATCGTCCCGCTGGCAGCGGGCATGCTCAGACTGAACGCGGCGAAGGTGTACGCGGTAAGCCTGATTTCAGCCGTCGTATGGGCGGCGCTGTATGTCGGCATCGTCACCGGCATCAGCGCCTTTTGACCTACAGGTTTCCCATTCCGCCGTCGACCAGCAGTTCCGTTCCCACCATATAGCGCGATTCGTCAGAGGCAAGATAGAGCGCGGCTTTCGCCAGCTCCGTCGGCGTGCCCATTCTGCCCAGCGGCACAAGTTTGGTGATATCCCCCAGCATCGCCTTGAGCGCTTCCTCGCTTAACCCCGTTTTATTAAATGCCGGTGTTTCTACCGGACCCGGGCTCAGGCCGTTGACGCGAATACCGCGCGGCAACAACTCCCCTGACAGCGTGCGTGCCAGCGACAGTAATCCCGCCTTGCTGGCGGCATAAACGCTGCTGGCAGGCAGCCCGATGCGGGCGCTCACGGACCCGCACAGGATCACAGAGGAGGGATTATTGAGCAGCGGCAGCAGGGCCTGAATCAAAAAGAACGGTCCTTTAAGGTTGATGCCCATCAGGCGATCCCAGGCGTCTTCCTGCCACTCTTCAAGCAGCCCGTGCGTCACATCGCCGGCGTTAATAAACACGGCATCAAGACGTGGCCAGCGAGAGGCGAGCGTGTCCGCCAGCGCTTTTTGCGCGGCGATGTCACCCGCATCGGTCGGAATAACCCAGGCATTATCGCCCAGAATGCGTTGTGCTTCGGCAAGGGTATCCGGGTTACGTCCGGTGACAGCAACGTGCGCCCCTTCGGCAATAAATTCCTGCGCGGTAGCGAGACCAATACCGGAAGTACCGCCGGTAATCAGCGTATATTTACCTGCTAAACGACCCATGTGCTTCTCCTGAAATGACTCTGGAGAAAGCACTATAGAAACGTTAGTATCGAAAGGAAACCAGGTACCATTTGGATACTAATGAGGCAAGAGGTGTGCTATGGCGGAATCACTCACTATACCCTGTGAAAAAAAATCTGAGGTTTATCTCTGCCCGATGACGCAGTTTGTAAACCTGATTTCCGGTAAGTGGGCCATCCCGGTGCTCTATCGCCTGATTATGCTCAATGCACCGGTCCGGTTTGGCGATCTGCTGCGTGCCGCCGCCCCCATCACGCAAAAAGAGCTCACGAAGCAGTTGCGCCTGTTTGAGCAGCGCGGGCTGGTGTCGCGCACTATCTACCCGGAGATCCCACCGCGAGTGGAGTATCAGATAACCGCGCTGGGATTAACCCTCCAGAGCGCGCTCTCCCCGCTGGCCGACTGGATGAGCGAATACGGCGATCGCCTTGAAAAGTAATCCTCAGTTTGCGAAACGCTTCCCGGAAAATTGTCACGAATCTGTCACACTCACTGCGACATTTTAAAACGAGTGAGGAATTAGGGATGAGAAAAGCACTACTCGCGCTGGCAATCGCCGGTTCCATAACAGTGACATCTGGCGTGCAGGCGCAAGAGACGCCGGAAGGGTATCAGCTGGAACAAGTTTTAATCATGAGTCGCCATAATTTGCGCGCGCCGCTCGCCAACAATGGCAGCGTGCTCGAGCAATCCACACCGAAGCAGTGGCCAGAATGGGAGGTGCCAGGCGGCCAGCTCACCACCAAAGGTGGCGTGCTTGAAGTCTATATGGGCCACTATATGCGCGAGTGGCTGGCACAGCAGGGAATGGTGAAAACCGGCGAGTGCCCGGCCGCGGATAGCGTATATGCCTATGCCAACAGCCTGCAGCGCACTGTCGCCACCGCGCAGTTCTTTATCACCGGCGCCTTCCCGGGGTGCGATGTGCCTGTGCATCATCAGGAAAAAATAGGCACCATGGATCCGACCTTTAACCCAGTGATTACGGATAACTCACCTGAATTCCGTGAAAAAGCGCTGAAGGCGATGGAAACTGAGCGGCAGAAAATGCAGCTTGGCGAGAGCTACAAGCTGCTGGAGCAGATGACGAATTACGCCGATTCACCGTCCTGTAAAGAGAAGAACGTGTGCTCGCTGGCGGAGGCGAAAGATACCTTCAGCGCTGACTATGAAAAAGAACCTGGCGTATCGGGTCCGTTAAAAGTCGGTAACTCGCTGGTGGATGCCTTCACGCTGCAGTATTACGAAGGCTTCCCGGCAGACCAGGTTGCCTGGGGTGAAATTAAAACCGATCAACAGTGGCGCGTGTTGTCGCAGCTGAAAAATGGCTATCAGGACTCGCTGTTTACCTCCACCGAGGTGGCGCAAAACGTGGCCAAACCGCTGGTGAAGTATATCGACCAGGCCCTCGTCACCGGGCAGGCGAAAGCGCCGAAAATCACCCTGCTGGTGGGGCATGATTCCAATATCGCGTCGCTGCTTACGGCGCTGGATTTCAAACCGTACCAGCTGCATGACCAGCACGAGCGGACGCCAATTGGCGGGAAAATTGTTTTCCAGCGCTGGCATGATAAAAACGCCAACCAGGAGCTCATGAAGATTGAGTATGTCTATCAGAGCGCCGACCAGTTGCGTAACGCCAGCGTATTATCACTGGATGCGCCGGCACAGCGTGTGACGCTGGAGCTGAAGGGGTGTCCGGTTGATGCGAACGGTTTTTGCCCAATCGATAAATTCAATGCGGTGATGAATAACGCGGCGAAATAGGTAAAACCCCCCGCTCAGGCGGGGGGAAACGTTCAGACGTTTTTACGTTCGATGGTTTGCTCACCCCAGAAGAGCGCGTCTTTGTCCGTTTTCCCGAAGGCACGTTCCAGCACTTCATCGCTGCCTTCTTCCCAAATCTGCTCTGCCAGCTTCTCGTCATAGTTCGCGACTTCAAAAATGGCTTCGGCGATCTCCGGAGAGGTGTTGCGTAAACTTGCCCATTCACCCACGCGGTGGGCTTTGGATTCTTGAGTTGGCATGCTTGTCCTCCTGTTGAGTTAGCCGTTCAGTTTTTTGGCGAGGCCTGCGACATACTCACCCTGATAGCGGGCGATAGTGAGCTCTTCGTTGCTCGGCTGTCGGGAGCCATCGCCACCGGCAATGGTGGTGGCGCCGTACGGTGTCCCGCCACGAACCTGGGAAATATCAAACAGTTCCTGCGCGCCGTAGCCAATCGGCACAATCACCATCCCATGATGAGCAAGGGTAGTCCAGGTTGACGTAATCGTCTGCTCCTGACCGCCGCCGGTCCCGGTGGAGCTGAAGACGCTGGCGAGTTTGCCGTATAACGCTCCGGATGCCCAAAGTCCTCCGGTTTGATCGAGGAAGGTCCGCATCTGGCCTGACATATTGCCAAATCGGGTAGGGGTGCCGAAAATAATGGCATCGTAATCAGCCAGTTCCTGCGGGGTGGCAACCGGGGCATTTTGTGTTTTCCCCCCGGCTTTGGCGAACGCCTCAGCCTGCATCGTTTCCGGTACGCGTTTCACCACAACTTCTACGCCGTCCACTCTGTTTGCACCTTCTGCTACCGCGTGAGCCATGGTTTCAATGTGTCCATACATGGAATAATAGAGCACCAGAACTTTTGCCATTTTGCATCACTCCTCGTTTGTGTTTTCTGACAGCGGATCGCTGCGTTCATTTAAAGATAAGTCATCACAGCCAGACTGCAAAAATGAACGGCATTTCTTTGATTTATAACAATATGGATACAAAAGCGCTTTGTAGCAAAATGAAACAACTTTCCCGCTGCGGATTTTTAAAATGATAAGAAAGGCTTATAAATGGTCGTCGCGTAATCTCACCCGAATGGCTGAGATCATGTTGCAGAATATTACCTCTGACTTGCCGGATAGCCGCATTCCACTAAGCTTAATTTCACGCGGCACAGATAAAGGCACTGTCCTTCAGCCGCGCGGTGAAAGAATCCTCTTTTACTGAATGCAATATGATGTCTAATGTTTCACACTCTGGAGGTTAGAGATGGCAAACCATCGTGGTGGTTCAGGTAATTTCGCTGAAGACCGTGAAAGAGCATCAGAAGCAGGTCGTAAAGGTGGCCAGTCTAGCGGGGGGAATTTCAAAAATGACCCTCAGCGTGCATCAGAAGCTGGCAAAAAAGGGGGCAAAAACAGTCATGGCAGCAATAAGTAATACGCCGGGCTGATACCCTGCCGCCGGGATCTCCCGGCGGTTTTTTATTTCTGCAACATTGAACTGTCACCAAAGGCATCGCACACTAGAGGATTGATGCTTATTTGCTGGTGCCGCATGTCTCTCTCCCGTTTCACATTCTCCGTCAAACCTCAGGAAGCCCTTCTCATTCTGATCACCATGTTCTGGGGCGGAACCTTTCTCGCCGTCCAGTACGCGGTCACGCTGAGCGGTCCGTTCTTTTTTGTCGGCCTGCGCTTTGCGACGGCGGCGATTGCCGTGGGGTTACTCTCGCTTAAAACCTTGCGTGGGCTGACGCTTAAAGAACTGAAGGCCGGGGTGGCCATTGGGGTTGCGATTGCCATGGGCTACAGCCTGCAGACGTGGGGATTGCAGACCATCACCAGCAGCAAATCGGCGTTTATTACCGCCATGTATGTGCCGCTGGTGCCGTTACTGCAATGGCTCTGTCTGGGGAGAATACCGGGTCTGATGTCCTGCACGGGGATCGTGCTGGCGTTTATTGGCCTTATCTTGCTTGCCGGGCCGGAAAACAACCTGCTGGCGCTGGGGCCGGGCGAAATCATTACGCTGGTGGGCGCTATCGCGATTGCCGCGGAAATTATTCTGATCAGCGCCTGGGCTGGCAAAGTGGACGTCAAGCGCGTCACCGTGGTTCAGCTGGCGACCGCGTCGCTGGTGGCTTTTACCACCATGGTGCCGGCAGGGGAGTCTGTTCCGCCGATGTCCACCGGGCTGGTTGTGGTGGCGCTGGGGCTGGGTATCTTTAGCGCCATCATCCAGGTCACCATGAACTGGGCGCAGCGCAGCGTTTCCCCGACCCGTGCGACGGTTATCTATACCGGTGAACCGGTATGGGCGGGCATTTTCGGGCGTATCGCCGGAGAGCGTTTACCGCTGCTGGCGCTGGTGGGTGCGGCGTTTATTGTCGCCGGCGTGCTGGTGAGTGAGCTGAAGCTGAAACGGAAGAAAAAAGCGCTGCCAGAGCGTGACAGCGCTGCGATAAATCAAGAGTCCTGATGTACCACGTCGCCCTGCGGTGCGGCCGCTTCCCGGCGGCTCAGCAGGGCGTTAAGCAGGATTGCGCCAAAGGTTGCGGTGCCAATCCCACCAAGGGTGAAGCCGCCCAGCGTCAGGGCAAAATCTCCCGCCCCCAGCACCAGCGTGACCGCCACCATAATCAGGTTGCTGTTCTGGCTCAGATCGACACGGTGCTGCACCCAGATGCGTGCCCCGGCAACGGCAATCAGACCAAATACCACAATCGATGCCCCACCAATCACCGGCGCGGGAATGGTGTGGATCAGCGCGCCGAATTTCGGTGAGAAGCCGAGGAGCATCGCCATCACCGCTGCCGCCACGAAGACCAGGGTGGAGTAAACTTTGGTCACTGCCATCACACCAATATTTTCAGCGTAGGTCGTTACGCCGCTGCCGCCGACCGAGCCGGAGAGCATGGTAGCCAGACCGTCGCCGACAAAGGCGCGGCCCATGTAAGGGTCCATGCTGCGCCCGGTCATACCCGCAACGGCTTTCAGATGGCCTAAGTTTTCTGCCACCAGGATCACCGCAACCGGCGCAATTAACATCATCGCCTGCGTGTTAAAGACCGGAGACGTCACCTGCGGCAGGCCGAACCAGGCGGCGTTATGCAGCAGCGTAAAATCAACCGGCTTGCCCAGACCGAAGACGTTTGCCAGCAGGGCGTACACCAGACAGGCAACGATTAACCCCACCAGGATCAACAGTCGCTGGATCATCCCCCGCGTAAACACCGCCACCAGGCCAATGCAGAGTACCGTGATCACCGCCATCCAGCTTTCAAAGGGCGAACCGGAAACACTTCTGACGGCTATTGGCGCAAGGTTCAGACCAATTGCCATTACCACTGCCCCGGTGACGACGGGAGGCATCATCCGCTCTATCCAGCGCGTCCCGACCTTCATGACCACCAGGCCAATCAGCGTGTAGACCAGCCCGCAGGCGATAATGCCGCCGAGCGCGACGCTCAGATTCGGGTTGATGCCCTGACCGTTAAAGCCGGTGGTGGCGATGACCACGCCGACAAACGCAGCGCTGGAACCAAGATAGCTGGGCACGCGCCCGCCGGTGATGAAAAAGAACAGCAGGGTACCGATACCCGACATCAGAATGGACAGATTGGGATCAAGCCCCATCAGCATGGGCATCAGCACCGTTGCGCCGAACATCGCAACCGCGTGCTGAACCCCCATCACTAAGGTTGGCCCGAGCGGGAGCCTTTCATCCGGCGCGACCACGCCAGGTTCCGTAGAGGTCGATTTCAACTGCCAGTGGGGAAAACCGAACATTGCCATGAGCTGACTCCTTAAGGAGGGTTAACAGGCGGGTCGCATAAGCGCGTGATAGCCGCGGTCAAACCACACCAGCCCTTGCGGCGCGGGGTGGCGAATAATCGAAACGATGTCGCAAAACAGGATGTCGTGCGTGCCCACGCTCACCGCCTGGCTGATACGGCAGTCAAACGAGGCCAGCGCCTCCTCCAGACGCGGGCAACCCGTTTCGCCGGTCTCCCAGCGCGCGGCGGCGAAGCGCTCGTCCATCGGGGTTTTCCCCCCAAACAGGTTTGATAGCGGCTCTTGTCCGGCGCTCAGGGTATTGACGCACAGGGTGCGGTTTTCACTGAAGGTCGGCCAGACGGATGCGCCACGGTTCAGGCATACCAGCAGCGTGGGTGGTGAATCCGTTACGCTGCACACCGCGCTGGCGGTGAAGCCCGCCATCCCGGCAGGACCGTCGGTGGTGATGATATTGACCGCCGCACCGACGCAGGCCATGGCATCACGGAAGGTTTGTTTATCGGGTGTCATCATGATGGCTCCTTATGCCAGTGCGCATGCGTCTTCAAAGGCCAGACGCGGCAAACGGCCGTAGAGTTTGCTGGTATCGCCATAGCCAATATTGATAAGCAGATTACTTTTTAGCGACGTGCCGGTGAAAAACGCGTCGTCGACTTTTTGGCGATCAAAGCCTGACATCGGGCCCGTATCGAGCCCCAGCGCCCGACAGGCGAAAATCAGGTAAGCCGCCTGCATCGCGCTGTTGCGAAAGGCGGTCTCTTCGGCAAGCGCCGGGCTTGAGGTAAACCAGCTCCGCGCATCCCCGTGGGGGAACAGGACGGGCAGGCGTTCATAAAATTCACTATCCCAGGCGACAATCGCCGTGACCGGGGCGGTGAGGGTTTTCTCCAGGTTGCCGCTGGAAAGCGCCGGGCGCAGTTTTTCTTTTCCCTCTGCGCTTCGTACAAACACAATCCGCGCTGGCGAGCAGTTGGCGGACGTGGGACCCCATTTCATCAGGTCGTAGATCTCGCGCAGCGTCTCGTCGCTGACGGGGATCGCCTGCCAGCCGTTATGGGTGCGTGCGCCGGTAAACAGTGATGCCAGCGCGCCAGGGGTAATCGCTTCGCTCATCAGGGCTCCTTATAAAGCGGGTTCAGGGCTGTGCAGCAGGCTGGCAAGCCCGTTCAGCAGCAGCGTATTAAAAGTTTCTGGCTCGGTGACGTTGCAGGCGTGCCCGCCCTGGCGCATTACCACCTTGTGGCTGCCGGGGATGGCCGCCTGCAGCTCAGTGGAACAGACCGCAGGGATGAGCAGATCGTCGGCGGAGCAGATAAGGTGTACCGGGCAGTGAATGCGTGAGGCATGGCGACTGAAGTCCGCTTTCTTCAGGGCATTCAGCCTGTGCAGCAGGTTGTTTTTGCCCTGGAAGTGGGCCAGTGCCAGGGCCTCTTCGGCCTCCAGGCGCGGCGCGCGGGCGGCCATCCAGTCGGCCGGGTAAAGAAACAGCGGCTGCGCCTCTACCCACGCCTGTGCGCCGCCTGCATGAAGCAGGCGTTCACGGATCTGGAAACAGCGTCGGGTATGAGCATTCAGAGTGAGCCAGCCGTTCACGCACACCAGCGCGCTGAGGGCATCGGGGTGGTCGAGCGCCAGCTGCAGGCCGATCAGCGCCCCCAGCGCATGACCCACGACGCAGTAACGAACGATCCCGGCGGCATTCAGCGCCCGGGCCAGCTCGTCGGCCATCATCGCCAGGCTGTAGGCTTCCGGCAGCACGTCGGGATTATTGCCCGTCCCGCGCTGGTCGTAGCACACCACCTGGTACTCTTGCTCCAGGACGGCAAGCTGCGGTAGCCAGTAGCTGCCGCCCCCGCCAAGCCCGGCAATCAGGACAACCGTGGGCGCGCCGTCGTAAGGGGGAGGTGAGACAGAGAGCTTCATGGCCGCCTCACTTTGCGATGTGTGCAACGGTCGCGATTTCAACCAGCGCATCTGGCTTCACCAGCCCACACTGAATGCAGAACCGGGCCGGTTTATCACCGGGAAAGAACTCGGCGTAAATGTCGTTAATCGCGGCGTAGTTTTTCCAGTCGGTGATAAAGATACTGTTGAACGTCACATCCTCCATTGTGCCACCCGCTGTTTCGATCACTTTTTTGATCGTCTCCAGCACGTGGCGGGTTTGCGCCTTTGGGTCGTTGGGGTAGACCACGTTATTGTGCTGATCAAACGGCAGCGTGCCGGATACATACACCACACCATCGGCCAGCGTGCCGGGCACGAACGGGGCAATCGGGGTACTGGTTCCTGGCGGAATAATCACGGATTTCGGCATGGTCTTGTTCCTCAGGCAATACGGGCTAACGGTGGATTCAGGGCGTCGCAAAAATCCGCGACGTTGCTGACCCAGCCAAAAAAGGTTTCGATGTTGAACAGGGCCGCTTGCTGCGCAAACGCCGGCCCGGCCTGATGGGTGGCGTCTTCCAGCACCACGCCAAAATATTCCAGGAAGAAGCCGTCGCGCAGGGTGGATTCCACGCAGACGTTGGTAGCGATGCCGGTAAAGACCAGATGACGGATCCCCCGGCTGCGCAGCAGGCTGTCGAGCGGGGTGTTAAAAAAGCCGCTGTAGCGCGGTTTGGGCAGCACGATATCGCCTGCCTCTGGCACCAGCTCATCCACCAGCTGGTAATCCCAGCTGCCTTTCGCCAGCAGTGTGCCCTGCAGTTCGGGCCGTTTGCGCATGGTTTTCAGGGCGTTCGATTTATGGAAATTGGGAGAGCCCGGGCCACCGGCCTCCACATATTGATCGTCCCAGCCGTTCTGGAACCAGACGATCAGCATGCCTGCCGCGCGGGCTGCGTTGACTGCGGTTTTAATGTTCTCAATCACCGGTCGGGTGGCGGAGACGTCAAATCCCGCCAGATCCAGATAGCCGCCCTGGCTGGCATAGGCGTTTTGCATATCCACCACAATCAGGGCACTTTGGTGCGGCGCAAAGGTGATGGCTTCCGGACGTGCTGCAAGCGTGGTCATTACGCGACCTCCTTTGTGATAGCAGGAATGTGGGCGCGGCACTGCATCAGCGGCTGAATGCGCTCGCCGAATGTTTCCACACCGGTCAGGAACTCATCGAAGGTCAGCAGCACGCCTTCCGCACCGGGCACGGCGGCCACTTCATCGAGCATTCTGGCGACGCTGGCATAGGAACCGACCAGCGTGCCCATGTTGATGTTGACCGCTGAGGTCGGGTCGGCCATCTGACGGACGTTGGTGTCCGAGCCGGAACGGGTATCTTTCTGGCTCTGTTCGGTGAGCCAGCTCAGCGCTTCATCGTCCGCGCCCGCCTTATACCGTTCCCATTTCGCGCGGGCGGCGTCGTCGGTTTCGTCGGCAATGACCATAAACAGGACATAGGAACCCACATCGCGACCGGTTTTGTCCGCGGCCTCTTTCATGCGTGCCGCGGTCGGGGCGAAGGCGGCTGGGGTATTCACGCCTTTGCCAAAGCAGAAGTTGAAGTCGGCGTATTTAGCGGAGAATTCCATTCCTGCGTCGCTCTGCCCGGCGCAGATCACTTTCATCGGGGCGGAAGGCTGCGGGCTAACGCGGCAGTCGTTCATGGTGAAGTAATCACCTTTGAAGTCGCTTTTGCCGGTGCCCCAGAGATCGCGCAGCACCTGCACATACTCGGTCAGGTAGTCATAGCGGCGGGAGAAATACTCGTCGCCCGGCCAGATCCCCATCTGCTCATACTCAGGTTTTTGCCAGCCCGTAACCAGGTTAACGCCAAAGCGACCACCGGAGATGGAGTCGATGGTGGAGGCCATTCTGGCAACGATCGCCGGCGGCAGGGTGAGGGTGGCGGCCGTCGCGTAGATCTGAATGCGCGAGGTGACGGCTGCCAGCCCGGCCATCAGGGTGAAGGACTCCAGGTTGTGATCCCAGAATTCGGTCTTGCCGCCGAAACCCCGCAGTTTGATCATCGAAAGCGCAAAATCGAAATGGTAGTGCTCCGCCTTCTGCACGATAGCTTTATTCAGCTCAAAAGTAGGCATGTATTGCGGGGCGGTGGTCGAGATTAGCCAGCCGTTGTTGCCGATAGGTACAAATACGCCAATTTTCATCACGAACCTCTCTTTACGACGTTGCAGGTAAAGAGGGTTTTGCAAAGGCAATGCCAGTTTTGAAAATGGCTTTGTTATTAATGTGTTAATCAATGGTTGGTTAATTGAGATACGCAAATGTGGACTAAATGGTCAAAAACATTGCACAGAAAACAGGCATTCATGCGCGATCGGAGTGCAGAGTGTCGTGGTCGGTGAGGGGTTTTGCTATGCTGATGGCAACGCAAAATATGGAGAGCGGGAATGACACAAGGTGCAGTGAAAACACCCGGTAAACGTTCGCAGGCGGTCAGTGCGAAGAAGCAGGCCATCCTGAGTGCGGCGCTGGAGACCTTTTCGCAGTTTGGTATTCATGGCACGCGCCTGGAGCAGGTGGCGGAACAGGCCGGGGTGTCGAAAACGAATCTGCTCTACTACTACCCGTCGAAAGAGGCGCTTTACATTGCGGTGATGCAGCAGATCCTCGATATCTGGCTGGCGCCGCTTAAGGCGTTTCGCGAAGAGCTTGCCCCGCTGGTGGCGATCAGGGAGTACATTCGCCTGAAGCTGGAGGTGTCGCGTGATTATCCGCAGGCGTCACGGCTGTTCTGCCTGGAGATGCTGCAGGGCGCACCGCTGTTGCAGGCGGAACTGACCGGGGATTTAAAACAGCTGGTTGACGAGAAATCGGCCATTATTGCCGGATGGGTGGCGGGCGGGAAGCTGGCTCCAGTTGACCCGCATCATCTGATCTTTATGATTTGGGCCTCCACTCAGCATTACGCTGACTTTGCGGCCCAGGTTGAAGCGGTGACCGGTAAAACGCTCCAGGATGAGGCGTTTTTCCACAGCACGCTGGAAAACGTTCAGCAGATGATCATTGAAGGGATCCGCGTGCGTTAGTTTCCCGGCGGAAGAGGGCAGCTTAAATCGCCCTCTTCACACTGCATCAGTGAGGCAAGAAACGCTTCACGCTCAACGGTTTTTTCGTTCAGGCACTGGCTGATGATCATCGGCTGAACGCTGCCTCCCTCAGTACCCGACCCGATAAAGTTGCAGTCGGCATCGCGCAGGGCAATCCACGCCTGCTGTGCCTTTTTCAGAAGCTCACGCTGTGGGGCTTCTGCGCGTTTGATGGCAGCCTGATACGTCTGATTCAGTTTTTTATCGGCTGCCTGGTACTGCTGCGCCGTACAGGTGTTCATTTCAAGCTGGGTGGTCGCATTTGCGCATTCTTCTGCCAGCGCGTTCGCGCTCAGCAGCAATGCAGCCCCCGCGATCAGATATCTTTTCATCATCCCCTCCATGTAAAAAAGCCGGATGCGCTGTGCTTATCCGGCCCTGGGTTATTTTGTCACCCCGGTAAGCGTAGTGCCACCGGGGATATTTTACACGATTAACCGATTGTCATCAGGCTCGCGTTACCGCCCGCCGCCGCGGTGTTCACGCTGAGCGAGCGCTCCACGTACAGACGTTCCAGCAGCAGGTTGGTTTCGCCGCGGGCAAAGCCCTGTACCGAAACAATCGCACCGCTGCGGGCCGCCACCTGCTCGCACAGTTCGCGCAACTGGTCGGAATCACCGTGATAGATAACGGCATCAAACGGCTGAGTCAGCAGGGCATCGGGCTTCGCAAAATGAATGCGGGCAGAGACCGCTTTCGGCAGCTGTTTCGCCAGGTCACGATGCAGTGCATCTTCCGGCCACAGCACTTCACAACCGGTTGCAGCAGCAGCGGCCAGCTGAACCAGCGCATCCTGCTCGTTGTCCGCCACGCACAGCACACGCTCGCGCGGCATCAGCGTCCAGGTGTTGCGCTCACCGGTTGGCCCCGGCAGCAGGCGCTGCGTTCCCGCCTGCGCCAGTTCGCCATACTGCTGTGCGACAGCGCGCAGTTCCGGGCGTGTTTCTGCCCACGTGATGAGCGCCTCCAGCGGCTGTGTCAGCACGGCCTTCAGCTGCGCGTCCACCGGACGTTCGGCATCCTGACGTGCCAGCGTCACGCCGAGCGCATTGTCCGGACGGTTTGCCAGCAGACGGTATAGGTAGAGTGGACCACCGGCTTTTGGACCGGTACCTGACAGACCTTCACCGCCGAACGGCTGTACGCCCACTACCGCGCCGACCATGTTACGGTTGACGTATAGGTTGCCTACTTTAGCGCTGCCGGTCACCTGAGCGATGGTCTCATCGATGCGGGTATGCACGCCGAGGGTCAGGCCATAGCCGGAGGCGTTAATCTGTTCAATCAGCTCGTTGAGGTTGTTACGGTTGTAGCGCACCACGTGCAATACCGGGCCAAAGACCTCTTTTTTCAGCTCGTCGAAGCTGGCCAGTTCAATCAGCGTTGGCGGCACAAAGGTGCCGGTCTGCCACTCGCGGGCATCCTCGCTGTTTTCACGCACGGCCTGGAAGACCGGACGGCCTTTGGCGCGCATGGTCTGAATGTGGTTTTCGATATTTGCTTTGGCTTCCGCGTCGATAACCGGCCCGATATCGGTCGTGAGACGGCCCGGGTTACCCATGCGGCATTCGGCCATCGCGCCGCGCAGCATCTTCAGCGTGTGGTCTGCCACGTCATCCTGCAGACACAGCACGCGCAGGGCGGAACAGCGCTGGCCCGCGCTGTCGAAGGCGGAGGCGAGAACATCGACCACCACCTGCTCGGTGAGCGCGGAGGAGTCGACGATCATGGCGTTCATGCCGCCGGTTTCAGCGATGAGCGGCGTTGGACGCCCCTGTGCATCAAGACGGGTGGCGATGTTGCGCTGCAGCAGGGAGGCCACTTCAGTTGAGCCGGTAAACATCACGCCGCGCACACGGTTATCGGCGGTCAGTTTCGCCCCGACCGTTTCACCGCGGCCCGGCAACAGCTGTATGACACCCGCAGGCACGCCCGCTTCCAGCAGAATGTTAATACCCTGAGCGGCAATCAGCGGGGTCTGCTCCGCCGGTTTTGCCAGCACGCTGTTGCCTGCGGCAAGTGCGGCGGCAATCTGGCCGGTGAAGATCGCCAGCGGGAAGTTCCACGGACTGATACACACCACCGGACCGAGAGGACGGTGGGTTTCGTTATCGAAATCATCACGAACCTGGCCTGCGTAGTAGTGCAGGAAGTCGACCGCTTCACGAACTTCGGCAATGGCGTTGCTGAAGGTTTTACCTGCTTCGCGCACCAGGATCCCGATGAGCGACTGCATCTGGTCTTCCATCAGCACCGCAGCACGTTCCAGAATGGCGCCACGCTCTTGCGGCGGCGTCGCGAACCAGATTGGCGCGTTATTCACCGCGCTGTCCAGCGCCTGATCCACTTCTGCTTCGGTTGCTTCACGCACGTAGCCGACGATATCTTTTGGCTCCGCCGGGTTAATCACGGGCTGCATTTCGCCATCAGCGACGGGCTGCTCCAGAATCGGTTTGGCCTGCCATTTCTGCAGCGCGCTGTTGAGCAGGGCGGAGGAGAGGGAGGCCAGACGGTGTTCGTTCGCCAGGTCCAGGCCCGCGGAGTTCACGCGACCTTTGCCGTACAGTTCACGCGGCAGCGGGATCTTCGGATGCGGCAGGCCAATCTGACCTTCCTGGGCCGCCATCTTCTCAACCGCCTGCACCGGATCGGCAACCAGCTCGTCAAGCGGCAGGGTGGTATCGGCGATACGGTTAACGAAGGAGGTGTTCGCCCCGTTCTCCAGCAGACGACGCACCAGGTACGCCAGCAGGGTTTCATGGGTGCCCACCGGGGCATAAATACGGCACGGACGGTTCAGTTTGCCGTCCGCCACTTTACCGGTGACCTGCTCGTACAGCGGTTCACCCATGCCGTGCAGGCACTGGAACTCATACTGACCCGGATAGTAGTTCTGACCGGCCAGGCTGTAGATGGCCGCCAGAGTGTGGGCGTTATGGGTGGCAAACTGCGGGTAAATCAGGTTCGGCACGCCGAGCAGTTTTTTCGCGCAGGCAAGGTATGAGACATCGGTGTAAACCTTGCGGGTATAGACCGGATAGCCTTCCAGACCTTCCATCTGGGCGCGTTTAATTTCGCTGTCCCAGTAGGCGCCTTTTACCAGGCGGATCATCAGGCGACGGCGGCTGCGGCTTGCCAGGTCAATCAGGTAATCAATCACGAACGGACAACGTTTCTGATACGCCTGGATAACGAAACCAATTCCGTTCCAGCCTGCCAGCTCCGGCTCGAAGCACAGTTTTTCCAGCAGATCGAGGGAGATCTCCAGGCGGTCGGCCTCTTCGGCATCGATGTTGATACCGATGTCGTACTGGCGCGCCAGCAGGGTCAGAGACTTCAGGCGCGGATAGAGCTCTTCCATCACCCGGTCGTACTGCGCACGGCTGTAGCGCGGATGCAGGGCCGAGAGCTTGATGGAGATCCCCGGGCCTTCATAAATACCACGACCGTTTGACGCTTTACCAATGGCGTGAATCGCCTGCTGGTAAGAGACCATATAAGCCTGCGCGTCGGCGGCGGTCAGAGCCGCTTCACCCAGCATGTCGTAAGAGTAGCGGAAACCTTTATCTTCGAGCTTACGGGCGTTGGCCAGCGCTTCCGCGATGGTTTCGCCGGTAACAAACTGCTCGCCCATCAGGCGCATCGCCATATCCACACCTTTGCGGATCAGCGGTTCACCGCTCTTGCCGATGATGCGGTTCAGGGAGCGGGAGAGGTTGGCTTCGTTATGGGTCGAGACCAGTCGGCCGGTAAACAGCAGGCCCCAGGTCGCCGCGTTGACGAACAGCGACGGGCTGCGGCCAATGTGTGACTGCCAGTTACCGTTGCTGATTTTGTCGCGGATCAGTGCGTCACGGGTGGCTTTGTCAGGAATACGCAACAGCGCTTCCGCCAGACACATCAGCGCTACGCCCTCCTGAGAGGAGAGGGAAAACTCCTGCAGCAGCCCCTGTACCATTCCGGCGCGGCCGGTGGCATTTTTCTGGTTACGCAGTTTGTCGGCAAGCTGATACGCCAGGCTGTGCGCCTGAGAGGCAATGGCTTCTGGCAGACGGGCCTGCTCCAGCAGCATCGGTACGGCGTCGGTTTCGGCACGACGGTAAGCACCGGTAATGGCGGCGCGACTGACCGACTGAGGCAGGATCTGCTCGGCGAATTCAAGGAACGGCTGATGGTTTTCGTCAGCAGCGGCGGAAACCTCATCACTTTCATTGGCTGCACCCGCCAGCAGCGCGGGCAGCTCTGGCAGCCCCTCATCGCTTTCGAGTCTTTCGAGGTAGTTAAAAATCGCCTGCTTGATTAGCCAGTGCGGCGTGCGGTCAATGCGGGTTGCTGCGGTCTTAATCCGTTCGCGGGTTGCGTCATCCAGCTTAACCCCCATGGTGGTCATACCCATGCCAAAGCTCCTGTTGTTCTGTCGTCGTGTGCTATCGATAGCGTGAAATATCCACCATGTTGCAACTTTGTGCAACCGTGTTAAATGTGACCTGGTTTGCAACCCAGAAAATGAATGGATTGTTAAGAGATGGTTAGCTGGAAAAAAGTGCTGGCTTCTGGATGAGAGGCCTGTTTTTATGCGGGACTTAACACTTTTAAAAGGTGCAACCCGTAAAAGCGTGAGCGAGTGCAACCTATACGAAAGACGTATAAAACCAGGGATGAATTTGATGTAAATGCAGTGTTAAATCGTTTGTGTGCGAGCACTGCTTACGGCAGGATACGCGCGGCCAACAGAAACACATACACACATCACTACGTTCCGGTGATGACATAACAAGGCAACCCGGACGGTTGTCGCTCGACATTTTGGAGAATTTGAATGGCAATTAGCACACCGATGCTGGTGACATTTCTCGTTTATATATTTGGCATGATCCTGATAGGGTTTTTGGCATGGCGTTCAACAAAGAACTTTGACGACTACATTCTGGGCGGGCGTAGCTTAGGGCCGATGGTCACCGCACTCTCTGCGGGCGCGTCCGACATGAGCGGCTGGCTGCTGATGGGTCTGCCGGGGGCGATTTTCATCTCCGGTATTTCTGAAAGCTGGATCGCCATTGGCCTGACCGTCGGGGCATGGATCAACTGGAAGTTGGTTGCAGGCCGTCTGCGCGTGCATACCGAAGCCAACAACAATGCGTTGACCCTGCCGGATTACTTCACCGGACGCTTTGAAGATAACAGCCGCGTGCTGCGCATTATCTCTGCGCTGGTTATCCTCGTGTTCTTCACCATCTATTGTGCCTCTGGCATTGTGGCCGGTGCGCGCCTGTTCGAAAGCACCTTCGGCATGAGCTATGAAACGGCGCTGTGGGCTGGTGCTGCGGCAACCATTCTCTATACCTTCGTGGGCGGTTTCCTGGCCGTAAGCTGGACTGACACCGTGCAGGCGAGCCTGATGATCTTCGCTCTGATCCTGACGCCAGTCATTGTCATCTTCACCGTCGGCGGCTTTGCTGATTCGCTGGAAGTGATTAAGCAGAAGAGCATTGAAAACGTCGACATGCTGAAAGGGCTGAACTTTGTCGCCATCGTTTCGCTGATGGGCTGGGGTCTGGGCTACTTCGGTCAGCCGCACATTCTGGCGCGCTTCATGGCCGCTGACTCTCACCACACGATTGTTCATGCCCGTCGTATCAGTATGACGTGGATGATCCTCTGCCTGGCGGGTGCCTGTGCGGTTGGTTTCTTCGGCATCGCTTACTTCAACAATAACCCGGCGCAGGCAGGTGCAGTAAACCAGAACGCCGAACGTGTGTTCATCGAACTGGCGGGCATTCTGTTCAACCCGTGGATTGCCGGTATTCTGCTCTCCGCGATCCTGGCGGCCGTGATGTCCACCCTGAGCTGCCAGCTGCTGGTCTGCTCAAGTGCAATCACCGAAGACCTCTACAAAGCGTTCCTGCGTAAAGATGCGAGCCAGAAAGAGCTGGTATGGGTGGGGCGTTTCATGGTGCTGGTGGTGGCCTTAATCGCCATTGCGCTGGCGGCAAACCCTGAGAACCGCGTGCTGGGCCTGGTAAGCTACGCGTGGGCGGGCTTTGGTGCGGCGTTTGGTCCGGTGGTGCTCTTCTCGGTGCTGTGGTCGCGCATGACCCGCAACGGCGCGCTGGCGGGGATGATTATCGGTGCGCTTACCGTTATCGTCTGGAAGCAGTTCGCCTGGCTCGGTCTGTACGAAATTATCCCGGGCTTCATCTTCGGCAGTATCGGCATTGTGGTGTTCAGCCTGCTGGGTAAAGCGCCTTCTGCCTCAATGCAGAAACGTTTTGCTGAAGCAGACGCACACTATCACACTGCACCGCCGTCTAAGCTGCAGGCTGAGTAATCTTCGCTGATAGTCAGGCCGGGTAAGCGCGCGCTACCCGGCTTTTTTCTTGCCAAAATCCGCAATTTACGATGATATCGCTGTGCTTATAACAATGAGGATAGCGAAGCATGACAATCAAAACAGGGGTAATGGCAGCGGCATTATTGATGCTGGCGGGCTGCAGTGTGCCGTCGCAACACGCGGCGATGGAGACCTGCAAAGCGGATAACCAGATGCAGCAAACCACGCTCTATTTCGGGCTAAACCGTCCCGCAGGGGCGCAAATCACCACCGGCGAGTGGCAGCAGTTCGTTGACCAGGACGTGACGCCGCGTTTTCGCGATGGCCTGACGGTCTTTGATGCGCGTGGGCAGTGGCTGGGTAACGACGGGAAAGTGGCGCGTGAACCGAGCAAGGCGCTTATGCTGATCCACGGTAAAGATGCGCAGAGCGAGAAGAATATTGAAGCGTTGCGCGGTATTTATAAATCACGCTTCGCGCAGGAGTCGGTGATGCGAGTCGATCAGCCGGTGTGCGTGCAGTTTTAATGAAAAACGGCGGGAGAACCCGCCGTTATCGCTTACAGCACCAGTCCTGCAAAGCTGGCGGACAGTAAACTGACCAGCGTCGCGCCATACACCAGACGTAAGCCAAAACGCGATACCACGTTCCCCTGTTGCTCGTTCAGGCCTTTGATCGCCCCGGCCACAATGCCGATAGAGGCAAAGTTAGCGAACGACACCAGGAAAACGGACAAAATGCCCAGTCCGCGTGGTGACATCTGATGCGCAATTTTTTGCAGCTCAATCATTGCCACAAATTCATTTGCGACCAGCTTGGTTGCCATAATACTGCCGGCATTCAACGCGTCGCTCAGCGGAATACCAACCAGCCATGCCAGCGGGTAAAATACATAGCCCAGGATCTGCTGGAAGCTCATACCAAATACGCTGGAGAAGAGGGCGTTAACGGCGCTAATAAGGGCAATAAAGCCAATCAGCATCGCCAGAATAATCATCGCCACTTTAAAACCGGCCAGAATATACTCGCCAAGCATTTCGAAGAAGCTCTGGGACTCGTGCAGCTTTTCAAGCTTGATGTCCGGCTCTGCTTCCGGGCGCGCCGGGTTGATAATGGAGAGAATAATAAAGGTGCTGAACATGTTCAGGATGAGCGCGGCAACGACAAATTTGGCGTCGAGCATGGTCATATAGGCACCGACAATCGACAGAGATACCGTCGACATGGCCGTGGCCGCCATGGTGAAGAGACGACGAGAGGAGAGGTCGCCCAGTACACCCTTGTAGGCAATAAAGTTTTCAGACTGTCCGAGGATCAGCGAGCTCACCGCGTTGAACGATTCCAGCTTACCCATGCCATTCAGTTTTGACAGCAGTGTCCCGATCACCCGAATAAAAATCGGCAGAATTCGCCAGTGCTGAAGAATACCAATCAGTGCGGAGATAAAAATAATCGGGCAAAGTACGCCGAGGAAAATGAACGCCAGTCCTTTTTCACCCATCCCGCCAAAGACGAAATTGGTGCCTTCAGCCGCGAATTTCAGCAGTGACTCAAAGAATCCCGAGACATATTTAATAATGAACAGCCCGCTTTCGGCATGCAGGAAAAAGAACGCCAGGGCTATTTCAATGACAATCAGCTGTAAAACAAAACGAATGCGAATTTTTCGGCGGTCGAAACTCACCAGCCAGGCAAGCGCAAGAATAATCACCAGCGCCAGCAGGAAATGGATAATGTTAAACATGGTTAATTTTCAGTTGGTTTTTGAGGCAGATATTTAGCCACAGCCCTGATTAACCGTAAATGGGCATTTTCGCTATAACTTATAAACTTAACGATAACGCCAGCAATTATTACCAGGCTGGGTGTTTACAACTCGTCATCAAAACAACACACATTTCGCTTGTTTTTCTTGCTGGCGTAATGATAATCACTATCACAAGAATTTACCTTTCTTTGCATCAGTTGACCGCGATAAACATTTAAGGTGTCGGCATGTTTGTTCCATTTCTCATTATGTTACGCGAAGGTCTCGAAGCGGCCCTCATCGTCAGCCTCATCGCCAGTTATCTGAAGCGAACCCAGCGTGGACGCTGGATCGGTGTCATGTGGATTGGGGTATTCCTCGCCGCAGCACTCTGTCTGGGCCTTGGCATTCTTATCAATGAAACCACCGGTGAGTTTCCCCAGAAAGAGCAAGAGTTGTTTGAAGGGATCGTGGCCGTCATTGCCGTGGTAATCCTCACCTGGATGGTGTTCTGGATGCGTAAAGTGTCCCGCAACGTGAAGGTGCAGCTGGAGCAGGCGGTGGATAACGCCCTGCAAAAGGGCAATAACCACGGCTGGGCGCTGATCATGATGGTCTTTTTCGCCGTGGCGCGGGAAGGGCTGGAGTCGGTTTTCTTCCTGCTGGCGGCATTTCAGCAGGATGTGGGGATCTGGCCACCGCTGGGTGCGATGCTGGGTCTGGCCACTGCGGTGGTGCTGGGCTTCCTGCTCTACTGGGGCGGCATTCGTCTTAACCTGGGTGCATTCTTTAAATGGACCAGCCTGTTTATTCTGCTGGTGGCCGCTGGGCTGGCGGCGGGGGCGATCCGCGCTTTCCACGAAGCGGGCCTGTGGAATCACTTCCAGGAAGTGGCGTTCGACCTCAGTAACGTGCTCTCAACGCACTCCCTGACCGGTACCTTGCTCGAAGGTATTTTTGGTTACCAGGAAACGCCGAGCGTCAGCGAAGTGGCGATGTACTTTATCTATTTGGTTCCGGCGCTGGTGCTGTTTGCCATGCCGCCGCGCACCGGCACTCAGACGTCGCGCGTTGCGCCGTAATCTGTCTGCATTAGTTACAACATACTTTTAAAGGGAAGAGTCATGGCAATTCAGTTCCGTCGTAGTGCGTTATGCGCAGGCATTGCCGCGCTGTTCGCTTCAGCATTTTCCGCCTGGGGCGCGGATGTTCCGCAGGTCAAGGTTTCGGTCAATGATAAGCAGTGCGAGCCAATGACCATCACGGTCAACAGCGGCAAAACCCAGTTTATTATTCAGAACCACAGCCAGAAGGCGCTGGAGTGGGAAATCCTGAAAGGCGTCATGGTGGTGGAAGAGCGTGAAAATATCGCGCCGGGCTTTAGTCAGAAGATGACCGCCAACCTGCAGCCGGGTGAATATGAGATGACCTGCGGGCTGCTGACGAACCCTAAAGGCAAGCTTATCGTGAAGGGCAACGCCACGGCGGACGCCGGAAAAGGCACGGCCCTGTTGAGCCTGGGTGATGCGATTACTGCTTATAAAGCGTATGTCATCAAAGAGACGGCGGACCTGGCTGCGGGTACCAAAGCCTTCACCGATGCGGTAAAAGCGGGCGATATCGCGAAAGCGAAATCCCTGTATGCGCCAACCCGCCAGCATTACGAGCGGATTGAGCCGATTGCCGAGTTGTTCTCTGACCTGGATGGCAGCATTGATGCCCGTGAAGATGATTTTGAGCAAAAAGCAGCCGACCCGAAATTTACCGGCTTCCACCGTCTGGAGAAAGCCCTGTTTGGCGATAACACTCTCAAAGGGATGGATAAATATGCCGATCAGCTGAACAGTGACGTGCTTGAGCTGCAAAAACGCATCAGCGAGCTGGCCTTCCCGCCATCAAAAGTGGTGGGCGGTGCCGCGGGTCTGATTGAAGAAGTGGCGGCCAGTAAAATCAGCGGTGAAGAAGACCGTTACAGCCACACCGACCTGTGGGACTTCCAGGCGAACGTCGATGGCGCGCAGAAAATTGTCGATCTGCTGCGTCCTCAGCTGCAGAAAGATAACAGCGAACTGCTGGCGAAAGTGGATGCCAACTTCAAAAAAGTCGACACCATTCTGGCGAAGTACCGTACCAAAGACGGGTTTGAAACCTACGATAAACTGACCGATGCCGACCGTAACGCGCTGAAAGGCCCGATTACCACACTGGCGGAAGATCTCTCCCTGCTGCGTGGCGTACTGGGTCTGGATTAAGCACGATGAACAAGCAGAATGAACACGACGTGGTGGAACCTTCACGTCGTCGATTGTTAAAAGGGGTAGGGGCGCTGGGGGGCGCCCTTGCTCTGGCCGGAGGGTGTCCGGTGGCGCATGCGGCGAAACCGCAAAGTGCTCCCGGCACGCTGTCACCCAATGCACGCATGGAGACGCAGCCTTTTTATGGCGAGCATCAGTCGGGCATTCTGACGCCACAGCAGGCCTCCATGATGCTGGTGGCTTTTGATTCGCTGGCAAGCGATAAAGCCGATCTTGAGCGTTTGTTCCGCCTGCTGACGACGCGCATCGCGTTTCTCACCGCCGGTGGTCCGGCGCCGGACACGCCTAACCCGCGTCTGCCGCCGATGGATTCCGGTATCCTCGGGGCATTTATCGCTCCGGATAACCTGACGATAACCGTTTCGCTCGGTGAGTCGCTGTTTGATGCGCGCTACGGGCTGGCAAAACAGAAGCCAAAAGCGCTGCAGAAAATGACGCGTTTCCCGAATGACTCTCTGGATGCTGCTCTCTGCCACGGCGATCTGCTCCTGCAAATTTGCGCCAACACCCAGGATACGGTGATCCACGCGCTGCGCGACATCATCAAGCACACGCCGGACCTGCTGAGCGTTCGCTGGAAGCGGGAAGGGTTTATCTCTGACCATGCCGCCCGCAGCAAAGGGAAAGAGACGCCCGTAAACCTGCTGGGCTTTAAAGACGGCACGGCCAACCCGGACAGCCGTAATGATCCGCTCATGAAAGAGGTGGTCTGGGTGACGGCCGATCAGGGCGAGCCGGCATGGGCTGTGGGGGGAAGCTATCAGGCGGTGCGGATTATTCAGTTCCACGTGGAGTTCTGGGACCGTACGCCGCTCAAAGAGCAGCAGACGATTTTTGGCCGCGATAAACAGAGTGGCGCTCCGCTCGGGATGAAGAACGAGCATGATGTGCCTGACTACGCCAGCGATCCGAATGGCGATGTCATCGCGCTGGACAGCCATATCCGACTGGCCAATCCGCGTACCAAAGAGACACAATCCAGCCTGATGATGCGTCGGGGATATAGCTATTCACTTGGCGTAACCAACGCCGGCCAGCTCGATATGGGGCTGCTGTTTGTCTGCTATCAGCACGACCTGGAGAAGGGCTTCCTGACCGTACAGAAACGCTTAAACGGGGAAGCGCTGGAAGAGTACATTAAACCCATCGGCGGCGGTTATTTCTTTGCCCTGCCTGGCGCACGCGATCGCAACGCCTATCTCGCTCAAGGGTTGATTGAAGCCTGATAATTGTCCCTGCGATAATTCGCGGGGACATTATTTTTTCATATGCCTGTCCTGCTGTTATATTTCTGTAATATTCCTGTATGAGACTGATTTCCACTGTAGGGACAGTCTTAAAGTTACGTTCAGGTAAAATAAATGTTGCATTTATGATAACTCCTGATGTACTTAAGATAAGACAGCGGTAGTTCCCGGCAGTGATGCTGAATCACTATGGAGATCGCGAATGGTTGCGTCCTGTACTGGACATGGTAAACACAACACCCGCAGCACCCGGCGCGGAGGCTCAGACTCCGGCAGCGATTTCCTCACCACAAAATTATCCCCCTCGACTCAAGAATCTCTTTCGACCGACGTGCAGAATGGTGCGCGTAGCCGTTCTGTTGCGTCATCCGGTAAAGCAAGCAATGGCTTACAAGGAAGCCAACCCTCTGATGTTCGTGCGCATAATCGTGCTGAAACTGGCACGTGTGATGAATACCAACAACTCAAGGTGCTATCCATGGGAAGACAAAAAGCAGTGATCAAAGCTCGTCGCGAAGCAAAACGTGTGCTGAGACGGGATTCACGTAGTCATAAACAGCGTGAAGAAGAATCGGTCACCTCGCTTGTGCAGATGAGTGGCGTAGAAGCAATTGGCATGGCCCGAGACAGCCGTGATAATTCTCCAATTGTGGCGCGCAATGAGGCTCAGGCGCACTACCTGAATGCTATCGCGAGTAAACAGCTCATCTTTGCAACCGGCGAAGCTGGATGCGGGAAAACGTGGATCAGTGCAGCCAAAGCGGCAGAGGCGCTGATCCATAAAGACGTGGAGAGAATTATTGTCACCCGTCCGGTACTGCAGGCTGATGAAGATCTTGGCTTCTTGCCAGGAGATATTTCAGAGAAGTTTGCCCCTTACTTCAGGCCCGTCTATGACGTGCTGGTGAAACGTCTGGGAGCATCCTTTATGCAGTACTGTCTGCGACCAGAGATTGGCAAGGTGGAAATCGCGCCGTTCGCTTATATGCGCGGACGTACATTTGAAAATGCGGTCGTCATTCTTGACGAGGCTCAGAACGTGACCGCAGCGCAAATGAAGATGTTTTTAACGCGCCTCGGGGAAAACGTGACGGTCATCGTCAATGGTGATATTACCCAGTGCGATCTGCCGTCGGGCGTGAAGTCCGGACTGAGCGACGCCATGTCACGTTTTGAGGAAGATGAGATGATTGGGGTGGTACGCTTCACGAAAGAAGACTGCGTGCGTTCAGCGCTCTGCCAGCGCACGCTGCAAGCGTACTATTGAGTTAGCCGTTGTGTTCAAGGCCCGGGAAACCGGGCTTTGTTTTTTGTGCGGGCGTCCTGTCCGGGGAATATAAAAGAAAAAAGCCCGTACTTTCGTACGAGCTCTCATCTTGAATATGGCGGTGAGGGGGGGATTGACTCGCTTCGCTCGCCCTGCGGGCAGCCTGTTCGCTGCGCTCTCAGTCTGTCCAACTGGCTGTCGCCCGTTGTCGAACCCCGGTCGGGGATTCTCATCCCCCCTGTCCGGGGGATATAAAAGAAAAAAGCCCGTACTTTCGTACGAGCTCTTATCTTAAATATGGCGGTGAGGGGGGGATTCGAACCCCCGATACGTTGCCGTATACACACTTTCCAGGCGTGCTCCTTCAGCCACTCGGACACCTCACCATATTGTTTTGCTGCCTGACCGCTTGGGGGGCAACGGGGCGCTACTATAGGGAGTTGCGCTAAAACGGTCAAGCAGATTTTCTGCTTTAGTGCTTGTTCGGTTAAGCAATAATCAGCTCCACGTCATTTTGACCGTGGAGCCGGTGATTAACGCTGTGAATCGAGCACTTCGCTGTTTTTGACCACCTCTTGTGCTCTGGTATAGCTTTCGATCAGCAGCTGATAGGCAGGGAAGATATGGGTATACACTTCAGCCCACTCGGCTGCATCTTCCCGGTTCCATGTCCGCTGGATCTCAGAGGCAACCGCCGCGGTATCCATTGGTACCACCCCGGCCTGGACCACGCGCGCCAGGGTGATCTCCTGAGCCATTTTGCTGTAGGTGCCGGAGGCATCAATAACCGCAAACACTTTATAACCCTCCGCGACTGCGCTAATAGAGGGAAACGCCATGCAGACGCTGGTGATGGTGCCGGCGATGATCAACGTTTTGCGCCCGGTGGCTTTCACCGCAGCCACAAACTCCGGGTTATCCCAGGCGTTGATCTCACCTTTACGTGGAACGTATTGCGCATGTGGCGCATTAGCGTGGATCTCCGGAATAAGGGGGCCATTCGGTCCCTGCGGAACAGAAGCGGTGGTGATCACCGGGATCTTCGCCAGGGTAGCGATTTTTGCTAGCGCCGCAGCACGTGCGCGCAACTCTGGCATTGGCATATCCCCCACGGTCTGGAAAAGTCCGCTCTGGTGATCGATAAGCAACATCACCGCATCGTTTACATCAATAACCGGGCGTGAGCCGTTAAAATTTGCAGGTGCAGACATCTTCTTCTCCTTTATTACCATCAGATCTGGCCGAAGCGGCCGGAGTTGAAATCACGAATGGCTTCCGCGATTTCGGTTTTACTGTTCATCACAAACGGCCCATAGCCCACGATGGGTTCATTCAGCGGCTCGCCGGCCATCAGCAGGACTTTGGCATCGAGGCTCGCTTCCAGATGGAGTGTGTCGCCTTGCTGGCTTAATACAACCAGCTGTGCCTCGCCTGCCTGGGCTGTTCCGTTCACCGTAATGGTGCCTTCCATCACAACCAGCGCCGTGCTCCAGCCCTCCGGCTGACTGAGCGTGAGATGGCTACCCTGATTGAGCGCAATGTCCCAGACGTTTAGCGGTGAAAAGGTGTGCGCGGGGCCAGCAACATCCTCGTAGCGACCTGCGATAACCCGCAGCGAGCCGCTGTTATCCGGCAGCGTGATCACAGGGATATCCGCCTTAGTGATGCTCTGGTAGCCCGGCGTCGCCATTTTGTCTTTGGCAGGCAGGTTGACCCACAGCTGCATCATTTTCAGTTCACCGCCTTTCTGCGCGAACGCGCTGGAGTGGAACTCCTCGTGCAAAATGCCAGCGCCCGCCGTCATCCATTGCACGTCCCCGGGGCCTATTACGCCGCCTCTGCCGGTGGAATCGCGATGTTCAACTTCGCCGGAATAGACGAGGGTGACCGTTTCGAAACCCCGGTGCGGATGCTCGCCGACGCCGCGCTTTGCCCCATCCGCCGGGAAGGTGTATGGCCCGGCGTAGTCCAGCAGCAAGAACGGACTGAGCGGTTCGCCGTGCGTCTGGTAAGAAAACATTGAACGTACCGGGAAACCATCACCAACCCAGTGTTGACGGGGAGCGGTATACACGCCTGTTACGTTTTTCATGATGAACTCCTGAAGCGTTGTTGATGTAATTAGCTTATATTCAGCGTTAATATCTCGGTAGATAGTGAAAATGGCATTCACTGTTCTGAAAATAGAACGATGAGGATTTATGCAGGATCTCAATGACTTCGTCTGGTTTGTGAAGGTGGTCGACTACGGTGGTTTTGCTGCAGCGGGGCGTGCGCTCGATTTGCCGAAGTCCCGGCTAAGCCGCCGGATAGCTCAGCTGGAAGAGCGGCTTGGCGTGCGGTTAATACATCGCACAACGCGGCAGTTTACGGTGACAGAAGTAGGCCAGACCTTCTATCAGCACTGTAAAGCGATGATGGTGGAAGCAGAAGCTGCTGAGGAGGCGGTGGCCGCGTTACAGGCTGAGCCGCGCGGTATTGTCAGGATCACCTGCCCGATAACATTGTTGCATGTCCATGTTGGCCCGATGCTGGCGAGATTTATGGCGCGCTATCCAGGGATCGCGCTGCAGCTTGAGGCAACCAACCGGCGGGTAGACCTGGTGGGGGAGGGGATTGATGTCGCGATCCGTGTGCGCCCGCGTCCGTTCGATGACAGCGATCTGGTGTTAAGGGTACTGGCTGACCGGGGACATTGCCTGGTCGCTGGACCGGCGTTGATTCAAAGGATGGGTAAACCGTTGGTGCCCTCTGAACTCAGTGCCTGGCCTGGATTAAGCACGAACGAGGGTAAACACATCCATAAATGGGAACTGAGCGGTCCCGAAGGGGCGAAGGCGGAAATCCATTACCATCCTCGCCTGATCACTACCGATATGCTGGCGCTGCGTGAAGCGGCTATAGCGGGTATCGGCGTGGTGCAGTTGCCGATATTGATGGTGAAAGATCAGCTTGCGTCAGGGGACCTCATTCGCGTACTTGATGCCTGGGAGCCACGACGTGAGGTGATTCATGCTGTGTATCCTTCAAGACGCGGGTTACTCCCGTCTGTCAGGGCACTGGTGGATTTTCTTACCGAAGAGTATGCGCGGATGGTGGAAGATTAATCTTTCCCTCTCCCCTGGAGCGAGGGTGAGGATCTTACACCACACAAGGTCTCATGCTGCGCGGGCGGAGAATATAAAAGAAAAAAGCCCGTACTTTCGTACGCGCTCTCATCTTGAATATGGCGGTGAGGGGGGATTGACTCGCGTCGCTCGCCCTGCGGGCAGCCTGTTCGCTGCGGGCTCAGTCTGTCCAACTGGCTGTCGCCCGTTGTCGAACCCCGGTCGGGGATTCTCATCCCCCCTGTCCGGGGGATATAAAAGAAAAAAGCCCGTACTTTCGTACGCGCTCTCATCTTGAATATGGCGGTGAAGGGGGGATTGACTCGCTTCGCTCGCCCTGTGGGCAGCCTGTTCGCTGCGCGCTCAGTCTGTCCAACTGGCTGTCGCCCGTTGTCGAACCCCGGTCGGGGATTCTCATCCCCCCTGTCCGGGGAATATAAAAGAAAAAAGCCCGTACTTTCGTACGAGCTATCATCTTAAATATGGCGGTGAGGGGGGGATTCGAACCCCCGATACGTTGCCGTATACACACTTTCCAGGCGTGCTCCTTCAGCCACTCGGACACCTCACCATATTGTCATCCCGTTGTTGCCGGGACGGGCGCTAATGTAAGGAAAAGCCGAACTGGCGTCAACTCACTTTTTCAGTAAATCAGTGCATTTAGACAAACTTCAGTCAACATGGCTTTTAAATGTGCTGAAAGCGCCTTTTTTATCAACAACGCGGTGGCGGGAAAAATTTGTTATGCTGGCAATCCAGTTGAAAATGAACACAAAACAGCGCAATAAAAGGCAGGAATGACTATGGATATAATCTTCTATCACCCCACTTTTGATACTGCTTACTGGATTAAGGCACTTTCGGCGGCGTTGCCCGGGGCGAGCGTGCGTGAGTGGAAACGTGGTGATAACGAACATGCTGACTACGCGCTGGTCTGGCATCCGCCGGTAGAAATGCTCCAGGGCCGTAAACTGAAGGCCGTTTTTGCACTGGGCGCCGGCGTGGATTCGATTCTGAGCAAACTGAAAGCACACCCTGAAATGCTGCCGGAAGAGATCCCTCTTTTCCGTCTGGAAGATACCGGCATGGGCCAGCAAATGCAGGAGTATGCCGTCAGCCAGGTGCTGCACTGGTTCCGCCGCTTCGACGACTATCAGGCACTAAAACAGCAATCCCACTGGGAGCCGCTGCCGGATTATCAGCGTGAAGATTTTACCATTGGTATCCTCGGGGCTGGCGTGCTCGGCTCAAAAGTCGCTGAAGCACTTGCCCCGTGGGGCTTCCCACTGCGCTGCTGGAGCCGTAGCCGCAAGGATTATCCGGGCGTAGAAAGTTTTGCCGGCGCTGATGAGCTTCCTGCGTTCCTGAACGGTACGCGCGTGCTCATCAACCTGCTGCCAAATACGGCCGAAACGGTGGGGATTATCAATGGTGCACTGCTTAATCAACTGGCCGACCAGAGTTACGTAATGAACCTGGCACGCGGGGTACACCTTGTTGAGTCCGATCTGCTTCAGGCGCTGAACAGCGGAAAACTGAAAGGGGCGATGCTGGATGTGTACAGCCGCGAGCCGTTACCGGCCGAAAGCCCGCTGTGGGCACATCCGCATGTGGCGATGACGCCGCACATTGCAGCGGTCACGCGTCCGGCGGAAGCTGTGGCCTATATTACCCACACCATCAGTGAGATGGAGCAGGGCCATCCGGTAACCGGAAAGGTCGACAGACAGCGCGGCTACTGAGTGAAACCCGGCGTTAGCCGGGTTTTTGCTAATATTCGCTGCAGATAACTGCTATCCTTTGGAAAAACCGCAGAGGAGAGAAAGATGTATCCCGTTGACCTGCATATGCACACCGTCGCCAGTACTCACGCGTATAGCAACCTCCATGATTATATCGCGCAAGCGAAACGCAAGGGCATTACGCTTTTTGCGATTACCGATCACGGCCCGGACATGGCAGATGCGCCGCACTACTGGCATTTTGTGAATATGCGGATCTGGCCACGTCTGGTGGACGGTATTGGGATACTGCGCGGTATCGAGGCAAACATTAAAAATACAGACGGTGAAATCGACTGCACCGGACCGATGCTGACCTCTCTGGATCTGATCCTTGCCGGTTTCCACGAGCCGGTTTTCGCGCCGCAGGATAAAGAGACGAACACCCGAGCGATGATTGCTGCTATAGCCAGCGGCAACGTGCACATTATTTCTCATCCGGGTAATCCTAAATACCCGATTGATATCGAGGCTGTTGCCCAGGCGGCAGCGAAACACCGCGTGGCGCTGGAGATCAATAACTCTTCTTTTGTTCACTCGCGCAAGGGCAGTGAAGCAAACTGTCGCGCCGTGGCAGCTGCAGTACGGGATGCCGGCGGCATGGTGGCGCTGGGTTCCGATTCCCATACCGCGTTTACGCTGGGTGATTTTAGTGAATGCCTGAAAATACTGAATGACGTGGATTTCCCGGAAGACAGGATCCTTAATGTTACCCCACGCCGCATGCTTGATTTCCTCGAGTCACGCGGAATGGATCCGATTGATGAATTTGCCGATCTTTAATTGTGTAATGGAATAAAAAAATGAATGAGTTTTCCATCCTTTGCCGCGTGCTGGGTACGCTGTTCTATCGTCAGCCGCAAGACCCGCTGCTGGTTCCACTCTTTACCCTGATTCGTGAAGGGAAACTGGCGCAAAACTGGCCGCTGGAACAGGATGAGTTGCTGGAGCGTCTGCAAAAAAGTTGCGATATGCAGCAGATTTCAACGGATTACAACGCACTGTTTATTGGCGACGAATGCCGCGTTTCGCCGTACCGTTCAGCCTGGCAGGAAGGGGCGACGGAAGCGGAAGTGCGCACGTTTCTCTC
Source organism: Enterobacter ludwigii (assembly GCF_001750725.1). Lineage (NCBI taxonomy): Bacteria > Pseudomonadati > Pseudomonadota > Gammaproteobacteria > Enterobacterales > Enterobacteriaceae > Enterobacter > Enterobacter ludwigii. Next base: position 911,245 of record NZ_CP017279.1, read on the forward strand.
TGAACGCGGAATGCCGCTGACGGATACCCCTGCGGACCATATCGGAACGCTGCTGCTGGCTGCATCCTGGATTGAAGATCACGCCGCTGATGATGAGAACGAGGCTATCGAAACGCTCTTCGAAGCGTATCTGCTGCCGTGGTGCGGTACTTTCCTCGGCAAAGTTGAAGCACATGCGACCTCGCCGTTCTGGAGAACGCTGGCTCCGCTGACCCGCGACGCCATTGCGGCAATGTGGGATGAGCTGGAAGAAGAGGATGAAGAGTGATTTAGGTCACATAAATTCTGCAACCATACATTTCATCTTGCACGGAATGTGCATCTGATCTCATTTCCATGGCGCGCTTCTGCTAAGATGCGCGCCATGAACATATTACTGTGTATCGCATTCACGACAGGCATTCTCTCCGGACTATGGGGATGGGTGGCGGTCTCTCTCGGGTTGCTCAGCTGGGCCGGGTTTCTGGGCTGTACGGCCTACTTTGCCTGCCCGCAAGGCGGCGTAAAAGGGCTTTTTATCTCTGGCTGTACCCTGATGAGCGGTGTTATCTGGGCACTCGTGATTATGAAGGGCAGCGCGTTGGCCCCGCATCTGGAGATCCTGGGCTATATCATGACCGGCGTAGTCGCGTTTTTGATGTGTATCCAGGCAAAGCATATGCTGCTGTCGTTTGTACCCGGTACCTTTATGGGCGCATGCGCGACGTTTGCAGGGCAGGGGGACTGGGCGCTGGTGCTTCCCTCGCTAATGCTGGGGTTGGTGTTTGGCTATGCCATGAAGAACAGCGGCCTCTGGCTGGCCGCCAGACGGGATAAAGCGCAAAACATCACTGCGGTAAGCGAATAAAAAAAGGCGAGATGATGATCTCGCCTTTTTTATGCGCTTCCTGTCAGGATTCCGGAGGCACTGACATATCGCGGTATTTAACCAGTATCGGGTTTTGCGCCTCTGCTTTGTTCTGCAGGTCCCACAATCCACGATCGATACCATCATTAATCAGGAAGATTACCCCGGTTTCTATGGCTGACATCAGACACATCATGACCGGTTCGTTAGAGGTATACCCGATTTCACCCTCCAGCAAACGCTGGTAATCGATGAAGCGGAAAACCCCGGCCTGCACTTCATAAGAAAGAATGGTTTTGCTGGTCGTTACCGAAGAGAGCACTTCGCCCGTGCTGACGTTGACGACACGCAGGTTAACGGCGATTTGGTCGAGCTGATATTGCGTATCAGCACCGATACCAAAGTAACGCGCGCCCACACCACCCGATTTAACGTTGCTTTCATAACCGATAATCGATCCCTCGATCATGACGTTCGCCGCGGCCAGTGATTCCAGCGGCATGCGGTTATTATTCGCGACGGTACCATTTTCCTGCGCAGCGCGAATAATTTTCCGTTCATTTAACAGGTTCTGGAGACCCTGACGTTCCAGAGGAATAAACCAGTGCGAATCCTTCAGGGCGGTCACCAGCATGGCGGTGGCGCTCTGTGGCACTGCCGTAGAAAAGTTACTTGCCGGATAAGGTTTAAATTGTCCCGTTTCATCCTGAATGTTGTAAACCGAGACAAATATTTTACCGGTCGGCGCAGGTAAATGTGTTAAATCACGATAGCTTTGAGCCCGAGGCATTAATGTTGGTTTTGCAGCTTCTTTAGGTGGAGCAGTTAAACAACCGCTCAATAAGCACACTGCAACAAATATCAGGAAGCGCTGCATGATCGTTGTCCTTATTTCGTTGTTGTTTAAAAGTTCGTTGAATCACTTTGTAGACCGGAAACCTGAATGGTGGAGGTTTTCCCGGTTTTTCGATCGGTAACGTTCAACTGGAGTTGTCCGTCCTTGTTGGCGATGTCGACAATGAAGTCGTTGGTCACCATTCGGCCGGGTTTGCCGGTATTAATGTTGGTCAGCAACCCTCCCAAAATCTGCGACTGGATAGCCTGCGTGAAGTTGTCCAGTGCCGATGGGGTATCGACGCTAAAATCCTTAAAGCTGGGATCCTTATAGGAGTTTTGCGCCTGGGCTTCGTTCAACAGAAACGCCCCATTATTGGGATTACCGCCAAAGTTAGGGTTACGGAACTGGAACGTCATATTTCCGGCCCAGCTTATAGGGGTTATTAGCATTATCGAAACAACTGCATATGCAATACGCATGACAGCCTCCGGATATAGGTTCGCTAGAATTCGTCTTTTGCTAAATCGCTAGTGCTTAATAGCGCTTTATCAATTTGCAGGCGATTAATAGCATCTTCTGATTGAGCCAGTGCTAAGGCTACGTTTTTATCGAAGTCTATTTTCGTGGGGAATAAAAATGTTTGATAAATAACGTCCTGATTAGCCGTTATTGTTATCCAACTTCCCCATCGTGCACTGGGCCGCTCGTTGATTGTTATATTTCCAGTAAATGTACTGTCCCATTTGTCACTGAATGCACGATAAAAATTGTGCCCGACCGAGGAGACAGTGTGGTCTGTTAACAATCCGGGAACTTCGACCTCGACGGCCCGTACGTTCCCGGCAGCGAGCATGAAACTCGCTGCGGCGATCCAACTCAACGTGCGTTTCATTTGATTAACGCCTGAGGTTATCGTTTGCCCATGAAACAGCCTGAGTTCGGTTCTTAACAGCTATCTTCTTGAAAAGATTATAAAGGTGCGTCTTTACCGTATTTTCGCTGATAAATAACGAACGGGCGATTTCAATATTTGAAGCACCAATGCGCAATTTGTTCAGGATCTCTTTCTCACGGTGCGTTAGCAGCGCTGACTCTGAACTGTTATAGCGGTAATTTCCGGAGTGCGTGATGAGGTAGCTGGCAAGTTTTTGCGAAAAATAACACTCGCCGCGCAATATACCCTGCAGACCTTCGACCAGCCGATCTTCTTCTTCCGTGATATAGAACACACCATTGATATGCGGCCAGCTTTCAATATCCCTGAAGGGATACTCATCAGGAGTATTCAATAATAACACGCGGATATTATTGTTTTTCCTGCTTAAATTATCTTGCCAGTAATGGATAAGCTTTTTATCCGCTTCCATCATATCAATCAGAATGATACTGCCAGGTGCAATATCATCAAAAGAACGTTGAATATTATGTAATTTCCCGTGCAGAGACAGCGATTGCTTTAAATGTTGTAATAAAGCGGTCGCTTGCAACGAAGGTTTTGTGATCAACAGTAACGTATGACCATGTAAACTTTGGACTTCATTATACATGATGAAACCCCACTTTTTTATGACACCTGACAGCGGTCCTCCAGATAAAAAAGAGGACCCCAGAAGTACTGACAGATGTTGCACTGCTGTGTGAAGAAAAAAACCATAACCTCCAGCAGGAGGTAAATATAAAACAAATTTCGTACATCTGATTTCAATCTAGCTATTACTAACTTTAAAGCAAGTGTTAAACGTGTAACAGGATGTAAAAATCAATATTAATTTGTGAAAATGGACTCTTTTAAATGTTGTGGAATGATAAGAAAGTTGTACATGTAAATAACCCTGCACAGATTTTAAAAATCATACAAATATTTATAATTGTTTGATTTTTATTAATATTAATTATTTATTTCTTCCCGTAAAGAGGTATGAGTCACAGAGATTTTCTAAGTCCTGGAATGAACGATGCTGCGTCTTAAGAAAACAGGTCTCGTGTCACGTGTTGTGTAAAATGTCCTCCTGGCGTTTCGTTTAGCGTCCGTTGCATGGGGGCTTTACTCCTCTCGTCCCGCTGCACAATCGATTATTAAGAAAGGCTTAATAGAAAAATAAGAACCCCGGTCTATAACGTTTTTTTGCATGGAATTACTACTTTGAGGTGACGTGATAAATAAAAATAAGCCACGCGGGTGAGATATTTAAAATGTTTCGGCAGACATACTCATCACCGTAACGACGCGTTAACAAATTACGAGTCGTTCTAACACGAAGTCACAGTAACAAGGTTATGGCGTTATCAAATAGCCAGGTCCAGGGTGACAACATGAAAAATACATCGTTATTTATGATGTTTACATTACTGGGTGCGCCTGGATTTGTAATCGCGGCTGATTCAGATTTGGCTAACGCTGAATATAACTTCACGGTTAATGAATTAAGTCGTTCATCATTAAATCAGGCAGCCATTATTGGTCAGCAGGGCATGTTAAATGATGCTCAGGTTCGCCAGGACGGGTCAAAATTATTGTCCATTGTTTCTCAGGATGGAGCAGGCAACAGAGCGAGAGTTGATCAATCAGGGACTTATAATATTGCCTGGATCGATCAGAGCGGTAGCGCGAATGATGCAGGTATTACGCAAGATGGATATGGTAATAGTGCGAAAATTATCCAAAAAGGGTCGGGTAATAGAGCAAATATTACGCAGTACGGTACGCAGAAAACCGCAGTTGTAGTGCAGAGACAGTCGCAAATGGCGATTCGCGTTATTCAGCGTTAGTTATTTAGCGGCGACTTTAATCAATCCGATGGGGGTTTACCATGAAATTTATCAAAGTGGCAGCAATTGCAGCAATCGTAGTTTCTGGTAGTGCTATGGCCGGTAGTATTAATCAAGGCGGTTGGGGTAACGGGCATGGCCACGGTGGTCATGACAGTGGTCCAAATTCAACGCTGAGCATTTACCAGTACGGTGGCGGTAACTCGGCTCTCGCTTTGCAAACCAGTGCGAGAAATTCCACACTGACCATTAATCAAAGTGGCGGCGGTAACGGTGCTGACGTTGGTCAGGGCTCTGATGACAGCTCAATTAGTCTGACTCAGAATGGTTTCGGTAACAGCGCAACGCTTGACCAGTGGAATGGTAACCACTCGGTGATGAACGTTAGCCAGTACGGTGGTGGCAACGGTGCTGCTGTTGATCAAACCGCATCCGGATCCACTGTGACTGTTCAGCAGGTTGGTTTTGGCAACCACGCGACTGCACATCAGTATTAATTTCCAGTCTGTGCTACAAAAAACAGGGCATTTGCCCTGTTTTTTTTTCGGGAGTTCATCATGAATACCTTAATTCTCCTCGCGGCGCTTTCCAGTCAGATCACGTTTAAAACGTCGCAACAGGGAAATATGACCACCATTATTCCGCAGGTTATTCTGACGGAACCGTGTGAATGTCAGGTGCAGATTGTCTCTTTGCGACAGGGGCTGGGGGGGCAAAGTTCTTCACGGCAACAAAACACACTTTTTATTCCCGCTAATCAGACGATTGATTTAATGCGGCTGAGTTTAAATATAGATTCCGGAGACAAGGTGAACATTACTGTCACCGTCTCTGACGGGAAATCGCTTCATTTATCACAGCAATGGTCCCCGGCGGGAAGTGCGCTCTAATGATTATGAAATCAAGATGTTGTGGATATGGCGGGCGTGCGCGGTTGAGCTATGCTGTTATCAGGAACTGTGCAGTGCTGTTCCATAACGTGATGCTTCGTTTGCCCTAGCGGAGCGCGTTTACCCCTCAAGGACGACTTTCATTGAGGAGTACATATAGTGACCAAATATTTAGCCCGACGGGTTTATGGTTTAGGTTTGATCCTCTCTGCATTTATTACTCCCGCTTTTTCAGCCACGATTGTCGACGGTGGTGTGATTCATTTTCGCGGCGCTATTGTCGCAGACCCCTGCGTGGTCACACCGCATCATGACGCGTTTGCAATGACATGCCCGGATAATAATCGGATGCAAACGCGCAGAGTCAGCTATGAAGATGTACTTAACGGTCAGGTCAACGATTCCAGCCTCGCAACTCTCAGCATGAAGTACCTTAATCCCGAAAAAACGCTCGCGGTTGTTCAAATTCAGTATCGTTAATTCTCGCTCTTCCGCTCCCCGGCGGAAGAGGTTTTTCCCCGATAGTTTTTTATCCATACCTCCTCTGCGATACACTTAAGAAAAAGGCGGGTAGCAGAGGGTACGTATGAAACCGCAAATTGAAGTCATTCATGGCGATATTACGACGATGCACGTCGACGTGATCGTTAATGCGGCCAATCCATCACTGATGGGCGGGGGCGGTGTTGACGGCGCAATCCACCGGGCTGCAGGACCGCAGCTCCTTGAGGCCTGTAAAGCTGTGCGTCAGCAGCAGGGTGAATGTCCTCCGGGTCATGCGGTGATTACCCTCGCGGGAGATCTTCCTGCCAAAGCGGTGATTCACGCTGTGGGGCCTGTATGGCATGGCGGCGATCGGCATGAGGCGAGTATTCTGGAGGAGGCGTACCGCAACTGCCTGCGCCTGGCAGCGGATAACGGCTATAAGACGATGGCTTTTCCGGCTATCAGCACTGGGGTATATGGATATCCAAAACCTGCCGCTGCCACGATCGCGGTAGAGACCGTTTACCGATACCTCTCCCTCAAGCCGATGCCTGAGAAGGTGATTTTTGTCTGTTTCGACGAAGAAACCACACACCTTTATCAGCGGCTTCTCACGCAGCGTGGACAGGACGTAGAGAGCTAAAACAAACGCGGCGCACTGAGTGCGCCGCGTTTGTTTATGAGGCTTTAGCCTGTGGTTTTCCTGAAAAGAGGAAACGCAGGAGCGGGATCCGCAGATGGATTTCATAAAGCACGATGGCAATCCCAATCACAAAGACCAGTCCGGTAAAGAAACCCAGCGTGTTGGACGCAATATGTGGCGTGATATAAGCGCCGAAGAACAGCGTCAGCGGGTGGTGCACCAGGTAAATAAACAGTGAAGCATTGACGAAGTAGGTCACGCGGCTGGACTTAAAGTTCAGCAAGCGGTGTCCCAGCGCGAAGACCACATTCACCATCCACAGACCCAGCAGCATGGTGATCACGCTTTCTGTTTCATACATCCAGCCATCGCCGCTGCCATAGCGCTGATTTAACAGATAGGCCGCAAACGCGATAGCGGCACCCAGGGCGCACCATGGCGACGGGGTGGTAAACAGCGATTTAAGTTTGGGATGAATAAATGCCAGCGCACCGGCTAAAAAGAAGGGGATGTAAAACAGCGACTGCATCACGACGAAATTGAACAGCCCGTCACTCAGTATCGGCGGATACACGATAAATAGCGTGCGTCTCACGGCCGCATAGGCGATACCCAGCAGCAAAAAGAGCAGAGACAGTTTACCCAGCGTAATATTGGCGAAGAAGGTATCGGCCTGGGTACTCAGGCGATGGCGCAGGCGGCTGAAAATGACCAGACTGACCGTGGTGAGCACCACCAGGACCAGCAGGAACCACAGGTGAGACACCAGTTCCCAGACCAGGGTATTGTACTTTTCATACAGCGTCAGATTTGGCCAGTTCTCCGCTTTGCCTTTGACGTACTGCAACATAATAAACTGCGGCAACGTCAGCAGGGGAATGGCGGTCAACATCGGAATGCCCACACGCTCCACGCGCACTTTCCACCAGCGTTTTACCGGGTAGCGTAAGAACAGCATGTAGGAGAAATAGCCGGATATGACAAAAAACACCTGCATACGAAAGGCATGGATAAAGTCATTAAACAGCGTGAGCCACCAGGAAGGCATCTGGCTATTCACATGCCAGGTGTGGCTGGAGTAAATCAGTGAAATGTGAAAGGGGATCCCCAACAGCATCAGCCATGCCCGGATCGAGTCGAGGAAATATTCACGTTCTACAGGTGTTGAGCTCATATAACTTTGTGCATTCTCAGACTTTTCGCCTTATCCCTAAGACTCATAATGGTTACATTCGAAGCCAACCCTACACCAAGACCGACACCCTGTCTCCAGGATAAGCACGCAAAGTGAAAAGCGGGTTCTTTCATTTGCTTAATCCATGAGCCAGCGAGCTGAACAAAGCAGTGATAATGTTGTCGGATTGCCTGAGTTTCCATTAAAATGGATCGGATCGATATAAGCACACAAAGGGGGAAGTGCTTACTTATTATGAAACATAAACCACAGATGATGAAAATGCGTTGGTTGGGTGCTGCAGTGGTGTTATCTCTGTATACCTCATCGGCACTGGCCTTTAACATCGACGATGTCGCAAAACAGGCAAAATCGATGGCAGGCAAGAGCTACGAAGCGCCAAAAAGTAACTTGCCCTCCGTTTTCCGCGACATGAAGTATGCGGACTATCAGCAGATCCAGTTCAACCATGACAAAGCGTACTGGAACAACATTAAAACCCCGTTCAAGCTTGAGTTTTATCATCAGGGAATGTACTTCGACACGCCTGTTGCCATTAATGAAGTGACGGCGACCGCGGTACGTAAAATCAAGTACAGCCCGGATTACTTCAATTTTGGCAATGTTCAGCACGATAAAGATACGGTTAAAGACCTGGGCTTCGCTGGCTTCAAGGTGCTTTACCCGATCAACAGCAAAGATAAAAACGACGAAATCGTCAGCATGCTCGGTGCCAGCTACTTCCGCGTGATCGGGGCAGGGCAGGTGTACGGGCTTTCTGCGCGTGGCCTCGCCATTGATACCGCGCTGCCATCAGGTGAAGAGTTCCCGCGTTTCCGCGAGTTCTGGATTGAACGTCCAAAACCAACCGACAAACGCCTGACTATTTATGCACTGCTGGATTCCCCGCGTGCGACCGGTGCTTATCGCTTTGTGATTATGCCTGGCCGTGACACGGTCGTTGACGTGCAGTCCAAAGTTTACCTGCGCGATAAAGTCGGCAAACTGGGCGTTGCACCGCTGACCAGTATGTTCCTGTTTGGGCCGAATCAGCCGTCACCGGCGACGAACTTCCGCCCGGAACTGCACGATTCCAACGGTCTTTCTATTCATGCAGGTAATGGTGAGTGGATCTGGCGTCCGCTGAATAACCCGAAACATCTGGCTGTTAGCAGTTTTGCGATGGAAAACCCGCAAGGTTTCGGCCTCCTGCAGCGTGGCCGTCAGTTCTCCCGATTTGAAGATCTGGATGACCGCTATGACCTGCGCCCAAGCGCCTGGGTCACGCCGAAAGGTGACTGGGGTAAAGGTAAGGTTGAGCTGGTTGAAATTCCAACCAATGACGAAACCAACGATAACATCGTTGCTTACTGGACGCCGGATCAGCTGCCGGAAGCCGGTAAAGAGATGAACTTCAAATACACCATTACCTTTAGCCGCGACGAAGACAAACTGCATGCGCCGGATAACGCGTACGTCATGCAGACTCGCCGTTCTACGGGTGATGTGAAGCAGTCTAACCTGATCCGTCAGCCTGATGGCACCGTGGCCTTTGTTGTGGACTTCGCGGGTCAGGATATGAAAAAACTGTCCCCGGATACCGCCGTTGCCGCTCAGGCCAGCATCGGTGATAACGGTGAAATCGTTGAGAACACCGTACGCTATAACCCGGTAACGAAAGGCTGGCGTCTGACGCTGCGCGTGAAAGTGAAAGATCCGAAACAGACCACTGAAATGCGTGCTGCGCTGGTCAGTAACGATCAGCCGCTGAGTGAAACCTGGAGCTATCAGCTACCTGCCAATGAATAATACATCTGAATATATTGATGCCATGCCGCTGACGGACATTGAAAAAGCGGCGCTGCCTAAAAGCGACATCCGCGCGGTGCATACCGCGCTGGATGGCGAACATCGTCCGTTTTCCCGTGACGATGATACGCCGCTGGGGTCAGTAAAGGCGCGTCTGGCGCAGGCATGGCCAGACTCGCTGGCAGAAGGGCAGTTGATTAAAGACGATGAAGGACGCGATCAGCTTCAGGCAATGCCGAAAGCCACGCGTTCTTCAATGTTCCCTGACCCGTGGCGCACCAACCCGGTTGGCCGCTTCTGGGATCGCCTGCGTGGGCGTGATGTTACGCCGCGCTATCTGTCGCGCCTGACGAAAGAAGAGCAGGCCTCCGAACAGAAATGGCGTACCGTGGGGACCATTCGTCGTTACATTCTGCTGTTACTGACGCTGGCGCAGACCGTGGTCGCTACCTGGTACATGAAAACCATTCTGCCTTACCAGGGCTGGGCACTTATCAACCCTGCAGACATGATGGGCCAGGATATCTGGGTCTCCTTCATGCAGCTGCTGCCGTATATCCTGCAGAGCGGTATTCTTCTGCTGTTTGCCGTTCTCTTCTGCTGGGTGTCAGCCGGTTTCTGGACCGCGCTGATGGGCTTCCTGCAGCTGCTGATGGGGCGGGACAAATACAGCATTTCAGCCTCAACGGTCGGGGATGAACCCCTTAATCCTGAGCACCGTACGGCGCTGATCATGCCTATCTGTAACGAAGACGTTGACCGCGTATTTGCGGGTCTGCGTGCGACCTGGGAGTCCGTAAAGGCAACCGGTAACGCGGCGCATTTTGACGTCTATATCCTGAGTGACAGCTACAACCCGGACATCTGCGTTGCCGAGCAAAAAGCCTGGATGGAACTGATCGCGGAAGTGCAGGGTGAAGGCCAGATCTTCTACCGCCGTCGTCGTCGTCGCGTGAAGCGTAAAAGCGGAAACATCGATGACTTCTGCCGTCGCTGGGGGAATCAGTACAGCTACATGGTCGTGCTGGATGCTGACTCCGTAATGAGCGGCGACTGCCTGAGCGGTCTGGTGCGTCTGATGGAAGCCAACCCGAACGCGGGGATCATCCAGTCTTCGCCAAAAGCGTCCGGTATGGACACGCTTTATGCGCGCTGCCAGCAGTTTGCAACCCGCGTCTACGGGCCGCTCTTTACCGCTGGTCTGCACTTCTGGCAACTGGGTGAGTCTCACTACTGGGGTCACAACGCCATTATCCGCGTGAAGCCGTTCATTGAGCACTGTGCGCTGGCTCCGCTGCCGGGGGAAGGTTCGTTTGCGGGGTCTATTCTGTCGCACGACTTCGTGGAAGCGGCGTTGATGCGTCGTGCTGGCTGGGGCGTCTGGATTGCCTACGACCTGCCGGGATCTTACGAAGAGCTGCCGCCGAACCTGCTGGATGAGCTCAAGCGTGACCGCCGCTGGTGTCACGGTAACCTGATGAACTTCCGCCTGTTCCTCGTAAAAGGGATGCACCCGGTTCACCGTGCTGTGTTCCTGACTGGCGTAATGTCTTATCTCTCCGCACCGCTGTGGTTTATGTTCCTTGCGCTCTCTACTGCGCTACAGGTGGTGCATGCTCTGACGGAACCGCAATACTTCCTGCAACCGCGCCAGCTGTTCCCGGTGTGGCCGCAGTGGCGTCCGGAGCTGGCGATTGCGCTGTTTGCCTCCACCATGGTACTGCTGTTCCTGCCTAAGCTGCTCAGTATCATTCTGATCTGGTGCAAAGGCTCGAAAGAGTACGGTGGTTTCTGCCGCGTGACGCTCTCGCTTCTGCTGGAAGTGCTGTTCTCCGTGCTGCTGGCGCCGGTGCGTATGCTGTTCCATACCGTGTTTGTGGTCAGCGCGTTCCTCGGCTGGGAAGTGGTCTGGAATTCACCGCAGCGTGATGATGACTCCACGCCGTGGGGGGAAGCCTTCATGCGTCATGGCTCGCAGCTGCTGCTGGGTCTGGTATGGGCGGCAGGTATGGCCTGGCTGGATCTGCGCTTCCTGTTCTGGCTGGCACCGATTGTCTTCTCGCTGATCCTGTCACCGTTTGTGTCAGTGATTTCGAGCCGCTCAACGGTGGGGCTGCGTACCAAACGCTGGAAACTGTTCCTGATCCCGGAAGAGTATTCGCCGCCACAGGTGCTGGTGGATACCGACACGTATCTTGAGCAGAACCGCAAACGTTCGTTGGAAGATGGTTTTATGCACGCGGTGTTTAACCCGTCATTTAACGCTCTGGCGACGGCCATGGCGACAGCGCGTCACCGTGCAAGCCAGGTACTGGAGATTGCCCGCGATCGTCACGTTGAGCAGGCGCTGAACGATACGCCGGAAAAACTCAACCGCGACCGTCGTCTGGTGCTATTGAGCGATCCGGTTACGATGGCACGCCTTCACTACCGTGTGTGGTCTGCGCCGGAAAAATACTCTTCGTGGGTCAGCCACTATAAAGAGATTAAAATTAATCCACTCGCGCTGAAGGCGAAGTAAGCCTTCTGTGCCCGGCGGCGTTACGCTACCCGGCAAATAAAATACCGGCTGAAAAGCCGGTATTTTTTTAGAGGTCATTGATGAAAATAATCCTCGCCGTGATGATGGCGTGTTTACTCAGCGGCTGTGGCAGCATCATCAGCCGCACCATTCCAGGGCAAGGCCACGGTAATCAGTACTACCCCGGGGTAAAATGGGATGTACGTGACTCAGCGTGGCGCTATCTCACCGTGCTCGATTTACCGTTTTCACTGGTATTCGATACGCTATTGTTGCCGATCGACGCTCAGCACGGCCCTTATGAATAGGGGAAATTAACGCTCATCCCACTCATCGGCTGCGGTCTGTCCTTCTTCCGTATCCAGCGGTGGCTCGAGCTGAAATTCGCCCTCATCCCACTCGTGCAGGGTGTTTTCTTCAAGCCATTCCTGCCGTAGTTCGATTTCGTCATAGTCGCCATCAAAGACGGCCTGCGCACCTTCTCCGCTCAGGACCGGCAAACATTCTCCTTCCTCGCCATCATCAGCAAAGAATTCGGCCTGCCACATAATATCCCCGTCCTGCAGAACGTATTTCTGGATATTAAGTTGTTGCACGTCAGCATTTTCTTCCTCAACGCCAGGATTATCGGCGAGGAACTCTTCACGAGCGGCATCAATAGCTTCTTCCAGTGTGGCGTACATGGTCATTGGTGTCTCCCTGTTTTCCTGAAGGTTTCAGGGAAAGAATAGCTGAATATCGGGTTCTGCAAGTATGAATGCAAAAATAAGCTGTCACGCGTTCGTCTTATTAACGACCGGTCGTAAAGCCCTCGATAAACTGAACCACGAATAAACCGCATTAAACAACACCACGCCCGCGGTGACGATAAACACGGCGCGGAAACCAAAACTGGCGGAAATCCCGGCTCCGACAAGCGGTCCGGTGACGTTGCCGATATCGCGAAATGACTGGTTATAGCTAAAAATGCGGCCGGCTATCTGGTTCGTTGAGTTGTAAACCAGCAGGGTCTGAACCGCAGGCAGTAACGCGCCGTCTGCCGCTCCCAGTAAGAAGCGCAGCAGGCCAAGCTGCCACGGTGCTTGTACCATCGACATCGGAATAAGGAGCAGAACGGAAATCACCAGGGCGCATATCAGGATTTTTTCCGGGCCCACGCGGTCCCCCAGTTTTCCCAGCCTCGGGGCGCTGAGCAGCGCCGCCACGCCGGGCACCGACGCGATAAGCCCGCTGATAAACGCAATATTACTGACGTCACCGGCCAGATCGCGAACGTAGAGCGTCAGAATAGGGGCAATCGACCCGGTTGCTACCTGAATAATCAGGGTCGTTACGAACAGGCTTAGCACCAGCCTGGGGTTTTTAAGCGAGGTCAGCACATCCCGTGCGTGGAGCATCTCTTTTCGAGTGACCGGGGTGAAACGTTCACGGATACAGAGCAGCGTGACGATAAAGCAGAGAAAAAGGACGCTGGCAGTAATGAAAAAGACCGGACGCAGGCCGTAGTTATCCGCCAGCAGCCCGCCTGCCAGCGGTCCCAGCAATGCGCCGCTCACGCCTCCGGTGGAGAGCGTTCCGAGCGCCCAGCCGCTTTTGTGTCGCGGAATTTGGGTGGCGATGAGCGCATTTGCGTTAGGAATAAAGCCCCCCAGCAGGCCCAGTAACGCGCGCAAAATCAGAAATTGCCAGACGTTCTGCGCAAGGCCCATCAGCGCCATGATGATGGCCATCCCTAGTGCTGAACGCAGCAGCATGATCTTTCGTCCTTTGCGATCGGCAAGGCCACCCCAGAAGGGCGAAGCAATCGCGGAAAAGAGAAAGGTGATACTGAAGACCAGGCCAGACCACATATTGAGCGCACTGTGACCGGTGACGCCAAGTTGTTCAACGTAAAGCGGCAGGAAGGGCATCACCAGGCTAAACGCCGCACCGGTGAGAAAACAGCCAAGCCACGCAACCGTGAGGTTACGCTTCCAGTTTATGGGGGCATCTGAGGGTGACATAACAATCCGCATAATGAGGTGCAAAGCACCATAGGCCTGAAGTAATAAGCCTGCTAAGTATGCGCCTGGGTTATGATCGCTGCAATGCGGAGGAGCTTTTAAAGCTAAATGAGCGTGCGGCCCTGATGGCCGCACGGAAAATTAATAGCGCGACGGCATACCCTCTGGCCGCGTTTTGAAGCGACGATGGAGCCACATATACTGCTCCGGCGCGAGCATGATGCATTTCTCAACCACTCTGTTCATCCAGCGAGCGGTCGTTTCCGCATCGTCCAGCGGCGGCGCGAGTTCCGGCTCGAGCATCATTAACTCGTAGCCTGAGCCATCCGGCTTGCGACGCGGGACAAACGGGACGATCGCGGCTTTGGACATTTTCGCCAGCATCCAGGTACCGGTGGTTGTGGCCGCCTCTTCAACGGCGAAGAACGGGACAAATACGCTGGATTGTGGGCCATAATCGTGGTCAGGGGCATACCAGATCACTTCACCTGATTTCAGCGCGCGGATCATCCCCTTCAGGTCTTTACGGTCGATCATACTTTTGTTGGAGCGCATACGACCATTGGTCTGGATTAAATCGATCACCGGGTTATCGTTAGGGCGATAAACACCAATACCGGGTGCCTGCATGCCAAACATACGCGCACCGATCTCCAGCGTCAGAAAATGCACGCCAATCAGCAGTACGCCTGTCTTATTGGCCTGAAGCGTATGCACAGGCTCCATACCCGTCCCGGTGACTTCACTCCAGCGGGCCATCCGTTTGTCTGGCCAGAACCACGCCATACCGGTTTCCATCAGCCCCATGCCAACGGATTCGAAATTCCTGGTCACCATCTCATGACGTTCCGCCTCGCTCATCTGCGGGAAGCACAGCTCAAGGTTGCGGTAGGCAATCCTGGCGCGGCGTTTCATGAATTTTTGACCAATACGGCCCACACATTTGCCCACACGGAAAATCACAGGGTAAGGGAGTTGGACCATCAGCCATAAAAAACCAATGCCAAGCCAGGTCAACCAATAGCGGGGATGCAAAAGGGCGACAGTAAATTTCGGTAACTGGGTCATGTCTTTCCTGTGTTCTAACGTCCTGTTTAGCTATTGTCTCATTTTTTGAGGCGTAGCCAAAATGTCTGTCTTCGAAACGTGTACGAATGCAGCAATTGTTAAGTCTGACTAACTAGGGTGTGTGAAATGTAGCGTAAATTGTGTGGATGTAAATTGTCATTGTTTGCTATATGATGCCGACCGATTTTTCATTCTCTCTAACGATTGCAGGACTTGTACACCATGCCAGTGTTACACAACCGCGTTTCGAATGAGATGTTAAAGGCGCGTATGTTGGCTGAAACCGAACCGCGCACGACAATCTCATTCTACAAATACTTCACCATCAACGATCCACAAGCGACCCGCGATGCGCTTTATCAGGCCTTCACGACGCTGAATGTTTTCGGGCGCGTCTATCTTGCCCGTGAAGGCATCAATGCCCAGATCAGCGTACCGGAAAGCAAAGTGAACGCCTTCCGCGACCTGCTTTACGGGTTCGATCCGGCTCTCAACGGTGTACGCCTGAACATTGCCCTGGATGATGACGGTAAATCATTCTGGGTACTGCGCATGAAAGTGCGTGAACGCATTGTCGCGGATGGTATTGACGATCCGGCGTTTAACGCCGCTGATGTCGGGGAATACCTGAAAGCGGCGGAAGTGAATGCGATGCTGGACGATCCGGATGCGGTGTTCATCGATATGCGTAACCATTATGAGTATGAAGTGGGGCATTTCGAAAACGCGATGGAAATTCCGGCTGATACCTTCCGCGAGCAACTGCCAAAAGCGGTTGAGATGATGCAGGAACATAAAGATAAAAAGATCGTGATGTACTGCACCGGCGGGATCCGCTGTGAGAAGGCCAGCGCCTGGATGAAGCACAACGGGTTTAATAAGGTCTGGCACATTGAAGGCGGCATTATTGAGTACGCCCGCCGTGCCCGTGAGCAGGGTTTACCGGTGCGTTTTATCGGTAAGAACTTTGTCTTTGACGAACGAATGGGCGAGCGTATTTCAGAGGATGTGATTGCCCACTGTCACCAGTGCGGTACGCCGTGTGATACCCATACCAACTGCAAAAATGACGGATGTCATTTGCTGTTTATTCAGTGTCCGGCCTGTGCCGAGAAATTTAACGGATGCTGCAGCGAACTGTGCAGTGAAGAGAGCATGCTGCCGGAAGAGGAGCAACGCCGTCGTCGTGCAGGACGGGAAAATGGTAACAAGATTTTTAATAAATCCCGTGGACGTCTGAACACCAAACTGGGTATTCCCGACCCTGAATAAGGCTGATGCCCGGCAGCGTGAAAGCCTGCCGGGCGTCGTTATTATGACTTCTGCTGAACGCCTTCAACGGAAATAATCAGTTCGACATCCTGAGAAGCAGGGCCCAAATCGGTAGTAATATTAAAGTCTTTCAGGTGAATTTTACCTGCGGCTTCAAATCCGGCACGTTTACCCCCCCACGGATCGTCACCCTGGCCCATTAATTTTGCATTCAGCGTAACCGGTTTTGTCACGCCGTTGAGCGTCAGGTTGCCGGTAATATCCAGCTTATCGCCATCTTTTTTCACTTCCGTGGAGGTGAAGGTGGCCTGCGGGAATTTAGACACGTTCAGGAATTCCGCACTGCGCAAATGTTTATCGCGTTCTGCA
Source organism: Enterobacter ludwigii (assembly GCF_001750725.1). Classification (NCBI taxonomy): domain Bacteria; kingdom Pseudomonadati; phylum Pseudomonadota; class Gammaproteobacteria; order Enterobacterales; family Enterobacteriaceae; genus Enterobacter; species Enterobacter ludwigii. Next base: position 927,934 of record NZ_CP017279.1, read on the forward strand.
TGATTGGTGTCGACGCTGTTGGTATTAATGGTCACGTTGACTTTATCGGCGGCAGGATTTTTTTCGTCAAAGCTGAATGTGCCGTCAAAATCATTAAAGGTGCCATACAGCCAGCTATACCCGAGATGCTGAATACGGAAATTGACGAAAGCATGTTGGCCCTCTTTATCAATTTTATAGTCAGCAGCAACGGCTGAGCCGGTGGTAAATAACAGAGAACCCAGTGCGATACCCAGCAGGTGTTTTTTCATTTTAAGCTCCAGAGTCAACTGACGAGCGGCCAAGCATGCGCTTTAGCGTATCGTCTTTATCGATGAAATGATGTTTAAGGGCGGCAAGCCCGTGCAGCACGGACAGGATAACCACGCTCCATGCCAGCCAGAGGTGAATCACCCCGGCAATATCGGCCTGTGATCCCGCATCGGCAAGCGTTGCCGGGACATCAAAAATGCCAAAAACGCTTATCGGTTTACCCTCTGCTGTCGAGATGAGATAGCCGCTGATCAGAAGAGCGAAGAGCAGCGCATAAAGCGTAATATGCGCGGCAACAGCGCTGATACGGGTAAATTTACTGTGGGTCTTTGGCGCGGCAGGCGGCGGTGAAATGTGTCGCCAGATCACGCGAATAACCAGCCCCATCATCAGCAGCACGCCGATGCTCTTATGCAGCTCCGGGGCCTGGTGATACCAGCCATCGTAATAGCTGAGCGTCACCATCCAGAGGCCAAGTCCGAACATGGCATAGACCGCAATAGCAAATATCCAGTGCAAGCTTATGGATATTATTCCATAGCGCCGGGAGGTGTTACGCAATTGCATCAGGATTACCATTATCAAATAAACAGAGCAGTAAAAATGAACGGGAAGGAATGATATTGCAACTGAAATAAGTCGATATTGATTTTTATTTTATTTATTTCAGCGGTTTTGAAAATGATCCGCAAAGGTAATTCAATGTCTTCGTGCAAGATTTAACAAAGGGCTAATTGAGGAATTGTTCTAACTTAAGTAAATATAAAGTAATGTCAATAAATGTCAGGCAGGCTTTCAGTAAAATACAATGTAAATAAAATCAATGATGGCCAGCAGCGCCCACAATAAGATATAGAGCATCAAATGCTCACGAATATTATTGATGAGAAAACCCACAACTTTGCGCATAGCGCCCCGCAAACCGTAACAAAAAGACGGGCTCCGGAACGTCCGAAGCCCGTGGTGGATTATCCGTTAAAACGTGAAAGAGAGAAGGGCGTCAGATCAAACTGCGGTGTAATACCCTGGGCAAACTGCGCGGCAATTTCACCCAGCACCGACGCGTACTTAAAGCCATGACCGCTCAGACCGGTGATGAGCAATGTGTTCTCATGCCCGGGCAGCGTATCGATAATAAAGTCTTCGTCCGGCGTGTTGTCGTAGGTACATGCCGCGCCATAGAGTAAGCCACCGACGCCCGGCAGAATATTTCGCAGGAACGAGAAAGCTTCAGAGCCATCCTGTGGGTAGGCGCCAAACGGTTTACGTTCTTCAGGAGAGGAGATAATTTGTCCTCCATTGTGTTTCCCGATTTTGAGCGCGTCTTTATCCGAAGGGAAGCCGTAGAACTGATCGCCGTTGGGTAACTCGCCGGTGAACGCCGGGAATTTATTCTGCGTACTGTAACGGCCATCAGACTGGAACCAGGAGAAGACCTTGCGCACCGGCTGTACGGGCAGGTCTGGCAGCAGACGGGTTACCCAGGTACCGGCACTGATGAGCAATCGGGAGGCCGTGTACTCTCCGTCCAGGGTTGTCACCGTGACACCGTCAGCATCATGTTTAATGGCCTCGACCGGGCAATTGAAAAGCTGGGCGCAGCCTGCTTTCGCGGCCAGCGCTATCCAGGTTTTTATTGCTGTTTCGCAATGCAACACCCCAGAATGGGCTTCAAAGAGACCAACATAATCGTCCGGGACGGTGATTTCCGGCCAGCGTGACATGATCCCCGCCGCGTCGAGCTTCTCAACGTCCAGGTTAAATGTCTTCGCGCTGCGTTCGACGCTGGCGAGAAAATCAGAGCGGGCAGGACCAAGGTTAATGATGCCCGTGCGTTCGAAAATGCGTTCCTCAGTCTGTTTAGCCAGTTCGTCCCAGAGCGCTTGCGCGCGAAGTACCAGCGGGACATAGCGCTCGCCTTCACCATAGGCATGACGAATGAGGCGAGTATCGCCATGATGGCTTCCCTCTGAATGAGGGGGAAGATGGGCATCTATCATCAGAACCTTGAGGCCAGCCTGAGTGGCATAATATCCGGCGGCAGAACCAACGGAGCCGCTACCAATAATAATCAGATCATATTTCATGGGCATCTCTTAAACTAACGCTTTGTTAGCAGAGTAATTAACATCGGGGGCTTATACAAGGGAGAAATAAATAAGGCACCCCGAGGGTGCCTGTAGAGTGAAAAGTGGGCTAAACGCTAATGCCGTTTATACTCATTTTCCTGGTAGTCGCCAGATTCTATTTTTGCGATGCCTGCTTCCAAAATAGAAATAAACTGACGGGCGACGTCTGTCGTAAGCCACAGCGTCTGTCCAACTTCCGCTTCTTCACGGTTCAGCTGATTTGGGGTCTGGTAGTGCAAACGCAGCATCAGTGCATCGTAGCTGTCTACGGTACTGATATCCCAGCCAACGAGTGGGTGGGTCTGGATGACTTCGCTATTCTTTTCCATTATAACCCCCATAATGCGTGTTAGAAGACAACGACTTCGAGGTTCAATGCATGTTTTTCTGAAGCAACTTCAGTATACAAGTAATAAGGGTTCCTAAGGGAAAAATAAACAGCTAGCAACACATTTTTCTGCTTTTTAGGATTGTTCGAACAATAAAACACCATGTTGTTCACGATTTTTAAAGAAGTTGCCGAATTAATTTGAACTTTCTGGATTTTCAGGCGAAAAAAAAGCCGGGGCGACCCGGCAAAAAAACACAATGAGGGAGCAGTGTTAATCTGTGATGAACCAGTCGTCGGCGCTTTCCCACGTTTCCTGCAGGATTTGGGTGATACGCGCTTTATCTTCTTTCGCGCCGCCAATGACGGAGAGGTTGTTTGCGGCCGCGTAACGCACCGTTACGGCACCGTCGTTTTCGGGAAAGGTGTTGTTAATACGACGGGATAATTCGCCTGCAAGCGCATCAAGCGCGCCGGCAGGCAGAACGGTAGTTTTGGCTATGGTGACTTCAATACGCATAAATGCCCCCTGTGTAATATACTGTTTATTTATACAGGTATATTATCGGTTTGACAACAAGGGGCACTGATTTTTTAGCGTTTTACCGTCCAGCGAACGGTTTCACCTGCCAGGAATGGGATCAGCGTGTCATCGGTCAGTGGAATGGCTTCCTCAACCTGGCTCTCTTTACGTTCCAGCTCAATGAAGGTCTCATTGACCGGCAACCCATAAAAACGGGGGCCATTGAGTGAGCAGAACGCCTCGAAATGCGGCAGGGCATTCATCTCTTCAAACACGGTTGCATAGCTGGCGAGAGCGGTTGGGGCATTAAAGCAGCCCGCACAGCCGCAGCTTGCTTCTTTGCGATGACGCGCATGAGGTGCGGAATCCGTGCCCAGAAACGCGCGGGAGAAACCGCTGGCAACCAGTTCGCGCAGCGCCTGCTGGTGAATGTTACGCTTGAGGATCGGCAGGCAGTACAGATGTGGACGTACACCGCCAACCAGCATGTGGTTACGGTTAAACATCAAATGCTGTGGCGTGATGGTGGCGGCGATAAGCTCGTTACCGTCGCGGACATACTCAGCGGCATCTTTGGTGGTGATGTGCTCGAAGACCACTTTGAGCGCGGGAAGGCGCTGACGCAGGGGCTCCATCACGGTGTCGATAAAACGGGCTTCACGGTCAAAGATGTCGATCTCGGCATGCGTGACTTCACCGTGAACCAGCAGCGGCATACCCAGTTTCTGCATGCGCTCCAGCACCGGCATGATGGCATCAATGCTGGTAACGCCGTGGCTGGAGTTGGTGGTGGCATTGGCCGGGTAAAGTTTCGCAGCGGTGAATACGCCTTCGTTAAACCCGCGCTCCACTTCGTTTGGATCCAGGGAATCGGTCAGGTAGCAGGTCATCAGCGGGGTGAAATCATGGCCCGCCGGGACGGCATCCAGAATGCGCTGGCGATACGCCATTGCGGCATCGACGGTGGTGACTGGTGGCACCAGGTTAGGCATGACAATCGCGCGGCCATAAATTTCGCTGGTATAAGGCACGACGGTTTTGAGCATATCGCCATCGCGCAGATGGATATGCCAGTCGTCAGGGCGGCGGATTTTAAGAACCTGGGGTTGTGCAGTCATGGAAGCTCCGGCTTGTCAGGAATCAGTCATTCGGATGGCTGTTTATGCCGGACACAAATCATAAGCGGAAACGTTTTCGTTTGCACACTTTTCCGTAAAAAAAAGGGCGCCTCGGCGCCCTACGGATTAATCAGTAAAGGGAATAATGATTTCTCCCGGTTTCACCTCTATCCCTTTAGCATACTTTTTCGCAAGCGCTTCACCCTTGCTCTTGTCTTCACTTAAGACATAGGCTGGCTGCTGATTAAAATAGTTACGCAGAGACTGATTCAGATAAGGCATCAGGGTTTGCAGCACAGATTTCATCTTGTCCGGCGTGACTTCCGCATCGACAACTTCCATCTCCTGCAGGTAAATAGCCCCTTTCTCTTTGTTAAAGACCGGCAGCGCTTTCAGCTTCAGCTTGATATTGGCTTTCTGGTTGCCGAAGAGGGAGGTCATATCGAGGTTTGCATCCCCGTTCAGCGTCACTTTGTTTGGCTCTTCACGTCCTATCTGGCTGGTCAGGTTACTGAGGACGATATGCGCATCTGCAAGCCCGGGCACGCCGATGTCTTTTGAAAAGTTGTTATGTTTTTCCAGCGCCTGATTAATTTCCTGTTCACTGACGGTGTATTGCGTAAGCTGGTTACAGCCCACCAGCAGACCGCTGACAATGAATGCAGCGGCAATGACAATTTTCTTCATAGTGTTCCTCAACGAAAAATCGGCGCTTCTGTCCTGTTACGTCAGTATGTCAGTGTGAAATGGCAGAAACCAGCAGAAAAAACTGAGAAGTGAGGCGGGAGGGACCTCCCGCCAGAGGGAAGGGCTACGCGCCCGGTTCGAGCATGCCGCTTGCGCTGCGCTTCTGGCTGAACTGCCACCAGAGGGCCAGCAGCGTCATAAAGCCCACCGCGCCGAGCATCATCCACGGCAGTTCCGGTTGATTCAGCGCTTTGCCTGCATCAAACAGCCAGCCGCCGCCGGCGTAACCCAAAGCCCCACCAAAGGCCAGACCGAGTCGGCTGAACCCCATATAGCTGCCGCGGGCACGCGCATCTGCAAGCGAGGCGCTCAGCGTCTCACGAGCCGGCTCGGCGATGATAGAGCCGATATAGAAGGTGCAAATCAGCGTAAACAGCTGCTGGAGAGAATTCACCAGACCGATGGGCATCATGCTCAGCGTCATTAAAAACAGCCCGGCCATCAGACGATGCTCCAGGCGAAAACGCCGTTCACTCCAGCGGGCAATCGGATAGAGCAGCGTCAGCGAAAGCGCGGCTTCGATGGCGTACATCCATTTCACGGCGGCCGGGGTTCCCGCAATATCATTGACCATGATAGGCAGCATCAGCATCACCTGCACGGCAAGCATGTAGTAACCCGTCAGGGTCAATACGTAGGTGACAAAACGTTTGTCGTGCAGGACGCGGCCCAGCCCTTCGCGTACCGGCGCTTTCACCGTTGACAATTTCCATGCTGGCAGATACAGGCCATTAAAGAGGGCGCACAGAATAAAGAGCACCGCGCCAGCCGCGCAGACCAGACGGAAATCGTACTGCAGCAACCAGCTCCCCAGAAGCGCGCCAATTACCGCGCCCGCGCTGTCCTGCATCATCAAAATCGAGAAGAAACGTCCGCGGTGCTGCGGGCGAATTAACTTCACCACCAGCGCGGTGCGCGGCGGGTCAAACAGGGTTCCGCCGATCCCGGAGAGAAAGCAGGAGAACCACAGAAGCCAGGGCTCATGGGCAACCGCCATCGTGGCAAAGCCTGCCGCACGAAGCAGCATACCGGTCACAATCATCGGTTTCGCGCCAAAGCGGTCAGCAATGGCACCGCCAAACACCCCAAGGCCTTGCTGGACAAACTGGCGTAAACCCAGCGCGATGCCAACCATCAGCGCCGCCCAGCCCATTTGATCGACAAAGCGGATCGAGATAAGAGGAAACACGACAAAAAAGCCGAGCACGACCAGCATGTTATCGACTAGCAGGAAATATTTACCCAGGCTCCTCGCCTGTGATACGCGGGACATTTTCCCTCCAGGGAAAACAGGATGGTGAGCACGCTAACATTCTGCGGGGTTACTGCGCGTTTTCCCACCCCTGGGCGTGACAATATTTTTTTATCAAAAGAGCGCTTTGATAGAGAGTTCTCATCGAAAAATGTGAAAAGAGGTCAAAATGGTATGTCACTGTTTTCACAGACGGCGCAGGCACAGGTATAGTAAAGCTAATGGGTCAGCAGAAGTGACGGGAAGGAGTGGTATCGATGTTTGGCTATCGCAGTAATGTGCCAAAAGTGCGTCTGACAACGGACAGGCTGGTCGTTCGTCTGGTGCATGAGCGTGATGCCTGGCGTCTGGCGGATTATTACGCCGAGAATCGCCAGTTTTTAAAACCCTGGGAACCCGTTCGGGATGAGAGCCATTGTTACCCATCCGGCTGGCAGGCGCGCCTCAGTATGATTGCGGAATTTCATAAGCAGGGAAGTGCGTTTTATTTTGCGCTGCTGGATCCCGAAGAAAAAGAGATTATCGGCATCGCCAACTTTTCAAACGTCGTGCGCGGATCGTTTCACGCCTGCTACCTCGGCTACTCCATCGGTCAGAAATGGCAGGGGCAGGGGCTGATGTATGAAGCATTAACGGTGGCGATCCGTTATATGCAACGCACGCAACATATCCATCGTATTATGGCGAACTATATGCCGCATAATCAGCGCAGCGGTAATTTGCTGGCGCGTTTAGGGTTTGAGAAAGAGGGTTACGCCAAAGACTATCTGCTGATAGATGGAGAATGGCGCGACCATGTCCTCACTGCATTAACCACCCGGGACTGGACAGCGGGTCGCTAAGGAGAAGAGATGAAATATCAGTTAAGCGGTGCAGAAGCGCGCGTCGTCGGATGCCTGCTGGAAAAACAGGTCACGACGCCGGAGCAATATCCGCTCTCTGTCAACGCCGTCATGATGGCCTGCAACCAAAAGACCAACCGCGAGCCGGTAATGAACCTCAGCGAGCATGACGTTCAGGATGTGCTGGATGAACTGGTGAAACGCCATTATCTGCGCACCGTCAGCGGCTTCGGAAACCGCGTCACCAAGTACGAACAACGTTTTTGTAATTCCGAATTCGGCGACCTGAAGTTGAGCGCCGCGGAAGTGGCGGTGATCACGACCCTTTTACTGCGCGGGGCACAAACTCCCGGCGAGCTGCGCACACGGGCTTCCCGTATGCATGAGTTTGCGGATATGCAGGAAGTGGAACAAACCCTGGAAGGGCTTGCAACCCGCGAGGATGGCCCTTACGTGGTGCGTCTGGCACGCGAACCGGGCAAGCGTGAGAGCCGCTATATGCATCTCTTCAGTGGCGAGGTGGATACCGCGACGCTGGCAACGGAACAAGAGTCCACTGTTGTCAGCGGCAACCTGACGGCGCGCGTGGATGCGCTGGAAGAGGAGGTCGCTGGGCTGAAGCAGCGCCTGGACGCACTGCTGGCACATTTGGGAGATTAACAGTGAAAAAATTACGTGTAGGCGTGGTGGGGCTTGGCGGTATTGCGCAGAAAGCCTGGTTACCGGTATTAGGCGCGGCAACGGACTGGACGCTTCAGGGCGCGTGGTCACCTACCCGCGAGAAGGCTGAACGCATCTGCGCAACCTGGCGGATACCATACGCCGCTTCGCTGTCTGATCTTGCCCGCGAGTGCGATGCGGTATTTGTGCATACCTCAACGGCAACGCACTATCAGGTGGTCAGCGAACTGCTGAATGCCGGTGTTCACGTCTGTGTGGATAAGCCCCTGGCGGAGAACGTTCAGGATGCCGAGCGACTGATAGAGCTGGCGGCACGCAAGAACCTGACGCTGATGGTGGGCTTTAACCGCCGCTTCGCTCCGCTTTATCAGCAACTGAAGGCACAGCCGGGCGCGCTGGCCTCTCTGAGGATGGATAAACACCGTACCGACAGCGTCGGGCCAAACGATCTGCGCTTTACGCTTCTCGATGATTATCTGCACGTGGTGGACACGGCGCTCTGGCTGACAAACGGCCAGGCTCAGCTGAAAAGCGGGACCCTGATGACCAACGATCTGGGCGAGATGGTCTACGCCGAGCACCACTTTGCGCTGGAACATCTGCAGGTGACCACCACCATGCATCGTCGTGCGGGCAGTCAGCGGGAGTTCGTCCAGGCCGTCACTGACGGTGCGCTGTATGACATCACCGACATGCGGGAGTGGCGTGAAGAGAAGGGCAACGGTGTGGTCACGCTTCCGGCGCCGGGCTGGCAGAGCACTCTGGAGCAACGCGGCTTCGCGGGATGCGCCCGTCACTTCATTAGCTGCGTGCAAAATCAGACGGTTCCGGAAACCGCCGGTGAACAGGCCATCATGGCGCAACGCATCGTGGAACGACTCTGGCGAGAGGCCATGAGTGAATAACCCTCTGTAACATCTGCCGATAGTAATTCCCTTAAATCCGGGTAGACTAAGCGCCGATTGTTGGTTTCGCCGGGAGGCTTTTCGCCTACCCGGCCTGCAAATCCGAAGGCCTGCGCAAGCGCAACGCCGTCGGGCATTCATTACGCCTGCTCTGCAGGCGTTTTGCCGTATGGTTGTGGAAATTCACATTAATGAACTTATTAAAATCGCTGGCAGCCGTCAGCTCGATGACCATGTTTTCTCGCGTACTGGGTTTTGCGCGCGATGCCATTGTGGCAAGGGTTTTTGGTGCTGGGATGGCAACGGACGCCTTTTTCGTCGCGTTCAAACTGCCGAATTTATTGCGCCGTATTTTTGCTGAGGGGGCTTTCTCGCAGGCCTTCGTTCCAATTCTGGCGGAATATAAAAGCAAGCAGGGCGAAGATGCTACGCGGGTGTTTGTCGCCTACGTCTCCGGGCTGCTGACGCTGGCGCTGGCTATTGTGACAGTTCTGGGGATGCTGGCTGCGCCCTGGGTGATTATGGTGACCGCGCCGGGGTTTGCCGACACCGCTGATAAATTTGCGCTCACCACCCAGCTGCTGCGCATTACCTTTCCTTATATCCTGTTGATCTCACTGGCCTCGCTGGTGGGGGCAATCCTCAATACCTGGAACCGCTTCTCCGTTCCGGCGTTTGCGCCGACGTTTTTGAATGTCAGCATGATTGGCTTTGCCCTGTTTGCCGCACCGCATTTCAACCCGCCGGTACTGGCGCTGGCCTGGGCGGTGACCGTGGGTGGCGTCCTGCAGCTGGCATATCAGCTGCCGCATCTGAAGAAAATTGGCATGCTGGTTCTGCCGCGCATTAATTTCCGTGATGCCGGCGCAATGCGCGTCATGAAGCAGATGGGACCTGCAATCCTCGGGGTTTCTGTCAGCCAGATCTCACTTATCATCAATACCATCTTTGCGTCTTTCCTGGTGTCCGGTTCGGTCTCCTGGATGTACTACGCTGACCGTCTGATGGAGTTTCCTTCTGGCGTACTGGGCGTCGCGCTGGGGACGATTCTGCTGCCGTCGCTCTCTAAAAGCTTTGCCAGCGGCAACCATGATGAGTATTGCCGCCTGATGGACTGGGGCTTACGCCTCTGTTTCCTGCTGGCACTGCCAAGCGCGGTGGCGCTGGGGATCCTCGCGAAACCGCTGACCGTCTCGCTATTCCAGTACGGTAAATTTTCAGCCCATGATGCGTCCATGACTCAGCAGGCGCTGGTGGCGTACTCGGTGGGATTGATGGGGCTGATTGTTGTTAAAGTGCTGGCACCAGGGTTCTACTCCCGTCAGAACATTAAAACCCCGGTGAAGATTGCCCTGGTGACGCTGGTGATGACCCAGTTGATGAACCTGGCGTTTATTGGCCCGCTGAAGCACGCGGGTCTGGCTCTGTCTATTGGTCTGGCGGCCTGTCTGAATGCCGGGCTGTTGTACTGGCAGCTGCGTAAGCAGGATATCTTCACGCCGCAGCCGGGCTGGGCGAGTTTCCTTGTGCGACTGGTTATCGCGGTGCTGGTGATGGCAGCGGCGTTGCTCGGCATGATGCACGTGATGCCGGAGTGGTCGCTCGGCACCATGCCTTATCGTCTGCTGCGACTGATGGCCGTGGTGGGTGTTGGGGTTGTGGCTTACTTTGCCACCCTCGCCGTGTTGGGCTTCAAAGTGAAAGAGTTTGCCCGCCGTACGGCATAAACGCCAAAAGGGGAGTTCACCTTATGGTGCTCCCCACTGCTTGATTTGTCGCTTATGCTTCAAATCGAAATCTTTTTCCCGCCCGTAATACGTGCCGTCGCTGTCTGGCCATCCGCACCGTACAGCCCGGTTTCTTTATGCGGTTTTAACACCTCAAGCGCTTGCTGATTACGCTCTATCTGACCTTCAAGCAGCCAGCCGTTATGCTGGTTGAGATCGCGAAGGTGCTGGGTTTTTTCTGTAATAGTCTGCCAGCGCTCAACGATATCGTCGTTAGCACTGCGCTTAGGATCCTGCTCAGCGCGACGTTGCTGCTCAAGGTAATCCAGCGTCGCCAGAAGCGAGCTTTTGTCTTCAGTAATACGCTGCAACGCGCTGCCGTTGATGTGACCGGAAGAGAGGTGCTGTTGCTCAGCGTCCATTACCGTTTTCAGGTCGTTCAGGACAACCGTCATTTGATCCAGTATTTCTGACAGTCGACTCATACGGTTAGTTACTCTGTAAGAAACTCTGCGCTTCCTGAATCAGGGCGTCAGCAATTTTGCTGGTGTCCATTTTCAGCTCGCCGTTACGAATAGCCGTTTTCAGCGCTTCAACGCGTTCCATGTTGATATCGTTGCCGCCTGGCTGCATCAGTTTTGCCTGGGCATCGCTCAGGGTTACGCTGGTGCTGTTAGACGTTGACGGTTTTTCCAGACGCGTTTTCTGCGGCGTAGCGTCATTCGTTTCGCGAGGTTGTACAGCGCTTACCGGCTTCAGGGCTGATGTACGATCAATGCTCATAGTGTTGTCCTCATCGAGGGTTCGCGGCGTTGGCGCCTGACATCATCAATAGTTGAATATTTATCGGCAGCTGCAGCGAAATCTTTAAAAAGATTATAGGTTAATCAGAATATTCCCATCAGAATCGACGGTTCCGCTAACCACCTGCCCTGAAGACATTCTGACGCGGGCATTTTGCGCTACCGCGGCATTGTTTAACGCTTTCCCTTCACTGTTGATACTGAAGCCATCTCCATTGGCCACCACCATCACCTGCTGACCCGCCTTGACGCGCCACGCCTGGCGCAGCATAGACAGCTGTATCGGCTGGCCTGGTGCGACATCACGCAGGCTGACGGCGTCCTGCGCCTGGTTAATTTCAAGCATTGCCCGTGGCGGCAGCTGATCCAGACGGCCACGTTTCAACGTCACGCTATTGGCCTGCAGTGCGGTACCCCGGGCAATGGGGACAGCGGCGACAACATAATTGCCTGTCGCCTGGACTGCAACCTGTAAATACCGTTTTTCGTTGGCGCAGCGTGCCAGCACGTTCACGTTTCCCCACAGTCTGGTGGTGCCGGTCACGGTAAATGACGGCTGCTCACAGGATGGATAAAGATTGGGTGGCGTGCGTACCGTGACGACAACTTCATCGCTAAAGCCCGCCAGCTTCTGGGCAAAAAAGGTGTTTAGCTGATCCTGTAAACCATCCGCCTGCACCAGGGGGCTAAAAAGCAAGAAAGTTGCCATCAGGCCACGTTTTAACGTTTGCATCGCAAGTTCCACCGTTTCCAGAATTGAGTGAATTCTACCTGCAGTGGTTTTTCATCAACGCAATAAATAGCGACGCATTTTGCGCTTATTCCGTCGATAAGGCGGATGGGTTGAGATTTAAGCTGTGAACTGAAATTTTGCCATCAGCGGAGGAGACATGCTCGATAAACTCGACGCCGCGTTACGTTTTCAGCAGGAAGCGCTCAATTTACGTGCCCAGCGGCAGGAAATTTTAGCCGCCAATATCGCTAACGCCGATACGCCAGGGTATCAGGCGCGCGATATTGATTTTTCCAGTGAGCTTAAAAAAGTGATGGAGCGTGGACGCGCAGAAGGGAGCGGTGTCGCGCTCGCGCTGACCTCCTCACGCCATATTCCCGCTCAGACGATGACCGCACCAACGACCGATTTGCTTTATCGCATTCCCGACCAGCCTTCACTCGACGGTAACACCGTGGACATGGACCGGGAGCGTACACAGTTTGCCGATAACAGCCTGAAGTACCAGACAGGCCTGACCGTTCTCGGCGGACAAATCAAAGGCATGATGAACGTCCTGCAGGGGGGCAACTGATAAATGGCCTTGCTGAATATTTTTGATATCGCCGGCTCGGCACTTACCGCTCAGTCCAAACGTCTGAACGTAGCCGCCAGTAACCTGGCGAACGCCGACAGCGTGACCGGACCAGACGGTCAGCCTTATCGTGCGAAACAGGTCGTCTTTCAGGTCGATGCGGCGCCAGGTGCGGCCACCGGCGGTGTGAAAGTCTCTGATGTGGTTGAGAGCCAGGCACCGGACAAGCTGGTGTATGAGCCTGGCAACCCGCTGGCGGATGCGAACGGTTACGTAAAAATGCCTAACGTGGATGTGGTGGGTGAGATGGTGAACTCCATGTCGGCGTCACGCAGTTACCAGGCAAACGTCGAAGTGCTTAATACCGTGAAGAGCATGATGCTCAAAACACTCACTCTCGGCCAGTAAAGGAGACATGCATGTCCATCGCCGTAAATGTGAATGATCCCACGAACTCAGGTGTTAATGGCGCCAAAAGTTCGACGGGTTCCAACGCCCTGACGGGCAGTAACGCGTCCGATCTGCAGAGCAGCTTTCTGACGCTGCTGGTGGCGCAGCTGAAGAACCAGGATCCCACCAATCCGATGCAGAACAACGAGCTGACCACGCAACTGGCACAGATCAGTACCGTCAGCGGCATTGAAAAACTCAACACCACCCTTGGCTCCGTTTCCGGTCAGATTGACAACAGCCAGTCTCTGCAGGCTGCGAATCTGATTGGTCATGGGGTGATGATCCCGGGGACCACGATCCTTGCCGGCACCAGCACTACCGAGGGGACGTCAACCACGACCACCACGCCGTTTGGCGTTGAGCTGCAGCAGCCGGCTGACAAAGTGACTGCGACGATCAGCGATGCGAGCGGGGCAGTGGTACGCACCATTGACATTGGTGAGCTGAAGGCAGGCGTACACACCTTTACCTGGGACGGCAGCCTGACCGACGGCACGAAAGCACCAAACGGTTCTTACAAAGTGGCGATCAGCGCCAGCAACGGAACCACCCAACTGGTGGCACAGCCGCTGCAGTTCGCGCTGGTTCAGGGCGTGATTAAAGGCGCTGGCGGTAACAAACTGGATTTGGGTACCTCAGGTACCACCACGCTCGACGAAGTTCGGCAGATTATCTAAGCCTTAACACTTATCAGGAGTAAGTCATGGCCTTTTCTCAAGCGGTCAGCGGCCTGAATGCTGCGGCCACCAACCTGGATGTCATTGGCAACAACATCGCCAACTCCGCGACCTATGGTTTTAAATCCGGTTCTGCCTCATTTGCAGATATGTTTGCCGGTTCCAAAGTGGGTCTGGGCGTGAAAGTTGCGGGCATCACTCAGGACTTTACCGACGGTACGACGACCAACACCGGTCGTGGTCTGGACGTCGCCATCAGCCAGAACGGTTTCTTCCGTATGGTCGATTCCAACGGCTCTGTGTTCTACAGCCGTAACGGTCAGTTCAAACTGGACGAAAACCGTAACCTGGTGAACATGCAGGGTCTGCAATTAACCGGTTATCCTGTTGCGGGTACCCCGCCAACGGTTCAGACCGGCGCTAACCCGCAGGCGATCAATATCCCAACGACCTTGATGGCGGCGAAATCCACCACCACCGCGTCCCAGCAGATCAACCTGAACTCCACTGACACCGCGCCAACCACGGCCTTTGATCCGACCAACCCTGATAGCTACAACAAAAAAGGGACGGTGACGGTCTTTGACAGCCAGGGTAATGCGCACAACATGAACCTGTTTTACGTTAAAGACGCGACTCCGGCAAACTCCTGGAAAGTCTATGCCCAGGACGGCAGCGTTGCAGGAAGCACGCCATCCCTGGCGACTACGCTGACCTTCAATACCAGCGGCGTACTGACCGGCGGCGGCAGCATCAATATCACTACCGGCACCGTTCCAGGTGCAACGCCAGCCACGTTTGCGATGAGCTTCGCCAATTCCATGCAGCAGAACACCGGCGCCAATAACATCGTGGCAACCAACCAGAACGGTTACAAACCGGGTGACCTGGTGAGCTACCAGATCAACGACGACGGCACCGTGGTGGGTAACTACTCCAACGAACAGACCCAGGCCCTGGGCCAGATCGTGCTGGCTAACTTCGCCAACAACGAAGGTCTGAAGTCTGAAGGCGATAACGTCTGGTCTGCCACCCAGTCTTCTGGCGTGGCGCTGCTGGGTACCGCGGGCTCCGGTAACTTCGGTACGCTGACCAACGGTGCGCTGGAGGCGTCTAACGTGGATCTGAGTAAAGAACTGGTGAACATGATCGTCGCGCAACGTAACTATCAGTCGAACGCGCAGACCATCAAAACCCAGGATCAGATCCTCAACACGCTGGTTAACCTGCGTTAAGCGGCTGACAGGAAAGCGCAATGGATCACGCAATATATACCGCGATGGGCGCGGCAAGCCAGACGCTCAATCAGCAGGCTGTTACTGCCAGCAACCTGGCAAACGCCTCTACACCGGGCTTTCGTGCGCAGCTTAATGCGCTGCGTGCGGTCCCGGTGGAAGGGCTCTCCCTGCCGACGCGTACGCTGGTCACGGCCTCTACGCCGGGTGCGGATATGACGCCAGGGCAGATGGATTATACCTCACGCCCGCTGGACGTTGCCCTGCAACAGGACGGCTGGCTGGCGGTGCAGACCGCTGACGGCGGTGAAGGATATACCCGTAACGGTAACATCCAGGTGAGTGCCACGGGCCAGCTGACGATTCAGGGTCATCCGGTAATGGGTGAAGCGGGTCCGCTGACGGTGCCGGAAGGGTCTGAGCTGACTATCGCGGCCGACGGGACCATTTCGGCATTGAACCCGGGCGATCCGGCCAATACCGTTGCGCCCGTCGGGCGTCTGAAGCTGGTGAAGGCGGAAGGCAAAGAGGTGCAGCGTGGTGATGACGGGATGTTCCGTCTGACCCAGGCGACCCAGGCCACTCGGGGTGCCACGTTACAGGCCGATCCGAGCATCCGCGTGATGTCCGGCGTTCTGGAAGGCAGTAACGTCAAGCCGGTCGAAGCGATGACCGACATGATCGCCAGTGCCCGTCGTTTTGAAATGCAGATGAAGATTATCAGCAGCGTTGATGAAAACGCGGGCAAGGCTAACCAACTTCTGGCTATGAGTTAACAGGACTCCTTATGATCAGTTCTTTATGGATCGCGAAAACTGGCCTGGACGCGCAGCAAACCAACATGGATGTGATTGCCAACAACCTGGCAAACGTCAGCACCAATGGTTTCAAGCGTCAGCGTGCCGTTTTCGAAGATTTGCTTTATCAAACCATCCGCCAGCCGGGAGCGCAGTCTTCTGAACAAACGACGCTGCCATCCGGCCTGCAGATTGGTACCGGTGTTCGTCCGGTAGCCACCGAGCGTCTGCACAGCCAGGGCAACCTGTCTCAGACCAACAACAGCAAAGACGTGGCAATCAAAGGCCAGGGGTTCTTCCAGGTGCAGTTACCTGACGGTACTTCTGCCTATACCCGCGACGGATCGTTCCAGGTCGATCAGAATGGCCAGCTGGTGACGGCGGGTGGTTTCCAGGTTCAGCCTGCGATTACCATCCCGGCGAATGCCCTGAGTATCACTATCGGGCGTGACGGCGTGGTGAGTGTGACGCAGCAGGGGCAGGCCGCACCTGTTCAGGTTGGACAGCTGAACCTGACCACCTTCATGAACGACACCGGTCTGGAAAGCATTGGTGAGAACCTCTACACCGAAACGCAATCCTCCGGTACGCCAAATGAAAGCACCCCGGGCCTCAACGGTGCGGGTCTGTTGTATCAGGGTTATGTGGAAACCTCGAATGTGAACGTTGCGGAAGAGCTGGTGAATATGATCCAGGTCCAGCGCGCGTATGAAATTAACAGTAAAGCAGTGTCGACGACCGACCAGATGCTGCAGAAACTGACGCAACTCTAAGGTGTAGCCCGGTGCGGTCAACGCCGCGCCGGCTCCCTGTTTTCGAAGATGAAGGCAATGCAAAAAAACGCGGCGTTTCGTTATCCGATACTGACTGTTCTGGCTGTCACCCTCAGCGGGTGTGCCTTGATCCCGTCTAAACCTTTAGTGCAGGGTGCGACTACCGCCCAACCCGTTCCTGGCCCGGCGCCAGTGGTGAACGGCTCCATTTTCCAGACCGCGCAGCCAATCAATTATGGCTATCAACCGCTGTTTGAAGATCGCCGCCCGCGTAATGTCGGCGATACGTTGACCATTGTGCTGCAGGAAAACGTCAGCGCGAGCAAGAGCTCGTCGGCGAATGCCAGCCGCGATGGCAAAACCAATTTCGGTTTCGATACCGTTCCACGCTATCTGCAGGGCCTGTTCGGCAATGCGCGTGCTGATGTCGAGGCCTCTGGCGGCAATACCTTTAACGGTAAAGGTGGCGCGAATGCCAGCAATACCTTTAGCGGCACGCTGACGGTGACGGTTGACCAGGTGCTGGTTAACGGCAATTTACACGTTGTGGGTGAAAAACAGATCGCCATCAATCAGGGCACTGAGTTCATTCGTTTCTCGGGCGTGGTTAATCCTCGCACCATCAGCGGCACCAACACCGTTCCGTCCACCCAGGTGGCGGATGCGCGCATCGAGTACGTCGGTAACGGCTACATCAATGAAGCGCAAAATATGGGTTGGCTGCAGCGTTTCTTCCTTAACTTATCGCCGATGTAAGCGAGGTGACCCATGTTTAAATCGATCTTCGCCGTGGCGCTGGCGCTGGTGGCAACGTTTGCCCAGGCTGACCGTATTCGCGATCTCACCAGCGTTCAGGGCGTACGCGAAAACTCGCTGATTGGCTATGGCCTGGTGGTGGGGCTGGACGGAACGGGCGACCAGACCACCCAGACGCCATTCACGACTCAAAGTTTGAACAACATGCTTTCCCAGCTCGGTATTACCGTCCCGGCGGGAACCAACATGCAGCTGAAAAACGTGGCCGCGGTCATGGTCACCGCCTCCTATCCGGCGTTCGCGCGCCAGGGGCAGACGATTGATGTCGTGGTCTCGTCAATGGGTAACGCCAAAAGCCTGCGTGGCGGCACGCTGCTGATGACTCCGCTGAAAGGGGTCGACAGCCAGGTTTATGCGCTGGCGCAGGGGAACATTCTGGTCGGCGGTGCCGGCGCGTCTGCGGGCGGCAGCAGTGTGCAGGTGAACCAGCTGAACGGCGGGCGTATCACCAATGGTGCGATCATTGAGCGTGAACTGCCGACCCAGTTTGGCGCAGGCAACACCATTAACCTGCAGCTGAATAATGAAGACTTCACGATGGCGCAGCAGATTGCCGATACCATCAACCGTAGCCGCGGCTACGGCAGCGCCACGGCGCTGGATGCCCGTACCGTGCAAATCCGCACTTCTACCGGCAGCAGCAACCAGGTCCGTATGCTGGCTGATATCCAGAATATGGAAGTGAACGTTCCGGTTCAGGATGCCAAAGTGATTATCAACTCGCGCACCGGTTCGGTCGTGATGAACCGCGAAGTGTCGCTCGACAGCTGTGCCGTGGCGCAGGGTAACCTCTCCGTGACGGTTAACCGCTCTGCCAACGTCAGTCAGCCTGATACCCCGTTCGGGGGTGGCCAGACCGTGGTGACGCCACAAACGCAGATTGATTTGCGCCAGAGCGGTGGATCGCTGCAGAGCGTACGCTCCAGCGCGAACCTCAATAGCGTGGTTCGGGCCCTGAATGCCCTGGGGGCGACGCCGATGGATCTGATGTCGATTCTGCAATCTATGCAAAGCGCGGGCTGTCTGCGCGCCAAACTGGAAATCATCTGATGCTGACCGATAGCAAGCTGTTGACCGGTGCTGCCTGGGATGCCCAGTCGCTCAACGAACTGAAAACCAAAGCAGGTAAGGATCCGGCGGCGAATATCCGCCCGGTCGCCCGCCAGGTGGAAGGGATGTTTGTACAGATGATGCTGAAAAGCATGCGTGAAACCCTGCCGAAAGACGGGATGTTCAGCAGTGATTCAACCCGTCTTTACACCAGCATGTATGACCAGCAGATTGCGCAGCAGATGACCGCCGGGAAAGGCCTCGGTCTGGCTGATATGATTGTCAAACAGACCGAAACCGCGCAGGGCATCCAGCCGGATGATAAGCCACAGCAGGTGCCGATGAAGTTCGACCTGCAAACGGTGACCAGTTATCAGAATCAGGCCCTGACGCAGATGGTGCGCAAAGCCGTACCGAAGGCCACGAGCACCAGCGATGAGCCACTTTCTGGCGACAGCAAAGACTTCCTGGCGCAGCTCTCGCTGCCGGCACGTCTTGCCAGTGAACAGAGCGGCGTGCCTCACCACCTGATCCTCGCGCAGGCGGCGCTGGAGTCCGGCTGGGGTCAGCGGCAGATCCGTAAAGAAAACGGCGATCCGAGCTTTAACATCTTCGGCGTGAAGGCCACGTCGAGCTGGAAGGGGCCGACCACCGAGATCACCACCACTGAATATGAAAACGGTGCGGCGGTGAAGGTTAAAGCCAAATTCCGTGTCTATAGCTCCTATCTGGAAGCCTTATCCGACTATGTGGGCCTGTTGAGCCGAAATCCGCGTTACACCGCCGTTACACAGGCGGCAACCGCGGAGCAGGGCGCTCAGGCACTGCAGAATGCGGGCTACGCCACCGATCCGAACTATGCGCGTAAGCTCACCAGTATGATTCAGCAGCTGAAATCGATGGGCGAGAAGGTCAGCAAAGCCTATAGCACAGATATCGAAAATCTGTTCTGAAAGTTCTCAAGTCCCGGTGGAGGCTGCCGATAACCTTCATCAGGACTCGTGTCTGAACGTATAAAAGGAACCCCCATGTCCAGTTTGATTAACAGTGCCATGAGTGGCCTCAGTGCTGCGCAGTCGGCACTCAATACCGTCAGTAATAATATTTCAAGCTATAACGTGGCAGGTTATACCCGCCAGACGACAGTGCTGGGCGCGTCAAACAGCACGCTGACCGGCGGTGGCTGGGTAGGTAACGGGGTTTATGTCTCCGGTGTCCAGCGTGAGTATGATGCATTCATTACCAACCAGCTGCGCGCCGCGCAGACCCAGAGCAGCGGCCTGACTACGCGCTATCAGCAGATGTCAAAGATCGACGATGTGCTCTCGGATACCACCAACTCACTCTCTACCACGCTGCAGGACTTCTTCAAAAGTCTGCAGACGCTGGTGAGCAACGCGGAAGATCCGGCTGCGCGCCAGACGGTGCTGGGCAAAGCGGATGGCCTGGTCAATCAGTTTAAAACCAACGATCAGTATCTTCGCGATCAGGATTCTCAGGTGAATACCGCGATTTCTGCCAGCGTCGATCAAATTAATAACTACGCCAAACAGATTGCGAACCTGAACGATCAGATTTCCCGTCTGACCGGCGTGGGTGCTGGCTCATCACCAAATGACCTGCTCGATCAACGCGATCAGCTGGTGAGCGAACTGAATAAAATTGTCGGTGTTGAAGTTTCTGTGCAGGATGGCGGCACGTATAACGTCTCATTTGGCACCGGTTACAGCCTGGTACAGGGGAGCAAAGCGAACCAGCTGGCTGCGGTGAATTCCAGCGCAGACCCAACCCGTACAACGCTGGCCTATACCGATGACGTTTCCGGCAATATCGAAATTCCTGAGAAGCTGATTACTACCGGCACCCTTGGCGGTTTACTCACCTTCCGCTCTGAAGATCTGGATAAAGCGCGTAATAGCCTTAACCAGATGGCGCTGGCCTTTGCTGACGCGATGAACAAGCAGCATGAAGCGGGTTTTGATGCTAACGGCGATGCTGGCGGCAAGCTCTTTGACTTTGGCTCGCCTGCGGTTGTGTCCAACAGCAAGAATTCAGGTACCGCCGCGCTGACAGCCTCCGTGGCTGACAGTACTAAAGTCCAGGCAACGGATTATAAGCTGCAGTTCAACGGAACCGACTGGACCATTACGCGTACGTCGGATAAGACCAGTTTCACGATGAGTCCGGATGCGAGCGGCAATCTGTCTTTCGACGGCCTGAATGTCAACGTGAGCGGTACCGCGAATAACAAAGACAGTTTTGTTGTGAAGCCCGTTTCTGATGTCATCGTAAACATGGAACTCAAGTTTAATGATGAGTCCAAACTGGCGATGGCATCGACAAGCGCCGGTGGCGAAAGTGACAACCGCAACGGTCAAAAATTGCTGGATCTGCAAAATAGCAAGCTTGTCGGCGGGAATAAGTCTTTCAATGATGCTTATGCTTCCCTCGTCAGTACCGTTGGTAGCTCAACAGCGGCACTGAAAACCAGCAGCGAAACGAAAGCGAATGTGGCGACGCAGTTAACCAAACAGCAGCAGTCGATCTCAGGGGTAAACCTTGACGAAGAGTACGGCAATTTGCAGCGCTATCAGCAGTATTACCTCGCTAATGCGCAGGTTCTACAAACTGCCAGCTCGCTCTTTGATGCAATCATTAATATTCGCTAAGGCTGAGGTGAAACATGCGTATTAGCACCCAGATGATGTACGACCAAAACATGCGCGGGATCACCGATTCCCAGAGCAAGTGGTTGAGTTATGGTGAACAAATGTCCACCGGCAAGCGTGTCAATCGTCCGTCGGACGATCCCATCGCGGCGTCGCAGGCTATTGTTCTGTCACAATCACAGTCACAAAATAGCCAGTTTGCGTTGGCAAGATCGTTCGCATCACAAAAAGTTTCTCTCGAAGATAATGTGCTTAACCAGGTCACTGCCGCTATCACCAGTGCTAAAGAGAAATTAGTCTATGCCGGAAACGCAACCTTAAGTGATGACGATCGCCTGTCGCTGGCGAGCGATTTGCAAGGTATTCGCGACCAATTGATGAACCTTGCAAACACCGCGGATGGTAATGGTCGGTTTATTTTTGCCGGCTTTAAGACTGAAGTGCCACCGTTTGATTCCGTTACCGGTGATTACAAAGGCGGTACTGAGGCTATTTCGCAGCAGGTTGATACCGCGCGTAATATGGTCATTAGCCACACGGGTCAGCAGATCTTCGAAAGCATCACCAGTAACGCCAAAGAACTGCCTGGTGGCGGATATGGCGAGACGAACATGTTCAAGATCCTCGATACGGCGATTACCGCGCTTAAGGTTCCCGTCGATACCGACTCTGCTGCAGCTGAAGCACAGGGGAAAATCATTTCTGATGCTCAAACCGGCATCACAAATACCCAGAACAACATTCTTACTGTCGCTGCTGATGTAGGTACCAAGATGAACGAGCTTGAAAAGCTGGATAACCTTGGTGACGATCGTGCACTGGGCCAGACTAAGCAGATGAGCGACCTGGTTGATGTGGACTGGAACGCAGCGATCTCCTCTTATACCATGCAGCAGGCCGCGCTGCAGGCATCTTATAAAGCGTTTAGCGATATGCAGGGCATGTCCCTGTTCCAGCTGAACAGATAACATCTTGACCTCTTGGAACATGTCTTGAAACTGGGCATGTTTTACTGCCCAATCCGTGTGGATTGGGCATTTTTTTAGGCGATTTCTGCCGGTGCGGAGGCGACGCGTGCACTTTCAATCAGACGTATTGCCAGCGCAATGACACCGCATACCGTTGCCAGGGCAACCACGCCCGTCCAGCCAGCCAGCGTGTAGATTTTACTCCCCGCAGCCGAACCCAGCGCCATGCCGATAAAGACCACCGTAAAGAGCAGGGCATTAAGACGCCCCCTGGCCTGAGGCTCAAGGCTATAGACCAGATTCTGGTGCGCCACCAGACTGGACTGCAGGCCCAGATCAAACCCGATGGCTGAGACAGCAATCAGAATCAGTTGTCCATGAAGACCCAGCGCGGGCATCAGGAACATCAGGGCAAACGAGACGGTAACCAGTGCTGCGCCAAGCTGCGTGACTTTTCCGGCGCCCAGCTTGTCCGCCAGACCTCCCGCCAGCGGGGCGGCTAAGGCCCCCGCGGCCCCGGCAATACCAAAACCACCCGCGACGGCGCTCCCCAGGTGATAGCGCTCCAGCAGCATGACCGCCAGCGTTGACCAAAAGGCGCTAAAGGCAATCGAGAGAAAACCTTGTGCCAGTGCTGCACGACGCAGAGCCGGATAACGACGCCACAGATGTTCCATTGAGCGCATCAGGGCGGGATAACTCAGCGTGGAGTGAATGGCAAAACGCGGGAGTACCCGCCACATCACCGCCCCAATAAATGCGATGCTTACAGCGGCCAACTGATACATGACGCGCCAGCCAAAAGCTTCACCCACCACACCGCTGACGGTTCGCGACAGCAAGATACCCATCAGCAACCCTGTCATCACGGTTCCCACGGTTTTTCCCTGTTTCCCTTCGGGGGCGAGGATAGCCGCTGCGGGAACGATATCCTGTGCCATGGTCGCGGCCATGCCAATCAGCAGGCTTGCCAGCAGCAGTGAGTGCTGCTGCCCGGTCAGGCTGCAGCCCAGCAGAAACAGTGCCAGGGCGGCGCTTTTTATCAGGATTAACGTCCTGCGGTCGTGACGATCGCCAAGCGGCAACAGAAAAAGAATACCGAGCGCGTAGCCTGCCTGGGTTAGTGTCGGGACCAGCCCCATCCCTTCAATACTAAGATGAAGGTCGGCGCCTATCAGCGGCAGCAGCGGTTGCGCGTAGTAAATGGATGCGACGCTAAAGCCAGCCCCCAGAGCCAGCATAAAAATCACCCAGCGACTGGCGGCATGGGGAGCAGTTGTTGTGTTCATAAGACGTTCCTCACTCATAATGTGCCGCTATTTTTTATCACTACGCCTTGCGACGGTAGAGGGCCTGGTGGTAAAACGCTTATACGTTTGGCGTATAGCAGGGAAAATGATGAAGCGAGTTGAGCGTATAGACAGGGTGGAACTCATGCGCACATTTGTTCGTATTGTGGAAAGCGGATCGCTATCTGGGGCGGCAAGACTGCTTGCGACGAGCCAGGCCACGGTGAGCCGCCGCCTTCAGTCTCTGGAAACGCTGCTGGGGGTACGGCTTTTATTGCGAACCACCCATGCAACAAAACTTACCGATGACGGCGAGCGCTGCTATCAACATGCCCGGCGGGTCATTGATAGCTGGCTGGCACTGGAAGATGAAATCGGCCAGACGGAGGACGAGCCGGTTGGGGTGTTACGGGTACGTGCACCGCACGCCTTTGGGCAGGATCAGCTCCTGAGACCGTTAACGGAGTTTTTGCAGCGTTATCCTCAGCTGTCGGTGGAGTGGGTGCTCAACGATAAGTCGGTGGATTTTCTGAGCGACAATCTGGATTGTGCTATTCGAGTTGGCGCAGAGGTGGATCCGGCAACCGTCTCCGTGCTGCTGGCGGAAGTGCCACGCTGTGTGGTGGCTTCGCCTGCGCTGCTGGACCAGTTTGCGCCGGTTCACACACCGGAGGATCTGCAGGCGCTGCCCTGGATTGCCATCAGCACGTTCTATCAGCGACATGTGGAGTTGTGGGATGATCTTTCACAAGTAAAACGCATCTCCATTGCGCCACGGCTAAGCACGGATAGCCTGCATGTTGCGCGCAATACCGCCCTGACAGGGTTAGGGGTGGCGATGGTTTCAAGCTGGACGGTCAAGCAGGATATCCAGGAAGGGCGCTTAGTGCATTTGCTTCCACAGTGGCAGCCCGCCGCGCTCCCGGTTCATCTGGTTTATCCGTGGTCGCGTTATTATCCGGCGCGTTTACGCCGTTTTCTGGAGATGATGAAGAGGGTGATGCCGGACATTGCGGGTATGAGAAAGCCGGCACGCGAGCAATAAAAAAGCCGACCCGAAGGTCGGCTTTTTACGCTATGTGTCGTTACTCAACAGACTGCGGACGGGTAGCCGGTGCTGTCGCCTGATGCGTTGCACTGTGGCCACCGGCAGAGCCTTTACCGTCAAAGTTGAACGCAGGGCGGACCCAGTCACTGTGACGCGGCGCTTCCGGCACATATTCCGGCGCTGGTGCGCGAGTCATCGGGGCTGTCGCAACGTGAGCAGGGGCCGGAGCTGTGATTACCGGCTCGGCTTTCACTTCTGGCTCTTCTGCTTTCGCGGCTTCACGCACCGGTTCGACGTCAATTTCAACGTCCTGAACCACGTCTTCAGTCACGGTTTCGACAACCACGTCCGGGGTCTCTTCTACCGCTGCTGCTGGCTGAACCTCAGCAACAACGTCTTCAGCGACCACGGTGTCTTCCTCAGCAATAAGCTGCGGTGCGGCGTCAACCGGCGCGGCAATCACTTCAGGGTGCGTGGTTTCAACGTCTACTGCATGAGGCGCTTCTGACTCAACGGCCTGTGGCTCAACCACGATAGCGGCTTCATTTACCGCTTCTTCAGTTGCGGCTACCGGGGCAATCACCTCTTCGGTGACAGCCTGTTCTTCCACAACCTGCTCCTGACGAGCAACCGGGTAGCGGATCCAGACTTTACCGGATGCCATTTCAGGAGACGCGCACGCCACGGTTAATGGCATTGGCGACTGTGTCGGGTAACGCTCATCGCGATAACGACGACGACGTTGACCGCTGACGCGCAGGTGACGCGGAGAGCGGCGTGAACGACGTGGCATACCCGCGTTATCACGGCCTTCACCGTTATCGTCTTGCTCAGCGTTGCTTTCGACGACGGCCGGCAGATCCACTTTCGCCAGTTGAGTGCCTGGTGCAGTGTCACTTGCTTCTGCAGGGATGATGACGGTCTCTTCCACCGGCAGGGCGCCTACACGCACTTTCTGTGACAGCTGGCGCTGCTTACGACGCGGCATAACCTGAGTACGTTCTTCCTGCTCGCTTTCCTGTTGTTCAACAGGCTCTTCGCGGTTCAGGTTTTTGACTTCCTGCTGCGCCTGGCGCTTCTCGTCGTTACGACGACGGCTACGCTCACGGCGTGGCTGCTGCTCGTCGCGCTGTTTGCTCTTCTCAGACTCATCGCCCGCCTGCTGGCGAATTTCACGATCTTCAACATTCTGCGGTTGCTTCTCGCGACGGTTGCGACGGTTGTCTTCGCGTTGCTCACGACCCTCATTATTGTCCGAACGGTTGTCACGGCGTTCGTTACGGTCATTACGATCGTTACGGTCACGGCGGTTGTTCTGACGTTTACGACGGTCCTGCTGACGTTCAGGTTTCGCTTCTTTCGGTGCTTCTTTCGGTTGCTCAGGCTGCTGGACTTCTTCGCCTGCAAACATCTTCTTCAGCGCACCGAAGAGGCGGCTCAGCAGACCCGGTTGTTCTGGCTGGGCTTTGACCGCAACGGCTTCTGGTTTTTGCGCAACCGGTTTGGTCACAGGTTTTTCCAGCGCCGTTTCTGGCGGAGCTTCAGGCATGATGAAGGTCGCTAAGGCTGGCTGCTCTGGCAGTTTGCGCTCGGCAGGTTCTTCATCGGAAGGCAGCGCCATCTCTTCTTCATGCAGCTTAGGCAGCAGATAGCTGAGCGTGCTGGTCTCTTCACCCTTACGGACACGCAGCACGTGGTAGTGCGGAGTTTCCATCTGATCGTTAGGTACGATGATGCAGCGAACATCGCCCTGGCGTGATTCAATTGCGCTGACGGCTGCACGTTTTTCGTTCAGCAGGTAGGACGCAATTGGCACGGGAACAATGGCATGAACCTCTTTGGTGTTCTCTTTCAGCGCTTCTTCTTCAATCAGACGCAGAATAGAGAGGGACAGAGATTCGTTATCACGAACGGTACCGGTACCGGAGCAGCGCGGACAGACGTGATGGCTGGATTCACCGAGTGAAGGGCTCAGACGCTGACGGGACATCTCCAGCAAGCCGAAGCGTGAGATATGGCTAATCTGGATACGAGCACGATCCTGACGTACCGCTTCGCGCAGACGGTTTTCAACCGCACGCTGGTGGCGCACCGGGGTCATGTCGATAAAGTCGATAACAATCAGACCACCCAGGTCACGCAGGCGGAGCTGGCGGGCGATTTCATCAGCGGCTTCAAGGTTGGTGTTGAAGGCGGTCTCTTCGATATCACCGCCGCGCGTAGCACGTGCGGAGTTGATGTCGATGGCGGTGAGCGCTTCGGTCGTATCAATAACGATAGAACCACCGGATGGCAGACGCACTTCACGCTGGAAAGCGGATTCAATCTGCGATTCGATCTGATAATGGCTGAACAGCGGGATTTCACCGGTGTACAGTTTGATTTTGCTGGTGAAATCCGGACGACCCAGCGCAGCAATGTGCTGGCGCGCCAGCTCAAGCACTTTCGGATTATCGATCAGAATCTCACCGATGTCCTGACGCAGGTAGTCACGGAAGGCACGCACAATCACGTTGCTTTCCTGGTGAATCAGGAACGGCGCTGCGCGGCTTTCTGCCGCTTTCTGGATTGCTTCCCAGTGCTTCAGACGGAAGCTTAAGTCCCACTGCAGCGCTTCGGCAGATTTGCCGACGCCTGCGGTACGCACGATAAGTCCCATACCGTCAGGCAGCTCAAGACTTGCCAGCGCTTCTTTCAGCTCGGTACGGTCATCACCTTCGATGCGGCGAGAGATACCACCGGCGCGCGGGTTGTTTGGCATCAGAACCAGGTAACTTCCCGCAAGACTGATAAAGGTGGTCAGTGCGGCACCTTTGTTGCCACGCTCTTCTTTATCAATCTGAACAATGACTTCCTGACCTTCACGCAACACATCTTTGATGTTTGGGCGGCCATGGGAGTTATAGTTTGCAGGGAAATATTCGCGGGCGATTTCTTTCAGAGGGAGGAAACCGTGACGCTCAGCACCGTAATCGACAAATGCAGCTTCAAGGCTTGGTTCAATGCGGGTGATTTTACCTTTGTAAATGTTCGCTTTTTTCTGTTCGTGTCCAGGACTTTCGATATCCAGATCGTACAGGCGCTGCCCATCCACAAGGGCGACACGCAACTCTTCTTGCTGAGTTGCGTTGATTAACATTCTTTTCATCGTAACTTACTCGTTATTCTTACATTGACGACAAAGCTGCGGGCAAGGTGACGCTTTCCGGGGTATGAACCGATGGCCTCGTGTCTATTCACGTCGCCAACCTCACGGTTGTCGCTCGCTTAAGAGGCGCAGAGTGTCGGTTGCCTGTATTTCATACGGAAACACAGCGCAATTATCAGGGGAATTGCCTGGGTAGAACTCTCCAGAGAACAATCCTTATACCGGGAAGTACTGCAACCCGCAGCCCGCTAACTGCCTGAAAGATCAATACGTCTTACGCCATTGCTGCGTGGATGATCGGTCAGACAAAATTGGTCATTCCGTCGAGATCCTTACTTAACCAGGATTTAACACGGAAAACGAGTTCATTATTCCACTGCTCGCCGGGTTATAGCAAGATGACTTTTACCAATTATCACCCGGTTACTCACAGTTTCTTCACTTCAAGGTGGTGATTGGTTTAATAACCACCAAATCGATTGCGTGAAACAGGGGACAGGCCGGATAAAAGTAAATATAAGCATAGAAAAATGAGTGGCGCTAATGGCTGACGATATTTAGAATCGCCAACCATGAAAACAGAGACTCCAGCCGTAAAAATGGTTGCCATCGCGGAAGACGACGCGGGGCAACGTATCGATAACTTTTTGCGTACCCAACTCAAAGGCGTGCCAAAGAGCATGATTTACCGCATCCTGCGCAAGGGTGAAGTGCGGGTTAACAAAAAACGCGTGAAGCCTGAGTACAAACTCGAAGCCGGTGATGAAGTGCGTATCCCGCCGGTCCGTGTTGCGGAACGCGAAGAAGAGGTCGTTTCACCCAGGTTGCAGAAAGTGGCCGCCCTGAGTGACGTTATCCTTTATGAGGATGATCATATCCTGGTGCTGAATAAACCGTCAGGTACCGCTGTCCATGGCGGGAGTGGTCTCAGCTTTGGCGTGATTGAAGGCCTGCGTGCGCTGCGCCCTGAAGCCCGTTTCCTTGAACTGGTTCACCGTCTCGATCGCGATACCTCCGGCGTGCTACTGGTCGCAAAAAAACGTTCTGCCCTGCGTTCCCTGCATGAGCAGCTGCGTGAAAAAGGGATGCAGAAGGATTATCTGGCGCTGGTTCGCGGCCACTGGCAGTCCCACGTTAAGGCGGTGCAGGCACCTTTGCTGAAGAATATTTTGCAAAGCGGTGAGCGCATTGTCCGTGTGAATCAGGAAGGGAAGCCGTCTGAGACGCGTTTCAAAGTGGAAGAGCGCTATGCGTTCGCCACGCTGGTGCGCTGCAGCCCGGTAACCGGCCGTACCCACCAGATCCGCGTACATACGCAGTATGCCGGTCATCCGATCGCATTTGATGACCGCTATGGCGACAGGGAGTTTGATAAGCAACTGGCGGGCACCGGGTTGTCACGCCTGTTCCTTCATGCGGCGGCACTGACGTTCACTCACCCGAATACCGGCGAAACAATCCGCATTGAAGCCCCCCTTGATGAGCAGTTAAAACGCTGCCTGAAGGTGCTGCGCGGCTGATTTGGCTGGCACTTACCGGCCTGAGGTCTCCCAGACCGGTAAGTGATGCATCACCCGTAACACTCACATCTTCAGCGGATTACACTCCTCGCGTCTGAGCATCTGGCACAATGCTATCAGCGGCAACCCGACCAGCGTGTTCGGGTCACGTCCGTCCAGCTTGTCGAACAGGGCAATCCCCAGACCTTCACTTTTGAAGCTTCCGGCGCAATTGAGCGGTCGCTCCCGACGCACATAGTCGGCGATTTCCTGCTCGCTAAGATGGCGAAAATGGACGTCGAAAGGTTCGCATTCGGTTTGCAGGTGACCCGAGGCGGAGTTGTAGAGTGCCAGACCCGTATAAAAGGTGACGATATTGCCCCGCGCTTGCATAAGCTGCTGGCAGGCATTCGCTTCAGTGTGCGGCTTTCCGGTGATAACACCGTCCAGCACACAAACCTGATCGGAGCCTATAATCAAATGCGAAGGGTAGCGTGCGGCAAGTGATTGCGCTTTCTCCTTCGCAAGACGGGTGACCAGGTGACGCGGTGATTCGCCCGGCTGCGGCGTCTCGTCAACTTCCGGCGCCGCGCATTCAAACGGGATCCCGAGCTTTTCCAGCAACATTCGGCGGTAGGGTGAGGTGGAGGCAAGAACGAGATTTGGCATATTTTTATCACCAGATATAGCGTATCGATGCCAGCCATTTTAAACTACAGGCCGCAATGTGTGCGAATAATTGGCAAAAGGCAGCTGTGGTTGCCTTTTTCTTTGACTATATGACGTTACAAAGTTAATATGCGCGCCCTATGCAAAAGGTAAAATTACCCCTGACTCTTGATCCGGTTCGCACGGCTCAAAAACGCCTCGATTACGAAGGTATTTATACTTCCGATCAGGCTGAGCGTGTCGCCGAATCCGTAGTCAGTGTGGACAGTGATGTAGAATGCTCCATGTCGTTCGCTATCGATAACCAGCGTCTCGCCGTTTTAACCGGCGATGCAAAGGTGACGGTAACCCTCGAATGTCAGCGTTGCGGGAAACCGTTTGTACAGCATGTTCACACAACGTATTGTTTCAGTCCGGTCCGTTCTGACGAACAGGCTGAAGCACTCCCGGAAGCGTATGAACCGATTGAAGTTAATGAATTCGGTGAAATCGATCTTCTGGCTCTGGTTGAAGATGAAATCATCCTCTCCTTGCCAGTCGTTCCGGTGCATGAATCTGAACACTGTGAAGTGTCCGAGGCGGACATGGTCTTTGGGGAACTGCCTGATGAAGCGCAAAAACCAAACCCATTTGCCGTATTAGCCAGCTTAAAGCGTAAGTAATTGAGGAGTAAGGTCCATGGCCGTACAACAGAATAAACCAACCCGTTCCAAACGTGGCATGCGTCGTTCCCATGACGCGCTGACTGCAGTTACCAGCCTGTCTGTAGACAAGACTTCTGGTGAGAAACACCTGCGTCACCACATCACCGCTGACGGTTTCTACCGCGGCCGCAAGGTTATCACTAAGTAATCACGCGTCAGCGTGATTAGGCTTAGTGAGGATTTCCCCGTGCAAACGGGGAATTTACCGAACCAGGCTGTGACGATACCTTGACACGTCTAACCCTGGCGTTAGATGTCATGGGAGGGGATTTTGGCCCTTCCGTGACAGTGCCTGCAGCTTTGCAGGCACTGAATTCTAATTCGCAACTTACACTTCTTTTAGTCGGCAATCCCGACACAATCACGCCATTACTTGCAAAAGCTGACTTCGAACAACGTTCGCGTCTGCAGATTATTCCTGCGCAGTCAGTTATTGCCAGTGATGCACGTCCATCGCAGGCGATTCGCAATAGCCGGGGCAGTTCTATGCGAATGGCGCTGGAGCTGGTGAAGGAAGGACGCGCGGAGGCTTGCGTCAGTGCGGGAAATACCGGCGCGCTGATGGGGCTATCGAAATTGTTGCTCAAACCTATTGAAGGTATTGAGCGTCCGGCGCTGGTGACGGTATTACCGCATCAGCAGAAGGGCAAGACCGTGGTGCTCGATTTGGGTGCTAACGTCGATTGTGATAGTACAATGCTGGCTCAGTTTGCCGTGATGGGGTCGGTGCTGGCAGAAGAAGTGGTCGGGATAAACAATCCCCGTGTTGCGTTATTGAACATCGGTGAAGAAGAGACCAAAGGCCTGGACAGTATTCGCGAAGCTGCCGAATTGCTCAAACAGGTTCCCTCCATCAACTATATTGGTTATCTCGAAGCCAATGAGTTGCTGACGGGGAAAACGGATGTTCTGGTGTGTGATGGCTTCACCGGGAACGTAACGTTGAAGACCATGGAAGGGGTCGTGCGAATGTTTCTCTCACTGCTTAAATCGCAGGGAGAAGGAAAAAAAAGCGCCTGGTGGTTGATTTTATTAAAGCGTTGGTTACAAAAAAGCCTGACGCGGCGATTCAGTCACCTCAACCCCGACCAGTATAATGGCGCCTGTCTGTTAGGATTGCGCGGCATTGTGATTAAGAGTCATGGTGCCGCCAATCAGCGAGCATTTACTGTCGCCATTGAACAGGCAGTGCAGGCGGTGCAGCGACAAGTCCCTCAGCGGATTGCCGCTCGCCTGGAATCTGTATTAGCTAAAAGTGACTGAGCGTACATGTATACGAAGATTTTAGGTACCGGCAGCTACCTGCCAAAACACGTGCGTACCAACGCCGATCTTGAAAAAATGGTAGATACGTCTGATGAGTGGATTGTCACGCGCACAGGTATCCGTGAACGTCGTATTGCCGCGCCAGACGAAACCGTTTCGACCATGGGTTACGAAGCCGCGCAGCGTGCTATCGAAATGGCGGGCATTGATAAAGATCAGATTGGCTTGATCGTGGTTGCCACGACCTCTGCCACGCATGCCTTCCCAAGCGCAGCGTGCCAGGTGCAAAACATGCTCGGCATTAAAGGCTGCCCGGCATTTGACGTTGCCGCAGCGTGCGCAGGGTTCACCTATGCGCTGAGCGTTGCCGATCAGTATGTTAAATCCGGTGCCGTGAAATATGCGCTGGTCATCGGTGCTGACGTGCTGGCACGTACCTGCGATCCAACCGATCGTGGGACGATCATTATTTTTGGTGATGGTGCGGGCGCGGTACTGCTCGGTCAGTCCGAAGAGCCGGGAATCATCTCTACGCATCTGCATGCCGATGGCAGCTATGGCGAATTATTGACCCTGCCTAACGCCGATCGCGTTAATCCGGATAACGCTATTTACCTGACGATGGCCGGTAATGAGGTGTTCAAGGTGGCGGTGACTGAGCTTGCGCACATTGTCGATGAAACGCTGGAAGCGAATAACCTTGACCGCTCCGCACTCGACTGGCTGGTGCCGCATCAGGCGAACCTGCGCATCATCAGCGCGACCGCTAAAAAGCTGGGCATGTCGATGGATAACGTTGTGGTGACGCTGGATCGTCACGGCAATACCTCTGCGGCGTCAGTACCGTGCGCATTTGATGAAGCTGTACGTGACGGACGAATCAAACGGGGCCAGTTGGTCTTGCTTGAAGCCTTTGGTGGCGGGTTCACCTGGGGTTCCGCGCTGGTTCGTTTCTAGTATAAGGATTAAATAATGACGCAATTTGCTTTTGTGTTCCCGGGCCAGGGTTCTCAGGCCGTTGGGATGTTGTCTGAAATGGCAGCAAAGTATCCGGTTATCGAAGAGACTTTCCGTGAAGCTTCCGCTGCGCTGGGTTATGATTTGTGGGCGCTGACCCAACAGGGACCGGCCGAAGAGCTGAACAAAACCTGGCAGACTCAGCCAGCGCTGTTGACGGCGTCCGTTGCGCTGTGGCGTGTCTGGCAGCAGCAGGGCGGTAAAGCGCCAGCGCTGCTCGCGGGCCATAGCCTGGGTGAATACTCTGCGCTGGTGTGTGCCGGTGTTATCGCGTTTGCTGACGCGGTGCGTCTGGTTGAACTGCGCGGTAAGTTCATGCAGGAAGCAGTACCTGAAGGCACCGGTGGCATGTCTGCTATCATCGGCCTCGATGACGCTGCGATTGCAAAAGCGTGTGAAGAATCCGCTGAAGGTCAGGTGGTGTCTCCCGTTAACTTCAACTCGCCAGGCCAGGTGGTTATCGCCGGTCATAAAGACGCGGTTGAACGTGCTGGTGCAGCCTGTAAAGCTGCAGGTGCGAAACGCGCTCTGCCGCTGCCCGTCAGCGTACCGTCCCACTGCGCACTGATGAAACCTGCTGCCGATAAACTGGCCGTTGAGCTTGAAAAAATTACTTTTAACACACCGACAATCTCCGTTGTGAACAACGTCGATGTGAAATGCGAAACCTCGCCGGACGCTATCCGTGATGCGCTGGTTCGCCAGCTCTACAGCCCGGTACAGTGGACCAAAACCGTTGAGTTTATGGCCTCTCAGGGCGTTGAGCATCTGTATGAAGTCGGCCCAGGTAAAGTCCTCACCGGTCTGACAAAACGTATTGTTGACACCCTGACTGCTTCGGCAATTAACGAGCCGGACGCGATGTCAGCGGCACTCTCGCAATAAAAGAGGAATACCATGAGTTTTGAAGGAAAAATTGCCCTGGTCACTGGCGCAAGCCGCGGTATCGGGCGTGCAATTGCTGAAACACTGGTTGCGCGCGGCGCGAAAGTGATTGGTACAGCAACCAGCGAGAATGGCGCTAAGGCCATCAGCGAGTATCTGGGTGCGAACGGTAAAGGTCTGGTTCTGAATGTGACCGAACCTGCATCTATCGAATCTGTTCTGGAAAATATTCGCGCAGAATTTGGCGAAGTGGATATTCTGGTAAATAATGCCGGGATCACTCGTGATAACCTGTTAATGCGAATGAAAGACGACGAGTGGAACGATATCATCGAAACCAACCTGTCATCTGTATTCCGTCTGTCAAAAGCGGTAATGCGCGCTATGATGAAAAAGCGTCATGGTCGTATTATCACTGTCGGTTCTGTGGTTGGTACCATGGGAAATGCTGGTCAGGCTAACTACGCTGCGGCGAAAGCAGGTCTGATCGGTTTCAGTAAGTCGCTGGCACGTGAAGTTGCGTCCCGCGGTATTACTGTAAACGTTGTTGCTCCGGGCTTTATTGAAACGGACATGACGCGTGCGCTAACTGATGAGCAGCGTGCGGGTACGCTGGCAGCTGTTCCAGCGGGCCGCTTAGGCGACCCTAAAGAAATTGCCAGCGCGGTTGCATTTTTAGCCTCTGACGAAGCGGGTTACATCACTGGTGAGACCCTCCACGTCAACGGCGGGATGTACATGGTTTAATCACGATGAAAAATATTTGCGTTATTAGGGCGAATGGCCTCAAAATAACGTAAAATCGTGGTAAGAACTGCCGGGATTTAGTTGCAAATTTTTCAACATTTTATACACTACGAAAACCATCGCGAAAGCGAGTTTTGATAGGAAATTTAAGAGTATGAGCACTATCGAAGAACGCGTTAAGAAAATTATCGGCGAACAGCTGGGCGTTAAGCAGGAAGAAGTTGTGAACTCCGCTTCCTTCGTTGAAGACCTGGGCGCAGATTCTCTTGACACCGTTGAGCTGGTAATGGCTCTGGAAGAAGAGTTTGATACTGAGATTCCGGACGAAGAAGCTGAGAAGATCACCACCGTTCAGGCTGCCATTGATTACATCAACGGTCACCAGGCGTAAGTGAACATCTCCAGGCGGTCATTCGACCGCCTGAGTTTTATCTTTTTTGTCCCACGAATCCCTTTTTTATCCCTCCCTGGAGGACAAACGTGTCTAAGCGTCGTGTAGTTGTGACCGGACTTGGCATGTTGTCTCCTGTCGGCAATACCGTAGAGTCCACCTGGAAAGCTCTCCTTGCCGGTCAGAGCGGCATCAGCCTAATCGACCATTTCGATACTAGCGCCTATGCAACGAAATTTGCTGGCTTAGTAAAGGATTTTAACTGTGAAGAGATCATCTCGCGCAAAGAACAGCGCAAGATGGATGCCTTCATTCAATATGGCATTGTCGCTGGCGTTCAGGCCATGCAGGATTCTGGCCTTGAAATTACGGAAGAGAACGCAACCCGTATCGGTGCCGCTATCGGTTCCGGGATTGGCGGTCTGGGTCTGATCGAGGAAAACCATACATCTCTGATGAATGGCGGCCCGCGTAAAATCAGCCCGTTCTTCGTTCCGTCCACGATTGTTAATATGGTGGCAGGTCATCTGACCATCATGTTCGGCCTGCGTGGGCCAAGCATTTCTATCGCTACCGCATGTACCTCTGGCGTGCATAACATCGGCCAGGCCGCGCGCATGATTGCGTACGGCGATGCAGATGCTATGGTTGCGGGCGGTGCGGAAAAAGCCAGTACTCCGCTGGGAGTGGGTGGCTTTGGTGCAGCGCGTGCGCTGTCTACCCGCAACGATAACCCGCAGGCAGCAAGCCGTCCGTGGGACAAAGACCGTGACGGTTTCGTGCTGGGTGACGGTGCGGGTATGATCGTACTTGAAGAGTACGAACATGCTAAAAAACGTGGCGCGAAGATTTATGCTGAAGTTGTCGGCTTCGGGATGAGCAGCGATGCATACCACATGACGTCACCACCAGAAAATGGTGCGGGCGCCGCGCAGGCAATGGCCAACGCGATTCGCGACGCGGGTCTTACCCCGGAGCACATTGGTTACGTTAACGCGCACGGTACTTCTACGCCTGCAGGCGATAAAGCAGAAGCTCAGGCTGTTAAGTCTATCTTCGGCGAATACGCCAGCCGCGTGCTGGTGAGCTCCACGAAATCCATGACCGGTCACCTGTTGGGTGCGGCGGGTGCAGTAGAGTCTATCTACTCTATCCTTGCGCTGCGCGATCAGGCTGTTCCGCCAACCATCAACCTGGATAATCCGGATGAAGGTTGTGACCTGGACTTCGTTCCTCACGAAGCGCGTCAGGTAAGTGGTATGGAGTACACCCTGTGTAACTCCTTCGGCTTTGGTGGTACTAACGGTTCACTGATCTTCAAAAAGATCTGAGCCTGACTGCATCATGGCGATTAAAAAAGGTCCGCTTGTCGGGCCTTTTTTATTAAGCCTAATCTTCTTGTCGGCTGCATGGCATCCTGCCAGACTAAATGCCCACGCATAAGGAGCCACCATGTTTTTAATCAATGGCCTTGAGCAAAACACGCTGCCTGCTGGTGACAGGGCAACTCAGTTTGGTGATGGCTGCTTTACGACAGCGCGCATTCTCGACGGCAATGTCTGCCTGCTCGAGGCGCACCTTCGTCGTCTTCAGCAGGGTTGTGAAGCCTTGATGATCCCCTTCACGCACTGGGACACATTGCGTCAGGAGATGTGCCAGCTGGCGGCCGGGAAGCAAAGCGGTGTTTTGAAGGTGATCATCAGCCGCGGCAGCGGTGGCCGGGGATACAGCGGTACAGCTTGCCAGCACCCAACGCGGATCCTTTCGGTGTCTGCCTGTCCTGCTCATTATCTGCGCTGGCGTGAAGAGGGCGTTACGCTAACGCTCAGCCCGGTACGTCTGGGGCGAAACCCTATGCTTGCCGGTATAAAACACCTCAACCGCCTTGAACAGGTACTGATTCGCACTCATCTTGAACAGACGGACGCTGATGAGGCGCTGGTTCTTGACAGCGAAGGGTTTATTACGGAATGCTGTGCGGCTAATTTACTCTGGCGGCAGGGGAGCGATGTTTATACGCCGTCGCTCGAGCAGGCCGGCGTCAACGGGATTATGCTTCAGTTTTGTTTGCAGCAGCTGGCACACTCTGGCTTTCGCGTTGTCGAAGTGAGCGCGAGAGAAGAGGCGCTGCACCAGGCTGAAGAAATTATCATCTGTAATGCGCTGATGCCGGTTGTACCCGTCCGCGCGTATGGTCAATACAGCTTGTCCTCGCGCGAGCTGTTTCAGTTTTTAGCCCCGATATGTGAGCAAACCCGATAGTCATGAAGAAAATGTTGCGCTTTGTCCTCCTCCTTATCGTTGCGCTGGGTGTTGCCGGCGGAGCGGGAGTGTGGAAAGTTCGTCAGCTGGCGAACAGTAAGATCCTGATTAAAGACGAGACGATTTTTACCCTGAAAGCGGGGACGGGCCGCCTGGCGCTTGGCGAACAGCTTTATGGCGACAAGATCATTAACCGTCCGCGCGTGTTTCAGTGGCTGTTACGTATCGAGCCTGAACTGTCTCATTTCAAAGCCGGTACCTATCGCTTTACGCCGGGGATGACCGTCAAAGAGATGCTTCAGCTGCTGGAAAGCGGTAAAGAAGCGCAGTTCCCGCTGCGTTTTGTTGAGGGGATGCGCCTGAGCGATTATCTCGAGCAGCTGCGCGATGCTCCGTACATTAAGCATACCCTGAAAGATGACCGCTATCAGACGGTGGCCGAGGTACTGAAATTTGAACACCCTGAGTGGGTGGAAGGCTGGTTCTGGCCAGACACCTGGATGTACACCGCAGGCACGACCGATGTGGCTATCCTCAAGCGGGCGCATAAAAAGATGGTTGCAGCCGTCGATTCCGCCTGGGAAGGGCGCATGGACGGTCTGCCATACAGAGATCAAAACCAGTTTGTCACGATGGCCTCAATTATTGAGAAAGAGACGGCCGTCGCCGCCGAACGCGATCAGGTGGCATCGGTCTTCATTAACCGCCTGCGTATCGGCATGCGTCTGCAAACGGACCCCACCGTCATCTACGGAATGGGCGAGAGTTATACCGGTAAGATTTCAAGAAAAGATCTGGAGACGCCAACGGCGTATAATACCTACGTGATTAGCGGTCTGCCGCCGGGCCCGATTGCCACGCCGAGCGAGGCTTCCCTACGTGCGGCTGCGCATCCTGCTAAAACACCGTATCTCTATTTTGTGGCTGATGGAAAAGGGGGGCATACCTTTAACACCAACCTTGCCAGCCATAATCGCTCCGTTCAGGACTATCTGAAGGCACTTAAGGAAAAAAATGCGCAGTAAATACATTGTCATTGAGGGACTCGAAGGGGCGGGCAAAACCACGGCCCGCAACGTGGTGGTGGATACGCTCAAATCGCTTGGCGTTGCGGACATGGTATTTACCCGCGAGCCTGGCGGTACGCAACTGGCCGAAAAGCTGCGAAGCCTGGTGCTGGATATCAAATCCGTAGGTGACGAGGTCATCACAGATAAAGCCGAAGTATTGATGTTCTACGCGGCGCGCGTGCAACTGGTGGAGACGGTCATTAAACCGGCCCTGGCTAATGGCAAGTGGGTAATTGGCGATCGTCATGACCTGTCGACCCAGGCTTATCAGGGCGGTGGGCGTGGTATTGACCAGACGATGCTGGCCACGCTGCGCGATGCGGTGCTGGGTGATTTTCGCCCTGACCTGACGCTCTATCTGGATGTGACGCCGGAAGTGGGTCTCAAGCGCGCCCGTGCTCGCGGTGAGCTGGACCGCATTGAGCAGGAGTCTTTTGATTTCTTTAACCGTACCCGCGCGCGCTATCTGGAACTGGCGGATCAGGATGGCAGTATTCGCACCATTGATGCGACGCTATCCCTGGAAGAGGTCACCCGCGCTATTCAGAAGACGGTTACGCAGTGGCTACAGGAGCAACAGGCATGAA
The DNA here is from genome assembly GCF_001750725.1 of Enterobacter ludwigii. Taxonomy (NCBI): domain Bacteria; kingdom Pseudomonadati; phylum Pseudomonadota; class Gammaproteobacteria; order Enterobacterales; family Enterobacteriaceae; genus Enterobacter; species Enterobacter ludwigii. The sequence continues at coordinate 966,568 of NZ_CP017279.1, forward strand.
ATGGTACCCATGGTTGCGCCCGCATTTTGAAAAGCTGATCGAAAGCTATCAGGCTGGTCGGGGGCATCATGCGTTACTGATTCAGGCACTGCCGGGAATGGGGGATGATGCATTGATTTACGCCATCACCCGCTTCCTGATGTGTCAGCAGCCGCAAGGCCATAAAAGCTGTGGTAAATGCCGTGGCTGCCAGTTAATGCAGGCGGGCACGCACCCTGACTATTATACGCTCGAGCCTGAGAAGGGCAAAAGCGCGCTCGGTATTGATGCCGTGCGTGAAGTCAGTGAAAAATTGTACGAACATGCGCGGCTCAGCGGCGCAAAAGTCGTCTGGCTCAAAGACGCAGCACAGCTTACCGAGGCGGCGGCGAATGCGCTGCTTAAAACGCTGGAAGAACCGCCGGAGAAAACGTGGTTCCTTCTCTCCTGTCGTGACCCGGGGCGTTTGCTGGCAACGCTGCGCAGCCGTTGTCGTCTTCATCACCTCGCGGTGCCTCAGGAATCATGGGCGCTGAGCTGGCTTGAGCGAGAGGTGACAACGTCACAGGAAGGGGCGCTCTCTGCGTTGCGCCTGAGCAGCGGTGCACCCGCGGCGGCGCTGGCATTACTGCAGCCAGAGGTCTGGTCACAGCGAGACGCGCTCTGCCGGGCCGTTGAGTCTTCCATCACCAGCCGCGACTGGCTAAGTTTATTGCCTGTGCTTAACGGCGATCAGGCCGCGGAACGTCTGCACTGGCTGGCTTCCTTACTTCTGGATGCGCTCAAACTCCAGCAAGGGGCAACGCTACTGACCAACCCGGACGTCTGGCCGCTGGTTAACACGCTGGCGAACAGCCTGTCAGGCGCATCATTACACGCTATCCTTCACGATATCTGTCAGAGTCGTGAACAACTTTTAACAGTGACCGGTCTTAATCGCGAGCTTTTACTGACCGACCAGTTGCTGCGTATCGAACATTACCTGCAACCAGGCGTGACACCGCCTGTTTCCCATCTCTGAGAGAGACATTATGTTTTTAGTCGACTCACACTGCCATCTTGATGGCCTGGATTATCAATCCCTGCATAAAAACGTGGACGACGTGCTTGCCAAAGCCGCTGCCCGTGATGTGAAGTTTTGCCTTGCCGTGGCGACAACGCTACCGGGGTATCGCGCCATGCGTGAGCTGGTGGGCGAGCGCGAGAACGTTGTTTTCTCCTGTGGCGTGCATCCGCTCAATCAGGATGAAGAGTATGACGTTGAGGAACTGCGCCGGCTGGCCGCAGAAGAGGGCGTCGTGGCGATGGGGGAAACCGGGCTGGATTACTACTACACGCCGGAAACGAAACCGCGCCAGCAAGCATCCTTCCGCCATCATATTCGCATTGGTCGCGAGCTCAACAAGCCGGTGATTGTCCATACCCGTGATGCGCGCGCCGATACGCTGGCGATCCTGAAGGAAGAAAAGGTGACGGATTGCGGTGGCGTACTACACTGTTTCACAGAAGACAGAGAAACAGCGGGTAAACTGCTTGATTTAGGGTTTTATATCTCGTTTTCGGGGATCGTGACGTTCCGTAACGCTGAGCAACTCCGCGAAGCTGCGCGCTATGTTCCGCTCGATCGCATCCTCGTGGAAACAGACTCTCCGTATCTGGCACCGGTGCCGCATCGCGGTAAAGAAAATCAGCCAGCCATGACGAGAGACGTAGCCGAGTACATGGCCGTGCTTAAAGGCGTCAGCATTGAAGAGCTGGCCCGCGTCACGACGGACAACTTCTCTACGCTGTTCCATATCGACCCCGCCCGCCTGCAATCTGTTTGATACGCCTGTTTTTTTTAGGCTCGTAATTAATACATAAAACGAGTAAAGTTCACCGCCTCATTTGGGGCGGTGAAGGTGTATTTAGACACATCCAGAAACGCTTTTTGTAAATAACTGAAAGTTTTTCGACCGTCTTAAGCTGAAACGTGATAGCCGTCAAACAAACTCAGAGGGAATTATTTTACTCTGTGTAATAAATAAAGGGCGCTTAGATGTCCTGTCCACGGCACGGTACTCCCCCCGGGCCAATGCGTGAAAGCGTAAAAAAGCACAAATACTCAGGAGCACTCTCAATTATGTTTAAGAATGCATTTGCTAACCTGCAAAAGGTCGGTAAATCGCTGATGCTGCCAGTATCCGTACTGCCTATCGCAGGTATCCTGCTGGGTGTCGGTTCTGCTAACTTCAGCTGGCTGCCAGCCGTAGTTTCCCACGTGATGGCCGAAGCAGGCGGTTCCGTCTTTGCTAACATGCCTCTGATCTTCGCTATCGGTGTGGCGCTGGGCTTCACCAATAACGACGGCGTTTCTGCGCTGGCTGCAGTTGTTGCCTACGGCATCATGGTGAAAACCATGGCAGTGGTTGCGCCACTGGTTCTGCATTTACCGGCAGAAGAGATCGCTGCGAAACACCTGGCAGACACCGGTGTTCTGGGCGGTATCATCTCCGGTGCGATTGCAGCGTACATGTTCAACCGCTTCTATCGCATCAAGCTGCCTGAGTATCTGGGCTTCTTCGCGGGCAAGCGTTTTGTTCCGATTATTTCTGGTCTGGCAGCGATTTTCACTGGCGTGATCCTGTCCTTCATCTGGCCACCAATCGGTTCCGCTATCCAGACCTTCTCTCAGTGGGCTGCTTATCAGAACCCGGTTGTGGCGTTTGGTATCTACGGCTTCATCGAGCGTTGCCTGGTACCATTTGGTCTGCACCACATCTGGAACGTTCCATTCCAGATGCAGATTGGTGAATTCACCAACGCAGCAGGTCAGGTATTCCACGGTGATATCCCACGTTACATGGCGGGTGACCCAACTGCAGGTAAACTGTCTGGTGGCTTCCTGTTCAAAATGTACGGTCTGCCGGCAGCGGCAATTGCTATCTGGCACTCTGCTAAACCAGAGAACCGTGCAAAAGTGGGCGGTATCATGATCTCCGCAGCGTTGACCTCGTTCCTGACCGGTATCACCGAGCCGATCGAGTTCTCCTTCATGTTCGTTGCGCCGATCCTGTACATCATTCACGCGGTTCTGGCGGGTCTGGCGTTCCCAATCTGTATCCTGCTGGGTATGCGTGACGGTACGTCCTTCTCTCACGGCCTGATCGACTTCATCGTTCTGTCCGGTAACAGCAGCAAACTGTGGCTGTTCCCAATCGTTGGTGCGTGCTATGCCGTTGTTTACTACACCATCTTCCGCGTGCTGATCAAAGCACTGGACCTGAAAACACCAGGTCGTGAAGATGCGTCAGAAGACAGCAAAGCCACCGCGACAAGCGAAATGGCTCCGGCTCTGGTTGCCGCATTCGGCGGGAAAGAGAACATCACTAACCTGGACGCGTGCATCACTCGTCTGCGTGTTAGCGTTGCCGACGTCGCGAAAGTAGACCAGCCGGGTCTGAAAAAACTGGGTGCAGCAGGGGTTGTTGTTGCTGGTTCGGGCGTTCAGGCAATCTTCGGGACTAAATCCGATAACCTGAAAACCGAAATGGATGAGTACATCCGCAACAGCTAAGCTGTGACCTGGGGAGACTAAGGCAGCCGAATGGCTGCCTTTTTTATGGGTAGAAACTTAAAAAGAGTAATTCGCGCTGACGGAGACGTTCAGCGGCGCGCCATAGACAACGTATGACCCGACGTAGTCGTAGTATTTTTTATCAAACAGGTTGTTAACGTTGGCCTGCAAGGCCAGATCCCTGGTGACCTGATAACGGCTGAAGAGATTCACCAGCGCATAGCTGCCCTGTTCTGCACGGGACTGGCCTGCCGGGCCACCCTCCACATCCGTCCACACTTTATTCTGCCAGTTCACCCCGCCGCCCACCGCCAGTTCCGGCAGCATAGGCAATTGATAACGGGTAAACAGCTTCATGGTCGTGCGTGGCTGATCGGAACTGACGGCATTCCCGCGCTTATCTTCTGCAATAAACCGTGTCGCCCCGAAGGTTAACTGCCAGTTGTCGGTCAGTGCACCGTTTAGCTCAAATTCAATCCCTTTGCTGACTACGCCATCCAGTGATTTATAAATAGATTCGCCGCTCGGCATATAGGTGTAGGTATTGCTCGCCACGTTATCCTGTTCAATACGGAAAACGGCCAGTGAGGTGGTCAGGCGGGTGTTGAACCAGTCCGCTTTCACCCCCGCTTCGTAGCTTTTCCCGGTCGTAGGGTCGAGGTAACGACCGCTTGCGTCACGCTTGTCCTGTGGCTGGAAAATAGAGGTGTAGCTGACATAGGTCGACCAGTCTTCATTGATGTCATAAACCAGTCCTGCATAAGGCGTTACGTCATCTTTGGAACTTTCCAGACGGGTATCCGGGGAGCCTGCCGGGTTGTAACGAATGTTATAGTTGGTGTAACGCGCGCCAAGGATCAGGTGCAGCGGGTCGGCCAGCGAGAATCGGGCCGAGGTATACGCCGATGACTGGCGAATGTCGTCCTGGCTATAGAGCTTCCACGGTGTCCACTGCGGGTCGGCGATATTGCCATTCCAGTTTTTAAAATTACCCACATCCACCATACCGTATAACGCATCCGGCATGCTGTTATCGTAATGGTTACGCTGGCGGCTGAAGCTCCCGCCAAACATCATCTCATGCTGACGACCAAAAAGGCTGAAATCGCCACGCAGGAAGGCGTCGATGGCATCCTGCTTACGTTCACCGCGGTTCCAGCCGCCGTAGCCGACCATGCCTGCCCCGGTTTCTTTATCCGGATAGCCGGACATATACATCAGTTTGCTGTCGAAATGGGTTTCCGCATGCATGCCGTTGATGTGCGCTTCCCAGCCGTTGTCAAAACGTTGGGTCAGGTTGGCAAAGATACGGGTGTTGTCTTTATCCGAGTAAGCCCAGTCAGGCGCAACGGTCTGGCTGCGGTCGTAATGGGTTTTGCTTCCGTCGCTATACCAGGTTGGCAGACCGCCCCAGGTAGGATCGGCGGTGTGACTTTCCTGATATTCATAGCCTACGGAGAGGGTCGTGCTATCGGTGACGTCGGCATCCACCACGCCATAGAGGAATTTTTTACGGTAGTGGTAGTTATCCACAGCGCTGTCGTTGTCCTGGTAACCGGTGATCAGACGACCGCGCACCTTGCCGGATTCTACCAGCGGGGCCTGTAAATCCAGCACATAGCGCTGCTTGTCCCAGCTGCCGTAGCTGGCGGAGACGTTCCCTTTGAATACGTTACTGTCTGCGTGCTTGCGCACCATATTGACGTAGGCGGATGGGTTACCGGTGCCGGACATCAGCCCGGTAGCGCCGCGAACCACCTCTATACGGTCATAAATGGCGGTGTCGGCGGCGGTGTCGCCAAAGTTCCATACTTCGCTGATGGAGGTCGGCAGGTCATCGAACGCATAGTTACTGACGAAGAATCCGCGCGAGTAAAATACGGTGCGGTCGCTGTCCTGCACCTGGGCCGTTACGCCGGTGGTGTTGGTTAACACCTGGCCGACTGACTGCAGGTTCTGATCTGCCATGCGCTGCTGGCTAATCACGCTGACGGACTGGGGGATATCGCGGGGAACAAGTAACAGTTTGGTCCCGGTGGTGGTGGTTTTTACGCTGTAGTCCTGATCCTGTCCGCTGGAGGGATCCTGTGCGTTATCAAAGCCACCCTCCACAACTACCGTATCTTCGGTCGTGGAGGCGGCAAAACTGACGATTGGCATCAATGCCATAGCAATACAGGCTGCCAGCAACGAAGGTGTTGCGACAGGCTGGCGTTGCCCATCCCTGGTATGAGTAATGAAAGACATCATCAAACCCTTAATGAATGGTGAAGGTGGTCTGCATCAGTCCCGCATGTACGGGCTGATGTCGTTTTCTATGTTGAAAATGCGCATGAAAATGCAAATGCGAAATATACGCATTGAGATTAACGGTGTAAACAGATGTGTCAAAAGGAACAGAAATAATGTTTCAGGCGATCGCGACGCGTCAGCGCTCACTCTCCAGGCAGCTGGAGGACATTCAGGAAAGAAATCGGTGGAGAAGGTTGAAAGGACAGGAGAATCTCGCTCATACTCTTGTGTTGTGTCACACAGTAATACTGAGAATGTGTTAATGGCGGCGCACTACGCCAGATTAAACAAAAAAGGAAAAGGTCATGGCTGAAGAAACGATTTTTAGTAAAATTATCCGCCGCGAAATCCCTTCGGATATCGTTTATCAGGATGAGCTGGTGACGGCTTTCCGGGACATTTCTCCTCAGGCTCCGACACATATCCTTATTATTCCTAATATTCTGATTCCGACCGTAAACGACGTAAAAACCGAGCATGAAGTAGCGTTAGGTCGTATGCTGACAGTGGCCGCAAAAATTGCTGAGCAGGAAGGGATTGCTGATGACGGTTACCGTCTCATCATGAACTGTAATCGCCACGGTGGTCAGGAAGTTTATCATATTCACATGCATCTGCTGGGTGGACGTCCTCTGGGGCCGATGCTGGCACATAAAGGTCTTTGACATGCTTAAAGGGCGTATTGCAGCGCTGGTAATGACGATGTTGATCGTAGGGTGCAGCACGCGTCCGGCGATCCCCGTCAGCGATGAACAGACGCTGGTGATGGAATCCTCCGTACTTGCTGCGGGCATCACGGCGCAACAACCTGCGTTGTCGATCAGTGAAATCAACTCTTCTGCTTCCTCTACGCTCTTTAATGAAAGACAAGAACCAGTGACGGTGCACTACCGTTTTTTCTGGTATGACGTACGAGGTCTTGAAATGCATCCGCTGGAAGCGCCACGCAGCGTCACTATTCCGGCAAGATCGTCGGTAACGCTCTATGGCAGCGCCAACTATCTGGGTGCACATAAGGTGAGACTTTATCTTTATCTGTAAGGGGTGAACCTTGATTAAAAATTTGAGCCGTTATGCGCTCGTGACTGCTTTCGCTCTGTTCCTCGCAGGGTGTGTGACCCGAACTGAAGAGCCTGCGCCTGTGGAAGAGGCCAAACCGGGTACCGAGCAGCCGACACAGCCAACGCAGCCGCCGCCAACCGTACCGACTGTGCCGTCTATTCCGTCGCAGCCTGGTCCAATTGAACATCCGGATCAGACATCGCAGCCTGCGCCGCGCGTTCGTCATTATGACTGGAACGGTGCGATGCAACCGATGGTCGGCAAAATGCTGCAGGCTCAGGGTGTGACCGCGGGCAGCGTATTGCTGGTTGATAGCGTGAATAACCGTACCAACGGTTCGCTGAACGCGGGCGAAGCGACAGAAACCCTGCGCAATGCCCTGGCCAATAACGGTAAGTTTACGCTGGTCTCGGCACAGCAGCTCGCGGTAGCCAAGCAGCAGTTGGGCCTGTCACCGCAGGACAGCCTCGGTTCACGCAGCAAGGCGATTGGGATTGCCCGTAACGTCGGTGCGCAGTATGTGCTTTACTCCAGTGCCACCGGTAACGTGAATACGCCAGCCCTGCAGATGCAGCTGATGCTGGTTCAGACAGGCGAGATTATCTGGTCAGGTAAAGGTGCCGTTACGCAACTCTGACAGGACGCGTGAAGAGATCCTGACGCGTTATTTTCCACAGTATCGCCTTATCGCGCCGCAGGCCCCTTCCGGGCTTGGCGGCGCGAGTTGCATTATAGAGCAGGGCGAGCAACGTCTGGTATTGCGGCAGAATCACGATCCCTCAGCGTCTGCATCCCATTTCCGCCGTCAGTTTCGGGCACTGAAACGCCTTCCGGCGGATCTGGTGCCAAAGCCCCGTTTTTACCGCCAGGGCTGGATGGCCGTGGAGTATCTGGCAGGGGAGATCGGCAACACGCTACCGGAAACGGCAGTGCTTGCGGCTATGCTCTGTCATCTGCACCGGCAATCGCGTCTGGGGTGGCGGGTGACGCTGCTGCCATTGCTTGAACAATACTGGCAGCAGGCTTCGGCCGACAGGCGAACCCCATTCTGGCTGGCACAGCTAAAACGGCTGCGTAAAACGGGCGAACCGCAGCCGCTTCGGCTCTCGCCGCTGCATATGGATGTTCATGCCGGAAATATTGTTCATACGTCCCTCGGTGCGAGGCTTATCGACTGGGAGTATGCCGGTGACGGAGACGTGGCGCTGGAGCTGGCGGCCGTCTGGTCGGAAGATGATACTGCGCGGCAGCGGCTCATCACCGACTACGCCCGGATAGCGCACATGAATGTCGACGCCCTGAGGCGTCAGGTGAGGCGCTGGCGACCGTGGGTCGTCATGCTGATGGCTGGCTGGTTTGAAATGCGCTTTCAGCAATCCCGAGACAAACAATTTATTGCGCTGGCAGATGATGCCTGGCGTCAGTTACAAACTAAAGGATAAGAGAGGTTGGTGTGGGTCCAGTCATGTTGGATGTAGAAGGGTTTGAACTGGATGCGGAGGAGCGTGAAATACTGGCGCACCCGCTGGTGGGAGGCTTGATCCTGTTCACCCGCAACTATCACGATCCGGCGCAGCTGCGAGAACTGGTGCGCCAAATCCGTGCTGCATCGCGCAATCATCTGGTGGTGGCCGTCGATCAGGAAGGCGGACGCGTACAGCGTTTCCGCGAAGGCTTTACTCGCCTGCCTGCCGCCCAATCTTTTGCGGCATTACTGGGCACGGAAGAGGATGGCAAACTGGCGCAAGAGGCCGGCTGGCTGATGGCCAGCGAGATGATTGCCATGGATATCGACATCAGTTTTGCGCCGGTTCTGGACGTGGGGCATATCAGCGCCGCCATTGGCGAACGCTCATACCATGAAGATCCGCGTATTGCGCTGGCGATAGCGAGCTGTTTCATTGACGGTATGCACGATGCGGGAATGAAAACCACCGGGAAACATTTCCCGGGACACGGTGCGGTGACCGCCGACTCGCACAAAGAGACGCCGCGCGATCCGCGTCCGGAAGCTGACATTCGTGCCAAAGATATGTCGGTGTTCCGCTCCCTGATTACCGATAACAAGCTGGACGCTATCATGCCAGCGCACGTGATTTACAGCGACGTCGACCCGCGTCCTGCAAGCGGGTCCGCGCACTGGCTGAAAACCGTTTTGCGTCAGGAACTGGGGTTTAATGGCGTGATTTTCTCTGACGATTTGTCGATGGAAGGGGCGGCGATTATGGGCAGCTACGCGGAGCGCGGTCAGGCGTCGCTGGACGCAGGTTGCGATATGATCCTCGTCTGCAATAATCGTAAAGGTGCCGTCAGCGTGCTGGATAACCTGTCGCCGATCAATGCACAGCGTGTTACACAATTGTATCATAAAGGTTCATTTAGCCGTCAGGAGCTGATGGACTCGGCGCGCTGGAAGACGGTCAACGCGCAGCTTGAAGCCCTGAATGAACGCTGGCAGGCACATAAAGCCAGCCTGTAAATCCTCCCGGAAGGCGTAGCGTGGTGAGAAGACAATGATCATCTATTTACACGGTTTTGACTCAAACAGTCCTGGTAATCATGAGAAGGTCCTGCAACTGCAGTTTATCGATCCGGATGTCCGGCTGATCAGTTACAGCACGCGCCATCCAAAGCATGATATGCAGCACCTGCTCAAAGAGGTGGACAAGATGTTGCAGCTCAACATCGATGACCGTCCACTGATTTGTGGCGTGGGATTAGGTGGTTACTGGGCAGAGCGAATTGGATTCCTGTGCGATATCCGCCAGGTGGTGTTCAATCCTAATCTTTTCCCGAATGAGAACATGGAAGGTAAAATTGACCGCCCTGAAGAGTATGTCGATATTGCCACCAAGTGCGTCAGTAATTTTCGGGAGAAAAACCGCGACCGTTGTCTGGTGATCCTGTCGCGTAATGATGAAGCCCTTAACAGCCACCGGGCGGCTGAGCTGCTGCATCATTACTACGAAATTGTCTGGGATGAAGAACAGACCCACAAATTCAAGAACATCTCCCCGCATTTGCAGCGGATCAAAGCCTTCAAAACCCTGGGCTAAGCCACTGCGTACGACCTGCCAGGCCCGGCCGCGAAAGCGCCGGGCTTTCTTTTTGTCCAGAATTGTCTACTTTTAAGCCATCAAAACTTGATGCATATCAATTTTGGTATGACCAATGCGCCTGACGTGGTATTCTCAATGCACCTGAATGGTTTCAGTGCTGTAACCTGTTGTTAATTAAGGGTTATTTTTATAACTTTTAATTAACAATTGGTTAATAATTTGAGGGGGTCACGTTGACTACGCCATTGAAAAAGATAGTGATTGTCGGCGGTGGTGCTGGCGGGCTGGAGCTGGCTACACAGTTAGGCAAGAAGCTCGGTCGCGGCAAAAAAGCCAAAATTACGCTGGTGGATCGCAACCATAGCCATCTGTGGAAACCGCTGTTGCACGAAGTGGCGACCGGTTCACTGGATGAGGGCGTGGACGCGCTGAGCTATCTGGCACATGCGCGCAATCACCATTTCCAGTTCCAGCTGGGCTCCGTGGTGGATATCAATCGTGAGAGCAAAACCATTACCCTGGCAGAGCTGCGCGATGAAAAAGGGGAACTGCTGGTTCCTGAGCGCAAACTGCCGTATGACACGCTGGTCATGGCGCTGGGCAGTACCTCCAATGACTTCAACACACCAGGTGTAAAAGAGCACTGTATCTTCCTCGATAACCCACATCAGGCACGTCGTTTCCACCAGGAAATGCTGAACCTGTTCCTGAAGTACACCAGCAATATGGGTGCGAACGGGAAAGTTAATATCGCGATTGTTGGTGGGGGGGCGACGGGCGTCGAGCTTTCTGCTGAACTGCACAACGCGGTGAAACAGCTGCACAGCTACGGTTATAAAGGCTTAACCAATGACGCGCTGAACGTGACGCTGGTTGAAGCGGGTGAACGTATCCTGCCGGCGCTGCCTCCACGCATTTCCGGTGCGGCGCATAATGAACTGACCAAGCTGGGCGTGCGGGTTCTGACCCAAACCATGGTGACCAGCGCGGACGACGGCGGCCTGCACACCAAAGATGGCGAGTACATCAAAGCAGACCTGATGGTCTGGGCTGCTGGCATCAAAGCGCCTGATTTTATGAAAGAGATTGGCGGGCTGGAAACGAACCGTATTAACCAGCTGGTGACCGAGCCGACCCTGCAAACCACACGCGATCCGGATATTTTCGCCATCGGCGACTGTGCTTCCTGCGCGCGTCCGGAGGGCGGTTTTGTACCTCCGCGTGCTCAGGCAGCGCACCAGATGGCAAGCCTGGTACTGCACAATATTCTGGCGCAGTACAAAGGTAAGCCGATGAAAGCTTATGTCTATAAAGACCATGGTTCTCTGGTATCGCTCTCGAACTTCTCTACCGTCGGCAGCCTGATGGGTAACCTGATGCGCGGCTCTATGATGGTGGAAGGGCGTATTGCACGCTTTGTCTATATCTCGCTCTATCGTATGCACCAGATTGCCCTGCACGGTTACTTCAAAACCGGGCTGATGATGCTGGTGGGACGAATCAACCGCGTTATTCGACCACGCCTGAAGCTGCACTAATATTCTCTCCCTCCGGGGCCTCCGGAGGGAATTTTTAGCATATCATGCTGCTCATCGTACATTGAGTGCTTAAGAGTTCTCCTAAACACGATATATCTCTCCTCCACGTCCACTTTTTGATCCTTTGTCTTATTGGCGAAGCGCGACCTGCATTGCAAAATTGTTACCAATAGCAACAAAGGAGGAAGTCCCGTGAATAAATCAATGTTGGCGGGTATAGGGATTGGCGTCGCTGCTGCGTTAGGTGTGGCTGCCGTTGCCAGTCTCAACGTACTGGATCGCGGCCCACAATACGCACAGGTCGTGTCTGCTACCCCGATTAAAGAAACCGTGAAAACGCCTCGTCAGGAGTGCCGCAACGTCTCCGTGACCCATCGCCGTCCGGTACAGGATGAAAACCGTATCGCCGGTTCAGTACTGGGTGCGGTTGCCGGTGGTGTGATTGGCCATCAGTTTGGTGGTGGTCGTGGTAAAGATGTGGCGACCGTGGTCGGCGCACTGGGCGGCGGCTATGCCGGTAACCAGGTGCAGGGCGCTATGCAGGATAACGACACGTACACGACGACTCAGCAGCGCTGCAAAACCGTCTATGACAAGTCGGAGAAAATGCTGGGTTACGACGTGACGTACAAAATTGGCGATCAGCAGGGCAAGATCCGTATGGATAAAGACCCGGGCACTCAAATTCCGCTGGATGGAAACGGTCAGCTGGTACTGAATAACAAAGTGTAAAAAAGATGTTCTCTGAACTTAGCTCCTCAAGCGCTCAGGCTGAGGAGCTTTTTTTTTGCGTCAGATTTTGAGCAGTTCAGGCCACAGTTTCAGCGTGGTCGCGGTAATGGTTTGCAGTTTTTCCAGCGTAGCCCCTTCACGAGCGCTTATCGACATACCCTGCAAAATACAGTTCAGGTATTGCGCCAGCATCTGTGGATTACAATGCGCAGGAATTTCACCTCGTTGTTGGCGCTGAGACAGGAACGCGCTTAGCGTCTCTTCCTGCATGGCATGGCGCGATTTCACCGTGTTGGCAATCTCTTTTGAGGAGGCCGCAAGGGTGGCAGAGGTGTTAATCATAAAGCAGCCCGCAGGGGTATCTTTACTGGTGAAGCAGGTCGCGACGGTGGTGAAATAGTCCCGTAGCGCCTGTTCGACGCTTTTCTCTTCACAAAACAGCTGGGCTTCGTGTTTCGCCGCAAAGCGCGAAATGTATCTGTCCAGTACTGCCCTGAACAGCCCCTCTTTATTGGTGAATTCAGCATACAGCGTGGGTGCTTTGGCACCGGTAGCTTCCACCAGATCGGAAAGCGAGGTCGCTTCATACCCATGTTGCCAGAAGAGAGTCATGGCCTTATCAAGCGCAGCATCCCTGTCGAACACTTTTGGTCGGCCACGGCTTTTCTTCGTGCAACTCGTCACGTCGGTTGTCATTTGCCGTTGGTCCTCTGTTGGTTTGTTGAATAATCATTATAAAAATAATCGCGGATGACCACCAGCACTGATGAGAGAAAAATAAATTAATCATATGGGTATGAAAAATAACGAATTTAAAATTTAATTAATGTTCGTTATAAAAAGATGTTGACGCGTGAGCTGGATCACATTTATGATTTACCTATCGATCGTTAACTAAATAGCTAACGACCTCCAAATCATCTGCCCAAAGGTAAAAATCATGAAAAACGTAAAAACCCTCATCGCTGCTGCTGTTCTGAGTTCACTTTCTTTCGCAAGCTTCGCTGCTGTTGAAGTGCAATCAACCCCTGCTGACCAGCATAAAGTCGGGACTATCTCTGCTTCTGCCGGGACTAACCTGGGCTCACTGGAAGATCAGCTGGCGCAGAAAGCTGACGAGATGGGTGCAAAATCTTTCCGCATCACCTCAGTGACCGGTCCTAACACCCTGCACGGCACCGCTGTTATCTACAAATAAGCCTGGCTAAACCCTCATTTATGCCACTGCGATGCCACTGTAAAAAAGCCCTGCTCAGCAGGGCTTTTTTTATTGGGGATCACATCGACTGCTGGGTGACATCCTGATGCCGGGTGACATCGGTGGGCATCCCGGAACGCGCCTCCATCGCACGCTCCATCACGATGCCATCCGTGCGGACATTCGTTTTAAAGCTCACCATCGCGGCATTCAGATTAATTGGCAGTGTCTGCGGATCGTCGCCAATGTTTTTCGATAACGGCTGGTGAATTTCAACCAGTCTTACGCCACCCGGCTCCTCAGAAACCTTAATGGGCGTATTAATAATATTCACTCGGGTACCAGGGGTGATCACGCTATAGAGCGTCTTGATATCATCATCGCGCAGACGAATACAGCCGGAACTGACGCGCATCCCGATACCGAAATCCGCATTTGTTCCATGCAGAAGGTAAACGCCACCATAGGCCGCAAGACGGATCGCGTGGTGACCCATCGGATTCTCCGGACCCGCTGGCACCACAGCCGGCAAATCAATCCCCTGTGCTTTATAGCGAGCACGAATATTAGCCGTTGGCGTCCAGGTTGGGTTGGCACGTTTATCCGATACGGTGGTGACCATTGTTGGGGTCAGCGTGTCGCCGCCCAGCTGGCCAATACCGATTGGATAAACGGTGACTTCATTTTTACCCGGTGGGTAATAGTAAAGACGCAGCTCGGCAAGGTTTATCACGATCCCTTCGCGCGCGACATCCGGGAGAAGGGTCTGCAACGGGATGGTCAGGACGCTGCCAGCGCGTGGCACATAGGGGTCGACGCCAGGGTTAGCCTGCAGCAGAGCCAGAAAGCCTACGTTATATTTTTTGGCAATCGCTTCGAGCGATCCCCCATTATTTTCAACCACATGAAAACGGTTTTCGCCCACGACCTTGCTGCCAGCAGGGGGAAGTGGCCAGGTATTTGCGCGTGCAGGAAGCGCAACAGCGACCGTTGCTGCCAGCGCAAACACGGTTATCCAGCGGGTAAAACGCGAAGAGGTCATCATCACCATAATCCATATAAATAATAAGGTTATTGTTTTATAAGGCGTTAACGATAATTATGGCGAATGGGTATGTCGGGAAATCCAGGTGAAGTGCAAAGAGTTTGTAAATTGTCCCCCCGTAAGCATTGCGCCAACGGGGGGAAGGGGAATTATGCGACAGCGTTCTCTTCCAGCTGACGCATAAAGTGACGAACCCACTCCATCCGGTTTTTACGATCCGTCAGCTCCTGCGTAAATTTCAGACGCGTTGGACCATCCAGACGGAAATGCTGCGGCTGTTTCTGGAGCAGACCGATTAGCCACATCGGATTAACGTGATTCTTCTCGGCAAATTCAATCACGCCACCTTTTTCATTGCCTTCGAGCTTACGAATGCCCAGCTTCTGTGCCTGCTGGCGCAGCCTCGCAATATCCAGCAGGTTTCTCGCGGCATCCGGCAACAGGCCAAAGCGATCGATCAGCTCTACCTTAATTTCATCCAGTTCGTTCTCATTTTTCGCACTGGCGATACGTTTGTAGAACGACAGACGCGTGTTCACATCCGGAATAAAATCATCCGGTAGCAGGGAAGGCATGCGCAGTTCCACCTCAGTCTGCTGGCTGGTCAGATCTTCCAGCGATGGCTCACGTCCGGCCTTCAGGGCATCGACCGCATTTTCCAGCAGCTCCATATAGAGCGAGAAGCCGATGGTTTCCATCGAGCCGCTCTGGTCTTCGCCCAGAAGTTCACCTGCACCGCGGATCTCAAGGTCGTGTGTCGCCAGCGCGAAGCCCGCGCCCAGATCTTCCAGCGATGCGATAGCCTCCAGACGTTTTTGCGCATCGGTGGTCATCGCTTTCGGATGCGGGGTCAGCAGCCAGGCGTAGGCCTGATGGTGCGAGCGGCCAACGCGGCCACGCAGCTGGTGAAGCTGCGCCAGTCCAAAGTGATCCGCGCGCTCAATAATGATGGTATTGGCCGTTGGAATATCGATCCCGGTCTCAATGATGGTGGTACACACCAGGACGTTAAAGCGCTGGTGGTGGAAATCGTTCATCACCCGCTCCAGCTCGCGCTCGCGCATTTGACCGTGACCGATAGCGATGCGCGCTTCCGGCACCAGTTCTGCCAGCCTGTCCGCCGCTTTCTGGATATTCTCCACGTCGTTATAGAGATAATAGACCTGTCCCCCGCGCAGTACTTCACGCAGAATAGCCTCGCGGACGACCAGGTTGTCGTACTCACGAACAAAGGTTTTTACCGCCAGACGACGTGCCGGCGGCGTGGCGATAATCGACAGGTCGCGCATGCCGCTCATCGCCATATTCAGCGTTCGCGGAATCGGTGTGGCGGTCAGGGTGAGGATATCGACGTCGGCACGCATCGCTTTAATACGCTCTTTATGACGGACCCCGAAGCGGTGTTCTTCATCGACGATCAACAGCCCCAGATCTTTCCACTTCACATCACTCTGCAGCAGCTTGTGGGTGCCGATCAGAATATCGATCTTACCCTCGCTGGCCTGTTCCAGAATCTGCGACTGCTCTTTGGTACTGCGAAAACGTGACAGCATCTCAATACGAACCGGCCAGTTGGCGAAACGGTCACGGAAGTTGTCAAAATGCTGCTGGGCGAGCAGGGTGGTAGGCACCAGCACCGCGACCTGTTTGTTGTTTTCTACCGCGAGGAAGGCGGCGCGCATCGCCACTTCGGTTTTGCCGAAGCCGACATCGCCGCAAACCAGCCTGTCCATCGCCAGCGGCTGGCACATGTCGCTCAGCACAGCATTAATGGCCTGGGCCTGATCCGGCGTGGTTTCAAACGGGAAGCTATCGCAGAACATCTGGTACTGTTGTTTATCATGCCTGAAGGCAAAGCCTTCTTTGGCCGCGCGTTGGGCGTAGATATCCAGCAGTTCTGCCGCCACATCACGCACTTTTTCCGCGGCTTTCTGCCGCGCGCGCGCCCAGGCGTCGCCGCCCAGTTTATGTAATGGCGCATGATCTTCTGCACCGCCAGCATAGCGGCTGATGAGATGCAGTGAGGAGACCGGCACATAGAGTTTGGCGTCATTGGCGTAGGTCAGCATCAGGTATTCGCCCTTGATGCCACCGGCTTCCAGCGTCGTCATGCCCTGATAACGGCCAACCCCGTGCTCGAGGTGAACAATCGGCTGGCCGGGGTGCAGTTCGGCGAGGTTACGGATCAACGTGTCCGGATTAATGGTGCGACGGCTGTCCTGACGGCGGCGCGCCACGCGTTCCCCCAGCAGGTCGCTTTCGCAAATCAGCGCCAGATTGTTGAGGGTATCCACAAACCCGTGCTCGGCGGAGCCAATCATCAGATAACGGCCATTACCGGTGGCTTCACTCAGGCGCAAAATACGTTTCGGGGCAATTTTGATCCGCCCCAGCAGTTCACCCAGCGCTTCCCGGCGGCCTTCGCTTTCAACGGAGAACACGACCGGCCCGGTAAAGGATTCGAGGAACTTGCGCAGATTATCCAGCGGCGACTTCTGCTGCGCCTGAACGGATAAATCCGGTAGCGTGCGGAAGGCGAGGTTGGTATTGGCGGCCTTGTCGGCGAGCGAATCGGTTTTGAGCTGCATACGCGGCCAGCGTTTCAGCTCGGCGTTCAGCTCATCAGTGCGCAGCCACAGCACCTCCGGTGGCAACAGCGGACGCATCGGGTCCACGCCCCGGTTTTCAAAGCGGGCGCGGGTTTCGCTCTCAAAACGGCTGGCGCTGGCGTCGATATCACCGGTGTTAACAATCAGCGTATTGGCCGGGAAATAGCTGAACAGCGCGGGCAGAGGCTCGTTAAAGAACAGCGGCTGCCAGTATTCAATACCCGCCGGCAGCGTCCCTTTGCTGACCTGCTGATAGATATGTTCGGCATCGCGTTTGACGTCGAATCTGTCGCGCCACTGGCTGCGGAACAGCTCGATTGCGGTTTTGTCTGTCGGGAACTCATGTGCGGGTAGTAAATTGATGGAGTCCACTTCTTCCAGCGTGCGCTGCGTGTCGGCGTCGAATACGCGCAGGCTGTCGATTTCATCATCGAAGAAATCCAGACGATACGGCTGGTCGCTGCCCATCGGGTAAAGATCGAGCAGTGCACCACGCGTGGCATATTCCCCGTGCTCCATCACCTGATCGACATGGCGATAACCGGCGCTGTCGAGCTGCGCGCGCAGGGCGTCCCGGGACAGGCGCTGGCCTTTTTTCATCACCAGCGCATGGCCATGAAGATAGCTGTGCGGACAGACGCGCTGCATAAGGGTGTTTACGGGGACGATCAGCACGCCGCGCTGCATCGTCGGTAACTGATACAGGGTCGACAGACGAGAGGAGATGATCTCCTGGTGCGGCGAGAAACTGTCATATGGCAGCGTTTCCCAGTCGGCCAGACTGAACACCAGATTGTCAGTGAACTGGCGGATTTCATCATGCAGGCGCAGGGCATTTTGCATATCCGGGGCAACCAGTACCACCGGACCCGGGTGTCGCTCAGCGATTTCTGCCACCAGCGTGGCGCACGCCGCGCCAGTAAGTTCGCCCAGCTGGCGCTGATCGCCCGCTTTGACAGGCAAGGAATATCGATAGTGTTCAGGCATGGCTATGTCAGAGTCTCTTGGGGATATACCAACAGTATTGGGGCATATCACTGATACGCAATGTCTTTATTATCCTCGATCGTTTTACATAATCAAACCGGAACCGCACAGGGAGGAAATTCGCCCCCAAAAGGGGGCGAAAAGCGCATCAGCGGCTGGCCGATGACGGAGAAAGCGTGGAAGGCGGGGAGAAGAACACATCACCAAACAGTGCGGTGGAGACCTTTCGCACCCCAAGCCCGGCAACGGTGCAGAGCAACAGGCTGGCAAACGGGTAGACCAGAATCAACGTCAGCTCCGCCCAGACCGGCCAGTATGCGGCATTCATCTCACCAATCAGGAACAGGCTAAAGGCCTCAATCAGGATGCGATGGGTGGTATAAATCGCGATGGTATTAGAACCGATCACGTTAAGCAGATTATTAGGATGGACGGCATAACGTTGCTCAATGCTGTAGAAAAGCTTCATGATCAACACAATCGACAGCAGGGAGAGCAGCAGCGGGACGTTAGCAAACCACAGCACCACAGAGACGGCAGCGAAGGCGCCTAACGCCAGCCAGGCGCGACGAAGATTGAACCCTTTCATCCACGCCATCAGCTCAGCGCCATACCACGCGCCGAGGCTGTAGTAGATCATGTTGCGCACCACGCTGTTCATTCCCCACCACGGCAGCGGCAGGAAGTTTATCGCGACGCTCGCCAGTGCCAGCAGCCCCAGTACCGGCAGCTTCCAGCGGCTCAGCAGTTTACACAGCGTGAAATAGACCACCAGGGCATACAGATACCAGAGACTGGTGCTGGCGGTGAGCATTCCCTTCACAAACCCGGAAAGGGAATCGGCATAGGCCGCATTGGAGGAAGTGGCCAGTTCACGCTCGGGAGCAAGCCAGGCGTTGAGGTGGCTCAGCGCCTGCCATTGCAGAACGCCCCACAGCGCCAGCACCCAGACAATGCTCCAGATCCGTTTATCGAGACTGGTACGCCAGTCCACCTCATCGATGTAACGTCGAATCAGATAGCCGGAAATGAAGAAAAACACCGGCATGCGGAAGGGAGCAAGATAGAGATTAAAATAGACCCAACATTTGGCGAGAAGACCGGATAACGGATGTTGTAACCCATTGAGATGGGGATAAAAGGTGATGACTGAATGGTAGATAACCACCAGGCAGATACACAGCCCTTTTATCTGGTTAATCCATAATGCTTTTTGCTTCATTGTTCGCGACTACCTTTTTGCCATAAACGAACGAACAATTGTTGTTAAACAAAACCGTGATGTAATGGGTAACAGTCTGTATCAGGAGGTTTTTCGGAAAAGGTGGAGGTCGTACAGGGAGGTTTCAGAGAGTAGTACCCTGATTTATCTGAATTTTTCAGAAAAATGATTACCAAAGCTTACGGTTTCAGTCATTTACGCTTAAGGGATTCGCTTATATACTCGTGGGTCTGCTATCAGCAAACAGACGGATTTCATGTACCAACCTGTCGCACTCTTCATAGGCTTACGTTACATGCGTGGGCGCGCCGCGGACCGCTTCGGTCGTTTTGTCTCCTGGCTTTCGACTATTGGCATTACGCTTGGCGTAATGGCTCTGGTGACGGTTCTCTCCGTCATGAACGGCTTTGAGCGCGAGCTGCAAAACAACATCCTGGGGCTGATGCCGCAGGCTATCCTCTCCTCAACCAACGGTTCCGTTAACCCACAACAGCTCCCGGAAAGCGCGGCGAAGTTACAGGGTGTCACGCGCGTTGCGCCGTTAACCACGGGCGATGTGGTGCTGCAAAGCGCCCGTAGCGTGGCGGTCGGCGTGATGCTGGGCATTGACCCGGCGCAAAACGACCCGCTGACGCCGTTCCTCGTGAACGTGAAGCAGACCGACCTGGAAGCCGGCAAATATAACGTGATCCTCGGCGAGCAACTGGCCGGGCAGCTTGGCGTCAACCGTGGCGACCAGCTGCGCGTAATGGTACCGTCGGCCAGTCAGTTTACGCCGATGGGACGTTTGCCAAGCCAGCGCTTGTTCACGGTGGTTGGCACGTTTGCCGCCAACAGCGAAGTCGATGGTTATCAGATGCTGGTGAATATTCAGGACGCGTCACGTCTGATGCGCTATCCGGCGGGGAATATCACCGGCTGGCGCCTGTGGCTCGACGCCCCGCTAAAAGTGGATACCCTCAGCCAGCAAACGTTGCCGGAAGGGACCAAATGGCAGGACTGGCGTGAACGCAAGGGCGAGCTGTTCCAGGCCGTGCGGATGGAAAAAAATATGATGGGGCTGCTGCTGAGCCTGATCGTGGCGGTCGCGGCCTTCAACATCATCACCTCACTGGGGTTGATGGTGATGGAAAAGCAGGGTGAGGTCGCCATTCTGCAGACTCAGGGGCTAACGCCGCGCCAGATCATGGCGGTATTTATGGTGCAGGGTGCCAGTGCCGGGATTATCGGTGCGCTACTCGGTGCGGCGCTGGGGGCGCTGCTCGCCAGCCAGCTTAACAATTTAATGCCGATCATCGGCGCTCTGCTTGATGGTGCGGCGCTGCCCGTGGCTATCGAACCGTTACAGGTGATTGGAATTGCGCTGGCTGCGATGGCCATTGCGCTGCTTTCTACGCTTTATCCTTCCTGGCGCGCTGCCGCCACTCAACCCGCTGAGGCTTTACGTTATGAATAAGATCCTGTTGCAATGCGACAACCTGTCCAAACGCTATCAGGAAGGCACTGTGCAGACTGACGTGTTGCACAATGTGAGCTTCAGCGTGGGCGAAGGTGAGATGATGGCGATTGTGGGCAGTTCCGGCTCCGGGAAAAGTACGTTATTACACCTGCTCGGTGGGCTGGATACACCCACCAGCGGTGACGTGATTTTCTCCGGCCAGCCGATGAGCAAAATGTCATCTGCGGCAAAAGCGGAGCTGCGTAACCGCGAGCTGGGCTTTATCTACCAGTTTCACCACCTGCTGCCGGATTTCACGGCGCTGGAAAACGTGGCGATGCCGCTGCTGATTGGTAAAAAGAAACCCGCAGAAATTACTACCCGCGCCAGCGATATGCTGAAAGCGGTTGGGCTTGGGCATCGCGGTAACCATCGTCCTTCTGAACTTTCCGGCGGTGAACGCCAGCGTGTGGCCATTGCGCGTGCGCTGGTCAACAATCCGCGCCTGGTACTGGCGGATGAGCCAACGGGTAACCTGGACGCCCGCAACGCGGACAGTATTTTCCAGCTGCTGGGTGAGTTGAATGCCTCGCAGGGAACCGCGTTTCTGGTGGTAACCCACGATCTCCAGCTGGCAAAACGGATGGGACGTCAGCTTGAGATGCGCGACGGTCATCTGAACCCAGAACTGACCCTGATGGGGGCGGAGTAATGGCTTCACCGTTATCGTTACTCATAGGGTTGCGTTTTAGCCGCGGACGTCGTCGCGGCGGCATGGTGTCACTGATCTCGGTGATCTCCACCATCGGTATTGCGCTGGGAGTGGCGGTGCTGATCGTGGGCCTTAGCGCCATGAACGGCTTTGAGCGTGAACTGAATAACCGCATCCTGGCGGTGGTCCCGCACGGTGAAATCGAACCGGTGAATCAGCCGTGGACGCACTGGAGCGATGCCCTGAGCAAAATCGAAAAAGTGCCAGGCATCGTGGCGGCCGCACCTTACATTAACTTTACCGGGCTGGTCGAGAGCGGCGTTAACCTGCGCGCCATTCAGGTCAAAGGGGTGAACCCGGTGCAGGAAGAGCGCCTCAGCGCGTTGCCGAAATATGTGCAAAACGGCGCGTGGGCAAACTTTAAGGCCGGTGAACAGCAAATTATTATGGGCAAAGGCGTTGCCGAGGCCCTGAAGGTTAAGCAGGGCGACTGGGTCTCTATCATGATCCCGAACGCCAGTGCCGACCACAAGCTGCAGCAGCCTAAACGCGTACGTCTGCACGTCACCGGTATTCTTCAGTTAAGCGGCCAGCTCGATCACAGCTTTGCGATGGTGCCGATGGAAGACGCGCGCCAGTATCTCGACATGGCCGACAGCGTGACGGGTATTGCCATTAAGGTCAACGACGTCTTCAACGCCAATAAGCTGGTGCGTGATGCCGGCAGCGTGACCAATAACTATGTCTACATCAAAAGCTGGATTGGCACTTACGGTTATATGTACCGTGATATCCAGATGATCCGCGCCATTATGTATCTGGCGATGGTGCTGGTGATTGGGGTCGCGTGCTTTAATATCGTTTCGACGCTGGTGATGGCGGTCAAAGACAAGAGCGGCGACATCGCCGTCCTGCGTACCCTGGGGGCAAAAGACGGTCTTATTCGCGCCATCTTTGTCTGGTACGGTCTGCTGGCTGGGCTGTTCGGGAGCCTCTGCGGCGTGGTGATTGGCGTGGTGGTTTCTCTGCAGCTGACGCCAATTATCAATGGCATCGAGGCGCTTATTGGCCACCAGTTCCTGTCAGGTGATATCTATTTTATTGACTTCCTGCCGTCTGAATTGCACTGGCTGGACGTTTTTTATGTGCTGGTAACGGCACTTTTACTGAGTCTGCTGGCAAGCTGGTATCCGGCGCGTCGCGCAAGCCGAATTGATCCGGCGAGGGTATTAAGTGGCCAGTAATTACGTCATGATTTAGCGGTCGTCAGGCCGCCAAATCAAAAAGAGGAATGCGTGATGTATTATGGATTTGATATTGGCGGCACCAAAATTGCGCTGGGCGTGTTTGATAAAAACCTCAAACTGCAGTGGGAAACCCGCGTTCCCACACCACGCGAAAGCTATGATGAATTTTTAACTGCCATTGCCGCGCTGGTGGCGCAAGCTGATTCACGTTTTGGCGTGAAAGGCAGCGTCGGCATTGGTATTCCGGGGATGCCCGAAACTGACGATGGTACGCTGTATGCGGCCAACGTTCCTGCTGCCAGCGGTAAACCGCTGCGCGCCGATCTCTCCGCTCTGCTTGAACGCGACGTGCGTTTAGATAATGATGCCAACTGTTTTGCACTCTCCGAAGCCTGGGACGCTGAGTTTCAGCGCTATCCGCTGGTGATGGGGCTGATCCTCGGCACGGGCGTAGGGGGAGGGATCGTCATCAACGGTAAGCCGATTACCGGGCGCAGTTACATTACGGGAGAGTTCGGCCATATCCGCCTGCCGGTTGATGCCCTGGCGGTCGTCGGGCGCGACTTCCCGCTGACCCGCTGCGGTTGCGGTCAGCATGGCTGTATTGAGAACTACCTCTCCGGACGTGGGTTTGCATGGCTTTACGAACACTTCTATCATCAGAAACTTGAAGCCCCTCAAATCATTACCTTGTGGGAGCAGGGGGATGCGCAGGCGCGAGAGCACGTTGAGCGCTATCTGGATCTGCTGGCGGTGTGTCTGGGAAATATTCTCACCATCGTCGACCCGGATCTGCTGGTGATTGGTGGAGGGCTTTCAAACTTTAGCGCGTTAACGGAACAGCTGTCCGGGCGTTTGCCCCGACATTTATTGCCGGTTGCCCGCGTGCCGCGTATTGAACGTGCGCGACACGGGGACGCAGGAGGAATGCGCGGAGCCGCATTCCTTCATCTCACCGATTAGTTTACGAGGTTTTTATGCTGTCGCGTCGCTTAGGTCGACTCAGCCGTTTTCGCAAAAATAAACGCCGCTTACGTGAGCGCTTGCGCCAGCGGATCTTTTTCAGAGACAGAATGATGCCAGAAGCGATGGATAAACCCAGAGTGGTGGTGCTGACCGGGGCGGGGATCTCCGCAGAGTCAGGTATTCGCACTTTCCGCGCTGCGGACGGGTTATGGGAAGAGCACCGTGTTGAGGATGTGGCGACGCCGGAAGGCTTTGCTCGCGATCCGGATCTTGTGCAGGCGTTTTATAACGCCCGCCGTCGTCAACTGCAGCAGCCAGAGGTTGTGCCTAACCCGGCGCACCTGGCGCTGGCGAAGCTGGAAGAGGCACTTGGCGATCGTTTTTTGTTGGTTACGCAGAATATCGACAATCTGCATGAACGGGCCGGTAACAAAAACATCATCCATATGCACGGTGAACTGCTGAAAGTTCGCTGCGCCTGGAGCGGTCAGGTGCTGGACTGGAAAGAGGACGTGCTGCCTGAAGATAAGTGCCACTGCTGCCAGTTTCCGTCGCGCCTGCGTCCGCATGTGGTCTGGTTTGGTGAAATGCCGCTTGGTATGGATGACATCTACAGCGCGCTGGCCATGGCGGATGTCTTTATCGCCATTGGCACGTCTGGCCATGTCTATCCGGCGGCCGGGTTTGTTCACGAAGCGCGGCTGCACGGCGCGCATACGGTTGAGCTGAATCTTGAGCCGAGCCAGGTGGGCAGCGAGTTCGAAGAGAAGCACTATGGCCTGGCCAGTACCGTCGTACCGGAGTTTGTCGATAAGCTCCTGAAAGGGCTGTAATCGCGATAGCCTGAAAAGGCACCCGTCCTGCGGGTGCCTTTTTTGTTTATGGCGTAAAGTACGCCAGCGTTTTCTCCAGCGATTTTGCCTGTTCGTCCAGTGACAGGGCCGCTGCCGAGATCTGTTGTACCAGGGACGCGTTTTGCTGGGTCGTGCTGTCCATCTGATTGACGGCAATGCTGACCTGGCTAATTCCCCGATTCTGCTCATCCAGAGCCTGAACAATATCGTTAATCACCAGATGCACATGTGACACGGCCTCAATGACCTGCTTCATCATGACGCCGGTTTCATTAACCAGCTCAACGCCTTTGCTGACACGGCCTGAAGACTCGGCTATCAGCTGGGAGATCTCTTTTGCCGCGTTGGCGCTTCGCTGGGCAAGGTTGCGCACTTCACCCGCCACCACTGCAAAACCGCGCCCCTGTTCGCCCGCGCGCGCCGCTTCTACGGCGGCATTCAGCGCCAGAATATTGGTCTGGAAGGCGATACCGTCCACAATGCTGTTGATCTCTCCAATCTTACGGGCGCTTTCGTCAATTTCCCCGATCACCACCACGACATCGTTGACCAGCGTCTCGCCATGTCCGGCAAGGGTCGCGGCGCGATCGGTAAGGGTGGTAGCTTTGTGCGCATTGTCGGCGTTATTTTTCACCGTGACCGAAATCTCTTCCATGCTGGCTGCGGTTTCGACAATCGCCGCTGCCTGTTCTTCGGTGCGTGAGGCCAGATCGAGATTGCCTGCCGAAATTTCACTGGTGCCACCGTGAACGGAGTGGCTGGCTTCGCTGATGTTACCCACGATGCGCTTGAGCTGCATCTGCATGGTGTGCAGGGCGTAAAAAATACTGCTGGTATCCCCGGGACGCACCGGGATAGCGTTGTTCAGGTCGCCTCCGGCCACGGCCAGCGCGATCCCGGCGGCATCTGACGGTTCGCCCCCCACCGGGCGGTCCACTTTACGGGTAAAGATTTGCGCCATGACCAGGCTGACAACCACAATGCTTAACACCATCAGGAGGATGGCTTTCAGTAAAAATTGTCTTGCCTCGGCCATCACTTCGCTGACCGGGGTGACAATAGCCAGCTTCCAGGGCGTCTGACTGTTGCCGATGGTAATCGCCTGCCAGGTGATAAACGCCTCTTCCTTCAGTTGAGAATCGTTTGTACGTATCACCTCATCCCCTGTGACAGTTCCGGTGTAAGGCTTGCCTGCGGCACGTTTATCCGGGCTGGAAACCACGCTGTTGCCCGCCGACAGAAGCAGGGCGTAGCCTGTACCGTTCCACGGTTTAATCGCCCCGATCATCGATTGCAGGGTGGCGAGTGAGAAATCCGACGTGACGGACCCCAGGAACTGACCCTCACGCATGATGGGGGCGGCAATCGAGGTGAGCATTACGTCCACCCCATTGTAGGGATAAATATAGGGTTCGATGATGACATCTTTTTGCCGTTGCTTCGGCAGCAGATAATAATCGCCGCTGCCGGGCGTTTCGATGTCCGTCAGCAGATGTAATGCCGGTTTGCCTGTGGCGTCGCGGTCAACGTAGCGGGCGTAACGTCCGGCGGGATCTTCACCGCTCTGACCGGCAAAGGTGGCATCATTGCCATCGAAAGCATCAGGTTCAAAGGCCATCGACATTGAAAGAAACTGAGGGTGCGCTGAGAGATAATGGATTAGCAGCTGGTTGAGTCCCTGTCGATCAGCGATGCCCGCGTCGCGCAGTGCCTGAGCGCTATTTCCCATGTCACGCGCGGCCGCCAGGGCGGAATCCATCTGTTTACTGACCTGCAAAGACTGCACTTCAGCAATCTGACGGATGTGTTTTTTAGCCAGCACTTCTTGCTGATCCATCCACTGCCACATCATAAAACCGATCGTTGCCGTAAAGCCCACCGTCACGGTGAGGAAAATGGACAATAGCATCAACGTCTTGACTCTTATTTTTTGTTTTCGGACCATGGCGTCTTTCATTCTCAACTCCCGTAATGACGTGCATGTCGGGCAGGCACAGATCACTTATCGGATATTTCGCCATGTTTCTGTAGAGCACCGGGTATATTTAATTTAAATTTTTGATCGCTAATTCCCGTTAATTAGTGTGGATGCTTTTATTTTGTGCATTCAATCAAATTAGTGTTCGATAATGCTCGTTATCGTTGTGCAGATAGGGGATGCTAATAAATATAAAGACGTTCAGGAGGATGGGATATGTATGGATTTATCGCGAGACAACCCATTTTTAACCTCGATATGAATACCGTGGCCTATGAGCTGCTTTTCAGAGACGGAATGACCAACCGTTTCCCCGATGTGTCGGCGGAATATGCCACGTCCAGAATGATATCAGACCAGTTCTTATCCGTGCCGTCCCAGCGCATCGCCGGGGAACATACGTCGTTTATCAATTTTCCTTCCCGGATGATCATCGACCGCAGCGCTGAGGCGCTGGACAAAAACAACGTGGTCATTGAGATCCTGGAAGATGCTGACCCGGGTGAGGCGCTTTTGCAGGCCGTGAGAGAAATGTATGAGCACGGGTACTGCTTTGCGCTCGATGATTTCACTCTCGCACCGGAATGGGATGTTTTCTTGCCCTTTATTTCCATCATCAAATTCGATGTCCAGAATTACACCTTAGCGCAAATTAAAAATTACCTGAGTGAGCGTAAAAGCCTGACCGGGCATATTAAATATCTGGCTGAAAAAATTGAGACTAAAGAGGAATTCAAACAATACAGCGATGCCGGATTTTCTCTTTTTCAGGGATATTTTTTCTGTCGTCCGGAGGTGATTAAATATAAACGGCTATCGCAAAATCAGCTTGCAATTTTCCGTCTGCAAATGGAAGTAGGGCGCAATAAACCTGACTTTCGAATCATCGAGGCGTTAATCAAAAGCGACCTCACGCTGTCCTATAAAATCATGCGCTATATGAAGCACACCGCTTTTAAACACATGGGGGCCTGTAATTTCAGCAAGTTAACCCTGAGTGAAGTGCTGAGGTATCTTGGAGAAAATCAGCTCAGAAGGTTTGTAGCCGTTGTAGTGCTGGCAAGTGCAGCCAACGACACCGTCACCGAGCTTTACCCGATGAGTATGATGCGCGGGAAATTCTGTGAACTGATTGCCGAAAAATTGAACGAGCCGATGCTGGCTGAGAATGCGTTCATGTGCGGTCTGTTCTCACTGCTTGATACCCTGCTTGAGCTGCCGATGGCAGAGCTGATGACGCAAATTGCTGTCCCGCAGAGCGTGAGTAATGCGTTGTGCCATCAGGAAGGACAGTTAGCAGACATGGTTCGCCTCTGCCATTTTTACGAGCAACAGCAGTGGGATGAGGCAAGCAGAATAAGTCACGCGCTGGGGCTGGCAGAGGAAGAGATCGTAGAGGCGATGAGGAAGGCCACGATCTGGGCCGGGGAGAACGCCGTCAGTTAATCGTTCCTCACTCCGCTAAGACGGAGTGAGGAAGAAAGCCTGGCCGCTTACCGGCCCGCTTTTAATTTCTGGTAATACTCTTCGTAGATGCGGCTTGCGTCACCGACATCGTTTTGCCACTCGCCTTTACTGATGGTTTGCGCATCCGGATAGAGCGATTTGTCGTTCGCGACGGCCGGGCTGAGCAGCTTGCGCGCGGCGAGGTTCGGGGTGGGATAACCAATGGTCTCCGCAACCTGTTTCGCGACGTCCGGGCGCAGCAGGAAGTTAATCAGCTTCAGGGCACCGTCAACGTTCTTCGCGTTTGCAGGAATAGAGAGGCTATCCATCCAGAAGATCCCGCCTTCTTTCGGCCACACTACCTCCAGCGGCGTACCGGCCTGACGGGCAACATACGCGGAGCCGTTCCACACCATACCCAGATTCACTTCGCCTTCCATATACGGGTTTGCCGGGTTATCAGAGTTAAATGCCGCCACGTTAGGCATCAGCTTTTTCAGCTCGTTATAGGCCGCTTCAATCTCTTTCGGGTCCGTCGTATTGCCTGAGTAGCCGAGCTTACGCAGCGCTACCTGGAACACTTCGCGCGCGTCGTCGGTTAACAGCAGGCTGCCTTTGTATTCCGGTTTCCACAGATCGGCCCAGCTTGTAACGGTTTTCGGATCGATAGCCTCGCTGTTGACCCCAATGGCGGTTGCGCCCCAGATGTAAGGAATGGAGTAGTCATTATTCGGGTCAAACGGCTTATTGAGCATCTCCGGATCGAGATTGTTGAAGTGAGTGAGCTTCGTTTTATCGATCTTCTGAATCATGCCCTCTTTGCGCATTTTATCGACGAAATAGGTCGACGGGACGACCAGATCGTACGCGCCTTCTTTGTAAGTTTTGAGCTTGGCGTACATGGTTTCATTCGACTCATAGGTAGAATAGATAACCTTGATGCCCGTCTCTTTCGTGAACTGCTCGAGCAGGCCAGGTGGCACATACTCGGTCCAGTTATAGAAATAGAGCGTTTTGCTGTCATCAGCGTGCGCGGCACCCATTCCGAGCACCAGTGCCGCAGCGGCAAGCATTTTTTTCATTTCATTGTCCCCTGAGATTTTGTTTTATCACGAGCAATAACCTGGCTGGCAATCACCAGCACCAGCGAGAACACTAACAGTATGGTCGCCAGCGCGTTCACCTCGGGCGAGACGCCGACTTTCACCATTGAATAGATCTTCAATGGCAGAATTTCATAACTCGGGCCGGTGACGAAGGAGGAGACCACCACATCGTCCATCGACAGGGTAAAACTCAGCAGCCATCCGGCAGCAACGGCGGGCATCGCCAGCGGCAGGATGATTTTGCGCAGGATCGTCATCTCACTGGCACCCAGATCTTTTGCGGCTTCCAGCATGCGTACGTCAAACCCTTTCAGGCGTGCGAAGACGGTGACCACCACAAACGGCAGGCAGAAAGTGATGTGGGAGAACAGCAGTGACCAGAAGCCCAACTGGACGCCCAGCAGCATAAACAGCACCAGCAGCGAAATCGCCATGACGATATCCGGCGACATCATCACCACAAACAGCATCCCGCTGACGAACGGTTTACCCCGGAAGCGATAGCGATAGAGCGCCACGGCGGTAAGCGAACCAATCAGCGTGGCGAAGGTGGCGGAGAAAATCGCCATCGTCAGGGAGTGCTGAGCAGCCTGCAGCAGGCTGTCGTTGTTCATCAGCAGGCTGTACCAGTTGGTAGTGAAACCTTGCCAGTTGATGCCGAAACGCGAGCTGTTAAACGAGTTCACGATCAAAATAATGATCGGAATATAAAGATAGGCATAGATGGCGGTCATAAAACCGCCGCGAAGCAGTCGACCGATCATTCGAGTTCCACCTTTTTATTCAGTAATCGTGAAGCACGCCAGTAGATCAACAGCATCAGGCCCATCACCACCGTGAGCGTAATGCTGGTAGCGGAACCGAACGGCCAGTCGCGAATGTTCAGGAACTGACTCTTAATCACGTTGCCGATAAGCAGGTTTTTCGCGCCGCCCATCAGGTCGGACACGTAGAACAAGCCCATTGCCGGCAGCATTACCAGCAGACAACCTGCAATGATGCCAGGCATGGTCAACGGAATGATAATCCGGATAAAGGTCTGCAGTTTGCTGGCGCCCAGGTCTCTCGCAGCTTCCAGCAGCGGTTTATCCAGCTTCTCAATGCTGGAATAGAGCGGCATCACCATAAAGGGCAGCAGGATATAGACCAGACCCACAATGACCGCACCCGGCGTAAACATGATGCGCACTGGCGTATCAATCACGCCCAGCCACAACAGGAACTCGTTCAGATAGCCTTTGGTGCTGAGGAAAATTTTCAGCCCGTAGATGCGGATCAGGGAGTTGGTCCAGAAAGGCACGATCAGCAAAAAGAGCAGCAGTGGACGCACTTTTTGCGGCAGACGTGCCAGAAACCATGCAAAGGGATAACCCAGCACCAGGCAGGCAACGGTGGCGATCAGCGCCATATTAAGCGAGTGCAACAGCACGTCAAAATAGAGCGGATCGAGTAGACGCGAGTAGTTGTCCAGCGTAAAGACCAGCTTTACGAAGTCAGTATCGTCGCGGGTCAGGAAGCTGGTGGCGATGATCATCAGGTTGGGTAAGAAGACAAACAACACAAGCCAACCGACGATAGTAGCAATCACCACATTCTGGAATTTACTTGTGTTCTTCATCAGCCAGTACAACCTCCCAGCTTTCTACCCAGTTGATAACCATTTTCTGGTCGAGGGAGTGGTCGAAATCAGGGTCGTCCTCATTAAAGAACTCACTGACCATCACCATCTTACCGTTTTCCAGTTCGACGACAGACTCCAGCGTCATCCCTTTATAGTTGCGCTCCCGGATATAGCCAATCAGGCCCTCGGCATCAGTATTGCCGTGGATCTCTTCAACGCGCAGATCCTCCGGGCGCAGCAGGACGTTGAGCTTTTGCCCTTTTTCGACGGCAAAATTCACGGTGATATTGCACTCGCGGCCTTCTACGTTGGCCCGCACGCGCTGTTCGTCCAGGCGTTCAATCACCGTGGCGTTGAAAATGTTGATCTCCCCAATGAAGCTGGCCACGAACAGGTTTTTCGGCTCTTCATAGATTTCACGTGGCGTGCCGTCCTGCTCGATTTTGCCGTCACGCATCACCACGATACGGTCCGACATGGTGAGTGCCTCTTCCTGATCGTGGGTAACGAAGACAAAGGTAATGCCGAGCTTGCGCTGCAGGGCTTTAAGCTCGTTCTGCATCTGCTTGCGCAGTTTATAGTCCAGCGCGGAAAGTGACTCATCCAGCAGGAGCAGACGCGGTTTATTGACCACAGCGCGGGCGATAGCAACGCGCTGCTGCTGGCCGCCGGAAAGCTGGTGTGGCTTACGCTGGGCAAATTCTTCCAGTTGCACCATGCGCAGCGCGTCGGTAACGCGAGCAGGGATCTCGCTGGCCGGGGTTTTTTGCATCCGCAGGCCAAATGCGACGTTCTCGAACACGGTCATGTGCGGAAACAGGGCATAGCTCTGAAAGACGGTATTCACGTGCCGCTCTTCGGCGGGGACCTGGGTGATATCCTGGTTTTCAAGGTGGATGTGACCGCTATCGACGTTTTCCAGTCCGGCGATAAGGCGCAGTACGGTTGTCTTGCCGCAGCCAGAGGGGCCAAGCAGCGTGAGGAACTCACCGTCATTGATGGTCAGGTTGAGCCCGGAAATAACATCTTTACCATCAAAACTTTTACGAATTCGTTCCAGTTGCACCAGCGGTGAACGTGAACGGGATTGTGTATTCAATTTTTGCGCTGTCCCATATAGACGCTCCGGGATGCAGACCGAAGCGGGGTTTGTGTGTAACCACCTTGGTGACTCGTAATGAGGGCGGACATTCTACGGCAAACCACTGTAATCGCCAATCCTTGTCACTGATTCATAAGCTACATTTACTAACGGATACGATATAAACGGAAAATATTCTCGTTTGCGGGATAAAAGTGACCTGACGCAATATTTGCCTTTTGATGCTTATTGATAATGTTGTCACAAAAAGTGAGGGTGACTGCATGGATAAATTACTTGAGCGTTTTTTACAGTACGTTTCGCTGGATACCCAATCTAAACCGGGTGTCCGCCAGGTGCCAAGCACCGAAGGCCAGTGGAAGTTATTAAACCTGCTCAAAGAGCAGCTCGACGCCATGGGGCTGGTTAACGTCACGTTAAGCGAGAAAGGCACTGTGATGGGAACGCTGCCTGCGAATGTCTCCGGTGATATCCCGGCGATTGGCTTTATCTCCCATGTCGACACCTCTCCGGATTTTAGCGGTAAACATGTGAACCCGCAGATTGTTGAAAACTACCGCGGCGGCGACATTGCGCTGGGGATTGGTGACGAAGTACTGTCGCCGGTGATGTTCCCGGTGCTGCACCAGCTGCTTGGTCAGACGCTCATCACCACCGACGGCAAAACGCTGCTGGGTGCCGATGACAAAGCGGGGATTGCCGAGATCATGACGGCGCTGGCGGTGCTGAAAGAGAAAAATATCCCGCACGGGGATATCCGTGTCGCCTTTACGCCGGATGAAGAGGTCGGCAAGGGGGCAAAACACTTCGACGTAGATGCCTTTAACGCGAAGTGGGCCTATACCGTCGACGGTGGCGGCGTAGGGGAACTGGAGTTCGAGAATTTCAACGCCGCGTCCGTGACAATCAAAATCGTCGGAAACAACGTTCATCCTGGCTCCGCCAAAGGGGTCATGGTGAATGCGTTGTCGCTTGCGGCGCGTATTCATGCGGAAGTTCCGCCAGAAGAGAGCCCGGAACAGACCGACGGTTATGAAGGTTTTTATCACCTGACCAGCATTAAGGGCACCGTAGACAGTGCGCAGATGCACTACATCATTCGCGACTTTGACCGTAAAGCATTTGAAGCGCGTAAACGTAAGATGATGGAGATAGCCAAAAAGGTCGGTAAGGGCCTGCATCCGGATTGCTATATCGAGCTTATTATTGAAGACAGCTACTACAATATGCGCGAGAAAGTGATGGCGCATCCGCATATCCTTGATATCGCGCAGCAGGCAATGCGTGACTGTGATATTGAACCGCTGTTAAAACCGATTCGTGGCGGCACAGACGGTTCGCAGCTGTCGTTCATGGGGCTGCCTTGCCCGAATCTGTTTACCGGTGGCTACAACTATCACGGCAAGCACGAGTTCGTGACGCTGGAAGGAATGGAAAAAGCGGTGAAGGTGATTGTGCGAATTGCGGAGCTGACCGCGGCGCGGTAATGACAAAAAAAGGCCGGGTCAGGCGAAGCCGCCACCCGGCACGCTTTACTTTACGGTTTAGTCCTCAAAGAACCAGTACCCGCTGTTCACCAGCGCGGCGAGCATCGCGAGGAAAGAGGGATCTTCCAGCGCATCGCCAAAGGTATTGGCCGTTAAGGTCAAGTGGCTGGCAATAGCCTCCAGCGCCGGACGGTGAGGGGAGTCCAGCTTCTCGCCGTTAACGAAAACATCTTCACCGATGCGCAGTACGCGCAACCCGCCCAGACGAACCAGTTTGTCGCCCTGCTGCAATGCGTCATAAATCTCGTCGGCCTGGTATGGCGGCTCTGGCGGTGCCACATCCAGCTCATGGCGTGACTGGCTGATAAACTCACCAAACCACTGGCTGAAATGCGCCGGTTCATTGATCAAATCCAGCATCATACCGCGAAGCTTGTCCAGTTCGGCTGGCACAATATCGGCCGGGTGCTCGCGTGCAGGCACATCCGGATCGCTGTAACGATGGCTGCCCAGTTCACGTTGCAGCACGTAGTCAGCAAAGCCGCTGATCATTTCGCGACCGCTTGGTGCGCGGAATCCGACGGAGTAGTTCAGCGAGTTTTCCAGCGAATACCCTTCGTGCGGGAACCCTGGTGGGATATAGAGAATATCACCCGGCTCCAGCTCTTCATCGATAATCCCTTCAAACGGATCGACCTGAAGCAGGTCCGGATGCGGGCAGTGCTGTTTCATCGGCACTTTGTCGCCCACGCGCCAGCGCCGGCGGCCTGTACCCTGAATGATAAACACGTCGTACTGGTCCAGATGCGGCCCAACGCCCCCTCCTGGCACGGAGAAGGAGATCATCAGATCGTCCATTCGCCAGTCGGGCAGGGCGCGGAAGGGACGCATTAACGCCGCAGTCGGTTCATGCCAGTGGTTAACCGCCTGAACCAGTAATGACCAGTTGTTTTCACCGAGGTGATCGTAGCTTTCGAAAGGACCGTGGCTGACCTGCCATTTCCCGTCCTGGTGGCTTACCAGGCGGCTGTCGACTTCGCTCTCCATGGCCAGACCGGCCAGTTCGTCAGGGGAGAGGGGATCGACAAAATTGCTGAACCCGCGTTTAAGAACGACCGGGCGTTTCTGCCAGTAACGTTCAATAAATTCGGGCCAGTTAAGTGTTAAGTGATAATCCATATTTTTTTATTCCGCAGGCTCTTACTGACTCGGATTATAACGGAAGCACAGGAGCCTGGGTGCGAGATCCTCGCATTTTTCACATAACGGGTTAACTATCGTTCGATGTGGGCTGCTGGCGACCGAAAATGACCTCCATTCTGGCGCCTCCGAGTAAACTGTCTTCGGTTTCAATTTTTCCGTCGTACTGGTCGACGATTTCGCGTGCCACCGCTAACCCAACCCCCTGGCCGGGGCGCAACGTATCCGCACGCTGACCGCGGTCGAATACCACATCACGTTTATTGCGCGGGATCCCCGGACCATCATCCTCAACGATAATATGCAATTCGTTATCCGTCTGACGCGCGGAAACTTCTACGAATTCCAGGCAATATTTACAGGCGTTATCCAGCAGATTGCCCATCACTTCCATGAAATCATTTTTTTCACCAACAAAGCTGATTTCGGGAGAGATATCGAGGCTGATATTGACCCCTTTGCGCTGGTAAACCTTGTTGAGCGCGGAGGTGAGGTTATCCAGAAGCGGTGCCACAGGATGCAGTTCGCGACTCAATAACGCGCTGCCGGAACGCATGCTGGCACGGTGCAGATAGTAACCAATTTGCTGAGAAATACGGCTGATCTGTTCCAGCATCACCGGCTCGGCATCATCAACGCTCAGCTTTGAGCTGCGCATCGAACGCAGGGTACTTTGCATCACCGCCAGCGGCGTTTTCAGGCTATGCGTGAGGTCGGTGAGGGTGGTGCGGTATTTATCATAGCGCTCACGTTCGCTTTTCAGCAGACGGTTGAGGTTACGCACCAGGCTTGTCAGCTCGCGGGTAGTCTCCGGGTTGAGCTTCTCACGATGATGTTCTTCCAGCTCGCGCACCTCTCTCGCCAGCGATTCGATGGGGCGTAAACTCCACCACGCGGCGAGCCACAGCAGCGGGATTACCAGCAGCAGATTCGCGGCCAGAACATAGACGAACCAGTTCCATACCATATAAGAACGTTTAAGCTCGACCGGGATGGTATCGACCACCACGATGGTTAACTGCGGCATGTTCATCGTGGCCGGGTAGAGGTTAATCGCCACGGAGTGCGTCATTTCTGTTTCGGCATCGTCTGCGCGGATCTCATTCAGCTTTTGCTGCAGGGAGCGGTCCTCGCGCAGCAGCGAGCTGGTGGTGTTCAGATCGGCTTCAAGTTCGTGGAAACCATTGGTCTTAAGCCATTCCGGACGAATACTTTTAACCAGCCATGGGATATCGCGTTGTGCCCAAAGTAGTTTTCCCTTTTCGTTATAAATCAGGGCCAGCGTCGGGCTTTGCTGGTTAAGGTTTTCCGGCATTTCGACGGTGATCGTGTTGTTTTCCCATTTCGCCAGGGTATAAAACAGGTTACTTTCACCACGCAACAGTCGAAAAGTTGTTTTATCAAAACTGACGCTGTAGCCCACCAGAGCCACCATGCCGTAGGAGAGGGATAACACCAGCACGACGGCGGCTGTTGCCAGTAAAAAGCGAACCCGCAGCGAGAGGGGCAGAATATGACGCAAGATCCCTTTCATTTAGCGTATTTCGAACAGATAACCCTGACCACGGACGGTCGTGATCACGTCCTGCGGGTACTCCGCCTGAATTTTCTTGCGCAGACGTCCCATCAACACATCAATCGTGTGGCTCTCACGCAGCTCGGCATCCGGATAAAGCTGAAGCATTAAGGAGTCTTTGCTCACCACTTTACCGCTGTTGCGGATTAACGTTTCCATGATGGTGTATTCAAACGCGGTCAGCTTAATGACTTCATTATTAATCGAGAATTCACGACGGGAGAGATCAACCTGGAAAGGGGGAATCGAAATCACCTGGGAGGCCAGGCCGCTGTTGCGGCGCAGCAGTGCCTGCATGCGTGCCGCCACTTCTTCGATGTGAAACGGCTTGGTGACGTAATCATCGGCGCCCGCGCTGAGCACTTCAACCTTGTCCTGCCAGCCTTCACGTGCGGTCAATACCAGAACCGGAAGGGAGACATCATGGCTGCGCCAGCGACGAATCAACGACAAACCGTCTTCATCAGGCAATCCGAGATCGACGATGGCGATGTCCGGCAGGTGCTCATTGAGATAATAATCGGCTTCTTTTGCATCTTCGGCATCGTCCACCTGATGTCCCATCTCCTGAAGCTGAACCTTCAGGTGATGGCGTAGCAATGCGTTATCCTCAACAACCAGTACGCGCATCATCTTTTCTCCCTATATGAATGGTATGAATAGTTTAACGCTGATTATGTTGTTGTGGGGATAAACATTAAGTAAACCGGGGAAAAGCAGCCCCCTTTCCAGGCGGAAAGGGGGAAGGGAGGTTACTTCAGCTCGTCAACCATGGTGATGGCACGGCCGATATAGTTTGCCGGGGTCATCGCTTTCAGGCGGGTTTTCTCGTCTTCCGGCAGTTCCAGACTGTCGATAAACTGTTTCATGCCTTCGGCGTCTACGCGTTTGCCGCGCGTCAGCTCTTTCAGTTTCTCGTACGGTTTTTCAATGCCATAACGGCGCATGACGGTCTGAATGGGCTCTGCCAGCACTTCCCAGTTGTGATCCAGCTCGTCCAGCAGACGGTCGCGGTTCACTTCCAGTTTGCTTACACCTTTCAGGGTGGACTGATACGCGATCAGCGCGTAGCCAATACCCACGCCCAGGTTACGCAGCACGGTGGAGTCAGTCAGGTCGCGCTGCCAGCGGGAAACCGGCAGTTTGCTCGCCATGTGCTGCAGCACCGCATTCGCCAGGCCCAGGTTGCCTTCGGAGTTTTCGAAGTCGATTGGGTTGACTTTGTGCGGCATGGTTGAGGAGCCAATTTCACCGGCGATGGTCTTCTGTTTGAAGTGGTTCAGCGCGATGTAACCCCACACGTCACGATCGAAATCGATCAGAATGGTGTTGAAGCGAGCGATGCAGTCAAACAGTTCCGCGATATAGTCGTGCGGCTCAATCTGGGTGGTGTACGGGTTCCACTGAATACCCAGAGAGGTCACGAACGCTTCGCTGAACTGATGCCAGTCCACTTCCGGGTAGGCAGCGATGTGGGCGTTGTAGTTACCTACCGCACCGTTGATTTTACCCAGAATCTCGACCTGCTCCAGCTGACGATACTGACGTTCCATACGGTACGCCACGTTTGCCATCTCTTTACCCATCGTGGAGGGAGTGGCCGGCTGACCGTGGGTACGGGACAGCAGCGGAATATCACGATATTCGACAGACAGTGCTTTTACCGCGTCGATGATTTTACGCCAGTAAGGCAGCACCACGTCTTTACGCGCGGTGGAGAGCATCAGCGCATGAGACAGGTTATTAATGTCTTCTGAGGTACAGGCGAAGTGAATGAATTCAGACACGGCATGCAGCGCAGGCACGCTTGCCACTTTCTCTTTCAGGAAATACTCAACCGCTTTTACGTCATGGTTGGTGGTGCGCTCAATAGTTTTAATGCGCGCAGCATCTTCTTCGTTGAAGTCAGCAACGATTTTATCGAGGTAATCGTTTGCCTGGGCGTCAAAAGCAGGAACTTCCTTGATTGCTGCCTGGGCGGCCAGCTTTTGCAGCCAGCGTACTTCAACCTGAACACGGAACTTCAGCAAACCATATTCGCTGAAGATCCCGCGCAGCGCGCTGACTTTATCGCCGTAGCGTCCATCTACAGGGGATACGGCGGTCAGTGAGGATAATTCCATAATTCGCAACTCCGGGAGGTTAACAATGAGCAAGAATTTGTTTTGCCTGAGTCGTCAGGCGATTACGAGAAAACATTAACTGCAGGCGGCCACCGCCAACCTGATGCCACAGCACGGCGGCACGAATACCCGCCAGCAGGGAGGCGCGGACTTTTGCCTGAACCTGCGGGCTTTGCAGCACGGCAGGAGAGCCGGTGACCTGAATACGTGGGCCCAGCGGGCTGATGACGTCAACATAAATGCCGGCCATGGCACTGAGCAGCGTTTCGGACTGCAGATCAAAATGGTCGAGCTGGCGCTGCAGCCCGGCAATGCGGTCACCGAGCGTATCAAGCGCGCCTTTGGCCGCACTGAGCTTACGCTCCAGTACCATCAGGCTTAACGTGTAGCGGGTCAGCTCCGCGTTCAACCCCTGACGGCTACTGGCGTTAAGCACGCCAAGCAAAGTTTCAAGACCGAGACGAAGATTGGTTTCACTCCCACCGAAGACACCCAGAGTCGAACCGGGGTTGAGGTCGATAACGCTGTTGAGTGAAACGTGCAGCGCGTCAGCATCGCAATGACCCTGATGCGCCAGCTGTTGCACCAGACGGGCAGACTGGCAAATTCCAGCCAGTGCCAGGGTGATGTCATAATAGTTCTTCGCCACACGTTCTCCTTTATGTGTGCAATCGTGTTAAACGGCCGGCAGCGGCAGGCGCTGTTCAATGATCCCGCCGCCCAGACAGATTTCGCCGCTGTAGAATACGGCGGACTGGCCTGGGGTGACCGCCGCAACCGGCTCGTCGAAACGCACATCAATGCGTTCATCATCCAGCGCGGTGACAGTACAAGGGATATCGGTCTGGCGATAGCGTGTTTTTACCGTGCAGCGCAGCGTACCCTTCAGCGGCTCACGATCGACCCAGTGCAGCTGTTGTGCGATGAGGCCGACGGACATCAGACGCGGATGGTCGTGGCCCTGAGCAACAACCAGAATATTGTTTTCGACATCTTTATCTACGACGTACCACGGATCTTCGCTGCCTTCTTTGGTGCCGCCAATACCCAGCCCTTTACGCTGGCCCAGCGTGTGGTACATCAGCCCCTGATGTTGACCAATCTCATCACCGTCGACGGTAACGATTTTGCCCGGCTGTGCCGGCAGGTAACGACCAAGGAAATCGCGGAATTTACGCTCGCCGATAAAACAGATACCGGTAGAGTCTTTTTTCTTCGCGGTGATCAGATCCAGCTCTTCGGCGATTTTACGCACCTGCGGCTTTTCAAGCTCGCCTACCGGGAACAGGCTTTGCGCAATCTGTTCGTGGCTGAGTGTATAAAGGAAGTAGCTTTGATCTTTGTTGCCATCCAGACCGCGCAGCAGCTGGCTTTTGCCATTCACATCGGCACGACGCACGTAGTGCCCGGTCGCAATATAGTCTGCGCCCAGATCTTCTGCGGCGAATTCCAGGAAGGCTTTAAATTTGATCTCTTTGTTGCACAGAATGTCCGGGTTCGGGGTACGACCGGCTTTGTACTCTTCCAGGAAAAGCTCGAAGACGTTGTCCCAGTATTCTGCGGCAAAGTTAACGGTGTGCAGTTCAATGCCCAGCTTATCGCACACCGCCTGCGCATCGGCGAGATCCGCAGCAGCAGTGCAATATTCCTCGCCATCATCTTCCTCCCAGTTCTTCATGAACAGGCCCTCCACCTTATAGCCCTGTTGTTGCAACAGGTAGGCGGAAACGGAGGAATCGACACCGCCGGACATGCCGACGATCACTTTTTTCTGGCTGTTATCTGACATGGAATACTCACGACATTGAACTTCAAGGCGGCGTATTCTATCACGCCCCCCCACCATTGGCACCCTCTGTAAACGGCCAGTTAAATTCTCCAATCACCTCAAGCGGCAGGCGACCAGCAGACTGCCAGCAGCGGATACTCTCGGCAACCAGCGGCGAGCGCAGGTTTGGCGCGTTCAGGATCTCTTCGGCAGTGACCCACAGGCAGCGATCGATATCATCGTCCTGCGGCTCTGTGGCGCACGTTTCGCTAAGCTCGACGGCAAATAAAAAGCGCAGGAACGGGGTGTGATCAGGGGCAATCCACTGGTGCATACGGATGAAGTGCTGCGGCTCCGCGTGGATACCTGTCTCTTCCCACAGTTCGCGTTTAGCGGCCTGCAGTAAGGTTTCATTGGCTTCTAGGTGCCCGGCAGGCTGGTTCCACAGCGCCTTGCCGTTAATACTCTCTTCTACGACCAAAAACTTACCCTGCGCGTGAACCACGCAGGCGACCGTGACATGTGGTTTAAACATAGTGACTCCTTAAGGGGTAACGTCCCGCCATTCACCGTTTGCCAGTGAATCCAGGGTGTAGTTGCCCATGGCGTAGCGAATAAGTCGCAGGGTAGGGAAGCCCACGTGTGCGGTCATCCGACGAACCTGGCGATTACGGCCTTCATAAAGGGTGATCTTGAGCCAGCTCGTCGGGATGGATTTGCGCTCGCGGATCGGCGGCGTGCGTGGCCACAGCCATTCCGGCTCGCTGACGAGCTCAATACCTGCAGGCAAGGTAGGACCATCGTTTAACGTCACGCCGCGGCGTAATGTCGCCAGCGTCTCTTCATCCGGTTCACCTTCAACCTGGACGAAGTAAATCTTTCCCGTGCGTTTGCCCGGCTGAGTGAGCCTGGCCTGTAAGGCACCATCGTTGGTTAAGACCAGAAGTCCTTCGCTATCCCGGTCCAGACGGCCGGCGGCGTAGACACCCTGAACAGGAATGTAATCCTTCAGCGTGCTGCGTCCGGCTTCGTCAGTAAACTGCGGCAAAACATCGTAGGGTTTATTGAACAAAATCACCCGCTTTGGCTGGGATTCTTGTGGTCTTCTGGCGGCTTGTCGTGAGCTGAATCGCTCAACCCGGTGTTTTGTAAAAGAAGTTTTCTTCATGGTATTTTCAGACGTTATCAATTGCCGCATTATAGCCTATTAACGAAGACCTTTCATGGCGTCGGACAATCAGGTACTATCGAAGGGCTCATTACAATTTATTAACATAAGATCAGTAACAACCAGAAGCGCTCGAAGGAGAGGTTAATGGAAAGCAAAGTAGTTGTTCCGGCGGAAGGTAAAAAGATCACCCTGCAAAACGGCAAGATTAACGTTCCTCACAATCCGATTATCCCGTTCATCGAAGGTGACGGTATCGGTGTAGACGTTACCCCGGCAATGCTGAAAGTGGTTGATGCCGCTGTTGAGAAAGCCTACAAAGGCGAGCGTAAAATTTCCTGGATGGAAATTTACACCGGTGAAAAATCTACTCAAGTTTATGGCCAGGACGTTTGGCTGCCAGCTGAAACGCTGGACCTGATCCGCGACTACCGCGTTGCTATTAAAGGCCCTCTGACAACTCCAGTCGGTGGCGGTATTCGTTCCCTGAACGTTGCGCTGCGTCAGGAGCTGGACCTGTACGTGTGTCTGCGTCCGGTTCGTTACTATCAGGGCACCCCAAGCCCGGTTAAGCACCCTGAACTGACCGACATGGTTATCTTCCGCGAAAACTCAGAAGACATCTACGCGGGCATCGAGTGGAAAGCGGACTCTGCTGACGCAGAGAAAGTGATTAAATTCCTGCGCGAAGAGATGGGCGTGAAGAAAATTCGCTTCCCTGAGCATTGCGGTATCGGTATCAAGCCTTGCTCCGAAGAAGGGACTAAACGTCTGGTGCGTGCGGCCATTGAATACGCGATCACCAACGACCGTGACTCTGTGACGCTGGTTCACAAAGGCAACATCATGAAGTTCACCGAAGGCGCATTCAAAGACTGGGGCTACCAGCTGGCGATGGAAGAGTTCGGTGGTGAGCTGATTGACGGTGGTCCATGGCAGAAGATCAAGAACACGAACACCGGCAAAGAGATCATCATTAAAGATGTGATCGCCGATGCGTTCCTGCAGCAGATCCTGCTGCGTCCTGCTGAATATGACGTTATCGCCTGTATGAACCTGAACGGTGACTACATCTCCGACGCCCTGGCGGCGCAGGTTGGCGGTATTGGTATCGCCCCTGGTGCGAACATCGGTGACGAGTGCGCACTGTTCGAAGCGACCCACGGTACGGCACCAAAATATGCCGGCCAGGATAAAGTGAACCCAGGTTCTATCATCCTGTCTGCAGAAATGATGCTCCGTCATATGGAATGGTTCGAAGCCGCAGACCTGATTGTTAAAGGTATGGAAGGCGCGATCAACGCGAAAACCGTAACCTATGACTTCGAACGTCTGATGGAAGGCGCTAAGCTGCTGAAATGCTCAGAGTTTGGCGACGCGATTATCGCGAACATGTAATCCAGATTCTGGGTTAAACAAGAGCGGGAGCCGATTGGTTCCCGTTTTTATTATTAGTTTTCGAACGGTTATCAACAATTTATCAAAATAGATTATCAAAATCCTCTCTTAATCAGATGTTTTTCCCTATTATTTCCGCATTTTCCAAAACAATTTACCAGACGGCATACAGGTTACTATAAGCATATAATATGTATTCGGGCGTTGTAGTTTCCAAACTATCAGAAATGTATACAACGTCGGTTCTCATATCCTTTTGCTATTTTATCTGGGAATCACTGGTTCCTGTTGATTTCCTTAGTCAATATACAAAAATATACATTTCATTGTGTGATTATAACTTTTTCTTGCGTATTTATATGCTGGTAACACAATTTTATCTCTGTATATTTAAGAGAAATTTTTGGAGGATTTATGCATAAAATTAAGCTTGCAGTGCTGTTTCTTTTTATTTGCGTTTTTAACACGACTGTATCTGCTAGTAATTCAATGTCTATGAATTATGCCATAGGCAAGAAAAATGGGGCAGAAAATATGCATGGAATGAATATCATGTTTAGACACGATATGAATAATTTCGCACTGGTCGCATCAGGCACTTATATACAGAACACCAGCGGATCTGGATATTCTTATTTAAAGAATAAATATGCATCTATTATGCCGGGTATAGCATTTAACATTACGCAAGATTTAAAATTATATGGGCTTGCTGGTCTTGCTTCTGGTTCAAAAATGCAACCTAATCAAACACATGAGGTTTATGGAGCCGCTTTTGGTGCTGGTTTTTTTTTACAATTTAACAGACAACATTCAATTAAATTCAGGATATGAATTGGGTATTATTGATAACAAAGAAATAAATACTTTCATCATTGGGATAGGATATTTGTTTTGATTTTGAAGGTGAATAAAATGATCTCTAAAAAATTATTAAGAATATACGTTATTACTGACAATTATTTTTTATATCACGGCATCAGGGAACTTATTGAAGATTCAAAAGTTTTTGAATCTTATACATATAACGTTGAGCAAACAACAAAGCTTCCAACACTTATTTTTTATCATAAGTATCATACTCAAGATATTATTATTACAGATAACTTTTTACATTGTTATGCAGTTTCAAAATACAGACCAGAAAAAACTTTGATTTTACCATGTAATTACGACTTGGATAAATACATTGAGTGTTTTAATGATTTAACAGACCAAAATGACTTTCATGATATGCTTCATTTTAAAAAACTATCATCAAAAGAGGCTCTTTTGTTCACTTTGTTTTCTGAAGGAACAACAGATGACAACATTGCAATTATTCTTAACATAACAAAAAAGACAATAAGCACACATCGGCGTAATATTTTGCAAAAATTAAATTTAAAAAATAGACATGAACTTTATATGTATGCTCTGGCAACAAAGGAAGGGGTTTATGAGCATGTATAATATAATATCTATTGTATCGATAATGGTATTGATTCCATTCTCAATCTATTGTCTTTATGCTAATTATCGCATAAACGAAAAGAAGAGTATTACATCAGAAACAACACCATTATGGAGAAAGATTTTTCTGCCGCCTAAGTGATTAATATTTTAGCGGTAGGTTTTTAATGTTTAAAAGTTTTCCTCTGTGAATTTTAATATACCCCCCATCATTGAGGTCTTTTAGAACTTTATTTAAGGAGCTACGAGATATTGTACTTCTAGATAAAATGAATTTGAAAACTGAAATTTGAGATCTTTCATTTTCTGGTAATTCCCATATAGCTTCTAAGTTGTTTTTTATAATATCGTAGGCATTTTTTGATGAAAATCTTTGATCCCTTTTGAAAAAGTTTGAAGCGATTTCACAAGTCATTAAGAAAAAATGTTTCCACAAATCATTACTATCAGCCAGGCAGTTCAGTTCTATAGTTGGAATTGCTGTAAAGGTTGCATCCGTTGAAGCTCTGAAATAATGATAATCATTCTTTTCGAACATAAAAAATAACCCTAAAATATGAGGTGCATA
The DNA here is from genome assembly GCF_001750725.1 of Enterobacter ludwigii. Taxonomy (NCBI): domain Bacteria; kingdom Pseudomonadati; phylum Pseudomonadota; class Gammaproteobacteria; order Enterobacterales; family Enterobacteriaceae; genus Enterobacter; species Enterobacter ludwigii. Next base: position 1,011,057 of record NZ_CP017279.1, read on the forward strand.
TACAGTGAAAATTAAAATATCGTCTGTTTTCCTATAAATATCTACTCTACCTTCGGTGAGAAAGTAAACATGTGGTTTATTATTGAGTGTGCTGTGTATCTGCTGTCCATTTGACGCATAAATGCGTATAAATTTGTTAGAAGCTTCAACAATCTCTAAGATATGGTCAAACATGATTTAATGCCTCTGCTATTATTTTCATTCTTAAAGTTTGATGTTAGGCAATCATATGATCTTTTTAGGGGATGGCAAGTTTAAATTTAAATATGTTCTTGTGTAATTATACATAATTTATCTATTAGTTAAATTACCAGCAGGCAGTTCTGGGTTCGTCAAAAAATATCAATCTATCATTCTCAATAGTCGTTTGGATGTGTATTTTGTGTTAGTTGATTGTTTGGTAGGGTGCTAATAATATATATTATAACTATTTATAATATATAGCGTGCATACTAATGTTTTCCATGCTTGAGTATTGCTAAAAACACTTCTGCAATTCTATTTTTTTTGCGATATTTTTACTAGTCTACTCATTCTGTTTTGAATTATATTGGTTTTGAATTTAATGTTAGAAAGAGGATTGAATATGTTATTTCTACTTTCATGTATTGTCTTATTGATACTGATAGTTGCTGTTGTTTACGTTATGCTATTGAATAAAAATAGCATGGATATAACGCAATTCATAGATTTACTATATAAAGATGATGAAGAGAAATAAATATTTAAAAGAGGTTGGATAGGTGTTAACTAAAACTCAAAAAAATATCATTTGGATGATTACAGAAAAATCAATAGGCGTAATTGGTCTTTTCTTTATAAACGCTTTAGTAGCTAAATACTTGGGGCCTGTAGTAATTGGGCAAATAGCAATCGCAACTGCGATTTTTCAAATTATCCAAGTTGCCGCGGTTTTTGGTAGCGATAGTATTTTCTATAAAAGAATAACCACAAATTTACTGGGCGGCATTCAATTAATGTTGCCTGTATTCATATTGAGGAGTGCGGTATTTATATTTTTTGCATGTGCTTGCATCATGATTTTAAATGTGCAAATGGATTTAACAGGTATGGTGTTAGTGCTGTCAATATGTTTGGCATATTACTTTTACACAATTGATACATATACCAGCCTTAATGAGTCATTACTGAACTCTAGAATGAATGCTCTTGCAAACGTAACCGGACTTATTTTCGGTTTAGTAGTCAGAGCATTAATGGTTAAATATAAAGCTCCGGTTATCTTTTTTGGATTGCCTCTTATAATTATAAGCGCCACCCCTTACTTTTTGAAGTTATTTATATTCCGGAGGGAGTATAAAAGTAAAGTGTCAATAAAATACAAAGTATTAAGAAAAAGATTTTTTCACCTGAGTTATGCGGGTAGTATTCTCGTTATTCCTTCTGTTATTGCATCAATCTATCCGAGGTTGAATTTACTTGTAATATCATGTTTGTATGGTGATCATGATGTCGGCATATATTCAGTTTCTCAAACTCTTGCTACTAGTTGGAATTTCATTTTGCTATCATTGCTAACCTCTTGTTTACCAGCAATATTTCGAGAGAAAAGTAAATCAAAAATAATAAATCTTGGTGCAAGACTGCATTTGAATATCATTTTACTGTCAATTCCAGTAATATTGCTGATGACGTTTTTGATAAACTATATAATTTTCTACATATATGGGGGTGAGTATAATGAATCTATAGCGCCTTGCATTTTATTATGTTTTGCAACATTATTATCTACACTTGGAATGGCTTCATCAAAAATAATTGTTAAGTTTTCTGGATATAGATTTTTGCTATATAAAACTATATTTGTTTTGGTTTTTAGTTTGGTGCTTTCTTATTTGTTTTCTCTAAGGTTCGGGTTAATTGGTGCTGCCTTAGCGGTTATCATCACTGAAATTTTTTCTCTAACAATTTTTAACTACTTGTTCATGCAAGGTTTTATATTGTTAGTGCATATCGAAATAATAAAGGTTATTTGCGGGTGCGTTCAAAAGTTATTTAAAATAAAAGCGCTCGATAAAGATTAGCAAAGAGAAATCTTTATCTGAATAGGTTAAGATAAAAGTTTACGTCTAAAATTCATTCTTAATAAAAGATATTAATTGTTATGTTTAATTAAATTGGTAAGGCGTTTTGCAGTCCGGTGGGGTTTTAAAAATTAATATAAAGGAGTGTATACTCCTTTATATAAATATTTTAATCCAATCTTTACCCCGATCATCATGATATCGAGCCGTTTGATTCGGTGACTTATGACCTAGCAACTTCTGAGTATCTATCCCTTGAATCTCATATAGTCTTTCCGCTAACGAGCGTTGTTCATGGAAAGTAGCTGGCGTGCCATTCCCCCAATTTATGTCTGATTTATCACGAGCCTTACTGAAGTTCATTGTTATTGTGTTCGACTTTACCTGAGCACCTCGTTCTGCCATTGAGGTTGCCCGAAAGAAGTGGATTAGGTATGGACTCACTGCATAGTCACGGCAACGTGCAACTACATCCCTCAAACTCCAGTCAATCGCGTTAAGCCTTAGGGATAGAGGGATCGCTAGCTTGCTCCCTGTTTTCTCCTGAACGACATGCAGATGGTCATCCCAAATATCGCTAAACTTCATGTTGGAGATATCCCCAAGGCGTTGACCAGTAACGAGTGCCAATAGCATTGCATTACCCATGTATTGATGGCGGGCATCAGCTATCTCGAAAATCTTTTGCCATTCGTCAAGGTTAAGACGCTGTCGGGTAATCCGTCGGCGTGGTTGTTTTGTAGCAAGAGCCGGGTTATAACCCGGCGGTACCTCGCCATAATGCTGTGCTTCCTTGAAAACATCGATCAAAACAGAGCGGATTACCTGGGCCATCCTCGGTTGACCTTCTGCAACATAGGACTCCAGTATCTGGGCAACATCCCGAACATCGACGGATGAAATCAATTTCATTCCCACGCTCTCACGAAGTAGGGCTACTGGTTTAGCCTTTTGTTTATGAGTGTTCGGCTTGATATCACCATTCTCCAGTCTTTCATCCTGAATTTTCCAATAACGATCTAACCACGTATTTGTTGTTATCGCCTTTTCTTTGCTGGTGGCGATCTTGTCACTGAGAGCCAAAACCTGCCTAGTGCGCTGTTCAGCTAGTCGCTCATTAGCTTCGATTGCTATTGCTGTTGCTTCAGCCTCGTTAGTTCCGAGGCTGTGAAATTTACCAGTAATAGGATGCTTATAACGCCAGTAGATTTTATTTACCTTACGACTGTAGAGCGGATAAAGATTAGGTATCTTAACGTTGTTTTTACGTGGTCGGGCAGCCATCAGACAGTATCCTTTGAAGCATAGGAGAATCAGATTTTTTAATAACGGGCTGGGTTAAATTACCTGTAATCTCGGCATCTTCTCTTACCCGCCAGTATCTTCCTTCTTTGGTGGCCGGGGGAGTGAACATGCTCTCTTTAGCGTATCGGCGTAAAGTATTCAGACTTGGGGGATTACTCCGGTATTTTTCCGCAGCCCATTCTTCTAAAGTCAGCATTTGAAGCATATGATTTACCTCATAATGGCCCATATCAGAGCCATTTTCTGAAATTAAAAAATCAGTGTTCAGTCAGACGCTGCCAGATTGCAGACACGTATTTGATCTGATGATGAGCATCCGAAATAGCCTTGTGAGGTTCTCCCTCAAATGGGATCTCATAGCGAGGCTTGCAGCCAACGGCTTTACCCAACTCGACAATTGTTCTTACATCCCGGTTATTCCAGAACTTCCATGGGCAGGGGATCCCCGTCCGGTCGTAAGATGCCTCAAGCAGGACATTGTCATAAGTGGCACCATTACCCCAGACCTGAACAGAATCAGGGCCGTTAACCGCATTCTCGCCTATAAACTCATTTAGCTGCAGTAATGCATCATCGAGCGGAATAGCATCATCCATCACTAACTCTGAACGAGCTTCAGGTGAAGCTTTGAGCCAGAATATTATCGTAGATGCATCCGGAACCCCGCCGCTGGCCATTGAAGATTCCAGGCTAATCACTTTGTAAAATTCCGATCCGGTATTACCTGTAGATGGATCAAAGAACACAGCTCCGATAGATACGACTGGCGAATCAGCCTTTTTACCAAACGCTTCAATGTCGACCATAAGGTGTGTATAGAGCATTTCAGGCTCGGCATGATTATGATGACCGGAATCATTATTTATAGCAGCTGTGCTGTTATAAGTTTCAGTAGTGCTTGCGCCTGAGATAGTTTCTTCCGTGACTTCTGATAACGCAGCACAGTTCGGGGTTTCATCATTACCAGTTTCTTCCATCTGCACATTATCGACGTACTCCGCTGCGGTATCTTGTTGGTCGATTTCAGCGTTGCTAGTGGCCAACCCTTCAATAGAAAAAAGACCATTACCAACTTTTTCGAGAACCGGCTGCGTGTCGCCGTCGACCTGAGTCCACTCATTCTGGCCGCCAGTTTCAACAGCAGAGTCATTAGTTACCTCGTTTGTCCAGCTCACCTCAGGGTTATGGCGCGCAGCCGCAAGAGTTTCGTCTGATGGAGCAGAATGATCGCTTTCAGTCAGGTTCGCGTTAATGAATCCGCTGAGACGTGCCGGATACAGGTAATGCTCTGGGTGAGCGCTGCGGATAAGTGCAAAAATAGCTGCACGCGAGTAATCCAAAACTCCCGGAGTTGCACGAAGAGCTTTAGACCATTCTTTGAATGGACATTCTTTTTTACTCACGATCTCTTTTGCCCGACGGAAAACACCACCAGGGATATCATAAATGTTGAAATCCATTGGTAACGTGGCCAGCGCAATCTCTAAATCGAGAGTGTCTAGATCATGTTTAAGGTCAGGGTTTCTGTCGGTCTTGTTGCCTCCGCCAGCATTCGTACCGCTTTCAGTACGCTGTATTTCTGCAACGCGACTGCCTTTGGCCCATTCTTTTACCAGCAGGCCGCGGTCAATGTAATCAGTCGCCGCCCAGATTCTGGTGAATCGGAGAACCAAAGCGAGTTCGTGACGCTTTTCCTGGCTAAACACTTTGCGAATGGCGTCGGTATAGCGCCAAAGGTCTTTAGCATCGTAACCCTTAACCTGTTCGCAGTTTTCTGCCGCCAGCAGCAGGTTCTGGACATAGCTATTGTCAGTGTCCATCTCCAGTGCGCTGATACCTTCGTATTCATCGCGTGTAATGTGGTGGCGCAGTTCGTCGGAGGTGAACTGGGCGAGTAGCTGCTTGCGGAAGGGCATGCGAACGACTGGATAACGTGTGGTTTCGTCATCATACTCGTCAATCTGGATACCGTTATCAGGTTCAAGACCCTGATCTGCTTTAACGCCGGTGTCACTGGTGCTTTCAGATTTCAGAGGAGTAAATTTGCCACTGCGCCAGTCTTCAACTAATTGGTTGCGATCGCTGGCATCTGCTTTAGCCCAGTCAGCCATGAATGCAGCGATATCTTCAGTTTCGTGCGCTTCATCTGGCGCGAATACCTGCTTAATCGCCTGAACGAGTTTCCACTCAGCGTTCAGGCTGAGTTCGGTAACTTCAGGGTTGTCGTTCTTCGCCAGCAGCATGTTCTGAAGATAGGTATTGCCTTCATCCAGTGACATTTCGCTGGCAGCCAGCTGCTGCTCTTTAGTGATATGTGACTGGTATTTGTCGTTGGTCAGGTGGACGGCAAAACGCACCGCTGGAGTGCGGTTTTCAAGAGGAACACTCTCGATGGTAGTTTCGACTTTAACGATAGGTTCCGGTGCGGTAGTGTTGTCCAGGGCTCCAGTTGACTCAGCACCAGCCTTTGGCAGCCAGGTGCGACCATCGTCCAGCAGTTCGTAGCGTTTGCACCATGAGTAATCAACTGTACTTTCTTCAGGCAGGTCGTCATAAACCGGAAAATCGGTACGTACAGGCTTGCTATAATCCTTGCCCCGGCCGGTTTCAATACCAGCATCTTCCAGCTCTACATCTAGCTGCAAATTGGCTCGTGCTTCTGATTTAGCCGTGAACCAGATAACGGCATCTTCTTTGCCGGATTTCTGCGTTGCCTTGATTAAATGAAAGAATTCCATATCGGGTCCTTAATTTTGGTTGTAAGATACCCGCAGCTAGTGATTGCCGCCTTGGGTAGTGGTCATTGGTCAAAACTCGATTCCGGAAAGCTTTGGTCGGCTGACCGGGTACTTAACCCGCCTTGCGCGGGTTTTGTGCTTTTAGGGGCTGGTAGCAGCCATTAGTCACAACTCGATTAAAATTTGAAAGCTGGCTGTTGGTCGTCAGCCGATTTGTACGGGTAACACTCTCCTTTAATGTGCTGCTCTTTGGCAGCTGCATCACAGCCAGATTCGGTTTTGTATACACCGAGCATGATGTCTGAGCATTCCCCGGTGAGGGCACAGACGGTAACGATCAGGGCAAAGAACGAGCTCATGCTTTTAGCTCTGGATTGCCTTTTTGGGCCAGTAAGTAGCAAAGCTTACGAACCAGAACTTCAAATAGATTTAAGCGAACGGCTTGGCAGCCAGCTTTTTGCGTGCGAAATCGATCATGGTTAACTCCTGTGTGCCTTTAACGCCAGGCTGGCGGAACGGTAAACCTGCTGCGCGATTGTCTTGCCATCTCATCCGGTGTTTCGTATGCCACCGGCAGCTACTTCGTGGGCGTCCTGCCTTGATGACTGATTTTCTAAAATCAGGCTACAAATAAATATGTCATAGGTCAATACTTAATTGACATAAATAATTGCACTGATGATTTTTAGAGGAGGGCTGAGGAGATACTAGAGGCAAAAAAAAGGCCGCAAAATGCGGCCTTTAGAGTGTTCTTTATCAGTCTTTGGTTGGAGCGGGCTCAATCTTCCGTTTGCTGAGAAATTCAGCCATAAATTTATCGAGCTCTTCGAGGCGGTCGCTGGCCAGCTGTATGAACCTGGTTTGTTCAACTTCAGGTAACTGATCAAAAACTTCCAACAACGCAGCTTGTTTCTCGTTCAATACCGTTTTGCTTTCGCTGGTTGCCTTAAGATGCGCCTCTTCTTCATCAGATAAAAAGAACCAATACAGTGGCTTACCTAATGCTTCCGGGAATAAAGCCAACTTTTCCTTGCGAGGGAAATTACCTGTATTGCACCAGTTACTAACCGTTTGTGAGTTTACCCCCACTCTGCGGCCCAGCTCAGATTGAGATATCCCGGCTTCATCAAGAGCTCGTAACAGTCTTTCTTCGAAGTTCATGTTCGTATCCAAATCAAACCCATAAGCAAGCATACAAACTTTCTTATCAGATGTGATTGATTAAGTTTATTGACATTGACAAATTACTTATCAATCATATGATTCATAAATTGGGAGGAAGCATGAAAGAACACATTCAACAAAAAATTATTTCGCTGTGTGGCAGCCAATCAGAACTGGCACGCCGCTTAGGTAAAAACTCGCAGACTGTATCTGTCTGGTTTCGTACTCAGGTAGCAAGCACAGAGGTTTTAAACGCATGCAGAGCTTTGGATTGGGAAGTCACCCCGCATGAATTACGTCCAGACCTCTATCCCAACGCAACAGATGGTTTACCTCAGAAGGAGGCTTAATCATGCAGTCAGCTACATATCAACATCATAACCAACGCTTTGCCGGACCGCTGAAAACTCAAAATCAATTTATGGCGCATCGGAGAGATAGCTTTAAGCACCGTTCAATACAGGTTGCAGTTCGGGAGTGGGAATCCACTTTGCCCGGCCAGGCGCAGGAGAAAATCGCTCAGATGGTGGCTGAGCAGTGGGCGAAGGAAGGGGGCCGCGGTATCGCGGTCAACAAGCAGAATTTATTCCGGTATCTGAAAAACGAAGGTGGTTCGGAAAAATACACCGCATACATCATGCAACTGTCGGGGGCAATCGTCGCCGCTATGCCCATTGAGATCGCCAGAAAGCATGGACTCAGTAACGCCAGAACGGAAGCCGAGCTGGTGGCGAGCGCTATCAAAGAATGCAGTGAGGCACATCAGGCGAAGTTGCTGGGCGCACCGCTGCAAAAGCTTGAGAAGGAGATCCGCGAAGCGGCAATCGCTTTATTCAACATGTTACCTGCTGACGCGGCGGGACCACTACTGGCGAGCATCAGCGCCGTAGCGCCGCAATTTTTTTAATCGAGTTTTGACCAATGAATTCAACCCGGAGGCTTCATGAGCATTGATGCAATGCGGTGGGCCAAGAAAGTTAAGACCGGAAAATCCTCCAGTAAGGCGATCCTGACCTGGCTGGCTGATATGTGCGGCGCTGACTTGTGCGCTTACCCGTCCGTCGCTGCGCTTGCAGAGGCTACTGAGATGGACAGAAAGACGGTGCTTGCAGGCTTGCAGCATCTGCAGGAAATCGGCCTGGTTGTCGACACAGGTGAACGGCGCGGCAGGACAAAGCAAATTCCTGTGTACAAGCTGGTCGGTGTTGAGGAAAGCATACCCGATGCCGAACAGATCCAAAACCGGAACTCTTTAAAGGATCCCAAAAACGGGACGGTTAATTTGAACCGTACCGAAAACGGAACTGTTAATACAAACAGTGCCATTAACGGGACTATTTCAGGTAATAAGGGTACCAAAAACGGGATTGTTAACAGTTCATATTTTAACCAAAGAGTGCCGTTTTTCCCTTTAAACAGTCCCAAAAACGGGACACGGAATCTACCAAGGAACCATAAAGATCTAAACCCCACACATAGAGAACTGGTCGAACCTGTTATTCCTGATTATCCGGATCAGCCAGGTATCGGAATTGGGCAACAGCAGCCATTCGGCAAATTCCTGATGTTTAAAGACTGGAAGCCAACAGCCGACTTTGCACGACAGGCAAACCTGTGGGGCATGCCGCTCAAGGCAGGCATAAATATCGAAGCCGAGCTGAGCAGTTTCATCGCTTACTGGCAAGCCGAAGGGAAAGTGTTTCATCAAATTCAGTGGGAGCAGAAGTTCGCTCGCCACCTGGATCGCGCAAAGGTTCTGAAAGCACCACAAACGGGAGGTAACGAGAATGCATCAGTTAGACCACAGCCAGCAGCATCCCGAGCTGTTCAGCAAATACAATCAGCACACGCAGAGTGGCGACGCCGGAACGGACTTGATGGCGACGGAGACGGCGTGGCGGCTATGGCAGGTGATGGGGGAAATCTTCTCGAACCGCTGGACGCAGAAGAATGGGGCAGAACCCACGGCCCTGTGGATAGCTCAGATAGGTTCGATGACTGAGGGCCAGATCAAACTGGTTTGTCGGCAATGCATGGACCGTTGCGCAGTAGGAAATACATGGCCCCCGGATCTTGCTGAGTTCGTTTCGCTGACTTCAGAGAGTGGTGCCAATCCGTTCGGGCTGACATCTGACCGGGTGATGAGTGAATACCGTCGCTGGCGTAACGAGTCGTATCGTTTTTCGGGTAGCGACAAATATCCGTGGCCGCAGCCGGTGCTGTATCACATCTGCATAGAAATGCGCAGAACTGGTATTGAGCGTCAGATGACCGAGGGGGAACTTAAAAAACTGGCAGAGAAATTATTAATCAAATGGACGAAGCACGTAAGCAACGGGCTTTCAGTTCCACCAATCCGTCGACAGCTAGCTGCACCGCAGCATCCGGCAGGGCCAACTCCGGCACAGCTACTGATGGAAGAATACCAACGCCTCAAAGCGGCAGGTTTAACCAACTAATCGAGTATTGACCAATGACCAAAGCATTAACACAAAAAGAGCAGGTGGCGGTATTTGTGCGCTACCGACCGAACTGCACCGTTGGCGATGTTTCCGAAGCGCTGGACATGGCTGGAGGTACAGCCGGAAGGCTGCTGCGCGAACTCAGTGACGAAGGCGTGATTATTCGCTCACGTGACAGCGTTCAGTACACATACCGGGCGGTACCGCACGCAGAAATTCCAGACGTAATCCTCCCGTGCATGGTTGAAAAAAGTGATCCGCTCAGGATGCAGGCTGCCGAGCAGAAAGCGAAGGAGCTGGAGGAGAAGGGGCTTTGGCGAAGAGCAGCAGCAGTATATTCGGACATGTTTGGTATCGCCGGTAGCGCTGTTGAAGTAGCCCGTATTGCCAAGCGCCGTAAAGACTGTCTGCGCCAGGCGGGGAGGGTATGACTATGGCAAGCAAAAACCTCTGGACACTCATTCGCACTATTCAGCACGGTGGCGAGATCACCCCGCGGCAAGTTCGCCAGTTGCTGAGCTGCGACAGCAAAAAGGCCTGTCGCCTGCTGGAGCATCTCGTTTCTGCTGGTGCCGTGAAGAACATCGGTCAGCGACACCACCCGGTGTACGTGATGCAGCCAGGCGGGGAAACATGCATTAAGCCATTACCGGTGATTCGCAAGAAGTCCGGTATCACCGAAGTTTGCCGCCAGAACTGGCAAGGCTATATGATTCACAAAATTTTCGGGAGCGCGCGAGTATGAGCGATTTATTTAGCAACATCGACAAACGCGCGTTAAGGGAAGCCGCAACTTACACAAAAATTGCCGGAGATGCGAGGATGGCACGAAACTAAATTGGTGATATAAAAGACTGTGACATGTCACGGAGAAAGTTATGAAAATAAACCATCAATACCTCAAGGATTTACTAATAGCTTTCGAGGAAACTCAAGGCCCTGACACAATGCTAAGTGAGCTTGGTGAATCAGGGTTTCACCAAGACGACTCGGATTTTATTTTCCATATGCGTTTGCTTTATGACAATGGGCTGATTGTTAGGACTGATGGGAAATCTGGGTTTGGGCACGAGATGTCCAGATCTTTGGGAGAAGGGGTTAGCTATTACTGGCTTGATACTCCGCTCAGGCTGACGGCAAGAGGGCATGATTTTATCGCTGACCTGCGTCAGAAAGAGGTATGGCAAACCATAAAAACAAATTTTAAAGATGAAGGAATAAGCACACTAATGGGCCTATCAAAATCACTGGCGATGGGTTTTGCCAAGAAGAAAGTAAAAGACCTGATTGGCCTAGACATTGAGTGAAGAAATCCTCGTAACCTCAAAAATTTGATATATCCCTAAGCCCGCTGCGTGCGGGCGTTTTCTCACCAATGGGAAAAAATACTCTAAGAAACATAGCAGTAGCCTTCGCAAAAAGTGCTTTTAAAGGATTGATCATTTTCTCAGATGAGTATACTGTTTATTTATCCAGTAAATCTTCGAAAGGGAAGTTATGAAAATCGAAGTCACCATCGACCGAACCAAAAAGCTACCCGACGTTGCTATTCCGGCACTTGAGCAGGAGCTTCTGAAGCGAATCACTCAGAGCTACACCGACTGCAAACTGGTCGTTCGCCGGGCCGGTTCTGACGGGTTAAACATTGTTGGCGGAGAAAATACGGAAAAAAAGCGTTTTGAAGAAATCCTGCAGGAAACCTGGGAGAGCGCTGACGAGTGGTTTTATAAAGACAGCATGCAATAACTTTCCAGTGTGGAGGGGGGATTGGTGAAACAAAAAGAAGAATTACCGAGCAAAGGTTACGCGGTCATCAGATGCCACGATGGGGTTATCGTTGCACGACTGCCCTCATTTCCAGAATGTGATCGCGCTTTGATGTACAGGCGGGGCGATGAAGTATCTTTCATACCGCTAAAGGGGGATGAGATTGTAGGTACACCAACACTCTTTAATGAAATGCTGGAAAAAGCGGGTTACTGTTCAAAACGGCAATAGCATTGATTAGATATTAACAAGCATGAGACGCCATGTTAATCATGTCATCTCATGCTCTCGATTACTACTTGAATACGAGTTTTAGCTCATTGCTGTTTCTTGTAATGAATCTTCAGTATGAGTTTTAAACGATTTACTATGAAGTTCAACTTCTTTAACAGCCAGCGCTGATTCTATCGCATTGAATGCAATTTCCCAACGTTCGACCCATGATTGGATAGGTGTAGATTTACATTTTTCGATTAGATAGTTGTAGGCATTGGTTTTCTTTGTATCAACTAAACTAAATGACTCTACAACCCCAGCAGCATCAACAGATAGCCCCTGGCCAACGAACCAGGATGGATGATCCTGCATCAGTGAGGTTATAAATGAGTCAGGAAATAAACCCTCAATCGAATGCCCACTTCTAATAGAAACGTAATCTTTATTTGCTTCAAATCTAATACCTTGGTTTCCAAAGAAACCTTGCAGCGCTTTTCTTTCTTTGATGCCAGCGTCATCACCATCAAATATAGTTACAATTTGTGCTTGATCGTATAAGAACTTATAACACCCTCTTAGAAAACCTCCTAAGGCTGAAACTCCACCAAACTCTTCTATCTGAGCAGATCTCAATAGTGGCCAATTTTGAGCATAATCATCTACAGATAAAATCTTGAGGATTTGTGATATATATAATTTGTCTGTAATTCCTTCAACGAATATAGCTGCACCAGAAAGATTGAAGAAGTCAGAAAATTTAACGCCCAAATTTTCACGTATGCTCGAAACCGCGTCAAATTTTTTAAGATGTTTCTTGTCCTTTGTTACACCGTTTTCTTTTACCAATTCAATAATTTTGGTTACGTCATTGCTTACAAATGACAGGGCATGTGTTGTGGTAACAACATATGCTACTAATTGTAATGATTCAATTATCTTTGAGCAAGAAACACCAAGCGAAGGATGTAGAAATGACTCAGGTTCCTCAATCATCCAAATTGTTTGAATCCCTTTTTCAAGTTTCTTTTTAGAAATTGATTTGAAAGCAGAGAATAATGAAAGGCATTGTATCCCTGTTCCTTTGCTAGATAAAGTATTTTCTACAGTGTCTTTCATCTGCAAACTGAAATTACCAAAAAGCGAATCTATTTCTTTTGGTGGTTTTATATATAATTGACAATCATGAATTCCACTGTTTACCATCTCGGTGGTGATTTCTTGAGATATTTCAGATAATTTTGCTTTAATGAGTTCGATAGATGGAGCAATTGCTGATGATACTTCAGTTCTAATGTAAGGTTCTAGAAGCGTATTGTAAATGTCTTCAATGCTTTTAGAAGATGGGATATATATACAGCCAAATGACTTTAGGAGTTTATCAACAAAGATTCGTTCCTTAGAAGTATATTTGCTAGATGTAATGTCTTGCTTTCTTTTATATCCTTTAAAAACGCTATAATAGAAATTATTTTTATTTGTTATTGTTAAGTGAACGGTTACTTCATTTTGTGGTGTTGATAGCCTAGAGTCTTCAATCATATCAAATAATTGCAGGTATCTATCTCGTAAACTTAATGTTCTTCTTCCCCTTTGTGGTTGATTTAATTCTTGTTCATCAGCGATTTCAATATCAGGCTTATCAAGCGATAAGCTGTTTTCTGAAGTGTTTTCTTCAATTAAACTATCATCTTCATCATCTGAGTCATCTTGATCTATTAAATGGTCTGATACGTCATTTAGTTCATTATCTTCAAATAGAAATTTAACAGCAAAGCTTGTTTGACCTGATTTTAGATTATCGGGGATATCACTGTCGTAATTATATAAGTGACTTTTATATTTTCCTTCAAAAAAAACCCTCATTGCATGTAGTAGGTTAGATTTTCCACTATTGTTTTTACCAACAATAGTTATGCCATTTAGCCCATCAGTGGTTATTTCACCAGAGATAGAACGAAATTGTGATACTTTAAATGAAATTATTTGCATGCTAATAATCCAATATCATCATTATTAATGAACGTTTCAAGATGAATCCAAACTATAAATTGTTGGCAACTTACCGTCCATGAAGTTTTGTGTGTTTAAGGCGAAATAGGGTCATTTATTAGAGCTTTTCTTATTAGTTTTTAACACATTTATGCTGGGAGAGGGTAACGTCCCTTACTAGTTGTGTTATATTCCAGTCATAGGCTTGAACACCCTATACCTGCTGCGCCACTGGAGAGATACCATGGCGCAAACACCAAACAAGAATAAATCCTTACTGACCCTTCAAAGGGCCAGCAATTTTCTTTTGATGTCACTCCTTCAGGAGGCGGCATGAAGAAAAGTTGGTTCACTCATACCGGGCTGACAACCGAAGAAGCCAATGAGCTGGTGGCGCGCTATAAGTCTAAAGGCGTCCCCGTCGAGAAAAGTCTCGATATTGACCCTCGTTTTTGGATAGTCAGCGCATTACTACCTCAGCAAAAATCCTCAGCTAAGACAGCGCAAAGTATGCGTTCCCGGGCATGGGGGTGATCGTGACAGTCTACAACATCCTCCCGATGGGTAAGCCACGCATGACGCGTGCCGACAAATGGAAGAAGCGCCCTGAAGTTATGCGTTATCGGGCCTTTTGCGATCACGTTCGGCTCCTGGGCATTTGCATGCCCGACTCGAATTCACACGTTACCTTCGTTCTTCCAATGCCGAGGAGCTGGAGCAAGAAAAAGCGCGCAGAGATGAACGGGAAGCCCCATCAGGGTAAACCCGATCTTGATAACCTGATGAAGTCTTTGATGGATGCACTCTTCGAAGACGACACACATATCTGGGATTCAAGGATAACAAAGCTCTGGGGCGAGAACGGGCAGATCATTATCAGGGAGAGCGAGTGATGCGTGCGCTTCTTCAACCTGTGATTGCGAGAGAACTTGGTGTCGTGCTGTTGAAGCCGGGCAGGGAGCTGATGGAGTTATTCACAGCAGGCAGAATCCTGATCGAGCGCCAGCCAGAAAGTATGGCCGGGTATCAAACTGGTCGTGTTCCGGATGCGCGGCAGCCACTGGAAGACAACGAGCAGCTGCGAAGCTTCTTCTTGAATGAAAAGGTCCTGATTGCAGCCGGTGGAATAAGCGGGCTTGATTACTGGTTGCTGAAGTACGGCGGCGGAAATTGCCAGTACGCTTACAGTGATTACCACTATCACGAACTAACCATCATGCACCATGAGCCAGGGTCTATCCTGCTTTGTGGCTATTGCGACAACCAACTGCGAGAGCAGCATACCGAGGCGCTGGCAGAACTGGCACGCAGAAACGTAATTGCCTTTATTCTGGATTCTATTCGTGTTTCTCTCGGTATCGACAAAAGTCGCGAGATTTCCCTCGCGGAACTCAGCTGGTGGGCTGTTCGTAAGTCAGTAACGGATGCTTTACCAGAATGTTGTGCTCGGGAAGTGCTTCGTTTACCCGAAGAAAGCGAGATTGGGCGCGAAAGCGATATTACGCCTGCAGTACCGGCCACCAGCATCCTTGGGGATTTAGTTTCAGCGTTTGACCTGCCTGATGCGCTGACAGAACCGCTGATGGATGTGGTGGTGGATCCCGCGCCGCCTCAGTCTTTCATGCGTCGTCCAAAGCGTCTGCGCTGGGAAAGCCGCGATTATCTGAACTGGATGAAAACACAGCCTTGCGAATGCTGCCAGCAGCAATCAGACGACCCGCATCATTTAATCGGATGGGGGCAGGGTGGCATTGCTACAAAAGCGCACGACATCTTCTCCATTCCACTTTGCCGAAAACATCATACCGAACTGCATAACGACCGCCTGGCATTCGAGCGTAAATATGGCTCGCAGCTGGAAATGATCATTAGAGTGCTGGACCGGGCCTACGCGCTCGGCGTTCTGGCGTAAGGAGCGAACAGGATGACACCACGTCAACGCCGTAATCATATCGAAGCGCTGGGTAAAGCAGCGACTGCGCCGCGAAAAAGCTGGCTGGGTAAAAGCATGCTCCTGACCGATATTCAGGCGGCCTGGATTAAGTCATTGCTTACAACATGGGGAGAAGGTGTACGCGGTGGAACTGCTCCACGTCTACCCCGTGCACATGCCTGCTGGGATGTCCTCAAGGGCGGTCGATGGTCCGACAAGGCATTGTCTCGCTTTACAGCTGCACTCGAACAAGCTCGGGGTGAAGGATTCAGAGGTCCGCAGGCGCTTAATCGTGCTCACGCTATCCTTTGGCCGCAGCCAGCCACCAGCATCATTGATGAAGCAATGCATAATGATGACGTTGATTTTGTCGAGCAGTCAGTTCTGCAGGCGCTTGATGTAAATGATCCGGTTTATATCGTCGGCCTGCAGTACTACACCACACGCAAAAAAATCTCAGATATTACGCGGGAATTACAGTCGGTCGCGCCGTGGTTAACGGACTGGGAGGCGAGAAAACGTGTACGCTGGTGCCTGGAAATATTCAGGGCGAAGGTCTTTTTATCTACGCGGAAACTCCTGGCTGAACTGAGATGAGTTATTAGTTTTTTAGCTTTTAGTGCTCAATTTCAATTTATGTATTGATAACGAGCCAGGAATTTAGATAATTCATTCATGCTTGGCAGAGCTGCGCCGCGATGGCAGCAAACTTAAGCGACAATTTGAATATAACGAGAGCCCCGCCAGTCGGGGCTTTTGCTTTACGGCGATACGACAGGGGTATTCGCGAAGGTGCATTGCATCAGTACCCCTGTCTTAGCGTCGTCGCATAATTCTATTTGAAACGTAAGATTAAAGGCAAAAAGTTAATTAACCAAAATGATGGCAACTTCAACCAAATTGATTACCCATAGAGGCATAAGTTACATAAGCACCAACGCCAAAAAGAATCAAAGAAGAAACTCCTGACAAAATTGCGATGATATTGTTAACATCGCCTCCCATCTTCCATTTGCTGTCTGACCCTAATTCCGAAGTTGCATAACAATATTGCGCAAGATAAGTAAACCCTGAGCAAACACCGGAACACAGAACGCCGATACAGAAAATTAAAAGTGATCCTAAGATTGATGACAATACATCTGGACTTGAATCTTTATTCCAAACATTACCTAAAAAAGCGAGTAGAGCTATTGCTGCTCCGCCATTTATAATCATAAACGCTCTGGCAGCATTTGCTCCGACAGTTATTACTGAACGAAAAGCCTCCAGGCTTGCAGCATGGTTCATTTTGGCAATTTCAATTTGACTTGTATTGCTGCTCTTAAGTAATTCCATCTGAACATCATGATCATAAACATTTTCTTGCTTTAAATTCTCAAGATACATAAGCATTTTTTCAATGTCTAAATTTTTGTATCCATCATTCTTAGTTTGTTCAATATCATCAATTATCTTATCAAGCGGGTTAACAACGGCCATATCGAAATCTCCATGCATGGGACACTGTGTGGGTAATATATCTAATTATATAGCTAATTACTTGGCTATTTTACCAAACGCCTCGACAGAACGGAGGTGGAGTATGTATCCAATGGAAAAAATTACGACGGGAATAGCATACGGAGCATCTGGAGGGGGGACTGGATACTGGTTGCTTCAGCTCCTCGATAAAGTCTCCCCATCTCAATGGGCGGCCATTGGTGTGCTCGGTAGCCTCATGTTTGGTTTGCTGACCTGGTTAACGAGTCTGTACTTCCAAATCAAAGCGGATCGCCGCAAAGCTGCGCGGGGTGAATGATGTCGAACAAAGCAAAGCTCAGCGCAGCAGTGCTGGCGCTAATCGCGTCAGGGGCATCTGCTCCACTCATTTTCGACCAATTCATCAGCGAGAAAGAAGGCAATGCGCTGGTGGCCGTTGTTGATCCGGGTGGGGTCTGGTCTTTATGTCACGGCGTGACCGTTATCGATGGCAGGCGTGTTGTTAAAGGCATGACGGCCAGTGAGGAGCAATGCCGGAAGGTTAACGCTATCGAACGCGATAAGGCATTAGCCTGGGTTGATCGCAATATCAAAGTGCTTCTGACAGAGCCACAGAAGGTGGGTATCGCATCCTTCTGCCCGTACAACATTGGTCCCGGTAAATGCTTCCCTTCGACATTCTATCGGCGCATCAATGCAGGTGACCGCATAGGTGCATGCGAGGCAATTCGCTGGTGGATTAAAGACGGTGGCCGTGATTGTCGTCTAACCAAAGGCCAGAAGAATGGCTGCTATGGCCAGGTTGAGCGACGGGACCAGGAAAGCGCGCTGGCGTGCTGGGGGCTGGACCAATGAAAATTAATCCGGGTCTTATCGGCGTTGTCGTTATTGCTGGCCTTTCGGTCGCTCTCCTTAAGAGTTGCTCCGAAGCCAGTAGCCTTCAGAGCGATAACGACGTTCTGCGAAGTGACAACTCATTGCAGGGGCTGGTGATCGCCACCCAGGCATTCAACTTCCATCGATTCAATCAGGTTGCTGAACATGTCAACAGGCTTAACTCCCTTATCGACACCAGCACCGAAGATACCGTAATTGAATACCGGGAGATACTCCGACGTGAAAAAACCTGTGATTTGCCTGTTCCTGCTGACATTGCTGGTGGGCTGCTCGAATACGCGTACCGTTTACGTTCCAGCGCCATGTACGCCGATACCGACGGAACTGACGCAGCCGATGATAGTACCGCTGCCGCCAGCTCAATGACGTACTGCCAGGCCATACTCTGGATTAGACCACTGCTCGCAGTCATTGAGAAAGGCAACAATCAACTTCACGGGATTAAGCAAATCGAAGTAGATAGAGCTGAGAGAAAAGGTCAAGGGTAATATTTCATAGTATAATCACCCAAATTAATTGCGAGGGTAGATTATGGAATGGCAAACATTTTGGTCTGGGGTCTCAGCAATCTTTACTGCCATCACGGCAGTAATTGCAGCTTGGGCAATATTTCGATGGAAAAAGCAAGATGAATTGAAGGTGAAGTTAGAATTCAAAAAGGCGGTCGGCGATTACGCTTATCAACTAACACAAATGCCTGAAATAATGTTTATTCATGAATTGCAAAAATACGATGCTGATTGTAAAAAACTAAGGGATCTGCTTGGGATATGTAGCTACGCTTGGTTTAACACCGAAGGGTTGATAACGAACCCAGTAGTAAATGAATGCTGGGGAATTATTTATAACAACACAAATAAATATTTAAACGGAAAATTACATAGTGAAGAATTGGGAGCAGCCTGTATGGGAATTGCAAACGAGAAATTTGTGTTTAAAAAATAAAAGTTATTAGTTCACCTTCCGACCGGAAGGGCTTATATCACAAGGAGATAAGGCAGCTTATGTCCCAGAGATAATATCTGAACCCCGCACTTAACCATTGGATTGTGACGCCCGTACCTACGGGCGTTTAGGGCTTCACGGGTCCTTTCCGGCAATCTGCTCGGTTACGGGGCGGCGACCTCGCAGGTTCTCGCTATTTATGAAAATTTTCAGGATTTTGCCGTTTCCGTTCTTCTTCTTTGTAAGTAATTGTATTTGATGGGTATAACCAACCAAAAGAAAGGAAGTGTTAAAGCCTGGTAGTAGTCATTTTACCCGGCATGGTTTCCTTACCCTGTTTTTCGCCTGGAGTTCGTCATGGAGGTCAATAAAAAACGCCTTTCAGAGATTTTTGGTGTCAGCATCCGCACGATCCAGAACTGGCAGGATCAGGGAATGCCAGTTGTGCGAGGTGGCGGTAAAGGGAATGAAGTGCTTTATGACTCTGCCGCCGCAATTGAATGGTATTCCGGCCGGGACGCAGCGATAGAAAACGAAAAGCTGCGCAAAGAGGTTGAACAGCTGAGAGTTGATTCAGAATCAGACCTCCAGCCTGGCACGATTGATTATGAGCGCCATCGGCTTACCCGAGCCCAGGCTGATGCTCAGGAACTAAAAAATGCAAAAGAGTCCGCTGAGGTGGTGGAGACCGCATTCTGCACGTTCGTGCTGTCGCGGATAGCCGGAGAAATTGCCAGTATCCTTGATGGAATACCTCTGTCGGTTCAGCGGCGCTTTCCGGAACTGGAAAATCGACATATTGATTTCCTCAAGAAGGACATCATAAAAGCCATGAACAAAGCAGCTGCGCTGGATGAAATGATACCGGGGTTGCTGAGTGAATATATCGAACAGTCAGGTTAAGGGGCTACAGCACTCCGCGCGCTCGGGGCTCCGTTCGCTGTACCGGCCAGAGCCGCAAACGGCGGTAGAGTGGGCAGACGAAAATTATTACCTCCCGAAAGAGTCTGCTTATCAGGAAGGGCGCTGGGAAACGCTGCCGTTTCAGCGTGCGATAATGAATGCGATGGGTAATGACTATATCCGTGAGGTCAATGTCGTTAAGTCTGCCCGTGTAGGCTATTCAAAAATGCTGCTCGGCGTGTATGCGTATTTCATCCAGCATAAACAACGTAACTCACTTATCTGGTTACCTACCGACGGTGATGCAGAGAACTTCATGAAGTCCCATGTCGAACCGACAATCAGGGATATCCCCACGCTATTGGCGCTGGCACCCTGGTACGGTAAAAAACACCGGGACAACACGTTGAGCATGAAACGTTTCTCGAATGGTCGCGGTTTCTGGTGCCTCGGTGGTAAAGCTGCAAAAAACTACCGTGAAAAATCTGTTGATGTGGCGGGTTATGACGAGCTGGCGGCATTTGACGAGGATATCGAGAAAGAGGGCTCTCCAACGTTTCTGGGTGATAAACGTATTGAAGGGTCGGTCTGGCCTAAATCCATACGAGGATCCACACCCAAAATTAAAGGAACGTGCCAGATTGAACGTGCCGCCAAAGAGTCGGAGCATTTCTTACGCTTCTATGTTCCCTGCCCACACTGTGGGGAAGAGCAGTACCTTAAATTCGGCGATAAAGAGACGCCATTCGGATTCAAGTGGACGCCGGGGGATCCTGCCAGCGTTATATACCTGTGTGAGCACAATGCCTGCGTAATTAAACAGCAGGAGCTCGATTTTTCACAGGCGCGGTACATCTGTGATGAAACCGGGATCTGGACGCGCGACGGCCTTTGCTGGTTTTCATCATCGGGTACCGAAATTGATCCGCCTGACAGCGTTACCTTTCACGTCTGGACGGCCTATAGCCCCTTCACAACATGGGTGCAAATCGTCAAGGACTGGATCAAGACCAAAGGCGACACGGGGAAACGTAAGACGTTCGTCAACACAACGCTTGGTGAAACGTGGGAGCCTAAAATTGGTGAGCGTCCTGATGCTGAGGTGATGGCCGAACGTATTGAGCACTTCGGGGCCAGGGTGCCGGAGCGCGTGGCCTACCTTACTGCCGGTATTGACTCCCAGCTTGACCGTTACGAAATGCGTGTCTGGGGCTGGGGGCCTGGCGAGGAAAGCTGGCTTATCGACAAAATTATCATTATGGGTCGCCATGATGATGAATCCACACTTCTCAGGCTGGACGAGGCGATCAACAAAACCTATCCGAGGCCTAACGGCGTTGAGATGCTTATTTCCCGCTTCTGCTGGGATATCGGCGGCATAGACCCAACGATTGTTTATAACCGCTCGAAAAAGCATGGTCTGTTTCGTGTCATTCCTGTTAAAGGCGCATCTGTTTACGGCAAGCCCGTGGCGAATATGCCTCGCAAGCGTAACAAGAATGGCGTTTATCTCACTGAGGTAGGAACAGACACCGCGAAAGAGCAGATTTATAACCGTTTCACGCTGGTGGCAGAAGGCGACGAGCCGCTGGCGGGTGCGGTTCACTTCCCTAATAACCCTGAAATATATGATTTAGCTGAGGCTCAGCAGCTTACGGCTGAAGAGCAGGTTGAGAAGTGGGTAGACGGGAAGAAAAAAATCGTCTGGGACAGTAAAAAACGACGAAACGAGGCGCTTGACTGTTTTGTCTACGCGCTTGCAGCACTGCGGATAAGTATCTCCCGCTGGCAGCTGGATCTGGATTCTCTTCTGGCCAGCTTACTGGAAGAAGACACTGGCCGTAAAAATAACAAATCTCTGGCTGATTATGCCAGGGCATTAGCGGGAGATGAATAATGGCAACACAGGCTGAACTGGATGCCGCGCGCGCAGCGTTACATGACCTGATGATGGGGAAACGGGTTGCGACGGTACAGAAAGACGGTCGAAAGGTGGAATTTACGGCGACCTCAGTCAGCGATCTGAAAAAGTACATCGCCGATCTTGAGTCACAGGTCGGTACCACTTCACGACGCCGCGGGCCGGCAAGGTTCTACGCATGAAAATTCCTTCTTTAGTTGGCCCTGACGGGAAAACCTCCCTGAGGGAATATGCAGGCTATCACGCCGGTGGCGGCGGATTCGGTGGACAGCTAAATGCCTGGAATCCCCAGAGTGAAAGTGCCGACGCCGCACTTCTGCCGAACTTCTCACGGGGGAATGCCCGTGCTGATGATCTGGTCCGAAACAATGGTTATGCGGCAAACGCCGTGCAGTTGCACCAGGATCACATCGTCGGGTCTTTTTTCAGACTGAGTTACTGCCCGAGCTGGCGATATCTCGGCATTAAAGAAGAGGAAAGCCGGGCGTTTGCCAGGGAGGTGGAGGCCGCCTGGTATGAATATGCGGAGGATGACTTTTGCGGGATTGATGCCGAGCGCAAGCGAACCTTTACCATGATGATCCGCGAAGGTGTCGCGACGCACGCTTTTAACGGCGAGCTGTGCGTTCAGCCCACCTGGGACAATGATTCATCGCGACTTTTTCGCACGCAATTTAAAATGGTTAGTCCAAAACGCGTGAGTAATCCCGGTAATACAGGTGACACGCGTAACTGTCGCGCGGGCGTCAAAATCAGTGATAGCGGCGCAGCGCTGGGGTACTTCGTCAGCGAAGACAGCTATCCTGGCTGGATGTCGCAAAAATGGACCTATATACCACGGGAACTGCCGGGCGGAAGGCCATCATTCATCCATATTTTTGAACCGCTTGAGGATGGACAGACCCGCGGCGCAAACGTGTTTTACAGCGTGATGGAGCAGATGAAAATGCTCGACACCCTGCAAAATACCCAGCTCCAGAGCGCGATAGTGAAGGCCATGTATGCGGCCACCATCGAAAGTGAGCTTGATACCGATACGGCGATGGACTTTATCCTCGGCGCGGATAGCAAGCAGCAAAATAAGTTGACGGGCTGGCTTGGCGAAATGGCATCTTATTATGCCGCGGCGCCGGTTCGCCTCGGTGGCGCGAAAGTGCCTCATCTTTTGCCGGGCGATTCACTGAACCTTCAGTCAGCGCAGGATACCGATAACGGTTATTCCACCTTTGAACAATCCCTTCTGCGCTATATCTCGGCTGGTCTTGGTGTGTCGTATGAGCAACTTTCCCGCAACTACTCTCAGATGAGCTATTCGACAGCGCGTGCCAGCGCCAATGAATCCTGGGCGTTCTTTATGGGGCGTCGGAAGTTTGTCGCGGCCCGGCAGGCCTGTCAGATGTTCGTCTGCTGGCTCGAAGAGGCGATTGCGCGCCGGGTTGTCACGCTCCCGTCCAAAGCCAGGTTTAGCTTCCAGGAGGCGAGAACCGCATGGGGTAACGCCAACTGGATTGGCTCGGGGCGCATGGCTATTGATGGGCTGAAGGAGGTGCAGGAGGCCGTAATGCTGATCGAGGCCGGTCTCAGCACATATGAGAAGGAGTGTGCCAAACGCGGAGATGACTATCAGGAAATATTTTCTCAGCAGGTACGTGAAACTATGGAGCGCCGCCAGGCGGGACTTAAACCTCCGGCATGGGCGGCTGCTGCTTTCGACGCAGGGCTGAAAAAATCAAACGAGGAGGATAAAGATGACGCCAGAGCTGCGTAATCTCCCGCACATTGCCAGCATGGCCTTCAATGAGCCGCTGATGCTTGAACCCGCCTACGCGCGGGTTTTCTTTTGCGCGCTGGCAGGCCAGCTGGGTATCACCCGTCTGACGGATCCCGCTTCTGGCGTCACGCTCGGTGCAGAACAAATTGCAGAGCCGCTGGTGCTGTTTGGCGATGATGAGGAAATGGGGCCCCGGCCAGCGCGGAGCTATCAGGTAACAAACGGGATCGCGGTGCTTCCCGTTTCCGGCACGCTGGTCAGCAAAACCCGGTCACTGCAGCCTTATTCCGGTATGACGGGCTATAACGGGATCATTGCCCGCCTGCAGCAGGCAATCAGCGATCCCGGCGTGGACGGCATCCTGCTGGATATGGACACGCCGGGCGGGATGGTGTCCGGGGCTTTTGACTGTGCCGATATTATTGCCCGGATGCGGGATATCAAGCCCGTCTGGGCGCTGGCGAACGATATGAACTGCAGCGCAGGGCAGCTTATTGCCAGTTCTGCATCACGACGGCTTGTCACGCAAACGGCCAGAACCGGATCTATCGGCGTCATGATGGCGCACAGTAATTATGGCGCTGCACTGAAAACTAACGGCGTTGAGGTCACGCTGATTTACAGCGGCGATCACAAAGTCGACGGCAATCCTTACGAAAAACTACCGAAGGACGTTCGCGCGGATTTTCAGACGCGTATCGATGCCACTCGTCAGATGTTTGCCGAAAAGGTTTCCGCTTATACCGGCATGTCAGTGCAGGCCGTACTGGACACCGAAGCGGCTGTCTTCTCAGGCCAGGAGTCCGTGGATAACGGTCTGGCGGATGAACTTGTTAACAATACCGATGCGCTCGGCGTGATGCGTGAAGCACTCGACAGACGCAAAAAAACAACCACTGGAGGAACTATGCCATCACCTTCTGCATCTGCAGCGACTAATCAGCCAGCTGACCAGACAGCTACACAGACTTCTGCACCAACTGAGCAGGTCACCACCGTTGACACAACAACCGCGGCTTTAACGGCCCAGGCAGACCTCAGCGCTCAGGTTTCGGCAGCCGTAGCCGCCGAGAACGGTCGCATCATGGGTATTCTGAACTGCGAAGAGGCAAAAGGTCGCGAATCACAGGCCCGCGCGCTGGCCGAAACGCCGGGCATGACGGTCGAGAGTGCGCAGCGCATTCTGGCTGCGGCGCCGCAAAGCGCCCAGGCGCGTACCGATACGGCGCTGGATCGTCTGATGGAAACCGCACCTGGCACTCTTTCTGCAGGGAATGTCTCTGCTGAAGCCGGCGACGATTTGTTAAACACCCCCGTATAAGAGGCTAACATGGCAATCACCGAAGTATTTACTCATCACCAGCCGCTCGGTAACAGCGATCCGGCACACACTGCGTATGCACCGGGCGAACTGACAGCATCCACCCCGGCAATGACCCCGCTCATGCTCGATGCTACGTCAGGCAAGCTCACTGTGTGGGACGGCGAGAATGCAGGTGCAGCAACCGGCATTCTGGCGGTTACTGCTGACCAGAGCAGTGCAGAACTGGCATTTTATAAATCCGGTTCGTTCCGCATCGAAGATGTGCTCTGGCCATCTGCCGTTACCGACGAAAATATCAAGCGCAACGCGTTCGCCGGTACTGCGATCAGCATCGTTTAATCACCCTCAACTTTCATAAAAGCCGCATATGCGGCTTTTTTTACGGGAAAATTCTATGTCAGTGTACACAACAGCCCAGCTTCTGGCGGTCAATGAGAAGAAAT
This sequence comes from Enterobacter ludwigii, assembly GCF_001750725.1. Classification (NCBI taxonomy): domain Bacteria; kingdom Pseudomonadati; phylum Pseudomonadota; class Gammaproteobacteria; order Enterobacterales; family Enterobacteriaceae; genus Enterobacter; species Enterobacter ludwigii. The sequence continues at coordinate 1,036,362 of NZ_CP017279.1, forward strand.
TCAAGTTCGATCCGCTCTTCCTGCGCATCTTCTTTCGCGAAACTTATCCCTTCAGTACAGAAAAAGTCTACCTGTCGCAAATTCCTGGCCTGGTCAACATGGCTCTTTACGTGTCGCCGATTGTCTCCGGGAAAGTGATCCGTTCCCGTGGCGGCAGCACGTCGGAATTTACGCCTGGCTATGTGAAGCCTAAGCATGAAGTTAACCCGCTGATGACTCTTCGCCGCCTGCCTGATGAAGACCCACAAAAACTGGCCGACCCTGCCTATCGCCGCCGCCGCATCATCCTTCAAAACATGAAAGATGAAGAGCTGGCGATTGCACAGGTGGAAGAGAAGCAAGCAATTGAAGCTGTGCTCTATGGGAAATACACCATGAGCGGAGAAGCATTTGAGCCAGTAGAAGTCGATATGGGCCGCAGTGCCGGTAACAACATCATCCAGGCGGGTGCAGCTGCCTGGTCCTCTCGCGACAAAAAAACGTACGACCCGACCGATGATATTGAGGCGTACGCGCTCAACGCCAGCGGCACAATCAACATTATTGTGTTCGATCCGAAGGGCTGGGCATTGTTCCGCTCTTTCGACGCGGTGAAGGAAAAATTGGATACACGTCGCGGCTCTAACTCCGAGCTGGAAACCGCTCTGAAAGACCTGGGTGAAGCCGTTTCTTATAAGGGCATGTACGGAGATGTGGCGATTGTCGTTTACGCAGGCCAGCTTGTTGAAAATGACGTCAAAAAGAACGCTCTGCCAGACCTGACAATGGTGCTGGGAAATACCCAGGCGCGCGGCCTGCGTACCTATGGCTGCATTCTGGATGCAGATGCCCAGCGCGAAGGCATTAATGCTTCAACGCGCTACCCGAAAAACTGGGTGCAAACGGGCGACCCGGCACGTGAGTTCACCATGATTCAGTCAGCTCCGCTGATGCTGCTGCCAGATCCTGACGCGTTCGTTTCAGTCAAGCTGGCATAACTTTCCCAAGTGGCCCTGTCGGGCCACATTTCTGGAGTATTTCCCATGACAGAAAAAGAAACCCTTATCGCCCGACTGAAAGAGCTGGGCGTAAAGCTTGATCGTGAGGTCAACGTCACAGGCACGATCCAGGAGCTTACGTTACGTATTTCTGAGCTCGAAGAGGAACTCGACGAAGACGGAGAAGAGGGAGCGGAAGCGGCCAGTAGTGCTGTTACCAGCACGTCGAGCCAGCCTGGCGCGGATAACACTTCTGGCTCGATTACCGAAAATCCTGCATCAACAGAGATCGGCGCGCTGGTGGCGGTTGAAACGCTGGTGACCTTGCACATAAACGCGCTTCACGCCACGCGTAACGAGTCTGTGTCTATTGTCGAGCCTGGTGTCGTTATCCGCGTGACTGACGTAGAGGCTAACGACCTGATATCTCGGGAGCTGGCCCGGGAAATCTGACAGGGGGCCTAATGGCTGATTTCGACAATCTTTTTGATGAAGCGATGGCGCGCGCGGATACCACTATACGTGGAGTGATGGGCGCAGAGGCAAGGATAACCTCAGGATCTTTATCCGGCGTCACGCTCCGGGGGGTCTTTGACGATCCAGAGAACATTGGTTACGCCGAAGTGGGGATCCGAATTGATGGAACCAGGCCGACGTTGTTTGTGAACACATCGGATGTTAGCGGGCTGGAAAGGCTGGACACGCTGAAGGTTAACGGGCGTGAATTTTGGGTTGATCGCGTTGGTCCGGATGATTGCGGGTCCTGCCATGTTTGGCTGGGTAGTGGATCACCTCCCGGCGGTTCGCGGCGTCGTTAAGGAGCATTCATGTCGATAAAAGGTCTTGAGCAGGCGATCGCTAACCTGGATAGCCTGGACAGAAATATGGTTCCCAATGCCAGCGCATGGGCTGTGAACCGGGTTGCTGCTAATGGCGTCTCGGTTGCCGTCCGAAGGGTGGCGAAAGAAACGGTAGCCGGTGATAACCGCGTTTCGGGGATACCCGTAAAGCTGGTCCGACAAAGGGTGCGAATCAACAAAGCCTCGGCGTCAGGGCACTCAGCGGCCCGAATTAAGGTTAACCGGGGCAATCTTCCCGCCATCAAACTCGGTGCCGCGCAGGTCAGGGCGACGAATCGAAAGGGCCCGCTGGTTCGAAAAAGTAGCGTGTTAAGAATTGGCCGTTATGTTTTTCGCGACGCCTTTATCCAGCGCCTGGCGAACGGCCGCTGGCACGTCATGAAGCGAATTGCAGGAAAAAGTCGTTATCCCATCGACGTGGTCAAAATTCCATTGTCCGCGCCCCTCACAACTGCTTTCGAAGCAGAAAAGAAACGCATGCTTGAAGAGGAAATGCCAAAACAACTTGGCTATGCCCTCAGGCAACAACTGAGGTTGCATCTGACACGATGAAACACACTCTCATTCGCCAGAAAATTATTGATGTGCTTGAAGAGGCCATCGGGAACGACGTCATGTTTTTTGACGGGCGTCCTGCTGTCATTGAGGAGGAGGATTTTCCTGCCGTTGCGGTCTATCTGACCGATGCGGAGTATACCGGCGAAGAACTTGATGCCGATATGTGGGCGGCAACGTTACATATTGAGGTCTTCCTGTCCTCGCAGGTACCAGATTCCGAACTGGATGAATGGATGGAAAGCCATATTTATCCTGCCCTCGCTGACGTACCCGGTCTCGATTCACTGTTAACGCTCATGGTTCCACAAGGCTTCGATTATCAGCGCGATGATGCGATGGGGTTGTGGACTTCCGCCGATATGAAATATTCAATCACTTACGAAATGTGAGGAAAACATGCCAACACCAAATCCACTCGCTCCTGTAAAAGGTGCCGGTACCACGCTCTGGCTGTACACCGGAACGGGTAACGCTTTCGCCAACCCACTCTCTGATATCGACTGGAATCGCCTGGCGAAAATCAAAGAACTCACGCCGGGCGAAATGACCGCCGAATCGTATGACGACACCTACCTCGACGACGAGGACGCCGACTGGAACGCGACCGCTCAGGGGGCAAAATCTGCTGGCGACACCTCTTTCACACTCGCCTGGAAGCCGGGTGAAGAAGGGCAAAAAGACCTGGTCGCATGGTTTATTGATGGCTCAGTACGCTATTACAAAATCAAATACCCGAACGGTACCGTCGACGTTTTCCGCGGCTGGTGCAGCAGCCTGGGTAAAGCCATCCCGGCAAAAGAGGTTATTACCCGCACAGCGAAAATCACCAACACCGGCAAGCCGGAGCTGGCTGAAGAAAGCGGGAGCCCGAATATCCCCGTCACCGGCGTCACGCTCGATAAAGCCACGGCAAGCGTGGCCGTCGGTGCAACCACAACGCTCAATGTGACGGTTAATCCTGCCAGCGCCTCAGATACCTCGTTCCGCGTGGCAACCTCCGACGGGGCAAAAGCAACGGTCACCGTTAGCGGCAACGCGATCACCGTCACCGGCGTGGCGGCAGGCACCGCTGACATTATTGTAATGACCAGCGACGGTAATTTCGTTGCGGTCTGCAAAGTCACCGTAACTGCAGCGTAAGGAAGGACGCATGTTTCTGAAAAAAGAGAAGTTCACCTGGCAAACAGAATCCCTGACCATCTTCGAGCTGTCGGCGCTTCAGCGTATTGAGTTCCTTACGTTTATGGCCGCAGAGGAAAGGGCCGTCAGTGCTGACAGCGAGGGCATCAGCGATCAGGAAATGACGGCCAGGCTGATTGGCTCAAATATTCGCTGCGGTGCGCGTTTGATCGCGATGTCTTTGTGGCATAACGATCCGGCCGGCACGGATGTGGAAACGTTATATCAGCAGGTGCTGAGCGGCTGGCCGCCGGAGGCGATCGGTAAAGCAGAAATGGAAATAAAGCTGCTCTCCGGCATGCTCGTTCCGGTTGATGATGACAACGCTGCCGATCCAGATGGCTCAACGGAGGCCGAAAGCGCAGAAACCGTTACGGCGGAAAAGCCCTTGCCAGCGAGCTGAAGTTTGTCCTGAATCTGGCGCGCGAGTTCGGGCGACCCGACTGGCGCGCCATGCTGGCTGGAATGACCTCCAGTGAGCTGGGCGACTGGCACCAGTTCTACCGGGATCATTATTTTCAGGACGCGCAGCTCGATGCGCATTTCTCAGAGCTGCTTTATTCCATCTCCACTCTTTTCTTCCGCGATCCGGAACTTACCCCCGCACATTTCAGCCTGCTTTCTCCTTCGGATAGCGTCATCAGCGATGATGAGCCGGATGATGACACGCTGATGACCGCCGCCGAGGGGATCACAGGAGGTATCCGATATGGCCCAGCAGATTAGCGATCTGGTTATTAAGCTGGATGTTGACCGCGCCACCTTCAGCGAGCAGGTCGCCCGAATCAAAGGGCAACTGACAGGAATGGCGGATGAGTCTGATAAAGTTCAGGCGCGAATGCAGCGTGCAGCGGACCGTCAGAGCGCGGCATTAAAGAGCGTGGGCGACGCTGGCGCGGCGGCTGCCGCAGATATGAAAGCCCGACAGTCTGCTGCAACGGAAGGGCTGACCAAAGACTGGCAGAACGTTTCTAAGTCCGTTGATGAAACTCACCGCCGCGTGACCGAGCTTAATCAGCGTATGCGGGAAAATGACGGACAGGCCGCAGCGCTTGCCCGCCGTCAGGATGAACTGGCGGCATCCTTTTTCCGCCAGATTGACGGCGTTCGCCAGCTCAATGGTGAAACGCAGTCGCTTGCGAACGTGCAGGCGCGCTTTCGTGCGGCAAGGGCACAGGGCAATATCACCCAGCAGGATTATCTCGCCCTGATTTCCCGCACCACGGCCAGGCAAAAAGAGCTGCAGATCGTAGAGGAAAAATCGGCCGCCGCGCGTACCCGATTCCTCAGTCAGCTGAAGCAACAGGTCGCAGAGCAAAAACTCTCCGGTACCGAGTTGCTGCGCATGAAGGCGGCGCAGGTCGGTGCAAGCGATGCGGCTGAGGTCTATATCCGCAAGCTTGAGGCTGCCAAAGTGGCCACGCACGGTCTGGGCCTGCAAAGCGCCGCAGCGCGGCAGGAACTGGGGATACTGATCGGCGAGGTGATGCGCGGTAACTTCGGCGCGCTTCGCGGCTCCGGGATCACGCTGGCTAACCGGGCGGGGTGGATTGACCAGCTGTTATCGCTGCGCGGTCTTGGGATCGCCGGGATGGTCGGTGGTATTGCCGCGGCGGTTTACGGGCTGGGTAAGGCCTGGTATGACGGCAGCAAAGAGTCCGAGGAATTTAACAGGCAACTGATCCTGACCGGGAATTACGCCGGGAAAACATCCGGACAGCTACAGGCACTGGCGCGCTCGCTGGCAGGTAATGGCATCACACAGCATGCTGCTGCAGGTGTGCTGGCGCAGGTTGTCGGAAGTGGTGCGTTTAGCGGTAATGATGTCAGCATGGTGAGCAATGTTGCTGCCAGGCTGCAGCAGGCTACCGGGCAGGCCGTCGACGAAACCATCAACCAGTTTAAACGCCTGAAGGATGATCCGGTTAATGCAGTCACAACGCTCAATGATTCTCTGCATTTTCTGACGGCCACGCAGTATGAACAGATTGCCTCTGCTCAGGCGATGGGAGATACGCAGAAAGCATCAGAGCTTGCCATGCGTGCGTATTCTGATGCGGTCATTCAGCGGGCCGGGGCGGTTGAGGAAAATCTTGGCTCCCTCGAAAAAGCCTGGAACTGGGTGAAGAATGCGGCCTCAGGCGCGTGGGATGCGATGCTGGGCATAGGGCGTAATCCTGACACCGCGATGAAGCGCCAGGACTCTTTTGCTGAATGGCAGGCAGCTGAGAAAGAGTACCGTGCACTGTCGGGCAATCTCAAGGTTGATCCGGACTATGCCGGTAACAACGTTCTGCAAAAGGCAGATGCGGAAAGGCTGAGAAACGCGCGCCAGCAGGTAGAGCTTAAGAAGCAGGCTTACGATCTTGCTGATAAGCAATATGCCCAGGAAGGGCTGGCAGCTGCCAGGGAAAAAATGCGGACGGAACAGCAGACACAGGCCGTCCGGACCCAGCAGCAATTTAATCAGATGGTTGAATCCGGGGCGACGGCGGCAGAAAAACGTGCCCTTGCGGAGAAAAAACTCAATCAGCTTATTGCTAAAAACCGCCAGGATGCGAAAGACGGCATCGCCACGTTGTGGACTGAAAAGGACATAGCGGCAGCACGCGCCGGGATTGAAAAGCAGTGGAAGGATCCCAAAACGCCGAAAGGCAAAAGCTATTCAACGCCAGCCGGGGACAAAGCTGAAGAAAAAGCGCAGGCTGAACTTCTCACCCTTCAGGCCCAGCTTAAAACACTCGAGCAGCATACCAGCGTAAACGACGTCATAAGCAAACAGCGGCAGGATCTCTGGCAGACTGAAAATCAGTTCGCCGTTCTGCAGGAGGCGGCTGGTCGTCGTCAGCTTACGGCGCAGGAAAAATCCCTGCTTGCGCACAAGGAAGAAACACTCGAGTACAAGCGGCAGCTGGCCGACCTGGGCGATAAGGTTGCCAGGCAGCAAAAGCTCAACCAGCTGACCGACCAGGCCGTGAAGTTTGAGCAGCAGCAAAAAGCCGCCAGGGCGGGTTTACAGGCTCAGTCTGAGGGGCTATCTACCCGCGAGGCCGGGCGACAAACCACCCTGCAACGTCTCAGCGAGAGCTATTCATATAACCCTCAGGCGCAGCAAAAGGTTCTGGAAGAGCAAAGGGCGACGTTCGAGGCTGAAGATGCCCTGCGCGCTAACTGGCTGGCCGGTGCGAAACAGGGCTGGGCCGAATATCAGGATTCAGCGACAAACGTTTTCAGCTCAGTTCAGCAGATTTCGCAGGCAACGTTCAGCGGGCTGGCGGGCCAGCTTACCAGCCTGACGACAACCGGGAAGGCGAGCTTCCGGGACTTCACCAGCTCAATCCTCAAAATGATTGTGTCTGTTATCAACCAGCTGCTGGTGGCTTACACCATCCAGAGCGCAATGGGCTGGGTGAGCGGCGGGGCGAAAGCCTCCTCTGCAGGTCAGTCATTCGCGGTCCCGTCATACCGGCCACAGGGTTTTGACGTGGGCGGTTTTACCGGACACGGCGGCAAGTACGAGCCAGCCGGTATCGTTCACCGCGGGGAATTCGTCTTCACCAAAGAGTCAACCAGTCGCATCGGCGTGGCGAATCTCTATCGCCTGATGCGCGGGTATGCCTCGGGTGGTCTGGTCGGCGGCGGGAGCGCAGCCGGGGCTGGCATGGGCGGGATCAGTGTTTATGCCCCTGTGAACATCAGCCAGCAGGGGAGTGACGGGAGCATAAATCAGGCGAACGCCACGGGGACGGCGAAACAGCTGCAGGCGATTGTTCAGCAGACAATCACCGAGCGACTGAAAAAAGAAATGTCCGCAGGCGGCGTGCTTTATTCGAGGAGGACACCGTGACAGATACGTTTACCTGGCGCACGCGAAAAACCGCGCAGGGCACTGAAACGGCCCGAACGCTGCTGGCCCAGTTCGGGGATGGCTACAAGCAGATAGCGGGGATGGGGATCAACGACAAACAGGAAACGTGGAACCTGGACTGGACGGGCACCAGACAGGAGGCGGCTGCGCTGCGCGCTTTTCTGATGTCTCACGTTACTAAATCGTTCTGGTGGACCACGCCATGGGGTGAAAAAAAGCTGTTCAGAATGAAGGCCGATTCGTTCAGCGTTTCATTCCCTACCGGGAAAAAAGCCACGGTGGCCTTCACTTTTGAACAGGCGTTTGCGCCCTGATTTTCTCGACAAACACTGAAAGCTGCCTCCGGGCGGCTTTTTTTATGGGGGTAATATGAGTTTTACCGGAGATATACAACAGCTTGAGCCCGGCAGCGTTATTCAGCTGATTGAGATCGACGGCACCGAATTCGGTATGGATCAGGTGCTGCGGTTTCATGCGCACAATATCCAGGAGGAGGGGTGGGTAGCCTTCGCCGCTGAGAACCTGCCCGCCATAATCTGGCAGGGCAACCAGTACGATCCTCATCCTTATGAACTGAAGGGTATGGAGTTATCAAGTACCGGGTCCCAGCCGACGCCCACGCTCTCAGTCGGGAACGTCGGGAACTATGTCACGGCGCTATGCCTGGAGTATGACGACATGGTCCGGGCGAAAGTAAAAATCCACACAACGCTCTCTAAGTACCTCGATGCCGCCAACTGGAAAGACGGCAATCCGGGGGCCAGCCCTGCTGATGAGCGCGTACAGCTCTTTTACGTCAATGCCAAAACCGCAGAGACGCGTGTACAGGTTGATTTCGAGCTGTGCTCTCCTTTCGATATTCAGAGCCTGCAGCTGCCGACACGGCAGATTACGCCTGTCTGCACCTGGTGTATGCGGGGCTGGTACCGAAGCGGGACTGGATGCGATTACAACGGCACGAAATACTTTACCAAAGACGGTACGCCGACCGATGACCCGTCGAAAGACGTTTGTGGCGGCCGCCGGCAGGATTGTCAGGATCGTCACGGCCCGGAGGCGCCGCTGCCGTTCGGCGGTTTTCCGGCCGCCAACCTGCAGGGGAAATGATAATGCGTGAAAAATTGCTGGATGCTATCCGTCAGCACGTCGCTGGTGAATACCCCAAAGAAGCCTGTGGCCTGATTGTTCAGTCAGGGCAGCAGCAAATCTTTATTCCCTGTCGCAACATCGCGGATAAACCGGAGGAAACATTCACGCTCTCTCCGGAAGACCAGCTTGCTGCCCGCGCGCTCGGTGAAATCATTATGGTCATTCACTCCCATCCGGATGTGGTCCGGCTGGTGCCCTCCGAGCTGGACCGCATCCAGTGTGACTGGTCGGGTATTGAGTGGGGGATCATGTCCTGGCCGGACGGTGATTTTTGTACGATTTCCCCGCGTGAAGACCGGGATTATGCCGGGCGGCAATGGTTGCTGGGTTACGCGGACTGCTGGTCGCTGATCCGGGAATATTATCAGCGTGAATATGATATTGGCCTCGGGAACTATTCAGTGCCTTACGAATGGTGGGAGAGCGGCAAAGAGCGGCTCTACGATGACAACTGGGAGCGTGAGGGGTTCGTTGAGATTGACGCCGGTGCTATGCAGCCCGGGGACATCATCATGATGAGTGTGCAGGCATCGGTGACCAATCACGCCGCTGTATATCTGGGTGACAACATCATTCTTCATCATTTGTTCGGGCACCTTTCTTCGCGTACGCCGTATGGGAAATATTATCGCGACAGAACGGTCCGGGTGGTCAGGCATAAGGACAACATGAATGCTTAAAACGCTTATTCTCGACGGTAAGATGGCTAAAAAATTCGGGGCCCGCGTTCAGTTTGATGTTGTCGATCTGCGTGAAATGCTCAGGGCAGTATGTTCGCAGGTTCCCGGCTTCAAAAAATACATGTCGGAAGCCCATATGAAGGGGATCCGTTTCGCCTTTTTCAACGGGGATAACAATATCGGGCTGGAAGAGTTCGATATGACCCGCGGGGGAAGCGTATACCGGATCGTGCCCGTTTATGAGGGGGCCAAAAACTCGGGCGTCCTGCAGATAGTTGTCGGTGCCGTTGCGCTGGTCGCTGCATTCTTTACCGCCGGTGCGAGTATGGCAGCCTGGGGGGCGGCGATGAGTGCAACAGCCATCAGCGCCACGTCAATTTTGACCGGGGTCGGGGTATCAATGATGCTGGGCGGCGTTGTCCAGATGCTCACGCCCCAGCCATCCTTCGGCGCGGGTAAATCCTCAAGCACGGATAACACGCCTAACTATGCCTTCGGGGCGCCGGTCAATACCGTCGCTATGGGGCATCCTGTCCCCCTGGCTTACGGTCTGATCGAGGCAGGGGGAGCGATAGTCAGCGCCGGTATGTACTCGAGCGATCAGCAGTAGGCCAGCGGCCATTAACTTAAAGGTGCTTAGGCACCTTTTTTTATGGGTGAAAAAATGCAGCTTCTTGAACAAGAAACCATCCTGCAGGGTGCCAAAGGGGGCGGGGGTAGCGCGCATACTCCAGTTGAGCAGCCTGACGATCTGCTGTCGGTCGCAAAATTAAAAATGCTCATTGCCGTTTCTGAGGGGGAAATACAGGGCGACCTGACCGCACAAAACATTTTTCTCAATGATACGCAGCTGGCAAACGACAGCGGGGAGTACAACTTCAGCGGCGTGAAATGGGAGTTCCGCAAGGGCACACAGGACCAGACTTACATCGCCGGGATGCCCCAGGTCGATAACGAGCTGGCGGTGGGCACCACTGTCACCACCACGTCGCCCTGGACACGCCAGTTTACCAATCTTTCCCTGGATGCCATTCGTATTAAGCTAAGCGTTCCGGTCCAGTATCTCTATAAAGATAACGGCGATATGGTGGGCACGGTCACCGAGTATGCGATCGATTTATCAACAGACGGCGGCACCTGGAAAACGGTTGTAAACGGCAAGTTTGACGGAAAGACCACGACGGAATATCAGCGTGACCACCGTATCGATCTGCCAAAATCCACATCCGGCTGGTCTGTCAGGGTCAGACGTATTACGGCTGATGCCAGCGGATCAAATTCGAAACTGGTTAACGCCTTCAAGGTGTTTTCGTATGCGGAAGTCATCGACAGCAAGCTTCGTTATCCTCTGACGGCGCTACTGTATGTCGAAGTGGACAGCAGCCAGTTCAACGGCAGCGCACCGAAGGTGACCTGTAAGATAAAGGGCAAGCTGATAAAGGTTCCGGATAACTATGATCCGATAACCCGAACCTATTCTGGCTCATGGTCCGGCGGTTTTAAAATGGCCTGGTCCAATAACCCCGCCTGGATATTTTACGATCTGGTTCTGGATGAAATTTACGGCATGGGCACGCGCGTGGATGCATCCATGGTGGATAAGTGGGCGCTGTACTCAATAGCCCAGTATTGCGACGAAATGGTTTCCGACGGTGCCGGTGGCACCGAACCGCGTTTCACCTGCAACGTTTTCATTCAGAGCCAGGAGGACGCCTGGCAGGTACTTAACGATCTCGCCGCGGTATTTCGTGGCATAACGTTCTGGGGCAACGATCAGATTTATGTCCAGGCAGACGTCCCGCAGGACGATGTTGACTGGGTTTATAACGCCTCAAACGTTATCGATGGGCTGTTTACTTATGCGGGCGGCTCATACAAGAATCGCTACAGCTCCTGCCTGGTGTCCTGGTCCGATCCGCAGAACCATTACAGCGATACCGTTGAGGGGGTCTACGATTCGGCGCTTGTAGAGCGTTATGACGTCCGGCAGACGTCCCTGACCGCAATCGGCTGCACCTCGCAAAGTGAAGCGCACCGGCGCGGGCGCTGGGTACTACTCTCCAATGCCAAAGACGGTACCGTATCATTTGGCGTGGGGCTGGATGGCTACATCCCGCTGCCTGCTGAAATTATCGGTGTCGCCGATCCTTTCCGTTCCGGCAAGGAGAACGGGGGACGCATCAGGGCGGTCAACGGCCGCCAGATTACGCTGGATCGAGAAATAGACTACGCGGCGAAAGACCGGCTGGTGGTTAACCTGCCTGACGGAAAAGCCCAGACGCGCACAATCAGCGCGGTGAGCGCAGATAAAAAAACGGTGACAGTGGCCACCGCATTTAGTCAGGCACCTGTGGCGGGTGCTGTCTGGGCGATAGACAGTGATAACCTCGCAATACAGTATTTCCGGGTCACTTCAATTGCGGCTAACGACGACAGCACAGGCGGTTTCACTATTACGGCCGTTCAGCACGATCCAAACAAATACCGTTACATTGATGACGGCGTTCGGGTCGAGTCGCCCCCGATCACCGTCACGCCGATAAGCGTCCTGTCAGCGCCGAAGAATATCGTGGTGACTGAGAGCGATCATGTTTCACAGGGCCTGACGGTAGCAAGCCTGGACGTGTCATGGGATAAGGTAGAGGGCGCAATCCGGTACGTTGCCCAGTGGCGTAAGGACAACGGGGACTGGATAAACATTCCGGTTACCAGCGCGCAGGGTTTCTCGGTTCAGGGCATTTATTCGGGCAGCTATGACGTGCGCGTCCGGGCGCTGAATGCGCAGGATACGTCGTCACCATGGGGATACGGTGAAACAACATATCTCTCCGGTAAAACGGGAAAACCGGGTACTCCGCTCAACTTCCTGGCGACCGAAGATGTGGTCTGGCATATCGACCTGACCTGGAAATTTCCGGATGGCTCTGGCGACACGGCCTATACAGAGATTCAGCGCGCCACAACTGCCGACTACGCCAATCCTGAACTGCTGGTCCTGGTGCCGTACCCGGCTGCAGATTATCAGCATGGCCCCATGCAGGCCGGCGTTCGCCAGTGGTACCGCGCGCGCCTGATTGACCGTATCGGTAACACCGGGGACTGGACCGACTGGGTCATGGGCACGTCCTCGATAGATGTCAGCGAAATAACCAATGACATTCTGGAGGATATGAAAGAGTCGGAAACGTTCAAGGACCTGATCGAGAACGCGGTGGACAGCAATGAAAAAATTGCTGGCATGGCTGACGATATCAAACAGGCCAACGACGAACTGGAGCAGCAGGCGAAGGACATCGCCAAAAATGCCCAGGACGTCGGGAAGGTTCAGACCAGCGTTAATGAGCTTTCCAGCACAGTCGGGAATGTTTCGTCTTCACTCAGTCAGCTTGAGCAGACCGTTGCGACGGCTGATACCGCGCTGGGTCAGCGAATCGACAGCATCAGTGTGTCTATGGACGGCATGACGGGCGGGGTCAAGAACTCAGCCATTGCCATTATCCAGAACGGGCTGGCGCAGGTCGCCACACGCAAAAGGCTATCCGCAACGGTTGCCGGTAACAGCGCGCAGCTGGACCGCATTGATGAGGTGATCGTTAACGAGAAGGAGGCAACGTCGCGCGCTTTGCTGAGTCTGCAGACTGACGTGAACGGCAACAAAGCGTCAATCAACAGCCTGAACCAGACGTTCTCGGATTATCAGCAGGCTATGGCCACGCAGGTAAACAGCATCACGGCGACCGTCAACGGGCATACAGCAGCTATCACCACCAACGCCGAGGCAATTGCCAACGTCAACGGCGATCTGAAAGCGATGTACACCATCAAGGTCGGGTTATCGAGCAATGGTCAGTATTACGCAGCAGGGATGGGGATTGGGGTTGAGAATACTCCTGGTGGCATGCAGTCGCAGGTTATCTTCCTTGCAGACCGATTCGCTGTTACTCATCAGGCCGGCGCTCAGGTCACGCTTCCGTTCGTTATTCAGAACGGCCAGGTGTTTATCAGGGATACAGTTATAGGTGATGCCACCATCACACGAGCAAAGCTCGCCGAAACAATAAGTTCGGTAAACTACGTTCCGAATCAGGCTGGTCTTTCGATAAACTTTAGAACGGGCACACTGGAGAACTACGGTTCTACAGCTGGCGAGGGTGCTATGAAGCAAACGAACCAGACAATTAGTGTCCGGGATTCCAGGAATGTATTAAGGGTTCAGATCGGACGAATAACGGGAACATGGTAAACATATTCCTCATCAGATGCCCTGTTTTCACAGGAGGTTATTATGGCTGAATATGGCATCCAGACATGGGATGCTAATGGAGTTCAAAATAATTTCGGTATAAATCCTGTTTCCGTAATTAGTTATAATGAACTTGCGAAAAATCAGCAGTCAGGAACATTCACTTATCCAGTTCCAACTGGATGCAAGCTTAATTTTTTTCATGTCAATAATGTTCAGGATTATGACAGCAACATGAAGAGGCGAGTGTATGTTTCGGGTAATCGTATTATCGTTGAGGCTGTTAGTGAGTCAACGTACGGCGCGGATATCTTCCCGGCTGTCAGGTCATTTATTATTGCTGTTGCAGAGAGGATATAATGGCTGATTATGGCGTTTTGCTCGCTAACACCAGTGGAGAGGTTTGGGTTTCCCCATCAAGCATACCGCTGGCGTTATTTGCTAAGAGGACAGGCTCTCTCCCATCAAACTCTGGCGGGTCATCGACTGTATCGGTCAATTATGACTCAACCAGACCTATCATTCCTTTCGTTTACACAACGGGTGAATGCGCTATCTCCTGGTCGGCATCAGGAGGCGTTTGCAGTGTCACATTTAGCAGATCATCATCGGGAGTTTATGAAGTCTATTTCTTCACTATTTTTCAGCAAACTCCCCCCGCTTATGGTATTGCGATTTGGGATGAACAAGGGGTATGCATACTGACAAATGAAACAAAAACACTTACAGATATGAATAAACTTGGAGATCCAAATTCAGCAACCGCTTCAGGAATTTATATTAATCAGGTTTTACCAGGTAAATGGGGATGCGTGCCTGATTCATTTGGCGCAATAACAGGAATTATTAATACAGGAGGAATGCCACGACCATTTGCATCTGAATATAAAGCTCTCGCGAAAGGGGAAGGAGGGAGTACTCGCTGCTATGCATACCCAATTTTAGGAACCGGAGGGGGCGGGCTCAGCAATACTGTTTATCATAATCTCAGAAATCAGATGATGGTGACCAGACTCGATGTTTATGATTAATTGATCGCTTTCAACGATCAATGTTTGCTAATTGATCTGTTCAATCAATTATACCCCTCTCTTATAGATTGATATTGTGTAGCCTCATGAATACCCTTAGGCATCACCAATATGAAAAAAAATCTTATTCTGTGCCTCTTTGCCGCAGTTGCGCTTTCCGGTTGCGCTGGCGTTCTTGATAAACAACAACCGATCTGCACGGGAACGGCGCTGATTGGCGGCCAGGAAAATAGCGTTCAGATTTACGGGGTCCGTAAGCAAAATAATCAGACGCAGTACCGCGCCGGTTATCCATTTAACTGGACCTGGGTAAGTAAAAATACGTTTATCCGCACCACCTGCAAATAAGCTAGTCAGCTCAATACAAACCTCGCTATGGCGGGGTTTTTTTATGTCTGGAGAAAATATGCTTTATAACACTGGCACTATCGCTATTAACGGAAATACTGCAACCGGCACAGGTACAAACTGGACGGCACCGGCCAGCCAGGTTCGCGCTGGCCAGACGATTATCGTCATGTCTAACCCGGTCCAGCTGTTCCAGATTTCATCCGTGAACAGCGCCACGTCAATGACGGTTACGCCAGCTGCTTCCCCGGCGCTGAGTGGCCAGAAGTACGGCATTCTTGTATCTGACAATATCTCGGTAGATGGCCTGGCGCAGGCGATGTCTCAGCTCATTAACGAGTATGACGAGAATATCGGTGCGTGGGAGACGTTCGCCACCACATCAGCAAATCAGAGCATCACTGTAACCATCAACGGCGCCGCCGTAACCATCCCCGGGATCGGGAAACTGGCGCAAAAAGGGAGCAATGGTGCCCTTGCAATCGCTGACGGCGGGACTGGGGCAACTACTGCAGAAGGCAGTCGCGCAAACCTCGGTTTAGGAGACAGCGCCACCAGGAACGTTGGCACGGGGGCCGGCACGGTCGCTGCTGGCGATGATTCACGTATTGCAGGAGCTCTGCAAACCTCAGGCGGAACACTTACAGGCCAGCTGAATTTGAAAGGCGCACCCATTGCAGCTGATGCCAACTCTGTTATTTCCGCAAACGGTGGTCTCGATGTCGATTTGGCAAAGGGATTTTTGATGAGGGGGAAAGTACAGCAGGGGGCAGGCAAAGATAACAATATACTGACTGTTTCAGGCGATGGTAACACTGCAGCGACAGGGTATGTCGGAGCATTTCAGTACAACTGGTATGCCGACGGCTGGATCACCGGGATAACTCGTGGTTCAGGTACCAACACGCTTACATACTCCATCTACTATAACGGTGCATCATATGGCACGGGGTCAAAACTGTGGAGCTTTAATTACGATGGTTCTGCCACCTCTCAGGGCGCGTGGGTTAATGGTTCTGATATCCGTCACAAATTTGATATTGAGCTTGTGAAAAATTCTCTGGCCGCCGTTATTAGCTGGCGCGGCACGACATACGAGATTAAAGACGGTGGCCGGGGCGTAGGCCTAATTGCCCAGGATGTGGAGAAGTGGTGCCCCGATGCAGTCAAGACATACGGAGACCGTAAGTTCAGTGATGAAACGGTGATTGAGAACTTTAAATTTCTTGATACCTCTGGCGTGTCGGCTGCTTACCACACTGAGGCCATAAAAGAACTGTTTAACCTAGTGGAACTGGCGCTTAACGATCCGGAAAAAGCTCGTGATGTTATTAAAGCGGTGAAAGCTGCCTCTGAGCTTAGCCAATCGGGTTCGTAAATAATCTACGCAGGTACCCAATGAGAAAACCGCCGCCCATCGTATGTAAGGAGGGACGGCATGGAAAGATTAAGATTGTATTCACCGAACGCGAGATCCACGTGCGATTATGATCATTTCCTGGATCTGACCCAAGGTAAATTTCTCTGCCTCATCGCACGGCATCACCACATAGCCGGTGCGGATAACATGCTCCAGGCATGATTCTATGGAGGAACTCATTTATCATGGCTTAGAGGCAAGATAAATCCTTGCTTTCGTAAACAGTACGACCGGTGACTGCTAAGAATCCCTAAGCTTGGCCCCTCCGTTTTATGAACGAACTTATAACACACAAGCTTGTTGCTGTTGGGATAATGGATTTATTCTGTGTGTTTAGATTATCGCAACATGTTTTGACCATGAGCGGACAGGCGAAGGCGTGTTCTACGATATACTTCTCTCTGTCGATGCTTATGGTCTACATTAACAGTGATGTACACAATGGTTAACGTTCTTACTGTAGAGGAATTTTTCGGGATACAGCGAAACCTGAAAAAGTTATCAGAAACATGGTCCGATCTCTGGGCGATGTTGCACATCAGCCAAGCGAGTCCGACGCATATTATCTGTCTGAAGTTTTCCGATGTAGAAAACGGGAGGCTTGTACTCAGGTCCAATAGGCGGCTTGCCTTGCGTTACGTAGAGATCAGTCCAGGAATAGAGAAAATTCTCGTATCCCGAAGAACCTCATATCCGGAAGATGAATATTTATTCCAGAGCCATACAAATCGCACATTGTCCAACCCTCGCCCGGTTACTCTTATTGCTTTTAATGCCGCGCTTAAAACTGCTTGCAGAAATGTCACCTGTAAAACGGTAAGCAGCAAGAGTGCTGCATTCTTAAAATAAAAAGCCGCAACCCGTCGTATGCAAGAACGGGTTGCGGCTGGTTGCTTAGTGTTCATGTCCAAGCAATCATCAGAAATAGTAACCTTTTGACAGTTAAAGTCCAATCGCAATGAGCTTAGGCTGGTCGGTTGATCGCAAACGGCGTGGACAGAAAGCAGATGGCAATAATTTATGATGTGGCTGTGTGCACTCTTTATAAAAAGTTTCCGGCATCTAAGCCGGTTTCATTGTGAACATACGTGGTCATGCCGGGAAAATTTACAAAACGCATAATTTGAAGCGAGATAGAAACTTACAAACCAAACGGTGAAGCTTTGCACAGTCGCTGGAACTTTGGTGTCTTGCGCACAAACTCAAATGAAACTACTGTATATAAAAACAGTATTCGAGGTATGCGTAATGGAATTCTTCAGACCTACAGAACTGAGAGAAATTATCTCCATCCCACTTTTCAGCGACTTAGTTCAGTGTGGCTTCCCGAGTCCGGCAGCTGATTACGTTGAGCAGCGTATTGATCTCAATGAGCTTTTAGTTGCGCATCCCAGCTCGACGTATTTCGTAAAGGCCGCAGGCGACTCGATGATCGAGGCTGGGATTAGCGACGGTGATCTGCTGGTGGTGGATAGCTCCCGAACTGCTGAACACGGAGATATCGTAATTGCCGCGGTTGAAGGAGAATTCACAGTCAAACGTCTGCAGCTCCGCCCGACCGTTCAGCTTAATCCGATGAACAGCGCTTATTCGCCGATTATCGTCGGCAGTGAAGACACGCTGGACGTTTTCGGCGTCGTGACTTTCATCGTTAAATCGGCGAGCTGAACATGTTCGCGCTCTGTGATGTGAATTCGTTCTACGCATCATGCGAGACGGTGTTTCGGCCTGATTTGAGGGGGCGCCCGGTTGTCGTTCTCTCTAATAATGATGGCTGCGTAATTGCGCGCAGCGCCGAGGCCAAAGCCGCCGGAATTACCATGGGTGAGCCTTTCTTCAAGCAAAAGGAGCTTTTCCGGCGCGCTGGCGTTGTTTGCTTCAGCAGCAACTATGAGCTGTATGCTGATATGTCGAACCGGGTAATGACGACACTTGAGGAAATGAGCCCTCGCGTCGAAATTTACAGCATCGACGAAGCATTTTGCGACCTGACAGGTGTTCGCAATTGCCGGGATCTGACGGATTTCGGTAAAGAGATCCGCGCTACGGTTCTGAAGCGTACGCATCTGACTGTCGGGGTTGGCATCGCGCAGACAAAAACACTCGCAAAGCTGGCCAACCACGCCGCAAAGAAATGGCAGCGGCAGACGGGTGGGGTAGTTGACCTCTCAAATGTTGATCGCCAGCGCAGGCTGCTTTCTGTGGTACCTGTAGAGGACGTCTGGGGTGTTGGTCGCCGAATCAGTAAAAAGCTAAACGCGATGGGTATTAAAACGGCCTTAGACCTTTCAGAGCAGAGTACATGGATAATCCGGAAGCACTTTAACGTGGTACTCGAGCGCACTGTACGGGAGCTGCGCGGCGAACCCTGTCTTGATCTGGAAGAGTTTGCCCCTACAAAGCAGGAAATCGTCTGCAGCAGGTCATTCGGCGAACGCGTTACAGAGTATGAACAGATGCGGCAGGCTATTTGTAGCTATGCGGCGCGTGGCGCCGAAAAGCTACGTGGTGAGCACCAGTATTGCCGTTTTATCTCGGCGTTCGTTAAAACATCTCCGTTTGCCTTGAACGAACCATATTACGGCAATAGTGCCTCTATGAAGCTTCTCACCCCCACCCAGGATTCACGCGACATCATTAACGCCGCGGTAAAGTGCCTGGACAAAATCTGGAAGGATGGCCACCGGTACCAGAAGGCAGGGATCATGCTTGGGGATTTTTTCAGCCAGGGCGTGGCCCAGCTCAACCTGTTCGATGAGAACGCGCCGCGTGCTGGTAGCGAGAGGTTGATGGAAGTTCTGGATTATCTGAACGGGAAAGATGGAAAGGGAACGCTTTATTTTGCCGGGCAGGGCATACAGCAGCAGTGGCAAATGAAGCGAGAAATGTTGTCGCCTCGATATACGACGAGATATTCAGACCTGCTTAGGGTCCGATAAATTTTCCTGATGTCTTGGGCCGCGTCAGGAGGAAAATTATTGCCGAACGTCTAGCCCTTCTGCCTCCTGTCAACAAGCTTAGCTTTCTGAGATACGCCAGGCGCAAGGAAATCAATATTAACATCAAACGATTAATGCAACAAAAATACGATTAAAGATATTTTATTGCGTGCCGATAGTGCTTTTTTAAAAGGAGAAATCTATGTCTGTCACAATTCAGGGGAATGCCTCAACTGCCATTTTAAACAACTCCGCCCCGGAAGGAACATCAAAAATAGCCAAAATCATGAGACAAATTCAAGTGCTGACTGAAAAGCTTGGGAAAATCTCATCGGAAGAGGGGATGACGCCAGAGCAGAAAAAAGAAATGGCTGCACTAGTACAGAAGCAAATTGAAAGCCTCAGAGTTCAACTTGAACAGTTGTTACGGCAGCAGGCAGAGAAACAGAATAAGGATGCGAAAGTTCAGCCTGATAACAAAGTAGAGAGAAAGGACGATACAAATACTGCCGGCACCATTGATATTTACGTCTGAGTGGTTGCCGTCTCGACACACGCATTAATCAGTGGCGTATTATCCCACCATTCGGGCGCGTAAGACCACAGGACTGGATCAAGATGCAGCTGCTCGTTGCGTTTGCTCAGGAGCAGCACCTTGGTACCGGGCGAGACGATGTTCCTGCCTATAGGTTCCGGGTCGTATGGAATGTCGCGATCGACTTCATCGGCCAGATAGGCCAGATAGGCCAGATATTCTTCACGCGTTTGAGCTTGTGCAAAACGTCCGCACATAGAAACCTCCAGCCAAGTCTCAAACTCAAAGTATAGAGCAGGGAGAGAAGGAGGAGCGTAGCGAACCCATTAAGAGATTAATCAATAAAACCAAAAAGTGGTTATCAAAACCCAAAAATCATCATAACTAATCAATAGGTTAGCTTGTGGTCAAAAAAGTGTGATGAACGCGCCAATTATGAGTTTTTGATTGAAAAATCAATGCATCATGATTGATTTAATGAAATACTGCTCCGTCATATGGAATGGTTCGAAGCCGCAGACCTGATCGTTAAAGGTATGGAAGGCGCGATTAACGCGAAAACCGTAACGTACGATTTCGAACGTCTGATGGAAGGCGCTAAGCTGCTGAAATGTTCAGAGTTTGGCGACGCGATTATCGCGAACATGTAATCCACTTGCTGGGTTAAACAAGAACGGGAGCCGATGGGTTCCCGTTTTTTATTATTCGATTTCGTACGGTTATCAAAACCCCTCCCTTAAATAGCATTTACCGTCCACGCTTTACCGGGCCATCATGAGCTTTCGCCGTTTGATTCGGCGATGTATGCCCCAAAATTTCTTGAATATCTTAATTCCACGTCTCTCCAAATTCATTGTTATGGTGTCCGGCCTCACCCGGTGCCGCGCTCATGAATACCTGATCTAACTTATCGGGTGCGACGATTACGGTGAAACCCTCATTAATTCTGTTGTCAGCATAACTTTCTGGTGTGCGGAATATCACTCGTATTACGGGAGATAGCACAACGTGAATTAGCATCATTTTAAGCAGGCGGCTGATATAAATATCCCTGTCGCAGCAAGTTATTTAATCAAACGGTATTGCTGCGCTGGCACTTTCCGCGGTAGTGGGAAAAATGAGACAAACTGTACGAAAAAATAAAGCCGGGTAATTTCGGTTTTATTGTGTACATAGCAAACACGCATGGTCATTCATTGCCATGTATTTTCCAATCGAGACGTAAGGATATTCTATAAATGAGTACTTTTGCTGTAGTACCCGCAAATCAGTCTGCAGATAATAATGCGAAAATGATTTATCAGTGGTTGAGTGGTCTGTCCGAACGACAGGGTAAAAAGCTCATTTCAGGTATTTTTGGTGGCTATAGCAATATCGGCGGCGTCGATGCTTTTTCCCTGCAACAAGGAAAAGACCTGCAGGCCCTGACCGGGAAATTCCCGGCTATTTATAGCGCTGACTATGCCCGTGGCTGGGATGCCTGTACCCCTGGAGAGGAAGCCAGTTTGATCGATTTTGGTTGTAATGCCGATCTGATCGACCACTGGAAAAAAGGCGGACTGGTCGCGATCAGCCACCATTTACCAAACCCTTGTTTTGCGGGGAATAATCCTGGTGATGGAAAGGGGGCTCTCAAGCATCCTGTGAGTAATGATGAATTTTCTGCAATCTTACAGTCTGGAACACCGTCGCGTGGGCGCTGGCTGGCAATGCTTGATAAAGTCGCTCAGGGCCTACAGCAACTGAATGAGAAAGGTGTCACCGTCTTTTATCGACCCTTGCATGAGATGAATGGCGAGTGGTTCTGGTGGGGGGCAACCGGTGAGAATACAAACGATACTGTACGTATGGATCTGTATCGACGCCTGTATCAGGATATCTTTAACTATTTCGTTAAAACGAAAGGGTTAAACAATTTACTCTGGGTCTTCTCTCCTGATGCAAACCGGGATTATAAGACATCTTATTACCCTGGCGCAGAGTATGTTGATATTACTGGCCTGGACTTGTATACAGACAATCCTGCCACTGTAAACGGTTACGATGAAATGGTGGCATTGAATAAGCCGTTTGCCTTTGCAGAAGTGGGGCCATCAACAATTAACGGCCAGTTTGATTATGCAAATTTAGTGAGTATTATTCTTCAGAAATACCCTAAAGCAACCATGTTTATCCCCTGGAATAATGACTGGAGCCCGCTGAAAAACCTGAATGCCTCTGGTGCATACAATAATGACCGGGTAATAAATCTCGGAGATGTATGGAACGGCAGCGTTCTGAGTTAACGTTCGTTCCGGTGTCACGTTGATGCACCATATTAAATGGTTGAAGTCGCTGGCCCGATCGTTAACGCTATAGAAGATGCTAAAATGTTCAGAGTCTGGCGACGCGATCATCGCGAATATGTCATCCAGATTCTGGGTTAAACGTGAACGGGGGCCAGAAGGTCCCCGTTTTTTTCCTCTGCCTGCGGGAGACTGCAAGATGTTTGCTACGATCCTTGTCGCTATTGTTGCATTAATTCATCTCTACATACTTGTGCTGGAAATGTTCCTGTGGAACACAAAAACAGGCCACAAGGCATTTAATCTCAGCCCTGATTTTGCACGCGATACCCGCGTGCTGGCCGCAAATCAGGGGTTGTATAACGGTTTTCTGGCAGCGGGACTGCTCTGGGGACTGTGGCTTGGTGAAAGCGGTGTTCCTGTGGTCTTCTTCTTTTTGACCTGCGTGTTGATTGCGGGCATTTACGGTGCCATGACCGCCAGCCGAAAAATACTCTATGTTCAGGCTTTACCGGCGCTGGCTGCATTGATTGCACTGTGGTTGCGTTGATTAACAAGGCTTTGGTCTAAGAGTGCCGTCCGATATACTCAGGCATTACCCTTAAAGGTCAGAGAAGAGACTGTTTATGCACAATGAAATTCCACTTAAGTATTATGACATCGTCGATGAATACGCGTCGGAAGCCGCGGAGCCGGTAAGTGAGGCAGAGCGCGATCCTCTTGCCTGTTATTTCCAGTTGCTGCTCACCCGTTTATCGAACAATGAAGAGATCAGCGAGGAAGCCCAGCAAGAGATGGCCAGTGAAGCCGGCATCCGTAGCGCGCGCATTGATGATATTGCGAACTTCCTCAATCAGTGGGGAAATGAATAGTCCGCCTCAAAAACCGTTGTGCTGATGCTTTGCTAAACAGCTCAGCATCACGCTATCGGACCACATGCATTTTTTATCCGGGATGTGCGTTGAGGGTTTACCGATGAGCAGGGCGAAAATAACGATCAGGAAAAAGAGTACCAGCGGAAACAACAGAGAATTTTTCACGTTTTAACCAAATGAGAGTGTGCTTCAGGGTAATCTACGGTCTGAATGTGACGACTATATGTTTTTAGGAAAGAAATGGAAACGTCTGATCTGGAAAAACATTACCACGACACTAACGCGAAGACGCTGGCGCTCTGGGAAAAGCGGGACGGTATCGGAGCGGTAAGGGAGCCGTTTTATGCTACGCAAAAGCTCGCACTGGCGACAGGTTTCCAGCCGGAAATGACCGCGTCTGTCGACATGTTGTTTCGGGAACTGCGGGCGTTGACCCGCCACGACTCGTTAGTAGACCTCCAGCCGCCATCCGGCTTCCATTTCACCTTCGTACCCATAACGCTCCCTCTCTACGACGAGAATGCACCGTTACCGGCGAAGACGCATCAGCTTATCGACGCATGGACCCCTTTTGCCGGTCTGGGTATCACGGTTCGGGAACTCAGGCTGGTGGCATTGCCCAACCAGCTCTTGCTTGCAGGCATACCCGATACACTTGTCTTGAGGCAGCGGCAGGCATTTTGTGAACGTCTGTTAGCCACGGACTGGCAAGAGGCGTTGCGCTTACGCCATGGCAATACCCCTTTGCCAGCGCCGTTCTGGCACACTACGCTGTTACGCTACCAGGCAGACTGTCTGCCTGAATCGCTGAGGGCGTTTTTCCGTGAGCGCCGCATGCAGCGTTACGGTGAGGTTTGCGGAGAGCTAAAACTCAACGTCGTGAATTATAACTGGACGTTATGCAGAGCCGTCACGTCGTCAATGTTGACATGCTAACGCGCTGGTTTTTGCTTATCGTTGTTAAGTTGCTGCGTCAGTTCATCAATGGTCAGTGATTTAGAGAAATACCATCCCTGAATCAGGGCATCAGGATACCGGTCTGCGATAAAGCGATATTGCGTTTCGCTTTCCACACCTTCAAAGACGAGCGTTTTATTCAGTTTGGCGAGGGCGTCACTAAAGATGACGAATATATTCTGTTTATAATGCTCATTAATACCATCTACCAGCGATTTATCTATTTTGATCTCATCGTATTCCAGAAGCGATATGCGGGCGAGGTTAGAGTTTTGCACTCCAAAATCGTCAATTGATATTCTCACACCCAGTGGTTTTAACGCCTGACAAAACCCTTCGAGAACATCCGCAGTGGAGACCGCCTTTTCAGAGAGTTCAACTTTTATCAAGGAGAGTGGAATGCTATTCACTAAACACTCACGACACAGAATCTTAATGAATTGCCCGTCTTCAATCTCGGTTCGACCAATGTTTAATGAAATCACCAGCTGATGTTTAATCGCCAGCGAGGCGATTTCTGCCAGGGATTTTTCGATGATATTGATATAATACTTTTGATACAGGCCAATTTTCTTAATTAAGGGAATAAAGAGCTCAGGCGAGACCTCTCCATGATTGTTATCGCGCCATCTCGACAGAACTTCAACGCCCACCATTTTTTTATCCTGGATTCGAATAATGGGCTGGTAGTTAACGCTGATGGTATTGGCTTTTACCGCGTTAACCAGCGTGCGCTCCAGTGAGAACCGATCTTCATAGATGCGGAAGAAAAACAGCGTGATCGCTATCCAGATGAAAGCCAGAATTGCCGTGAGAAGGGTAAACACCACCAGAGACAACGAAGCCAGCCCTGCGTTGTGATGCTTCACGATCACACACAAATCCCATACGGCGCTGCACTGCGTCAGGGTTAAGGTAAACAGATTCGAATGCAGCCAGCTCTGTTCTTTTATCACCGGGGAGGCTGAGAAAAATGTTCTGCCGAAATCTTTGGTCGTCGTACTCAGTGAATAGTTCGCCGTAATCGGCGTGAACTTATCGTAAGCATAGCGGGAGGTGAATATAATCACGTTATTATAAATTGCCGCATTGCCTGTAAAAAAATCTTTTCTGGAAAACTGTGCCAGAAGAAAACCCCGTGGCGTTTTATGCAGCTCTGCAGGAAGGGCAACGGGAGTGGCGAGTTTACCCCAAAAAGCAGTACAGGCTATTTTCCCCTTTTCAATAAAACCGATATCCCCGAAATAGAGGCTATCTAACTTTATCTGCCTGTAACTATCGAGACTGGTTTTATCACAACCCTGTGTAGTAATGCTTTTGAGGGCCTGCGCCACACTTTGAGAGAGGCCTTCTGAATATTGCAAAAGGGAATGGGAAACCTCGAGCTGTTTGCTCTTTTGCTGGGCCACGATAACCGCATTAACCGCGTAGAGAGAGAGGGCGACCAGCAACGTTGAAATGATAGCAACGGCAATGATCTTTTTCATTTTCCAGTGGTCCCGTCCGCTCCCTGATTTCACAAATCTTAACACAGCCAGGGCAAGGCACAAGCCTGATAATAACGGAGGTTTATCTTATTCAGTCAGAGTAACTCATGCGGAAGTACCAGTTTTTTAAGATAAATCTTAACTAAACTTTTCACATTGCTTTAAGCAGCGCAGAGTTTGCCAGGCGATCGCCTTATACAGGTCATAAATGAGCATTTTTCTCTTAAGGAAAAAATCGTGCGCAACGTTATGCTCCCCATTCTGTGTGCCTTATTTGTGTTTCTGAGTGGCATGCTGATCATTAACTGGCAGTTGTGGCATATGGCCCGGTCAAATTATGCCGAAACCGCCGCCGCAAGCACGCGTAAAATTGAGGCCATTCTTGCTGAGGCTGTCAGTGCTGCAGATACCGCAAAACGGGTCGCCGCTGCAGGGTGTACCGACACCGGACAGCGTGAACTGGGTTCGGAAGCTGCGCTGAAACCGCATCTTCGCGCCATTATGATTGAGCAGCAGGGCAGGATCGTCTGTACCTCCCTTCCCGGAAACGGCGTATTGATTGTTCGCCCGCAGACGCTGCCCAACAAAGGATTGATGTTGCTCCCCGGTAATCGCCTGGTGAACGGCATTCCGGTGTTACTTTTCCAGATGCCCGTCGCGAAAGGGCGCGTTATCGTAAGCGTTAGCGATGCGCATTTGCGGGATGTTATTGCGAGTGCAGCAAACAGCACGGGACTGAGGCTGGTTGTTGGCGAAAAAGCGATAGCCGGCGCGGGCGATGTGAGCGGCTGGCCCCCCGTGAAGTGGGTGGGCTCCTTAACTGCATCGGCACATTTTCCGTTTAGCATGGCCTGGCAGCCTCCCGCCTTTTTCAGCCTGACGCGTTTACTGCACCAGGGATGGAGCCTGATACTGCTTATCCTTGCGTTATCTGCGGCTGTTGGCATTCTTATCCGTCGCTACAGGGGGAAAAGCAACTCGTTTGAAGACGATCTACGTAAAGCCATCATCCACGGCGAGATCGTTCCGTACTATCAGCCGATCGTGAATGGCGATACCGGCGGTTTGTATGGCGTGGAAGTGCTGGCAAGGTGGAAGCACCCAAAATCAGGCTTTATCCCACCGGATGTTTTTATTCCGATTGCCGAGCGCAGCGGCCTGATAATTCCGCTGACCAAAGGGTTAATGGCGAAAGTGGTGACCGAGCTTAAGCCGCTTTTGCCTAAGTTGCCGGACGGATTTCACATCGGGGTGAACATCAGCGCCAGACACATCAATGCGCCTTCTTTTATCGCTGACTGCCGGGTCTTTGGAAAAGGCTTTTATGGTAAAGAGGTCAAACTGGTTCTCGAAGTGACCGAGCGTGAACCGCTGATCGATAATCCTCATCTGGTGGAAAATCTCAATGCGTTACATAACGCCGGTTTCGTCATTGCGCTTGATGACTTTGGGACCGGGTATTCCGGCCTCTCCTGTCTGCACGCGCTGGCGATTGATTATATTAAAATCGATAAAAGTTTCGTGAACCGGGTATCAGAGGCGAAAGACTCTACGATCCTGCTGGACTGTGTGATTGACCTGGCGAAAAAACTCTCACTGCATATCGTGGCTGAAGGGGTAGAAACGAAGGAGCAACTGGACTATCTCAACCGTAATCAGATTACCCTGTTGCAGGGATACTATTTTGGTAAACCGGTCTCGTATAAAGAATTTATTAAAGTCATCTTATCTAAACCGCTGGAGAAGGTCAGTCTGTAAGAGATTTTTTTCTGTGAAAGGGGCCCAGTAATAATATCTGATGCCCGTTTGCGAAAAGCGAAATATCATCAGATTTCTGTTGTATGCTTAAGTGCAATTCATTTTCCTCTTATCCTGAGCTTTGTTACAGTGACTCTAGTTGTCAGCCAGGGATGTCAGGCGTGATAAGGTGGAAGAGCTCGTGCATGTGAAAAATACTTTTTACACAACAACTATTACCGTCATCATTGTCTCATTGATCATTTCGCTGTCGCTTGCCGTCCAAATTACCACGTCCAGGCAGCAGTCAATCCAGCAAATAAACACCAGCGTTGCCAACCTGAGCCATACCTTAGACGTGTACAGCGAAGGGATCATGCGCCAAAGTGAAATGTTGATTACTTCGGTTTCCGACATAATCAAAATTTATGGCATGACCCCACAACAGGCCAAAAATATCCAGCGGATGATAAGCAATCAGGATAATCTTCTTATCCAGATAAATAATGTGGTTGTTTACGATGCGCAAGGGAATATTTTTACGGCACTGCATGAAAGTTTTTCCGGACCCCGGAAAGGGGTGGACAGGTCGTTTTTTATCTACCACAAAGAAAATAAGAGCCAGCAGATTTTTATTGGCCAGCCGGTGGTCAGCAGAACGAATGGTAAATGGGTCATAACCATTAGTCGTCGGCTGGAAACCCCTACCGGCGCGTTTAACGGTGTCGTTGTGGTTACGCTGGGTATCGAAAATTTTCTGGCGTTATACGGGCAGATCAATATTGGACACTCAGGCGTGATCGGCTTAACAACCCAGTCAGGCGTGTTGCTGGTACGTCATCCGTTTAAAAATAATTACATTGGCGCGATTGTTTCGGATTCG
The DNA here is from genome assembly GCF_001750725.1 of Enterobacter ludwigii. Lineage (NCBI taxonomy): Bacteria > Pseudomonadati > Pseudomonadota > Gammaproteobacteria > Enterobacterales > Enterobacteriaceae > Enterobacter > Enterobacter ludwigii. The sequence goes on from NZ_CP017279.1 coordinate 1,064,373, forward strand.
CCTCTCTTCAGGACATACCTCAAGGTACAAAACGCGGGTATCGCCAGCTCTGTCTCACGGTTTGATAAAATCGAACGCATTTATGCTTTCGAGAAGAACAAGCGCTACGGGCTCGTCACCACCGTGGCGGTCAGTACGCAAGAAGCACTCGCCCCCTGGCGCAAGCAGGCTCTCCAGCTTTCTGTACTCATTTTGGTTTTTACCGCGATACTCATTGCGGCGTCCTGTTTCCTTTATTCCGATTTATCCAGAAAAACACGGGATAACAGAGCGCTGAAGATTATTGCGTCTGAAGATGCGCTAACCGGACTTTTCAACCGACGCATTTTTGATGAAAAAATTCTGTCAGAAATTGCGGCCTGTGCGGCCAGCGACGCCCCGATTTCGGTGTTGATTGTCGATGTGGACTACTTCAAAAAATACAACGATAACTATGGTCATCCCGAAGGGGACCGCTGTTTAACCCTGCTGGGAAATAGCCTCAGGGAGAGCCTCAACCGGGACAACCAGGTTGTGGCGCGCTATGGTGGGGAAGAGTTTGCACTGATCCTGCCAGACACGGATATCCAGGAAGCGCTCCGCCTCGGTCAGACGATCATTCGCAATGTCTTTTCGCTGCATATTGAACATGCTTTCAGTCCCTTCGGGCGGGTCACGGTTAGCGTCGGGATCTCCACTGCGCGTGCCGTGGATATCGCGGGCAGCCAGCAGAACATCATTATAGCCGCCGACCAGGCGCTCTATCAGGCAAAACGTGCAGGGCGAAACCGGCACGCTTTTGTTGCGGTGTAGGCAAAAAAAAGCCCACTCTAGAGTGGGCAAGAAATACTGGAAGCAATGTGAGCAATGTCGTACTGAATACCTGAGTGTTTAGCTCAACTATTCAGTGTTGAGAAAGATAATCTTTCTCAACAAAAGATGCAACCCCACATTTCTTGTGGTGCTGTTGATGAATAAACGCGCACTCTCTCACTGTGATGCTTATCACAAATTTCCTTTCTGAAATCCTGTGCTATCCTTTCTTGTGTCGTTGATTTAATGACAAAAACCATACGGAGAGGAAACTTATGGGAATTTTATCCTGGATTATCTTTGGGCTTATTGCAGGTATTCTGGCGAAGTGGATTATGCCGGGCAAAGATGGCGGTGGGTTTATCGTCACCGTAATACTGGGGATTATCGGTGCAGTGGTGGGCGGTTGGATCAGTACGCTGTTCGGCTTTGGTAAGGTCGATGGCTTTAACTTCGGCAGCTTCGCTGTCGCGGTGATCGGTGCGTTGGTTGTTCTGTTTATCTACAGAAAAATCAAAAGCTAAGCCTGATAAATGTTGAAAAAGGCTGCCATATGGCGGCCTTTTTACGTGGTGGGTTTACCACCAGCCTAGCTGCGAGCCTGCAACAGCCACGATTGCCACGATCAGCATAATGAGGGTTGTTTTTCTCATTTATGCCCCCGGAGCAGCGTAACCACCGACAAAAAACCAGGCCAAAAACACTACCGCCGTTATAAAAATAACGACCGGGAAGAGGATCCCTATTCTCATACCATCACCTGTTTCGGTTTTTATAACGCCGTAGAGTGTACGGGGTTAATCCATCGCGAGAAAGCGCGTTTTGCTTTTTCCTTTCTTATGCTGATACATCGCGACATCAGCCGCGCGTAACGCACTGTCCGGATCGGTCACGGTGGGGTCAACTTCAATCACACCGAAGCTGGCGCCAGGATAAATAATGTTCACGCTCCCCAGCCAGTATTCTCCTGCAATACGGGCGTCGAGGCGCGTTTTAAGCAGGTTAATCTGTGTGCTCTCACCCGTACTATTGGTCTGGCTAAGCGAGGCCACCAGAAACTCATCACCGCCCAGCCGGCCGATTATCTCGTCCGCCTGTTTTTCTTCAGTCAGACGTTTACCCACTTCAATCAGGAACCGATCGCCTGATTCATGCCCGTAACGGTCGTTAATCAGCTTGAAATCATCAAGGTCGATAAACGCGATGATGGCGTTGCGTTTAAGGTGCTTTGCCAGTGAAAACAGGGTCGTCAGCTCTTCGAAGATGGCGCGACGGTTTGGTAATCCGGTAAGGGCATCGGTATAAGAGTGCGCAATGAGTGCCGCATTGGCTTCCCGAAGCTGGATCACCAGCGACTCTTTCTGAATATACTGGGCAATCAACCCGGCGAATAATTTCAAAACTTGTTCACCGCGATCGCTGGGATGTTTCTTTTCCGTGCTGGTGGCGCAGAGCGTGCCATAGAGTGAACCATCCGCAAGATGAATAGGGATACTCATGTAGGTTGTAATGCCAAGGGCTTTCGCGGCATCGCAATCCGGCCAGCGCTCTGCCACCTCGTTACTGAACAACGTACCACTCTCGATGGCGCGCTTACACAAGGTGTCGCCCCATGGAACGCTCAGCCCCTCAGGGATCTGCATCTGCTTGCTGTTGCGGGCGTAGAGGATATGCTGCAGCCGCGCATTGATATCGACCTTCGTCAGGTAGGTGGACTCCATTTCAGTCACAATCTCCAGCATCTCCAGCAGCTGGCGAACGAGACTTTCAAGGGACTGCTCAGTGGCGAGCGTTTCTGAAACACGGGCAAGGATAATATCCGACATGACGTAGGCTCACTCCCATGCAGAAGACGTCTGCATCTGCATGTTATGCTGAATTTTTCGACTTCGGGCATAGTAAAACATGAATATAAAAATTTTAATATTCATCACAGGGGAGCGGGGGAGAAAAAAAGCCCCGATGTTGAGACCGGGGCAAAGACATCTTGATTACGGAATGATGTTCTCTGGTCATTGAGAACACGTGCCACTGTAGTGTGGAAAAGTGCAGTTAAGATGGAGAAATCGTGGAGAAAGCGGCGATGACCCGTTACCCTTAAAGTCTGATGAAGTTAAAAGGATCAATGAGATGAGATTACTGCTTCTGGCACTCGCGTTACCGCTGGCCGCCTGTACCTCCAAAACATCCCCGCCTGATGCCCCGAAACCGCCCCATGTTATCGGGATGGCTAATCCCGCCTCCGTCTACTGCCTGAATAAAGGCGGGGAACAGGTCCCGGTTCAAAGCCCGCAAGGGGTTCGCACGGAGTGCAAGTTGCCTGGCGGCGAAGTAATCGATGAATGGGCGCTTTATCGTCGCGATCATCCGCAACCTGCCAGGTGACAGCGGGATAGTGGCTGCGGTACACTTCTCTTTAGGATTATTCTTAGCCTTTCGATGGCTACCGTTATCGTGAGAGAAGTATGTTTCAGCTTAAACCGGGCAGCATGGCGATGATCATCGGTGCCCGCACGGCGTCCGGCCGTCGTAATATTGGTAAATCTGTTGAACTGTTTGGCCTGTGTCAGCCCGGCCAGCGTTTCGTTAATCCGGTCAATGGCGTCATGACGCAGTTACCCGCCACCTCGGATCGCGCGCTTTGGCTGGTGACCGGTGATGTCTTCGCGTTTGACAATCAGCACGGCTTTGCGTTTATTCGTGCCGAACATCTGATGCCGCTTACCCCGGATACGGCGCCGCAAATCCTTGATGAACTGATGATTGACTGACTAGACATTACGCAGCCAGTCGGCTAACACCAGGGCGTGATTGTGTTCCTTATCTTTCGCGCCATAGAGAAGGGTTAAGGTCTGCTTGCTGGCCAGCGCAGCAAGACGCAACCCCTCGTCCTTGTGCTGCGCCAGCTCTTCCCGGTACGCCTTGCTGAAGGCGTTGAAATCAAGGGTTTCGCTATGAAACGCCTTGCGTAAATTGTTAGACGGGGTGAGCGTTTTACACCATTCATCATACGCGAGATCGGTTTTCTTCACGCCACGCGGCCAGAGTCTGTCTACCAGCACCCGATAACCATCGTCCGGGCTTGCCTGTTCGTATACGCGTTTACACTGGATCATCTTTTCTCCTCACCTGCGGCCAAACGTTCTGCGTATTACTCTAGCACTTTGTCTTTACCCACCCAATTTAAGGTATTGTGATAATTGCAGAAGATCGGTAGTCTGAGGTTCCTTATGTTATCTGCTAATACTCAGGCATAAGGAACCTTTCATGGAACACCTCCCGGCTAAAACCACACTGCGCATTGCGCTGGTTGGCGATTACAATCCCGATGTTATTGCGCACCAGGCGATCCCGCTGGCAATTGACGACGCCGCTGCCGTTCTTGACCTCACCGCTGATTATGACTGGCTCGCGACCACGGAACTGACCAGCCCGGAAGATCTGGTAGGTTATGACGCTATCTGGCTGGTTCCCGCAAGCCCGTACAAAAACACAGCGGCGGCCTTTATCGCTGCACGCTACGCACGCGAAAACAGCATTCCCTTCCTCGGCACCTGCGGCGGGTTCCAGCATGCGCTGATTGAGTACGCCCGTAATGTGCTGGGCTGGCACGATGCGGCGCACGCCGAAACGGATACCGAAGGCACAATGGTGATTGCGCCATTAACCTGCTCGCTGGTGGAAAAAACCGATGCAATTGAGCTGCGCAACAATACGCTCATCGCCAAAGCCTATGGCAAACCGGAAATCGTGGAGGGATATCACTGCAATTACGGTGTGTCGTCGGAATTTGCACGGGAGCTGGAGAGCGGTGACATGCGCGTCACCGGCTGGGACGAGCAGGGTGAAATTCGCGCCGCGGAGCTACTGACCCATCCGTTCTTCGTGATCACCTTATTCCAGCATGAACGTGCCGCGCTGGAAGGTCGACCGGTGGTGCTGGTACAGGCAATGCTGCGCGCGGCGCGCGGATAAAAAAGGCAGACCTGGTGGTCTGCCATTCTACTAACGGGGCGTGACCTCCCGGTCACGCCCGGCAAGCATACCGCAAACGGCCATGATCACGGCGGCCAGTGCACAGGCCAGAAGCGGATAACGCCAGTCACCGGCAGCATCGTGAATTTTGCCCATCAACGGCGGGCCACAGGCGGCCAGCAGATAGCCAACCGACTGTGCCATGCCGGACAAGGCCGCGGCCTGATGCGCAGAGCTGGCGCGCAGCCCGATGAAAGTCAGGCCAAGGATCATCGTTGCCCCGGTACCAAAACCAAACACCAGTGTCCACATGACCGCCATTCCCGGCGCAAACCACAATCCTGCTGCGCTTATCGCGCACAACAGCGCCACGACGCCGGCGATTGCTCGCTGATCCTTCAGACGATGGAGGATTAGCGGGACAGCGAGACCCGGCACGGCGGTGGCCAGCTGTAAGAGTCCGTGCACAGAACCCGCCTGGGCTTCGCTATACCCGTGGCTGAGCAGGATCGCCGGTAGCCAGCCGATGATGACATAGTAAATCAGCGAGTTAATCCCCAGAAAAAGGGTGACCTGCCAGGCGAGGGCAGAGCGCCAGATGGCGCGGTTATGTAACGCGCCTGCACCGGTCACCGTCGCAACGTGTTTCTGACGCCACTGTGGCAGCCAGAGCAGTAGTGCAGCCAGCGGAAAGGCCATCAGCATTAGCAGGGCGCCATGCCAGCCGGCTTCCCCTTGCGCCAGCGGAACAATCAGTGCGGAACCTAACGCCGCGGAGATCCCCATCGTCAGGGAATACGCGCCGGTGAGTCTGGCAACCTGTCCCGGGAAGTCACGTTTAATTAACCCAGGCAAAAGCACATTGCCCAGTGCGATACCGCAGCCAATCACCGCCGTACCGATGAAAAGCAGGGGGGCGGAAGGCAGGGAGCGCACAGCAATGCCGACGCAAATCAGCAGCAGGGCGATAAACAGGCTGCGCTCCATGCCGATACGCCGGGCAACACCTGCGGCGAGCGGGGAGATAAGGGCGAAAGCCAGCAGAGGCAGGGTGGTCAGCAGACCGGTTTGCGCTGTACTCAAGCCATAATCGAGACGAATGGTATCGAGCAGCGGTGCTGCTCCGGTAAAGGTGACGCGAAGCGTAGTGGCAATCATCAGGATACCTGCGATCAGCAGTGCGCCTTTTTTTCCTGAAACCCGAATTGCAGTAGTCATTGTGTTCTCATACGTTCAAGCGAGCGCACACAATACCGATTTTCTCCACGGTTGAAATCAGGCTAAAATGACAGTTTATCGCTAATATCGGACAACCTGATGATTGGTCTCGGACTGGACGGCTACGATCCCGATAGCCGGCATGATGCGGCTGTCGCGTTTCGCATCCGCGTGGTGGCGCAGGAACAATACATTCCGCGACACCAACACCGTAAGGGACAGCTGATTCTGGCGCTGGGGGGAGCCATCACCTGCGAAGTGGAAAACGCCATGCTGATGGTACCGCCCCAGTATGCCGTGTGGATCCCTGGCCAGATGCCGCACAGCAATAAGGCCACGCCGGGTGCCCAGCTTTGCTTTTTGTTTATTGAACCCGGAGCGGTAAGTTTGCCCGATCGCTGCTGCACCCTGAAGATCTCCCCTCTGGTGCGGGAACTGATCTTATCGCTGGCGGAAAAATCACGTGAAGCGCTTTCGCTTGCTGCCACATCGCGTCTGGTGGATGTTCTTTTTGACGAGCTACCGCTGCAGCGTCAGGAACATTTGCAACTGCCCGTTTCGCCTCATCCAAAAATCCGGCTGATGAGCGAGAAGATGGCGGAAGAGCCTGCCGCCTGGCAGACGCTGGCGCAATGGGCGAGCCACTTCGCCATGAGTGAACGCAATCTGGCGCGCCTGGTGGTAAAAGAGACGGGCCTGAGCTTTCGCCGCTGGCGGCATCAGCTGCAGCTTATTGTGGCGTTACAGCTGTTGATTGGGGGGAAGTCGGTACAGCAGGTGGCACAGTCGCTGGGGTACGACTCCACCACCGCGTTTATCACGATGTTTAAGAAGGGGTTGGGGCAGACGCCAGCGCGGTATATAGCCAGCCTGACTATGACTTCCCGATAAACAGTGAGACCAGCCCGGCCGCAATCAGCGGGCCCACCGGAACGCCACGAAAGAGCGCCACACCGAGCACGGTTCCCACCAGCAGACCGGCCACCAGCGAGGGCTGGCTGCTCATCAGCGTAACGCCACGCCCGCCCAGCCACGAGACAAAAACGCCTACCGCTATCGCTATCAGCGATTTCCAGTTCACAAATGAGTGCAGCAGCGTCGAGGCAGGCAGCGTACCGCTGGCGATAGGTGCCATCACCCCAATGGTCAGAATGATGATCCCGATGGTGAGACCTTGTTTTTCTATCCACGGGAAAAAGGTGTTTAACGGGGTCACGCGCACAATGATCAGCACCAGAATTGAGATAGCGACGGTGGTGTTATGGCTGACAAAGCCCAGCGCAGCGAGGGCCAGAAGAATGAGCAGAGTCGGGTCAAACATAAGGAATCCTTGCCAAAAGAGTAAGCCTGCTTACTTTACGCGGAAACACGGCTGAAGACAGTTTTAAAAAGATTTTACTGCTGTCATAACCCTGTCATTTACGGGGGATAAAACAGGGGCAGGCATCGAAAAAGGGTCGCAAAAATGTACGATCACATGTTTGTCGAAACGCTGATCATCTCTTCATCGTTTTTCGCTGTTGCCATTATCCTGGTCGCGTCAGTTATTTTTCTGGAAAAAAAAGGCTGACGGGATGCCAGCCTACACGATTACGCTTTATGGAACGTCACCAGCTCAGGACGGGCGATACGCAAATAATCTTGCGTATCCATAATCACGGATTTTTCCAGCAGACCGGCGTTAAACGCGATTTCATCGAAACGCTCGAACAGGAGCGGGTCGGCCACCAGTGCCAGATCGGGATGGAAGCTAAAAGGCGGAATGGCGCCAAAAACGCAGGCGGTCAGGGTATCGACTTCGGCAGGGCTTGCGAGAGACGCTTTTATCCCCCCAAAATGGCTGGCAAGCTGGCTTAAATCGGCCTGCAGATCGGCGGCGAGGATCGCCAGAACGTGTTTTTTTACGCCGTTTCCCTTCACCTTACAGACCAGTGCTTTTGCCCCTTGCCCCAGATCGGTTCCGCGGATCTCACTCACCGCTTCACATTTCCCCACGGCGTCATGCTCCATGACGCGAAATCGTGCGCCCTGCTGGGTTAACAACGTAATGAGTTGCTGGTGGGTTGTTGTTCCCTTAACGTCATCAGACATAGCGATTTACCTGTTAAATACCAATACGCAGCGTTTAACCTTAGCACAGAATATTTCGCCGTTGGGATAGGCAGGACGCAAAGAAAACAGCCAGCGGATTCGCTGGCTGTTGGGTCAGGCATTGCTGTTGGCTGACTGTTTATGGAACAGTTCCCTGAACACCGGATAGATATCATCCTGATCGCGGATATGCTGCATGGCAAAGTTATCAAACATCGATTGCAGATGTTCATACTCACGCCACAGCGTCTGGTGAGCACGGCGGGTAATTTCGATATAGCTGTAGTAACGCACCACCGGCAGAATTTTCTTCGCCAGAATGTCGTGACACAGCGGGGAGTCATCCGCCCAGTTATCGCCATCTGATGCCTGCGCGGCATAGATGTTCCACTGCGCCGGGTCGTAACGCTCTTTCACCACTTCATCCATCAGTTTCAGAGCGCTCGACACGATGGTGCCACCGGTCTCCTGCGAGTAAAAGAACTCATGTTCATCCACCTCTTTCGCCTGAGTGTGATGGCGAATATAGACCACTTCCACGTTCTTATAGGTTCTGCTCAGGAATAGATAGAGCAGGATATAAAAACGCTTCGCCATATCCTTGGTGGCCTGGTCCATCGAGCCGGAGACATCCATCAGACAGAACATGACCGCCTGGCTCGACGGTTCGGGGCGTTTTTCGTAATTTTTGTAGCGCAGGTCGAAGGTGTCGATAAACGGTACCCGGTCTATTTTAGCCCGGAGTTCGGCTATCTCTTTGCGCAGGCGTTCCTCTTCCAGCAGTTGTGCCGGTTCAGTATTTTCCACCACCTTCAGGTTGCTCTCCAGCTCGCGGAGTTCGCGCCGTTTACCTGCCGTCATGGCCGTGCGTCGCGCCAGAGAGTTCTGCAGCGAACGGACCACGCTGATGTTGGCGGGCACGCCGTTTGCGGTATATCCCGCGCGATGGGTTTTGTACTCGTTAAGCTGACGATGCTGGTTCTTTTTCAGATTCGGCAGCGCCAGATCCTCAAACAGCAGGTCGAGATACTCATCTTTTGAAATCTGGAAGACAAACTCATCCTGTCCTTCACCGTCCTGGCTGGCCTGTCCCTGACCGCTTCCTGAACCGCCCCCGCCGCCTTGCGGGCGCTCGATTCTGTCGTTCTGCACGAAGTGGTCATTACCTGGGTGTACGCGATGGCGCAGGCCGCCACGTCCCTGATGAAACATCGGTTCGCTGATGTCATCGGTGGGGATGGAGACAGATTCGCCGCTGTCGACGTCGGTCACCGAGCGTTTGTTGATGGCCTCGGAGATCGACTGTTTAATTTGCGCTTTATAACGGCGCAAGAAGCGCTGGCGATTTACCGTGCTCTTGTTTTTGCCGTTAAGACGACGGTCAATAAACCAGGTCATATATCCCCCGTACTGCATTTGCCAACTTGCAGTGTCCGGACGTGCCGGACATTTTTGTAGCCCGGCAGGCGTATGCGCTACCGGGCACTTGTACTTGTATTAAGACGATTTACGTACGCGCAGATACCATTCGCAGAGCAGGCGAACCTGTTTGCGGGTGTAGCCTTTCTCCATCATACGGTCGACAAAATCGTCGTGCTTTTTCTGCTCATCGGTTGACGTTTTAGTGTTAAACGAAATCACCGGCAACAGCTCTTCGGTATTGGAGAACATTTTCTTCTCGATTACCGTGCGCAGTTTCTCGTAGCTGGTCCAGTTCGGATTACGTCCGTTGTTATGCGCTCTGGCGCGCAGGACGAAGTTCACAATCTCGTTACGGAAGTCTTTCGGGTTACTGATCCCGGCCGGCTTCTCGATTTTTTCCAGCTCTGCGTTAAGGGATTCCCGGTCGAACAACTGGCCGGTATCCGGGTCGCGGTACTCCTGGTCCTGGATCCAGAAGTCAGCATAGGTGACATAACGGTCAAAAATGTTCTGCCCGTACTCTGAATAAGACTCCAGGTAGGCGGTCTGGATCTCTTTGCCGATGAACTCCGCATATTTCGGGATCAGGTAGCCTTTCAGGAACTCAAGGTAGCGTTCAGCCTGTTCCTGCGGGAACTGCTCGCGTTCAATTTGCTGCTCCAGCACGTAGAACAGATGAACCGGGTTGGCTGCCACTTCCGCATGGTCGAAGTTAAACACGCGGGAGAGGATCTTAAAGGCGAAACGCGTGGACAGACCGTTCATCCCTTCGTCCACACCGGCGTAGTCGCGGTACTCCTGATAAGACTTCGCTTTCGGGTCGGTATCTTTCAGGCTTTCCCCGTCGTACACGCGCATTTTCGAGTAGATGCTGGAGTTTTCCGGCTCTTTCAGGCGCGAGAGAATGGAAAAGCGCGACAGCGTTTCCAGGGTGCCCGGTGCGCAAGGTGCGTGTACCAGCTCACTGTGGTTAAGCAGTTTCTCGTAAATTTTGATCTCTTCGGAGATCCGCAGGCAATAAGGCACTTTGACGATGTAGACACGGTCAAGGAACGCCTCATTGTTTTTGTTATTACGGAAGGAGACCCACTCAGATTCGTTTGAGTGCGCGAGGATAATGCCGTTAAACGGCAGGGCGGAAATACCTTCCGTACCATTGTAGTTGCCTTCCTGGGTGGCCGTCAGCAGCGGATGCAGCACTTTAATCGGTGCTTTAAACATCTCGACGAACTCCATAATCCCCTGGTTGGCGCGGCACAGCGCACCCGAGTAACCGTAGGCATCCGGGTCGTTTTGCGCGTAGTTTTCCAGCTTACGAATATCGACTTTACCCACCAGGGCGGAGATATCCTGGTTGTTCTCATCCCCCGGTTCAGTTTTGGCGATAGCAATCTGTTCCAGAATGGATGGCCACACCTTGACGACGCGGAATTTGGTGATATCCCCACCAAACTCGTGCAGGCGTTTTGCCGCCCAAGGCGACATGATGGTGCCAAGATAGCGCCGCGGAATACCAAACTCTTTATCCAGAATTTGCGCATCTTCCTGCGGGTTAAACAGGCACAGCGGATGGTCATTCACCGGGCTGCGTTCACCGTTAGCGCTCAGCACATAGATAGGGACGCGCTGCATCAGTGATTTCAGACGTTCAGCCAGTGATGATTTACCCCCACCCACAGGGCCGAGTAAATAAAGGATCTGTTTCTTCTCTTCCAGACCCTGGGCGGCATGCTTCAGGTAGGAGACAATCTGTTCGATGGCATCTTCCATACCATAGAACTCTTCAAACGCCGGGTATCGGGCGACCACCCGATTCGAAAAGAGACGGGAAAGCCGAGGTTCCAGGGCAGTATCAACCATGTTTGGCTCACCAATAGCCATTAATAGCCGTTCTGCCGCATTGGCATAGGCACTGCGATCTTGCCGACAAATGGTAAGAAACTCCTGCAGTGTGAACTCTTCGTCCTTGGCAGCTTCATAACGCTGGCGATAGTGATCGAATATATTCATGGCATGCCGTCCTTTCGTTTTTTAGCACAGGATAAGAGCCGTTCGTATGAGTAGTGGAGGCTCCCGGAAGAGAATCTCTCGCACCTCACTGCCAGAGCAGCAACCTGTGTGCCAGGTCAGACGCTAAGAACCGCAGGGTGTTCAGAAAAAACTCTTCTTAATTTAAAGCGTAGATGGCATTTGCAAAACTTGCATGCCGATAAAATCTAATTTCAATGACATATCAATAACTCATCCAAAAATTTCCCCTGCTGTTTTAGGGTAAAAGCACGTTTTTCATTCAGTAGTCATATAAATGAAAGCAGGCTGTCACCTGAAAAGTTGAAAATAACGGGTTAATCAGACTGATTAGCAGGCAAAAAATTTTGGGATGTACGACAATGGCGGTTAAACTTCTCTCGCTGATTATTTGACTACAGGAAAGAATGGATTGTGACCAAACTCAAACTTCTGGCATTGGGCGTACTTGCCGCAACCGCTGTTAGCACCGCACAGGCGGCGGAAAGTCAGTGGACTGTTGGCGCGGGCGTTGGCGTGATTAACAGCCCATACAAACAGTATGATCGTGATGTTTATCCAGTTCCGGTTGTCACCTATGAAGGCGATAACTTCTGGTTCCGCGGTCTGGGCGGTGGCTACTATCTCTGGAATGATACGGCCGACAAGCTCTCCATCATGGCTTATTACGATCCGACGCACTTCAAGCCGGGTGACAGCGACAGCCATGCGCTTCGCCAGCTCGACAAGCGTAAGAGCACCATGATGGCGGGACTCTCTTATGTGCATAACACCGAATATGGCTTCCTGCGTACCGCACTTGCGGGGGATACGCTGGATAACAGCAACGGTTTTATCTGGGATCTGGCCTGGCTCTATCGCTACACCAACGGTGCGTTAACGCTAACTCCGGGTATCGGTGTGCAATATAACAGTGAGAACTACAACGACTACTACTATGGTGTTTCTAAGAACGAATCCCGTCGTAGCGGTCTGAAGAGCTACAGTGCGGACGACGGCTGGGATCCGTACCTTGAGCTGACGGCGAGCTATAACTTCCTCGGTGACTGGAACGTCTACGGTACCGGGCGCTATGAGCGTCTGAGCGATGAAGTGAAAGACAGCCCGATGGTTGATAAGTCCTGGGCGGGCATATTCTCAGTCGGTGTGTCCTACAAGTTCTGATTGTGCATTAAAACAGTGCAATCATTGCATCAAAACGGGGCGCTTGCGCCCCGTTTGCATTGGTGTGGTGCAACGAAAAAGAGGGGATGATATGAGCGTAAAAACCGTGACCTTTTCCGCAGGGCGTCCACTTCCGGCTATCGGACAGGGTACCTGGTATATGGGAGAAAAAGCCAGCCAGCGTAAATCCGAAGTGAATGCACTGCGGGCGGGCATTGATATGGGGTTAACGTTAATTGATACCGCTGAAATGTATGCCGAAGGCGGAGCGGAAGAGGTGGTCGGGGAGGCCATTAAGGGCCAGCGCGACGACGTTTTTCTGGTATCAAAAGTCTACCCGTGGAACGCTGGCGGTCTGAAAGGCCAGGCGGCGTGTGATGCCAGTCTGCGACGTCTCGGGACAGACCATATCGATCTCTACCTTCTGCACTGGCGCGGTAACTATGGCCTGGATGAAACCATTACGCTGATGGACACACTCCAGCAGCAGGGAAAAATTGGCCGCTGGGGCGTCTCAAACCTGGATTATGAAGATATGCAGGCGCTGTGGCGCGAAGAGGGCGGTTCCGCCTGTGCCACTAATCAGGTGCTTTATCATCTGGCGTCACGGGGAATTGAATTTGATCTGCTTCCCTGGTGTCAGCAACAAGCGATGCCGGTGATGGCTTACTGCCCGCTGGCTCAGGCCGGTCGCCTGCGTTCGGGGCTGATGAACCATCCGGTCGTGAATGCCATCGCGCATAACCACCGCGCCACTGCCGCCCAAATTCTGCTGGCGTGGGTTATCCGCCATCAGGGTGTTATTGCCATACCGAAAGCGGCCTCGATTGAGCATGTTAACGCCAACGCTGGAGCGCTGGAGATAACCCTCACCGCGGAAGAACGTCACAAACTGGATAATGCTTTCCCGCCACCCACCCATAAACTCCCGCTGGATGTCGTTTAATCCTAACGCATGCCCCTCTCCTTTACAGGAAGAGGGGCGGTAGCGTATTAGCGCTTCACAATACTGATTGTCTGCCCTAAGCGAGACGGTTTTTCTTCGCTGGTTTTTTGTGGCGCAGTGACGCACGCCGTTTCCACACAGACGAACGTTTTGTAACCGTCATCAGGCACGTCGGCCATACTGACAGAAAGTGCCGGGCCTGGGTTCCAGCCCACCACGTTGCTGTGATGGTGGTGTACCACTTCGATACCACGGTTCAGGGCGCTGTCGTGGATCACGTTGCACGCTTCCGGATGCAGGTAAACGCGGTCAGTACGGTCCGGGAACGTCTGAATGCCGTCGCTCAGTTTTCCTTCTTTCGCGTTATCCACTTTGTCGATAAAGGTATCGCCAAGGCCGCTCACCTTCACGGCGCTGATGTCACCAACGTTGAAATAGGTGTGCAGGGCGGAGGTGGTTTCAAATTCGCCGTGTGCTTCCAGTTCGATTTCGCAGGTTTTGCCCAGCTTGAAGCGTGCGTACAGGGTGAAATCGTGCGGCCACAGGGCACGGGTTTCCTCATTCGCCTGCAGCTCAAAGGTCAGTACCGCACCGTTATCGTCTTCATTGTGCGCTTTCAGCGTCCACTGCTGGTTACGGGCAAAACCGTGAGAAGGCAGGCCTTTCTCAGCGGAAGGACCAAACCATGGCCAGCAAATAGGCACGCCGCCGCGAATCGCATCCCCTTTTTTAAAGGAGGTCGCGTCGCTCAGCCACAGTGCTTCCGTTTCGCCTTCAGGTTTCCAGGAGAGCAGGTGTGCGCCGTTCAGCGCCACGGAGGCTTTTACGCGCGGGTGGTCAACGACGATGATATCCGCACCATCAATCTGGCGGCGGGAGAGCACAGGGGTAAGTTGTTCGACTACCGGAAGTGCAAAAATTTTATTAATCATTAAGCAATCCTCTGTCTAAAAACAATAAAAAAGGCGACCGAAGTCGCCTTTTTGGATCAAGCACTCATCTCAACTTATTTGGAGATGTGAGCGATCAGGTCCAGTACTTTGTTAGAGTAGCCGGTTTCGTTGTCGTACCAGGAAACCAGTTTCACGAAGTTGTCGTTCAGTGCGATACCCGCTTTAGCATCGAACACGGAAGTGCACACTTCGCCGTTGAAATCGGTAGATACAACGTCGTCTTCGGTGTAGCCCAGAACGCCTTTCATTGCGCCTTCGGAAGCAGCTTTGATTGCTTTCTTAATTTCTTCATAAGAAGCAGCTTTTTCCAGACGAACGGTCAGGTCAACAACGGATACGTTAGGAGTTGGAACGCGGAACGCCATACCAGTCAGTTTGCCATTCAGTTCTGGCAGTACTTTACCTACAGCTTTAGCTGCACCGGTAGAGGATGGGATGATGTTCTGAGCCGCGCCACGGCCGCCACGCCAGTCTTTGTGAGACGGGCCGTCAACAGTTTTCTGAGTCGCGGTGGTCGCGTGAACGGTAGTCATCAGACCTTCGACAATGCCGAAGTTGTCGTTGATTACTTTCGCCAGTGGTGCCAGGCAGTTGGTGGTGCAGGATGCGTTAGAAACGATGTCCTGGCCAGCGTAAGTTTCGAAGTTTGCACCACGAACGAACATTGGGGTGTTGTCTTTAGAAGGACCGGTCAGAACAACTTTTTTCGCACCCGCGGTAATGTGTTTACGCGCAGTTTCGTCGGTCAGGAAGATACCGGTAGCTTCAGCTACAACATCAACACCGATTTCGTTCCATTTCAGGTTAGCTGGGTCTTTCTCAGCAGTAACGCGGATGGTTTTGCCATTAACAACCAGGTGGCCGTCTTTCACTTCAACGGTGCCGTCGAAACGACCGTGAGTTGAGTCGTACTTCAGCATGTACGCCATGTATTCAGCGTCCAGGAGATCGTTGATACCAACGATTTCGATGTCAGAACGTTTCTGAGCAGCACGGAAAACAATACGGCCGATACGGCCAAAACCGTTGATACCTACTTTGATAGTCATATATTCCACCAGCTATTTGTTAGTGAATAAAAGGTTGCCTGTAAAATTACAAAAACCTTACGCAGCGTCAAGCGGAATCGTGTCAATCATTGCGACAAATCAATCCTGTGACTAACGTTTGTGCGACTGACTCGCCTCACTTTCCCTTTGAGCTAGCAACCACATGGGGGCTGCGCGCGGCATTTTAAAGTCCTCGCAGGATAAAAATGTGAACATGATCACAATTGCCTGACCGCCTTTTCGCGACACATAAGTTTAGAACAAAAGTGCACGCAAGGGTGTTAATGTTTTGTTAGAATCCGGGTTAAAAGGTGTCTGTTTCTACAGCGAGATGTAAGCATATGTCGAACCAACGTAACCCTGACGATTTGAAAAAAAACCTCACCGAAATGCAGTTTTACGTGACGCAAAATCACGGAACCGAACCGCCTTTTACCGGCCGTTTACTGCACAACAAGCGCGATGGTGTCTACCACTGTCTGGTATGTGACGCCCCGTTGTTCAATTCCCAAACGAAGTTCGATTCTGGCTGTGGCTGGCCAAGCTTTTATGAGCCGGTCAGCGACGATGCGATCCGCTACCTGAGCGACACGTCGCACGGCATGGTGCGTACTGAAATTCGTTGCGGAACCTGTGACGCCCACCTTGGACACGTCTTCCCGGATGGTCCTCAGCCGACGGGTGAGCGTTTCTGTGTGAATTCAGCGTCGATGAGCTTCACCGATGATGAAAACGGTGACCAGATCAAAGGTTGAAAAAACGATTCAGCAAATTATTCCTTTGAAAGGGAGAGATCGTGAATATTGATGACATGATTAGCGGTATGACGCCGGAGGTGTATCAGCGCCTGGTGACTGCTGTTGAACTGGGCAAATGGCCGGACGGTGTCGCGCTCACGCCGGAGCAAAAAGAGAACAGTCTGCAACTGGTGATGCTCTGGCAGGCGCGTAACAATACCGACGCGCAACACATGACTATCGACACTCAAGGCCAGATGGTGATGAAGAGCAAGCGCGAGCTGAAAGAGGACTTTGGTATCACGCCAAAGCCGATCGCGACGATAAAGATGCAGTAACGGTGGGGCGGCAGGCCTGCCAGCGCCCTCTCTCTGGAGAGAGGGCGTGCTTATCTTACTCTTTGGGTTTAATTCCCAGCGACTCCGCCAGCTGTTTCGCTAACTGGTTATTGTCATCCGCGCCGTACTCCCAGAACATCGCCCCGGCGAGACCTTTCTCCTTGATGTAATCCGCTTTGATGGCGACGGAACGCGGGTTCTCATAGGAAAGGGCAAACAGCGCCTTGCCGTCCGCCGCATTCACTGAAAGCCACGGCACTTGCGCCCGTTCGTCCCAGTGTTCGGTAAAACGCTTCTGCGGATCGTTTAAGAGCTTTTTCACAATATCGTTGTACTTCACATACGTATCTTTGGTCAGGTCGTAGCCCAGTGACGCGAATAAGCCGGTTTCCTTAGGTCCAAAGTAGGGCTGGGTCACCGGATGGTTTTGCGCATCGGGTTTTGTCCAGTCAATACCGGGCTCCACGGCGCGTTTCGGCACGCGGCCGTAAAAACCAATCCCGAGGTTCATCTGTTGCGGCTTCAGCCCGGCCGCCAGATAGTTGTTCACCACAAAATCCACGCTGTATTTGTCTGCGGCGGCCACCGTTGGCCAGTCGCTGGAGTCATACAGATTGGCGTTGAAATACTGTGTGCCATACGCCATGTCGTAGGTCATCAGGTTGATGTAGTCGAGCAGCGGGGCAATGGCCTTCACATCCACCCAGCTTTTTGGACTTTCTGCATTTGCCCCTACCGCGATGGTGACCAGCTTTTTATGGCCGAAGGCGGCGCGCAATTCTTTCAGCAGTGCGGTGAAGTTATCGCGATCGGCTGGCGTGCTGGCCACCAGTCCCCATGCACCATTTACCGGGTATTCCCAGTCAAGATCGATGCCGTCGAGTGCATATTTTTCGACAATCTCCTGAGCCGAGCGGATAAACACCGCACGGCTCTCTTGGGTCGCGGCTGCGCCGGAGAAGCCACGCGCACCCCATCCGCCCACGGACAGCAGCACTTTCAGGTTTGGATTTTGCTTACGCAGCGTCGGGATTAGCGCCAGATCGGCGGCGACTTTTGGCGACAGCCAGATCTGATGAAGTTTCGCCGGATCTTTCAGCGCAGCATGGGTTTCGTCTTTCTCATCGTTATAGACCAGACCAAATGAGTAGTTCAGGTGGGTAATCTGACGAACGTCGAGCGTATTGATATCACCACCGGGACCGGCGGTGACATCGCCACCGCCATTAAAATATCCCACAGACATCAGGGGCGTGGCGGAAGCAACTGACGCGCAAAGCAGGGGTAATGCTGCCAGCAAAGGCAAACGTTTCATACAAGTTCCTCTTTGACTTAACAAAAATAACCACGCCACGGAAAAGACGTGGCGAAAAAACAGCCTGAAGAGAATAGCATTGCCGCTTCGCTGGTGATGCGAGGGAGTTCACTTTATGGGGAATGAGACGGGGCGTGCCGGGCAGCACTGTGGCTTGCCCGGCGAGAAGGTCAGGCGTGCGTTTCCAGCCAGTCTTCCAGGGTATACAGGGTGGCGCCTTCCGCGGCCATATCCATAAACGCCTGTGCGCTGTCATGCGCCTGAATGTTCACCCCACGACAGCCGTCGGTGATGACGCTGACGGTATAGCCTAGCTGGAGGGCGTCCAGCACGGTGAACTTCACGCAGTAATCCGTCGCCAGACCCAGCACAATCAGTTCGGTGATTTCGTGATGGCGTAACCACCCGTCCAGCGCCGTTTTCTGGCGATGTCCGTTATCAAAGAAGGCGCTGTAGCTGTCAATAGACGGGTTTTCCCCTTTATGAAACACCGCGTCGATGGCCTTCTGATTCAGCAGCGGATGCAGCTGCGCACCTTCCGTCTGTTGCACGCAGTGATCCGGCCAGAAGGTTTGTGCCAGGCCGTCAAGTTCACCCTGCGTGAAGGGCTCAACGCCGTGCTGGCTGGCAAAACTGCCGTGGTCAGCCGGGTGCCAGTCCTGGCTTGCGACAACCGCCTCACCCCGCGTTTTGCACCACTCAATCAGCGTATTCGCCACGTCTACGGTGCTGTCACCTTCAGCGACGGCCAGTGCGCCGCCCGCACAGAAATCATTTTGCAAATCGACCAGTAACAGGGCGCGTTGCGTCATGGTGTCTCCTTATTCGTCCGGCGTCAGTTCGCCGCGCAGGTTTTGCATCATCGCGCTGCGGATGGACTGAATGTCCAGATCCTGACTCAGTAAATAGTGAAGTTTAGTCAGCGTGGCTTCAACGGTCATATCGAATCCGCTGATAACGCCTGCATGCGCGAGGGCGTTACCGGTGGCGTAACCGCCCATGTTGACTTTACCGGACATGCATTGCGTCAGGTTAACCACCACGATCCCGCGCTCGCTCGCTTCCTGCAGCTCTTTCAGGAACTCGCCGTTCTGCGGGGCATTGCCCACGCCGTAAGAGCGCAGGATCAGCGCTTTCACCGGCTGGCGCAGGAAGTTACGCACCACATCTGCAGAGATACCCGGGTAAATCGTTACCACGCCAATCGGTTGCGGCGTGATCGGATGAACAATCAGTTCGCCCGCCGTGCTCGGCGCAGGCGGGGTGCCCAGACGACGAATATGGATGCCCGCCTCCAGCAGCGGCTGCAGGTTCGGTGAGGCGAAAGCGTCAAAGCCATCGGCGTGCGCCTTCGTGGTCCGGTTGCCGCGATACAGTCGGTTGTTGAAGAACAGCGACACTTCGTTAATCGGGTAATTCGCTGCCACATACAGGGAGTTGAGCAGGTTGATCTGCCCGTCAGAACGCAGCTCCGCCAGCGGAATTTGCGAGCCGGTGACGATGACGGGTTTGCCCAGATTCTCCAGCATGAAGGAGAGTGCCGAGGCGGTAAACGCCATCGTGTCGGTACCATGCAGGATCACAAAGCCGTCGTACTGGTCGTAATGGGCTTTAATGTCGTCCGCGATATGCTGCCAGTCTTCCGGCGTCATATCGGAGGAGTCCATCAGCGGCTCGTATTCGTGGATGGTGAAGTCAGGCATTTCAGGACGGTGGAATTCAGGCATCAGCGCGAGCTGGCGCTGAAGGTGGCCGGAGACCGGGATATAGCCGTTTTCAGAGCGCTGCATACCGATGGTACCGCCAGTGTAGGCTACATAAATCGATTTCTTCTGCATGGTAGTGAGTTCTTGTTCTTCAAAAGAAAAAAATCCCCTCTTCACGGGAAGAGGGGACGGTGTTTAACGGACGTTTGCACAGGTCAGACAAAACGCGTAACGGCTTTGTGGATCGTTAAAGGCCGCCAGTTTGTCGCTTTCCGCTTTCATCGCTTTAGCCGCCGTTGCGACTGGCGCAGGCAAATACGCCTGCAGCGCCTCAGGCAGCATGGCGCGTACGGAGCCGGACATGCTGTTCATCACCAGGTCAAAGAACGACGGCTCGTCCTGATAATACTCAACATGCCACTGCTTGAGCTTCGCCAGTTCGGCGGCTTTCTTCACCGCGTCATCAAAGTCGCCCAGGCTGTCTACCAGACCATTATTCTTCGCATCCTGGCCAGTCCAGACGTGGCCCTGCGCAATGTCGTCGATCTGTTGCGGTGTCTTTTTACGGGACTCTGCCACCAGCGTAATAAAGCGCTTGTAGCCGTTCTCGATACTGAGCTGCATCATCTCAGAGACTTCAGGCGGCAGCGATTTGGTGACCGACACATCCGCCAGCGGTGAAGTGGCAACGCCATCGGTATGGACGCCCAGATAATCCAGGCTGTTTTCCACGGTGTTAATCACCCCAAAGATGCCAATCGAGCCGGTCAGCGTGCTCGGGTTGGCGACGATGTAGTTAGCCGGGGTTGAAATCCAGTAACCGCCCGAGGCCGCCATTCCACCCATCGACACCACTACCGGCTTGCCGGCTGCACGTGCCGCGGCAAGTTCAGCGCGGATCACTTCAGAAGCGCTGACGCTGCCGCCAGGGCTGTTTACGCGCAGTACGATCGCCTTCACTTTCGGATCAAGGCGAGCATCACGGATTTGCGATGCGGTGGTATCGCCGCCCACGTTACCCGGCGTTTCCTCGCCGTCCATGATGGCACCATTAGCAAAGACCACCGCGACGCTGTCACCGCTGTCATCCGGCTTTTTGGTCGCATAATCGTACATGCTGATAGCGCTGAAGTTTTTATCCTCTTTGCTCCAGCCAAACTGTTTGCTCAGTGATTTTTCGATATCCGCGCTGGTGCCCAGCGCATCGACCAGTTTGTTATCCAGCGCATATTTTGCGGTATCACCATCAACCTTGCGCAGGCCTTCCAGCACGCCCTGCGCGCCAGGGAACACCTGTTCAGCGGTTATCTGGCGGTTAGCGGCCACGGTGCTCAGATAGTTTTGCCACAGCTCACCAATCCAGCGGCTGTCCGCTTCACGGGCCGCAGGGGACATATCATCACGAATAAACGGCTCCACGGCGGATTTATAGGTTCCGACGCGGAAGACGTGGGTGGTGACTTTCAGTTTGTCGAGCAGCGATTTGTAATACAGACCGTTAGTGGCAAAGCCATGCAGATCGACCGTACCCTGCGGGGAGAGCCAGATTTTATTGGCGAAGCTGGCCAGATAATACTGCCCCTGGCTGTAGCTGTCCCCGACCGCAATCACCGGCTTGCCGCTGTCGCGGAATTCGCGCAGCGCTTTACCAATGTATTGCATTGAAGGCTGGTCGCCGCCGGCAAAATCTTTCAGATCCAGCACGATGCCGGTAATGTTGCGGTCATCTTTTGCCTGACGAATGGTGTCGACGATATCGAACAGGGAGTTTTCCTGAAGACGGTCTGATGTCGCGCCAAACAGCTGACGGCCAATAACGCCCAGACGATTGCTGGTGGACGGCTTATCGACGATGACGCCCGTGATATCAAGTAACAGCGCCCCGCGAGTCGAATGCTGCGCCTGATTTGCGTTGCTGATATGCATCCAGACGCCTGCGCAAACCAGAACCAGGAGGATGAAGAAGATATTCATCACCAGGTTGCGGACGAAGTTGAGCAGTCGCCACGTCCATTTAAAGAAACCGGCAATGATTCGCCAAAGGGTTCGCATGTATTCTCCCTAACCAGAAAATGACTGTTTCCGTCGCCACGGGACGGCAATGTGCGGTTATCGTAATGACCCAACCGTCACTTGTCAGCAGGAATCGCCTGCTACGCTGTAACAAAATCTGCCGCCGTGTTAATTTTGTGAGTAAATTTCAAGAAAGGAGTTAACCAATGGACGCACTTGAACTGCTTGTTAACCGCCGTAGCGCTTCACGTCTCACCGAGCCGGCGCCGGCAGGGGAGCAACTGGAGAATATTCTGCGTGCCGGCCTGCGTGCACCGGATCATGGTACGCTGCAGCCATGGCACTTCTTTGTGATTGAAGGTGAAGGCCGCGATCGTTTCAGTCAGATACTGGAGCAGGGGGCGGTTGCCGCAGGTCAGGATGAGAAGGGTATTGAGAAAGCCCGCAGTGCGCCATTCCGTGCGCCGATGATCATCGCTGTCGTGGCGAAATGTCAGGCCGACCACAAAGTGCCGGTCTGGGAGCAGGAAATGTCTGCCGGCTGTGCCGTCATGGCAATGCAAATGGCCGCCGTGGCGCAAGGGTTTAACGGTATCTGGCGCACAGGGCCGCTGACCAACAGCCAGCCGGTTCGCGACGGATTCGCCTGTGGCGAACATGATAAAATTGTCGGCTTCCTCTATCTCGGCACGCCTCAGCTTAAAGCCTCCGCCACCATTAATGTGCCGGACACCACGCCTTTCGTCAGCCGTTTCTGATAACGCGCGCTAAACTGTCTGGATTCTGAGCATCTGCCGCAGAATTCAGACAGTCATACTTACCTCTTTATGGAATGAGCGCTACCATAGCGCGATTGAGATGACAGGAGACGTCCATGAGCGAGCAAACTATTCGTTTAACGCAATACAGCCACGGAGCCGGTTGCGGTTGTAAAATTTCCCCGAAAGTGCTGGAGACCATTCTCCACAGTGAACAGGCGAAGTTTGTCGACCCGAACCTGCTTGTCGGTAACGAAACGCGTGACGATGCGGCAGTTTATGACCTGGGTAACGGCACCAGCATTATCAGTACCACCGACTTCTTTATGCCGATTGTCGACAACCCGTTCGATTTCGGGCGTATTGCGGCCACCAACGCCATCAGCGATATTTTCGCCATGGGGGGCAAACCGATTATGGCGATTGCCATTCTGGGCTGGCCGATTAACACCCTTGCTCCTGAAATTGCCCGTGAGGTGATCGAAGGGGGACGTTTTGCCTGCCAGCAGGCGGGGATCGCGCTGGCCGGGGGACATTCTATCGATGCGCCGGAGCCGATCTTCGGTCTCGCGGTCACGGGCGTGGTGCCCACCGAGCGCGTGAAACGCAACAGCACCGCGCAGGCGGGCTGCAAGCTGTTCCTCACCAAACCGCTGGGCATTGGTGTCCTCACTACTGCGGAGAAAAAATCGCTGCTGAAGCCGGAACACCAGGGGCTGGCAACCGAGGTCATGTGCCAGATGAACCTCGCGGGTGCGGCCTTTGCGAATATCGACGGCGTGAAAGCCATGACCGACGTGACCGGTTTTGGCCTTCTCGGACACCTCTCCGAAGTGTGTCAGGGCGCGGGCGTACAGGCGCAGGTCTGGTATCAGGACGTGCCGAAGCTGCCGGGTGTGGAGGAGTACATTGCAGCGGGCGCCGTTCCGGGCGGTACCCAGCGTAACTTTGCCAGCTATGGTCATCTGATGGGTGAAATGCCTGAAGCGTGGCGCAATCTGCTGTGCGATCCGCAAACGTCCGGTGGTTTGCTGCTGGCGGTCACGCCAGACGCTGAAGCCGACGTCCAGGCGACGGCCGCAGAGTTTGGTATTACCCTGACGGCGATCGGTGAACTGGTGACCGCGCGCGGTGGCCGACCGATGATTGAGATCCGTTAATTCAATGCGGTTGTTTATTGCCGAAAAGCCGAGCCTGGCCCGTGCCATTGCCGATGTGCTGCCGAAGCCGCATCGCAAGGGCGACGGCTTTATCGAATGCGGTAACGGGCAGGTGGTCACCTGGTGTATCGGTCACCTGCTTGAGCAGGCGCAGCCGGATGTTTACGACAGCCGCTATGCCCGCTGGAACCTCAATGACCTACCCATCGTCCCTGATAAATGGCGCCTGCAGCCACGGCCTTCCGTCACCAAACAGCTCAACGTGATTAAACGTTTTTTGCATGACGCGACGGAAGTCATCCACGCGGGTGACCCGGACAGGGAAGGGCAACTGCTGGTGGATGAGGTGCTGGACTATCTGGAGCTGGCGCCGGAAAAACGCCAGCAGGTCCAGCGCTGCCTGATTAACGACCTCAATCCGCAGGCCGTGGAGCGGGCCATTTCACGTCTGCGCGCGAACAGCGAGTTTATTCCGCTGTGCGTTTCCGCGCTGGCCCGCGCTCGAGCGGACTGGCTTTACGGGATCAACATGACCCGCGCCTACACCATTCTGGGGCGTAATGCCGGTTATCAGGGCGTCCTCTCCGTCGGGCGTGTGCAAACGCCGGTGCTGGGGCTGGTGGTGCGTCGTGACGAAGAGATTGAGAATTTCGTCGCCAAAGATTTCTTTGAGGTTAAAGCGCATATCGTCACGCCAAAAGACGAGCGCTTTACCGCCGTCTGGCAGCCAAGCGATGCCTGCGAATCGTATCAGGATGAAGAGGGGCGGTTGCTGCACCGTCCGCTGGCGGAGCACGTGGTCAACCGGATTACCGGTCAGCCTGCTATTGTCACCAGCTATAACGATAAACGGGAATCAGAACCCGCGCCGCTGCCGTTCTCGCTTTCCGCGCTGCAGATTGAAGCGGCGAAACGCTTCGGTCTGAGCGCGCAGAACGTCCTTGATATCTGCCAGAAGCTCTACGAAACCCACAAACTCATTACCTATCCGCGTTCTGACAGCCGGTATCTGCCGGAAGAGCACTTTGCCGGCCGTCACTCGGTGATGAACGCCATTGCCGTTCACGCGCCGGATCTGCTGCCGCAACCGGTTGTGAATCCGGACATTCATAACCGCTGCTGGGATGATAAAAAGGTGGATGCCCACCATGCGATTATCCCGACGGCGCGCGCCAGCAACGTTAACCTCACGGAAAACGAAGCGAAGGTGTATAACCTGGTGGCTCGTCAGTATCTGATGCAGTTCTGCCCGGACGCCATGTTCCGCAAATGCGTGATTGAGCTGGAAATTGCCAAAGGGAAATTTATCGCCAAGGCGCGTTTCCTGGCGGAGGCTGGCTGGCGCACGCTGCTTGGCAACAAAGAGCGTGACGAAGAGAATGACGGCACGCCGCTGCCGGTGGTCGCCAAAGATGACGAGCTGCTGTGTGAGAAAGGCGAAGTGGTTGAACGCCAGACCCAACCGCCGCGCCACTTCACCGATGCGACACTGCTCTCGGCAATGACCGGGATCGCCCGTTTTGTTCAGGATAAGGATCTGAAGAAGATCTTGCGTGCTACCGACGGACTGGGCACAGAAGCGACCCGTGCGGGGATTATCGAGCTGCTGTTTAAGCGCGGTTTTCTGGAGAAAAAAGGGCGCTATATCCACTCGACTGAACCGGGGCGCGCATTGATCCACTCGCTGCCTGAGCTGGCCGCAAGGCCGGACATGACGGCACACTGGGAATCCGTGCTGACGCAAATCAGTGAAAAGCAGTGTCGCTATCAGGACTTTATGCAGCCGCTGGTGGAGACCTTGTACGAGCTGATTAACCAGGCGCGTAATACGCCGGTGAAGCAGTTCCGGGGGATGGTTGCACCGGGTGGTGCGCCGAAGAAACCGTTCAAAAAGAAAAAAAGCGCAGCCTGATGTGCTTTCGGTTGTCGCCCTCTCCCGACGGGAAAGGGCGACAGCGTGCTTAGATAACCCCTTGCCCCATCATCGCATCCGCGACCTTCACGAACCCGGCGATATTTGCGCCGCGCACGTAGTTGGTTTGCGATGCCTCACCGCCGTACTCGACGCAGGCGTGGTGAATATCCAGCATAATGTGGTGCAGACGCGCATCCACTTTCTCTGCCTTCCAGCCGAGGCGCGCGGCGTTTTGCGCCATCTCCAGGCCAGAGGTCGCCACGCCACCGGCGTTCGCGGCTTTGCCCGGCGCAAACAGCACGCCAGCCTCAAGGAACAGATCGGTCGCTTCGATGGTGGTTGGCATATTCGCCCCTTCGGCCACGGCCTTCACGCCGTTGGTAATCAGGGTGCGTGCGGCCTCGGTATCCAGTTCGTTCTGGGTCGCACATGGCAGGGCGATATCGACCGGCACGCCCCACGGTTGTTTGCCTTCGAGCCAGGTCAGACCAAATTCACGGGCATAATCCGCCAGACGGCCGTCGCGGCTGGCTTTAATGTCGCACAGGCGTGCCAGCTTCTCGGCCGTAAAACCGGCTTCATCCACCACGGTACCGCGTGAATCTGACGCGGTAACCACGCGGGCACCAAACTGCATTGCTTTCTCAATGGCGTACTGGGCCACGTTACCGGAGCCGGACACCGCCACGCGCATACCTTCAAACCCTAAGCCGTGGCGCTTCAGCATCGCCTCGGTAAAATAGACCAGCCCGTAGCCGGTGGCTTCCGGACGGATCAGGCTGCCGCCAAAGGAGAGCCCTTTGCCCGTAAAGACACAGGCGCTGTTATTCGAAAGCTTTTTCATCATGCCGGCCATAAAGCCCACTTCACGCGCACCGACGCCGATATCGCCCGCCGGAACGTCAGTATCGGGACCAAGATGACGATAGAGTTCGGTCATCAGCGCCTGACAGAAACGCATCACTTCACCTTCGCTTTTGCCTTTCGGATCGAAATCACTGCCGCCTTTCCCGCCCCCCATGGGCAGGGTCGTAAGGGCGTTTTTAAACGTCTGCTCAAAGCCGAGGAATTTTAAAATCGACAGATTCACGGAAGGGTGGAAACGCATCCCACCCTTAAACGGGCCGATGGCGGAATTAAACTGCACGCGCCACGCGCGGTTAACCTGGACCTGATTACGGTCATCTACCCAGGTCACGCGAAACTGGATCACGCGCTCCGGCTCCACGAGGCGCTCAAGCAGTGACATCTGGCGATAGCGCGGGTTTTCTTCAAGGAACGGCCACAACGTGGTCATGACTTCACGTACGGCCTGCGCAAACTCACTTTGATGCGGGTCGCGCTGTTGAACATAAGAGAGGAAAGTTTCCAGAGAGCGTGTCTGATCCATAGATATAAGAACCCCTTATATTATTTTATGTATATTGCTTATACGAATTGTGTTGTTTTTTTGACTATACCATCCGTACCGCTTTGTGAAGCAAGCAGAAATGCATGCCGAAAAGGAAATTAATCAGCGGGGCTTCGTCATAACCAAAAGCGATGACGAGATAAATTAAAGGTTCTGCGCCGGTTTACCGTTATAGTCTTTATCAGGGCACAACAGGAAGATAAGTCTATGAACCGTTACGTGATAACCGCGTTATGTTTGATGTTTACCGCAGGCGCGCAGGCAGACCGCATTCGCCCGGATGTGGACGTGAATGTGCCGCCGGAGGTGTTCAGCTCCAGCGGCCAGCGAGCGCAGCCGTGTAACCAGTGCTGCATCTATCAGGATCAGAACTATTCGGAAGGGGCAGTGGTAAAAGCGGACGGCATTCTGTTGCAGTGCCAGCGTGATGAACGCACCATTAGCACGAATCCGCTGGTCTGGCGTCGCGTAAAACAATAAACGCCTCCAGCAGCGGGATGTCCGCAGGCGCTAAGTTGAAACCAAATGCGTCTTCGGGCGTACACCACACCAGCGCACTGTGGTAATGCGCCGTCAGCGCGCCGCTGAACGCCGGAACGTGCCAGGCGTGAAGGTTGATTAACCGCTGTGACACCTCACGCTGATGGCTTGCCACATACTCACCTGGCTGCGCGTGGATGCCGAGCTCTTCGTGCAGCTCGCGGACAAGCGCCTCGGGCTGCGTCTCACCGGCTTCTACTTTTCCGCCTGCGAATTCCCACATGCCCGGCTGGTCGGCATGAGCCGGGCGCTGGGCCAGTAAAATTTTGTTGTCTTTTTCGATGATTGCCGCAACGACATCGACTGTTTTTAGCATGGTCGTCAATACTTGTTAGCGAAAAACACCATATTATCGTGCCCTTTCTAAGAGTCCAGCCATCAGGAGAATCAGGTGAAAGAGACGTCCACCTGGGTAGATCCCATCGCCACCCTTCCGGTCAGCATAAAACCGATTGCCGCCATGCAGAAAAAACACTTTGGTGCCGTGCTTAACCCCACGCGCTGGTGGGGAAGGATGCCACGTCTTTTCTGGCTGGTGGCATTGTTCGTCGGTTTTCTCGAACGTCGTCACGCGCGCCTGTCGCCGGTGCTCCGTTCGCTGTTAATGACCCGGGTATCGCAGCTTTGTCACTGCGCTTTTTGTATCGATGCCAACAGTTTGCGCCTGGCGGAGCGCTCGGGCGCATTGGATAAGGTTCATGCCGTCAACGCGTGGCGTGATTCCGCTCTTTTTAGCGAAGAGGAGCGTGCAGCGCTGGCCTATGCCGAGGCTGTCACCGCGACGCCGCCCCGTGTGAATGACGAAGTAAAAAGTGAGATCAAACGCCATTTCAGCGAGGACGCGATCGCCGAAATGACGGCGCTGATTGCGTTTCAGAATCTCTCTGCACGCTTTAATGCCGCGCTGGACATCCCGGCGCAGGGGTTATGTGCCACGTTTAAAGAGGATCCCCATGCTTGATCGTCATCTGCACCCGCGGATTAAACCCACGCTCAACCGACTGGTGTCAGTACTGGATAAGCCGGGGATCACGCCTGACGGATTAACCCTGACCGGGTTTGCCATAGGCGTTCTGGCCTTACCGTTTCTGGCCCTCGGCTGGTATCCGGCGGCGCTCGTCGCCATCGTGCTGAATCGCCTGCTGGATGGTCTGGACGGTGCGCTGGCGCGCCGGCGCGGGCTGACGGATGCGGGAGGATTTCTTGATATCGCCCTCGATTTTCTGTTTTACGCGCTGGTTCCCTTCGGATTCGCGCTGGCGGCCCCCGCAGAGAATGCGCTTGCCGCTGGCTGGCTGTTGTTTGCCTTTATCGGTACCGGGAGCAGTTTTCTGGCATTTGCCGCGCTGGCAGCGAAACACAACATCGACAACCCCGGCTACGCGCATAAGTCGTTTTACTATATTGGTGGGTTAACGGAGGGGACGGAGACGATCGCGCTGTTTGTGCTGTGCTGCCTCTTTCCGGCGCACTTCAGCGTGCTGGCGTGGATATTTGGCGCGTTGTGCTGGCTGACCACCACAACGCGCATCTGGAGCGGGTATGTGACGCTGAAGTCACTTACCCGTTAGCGTGAACTTTCTGGCCCACGTTTTCCGCTGGAGACGGGGTTCTGTGGATGACTGCTCCACTCGTACCAGCCGCCGTCATAGACGGCGACATTTTTCCAGCCCATCGCCCGTGCGTACATAAACGTCTCGGACGCACGCCAGCCGGTGCCGCAGTAAAACGCGACGTGCTGTTCCGGCAGGATGTTCCAGGTTTTCCACATGGCGGCGATGTCGTCAGCGCTGCGCATGGTGCCATCCGGATTATGGAAATCTTCCATATGGGTGGCGTCGCTACCGGCATGACCCCAGCGGGCACCGGCAATTTCACCTTTTGGCTTGATGTAGCTGTAGCCGCTGGTTTCGCCGATGAACTCCGGCCAGGAACGAATGCTGACCAGCGACGCGTCCTGGCGATGCAGCATCCCGCGTGCTTGCGCCATATCCACCATCAACTGCGGCTGGCCGGGGATCGGTGCACCAAAATCGGGGGCGGGCTTCACGTCTTTGGGCATTCCCCGTTCAACCGGAAGACCCGCGTCAGACCAGGCTTTCCAGCCGCCATCAAGAATGCGGACGTCCTTCACGCCCGCATACAGCATGATCTGCGCCACGCGGGCGGCGGCATATACGTCACGGCCATACAGAATGACGGTCGTATCGTGACGGATCCCGTGCTTCGCCAGCATCGCTTTTAGCGTGTCGTCAGAAACTTTATTCCACAGCGGTTCGCTTTCCACTTCGTTGGTATCAATGTAGCCGGCACCGGGAATATGGTTCAGCAGATAAAACTTCGGCGCGCCCCATGCGGCTTCAATGACTTTCCAGTCGCCCGTTGGCGCAGCAGTGACGGGTTTACCCTGCTGAAGCCGGTGGATCCACTCCGGGTAGACGAGTTGTTCAAAGTGCGGCAAACGCTGCAGACGCTCAGGTACCTGCAGGGCATCGTTGAGCACGGAAATCTGGTGGTAGCCGGCTTTTTCCAGCCGCGTTTTGACCGCCTGATTATCGGCGTCGCGACCGTAGAGCGCGATCGTCATGGCCGGCGTAAGCTGGTGCTGTCTGGCCCAGACGGCAATCTGGTCATCGCTCATCGCGCCAAGCCAGGAGGCGGAAAGGTTAAGTGCGGCGGGCTCATGCCCGGAGGGCGCGCTCAGCGTTTGCGGCCAGCCGTTGTAAAACGCGCTGGCGCGGGTGTCGATCACCGCGCCGTGTTGTGCCTGAAGTTGAGACAGCGTCATGGCGTGCGGCATATCAGCAGCCAGAGAGGAAAATGAAGCGAGGCCGCACAGCATGGCCAGCGCGGTCAGTTGAGAAACACGTTTCATCGAATAACCTGACGTCAGTAAAAGAGGGGGGCATTGTCGTCTCTCCTGAAAGGTAAAACATTGCGTTAGCACATTATTGCCAGCGAGAAATCTCAATCACTTCGCCGCCCGGGGGCACGTCTTCGTCGTCATGCGTGACCAGAACCACCGGAATATTGCGTGCGCGGGTAGTGTCAAATACCCATGCCCGAAACGAAGCGCGTAACGCATTATCGAGACGGCTGAACGGTTCATCCAGCAGTAACGCCTGCGGCTCTGCAAGCAGGGCACGCAGCAGACTGACCCGGGCACGTTCTCCGCCGGAAAGGGTCGCCGGATCGCTGGCGTAATGCCCGGCAAGCCCGGCAGAACCGAGCGCCTGCTCGACCGCTTCCCGTCGTGCTCGTCCGACAATCCGTTCAGGTAATGCCAGCAGCAAATTTTGTCCGACGCTGAAATGGTCAAACAGCAGGGCATCCTGAAAGAGGATCCCCAACCCGCGGGCCTCCACGGGCAGTCCGTCGCAGCGACGTTCATCAAGCCACAGTTCGCCCTGAGCCTGAAAGTCGTCTGGCAGTGCGCCCACTATCCAGGCAAAAAGGGTTGATTTTCCGCTGCCGGAAGGCCCCATCAGCGTGACTATTTCGCCGCGTGGCACACAAAAATTGACCTCGCGGAAAAGCGGTTCAATGGTGAGATTGCTGACCTGCAGCATTAACGTAATCCTCGTCGGTAACGGCTTGCGAGCCGGGATAGCAGGGCGGCAAGGCCAAACACGCTCCCCGTGACCAACAGCAACCCCAGCGCCCGGTTAGCCAGAAGCGGAATGCTGCCTCCACTGCTGAGCGCCACGGTTTCAGTGGTCAGCGTCGCAAAACGGCCCGCGCCCAGCCAGAGGGTTGGCATGTATTGCGCCATGCTGACGGAAAACCCGGTCGCGAAAGCCAGCAGCGCCGGGCGTACCAGCAAGGGGCATTTCAGCCAGCAGAAGATTTTTCCCCGCCGCCAGCCGAGCGTTCTGGCGGTAAGGATCAGACGGGGATCGATCCTCTGCCAGGCTGGCTGGAGGACCAGCAACATCCACGGTAAAACCCACAGCAGATGGCTCCACAGCACGGCGGCATAGTGCCCGTCGATACCCAGTCGCAACGCGATAACATATTGTCCAGTAACGAGGGGCAGCGCCGGCAGCGCCAGCGGCAACCACACCCACTGTGTGCCTCGCTGCGGTCCCCACTCAAGCCAGAGAACAATTACCCCCAGCGAAATCAGGCTGGCGAGCAGGCCAAAGGAGAGGCTGGCGCCAACCGCACCGATGTCGTCCCGCTGCGCCAGCATGAGCAGCACGACCGCGCAAAGCACCCCGCAGGCGGGCAGAAATCCGCTGAGCAGACGCGCTGGTGGCGCGATAAGCGACATTCGACGGCGTCCGCTCAGGTCCGGTAACGTGCGACGCCAGAGTCTCCATGCGCCGTAACCCAGTGCAGAAAGTGCGGCCAGCAGCAGAAGGAGAAGCAGGCACAGCAGCGTTCCCTTTGTCTGCTGCTGCGCATCGCCCTGACTGAGCCATTGCCACGCCAGTACGGCAAGCGTCGGGGGATTGCCGGGCCCGAGCACCATCGCCACGTCCACAACCGACAGGGACCAGGCCAGCACCGCCAGCATCACCGCGCCAAGAGCCGGCGCGATCGTTGGAAGGATGAACCAGTTCAGCGCCTGAAAACGCCCGTAGCCGAAGGTATGCAGCACGACCTTTTGCTGCGCAAGGCGTTTTTCCGGCAGGACGGCGTAAAGGGCCCACAGCACAAACGCGCTCTCTTTTACCGCAAGCGTCAGCCCCAGCCCTGCACCGTATCGGTCAAGCGGTGGCGTACAGACGCTACACACCTGATACAACAGGCCCCCTTCGGCAAACAATAGTAAAGCGCTGGTGGCAAAGGCCACATGAGGAACGGCGAGCAGCCACGGCAGCCGGCTGCTGAGCCGTCGCCAGCGCTCGCCCGGCCACAGGAGGGCCACGATCACCAGAGCGATAAACATCGACCCCAGCGTCGCGATAAGCGTTGAGACCAGCGTGGCGATCGTTGCCTGTGGCAGCTGCGGGTCGTTAAGCAGCAACTGCCAGTTGTTCAGCGAGAATGCCGGGGCAAACAGTATGGCGGCGGTGGGTAGCAGCGGCAGATAGATGACCGCCATCGCCAGCCAGACGAGCCAGCTCAGCGGGTGCCGTAACGACGCAGCCATTCCTGCTCCAGCGCGTTAACCCAGGCAGCGTGCGGCTCGGGAAGCATTTTTGGCAGCCCTGCCGGCGTATGGGCAGCGAGCTGCTTCGCTTCTTTTTCGGGCAGTGTTTTCGCATCCAGTACGCTCGGGTCTCCCCAGATGGCCGGGTCGGCCTTGCGGATTTGCGCCTGCGGTGAAAGGAGGAAATTGGCGACCACCTTCGCGCCTGCGCTTGCACTGGCATTCGACGGAATGGCCACAAAATGGACATTGCCTATCATTCCGTTGTCAAAACCAACGCTGTAGCTGTCGGCAGGCAGTTCACCGCTGGCCACTTTTTGCTGCGCATGTGCCGGGTTAAAGGTCAGGGAGAGATTGAGGCTACCGCTGGCAAGCAAGGTATCCATTCTGGCGGGCGAGGGAGGAAAGTCCTCTCCCTTTCGCCACAGCAGCGGGTGTAATTTGTCCAGGTAGTGCCACAGCGGAGCCGTCACCTGGGCAAAGGTGTTATCAGGGGCTTTTTGCAACGCCTCCGGGTGAGCGGTGAGGGTCAGGAGCAACTGTTCCAGAAATGCCGTACCGGTAAAATCGGGCGGGCGTGGGTAGCTGACTTTGCCCGGATGCTGCTGCGCATACGCCAGTAACGCCTGAGGATCGTTTGGGGGCGCAGGCAGGCTTGCGTGGCGGGCAATAAAGGTGAGCTGCGCACCGCCCCACGGGGATTCCGCGCCATCGGTGGGGACAGCAAAATCCTCCATAACCGGTTTGCGGGTATCGACATAGCGCCAGTTGGGCAAGGTCTGCGCCCATCCGGTTTGCAGCAGGTTAGCGGCTTTCAGGGTCCGGAAGTTCTCACCGTTGACCCATAAGAGGTCGACTGAACCGTTCGTTTTCCGGCCTGCGGCGGCTTCTGTTTGAATACGTTTGACCGCATCGGCGGCATCCGCCAGTGGGACGATTTTAAGGGTTATGTCGTAATGCGTTTTCATCTCACCGCTTACCCACTCGAGGTAGCGGTTTACCGCCCGATCGCCGCCCCAGGCGTTAAACCAGACGGTCTGGCCTTTGGCTTGTTGTTGGATAGCCTGCCAGTTGTCCGCTGCAAACAGCGGGGCTGCCAGCAGCAGACCGCTCAGAAACGTGCAAAAACGCACACGGCGCATAATGCCTCACTTTTTTGATGAAGGGGTAAAACGGGAAAACAGCCAGCGCGTCGCCAGCGGCAATAACCCCAGTAGTGTAAAGGCGAATATCAGTCCCGGCGATAAAATATCGCGAAGCGAATTCACTTTCCCCAGCGCGCGTCCGGCATTCAGAAAGATAATGGTTGCAGGCAGCATGGCGACCTGGCTCACCCACCAGTAGCGACTGACCGCAATACGGGTCAGCCCCATGAGCAGATTCACCAGAAAAAACGGGAACAAGGGCATCAGACGCAGGGCAAAAAGATACCCTGCACCGTCTCGCGCCATACCGGCATTCACCGTATTCATCTGCGATGTGAATCGCCGCTGTACCCAGTCGCGCAGCAGATAACGGCTGGCAAGCATCGCCAGCGTGGCGCCGAGGGTAGAAGCAAACGAGACCAGCAGGGTGCCTTCCCACAGCGTAAACAGCGCTCCCGCCAGCAGCGTCAGTATCGCCGCACCGGGTATCGACAGGGCGGAGACCAATACGTAGAGGGCGAAAAAGAAAAACGCGCTTTGCCACGGTGCCTGTTCCACGTGCGAGAGGAGCGACTGCTGGTGCGTTTTGATGGTTTCCAGGGAGAGCGTCCCCGGCGGAAGAAAGACGAAGGTCAGAACAAATGCGCCCAGAAGGGCGCACATCAGGAGTATTTTTTGCGTGTTCACACGAGGTTACAGTTTGAATTTCGCCCAGACCGGCGCATGGTCAGACGGTTTTTCCATGCTGCGGATATCGTAGTCGATGCCAGTTTCGATGCAGCGTTCCGCCAGCGGCGGGCTGGCCAGCAGCAGGTCTATACGCAGACCGCGGTTGTCATCAAAGCCTTTTGAGCGGTAGTCAAACCACGAGAAGCGATCCTGTGTTTCCGGGTTGGCGGTGCGGAAAGTATCAACCAGACCCCAGCCGAGCAGGCGTTCCATCCACTCGCGTTCTTCCGGCAGGAAAGAACATTTACCGGTACGCAACCAGCGTTTGCGGTTCTCTTCACCAATGCCGATATCGAGATCGGTCGGGCTGATATTCATGTCGCCCATGATCAGCACCGGATTCTCTTTTTTCAGTTCGGTGGTCAGGTAATCCTGCAGATCCTGATAAAACTTTGCTTTGGCCGGGAATTTTGTCTCATGGTCGCGGCTCTCACCCTGCGGGAAATACCCGTTAATCACCGTGATATTGCCAAGTGGTGAAGGAATTTCCGCCATGATGATGCGACGCTGCGCTTCGCCATCATCGCCCGGGAAGCCACGACGTACGGAAACCGGCGTCTCTTTGGTCAGCAGCGCCACGCCATAGTGACCTTTCTGTCCGTGATAGAAGACGTTGTAACCGAGCTTCGCCACCTCTTCGAGGGGGAACATATCGTCGTGAACTTTTGTCTCCTGCAGGCCGATCACATCTGGCTGATGTTGCTCAACAATTGCTTCAAGCTGGTGAGGGCGGGCACGCAGGCCGTTGATATTAAAAGAGACAAATTTCATAGTCGCTGCCAATGCAAGGTGAATAGTGCATGGATGGTAGCAGAATTTGCGTCAACTGTTACGGGGTTCGACCAATAACTGCGACAGATCATGCCAACGGTGCAATATTTGCACCATTTTGACGCGCATTGCCCCCCAACAGGGCGTAAAGAACCGATAAATTTCGCGAGCGATCACAATTCCAGAATTATATTTGGCTTCTGCATACTCTTTCTTATTTTCATGCGGCAAAGCGCCGCTTGTCGTAAAAATATTCACTTTTTATGCAATAACAGTGAATAACTCCATATCGTAACTTATTGATATTCTGTACCCCTAACCCGTTTATGCATTTTTATCGCTGGCTGGCACGAAGGCTGCAATCTACATTCACAGTGCAAACACTCAATTATTTAACATCTAAATAACCTTTTATTTACCGGATGAGGTCGCTATGTCTCTGTCAATTACGCGTGAAAATTTCGATGAATGGATGATGCCGGTTTACGCTCCGGCGGCTTTTATTCCGGTACGGGGGGAAGGCTCACGCCTGTGGGATCAACAGGGCAAAGAGTATATCGACTTTGCAGGCGGGATTGCGGTAAACGCGCTGGGTCACGCGCACCCGGCACTGCGCCAGGCGTTGAACGACCAGGCGGCGAAGTTCTGGCATACCGGTAACGGTTTTACCAACGAGCCCGCTCTGCGACTGGCGAAAAAGCTGATCGACGCAACGTTTGCCGAAAAAGTCTTTTTCTGTAACTCAGGTGCGGAAGCAAACGAAGCGGCCCTGAAGCTGGCGCGCAAATATGCACACGATAAATTCGGCGTTCATAAGAGCGGCATTGTGGCGTTTAAAAACGCGTTCCACGGCCGCACGCTCTTTACCGTCAGCGCCGGCGGTCAGCCGTCATACTCGCAGGATTTTGCGCCACTGCCGCCGGATATTCGTCACGGCGTGTATAACGATCTGCAGTCCGCCAGCGAGCTTATCAACGACACTACCTGTGCGGTGATCGTCGAGCCTATGCAGGGTGAGGGCGGGGTCCTTCCGGCGCAAAAAGCGTTCCTGCAGGGGCTGCGTGAGCTGTGCGATCGTCATCACGCGGTGCTGATTTTCGATGAAGTCCAGACGGGTGTGGGGCGTACCGGTGAGCTGTATGCCTATATGCACTACGGCGTAACGCCGGACGTGCTCTCTACGGCGAAAGCGCTGGGCGGTGGCTTCCCGATTGGCGCCATGCTGACCACTGATAAATTCGCCAGCGTAATGACCGTGGGTACGCATGGTACAACATACGGGGGTAACCCGCTGGCTACCGCCGTGGCCGGACAGGTTCTCGACATCATTAACACGCCGGAAGTGCTCAAGGGCGTTAAACAACGTCATGACTGGTTTGTTGAGCGCCTGAACGCCATCAACAGCAAGACGGGACTGTTTAAAGAGATCCGCGGTCTGGGTCTGTTAATTGGCTGCGAACTCACACCTGAGTTTGCCGGAAAAGCTAAACTTATTTCACAGGAAGCGGCAAAAATGGGCGTGATGGTACTGATTGCCGGTGCCAACGTGGTGCGTTTTGCCCCTGCGCTGATTGTCAGCGAGGAAGAGGTGAGAACCGGTTTAGACCGTTTTGCACTGGCCTGTGAACATGCGAAGTCCGGGGTGTCATCATGATGGTCATCCGTCCCGTTGAGCGCGGCGATATTGCCGGGCTCATGCAGCTTGCCGGTAAGACGGGAGGCGGGCTGACCTCGCTTCCTGCCGATGAAAAAACGCTGTCGGCGCGCATTGAGCGCGCCCTGCAAACCTGGCAGGGGACGTTGCCAAAAAGCGAACAGGGTTATGTGTTCGTTCTCGAAGATACCGACACCGGTACCGTGGCCGGCATTTGCGCAATCGAAGTGGCCGTCGGGCTTAACGACCCGTGGTACAACTACCGTGTCGGTACGATGGTTCACGCCTCAAAAGAGCTGAACGTCTATAACGCGCTGCCCACGCTTTTTCTCTGTAATGACCACACGGGAGCCAGCGAGCTTTGCACGCTGTTCCTCGATCCTGCGTGGCGCAAAGAGGGCAACGGTTATCTGCTCTCCAAGTCGCGCTTCATGTTTATGGCCGCGTTCCGCGATCGTTTTAACGAAAAGGTCGTCGCCGAGATGCGCGGCGTGATCGACGACACCGGCTATTCACCTTTCTGGGAGAGCCTGGGCGAGCGCTTCTTCTCAATGGAGTTCAGCCGGGCGGACTATCTGTGCGGCACCGGGCAGAAAGCGTTTATCGCCGAACTGATGCCGAAACACCCCATCTATACCCATTTCTTAAGCCCCCAGGCGCAGGCGGTGATTGGCGAAGTGCACCCGCAAACCGCGCCGGCCCGGGCGGTGCTGGAAAAAGAGGGTTTCCGCTACCGTAACTATGTGGACATCTTTGACGGCGGACCCACCCTGGAGTGCGATATCGACCGCGTGCGCGCGATCCGTAAAAGCCGGCTGGTTGAGGTTTCTGAAGGCCAGCCTGCACCGGGTGAGTGGCCGGCATGTCTGGTGGCTAACGAGCAGTACAACAATTTCCGCGCCATGCTGGTGCGAACCAACCCGAAAAGTGAACGTCTGGTGCTGACGGCCGCGCAACTGGATGCCCTGAAATGTAACGCCGGCGACACGGTTCGCCTGGTGCGTCTCTGCCCTGAGGAGAAAACAGCATGACTTTATGGATCAACGGTGACTGGGTCACGGGCGAAGGCGAGCCGCGCATAAAGACCAATCCGGTCGGACAAGAAGTGCTCTGGAAGGGAAATGACGCCAGCGCCGGGCAGGTCGAACAGGCCTGTCACGCCGCCCGTCGCGCTTTCCCGGGATGGGCGAAACAACCGTTCTCCGTACGTCAGGGAATTGTCGAGAAATTTGCATCACTGCTGGAGGCCAATAAAGCCGAATTGACGCGCGTTATCGCTCAGGAAACCAGCAAGCCGCGCTGGGAGGCGGCCACGGAAGTGACGGCGATGATCAATAAAATCGCCATTTCGGTGAAGGCGTACCATACCCGGACCGGTGAGCAACATACCGATATGCCTGACGGCGCGGCCACGCTGCGCCACCGTCCGCACGGCGTGCTGGCGGTATTTGGCCCCTATAACTTCCCGGGGCATCTGCCGAACGGGCATAT
Source organism: Enterobacter ludwigii (assembly GCF_001750725.1). Lineage (NCBI taxonomy): Bacteria > Pseudomonadati > Pseudomonadota > Gammaproteobacteria > Enterobacterales > Enterobacteriaceae > Enterobacter > Enterobacter ludwigii. The sequence goes on from NZ_CP017279.1 coordinate 1,102,792, forward strand.
CGTGCCCGCGCTGCTGGCGGGCAATAGCGTGATTTTCAAGCCGAGTGAGTTAACGCCACTGACCGGTGAGGTGGTGGTGAAGCTCTGGGAACAGGCTGGTCTGCCGCACGGGGTGCTCAATCTGGTGCAGGGGGGACGTGAAACCGGCCAGGCGCTGAGTGCGTTGAGTGATATCGACGGCCTGCTGTTTACCGGCAGCGCCGGAACGGGCTACCAACTGCATCGCCAGCTGGCGGGGCAGCCGGAAAAAATTCTCGCGCTGGAGATGGGCGGTAACAACCCGCTGATCGTTGAAGATCCCGATGATATCGACGCGGCGGTGCATTTGACCCTCCAGTCAGCGTTTATTACCGCCGGACAGCGCTGCACCTGCGCGCGTCGTCTGCTGGTGAAACGGGGTGCACAGGGCGACGCCTTCCTCGCGCGGCTGGTGGAAATCAGCGCGCGTCTGGTGCCTGCGCAGTGGGATGCCGACCCACAGCCGTTTATTGGGGGGCTGATTTCCGAGCAGGCCGCGCTGAACGTGCTGAAAGCCTGGCAGGATCACGTGGCGCGCGGGGCGAAAACCCTGCTTGAGCCAAAGCAAATCAAGCCCGGAACATCGCTCCTGACGCCGGGCATTGTTGAGATGAGTGGCGCACGCAACGTGCCGGATGAAGAGGTCTTTGGCCCGCTGCTCTGCGTCTGGCGTTATGACGATTTTGACAGCGCCATTGAGATGGCCAATCACACCCGCTATGGCCTGTCGAGCGGTCTGATTTCCCCGCATCGTGAGAAATTTGATCAGCTGCTGCTCGAAGCACGCGCCGGGATTGTGAACTGGAATAAACCGCTTACCGGTGCGGCGAGTACGGCACCGTTTGGCGGGGTAGGCGCTTCGGGTAACCACCGCGCCAGCGCGTGGTATGCCGCAGATTACTGCGCGTGGCCGATGGCGAGCCTGGAAACGCCTGCGCTGACGCTGCCGGAAACGCTGAGTCCGGGGCTGGATTTTACTCAGGGGGATCGTCATGAAAGCGCGTGAAGTTAACTTTGACGGGCTGGTGGGGCTGACGCACCACTATGCCGGCCTCTCGTTTGGTAATGAAGCCTCGACGAAGCACCGTTTTCAGGTCTCCAACCCGAAACTGGCGGCGAAGCAGGGGCTACTGAAAATGAAAGCCCTGTCGGATGCCGGTTTCCCGCAGGCGGTGATCCCGCCGCAGGAGCGTCCGAACGTGGCGGTGTTACGTCAGCTCGGCTTTAGCGGCAGCGATGAGCAGGTTATCGAAAAAGCGGGTACGCAGACGCCGCACCTGCTTTCAGCGGCGAGCTCTGCCTCGTCGATGTGGGTGGCAAACGCTGCTACCGTTGCACCGTCGGCCGATACGCTGGATGGCAAAGTACATTTAACGGTGGCGAACCTGAATAACAAATTCCATCGTGCTACCGAAGCGGAGACGACCGAGCGCGTTCTGCGTGCGATTTTCCGTGATGAGGCTCACTTTGAGGTCCATCAGGCGTTGCCACAGGTGGCCATGTTCGGGGATGAAGGAGCGGCAAACCATAACCGTCTTGGGGGGGATTATGGCGATCCCGGCGTACAGCTGTTCATTTACGGGCGAGAAGAGGGCGGCCATTCGGCGCCTGTCCGTTATCCCGCCCGCCAGACGCTGGCGGCAAGCCAGGCCGTCGCGCGGCTGAACCAGGTGAATCCCTCACAGGTGATTTTTGCTCAGCAGAACCCGCAGGTGATTGACCAGGGGGTTTTCCACAATGACGTCATTGCCGTCTCTAACCGCCAGGTGCTGTTCTGCCATGAGCAGGCGTTTGCCCATCAGGAGAAGCTGCTCGCTACGCTGCATGAGCGGGTGCCGGGGTTTATGCCGATTCAGGTGCCGACCCAGGCGGTCAGCGTGCAGGACGCGGTTGAAACTTACCTCTTTAATAGCCAGCTGTTGAGCCGTGAGGACGGCAGCATGATGCTGGTGCTGCCGCAAGAGTCGCAGGACCATAAAGGGGTGTGGCGTTATCTGTCTGAACTGGTGAAAGCCGATAACCCGATCGATGAATTGCGCGTCTTTGACCTGCGCGAAAGCATGGCCAACGGCGGCGGTCCGGCCTGTTTACGCCTGCGCGTAGTGCTGACGCAGAACGAAATGCAGGCTGTTAATCCAGCCGTGATGATGAATGAGACGCTGTTTAACTCCCTGAATGACTGGGTGGATCGTTACTATCGCGACAGATTAACGCAGGCCGATCTGGTCGACCCTCAGCTACTGCGTGAAGGGCGTGAGGCACTGGACGCGTTAACAACAATCCTGCAGTTGGGAACGGTTTATCCGTTCCAGCGCTAAAGGAGTGGCTATGGAAAATTTACTGGCGTTGACACTGGCCGATGAAACGCCCGAACAGCGTGAGGGGGAGGGCCCCTCATTTCACTGGCGGTGGCTGGGTCGCGGCGTCCTTGAACTGACACCGGCCGCGAAGAGTGAGTTATCGCTGCTGCTTTCAACCGGCATCCATGGCAATGAAACCGCGCCGGTTGAAATTGTCGACCTGCTGCTTCGCGCGTTGTATCGGGGAGATATCACCCTGCAGTGCCGTCTGCTAGTGGTGCTTGGCAACCCGCCAGCGCTGGCGCAAAACAAACGTTATCTTGAGAGCGACCTTAACCGCATGTTTGGCGGCCGCTGGTCACAGTTTGTGCCGGGCGATGAAACGTCGCGGGCGCAGTGGCTTGAGCACGTGGTTGCCACATTTTTCGCCGCGGCCGGTCCCGTGCGCTGGCATCTCGACCTGCATACGGCAATTCGCGCCTCTTATCATGTGCGCTTTGGTGTTCTGCCCCAGCGTAACCAGCCGTGGGATGAGGCGTTTCTGAGCTGGCTGGGCGACGCCGGGCTGGAGGCTCTGGTGTTTCATCAGTCGCCGGGGGGCACATTTACCCATTTCACCTGTGAGCATTTCGGCGCGCTGGCCTGCACGCTGGAACTGGGAAAAGCGCTACCGTTTGGCCAGAACGATCTCACGCGCTTCGCGCCAACGCATCTTGCGCTTCGCGCGCTGCTTGGAGGATTGGCACCCGAGCCAACGCAACAGACTGTCGTGCGTTATCGGGTCGTACAGCAGATCACTCGCCGCAGCGAGGCCTTCCGGCTGCATATGGCCGCCCACACGCTGAACTTCACCCCTTTTCGCAAAGGCGTTCTGCTGGCGGAAGATGGCGACGAGCGCTACGAGGTGCAGAAAACCACTGAATATGTTCTGTTCCCTAATCCATCAGTAGCGTTTGGCCTGCGTGCCGGGCTGATGCTGGAAAAAGTGTCCTGAACATTTCCCCTCTCATTGCCTGAGAGGGGAACGTCAAATTATTTTTCTTAGCGATTAAAGCGCAATGACAACTATTGCAGAATATTCCTGGTGAATTGCTTTATTATTGGTCTTCACTTCGCTATACTTTTTTAAATTGCTTTTAAAATCATCATTTTGAATATTTTCGTTGCAACTCTCCATCCTTTATCCTTAATTCCTCCACATTTGGCGATAATTTGTTTTTTACACTTTCATTGTTTTACTGTTGCTCTGATTAATTGACGATAAACCCCGTAAAGTTAATCTCGTCAACACGGCATAGCGCCGAAGAATAACTGAAAGTAAGGAAATAAATTATGCGTAAGTTTACTGCACTGTTTGTTGCTTCTACCCTGGCTCTGGGCGCTACCAGCATGGCGTTCGCTGCAGATACCGCGACCACCACCACTGCCGCGCCTGTCGAAGGCAAAATGATGATGCATCATAAAGGCAAGCCGGGTATGCACCACGAGATGATGATGTTTAAAGATCTGAACCTGACGGATGCACAGAAACAGCAGGTCCGCGACATCATGAAAAGCCAGCGCGACCAGATGAAACGTCCGTCACTGGACGAACGCCGCGCGATGCATGACATCATCGCCAGCGACAGCTTCGATAAAGCAAAAGCCGAAGCGCAGATCGACAAAATGGCTGAGCAGCATAAAGCCCGCATGCTGGCGCATATGGAAACCCAGAACAAGATCTACAACATTCTGACGCCGGAACAGAAAAAACAATTTAATGCCAATTTTGAGAAGCGTCTGACAGAACGTCCAGCAATGGAAGGTAAAATGCCAGCACCAACCGAATAATCGGTTCAACATCTTAAGACCGCCGGGATCCTGTCCACAAAAGCGCTAACGCTGTGGACAGGACCGGCGGTTTTTCTTTCCTGCCCTCTTGTCTGCCGCCGCCAGAGCGGTATTCTCCTGTAGTCGCTTCAGAGAATGTTTGCAGAGTCATGGCGTTATAATTTTTATTAACGTTCCGCTAAGGCCTGCCCGCTCTGCTGCCGATACTGTGCCTGTGAAAACCCAACGATAACAAACAAGACAGCAACGATAGCGATATCCTTGCCCTGGCACAGGTTGTGCCTTTCAGGAGTGGTGATGGAGTTCTTTGATATCCGTAAGATGCCGGTCAGCCTCTGGCGCAATGGCGCAGGCGAGACGCGGGAAATTTGTTGTTTTCCGCCCGCAACGCGCGATTTTTACTGGCGTGCCAGTATCGCGACCATCGCCAGCAATGGCGAATTCTCCTCTTTTCCCGGTGTCGATCGGGTGATTACCTTGCTTGAAGGGGGTGAGGTAACGCTGGATGCCGGTCAGGCGTTCTGCCATACCCTGAAACATCATCAGCCATACCATTTTTCCGGCGATCAGCCGGTGAAAGCGCTGCTTTCCGAAGGACGGATGTCGATGGATTTCAACATCATGACCCGGCGTGACCGTTGTCAGGCGAAAGTGCGTGTCGCTGACCGCACCTTTACCACGTTCGGCTCCCGCGGGGGCGTCGCGTTCGTGTTAAGCGGGGCGTGGCAGCTTGGCGATAAGTTGCTGACGGCCGATCAGGGCGCCAGCTGGGAGGAGGGCGTCCATACTCTCCGCCTGCTGGAGGCTCAGGGCACCTTATTATTCAGCGAAATTAACTGGCTGCCGGGGCACTAAGCTCAATGACCTCATACTTGCCGGTTAACACGGGCTTGCAGAGAATTTTGTAGCCATCGTGGTCGAAACCGGCGGGTGTGCGCAGCAAGGTTGCCGCATCGTTTACATCGTCAACAGCACCCAGCCAGAGCCAGTTGTTGATGATGTGATACTGGGTCATCGCGTCACCGACTTCTTTTAGCGCAACGGCACCCTCCCACGGCCAGCAGTTAACGCTAAGCGCCGCCAGCCCTGCGAGGAGCCGGGCGTGGTGTTCCTCAATGCTTTCTTTCCCGCAGCAGGCCCCTGCGCAGCGCTTTAACGCTGAGCGGAAACAGGCACGCCCGCGGGTGGTTGCTTCGAGGCCTAGCAGGCTGTAGCACAGCTGTAACTCATCGGCCAGCGTTTGCAGAGCCTGCAGAGCCGCCCGTTTGTTAGCGAACAGCCCGTAGAGATTGGGGGCGTGAGAAAAATCGACTTCGCGTGCGTAGACAACCTGCGGCTTACCGGCGTTTATCTGCAGGGAGCAGAGCTGCCGGTTGCGGCGCAGGCGCTTATTGAACAGCGGCTGTTGCTCTTTGATCAGCCGGGCTTCCAGTAAGAGCGCGCCCATTTCTCCGGCGGTACGAAACCAGGTGATGCGTCGCGACTGGCGCAGCATTGCCGCCTCGTCTGGCGTGCGCAGATGAGACATGACCCGGCTGCGAATATTTACGCTTTTGCCAATGTAGAGCGGAAGGGTGTCACTCTCACCGTGAAAGATATACACGCCCGGCTGTTTAGGCAGTTCCTCAAGCCAGGGGCGAAGATGTTCGGGATATTCGTAGATAGCCGCCGCTTCAAACTCAAGACGCGGGGCGGATTGACGCCTGCTCACATACTACTCCATATACTGTTCAGGCATACAGTGTAGCAGAGCCGGTTTGGTTAAAAAAGAGCCGGGTGGCGCAACGGACGGTGCGGGCGAACACCCTCTCCCCAGAGAGAGGGTGCCAGAGTGTTACTTTTTCCAGAAATCATCGAACACGGTGATCGGCGGGCGACGCTTGTGCTCGGTTTTCAGATACCAGCTTTCAATGATCTTCGCGGTACCTTCATCCAGTTTTTTGCCTTCCAGATAATCATCAATATTGTCATAGGTGACACCCAGGGCCGCTTCATCCGGCAGGGAGGGGCGATCGTCTTCCAGATCTGCCGTTGGCGCTTTCTTGTAAAGGTGCTCCGGGCAACCCAGCGCGGCAAGCAGCTGCTTACCCTGACGTTTGTTCAGACGGAAGAGCGGGTTAATATCGGTACCGCCGTCGCCATACTTGGTGAAGAAACCCGTGATGGCTTCTGCCGCATGATCGGTACCGACCACAACGCCTTTGGTCATCCCGGCAATGCTGTATTGCGCTTTCATACGTTCACGGGCTTTTTCATTGCCGCGGACAAAATCGCTCAACTCAATGCCTGCTTCGCGAAGCGCCTGCTCGCTGGCCAGCACCGATCCTTTGATATTGACGGTGAGCACGCGATCGGGCTGGATGAAGGCGATGGCATCCTGGCAATCCTGTTCATCGGCCTGCACGCCATAGGGAAGACGCACGGCAATAAACTGCAGCGCGTCATCACCCGTCTCTTCGCGGAGCTCTGAAATTGCCATCTGGCAGAGTTTACCGGCCAGGGTAGAGTCCTGACCGCCGCTGATGCCCAGCACCAGGGATTTCAGGAACGAGTGAGTTTTTAAATAAGACTTTAAAAAATCCACGCTGCGGCGGATCTCTTCTTGTGCGTCTACCGCGGGCTTTGCGCCCAGCGCCTGAATAATCTCTTGTTGCAGAGCCATCACGCCCTCCATATGCAGAACATAAACAGATTGTGTTAACTGTTAAAACTAACCCTTTGAACGAGAAACGACAAGGATCACAGTTTCGAGTGCGCTAAATTGCGGCGATTTAGCAGGTTATCGTTGTTTTATTAGAATTTTCCGAAATTCGTCTGGCGGAATTCACAAAGTTGAACAATAGTACTTTTTATTCCATGCTTAGATAACACGCTGATAAACAAGAGGACGGAATATGAACAAGAACGTAGCAGGAATTCTTAGCGCAGCGGCGGTACTGACTATGCTGGCAGGGTGTACGGCCTACGACCGCACCAAAGATCAGTTTACACAGCCCGTAGTGAAAGATGTCAAAAAAGGCATGACCCGTTCGCAGGTGGCTGCGATTGCCGGCAAGCCTTCTTCTGAAGTGACAATGATTCATGCACGCGGTACCTGCCAGACCTATATCCTGGGTCAACGTGATGGTAAGGCAGAGACCTACTTCGTTGCGTTGGATGAGACCGGTCATGTGATCAACTCCGGTTACCAGACCTGTACTGAATACGATACCGATCCGCAGGCACCTAAGGCGCAGTAACCCTTCTTGCCTGAGTATGTTAACAAACCGGCCGTTGGGCCGGTTTTTTTATACATACGTAAATCTTATTTCTTCTCGCGAATTATTTGCCTGAAATGTGAAGGTAGTCAACACGCCAGGTCAATGAGAGACAATTTGCCCCTGTGCAGAATTATCTCCTGTCTGTACCATTGCGTATACTCACTCCAACGACAAACAACAGTAAGCAAACTACCTGTCTGCCAGGATAGCGAGTCGAGTGATAGCGCGATGGCAGGTAGTCATACGAGAGGGAAGTTACTATGGAAAAGAAACATATCTATCTGTTCTGCTCAGCAGGCATGTCAACCTCGCTTCTGGTGTCAAAGATGCGTGCTCAGGCTGAGAAGTATGAAGTCCCGGTGGTAATCGAAGCGTTTCCGGAGACGCTGGCGGGCGAAAAGGGCCAGACAGCCGACGTCGTTTTACTGGGGCCGCAAATTGCCTATATGTTACCCGAAATTCAACGTCTGTTACCCAATAAACCGGTCGAAGTGATCGATTCGGGATTGTACGGCAAGATTGATGGTTTAGGTGTATTGAAAGCTGCTGTTGCAGCCATTAAAAAAGCTGCTAATTAATTTTTATTTTTCCCGTCAAAGAGTTATTTCACACACAATACGCCGTAACCTGCGTTGCGGCATTTAAGGGTATTTTCCTATGAGTAAAGTCATCGCTTCACTTGAAAAGGTACTCCTTCCTTTTGCTGTTAAAATAGGAAAGCAGCCTCACGTTAATGCCATCAAAAACGGTTTTATTAGATTAATGCCGTTGACGCTGGCTGGGGCAATGTTCGTTTTAATTAACAACGTTTTTCTGAGCTTTGGTGAAGGTTCCTTCTTTTATTCATTAGGAATTCGATTAGACGCTTCCACAATTGAAACCCTTAATGGTTTAAAAGCCATCGGCGGCAACGTATATAACGGTACGTTAGGTATTATGTCGCTGATGGCACCTTTCTTTATTGGCATGGCACTGGCGGAAGAGCGGAAAGTGGATCCGCTGGCCGCAGGTTTATTATCCATTGCCGCCTTTATGACCGTGACGCCATACAGCGTCGGTGAGGCCTATGCCGTAGGGGCCAACTGGCTGGGGGGCGCTAATATCATCTCCGGTATCGTTATCGGTCTGGTGGTTGCGGAGATGTTCACCTTTATTATTCGTCGCAACTGGGTTATCCGTTTACCGGATAGCGTGCCGGCGTCCGTTTCTCGTTCATTTTCCGCGTTGATTCCAGGCTTCATTATTCTCTCCATCATGGGGATTATCGCCTGGGCGCTCTCTCATTGGGGCACTAACTTCCACCAGATCATTATGGACTCTATCTCAACGCCGCTGGCGTCAATGGGTAGCGTGGTCGGTTGGGCGTATGTGATTTTCACCTCCCTGCTGTGGTTCTTTGGCGTGCATGGTTCACTGGCACTGGCGGCGCTGGACAGCGGTATCATGACCCCATGGGCACTGGAAAACGTTGCACTTTATCAGCAGTACGGCTCCGTTGACGCGGCGCTGGCAGCCGGTAAAACCTTCCATGTGTGGGCGAAGCCGATGCTCGACTCTTATATCTTCCTGGGGGGTACCGGGGCGACGCTGGGTCTGATCATCGCGGTCTTTATTGTTTCTCGTCGCGCTGACCATCGTCAGGTTGCGAAGCTGGCACTGCCGTCAGGCATCTTCCAGATTAACGAGCCGATTCTGTTTGGTCTGCCAATCATCATGAACCCGGTAATGTTCATTCCGTTCATTCTGGTTCAGCCACTGTTGGCGGCCATTACCCTGACGGCCTATTACCTGGGCATTATCCCGCCCGTCACCAACATTGCGCCGTGGACTATGCCGGCGGGTCTGGGGGCGTTCTTCAACACCAACGGTAGCGTGGCTGCCTTCCTGCTGGCGATATTCAACCTCGGGATTGCAACACTGCTCTATATGCCATTCGTGGCGATAGCAAACAAAGCTGCAACCGTTATCGATGAAGAAGAGAGCGAAGAGGATATCGCCCTCGCACTGAAATTCTAAAATTGCACGGCGCGGGGCAACCCGCGCCAGCCAAAAGGAGCTTAAAAATGTTAGATTTGGACAGTATTGTCGCAGAAGAAACCGCAGAGAACGATCTGGAAGAGGTGGTGATGGGGCTTATCATCAATTCCGGGCAGGCGCGTAGCCTGGCGTATGCCGCGCTCAAACAGGCCAAGCAGGGTGATTTCGCAGCCGCAAAGACCATGATGGAACAGTCCCGTACGGCGCTGAACGAAGCACACCTGGTGCAGACAAAGCTTATTGAAAGCGACCAGGGTGAAGGCAAGATGAAGGTCAGTCTGGTGCTGGTGCATGCGCAGGATCATCTGATGACGTCGATGCTGGCACGTGAACTGGTGGCCGAGTTAATTGAGCTTCACGAGAAGATGCAGTAAGGCAGAGTTTGCAGCAGGAGGTCAGCGCGATGGAAATAAAAACCGCACTTGAACAGCAACTGTTTAATGGCAAAAATTTTCACGTGATTATTTACAACAAGACGGAGAGCGCGAGCGGTCTGCATCAGCATGACTACTATGAGTTCACGATTGTTCTGACCGGTCGCTACTACCAGGAAATCAACGGCAAGCGCGTCCTGCTTGAGCGGGGAGATTTCGTCTTCCTGCCGATGGGGTCCCATCACCAGAGCTTTTATGAATTTGGTGCAACCCGCATTCTTAACGTAGGTGTCAGCAGACGCTTCTTTGAGAAACACTATCTGCCGCTGGTGCCGTTCTGCTTTGTGGCCTCGCAGGTCTATCGCATCAAAAACGAGTTCATGACCTGGATTGAAACGGTTATCGCCTCGCTTAACTTTCGCGAGAATGAATTTGATGAGTTTATTGAAACGGTGACGTTTTATGTGATGAACCGTCTGCGCCATCATCGTGAAGAGCAGCAGGTAAGCGATGATATTCCGCAGTGGCTGCGCAGTACGGTTGAACTGATGCACGATAAAGGACAATTCAGCGAAAATGCGCTGGAAAATATGGTCGCTTTGTCCGGTAAATCACAGGAATATCTGACCCGAGCAACTCAGCGTTATTATCGTAAAACGCCAGTGCAAATTATTAATGAAATCCGCATTAATTTTGCTAAAAAACAGCTGGAAATAACCAACTACTCGGTTACCGATATTGCTTATGAGTCAGGCTACAGTAGCCCCAGCTTGTTTATTAAGACCTTTAAGAAATTGACTTCGTTCACACCGAACAGTTACCGGAAGAACCTGACGGTAATTAATTAAATTTCGGCGGATTTACCCGCCACAAATATTGCCTTGATTGCTTGCCCACAGAGCGGGAAGAGTACGCTACACCTTGCAGGCGATTAACCTGATATGCTAAGGGAGATATTATGCAGAAGAAATTAAAAGTCGTAACCATTGGCGGCGGCAGCAGTTATACCCCGGAATTACTCGAAGGTTTCCTGAAACGTTATCATGAATTACCGGTCAGCGAATTATGGCTGGTGGACGTTGAGGAAGGTCAGGAGAAACTGAATATCATTTTTGAGCTCTGCAAGCGGATGGTCGCGAAAGCCGGTGTGCCATTGACCGTGCATAAAACCCTCGACCGTCGCCTGGCGCTGCAGGATGCCGACTTCGTGACGACCCAGCTGCGCGTCGGCCAGCTCAAAGCGCGTGAAATGGATGAACGTATTCCACTGAGCCACGGCTATCTGGGGCAGGAGACCAACGGCGCGGGCGGCCTGTTCAAGGGGCTGCGTACCATTCCGGTCATTTTTGACATCATCAACGATGTGGAAGCGATCTGCCCCAACGCGTGGGTGATTAACTTCACCAACCCGGCCGGGATGGTGACCGAGGCGGTCTATCGCCACACCGGTTTCAAACGCTTTATCGGCGTCTGTAATATTCCGATTGGCATGAAGATGTTCATCAGCGATGTGCTGGAGTTGACCGATAACGACGATCTTTCTATCGATCTCTTTGGCCTGAACCACATGGTGTTTATCAAAGATGTCATTGTGAATGGTCAGTCTCGCTTTAGCGAATTGCTTAACGGCGTGGCCTCCGGGCGCCTGACCGCTGCGTCAGTGAAAAACATCTTTGACCTGCCGTTCAGCGAAGGGCTGATCCGCTCGCTTAATCTGCTGCCTTGCTCATACCTGCTTTACTACTTCAAACAGAAAGAGATGCTGGCCATCGAGATGGGTGAGTACTATAAGGGTGGCGCACGCGCTCAGGTGGTGCAGAAAGTTGAAAAGCAGCTGTTTGATTTGTATAAAGATCCGAACCTGAACGTGAAACCGAAAGAGCTTGAGCTGCGCGGCGGAGCGTATTATTCCGATGCGGCGTGTGAAGTGATCAACGCCATTTACAACGACAAGCAGGCCGAGCACTACGTCAATGTGCCGCATCACGGTCATATCGACAACATCCCGGCTGACTGGGCCGTTGAGATGACCTGCATTCTGGGACGTGATGGCGCCAGACCGCATCCACGGATTACCCATTTTGACGACAAAGTGATGGGGTTGATCCACACCATCAAAGGGTTTGAAGTGGCAGCCAGCAACGCGGCGCTGAGCGGTGAACTCAATGACGTTCTTCTGGCGCTCAATCTCAGCCCGCTGGTCCATTCCGATCGCGATGCCGAGCAACTGGCCAGCGAAATGATTCTGGCGCATGAAAAATGGTTGCCTAATTTTGCCGCCACGATTGAGAAGCTGAAATTCAAACAGCACTGAGAGGATGTGTGATGGAAAACCTGCTGATCGTCAATGCTGATGATTTTGGTCTCTCAAAAGGTCAAAACTACGGCATTATTGAAGCCTGCCGCCGGGGTGTGGTGACCTCAACTACGGCACTGGTTAATGGTGACGCGGTTGAACACGCGGCGCAGCTCAGCCGCGAGGTGCCAGCGCTGGGCGTCGGCATGCACTTTGTATTGACGCTCGGGATGCCGCTTTCACCGATGCCGGGACTTGCGCGGGACGGACAGCTGGGCAAATGGATTTGGGAACAGGCAGAGCAGGGCACGCTGCCGCTCGAGGAGATTACCCGCGAGCTGGACTGTCAGTTCAACCGTTTCGTCGATCTCTTTGGCCGTGAACCCACGCATATTGACAGCCATCATCACGTGCATATGATCCCGGCACTTTTCCCGTCAGTGGCGGAATTTGCACAGCGCAAAGGCGTGGCAATGCGCGTGGATCGTGAGGTGCAGGCGCTGCACGGGCTGTCATTGTCTTCTGTGCCCACAACGGACGGGTTCAGTAGCGCGTTCTACGGCGACGAGATTAGCGAAGCGCTGTTCCTGCAGGTGCTGGATGAGTCCGCCACGCGCGGGGAACGGTCGCTGGAAGTGATGGCACACCCGGCGTTTGTCGATAACATTGTGCGTAAAAGTGCCTACTGCTGGCCGCGACTGGCGGAACTGGATGTGCTGACGTCGGCATCGCTGAAATACGCCATTGCCGAGCGTGGGTACCGTCTGGGCACCTTTGAGGATGTATGAAAATAGCCCGGAGGCGCGGTGCCTGCCGGGCTGAGTAAACGATGTCAATCAGCGCCGGGTCGGGCAAAGCCAGACCCGGCTTTTCTTATGCCGGTATCCGATCAATCTTACTGCTGCGTGACCACACACGGTGCGCTGCGAGCAGATCGAACAGCTTCGTCATAAACGCATCATCGACGTTATCGCCTTCGACAATACCATCTTCACCTTGCTCAGCCACCTTCAGGTGCGCTTTAAACTGTCGCGCATCGCCGGACAGGGCGATCGGCTTCAGGTGTTTATAGGCTTCCAGCAGATAATAAATCGCATCGCCATTGTTCAGCAGACTGTCGATGTCGCCGCACGGCACAATCACCGCATCAACGGTGAGCGATGGTGCTCCGGCAAAGGTGGCCGCAACCGGCAGCACTGAACCGTCGTCGGCGGTCACTTCCCCCATGCGGGAATAGAGCAGTTTGGCGTGAACGCCTTTGGCTTTCAGCGCCTGCATAATCCCCAGCACGTCGCTGGCACGGGTGTTGTCATTCAGCAGAATGGCCACTACCCGGCCTTTTATCGAGCCACCCGGCACCGCATACAGACTCAGGGACGGATCTTTCTTCAGTCCGTTAACGTCTTTAGGTGGGGCCGCATTGCGTTGCTCGTCCGTCAGCGTAATGCCAAGGTTATCCGCCACGCTCTGGGCAAGCTGAATATCGATATGGGCGAGCTGATCGACCACGCGCTCGCGGATGTAAGTCCGCACCACTTTGCTCAGTTCAAAGCTAAAGCCGCCGATAATGTGCTGTTGCTCGATCGGCGTCTGGCTGTTCCAGAACAGGCGAGGTTGGGCATAATACTCGCCGAATGACGGGCTACGCTCGCGGATTTTATTGCCATCGATGCGCTCCTGGTACGACTCAAAACCACCGCGTTTCGGTCCCGGCGGCGTTTCGCGCGGCCAGTTATCGTTGATGGAGTTCGGCTCATAGTTAGCCGGATTGGTATCGATATCCTGGCGATGCATCCCGTCGCGCTGGAAATTGTGGTACGGGCAGGTTGGACGGTTAATCGGAATTTCGTGGAAGTTTGGCCCGCCAAGGCGACTGATCTGCGTATCGGTATAGGAGAACAATCGCCCCTGCAGGAGGGGATCGTTCGTGAAATCCAGCCCCGGAACGATATGCCCCGGGTGGAACGCGACCTGCTCATTTTCGGCAAAGAAATTGTCCGGGTTACGGTTGAGCACCATTTTACCCACCAGCTGAACCGGCACCAGCTCCTCTGGGATCAGCTTTGTCGGGTCGAGAAGGTCGAAATCGAAGTTAAACTCATCCTCTTCCGGGATCAGCTGTAACCCCAGTTCATATTCCGGGAAGTCACCGGCTTCAATCGACTCCCACAGTTCGCGACGGTGGAAGTCCGGATCGCGCCCGGTCAGCTTCTGGGCTTCATCCCACACCAGCGAGGCTTTGCCCGCCACAGGCTTCCAGTGGAAGCGTACGAATGTGGCTTTCCCGTCCGCGTTGATCATCCTGAAGGTATGAATACCAAACCCTTCCATCGTGCGGTAGCTGCGCGGAATGCCCCGGTCTGACATCGCCCACATCACGTTGTGTAACGTTTCTGGTTGCAGTGAGACATAATCCCAGAAGGTGTCATGCGCACTTTGTCCCTGCGGTATGGCCCAGTGGGGCTCCGGTTTTACCGCATGGACAAAGTCAGGAAATTTATGCGCATCCTGAATGAAGAACACCGGGGTGTTATTGCCGACGAGATCGAAAATACCCTCTTCGGTATAAAATTTGGTGGCGAAGCCGCGGATATCACGCACGGTATCTGCCGAACCCGCGCCGCCCTGTACGGTTGAAAAGCGGACAAAGACCGGTGTGATTTTGTCCGGATCGGAAAGGAAATCCGCTTTGGTTATCTCTTTGAGGCTTTTGTAGGGCTGGAAGTAGCCGTGTGCCGCGGAGCCACGCGCGTGAACGATGCGCTCAGGTATACGTTCATGGTCAAAATGGGTGATTTTTTCCCGCAGAATAAAGTCTTCCAGCAGGGTCGGTCCGCGCGTTCCCGCACGCAGCGAGTTCTGATCGTCAGCAATGCGCACGCCCTGGTTGGTGGTAAGTGCAAAACCTTCGCCGCCTTTACGGTGGGACTCAAGGGATTTCAGCTTCTCGTTTCCGGTATCCGGGGATTTCATACTTCCCGGCGCGGTAGGCTGTTCGCCAGGTGCGGAAGGGCCGGGGGACGGGCGGTGAGAGCCATCCGCTGGGGCCAGAGAGTCCATGCCTGGTTGAGATTCTTCAGTGCCATGAATGGGTGATTGATGTGTTTTATCTTTGTTCGACATTGCACGCTTCTCCTTTATCCATTGCTAAAAACCTTGTTAACTATAGAACAATGTGGCGAAAGGGCGGGCGAACTAAGAGTTTTCAGATGACCTGGTTAAGGAATGCGCTATCAGAGCGATGCAGGGCGCGACGCGTGGGGGGAGGATCGGCTATCATAGAATTTTCCTGCTTCCAGAATGTGCTTTAGTGAACCCGTCGCTTATGAAACCTTTTCGTCAACAAAACCGCCCTGTCATTAGCTACGTGCCCCGCGTCGAACCCGCGCCGCCCGAACACGCCCTGAAGGTGGATGGTTTTCGTGATGTCTGGCAACTGCGCGGTAAATACGTGGCGTTTGTTCTGATGGGAGAACACTTCCGTCGTTCGCCCGCGTTTTCGGGGCCGGAGTCGGCCCAGCGATGGGCGAACCAGGTCCGCCAGGATGAAGAGATTGAAGAATAGCAGCCAAAAAAAAACCGCCATCAGGCGGTTTTTTTTATTCATCCGTGATTAACGGTGCGCCAGTTCAGCGTCGTCTTCACTTTCCAGAATGGTTTTATCGGTCTGCTTCAGCCACTGGCTGGTCAACGTACCGGCGGTCATGGAACCGCTCACGTTCAGCGCAGTACGACCCATGTCGATCAGCGGCTCAACGGAGATCAGCAGGGCAACCAGCGTCACCGGCAGACCCAGGGCCGGCAGGACAATCAGCGCGGCGAAGGTTGCGCCACCGCCAACACCCGCAACGCCTGCGGAGCTGATGGTAACAATCCCGACCAGCGTGGCAATCCAGACGGGATCCAGTGGGTTGATACCCACGGTCGGAGCAACCATTACCGCCAGCATTGCAGGGTAGAGACCTGCGCAACCGTTCTGACCAATGGTGGCACCAAAGGAGGCAGAGAAGCTGGCAATAGATTCCGGTACGCCCAGACGACGGGTCTGCGCTTCAACGTTCAGCGGAATAGACGCGGCGCTGGAACGGCTGGTGAACGCAAAGGTCAGTACCGGCCACACTTTACGGAAGTATTTCAGCGGGCTAACGCCATTGACGCCCAGCAGGATACCGTGCACCACGAACATAATGCCCAGACCCAGATAAGAGGCGACGACGAAGCTACCCAGCTTAATGATGTCCTGCAGGTTAGAGCCGGCAACCACTTTGGTCATCAGCGCCAGAACACCGTAAGGGGTCAACTGCATCACCAGACGGACCAGCTTCATTACCCAGCTTTGCAGGGTATCGATAGCCACCAGCACGCGCTCGCCTTTCGGTGCGTCGTCTTTCAGCAGCTTCAGCGCCGCCACACCGAGGAAGGCCGCAAAGATCACCACGCTGATAATGGAGGTTGGGCTGGCACCGGTCAGGTCAGCAAACGGGTTCTTCGGCACGAAAGAGAGCACCATCTGTGGCACCGTCAGGTCAGCGACTTTACCCACGTAGTTGGTCTGAATCGCGGTAAGACGCGCCGTTTCAGCCGTACCCTGGACCAGACCTTCTGCGGTCAGCCCGAACAGGTTGGTGACCAGCACACCGACCAGAGCAGCAATCAGCGTGGTAAACAGCAGCGTACCGATGGTCAGGAAGCTGATTTTACCCAACTGGGTGGCGTTATGCAGACGGGCAACGGCGCTCAGAATAGAGGCAAACACCAGCGGCATAACGATCATCTGCAGCAGCTGGACATAGCCGTTACCGACGATGTTGAACCACTGAATAGAGTCTTTCAGAACTGGATTATCGGAGCCGTAGATAGCCTGCAACGCCAGACCAAACACGACACCCATGGCCAGACCAACCAGCACTTTCTTCGCGAGGCTCCACGGTTTGTGGCGCGCCTGCGCGAGAAGCAATAGCAATACAACGAACACCACAATGTTCGCGATGAGTGGAAAATTCATCCCCGTTCTCCTGATTTATTTTACGGTCGATTTTTACCGATCCTGTTGGCGCAAGGTTATCAGAAGTGTGATGTGGCGCTTATATCCAAATGGAATGGGTTATGACAAATGGAAATAATTTGTGTGCTTAGTGTTCAATCTGGTGATTAATGAACCGATTGAACTGAAATTGCAGCGAATTGATCATCTGGGATGACCAGCGCACTGCACTGTTTTCGGGCAAGGTTTGCGGCATCCAGACGGCGTAGGCAAAGAGCGCCATACACAACACACGCTCAAGCTGATTACCTTTCTGCGGCGCAAGAATGGGCAAACGGAAACGCCAGCGGCATGGCCAGAGCAGCGGCACGCCCGCAGGCGTCAGCATATCGGCAAGGATATGGCTTAAATAACCCAGCACCATTCCCTGGATAGCATCGGCGGGCACTATCCAGCTCTCAGGGACTTTTAAATAGAAAAGGGTAAGCAGGCCGAATACGGCCAGCAGGCTGTGGGTAAACCCACGGTGACCAAACGCGCGGGCGATGGGTTTTGATATCCACTTTAGCCGCTGTCCCAGGAATGATTTTGGATGGTCGATATCGGGCAGCAGACAGGTCAACACGGCGGACGGGACAATATGCCACCAGTCCCCCTGTGCGAGCACAGGGGTAAGTTCAGCGTTTTTGGCAAAAACTGCGCACGCAATGGAAAAAAGCAGATGGCCTTCCGCCGTCATGATAAAACCCATAAAACTGTCAATTCATACAGTATAGGGTTTTTATACAGTAGACGAAAGAGGTGACGGTGTAACTGTATGTCACAAACGCGCCTAGCGCGCCAGCCAGCCCCGTCGACGGCTAACGTATGACCGTTCACGTAATCCGAGGCGGCGGAGGCTAAAAAGACCACCGGTCCCTGCAGGTCTTCCGGAACTCCCCAGCGCCCGGCAGGTATCCGGTCGAGGATCTCCTGGCTGCGCTGCTGATCATCTCGCAGTTGCTGAGTGTTGTTGGTCGCCATATAGCCCGGCGCGATGGCATTAACATTGATGCCGTGTGTCGCCCATTCATTGGCCAGCAGACGCGTGATCCCCAACACGCCGCTTTTGGACGCGGTGTAAGAGGGCACGCGGATGCCGCCCTGGAATGAGAGCATCGAGGCGATATTAATGATTTTCCCGCCCTGGCCCTGCGCAATAAACTGTTTAGCCACGGCCTGGGAGAGGAAAAAAAGCGATTTCAGATTCAGGTTGATGACGTCGTCCCAGTCCTTTTCGCTGAACGCGAGAGCATCTTCACGGCGTATGGTCCCGGCATTGTTCACCAGAATATCGACTCGCCCCATCTCAGCAACCGCGCTGTCAACAACGTTCTGAAGACTCTCCTGCTGGCTGAGGTCGGCCCGAATCGCCCTGAACCGCCTTCCGAGTGCGCTAATGCAGGCAGCCGTTTCCTCCGGCGCTTTGCGGTTAACACCCACGATGTCGCATCCCGCCTGCGCCAGCGCAATGGCCATGGCTTGTCCCAGACCGGTATCGCATCCGGTGACGATGGCCACTTTTCCTGACAGAGTGAAGTTATCCAGTATCATACGCGCCTCAGAAGTAAGGTTATTGTCATTCTGACGCTAAGGATAGAAGCGGGGGATAAGAAAAGCAAACAAAATGAAACGATGTTTTGTTTTTAAAGCAGGCAGCCTGACGCTGCCTGAAAGGGGGGGTTACTCGCCGCGCAGGTGCTGCGCCGTCAGCTCAACCAGTGAGTTCAGCTTCACGTCGGCAAGGGCAAAACGGGGATCGTGTCGGCCTTCCTCCGCGGGAACAACAATCGAGCGCATGCGCGCGGCCTTCGAGGCCACCATTCCGTTAACGGAATCTTCCAGCGCGACGCAGCAGAGAGGATCAAGACCGAGTTTAGCGGCGCAGTCGAGATAGACCTGCGGGTGCGGCTTGCTGTATGGCAACGTTTCCGCTGAGGCCAGCGCGTCGAAGCTGTCGCGCAGCTCAAACATGGTCAGTACTTTTTCCAGCATATGCAGCGGTGAAGCTGACGCCAGGCCAACTTTCAACCCCTGCGCTTTACACAGCGCGACGGCTTCACGCACGCCGGGCAGCAGGGGCTTGCTCTCTTCCACCAGTGAGATGGCGCGGCTGATAATGCGCGCGGTCACTTCGTCGCGATCGGGTCCCACCCACGGCTGCTGGGCATACCACAGGTCCACCACCATATCGATGCGCAGACCAAGCGTATCCGGAAGTTCACTACGGCGGCTGATATCAACGCCCAGGCTGGCGATAACGTCCAGTTCGGCGCGATCCCACAACGGTTCGGAATCGATCAGTAATCCATCCATGTCAAAAATTGCGGCAAGAATCTGGCGCGGTGTCGACATCACAACGTCTCCTTATCCAGGGTGTACGACAGACGATAAATGCTAAGTGCACTCTGCAATTTAGCATATTGCCTTTAAAGAGCGGGCGAAAATGATGGTCAGCAGGTAGACTTAGGCAGAAATAACGCGTCTTTATGAAGGGGAACTGATGACGTATCAACAAGCTGGACGCATTGCTGTCTTAAAACGTATTGCTGGCTGGGTAATTTTTATTCCAGCCGTCATTTCGACGCTGATCTCTGTGCTCAAATTTATGTACGATCACAGTGAAAAACAGCCAGGTATTAATGCGGTAATGCTTGATTTTGCTCATGTCATGATTGAGATGATGCGTTTTAACACGCCGTTTCTGAATGTCTTTTGGTTCAATTCGCCGACGCCGAATTTTCATCAGCAGTTGAATCTCGGGTTTTGGGTGATCTACGCGCTGATCTTTATTGGTATGGCGTTGCAGGCCTCTGGCGCACGCATGAGCCGTCAGACGCGCTTTTTACGCGAAGGTGTGGAAGACCAGATGATTCTCGAACAGGCGAAAGGCCCGGAAGGGATGAGCCGCGAGCAGATTGAGTCCCGCATTGTTGTGCCGCGTCACACCATTTTCCTGCAAATTTTCCCGCTGTATATCCTGCCAGTCATTATCATCGTGGTGGGGTACTTCTTCTTTTCGCTGTTGGGATTCCTGTAACCGATAAGGGTGGCGACATAGCCACCCGTCCCGCCATTACGCGGCAAGCACACGTTCAAGTGCCCTCTGGGCATTGACCAGATGCTCTCCGCCAAACAGAATAGCGCGGTTCATCAGTGTGTAGAGCTGATACACCGGCTGGCGCTCAAGAAAACCCTGCGGCAGAGGCAGCACGGACTGATAACCGTCGTATATTTGCGGCGGTTGCTCAGGGTGCAGTGGCAGCATCGCCAGGTCACACTCCCTGTCGCCCCAGTAACAGGCCGGGTCGAAGATATAGGGGCCGTCAGGACCCAGCGCGCAGTTATCTGACCACAAATCGCCATGCAGCAGAGACGGCTGAGGCTGGTGGGATGCCAGACGCTGCTGAATGTGTTCGACGATGGCATCGATATTGCCAAACTCCAGACCTTTCTCCGCAGCCAGTTCCAGCTGCCAGCCAATGCGTTGCTCAGCAAAGAATGTCGACCAGCGTCGTTGCCAGGCATTGGGTTGTGGGGTGGTGGAGAGGTCGTTGTCAAAATCGAGACCAAACTGCGGCTGGTCGCTCCATTGATGCAGTCGCGCTAACTGTTGGCCGAGAATGAAGGCGTTATGGGCGTCTAACGGGCGGGCAGGAAGAAATTCCATGACCAGAAAACTGTAGTCGCGGTCGCTGCCCACGGCCCAGACCTGTGGGACCGTCACCGTTTTACTGCGCGACAACAGTTCCAGCTGGTCGGCTTCGGCGGTGAAAATCGGAAGCAGCTCTCGCTCATCGCATTTAACAAAGAGATCGCGCCCGGCGTAGCGTAAGTGCCATGCGGCGTGGATTTCTCCGCCTGGCAGTTCGTTCCGCAGTTCAATTTCACCTTCACCCAGTTGCTCACTTAAAAGATGACTGATAGCCTGCCACATGTTGTCTCTCCCATGTTGTCTGCCAGATCATAAAGTTAGCGCATAATTGCGGTAAAAAAATACGAACTAACGCACACCTGAGCGGTTTAAATTCATGCAGGGCACTTATTGTTCTTTTTTCTGCCAGCTTTCCCAGGTATCAAGATCAATTTCTGCCGCTTTGTCGGTCACGCTTTCGACCAGACTGGCCGCCAGAGCGTGAACCTCTTCTTTACTCAGGGCGCTGATCAGGCCAAACGTCAGGGTGCCTAAATCATGGATATTGCCCTCGTCATCCGTGAGTGTGAGCAGGAAATTGGCCCGGGTAAAGGCGTTGTTGAGCTCATTAAGCTCGGTCAGCGACGCTTGATGAATGTTGATGGTAACGACGTAGCGGGTGATGTCACCACTGCTCATAATTCACCTCATTGTTATCTTGGAAGTTTTCTTAGCATAGTCGATAGGCTGCGTTTGGCGACTATGGCGCGTATTTCCCCTTCACAGAGAAGGGGAAAAGGGGGATTAATTTCGGGACAGGTAATCGACGATTTTTTGCGTGTCGCTAAGCGAACAGAGACGTGTGCCCTGGTTGATGGTGGCAGCGCTACCCGCTGCGACGCCGTAGCGTGTCATCTCCAGTAATGAAGCACCCTGGGCCAGTTTCAGGGTCATCGCTCCAACCATGCTATCACCTGCGCCCACGGTACTCTGGCTTTTCATCGGCGGCGGGACAACCTGAACGGACCCCGTTTCGTCCACGGCCAGGGCACCCTGCGGGCCAAGGGAGACCACAACCCGTCGCGCTTTGCCGCTGTGAACCAGCTCCTGCACGGCGGTGAGGACATCGTCCGGCTGGTTCAGCTCGCGGTTCACCAGCGCGCTTAACTCTTTCTGATTGGGTTTAACCAGCTCAAGATTGCCCGGCGTCAGGGCTGCCTGAAGTGCCTCGCCGCTACTGTCGACAATGCAGCGGATACCGCGTTGCTGCGCGGCCCGAATCAGCGCCGTCAGTTTTTCCGTGCTGACACCGGGCGGCAGGCTGCCGCTTATCACCAGCAGAGCTCCGCTCTCAATGGCCAGCACCTTCTCTTCAAGCTGACGAAACTCATCTTCACTGAGTTTTGCACCCGGCATGACGAAACGGTATTGCTCGCCGCTGGACTCCACGTGCACATGCAGGTTTTGCCGCGTCCAGTCTTTGGACTCGACGGTCTGCGAGGCCACCTGTTCATCGGCCAGCAGAGAGACCAGGTGCTCACCGGTCGCGCCGCCTGCGGGGAAAATTGCTGTCGCCTTTCCACCGAGGTGCGTTATGGCTCGCGCCACATTGATGCCGCCGCCGCCGGGCTCAAACACCGGGGCGCTGCAGCGCAATTTACCTTCCGGGTAAATCTGGGGCGTCAGGGTGGCGGAATCGAGGGAAGGGGAGAGCGTCAGGGTGTAGATAGAAACCATCATTACCTCCTTTTAGCGTGGGTTTCTTTTAGTCTGGCACCATTTGTCAGGAAGGCAATGTAAATAACAGTATGATTTTAAATATGAATACTGACATAAAGTCTGCTGCGGCTTATATAAAATAAAACGCTTTTTGAGATCGTTCTTATTCAAAAAATGAAATAAGAAATCATTGCTATGTTATTTGCGGCTTTTTATAATTTGTTACCTTTCTCTGGACGCCTTGTCATTGATCCTCAAGAAAGTTTCCGGGACCGTGTGGTCTCTTTTTTTGTTGTACGGACTCCTTAATAAAATGAAGCTTTTGAAGACAGTACCCGCTGCACTGATGCTGGCGGGTGGCGTGTTTGCTGCAATGAACGCGACCGCAGATGATTCCGTTTTTACTGTCATGGACGATCCAGCCACCGCGCAAAAACCGTTTGAAGGTAACCTGAACGCTGGCTATCTTGCACAATCCGGTAACACGAAAAGCTCCTCTCTCACGGCGGACAGTACGCTGACCTGGTACGGTAATACCACCGCCTGGTCTCTGTGGGGAAATGCCAGTAACACCTCCGCGAATGACGAACGCTCTTCCGAGAAATATGCGGTTGGCGGACGTAGCCGTTACAACATGACCGACTTTGACTACCTGTTTGGTCAGGCCAGCTGGTTAACTGACCGTTACAACGGCTATCGCCAGCGTGATGTGTTCACTGCCGGTTACGGTCGTCAGTTCCTGAACGGTCCGGTACACAGTTTACGTTTTGAATTCGGTCCAGGCGTGCGCTACGACGAGTACACCGACGGCGAAACCAAAACTCAACCGCTCGGTTACGCTTCCGGCACCTATGCCTGGCAGATGACTGACAACACTAAATTTACCCAGGGGGTGTCTGTGTTTGGTGCCGACGATACGACGCTGAACTCAGAAACAGCGCTGAACGTGGCCATCAACGAACACTTTGGCCTGAAAGTGGCCTACAACGTCACCTGGAACTCTTCTCCTCCTGATTCTGCTCCGGATCATACCGACCGCAGAACCACGGTTTCACTGGGTTATAAAATGTAATATTCTCGGGCCGATTACGCTATCGGCCCGTTTTTTATTTTTTGAAACTGTGCTGTTTTATATTAAACACTGTTTTGAAATATCTGGTCTGCTGATATCGCCATAATTTCTTCATAATGCGCTTTCATTAATTTGCGGCTTATTTGACACGAATTGATAACGTAACAGGCTAGGCAAAAGTGTGATCTGGATCTACACTCTTAGCACGGGCAGAATTCGGCCTTAAGGTATTTAGCATTATTAGTATTAAATGTAGAAAGAGAAAAAACATTATGAAAAAAATCAAAACTGCCGCAGCAGCGATGGTGCTTTCCGCACTGTCTTTTGGCGTATTTGCTGCTGATGAAACCACCCCGACAGCCAGTGACACCCACAGCCAAATCGGCATTGCGAAAGCCGCTGACGTTGAAGCCGGGTCTAACATCGCGCCAGCCTCTCAGTCCACCGGTCAGTCTATGAATGATGCTTTTGACGTCCATAAACTGGTTGCAGGTGAATGGTCCTGATGGGTTTTGCCGTGTTGTTATTGACGTTTAAACGCTAATTCAACGCGCCAAAAAAACCGGATTTTGTGGTACCGGTTTTTTCGCGGTAAACCTATTTGACGTAAACCTATCGTCCGTATTTCGTCCTGGCGGTGAATACCCGCAAAAGGGTATTACGGATAACGATGTTATTCCCTGCGCAGTTATTTATATTCACGTTCAGCCCCAAATCATTGCCGCCCAACGCAGAAGCAGCATCGCGCCGCAGATGGCAATCAGCACCAGTACCATTTTCCAGTGTTTTACGGCAAAGCGTTTTGTTGGCATAACCTGATCCTTGTAAGTTGATGCGAACAGTCTACCAAACAGGGCGGGGAAATGCCCCTTCTCCAGTGGTGAATCAGGTTATGCCTGCTTCCGGTTCGGTTAGAACCAGTGGAATCGTTCTGCAAGAATCAACAATAAACCGGTGGCTGAAAGGATGTTCAATATCACAACCGTTCTACTTGATACGTTCATGGTATGCACCTTTGGGTTTAAAGACTTGTTCAAGAGTAGCCCAGCATCTCTGGAATGCGAGCACCGGAGATATGCGCCCTGCAAATTCATGAGAAAGTGCCAGCGCAGCAATCTGTCCGCAAAGGGTGCAATCTCTCTTTTGTTAGTGTTACCATTGCAGGGCTTGCCGTAAATCCGCATTTATCTGATTTTCGGTGGGTGAATGATCGCGAGCCAATTTGACGATTGTTGGTCAGATGGTGTCGTAATCTATTGTCAAATCACGATTATTTTCTTTGTATATGCTCTTATGTGTGGGGCATCACTGCAAATAAGGATATAAAATGCCTGTAATTACTCTTCCTGATGGCAGCCAACGCCATTACGACCACGCTGTAAGCCCAATGGATGTTGCCCTGGACATTGGTCCTGGACTCGCGAAAGCAACCATCGCTGGCCGTGTTAATGGTGAGCTGGTTGATGCATCTGACCTGATTGAAAGCGATGCGCAGCTGTCTATCATCACAGCGAAAGACGAAGAAGGTCTGGAGATCATTCGTCACTCCTGCGCGCACCTGTTAGGTCATGCGATCAAACAGCTGTGGCCGAACACCAAAATGGCGATCGGTCCGGTTATCGACAACGGTTTCTACTATGACGTTGATCTTGACCATACCCTGACTCAGGAAGATATCGACGCGCTCGAAAAACGTATGCACGAGCTCGCCGAAACTAACTATGACGTCATTAAGAAGAAAGTCAGCTGGCACGAAGCGCGTGAAACCTTCGTGAAGCGTGGCGAGAGCTATAAAGTCTCTATTCTTGATGAAAACATCTCTCATGATGACAAGCCTGGCTTGTACCATCACGAAGAATACGTCGACATGTGCCGTGGACCGCACGTGCCGAACATGCGCTTCTGTCATCACTTTAAGCTGATGAAAATCGCGGGCGCCTACTGGCGTGGCGATAGCAACAACAAGATGTTGCAGCGTATCTATGGTACCGCGTGGGCCGATAAAAAAGCCCTTAACGCCTACCTGCAGCGCCTGGAAGAGGCGGCTAAACGTGACCACCGTAAAATCGGTAAACAGCTTGACCTGTACCACATGCAGGAAGAAGCGCCGGGTATGGTGTTCTGGCACAATGACGGCTGGACTATCTTCCGTGAACTGGAAACGTTCGTACGCTCCAAGCTGAAAGAGTACCAGTATCAGGAAGTGAAAGGCCCGTTCATGATGGACCGTGTGCTGTGGGAAAAAACCGGCCACTGGGACAACTACAAAGATGCGATGTTCACCACCTCTTCTGAGAACCGTGAATACTGCATTAAGCCAATGAACTGCCCGGGCCACGTTCAGATCTTCAACCAGGGTCTGAAATCCTACCGCGATCTGCCGCTGCGTATGGCAGAGTTCGGTAGCTGCCACCGTAACGAGCCATCAGGTGCATTGCACGGTCTGATGCGTGTTCGTGGCTTTACTCAGGATGATGCACATATCTTCTGTACTGAAGATCAGGTTCGTGATGAAGTTAATGCCTGTATTCGTATGGTCTACGATATGTACAGCACCTTTGGCTTCGAGAAGATCGTTGTCAAACTCTCAACGCGTCCGGAAAAACGTATCGGTAGCGATGAGACCTGGGATCGCGCAGAAGCGGATCTCGCCGTGGCGCTGGAAGAGAACGGCATTCCGTTTGAATACCAGCTGGGCGAGGGCGCATTCTACGGTCCGAAAATTGAATTTACCCTGTATGACTGCCTCGATCGCGCATGGCAGTGCGGTACTGTACAGCTGGACTTCTCCCTGCCGCAGCGTTTAAGCGCCTCTTATGTTGGCGAAGATAACGAACGTCAGGTACCGGTTATGATTCACCGTGCAATCCTCGGTTCTCTGGAGCGCTTCATCGGCATCCTGACTGAAGAGTTTGCCGGCTTCTTCCCAACCTGGCTTGCGCCAGTGCAGGTCGTGGTGATGAACATTACCGATTCTCAGGCTGAATACGTTAAAGAATTGACGCAGAAACTACAAAATGCGGGCATTCGCGTAAAAGCAGACTTGAGAAATGAGAAGATTGGCTTTAAAATCCGCGAGCACACTTTACGTCGTGTCCCGTATATGTTGGTCTGTGGTGATAAAGAGGTGGAAGCAGGCAAAGTTGCCGTTCGCACCCGCCGTGGTAAAGACCTGGGGAGCCTGGACGTAAGTGAAGTGATTGAGAAGCTGCAACAAGAGATTCGCAGCCGCAGTCTTCAACAACTGGAGGAATAAGGTATTAAAGGCGGAAAACGAGTTCAAACGGCACGTCCGAATCGTATCAATGGCGAGATTCGCGCCCAGGAAGTTCGCTTAACAGGTCTGGAAGGCGAGCAGCTGGGGATTGTGAGTCTGAGAGAAGCGATCGAAAAGGCTGAAGAAGCTGGAGTAGATTTAGTTGAAATCAGCCCTAACGCCGAACCGCCAGTTTGTCGTATCATGGACTACGGCAAGTTCCTTTATGAAAAGAGTAAGTCTTCTAAGGAACAGAAGAAAAAGCAAAAAGTTATCCAGGTTAAGGAAATTAAATTCCGTCCTGGTACCGACGATGGCGATTATCAGGTAAAACTCCGCAGCCTGATTCGCTTTCTGGAAGATGGCGATAAGGCCAAGATCACACTGCGTTTCCGCGGTCGTGAGATGGCCCACCAACAGATTGGTATGGAAGTGCTTAACCGCGTCCGTGACGATCTGAGTGAACTGGCAGTAGTCGAATCCTTCCCTACGAAGATCGAAGGCCGCCAGATGATCATGGTGCTCGCTCCTAAGAAGAAACAGTAAGGCCTTCAAGCAGCAAAACCTGTGGAGCCTTCGGGTCTCATAGGTTTTGTTCGCCTATGTTTCGTTTATTTAACAATGCGAAGTGGAAGTAATTAAGATGCCAAAAATTAAGACCGTACGCGGTGCTGCTAAGCGCTTCAAAAAAACCGGTGGTGGTGGATTTAAGCGTAAGCACGCAAACCTGCGTCATATTCTGACCAAAAAATCTACTAAGCGTAAACGTCACCTGCGTCCAAAAGGCCTTGTTTCTAAAGGCGATCTGGGTCTGGTTATCGCGTGCCTGCCGTACGCATAAGCCGTTAACGTTTAATTTTTTACTAAGAATATAGATACAGGAGAGCACATATGGCTCGCGTAAAACGTGGTGTAATTGCACGTGCACGTCACAAGAAAATTTTGAAACAAGCTAAAGGCTACTACGGTGCGCGTTCACGCGTATACCGCGTTGCCTTCCAGGCTGTTATCAAAGCAGGTCAGTACGCTTACCGTGACCGTCGTCAACGTAAGCGTCAGTTCCGTCAACTGTGGATTGCGCGTATCAACGCAGCAGCACGTCAGAACGGTATTTCTTACAGCAAATTCATCAACGGCCTGAAAAAAGCCTCTGTTGAAATCGACCGTAAGATCCTGGCTGACATCGCAGTATTCGACAAAGTAGCGTTCACCGCTCTGGTCGAAAAAGCGAAAGCAGCACTGGCATAAGCCAGTTGAAAGAGGGGGCTTCGCTCCCTCTTTTCATTTAACACCATCAGAACATTGACTTTTACCCGTGCAACCTTTTCAATAAGGTCTTAACGGTTTTTTACCACACAAGGTAACGCAAGCATGAATGCTGCTATTTTCCGCTTCTTCTTTTACTTTAGCACCTGAATTCAGGAGGCTAGCGCGTGAAAGATGAAACGAAAAACAGCGCCAGATAAGCCTCCTGATGGAGGCTTTTTTTGTGTCTAAATTCGAGAGAATAACTCCACCAAATCGGTGTCTGCACCGACATAATGAGGAAAATCATGTCACATCTCGCAGAGCTGGTTGCCAGTGCAACAGCCGCCATTAATCAGGCCTCAGATGTTGCCGCGTTAGACAATGTCCGCGTCGAATATCTCGGTAAGAAAGGGCATTTGACCCTTCAAATGACAACCCTGCGTGAACTGCCGCCAGAGGAACGCCCGGCAGCGGGTGCGGTCATTAACGAAGCCAAAGAGCAGGTGCAACAGGCACTGAACGCGCGCAAAGCTGAGCTGGAAAGCGCGGTGCTGAATGCGCGTCTGGCGGCAGAGACTATCGATGTCTCCCTGCCGGGTCGCCGTATTGAAAATGGTGGCCTGCATCCGGTTACCCGCACCATTGATCGCATTGAAAGTTTCTTCGGTGAGCTCGGCTTTACCGTGGCGACTGGCCCGGAAATCGAAGATGATTACCACAACTTCGACGCCCTCAATATTCCAGGCCATCATCCGGCACGTGCTGACCACGACACTTTCTGGTTCGACGCCACCCGTCTGCTGCGTACTCAGACCTCGGGCGTTCAGATCCGTACCATGAAGGAGCAGGAGCCCCCGATCCGCATCATCGCACCGGGCCGCGTGTACCGTAACGACTACGATCAGACCCATACCCCGATGTTCCATCAGATGGAAGGCCTGATTGTTGATAAGAACATCAGCTTTACCAACCTGAAAGGTACGCTGCACGATTTCCTGAACAACTTCTTTGAGGAAGACCTGCAGGTTCGTTTCCGTCCGTCCTACTTCCCATTCACTGAACCGTCTGCGGAAGTTGACGTGATGGGTAAAAACGGCAAATGGCTGGAAGTGCTGGGCTGCGGCATGGTGCATCCAAACGTTCTGCGCAACGTGGGTATCGATCCAGAAGTCTACTCCGGCTTTGCGTTCGGTATGGGCATGGAGCGTCTGACAATGCTGCGCTATGGCGTGACCGATTTGCGTGCATTCTTCGAAAACGATCTGCGTTTCCTCAAACAGTTTAAATAAGGGCAGGACAGAACAATGAAATTCAGTGAACTGTGGTTACGCGAATGGGTGAACACCACGCTTGATAGCGAAGCGCTTTCCAACCAGATCACCATGGCGGGTCTGGAAGTTGACGGTGTTGAGCCGGTTTCTGGCGCTTTCAATGGCGTCGTTGTGGGCGAAGTGGTTGAGTGCGGTCAGCACCCTAACGCTGACAAGCTGCGTGTGACAAAAGTTAACGTAGGCGGCGATCGCCTGCTGGATATCGTCTGCGGCGCGCCAAACTGCCGTCAGGGCCTGAAAGTGGCCGTGGCGACCGTGGGGGCAGTACTGCCGGGCGATTTTAAAATTAAAGCAGCGAAACTGCGCGGTGAGCCGTCTGAAGGCATGCTGTGTTCGTTCTCTGAGCTGGGTATTTCCGACGATCACAATGGCATCATTGAGCTGCCGCTTGATGCGCCTATTGGTACCGACATCCGCGAATACCTGAAACTTGATGACAACACCATTGAAATCAGCGTGACGCCAAACCGTGCGGACTGCTTAGGCATTATCGGCGTGGCCCGCGATGTGGCCGTGCTGAACCAGACTGAACTGAACGTACCGGAAATCGTACCGGTTGACGCTACCATCAGTGACACACTGCCGATTCAGGTTGAAGCCGCTGATGCGTGCCCACGCTACCTTGGTCGCGTGGTGAAAGGCATTAACGTAAAAGCGCCAACCCCGCTGTGGATGAAAGAGAAGCTGCGTCGCTGTGGTATTCGTTCTATCGACGCCGTCGTTGACGTGACCAACTATGTTCTGCTGGAGCTGGGTCAGCCGATGCACGCGTTCGATAAAGATCGTATCGAAGGCGGTATTGTGGTGCGTATGGCGAAAGAGGGCGAAACCCTGGTTCTGCTCGACGGCAGCGAAGCAAAACTGAATGCTGATACGCTGGTGATAGCGGACCACGTTAAAGCGCTGGCGATGGGCGGTATCTTCGGTGGCGAACACTCCGGTGTAAACGATGAAACGCAAAACGTTTTGCTGGAATGTGCGTTTTTCAGCCCGCTCTCTATCACCGGTCGCGCACGTCGTCACGGCCTGCATACCGATGCCTCTCACCGTTATGAGCGTGGCGTCGATCCGGCACTGCAGCACAAAGCGATGGAGCGTGCGACGCGTCTGCTGATCGACATCTGCGGCGGTGAAGCGGGCCCGGTTATCGACGTCACCCACGAAGCGACGTTACCGAAGCGTGCGACCATTACCCTGCGTCGTAGCAAGCTGGATCGTCTGATTGGTCACCATGTTTCTGACGCACAGGTCAGCGATATCCTTCGCCGCCTGGGTTGTGATGTGACCGAAGGGCAGGACGAGTGGAAAGCCGTTGCGCCATCCTGGCGTTTCGACATGGAGATCGAAGAAGATCTGGTGGAAGAAGTGGCTCGCGTATACGGCTACAACAACATCCCGGATGAGCCTGTTCAGGCGGGTCTGGTGATGGGAAGCCACCGTGAAGCAGATTTGTCTCTTAAGCGTGTGAAAACCATGCTGAACGACAAAGGTTATCAGGAAGTGATCACCTACAGCTTTGTTGATCCAAAACTGCAGCAGATGATCCATCCGGGCCAGGAGGCGCTGATCCTGCCAAGCCCAATCTCCAGCGAAATGTCCGCGATGCGCCTGTCCCTGTGGACCGGTCTGCTGGGGACTATCGTTTACAACCAGAATCGTCAGCAAAACCGCGTGCGAATTTTCGAAAGTGGTTTACGCTTTGTACCGGATAATCAGGCAAATTTAGGCATCCTTCAGGATCTCATGCTGGCTGGTGCCATCAGCGGTAACCGTTACGAAGAGCACTGGGACCTGGCAAAAGGCACGGTTGATTTCTACGATATGAAGGGAGATCTGGAAGCAATTCTCGATCTGACCGGTAAATTATCTGAAATTGAATTCCGTGCAGAAGCGATCCCTGCGCTGCATCCAGGCCAGAGCGCGGCTATCTATTTAGACGGCAAACGCATTGGTTTCATTGGCGTTGTTCATCCTGAGCTGGAGCGCAAGCTGGACCTGAACGGCCGTACCATCGTGTTCGAGCTGGAATGGAGCCCGGTTGCAGACCGCGTTATTCCTCAGGCCCGCGACGTCTCACGCTTCCCGGCAAACCGCCGTGATATCGCGGTTGTGGTCGCGGAAAATGTGCCCGCAGCAGATATTTTGGCCGAATGTAAGAAAGTTGGCGTAAATCAGGTAGTTGGCGTAAACTTATTTGACGTGTACCGCGGCAAGGGCGTAGCAGAAGGTTTCAAGAGCCTCGCTATTAGCCTTATCCTTCAGGATACCAGCCGTACACTCGAAGAAGAGGAGATTGCCGCTACCGTCGCCAAATGTGTAGAGGCAT
This sequence comes from Enterobacter ludwigii, assembly GCF_001750725.1. Taxonomy (NCBI): domain Bacteria; kingdom Pseudomonadati; phylum Pseudomonadota; class Gammaproteobacteria; order Enterobacterales; family Enterobacteriaceae; genus Enterobacter; species Enterobacter ludwigii. Next base: position 1,134,516 of record NZ_CP017279.1, read on the forward strand.
TAAAAGAGCGATTCCAGGCATCATTGAGGGATTGAACCTATGGCGCTTACAAAAGCTGAAATGTCAGAATATCTGTTTGATAAGCTTGGGCTTAGCAAACGAGATGCCAAAGAGCTGGTAGAGCTGTTTTTCGAAGAGATCCGTCGTGCTCTGGAAAATGGTGAGCAGGTAAAACTCTCCGGTTTTGGCAATTTTGATTTGCGTGACAAAAACCAACGTCCGGGCCGTAACCCAAAGACGGGGGAAGATATTCCGATTACAGCCCGCCGCGTGGTGACCTTCAGACCCGGCCAGAAGTTAAAAAGCCGTGTCGAAAACGCAACGCCCAAAGCAGAGTAATATGAACTAACTAAAAAGGCCGCTCACGCGGCCTTTTTTCTTTGCGCTCTCTGGCAAACCCGCCGTAAAATCAATTACATCACACGCTACTAAAACCATGTCCATGCTTGATTATGCCCATCGCCAGCACCGTTTAGATCAACGACACCTGCTTTTGCTCGTGCTGCTGCTCATTGTTACCGCAGGCGTTAGCCTGTGCGCAGGGGAACAGTGGATAGGACCTGAACACTGGTTTGAGCCTGAGGGGCAGCTTTTCGTCTGGCAAATCCGTCTGCCGCGCACGCTGGCAGTGATCCTGGTGGGCGCCGCGCTGGCACTGTGCGGCACCATTATGCAGGCATTATTTGATAACCCGCTGGCGGAGCCCGGGCTGCTCGGTGTGTCGAATGGCGCGGGCGTAGGGCTGGTGGCGGCGGTGATGTTGGGCGGGGGGGAACTCTCCTCATGGGGAATTAGCCTCAGCGCCATTATCGGCGCGTTGCTGATAACAGTAATCCTTTTGCGCTTTGCCAGACGGCACTTATCAACCAGTCGGCTGCTGCTTGCCGGGGTGGCTCTGGGGATCATCTGTAGCGCGCTGATGACCTGGGCGGTGTATTTCTCCACGTCCTTTGACTTGCGTCAGTTGATGTACTGGATGATGGGCGGCTTCGGGGGCGTAGACTGGCGCCAGGGCTGGCTGATGGCACTGCTGATACCGGTCTTGCTGTGGGCAGGCCTGCAGGCACAGCCGCTGAATATTCTCGCGCTGGGGGAAACCTCGGCCCGCCAGCTTGGCATGCCGATAGGCTTCTGGCGTAACGTGCTGGTCATTGCCATTGGCTGGCTGGTTGGGGTGAGCGTGGCACTGGCCGGGGCGATTGGCTTTATTGGGCTGGTTATCCCCCACATGCTGCGTCTGTGCGGGATCACCGACCATCGAACCTTACTGCCGGCCTCGGCGGTTGCCGGGGCGGTAACGCTGCTGGTGGCGGATATCATCGCCCGGCTCGCCCTGACAGCCGCTGAGCTGCCAATAGGCGTGGTGACCGCCACGCTGGGCGCGCCGGTATTTATCTGGCTACTATTAAAATCCGGACGTTAAATCACTACCCGTAAGATAACCTGAGGGAATGCTATGCAGTCTGATATTTTGAATACCGAAGTGACCACCATTGAGGGTGAGAAAACCACGCTGGAAAGCTATAAAGGCAACGTGCTGCTCATCGTGAATGTGGCCTCCAAATGTGGCCTGACGCCGCAGTATGAGCAGCTGGAAAACATTCAAAAAGCCTGGGAGAAAGACGGTTTCACCGTGCTGGGCTTCCCGTGCAACCAGTTCCTGGGCCAGGAGCCGGGCAGCGAAGACGAAATCAAAACGTTTTGCAGCACCACCTACGGTGTGACGTTCCCGATGTTCAGCAAAATCGACGTTAACGGTGAACATCGTCATCCCCTGTATGCGAAGCTGGTGGCGGCCGCGCCGACCGCCGTTGCGCCGGAAGGTAGCGGTTTTTATGAGCGCATGGCCAGTAAAGGACGCGCGCCGCTCTATCCGGACGATATCCTGTGGAATTTTGAAAAATTCCTCATTGGTCGTGACGGACAGGTGGTGCAGCGTTTTTCACCGGACATGACGCCTGAAGATCCGATTGTGATGGAGTCTATCAAGCTGGCGCTGGCGAAATAATGACGTTGCTGATGCAGCTCACGGACGTCGCCGATACGGGGCGTCTGGAGCCGATAACCGGTGCCATCAATGCAGGCGAAATCCTGCATCTTGTCGGGCCGAACGGCGCAGGAAAAAGCACCTTACTGGCGCGCATGGCAGGGCTGACCGCCGGCGCGGGGGAGATAACCCTGCTGGAGCATAACCTTGCTGACTGGTCGCCAGTCTCGCTGGCGCACAGGCGCAGTTATCTGGTGCAGCAGCAGGTCCCGCCCTTTGCGATGCCCGTCTGGCACTACCTGATGCTGCATCTGCACGATAAACAGCATACGTCGCTGCTCACTGAGGTGGCGGCGGGATTAGGGCTAGAAGATAAACTGTCCCGGCATGCCAGCCAGCTTTCCGGGGGCGAGTGGCAGCGCGTGCGTCTCGCGGCCGTCATTTTGCAGATTCACCCGGCCGGCAATCCCCATGGCAGACTGCTGCTTCTGGATGAACCGATGAGCGGTCTGGATGTGGCACAGCAGGCCGCGCTGGACACCCTGTTAAGCTCCCTGAGCAGAAAAGGGATCGGCGTGGTCATGAGCAGTCATGACCTGAACCATACGCTGCGTCACGCCCACCGGGTGTGGCTGTTGGCGCGAGGAAAGATGATTGCCAGCGGCACGCGCGATGCGGTATTGACGCCGCCAAATCTTGCCCGCGCGTACAATATGTCTTTCCGCAGGCTGGATATAGAAGGGCATAAGATGCTGATTTCTACCGTGCAGGCGTAACCGTTTCTTGCCTGTTAACGCCGTTGCACGCTAAATTACGAAAAGAACAAAAAAAGCAGAGGATTCGTCTGAAAATGCGATTCTGGTTTCTCCTGATGGCCGCGTTATTTCTTGCGGGATGCAGTAGCCATCGTGCGCCGCCGCCTAACCCGCGGCTTTCAGATTCTATTACCGTCATTGCCAGCCTTAACGATCAGCTGAGCAACTGGCGCGGCACGCCCTATCGTTATGGAGGCATGAGCCGTGGGGGCGTAGATTGTTCTGGCTTTGTTCTGATGACGTTTCGCGATAAGTTTGATTTACAGCTTCCGCGCGAAACACGCAAACAGGCGGAAATTGGCACGGAAATCAATAAAGATGATTTGCTGCCCGGCGACCTGGTTTTTTTCAAAACCGGCTCGGGTGACAGTGGGCTTCACGTCGGTATTTATGATACCGATAATCAGTTTATTCACGCCTCGACCAGTCGTGGGGTGATGCGCTCGTCGCTCGATAATGTTTACTGGCGTAAAAACTTCTGGCAGGCACGACGTATTTAGTCTGTCAAAGAGCAGTCTCTTATGATGGCATGATAACTAATAAATCATGCCATTTTTTCTCAAATAAGAGGTTTAAAGTTAAATTTACGAAAAATGACTTATCTCCTCAGGTGTCTGTTTTATCTAAAACTGGCTATTACTGAGCAACCAGGATAAGATTATTTTAGATTCAGGGATAAATCTGAAAAATAATACGGAACTAATGAAATTAATCTTATTAAAATCAAGACAGTGGAATTGTGTCGGCAATTGCTCCAGGATGTCCTCTCTCATCTTTAATGCGGGGCGAGTGCAATGATTATTACGCTAGATAATGCTTACCAGTCTGAACTGATGCTTCTGCCTGCCCGTAATAGCGCCGGCGAGCTTAAAGGTTTAGAGGTTCTGGTTAACTTTACTGGCGTCGGTACCCACGTTCGGATCCCCACCGAACTCGTTATCCCGCGGCTTTCTGCTGAAGAAGAGTTAGCGTTGTTTAACGAGAAACTGCAATTGCTTGATACCTGTAAACTGTTTTTTATTCAGCATCAGTTAATTGCATGGATCAATATTACACCTGTAATTGTTGAATTTTTATTAAGTAATGGGAACGCTGTTTCAATACTTGAGCGTTATCCGTTTCTTGAGTTTACTGTTAATGAGAATTATCCAGGTTTAAATAACGGGAAGGACGATCTGCAACTGGCGAGAATGGCAATCCATTTTCCGCTGGTGCTGGCAAACTTTGGCGCAGGCGCAGCGTCGTTGAAAGCCGTTTATGATGGATTGTTTAAACGGGTCATTCTCGACAAGGGATTTATCCAGCAGCGTGCTTCTGAACTCTCTTTTGAGCCTTTTATGCGCGCAATCCTCTGGCAAATAACGCCTCACTGTCAGTCCGTGCTCGTCGGCGGCATTGATGACCACGGTTTATTGCAGCGCGTCTTGTCCTTTAACTTTGGCGCAATGCAGGGGGCGCTCTGGCCAGCCGTCTCTGCAGAGCACGTCACCACGCTCGTTCAGTGATAACCCTCTCTTTCGCCCGTGTTTAAGTCCGGGTAAACCCTCTACACTAAAAGCAGGAGGACCTATGACCCTGTCTTTTACTGCTCACTGGCATGACGAGTTGCCGGGTTTTTATACCGCACTCAAACCCACACCGTTACAAAATTCCCGTCTTATCTGGCATAACGATCGGCTGGCAGATGAGCTGGCTGTTCCACCTGAGATGTTTCAGCCCTCCGACGGCGCTGGCGTCTGGGGAGGCGAAACGCTGCTTGCCGGTATGCAGCCTCTGGCTCAGGTCTATAGCGGACATCAGTTTGGCGTCTGGGCAGGACAACTGGGCGATGGCCGGGGGATTCTGCTGGGCGAACAACGGCTGCCCAACGGGGAGACGGTGGACTGGCACCTGAAGGGGGCCGGCCTGACCCCTTACTCTCGAATGGGCGACGGGCGCGCGGTATTGCGTTCGACTATTCGCGAATGTCTGGCATCAGAAGCGATGCATGCGCTGGGGATCCCCACCACCCGCGCACTGTCGATTGTAACCAGTGACACCCCGGTGGCTCGTGAAACGATGGAAAAAGGGGCGATGCTTATGCGCGTTGCGCAAAGCCATCTGCGTTTTGGCCACTTTGAACACTTTTATTATCGTCGTGAGCCGGAAAAAGTCCGCCAGCTTGCGGATTATGCCATTCGTCATCACTGGTCTCATTTCCAGGACGAGGCCGATAAGTACATTCTCTGGTTCCGCGATGTGGTAGCCCGTACCGCAACCATGATTGCCCGCTGGCAGACGGTCGGGTTTGCCCATGGGGTGATGAACACGGACAACATGTCGCTTCTCGGGTTGACCTTTGATTACGGTCCGTTTGGCTTCCTTGATGACTATCAGCCGGGGTACATCTGCAACCATTCTGACTATCAGGGACGTTACAGTTTCGACAATCAGCCGGCTGTTGGCCTGTGGAACCTGCAGCGCCTTGCGCAAACTCTGTCGCCGTTTATCGACGTTGATGCCCTGAATGATGCGCTCGACAGCTACCAGGACATTTTACTGCGCGAATACGGCGCGTTGATGCGCAACAAACTGGGGCTGGTGACGCAGGAGAGGGGCGATAACGACATCCTGAACGCTCTGTTTGCACTCATGGAACGTGAAGGCAGCGATTACACCCGCACCTTCCGGATGCTGAGCCAGACTGAGCAACACAGTAGTGCCTCACCGCTGCGCGACGAGTTCATTGACAGGCAGGGCTTTGACGACTGGTTTGCGCTTTACCGTGCGCGATTGCAGCAAGAGCAGGTCGACGACGCAACCCGGCAGGCGCAAATGAACGCGGCGAACCCGGCGATGGTGTTGCGCATCTGGCTGGCGCAGCGGGCCATTGAACAGGCAGAACAGGGTGAGTATGACGAATTACATCGCCTGCATGTGGCTCTGCGTACGCCGTTTGCTGACCGTGATGACGACTATGTCAGCCGTCCGCCGGACTGGGGAAAACGCCTTGAAGTGAGCTGTTCGAGCTAGCCCGGGCGGACAAAACCTGACACCTTGCGGTGCCAGGTTTTTTTATGCCGATACCGCGGTCACTGTGCGACCCATCCGCCATCCATATTCCAGGCGGCGCCGCGGACCTGTACGGCGCTGTCACTGCACAAAAACAACGCCAGCTCGCCTAGCTGTTCCGGCGTAACAAACTCGCCGGCGGGCTGTTTCTCTGCCAGCAGTTGCTCACGAGCGACATCCGGTGCGACGCCATCGGCAATACGTCTGTCGATTTGCTGCTGCACCAGCGGGGTCAGCACCCAGCCCGGGCAGATGGCATTGGCGGTTATACCGGTGCGGGCGGTCTCCAGCGCCAGGGATTTGGTAAAGCCCACCACGCCATGCTTGGCGGCAACATAGGCGGATTTCTCTTTCGACGCGACCAACCCATGCACGGAGGCGATATTAATGATGCGCCCCCAGTTTTTCGCCTGCATTGCAGGCAGCGCCAGCCGGCTGGTGTGAAAGACGGAAGAGAGGTTGATGGCGATAATGTCGTTCCATTTCTCCACCGGGAACGCATCAACAGGTGCGACGTGCTGTATACCGGCGTTGTTGATCAGAATATCGACTCCACCATACCGGGTTTCGGCGTAGTGCATCATGGCTTCAATCTGCTGGACGTCACGCAGGTCCGCATCGTGATAGCCCGGCGTTTTACCCCGTTTCGCGATTTCGTCTCTTGCCGATTCACTGTCGCCGAAACCGTTAAGAATCAACTGCGCGCCGGCCTTCGCCAGCACGCCAGCGATCCCAAGTCCAATACCACTGGTCGAGCCGGTCACCAGTGCGGTTTTACCGTTCAGATTCATTTTATTCTCCTTACACAATGCCGGTGAGATAGAACACGGCAATGACAAAAAGCACCGCCAGACTTTTGATGAGAGTGATAGCGAAAATGCCGCCATACGCCTGACGATGGCTCAGACCCGTAATGGCAAGCAACGTTATCACGGCCCCGTTATGGGGAAGCGTATCCATGCCGCCGCTGGCCATCGAGGCCACGCGGTGGAGAACCTCCAGAGGGATATTGGCTGCGTGGGCGGCCGCGACAAACGTATCGGCCATGGCCGCAAGGGCGATGCTCATCCCGCCCGACGCCGAACCGGTGATCCCGGCAAGCACGGTCACGCTGATGGCTTCGTTGAGCAACGGGTTCGGGATAGCGGCGAGCGCTTTGGATAAGACCAGAAAACCGGGCAGCGCAGCGATCACCGCCCCGAAACCGTATTCAGATGCGGTATTCATTGCCGCCAGAATGGCGCCGCTGACCGCCGTCCGGCTGCCTTCTGCCAGCCGTCCCCGGATATTGCGAAATCCAAAAAGCAGTACCATGACAATACCCGCGATCAGCGCCGCTTCCACGGCCCAGATGGCGGTGATTTTGCTGACCTCGGTGACAATCGGCTTCGCCAGTCCGGGCAGGATAAGCTCATGTTGCGTCCCGTACCAGCCGGGGATCCAGCGGGTAAACAGCAGGTTGAGGATCCCGACCAGCAGCAGAGGGGAAATGGCGATCAGCGGATGGGGCAGATTAATGTTGTCCGGCGTTTCAGGTTCATTTTTCAGATCGAAACCGTAGCCCTCATTGTTGTTGAGCGCCTTTCGCCGCTGACGCTCCAGCCAGAGCAGGCCAAAACAGAGGATAAACAGCGAGCCAATCAGACCAAGCCACGGGGCAGCCCAGGCGTTAGTGCCAAAGAAGCTGGTGGGGATAATGTTCTGGATCTGCGGCGTGCCGGGCAGGGCGTCCATGGTAAACGAGAACGCACCCAGAGCCACGGTTGCCGGGATAAGACGTTTGGGGATGCCGCTCTGGCGGAACAGCTCGGCTGCAAAAGGATAGACGGCAAAGGCCACCACGAAGAGCGAAACGCCGCCGTACGTTAACAATGCACACACCAGCACAATGACCGGAATCGCATGGCGGCGCCCGAGGATCTGGATCGCTGCAGCGACGATAGCGCGTGAGAAACCGGAAAGCTCAATCAGCTTGCCAAACACGGCACCCAGCAGGAACACCGGGAAGTAGAGCTTGACGAAGCCGACCATCTTTTCCATAAACAGACCGGTAAACGTCGGGCCGACGGCCCCCGGGTCGGTCAGCAGCACGGCACCCAGCGCCGCGATGGGGGCAAAAAGAATAACGCTGTATCCGCGATAGGCCGCGAGCATCAGCAATGCCAGCGCCGCCAGGGCAATCAACACACTCATTATGACTCCTCACTATCATTGTTATATTCGGGTACCAACGAGATGTCCGGGCGCGGTTAGCGCGCAAGGGTTAATGCAATGCCTTGCCCACCTCCCACACACAGGGTGACGAGCCCTTTTTTCGCGTCGCGGCGTTGCATCTCATGCAGCAGCGTGACGAGGATCCGACAGCCAGAAGCGCCGATAGGGTGGCCAAGCGCAATCGCACCACCGTTTACGTTCACCTTACGTTCATCCCAGCCGAGCAGTTTGCCAACGGCCAGCGCCTGTGCGGCAAAGGCTTCATTCGCTTCAATGACGTCCACCTCATCCAGCGCCCAGCCTGCCCGGGCCAGAGCCGTCTGGCAGGCGCTGACCGGCCCGATGCCCATCACCGATGGATCAACGCCGGTCACGGCATAACTCACGACCCGTCCCAGGATCGGTAATCCGCTTTCCCGCGCTTTTTCACCGCTCATCAACAGCACCGCAGCGGCACCATCGTTCAGGGTTGAGGCATTACCCGCAGTGACCGTTCCATCTTCACGACGAAAGGCAGGGCGCAACTGAGCGAGTTGCTCAGCGGTGGTTCCCGGCCGGGGTTGTTCATCACTGCTGACCAGGCGCGGCGGCTTTTTACCCTCGCTCACCGTGACCGGAGCCATCTCCGCGTCAAACAGACCGCGCGCAATGGCCGACGCCGCTTTTTGCTGCGACCGGGCGGCAAAAGCGTCCTGCTGCTCGCGGGAGATACCATACTGGCGGGCAACGTTTTCCGCGGTGATGCCCATGTGATAATCGTTAAATGCGTCCCACAGGCCGTCCGTTATCATGCTGTCCTGCAACCCTGTATGACCAAAACGCAACCCTGACCGCGCACCGTCCAGCAGGTAAGGGGCATTGCTCATGCTCTCCTGGCCGCCAGCGATAACCACGTCGGCATCGCCGCAGCGGATAGCCTGCGCGGCGAGCTGCACCGCTTTTAAACCAGCACCGCACACCAGATTGGCGGTTGTCGCGGGGGTACTGACGGGCAATCCGGCCGTGAGAGCGGTCTGACGGGCGGGGTTTTGTCCGCACCCTGCCGTCAGCACCTGACCGAAAATCAGTTCGTCTACCTGATCTGCGCACAGCTGGCTGTTCTCAAGCAGGCGACGAACCGCTACGGCACCCAGTTCAACCGCGGAAAGGGAGGAGAGCGATCCGCGAAAACTGCCTACAGGGGTTCGCGTGGCCCCGACAATCATGACCTCATTCATGTTCACTCCTCAGTTGAAGCGCATCTCGCGCACGTCGTCCGCCACGATGATTTTCCCGGCTGTTTTACTGACGATGTCGTCAATACTGACGCCGGGGGCGTATTCCCGCAGAATGAACGCGCCGTCTTCAATCTCCAGCAACGCAAGGTCGGTTAACACCCGACGGATACAGCCAGCGCCGGTCAACGGCAGCGTGCAGCGCGGCAGCAGTTTTGACTCTCCGTTTTTTGCGGCATGGGTCATCACCACAATGATGTTCTGCGCCCCGGCGACCAGATCCATCGCGCCTCCCATCCCTTTCACCATCTTGCCCGGGATCATCCACGAGGCGATGTTGCCTTCGACATCCACTTCGAACGCCCCGAGTACGGTCAGGTCAACATGGCCACCCCGGATCATGGCGAACGACTGAGCCGAGTCGAAGATGGCGGCACCGATCCTCGCGGTGACGGTCTGCTTACCGGCGTTGATCATGTCGGCGTCAAGGCTCTGCTCATCCGGAAAGGCTCCCATCCCCAGCAGGCCGTTTTCAGACTGGAGCATTACGTCCATTCCCGCCGGAATATAGTTCGCCACAAGGGTCGGGATCCCTATCCCCAGGTTGACGTAGTAACCGTCGCGCAGTTCTCGGGCGACGCGCATGGCCATCTGTTCACGGGTTAACATCTTCAGACTCCCTCTGCGCGCAGCGTGCGCTGTTCAATGCGTTTCTCGAACTGGCCGACAATCAGCCTGTCGACGTAGATCCCCGGGGTATGAATGGCCGACGGGGGCAGTTCGCCCGGGGCGACGATCTCTTCCACTTCCACCACCGTTATCCGGCCCGCGGTGGCCATCAGCGGGTTAAAGTTTTGCGCGGTATGGCGATAGATAACGTTGCCGTACCAGTCCGCTTTCCAGCCCTTGATCAGCGCAAAATCGCCGGTGATGGCCTCTTCGAGAACATAATGCTTGCCGGCAAACTGGCGAACTTCCTTGCCAGCAGCTACGGGGGTGCCATAGCCGGTGGCCGTGTAAAACGCCGGAATACCCGCTCCGCCAGCGCGAACCTTTTCTGCCAGGGTTCCCTGTGGGGTGAGTTCCACTTCCAGCTCGCCGCTCAACACCTGTTGTTCGAACAGCGCGTTTTCGCCCACGTACGACGCCACCACTTTTCGTACCTGGCGCGTCTCAAGGAGTATCCCGAGACCAAAACCATCGACGCCGCAGTTGTTTGAAACCACCGTCAGCCCCTGCACCTGACGGCGTCTGACTTCGGCAATCAGGTTCTCAGGAATGCCGCACAGGCCGAAGCCGCCTGCCAGCAATGTCATTCCGTCCATCAGCCCGTCCAGCGCCTGCGCATAGCTGCCGACGCGCTTATCCAGTCCCGCCATAATCATCCCTCCCGTTATCCGTGCCGGTATCATTAGGGGCGGCGACTCATTTGTTAATTTTGAATTTGTGACCCACTCATTTGGTTTTTTTATTAATTTCTTGTTAACTAAATTTTTTCAATTAGTTAACAAGGTGAAAAATGAGAATGAGTGTCAAACAGTTACGCGCGTTTTTAGCGGTAGCTCACACTCTGAATTTCGCGCATGCCAGTGAACGGCTGAATCTTTCCCAGCCGGCGCTTAGCCTGACGATCAAGGGCCTGGAGGAGGCGCTGGGGGGACCGCTGTTGCAGCGCAGCACCCGCAAGGTGGCGCTGACGCAGGAAGGGGAGACCTTTTTACCGATGGCGCGGCAGCTGCTGGCGGACTGGGATAACGCCGAAGAGGCCATGCATCAGTGCTTTACGCTGCAGCGCGGCAAAATCTCAGTCGCGGCGATGCCGTCATTTGCGGCGAATGTCCTGCCGGAGGTGCTCAAGGCGTTTCGCGATCGCCACGCCGGGATCAACGTCACCGTGCACGATGTTATCAACGAGCAGGTAATTGAAATGGTGCGGGAAGGGCGGGTTGAGATGGGGATCGCGTTTGAACCGGCGCCGACCCATAACCTGCTTTTTACGCCGCTGGGTCTCGATCGATTTGTCGCCATTGTGCCGAAATCATCCGCTCTGGCAGCCAAAAAACGCCTGTCATGGGAGGCGCTACTGACGCTGGATTTCATTACCCTGCAGCGCCCTTCGGCCGTTCGTCTGATGATGGAAGAGGAGCTGGCCCGCAGCGGTCGTAAACTGGATGTGGCGCTGGAGAGCCATCAGCTGGTGACGGTGGGCAGAATGGTCGCCAGCGGTCTGGGCGGCAGTGCGGTCCCGGCACTGTGTGAGGCGCAGATGACCTCGTTAGGCGCGGTCTGTATTCCACTCGATAACCCGCCGATTGAAAAATGCATCGGCGTGATCCACCCCGGGCACACGCAGCTTTCAAAAGCGGCGCATGCCCTGCTCGAGACGCTGAAAGATTTTTATCAGCCCGGTCAGGGCGCGAGAAACACCTGCGGTGAGGCGTGAACCGGATGTGGGCCAACGTATACCTGCGCGCCATACCACCGGGCCAGCGCGTCGGCCTGTAAAACCGTTTCCGGCGTGCCCTGAGAAACCAGCGTGCCGTTATGCAGCAGCAGGATCCGGTCCGCCCACAGCGCTGCCAGATTGAGGTCGTGCAGCACCACGCACACGTGAAAATCGCCCTGACGGGTCAGGGATTTCAACAACCGCAGCAGATGCTGCTGGTGGTAAAGATCCAGCGCGGAAGTGGGTTCATCGAGAAACAGCCAGCCGCGCGGACCGCCGTCATGCCAGAGCTGCGCCAGGGCGCGGGCGAGCTGGATCCGTTGTTGCTCGCCACCGGAGAGGGCCGAAAAGCGTCGGTCTGCGAGGGGCAGGCAGCCCGTTATCGCCATTACGGCTTCGACAACCGGGGCTTCCGGGTAGCGCGTCCAGGGCGCGCGGCCCATACCCACCACCGCGTCGACCGGCCAGTCGAATCCGAGCTGCGTATTCTGGCGCATCACTGCCCGGCGGCGTGAAAGCTTTTGCGGGCGCCACGCCTCAAGCGGCGTACCCGCCAGGCTGCATTGCCCGCCAGAAGGCGTGAGATAGCCTGTGAGCAGGCGCAGTAACGTCGATTTTCCGGCACCGTTAGGCCCGATCAACGCCACCATTTCCCCCGGAGATAACGCCAGCGACACGTCGTTGATAAGCGTCCGTTGCCCGACCTGATAAACAAGACGTTCCGCGCGGTAGCGTTCAGCCATGTGCGCCTCCACGACGAAAAATGAGCCACAGGAACCACGGCGCGCCGAAGAGACTGGTCAGTAAACCGACCGGCATTTCAGCCGGTGCGACCAGCGTGCGCGCCACCGTATCGGCAACCAGCAGCAGCGACGCCCCGGCCAGTACGGAGCCGGGGATCACGGCTCGGTGATCGGCGCCCAGCCACATCCGTATCAGGTGCGGCACCACCAGACCGACAAAACCAATCACCCCGCTGACGGCAACCGCGGCGGCAACCAGTAAGGCGCTGCACAGCAACAGGATCCGCTGTACCTTCACTACCGCCACGCCAAGGTAGTGCGCTTCTTCTTCACCCAGCTGCAGTAAATTGAGCGCGCAGGCAAGATGCCAGATCATCAGAACGCCTGGCACCATCAGCGAGGTGACGGCCAGCAGCGTAGACCACTGCGCCTGACCCAGGCTGCCCATGCCCCAGAGGGAGAGCTGGCGAAGCTGGGCATCATTGCTGAGCCATGACAGTACGCCGACTGCCGCACCGCACAGGGCATTGAGGGCAATGCCCACCAGTAACAGCCGTGAAAGTGTGCTGTTACGCTGCTGGCTTAGGACGAAAATGACGAAAGTGGCCGCCAGCGCACCCCCAAATGCCGCGATCATGGGAGCGTAAAGCATCATCAGCGCGGGGAGCGAGAGGGGAATGACCACCCACAGCGCCACGGCCAGCGCCGCGCCGCTGCTGATCCCAAGCAGCCCCGGATCCGCCAGCGGATTACGAAAAAGCCCCTGCATTACGCAGCCTGCCAGCGCCAGCGAGCCGCCGGTGACCAGCGCCAGCAGAACCCGGGGGAGACGAATGGTCAGCCAGATCTGACGCAGGGTTTCATCACTGCCGCGCCACAGCAGACTGACCGGCAGATGCAGTGCGCCAGCCCCGGAGGCCGCCAGCGTCATGATCGTCAGGATGGCGGCCAGCATCCACAGCGACAACGCGATCCGTCGGGACATCAGGGCAGTTGCTCCGCCCGGGTGCGCAATTGCTGTATGGCCTGCGGCGTGCGCACGCTAAAGCCCAGCAGCGCCATATCGTCGATGGCCAGCACCTGCCTGTTCCGTCCCGCCGGCGTTTGCGCCAGGCCGGGAAGTGTCCACACATTCGCTTCGCCACCCAATGCCTTTACGCCATCCTGTGAAATCACGACAAGGTCAGGCTGGCTGGCAATCACGCCTTCCTGGGACAGCGGCTGATAACGGGTAAAGCCCTGCATCGCGTTTTGCAAACCCGCTGCGCGAATGGCTGCATCCGCGGCGGTCTGTTGTCCGGCAGCCATCGCGGTCATCCCGCCGTGGTTGAGGATAAACAGTACCCGTTTGTCGAGTGGCGAGGTGGGCAGGGCTGCCAGCGCCTGGCGCAGCCTGGCGCGCAATGCGTCACCCTGTGCTTCGCGATGCGTCGCTTCGGCAATGACTCGCACCTTTTCGTCAATCACGCTCAGGTCATGACTGTCGGGAACGGTGACGACCCTGACGTGACTTTGCTCGACCTGTTTTAACGCCAGCGAGGGCTGCGCCTGGGCACTGGCCAGCACCAGCGTCGGGCGCATGGATAAAATCCCCTCCGCGTTAAGCTGGCGCAAATAGCCGACGTCGGGCAGGGCGTTCGCCGCCTGCGGCCACTGGCTGGTGCTGTCGCGGGCAACCAGTGACGATCCCGCGCCAAGGGCATAAACAATCTCAGTCACGTCACCCCCCAGGGCGACAATTTTCTGCGGTGTGGCCGCGAACGTCACCAGCGGCAGGGCGCAGAGCAGGGAGAGCCATTTTTTCATGCGGCCAGCCCTTTTCGGGTCAGGGCGTCGACCTGGCTGCGCCACTGACGCTGCTCTGGTTCACCTTCGCTGCGTTGACCGTACAGCTGAGCGATTTGCGTCCCGTCGGCGGCAAAGAGCTCCAGGCTGGTGACGTGCCCGTCAGCGGTGGGTTTACGCGTCACCCATGTTTCGGCGATGGACGTATCCTGCAGATGCAGGGTAAAGGTTGGGTTGAAGATGTTGAGCCAGCCTTTCATCAGGACGACGTTTTCCACCACGCCGGTAAAGATCTGCACGCAGCCGCGGTTGCCGACGAAGATCATCATTTCATTCCCCTCCAGGCGGACCGTTTCCAGCAGCTGTGCCAGAGCAGTGTTGTCTACCCTGCAGGCCAGATCGTCGCCCACCAGACGAAACGCCTGCTGGCGGCTCAGATTGTGGCGCTTCAGCAGGCCGAAGAACTGATGCACGTCGGTCATGGCGCGCCACTCCTGATCAACGAGGGCGGCATCAGCCTTTTCGTTGTGGGCAGGGACATCGGCATGCTTCAGCGCCAGTGGCGGATTATCGGCAAAGATAAAGCGCGTAAGCAGGTCGCCCCAGGCAGAAATATCGGTGTTATCGGTCGTGTAAACTTTCAGCAGGGCATCGCCCTGAAGGTCGAAGAACTGAATGCTCTGACGCTCACCGCGGGCGGTGGTTTCACTGATGTGGAACGCGCTCGCCCACTGGTTGAGAAACAGGCGCAGATCCAGCGCCCGCGGATTCAGTACCAGCCCGGCGTGGCCGCCAAGGTGTTGATGCGTAAACGCGCCCACCTGCTCGTGAACTGCATAGTCGTTACGACAGATGCATTTGGTCTCGCCCACGGCTTCCAGCGCGCCGATGATTTCGCGGATGTCGCCGTGCAGGCGCCAGGCGTCGTGGCCCACGCGGGCGAAGGTCAGCTCTGCTTCGCTGATGTTCATTAAGCCTGCGATGTCACGTGCGTATTGACCCGGATTTTCTTCTTTCAGCGCAAGCCAGCGTGTGTAGTGATTCATTGTCTCTTCCTTTCGAATAAGGGCCCCGGCAGGCCGGGGCATGGGGATTACCACTGGTAACTCACAAAAATCTTACCGTTGCGTCCGTCCTGAGGAATGCCCTGAGGAGACCAGTACGCCTTGTCGAACGCGTTACCCAGCACCAGCGTCGTGGTTACCCCTTTGAGCTGCTCCTGGCCTTTATAACTTACGTAGAAATCGTTAACCGCATAGCCCGGCTGTTCGCTGTAGCTACTGCTGATATGGGTTGAGCGATCGACGAAGGTGCCGATCCAGCCGACGGAGAAACCGCTTTGCGCCACCGGGATATCCAGCTTGCTGGTGACGGTATCCGGGTTGATGCTGGAGATATACTCGCCCGTATCGGTATCTTTTCCCCGGGTGCGGTTATAGGCGACGTCGAGGTTGAACAGGTCGGCCGTGTATTTCGCCATCACGTCCCAGCCCCAGATTTTGGCGTGGGGAACGTTCATGGACATGGTGGTCGCAGCCGCAAAATCGACGCTGGTGGAGATGTAGTCTTTGGCTTTGGTGTCGAAGTAGCTGGCCTTGAACTCCAGCGCATCGTTAGCAAGCATGACGTCGTCAAAGCGCAGTCCGAAGCCAAACTCCTGCGTTTCATTGGTTTCCGGACGCAGGTTCGGGTTCGGTACCCAGTAGTTAGTGTAAAAGCGGCCGATGGAGAAGTGTTTGGCGTCGTTATACATTTCACCCATGGTCGGCGCACGGAAGGCCTGTGCGTAAGAGCCGAACAGCATCAGCCAGTCGGTCGGGCTGACGGTCAGTCCGGCACGGGAGGACCATCTGTCCGCGTTCACATCGTCGTATCCTTCGCTGCTCCCGCGGTAATTATCGTAACGGGTACCGCCGAGAAGCGTGACCGGCAGGTCGCGCAGGGTGATCTCGTCCTGCAGCCAGCCGGAGCTGAAATCGATTTTAGCCTCCGGGAAGCCGGTGGTGGTGCCCCCCGGATGTTGCTCCTGACGGTAGTATTCGCCGCCATAGGTCAGAAGATGTGAGGCAAACGTGTCGCTGAACAGACGGGTGCGGTTTTCCACTTTGCCACCTTTGGTGGTCTGCTTGCGAAACTCGCCGGTGCCGTCAATGTTCTGGGCGTTAATGCGCGCTTCAGACCAGTAGAGTTTCGCATCGGCATTCAGCCAGTCGTTGCCCTGGGGAGCCAGGTGATAGCCCAGCTGAGCGTCTCGCTGAATGGTGGAGCGATCGGTCATGGGATTGCTGCTGGCGTCCGCGGCAGGGGTTTGCGGGTTTTTGGGCTCCTGCGCCGCGTTATTGTAATAGCGCAGGGATCCGCTCAGGGTCTGGGCCGGGTCGATGGCCCAGCGGCCTTTTGCCAGCATGTTGTTGATGGATTCGTCATTCGGTGCTGTTCCACCGTCGCTCTGGCGCAGATCGCCGCGATCGCGGCTCGACCAGGCAACCAGTCCGTCCAGGGTTTCGGTACGCCCGTAAGCGCTGGCCCCCATGCCCAGACTGTGATCGCCCGTCGCGCCCGTACCAAACACGCGGTAGCCGCTGTTTTTTCCCGGTTCCAGCAGGTCATTTGCATCGGCGGTTTCATACGCGATCACGCCCCCCAGCGCGCCGCTGCCGTACAGTAAGGCTGACGGGCCGCGAACCACTTCGATACGTTTAATCAGAGCCGGGTCGAGGAACGTGCTGTTCAGGTGGCCAGTGTCGGTCCCCTGGCGCACGCCATCCACCAGCACCAGTACGCCGCGACGGTCGTAACCGCGCAGGTTGACGTCCTGACCGTTGGTGCGCCCGGTGCCGTCAAGCATCAGGCCTGGGACGTAGCGCAGCAGGTCGGCGGCGGAGCTGGCGGTCTGGTTTTCCGGGGCCGCGGTGTCAATCACGCTGACCATCATCGGGGCTTCGAAGGCGCTGCGTGCGTTGCCGGTGGCGATAACGGTCATGTCATCTGTGGCCGCAAACGCGACGCCCGGCAGGGCGCTGACAATGGATAGTGCAAGACAGGACGGGCGCAAAAATGCGGAATGCAGGTGTGGCATAGCAACTCTCCATAAAGAATCGAAAGCGCTGGCTGCCTGGGGATCACCTGGGTGGCTGGCGAAGGTATTGTGGTATTTATTTGGTGAGGATCAGCTTCCCGGCATGGGTCTGGCGCAACAGATAAAGCTGGCCGTCATGCTCGATGATCACGCGTCCCTCGTCCCCCAGCAGGCTTTTACTGTCGATCCGACGATCGGTGCGCGCTGGGGCAGGTGCTGTGTGTGTGTTTTCGGGCGTTGCCGCGTTGTTATCCGTACGTGACATAATGTTTATAAATAACAATCAATGTAACAATGATAATCATTATCAACAAAGTGAAAATTCACGGCAAGCGTTTTTGTGAAAAAACTGTGATGGGATCAAAACAGAAGCGGATGTGGCCGTGCGCGAACGTAGACCCTCTCCCGCAGGAGAGGGTAAGGTGAGGACTAAAAACGTGAATCGACCGCTGCCGCCAGTTTCTCCAGCAGCAGTTCGCTGTCTTCCCAGCTCAGGCACGGGTCGGTGATCGACTGGCCGTAAACCATTGGCTGTCCGGCTACGATTTTTTGCGTGCCTTCCCGAATAAAACTTTCGGCCATAATGCCCGCGATGGCGGTTGAACCGCTGACGATCTGCTGGCAGATCTCATCACACACGTCCAGCTGGCGGCGATGCTGTTTCTGGCAATTGCCGTGGCTGAAATCCACCACCAGGTGTTCCGGCAGGTCGAACTCGGCCAGCGTTTCGCACGCCGCAGCAATATCTTGCGCGTGGTAATTAGGCTTTTTCCCGCCACGCATGATGATATGCCCGTATGGGTTGCCACTGGTCTGATAAATGGTCATCTGACCGCGCTTATCCGGCGACAGGAACATATGGCTGGCACGCGATGCACGGATCGCGTCAACGGCAATTCGCGTGTTGCCATCGGTACCATTTTTAAAACCAACCGGGCAGGAGAGGGCAGAGGCCATCTCACGGTGGATCTGGCTTTCCGTGGTACGCGCACCGATAGCGCCCCAGCTGATGAGATCGGCGATAAACTGTCCGGTCACCATATCGAGAAACTCGGTGGCCGTCGGTACGCCCAGCTCATTGACCTGCAAAAGCAGTTTACGCGCCAGCTCAATGCCATAATTAACACGGTAGCTGCCGTTCAGATCCGGGTCGGAAATCAGTCCTTTCCAGCCCACGACGGTGCGCGGTTTTTCAAAGTAGGTGCGCATGACAATTTCAAGGCGATGCTGGTACTTGTCCCGCAGTCCCTGTAGCCGTTTTGCGTAATCCATTGCGGCATCCAGATCGTGGATGGAGCAAGGGCCAATCACCACCAGAAGACGTTTGTCTTCGCCATTAAGGATTTTTTCAATGCGACGGCGGGATGCCGTGACATGTTCCGCTACACCCGCGGAAACAGGATGCCGCTGTGCCAGTTCAGCCGGTGTGACCAGGCTGTCAATGCGCGCAGTGCGGAGTTCATCGGTTTTATTCATGAAATGTCTCAGAAAAATTTTTGCTTCATCGGCAGACTACCGGGAAGTGATGGGCATCACCTTAAACCAATCCCTGCTGAATTCAAGTTCGGCGCGTCTGCGCGCCGAGGATGTGGTGATGATACCCGATTCTGAGTTATTGTACTAGCATGTTAGTACATGCGGCGGTTGAGTCCCATGATATCGAGGATTTTGGTGGCGATCTCTTCTACCGAATAGTTAGTGCTGTTTAGCCACGGGATCTGGTTTTTGCGGTACAGCGCTTCCACCTCGGAAACCTCCATTCGACACTGGCGCATTGAGGCGTAGCGGCTGTTCTCACGGCGTTCTTCACGTATTGCCGCCAGCCGTTCCGGGTTGATGGTCAGGCCAAACAGCTTGTGCTGGAGCGGCTTAAGGGCGGCTGGCAGCACCAGATTGTCCATGTCATCAGCAATAAAGGGGTAGTTGGCGGCGCGGATACCGAACTGCATCGCCAGGTAAAGGCTGGTCGGGGTTTTCCCGCAACGCGAGACGCCCAGCAGTATCACCTGCGCCTGGTCGAGGTTACGCAGCGAAATACCGTCGTCGTGCGCCAGGGTGTAATCAATGGCGGCGATACGCGCATCGTATTTGGTGAGGTTGCCGGGGTTCAGCCCGTGCGTTCGGTGGGCGATAGGCGTCGGGTCGAGTTTCAATTCGCTCTGCAGCGGGGCCACCAGCGCCTGGACGATATCCTGACAGAACCCTTCACTTTGCAAAATAATCGCGCGAATTTCAGGGATCACGATGGAGTAGAAGACCAGCGGGCGGACCCCCGTCTGCTGGAAGATGGCGTCAATCTGGTCCTTCACCGCCTTTGCACGGCTCTCATTTTCCACAAACGGCAGCGTGATGCTGTTAATCGAAACGGGGAACTGCGACATCACCGCATGTCCCAGCACTTCGGCGGTAATCGCCGTACCATCAGAAATATAAAAAACGTGGCGATCGACAGCATTATCCATTTTACCCACCCTGAACATCGTACGTAATTGTCTGAAAGCATAAATTAAAAAAGTAAATTACACAGCAAAGAACTTATCCTAATTATAAATGAAACAGTGTTTTTGATTTTCCTGAAAAGTGGATTTCATTTTTCAATTAGCGACTTTATTTTTAGGGTTTTTGGCTGAATATATAGGAATCATCGGGTTAGCGGATGGTGGGAAAGTATCCGAAAAGTTGAAAATTTAAATTGCTTACACGATTCACCGTTTTTTTAGCGGAAATAATTATGCCAGTATAAATACGTAGTCAGGTGTTTCTTACTCCGATCAAATATCACAAAAGGATTGTTTCGATGTCCAACAATGGCTCGTCACCGCTGGTGCTTTGGTATAACCAACTCGGCATGAATGATGTAGACAGAGTTGGGGGCAAAAATGCCTCCCTGGGTGAAATGATTACAAATCTGTCGGGTATGGGTGTCTCCGTACCGAACGGGTTTGCCACAACCGCCGATGCCTTTAACCTGTTTTTAGACCAGAGCGGTGTAAACCAGCGCATTTATGACCTGCTGGATAAAACGGATATTGATGATGTGACCGAGCTTGCGAAAGCCGGTGCCCAAATCCGCCAGTGGATTATCGACACACCTTTCCAGCCGGAACTGGAAAAAGCCATTCACGAAGCCTACAACCAGCTATCAGCGGATGATGCCCAGGCGTCGTTTGCCGTGCGTTCTTCTGCCACCGCGGAAGATATGCCCGATGCGTCATTCGCCGGACAGCAGGAAACCTTCCTTAACGTTCAGGGTTATGACGCCGTGCTGGTGGCGGTGAAGCACGTCTTCGCGTCCCTGTTCAATGACCGCGCCATCTCTTACCGCGTGCACCAGGGCTATGACCATCGCGGCGTGGCGCTTTCTGCTGGCGTACAGCGCATGGTGCGCTCCGACGTGGGCTCTTCCGGCGTGATGTTCTCCATCGACACCGAATCCGGCTTCGACCAGGTGGTGTTCATCACCTCGGCGTGGGGTCTGGGTGAGATGGTAGTACAGGGTGCGGTGAACCCTGACGAATTCTACGTTCATAAGCCGACGCTGGCCGCAAACCGTCCGGCGGTCGTTCGCCGCACGATGGGCTCGAAAAAAATCCGCATGATCTATGCGCCGACGCAGGAGCATGGTAAGCAGGTTAAGATTGAAGACGTACCGCAGGAAATGCGTGACCGTTTCTCCCTGACCGATGCAGAAGTGCAGGAGCTGGCGAAACAGGCGGTACAGATCGAAAAACACTATGGCCGTCCGATGGATATCGAATGGGCCAAAGATGGCAACACCGGCAAGCTGTTTATCGTGCAGGCGCGTCCGGAAACTGTCCGCTCCCGCGGTCAGGTGATGGAGCGTTATACCCTGCACGCACAGGGCAAAATCGTGGCGGAAGGCCGCGCGATTGGTCATCGCATCGGTGCCGGTCCTGTCAAAGTGATCCATGACATCAGCGAGATGAACCGCATTCAGCCAGGCGATGTGCTGGTGACCGACATGACCGACCCGGACTGGGAACCGATCATGAAGAAAGCGGCGGCCATCGTCACCAATCGCGGTGGCCGTACCTGCCACGCGGCAATCATCGCCCGTGAGCTGGGGATCCCTGCCGTTGTCGGTTGCGGTGATGCGACCGAACGCATGAAGGACGATCAGAAAGTGACCGTCTCCTGTGCGGAAGGCGATACCGGTTACGTGTATGCCGATATTCTCGACTTCAGCGTGAAGAGTTCAAGCGTCGATACCATGCCGGATCTGCCGCTGAAGATCATGATGAACGTTGGTAACCCGGATCGTGCGTTTGACTTTGCCTGCCTGCCGAACGAAGGCGTTGGCCTGGCGCGTCTGGAATTTATCATCAACCGTATGATTGGCGTTCACCCGCGCGCGCTGCTGGAATTTGACGACCAGGACGCGAAGCTGCAGAACGAAATCCGCGAGATGATGAAAGGTTACGACTCGCCAAAAGAGTTCTACGTCGGTCGTCTGACCGAGGGGATCGCCACGCTGGGCGCGGCGTTTTATCCGAAGCGCGTGATCGTCCGTCTGTCCGACTTTAAGTCAAACGAATACGCGAATCTGGTGGGGGGTGAGCGTTACGAGCCAGAAGAAGAGAACCCAATGCTCGGCTTCCGTGGCGCCGGACGTTATGTTTCCGACAGCTTCCGTGCCTGCTTCGCGCTGGAATGTGACGCCGTGAAGCGCGTGCGCAACGACATGGGACTGACCAACGTTGAGATCATGATCCCGTTCGTGCGTACCGTGGATCAGGCGAAAGCGGTGGTGGAGGAGCTGGCACGTCAGGGTCTGAAGCGCGGCGAAAACGGGCTGAAGATTATCATGATGTGTGAAATTCCGTCCAACGCCCTGCTGGCTGAGCAGTTCCTGGAGTACTTCGACGGCTTCTCTATCGGCTCGAACGACATGACGCAGCTGACGCTCGGACTTGACCGTGACTCCGGCGTGGTCTCTGAACTGTTTGATGAGCGTAACGAGGCGGTGAAAGCGCTGCTGTCGATGTCCATCCGCGCCGCGAAGAAACAGGGTAAATATGTCGGGATTTGCGGTCAGGGTCCGTCTGACCATGAAGACTTTGCCGCATGGCTGATGGAAGAGGGGATTGACAGCCTGTCCCTGAACCCGGACACCGTGGTGCAAACCTGGCTGAGCCTGGCCGAACTCAACAAGTAACGCCATCAGCACCAGAAAAAGGCGAGGATATATTCCTCGCCTTTTTTATTTCATGCCTTATTTGCGCCCCATCACAAATAAAGTAAAAAACCAAATATCATAATTTGTCTGTTAATTTAGACAATTGTTAGCGCGCAAAGCGTTGCTAATACTTGAGCCTTACCGCGCATTTCCCTCGCTGATGCGCAACTGGTTGAAATACGTTTTAACCTGATAAAAAGGCAAATAACAATGACAATCTCCTCTGTATTGCGTACCAAAGATAAAATAGGTTATGGCTTAGGTGATATGGCCAGTGCGCTGGTCTGGCAAACGGCAACCTTATTTCTCGCCTATTTCTATACGGATGTTTTCGGTTTGCCTGCGGCCATCATGGGTACCATGTTTTTAGTGGTGCGCGTGGTGGATGCTTTTGTCGACCCTTGCATCGGCGCGCTGGTCGACCGCACCCAGACGCGGCACGGTCGCTTTCGTCCCTGGCTATTGTGGTTTGCCATCCCATTTGGCGTAAGCTGCCTTATCACCTTCTATGTACCGGACGTCGGGCCGACGGCGAAAATCGTCTATGCCTGCGTTACTTACGCCATCTTAAGCCTTATTTATTCCGCGATTAACGTCCCGTATTGCGCTATGCCCGGGGCGCTGACGCTGGATCCGCGTGAGCGTCACTCGCTGCAGTCCTGGCGCTTCGGCCTGTCGTTCATCGGCGGGTTGATTGTGACGGTGATCGCCTTACCGCTGGTCTCGCTGTTAGGCCAGGGCAACGTTCAGAAAGGCTATTTCTATGCCATGAGCATGATGGGCCTGCTGGGTATTATTCTCTTCTTCTGCTGTTTCCTGATGACCCGCGAGCGTTATTCCCCGCGTAATGACACCTCGGGTTCGATGATCGGTGATTTAAAACTGCTGGCCGGAAATAGCCAGTGGCGAATTGTTTTCTTGTTTAATATTTTGCTATTAACCGCAGTGGTGACGCGTGGTTCTGCCACCATGTATTACGTGAAATATGTGCTTCTGCGCCCGGAGTTGGTATTTGCCTTTATTGTTTCCGGGATGGTGGCGTCCTTAACGGGGGCATTATTATCTGAACGTCTGTTGGGGAAATTTGACCGCGTCCGCGCCTATCAGTGGACCATTATTTCCTTCGTGATTTTCGGCGCGCTGATTTTCTTCCTGCCGCCTTCGCAGATCTGGCTGATTTTTGGCCTCAACATTATCTTTAGCTTTATTCAGAACCTGACCACGCCGCTGCAGTGGACCATGTTCTCTGATGTGGTCGATTATGAGGAGCATCGCAGCGGCCGTCGTCTGGATGGTCTGGTCTTTTCTACCGCGCTGTTTGCCATCAAATTTGGTCTGGCGCTGGGCGGGGCGGTGGTCGGTTGGGTTCTCGGGATGGTGGATTATGCGCCCGGTCAGGCAACCCAGGCACCGCACGTGCTCTCTACCATTAATGCGCTCTTCACCCTCATCCCCTGCGTGCTGTTCCTCTGTATGGTCGCGCTGCTGACCATTTACAAACTCAACAGCAAGCTCGTCAATTCCATCGCCCGCGAGCTGGCCAGCAAACGCGAGGTGCGAGACGAGACAGGACAACTCACCCCGGCCACCCATTCCGCAATACAGGAGTAACACATGACTGCGATTTATAAGGACGCGGGACGTCCCGTGCATGAACGCGTCGCCGACCTACTGGCACGCATGACCCCGGAAGAGAAGTTCGCCCAGATGCATGCCTACTGGTTGATCCTCGATGAAAACGGTAACCACCGCGAACGCAGCGATCTGAGCGATGAATTCGCGGGCGTGAGCGAACAGGCTGCGCTTAGCGAACGGCTGAAACTGGGGGTGGGACAGATCACGCGTCCACTGGGCACCCATATTGTTGATGCGAAAACAGGCGTGCGTGCCGCTAACCGCCTGCAGCGCATGATGATGGAAGAGACGCGCCTCGGAATTCCGGCGCTGTTCCATGAAGAGTGCCTGGTGGGGCTGTTGTGCAAAGATGCCACGCTGTTCCCGTCGTCGCTGAACTACGGTTCGACCTGGGATCCGCAGCTGGTGCAGCGTGCGGCAGAACAGATTGGCAAAGAAGCACGTTCCGTTGGCTGCCAGCAGGGGCTGGCCCCGGTGCTGGATGTCTCTCGCGACGTTCGCTGGGGACGCACCGAAGAGACCTTCGGAGAAGACCCGTGGCTGGTGGGGGTGATGGCCACGGCATACGTGAAGGGTTTGCAGGGCGATAAGCGCGATCTTCTGGCAACGCTCAAACATTATGTGGGCCACTCCTTCAGCGAAGGGGCACGCAACCACGCGCCGGTGCATCTTGGCTTTAGCGAACTGAACGACATCTTCCTGCTGCCGTTTGAGATGGCGGTGAAGCTGGCCAATGCCGGTTCGGTGATGCCTGCCTATCACGATATCGATAACCAGCCCGGACACAGCGACCACTTCCTGATGACAACCGTGCTGCGTGAACAGTGGGGGTTCGATGGGATCATCGTTGCGGACTACGGCGGCGTGAGCCTGCTGCACCAGCATCATGGCATCTCGCACGATGCCGCCGAATCTGCAGCGCTGGCCTTCAATGCCGGGCTGGATGTCGAACTACCAAAAGATGACTGCGCGCGTCATCTGGCACAAGCCGTTGAGCGCGGACTGATTTCCATGGCGAAAGTCGATGAAATAGTGGCACGCGTCCTGACCGAAAAATTCCGTCTTGGCTTGTTTGAAAAACCGTATGCCGATGAACAGGGCATCGATTTGCAAAATGAGGCAACGCGTCAGGTTGCAAGGGAAGTGGCGACCCGTTCGCTGACGCTGCTTGAGAATAACGGCATTTTGCCCCTCGGCGGCAACCCTCGCGTGGCGGTCGTCGGGCCAACGGCAGACGATCCGCTGGCGCTCCTCAGCGGTTACAGTTTTCCGGTGCACCTAATTATTAGCGACATGGTGGAAGAGACCTCGCAGGTCACGACACCGCGCGCGGCGCTCGAGCAGTATCTGGGGGCCTCGCGGGTACGTTATGCCAAAGGCTGTCACATTATCGAAAAACGGATGGCGGGTGCGCCGGTGTTTCCGGGTGACAGCGGCGGTAAACCCATGCAGCAATCTCCGGTTTCGCAGCGTACCGACCTGATCCCTGAAGCCGTGAAAGCCGCACAGGAGAGTGACGTGGTGGTGGCCTGCGTTGGCGATCTCGCCGGGCTGTTCCAGAGCGGAACCGTCGGTGAGGGCTCTGATACCGACTCTCTGGATCTGCCGGGCGTACAGCAACAATTGCTGGCTGCGCTGGTGGCCACCGGCAAGCCGGTTATCGTGGTCATGACCGGCGGGAGGCCTTACAACCTTCAGGGGCTGGAAGATAACGTCGCCGCGCTGATGATGGCCTGGGCACCAGGGCAGGAGGGCGGCTGGGCGATTGCGGATGTATTAACGGGCCGCGCTGAACCGCAGGGGCGTCTGGTGGTCAGCGTGCCGAAAAGCGCGGGAGCAATGCCCTATTACTACAACCACAAGCTCAAAAGTGGCGGCACACCGTTTGCTTTCCATTTTGGCTCCCGCTATCCCTTTGGCTTCGGTCTCGGCTGGACGCAGTTTAGCTGGGGAACGGCGCGCGTGGCTGAACCCCGCGTTCCGATCGACGGCGAGGTGGTCGTAAGCCTGGATATCACTAATACCGGTGAGCGCAGCGGCAGCGAGGTGGTACAGGTCTATGTCCGGGATAACGTCGCCACGCAAGTGCGGCCATTGCAGGAGTTGAAGGCGTTCCAGCGCGTCACGCTCTCACCGGGTGAAACCGCCACGCTCACCTTTACGTTGCCCGTAGAGATGTTCAACTTTACCCGTCGTGACGGCAAACGGATCGTTGAGCCGGGTGAATTTGAGCTGCAGATTGGTGCATCGTCGGCGGATATTCGCGAGGTGGTGACGGTCAATGTGACTGGAGAAACCCGTGTATTGTCAACGGAATGGCGGATGCTTAGCACCTGTGACGTCAGCCGCGCGTAATCAGGATAAAAAAAAGCCCATCGTGGGAGATGGGCAAAGACTACACACAGCAATTCGTTGTTTCACTCAGGGGATTTCCATGCTTATAAATCAAGGTGTTGATTTATAACCGTGTCCTAATAGTAGGCATGTCAGCTTTTAGCGTCGATCAGATTCGTCTCAATAGTTAAAGAGACGTAAAGATTTCTTGAGGTTAATAGGGGACTTAGAGCCGTAATAGCGGGTCTGACCAGTGCGCAACGAATAAATACTTTAGCAACGTTTAAGTATTAAAGGAGAATATGTAGGCCGGGTACGCGACTGCGTTACCCGGCCTGTCCATTACTGCTTGTTCTTATCTTCCAGCTCTTCCAGTTCGCTCAAAATCACGTCCGGGTCCGTTCCCGGAGGCGGGATTTCGTGCACCCAGGCGGAGAACAGACGCCAGGTCACGGCCAGAAGCACCGGACCAATAAACAGACCAATCATCCCAAAGGCAATCAATCCACCAATTACGCCTGAGAGAATAAGGATCAGCGGCAGGTCTGCGCCCATGCGAATAAGGATGGGACGAATAACGTTATCCATGGTGCCGACCACGCAGCTCCAGACCAGCAGAACGGTGCCCCACGTGGTATCGCCGGTCCAGTACAGCCAGATAATGCTGGGTACCAGCACCAGCAACGGACCCAGTTGCGCAAGGCAGGTCATCAGCATGACCACGGTGAAGACGGTGGCGTACGGCACGCCAGAAATCGCAAGACCAATACCGCCCAGCACCGCCTGAACCAGCGCCGTTACCACGACGCCAAGCGCAACCGCGCGCACGGCCTGCGCCGCCAGCAGAACCGCGGCATCACCCCGTTTGCCCGCCAGGCGAGTGGCAAAATGACGAACGCCCAAAGCCACCTGCTCACCGCGCCAGTACAGCAGGGCACTAAAGACCAGCATCAGCGTACAGTGCATCATAAAGCGGCCAATGTGCGCCGCCTGACCCACAAACCAGGTGGTGGTGGTGCCAATATACGGGCGCACTTTCGCCATCAGGGCGCTGCCACCCATCTCCAGCAGGCCATGCCAGCCGCTGTAAAGTTTTGCGCCAACAACCGGAATGCTGTTAAGCCAGGCGAGATCCGGCGGCGTCAGATCGCCACTGGTCACGGCGCGAATCACCGGGCCGCTGGAGTCGACAAGGCTGTTGACCAGCAGCGCAACGGGAATAATGAACAGCAGGAACAACAGCAACGTCATCACCAGGACCGCCAGCCCACGACGTCCGAAGAGCAGTTTCTGCAACCGTAACAGTAAAGGCCAGGTGGCAACCACAACGGTTGCAGCCCAGGCGAAGCCGAGAATGAAGGGTTGAACGATCCACAAACACGCAATAATCATGAGGGCCAGGAACAGCACCGACAGCAAAATTTGCGCAACATCCCTGGGCTGGCGAAGATTGACCATAAATGAAACTTTCCTTAATTGAACACCAGCGTGGCTGGCGGGAACGGAAAACCGCGATTCTCTAATCATTAATGATTTCAGCGATTTTTGACAGGCGAATTCTGCCTGTAATTCTGCAGAGCGTATAAGAAAAAAATGTGATAAAACTTTTACGATACACGCAAACGATTTCACACCTCTAATTAGGGTCGACAGTAATGATCCCACAGATTTCTCAGGCACCTGGCGTCGTTCAGCTGGTGCTTAATTTTTTGCAGGCACTGGAGCAACAGGGTTTTACAGGTGATACCGCCACACATTATGCCGACAGGCTGACAATGGCGACCGACAACAGTATCTACCAGCTTCTTCCCGATGCAGTCGTGTTTCCCCGTTCAACGGCCGATGTGGCGCTTATTGCGCGGCTCGCAACGCAGGAGCGATTTACCTCGTTGGTGTTCACGCCACGCGGCGGCGGCACCGGCACCAATGGTCAGGCGCTGAACCAGGGCATCATCATTGATATGTCGCGCTATATGAACCGCATCATTGAGATCAATCCCGAAGAAGGATGGGTGCGTGTCGAAGCGGGCGTCATCAAAGATCAGCTTAACCAGTACCTCAAGCCTTATGGTTACTTCTTTGCCCCCGAGCTCTCTACCAGCAACCGTGCGACAATCGGTGGGATGATTAACACCGATGCCTCCGGGCAGGGGTCGCTGGTCTACGGTAAAACCTCCGATCACGTTCTTGGCGTGCGCGCGGTGCTGCTGGGCGGCGATATCCTGGATACCCAGCCGATGCCGGTCGAACTGGCGGAAACGCTGGGTAAAGACAACACGGCCAACGGGCGGATTTACCGCACCGTGCTTGAGCGCTGTCGCGATAACCGCCAGCTGATCCTCGACAAATTCCCTAAACTGAACCGCTTCTTAACCGGCTACGATCTGCGTCATGTCTTTAACGATGACCTGACGCAGTTTGATTTAACCCGCGTGCTGACCGGCTCCGAAGGGACGCTGGCATTTATTACCGAGGCGCGGCTGGACATTACGCCGCTGCCGAAAGTGCGTCGGCTGGTGAACGTCAAATACAACTCCTTCGATTCTGCCCTGCGAAATGCACCCTTTATGGTTGACGCGCGGGCGCTGTCGGTGGAAACCGTCGACTCTAAAGTGCTTAATCTGGCTCGGGAAGACATCGTCTGGCACTCGGTGAGTGAGCTTATCACCGATGTACCTGATAAAGAGATGTTGGGTCTCAACATCGTTGAATTTGCCGGCGATGACGAAGCGCTGATTGAAAGCCAGGTCACCACGCTCTGTCAGCGGCTGGACGAACTGATTGCAGCAGGTGAAGGTGGGGTGATTGGCTGGCAGCTTTGCAGCGAACTCTCCGGCATTGAGCGTATTTACGCGATGCGTAAAAAAGCAGTGGGGCTGCTGGGCAACGCGAAGGGGGCGGCCAAACCGATTCCCTTTGCTGAAGACACCTGCGTCCCGCCTGAGCATCTGGCGGATTACATCGTTGAGTTCCGCGCCCTGCTGGACAGCCACGGTCTGAGCTACGGCATGTTCGGCCACGTGGATGCCGGGGTGCTGCACGTGCGTCCGGCGCTGGACATGTGCGATCCGCAGCAGGAGATCCTGATGAAACAGATCTCCGACGATGTGGTGGCGTTGACCGCGAAATATGGCGGTCTGCTCTGGGGAGAACACGGGAAAGGGTTCCGCGCGGAGTACAGCCCGGCGTTCTTCGGTGAAGCGCTCTACGCTGAGCTGCGTAAGGTCAAAGCGGCATTCGATCCGGATAACCGTCTCAACCCGGGTAAAATTTGCCCGCCAGAGGGCGTCGATGCCCCAATGCTGCAGGTGGATGCCGTCAAGCGCGGCACCTATGACAGACAAATCCCGATTGCGGTGCGCGCCTCCTGGCGTGGTGCAATGGAGTGTAACGGTAACGGTCTGTGTTTCAACTTCGACGTGAAAAGCCCAATGTGCCCGTCGATGAAAATTACCAGTAACCGCATTCACTCGCCCAAAGGCCGCGCAACGCTGGTCCGCGAATGGCTGCGTCTGCTGGCCGACCGCGGGGTTGATCCGCTGAAGCTGGAACAGGAATTACCGGAAAAACGCGCCAGTCTGCGCTCGCTGATTGAACGTACCCGCAACAGCTGGCATGCGAACAAAGGCGAGTATGATTTCTCCCACGAGGTGAAGGAGGCCATGTCCGGCTGCCTGGCCTGTAAAGCCTGCTCAACCCAGTGTCCGATCAAGATTGATGTGCCGGAGTTTCGCTCACGCTTCCTGCAGCTTTACCATACCCGCTATCTGCGTCCAATGCGTGACCATCTGGTGGCGACGGTGGAGAGCTATGCCCCGCTGATGGCGCGTGCGCCGAAGACCTTTAACTTCTTCATCAATCAGCCGCTGGTGCGAAAGCTTTCCGAAAAACATATCGGGATGGTGGACCTGCCGCTGCTGTCAGTCCCTTCGCTACAGCGTCAGCTCGTGGGGCACCGCTCGGCGAACATGACGCTGGAGCAGCTTGAGGCGCTGACCCCTGAGCAGAAAGCCAAGGTGGTGCTGGTGGTGCAGGATCCGTTTACCAGCTACTACGATGCCCAGGTGGTAGCCGATTTTATCCGTCTGGTAGAAAAACTGGGCTATCAGCCGGTGGTACTGCCGTTCTCACCAAACGGCAAAGCGCAGCACATTAAAGGTTTCCTTACCCGTTTTGCGAAAACGGCGCGGAAAACCGCTGACTTCCTCAACCGGGTGGCGCAGCTAGGGATGCCGATGGTCGGTGTCGATCCGGCGCTGGTGCTCTGCTACCGCGATGAGTATAAACAGACGCTGGGGGAGCAACGCGGTGATTTCCACGTCATGCTGGTGCACGAGTGGCTGCCGGCGGCGCTGCAACAGGCGACCGTGAAGGATGTGAGCGGTGAATCGTGGTATCTGTTCGGCCACTGCACGGAAGTGACGGCACTGCCGGGCGCCCCGGCGCAGTGGGCTTCTATCTTTGCCCGCTTCGGGGCGAAGCTTGAGAGCGTCAACGTGGGCTGCTGCGGCATGGCAGGTACCTACGGGCACGAAGTGAAAAACCACGAGAACTCGCTCGGTATCTATGAGTTGTCGTGGCATCAGGCGATGCAGCGTTTGCCGAGGAACCGTTGTCTGGCCACGGGCTACTCCTGCCGAAGCCAGGTGAAACGGGTTGAAGGGAACGGAGTGCGTCACCCATTACAGGCTTTACTGGAGATAATTGGATGATCTGGAAACGAGCCGTGACGCTGCAGGCGCTGAATGCCATGGGCGAGGGGAATATGGTAGGGCTGCTGGACATTCAGTTCACGCATATTGGCGAGGATGAACTGGAGGCCACGATGCCTGTCGATCATCGCACGCATCAGCCGTTTGGTTTATTGCACGGCGGCGCATCCGTCGTGTTGGCCGAAACCCTGGGGTCCGTGGCGGGCTATCTTTGCACCGAAGGGGAGCAAAAGGTCGTCGGGCTGGAGGTGAACGCGAACCATATTCGCTCGGTGCGAAGTGGACGGGTGCGCGGCGTTTGTCGGGCGCTACATGCCGGTAGCCGCCATCAGGTGTGGCAGATTGACATTCTTGACGAGCAGGATCGGCTCTGCTGTTCGTCGAGATTGACGACGGCGGTCGTGTAAAGTTTTCAGATGTTTTGCCTTTGGTCAAAAACTAGCCAGCCTCTTGTGATATACTGGTCAGGTTTTGTACATAAGCGAGGACATCATGGATACTGAAATAACCCCAACACAGCTGGCAATTGAATATTTACGTCGTGATAAAAGCAACCTGTCTCCGGCGCAGTACCTGAAAAAGCTGAAACAGCTTGAACTGGAGTTCACAGATTTGCTGGCGCTCTCTTCAAATGAGCTTAAAGAAGAGATCTACTTTGCCTGGCGGTTGGGCGTTCACGTCCATTGATCGTGACAGTAAAAAAAGGCCGCGTCAGCGGTCTTTTTTGTATCTGACGTTCAGTACCGGGCAGGCAGTTTATTGATTTTAACGAGCCTGCCTTCTTCTATCTCAATGAACCCGCCTGTTTTCAAATCCGCCAGAATACGCATCACCCCGCTGCGCGACAGCTGGGTTTTTTCGCGAATATACCGCTCTGCGGTGATGGCGTTGCGATAACTCTCATCTTCATCCATCAGCTTTATCAATTGCTGGCGAATCATCTCATAGGCCGTGGGCGCGCCCTGAGGCATCACATTATTGTATAGCCGGTTATAAACAAACATCAGGTGCTTAGACAGCAACCCCCATAACCCATTCTCTTTGATAACGGCTTCCACCTGAGCGGTGGTAAGCATACCCGTCAGGCAGGGGGTCACGGTTTTCAGATAATCATTGAAGTAGATGTCTGTCAGATTGGCGAGGCCAAAAAGCGCCGGGCTACGTGCGGTGGTGAGCATCATGTTGTCGCTTCTGCGGTAGATAGCAACGGTGCCTTCGAAGATCAAATAGCACACGCTCTGGCCATTAACCTGGAGATCCAGCTGTTCGCCGGGAGCGACATTGCGCGTGGTACAGTAGGGTTGCAGGAATGAAATCAGTTCTCGCGCGTAAGGAGAACCACGATGCGTTTTTTCAGTAGAGGACATAACCTATAACCCGTAGCGATAACCCCCCTGATTATAGCGTTACTCCTTATCGTAAACACGAGGCTAATCAGTATTTACGTGGTAAATGACGGATTTCCAGCAGCACGCCACGCTCCATCGTGATGTACTTTCCGGTACGCAGTTCCGCGAGAATACGCATAATCCCACTGCGTGAAAGGTAGGTTCGACTCTTGATATACGCTGCCGCCGTGATGTTTTTCCGTACGGCATCTGGCTCCTGCATCAGTTCGACCAGCTGAAACCGGATAATGTCATAGGCTGACATCTGCGATATTTGCGCGCAGTGCTCGTATACCCGGGAGGCGGTATAGATGAGTAGCTTTGAAAAATGTTCCCATAAGTTTTTTTCCGCCACGATCTTATTAAAATTATCCAGAGAGACATGCGCTATTTCTGAGGTTTCAAGCGCTCTGACGTACAGATGTTCAGAGGAGAACTGGCTGCTGACACCCAGAATAAAAGGTGAGGACTCTGAGTTTAAAACAATACCATCGCCACGACGATGCAGCGCAACGCTGCCGTGTAACAGCAAAAAACAGAGGCGAACATCATTATTGTGATACTGAATAATTTCGCCTTTCGCGAGAATATGCCTTTCCGTAAAAGGCAGCACAGTACTGATTAACTTATCAATATGGGCATACGGCTTTAAATCCAGTACGGTAGATTTTACATCGGTGAGGACCGCTGTCATTCGCGTGTTCATAAGGTGCTCCACTGCTTTCATTGCGATCATGGGTGACCGGCGTAGAGAATTATCTTAAAAAACAGCGACTACGGGAATATGCAGCACAGGTCTAAAAGTAGACTTTCAATATTATCCTGACTAACATTTTGAATTTAATGATCTTAACACTCCGGTCTATTAATAGACTGCCCGTTATATGCATAAGGCATTCCTTATTTACAATGTTTTATTTTTGTTAATTACGGGTCTACGGAAAGACTCCGAAAATGATTGTCGACGTCAACGGAGTTGTATAAATTTTATTTCATCGACAGCAAGTCATATGCGTCTTCAGACGTTTAATGAAATAAAATTATTTCATTTTTTTTGCTGCTGTCTGTAAAAGACAAAACATTAAGTGGGTGAAAAAACCGACGCGTCTTTTTGTCTGAATGTTAATAATAAATAAAGTGATACAGGATATAGCATGATGAAAAAAACACTTCTTCTGGCAACGATCGCAGCAGGTTCCGTACTGACAATGGCCAATGCGTTTGCCGCTGCAGGTACCGTTAATTTTAACGGAAATATTCTGGATTCTGCCTGTGATGTTGATGTGGCATCGCTGAACCAGGTGGTTGTACTTGGGGATTATTATAAAACAGAGTTTACCGCGACGGGGGCGAGAACCGCGGCAACGAAATTCGATATTATTTTGAAAAACTGTCCGGTCTCGGTCACGAATGCCAAAGTGCGCTTTGACGGTACTCCGGATGCGTCTAATAGCAATCTTCTGGCCATTGACACCTCCGTGGCGGGTGCCGCAACGGGCGTGGCGATCAACCTGATGACCGCGGATAAAGCCGACCTGCCTCTGCATGGCAGCAATGGTTACACCTACATGCTCAGCAGCTCTGCAGACAATACGCTCAATTTCTATGCCCAGTATATTTCGACCACGGCCAGCGTCACGGCGGGCCCGGCGAATTCTGTCGCCAACTTCTCGGTGGTTTATAACTAGCTCTTTTGCCTGAACGTCGGGGCCGCCCCGGCCCCCAATTTAATGAGGAACAGAATGTATTTTTTCAGAACCCCTTTACTGGCAACAGCGTTGTTATCTCTGATGCTGTCAACGGCTCATGCCGGCGTCATTATTGGTGGTACGCGCATTATTTTTGATGGCGCTAAAAAGGAAACGTCACTCAGTGTGAATAACCCTGATGGTACGCCGTATTTAATTCAGTCATGGATCGACGTGCAGGAAGGGGCGTCAGGCAAGGTGCCTTTTATTATTACGCCGCCTTTGTATCGTCTGGATGGCGGGCAAAAAAACGTTGAGCGCATCGTGATGACGGGGGCACTGCCTCAGGATCGGGAAAGTTTATTCTGGCTGAATATTAAAGCGATTCCGTCTGCCTCAACGCAGATGAACGCATTACAAATTGCGGTTAAAACGCGCATCAAACTGATTTATCGGCCCGCTGAGCTGCACGCGTCCACGCCTGACGAACAGGCCAGTCAATTACGCTGGCGCAGAACCGGGAATGAACTTCAGGTTAATAACCCGACCGCGTATGTCATCAATTTTAATGAAATCACCCTTGGAGGTAAAAAAATCGATGACGTGTCGTATGTCTTACCCGGTGGCTCAGTCCGTTTCACGTTACCGCAAGGGGCCAGCGGCAGTGTACTGACGTTTAAAGTGATTAATGACTTCGGCAGCCCTGGGGGGGCGCATCAGGCAACCTTATAACCGGTGAAACGCGGGCATTGCCTGTCATAAATGAGTTAAAAGCGATGGCAATACACTATTTTCGGGCTCGACCTGCACCCCTGGCGACAGTGATCGGATTAATACTTGCAGGTTCATCGCAGGCGCTTTTTGCCGGTGAGACATTTAATGCCGAACTGGTTGAACTTGATAATCCAGGAAGAGGGAGAACGGATTTATCGGCATTTGAATCCGGATCGCAGGCACCCGGCACCTATCACGTCGATATTGTTCTTGATGACCAACTAATGGCGACCCGCGATATCACCTTTACTGCAGTAAAAGACGAAAAGGGCAATGACGTCCTCCGGCCGTGCCTGAGTCTTGACCAGTTAAAACAGTGGGGCGTAAGAACCACGCTTTTCCCGCAGCTGGCGGCGAACAACGGTGAATGCGCAAACCTTCAGGCGATCCCGCAGGCCAGTAGCGATTTTCAGTTTGGCGCACAGCGGCTGGTGATCAGCATTCCTCAGGCCGCCATCGACCTGCCAGCCAGGGACGCGGTTCCGCCAGAGATGTGGGATGAGGGGATTAATGCCGCCATGCTTAATTACAGTCTGAGCGGCGCAAACGCGTGGGCGAAGAACACTCGCGGCAGCCAGAATGATAGCCAGTACGCCAACCTGCGCCCCGGGGTCAATATCGGGCCGTGGCGCTTACGTAATTACACCACCTGGTCTCGGGATTCCACCGGTGAGGATCGGTGGGACAACGTATATACCTATGCGCAGCGCGCCGTCATTCCGCTGAAAGCACAGCTGATTATTGGGGACAGTACCGCACCGGCGGATGTTTTCGACAGTATGCCATTTCGCGGCGGTCAGCTGGCCTCGGATGATGACATGCTGCCGGACTCTCTTAAAGGTTATGCGCCCGTGGTCCGCGGCATCGCGCGAACCAATGCGCAGGTGGTGGTCCGCCAGAATGGTTATCAAATTTATCAGAGCTACGTGGCGCCAGGCGCGTTTGAAATCTCGGACATGTATCCCACCGGCGGCGCAGGCGATCTGGATGTGACCATTAAAGAGGCTGACGGGAGTGAGCAGCATTTCACGCTGCCTTATGCCTCGCTGCCGGTCCTGCAGCGGGAAGGACGACTGAAGTATGCGGTGACGGCCGGGCAGTATCGCGCCTACAACAGCCGCGTGGAGAAAACGTCCTTTGGTCAAATCACCGGTATTTATGGGATTCAGCACGGCATCACCGTTTACGGCGGGATGCAGGGGTCTGATAAATACCGTTCAGTGGCGTTTGGCGTCGGTAAAAATATGGGGGATATCGGCGCGATCTCTGCCGACGTGACCCAGGCCTGGTCAACGCCGAATAACACCGACAAAACATCCGGTCAGTCCTTGCGCGCGCGTTACAGCAAAAATATGGCGAAGACCGGGACAAACTTTTCAATTGCGGGATACCGATATTCAACCCGTGGCTATTACGGGATGCAGGACGTGCTGGATTCCTACGGCGACAGCAGCGCCCTGCAGGATCGGCGGCGTAACCGTGCTGAACTAACCATGAGCCAGGCGCTGGGCGGCGCGCTGGGTTCACTGACGCTCAGCGCCGCACGCGAAGATTACTGGAATTCTGGTCAGGCGATGGCCTCCTGGAGCGTGGGCTACAACAATGACTGGAACAACGTCAGTTACGGTTTGACCTGGACCTACAGCAAGAATGGACGCGGGAGCGCGCAAAACGCGGACCACGATCGGTTGCTGGCCTTTAACGTCAGCGTACCGTTGGACAAATTCTTGCCGCGTACCTGGGCTAACTATGGCATGAACGCCAGTAAGCACAACGGCACGACGCACGTGGTCGGGCTGAACGGCGTGTCTCTGGAAAACAGTGCCCTGAACTGGAACGTGCAGCAAGGTTATGGCACACAGGGCACGGGAAATACCGGCAACCTGAACGGCGACTATAAAGGCACCTATGGCGAAATTGTCGCGGGCTACAGCTACGACAAACACAGCGAGCGCCTGAATTACGGGTTGCAGGGGGGCGTCATTGCTCACCGTGACGGCATCACGCTTTCGCAGCCGCTCGGTGAAACCAATATCCTGGTGAAAGCGCCGGGTGCACACGGTGTCGATATTCGCAATCAACCCGGGGTTCGTACGGATTACCGCGGGTATACGGTGGTTAACAATCTGTCGGTATACCGAAAAAACGACATCACTCTTGAGCCGGAAACTATGCCGGATGACGTGGAACTTGAGATTAATACGCGCACCGTAACACCGACTCGCGGGGCGATAGTGGAAGCCGATTATGTGTCTAAAATCGGGCGCCGGGTGCTAATGACCCTGTCCGACGGGCAATATGCCGTTCCGTTTGGTGCGGTCGTCACGCTCAAAGGCGACAGCAACAGCAGCTTTATTGTGGGCGACCGTGGTCAGGTCTATTTAACGGGACTGCCCGGACAGGGAGAAATCGTGGCAACCTGGGGAAATCAACCCGGT
Organism: Enterobacter ludwigii; assembly: GCF_001750725.1. Taxonomy (NCBI): domain Bacteria; kingdom Pseudomonadati; phylum Pseudomonadota; class Gammaproteobacteria; order Enterobacterales; family Enterobacteriaceae; genus Enterobacter; species Enterobacter ludwigii. The sequence goes on from NZ_CP017279.1 coordinate 1,172,016, forward strand.
CAGCAGTGCCGCGCGCAGTTTAGCCTGCCTGCACAACCCACCTACGGCGGAATAACCGACGTTAACGCGCTTTGCCGCCAGGAAGGTTAAAAATGAAATTTGCTTTATCTCTGATCCTGCTCTGTTTACTGAGCGGGTGGAATAGCGCCCGTGCCGGCACCTGTACAACCATCACGCCGCAAATATCGACGATATCTGTGGGCACGATTAACGTGCAGCGTGATGCCCCCGTGGGCACCATTATTTTTTCTCGCGCTGCTTCATCAACGGGAACCTATTTAACGGGATGTTCTAACCCGCTGATGCTGGGATTCAGTATGCGATATAACAATGGGAACCTGAGCAGCTACGGTAACCATGTTTATGCCACCAATGTCAGCGGTATTGGTATTCGCTTTTCCTCGGGGAATTATTTTGAAAACCCGGCTTACACGTTTTCGTATAACGCGGTGACGTCGTATGTGGATTGGTTTGGTGGAAAAGTTGAGCTGGTGGTGACCGGCCCGGTAACGTCGGGCGCTTTAACGCCGGGCGTTATCGGAACCGTGGCGCTTCAGGGAAGTGACGGTGTTTATCGTGACGGTCTGACGGTCCAGTTAACTGACGGCACAATTAATGCGCTGGCATGCACGATAACGACGGCGCAGTTGACGTTCCCGATAGGCGATATTCCGGCCTCATCGTTTGGCTCCGTTATTGGAACCACGCCATCCGGCGCCCAAAATACGCAAAATCTGGGGTTAACCTGCAGTGCCGGCACCAATATCAGTGTGTCACTCAGCGGTATGCAAAATCCGGACAGCGCCAATACCAGCGTCATGGCATTAACCGGTCAGGGGAATGCCGGTACGGCAAAAGGGGTAGGGGTTCAGCTACTTTATAACGGTTCTCCTTTGGTAATGAACGGTCGCCTGTTATTAAAACAGTCTGCGGGAGGACAGGAGACGCTCCCGTTAACCGCGCGCTATTACCAGACGTTAACCACCGTGGAATCAGGCTCGGCAAATGCGTCAGCCACGCTTACGATAACCTATCAATAACCGGTGAGATGATGAAAATAATTCCCGCGGCGTTGCTTGTGTCGGGTTTACTGTGCGGCAAAGCGCTATGTGCAGACAGCGTAAATATCGGGGTCACCGGAAATATCGTGGCCTCACCCTGCCTGTTTAATAACGGCAATACGAATCTCGATATTAATCTGGGCAATATCCAGGCGAGTAATATGGTGACGCCAGGATCATCCTCAGACCCGGTTACGTTTGATCTGTTATTTACCCAATGTCCGGTGGGGACGCGTAGCGTCACCGCTACCTTTACGGGTACACCCGACCCTGTTGCCGGCGCCGACTATTACATTAACCGCGGTACGGCCACCCACGTGGCGATAGCAATGCGCGAGGCCGGAAGTGGCATACTGAAAGGGAACGGCTCCAGCATGACGGAATATGTTGCCTCAGACCGGACGGCGAAGATGGCCATGCAGGCTGCGGTTATATCCACCGGAGGCAGGGCGACGCCCGGCACCCTCAGCGCAGTGGTGGTCATTACGCTGCAATACAATTAAGTCGCGCGGGATTTCACGCGCATTTTTGCTTCCCGTCGGTGTGGTCTATGTTGAATATTTTAATTAGCGAGACGGATTCGTTATTTCAGTCTGGTCTGCAGTATTTTTTTATGGATTTCTTTTGGCGTAATTTTAATGACTGTATTCACTTTGATTATGAAATGACGCCGCATAACGTCAGCACGGCGGATATTATTGTCCTCTCTTTATGCCAGGGAGAAACCCTGACCTGTTTTCCGGAATTACAGTCACGGCAAAAAGGCATTGTGATCGGCTGGGTTGACGATGAGCAACGGTCTACGGCGTCGCAATCCTGTTATCAGGATATTATTTTCATCTCCCGCAGGGCCTCTCTTGACATGATTGGCGAGACGGTAGGGTGCGCGTGGCGTAAAACGCAGTTGAAGGGGCATGTGCTGCAGAAAACGTCCTGTTTCGATTGCGAGCATAAGATATTATCACCGCAGCAAATACGCATCGTCATGAACCTGTATAAAGGCTTATCCGTTATGCAGACGGCAGACGCGTTACAGATCGGCTATAAGACCGTTTTTGCGCACAAGTACATGATCATGCAAAAATTTAACCTGCGAAGTGATTATGAGCTTATCGCGCTGCTCAACAGGATGGTGAAGAAAAACGGCACCCCCAATATTTTTCGTGATTCTGTGAGACAGGGTTTACAGGACCGCCCCTGTCTGGAGGCGTAAAGACACTTTTATTGATGACAGGAATAACGGAAACAAGTGTTCGGTTATGAAACTTTAGAGTTGCATCTGCAGCATGTTATTTTTACGTTTTATATAACGATTAATTAGCGATGCAAATTCATAAAACCCTGAAACCGATTTTTGTGACCAGGTTCAAGTGTGTGGGGCCGGAATGTTTAATTTCCTGCTGCCGCGGCTGGACAATTTCCATTGATAAAAAAACACATCAAAAATATCTTTCATCAACGCATCCTGGTATCGCTGCAATAGCCAAAGACAATCTGATTCTGCAGCGTAAAGGCAAAGTAAACTATTCCCGTATTAAACTGGATGAAAAAGGGGAGTGTCCGTTTATCGATGAAAATAAGCTCTGTATGGTACACCGTGATTTAGGTGAAAGTGCCTTATCGCACACCTGCAGTACTTATCCCCGAAGCTCAACCCGCTATCTGGATGAAACTCGCCACAGCATGACCCTTTCATGTCCGGAAGTGGTCAGGCGGGTTCTCTTCGACCCCGACGCGATGTTATTGCAGGAGCAGGATGAACTGTTGGCCGTTTATAAAACCAATCTGATTGGTCAGCGTCAGTCTATGCCTCAAAGCAGCCAGGTCATTCATCTCCTTGCGTGGAAAATAATCCAGTCGCCAGCGAGGAATGTTGAAGAAAATTTGATGGCGCTGGCTCAGTTGATCCTGACCTTACAGCATGTGAACTTCGATTTGCACAATCAGTATGAGCAGGTTGAACGCTTTTACGAAGCCTTGCTGGAAGCGTTGCAGAGCGGTAAATCGCTGCTCTCTGAAAGCAATGTCGGGCGATCAAATGCGATGAAATATCTGGCGTTGTCGATCCTCGGCACGAACGTGGCGCGAGATTCTGCACGGGATGGGTATATCAACGAAGGGCATCGGCAAATTGCTGACTTTTTGAATTTCAGCCATGACAGCGATCCCGCCAGTCTGGCGCAGAAATTCGACGCGATTAACCAGCAGTGGGGGAAACTTTGCCAGGAATCCTGTCTGTCAGAGCCGTACGTTTTACGCAACTATCTGTTGTACAAACTCTACAGCGGCTATTTCCCGGGTAAGAATACCGCCACCATTATGCGTCAGTTTTATCGCATCGTTCTGGACTTTTTCTACCTGAAAATTTTCCTGAGCGTCAAATCAATGGATGAACAACTGGACCAGCAGATGGTCATGAAAACTATCGCCAGCTTCTCAGAAAAGACCCTGCACAATCAGACCATTGATGCCCGTATGGATTTTGCTATCGATAAGATTAACGGTGGGGACGACCTCTCGTGCCTGCTGCTCATTGGCTAACGTATAAAGAGGCTCGCCGTGGCGAGCCTCTTTTTCCTCAGACGTTCACCGCCGTGATTAACCGCGTCTTCATGGTCTGATAAGACGACGCCGCAAAGTCTTCCGCCCAGCGTTGATCTTCAATTGCCTCAAGCTTAACCGCACAATACTTGGTTTCTGGGGTTTTGGAGACCGGGTCAAGGTTATCCTGCGTCAGTTCGTTACAGGCGCCAATCCACCACTGGTAGGTCATATAAACCGCACCGGCGTTGATGCGCTCGCTGATGCTGGCACGGGTAATGACTTTGCCCCGACGGGAATGCACCCACACCAGCTGTCCGTCTTTAATGCCCAGGTTGTCCGCATCAAGGGGGTTCATTTGTACACGGCCTGGCTCGTCGGCAAGGCTTTGCAGCGCGGCGCAATTGCCGGTCATTGAACGGCAGGAGTAGTGGCCGACCTCGCGCACGGTGCAGAGCACCAGCGGATACGTTTCGTCCGGGATCTCGGCAGGCGCGCGCCAGGCAGACGCAAAAAGCTGGCCTTTGCCGCTCGGCGTATCGAACTGGTTATCTTTATAGAGATACGGCGTCCCCGGGTGATCGAGCGTTGGACACGGCCATTGCACATGGCCCATTTCACCCATTTTTTCATATGTCACGCCATAGAACAGCGGACAGAGCTCGCGCATCTCGTCCCAGATCTGCTGGTTGGATGCGTAATGCATCGGATAGCCCATTTCGGTAGCAAGCAGGCTGATGATCTCCCAGTCACGTTTCACGTTGCCGCTGGCCTCAATGGCTTTACCGAAACGCTGGAAACCGCGGTCGGCACAGGTAAAGACGCCCCCGTGTTCTCCCCACGATGTGGCAGGTAACAGAACATCCGCCACTTCCGCCGTTTTCGTCATAAAGATGTCCTGAACCACCACAAAATCGAGTGCTTCAAAACCGCGGCGCACCAGCCCCAGATCGGCTTCAGTCTGCAGCGGATCCTCGCCCATGATGTAATAGGCTTTTACCTTACCTTCCAGCGCAAGGTGAGGGACTTCGGTGATACGCGTTCCAACCTCTTTGTCCATAATCCCGACATCGATTCCCCAGGCAGTGGCGAATTTCTGCCGGACCGCCGGGTCCGTAACGTCCTGATACCCCGGGAACATATTGGGCAGAACGCCCATATCACACGCGCCCTGAACGTTGTTTTGACCACGTACTGGCCCAACGCCGACGGCAGGTCGACCAAGATTTCCGGTCAGCAGCGCCAGGCTGGAGAGACCTTTGACCACGTCTACAGCCTGACCAAACTGCGTTACGCCCATGCCCCACATGACGGTGGCGGAAGGCGCAGCCGCGAACGTCCGCATCGCCTGACGCACATCCCGGGCTGGAATGCCGGTGAGATGTTCGACGTTTTCGGGCGCGTAGTCTTTAACCGTTTCCCGATAAGCGTCAAGCCCTTCGGTAAAGCGCGCGACGTAGTTTTTGTCGTACAGCTCCTCTTCCAGAAGGACATAGCCAAACGCATTGACCAGCGCCATGTTACTGCCGTTTTTCAGCTGCAGGTGCTGGTCGGCAATGCGTGCGGTTTCAATGCGACGGGGATCGCAGACGATGATTTTCGCGCCATTTTCGCGGGCTTTTAAGACCCGACGGGCGACGATGGGGTGTGAATCGGCGCAGTTATAGCCAAACACCAGCAGGCATTTTGAGTTTTCAATATCGTTAATGGAATTGCTCATTGCACCGTTGCCGAGGGTTTCCTGTAACCCGGCAACAGAAGGGCCGTGACAGACGCGCGCGCAGCAGTCCACGTTGTTGGTATTCAGTACCGCACGGGCAAATTTTTGCATCACATAGTTCGTTTCATTCCCTGTTCCCCGGGAGGAACCGGTGGTCATGATGGACCGCGGGCCATACTGCTCTTTTATGCTCCTGAGTTTATGGGCGGTATAGCGGATCGCCTCTTCCCAGGTGACGGGGGTAAAAGCCTCTCCCTTGTGGTAGCGGATCATGGGCTGAGTCAGACGGGGGGTAAGCAGACGCGTATCGTTCAGGAAGTCCCAGCCATAAAAGCCTTTCAGGCACAGGGTGCCCTGGTTTGTTACGCCTTCGGCCGCTTCGGCACGGAGGATACGGTTATTTTCGACGACAAGGTTTAATTTGCAGCCTGCACCACAGTAGGGGCAGACGCTGGCGATTTTTTTCATCAATAACAGACCTGTTAAGAAATGAAGCAAAGTTGACTGGGTAGCCCAGTCCCGTAAACGGGAGTAAGCAGGAACCATGCCATATTTACTTTGTAGGTTTTACAGGGTGTTATACGAGGAGGGAACGTGTCATCGTCAGCCCGATCGTCAGTTTTGACGATGACACGTTAGCCTTCACAGAGGGGAGGGTTTTTAGAGATCGTCCATGGTGTGACCCACAACGATTTCCAGGGTCTTACGAATGACATCTGCCTGCACAACGTCGTTTGTGGATTCCAGCGTCTGGATCAGCCACAAAATGATCGCTTTGTTGGACAGGTGTCCTTCAGAAGCCAGAACACAGCGTACTGCAGTAGAAAAAACAGCGGACTCTTCAGCAAAACGATCGCCTGCGTGACGGAAATATTCCGACAGCGCGCTTTCTAAAAAAGCGGAATGGTATTCGGGTTGAAGCTGAATATTTTGTCTCATTTGTTCTCACCGTAGCTGTAAAATTGCAGTCAATGTATTTTTCTGGGATCGGACGGTTTTCCATTTCCAAATAACGGCACTACATTGTCTCTTTTAACGTTGAGAGATCCCTCTCTATCCGTTCGTCCTTGCGCGGTTCTGCGACGTTTCAGGGCGATGTTGTTTGAACCGATATCGGCAATCACCATCGCAAGTGTCTCCCGCCGCTGGGGATCCTTTTCATGCGCTTTCATATCCCGCAGACGCTGAACCAGAGCTTCGGTTGTGACGGGGCCTCGCTCTTTCAAAAGAGAAAGAACGGCTTCACCGATAAGCTGGTCAATCAGTCGGTCTGCATCACTGCTGTTCATAACATTACCGTTCGAAAAGCAGACCAAGCAGCATGTGGTAATGCTGTTCCTCTTCAGGCCCATCGGCCTTTTCGAGGCGGCTTAAGAGTTTGGTACAGAGCGATTTGCGATTCAGATTTCGCCCGTCGCTAAGAATCTCAACCACGACCTGACCGAGCGTCTCCTGTTGGGTAGGAAGCGCGGCCTTCTCGAAGTAGTGCGCGATCGCTGCTGCTGAATCTGCGACATAATCCTTCTGCTGCATGTTTCGCTCCTGTAAAAAAATGTAATCACTAACGTTACATTTAAGGTATACACAATTTCCAAATCTGTACATAGAAAATGTACAATTTTTTAAAATAATTGTGATATATTTTATAAATTCTATGTTTATCAGTCTGTTGAGTCATAAAAATGAAGCATTTCCGTTACAGAATATATTGTACAATACGCACGGTGATGGATAAGTTGTACAACGCAGGAAACGGATGCGTTAGGTGCCGTAAATGGTTGAGATGTAAATTATTTGTCACGTAATTAATATGCTATAACAGATGTTTACCGACGTGTTTTTGTGGCCAACCCCTAACCCCCTTCAGGATAAGCATGCTTACAACCATCATATACCGCAGTCATATCTGCGAGGACGTTCCAGTGAAAGCGCTGGAAAACATGGTAGCTGCTGCAAATAGTAAAAACCGGCAATCCAATGTCACGGGGATCTTGCTGTTTAACGGCACGCATTTTTTTCAGTTGCTCGAAGGCCCAGCGGAAAACGTTTCATCCATTTACGAGCAGATTTGCCAGGACACGCGCCACCATAACGTGGTGGAGCTGATGCGCGATCACGGCCCCTCCCGACGCTTCGGCAAGGTTGGCATGGAGCTTTTTGACTTGCGTCAGTTCGACAGGGAAGAGGTGCTTCAGCAGGTTCTCGACAAAGGCACCAGTAGGTATCAGCTGACATATAGCGATCGCGCCCTGCAGTTTTTCCGCACCTTCGTGGAGGCCACGGAGAAAGCCAACTATTTTGAACTGCCGCCTGCAGATGCCTGGGATTTTATCCCGGAAGAGACGCCTTTATCGGCGCAACCGGAGGTGGTGGCTAAAGGCGCGGATTGCAGCTTTGCGTTCCAGCCTATCGTGGATCCGTTTATGCAGCAGGTCGTCTCCTGGGAGGCCTTGATCCGCACGCCCACCGGTGAATCGCCTGGGGCCTATTTTGCCCAAATTCCTCGTGAAGAGGTGTACGCCTCTGATTTGAAAAGCAAGCAGGTTGCGCTCTCCATGGCGAGCGCTCTGGGATTACAGGATCAGACATTATCCATTAACCTGCTGCCCATGACGCTGGTCAACGTGCCTGGCGCCGTGGATTTCCTGCTGACGGCCATTGACGCGAATGGCTTTGTGCCGGAGCAGATTGTGGTGGAATTCACCGAGAGCGAAGCGATTTCCCGTTTTGAAGAGTTTACCCATTCGGTCAGGCAGCTAAAAAGTGCCGGTATCAGCGTAACCATCGATCACTTTGGTGCCGGTTTTGCCGGTCTGCAGTTACTGGCGCAATTCCAGCCTGACAGAATTAAGATTAACCGCGATCTGGTCGCGAATGTGCACAAAAGCGGCCCGCGGCAGGCCATCATTCAGGCGATTATCACCTGCTGTTCCTCGCTGGAGATCCAGTTCTGTGCCGTCGGCGTTGAGAAGCCTGAAGAGTGGATGTGGCTGGAGTCTGCAGGCATTTCCCAGTTCCAGGGGCACCTGTTTGCCAGCCCGCGTCACGGGGGAATTCCGGCGATCGCGTGGCCAGAGAAGAAGTTTGAATTTTGAGAAAGCTGTACATAAACCTGCAAGCTTGACTGTACGCGCGGCAAAATTTGTACAACAATACATTAACGGGTGAAGGAACTTGTATACCCTTCACCCGCTCAAAAAGAGGCCTTAGTTATACAAATGGTTTGTACAATCTGATAAGGTTGGTCTGGTTGGGTATGGAAGTTCTAAGCGTGAGGGAGTTAATGGCCTATTACAGTATCGGCGAAGTGGCCGAACGATGCGGTATCAACCCCGTTACGCTGCGTGCCTGGCAGCGCCGTTATGGATTGTTGAAGCCGCAGCGAAGCGAAGGGGGCCATCGTCAGTTTGACGATGAAGATATCCTGCGTATTGAAGAGATCAAACGCCTGATGAAAAGCGGCGTTTCGGTCGGCAAAGTCAAAGGCTTGCTGGAAAACAAAGAAGTGATGACTCAGGGTAACTGGGCATCAATCCAGGAAGAGATGATGACGGTTTTGCGTTATGCCAGCCCGGCAAAGCTGCGCGCCAAAATAGGCGAGTTCCGCCGCGATCACGCGATGGATGCGCTTATCGATAATATTATTTCTCCCGTTCGTCAGCGAATGAATCAGGATCAAAATACGGTGCGTCATATGGCGAGCCTGCTTGACGGTGTGCTGATAGAGTTTGCTGTCGCGAGCCTGGCGGAGTCACGTAAGAAAGCCGGTAAAGATGCTCTGCTTATAGGCTGGGAGTGCGATGACCGGACACACCTGTGGCTTGAGGCTGCGCGTCTGGCACAGAAGGGGTGGCATATTGACGTGCTGGCCGACCCGATTGATTCCCCTCGTCCGGAGCTTTTTCCTGGGCAAAGAATTTTCGTCTGGACCGGTAAAGCGCCGACGCCGCGTCAGCAGGAACTGCTTGACCACTGGCGTGAACAGGGTTTTGTTGTCTCCTTTCATCATTAATTTCCGCAGGCCTTGAAGGCCTTTTTTTTTTGCTCGTCGTTCCCCTGGATAAAATCTATCTTAAAAATAGGTATTTCCGATGCATATTTTACTTTTCCCCTTTACTCCGCTTTTCTGATTCGATAACCCATTATTTTTCAAAGTATTGAACAATTAAATCCATCCCGCCCGCATCCGCTGACAGGGTCTATGCTTAATAAAAGTATGCAAAAAGGGCGATTTAGCCCAATGCCCCTGCTGACAGAGGGTTGAAGTGATAATCGTTATCACTAACATGGTGTTATGCCCTGGGGCTTATTAGATGAGGTGGACCTATGGAACTGCATTCAGAAACCTTCAATCCTGCCGACTTCGCCTGGCGTGGCTTAACGCTCACGCCAGCGGCGGCGGCACATATTCACGAACTGGTGGCGAAAAAGCCAGAGATCCTCGGCGTGCGCCTGGGGGTGAAACAGACCGGCTGCGCAGGATTCGGTTACGTGCTCGATACCGTCACAGAACCCGAGAAGGATGATCTGGTATTCGAAACTGACGGCGCAAAATTGTATGTCGCCCTGCAGGCCATGCCGTTTATTGACGGCACGGAAGTGGACTACGTACGTGAAGGTTTAAACCAGTTATTCAAATTTCATAACCCGAAAGCCCAGAACGAATGTGGGTGCGGCGAAAGCTTTGGGGTATAGGCGGTACTATGTCTCGTAATACTGAAGCAACGAGTGATGTTAACACCTGGAGTGGCGGCCACCTCAATTATAAAGAGGGGTTCTTTACCCAGCTGCAGACCGATGAACTGGCGAAAGGCATCAATGAAGATGTCGTCCGGGCGATCTCGGCCAAGCGTAATGAACCTGAGTGGATGCTGGAGTTTCGTCTGAGCGCCTTCCGGGCGTGGCTGGAAATGGAAGAACCTCACTGGCTGAAAGCGCATTATGACAAGCTGAACTATCAGGATTACAGCTACTACTCTGCGCCATCCTGCGGGAGTTGCGACGATACCTGCGCCTCACAGCCTGGCGCGGTGCAGCAAACCGGTGCGGACAACAGCTTCCTGAGCAAAGAAGTGGAAGAGGCATTTAACCAGCTGGGTGTGCCCGTTCGCGAAGGGAAAGAGGTGGCGGTGGACGCCATTTTTGACTCCGTCTCAGTGGCGACAACCTACCGTGAAAAACTGGCAGAACAGGGGATTATTTTCTGCTCCTTCGGCGAAGCGATTCACGAGCACCCTGAGCTGGTGAAAAAGTACATCGGCACCGTGGTGCCGAGTAACGATAACTTTTTTGCCGCGCTTAACGCGGCGGTAGCGTCTGATGGCACCTTTATCTACGTGCCAAAAGGCGTTCGCTGCCCGATGGAGTTGTCGACCTATTTCCGCATCAACGCGGAAAAAACCGGTCAGTTCGAACGCACCATTCTGGTGGCCGATGAAGGCAGCTACGTCAGTTACATTGAAGGGTGCTCTGCACCGGTCCGTGACAGCTACCAGCTTCACGCCGCGGTGGTTGAAGTCATCATCCATAAAGATGCCGAGGTAAAATACTCCACGGTGCAGAACTGGTTCCCGGGCGATGGCAACACCGGCGGTATTCTGAACTTCGTGACCAAGCGTGCGCTGTGCGAAGGCGAAAACAGCAAAATGTCCTGGACCCAGTCGGAAACCGGCTCTGCGATCACCTGGAAATACCCGAGCTGTATTCTGCGTGGGGATAACTCGATCGGTGAGTTCTACTCCGTGGCGCTGACCAGCGGCCATCAGCAGGCAGATACGGGTACCAAGATGATCCACATCGGTAAAAACACCCGGTCGACCATTATTTCCAAAGGCATCTCCGCCGGGCACAGTCAGAACAGCTATCGTGGGCTGGTCAAAATCATGCCGACGGCCACCAATGCCCGAAACTTTACCCAGTGTGACTCAATGTTAATTGGCGCAGACTGCGGGGCACACACCTTCCCGTACGTTGAATGCCGTAACAATACCGCCCAGCTTGAGCACGAGGCGACGACGTCACGTATTGGGGAAGATCAGCTCTTCTACTGCCTGCAGCGCGGGATCAGTGAGGAAGATGCCATCTCAATGATTGTGAACGGCTTCTGTAAGGATGTGTTCTCTGAACTGCCGCTGGAATTTGCCGTTGAAGCTCAGAAACTCCTCGCTATTAGTCTTGAACACAGCGTCGGTTAAGGAAAGCACATGTTAAGTATTAAAGATTTACAGGTTAGCGTGGAAGACAAAGAGATCCTGCGTGGTCTCAATTTTGACGTCAAACCGGGTGAAGTCCACGCCATTATGGGGCCCAATGGCTCCGGGAAAAGTACGCTCTCCGCGACGCTGGCAGGACGCGAAGATTACGAAGTGACCCACGGGTCGGTCGAGTTTAACGGCAAAGATTTGCTGGAGATGTCGGTGGAAGAGCGGGCCGGTGAAGGTATCTTTATGGCCTTCCAGTACCCGGTGGAGATCCCGGGGGTGAGTAACCAGTTCTTTCTGCAAACGGCGCTGAACGCGGTACGTAAATATCGCGGACTGGAAGCGCTGGACCGCTTTGATTTTCAGGACCTGATGGAAGAGAAGATTAAGCTACTGAAAATGCCGGAAGACCTGCTGACCCGCTCGGTCAACGTCGGTTTTTCAGGCGGTGAGAAAAAGCGTAACGACATTCTGCAGATGGCGGTCCTTGAGCCTGAACTGTGCATTCTGGATGAAACCGACTCCGGTCTGGATATCGATGCCCTGAAGATTGTCGCCGACGGGGTGAACTCCCTGCGCGACGGCAAACGCGCGTTCATCATCGTCACTCACTACCAGCGTATTCTGGATTACATCAAGCCGGATTACGTCCATGTGCTTTACCAGGGGCGTATTGTGAAATCCGGTGATTTCACGCTGGTTAAACAACTGGAGGAGCAGGGTTATGGCTGGCTTACCGAACAGCAGTAATGCGCTCCAGCAGTGGCACCGTCTGTTTGAAGCGCAGGGCAATACGCGCTCGGAACAGGCGCAACAGCACCTGCAGCAGATGCTGCGTCTCGGTTTGCCGTCACGCAAGCAGGAGAACTGGAAATACACGCCGCTTGATGGCCTGCTGAACGGCGAGTTTGTCACCCGCCTGGCAGACATCAGCCCGGCGCAGCGCGATGCCCTGGCATTGACCGTGGATGCCGTGCGTCTGGTCTTCGTCGATGGTCAGTTCCGCCCTGAGCTGAGTGACAGCACCCAGGACAGCGGGTTTGAGATTGCCATTAACGATGACCGTCAGAGCCTGAGCACCCCGGTACAGCCCGAGGTCTTCCTGCATCTCACCGAGAGCCTGGCGCGGAGCGTGACGCATATTCGCGTTAAGCGTAACCAGCGTCCGGTAAAACCACTGCTGCTGATGCACATCACTCAGGGAGCAGACGGCGACGAGATCAACACTGCTCACTATCGCCACCACCTTGAGCTGGCGGAAGGGGCGGAGGCCACGGTGATTGAGCATTACGTCAGCCTCAACGAGGCCCGGCACTTTACCGGGGCGCGTTTGACAATGCATGTTGCCGCCAATGCCCAACTTCACCATATCAAACTGGCGTTTGAAAACCCGCAAAGCCACCACTTTGCGCATAACGACATGCTGCTTGGACAAGATGCCGCGGCATACAGCCACAGCTTTTTGCTGGGCGGCGCAGTACTGCGCCACAACACCAGCACGCAGCTTAACGGCGAGAATACAACGCTTCGCATCAACAGCCTGGCGATGCCGGTTAAAACGCAAGTGTGCGATACACGCACCTGGCTTGAGCACAACAAAGGTTACTGTAACAGTCGCCAGCTGCACAAAACCATTGTCAGCGACAAAGGGCGGGCGGTGTTTAACGGCCTGATTAACGTGGCGCAGCACGCGATTAAAACCGACGGGCAGATGACCAACAACAACCTGCTGTTGGGACGCCTGGCGGAAGTGGACACCAAACCACAGCTTGAAATCTATGCTGATGACGTGAAGTGCAGCCATGGCGCGACGGTCGGGCGAATTGATGACGAACAGATGTTCTATTTACGCTCCCGCGGTATCGACCAGCAGGCGGCGCAGCAAATGATTATCTATGCGTTTGCCGCTGAACTGACGGAAGCGCTGCACGATGGCCTGTTAAAACAGCAGGTGCTGGCCCGTATCGGGCAGCGTCTGCCTGGAGGCGAAGCATGAGTTTTCCCGTAGAGAAAGTACGGGCAGATTTTCCGGTTCTGACCCGTGAAGTGAACGGTCTGCCCCTGGCGTATCTGGACAGTGCGGCCAGCGCGCAGAAACCGAATCAGGTGATCGAAGCGGAAGCGGAATTCTACCGCCACGGTTATGCCGCCGTGCACCGGGGGATCCACACCCTGAGTGCGGAGGCGACCCAGCGTATGGAAAATGTGCGTACCCAAATCGCCACTTTCCTCAATGCACGCTCGCCAGAGGAACTGGTGTTTGTGCGTGGTACCACCGAGGGGATCAACCTTGTTGCCAACAGCTGGGGCAACGCGCAGGTCCACGCGGGGGATAACATCATCATCACCCAGATGGAGCACCATGCCAATATCGTGCCGTGGCAGATGCTCTGTGAGCGTGTCGGTGCGCAACTGAGGGTGATCCCATTGAATGTTGATGGCACCCTGCAGCTTGAGCAACTCGACGCGTTGCTGGATGCGCGTACGCGGCTGGTGGCCGTGACCCAGGTTTCTAACGTGCTGGGAACCGAGAACCCGGTGGCAGCGATTATTGAGAAAGCCCACCAGGCTGGCGCGAAGGTGCTGATTGATGGTGCGCAGGCGGTCATGCACCACGCGGTCGACGTCCAGGCGCTGGACTGCGATTTCTACGTCTTCTCCGGGCACAAGCTCTATGGGCCGACCGGGATTGGCGTGCTGTACGTGAAAGAAGATATTCTGCAGGCGATGCCACCGTGGGAAGGGGGCGGCTCGATGATTGCGACCGTCAGTCTCTCAGAGGGGACCACCTACGCACGCGCACCGTGGCGCTTTGAAGCTGGCACGCCGAATACCGGCGGGATTATCGGGCTGGGGGCGGCCATCGCCTATGTCACGTCTGTTGGCCTTGACGCGATTCAGGAGTACGAACAACTGCTGATGCACTACGCGCTGCAGGAGCTTGCCAGCGTACCGGCGCTGACCCTGTACGGCCCGGCGGACCGCCAGGGGGTAATTGCGTTCAATCTCGGTAAACACCATGCATACGATGTGGGCAGTTTCCTCGATAATTACGGCGTGGCCGTGCGTACCGGACACCACTGTGCTATGCCGTTGATGGCGTTTTACCAGGTGCCGGCGATGTGCCGCGCATCGCTGGTGATGTACAACACAACGGAAGAGGTCGACAGGCTGGTGGCGGGGCTTAAACGCATTCACCAGTTGCTGGGCTAACGGAGAGGCGAAAGATGGCAGATTTGCCGGATAAAGAAAAATTACTGCGTAACTTCGGGCGTTGCGCAAACTGGGAAGAGAAGTACCTCTATATCATTGAACTGGGCCAGCGTTTACCGCCGCTCAGCGAAGAGGCACACAACCCGGAAAATATTATTCAGGGCTGTCAGAGCCAGGTCTGGATTGTGATGGAGCAGACGCGCGACGGCGTGATCGAATTACAGGGCGACAGTGATGCCGCTATTGTGAAAGGGCTTATTGCGGTGGTATTTATTCTCTATCACCAGATGTCAGCGCAGGATATTGTCGCTTTTGATGTCCGCCCGTGGTTTGAAAAAATGGCCCTGACCCAACACCTCACTCCGTCCCGTTCCCAGGGGCTGGAAGCGATGATTCGCGCCATCCGCGCCAAAGCTGCAATCCTTAGCTAGACTTACAGAACAGCATTCATTCTGTTTCGCGAGGTGGTTCCCGCCTCGCTGGTTTTTCAGCTTTCTGGCATCCGGCCAGTGAATAAGGAATCTCAGCATGAAGCGCGCGTCTCTAATAACTCTATTACTCCTGGGTTCGCTCGGTGCTCTTAATTCGGCCCGCGCGATGGATTACCCGTTGCCGCCCGCAGGCAGCCGTCTGATTGGGCAAAATCAAACCTACACGATACAGGAAGGGGATAATAAACTTCAGACCATCGCTCGCCGGTTTAATACTGCAGCGCAGCTTATCCTTGAAGCCAATAATACTATTGCGCCGGTAAACCCTGCGCCGGGGACAGTGATCACGATCCCTTCGCAGATGCTGTTGCCCGACACGCCCCGTGAGGGGATTGTCGTGAACCTGGCGGAGCTGCGGCTTTACTACTTCCCGCCGGGCGAAAACATCGTTCAGGTTTTCCCGCTCGGCATTGGGCAACTGGGACTTGAAACGCCGGTCACCACCACCCGGGTCAGCCAGAAGATCCCTAATCCTACCTGGACCCCAACACCGGGCATCAGAGCGCGCTCTCTGGAGCAGGGCATCAAATTGCCGCCCGTGGTCCCGGCCGGGCCAAATAACCCGCTAGGACGCTTTGCATTGCGTTTAGGCGTGGGGCACGGGGAATACCTGATCCACGGCACCAGTGCGCCGGACAGCGTCGGCCTGCGGGTCAGCTCCGGCTGTATGCGCATGAACGCGCCGGATATTAAAGCGCTGTTTGAGCAGGTGCGGGTCGGCACGCGGGTGCAAATCATTAATGAGCCGGTGAAGTTCTCCGTCGAGCCTGACGGTAAACGCTATATTGAAGTGCATCGTCCGCTGGCGCAGGTTGAGGGTGAAAACCCCCAGATGACACCCATTTCGCATTCCGCAGACTTTGCGACGTTTGTCTCGCAGTCAGGAAGTGATAAAGCGCTTATCGATAAAGCCTTGTCACGCCGCGCGGGGATCCCGGTAGCCGTGTCGGCCGATAACGGCGCGTCAGCGCGTCAGAACGTGTTGTCAGTACAGAACAGTCGGACATCCGCTGCGGTCGCGGAAGATGACGGTGAGAAGGTGACGCAGTAGGGGTTTGACGCAGACAAAAAAAATGGCGCACAATGTGCGCCATTTTATTAACAGGTACTATTACTTACGGTATTTAGTAGCCTGGTTGTCCAGACGCTGGTTAGCGCGAGCTGCGTCGTCTTTAGCAGCCTGAACGTCGGAACGCATTGCGTTCACGTCGTTGCTCAGCTGGTCAACTTTAGCGTTCAGAGTCTGAACGTCAGAAGACAGCTGATCGATTTTAGCGTTGCTGGAGCAACCAGCCAGCAGAGTAGAACCCAGGATTACCGCGCCCAGTACCAGTTTAGTACGATTCATTATTAATACCCTCTAGATTGAGTTAATCTCCATGTAGCGTTACAAGTATTACACAAAGTTTTTTAGGTTGAGAATATTTTTTTGATGGGAATACGCCTATTTTTGATCGTTCGCTCAAAGAAGCATCGAATCGGCCCTTTTTTGGCAAAAAGCTCTGTAAAAAAAGGCATTTTTCATCGGATTCATCTTAGATAATTCGCAATTAAATAGAGAAACCCGATTTGCTTTTTGAATGACTTTGGCTAATGCATGAAATAAAAAAAGCGTCCCGGAGGACGCTTTTTATGAAAATTAATTCGTTCGGGAATTATTACAGCACGTGAACAGATGCTGTGTTGGTGGTTCCGCTTGGTACCAGCGCACCAGAAACCATGACCACAACGTCGCCTTTCTGTGCCAGGCCGCTTTCCAGCGCCAGCGCTTTACCCTGAATGTAGAAATCGTCGGTAGACGCGATTTCTTTCACCAGATGCGCAACCACGCCTTTGCTCAGCACCAGCTGACGGGCAGTGGTTTCGTTGGTGGTCAGCGCCAGGATCGTCGCGTCCGGGAAGTATTTACGGACTGCGCGAGCAGATTTACCGCCCTGGGTGGCAACCACAATCAGAGGCGCTTCCAGTTTCTCAGCGGTTTCTACCGCACCGCGGCAGACTGCTTCGGTAATACGCAGTTTGCGGCTGTCGTTGTTGAAGTCCAGACGGCTGGTCATCACGCGGTCAGTACGTTCGCAAATGGTCGCCATGATGCCAACGGCTTCCAGCGGGTATTTACCTTTCGCGGATTCGCCGGACAGCATGACTGCATCGGTACCGTCGAGGATGGCGTTAGCCACGTCACCAGCTTCTGCGCGGGTTGGGCGTGGGTTTTTGATCATGGAGTCCAGCATCTGCGTTGCGGTGATAACCACTTTACGCGCGCGAACACACTTCTCGATCATCATCTTCTGCGCGAAGATAACTTCTTCAACCGGGATTTCAACACCCAGGTCACCACGTGCAACCATGATGCCGTCTGATGCTTCGAGGATTTCGTCGAAGTTGTTCAGCCCTTCCTGGTTTTCGATTTTGGAGATGATCTGGATCTTCTCGCCGCCGTGCGCTTTCAGGTGCTCACGGATTTCAACCACGTCGGAACGTTTACGGATGAAGGATGCCGCAACGAAGTCGACGCCTTGCTCGCAACCGAAGATCAGGTCTTGTTTGTCTTTTTCAGCCAGGGCTGGCAGCGCAATGGAAACGCCTGGCAGGTTAACGCCTTTGTTTTCACCCAGGTCGCCGTTGTTCAGCACTTTACAGATAACCTTGTTACCTTCGATGGCGGTCACTTCCATGCCGATCAGGCCATCGTCTACCAGCACGGTGTTGCCAACGGACAGGTCGCTGGTGAAACCTTCATAGGTGACCGCAACGATTTCGTTGTTACCGACAACAGTCTTGTCAGTGGTGAAGGTGAAGGTCTGGCCCGCTTTCAGAGAGACGTCGTTACCGCCTTCCAGTTTGATGGTGCGGATTTCTGGACCTTTGGTATCCAGCAGGATGGCTGCTTTTTTACCGGTCTTGCTCATCACGTTGCGCAAGTTCTGAATACGCTGACCGTGTTCAGCATAGTCACCGTGGGAGAAGTTCAGACGCATAACGTTCATGCCGGCGTCCAGCATTTTGCTCAGCATCTCTTCAGATTCGGTTTTCGGGCCGATAGTACAAACAATTTTCGTCTTTTTCATGACAGTCTTAGTCTTTAAGTTGGGAAGGATATGGAAATCTCGCTCCGGGGGCGCACCGCCGCGGAGTCAAACCTGTGTTGCAAAAGAGTATATGACACGCACTAAGGATAGGAGACATCAAATGAGCGTGCAGAAGAAAGTGTGCCTGAGTGACAGCCCAACGAAGGAGAGGAGTAGTTGTACGTTGTTTTTTGTATTCCAAGCGCTGAAACCATTCACTAGGGATTAGGCGCGCATTATACGCTGATTTTAAGATAAAAGGAAAATGAAAACAGCGTTTCAAAAATAATCTGTGCAGATCCACATGAGATTGTTATCAAGGCGTTAAGGTTAGATGACATCTTATCGCGGCAGGTGCGTGACCTGCCGCGTTTTGCTTAGTTTTTCAGCGCCTGGCTGAGGTCGGCAATCAGGTCTTTGGCATCTTCAATGCCCACGGACAGACGAATCAGCTGCGGTACGATGCCGTTGGCCAGCCGCTGTTCAAGCGGAATCGAAGCGTGAGTCATGCTGTAAGGCTGGCTGACCAGACTTTCCACGCCACCCAGGCTTTCGGCGAGGGTGAATAATTTCAGTGAGCGGATCACCTCTGTGGCCCGTTGCGCATCGCCTTTCACCACCAGAGAAATCATGCCGCCCGGCAGCGCCATCTGCGTGCGAGCAAGCGAATATTGCGGGTGTGATTCCAGCCCCGGATAAAATACCTTTTCGACCTGGGGCTGTTGCTCCAGCCATTGCGCAATGGCCAGCGCGTTGGTGCTGTGCTTTTCTACCCGCAGCGACAGCGTACGAATACCGCGCAGCGTCAGGAAACTGCTAAACGGATCCAGTACACCGCCGACCGCGTTCTGCAGGTAGGCAAGCTTGTCCGCCAGCGCGGCGTTATCCCCCACAACTGCCAGTCCGGCGACCACGTCCGAGTGACCATTCAGGTATTTGGTGGCAGAGTGCACGACGATGTCGAAACCCGTTTCCAGCGGACGATGGATGACGGGCGATGCGAAGGTATTATCGGCCACGCTGATGACGTGATGACGACGGGCGATGTCGGCGATAGCCGCCAGATCCGCCAGTTTAAGCAACGGATTGGTTGGCGTTTCAACCCATACCATTCGCGTATCCGGCCGGATGGCGGCTTCAAGACCGGCCAAATCGTCCGGCTTGACCCAGCTCACCTGCAGGCCGGTGCTACGTTTGCGCACATTTTCAATCAGGCGCCAGGTCCCGCCGTAGACATCGTCAATGGCGACGATATGGCTGTCTTTGTCCAGCAGTTCAAGCACGGTAGAGATGGCGGCGAGGCCGGAAGCGAAGGCATAGCCGCGGGTCCCGCCTTCCAGTTCGGCGATGGCGGTTTCCAGCGCATGGCGGGTCGGGTTGCCGCTGCGCGAATATTCATAGCCGGTGTGCTCGCCGGGTGACGGTTGCGCAAACGTGGAGGTGGCGTAAATCGGGGGCATGACCGCGCCATGCCGATCGTTAAACTCACCGCTGTGTACGCTCAGGGTTGCCAGATTTTTCATCATGTATTCCTTTATTGCTGAAGACGGTTGCGCCAGGCGGTAAGAACATCGCTGCGCGTAATCAGGCCCAGGAAGCGGTCATTGTCATTAATGACCGCCACCAGACCGCGATCGAAAATGGCGTTCAGGGCGCTTTCCGGGGCGTTTTTATCGAGGAACTCCACCTGACGGGTCATTGCCGCGGTCACGGGAAGCGAGAAGCGGTCGCCATCGCCACCGATATGGCGCAGAAGATCCCACTCGTCGATGATGCCCACGACCTGGCCGTTCTCCAGGACCGGCAGCTGGGAGATGTCATACAAACGCATCCGCGCCAGTACGGTGGAGAGGGTGTCATCCGGCGCGGCGGTGACGGTTGCGCCTTCATCGTGGCGCAGGGCGATGTAGTCGGAGAGATCGCCAGCCTGCGGCCGGGAGATCAAACCCTGCTGGCGCATCCAGTCATCGTTGAACATCTTTGAGAGATATTTGTTGCCACTGTCGCAGGCGAAGGTCACAACCCGTTTCGGGGTGGTCTGTGCCTGGCAATATTTCAGCGCAGCCGCCAGCAGGGTGCCGCTGGAGGAGCCTGCCAGGATGCCTTCCGTTTTCAGCAGCTCGCGGGCGGTGGTGAAAGCCTCGCGATCGGTGATGCGCCAGGCTCGATTCACCCCTTCGATGTGTGCCAGCGGAGGAATAAAGTCTTCACCAATCCCCTCAACCAGCCACGAGCCCGCATCCTGATAGCGTCCCGTTTCTACCTGATCGGCCAGGACCGAACCGGCCGGGTCGGCCAGCACAAATTCAGTCTGCGGTGAGTGCTCAGCGAACCACGCCTGTAGCCCACCCAGCGTCCCGCCAGACCCCACGCCGACGACGATGGCGTCAATCTTACCGTCAAGCTGTTCATACAGTTCAGGCGCGGTGGTAGTGCGGTGCGCCAGCGGGTTGGCTTCGTTATTAAACTGATCGATGTAATACGCCCCCGGCAGTTCATTCGCCAGACGTTGCGCGTAATCCTGATAGTAGGCAGGGTGGCCCTTATTGACATCGGAGCGGGTCAGTACCACCTGAGCGCCCAGTGCCCGCAGGTGGAAAATTTTCTCGCGGCTCATTTTGTCTGGCACCACCAGGATCAGTGAATAGCCCTTCTGCGCGGCGATCAAGGCCAGGCCAAGACCGGTATTTCCCGCCGTCGCCTCAATGATGGTACCGCCTGGCTGCAGCTGACCGTTGCGCTCCGCTTCGTTAATCATCGACAGTGCAACGCGGTCTTTAATCGAGCCGCCCGGGTTCTGGTTTTCCAGCTTCAGAAACAACGAGCAGAGACCGGTATCAAGCTTATGCAGCTGGATAAGCGGGGTGTGGCCAATCAGTTCGGTGACGGAGTGGTAAATCGTCATGGTGTTTTCCTTTCAGGAGGTCATGACAGGATGATAGGGCGGGGAAATTAACCCCTTAAAGAATCCTTCACTCCGTTTTAGAACAGAAAAGAATATAAATGCCGTTTTTGGATGGAGGGATAGCAAGACGTAAAGTGCTCTGGATGTGAGGATGGCTATATCAGTCAAAAATGCTGCAAAATTAACCGTTTTCATCAGGTGATGAACCGCTGATATGCACATGCCAGATAATCATTTCTGAAATTGGTCTAAATGCCTGCCGGCGCGAAAACCGCTATTTATTCCTGCAAGTTATAACAAATTCCTTTTTGTTCATTTAAAAGGTGATAACGCCTGTTTACTATCATTTGGACATCCATACTGCTAAACCGCCATGCGCGGGACGGATTACACATAAGAATGATTGTACTCAGCAATATTTCGAAGGTTTTTGACAACGGGAAGGTTGCACTCACTGCCGTTGATAACGTCAATTTGACGATAGAGCAGGGGCAGATATACGGCATTATCGGTTACAGCGGCGCGGGTAAAAGTACTCTTATTCGTTTGCTGAATGGACTGGAAAAACCCACTCGCGGCAGCGTGACCATCAACGGACAGGACATTTCTGCCGCAAAGGGCGAAGCACTGCGCCAGGCGCGTCTGAAAATCAGCATGGTCTTCCAGCACTTCAATCTGCTTTGGTCGCGCACGGTGAGTGAGAATATCGCGTTCTCAATGCAAATCGCCGGTGTGCCAAAAGCCAACATTAAGGCCCGCGTGGCTGAACTGGTCGATCTCGTTGGGCTGAAGGGACGCGAGAACGCCTATCCCTCGCAGCTGAGTGGCGGGCAAAAACAGCGTGTGGGGATTGCGCGTGCATTGGCCAATAACCCCGACGTATTGCTTTGCGATGAAGCCACGTCAGCCCTCGACCCCCAGACCACCGATCAGATCCTCGATCTGCTGCTGGACATTAACCGCCGCTTCAGGCTGACCATTGTGCTGATCACGCACGAGATGCACGTGGTGCGCAAAATTTGCGACCGCGTGGCAGTGATGGAGAACGGCAAAGTGGTGGAAGAGGGGGAGGTGCTGAGCGTCTTTACCCGTCCGCAGCAGCCTATCACTCAGCAGTTCGTCCGCCAGGTGAGCCAGTATGCCGAGGAAGAGACGTTTAATACGGAGCTGGCAGCGGACCTTGAAGGTAGCGTCATCAGGTTGACCTTTACGGGCCACAGCACCCATAAGCCGATCGTGGGCGAGCTGACTCTGCGCTACGGCCTGCCGTTTAACATTCTGCACGGAAAAATGACCCAAACGGCCCACGGCGTATTTGGGCAACTCTGGGTACACGTCGTGGCATCGGATGAACAACTGAGCAATATCCTCGCCGACCTGAAGCACAGCGATATTGAAGGCGAGGTAATTAAACATGGCTGAGACGCTTTTTCCTCATCTGAAGTGGGAGCAACTCTGGGCGGCGACGCTGGAAACGCTGTACATGACTGCGCTTTCCGGCGTGGCAACCTTTGTTCTTGGGATCATCCTTGGCCTGGCGCTGTTTTTAACCGCGCGCGGCGGGTTGTTCTACAACCGCACGGTCTACAGCGTGATTTCAATTGTGGTGAACGTGTTTCGTTCTATCCCGTTCATCATTCTGATTGTGCTGTTGATCCCGTTCACGAAAACCCTTGTCGGCACCATTCTTGGCGCCAACGCGGCGCTGCCGGCTCTGATTGTCGGTGCGGCACCGTTCTACGCACGCCTGGTCGAAATTGCCCTGCGTGAAGTGGACAAGGGGGTTATTGAAGCCACGCGCTCAATGGGCGCACGGCTGAGCACCCTGGTGTTTCGGGTTTTACTGCCGGAGTCATCACCTGCACTGGTATCAGGTATTACGGTAACGCTGATTGCGCTGGTGAGTTACAGCGCCATGGCGGGGGTGATTGGCGCAGGCGGTTTGGGAAATCTGGCATATCTGGAAGGATTCCAGCGCAACCATGGCGACGTCACGCTGGTGGCGACGGTGACCATTCTGATCATCGTTTTCATTATCCAGTTCTGCGGCGACGTCCTGACCTCACTGTTAGATAAACGATAATCTCTAATAACACACAGGAACCATCATCATGAAAAAAACACTGACACTGATCGCCGTAGCAACCCTGAGCGCCCTGAGCTTTGCCACCTGGGCTGATACCCTGACCGTGGGGGCATCCAACACGCCGCACGCCGAAATTCTGGAGCAGGCGAAGCCTATCCTGGCGAAGCAGGGTATCGATCTGGAGATCAAACCTTTCCAGGACTACATTCTGCCCAACACCGCGCTGGCGGGTCATGATATTGACGCTAACTATTTCCAGCATATTCCTTACCTGAACAGCGTGCTGAAAGATCACGCCGGTGATAAGGATTATGATTTTGTCAGCGCGGGCGCGATCCACATCGAGCCAATCGGGATCTACTCCAAAAAATACAAATCCCTGAAAGATCTGCCGCAGGGCGGCAAAATCATCATGCGTGATGCTGTATCTGAAGAGGGCCGCATTCTCTCTATCTTCGAAAAAGAGGGGGTGATCAAACTGAAGCCGGGCATCGACAAAGTGACCGCGCGTATCAGCGATATCGTGGAAAACCCGAAAAAACTGCAGTTCACACCTAACGTGGAAGCCTCTCTGCTGCCACAGATGTACAACAACGACGAAGGTGACGCGGTCGTGATTAACGCCAACTACGCGATTGATGCGGGCCTTGATCCTGTACATGACCCGATTGCGGTAGAGAGTGGTGAAAATAACCCGTATGCCAACATCATTACCGTGCATCGTGGTGACGAGAAGAAGAAAGATATCGTCGCGCTGGTGAACGTTCTGCACTCCAAAGCGATTCAGGACTGGATCCGCACCAAATACAAAGGCGCAGTGATCCCGGTAAACAACTAATTTATTGATTTTACGAATGAAGCCCGGCGGGACTCTCGCCGGGCTTCTTTTTTGTATCCGGGCGATGAATCATTTAAGCTGAGAGTTTAGGGCAATGGAGTGATGACGATGGGTAATGTGACCAAAGACGAAGCGCTGTATCAGGAGATGTGTCGGGTGGTCGGGAAGGTCGTTCTGGAGATGCGTGATTTGGGGCAGGAGCCGAAGCATATTGTCATTGCGGGGGTGCTGCGTACGGCGCTGGCGAACCAGCGCGTAAAACGTAGCGAGTTAACCACCCAGGCGATGGAAACCGTGGTCAAAGCGCTGGCCGGTTGAAGCGCCAGCGTTTCGCAAGCTGCTCAAGGGAGCAGCAGAGCAGGTAATAGACCACACCCGTAAAGATAAAAATGGCCGCCGGGTAAATTTGCACCCGGTTGTTCACCTGGCCGGCCACCGTGGTGAGCTCAGGGACATTCACAATAAACGCCAGCGACGTATCCTTCAGCAGGCTGATAAAAATCCCCACCAGTGACGGCAGAATATTGCGCAGCGCCTGCGGCAGCAGCACGCGCGACAGCGTTTGCCGGGTACTGAAACCCTGAGACAGGGCGGCCTCGTACTGCCCTGACGGTAAGGCGCTGAGTCCGGCCAGTACTGAATGCATAACCGAAGCCGTGGTAAACCAGGCCAGGGCCAGCGTGACAGTGAGCGCCCCCGGGAGATCGCCGCCGGTGATGAGCGGCAGCAGATACCACATCCAGAAAATCACAAAGATTAACGGGATCCCGCGAATTAACTCCGCCCATACAAAGAGCGCCTTGCGCACAAGCCCCGTAAAACGCCAGGCCAGGCACGCGAGAGCAATTCCACCGGGCAGGGCGAGAGCCGCCGCGCCCAGCGCCATCAGCAACGAGAGCAAGACCCCGCCAGGCTCACCGACTGCTGCACGTCCCCAGAGCAGGTAATCCAGGTTATCGGTAATGACATTAAGTCCGGCAAGCATGGTTTCCCCTCCCTGAGATTGGGCCGAGGCGCACCAGCACCGCCCCCATCAGCATACCGGTAAGCAGGTACAGGACGGTGCCGACGGTAAACGCCTCCAGCGCATGGGCGTTGTAGCTTTCAATCTGTCTCACCTGATAGGTCAGTTCGGCAAAGCCAATGCCGCTGGCGAGCGATGAGAGTTTCATCAGATTGAGATACTGCCCGACAACGGGTTGCCAGGCGTTGGCCAGCCCTTGCGGCAGAAGGATGTAACGAAACAAGCGCCACGCGGAAAATCCTTGTGCGAGCGCCGCTTCCCGTTGCCCGGCAGGGACTGAACGTAGTCCCGATGCCACTTCCTCAATCAAGAAAGCCGAGGTGAATACGCCTAACCCCCATGCAGAGCATAAAAACTCGGGGGTAAACCACCAGACGTCACCGGGCAAAACGGACCAGCGGTGATCCGCATTCACGGCATCCCGGAACGCCTGTGGTAACCCGTTCCAGGCGGCAAAATACCAGAACAGCAGCTGCACCAGCAGCGGCGTATTGCGAAACAGCGACACCCAGCTACTGACGACCGCGTTCCCGACACGTCCACCCGTCAGGCGAAGAAGCAGAAAAAGCAGCGCGAGCAGGGTTGCCAGCAGCATCCCCGCGAGCGTCACCCACAGGGTGGTGAGAAATCCGGATACGATCCACTGCAGGGGCTGTCCGGTCAGCACGCCCTGCCAGTCAAGTGCGGGCATTAGAGATGCTCCTGATGCAGCGGGTTCAGGACTTTTTGCAGGAATCGCTGAGCGCGTGGGTGCGACGGTTGCCTGAAAAATTGCTCCGGTGGCGCGGTTTCAAGAACGTGCCCGGCGTCGATAAACACAATCCGGTCGGCAATTTCCCGGGCAAATTGCATCTCATGCGTCACCACAATCATGGTGATCCCGCTGTGCGCAAGCGCCTTCATCACGAACAGCACTTCGCCAATCATCTCCGGGTCAAGCGCGGAGGTTGGCTCATCGAACAGAATGATTTGCGGTGAAGAGGCCAGCGCGCGGGCAATCGCCACGCGCTGTTGCTGACCGCCGGAAAGTTCGGCAGGGAAATGGTGTGCTTTTTCCAGCATCCCCACTTTTTCCAGCAGTGCCAGCGCCCGCGCCTGAGCTGGCTGGGCCTTCCAGCCGTGAACATGCTCCAGCGCCAGCGTGATGTTTTGACTGGCGGTGAGGTGGGCGTAAAGATTGAACTGCTGAAACACAAACCCGACGCGGCTGCGCAACTGACGCAGCGCGGTACCGGAGAGCCGTCCGGTGGGCTTGTTATCGATCAGGATCTCGCCACCGCTCAGGGTTTCAAGCTGATTGATAAGCCGGATCAGGGTGGATTTACCGGAACCCGAAGGCCCGAGAATGGCCACCACTTCACCTGGCGTGATGGTGAGGTTAATGCCCTTTAAGACCTGATGGTTACCGTAATGTTTCTGCACATCGCGAAACTCGACGCTGGCGTGTTCCAGATGTGAAAAATCCGCGGCACCGGCCGCGGAGTGTGAAAAAAGCGCTGAGAGCATATTACTGAGCTTCTATTTTAAAGGCACGAGGCTGTGGGGATGGGGTATCCGGACCGAACCAGACGTCATAGATTTTTGCCGCCTGACCGTTCTTCTCAAGGTTAACAAGCTCGTCGTTGACGGCTTTCAGCAGTGCGGTTTCGCCTTTTTTTACCCCCACGCCAATCTCTTCTTTGCTGAGCAGATCGGGCAGGATTTTGAAGTTCGCCTTGTCCGGCGCCTGCGCCAGCAGACCGGCCAGAATCGTACTGTCCTGAGTGATAGCCTGCACGTTACCGTTGCGCAGGGCCGTCAGCGCCAGCGGAATATCGTCATAAGAGAGCACGCGGGCGTGCGGGAAACGCTGGTGCAGCGCCTGTTCACCCGTTGTGCCTTTTACCGCGCCAATGCGCGCCCGGCTATAGGCATCAAGCGTATCGGCAGCTTTTACCGGTACCAGGAACTGTTGGCCGGTCACGAAATAGGGAAGGGAGAAATCAACCACCTGCGCCCGTTCCGGGGTAATGGTGATATCTGCCACAATCAAATCTGCCTTACCGGACTGCAGGAGGGGAATGCGGTTAGCCGGGTTGGTGGCGACCAGTTCAAGCTTCACGCCAAGTGCACTGGCAAGCGCTCTGGCGAAATCGACGTCGTAGCCGATAATCTCATGGGTCTTTGCATCGATGGAGCCAAACGGCGGATTGGCATCAAAGGTGGCAACTTTGACCACGCCTGCGGCTTTAATATCCGCCAGTTGATCGGCCTGCACCTGCATTGAGAACAGACCGCCTGCCGCCAGTAAGCCCAGCACCAGTGTCCTTTTTTTAAACCCTTTCGTGTTTGCTGCCATAGTGATTGTTCATCCCGTTGTTTTTGTTTTACCCCGTTACGCTCCCATAAGCGAAAGCTCTCGCCAAATAAGAAATCGTTCTTTGCTATAAGCAAAAAAGCATTAGTGAACAAGGTGTTAATGGCGAGTAAAAGAATGGAGGGCTATTTGCAAATCCTGCACATCGACAGTGGATTTTGGTATTTCCCCTGTGCGGGTGTTGGGTGTTTAACTTAGGGCAAGTGAAGCGAAAGGGGGAAAGACGATGAAAAAGTGGATAAACACGTTACGGCGGTTTTTTGCGACCCGACCAGCGAATGCGGAGAACAGCGCGCAACGTGTTCTTGAGTCCGTACTGCCTGTCGCCAGCCTGTATGGCGTGGACGTTGCCAACATTGATCCGGAGTGGTTCCATGATAAAACGTCACGCTGAACTGCGCCGCACGCGCGAAATGTACTGGAATGAACTGTGCGAAATTTTGTTCTGACAACGGTTAACTGCTAATGTCGGCAGGATGAATCTCCTGACCCGTTAACGGAATGAATAACACTCTTTTCAGGCGCACGGTTATTGTCTGGCTGCTGGTGTGCCTCATCAGCGGCGTTTTGCTCTATGCCGAACAGATCCGCCGCCAGTTCTGGGAACGCGATCGTGAGTTTTCGACACGCTATTCCACCCTTAGCGCCGTACTGACGCAAAATGAATCTGTTTTGCCGTTACTCAACGGCGAGGAAGACCTCGCGGCCCTGCGCAAAAAATTCCCGCACATCCTCGCCCTTGAGAAAACCTCAGGCCGTGCGCTGAACGCCGCCCGTGTGGAATCGACCCGCGATTGTCAGTACTGGCTGTATAACCCCTGGCGTCAGATCCGCGTACTTATCGATCTTGCGCCGCTGCTCCGCACCCAACATACCTTTGACGCACTTGCCATTCGCTTCAATGACGCAGATAACGCGCCCCCTGCCGGGGCTTTCTGGCACTGGCAGCGGACCTTCACGCAACCCACACAACCTTTTACCCTTATGGCCACGGCAAAGCCGCACTGGCTGGCCGTCTCCTGGTGGGTATATCCGTTCCTGTTCTTCGGCTGGGCAGTGCTTATCGCCGCGGCCAGCCTGCTGCTCTGGCAACGGCGGCAGCGCCAGCACGCCGAACAGCGCGCACACTATTACCAGCATGCAAGGCTCAACACCCTGGGAGAGATCACCGCTGGGATCGTGCATGAGATTAACCAGCCGCTGACTGCCGTTCAGACCTGGATCCAGGGTGCTCAGCGTCAGCAACAGCAGGCGAATCCGCAGGCCGTATCGCAGGCGCTGGCTGCCGCGCTGGTACAAACCCAGCGTATCAGCGCGCTCTTAACCCGCTTTCGCGAACATGTGGTTCAGGAAAAAGTCACCTTGCGCGACATCGACCTGAAACCGTGCTGGCAGCAGGTGGTCGATCTCCTTGAACATGAACGCCGCTCTGAGCATATCGCGGTAAGCCATGCGTTCGCGGCAGGTGCCACGCGGGTTCTGGCAGACCGACTCTGGCTTGAACAGGTGCTGCATAATCTGCTCAGTAATGCCATTCAGGCCCAGCAAGAGTGCGCGCAAGGGTGGGTGAAAATAACCAGCGAGAAACGGGAAAACTGGATTTATATCACCCTCACCGATGGCGGACCTGGCTTTAGCCCGGAGGCCTTGCAGAACGCCTTTATGCCGTTTTACAGCGGACGGACGGAAGGAATTGGGCTGGGAATGACGTTAACGGAGTCGTTGATGACGCGCATGAATGGATCAATCACGCTGGGCAATGCGCCCCAGGGCGGGGCGCAGGTCCGGTTACAACTGGCGAGTGGAGAGTTAAATACGCGTGGATAACACAGTCTGGCTGATTGATGACGATGAATCCATCCGTGAGTCGCTGGCCTTCTTACTCTCGGGAATGGGCTGGCAGGTCAATGGGTTTGAAAGCGTGGACGCGTTTACTTCAGCGCACGGTGGGCGCGCGGCGCTCGTCGGCTGTCTGCTGCTGGATATGCGCATGCCGGGAAAAGGCGGGCTGACCTGGCTGGAGGAGGGCAAATGGCCCTGGCCGCTGCTGCCGGTTATCGTCATGACCGGACACGGTACCGTTGATGCCTGCCGCCGCGCCTTTCGCAATGGCGTCTTTGAGTTTTTCACCAAGCCGCTGGATGCCGATAAGCTCATTGAAACGGTGGGGCTCGCCTTCGAAGAGAGCCAGAGACGACTGACCCGCTGGCAGGAAACGTCGCGGATTAAAGCGCGTTTCGAACAACTGACGGCACGTGAGCACGAGGTGCTGGCGGTGCTGATGGAAGGACGCAGCAATAAAGAGGTGGCCCTGCAGTTGAACCTCTCGCCCAGAACGGTTGAAGCGCACCGGGCCGCGGCGTTCGCCAAGCTTGGCGTGACCAGCCTGGTGCAGGCAATCCGCGATTACGACAAATTACAATCCGTATAACTACCAGGATAATTGCGTAATCAACCGAATTACGCTTCATCGCGCGTCTGAGTACGATCGAACGGTATTCAATCATTCGAGGACATGCGATGAAAAAAGTAATGATGGCAGCCGCGCTTGTCGCCGGTAGCGTAAGCCTGACGGCACAGGCCGACGCATTGAACCAGAAAAATCTCTCCCTGGCGCAGGCCAACGCGCTGGCGACCTCCGCCATTCAGGCCTGCGTAGCGAAAAACTACCAGGTGACGGTCACCGTGGTGGACCGCGCCGGTGTGGTCAAAGCGGTGCAGCGTACAGACAATGCCGGGCCACACACGGTAAAAGCCAGCGAAATGAAAGCCTATACCGCGCTGAGTGCAAAAAATGCGTCAGGCAAGGTTATGGACGCCGCGCAGAGCAATGCCGGCGCACAAAACATGCGTGATATTCCGGGCTTCCTGCTGCTGGCCGGTGGTCTGCCGGTGAAAGAGGGGGATGAGGTGATCGGCGCAATAGGGATCGGCGGTGCGCCGGGTGGTCATCTGGATGAAGCGTGCGCGCAGGCGGCGATTGACGGGCTGAAGAAATAATATAAAAAAGCACCGGGTTTTCCGGTGCTTTATCATCAGATCTTGCAGGCATCACCGCAGTCGTCATCGGCGATAATCGACTGCGCTTTTTTATCAGCGTCGTCGAGACGTTCCGCGTTACGCTCTTCAGCTTCATCCAGCCCGTTAAAGACCAAGTTTTCGAGATCAATTTCCATATGGCACCTGCTTTGTTCGGTTTTTGATACTGGCACAGTATAGGGCAAAAAGAGCCGGCAATGTACCGCGCAGCACATAACGATAATCCCTGCCATACTCAGTGCTTTATCGCTGAGGAGAGCTCATGATTACACTGTGTAAAACCTGCGGTACCTCTTATGACGCAACGCCGGCGCGATGCCCTGTGTGCGAGGATGAACGCCAGTATGTTCCGGCCAGCGGCCAGGCGTGGAGTGATTTTGCGACGGTGACGGCCACACACAGCAATAAATGGCAGCAGCTTGAGCCGCAGCTGCTCAGTATCAAAACGGTGCCCGCTTTTGCCATCAACCAGCGCGTGCTGCTTCTGCGTACCCCCCACGGCAATATCCTTTGGGATTGCATTGCGAATCTCGACCCGGCAACCAGAACCATCATCACGGCGCTCGGCGGCATCAGCGCGATCGCGATTTCACATCCTCACTACTACACCACAATGCAGGAGTGGGCCGGGGCTTTCGATGCGCCGGTTTACCTGCACGCGAACGATCGCGAGTGGGTTATGCGCGACAGCCCGATGCTCCACTTCTGGCAGGGCGATACGCTGGACATTTTCCCCGCGGTAACGTTATTACGCCTCGGAGGACATTTCGCTGGCGGAACGGTGCTGCACTGGCAGGAGGGTGATGGTGTCTTACTGGCAGGTGATATTCTACAGGTCACGCCGGGCAAAGATGCCGTCTCGTTTATGTGGAGCTATCCGAATATGCTGCCGTTGCCCGCCCGCAGCGTCGAAGACGTGACCGGGCGGCTGGTGGGGAAAAAATTCGCTCGCCTGTACGGCGCTTTTGAAGGGCAAAATATCCTGGCGAATGCGGATGAGATTGTGCAGCGGTCGGGCCAGAAATATATTGCTTGTCTGAAGTAAAGTCCGGTGGGTAAACTTTACTTGTGTGATCCCGATCATACCTAAACTAAAACAGATAAAAGAGAAATTGCTATGCAACATATCATTGAAGGTTTTCTCAGCTTTCAAAAAGAGATTTTCCCGCAACGTAAAGAGCTCTTCCGCAGTTTAGCGTCCAGCCAGAATCCCAAAGCGCTGTTCATCTCATGCTCCGACAGCCGTCTGGTCCCAGAACTGGTCACTCAGCAAGAGCCAGGACAACTCTTTGTCATTCGTAATGCTGGCAACATCGTGCCACCGTTCGGCCCTGAGCCAGGCGGTGTCTCCGCAACGATTGAATACGCGGTTGTTGCGCTGGGCGTGACCGATATTGTTATCTGCGGCCACTCCAACTGTGGGGCGATGAAAGCCATTGCCGACAATGCGGACCTCGAACCTATGCCGGCGGTTTCTCACTGGTTACGCTATTCCGATGCGGCAAAAGCGGTGGTTGAGAAGAAAAGCTGGGATAAGCCAATCGATAAAGTGAATGCGATGGTGCAGGAAAACGTGTTTGCGCAGCTGAGCAACATTAAGACTCACCCGTCAGTGGCGGTGGGCCTGCGCAATAACGCCATCCGTCTTCACGGCTGGGTGTATGACATTGAAAGCGGCAAAATCCTTGCACTGGATAAAGAGACGAAAACCTTCGTCTCTTTATCCGATAACCCGCAGGTTTACTTCGAGTAATCCCGCGTTGCAGGGCACGGATGCCCTGTCAGTCATCACTGTACGGTAATTTCCTTCTTGAACCCGACGCGGTTTTCTCTGCGGCTTTTGCCATCGCCTCTGCTATCTCTGCACATTCCGCCAGTCCCTGAACAAAAGGGTGATCGTGCATCAGCCACGGGATTGCGCCAAATGCAATGCGTCCGCGAAGCGTTTCCGGCGCTTTTAACGTGTAATCCTCGCCAATATCCGGGATCTCATCGCCCGTCGCCTGTAGCTGCTTGCGCAG
Organism: Enterobacter ludwigii; assembly: GCF_001750725.1. Classification (NCBI taxonomy): domain Bacteria; kingdom Pseudomonadati; phylum Pseudomonadota; class Gammaproteobacteria; order Enterobacterales; family Enterobacteriaceae; genus Enterobacter; species Enterobacter ludwigii. The sequence goes on from NZ_CP017279.1 coordinate 1,204,582, forward strand.
CGTAGGGAAGGGCAGATCTTTTGTTTTAAGCGGCTTTTGCCCGCGGGCATCAATAAAGACGTCGAAACGGTAGGTCGTCTCTTTAGTGGCGATCACCGTCTGCGCGCTGCCAATATCCAGCGTGTAATCATCACCCAGCGCCACAACACTAATGATGCCGGCCTCACGAAGCGCGAGAAGCCTGCGAATCGACTGCGGGGGAATGGCGGCATAGTTGTCGATAAAGACGCGTGCCAGCCCGTTTTTAAAGCGTTCAGCGTCCTTTTCGGTAAGATGAGGAACCATCTCCTGAACCACTTCATGCAGCCGAAGCACGGTGTAGCGCCAGGCCACCGTGCGCCGGTCACGTTTGTTCCGCTCGACTTCAATCAGGTTCTCTTCAGCCCAGGTAAACGGACCGTGCTGTTTTCGATCCTCAAACCACGCTTCGCGAAGGCTGTCCGCCGTCTGCATGCGCAGCGATATTTTCTCACACCAGGCCGGGTCGGCGAGTTCAAGCTCTTTCACCATCAGGGCGAAAATGCGGTCAAGCAGACCGTCTGATCCTTTGGCGATTTCGGCTTCGAGTACCGATTCGGTTAATACCGACAGCGGTTCGTACGGAATAGGACAGTAAAAATCGGCCTCTGGCAGAATCCCGGTCCTGGACATGAGTACAATTTTTAACGCTTCACTTCCTTTATCAAGGAGGAACGTGCCGTCGCGAAACTCACCATGCTGCATGACCACGGCCATCGCCGCGTCCAGCCCGCTTAAGGATGTTCCCATAATACCGACGCGGCAGGGGCGGATGCGGGCATCCATCAACCCTGACCACGGGCTTGGGAAATACGCGCGCGTGGCTTCCTCTTCTTCTGGCCAGACATGCCCGGTGGCGATCACGGCGAGATCGAATCGTTCCGGAAACGGCGTGTCATTGACCGAAAGCGTCACGCCGGAGGAGGACGGGGCAACATCGGTGACGGTGGCAGACGTGTGGATCTCAACCTGAAATCCCCGCCTCTTAGCTTCCTGGACTATTGTCTGGAAACTGTCGCGAAAATACTCGCCCAGCAGAATACGGGGCAAAAACTGTCTGTCATGCAAGGTGGCTTTATCAACCTTAAAGCGCGCCAGATGGGCTTCACTCTGGCGCTTAAGCCAGTCGAGGTAGGTCATAAAAAGGGGCGGGATCTCAATGCTGGCAATGTTGGCCAGCATCAGGCGAGAGTTATCGTCGTCGTTGTAGGGCATTCCCACGCCAGCTTCGTCTGCCTGTTCAAAAACGGAGACAGAGAGCGGCGACGCGTTCTTAAGAAGAGAATGAAAGGTGTAAATCCCTGTAGGGCCGGAGCCGATAATGGCGATTTTCTTCATCGACAGTCTTCCTGTTTTTTTTTCCATAAGAAAAGCGTAGCAGGAGAATAATGATGAAATTGAGGTATTAAGAAAAATCAGGCGTTAAGAAGAGGATTTGCACCATTTCAGGACTGAAATGGTGCGTCCGAGTGGACTCGAACCACCGACCCCCACCATGTCAAGGTGGTGCTCTAACCAACTGAGCTACGGACGCAGAATGGTGCGTTCAATTGGACTCGAACCAACGACCCCCACCATGTCAAGGTGGTGCTCTAACCAACTGAGCTATGAACGCAACGTGTTGTCGGTGACAACGGGGACGAATATTAGCGGCACAGCATCGTTGAGGCAAGAGGGAAAATGCATTTTTCTCTCTGATTTCACGCGATTGCTTTATTACCGCGCAAAGTGAAGAGAAAGTAGCCGCCAGCTGGCGGCTACTGCGTATTTAACGTGCAGCGCGTTGCAATATTACCGAGGATGACTGGCGTTGCAGGAAGCGCATGCGCAGCATCATCATAATTGCCGCAGAGGTTAAGCCGATGATAAAGCCCATCCAGAATCCTGCCGGCCCCATGCGGTCAACCACCAGATCGGTAAGCGCCAGGATATAACCACACGGCAGACCCAGCACCCAGTAAGCGATGAAGGTGATAAAGAAGATCGAACGCGTATCTTTATACCCACGCAGTACGCCGCTGCCAATCACCTGTATGGAGTCGGAGATCTGGTACACCGCGGCAAGCAGCATCAGATGGGAGGCAAGGGCCACCACTTCCGGGTTGTCGTTGTAAAGCAGGGCAATTTGCTCACGCAGCGTGATGGTAAACAGTGCCGTACAGATGGCCATACAGACACCGACGCCAAGCCCCGTACGGGCCGCCGTTTGCGCATCCAGCGTCGAACCTTGCCCCAGACGAAAGCCCACGCGAATGGTCACCGCTGCGGCCAGCGACATCGGCAATACGAACATCAGGGAACTGAAGTTCAGCGCAATCTGGTGACCGGCTACGTTCACAATGCCGAGCGGAGAAACCAGCAGGGCGACCACGGCAAACAGCGTCACTTCAAAGAACAGCGCCAGTGCAATCGGCAGGCCTAACTGCACCAGACGCGTCATGATGTTCCAGTCCGGCGTGCTGAACGAACGTTCATTGCGGATATCGCGCATTGAACGGGCACGTTTCACATAGGAGATCATACTGAAGAACATCACCCAATAGACGGCAGCCGTCGCCACGCCGCAGCCGACGCCGCCGAGCTCCGGCATACCGAAGTGACCATAGATGAAGATGTAGTTCACCGGAATATTCACCAGCAAGCCGATAAAGCCCATTACCATTCCGGGCTTGGTTTTCGCCAGACCTTCACACTGGTTACGCGCGACCTGGAAGAACAGATAGCCAGGCGCACCCCACAGCAGGGCCCGCAGATAGCCGACGGCTTTGTCAGCCAGAGCTGGGTCAATATTATGCATGGCGCGGATGATATGACCGGCATTCCACAGCACAACCATTATCAGCACAGAGACAAACCCTGCCAGCCAGAACCCCTGTCGAACCTGATGGGCAATACGTTCACGTCGCCCTGAGCCATTTAGCTGAGCGATAACCGGGGTGAGGGCGAGCAGCAGGCCGTGGCCAAACAGGATGGCCGGAAGCCAGATCGAGGTGCCTATTGCCACGGCGGCCATATCGGTGGCGCTGTAGCCACCCGCCATTACCGTATCCACAAATCCCATTGCGGTCTGGGCTACTTGCGCGATGATCACTGGTATAGCCAGTGCCAATAACTGGCGCGCTTCATTCATGTACTTCTGCACGTGAACACCTTTATATTCTAGTTATTTGAGAGACTAAAAAGGCCGCCGTAACTGGCAGCAAGAAGAAAATGCAGGGGGGTGCCAGCTATTGTAGCGGGGTTTAGCTATTTATCTAGTGAAAAAATCGCCACAAAATGCGCTCCGCTGGCAACCTGTTTTTCCAACTGTTATTGTGGTGGGATTAAACGGTGTCACCACCGTCCGGAAAAAACAGGAGTTGTAAGCATGTTTACTGGTATTGTGCAGGGCACCGCCAAAGTGGTGTCCATTGATGAAAAACCTAATTTCCGAACTCATGTGGTTGAGCTTCCGGAATATATGCTTGATGGCATTGAAACTGGCGCCTCGATTGCACATAACGGCTGTTGCCTGACGGTAACCGAAATTAACGGTAACCAGATTAGCTTTGATTTAATGAAAGAGACGCTGCGCATCACCAACCTGGGCGAGCTGGTGGTGGGGGATACCGTAAACGTAGAGCGTGCGGCCAGGTTCAGCGATGAGATTGGCGGCCATCTGATGTCAGGCCATATTATGACCACCGCGGAAGTGGCGAAGATTGTCACCTCGGAAAATAACCGTCAAATCTGGTTTAAAGTGCAGGATCCTTCATTAATGAAATACATCCTGTATAAAGGGTTTATTGGTATTGATGGGATTAGCCTGACGGTTGGGGAAGTGACGCCGACCCGTTTCTGCGTGCATTTAATTCCTGAAACTCTCCAGCGTACAACCCTGGGGGCGAAAAAACTGGGGCATCGGGTTAATATCGAAATCGATCCGCAGACTCAGGCGGTTGTGGATACCGTTGAGCGGCTGTTGGCGGCAAAAGAAGCCGCAATAATAAAGACCGCAGAAGAAGAATAAAATGAACCCCGGATATCCGGGGTTTTTTTTAGCGTGCGACCCGCAAACCGTGTTCTATCCCTCGGCTGAAAACAACCTGCCAAAGTTGAATATCACGCGCGCGAAAGGCGCCTGCGCAGGCATTGAGATAATAGCTGAACATCCGTTTAAACCGTTCAGAATAGTTGTCCGCAATTTCTGGCCAGGCTTCCTGGAAACGTGAATGCCATGCCATCAACGTGGTGTCATAATCCGCGCCAAAGTTATGCCAGTCTTCCATAATGAAATGAGGTTCACTGGCGTTAGCAATCTGGCGAACGGACGGCAAACAGCCATTCGGAAAGATGTATTTGTTGATCCACGGATCGACGTTATTGTCGGTGCGCTTAGAACCAATGGTGTGCAGCAGGAAGATGCCGTCAGGTTTCAAGTTACGGTCCACCACGCTGAAGTAGGTGTCATAGTTTTTCGGCCCCACGTGTTCGAACATGCCGACGGAGACTATGCGATCAAACTGCTCGTTCAGGTCGCGATAATCCTGAAGGCGAATATCCACATCAAGGCCCTGGCAGCGCTCCCGTGCCATTTTTTGCTGTTCAGCTGAAATGGTCACACCGACCACGCTGGCACCATAATGCTTCGCCATAAAATAGGCCAGACCACCCCATCCACAGCCGATATCCAGCACACGCATGCCCGGCTGTAGCTGCAGTTTTTCACAAATCAGACGTAGCTTAGCCTGCTGTGCTTCTTCAAGGGTTGAGGCCTCTTTCCAGTAGGCGCAGGAATATTGCATGAAAGGATCGAGCATGCGGCTGAACAGGTCATTACCGAGGTCGTAATGCTCCTTGCCGACGATCCACGCCCGTTTTTTGCTTTGCAGATTAAACAGCCGGGCGGAGGCGACACGTAATGTATCTTTCAGATTACGGGGGAGCTGGTTTTCCAGACCGGCGCGTAAAACGCTGGAGAAAAACATATCCAGCCGTTCACACTCCCACCAGCCGTCCATATAACTTTCCCCCAGGCCTAACGATCCCTCTCGCAATACGCGTTTAAAAAAGTCGGGATGCTTAACCTGTGGATCGGATGGCGAAGATCCATTAATAGTGATGCCTGCACGACCTAACAGTTCACTGACGATCCGGGACCAGTTATCGTCCGGAACGCTGACTTCTTCTATACACGATGAACTCATAGCTTCTCCATCACCTTACTGTGATCAGAACCTTCAAACAGCGTAGACGCTTTTTATGGTTTGTGAGAAATCTCACGGTATTTCCCCGTGAGGCTAGTATCCGACGTAGAACAGAGGAAGGGAGATAACCCTTGCCGAAATGCCTTCCATGGTAAAACGGGAGCGCTCCGGCTCCCGTTAACACTTAATATTTATCGTATTTAATCGAACCAAATTTAGTATAGGCCTCAAAATTTGGTGATTCAATAGAAAATTCTTAGCAACCTAATCACTGATATTTAACATAATTTCTGACGCGATTATGCATGCGAGGTTTTCACCTCTGCGCGGTCATCCTGCTCACGTTGTGCCGCAGACTGCATACGGTATCCCAGAAGGGCCAGCGCAACCGTAACCAGCATGACGCTGGTGGTGGTCAGGAGCGGCGTGGCAATCAGCGCAGAGACCACCAGGCTTGCCAGGAAGCACAGACCCAGCTGCAGGGTATTCTGAAGCGCGGCCGCACGACCTGTTGCCTGTGGGAACGGACGTAACGCCTGGGCTACGACGATAGGGTAAATCGCACCGTTCGCCACGGCCATCACGCAGAAGGGAATCAGAATTTCTGCCAGACCTGCGCCCGGGATAAAGCCCACAGCCCAGGTGGCGATCACGCTCAGCGCGTAGAGCACCAGCAGCCAGGGCAACATCTGCTGACCTTCCCATTTTTGCAGCGCCGCGCGACAGCCATAACCCCCGACCAGAAACGCGATGGTCTGCGGGACATAGCTCAGACCGATGGCGGCCGGGCTGTAACCCATGTCGTGAAGAATGAACGGCGAACCGGTCAGCCACGCGAAGAAACTCGCCGAGCAGGCGGCATAAATCAGGACATTACCGCGGTACGCTTTGGTGCTCAGCAGAGAGGTGAAGGTCACCGGTGTTGTGTCAGCAGGCGTCTCTTTCTTATGTGCCGCTTTGAGTGTGAATGCCGGGATCATCAGGACCAGCGTGATGGCAAACAGCGTAGCGAAAATGGCCTGCCAGTCGAAATGCGCCAGGATCCAGCTCCCGAGCAGCGGGGCGAGGGCAGGCGAAAGCCCTACCAGCGGCATAATGGTGGCGAAAATGCGGTTTATACGGTTGGCCGGATAGTAGTCGGTGACCAGCGCCTGCCAGGTCACCGCGGCAGCACAGACGCCAACGGCCTGCACGAAGCGCAGTACCAGCAGCCAGGTTGCATCGCGTACCCATAACATTCCCAGACAGCCGACGGCAAAGATAGCCAGCCCCAGCAACAGCACCGGTTTACGGCCAAAGCGGTCAGAGAGAGGCCCCCAGAGCAGCTGCGCGAAGGCAAAGCCCGCGAGGAATAAGCTCAGGCTGGCGCTGATGGCTGCCGCCGGGGTCTGTAAATCTTCCTGCATTGCGGCGAAGGCAGGCAGGTACATATCAGTGGCTAAAAAGCCCAGCACGCTTAAACCACCGAGCCAGACTAAAAATCCTTTCCTGGGTTGCATTGTTTTTTCTCCTGAGGGAGGCAGGTCTATGTTTGCGCAGAGTGTAGGGAGTGCAAAGCAGGTTGTGAAACGCTAATATTTGGCGAGTGCATTCAAAATTTTTGCAGGCAGAAAATGTGGTCAGATTATTCTCTTGAAGTGGTCGATGCTGTTGCGCGCAACGGCAGCTTTAGCGGTGCAGCGCAGGAGTTGCACCGCGTCCCCTCAGCAATCAGCTATACGGTGCGTCAGCTTGAGGAATGGCTGGCTGTTCCGCTGTTTGAACGGCGTCACCGTGATGTGGAATTAACGCCCGCCGGGGCATGGTTTTTGAAAGAAGGGCGTTCTGTTATCAAAAAAATGCAGATCACCCGCGAACAGTGTCAGCAGATCGCTAACGGCTGGCGAGGACATCTTTCCATTGCCGTGGATAACATCGTAAAACCGGAACGTACCCGGCAAATGATTGTCGATTTCTATCGCCATTTCTCGGATGTCGAATTGCGGGTATCCCAGGAAGTGTTTAACGGCGTATGGGATGCGCTGGCAGATGGCAGGGCAGAGATGGCGATCGGTGCCACGCAGGCGATTCCGGTTGGAGGACGCTTTGCCTTTCGCGACATGGGCATGCTCAGCTGGAAATGTGTGGTGGCAAGCGATCATCCGCTGGCTGACCTGGACGGGCCGCTCAGCGACGAAACGCTCCGTAACTGGCCCTCGCTGGTGCTGGAAGATACCTCGCGTTCGTTGCCCAAACGCATTACCTGGCTGCTGGATAACCAGCGACGGGTGGTTGCGCCGGACTGGGAATCCTCAGCAACATGCCTCAGCGCAGGGCTGTGCGTTGCCATGGTCCCTGGCCATTTTGCGCGGCCCCGAATCGACACCGGTGAATGGGTTGAACTGACGCTGGAAAATCCTTTTCCGGATGCGGCCTGTTGCCTCACCTGGCAACAAAATGATGTGTCGCCCGCAATGGCCTGGCTGCTGGATTACCTGGGAGACAGTGAGACGCTTAACCGGGAATGGCTACGGGAGCCAGTATAACTGGCCCCGTAAAAGATTAACGACGATAGTCGCGGAACGGACCATCCGCAACGGAACGGCGTTCGATAAGACGCGGGTGAACTTCAATGGACTGAGACTCTTCACGCTTGTTGACGATCCTGTCCATCAGCATATTGAAGGCCGTTTCACCCAGCGAGTCTTTTGGCTGGTGGATGGTGGTCAGCGCCGGGGTAAAGAAGCGCGCGTTGCGCACGTTGTCATACCCGATCACGGAAATGTCCTGCGGCACGCGCAGACCCAGTTCATCGGCGGCACAGAGAGCTCCCATCGCCATAATGTCACCGCCACAGAAAACGGCTGTCGGGCGATGCGACTGTGAGACAATCTGCTGCATTGCGCGGTAACCGGATTCCGGTTCAAAGTCACCCTGCACGATCCAGTTTTCCGGCACGGTAATCAGCGCCTCTTCCATGGCTTTCATAAACCCGGCCAGACGTCCGGCACCGGTGTTGCGCTCCAGTGGACCCGGGATCACACCAATCTCACGGTGACCGCGTTCAATCAGATAACGGCCTGCCATATAGCCGCCTTCAAACGCGTTATCGATGACGGAGTCGGTGAAGTCTGCACGTGCTTCGCCCCAGTCCATGACCACCATAGGAATATGGCGGTACTCTTCCAGCATGGAAAGCACGGACTCCGGATACTCTGAACACATCACCAGCAGGCCATCCACACGCTTTTGCGCCATCATGGAGAGATAAGCGCGCTGTTTTTCAATGCTGTTCCACGCGTTGCCCAGAATCAGGGTATAGCCTTTCTGGAAGCAGTTTTTCTCGACCGCTTCAATGATCTCGGCAAAATAGGCCGCTTCACTGCTGGTTGCCAGCAAACCAATGGATTTGGTGTGATTAACTTTGAGGCTGCGCGCCACCGCACTCGGTGAATAGTGTAATTCTTTGATTGCCGCCCAGACGGCGTTGCGCGTCTCTTCCGCCACAAAGCGGGTTTTGTTAATTACATGTGATACGGTTGTAGTGGAAACGTTTGCGCGTTTTGCTACGTCTTTAATTGTTGCCATTAAATGTCACTCCAGACCATATCCTAAACTCCTGAAAAACTTGAAGGTAAACGTTTGCCTTCTCTCACCCTTATCACGCAATCTTGAATTGCGGCACGCCGGGAAAACGACACAGGACGTCAGGAGGGGGTCAATGGCCGGTACGCTAATAAATTTAGCGTGGAATTTTGTCCTATCTTGATGAAAAGGGGAAGAGCTAAAGTGGTTATCAGTTTAAATCCAGGAAGATTTTTGAACTAAACTGTGTAAAAATGAGCAGGCTCACTTTTCGTGGGGAGATTAAAAGGAGAAAAATTGATGAGCTACGATCTGAAGTTTTCGCTGGTGACCACCGTTATTGTACTGGCTCTGATTGTTGCGGCGGGTCTGACGGCTGCATTGCACTGATTTACACGGAGGGAGAGCTCTCTCCCTCTCAGTTTTCCTGATTGTTACGCCTGCGGCAAAAATCTTTTGCCAATTTGTTAACTTCTCATTTTTTGTGATTGATGTCATGCTTTCGGCTTCTTTGTTCTGTGTCACGACATGACACGGCATCCGGAGTTGACGCATGAAAATCAATTTTCCCCTGCTTGCCCTGGCGATTGGCGCTTTTGGGATTGGCACCACTGAATTCTCCCCGATGGGGTTACTGCCTGTTATCGCCCGGGGCGTGGATGTTTCTATCCCGGCGGCCGGGATGCTCATCAGCGCCTACGCCATTGGCGTGATGGTGGGGGCACCGCTCATGACGCTTCTGCTTTCACACCGCGCGCGCCGCAATGCGCTGATTTTCCTGATGGCGATATTTACGCTGGGCAACGTGCTCTCCGCGATTGCGCCGGATTACACCACCCTGATGTTGTCCCGCATTCTGACCAGTCTTAACCACGGCGCGTTCTTTGGGCTGGGATCGGTTGTGGCCGCAAGCGTGGTGCCAAAACACAAGCAGGCGAGTGCCGTGGCAACCATGTTTATGGGTCTGACGATTGCCAACATTGGCGGTGTACCTGCCGCAACCTGGCTGGGTGAGGCGATCGGCTGGCGCATGTCGTTCCTGGCGACGGCCGTGCTGGGTGTTATCGCCATGGTGGCGTTGTACTTCTCCTTGCCGAAAGGCAGCGCTGGTGAACGTCCTGACGTCCGCAAAGAGCTGTCGGTACTGATGCGCCCGCAGGTGCTCTCCGCGCTGTTGACCACCGTACTGGGGGCGGGCGCCATGTTTACCCTGTACACCTATATTTCACCGGTGTTGCACGATATCACCCACGCAACGCCTCTCTTTGTGACCGCGATGCTGGTGCTGATTGGTGTCGGGTTCTCTATAGGCAACTATCTCGGCGGGAAATTCGCCGATCGTTCCGTGAGCGGGACGCTGAAAGGCTTTTTAACGCTGCTGATTGTCATCATGATCGCCATTCCATGGCTGGCGCGTAATGAGGTCGGGGCGGCGATGGCGATGGTTGTCTGGGGGGCTGCGACCTTTGCCGTGGTTCCGCCGCTGCAGATGCGCGTGATGCGCGTTGCCCATGAGGCACCGGGTCTCTCGTCGTCGGTCAATATTGGCGCGTTTAACCTTGGCAATGCGCTCGGTGCCGCTGCCGGTGGTGCCGTCATTTCTGGTGGCCTGGGATACAGCTTTGTGCCGGTGATGGGGGCGATAATTGCCGCGCTCGGCCTGCTGTTAGTGATGATGTCTGGCCGTAAACAGCCGGAAGCAGCGTGCGCTGCTGAATAATTAAAAAACGCAGAAGGGCAACCCCTTCTGCGTGTCTCTTACGCGGCGAAGTTCTTCGCCACAAACGCCCAGTTAACCAGTGCCCAGAAGTGCTCCAGGTAGTTCGGGCGCGCGTTACGGTAATCAATGTAGTAGGCGTGTTCCCAGACGTCCACGGTCATCAGCGGCGTTGCGCTGGTGGTCAGTGGCGTACCCGCGTTCGAGGTGGAAACGATAGCCAGTTTGCCATCCGCGTCTTTCACCAGCCACGTCCAGCCAGAACCGAAGTTCTTGACTGCAGCATCCGTAAACTTCGCTTTAAAATCAGCAAAGCTACCAAATGCCGCGTTAATCGCGCCAGCCAGTTCACCCGTAGGTTCGCCGCCTGCATTCGGTGCCAGGCAGTGCCAGTAGAAGGTGTGGTTCCACACCTGAGCGGCATTGTTAAAGACACCGCCCTCTGAACTGCGGACGATCTCTTCCAGCGTTTTGCCTTCAAAATCGGTGCCCTTGATCAGGTTGTTCAGATTGGTGACGTACGTCTGGTGATGTTTGCCGTAGTGATACTCCAGGGTTTCCGCAGAAATGTGCGGGGCCAGGGCGTCTTTTGCATATGGTAGTGCAGGTAATTCGAACGACATTGCTTCTCTCCTTATTGTTTTTTATGTTGCCAATAACCACACAGACAACAGGGACAGAATAGCAAATTGAAAGGGTATGCAAAAGAGGAACTTACCCTGCCACGGCTGTGGCAGGGCAGGGGTTAGCGAATGGTTTTTGGCGTCATCACGCGGCGTGCGCCGACATAGTGACGTACCCAGTAGTCTTCACTGAGAGAGGTTATCTGGATGTCCTGGCCGCTACGTGGGGACTGAATAAATTTCCCGTTGCCTACATATACGCCAACGTGGTCAGCCGTGCCGCGCCCCTGAGTGCGGAAGAAGACGAGATCGCCATTCTCCAGTTCACCGCGGTTGACCGGTGACGCGTCGCGCAGGTGATACATCTCATTGGCGGTACGTGGAATACGGAACTTCACCAGATCTTTATAGGCGTAATAGACGAGGCCGCTGCAGTCGAAACCGGTACGCGGTGAGCTGCCGCCCCAGCGATAGGGTTTGCCGATCTGCCCCATCAGTTTATTCAACGCCGTTTTTTGCGCTTTCTGCACGCGAACCTTATGCACTTCCGCTATTTTCGTGACCTTCGTGCATTTCGCTTTATGACCTTTGCGGGGAATGCATTTTTCCGTCACGAGATTAGCTGCAGTTTGCGAGGCTTTGCTTTTGGTTGCGTGGGCAGTGCGGGAAGGTTTTGTTTTCGTCTTGCTGGAGGCGGTCTTTTTAGTCTGGGTGGTGGTCTTTTTCTTGTCGTTCTTGCTGGTGGTTTTTTTCTTACGGTCTGTGGTTTTGGCCAGATGCGTTTTTTGTACAGCAGAGTGCCGCGCCTGTTGAGAGGCGTTCGCCACTGGCGTGAAAGTGAGTGTTGTAAACAGTAAAGCACAGAGCGTGATCGAGATTTTATTTATCCGCGCCACTGGGCAGTCCCCTGATAAATGCAGGTCATCAATAATACCCGCGAATGATTTACAAAGCCCGTCGATTCTAATCTATAAAAACCCGATAAGTTAATAGCATTTTTCAATCTACAATCCTGTTTCGTTAGCAAGTGCAAAAAAATTCATCAATCTGTCGCACTATTGTTCACTCCCTAAACAAAACCCTGAGTGCCGCAGGGTTAAACACCATTTGCAATGCAACTTTTCATCACTCGCGGTAAAATAAGAAAGACGTGACAAAAATGTTATTTTCCGATGGCAGTCTGAACCGCTACAATGACAGACGAATGCCGTAACAGAAGTTAAAGGAAGCAAGACATGAGCACCACTATTGAAAAAATCCAGCGCCAGATCGCTGAAAACCCGATTCTGCTGTATATGAAAGGTTCTCCGAAGCTGCCAAGCTGTGGCTTCTCCGCGCAAGCGGTTCAGGCGCTGTCTGCCTGTGGTGAGCGTTTTGCTTACGTTGATATCCTGCAGAACCCGGACATCCGCGCTGAGCTGCCTAAATACGCTAACTGGCCGACGTTCCCACAGCTGTGGGTAGACGGTGAGCTGGTCGGCGGTTGCGATATCCTGATCGAAATGTATCAGCGCGGTGAACTGCAGCAGCTGATCAAAGAAACGGCTGCGAAGTACAAAACGGAAGAGCCAGACGCGGAGTAAGTTATCTGCGAAGACAAAAAAGCGACCTCATGAGGTCGCTTTTTTTTATTCTTCACTGTCACCCATAGGCAGCGGCCAGCCGCCCAGACGCTTCCAGCGGTTCACAATTTCGCAAAACAGTTCCGCCGTCCGCTCGGTGTCATAAAGCGCGGAATGCGCCTGCGTACCGTCAAACTCAATGCCTGCCGTAATACATGCCTTTGATAATACCGTTTGTCCCAACGCCAGACCGCTCAGTGCCGCGGTATCGAAGGTCACAAACGGGTGGAAAGGGTTACGCTTGAGCGACGCGCGCTCAGCGGCGGCCATGGTAAAGGTGTGATCGAACGTGGCGTTATGCGCCACCATAATGGCGCGGCTGCAGTTGCTCTCTTTCATACCTTTACGCACCATTTTAAAAATGGCGTGCAGCGCGTCATATTCACTTACCGCACCACGCAGCGGGTTATGCGGATCGATGCCGTTAAAGGCCAACGCCTCGGGCTGTAAGTTGGCCCCTTCAAACGGTTCAACGTGGAAATGCAGCGTGGTGTCCGGTGTAAGCCATCCCTGTTCATCCATCTTCAGCGTGATGGCGGCAATTTCAAGCAGCGCATCGGTTTTAGCGTTAAATCCAGCTGTTTCAACATCGATCACAACAGGATAAAAACCACGAAAACGGTCGCACAGACCGCTAAATTGAGCGTTATCGGACATCAGGGTCTCTTACATGGGGAAAAAAGCAGTGCGCATTATGGCAAATTTTGGATGGGGATGCAGTAAAAGTACGGGCGCATGTTGCGCCCTGCGGGATCAGTTGCCCAGACCGCGACCAGCGTCTTTGGCTTCAATCAGCTCGATTTTGTAGCCGTCCGGATCTTCAACAAACGCGATCACGGTGGTGCCGCCTTTGACCGGGCCAGCTTCGCGCGTCACGTTACCGCCGTTGCTGCGAATACGTTCACAGGCTTCGGCTGCGTTGTCCACTTCCAGCGCGATATGACCATAAGCGGTGCCCAGCTCATAGCTGTCCACGCCCCAGTTGTAGGTCAATTCGATGACCGCTTCGTCCGTTTCCGGGCCGTAACCCACAAACGCCAGCGAGTATTTATATTCCGGGTTTTCGCTGGTGCGCAGCAGTTTCATACCCAGTACGTTAGTGTAGAAATCGACAGAACGTTGCAGATCGCCAACGCGCAGCATGGTGTGAAGTAGGCGCATAATTTCCTCATTAACCAATGGAATAGAATATCTATTTGAACAGAAACGATGTTTTAGTATAGCGGCGAAAGGTCGCCGCTATCAATGAGCAATGAAGAGATTACAGGGTAGGGTAGTCGGTATAACCTTCAGCGCCGCCGCCGTAGAAGCTTTCCGGACGCTGAGGGTTCAGCGCGGCTTTCTGCTGCAGACGGGCGACCAGATCAGGGTTAGCGATAAAATCGCGACCAAATGCAACGGCGTCGATCAAACCTTTGCTAATCAGATCTTCAGCTTTCTCAGGGGTATATGCACCTGCACCGATGATCACACCGTGGAAGCGTTCGCGTACTTTCTGACGGAAGGCTTCAGTGTAAGGTTGACCACCGGCCCAGTCTGGCTCGGACATATGCAGATACGCGATACCCCGTTTTGCCAGCTCTTCAATCAGATAAAGGGCATCCGCTTCTTCGTTCGGGCCGTTATCAACGTTCTGGAAAGAACCAATCGGGGAAACGCGGATACCAATGCGGTCCGGGCTCCACTCCTGACATACGGCATCCACCACTTCCAGCACCAGGCGCGCACGGTTTTCAACGCTGCCGCCGTACTGGTCGGTACGATGGTTAGAGGACGGTGACAGGAACTGGTGCAGCAGATAGCCATGCGCGGAGTGCAGTTCAACCAGGTCGAAACCGGCTTCACGCGCATTCGCCACGGCCTGGCGGAAATCGTTAACAATCCCCGGGATCTCGTCCAGTTCAAGAGCGCGCGGCATAGACGTATCAACGCGGATCGCATTGCCGTTTTCATCGCGCAGGGAGGTGCGGGTGTTCGCGCTCAGGGCAGAGGCGGAAACCGGTGCCTGAGCGCCAGGCTGGATGCTGCTGTGAGAGATACGACCGGTATGCCACAGCTGGACGGCAATACGACCCTCTTCAGCGTGAACGCCAGCCGTGATTTTTTTCCACGCGGCAATCTGTTCCGGGCTGTGCAGACCTGGTGCGCCAGCGTAACCCTTAGCCTGAGCAGAAATCTGAGTGGCCTCGGTGATGATCAGGCCAGAGCTTGCGCGCTGACGGTAATATTCACCCATCAACGGGGTAGGGATATCACCCGGCTCAATGCTGCGCAGACGGGTAAGCGGGGCCATGAACACACGGTTTGGCGCGGTAACGGCACCCACTTTCAAGGGGGTAAATAATTTTTCAGCGGACATAAAGGCTCCTGAGTAGACCAGTCGTCTAGTAATTACGTAAATAAAAACGCCTGCTATACGCGAGGCGTAGTAATGCTGCTTTTTACATGTGCCAGTGCGCTTTCAAGCGGCACCGCACTGCGTGAAATCTTGGCCTGCAGGTTCGCGCCTAACCAGAGGGCGTATAAAACCTGCGCCTGGGTTAAAGGTTCGCCGGGAAAAGTCAGCGTTTTTTCATCGCGGCCTTTCTCCAGCGCCTGTGCCATGAGGGCGATAACCCCGCGGGCCCCTTTATCCATTGCTGTGCGCATATCTTCTGAAAGATCGCACACTTCGGCAGAAAGTTTTACCGTCAGGCAACCGCTGATGATGCCCTGCTGACAGAACTGGTTCAGCGTTTCCTGATAGAAGTGCAGAACACGATCGCGATAATTACCTTCGCCCGTGGCGAAGTGCGCTGCCAGGCGCTGATGGTAGCTGGCATAGTGCCGCTCCAGCATTGCCACGCCAAACGCCTCTTTGGACCGGAAGTAGTGATAAAACGACCCCTTCGGTACCTCAGCGGTTTTTAATAACTCGCTCAACCCCATACCGGTAAACCCGCGATGCATGCAAAGTCGCTCGCCGGTCGCCAGTAAATGTTCTCGGGTATCGTGTTCTGTATTTCTGCTCATGGCCGCACTCTAATAGACCGTTCGGTCTATTGCAAGCGTGTTCAGTGGCGACATGCGTTCAGAATATCCAGCTGTTGTTGGTAAACCTTTGATTTAATGTCCATCATACCCAATACGGTAGAGAACAAATTGTCCTGCGAAACCGCATTTTTTGCTGCATGGTCACGTAAACACTGCGCGTTGACGCCGAAATTTTTCGCATAGTCTGGTGATAACCAGAACATAAACGGAATGTGCGTTTGTTGCTCTGGGGCCAGCATATACGGCGTGCCGTGCAGATAAATCCCGCTTTCGCCCAGCGACTCCCCGTGATCCGAAAGGTAAATCAGGGCGGTATTCATGCTCGCCTGACGCGCTTTTAGGGCATCGATGGTTTTACTGACCATGCTGTCGGTATACAGGATGGTGTTGTCATAGGTATTCATCAGCGCCTGGTGATCGCAATCCTGAATTTCATTGGTATCGCAGGTTGGCGTAAATTTGCGGAAATTATCCGGATAACGGCGATAGTATGCCGGGCCGTGGCTGCCCATCAGGTGGATGACCAGTACGGAGTCCTGCTTCAGGCCATCCAGAACATTGTCCAGACGGGTGAAGTTCACATCGTCAATGCAGGAGTTGTCTTTGCAGAACTGATCGAGTTTCCACTGGGTCATGTCGGTATGGGGAACGCGATCGCAGGCGCCTTTACAACCGCCATCATTGTCACGCCACAGCATATTGATCCCCGCATGGGCGAGCACGTCCAGCAACCCTTCCTGGTGATGGGCCAGGTCGGCATCGTATTTACTGCGCGTCATACCGGAGAACATGCAGGGCACGGAAACGGCTGTTTCGGTGCCGCAGGAGGAGGCCTGCGGGAAGTTAATCACATCCTGCTTTTTCAGCTCGGGGTTTGTTTCACGCCCGTAGCCATTCAAGGAGTAGTTCGCGGCGCGTGACGCTTCGCCGATGACCAGCACCAGCACGGTTTTCTTTTGTTGGCCTGCAATCAGCGGCCCTTTATGGGCATCTTCACCGATCCGGACCAGCGTTTGATCGCCTGCAAACCAGCGCATTTTGCTGTATTTGACCATCGCGCTGACATAGTTTGCGGGGGTCACCATTTTGACGATGCTTTTGTTATTGCGAAACAGCGACGCGTAGTCTTTATAAAACAGGGCGGCGATGAGGATGATAACCAGCAGGGCGCCGAGCATTGCGGCAAAACGGGTCAGCAGGGCGTACCACCATTTCCCGGTGCGAATGCGGATCATGGCCAGCACCACGGACGGAACAAGACCGGCAACGACAATCCACAGGATCATCTGCGGCGTCACCAGGGCAGTGGCTTCCTGAGAGTTGGTTTCGAACACGTTAACAATCATGTTCTGATCGATAACCGCGCCGTAGGTATACATAAAGTAAGTCGCGGCGGCGCATCCGACGGTCAAGACAATCAGCAGCGGCTTACGGATAAACGGGATATTAAGCAGACTAAAAACAATGACCCAGCCGCAAAACAGCACCAGTGGAACGGACGCGGCAAAGAGGACGTCATGGATATGCGCGGGCGCGATAATAGCCCAGCTACGCTGAATAAACAGCGCGTTTAATACGGTAAAGAAAAGTGCACAGCCCAGAGTAAATTTTATATCGTTACATTGTAACTTTTTGATTAGCCACATCGATCAGAAAACCTGCAATTTTAATGATGGGGCGAGTATAGAGAACGAAGATTAGTGAAACCTTAATGCCACAAAACTGTGGTAAAGCCCTTGCACGCGGGACGTTTAGCGTCTTCACTGTAGGTGATAGTCGTTATCGGGAGGTGAGTGTGGCAGAGCAACTGGAGTTTTTCCCCATCCAGAGCCCGTGCCGGGGTATTTGTCAGGTGGATGAACGCGGATATTGCCGTGGCTGCATGCGCACGCGCGATGAGCGTTTTAACTGGCAACACTTCAGCGACACGCAGAAACAGGAGGTGCTCCGTCTCTGTCGACAGCGACTTCTGCGCAAAATACGCGCAAACAAAGCCGGTGACACCGAAGAACCCCAGCAACCTTCACTGTTTTAACACGGTAATTGCGTATACTCATGACATCACGTCCTTGAGGAAAATGTTATGGTTCAGCGAATTACCCTTGCCCCCCAGGGGCCAGAATTCTCCCGCTTTGTGATGGGCTACTGGCGCCTGATGGACTGGAATATGTCCCCCCTCCAGCTGGCAAGCTTTATTGAAGAGCATCTCGACTTAGGGATCACCACGGTCGATCACGCTGATATTTACGGTGGCTATCAGTGTGAAGCCGCGTTCGGCGAGGCACTCAAGTTGGTTCCTGCGTTACGCGAACGCATGGAGATCGTCACCAAATGCGGGATTGCCACGACGGCAAAACCGGAACATGCTCTCGGCCATTACATTACCGACAGCGCGCACATCATTAAGAGCGCCGAACAGTCGCTGGTTAACCTGGCGACCGATCATATCGATCTGCTACTGATCCACCGCCCCGATCCGTTGATGGATGCCGATGAGGTGGCCGAAGCGTTTCTGAATCTGCATCAAAGCGGCAAAGTGCGTCATTTCGGCGTATCAAACTTTACCCCTGCACAGTTTGCGCTGCTGCAGTCTCGTCTGCCGTTTACCCTGGCCACCAACCAGGTTGAAATTTCTCCGGTTCATCAGCCGCTGCTGCTGGATGGCACGCTCGATCAGCTTCAGCAATTGCGTATCCGACCGATGGCGTGGTCGTGTCTGGGCGGCGGACGTCTGTTTAATGATGATGAATTCCAGCCGCTGCGCACTGAGCTTGAGACCATTGCCCGCGAACTGAATGCCGGGAGCATCGAACAGGTGGTGTACGCGTGGATCCTGCGTCTGCCGTCAAAACCACTGCCAATCATTGGCTCGGGCAAAATTGAACGCGTACGCGCCGCCATTGCCGCGGAAGAGTTGCAGATGACCCGTCAGCAGTGGTTCCGCATCCGCAAAGCGGCGCTGGGTTACGACGTCCCGTAACCGGTAAAACGTGACTTTCCGGTGAAATCTTTGCCCCTGGTATAAACTTAAGGGGCAAAAAACAACCCGTGGAGGTCATATGAAGCGTTTTACTCTGGCTCTCGTCACGCTGGTGGTCTGTGCAGGTGCGCAGGCGGCCAGTGATGAAGTGGAAATGAATCTCGTCACCTCTCAGGGTGTAGGTCAGTCCATCGGCACGGTGAAAATCACTGAAACCGACAAGGGACTGGAATTCGCGCCCAATCTCAAAGCCCTTCCTCCTGGCGAACATGGTTTCCATGTCCATGCCAACGGTAGCTGTCAGCCCGCATTAAAAGAGGGTAAAGCCTCGGCTGCGGAGGCGGCAGGCGGCCACCTCGACCCACAACATACCGGTAAACATGAAGGTCCTGACGGTATGGGACATCTGGGCGATTTGCCGGTGCTGGTGGTGAATAACGACGGCAAAGCCACGGATCCCGTCGTCGCGCCGCGGCTGAAAAAGCTGGATGAAGTGAAAGGCAAGGCGCTGATGATCCATGTCGGCGGCGACAATATGTCCGATCAGCCAAAACCGCTTGGCGGTGGCGGGGCTCGCTATGCCTGCGGGGTGATGTGATCCCCAATTGTACCCGGAGCCGGTGCCTGTTCCAGCTGCGACAGCGAGCAGTGCAGGCGCCAGATTATCGAGGCTAAATCTCGTGCTGCAGGCGAGTGGTGGTGCGCAAGGGTATCGCAAATTCGCTGAAGTTCGGCAAGCGTGGTTTCCAGTGGACGCTGCTGGACACCGCGTTCGCTCATGACATCGCGTAGCAGGGTGATGCAGACATCACGAACCTGCGACAGCGGGTCGGACCGTGTTTCCCATGCCCTAAGTTGCCAGACCACGTGAGAGCAGTTCAACAGCACCACGCCCCAGCGCAACAGCCAGCGGCGCGAAAGGGAGTCCTGGCTGTTATTGAGCTGGCTGACATAGTGATAGACCAGCGATTCATACTCACTTTCACGTAAATGCGGTTTTCGACTCAACTGGTCGACAAAACCTCTGCGTAACTCGCGGATATGCCGGCGACTCTTGCGCGCATCTGAACCCGGACGTAACACCGCAAATGCCAGCCACGCCAGCCCAACGCCAAGGATCTTCGCCAGATTATCATTGAGAAAATCGGCGTAGTCATAAACCGGCGGGTTAGTGACGGAGATAAACGAGCCCATAAATACAATCAGCTGTCCCCACAGCCCCGCGAGTTTGGGCATTTGCAGCTTCAGCAACTGCATGGTGGTTAACAGCGGGAACAGGAACAGAAGGAACTGCCACAGGTCTCTTATCTGCACCATCAACCCAAACTTCACGGCAAAACTAAACAGCGAAAGCAGCACCAGGGTGCGTAGCAGCAGCGTGAGGGAGTTGAACGGTGACGCGGCGACGGAGTACAGCACGCAGCTGATAGCAGCAAGCGTCAGGGCCGCAGGGCCTGACTCCCACTGGGTGGTGATACTCCACGCGCCAACCAGCGTGAGCGCGCAAAAGGTACGAAAACCACTCCACAGTGCCTCCATCGAGTCTGTGTGTCGTGCCAGCGCCGGGCTACCGGGGACAGCGAACTCGGTGACCGGGGTGGCATTTTCCACGGCGTTAATCCAGCGGCTGCTGCGCAGATACAACCGGCAAAAATAGTTGAGACGCTGCCAGAAGGCGCGGTGACGGTAATCGTACTCATCTACTGGCGCGAGCGGGGCGATAATCTTCGCGACGGTGTAGATGTCGGCATCCGGGCGTGCAAGCGCCGCAAGCAGCGTTTCAATCACGGTGCGCGTATGCGCAGGGGGTGTAGGCCAGTTGAGCAGCATCCGGCGCAGGCTGGAGATTGAACTGGTCATACGCAACTGCTGATGCAACAGATAGTTCAGCAGGGTGTTCTGACGACGAAAGCGATAGTGGCTCCAGAAGGCCTGAATGCGTAACAGATTCATGGTCAGGATCTGGCCGATCACCTTTTCGTGCGCAAGACGGATGTCGTCGTTGGTATCCGGTTGCCAGAGCAGACTTGCGTGCTCCAGTAAACGGGTATGCATGGTCTTCAGGGCAGTAATAAGCGCGGTGCCATCGGAAGTGCTCGGCAGTATCATCATCATGAAACCGCCGCTCAGAATACCGACAATTACTTCGCAGACGCGCGCCTGAGCGATGTCCCACAGCTCGGTGGTATCGAGCACATTCACCACCGGAAAGGCGATAATGGCGGCGGTATAGCCAGCCAGCTGGAAGGCATAGGCAACGTTATTCGTAAAGTGCGCGCAGGCCCAGGTACAAAAGCCCAGCCATATCGCCATGCTCAACAAAAAAAGCCACGGATCGTTCAGCGTATGACCTGCAATGATTAACGCTGCGGTGGCACCCAACAGGCTGCCAGCAATACGTCCAAGACTTTTGCTGATCACCCCGCCGACGGTGGGGAAACTCACCACCGCGGCAGAGGTCATTGCCCAGTAGGGCTGATCAAGGTTGAGGTAATAGGCGACAGTCAGCGCCAGACACATCGCAATGCCATTACGCAGCGCATAGCGCCACTGCGGACGTGTCGCTTTCATCCACGGCGTATTTCGCCAGGAGAAGGCCTGCAGGTTCATCAACGGGTCCCGATGGCGACGGTGCAGGTTGTGCCGGAGACCAGCGTTATGCCCTGCGGTAAATGGTCAAACTCCACACGAACCGGTACGCGCTGGGCCAGACGTACCCACGGCACGTTCGGTTTGATGTCCGGTACCAGGCCTGAATCCATTTCAACACTCTGATCGTAAATGGCGCGGCCAATGCTGGAGACGTGACCCTGTAACCTCTGCGAACCGCTGTAAAGCGTAATGGTAGCGGGAGACCCTTCGCGAATATGGCGAAGCTTGGTCTCTTCAAAATAACCCACCACATAGAACGAGTGGCTGTCGACAAGGGCGAAAACGGGTTGCCCGGCGGTGGCATAATTCCCCACGCGGGCTGACAGGTTGGTGATCCATCCATCGACTGGCGCGGTAATAACGGTTTGTGTCAGCTCCCACTGCGCCTGTTTGAGCGTAGCCTCCGCGACGTTCACGCTCGCCTGCATGGCCTTAACGTTGATATTGGCAGTATCTAAATCTTCTGCGGAAATATAGTTGCGCGACAAATGCCGGCGGCGATTGGCTTCGTTATTGGCTTTTGCTAAATCAGACTGGGCCTTCGCCAGCTGTGCCTGGGCGTTAAGGATCGCAATATGATAGGGGGTGTCGTCGATACGGAATAACACGTCACCCTTTTTAACGTACTGGTTATCTTTCACGACAAGCGTCGTAATGCTGCCCGAAACCTGTGGGGTAATGCTGACCTGCTCAGCCCGCACTTTGCCGTCACGTGTCCAGGGTGACTGCATATAAAAATTCCAGAGCCACCACCCGGCAACCAGGGCCAGAGCAAGAACAATCAGCGTGGAAAAGTACTTCAGCGTTTTCAGGGGCATATTCACCACACAATCAAGACAGCTAGGCCCAGGCATACGGAAAGGGCAAACAGGGAGAGATCCATTAACATGGGGTGCCAAATCTCGCCGGAGTACATCCAGTCGCGAAGCAGGCGATGGGCTATGAGCCAAATCATAAAGCCGACCAGGACGGCCTTAAACAAGGGCGGAAAGTAGACTGACGCACCGAAAATCAGGTCCTGAAGGGGGAGTCCCACGGAGCTTTGAAAAAACGTCACGGGCAGAGATCCTTTGCAGTGAACAAAATGCCGCGAGGGCGAGTCTTAATCTGATGGAACATCACAATTCAGTGTAAGTCATCCTTTTAAGTTCGATGAATGCAGTATTGCATTTGTTTTGCCAATACAAATGCTGCACACTATTCTAAAATCAGTATAATAACTTAGCAAGCTAATTATAAGGAGATGAAATTGGAATCGCCATTAGGTTCTGATCTGGCAAGGTTGGTACGCGTCTGGCGTGCTCTGATTGACCATCGCCTGAAACCTCTGGAATTGACACAGACGCACTGGGTCACGCTGCATAACATTCATCAGCTGCCACCCGACCAGTCACAAATTCAACTGGCAAAAGCGATCGGCATTGAGCAACCGTCACTGGTACGTACGCTTGACCAACTGGAAGAGAAAGGACTCATCTCCCGGCAAACCTGCGCCAGCGATCGTCGCGCTAAGCGGATTAAGCTCACTGAGAAAGCGGCCCCTATCATTACTGAAATGGAAGCCGTTATCACCAAAACGCGCGGCGAAATCCTTTCCGGGGTTTCACCCGCAGAGCTTGAACTGCTCATCAGCCTCATTGGGCGCCTTGAGCAGAACATCCATGAGCTGCAGTCACGCGACTGACACCATCACAAGGCCTTGCAGCAGCAAGGCCTTTTTTACCTCGACACAACGACACGGTTACGCCCGGTCTCTTTCGCTTCATACATCGCCTTGTCAGCATTCTCCACGCACGCTTCAGCGGTCGTCGTCGGAGAGGTGGCGGTAAATACCCCCATGCTAATCGTGATGGATTCAGGTAACTGACCGCCGCTGCTGACCTTATCAAAACTGCTCAGCTTTAGCCGTATGCGTTCAGCCACCTGGTACGCTGCTTCCGACGAAGTATTGGTCAGCATCAGGACAAATTCTTCCCCACCAATACGTGCCGCGATGTCCTGTGGGCGGACGGAATCCATCAGCAGGTTGGCGACAAACTGCAATACTTTGTCTCCCTGCAGATGGCCGTAGCAGTCGTTGATGCGCTTAAAACGGTCGAGATCGCTGACGATAACCGACACAGGGTGGTTGGCTTTGCTGATGCTGAGTGCCTGATTTAAGGCGTCGTAAAAATAACTGCGGTTGTAGAGGCGCGTCAGCGGGTCGCGGATCGAGTTCTGATAAGACTGCTGATACTTTATGTGCGAGTCGCGATACAGGTTAAAGACGTCGTACAGCAGGACAAAAATAATCATCAGCGTCGCCACGGTTTCGAATAAGCGAGCGTGATACCAGGACGTGTCCTCAGCATGCCCGCCGGCTAACAGTAATGCGAGCGTCAGGACATAACAGACACATAAGAAATTACCGCCAACCCAAAAAAGATTCCGCACCCGGGTAATCGTCATTAACGTTGCTAACGCCACAACCCAGAGAAGAATCAAAAAGATATTTATGACCTGGCTCCAGAGAACCATAAATTGCCGGGTTTCATTATCCACCAGATCCAGCGTTATCAGTGCCGAGTGGCTGGAGCAGAACCAGGCCAGGGCGACCATAGAAACCGTAAACAGCATTGTACCGATAACCACGGCAATATGCGCGGGGCGTGAAAGGGGATAATCCCGAATGGAATAGAGTAACGCTGAGACTATTATCAGCACCGCCATAAGAATATGACGGAACATAAAGAAGATCATGGCGTCGTTATAGTCGACAACATTGAACTGATAGAGATCCAGCCATGACGGGAAGCTGGACAGGGTACCGGCCATCAGCATCGTCGACCCGGCGAAGGCCGAGGCGAGGGCGATAAGGTACAACCGCCGTCTGTCGCACCAGTATTTCATGACCATGAAGCAGGCAATAAACAGGTGGAATACCAGCAAAAATATGGTAAGTGTCGGGAATAGCAGCGGTGAGAATGAAGGAACTAATTCTACCAGTTTTACAAAGAGACCTTGTAATATTCCAACGACGACGATGCATCCAAAACAGAATGTAATATAAGGGTTCTTAAAATATCGTTGTAGTGCAAGCATAGGGATTTGACGGAATAATAAAATTAAAAAATGTAAAGTGAGAAAGAGAGTAACAGGCGTGGAGAGTAAATACTTTGCGCAGGAACAAGATATACCGCGCTTAATGATTCATGGCGGGAATGTTTTTTGTAAATATATTGCTGATAATTATATTATATGTAAATAGATTTGTTTACTGGCTTCGCTAAACGGATTTGTTAAATGGATGTGGTCTGATGACCACATCCAGTTTGAATTAGCGTGGAGAAACGGTGACCTGGCTTCCGTTGCTCGCCAGAACAACGCGCTGGCCGGCAGAGAAACGGGTATTACCTTGTTTCTGTACTACCATGATGGTGCTGCCGTCATCTTTACGGATTTCCAGTTCTACGCCCTGGCTTTTGTTCATTGCACCCTGAACGCCCTGGCCTGCAACGCCACCCGCAACGGCACCTGCTGCTGTGGCCAGCGAACGACCTGTGCCACCGCCTACGGTATTACCGAGGAAGCCACCCAGCACAGCACCGCCGATGGCGCCCATCACGTTGCTGTCATCGCCACCCTGAATTTGTACAGGACGTGCGTTAACAACGGTACCGTAAGTGACGCTCTGAACCTGTTTGGCTTCAGAAGCGCTGTACACGTCGCCAGAAAGTGAACTGTCATTCACACAGCCTGCAAGGGTTAAACCGATCAGCGAAACGCCCAGTACACGTAAAATCATTTGAATCTCCTGTTCACCAAAAACGCCCGATGGCGGGCATCCGTTATGGCTAAATTATATGGCATAAGGGGCCATAGTTCATATCTTTGCACTAACAATAAGAAAATTGTACTTGAATTTAACTTAACGAGACATAAACGGGCACCCGGCAGGTTACCTGTCTGAGATTGTTAAAAAATATTATCGCCGGATAGCAAAGCGGCACTGTTTATGGTTGAGTGGAGAGCATTAGCCCACGCAACGTAAGGAAAGCGCATGAAATCGGGTCGCTACATTGGTGTGATGTCGGGTACCAGTCTGGATGGCGTAGACGTCGTTCTGGCCGCTATTGATGAAAACATGGTGGCACAGCAGGCGAGCCTGACCTGGCCTATCCCCCTGGCGCTGAAAGAGGACATTCTCAGTGTCTGTCAGGGGCAGCAACTGACGCTTTCTCAGCTTGGTCAGCTTGATGTGCGGCTGGGGGCGCTGTTTGCCGATGCGGTACTGGCCCTGATGCATAAAGAAAAGCTTCGCCCGCAGGATGTCGTCGCCATCGGCTGTCACGGACAAACGGTCTGGCATGAGCCGGTCGGCGATGCACCGCATACCCTGCAAATCGGCGACAACAACCAGATTGTGGCGAAGACGGGCGTGACCGTAGTCGGTGATTTTCGGCGTCGCGATATTGCGCTTGGCGGGCAGGGCGCGCCGCTGGTGCCCGCTTTTCATCAGGCATTGTTGACCCATCCGACAGAGCGCCGAATGGTGCTGAACATTGGCGGTATCGCCAACCTGTCTCTGCTTATCCCGGATCAACCCGTACGCGGCTATGACACCGGCCCGGGTAACATGCTGATGGATGCCTGGATCTGGCGTCAGCGTGGTCAGGCGTATGATAAAGACGCGCAGTGGGCCAGCGAAGGCAAAGTGATCATCCCGCTGTTGCAGTCCATGCTAAGCGATCCGTACTTCGCCCTACCGGCGCCCAAAAGCACGGGGCGCGAATATTTCAACTATGGCTGGCTCGAACGTCAGCTGGCGCAGTTCCCGGCACTTGCACCGCAGGATGTCCAGGCGACGCTCGCCGAGTTAACGGCGGTTTCGATATCGGAACAGGTTCTTCTCAGCGGTGGATGCGAACGCCTGCTGGTGTGCGGCGGTGGCAGCCGTAACCCGTTGGTGATGGCACGTCTTGCCGGGTTATTGCCGGGTACCGAGGTGACGACCACCGATGAAGCCGGCATCAGCGGCGATGATATGGAAGCGCTGGCCTTTGCCTGGCTTGCCTGGCGCACCATTGCCGGGCTTCCGGGCAATTTACCGTCGGTGACTGGCGCACGTGAGGCCAGCGTCCTCGGGGCCATTTTCCCGGCGAATCCACGTCATAATCAGAGTTAACTGAAATTCAGCGCGGCGTGTGGTCGTTAGAATGGAATGAAACAGGAGGGCAGCCATGCCCTCCAGGACCAGGAAAGTCTTCGGAATACGCCCATGAAAAAACTTCTTCTTATTGCCGCGCCTTTATTGCTGTCAGGATGCAGCGTCTACAACCAGTTCCTTGATCGCATGCAGACCGATACCCTGGAGTATCGCTGTGATGAAAAACCGCTGACCGTTAAGCTGAACAATCCGCGTCAGGAAGCCAGTTTTGTCTACGACAACAAATTGCTCACCCTCAAGCAGGGCATTTCTGCCTCCGGCGCACGCTACACGGACGGAATTTATGTCTTCTGGTCGAAAGGCGACAGTGCCACCGTCTACAAACGCGACCGTATTGTGCTGAACAATTGCCAGCTCGAAAATCCGAAGCGTTGAGATTTTTACAGGGGCGGCGCACAATAGCGCCACCCAATGTCAATGTCAGCTAACGCCATGTCAGATAACGACGAACTGCAGCAAATTGCGCATCTGCGCCGTGAATACACCAAAGGCGGCCTGCGTCGCCAGGATCTTCCCGCCGAACCCCTCGTGCTTTTTGAACGCTGGCTGAAACAGGCCTGCGAAGCGAAACTCGCCGACCCAACGGCAATGGTTGTCGCAACGGTAGATGAAAACGGTCAACCGTATCAGCGTATCGTCCTGCTCAAACATTATGACGAGAAAGGCCTGGTGTTTTACACCAACCTGGGCAGTCGTAAGGCACACCATTTAGAAAACAATCCTCGTATCAGCCTGCTGTTCCCGTGGCATATGCTGGAGCGTCAGGTGATGGTCACCGGCAAAGCAGAGCGTCTCTCCACGCTGGAAGTGGTGAAGTATTTCCACAGCCGTCCGCGTGACAGCCAGATTGGCGCCTGGGTCTCAAAACAGTCCAGCCGTATTTCGGCGCGTGGCGTGCTTGAAAGCAAATTCCTCGAACTGAAGCAGAAATTCCAGCAGGGCGAAGTTCCGTTGCCCAGTTTCTGGGGGGCTTCCGCATTCCGATCGAGCAGATGGAATTCTGGCAGGGCGGCGAACACCGTCTGCATGACCGCTTTTTATACCAGCGTGAAAATGGCGGCTGGAAAATCGACAGGCTGGCACCGTAATCGCCGAAATTTGTTGATTTAAGCGCTAGCGCAGGCCGCGCTTGCGCTTTATTCTATGTACCTTTCGCATCAGGCGAAAAGTCGTGTACCGGCAAAGGTGCAGTCGTTTATACATGGAGAATTTGATGGCAAGCAGTAACTTGATTAAACAATTGCAAGAGCGGGGCCTTGTGGCTCAGGTGACGGACGAGGAAGCGTTAGCAGAGCGACTGGCGCAAGGCCCGATCGCGCTCTATTGCGGCTTCGATCCTACCGCTGACAGCTTGCATTTGGGGCATCTTGTTCCATTGTTATGCCTGAAACGCTTCCAGATGGCGGGCCACAAGCCTGTCGCACTGGTTGGCGGCGCGACCGGTCTGATTGGCGACCCAAGCTTTAAAGCTGCCGAGCGTAAACTGAACACCGAAGACACCGTGCAGGAGTGGGTGGATAAGATCCGCAAACAGGTTGCGCCTTTCCTCGACTTTAACTGCGGTGACAACTCTGCGATTGCGGCCAACAACTATGACTGGTTTGGCGGCATGAACGTGCTGACCTTCCTGCGCGACATTGGCAAACACTTCTCTGTTAACCAGATGATTAACAAAGAAGCGGTGAAGCAGCGTCTGAACCGTGACGACCAGGGCATCTCCTTTACCGAGTTCTCCTACAACCTGCTGCAGGGTTATGACTTTGCCTGCCTGAATAAACTGCACGGCGTCTGCCTGCAGATTGGCGGCTCTGACCAGTGGGGCAACATCACGTCGGGTATCGATCTGACGCGTCGTCTGCACCAGAACCAGGTCTTCGGTCTGACCGTTCCACTGATCACCAAAGCCGACGGCACCAAATTTGGTAAAACCGAAGGCGGCGCGGTATGGCTTGATCCGAAGAAAACCAGCCCGTACAAATTCTACCAGTTCTGGATTAACACGGCAGATGCCGATGTTTATCGCTTCCTGAAGTTCTTCACCTTTATGGACATTGAGACGATCAATGCTCTGGAAGAAGAAGACAAAAACAGCGGTAAAGCGCCACGTGCTCAGTACGTACTGGCTGATGAAGTGACCAAACTGGTTCACGGTGAAGAAGGTCTGGCCGCGGCAAAACGCATTACTGCAAGCCTGTTCAATGGGACGCTGAGCGATCTGAGCGAAGCGGACTTCGAACAGCTGGCGCAGGATGGCGTGCCGATGGTTGAGATGGAAAAAGGTGCCGACCTGATGCAGGCGCTGGTGGACTCCGAGCTGCAGCCATCCCGCGGTCAGGCGCGTAAAACCATCGCCTCGAACGCTATCACCATTAACGGTGAAAAACAGGCCGACCCGGAATACACCTTCGCTGACAGCGATCGTTTGTATGGCCGCTACACGCTTCTGCGTCGCGGTAAGAAAAACTACTGTCTGGTCTGCTGGAAATAATTAAAAGTATCCAGGGGCGTGGGAAACCACGCCCCTTTTGTTTTTTCAGGGTTTGGTAAGTAAAAATGAAGAACATCCTCGCCATTCAGTCCCACGTGGTCTTTGGGCATGCTGGCAACAGCGCCGCGGAATTTCCGATGCGCCGCCTCGGTGCCAACGTCTGGCCCCTCAATACCGTGCAGTTCTCAAACCATACACAATACGGTCAATGGACCGGCTGCGTGATGCCGCCTTCGCACCTCACCGACATTGTGCAGGGCATTGCCAATATCGATCAGCTAAAACGCTGTGATGCGATACTGAGCGGATATCTCGGTTCGGCAGAGCAGGGAGAGCATATCCTGGGCATTGTCCGCCAGGTGAAAGCGGCAAACCCGGCGGCGAAATACTTTTGTGATCCTGTTATGGGGCATCCGGAGAAAGGCTGTATCGTGGCCCCCGGCGTGGCTGAATTCCATGTGCGTCACGCGCTGCCGGCTAGCGATATTATTGCGCCGAACCTGATTGAGCTGGAAATTCTCTGCGAGCATCCGGTGAATAGCGTAGAAGAGGCGGTAAGCGCTTCTCGTGAGCTAATAGCCCAGGGGCCGGAGATTGTCCTGGTGAAACATCTCGCGCGCGCAGGGCTGAGCAGGGACCGTTTTGAGATGCTGCTGGTGACGAAAGACGAAGCCTGGCATATCAGCCGTCCGCTGGTGGACTTCGGCATGCGTCAGCCGGTGGGTGTCGGTGATGTGACAAGCGGTTTGCTGCTGGTGAAATTACTTCAGGGAGCCACGCTGCGGGATGCGCTTGAGCATATGACTGCTGCGGTGTACGAAATCATGAAGGCGACAAAAGAGATGCAGGAGTATGAACTGCAGGTGGTCGCGGCACAGGATCGTATCGCGAAACCGGAGCATTACTTCAGCGCGACCCGGTTATAACGGTTCACGTTCCTGTCAGCCGGGTAGCGACAGCGCCACCCGGCAATACAGTGCGCCGGTCAGTTCAACCCTTCTGCTTTAAGCGCTGCAGCCACCGCAGGACGCGCGGCTACGCGATCCATGTACGATGCAATGTGGTCCAGCCCGTCCATGTTGAGCTTAATGGCCCGCGCCCAGCGCAGCACGGTGAACAGATAGGCATCGGCAATCGTAAAACGCGCGCCCCCAATCCACTGATCGTCTTTCAGCGATGCGTTAACGTACTGCAGTTTTTTCTCCAGTTGAGCACGTACGGTCGGTTTGTACTCTTCCGGCGTCTCCGGACGGAACAGCGGGGTAAAGCCTTTGTGCAGCTCGGTCGCAATGTAGTTCATCCACTCCAGCGTTTTGTAGCGAGAAACCGTACTTACCGGTGCCAGCAATTGCCTGTCGGGCACGCTATCGGCGAGGAATTGCATAATCGCCACGCCTTCGGTCAGCAGGGTACCGTCATCCAGCAGCAGAGCCGGAACTTGTCCCTTCGGGTTAATAGCAAAAAAATCATCGCCGTTTTCCAGGCGTTTTTTCATCAGGTCAACGCCATCCAGCGTGAAATCTTTGCCGCTCTCGCGCAGGGTAATGTGGGAAGCAAGAGAGCACGCGCCCGGTTTGTAGAACAGTTTCATCGGTAACTCCTTTTTGCTGAGGTTTCAGCTATGTTAGTGCGCGAACGGGTAAAAAAAAAGCCGCTAATACATTAGCGGCTTCTGTTCAGTCGTTTCTCAGTGACATTATGCGGTAGCGGTTTCGGTCGCTTTCGCCGTCTTGTCGTCGTCCTGAGTCATGCGATTAAGCTTCGGCGCAGTCAGCATCATCAGAACCGCGATAACCGCAGTAGCAATACCAATCTGCATGAACACGGTACCGTAGACGTTCAGAGAGACCAGTGGGTCAGTCACGTTATCCGGCACGGCCATCAGGTTTGCAATTTTACCTGCGATGATGGCGGCACCCGCAGTGGTCAGGAACCAGCTACCCATGATGAAGCCCATCAGACGCTGAGGAACCAGTTGTGCAACCATCGCCAGGCCCAGACCGGAGATCATCAGTTCACCGATAGACTGCAGCGCGTAGCTCAGGATCAGCCAGTTAACGGAGACGATACCGGCGTCAGTCGCAAATTTCGTACCCAGCGGCAGTACCAGGAATGCGCCAGAACACAGCAGCATACCGATAGCAAATTTGTGCGGCATCGGCAGACGGTCGCCCATCTTGTTATAGATAGCAGCCAGAATCGGGCTACCAATCATGATCCAGAACGGGTTCAGGGCCTGATACTGCTCCGGCTCGAACGCGATACCCAGGATTGAGTGTTCAACGTTACGGATAGCGAAGAAGTTCAGAGACGTTGGCATCTGGCTGTACAGAACGAAGAAGATAATCGCTTCCAGCATCAGGATGAAGGCCACAATCATCTTACGACGAGCGGCACCCTGCATGGCGAAGGCTTCTTTCGCGAAGATGATCACGATACCCAGCGCAACCACACCCAGAACCGCACGCGCGATGCCCTGGTTATGCAGCAGCCAGGTTGCGATTGCCGCGAGGATCACCACGCCGACAATGGTCGCCAGCAGTTTGCCAATGTGAACCGGTTCGAAGTCAGGTTTGGAGCCGTAGTCTTTCACCCAGCGTTTGCAGAAGGCAAAGTTAACCACGGTGATAAGCATACCGACAACGGACAGGGAGAACGCAACGCTCCAGCCGAATTTAGCGGCCAGCCACGGGGTTGCCAGCATGGAGAAGAAGGAACCGATGTTCACGGACATGTAGTACATGGTGAATGCACCGTCCAGACGCGGGTCATCTTTGTTGTAACAGGTAGAGAGCAGGGAAGACGGGTTCGCTTTGAACAGACCGTTACCGACGGCGATAGTCGCCATACCCATATACACCACAGCGGCATCGTGACCAGACCATGCAACCAGTGCATAGCCAACGGCCAGGACAATCGCACCCAGCATAATGACACGTTTAGTCCCGAGGACTTTATCACCGAGCCAGCCGCCGATAGCGACCAGACCGTACACCAGGGCACTGAAAGAGGAGAACAGCGTAATGGAATCTGCTTCGGACATACCCAGCTGTTTTACCAGGTAAACCGCCATGATCCCTTGCAGGCCGTAATAACCAAAACGCTCCCATAACTCGATAGAGAAGATGAGATAGAACGCTTTAGGTTGTTTAAAAGCGTTAAGACTTACGCTTTCATCTGTTGGTTTATTGTTTGCAGTCGACACATATACCTCTTTTTTTACATCCCATATTAACGGGGGTGTTCATCGCGTGATGGCCGTAGTCCATCCGCCTTATAGTTATATTGGGAGGAGAAACGGCGGGTAATGTTCACTATCCTGCACCGTCTGGCAATACGTTTGTAATAATCTGTTACATATAACTGGGCCGCTATAATCGGCGGTTCATACAAATGTTATTCAGCGTTAAATTTCATACGATCTGTAAAGGGAGTTTTTTTGACTGGCATTCACCCGTATTTTGCCCTCAATGGCGATATGTTCTGCTATTTAAGGTTTATTGCAGTGATATAGCCCATATTCTGAAAAATAGCTGGTCTTATGTGTTGCTCGTGATGAGTTTGATCTTGTCTGGCAAAGGGTTTACGCCGCTTTTAACAACAAAAATTCAACACGAAGTTATCAGGGTGATCTTGATCACATATGTATAGAAATTTTCGGCTATGAAAAAAGTATTAACCTGTTTGAGCGTTAAAGGCTCGAACAAGTGATAAGGGAAGCGGTAAGGAAGGCGGATAAATTATGGTCAAAAGAAGGTCTTCTGGTAGACCCTCTTTTGGTAAGGAATTGCCGTTGCGTCAGAAAACGAAAAGCGGAAGATATCAGGGATACACTTTCTCTTTGTACTCGCAGAGATCTTCGATGATACAGGAGCCACAGCGAGGCTTACGGGCAATACAGGTATAACGGCCATGGAGAATGAGCCAGTGATGGCAATCCACCTTAAATTCGGCGGGGACCACTTTTAGCAGTTTCTCTTCAACCTGCTCGACATTCTTACCCGGTGCGAAGTTCGTGCGGTTAGAGACGCGGAAAATATGGGTATCAACGGCGATAGTCGGCCAGCCAAACGCGGTGTTAAGTACCACATTCGCAGTCTTACGTCCCACGCCGGGTAATGCTTCCAGAGCGGCGCGATCTTCCGGCACTTCCCCCCCGTGCTGTTCCAGCAGGATCCGGCAGGTTTTGATCACGTTCTCAGCCTTGCTGTTAAACAGACCGATGGTTTTGATATAGGACTTCACCCCGTCCACGCCCAGTTCCAGCATCGCCCTTGGCGTGTTGGCGACCGGATAAAGCAGGGCGGTCGCCTTATTAACGCTCACGTCGGTAGCCTGCGCAGAGAGCAGCACGGCGATCAATAGCTCGAACGGGGAGTTAAAATTCAGCTCCGTCGTCGGGTGTGGGTTCTCATCCCGCAGACGGGTCAGGATCGCAATGCGCTTTTCTTTATTCATGAGGCCTTCTCGGGTATCCCTTCCTGTACGCTGCGCTCAGCCGCGCGGCGCTTACGTTTTTCATCAATCAGGTATTTTATCGCCAGCATCATGCCGAGGCCAATAAACGCGCCTGGCGGCAGCATGGCCAGCAGGAACGGCGTATCGGTGTGGAAGACTTCGATGCGCAGCGCTTTAGCCCAGCCGCCGAGCAGCGCATCTGCGCCATCAAACAGCGTTCCGTTACCCAGGATCTCACGCATTGAGCCGAGCACGAACATGGCACCGGTTGCCCCCATACCAATAGAGAAACCATCCAGAGCCGACATCGCCGGGCTGTTTTTCACGGCAAAAGCTTCCGCGCGCCCGACCACAATACAGTTGGTTACGATGAGGGGAATAAAGATCCCGAGCGACTGATACAGACCGAACGCATAAGCGTTAATCAGCATCTGGACGATACTCACCACCGACGCGATGATCATGACGTAAATCGGAATACGGATTTCTGATGGCGTCCAGCGGCGCAGGGCAGAGATGGACAGGTTGGTCAGGGTGAGAACCAGCGTGGTTGCCAGCCCCAGACCCAGCGCGTTGGTGGCGGTGGATGTCACTGCCAGCAGCGGACACATCCCCAGCAGCTGTACCAGCGCGGAGTTGTTCTTCCACAATCCCTGGACGATAACCTCTTTAACCTGGCTCATGATTACTCCTCACAGGCCGGAAGATTGTTCATCTGCGCGGGCAGCGTTTCCGCATACAGCCCGGCTCGTTTTACGGCATTGACCACGGCCCGTGGGGTAATGGTTGCCCCTGTGAACTGGTCAAACTCGCCGCCATCCTTTTTCACAGCAAACGCAGGATCCGCTTCGCCGTGGATCACTTTTCCGGCAAAATGCAAAATCCAGTCGCTCAGACGGGTTTCAATTTTATCCCCCAGGCCTGGCGTCTCATGATGTTCCGTCACGCGCGTACCCAACACGGTACCGGAGAAATCGCTGCCGACCAGCAGTTGAATCGCCCCGGAGTAGCCATCGGGCGCCGTCGCTTCCATCACCGCGCCTACCGCGTTATCTCCCTTACGGGCAATAAAGACGCGGTGCGGGCCTTTGCCTAACTGAGGTGCCTGGACCACGAAGCAACTTTTCTGCAGGTCATTATCGTAGAAATCAGGGGGGATCACCTGATCGAACAGGGCTTTTTGCTGCTTCACCGCCTGTTCGTCGATGGTCGATTTGGTCAGGTTGTTCACCAGGGCCGTCAGTCCGGTGAGGACCGCGGCGAAAATGGCCAGCGTGACACCGTGTTTTTGCATTGTTTTCAGCATCGCGAAACCCTTAACGGTGGCCGTACACGCGCGGACGCGTGTAGTAGTCGATGAGCGGAACGGTGATGTTTGCAAGCAGAACCGCGAATGCCACACCGTCCGGGTAACCGCCAAAGCTGCGGATGAGCCACACCAGCAAGCCGGCCAGTGCACCGAAGATCAGGCGGCCACGGTTCGTGGTAGATGCCGTTACCGGATCGGTCAGGATAAAGAACGCACCCAGCATGGTTGCCCCCGAGAGCAGATGCATCTGTGGGCTGGCGAGCGATTCTGGCGAGAACACCCATCCCAGTGTGGCGCAGACTGCCAGCGTCACGAGGAAGCTGACCGGAATATGCCAGCGGATCGCTTTCTGCTGCAGCAGGAACAGCCCGCCCAGCAAATAAGCAAGGTTCACCCACTGCCAGCCCGCGCCCGCCAGCATGCCGCTGAAGATGGCAGATTTCATAATCTGATCGACGGAGTGCCCGGCATGCAGGGAGGTTTTAAACGTATCGAGTGGTGTGGCCTGGCTGATGCCATCCACGCCCATACGCAGCGCGTTCATATCCGCACCGAGCACGGTATGGCCGGTAAAGATAACGTGCAGGGCATCCATAAAGCCGGGTACCGTCGCGGCAATGTCATGCGGCGGCAACCAGCTGGTCATCTGAACCGGGAAGGAGATCAGCAGTACGACGTAGCCAATCATCGCCGGGTTGAACGGGTTATGGCCCAGCCCACCATAAAGCTGTTTGGCAATAATGACTGCAAACACCGTACCGAGCACCACCATCCACCACGGGGCAAACGGCGGAATACTGATTGCCAGCAACAGGCCAGTCAGCAGTGCTGAGTTATCGGCAAGGATGCGGGAAACCGCCAGCTTACGCAGTTTAAGCACCAGGGCTTCTGCCCCTAAGGCACTGGCACAGCCCAGCACTATCTGGAACAGCGTTCCCCAGCCGAAAAACCAGCACTGTACGGCAATGCCCGGCAGCGCCGCCAGGCACACCAGCATCATGATGCGTGATGTCTGGCGCTGATTATGGGTGTAAGGGGAACTTGCGATTCTGAAAACCATTTAATCCTCGTTAACTGCTTGCTGTGCGGCTTTCTTCGCCTGAACGCGCGCAATGGCGGCGGCGACTGCGGCTTTACGTGGGTCGTCGTTTGCGGCCGGTTGCTGTTCTTCCTGCTGTGCTGCTTTGCGGGCCTTGGCGCGGGCAATGGCGGCTTCAACAGCCGCCTTACGCGGGTCGACAGGTGCTTCAGGTTCAGCGGCTTCAGGCTGCGCCGCCGCTTTACGCGCTTTGGCACGGGCAATGGCGGCTTCGACAGCCGCTTTACGCGGGTCGACGGGGGCTTCAGGCGTAGCGGTTTCAGTCTGCGCCGCTGCTTTGCGCGCTTTAGCGCGCGCGATCGCCGCTTCAACAGCCGCTTTACGGGGATCTACGGCCTCCGCTTCTTGTTCAACTACCACGTTTTGCTCGCCGGCCTTACGGGCTTTGGCGCGCGCGATCGCCGCTTCAACAGCCGCTTTACGGGGATCTACGGCCTCCGCGTCTTGTTCAACTACCACGTTTTGCTCACCGGCCTTACGCGCTTTGGCGCGGGCAATGGCGGCTTCAACGGCGGCTTTACGCGGATCGATCTCAGCGTCAGAGGAGGCTGTCTGTGCTTTTTCTGCCTGACGGGCGCGCGCAGCCGCTTTACGCGCTTCGCGGGCGGCAATCGCTTCGCTGTTATCCGGTTTTTCACCTGCCGGGATCACCACGGTCTGGGCTGCCGTCGCTTTTTTCTCCCGCACGCGTGCCAGTGCGGCATTAATCGCATCCTGGTCTTTTTCGCCGGGCTGAACTGCGGCCTGTTTGTGACGCGCCTGACGGGCCAGTTTTTCACGCTCCAGACGCGCCTGACGCGCTTCAAAACGTGCTTTCGCTTCGGCTGCGCGTTTCTCTTCCATGGAGATGGCATAAATCTCGGCCTTCTCCTGGCGGAAGTACTGCACCAGAGGAATGTTACTTGGGCAGACCCAGGCGCAGGCGCCGCATTCGATGCAGTCGGCCAGGTTATGGGCCTGCGCTTTATCGTGCAGCTGACCTTTGCTGTACCAGTACAACTGTTGCGGAAGTAAATCCGCCGGACAGGCATCGGCACAGGCGCTGCAGCGGATACAGCCTTTCTCCTCCTGCTCTTCACCCATTTCAGTCGGGGAGGGGGCAAGCAGGCAGTTTGTGATTTTTACTACCGGGACATCGAGCCACGGCAGGGTAAAGCCCATCAGCGGGCCACCCATGATCACCATCTGGTCGCTGCCCGGGCAAAAATCAGCCTGTTCCAGCAGATGACGAACCGGCGTACCCAGACGCGCCCAGACGTTGCCCGGACGTGCGACAGATTCACCGGTCAGCGTAACCACGCGCTCGGTCAGCGGTTCACCGTCCACCACCGCACGTTTCACGGCGTAGGCTGTCCCGACGTTTTGCATCAGCACCCCGATGTCCGAAGAGCGTCCGCCATGCGGAACCTGCTTGCCGGTCAGAATTTGCGTCAGCTGTTTGGCGCCGCCAGAGGGGTACTTGGTTGGGATAACGCGCAGGCCGATATCGTGGCTGCCGTTGAGGACGGCGCGCAGCATCGAAATAGCCTGTGGCTTGTTATCTTCAATGCCAATCAGCACTTCGCGCGGCTGCAGAATATGGGCAAGAATGCGGATCCCTTCCACGACCTGCGCGGCGCAGTCCTGCATCAGACGATCGTCGGCGGTGATGTAGGGTTCACATTCCGCTGCATTGATGATCAGAGTCTGAATTTTATCGCCGCCGCCGTGCAGTTTGACGCCGGTAGGGAACCCTGCGCCGCCCAGGCCGGCAACGCCGAATTGATGAATACGCTCGATAAGCGCTTCGCGGCTCCGGTTGCGGTAGTCGCTCCAGCCGTCACGTTCTATCCAGCGGTCTTCTCCGTCGGCTTCAATAATGACGCTCAGCTCGGAGAGCGCAGAGGGGTGTGCAACGGTATGGGGGGCGATCGCCATCACTGTACCGGAGGTCGGAGCGTGGACCGGCAGCATACGTCCGCGACCGAACGTTAACGGCTGGCCGCGAAGGACGGTATCGCCT
Source organism: Enterobacter ludwigii (assembly GCF_001750725.1). Taxonomy (NCBI): domain Bacteria; kingdom Pseudomonadati; phylum Pseudomonadota; class Gammaproteobacteria; order Enterobacterales; family Enterobacteriaceae; genus Enterobacter; species Enterobacter ludwigii. The sequence goes on from NZ_CP017279.1 coordinate 1,242,539, forward strand.
TCTTTCACGCACAGTTCACCCTCAGCACCGATATGCTGTTTCAGCGGCATGACGTAACGGGACGCCAGCGGAATTTGGCGCAGCGGCGTGCCGTTGGACTGGGTTTTCATTTCAGGTGGATGGATACCACCGTCAAAGTCCCAAATCTTCTCTTTTCTGAAAGCAGAAAATAACTTAAGCATGTTGTTCCACAGGAATGATGCGAACCGGAATGGTTTGAAGATCCCACTTCCAGCTTTCGGTAGTCGGTTCAACCGGGCGCAACGCGATACATTGCGTCGGGCAGGGCGCCACGCAGAGGTTACAGCCGGTGCACAGATCCGCCACGACGGTGTGCATGGCGCGCGTTGCGCCAACGATGGCGTCGACAGGGCATGCCTGAATGCATTTTGTGCAGCCGATGCAGTTCGCTTCGTCAATCACGGCGAGGGCGCGAACCGGCTCCTGCACATCTTCATCGCCGTCAACAGGTTGCGGGTCAACGTTAAGCAGGGCGGCTATTTTCAGCATTACCGCTTCACCGCCGGGTGCGCAGCGGTTAATTTTTTCACCCTGCACGCCTACCGCTTCGGCATAGGGGCGGCAGCCAGGATAGCCACACTGCCCGCACTGGCTTTGCGGCAGAAGCTCATCGATTTTTTCTACAACAGGATCGTCCTCTACCGCGAAACGGCGGGAGGCGTAACCCAGAATAAGGCCAAACACCAACCCCAGCACGCTGATAGAGGCGATGGCTATCCAGACAGTACTCATTACAACTTCACCAGACCACTAAAGCCCATAAAGGCCAGAGACATTAAACCTGCTGTCACCAGGGCGATCGCGTTACCGCGGAATGGCGCAGGGATATCCGCTGCTGCCAGACGCTCGCGAATCGAGGCGAACAGCACCATCACCAGAGAGAAACCGACGGCGGCAGAAAAACCGTACAGCGCCGATTGCATGAAATTATGCCCAAGGTTGATGTTCAGCAGCGCCACGCCAAGTACTGCACAGTTGGTGGTAATCAGCGGCAGGAAGATACCCAGCAGGCGATAGAGAGCCGGGCTGGTTTTACGCACCACCATTTCTGTGAATTGCACTACCACCGCGATGACCAGAATAAAGGACAGCGTACGCAGATAGATTAAATCCAGCGGGATGAGGATCCAGTTATCAATCAACCACGCGCAGATAGACGCCATCGTCATCACGAAGGTGGTGGCCAGCCCCATGCCCATCGCAGTTTCCAGCTTTTTGGAAACCCCCATAAATGGACACAGGCCAAGGAACTTCACCAGGACGAAGTTGTTAACCAGCACAGTGCCGACAAAGAGCAGTAAGTAATCGGTCATTATTTAGCCTGAAATAAAAAAGCCGCCTATTATCGGACAAACCACCGCAGGCGACAACAGGTTATCTGTAAGGTTATTACGGGTTCACAAAGGTGTTCTTCACCCGCGTCGAACGCTTGAAATAGGGCACCAGCAGCGCCGCCGCCAGTAACGGGAAAAGCAGCTGGCGAACGGCCAGGGCATCAGAAACTGGCGAAAAAGCAAAGGCTTTCACCGCCAGCAGGACCGAAATCAGCAGCCAGATAATGTAGTGTTTAGGGACACCCTTACGGCGCTTAAAGAAGGCAATGGTCAGCCATAGCGTGTAGTACCACATCCCGATTGCAAAAACGAACGACACAAACCACATCGTAATATTAAGCACACTTTGCGACATCAGGGTCTGGATTGCATGAGGTGTAATCAGAGCGGTGGTATAAAGCAGCAGCGCAAGTGATGCGCTTAATAAGGCAACCAGCAGCCATGCCAGTGGGGCGATTAACCAGCCTCCAATTCGTTCTCCAGGCGTTGCGGTCATGAACTCTCCCATAATCTGCGCGAAATGTTGTACAGCCAGTTTGCAGGGCGGAGAGTATATAACATTTCGCGCGGATGGCTACTTTCTTATAAAACGTAGCGCCATACAGACTTAGGCACTTCACCGACGTTGAACAAACGGCCACCGGAGACCAGCTCCGCACGGCGGTGGTCAGCGGCGCGATACATATTGATGATTTCCTGATTATCCGACAGCGTGTAGTTCAGATGGTCAAACAGTTTTTCCAGGCTCTCAAGCGAATTGATCTTGCGAAATTTTAATAAATAGTCCTGAACTGTCATATTAATAAGTTTCCATATAAAAGTGAGTAATACCAGTTAAGGTAATTCGTCCGAATAATAAACGGATTAATAAAGACGTAAACAGCCCACTCAGATAACGCGACTAAATTAGGAGTTTTCTTTGCTGAAAGTACAGGCATCAGACGATGCCTGGAAGAGAAGGTTAACCGTGTTCACCAGGGCTGGCAATAAGTAACTGACATATTATGTCACTCTTTATTGCGGTAACCGGTTACTTAGGTTGGGCGACGGTGACAGGCTCCGGCGGCTGGTAGTTATCGATATGGCTGGCAACGCCAAGCAAAATGACCGATACCCCAAGGACAATCCATCCCGCTAATTCAATGATTCGATTAATAATTGACGTCATGACTGGTACGTGTAATTTATCCATAAATACAGGTTGCAAATGTTACAGCGCCGTTTCCCCCGCGGCAAGTGCTTTGGGAACGGTTCCCCTAAACAAAATCAGAACGTTAAATCTATGTAACAAAAACAACCGGCATAGCCTGCTATTTTACGTCATATGGCACATGATTAATCTGTAAGAACGTCAGAGTAGCCAGTGTGAAATAAGATAGTCATAAAAGAGGGCAACATTATGAGTGATAGCATCCGCGTCGGGCTTATTGGTTACGGTTACGCGAGCAAGACTTTTCATGCGCCTCTGATTGCCGGGACGCCGGGCATGGCGCTGGCGGCAGTTTCCAGTAGCGATGCCACGAAAGTGCATGCCGACTGGCCCTCCGTGCCGGTTGTTTCTGAACCTAAGCATCTTTTTAACGACCCTAATATTGATCTGATCGTCATTCCCACCCCCAATGACACGCATTTTCCGCTGGCAAAGGCTGCACTGGAAGCCGGTAAGCACGTTATTGTCGATAAACCCTTCACGGTGACGTTGTCACAGGCACGCGAACTGGATGCGCTGGCAAAAAGTTTTGGCAGAGTGCTTTCGGTATTTCATAACCGCCGCTGGGACAGTGATTTCCTGACGGTAAAAGCGCTCCTTAATGAAGGCACGCTGGGCGAAATCCTCTTTTTTGAATCGCACTTTGACCGGTTCCGCCCTCAGGTCCGAAACCGCTGGCGTGAGCAAGCCGGGCCGGGCAGCGGCATCTGGTACGATTTAGCGCCGCATCTTCTCGATCAGGCCGTAAATTTGTTTGGCCTGCCGGTCAGCATGACGGTCGATCTGGCCCAGCTCAGACCCGGAGCGCAAACCACCGATTACTTTCATGCCGTCTTGAGTTACCCGCAGCGGCGTATTGTACTGCACGGGACAATGGTGGCAGCCGCCGAATCAGCGCGTTATATCCTCCACGGTACCCGCGGGAGCTTTGTGAAGTTTGGTCTCGATCCTCAGGAAGAACGCCTGAAAAACGGCGAGCGTTTGCCGCAGGAAGACTGGGGCTATGACATGCGGGACGGGGTTGTGACGCGGGTGGAAGGCGAGGAGAGGGTTGAAGAAACGTTACTGACGATCCCGGGTAACTATCCGGCGTATTATGCCGCTATCCGTGATGCGCTAAACGGGACGGGGGATAACCCGGTTCCGGCCAGCCAGGCGATTCAGATTATGGAATTGATTGAACTGGGGATTGAATCAGCCAAACACCGCGCAACGCTCTGTCTGGCGTGATTCTGGCAAAGCCGGGTAAGGCTAAGCGCCCACCCGGCAACGGGCTTAGCCGCGGGCGACTTTATCCCTCAGCGCCTGTTTCTCTGCTGGCGTCAGGAAGGCGATGTCCAGGCCGTTAATCTGCACCTGGCGGATCTGATCCTGACTCAGGCCAGCCTGCGGTGCGGCGACGGTGTACTCATGAATAATATCCACGCCCTGTACCGCCGGATCGTCCGTATTCAGTGAGGCCAGAACACCGTGCTCCAGGAAGGTTTTCAGCGGGTGATGCGCCAGTGATGCCACTGTGCTGGTCTGAATATTGGACGTCAGACACGATTCAATACCAATACGCTGCTCGGCAAGGAAATCCATCAGGGCGCGATCTTCAACGGCTTTGACACCATGACCGATACGCTCTGCACCCAGCTCTCGGATGGCCTGCCAGATGCTTTCAGGGCCTGCCGCTTCACCGGCATGCACGGTAATGTGCCAGCCGGCGTCACGCGCGCGGTTGAAATGAGAAAGGAACAAACTGCCCGGGAAGCCGAGTTCATCACCCGCCAGGTCAACGGCAGCGATCGCATCACGATGCGCCAGTAACCCTTCCAGCTCCCGCAGACAGGCCGCTTCACCGAAGGTGCGGCTCATAATGCCAATCAGGCGAGCCTGAACGTCGAAGGTTTTACACCCTTCGCGCACGCCGTCAATTACCGCTTCAACCACGCCTGCAACGGGCAGGTTGTGGGTCATCGCCATATAGCCTGGCGAAAAGCGCAGTTCAACGTAGTGCAGGCCATTACGGGCGGCATCTTCAATATTTTCGAAAGCAACACGGCGGCAGGCATCCAGCGAGGCCAGCATCTTCACGCCCCAGTCGAGTTTGCTCAGGAAACTGACCAGATCCGGTTCATTTGAGGTGACCTGAACGTGGGGGATTAGGGTCTCAATCGTTTGAGCAGGGAGCGTGAGATTGTACTGGCGGCCAAGATCGAGGATGGTTTGGGCACGAATGTTACCGTCAAGATGGCGGTGAATATCAGTTAGTGGCAGGCGTGTATCAATCATGGTCGCACTCTTTTCTGGTTAAAGTGCGTCATATTATAAAAACAAAACGAGGTAAAAAGCTATTTGCGCAAGGGAATATTCCGTTGCGCAATCTGATTACAGGAGCGTCGTTATGCCGGCGATCAGCCGCTGAACCCCTTGCTCAAGCTTGCTACGCGGGCATCCCGCGTTCAGACGGACAAAACCGCTACCCTCTTCGCCGTAGGTGTATCCCGGCATGATGGCGACCTTTTGCTGCTCAATCAGGACTTTTTGTAGCATTTTATCGTCAAGGTTGAGTGGGCGTAAATCGATCCAGGCCAGATACGTGGCTTCCGGTGGCTGCCAGTTGAGCGTCGGAAACGCGCGGTGTAATTCGCGTGCAATGTACGCCAGATTTTCCTCCAGATACGCCCTCAACGCATCCAGCCATGGCTCTCCCTGCTGATAGGCAGCAATGTGGGCCGTCAGCGCCAGTACGGAAGGGGAAGAGAGCCCGTCACGACCTTTTAATGCGCTGAGGTAACCGTTACGGCTCTGTTCATCGCCAATAAGCCCCCAGGCACCGGTGAGCGCCGGTATGTTAAAACTTTTTGAACCAGAGCTCAGAAGTGCCCATTTGCCGCGTGCCACTTCATTCCACGGCGTATGGCGACGGCCTCCCCACACCATGTCCATATGAATTTCATCGCTAATCACCGCCACGTCATAACGGGCGCACAGTTCTGCCATGTGACTCAGCTCTTCACGGGTCCAGACTTTACCCGTGGGATTTTGCGGGCTGCACAGCAGCAAAATTTTGTTTTCCGGTTTTGCCAGCGCCGCCTCAAGTGCGGCCCTATTTCCCTGCCAGCCCGTGGCATGTTTTTCCATCGCCACGCCGACCACCTGGCGGGCATTCCCCTCGATGGCCTTATAGAACGCATCGTAAGCGGGGGTATGGACCACCACGCCGTCGCCGGGAGTTGACCAGAGGCGAATCAGTTCGGATACCATATAAATAACGGAAGGCCCGTACACGAGCGAGTCGGTATCAATGTGGCTGTTAAAGCGCTGCCGGAACCAGTGCGCCACAGCGGCGAGAAACTCTTCATTTTTCCAGCGGCTGTAGCCAAACACCCCGTGATGAATACGCTGGTGCAGCGCTTCGGTGATGCAGGGCGCGGTCGCGAAATCCATATCGGAGATGGTGAAGGGCAGCAGATCGGCCGCGCCAAAGCGGTCGGCGACATAGTCCCACTGCGTGCACCAGGTGCCGTGTCGATCCACGACGGTTGAAAAATCGAACATGACTCAAGTCCTTAAAGAAAAACCCCCTCAGCGCGAGGGGGTGAGGCATCAGGCTTCCACTGTACGCATCAGGGTTGCCAGCTCATCTTTCACTGACTGAACCTGCGGGCCGATAACCACCTGCAAATTATGTTGATTTAACTGTACCACGCCGATGGCCCGGTTGGCTTTCAGGGCGTTGGTGTCCACTTTCGACATGTCTGCCACCGACAGGCGCAGTCGGGTGATGCAGTTATCCAGAGAGGTAATGTTATCTGCACCGCCCAGCGCCGCCAGAATAGCAGGGGTGTTATAGCCAGACTTACCCACGGTACCTGCAACAGCCTGCTCAACGCTGCTGGCGGTATCGGTATCCCGTCCAGGCGTTTTGAGGTTAAAGCGGGTGATGGCGAAGCGGAAAATGCCGTAGTACACCGCGAACCAGATAGCGGCCACCACCGGTACCAGGTACCATTTGGTCGACAACCCGTGCAGGATCCCGAACACCACAAAGTCGATGACGTTGCCGTCGGTATTCCCGATGGTGACGCCCAGCACCGCCATCACGGTGAAGCCCAGACCGGTCAGTACCGCGTGGATGAGATACAGCACTGGCGCGACAAACAGGAACAGGAATTCGATTGGCTCCGTTGTACCACCCACGACGCAGGCGATGACCCCGGAAATCAGCAGCCCTTTAATTTTATGGCGGTTTTCCGGACGAGCACAGTGATACATGGCCAGCGCCGCACCCGGCAAGCCGCCGAGGAAGGCCGGCATTTTACCCTGTGACAGGAAGCGGGTCGCACTTTCAGAGAAGCCGTGCGTGGTCGGGCAGCTCAGCTGTGCCTGGAAGATGGTCAGCGCACCGCTCACATCGTGTCCGCACACCTCCATTGTGCCGCCCGCTTCGGTAAAGCGGATCAGCGCCACCAGAATATGTTGCAAACCAAACGGCAGCAGCAGACGTTCGCCGGTTCCGAAGATCATCGGACCAAAATCGCCCGCACCGTTGATGATGCGACCAATCCCGTTAATCCCCAGCGCAAAGACTGGCCAGATCAGCGGAATAATAAGGCCAAACAGACCCATGACCACAAGGGTTACAATGGGTACAAAGCGGGTGCCCCCGAAGAACGCCAGCGCATCAGGCAGGCGGATATTGTGGAAGCGCTCGTGCAGCATCCAGATAATCACCCCGGCGATCACCGCGCCGAGGATCCCGGTATCAATGGACTGAATCCCGATAACGCTCTGAATGTTGTTCGCTTTAAGCACGGCGGCATCGGTGGTGGGCAGAATGCCTTTAGCCGTCAGCCAGAAGTTCACCGCAAGGTTCATTACCGCATAACCGACAAACCCGGCAAAGGCGGCCACGCCTTTGTTCTCGCGTGCCAGACCCAGCGGGATAGCAATACAGAACATCACCGGCAGGAAGCTGAAGGCGAAGGAGCCGACTTTACTCATCCAGATAAAGATCGCCTGCAGCACAGGTGTTCCGAGGAACGGGATCAGCGTGATGACGTCCTTACTGCTCAACGAACTGCCGATCCCGAGCATGATCCCGCAGAACGAGAGGAGTGCCACGGGCAGCATAAAGGTTTTACCCAGTTGCTGGAAAAATTCCCACAGCGATATTTTTTGTGCTGCTTTCGCCGTCATAAAACGACTCCTTTATTGTTAAAATCAGTTTATCTGCGTCAATGCTGCGAGAAGATAAAACGTTTTATCAAAGTTTAGTGCGCTCTGAATCACATTCTCAGGCTTTGACTGGTAGTATAAAGATTACATATTGATAAAACGTTTTACCGATCTCATTTCAGGGAGTCACGCCGACACATGGCTGTAGCGAAAAAAATCACCATCAACGATGTCGCGCTGGCGGCGGGGGTTTCCGTCAGCACCGTTTCACTGGTGCTCAGTGGGAAAGGACGCATTTCTCCCGCGACCGGGCAACGGGTTAACGAGGCGGTTGAGCAACTGGGCTTTGTACGTAACCGCCAGGCATCAGCGCTGCGCGGCGGCCAAAGCGGTGTGATCGGTTTGATTGTGCGTGACCTGACCTCTCCCTTTTATGCCGAACTGACCGCGGGCCTGACCGAAGCGCTTGAAGCGCAGGGACGGATGGTCTTTTTGCTTCACGGCGGCCGCGAGGCCGATCAGCTCCTTTCCCGTCTGGATATGCTGCTTACGCAGGGCGTCGACGGGGTGATCGTCGCCGGCGCGTCGGGGGTGAGTAATGACTTGTGCGAGCGCGCTGCCGAAAAAGGCGTGCCGCTGGTGTTTGCCTCGCGCGCCAGTTATCTGGACGAAGCCGATACCCTGCGACCGGACAACATGCAAGCCGCACAAATGTTGACGGAGCATCTCATTCATCGTGGGCATCAGCGCATTGCCTGGCTTGGCGGAAAAAGCTCGTCCCTGACGCGAGCCGAGCGGGTAGGCGGCTACTGCGCGACGCTGATTAAATACGGCCTCCCGTTCCACAGTGAATGGGTGGTGGAATGCGAATCCAGCCAGAAGAAAGCCGCGGAAGCGATAAACGCGTTATTACGGAGTAGCCCGACGATAAGCGCCGTGATTTGCTATAACGAGGTGATTGCGATGGGGGCCTGGTTTGGCCTGATCCGCGCCGGGCGTCAGAGCGGCGAGGGTGGCGTTGAAACCTTCTTCGGCCACCAGGTGGCGTTAGGGGCATTTGCCGACGTTGGTGAAAACGCGCTGGACGATCTGCCCATTGTCTGGGCCACCACACCTGCCCGGGAGATGGGTTACACGCTGGCGGACAGGATTATGCAGCGCATCGAGAAAGCAGACGTGCAGGCCGGGCACCAGATTGTGTCGGCACGGTTAGTGACGGTGAAATAGTATTTCGTGGCACCAGGCTGAGTACCTGCAACCGGTAATAAAAAACCCCTCAGAGAGGGGTTTTGATGATTACTGCTGTGGTGCAGCGGGTGCAGCGGGTGCAGCGGGTGCTTCAGGCACGGCCGGCGCTGCAGGTTCAGCCGGTTCCGGCATCCCCAGGGCAGGCATACCAAACATCCCGACAAAATCTTCCAGCGGCATTTTATCGCCGTTCAGCGTGACCTGACCGTTGGCGTACTGCAGGCTGGTGGAAATGGTGTTGTCTTCCATCTTCGTGATGCGGAACATCTGGCCCATTGCCGCCAGGCCTTTCACCTGCTGGCTCGCTAGCTTGCCGGCATCTTCATCGCCATACCCTTCAAGCTTCGCAATCTGGGTCATAAACTCGGTCGCCATATCCACAGGGATGGCCAGCTTGCTGTCGAGTGACTTCACGCTGCGATCCACTTCCTGCGCCAGCGTCTGAGGTTCACCCGTTGCGGTTGCCGGGTCTTTCAGGAACAGGGACAGGTTAAAGTTGGTTTCGCCTTTGCTGTTTTTCCAGCTCAGCGGGGCCACAGTGATAACCGGCTCGCCTTTCAGCAGGATTGGCAGGTTGTTCATCAGCACCGCCATGGCCTGCTGCTGGTAAACTTCCGGATTCTGCTGCAGCGCGGCATTGCTCAGCAGTGCCTGGCTCTCTTTGCTGTATTTCTGGCTAAATTCATGCCACGCCTGACCGTCGATATTGCCAATCTTCAGCGACAGTTTGCCGGTCCCCAGATCCTGGTTCTGCACTTTCAGGCTCTTCAGGGCGTAATCCAGTTGGGTATTGATGCTCTTACCGTCTTTAGACACGTCGGATTTGCCGTCCACCTCCATGCCTTCCAGCACGGCCATCTCTTTCCCTTCAACCGCGATAGCAATCTTGTCGAAAGAGAGTTTCTGATTACCGATACGCTCTTTAAAATCGGTCATCTTGCTGTCGCCATCGGCTTTCAGGTTATTGAACGTCAGCTGAACCTTTTGACCGTATTCATTGACGGCATTGATCAGGCCGCTCTCTGCTGCACCGGTCAGGGAGAAGACATTTCCATCGCGGTCAGCATCAACCTTGAAATTCCCCCCGCTAAAGGTCACTTTCTCGTTATCTTTCTCGTAGTTCAGTGCTTTCAGATCGATACTGGAACGTGTGTCACCGGCGTAGCTGATGCGGGTGTTAACCTCGAAAGGTGACTCATTCTTTGCCAGATCAAACAGAGGTTTGGTTAAGTCGTTATTCACCAGTACAGTATGAACAGACGCCATCGACGGGATCAGGTTAAAAGACGTTAACTGTGCCAGCGGGAACGGACCGTGGCTGACCACTTCATCCAGCACCACGCTTTGGCCCGGTTTCAGCCAGCCATTTTCATTACCGGCGACAGGCTTGACAACCACCTGCATATGGCTGGTAAAGACACCACGCTGATAATTCTGGTAGGCAAGCTCCACGCCTGCTTCCGGCGCACCACGCTTAAGCTCTCCGTTAGCCTGTGCCACCATCTCAGCCAGACGGCTTTCCAGCTGTTTCCCGGTAAACCAGGAGGCACCTGTCCAGACCACGCCTAACGCTACAATCACTCCTACCGCTACGACCGATTTTTTCATTGCGACTATCCCTAAAATGAAACCAGGCGGTAGAAACCGCCCGGTGATGTAAAGTCTTCAACTAGCTTAGCAAGAGTTGTTAAAAAATTCAGTAAGTGCTTATAGCTTATTAAAAACACGCGCCAGACGACCGGTACCGCTCACGCTCACCGGCGACTCGTTTGCCGCTACAAATGCCGATTCGCCTGGCTTGAGCACCAGACGCTCGCCACCTTTATGCAGCGTTGCTTCACCCTCAACGCAGAACAGGATTGCTGCGCTCTCCTGCGCGATGGCGGTTTCTGCCGGGCTCAGGTCATGCAGTGAGAAGGCAAAATCATCCACCGGGATCGGGAAGTCCAGCTCCGCACCCTGTTTAACAGGCTGAGTCAGCAGGTGATCCGCAGGCTTCGCCTCAAACTTCACGTTGGCAACCAGCTCAGGGATATCAATGTATTTCGGCGTCAGGCCTGCACGCAGTACGTTGTCTGAGTTGGCCATCACCTCCAGCGCCACGCCCTGCAGGTAGGCGTGCGGGGTTTCAGCAAACAGGAACATCGCCTCGCCCGGGTTCAGCTTCACCACGTTCAGCAGCAGAGGGGAGAACAGGCCGCTGTCGTCCGGGTAGAATTCAGAAATCAGGCGGATGGTATCCCACGGCTCACCGTGCTGGCTGTCCAGCGCTGCTTTCAGCACCGCCAGGGCGTGAGATTTCTCTTCTCCCTGCATGTTCAGCAGGCTGGCGAAAAGCTGGCTCAGGCCTTCTGCATTCGGGTTTTCCAGGAAGTGGGCAATAGCGTTGTTAGCACCCGCCACCGGCTGCAGCAGGGAGATAATTTCTGAGAACTCGCGAAACGCGTTCATCGCCAGGAAGGGGGTCAGCGCAAAGACCAGTTCCGGCTTGTGGTTAGGATCTTTGTAGTTACGCTCGGCGGCATCTAACGGAATACCGGCCGCGTTCTCTTTCGCAAAGCCCATCTCAGAGGCTTTTTTATTCGGGTGCACCTGGATCGAGAGTGGCTGGTCGGCGCACAGCACTTTAAACAGGAACGGCAGCTCACCAAAACGGCTGGCAACCTTGTCACCCAGCAGGGTGGCTTTGTCGGCATCAATCACGTCGCGCAGAGAGCGAACCTGGCCGCTTGCGTCTTCAATTTTTGAGCTGCTCTTCGGGTGCGCACCCATCCACAGTTCTGCCATTGGCAGGTTGTTTGGGTTCGCGATACCGTAGAGATCCGTTAACGCAGTTTTACTTCCCCAGGCGTAGTTTTGCACTGAGTTAATGAGTTTTTGCATTATCAAGCCCTGATTCAATGGTGGAATTAACTCCGGGTATTAAAGCAATAAACCACATGGAAGTAACCTGTGGATGTAAAAAGTCGTACTAGTCTCAGTTTTTGTTAAAAAATTGTGTAGGATAAGCTGACTCGCTTTTAAGCGGGCAGCGGAACATCTGCCCAAATAATCAGACTGAAGCAGTAAGTGAGAGAACAATGTCGAACAAACCCTTTCATTATCAGGATCCTTTCCCCCTCAGTAAGGATCAAACCGAATATTACCTGTTAACCCGCGATCACGTCTCCGTCTCTGAATTCGAAGGGCAGGAGATCCTCAAGGTCGATCCGCAGGCGCTGACGTTACTGGCGCAGCAGGCTTTCCACGACGCCTCGTTTATGCTCCGCCCTGCGCACCAGCAGCAGGTGGCCGATATCCTGAGCGACCCGCAGGCCAGCGAAAACGACAAATACGTCGCCCTGCAGTTCCTGCGTAACTCGGATATCGCGGCGAAGGGTATTTTACCTACCTGTCAGGACACCGGCACGGCCATCATTGTGGGTAAAAAAGGCCAGCGCGTCTGGACCGGCGGCGGCGACGAAGCGGCGCTGGCGCACGGCGTGTACAACACCTACACCGAAGACAACCTGCGCTACTCGCAAAACGCGGCGCTGGATATGTACAAAGAGGTCAACACGGGCACAAACCTGCCTGCGCAGATTGACCTGTATAGCGTGGACGGTGATGAATACAAATTCCTCTGCATCGCCAAAGGTGGCGGTTCAGCGAACAAAACCTATCTCTACCAGGAAACCAAAGCGCTGCTCACGCCGGGCAAGCTGAAGAATTACCTGGTTGAGAAAATGCGCACGCTCGGCACCGCTGCCTGCCCGCCGTACCATATTGCCTTTGTGATTGGCGGTACGTCGGCAGAGAGCACCCTGAAAACGGTGAAGCTGGCGTCGACCAAATACTACGACGGCCTGCCTACCGAAGGGAACGAGCACGGCCAGGCGTTCCGCGATGTTCAGCTCGAACAGGAACTGCTGGAAGAAGCGCGTAACCTCGGTCTGGGTGCGCAGTTCGGCGGCAAATATTTTGCCCATGATGTGCGTGTGATCCGTCTGCCGCGCCACGGCGCCTCCTGCCCGGTCGGGATGGGGGTCTCCTGTTCTGCGGATCGTAACATCAAAGCGAAGATCAACCGCGAAGGTGTCTGGATCGAAAAACTGGAAAACAACCCAGGGAAGTACATTCCTGAAGCGTTGCGCAAAGCGGGCGAGGGTGAAGCCGTTCACGTTGACCTGAACCGTCCGATGAAAGAGATTCTGGCGCAGCTGTCTCAGTATCCGGTGTCGACCCGTCTCTCTCTTAACGGAACCATCATCGTTGGTCGTGACATCGCTCACGCGAAACTGAAAGAGCGTCTGGACAATGGTGAAGGGCTGCCGCAGTACATCAAAGATCACCCGATTTACTACGCAGGCCCGGCCAAAACGCCAGAAGGCTACGCCTCTGGCTCGTTAGGCCCGACCACCGCAGGCCGTATGGACTCGTATGTTGACCAGCTACAGGCCAACGGCGGCAGCATGATCATGCTGGCAAAAGGAAACCGTAGCCAGCAGGTGACGGATGCCTGCCATAAACACGGTGGCTTCTACCTGGGCAGCATCGGCGGTCCGGCTGCCGTACTCGCGCAGGGCAGCATTAAGAGCCTTGAGTGCATTGAATACCCGGAACTGGGTATGGAAGCTATCTGGAAAATTGAAGTGGAAGATTTCCCGGCGTTTATCCTTGTGGATGACAAAGGTAACGACTTCTTCAGGCAGATCCAGTCCTCTCAATGTTCGGCGTGTTTGAAGTAATCTACTATAGCCGGGTGGCGTTCACGTCACCCGGCACATCAAAGAGCGCACAAAGCGCCATATCTTTTCTGTAAAGCAATCAATACTTATCTCTGAAGCATGTGAGCAATCCCGACAGTGTTATCAAGGAGAAAGTAATGACTACGGTACGCCGTGAGAAAGACTCTATGGGCGCGATCGATGTCCCGGCTGACAAGCTATGGGGCGCGCAAACCCAGCGTTCGCTGGAACATTTCCGTATTTCGACCGAGAAAATGCCCGTCTCGCTGATTCAGGCGCTGGCGCTCACTAAACGTGCGGCCGCCAAAGTGAATCAGGATTTAGGCCTGCTGGCGGCAGATAAGGCCACCGCGATTATCACTGCTGCCGATGAAGTGCTGGCCGGCAAGCATCCCGATGAATTCCCCCTCGCCATCTGGCAGACCGGTTCTGGCACCCAGAGCAACATGAATATGAACGAAGTGCTGGCGAACCGGGCAAGCGAACTGCTGGGCGGCGTGCGCGGTATGGAGCGTAAGGTTCACCCGAACGATGACGTAAACAAAAGCCAAAGTTCGAACGACGTCTTCCCGACGGCGATGCACGTGGCGGCGGTGATTGCGCTTCGTGAACAGCTGATCCCGCAGCTCAACGTGCTTAAAACCACCCTTGGCGAGAAGGCGCAGGCTTTCAGCGATATCGTCAAAATAGGACGTACTCACCTGCAGGATGCCACGCCGCTGACGCTCGGCCAGGAGATTTCCGGCTGGGTGGCAATGCTAGAACATAACCTCAAGCACATCGAGTACAGCCTGCCGCATCTTGCAGAGCTGGCGCTGGGCGGAACGGCGGTCGGTACGGGGTTAAATACCCATCCGGAATATGCGGTGCGCGTTGCCGACGAGCTGGCGGCCATCACCGGGCAGCCGTTTATCACGGCGCCGAATAAGTTTGAAGCGCTGGCCACCTGTGATGCGCTGGTTCATACCCACGGTGCCCTCAAGGGGCTGGCAGCGTCGTTGATGAAAATCGCCAATGATGTGCGCTGGCTGGCCTCGGGTCCCCGTTGCGGTATCGGTGAAATTAGCATTCCGGAGAACGAGCCGGGTAGCTCAATCATGCCGGGCAAAGTAAACCCGACCCAATGTGAAGCCATGACCATGCTCTGCTGTCAGGTAATGGGTAACGACGTTGCCGTTAACATGGGCGGCGCGTCCGGTAACTTTGAGCTGAACGTCTATCGCCCGATGGTGATTCACAACGTGCTTCAGTCCATACGCCTGCTGGCGGACGGTATGGAGAGTTTCAACGAGCACTGTGCGTCAGGCATTGAGCCAAACCGCGAGCGCATCAGCCAGTTGCTCAATGAGTCGTTGATGCTGGTGACCGCGCTGAATACCCATATCGGCTACGACAAAGCCGCTGAGATTGCGAAAAAAGCGCATAAAGAGGGGCTGACGCTGAAAGCCTCCGCTCTGGCATTGGGTTACCTGACGGAGGCTGAGTTTGATGCATGGGTACGCCCGGAATCGATGGTCGGCAGCCTGAAATAATCACTGCGCCACATACAGGTGCAGCCGCGGAATGATCAGCTGCAGCGGTTGCGCCTGAGGTCTGTAACGATGCTGGACATTTTCAGCATCGTAATTCAGCAGTTCGCCAATATCCGGCACAATGGCCCCTTGATCGGCATCATAAAGTGCGATCAGCGGCGTCGGGCAGGCATACTGTACCTGCTTTTGCTGGCCGGAATACCAGACGCGCGCGATAGGCTGCACCTTCACCGGACGCTTAATCTTAAGCCGGGTATCTGCCGGCAGTGAGGCGATGCTGTGGTACTCCTGCTCAAGCCGTTCAATCCACTGCTCGCGTGACCACGGTGCGACAGTCCGCGGTGCCTTCAGACTCTTTTCCAGCTGCGCCAGAATGTCATCCCGGGTGAAGTTTTTAATGATGTGCTTGTTGGCCCAGCCGAAGCGAAGCGTAGCGGGATGACGCAGTACCGTGAGCGTACGGTAGGCATTCAGGGTGATTAATCCCGGTAGCTGTCGGTGTACCCATTCAAAACGGGCGGCAGGGGCCAGACCCGACTCTTCAGTGATGATCTTTTCAAACGTCGCCTTAAGCGTGTTGATATGCGCAATCTGGTTTTCCAGCGCTTCTCGCGTTGTTGCATCAGTTTGCAGGCAGATTACGCCCGGCAGACGAACGGCCGCCTTACTGCTGCGGTTTTCTGACTGCTGCTGGATAAACAGGCGACGGTAGTGCCGCAGCGTCAGTTCCAGCGCCGCTTTGCCGATATGCTGCTGTACCTCTATGGTTTCCAGCGGGTCGTGTTCAGCGCCTTTCACCACATCCGGCAGGGTAAAGACCCGCGCGGCTAACAGACGGCAGGTCTGCAAACGTTCGGTCAGGGTCAGTAACTCGTGTTCAATGTCGCGGAACGTGCTGTTCAGCCTTTCGATGAGATCGTACGTCGCCATGATAACTCTTCATTAGTTACAACATACTTATCATATAGCACAGCACGCCGGGTCAGGCCAGCGTGCGATAAAGGTCAGGCAGGGACGGGAAGGGTGATGTTGTGATATACTGGCCAGCTAAAGCAGAAGCGCGCGCCGCCGAGTGCGCTCTCTTCACAATGCACCGTGCCGCCCATCGCCTGCGCAATGGAGTAAACAATTGCCAGCCCCAGGCCACATCCCCCCGTGGCACGATCGCGGCTGGGGTCGAGGCGTACAAACGGCTCAAACACCGTTTCACGCGCTTCCGGGGCGATGCCCGGTCCGTCATCCTCAACCGTCAGACAGGCCTGACTACCCTGTAAATCTAAGCCAATCTGCAGCGTGCTCTCGCTATAGCGCATGGCGTTGTTCATCAGATTATCCAGCACGCGTTCCATCAGACGCATATCCAGTGCGCCATAATCGCCGGGCGTGACGTGTGTCAGCAGGGTACGTTGCGGGTTTACGCTCTGGACATCATCGATATGGGTTTGTAACCAGCCGGGCAGGTCCGGCGTACTGAGGTTCAGTTCGTTTTGCGGGCGATCGAGGCGCGCGTAGGTCAGGAGCTCCTCAATGAGGCCCTCAAGCTGACCAATGTCGCGGTTCAGCGCCTGAGACTCGACCTCCGTCAGGTTTTCGCTCATCTCCAGCCGATAGCGCAGGCGTACCAGCGGCGTACGCAGCTCGTGAGCAATTCCGTCAATGAGCTGTTTTTTACTGATAATCAGCGCATTGATGTTATCAGCCATCTGGTTAAACGCCACGCCAAGACGTTCGAAGCTGGAACCGCTGTCGAAGTGAATGCGCTCGGTAAAATGCCCGTCACCAAAACGTTGCGCAGCTGATTCCAGTTTCAGCATGTCCTGCCAGTGTGGCCTCATCCAGATAAAGACCGGGAACGCGAGCGAAATGGCAATGAAAGCCAGCAGGGCAAGGTCCAGCAGGCGCATCTGGTGCAGATAATAGAGATAAGGTACCGGCCCCACGGCCAGAACGTAATGGCTCCGTGGAATGCGCTGGATAAAGGTATATTTCTCATCCAGCGCCACAATGTCCCCGTCACGCAGTCGCTGCATGGCGGGTGGCTCTAAATCGAAATCCTTCATCGGCTCGATGCGCAGATCAAACGACAGGTTCAGATCCAGCTCTTTTAAGGTCTTGGCCCAGTCGTGTGGCGGGATCTCTCGCAGCTCGCTGCGCATCAGGTAGAGCGAGCTTTTCATTAAATCATCCAGTGACTGCCTGCCCGCACGTTCGGCGGTGAATTTATAGACCAGCCCAACCAGCATGGTCATCACCAGGAAGCAGACAAACAGCAGGAGATAAAACTGTACGAACAGCTTTTTCATTCAATCTCACCGAAAATCAATACGTTAACAACCTGCGTCGAAGACAAACACGCAAACCCAAACTAGTTACACATACCGCTCGGTTTTTTACGGGGTCCGCATTGTGAGTAATCCCACAGAACGTACCCTTTTGATTTCATACAGTCTTCTATTTTTTTGATCCTGGAATCTTGCTGTTCTATCGTTTCGCCCGGCAGCAGGCGGTTGCGACTGAAGCTTTCGTCCCATGAATTGAGCGAATACTTTCGATCAACGCCGCAGGCGTACAAATCCTCACGGCGTTGTTGCACATTGGTATGGCCCGGGGTCCTGGGATTCTGGATAGTCTGAATATACGGAACATAGTCATAATGACTTGAATCCATATCTGCGACAACGCACCCGGTTAACCCAAAACAGCAGATCAGGCTGAGTGTTCTTATTTTATGCAACTGTCAGACCTCGTCTGCGTAATGTTTTAAACGGTGTCGTTCGGGGAACCGGCATCAGGTTTCCCAGGCGTGAGGCGCGAACAGATAGCCCTTGTTACGCACGGTTTTAATGCGGTACGGCTCAGTGGCATTATCCTGCAGTTTTTTACGCAGGCGCGAAATAGCCACGTCAACGCTGCGATCCATTCCGTCGTAGCTGACGCCGCGCAGGTTTTTCAGTAATGCATCGCGGTCCATGATCTGCCCGGCGTGGGTTGCCAGTTCCCAGAGCAGGTCAAAATCTGCCGTGGAAAGGGCGATAAGCTCGCCAGAAAGCAGAACCTGACGGTTAATCGGATCAATAGACAAGGTACCAAAACGCATCGCTTTGTGCGGGGTCAGCGACTGAGCAGGCGCTTCTCGTTCAACGCTGGCACGCTGGCGTAAATGAAGGCGCAGACGAGCAAGGAGGACGGCAGGGGGCGTGGTTTTCAGAATGTAGTCATTGGCACCCATTTCGAGTGACAAAATATGGTTCATGTCGCTGTCCAGCGAGGTCAGCAGCACGATAGGGCCCTCCCACCGGGCGCGCAGATCGCGGCAGACCGTCATGCCATCTTTGCCGGGCAGCATAATGTCCAGCAGCACCAGGTCCGGGTTTTCACGTAAGACCACCTCTTCGGCACGATCGCCACGAGGCTCAACAATGACGTCCATATCATGCTTACCCAGATAGGCGGCGATCAATTGCCCCACTTCGGGCTCGTCTTCAACATAAACAATCTTATTCATACAACGTCTGTTATCGCGAAAAAAGCCAACATACACCGCACAACCTTAACGTTCCATTAATCTTTCATAATTAACGCCAGTTCCGTTATTCTGGCTCATAGTGTTATTTGATTGTTATAGGGAAAAAGATGGGGCTGGTGATAAAAGCCGCGTTGGGTGCGCTGGTGGTGTTACTGATTGGTATTCTGGCTAAAACCAGGAATTATTATATTGCCGGGCTGATCCCACTCTTCCCGACCTTTGCGTTAATAGCGCACTATATTGTCGCCTCAGAACGAGGCACGGAAGCATTGCGTACGACTATCGTGTTCGGGATGTGGTCGATCATCCCTTATTTTCTTTATCTGCTTTCGCTGTGGTACTTCACCGGTTTTATGCGACTTCCCCTGGCGCTGAGCGGGGCCGTTGTCTGCTGGGGGCTCAGCGCCTGGGTGCTTATCTTCTTCTGGAGCCGCTTTCACTAGCGCAGCGGTCGACCGCCGTCCACGGCAAAGGTTCTGCCAGTGACATAGCAACTGGTGAGCAGATAATCGATAAGATCGATAACCTCTTTTTCACCTGGCGCAATTTTCATCAGCGATTTATTTAGCGCCTGCTGGCGATACTCCGCATCATCGTCTTCGTTGAATAAAATCATCGCCGGGGCGATGGCGTTCACCTTAACTTCAGGGGCAAGTTTACGGGCGAACGAGCGCGTCATGTTATCGAGTGCAGCTTTACTGGCCGCATAGGCGATGTGCTTGTCGCTGCCGCGCTCCACGACGTAATCGGTGAAATGAATAATATCACCCGCCGCATGTCCGTGACCGCGCAGCAGGTCGAGCAGGGCATGGTTCAGCAGATAGGGCGCATTGACGTGGATCTGCAGCATGCAGGAGAGCGTTTCGCTGAGTGGCGTACCGGATTTTTCGGGAAGCCAGGCGCTGGCATTATGGATAATGGCGCGCAGCCCGGGGGTGGTAGATTTTACTTTTTCAGCGAAGGCCAGAATACCGTCATCGGTTGAGAAATCGGCCTGAATGCAGATCGCACCGGCTTTGCGTAGCCCCTCAATCGAGGGATATTCGCTGCGGTAACTGATGATGACCGGATGGCGAAGATTGAGAAAGTGATGGGCAAGGGCGAGGCCGATACGACGGCCTCCACCAGTAATCAGTATTGGGCGTTGCTGCGCGTTTCCCATCGTGTTCTCCTTTTCAGTTCAACAATGGGAAAGGCGATTCTATCCCATTAACATCCAGGTTGCCGGTACGGCAGCAACCAGTAACAGCCCGATTAAGGCCATCTCACGGCGTCTAAGCGCGTTCTCTAACTGATGCGTGCGGCGGGCGTAGATAAACACCAGCAGGCCCGGTGCATACAACACCACCGACAGCAGCAGATGCATAGGCCCGGAAGCATACAACAACCACAGGCCGTAAATACAGGCTCCGACACCCACCACATAGTGCGCCGGACGTGTGGCGATTTTTAACAGATATGCACCCACTAAGAAATAGGGTACCAGAATCATCTCCGAGGCGATGGTCAGCAGAGTGTTATAGTCTGAACCTGTGAGCCAGATCAGCACCAGACAGACCTGAACGCTGATGTTGGTCAGCCAGAGTGAGGCCGACGGCGCGCTGTTTTTGTTTTGACGAGCAAACAGGCGTGGAAATGCTTTGTGCGTTGCGGCCAGGAACGGCACTTCTGCCGCCATAATGGTCCAGCTCAGGTACGCGCCGCACACGGAGATAATCAGCCCCGCGGCAATTACCACGTCACCCCACGGTCCGAACATTTTCACCATCAGGCCCGCCATCGACGGGTTACGCATTTCGGCCAGTTCAGGACGCGCGACCACCCCCAGCGACAGCAGCGTCACCATCAGATACACGCCCAGCGCCGCCAGTACCGCCAGCAGCGTGGCGCGACCCACATCGCGCTTATTCCGCGCCCGGGCAGAGACCACGACGGCACCTTCAACACCGATGAAGACCCACAGGGTGATCAGCATGGTGTTTTTGACCTGCTCCCAGACCGGTACGCCCAGCGCGACACCGCTGAAATCGAGACTGAACACATCGAGACGGAACGCCATAAAGGCCAGCACGATAAACAGGCCGAGCGGAACCAGTTTGGCCAGAGTTGCCACCAGGTTAATGCTGGCCGCCGTCTGTACGCCACGTAGAATCAGCCAGTGAACAACCCACAGCAGTACCGAAGCGCCCACAATGGACTGCCAGGTATTGCCGTCGCCAAAGAACCGCAGTTCAGGGGTATCGGTAAAGAAACTGAGCGCCGAAAAGACGATCACCAGGTAGGAGACGTTTGCGATGACCGCGCACAGCCAGTAGCCCCATGCGGAACAGAAGCCAATCAGTTCGCCGAAACCTTCACGGGCGTAAGTGAAAATCCCCCCATCCAGATCCGGGCGGATGCGGGTCAGCAGCAGCATTGCGAACGCCAGCAGCAAAATCCCGGCACCCGTGATGCCCCACCCTATAAGCAGTGCGGCAGGGCTTGCGACCGCCGCCATATTCTGCGGTAAGCTGAACACGCCCGCACCCAGCATTGAGCTCAAAACGAGTGCAGTCAAAGCACTCAGGCCTAGTTTCTTTTCCATTGGCTTCCTGTTATGAAAGGTCCAAATCCAGAATAATTATTTCGCACAGGCGCATAAAAATGGTGGATCACACTAAGGCGCGGGATTTTACGGAGTGTCACGAAAGCATGCAATGACGTGGGGCCGAATTTCAAAAAAAAGTAACAAAAAAGGCGGCATTGCGCCGCCTCGGGTCAACCGTTCTGTTACTTGTACAGGTCGGCGCTGATGGTTACGTTGTTACCACGTTCCTGCCACTGGCGGGTGATGTGGTAATACTTCGCCCCTTTCTTCGCCGCACGTTTCGCGACCTGATAAGAGACTTCCGTCATGTTGCCGTAGTTGCCGGTAAATTTAATGCTGTCGAACGGCACCATCTGCGCTGCAGTGGCTTTGTTCAGCTCTTCAATTTTGGTTCCGTCTGGCAGGGTAACGGAGTAACGGCCACCTTTGGTGGATTGCGTTTCGAAGAAACGGCCCACTTCAGCGCTTGGTGCGGCAGAGGTGGCTACGCCTGGAATTTCCACTTTCTTCGCTTCTTCGCCGCCTTTCGCTATCGCCGCACGACCCGCTTCGGAATCAGCAGGAATAGCGTCCGGGCTTTGCAGAACGCGTTTTTTCGCATCTTCTTTATAGATGAACGCGGTAATGCGCTGGTTGCCACCCTGGTTAGCATCGACCTGACGCACGATAAAGAAAGAGTACGCGCCTTTTTCTTTTGCGGCTTTGGTGATGGCATCGTTCACTTCAGGTTGGCTGCGATAGAAGCCCTGCACGGTGACGGTGTCATAAGGTTCCAGCTCAATCGCCTGATCTTTTGGTAATTCAACGACGCCGTTAATCACGCGGTTTTTCGGTGCGTCAGCTTTCGGCGCATTGTCTTTATACAGCGCAATGGTCACGCGCTGGTTACCGCTGTTGCCGGAGTCAGACTGATCAACAACGTAAAACGAGGCCGCACCGTTTTTATCGGCGGCTTTTGATGCGGCGGCGACGGCATCGCCAATAGAATTATAACGACCCACAATGACCGTATGGTCAAAAGGTTTTAACGCTGCCGCTTGCTCCGGCGTTAACTCTGTCGCGGCATTCGCAGACAGGGCGGTCGCGGAGAGAAGTGCGGACGCCAGGAGTGTGTTCTTAAGCTTCATAAAAATAATCCTTCGCCTTGCGCAAACCATGTACTGGTATTGTTGTTAATTTGAGACGGTCCCGATTATGGCATTTAAAACCCGTCGCTGTCTGCGCCATTTTTCACAGCCTGTGCTCACTGAATCATCTGATTTGATAACATTTAGTGATATGTTGAAAAAACAGGCGTCTGACAAGCAAAACTGATAAAGCTTATGACTTTTACAAGTTAATTTAATGTTAATAAGTTGTTCTCTAATGGCGCTATATCATGTTTTTACCGCTTCGCTTGCGCTATTTATCGGTCTCAGCGATGAATTTAAGGTAAATATCACTGTCAGCGACGCAGATCACTTATTTTTCACAGATAAAGTAAGAAATAGTGTTTTCTGGCGGTAGATCACGGGCGTTATTTTCAGTAGGTTATAGAAAGTTTGTTACTGTTTTATTTTCTGGGGTTAATCATATGTCGTCGCTGTCCTGCTGGCGAAAGTTGATACAAACCGCGGGCATTTATCGACAAACCATCATCAAAAACCGATGGAAGGGAAAACTATGCGTATTGGGGTACCAAAAGAACGGTTAGCCAATGAAACCCGCGTAGCGGCAACACCGAAAACGGTGGAGCAACTGCTTAAACTGGGTTTTACCGTCGCAGTTGAACGCGGCGCGGGCAAACTGGCGAGTTTCGATGACGAGGCCTTTATTCAGGCTGGCGCGGAAGTGGTGGACGGTGCTGAAGTCTGGCAGTCGCCCGTTATTCTCAAGGTTAATGCGCCGGAAGAGAGCGAGATTGAACTGCTGAATCCTGGCACGACGCTGGTGAGCTTCATCTGGCCTGCACAGAATCCTGAGTTGATGGAGAAGCTGGCAGCACGTGGCGTGACCGTGATGGCCATGGACTCCGTGCCGCGTATTTCGCGCGCGCAGTCGCTGGATGCCTTAAGTTCCATGGCGAATATCGCCGGTTACCGCGCGATTGTTGAGGCGGCGCATGAGTTTGGTCGCTTCTTTACCGGTCAGATCACTGCGGCAGGGAAAGTGCCTCCGGCGAAAGTGATGGTGATTGGCGCGGGCGTGGCGGGTCTTGCGGCTATCGGCGCAGCAAACAGCCTGGGCGCTATCGTACGCGCTTTTGACACCCGTCCTGAAGTAAAAGAACAAGTACAAAGTATGGGTGCCGAATTCCTTGAGCTGGACTTCAAGGAAGAAGCGGGTAGCGGTGACGGTTACGCGAAGGTCATGTCCGAAGCTTTTATCAAAGCGGAAATGGAACTCTTCGCCGCGCAGGCAAAAGATGTCGACATCATTGTCACTACCGCGCTTATCCCCGGTAAACCCGCGCCGAAGCTGATTACCCGTGAGATGGTTGACTCAATGAAGTCGGGCAGCGTGATCGTCGACCTGGCGTCGCAAAACGGTGGCAACTGTGAATACACCGTGCCAAATCAGGTGACCACCACTGCTAACGGCGTGAAGGTGATCGGGTATACCGATTTGCCGGGCCGTCTGCCAACGCAGTCTTCTCAGCTGTACGGTACCAACCTTGTTAACCTACTGAAACTGCTCTGCAAAGAGAAAGACGGCAACATCACCGTTGATTTTGACGATGTTGTTGTGCGTGGCGTAACGGTGGTGCGTGAAGGCGAAATCACCTGGCCTGCGCCACCGATTCAGGTGTCCGCGCAGCCTCAGGCGGCACCGAAAGCGGCGCCTGAGCCTAAAGAGCCAGCTAAACCGGCTTCTCCGTGGCGCAAGTACGCGATCATGGCGCTGGTCATTATTCTGTTTGGCTGGCTGGCAGACGTCGCGCCGAAAGAATTCCTCGGCCACTTTACCGTCTTCGCGCTCTCGTGTGTGGTGGGGTACTACGTCGTATGGAATGTCTCCCATGCGCTGCATACGCCACTGATGTCGGTCACTAACGCCATCTCCGGGATTATCGTGGTCGGGGCGCTGCTGCAGATTGGCCACGGCGGCTGGGTAAGCTTCCTGAGCTTTATCGCGGTGCTGATCGCCAGTATCAATATTTTCGGTGGGTTCACCGTGACTCAGCGCATGCTGAAAATGTTTCGTAAAGGCTAAGGGGTAGCATATGTCTGGAGGATTAGTCACAGCCGCATACATTGTTGCTGCAATCCTGTTTATTTTCAGTCTGGCGGGGCTTTCCAAACACGAAACGTCTCAGCAGGGAAATAACTTTGGTATCGCCGGGATGGCGATTGCGCTGATTGCCACCATCTTCGGGCCGGACACCGGCAACGTTGCATGGATCCTGGTGGCGATGATCATCGGTGGCGCGATTGGTATTCGCCTGGCGAAACGCGTTGAAATGACCGAGATGCCGGAGCTGGTGGCCATTCTGCACAGCTTCGTGGGGCTGGCGGCGGTGCTGGTGGGCTTCAACAGCTACCTGTACCACACACCCGGTCTGGAACCGATTCTGGTCAACATCCATCTGACGGAAGTGTTCCTCGGCATCTTCATTGGTGCGGTGACCTTCACCGGCTCAATTGTCGCGTTCGGCAAACTGCGCGGTAAGATCTCTTCTAAACCGCTGATGCTGCCAAACCGTCACAAGCTGAACCTGGCGGCGCTGGTCGTGTCCTTTGTGCTGCTGGTGGTCTTCGTGCGCACTGAAAGCGTGGGCCTGCAGGTGCTGGCGTTACTGGTGATGACCCTGATTGCTCTGGCCTTTGGCTGGCACCTGGTGGCCTCCATTGGTGGTGCCGATATGCCAGTGGTTGTCTCCATGCTGAACTCCTACTCCGGTTGGGCCGCGGCAGCAGCAGGCTTCATGCTGAGCAACGATCTGTTGATCGTCACCGGTGCGCTGGTCGGTTCTTCTGGTGCGATCCTGTCTTACATCATGTGTAAGGCGATGAACCGTTCGTTTATCAGCGTTATCGCGGGTGGCTTTGGTTCTGATGGCTCCTCAACCGGTTCTGACGAAGAAGTGGGTGAGCACCGTGAGATCACCGCGGAAGATACCGCAGAGATGCTGAAAAACTCACACTCGGTCATCATTACCCCAGGCTACGGCATGGCGGTGGCACAGGCTCAGTATCCGGTTGCGGAGATCACCGAGAAGCTGCGTGCGCGTGGTATCAAGGTTCGCTTTGGCATTCACCCGGTAGCGGGGCGTCTGCCAGGCCACATGAACGTGCTGCTCGCGGAAGCGAAAGTGCCTTACGACATCGTGCTGGAGATGGATGAGATCAACGATGATTTCACCGATACCGACACCGTCCTGGTTATAGGTGCCAACGACACCGTTAACCCGGCGGCGCAGGACGATCCGCGTAGCCCAATCGCCGGTATGCCGGTTCTGGAAGTGTGGAAGGCGCAGAATGTGATTGTCTTCAAACGTTCCATGAACACCGGTTATGCAGGGGTTCAGAACCCGCTGTTCTTTAAAGAGAACACGCACATGCTGTTTGGCGATGCAAAAGCCAGTGTCGATGCGATTCTGAAATCGCTGTAAATCAGCGACAAAAAAACCGCCGGAAACGGCGGTTTTTTTATGTCTGAACTTAGTCGTCTTCCGGGTCGTCCAGTTCAACCGGTGTCTGATACTCATCCGGCTTGATGACCAGCAGGTCACAGCGCAGATGGTCGATCACCTGTTCGGCGGTATTGCCCAGGAATGCGGCAGAAATACCGGTCCGGCCAATGGTACCCAGTACCACAATCCCCGCCTGCAGATGTTCTGCTAAATCCGGGATCACCTCTTCAGGCAACCCTTTTTCCACATGTGTCATTTTCTCATCGATGCTGAATTTCTGGCGTAACGCCTTCATGGCCAGCAGGTGCTGCCCCCGGATCGCATCGTTATACACGCTCGGGTCAAATTCAGGCAGCTCGATGGCAATATTAATCGGTGTTACCGGGTAAGCGCCCACCAGATGGACTTCAGTGTGGTTAACCTGCTCGGCAATCTGGATCGTCTCCTTGACCAGCTTTTCATTGAGCGAATTGTGATAATCCTCCTCGCTCGCCAGGTTGACCGCCACGACGGCCTTGCCGCCTTCTGGCCACGGCTGGTCTTTTACCATCCACACCGGGCAAGGGCATTTACGCAGCAGGTGCCAGTCGGTAGGGGTAAAGATCACGGATTCCAGCTTGTCGTGCTGGTGCGCCATTTTCAGCAACAGGTCGTGCCCACCGGCGACCACTTCCTGGATAATGGCTTCGAAAGGTCGGTTATGCCAGACCACTTTAATATCGATAGGAACACCCGCTTCCAGGTAATATTTGGCCTGTTCACGGATCCACGCGGTACGCTGGCTGATCACTCCCTGACGCATTGCGGTGCGTTCGTCAGGCGACAGAAGGGTGGTCATCTCATAAGAGAAGTCATAGATCGGCAAAAACGCTTTGATTTTGCCACCAATCCGTTGATGTAGATACACAGCACGTCGTAATGCCGGCTGATCGTCCTGGTTAGGATCGATAGCCACCAGCATGTTTTGATACTTTGCCATACAGGTCTCCTTACTACTGTCACCACAGTCTGTAATTAAAAGAGTAACCTATATATCTTGAATGAAACAGGGGGGAAGTTTTTGTCAGATCAATAAATCATGAAAATCTGTCACAGAAAAAGAACCGTTGTTGTTACCGCGATAAAGGCAATCAACAGCAGTACCATCACCGCAATCGCAAACGTCGTTGAATCCTGTACGTAGGTTTTTTCTTCACCCTTCATTGGCCCGACAAGCATGATCCAGATGAATATGAAGGTCACTGAGGCGATAACGACTGAAACGAAAAATAAACTTTCTCTCAATTCATAACCTCAACAAGAACCTTTCAGGGACTGAGTGGGGCGGTGCCAGGGAAACGTGGTGAAACGGAAGTGGTGACGTACCAGACCAATAAATCATAAAAATTTATCGGCCTGGCATCAATCATGCGGGGGCGTTATGCCACGTTGCGGGAGTGACCGGCAAGAACGGCCAGAGCTTCACCGTTTTCGATGGTAATGTATTTACCCTTAACGGCTAGCATTCCGCTTTTCTGGAAACGACCCAGCAGACGGCTGATGGTTTCCACGGTCAGGCCCAGGTAGTTACCGATATCGCCACGCGTCATGGTCAGACGGAATTCACGCGGGGAGAAACCGCGCTCCGCGAAGCGGCGTGAGAGGTTATAGATAAACGCGGCCAGGCGTTCTTCTGCATTCTTTTTGGAAAGCAGCAGAATCATGTCCTGATCGCCTTTGATCTCACCGCTCATCAGACGCATCATCTGCTGACGCAGATTGGGCATTTTGCCTGAGAGATCGTCCAGCGTTTCAAACGGGATTTCGCAAACCATTGAGGTTTCCAGCGCCTGAGCAAAGCTCGGGTGATGGCCAGTACCGATGGCATCAAAGCCAACCAGGTCACCCGCCAGATGGAAGCCGGTGATCTGCTCATCACCCTGTTCAGTGATGGTGTAGCTTTTGATGGTGCCAGAACGGATAGCATAGAGCGATTTCAGTTCGTCTCCCGCTTTAAACAGCGTCTGCCCTTTCTGAATAGGCTTTTTGCGCTCGATGATATTATCAAGCTGATCGAGTTCATGCTCATTCAGAGTAAACGGGATACAGAGCTGGCTGATGCTGCAATCCTGGCAATGGATAGCACAACCGCCAGACTGAATGCGTCGTATAATTCGCTTTTCCGGGATCATAGGTTTGCTCAAGCCTTAATTGATATTGGTCAATTTTAACATCTTTTTGGTAAGTACGTAAGCCTGCCAAACCATCAATAAGGACAAGAGACGGCAACGTGTTGCCATCTTCTTGAAATTCCACAGCTTGATTATGGATTTTTAGCCTAACCGGAAGAAAATTAAGCACTAAAAGCCTGGAAACTAGAGCAGGAGATACCCCTCGTGACGCAGTAACCACTCCTTGCGCTGCACGCCACCGGCATAGCCGGTCAGGGTGCCGTTGCGGCCAATCACGCGGTGGCAGGGGACCACAATACTGACGGGGTTAGCGCCATTTGCCGCGCCGACCGCGCGGGCCGCGCCGGCACGGCCGAGTTGCCCGGCGAGCTGGCCGTAATGCATGACCTGTCCGCACGGAATACTGCGCAGCGCCTGCCAGACTTCGCGCTGGAAAGGTGTGCCTGCCGTGGCGGTCGGCAGGGTGTCAATGATGCTGAGATCGCCCTCGAAGTACGCCGTCAGTTTGTCGCTCAGGCCGCCGGGGTTGGTGGCGCTGATACGTTCATAACCCTGCGCGCGATAGTGCACGTTGAGCAACGTGTCCATCCTGTCGCTGTGTTCTTCCCATTCAACGGCGCGCAGACAGAACTGCTCGTCTGCAATCACCCACAGTGGACCAAGCGGCGTGGCAATTTTATCTTCGAGTAATCTCAGCATCGTTAATCCTTTAGTGCAGCCTTGGGTAAATCCCCGGCCCAATCGGCAGACCGACAAGATACCATGCCACCAGCATCACCAGCCATACCCCTAAAAAGATAAGCGGATAGGGTAAAACCAGCGAATAGTAGGTACCCAGTTTTGCCTCTGGTTTATAGCGCTGCAGGAAGCCTAAAAACAGCGGAACAAACGGTGAGACCGGTGCCAGCGGGATGACGGAGGAGTCTGCGATACGGAACAGGATCTGGGCAAACGCCGGGTGGAACCCCAGCATCATAAACATCGGCACAAAGATGGGGGCCAGAATCGACCAGATAGCCGAGCCGCTGGCGATAAACATGCACAGCAGTGACGACAGCAGCGCAAGGCCGACAAATGCCGGGACGCCGCTTAACCCCGCCGCTTCCAGCGCATCGGTCAGCCCCACGGCCATAAATTTGCCCATGTTGCTCCAGTTAAACATCGCCACGAACTGCGCCAGCGGGAACACCATCACAATAAAGCCCGCCATCTCTTTCATGGGTTCGATCATCAGCTGCGGCAGATCGCCCTGACGGCGAATTTTGCCGGTGGCGATCCCATAGGCGAGCGAAACGACAAAGAAAAACAGAATAATCAGCGGCACAATGCCCTGAATAAACGGCGAGGGGAGAACGGTATGTTTAACCGGATCGCGCAGGATGCCGTTTTCCGGTACCACCATCAGCGCGACCGCGGCAATAAACGCCAGCGAGACCACGCCTGCCACGCGCAGGCCAACGCGTTGCTCTTTACTCAGCGTCTCCAGCTTCTCATCGCTTCGGCCTTCCCATTTCCCTAAACGCGGCTCAATGAGCTTATCGGTAATCAGTCCGCCCACCAGGGTCAGCAGGACCACCGAGCTGGCCATAAAGTACCAGTTGTCGATGACGCTGACGTGCATCGCGGTGTCGATGGTTTTGGCCGCCTCCGTGCTGATGCCTGAGAGCAGGACATCGGTGGTCACGATCAGCAGGTTGGCGGTAAAGCCGCAGCCTACGCCCGCAATCGCCGACAGCAGACCCGCCACGGGATGGCGTCCGACGGCGAGGAAAATCAGAGCGCCCATGGGCGGCATGATCACCAGCGCGGCATCAGAGGAGATGTGGCTAAAGAAGGCGATAAACAGCACCATGTAGCTGGCGTAACGTGCGCTGACGTGGGAGGCCATTTTCACCATCAGCGCCGGTAACAGACCGACACGCTCGGCAAGCCCGGCACCCAGTACCAGCGCCAGAATGGCCCCCAGCGGGGCGAAGCCGCTGAAGTTTTTAACCACATTCGGTAAGAACCAGTGCAACCCTTCGACGCTCAACAGGTTCTTGACCGCCACCATACTGCCATCGGCCGGACTGCGCACGCTGACATCAAAGGCGGACAGCACCGCTGTCGCCACCATCAAAACCACGATCAACCAGATAAAAAGCAGGAAAGGGTGCGGCACTTTATTGCCGATCCTTTCAACCCAGCCATAGAGCTTACCGGATGGGGAATGCGAAGGTATGGAAGACATACTCATGGGCGTTCCTCGGGACTGTTGTTGTGTTGTTGTGTTGTGTTGTGTTTTGTTATTTTAAAGGTGACGGTGTCACGCCTGCCGGAATCGGACACACGTACGGCTTTTCGGTGATTTGTTGTTCGAACTCTTCCCGGCATTGTTGCAGCAGCGTTGCATCCTGGAGCAGATTTAGCGCGGTTGCGCCCATCACTTTTCCGGCCAGCAGCATGCCCTTATGAGCAATCGAGGTTCGCCCCTGAGCCACGAGTTGCCAGGTATGCAAAGGCGTTCCGATGGTAAAGCAGGGGCTGAAACACTGTGCCACCGGCATTTTCCAGCTGACATCGCCCACATCGGTTGACCCGGCCAGTACGTTATCGGTAATGGCATAAGGTGCGACCTCATCTGTCAGTAACTTCTCCTGCTGACGGCGCGCAAAAGCGTTACCGGCTTCTCCCCCCGTCGCGGCAATGTTCTTCAGGCTGTTTTGCAGGTCATTTGGCGTTAGCGTGGCACGAATATCCTGCGCAAACTGGCGCTCTTCTTCCGTCCATTCCGGCGTGCCGTAATGCTGCAGGGCGCGATACATCGCCGCTTCGAGCGTGCGGTTGGGCAGGTAGCTGGAGCAGGCTTTATCAAAGCGACACGCAACGGTGGTTTCGGTCATCATTGCCGCGCCCTGAGCGATTTTCTCGATACGTTCGTAGATCTGCTGCGCATCGGCCATTTCCGGCGCGCGGATCAGGTACAGCACTTCAGCCTGCGCCTGCACCACGTTGGGTGAGATTCCACCGGTATCGGTGATAGCGTAATGAACGCGCGCTTTCTCAATGATGTGTTCGTTGAGAAAATTGGTGCCGGTGGTCATCAGCGTTACGGCATCCAGCGCGCTACGCCCCAGATGTGGCGAGTTAGCAGCATGTGCCGCCACGCCGTGAAACCGCCAGGCGGCCTGAATATTGGCCAGCGTGCTGACGTTAAACATGCCGGCAAATGCTTCAGGGTGCCAGGTGACGGCGGCATCAACGTCATCAAACAAACCTTCGCGCACCATAAAGGTTTTCCCTGAACCACCTTCTTCACCAGGACAGCCGTAGAAACGCACGGTGCCGCTCCCCCCGTGCTGCTCCAGCCAGCTTTTCACCGCAATGGCACCCGCCAGCGCTGCCGTTCCCAGCAAATTGTGGCCACAGCCGTGGCCGTTGGCACCCGGCGTGGCGGACTGTGCCGTCGCGCAGTGTGCCTGCTGGCTCAATCCGGCCAGAGCATCATATTCCCCCAGCAGGGCGATAACGGGTTTACCGCTGCCGAAGCTGGCGATAAAGGCATTCGGAATCCCGCCGGCTTCACGGGTCAGGGTGAAACCTTCCGCTTCCAGCGCGCCGGCAATCCGTTCCGCGGACCAAAACTCTTCAAAACGCGTTTCAGGGTGATCCCAGATGTCGTCGGCAATGCCGGTTAACAGCTGACATCGCGTGTCGATGGCATCGGCAATAAAAGCGTAGTTCTCCTGCATTACACACCTCGCGTCCACGGGAAATTAAGCGCAGTGCGCGCCAGCGTTTCGATAGCGAGGTTCATGACCTGCTCATCAAAATCAAATTTTTCATTGTGATGACCTGCGCTTAACTCGGTACCGAACACCATATACGACGCCATTCCGCCGTTCTGCTGCACGCGGGCCATCATCAGCGTCGCGTCTTCGGAACCTGCGGGGGCGTTGACTCTGTCAATGGCCTGCACCACGCCGGTCACCTGGCTTGCCTGCTGGCGCAGATAATCTACCCAGGCCGGTGTAGGGGCACTGGCGGTGGCGGCGCCCATCAGACGCATCTCGACGCTCACGCCGTAGAGTGCCGCCGCACCGGTAATCACGGCCTGCGCGCGTTCAAAGACGTAATGGTTAATGGCTTCGCTTACGCCGCGGGTTTCAACCTTGAGCAGGGCGTTAGCCGGCACGACGTTGCGTCCGCTGCCGGCCTGCATCACGCCGACATTCACCCGCGATGCACCTTCGCTGTGTGGGGCAATGCTGTGAAGCGCGATAGCGGCCTGAGCTGCGGCGAGCAGGGCATTACGGCCGTCCTCCGGTTTACCGCCGGCGTGTGCGGCAACCCCGGTAAAATGCACATCGAACTTGGTGGTGGCCATAAAGTTATCGCTGCCGCAGATCACCACACCGGCGGGCACGCCGGTGCCAATGTGAATCGCGGTGAAGTAGTCCACGTCGTCGAGCGCCCCGGCGGCCACCATGGCCCGAGCGCCTCGGGTGCCTTCCTCGGCAGGCTGGAAGATCAGTTTGATGGTGCCATTGAGTTGCGATTCATTCTGCTTAAGCACGTGCGCCAGCCCCAGACCAATGGTGGTGTGGCCATCGTGGCCGCAGGCGTGCATCATCCCCGGGTTGCAGGAGGCAAACCCGTCGCGGAACGGGCGATGGCTGTCATCGAGTGCTTCGCTTAAATCCAGCGCGTCCATATCCACGCGAAACGCCAGCGTCGGTCCTGGGCGGCCGGTATTCAGGGTCGCCACAATGCCGGTAAATCCCCCTTCAAACGGGGCCAGCCATTTCTCTGGTGCGCCTTGCGCCCGGGCGCGAGCAAACTCTCGCGCCAGCGAGGCGTCATCGGGTAATCCCATACGGCTTTCGGCGTCCACCACGTCGCGGCCCATCGCCAGCGAATAACCCAGCTGGTCTAAGATTTCCGCGACTTTCGCCGCCGTGCGAAATTCGAGCCATCCGGACTCCGCGAAATGGTGAAAATCGCGACGCCATGCGCTCAGTTGTGGGGCTAATGTCTGGATGTACTGCGCCAGTGATTCCATATCTGTTCCTGTCATCATTAAAATATGTGAACTGCTTCACGCTGTGATAGTTTTTACTTATCACTAACCGTTTTTTCACAGTTTTAACCGTTCAGGAATTACCCTCGCACATCCATTTCCATTAAAGTAGATGACAGTTTCTTTACTCTGATAAACAACGGTTATCGGTCGGGCTATGTCATTTCAGATTAAATTTCATCAAATCCGGGCGTTTGTTGAAGTCGCGCGTCAGGGCAGTATCCGCGGTGCCAGCAGGACGCTTAATCTTTCGCAACCGGCGCTGACCAAATCGATCAAAGAGCTGGAAGAGGGGATGGCGGCGCAGCTTTTTGTGCGCAGGAGTAAAGGCGTCGCATTGACCGAATGTGGGGAAGGGTTTTACTCGCGCGCCAGGCTGATTCTGGAAGAGTTACGCGCGGCGCAGGATGATATCCGCCAGCGCCAGGGGGAACTGGCCGGGCAGATTAATATTGGAATGGGAGCCAGTATTTCGCGAAGCCTTATGCCCGCGGTGATCACCCGCTTTCATGCACAACATCCGCAGGTAAAAGTCCGGATTATGGAAGGGCAACTGGTGTCGATGATCAATGAATTACGCCAGGGCGAGCTGGATTTCACCATCAATACCTATTATCAGGGGCCGTACGATCATGAGTTTACGTTTGAGAAATTGTTCGAAAAGCCTTTCGCCGTATTTTGTCGGGAAGGGCATCCGGCGACGGGCGCGACATCCATTACCGAATTGCTGAATTATAACTGGACAATGCCGACGCCACGCGGGAGTTATTATAAGCAATTAGAAGATGTTTTTACTCATCGCTCGCAAATACCGCGCATTGACGTTGTCTGCGAAACGTTTTCTTCCTGCATTAGTCTTGTTGCACAAAGTGATTTTTTAAGTATCCTGCCAAAGGAACTGGGCTGTGACCCGCTGCTGGCGCACCGTCTGGTTATGCTGCCCGTTGTCGAATCGCTACCTAAAGCGGCCTATTATTTAATTCAGCGTCGTGATTCTCGTCAGACACCCCTGACCGAATCGTTAATTACGCAATTCAGAAGAGAGGCGCGGAAAATAGTATCGGAGTGAAGTGGGGAGTAAAATAAAAAAACAGAGCCTGTCCGACATCAGACAGACCCTACAACACACAGCAGTGCTTCCCTTCGCAGATCCTGAATGTTATATCCGTGAAGCAGGTTTATTTAATTATAACAGCCCACCCTCAAAAAGATATGTTTTAGCATCATTGATTCCACATTTTTTAACCTAAACTTTCTGTTTTATGTGTGCTGAAATTTAAGTTAAGTCGCGTTTAACTTTTGCGAAGAAATAATTTTATATTCATCAGGTTAATATTTATGTCCTTATCCTGGGGGGCGGTTATTGAGGCCCATGCCTGGCGCAGGTATAGTACAGGCTCAGATGTAGCGGGAGGATGTCCATGAACCCTGACGACAAATCACTTTTTCTTGACGCCATGGAGGGTATCCAGCCCCTGAAGCGCTGCACGGATATTCACTGGCAGCCGAGCCGCAACACGCGGACGCGTCAGGAGATTGATACCGAGCAACTGGATAACTTCCTGACCCTGGGCTTCCTGGAACTTCTGCCCCTGGAGGAGCCGCTGGCGTTCAGACGGGAAGGGGTGCAACAGGGCGTTATTGATAAGCTCCGCTCGGGTAAATATTCCCGCCAGGCCAGCTTAAATCTGTTACGCCAGCCCGCCGAGCGTTGCCGGCAGATGCTGTTTTCCTTTATCCGCCAGGCTGGACGCGATGGATTACGTAACCTGGTGATCATTCATGGAAAAGGGCGGGAGCAGAACGCCCATCCCAACGTGGTACGCAGCTATCTGGCGCGCTGGTTAACCGAGTTCGAGGAAGTGCAGGCCTTTTGCGTGGCGCTGCCGCATCACGGCGGCAGCGGAGCATGCTATGTTTCGCTACGAAAGTCTGACGAAGCGAAACAGGAGAACTGGGAACGGCACGCTAAGCGCAGCCGTTAAGCGCTTCTGGCGGGCGAGACGTTCGCCCGCCTGTCACTCAGAAGGTTTCCCAGTTGCTGTCGGTGGCGGTGTTGGCCGTTGCCGGGCGTAACAGCTGTGGGGTTTTCACCGTGGCCGGGCGGGGTGCGGTGGCTTTTTCCTTTCCGTTCAGGCGAAACGCTGCCACAGCCTGGCGCAGTTGTTCCGACTGATCTTCCAGGGCCGCCGCCGCCGTGGCGGATTGCTGTACCAGCGCGGCGTTTTGCTGTGTGACGCTGTCCATCTGCGAAACGGCCAGGCTCACCTGTTCGATGCCGCGGCTCTGTTCATCGGACGCCGACGAAATCTCGCCCATGATATCGGTCACGCGGGTCACGGCAGCGACAATCTCCTTCATGGTTGCGCCCGCTTCGCTGACCTGCTCTGAACCGGTATTCACCCGGCTGACGGAGTTCTCAATCAGCCCTTTGATCTCTTTCGCCGCCTGCGCACTGCGGCTGGCCAGCGTGCGGACTTCACCTGCGACGACCGCAAAGCCACGACCTTGCTCCCCGGCACGCGCGGCTTCCACCGCCGCGTTAAGCGCCAGAATGTTTGTCTGGAAGGCAATGCTGTCAATCACGCCGGTAATGTGCGCAATTTGCTGCGAGCTGTCGGCGATTTCGGTCATGGTACGGACAACGTTATCGACCACGTGACCGCCACGGGCCGCCGTTTCTGAAGCGTTCTTCGCCAGTAGCGTAGCCTGACGGGCGTTGTCGGAGTTCTGTTTAACCGTTGCGGTCAGCTCTTCCATGCTGGCTGCTGTCTCCTCCAGCGAAGCCGCCTGTTGCTCGGTGCGGGCAGACAGATCGTTGCTTCCGGCGGCTATTTCACCTGCGCCTGTGTAAATGGAGTCGGTGCTACCACGCACGGCGCTGACGGTGGTCACCAGCGACTGCTGCATCTCATGCAGACCCGCCGCCAGCTGGCCCATCTCATTGCGGCCAGACAGGGCGATATCCTGCGTCAGATCGCCGCCCGCAATGGCGCGAATATGGTTCATAATCATGTGGAGCGGTTTTAACAGCAGGTGTTGTAAACCCTGCCAGATCACCACCAGCACCGCGATAACGGCCAGGAAGATCGCTGCCAGCGTCCATTGCATCTGGGTAAAGCTGCTCAGGTTCTCTTCGGTTGCGGCTTTCAGCAGGGTGTTGTTTTCGGCGCGCCAGCGGTTATAAACCCCTTCCATATCGTCCTGGGCCTGTTGGGCATCCAGATCGCCATAGGCCTGGTAGTTGTCGGCACGCAGATACGCAATGGAGAGACGCATCACTTCATGCATCTGGCTCCATGATTTCTGCATTTCGTCGGTTAATGCCGCGTTCTGGCCGTTAACCTGCGGCATTTTCTGCCACTCTTTGTTATAGGCTTCAGCTTTAGCCAGAGAATCAGCTGCGGTGCCAAGCAGTTTGTTGATCGCCGCAAGGGACGCCGGGTCGCGCTGGTTTTTCAGGTAGCGGATCGCCACGCGGGTGACGGTGACGCGCGTTTTGATCAGCGTGTTCACGCTGTCGCTCAGGCTCTCCTGCTGGGCATTGAGCACCCCGGAGTTCTGGAAGTTATGGCGGTCGTTGCTGACGGCAGAGTAGAACAACCCTCCCGTGACAACTTGCAACAGACAGAATATGGTGAGAGCAAAGATAATACCGGTAATCACGTGCAGATTTTTCAGCATAGCGGTCGTCCGTTAGAGAAGATGCAGGGTTACACAAATACTATCGTCGTAGAGAAATTAAACTTTAATTTAACTCGCGCTTAACTACGGGGTCTGTTAAGGAACTCGTTGTAAATCCGGATCATTTTTATGAGGAAGGTCGACATGAGCAGCATTGATAAAAGCGGGACGTACGCACTTGGGTCGCGGACGGTTAAACGGCTTGGCTATGGCGCGATGCAGCTTGCCGGGCCGGGCGTGTTTGGTCCTCCAAAGGACAAAAATGCCGCGCTGGATGTGCTCCGCGAAGCGGTGGCTGCTGGGGTGAATCACATTGATACCAGCGATTTTTACGGGCCGCATATCACCAACCAGCTGATCCGCGAGGCGCTTCATCCGTACCGCGACGATCTGACGCTCGTCACCAAGATCGGTGCCCGTCGCGGCAGTGATGCCTCCTGGCTGCCGGCCTTCTCCGCGCAGGAACTGACGCAGGCGGTACATGACAACCTGCGTAATCTGCAGCTGGATGTGCTGGATGTGGTTAATCTGCGCATCATGTTCAGCGCACACGGGCCAGCAGAAGGCTCAATTGCTGAACCTCTCGCCACGCTGGCCGAGTTACAACAGCAAGGTTTGGTGCGCCATATTGGCCTGAGCAACGTCACGGCCACCCAGGTTGCGGAAGCGCAGAAGATGGTGCAGGTGGTGTGTGTGCAGAACATGTACAACATCGTGAACCGTGGCGATGATGCGCTGGTGGATTCGCTGGCGCAGCAGGGGATTGCGTATGTGCCGTTCTTCCCGCTGGGCGGTTTTACACCCCTGCAATCATCCGGGCTGCAGGCGGTCGCTGATTCGCTGGGCGTAACGGCAATGCAGGTCGCGCTGGCGTGGTTGCTGCAACGCTCGCCGAACATCCTGTTGATCCCCGGCACCTCCTCCGTGGCGCATCTGCGACAAAATCTTGCGGCGGCGGAGCTGGTGCTCCCGGCTGACGCGCTGGAAACGCTCGATTCGCTGGCGGATTAAGCCAGACAGGCATAAGCCCAAAGCAGTGCTTTGGGCTTTTTTGTCCCTCTTGAAACCTGAATGTCGCTGCCGCAGGCGTTATCTGGCTATTCTTTCGCCGATGCGCAGGATACGGCTGAATTAAATCCGCTCACACTTCAATGCGTTTGGGGTAACCCCCGTAAAGGACCTTGATCCTTGTCCATAATTCGTAATACTGTATTTATATACAGTATCTGGCGAGAAAGGCATTTATGGACACTCTCTTTTCTTATTATCCAAAGCAACCCCTTGAATTACCGTTATTTGTAGAACGCGTAGCGTGTGGTTTTCCAAGCCCGGCGCAGGATTATGTGGAGGATCGTCTCGATCTTAACCGCCTGGCCGTCAGGCATCCCAGCGCGACCTACTTTGTGAAGGTGAGCGGAGACTCGATGATCGGCGTTGGGATCGGCGATGGCGATCTGCTGGTCGTCGATCGTTCGTTAAACGCCGTGCACGGGGATATTGTGGTGGCATCCGTCGCGGGTGAGTTTACGGTCAAAGAGCTGCAGACCCGCCCGATCCTGAGGTTAGTGCCGCATAACGTTCGCTATCAGCCGATCACGTTTCAGTCCGAAGAGGAACTGCAGATCTTCGGTGTTGTCACCCACACACTCAAAACGCATAAACATGTTCGCGCTGGTTGATGTGAACAGCTTTTATGCCTCCTGCGAGACGGTGTTTCGGCCCGATCTGCGGGGCAAACCCGTGGTGGTGGTCTCCAATAACGACGGCTGCATTATTTCGCTGTCGCGGGAGGCAAAGCAGTTCGATATAAAAATGGGCGAGCCGTATTTCAAATTCAAAGAGAAGCGCTTTCCCGCGCGGGTTTACGTCTTTAGCTCGAACTATGCGCTTTATGCCGATCTCAGCAGCCGGGTGATGCAGACGCTGACCGACTTCGCCCCGGCCATAGAGATTTACTCCATTGATGAGGCGTTTGTGAACGTTGCTGGCATCAGCAACTGCATGGCGCTGGAGGCGTTTGGTCATCATATGCGCACGCAGGTGTTTAAAAATACGGGATTAACCGTTGGCGTAGGCATTGCCCCCACGAAAACGCTGGCGAAGCTGGCCAACTATGCGGCAAAGCGGTGGAGCAGCACGGGAGGCGTAGTGGATTTATCGGATCGCGAGCGGCAACGTAAACTGCTGGCGCGCGTACCGGTAGAGGAGGTGTGGGGCGTCGGGCGGCGCATTACCAAAAAACTTAATGCGATGGGCGTCACCACGGCGCTGGATCTGGCACAAGCTTCCTCGTGGGTCATCCGCAAACATTTTAACGTTGTCCTGGAGCGCACGGCACGCGAGCTGCGCGGCGAGCCCTGTCTTGATCTGGAAGAGTTCACGCCCACGAAGCAGCAGATTATCTGTAGCCGCTCGTTTGGACACCGTATTACGCAATATGAGGAGATGCACCAGGCCATTTGCGCCTACGCTGAACGGGCTGCGGAAAAGCTGCGCAGCGAGCATCAATATTGTCGCTTTATCAGCGTGTTTTTGCGTACCAGCCCGCATGCGGACAACGAGGTTTATTACGGCAATCAGGCGTCTGTCACCCTGATGACGCCCACCAATGACTCGCGCGATATCATCCGTGCCGCCACCGATGCGCTGGGGCGCATATGGCTTGACGGCTATCGCTACATGAAAGCGGGGGTGATGCTGGCGGACTTTTTCAGTAGCGGCGTCGCCCAGCTGAATTTATTTGACGATAACCGTTTGCGCGCCAACAGCGCGGCGCTGATGGCGCTGATCGACAGCGTGAATCATTCC
This sequence comes from Enterobacter ludwigii, assembly GCF_001750725.1. NCBI lineage: Bacteria > Pseudomonadati > Pseudomonadota > Gammaproteobacteria > Enterobacterales > Enterobacteriaceae > Enterobacter > Enterobacter ludwigii. The sequence goes on from NZ_CP017279.1 coordinate 1,282,224, forward strand.
GGGAAAGGGAAGATATGGTTTGCCGGGCAGGGGATTGAGAAATCCTGGGCGATGAAGCGCGAGATGTTGTCACCGGCTTATACGACGCGGTACGCGGATTTGCCGGTAGCGAAGTAGGCGCCGGTTATTTGGCAAGCGACGGCAGGATTTGTTCGATCACCTGTATCACGCTTCTGACGCGTTGTGGGATAAAGCGGGCGTCGGGGTAGACGGCATAGAGATACCGGTCAGGTAACCGCCAGGCCGGTAATACCGGCACCAGCGTGCCGGCTTGCAACGCCTTTGCCGCAAGCGGCAACTGCATACCGCCAATCCCGATGCCTGACTCCAGCGCCTGTAACAGGGCGTCACTGGTGTTGGCACGAAAAACGGTATGCACTTTCACGTCAATTGTTTCCTCACCGGCGATCAACCGTAGAGGCGCATCCCGCGGAATGCCGCTAAATCGCACATGGGGATGTGCCGCCAGTTCGCTGACGGAGTGTACCGCCTGAAAGCCGGGAGCAGCGAACAGCGCGGTTTCAATCCGCATCAGCAGACGTGCCGCATGCGATTGTGGAGGTTCAGCGCTAAGGCGTAGCGCGACATCCACCCCTTCGCTCACCAGGTCGGCGATGCGGTCATCCAGGGACAGCGTCAGGTGCAACGCCGGATGCAGGCGCTGAAGCGCCAGCAGAGGGGGCAAAACGATCTGCCCCAGACCGCTTGGCAACTGAACATGGACGCTGCCCTGAAACTGATGATCGGCAGGGTTCAACCGTCTCTCTGCTTCCTGCATGGCATCCAGCAAAAGCTGCATATCACGGCGATAACGTTCACCCTGCTCGGTGAGCTTCATCATTCGCGTTGTCCGATGCAGTAATACCACCCCGAGCTCCTGTTCCAGGGCGGCAATCTGCTGGCTGACGGCAGACTGCTTCATTCCGCTCTGGCGAGCGGCTGCCGAAAAGGAACCCGCTTCTGCGACGCGCAGAAAGGTGGAAATGGCGTTGAGCTTATTGTTCATTTAATGTTTTTTCTTATAAGTGCCATCGAATTCAGGGGATATGTAGGGAAAAAATAATATATCACACTGTGTCTGTCACCCTAACTGGAGAAACACCGTGAATAAGATGCAGCCACAAAACGTCGCGCTGGTCGCTGGCGCCAGCGGGATCGTAGGCAGACAGCTCGTCAAAACGCTCCTGGACAATAAATGGCAGGTGATTGGCCTGAGCCGCCATGCCTTATCCCATCCTGATGCTATTTCGCTGATCAACGTTGATTTACTGGATGCAGAGGATAGCGCCAGGGCTTTGCAAGCCGCTGGCGAGATCACCCATATTTTTTACAGCGCCTGGATGAATGCCGGGAGCTGGACGGAAATGGTTGAACCGAACGTCACGATGTTGCGCAACCTGGTCAGCAATATTGAAAAAACGGCGCCTTTGCAGACGGTAAGCCTGATGCAGGGATACAAAGTGTATGGTGCGCACCTGGGACCGTTCAAAACCCCGGCACGCGAAAGCGATCCGGGCGTACCCGGGGCAGAATTTAACGCCGCTCAGCTCGCGTGGCTCCGTGATTTTCAGCGGGGAAAATGCTGGCACTGGAATGCCATCAGGCCAGGCGTGGTGGGCAGTTCGGTGCCAGGCAATACCATGAACCTTGCACTGAGCATCGCGCTGTATGCGTCCCTGTGTAAGGCTCTGGGTTTACCTCTGCGTTTTCCCGGTTCGGAACAGACCTGGCACAGCATTGTTGATCATACTGACGCCGAATTGCTGGCGGAGGCAACGCTGTGGGCAGCCACATCACGTAGGGCTAACAACCAGGCTTTCAACGTGAATAATGGGGACATCTGGCGCTGGAGCGAGCTGTGGCCGCGCATCGCACGCTGGTTTGAACTGGACTCTGCGCCGCCGGTCAGATTGTCATTCCATCAGCTGTTTAAGGACTATCGTGCGTTATGGCGCGACATTGCCGGGGATCGCTTGGTGGAGGCGGATATTTTGCAGCTAAACGACGGGCATTTTGCCGATTTTGTCTTTAGCTGGAATTACGACATGTTTGGCGACGGCAGTAAGCTCCGCCGGTCAGGGTTCACGCGAATGCATGCAACCGATGAGATGTTTTTCAGCCTGTTCTCGCAGCTAAGAGCGGCACGTATTATTCCGTGAAAAAAGGGGAGTGCGTTTCTGACGGCAGTAAAAAACGCGAACCCGGATGCAGGGAGTAAAGAACGCTCAATGTTCACTTTCTGGAATAGGGCCAGAGGAGCCGGCCAGTTCATGACAAAGCGCGCCAATCCGATCCACCGCATTCAGCAGGAGAGGCGTGGGTTCGTTTGCACAATTTAATCGCAGGAAATTCGTTAAGTGTGCGCGGGGGGAAAACAGCGGCCCGGGGCTAACGCCAATATTCAGTGTCAGCGCGCGGCGGTGCACCTCCAGTGCATTCACCTGGTGTGGAAGTTCAACCCACAACAGGAAACCGGCAGCTGGCACGTTAACGCGTGTGCCGGGAGGGAAGCTTGCCTTGACGCGCGCAATGACGGCACCAATCCCTTCTGCGATGCGCCGCTTTAGCCGCCGCAGATGACGATCGTAGTCGCCACTGGCCAGGATTTCGCTCGTTGCGGCTTCAAACAGCGGCGCGCCTGCCCAGTCTCCGGCCATACGCGCCTGCAGGACCTGGGCGTGGTAACGTCCGGGCGCAATCCAGCCGATGCGCCATCCGGGCGCAAGCGTTTTAGACAATGAACTGCAGTAAATGACATTCCCGCTCTGGTCGAACGCTTTACAGGCCGGAGGACGTTGCCCTTCGCCGACCAGGTCGCCATAAACATCGTCCTCAATTAACGGGATGCCTGCATCTTCCAGCAGGGCAACCAGTTCCTGCTTGCGGGGGACGGACATATTGGCACCCAGCGGATTTTGCACGGTGGGCGAGGCCAGAACGGCCGCTGGATGATGGCACCGAATAGCATCGGCGAGCGGCGCCAGCAGCAACCCTTCTTGAGGATCGGTTGGGATCTCCAGCGCCTTCAGGCCCAAATCTTCCAGCAACAACAGCGTACCGAAATAGGCGGGTTGTTCTATCGCTACCACGTCGCCAGGCTGGCACACAGCCCGCAACGCCAGACGCAGCGCCTGTGTCGCGCCAGCGGTAATGATGAGATCCTCTGCACCAAAACGGCCGCCCCATTGCGCAGCCCGGGCGGCAATCTTACTGCGCAAATCAACCCGTCCCGGAGGAAGGCTATAGCTTTGCCCACGCGCTTCCAGACGTCGACCTGCAGACTGCAGCGCACGTTGCAGGGTATCGCCTGGCAGCCACGCGGGGTCGGGCAAGGCAGCCCCCAGCGGTACCAGCCGGGCTTCTGCACTACTGAATAACGATCGCGCGACGGCTGACATTGTCACAGGCACGGGGCCGGGCAGGGAACGGGTGGGCTGCACGCATCGGGACAGGCGGGTCTGACGGACGTAGTAGCCCGAACGCGGACGCGCAACGATCAGGCCTTCGGCCTCAAGGCAGCGGAGTGCTTCCAGTGCCGTCGGGAGACTGACCTGTTCGCGCTCGGCCAGTTTACGTGCAGAGATCATCCGGTCGCCGATTTGCAACGCGCCAGAAGCCAGCGTAAGACGCAGCATCTCAGCAATCCGACGGTAATGGGGGGACGGGGCGGCCATGGGGATCTGTGCAGTCAAATTTTCGATAAAACTGACTATACAGCCAATGAAGTGCCCCATCTATAGTGTCCGGCATGTTCCAGACAAGGAGGCACTATGCACAGCGACAATTTCGATATTTCTGCCTATTTCAGGCGCATAAACTATACCGGCCCGGCGGCTGCCGATACTGCAACTCTGCATGCGCTGATGCGCCATCAGCTCTTTTCGATACCCTTTGAAAATGGGGATGTACAGGCGGGTAAAGTCGTCTCGCTGGTACCCGAAGACATTGCCGATAAGCTGCTGAGGCAGAAGCGCGGCGGCTACTGCTATGAGGTGAATGGGCTATTTGCGATGGCGCTGGAGGCATTGGGCATTCGCTGGCGTTTTGTCGCGGCGCGCCCGATGTTCTACCCGGTGCGTCGGCCTAAAACCCATATGGCACTCATTGCTGAGATTGGCGGTCGTCAGTGGCTTTGTGACCTCGGGTTCGGTAGCTACGGCATCCGTGCGCCGATGGCGTTAGACATGCTTGATACGGATATCCGGCAGGATTTCGACACGTTCCGGCTGACCCGTAACGCGGAGGGTGAGTATCTGCTTCAGGCATGGGTGGAGGGTAAATGGGCCAGTCAGTACGGCTTTGACCTCTCTCCTCAGGAGTGGATTGATTTTGTGCCTGCCAACTACCTTAACTCCACGCACCCGGACGCCATTTTTGTGCAGAAGCTGCTCGTCGTACAGCATCGCCCGGAAGGACGCCAGATTTTGCTGGGTAATGTGCTGAAAACGATCACCGCGCAGGGCGTGGAAACGCAGCAGCTGGCAGAAGATGACATTGCCTCTGTACTGAAAAATTGTTTTGCGCTGACGGTTGAGTGATCCGCAGGGGGCGCTGGACTGTAACGAGTCTGCGCATGCGCCCCCGGCTTATCATCGACAATGCGAACTGTTAAAGACAGAGGCTACCTGAGACGTCTTCAGGGCAGAAACCGTATCCGCTACGTAAAAAGCGTCGTAATAATCGACCCTATAATATACAGGGAAAGGATGCCCTGGATGCTACTTAAAGCCCACCGCAAATAGCGCCACTGGTAGCGTTCTCTGGCATTGGCCTCGGCAATGGGGCCGGTAGCGTCAGGGGCTTCTTTTCTGAAGCGCTGCAGGGTTTGATGACACCACCACACCAGCAGTAATACCAGCACGGTTTTCGTGAGCAGTGAGCCATAAGCATTGAAAAAAACGTCCCAGTAGCAACGGAGTGTATCCATATCCTTTTACCTGTAACTGTACGGCCCATATGACGAAGAGGGGCAATATTAGGGAATTATTTTTTCTTATTCATCATCGCTTTTAGATCGGCAAACGGGTTGAAAGTGGCCACGCCCATGTCTTTTTGCGCGTCTTCACCCGCCACAACGGTGGTGCCGTACTGATCTGCTTCGGTGTATTTCGAGTGTTCATGGTCGTGGCAAAACAGGCACAACAGCTCCCAGTTGCTGCCATCTTCCGGGTTATTAGTATGATCGTGATCGATATGGTGAACCGTGAGCTCGCGCAGGTTTGAATAGACGAACTCGCGTGAGCAGCGTCCACAGACCCAGGGATAGATTTTTAATGCCTTTTCACGGTAGCCACTTTCCAGTCGCGCGTAGTTTTTAGGGATCAGAGCCATTGCCGGTTTTACCTGCCAGGGAAAAAGAAAGACGCACTATATCTCATTATGGGGCGTCATTGCGATCCGCTCAATTCAGTCAATTTATTTGAATTATTCCGTTAAATAAAGGGCATTTATTCTCCCCGGGTAATGCGTAAAGTAGAGATAACGCAAAGCATCATCAGGATATCTCGTTATGAAAAAGATCGGCTTTTTGTCATTTGGTCACTGGACACCGTCACCTCAGTCCGGCACGCGTTCCGCGGCGGACACTCTGTTGCAATCCATCGACCTGGCCGTCGCCGCTGAAGAGCTGGGCGCAGATGGTGCCTATTTCCGTGTGCATCATTTTGCCCGTCAACTCAGCTCTCCATTCCCCTTACTGGCGGCGATCGGTGCCAAAACGAAAAGCATCGAAATCGGTACTGGTGTGATCGATATGCGCTATGAAAATCCGATGTACATGGCGGAAGATGCGGGCGCGGCGGATTTAATCTCCGGCGGACGTTTGCAGCTGGGGATCAGCCGGGGCTCTCCGGAGCAGGTCATTGATGGCTGGCGTCATTTTGGTTATGTCCCGCAGGAAGGGGAAAATGAATCAGATATGGCACGCCGACACACCGAGGTACTGCTCGAGGTGCTGCGCGGAGAAGGGTTTGCAAAACCAAACCCACAACCCATGTTCCCAAATCCACCGGGACTGCTGCGCCTGGAACCACATTCCGAAGGTTTACGTGAGCGCATCTGGTGGGGCGCAGGGTCGAACGCGACAGCGGTATGGGCTGCAAAACTGGGGATGAACCTGCAAAGCTCAACCCTGAAAGATGATGAAACCGGTGAGCCATTCCATATTCAGCAGGCAAAACAGATCCGCGCCTACCGACAGGCCTGGGCGGAAGCCGGGCATACTCGTCAGCCGCGCGTCTCGGTCAGCCGCAGTATTTTTGCGCTGATGGACGATCGTGACCGCATGTACTTCGGCGCAAGCCGGAACGACAGCGATAGCGTGGGTTACCTTGATGAGAAAACGCGCGCCATTTTCGGACGCAGCTATGCCGCTGAGCCTGAAAAGCTGATTGAGCAGTTGAAACAGGACGAAGCGATTGCCGAAGCGGACACCTTATTGCTCACCGTGCCGAACCAGCTCGGAGTGGATTACAACGCGCATGTTATCGAATCCATTCTGAAGCATGTTGCACCGGCAATGGGATGGCGCGAGTAGCCATTTTGTTGTGCGCCGAGCGCGAAGGCCGTAACGCCTGCCTGTCTCGTCACCCCCGGTAAGGGGGACGAGGCAGGCATCTGCGGAGGTTATTCGACTGGCTTATGGCTCATATCACTCAGCAGCACGGCGATACTTTGCCCGCCTGCCGTCTGTTCGAGGCCAATCTTCACAATGATGGTCAGCGGAACGGAGAGCAACATGCCGACCGGGCCGAGCAGCCATCCCCAAAAGATAAGGGACAGAAATACCACCAGCGTGGACAATCCCAGACCACGCCCCATCATGCGTGGCTCAAGAATGTTCCCGAACACCAGGTTAATCACCAGATACCCGGCCAGCAGAATCAGCGCATCATAGAACCCACTGAACACCAGCACCTGCAGAATAGGGGGGATAGCGGCCAGCACCGAACCGATGTTGGGGATATAGTTGAGCGCAAAGGCCAGTAATCCCCAGACGAACGCAAACCGGACATCCAGCGCCATCAGCATTCCCCAGACCACGGCCCCGGTGACCAGGCTAATGGCGGTTTTCAGGACCAGATAGCGGGAGACACTATCCAGCGCGCGTTGAATCGCTCCCATGCCTTCAACCGGACGGACCATTATTTGCTGCAGTTTTGCGGGCAGTTGCGGCACTTCCAGCAGCATGAACACCACCGTTAAAAACAGCAGGAAAATCGAGGTCATGGCGTTAGAGAGCTGCGCCAGCAGGCCGGTGACGAGGGTCATGGCGGCATTCGGATCAATGTACTTCAGCAACTCCTCAACGGAGACTTCGATTCCCGCACGTTGCAGCCAGGGTTCAAGCTGCAACAGCGGTATCGCCAGCGACGAGCGGTATTTCGGTAACGTTCGCGTCAGTTCATTCAGGGAGGTGCCGAGATAAGCGACCAGCAGCACCATGGCAATAATAATGATGCTGATAAGCATCGTGATTGCCAGCACGCGCGGGATGCGGAACCGCGTCATGCGCTGTATGAGCGGGTTAAGGATCACCGCAATAAACAGGGCCAGAATAAACGGCACGATGATGTCGGCGGCAAAACGGACGCCCGTCAATATGATCACCAGCATGCCCAGCATGATGACAATTTTTAGCCCGTTCAGGGTAATGATGGGTTTAGCCATGGGGGTTCCTGAATAATATTTTTATTTATAATAAAGGCGAAAGCCGTTTCAATAAACTAACCAAAATCAAACGGGATGGGTAAAGAATTGAAAAGACTTTGAGTAAAAGCCTTACTTATGGTACAAATTTGGCGTGTTCAACTACCGAGGACAATTTTCATCCGCAAAGACGAGAAGCAACAACGCGGATAATTGTAATTTTATGGACAATTTGTTCAGGACGTATTCTTCAAACAACACCGCTGTATTTTTCACTTCCTTCTGCCTTCTTTCTGGTGAGCAACACTGGCGCAACGCGCTATAGTCACATCTTCTGCCTGAGCTGGCGCTACGCGCTTAGCTGTCTGATTTAATTTCATATTTTTGGGTTTGCTGCACGCAGCAGGCCACGATGGATTATATTCTCAAGCAGGAGAAAAACATGTTTTACTGGATTTTATTAGCCCTTGCTATTATCGCTGAAATTACCGGCACGCTGTCGATGAAATGGGCAAGCGTCAGCGATGGCAATACCGGCTTTATTTTAATGCTGGTGATGATTTCACTTTCCTATATTTTCCTGTCGTTTGCAGTGAAGAAAATTGCGCTGGGTGTGGCCTATGCGCTGTGGGAAGGGATCGGTATTTTGTTAATCACCCTGTTCAGCGTCTTATTATTTGACGAAACATTATCAACAATGAAGATTGCCGGGTTAACGACGCTGGTAGCAGGTATCGTGCTGATTAAATCGGGTACACGCAAACCGACTAAGCAGCCGAAGGAGCAGACCCATGCAGCAGTTTGAATGGATCCACGCGGCCTGGTTGGGGTTTGCCATCGTGCTGGAGATTTTAGCGAACGTCCTGCTAAAATTCTCTGACGGTTTTCGTCGTAAAATTTACGGACTGTTGTCGATTGCCGCCGTACTGGGGGCGTTCAGCGCCCTGTCACAGGCGGTGAAGGGTATCGATCTGTCCGTGGCCTATGCGCTGTGGGGCGGGTTTGGTATTGCCGCCACCCTGGCAGCCGGCTGGGTGCTGTTCGGTCAGCGTTTAAATAACAAAGGTTGGATTGGACTGATATTGCTGCTTGCTGGCATGATCATGATAAAACTCGCCTGATACACGTTAAGCCATTATTTACAGGCAGCGAAATTCGCTGCCTGTATTACTCTTAAAAAAAGCAAAACATTGAAGAGGATGGCTAATGTATCGCACATTAAGCTGGCGCAATATTCCCACCGCGAGAACATTGTTCGCCATGATCTTCATGGCGGGGATCGGCTTAATCATCTCCATTGTCGCGCTGCTCTATTTATCTCTGCACCTGATCAGCACCAAAACCAATGAAATTGACGAGCACCGCACCACGCTTTCCGTGCAGGGTGCGATACAAACGTCGGTTAACCGTGTCTCGACCCTGGTGATTGATAATGCCGTCTGGGACGATGCGGTACGCGAGGTCTACCGCCCAAAGCTCGATACCGAATGGTTATACAACACCTGGGGAGCGGGCTTTAAAGTCAATAACCTCTATGACGGCACTTTCGTGCTGGATGAGCATTTCAACGTTATCTGGGGATCGTTTCAAAGCCAGCCTTTTGCGGAGTCGAATCTCAACTTTTTTGGCAAAGGCCTGCAAGCGCTTATTCAGCAGCACGGACGTGAATTACCCAGCCAGAAGAATATTTATGCCGGGATCACCCGAACGCGTCACGGCGTCGCGTTTGTCGGAATAGGGCTGATCCGACCGATGATCGGGCGATTGCAGGTTAACGACGGTACACGCCGCTATCTGGTGATTACCCGCCATTTGAATAGCGGCATATTATCCGATCTGGGGCAGACCTTTCAGATTGATAACCTCAACTTTACCCCGGATAAAATCAACAGTCTGAGTATGCCGCTGCGCAGTTCTGCTGGGGAGTTACTGGGTTACCTCAACTGGCAGGCACGCCTTCCTGGCGCGCAGGCGGCCCGGGCCGCATCATCTGATATCACGCAGATAGTGGTGCTGGCATCGGTGCTGATCCTGCTGTTTATTATGGTAAGCTGCGTGGGCCTGTACAAACTGGCCCGCGGAGAAAGCCAGGCGCGTCTGGTCGCCAGAACGGACTGGCTAAGCCATCTGCCGAACCGCCGCGCACTCATTGAAGCGCTGGACCGCGTGAGTTTGCGTGGCGATATTGACGTCAAAAGCGTGGTGTTTATCGATCTGGATGGCTTCAAGGACGTCAACGATATCTACGGCCACAGCCTCGGTGACGATCTCATTGTGACCATTGCCAAAACGCTGAATGAATGCGTTCCACCGGGCGGGATGCTGGCGCGCATGGGAGGCGATGAGTTTGCCATGACCATCGGCGGTGAAGGGGCAGAAGCGCTGGCGACCACCTTTGCTGAATCCGTACTGGATTTTCTCAATACCCCTATTCGTCTGGGGGAGCGCACCATTCATATCGGCGCCAGCATCGGGATTGCCAGCGGAACCCTGATTGAATGCACCAGTTCCGAGCTGTTTCGCCGCGCCGATATCGCCATGTACCATTCCAAAATTAGCGGGAAAGGGCGTGTCACCCACTATGACGCGGCGCTGAATAACGCCCGGGAACGCAAGCTTGCGATTGAAAACCAGATCCGTAACGGACTGGAGCGAGACGAGTTTGAGGTCTGGTACCAGCCGATTATTGACGCCCGCAGTCAGAAAATGAGCAGTGTGGAAGCGCTGGTTCGCTGGCCGCGTCGTCCGGAAGGTGAACTCGGTCCGGATACCTTCATTTCCATTGCGGAAACGAGTGGGCTGATTTACAAACTGGGCCAGTTTGTTTTGCAGCGTGCCTGCCAGGATCTGGAGCCGTACAGCGAATTGAAGCTCTCCGTTAATATCTCCCCGGCGCAGTTTCGCGACCCTGAATTCGAAGAAAAAGTGGCCTGGGTTCTGGAAAGCACCCGTTTCCCGGCCAGGCGACTCCAGCTCGAAGTCACGGAGACCTATGTACTGGAAAACCCCGAGCGTGCCCGCACGGCGATTGCCAACCTTAAAGCGCTGGGCACCGCGGTGGCGCTGGATGATTTTGGCACGGGCTATTCGAGTATCGGCTATTTGCGGCGTTTTAATTTCGACACCATTAAGATCGATAAATCACTGGCCGGGCTGGTGGACAACGATGAGCAGGCGGCGGCGCTGGTGAGCGGTACGGTGAGGATCGCCAATGCCCTGGGCATGGCGGTGGTCGCAGAAGGGGTGGAAAACGAAAAGCAGATGAAATTGTTACGGCTGGCTGGCTGCGATCAGCTGCAGGGGTTCTGGTTCAGCCAGCCGATGCCGATTGAATCAATCAGGGCGTTACGTCAGGTCAGACAGTGCTGAGCTACTGCTGCGCCAGTGCTTCCAGCTTGTCACGAAAACCGGTCACGGCTAAGGCCCGGTTATCTGCACGCCATCTGTCTTTTGCCGCTGGCGCAGAGCTTTGAACCCCAATCAGCTGCCAGCCGTTATCCGTTTTTAACATCAGCGGCGAGCCGCTGTCACCGGGTAACGTATCGCACTGATGTGAGAGCACGCTGTTTTGCGCCCATCCTGTGACAATACAGTCCGTGTGGGTGTAAAGCGCGTCCAGATGATCGACAGGGTAGCCTGATTGCGTCACCTTACGGTCGGCGGCTTTCAGTGCGGCAGTGAGCGCGGCTTTGTCTCCGTCAAATAACGGAAGCGGGGTAATGCCAGAAGGCGGGTAGCGCAAAATGATCAGGCCAAAATCCCAGGATGCCGCTGACGGAGGCACTATCCAGCCGTCACCGTCAGGCTTCAGACGTTTGCCGAGAGAAGCATCAACGCGTCCCTCAATACCGTGAATTTCATAACGCCACATCCCTTTTTGCGACACAAACCGCAGGGCAACGGCTTTGTCTGGCTTGCCGTCTGGCGGTGTCAGCAGGCAGTGGCCTGCCGTCAGGGCAAGTTGCGGGGTAATCAGCGTAGCGGTACATAAATTACCGCTGGCGGTTTCCAGTTGCCCGATAGCGTCCCAGGGTGCCTGGGTAGGATCGGCGACGCGCGTACGATCGTCATGACCGAAAAACAGCGTTTTAAGCTCTTTCGCGCTAATGGTTTCATCACCGCCATCATCCGCATGTGAGAATCCAGAAAAAAGACCAAACGTTCCCAGTAACAACACAACAGATTTACGCATATCACACTCTGGTGGGGGCAATTATGATTATTAAAAGTGAACCCTATGAAAATACTATAGACGGGACAGCGCTAAAGTGGGAGTAAAATCAGCGTGCTACGATCAGGAAAGATAAAAATGGCTTGCGATGAGCGCGCATAAAATAAGCAGGATAAGAATCAGCTCAAACCGATAGCGCCGCAGCATACGCCCTCCGGATAAAAAAAACGGCGCTGGACCTTTCCGGTTCAGCGCCGGTTTACCAACGAGCCCCGAAAGGCACGGTTAAGCTTGTACTCTTACGCAGCTGGCTGTGCAGCTGGTTTAGCAGCTTCGTGTTTTACTGCTTTTTTGTGATGCTTTTTAGCCGCCTGGGCTTTCTGTTCTACAGCAGGTTTGGTCGCTTTTTTGTGGTGCTTTTTAGCGGCCTGCGCTTTCTGCTCTACAGCCGGTTTAGCGGCATCTTGTTTAACGGCTTTTTTGTGGTGTTTTTTAGCAGCCTGCGCTTTTTGCTCTGCAGCAGGTTTAGCGGCTTTATGGTGTTTCTTGTGGTGTACGGTTTTTGCCGGAGCAGCAGTCGTCGTTGCAGCTGGCGCAGCAGCAGCCGGTGCGGCAGTGGTTTCAGCAGCAAACGCAGCAGAAGACAGACCCATAGCAGCGGCAACAACCAGAGCTAATACTTTTTTCATGTTCATACCCTCAAATTTGGTTTTTCATTTAACCCCACTGCGGGGCCGTTGAAAGAACTATATCCCTGTAAATTCGGGGTTTCCGTGAGTGATTGGTATCGGCGTGTAACGGAATGTACAAAGGGCGGTACAGGGTGCGCAAAAGGAAAACGGCCGGAGCGCACTCCGGCCGCTGGATTACAGATAACGGGACGTCAAATGCTCGCGGAAGTAACGGATATTCAGGTCTTCACCCGTCGCCTGGGTAATCAGTTGCGAAGTGGTGAAGCGGCTACCGTGCTGCCAGATATTCTGACGCAGCCAGTCAAACAGGGCGGAGAAATCGCCCTCAGCGATGGAGGACTGCAGACCCGGCAGCGCCGTTTTGGCCGCATGGAACAATTGCGCGGCGTACATCGCGCCGAGCGTGTAGGACGGGAAGTAGCCAAAACCGCCGTCGGTCCAGTGAATGTCCTGCATACAGCCGTTGCGGTAGTTATCTTTGGTTGATAACCCGAGCCAGGCCTGCATTTTCTCATCCCACAGCGCCGGAATGTCATCCACCTCGATATCGCCATTGATCAGCGCACGTTCAATTTCATAGCGCAGCACCACATGTGCCGGGTAGCTGACTTCGTCGGCATCGACGCGGATATAGCCCGGTTTCACGCGCTGGTTCCAGGCAATAAAGTTCTCTTCACTGAACGCCGCCTGACTGCCAAAACGGGCGTGAACCGCAGGGAGGAGATGTTTAAGGAAAGCGTCGCTGCGCCCCAGCTGCATCTCAAAGAACAGGCTCTGGGATTCGTGGATCGCCGTTGAACGGGCCAGCGCGACAGGTTGACCGGCCCACGTTCGCGGCAGGTTTTGCTCGTAGCGCGCGTGTCCGGTTTCGTGGATCACGCCAAACAGCGCGCTGAGCAGCTCGTCCTCATCATAACGCGTGGTGATGCGCACATCTTCCGGCACGCCACCGCAGAACGGGTGTGCACTGACGTCCAGGCGACCGCCGTTAAAATCAAAGCCGAGCATCTTCATGGCTTCAAGCCCAAGTTCACGCTGCGTTGCCGTCGGGAAGGGGCCCTGCGGCGGAACGAACGACTGCTGAGCCTGTTTTTCCACAACGTTTGCCAGCAGGTCCGGCAGCCAGGATTTCATATCCGCGAACAGTACGTCCAGACGCGCGCTGGTCATGTCCGGCTCGAAAATATCCAGCAGCGCGTCGTAAGGGCTGCAGCCTTTGGCTTCAGCACGCAGGCGAGCCTCCTCACGGCTCAGTTTGACGACCTCTTTCAGGTTGGCGGCAAACCCCTGCCAGTCATTGGCCGGGCGCTGAGTACGCCAGGCGTGCTCACATTTGCTGCCTGCCAGCGATTTGGCTTCCACCAGCGCTTCCGGCAACAGCGACGCCTGCTGGTAATGACGCGTCATTTCACGCAGGTTGGCTTGTTCAATATCATTCAGGTCCTCACCGGCCGCGGCGGTGAGCCATTCCCCCACCTTTTTATCGGTCAGGATTTGGTGTTGCAGAACGCTCATTTCGGCCAGCGCTTCACCGCGCGCGGCACTGCCGCCCGGCGGCATCATGGTAAACATATCCCAGCTGGCGATGGCGGAGAGGTGGGAGAAACGGGAGAGGCGCTGGAAGGTGCGGGTGAGTTGTTGGTAGTGGCTGTTTTCGCTCATTTCGTTTTCTCTTTGCAAGGCGATGTTTCAGGCATGAAGAGTGAGTAGTATCAAAATTCCCGCCTGAATCCAAGCCATTACCCCTTAGAGTTTGGTGCTATTTCGTTCAGTAACGCTGTGTTATAACCCTAAAAAAAAACGACTGCCGGATGGAAAATGAACAAGGTTGTGAGTGTAGGGATTGCAGTGTTGCTGACGGGGTGCCAGACACATCATCATGACGTGATCCCGTTCAACACCGAAGAAGACTCTGCGCACGCATGGGCGTTTGCGTATGTGGAAACAGTGAAACAAAGGATGACGACCACAGAGCAGTATGAAGGGAAGCTCTGCTCGTTAAAGATTCACCAGCCCAAAGGCGCGGCCTATGTGACCCACATTCAGGTGGTAAAAGGCAGCGATCCGGAACTGTGTAAGGCCGCCATTGCGGCCTTACAGTCTGCCAGTGACGATCATGTGCTCCCAGTGGTACCTGATGAGCGTATCGGGGAAAACTACACGCTCGATTTCAAACCCTGAATCAGTGTAGCCGCTGGTGTAAACGGGTCCCTACCAACAGCGCCCCGCAGAGCATCAGCGCAATAAAACCGCCCACGCCGTTCCAGCCATAGTTATGCCAGAACACCCCACCCAGCGTCCCCGCAAAGCTGGAACCGAGGTAATAGCTGAACAGATACAAAGACGACGCCTGGCCTTTGGCCCGGCGAGCGCGTGGCCCAATCCAGCTGCTGGCCACCGAGTGAGCGGCGAAGAAACCGGCAGAGAAAAGCAGCATCCCGGCGAAGATAAGCCACAGGGAGGCGAAAAGGGTCATCAACAGGCCGAGCAGCATGACGGCCGTAGAGACCAGCATAACCGGACCGCGTCCAAAGCGGGCCGTCATCGCTCCGGCTTTAGGTGAACTCCACGTACCGGTGAGATACGCTACAGAGAGCAGACCCACCACCGCCTGGCTCAGGTGCCACGGAGAGAGCATCAGGCGATAGCCGATATAGTTAAACAACGTAACGAATGAGCCCATCAGCAGAAAGCCGGTCAGGAACAGCAGCGGCAACCCTTTGTCACGCCAGTGCAGACGGAAGTTGATGAACAGCGTTTTCGGGCGCAGGGAGGTGGAACGAAAATGACGTGATTCCGGAAGGATTCTCCAGAACATCAGCGCAGACGCAAGGGCAAAGCAGCCGATCACCGCCAGCGCAATACGCCAGTTAAAGAAGTCCGTAAACACCCCGCTCAGCAGACGTCCACTCATTCCGCCAATCGAGTTCCCGCTGATGTACAGCCCCATAGAGAAGGCGACAAAGCTCGGGTGGATCTCTTCGCTGAGATAGGTCATCCCGACCGCCGCCACACCGCTCAGGGATAACCCAATCAGCGCGCGCATCACCAGGATACCGTGCCAGCTGGTCATCATCGTGGAAAGTAACGTACAAATCGAAGCCAGCATCAGGGCGGTAACCATCACCTGTTTACGGCCAATGGCGTCGGAAAGTGGCCCGGTGAAAAGCAGACCAATCGCCAGCATGCCGGTAGAGATGGAGAGCGAAATACTGCTGCTGGCAGGCGATACGCCAAATTCATGGGAAAGAACGGGCAGGATCGGCTGAACGCAATAGAGCAGGGCGAAGGTTGCCAGACCCGCTGAGAAAAGCGCCAGCGTGACGCGCATGAACTGGGGGGTACCACGTTTAATGAACTGAACCGGCTGCGATGCTGCGGGTAAATCATCAATATCTCTGGCCGGATCGATATCAATGGTAGATGTACGACTCACACAATGTCCTTGCTTAAACATCCCCGTGGTTTCGGGTGACGGGTATGACCACACGATCAGAGTAGGAAAATGTAAATATTCTGTCTAATATATTAATAATCTCAAATGATACTTTAAAAATATGAATATCGAACTGCGTCATCTGCGCTACTTTGTCGCCGTCGCTGAAGAGCTTCATTTTGGCCGCGCGGCGGCAAGACTGAATATCTCACAACCCCCGCTAAGCCAGCAGATTCAGATCCTTGAGCAACAGGTCGGGGCGCGCCTTCTGGCACGGACCAACCGCAGCGTGAGCCTGACGGCGGCCGGGAAGCAATTTCTGGCCGACAGCCGACAAATTCTCAGTATGGTGGATGAGGCGGCAGCCCGGGCAGAGCGGCTTTATCTCGGGGAAACCGGAGAGTTGCGGATTGGGTTTACCTCGTCTGCACCGTTTATCAGCGCTGTTTCGCAGACCCTGTCGTCGTTTCGCCGGCATTTTCCGGATGTGCATATTCAGACGCGCGAAATTAATACCCGCGAGCAAATCGCTCCGCTGAATGAAGGTTCTCTTGATTTAGGTCTGATGCGTAACACCCAACTCCCGGATACGCTGGCGTGGCAGGTTATTCTGCGCGAACCGTTGATGGCAATGATCCCGCACGATCATCCGCTCGCCTCGCGTTCGGCGGTCACGCTGGCAGAGCTGGCAAAAGAGCCGTTTGTTTTTTTCGACCCGCAGGTAGGTACCGGTCTGTACGACGATATTCTGGGCCTGTTACGACGCTACGATCTTGCCCCGATCATTACGCAGGAAGTCGGGGAAGCGATGACCATTATTGGGCTTGTCGCGGCGGGGCTGGGTGTCTCTATTCTTCCGGCCTCGTTTAAACGGGTACAATTGCGTGAAATGCGCTGGGTTGCTATCGCCGAAGACGATGCTGTTTCGGAAATGTGGCTGGTATGGTCGAAACATCATGAGCAGAGCCATGCAGCGCAGCGGTTTAAAGCACAGCTATTAAGCGCCTCTGCAGGACGATATTTAGAGGGAAAAGTGGGTAAAAATGTGCAGTAAATCACATGGCTAAGTAAATATTTGACGACGGCCATTGAAGTGCTTCACCATAGCCCACAGTTTATTTCGATGCTCGAAAATAAGGGAGTACGAGGTGGTTGCTGATAGTCAGCCAGGGCACATTGATCAGATTAAGCAGACCAACGCTGGCGCGGTTTATCGCCTGATTGATCAGCTTGGCCCGGTTTCGCGTATCGATCTTTCGCGCCTGGCACAACTGGCACCTGCCAGTATTACCAAGATTGTTCGTGAAATGCTGGAAGCCCACCTGGTCCAGGAGACGGAAATTCAGGAGCCGGGCAGCCGCGGCCGTCCGGCGGTCGGTCTGGTGGTGGAGACCGAAGCGTGGCACTACCTGTCACTGCGCATTAGCCGGGGAGAGATCTTCCTTGCCCTGCGCGATTTAAGCAGCAAGCTGGTGGTTGAAGACCGGCTGGAACTGCCGCTCGAGGCTGAACAATCGCTCCTCGATGCCATTGTCACCCATATCGATCACTTCTTTATTCGCCATCAGCAACGCCTTGAACGCTTAACGGCTATTGCGATCACCATGCCGGGTATTATTGATACCGAAAATGGAATCGTGCACCGCATGCCGTTCTACGACGATGTCAAAGAGATGCCGCTGGGCGAGGTGCTGAAAAATCACACCGGCGTGCCGGTCTATATTCAGCATGACATCAGCGCCTGGACGATGGCGGAGGCGCTGTTTGGCGCATCCCGCGGCGCAAGGGACGTGATTCAGGTGGTGATTGACCATAACGTCGGGGCGGGCGTCATCACCGACGGACGCCTTCTGCATGCCGGAAGCAGTAGCCTGGTCGAAATCGGCCACACGCAGGTCGATCCCTACGGCAAGCGCTGTTACTGCGGAAACCATGGCTGTCTGGAAACCATCGCCAGCGTGGAAAGCGTGCTGGAGCTGGCGCAGGTCAGGCTCAGCCAGTCCATGAGCTCTTCGCTGCACGGACAACCGTTGACCGTCGATTCACTCTGCGCCGCAGCGCGTCAGGGGGATCTGCTGGCAAAGGATATTATTACCGGAGTGGGGAATAACGTTGGCCGCATTCTGGCCATTATGGTGAATCTCTTCAACCCGCAAAAAATCCTGATTGGCTCACCGCTGAGTCAGGCGGCGGAAATCCTCTTCCCGGCTATCTCGGCCTGTATTCATCAACAGGCGCTCCCGGCCTACAGCAAAAATATTGCCGTGGAAAGCACCCAGTTTTCCAATCAGGGCACCATGGCTGGTGCAGCCCTGGTCAAGGACGCCATGTATAACGGCTCGCTGCTGATCCGCCTGCTACAGGGTTAACTCTTTTCCGCAGATGTACGAAAAATTGCGCTATCTCAAGCTGGGTAGCGCACGCATACCGTAGACTTCCCCCACTGAATTATTTCTCTGGTTTATATTTTCGAAGCATACCCAAGAGGTGGAATGAGTCATGCTTAAGCGTTTCTTTGTTACGGGTACAGATACCTCTGTCGGCAAGACCGTTGTATCCCGCGCGTTGCTACAGGCTCTGGCAGCAAGCGGTAAACGTGTTGCAGGGTACAAACCGGTCGCAAAAGGCAGTAAAGAGACGCCCGAAGGATTGCGGAATAAAGACGCCCTGGTGTTACAAAGCGTCTCGTCACTGGAACTGCCATATCACGCGATCAATCCCATTGCCTTAAGCGAAGATGAAAGCAGCGTGGCGCACAGCGGTCTGATTAATTACACCCTGTTGTCCGACGGTCTGGCGAACCTGAGCGAGATGGCCGACCATGTCGTGGTGGAAGGTACCGGCGGATGGCGCAGCCTGATGAACGATCTGCGCCCGCTTTCTGAGTGGGTGGTGCAGGAGCAACTGCCGGTGATCATTGTGGTCGGTATTCAGGAAGGGTGCATCAACCATGCGCTTCTGACGGCGCAGGCGATTGCCAATGACGGATTGCCGTTGATTGGCTGGGTCGCAAACCGTATCAACCCCGGCCTGGCGCACTACGCTGAAATCATCGACGTGCTCAGCAAAAAACTGCCGGGACCGTTGGTGGGCGAGCTGCCTTATCTGCCGCGTGCCGAACAGCGTGAATTAGCGCAGTACATCGATCTCTCTTCCCTCGGTCGCATGTTGTCCGTAGATCGAGTCGTGGCGTAACGTCCGCGACAAGACGGACGCGATCACGCAGGCAATCAGCAAACCGGGCAGCAAAAAATACTGCCCGGTCATTTCACAGACCATCAACGCAGACATAATGGGCGCATGGGTCGTCGCGGCGAGTAACGTCGCCATGCCTGCCAGCCCCAGCAAAATCACCGTTTCAGATCCCGGAAACCACAGCCCGAAGAGTTGTGCAAACAGCATTCCTGTGGCCATGCCGACAAACAACGTCGGTGTGAAAACCCCGCCCGGCGCGCCAGAACCACTGCTTGCCAGTACCGCCAGTAATTTACAGATAAATACACCTGCTATCACGGACAGCAGCGGTGGGGCGAGCAGAAAAGCCTGAACCACGCTGTAGCCATTCCCCCACACGTCAGGCGTCAGGAGCGACAGCAGCCCGACGATCGCTCCGCCGAGCGCCAGTTGCCAGGGCGGCGAGAGCCTGAGACGCAGAAATAACGAATGGCTGAACGCCATAAGCCACATCAGCAGCGGTCCGCACAGTCCCGCCAGCAGGCCTGTCACGACAAGCAGGCCATAATCTGTCGCACTGAGTAGGCCACTCAGATGGACGTCATAGAGCGTACCGGCACCGGGCGCTAAGAGTCGCGTGGTAAGCAGGGCTACCACCGCCGCAATCACCACCGGCCCGAGCGAGGCCAGCATCAGCGTGCCAAATAGAATTTCGGCAATAAACAGGCTGCCAGCCAGGGGTGCGTGATAGGCGCTGGCCATCCCGGCCGCGGCTCCGCAGGCAATCCATAATTTCCATTCGGATTTCGGCGTAAAGCGTTGGGCGAAAAAGGAGGCGGCCAGTGCCGCAAGCAGGATCATGGCACCTTCGCGGCCGATGGCGCTCCCGCTGGAGACAACCAGCAGTGACGCAAGGGATTTTACGAGGCTCGAGCCATAATCAAACTGGCCGTCGCCCGTCTCCAGTGCTTCCATATAATCTGTCGGCGCATGAGGACGTTGCGCCGTAAGCCGCTGCCATTCCCACAACAATAACCCCGCCGCCAGCCCTCCCAGCGCGGGCGTCAGCGCGCGACGCCACGGGGATAACGCCGCCGCGGCATTCACCAGACTGCCGCTGTTGTTACTGAGAAACAGCCACTCCAGCAGATACATGCTGTGGCGGAACACCGCGACGGCTAGCGCGGCCAGTATGCCGGTGAGGGTGGCAATCAGAAGTCTGCGAAACATCGCGCGGATGTCGGGATAAGCGTGAAGACGTTGCATGGGCCGCAATTAAACGTGGGAGATACAATATTGTGAGGGGAAATCGCGGGGTTAGCAAAAGGTATGCGTGCGATGAACCGTGTCGGCCTGAGCAAATGCGCTGTGGGGGAGCGTGCAGCCGGGCAGGTCAGCGCCATACGTCTGGCCCGCCCGGCGGAGTGTTTTCGCTTAACTCTCGCTGTGAATATTCAGCGCCCGGCGCGTACGGCCGGAGCTGAGATACTCGGCAATATAATCCTGTGAGATCTCGCCGTTATAGCGGCCCTCTTCGTCGACAATCGGCATCCAGCTGGTGTTGCTCTCATACAACCGTGAAAGCACCACGCGCAGGTTATCCTCCGCTTTGCCGGTCATACGGAACGGATGCAGGATATCGGCACAGGTGCCGCTGGCATTACGCGCTTCCCGACGCTTCACAAAGCCCAGCGGTTTACCCCGATCGTCCACGACGGTAATGGCGCGAATATCGTTGTCATCCATGATCGCAAAGGCGTCAGAAAGCAGGGTAGAGCCCCGCACGGTGAGGGTCGGTTGCTGGTCGGTGACATCACCTGCCGATACCAGCAGCAAACGCTTGAGCGTACGGTCCTGGCCGACAAACGAGCCGACGAACTCGTTCGCCGGTTTTGCCAGCAGTTCGTCCGGGCTGGCGCACTGGACAATACGCCCCTGGCGGAAGACGGCGATACGATCCCCAAGCTTCAGGGCCTCGTCGATGTCATGGCTGACCAGCATCACGGTCTTTTTCAGTTTACGCTGCATCTCCAGGAACTGGTTCTGGATCACCTCGCGGTTTATCGGGTCCACCGCACCGAACGGTTCATCCATCAGCAGTACCGGAGGATCCGCCGCCAGGGCGCGTATCACGCCGATACGCTGCTGCTGACCGCCGGACATTTCACGCGGATAGCGGTTGAGAAATTTATGCGGGTCCATGGCCACCATATCCATCAGCTCTTCAGCGCGGGTTTTACATCGGGCTTTATCCCAGCCCAGCATGCGCGGCACCACGGTGATGTTTTCCTCAATGGTCATGTTCGGGAACAGACCAATCTGCTGAATAACGTAGCCAATATTGCGGCGCAGGGTCACGGTATCCATCCCGCTGGTGTCTTCACCGTTAATCAGGATCGTGCCGCTGCTTGGTGCGATCAGACGGTTAATCATCTTCAGGGTGGTGGTTTTCCCACAGCCTGACGGGCCGAGCAGGACGCACATTTCCCCTTCAGGCACGTTGAGGTTGACGTTGTCGACGGCCTTAACGCTCTGGCCGTGTTTCTGCGAAAATTGTTTGGTGAGGTTTTCCAGTTTTATCATTATCGTATCCCCTTTGGAGTCAGAACGACCTGCAGACGATGCAGCAGCCAGTCGAGCACAATCGCTAAAAGACAGATCATCAGCGCACCCGCAATTAACATACGAATATCGCTACCGCCGATGCCGTTAAGCAGCAGCAGGCCAAGGCCGCCAGCGCCAATCACTGCGGCAATGGCCATCACGCCGATGTTCATCACGACGGCGGTGCGGATACCGCCAAAAATCACCGGCAGTGCCATCGGGATTTCAACCCAGCGCAAACGCTGCCAGAAGGTCATCCCGATACCGCGTCCGGCTTCACGCAGGCCCGGCGGCAGGCTGTCCAGCGCGGTATGGGTGTTACGCACAATTGGCAGCAACGAGTAAAGAAACACCGCCGTGATAGCGGGCAGGGCACCAATGCCCTGACCGATCAGCGAAAAGAGCGGGATCATCAGGCCAAACAGCGCAATGGACGGTATCGTCAGCACAATGGTGGCAATCCCCAGCACCGGCGTCGCCAGCCATTTGTGGCGGACAATCAAAATCCCCAGAGGGACGCCGATGAGTATGGCTAGCCCAACCGCCAGCGCCACTAGCCACAGGTGTTGCAGCGTCAGGGTTAGCAGATAGTCCCAGTTATCCAGAATGTAGTGAATCGTCTCCATAGCGCCTCCTACAGCAACTGTTTGCTACGCAGGAAATCACGGGCGACCTGCTGCGGTGACTGATGGTCGATATCCACCTTCTTATTCAGTTCGGTGATAACGTCGTTATTGAGCTGGGCGGAGAGAGTATTCAGCGCCTCTTCCAGACCCGGATTGGCATCAAGGGTGTCTTTACGCACCACGGGAGTGACCGCATAGCTCGGGAAGAAGCCTTTATCATCTTCCAGCACCTTCAGGTCGAAGCCTTTTACGCGCCCGTCGGTGGTATAGATAAGCCCGGCATCGACGAAACCGTCCCGCACCGCGTTATAGACCAGGCCCGGGTCCATCTGGCGGATCTGCGGGCGATCCAGTTCCATGTTGTATGCCGCCTGCAGCGGTTTCATCCCGTCGCTGCGTCCGGCAAATTCGAGGTCCAGACCCAGCAGCCAGTTTTTATCCGGATCGGTTTTACGGATCTGCTCAATCTTTGTGACCATTTCAGACATGGTGTTGATGTGTTCCGCTTCGGCGCGTTTACGCTGCATGGCGAAGGCGTAGGTATTGTTCATATCGGCGGGGTTGAGCCATACCAGACCGTGCTTCGCGTCCAGGCGTTTCACCGTCTCGTAAGACTCCTGTGGCGACATGCGCTTGTTGATGTGGTTAAAAATGATTAACGACGTGCCGGTGTACTCCCAGGTCATATCAATCTGTTTGTTGATCATCGCATTGCGGGAAATGACCGTAGCAATATTGGTCTGTGGCTGGACCTGAAACCCCTTCTTTTGCAGATACTGGACGGTCATGGCCGAGAGAATGTGCTGCTCGGTAAAGCTTTTGGTCGCCAGGATCAGCGGGGCCGCTATCGCCTGGCTGGTGAACAGTGCCGCGGCACACAGCGCCGTCAGGCTGGATATCAGTCTCATAAAAGCTCCTTGTTATTGTTATCGAGCGAGATGTGGACTCATCACGCGACCCAGCGCAGCCAGCAGGGTGTCGAGGATCAGAGCAAACAGGGCGGTGGCCGCCGCGCCGAGGATCAGCGTCGGGAAGTCGTTGAGGTAGATACCGGGAAAAATCAGTTCGCCGTAGCTGCTGGCACCAATCAGGAAGGCCAGCGGGGCGGTACCCACGTTGATGGCGGTGGCAATGCGGATCCCGGAGAGCATTACCGGCCAGGCGTTGGGAAGTTCGACCTGGCACAGACGCTGCCATTTCGTCATCCCAATGCCATTAGCCGCTTCCAGTAACGACGCCGGAACCGAGCACAGTCCGGCATAGGTGTTTCGCACTATCGGCAGCAGCGAGGCGAGGAACAGGGCGATAATCGCAGGCGTATCACCGATACCAATCACCACCATTGCCAGCGCCAGAACGGCCAGCGGCGGCAGGGTATTACCGACGTTAAAGATTTGCATCACGTATTCAGCGATACCGCGTGCTGACGGGCGGCTCAACAAAATGCCGCTGGGAATACCCATCAGCAGGGCAAAGAACATGGAGGAGAATACCAGGATTAAATGCTGTTGCCCGAGGTAAATCAGGTCAACCTGACGCGCCTTAATTGTATCCAGCCCAATTCCCCAGGTGAGGAGGGCAACGACCACAATAATGGCGCCGACAAAAAGCAGCGAACGTTTGAGTAATGGGTGCATTGCGATGTGTCTCCCTGTGCGCATGCGTTATAGCAACCACGGGTTGCCTGTTGTTATGCCATGTTTCGGCAGGGGTAGATGACCTATAGCAAGCGTTTGGGATGGGTTCCAGCGAAGGGGGAAAATCAGTAACCCTATGAAATTAGTGACAACCTTAGGTTAAGCCTTATGGAGCAAGGGCTGGCTGTGGTGCAGACAGAATTGTCCTAAAGCGTAATTTAAAATGTGACAGTGTCACATGGCGTGAGCGTCTCCTCACGCCTGCGACCCTCATTATCGGCTGAAGGCGGCGCGCACCCGGCGAACGCGCACTGAGGTGCTGATGATGGAAAAGGCGGCGACAACGACGAGCATCACCCCAAGCGCCAGCATGGCGTTAAACCCAATCCACCTGAACAGGATCAGCCCGGCGATACCGCCGGTAATAAACGAGAAAATGGTGGTTAAGTGGGTTTTGAGCTGACTTTTTTGCGCTGCCGTATCTTTGGAATAATCCCGGCGGAGCATCGCCACCAGGACCGAGGCCAGAGATATTCCCGCGTCCGTCAGCGTGCCGGTAATATGGGTTGATCTTACCCGGCCGCCGGAAAGCTGGGTCGATGTTGAATTATGAATCCCCATCAGACCACAAAGAAAGATAATAATTTCACGGTTAGTCGTGAGGGCATGGAAATACATCTCGTAACAGGAAACGCCGGTCAGTAATAATCCCTCGACCAACAGTATCTGGCAAAAAACCAGCCTGATATTATGGATAATCCCCCATAACACGATGATACGGGCCATGATTGCGCCGGCAACAAAAGACAGAATAATGGCGCCAAAGAACAAAATATCATTCAGATCGGTAGAGGAAACTTCGCTGGATAATTGGGAGGTATTGCCGGTCATATGGGAGGGAAAAAAGCCAAATGCCCCGAGGGCGATGGCGTTGAGCAAGCCTGCAGAGGTCGCCAGCCAGAGTGCGAGCAGGCGATCCTCCTGATGCGTTCGTTCTTTTTTGAGTTTAATCAGCAAGAATACCTCCGGGTTGAGCTTTGCCTGACTATTCAGGCTAGCAAAGCGGTGCAAGGGGCTGTCCAGGATATTGCTTAATTATTATTCCTGATAACGGCATTCAGGGTTTTGTAATTAAATAAAATATCCTTGCTGAATGTGTGTGGGCTGAAAAACTTACACCATACCGTTATTCCCGTGACGTAAAAATGCCGGTCGCTGATTAAGCCGTTCGAACCAGGCGTTAATTGCCGGGACATCAGGCTTCTCAAATGGCGTCATTTTCCAGCGGTTCACCGAGAGACCAAGTACCACGTCTGCAAGGGTAAACACCTCGCCCGCCGTATAGGCTGCGGTGCGTTGCAACTGCTCCTCCAGAATAGCGATGCAGTGGTTCCACGCTTTAATTCCGGCGGCAATACGCTCCGGGTCGTTATAGTCCGGGTTATTGCGTCCCAATGCCGGAAAGACATACCGCCAGGTATTGTTGAATTCGCTTGCCTGCCAGTCCATCCAGCGTTCGACGTTGGCGCAGGCCTGCGGTTCCGTTGGCAGGAGATCCTCACGGCCGGCTTTACGGGCCAGATAACGGCAGATTGCGTTAGATTCCCAGAGGACGAACTCGTCATCGAGCAGCACGGGAACCATGGCGTTGGGATTCAGAGCGCGGAAGGCAGCGGTTTGCGTGGAGGCAAAACCGCTGCCGTAGTCTTCCTGGTGATACTCGATACCCGCTTCTTCGCAGGTCCAGAGCACTTTACGTACGTTGATCGAGGTTGTCTTGCCCAGGATGCTTAACATGATGCCGGTGTCCTTTCAGAGATGCAGTGTTTAAAAACTCTACACCGGTTCTGGCGAACGGGTGGAGAAATCTGGAAACGATATCGCAGGCAAGGAAACGAAACGCTTAGTCAGTGGTGACAACGAACATTTTTGCCTGCTGTGCCAGCTGGCGTTCAGCTTTGATCGGGGCATATTTTTCCGAATGGTAAAACGCCAGCGCCTGCTGCAGTGAAGGGAACTCAAAAATGCCAGCAAAGGGTAGCGGTTCTTCATCGCCTTCAAGGACTTCAACAACAGGACCAAAATGCAGAATTTTGCCGCCGGCCTCTTCAAGTGCCAGTCTGAAGCGAGGTGCAAGATTGGCCTGCCGTGCAGGGTCGATAACACGTAAATTGATATGGATAAATGCGGGCATCATGATACCTTGAATAGCGTTAATAGTGTATATACACTATTTTATCTCACCGTATCTGTCGAGCGTAAAGTATGAACACTGTTGATCTGGCGTTACTAAAAACCATCCCCGAAACCTGTCCGGCGTATCAGGCACGTGCAACAGCACGGGCTATTACGCGTTATTACAACGCCTGCTTCAGACCTTATGAATTGACGGCAGAACAGTTCAGCCTGCTGGTGGGGATCGGCGGTGGCGTAAATGAAACGGTGGCAGGGCTTGCATCAAAGGCCGGGGTGGATGCAACCACACTGAGCCGAAACATACGGATTATGGAGTCCCGTGGGGTTATTGAATCAACGGGGGGGCGCGGGCGCCGTGGAAAACAACTTAGCCTGACCTCGCAGGGGTGGGCGCTTCTGACATCCGTGATCCCCGTATGGCAGTCCGCAAGAGAGGAATTGTCACGTAAAATGGGAAGCGAGCAGCTCAGCCTGACGACGACGATGATGAAAGACCTGGCAAAAACCAGCACATCATTTTGAGCCTTTCCTGCTGTCGCAGACACGTTCTGTGGGCAACGCCGTCAGCACCACGCGTCATCCCAAAGAGCACCAGCACGGTGCACTCAACTCGCCGTGTCTCACCAAAACGGTGAAACAGCCTGCACAGGCAGACTTAACAGTTTAATAATTAACATAAAAAATTCTGGCATATCCCTTGCAACGCTTAACACTGAAGGGCAGCACACCACAATTTGAAAAATAGCTGGCTAGGGTTCCGGTTCACTGCGGTGAATGGCTGGTCCAAGAGCTGGCGACCTCTGAGAGGTTACACGGCGGGACAAAAGCCCGGGAGACAGCAGCACCTGAAGGTGTCGCGCTGCCCCCTAATTTTGTGCCACTCAGAGGTCAAGCATGAAGAAAACGCCATTATTCCGCACCCTGGTACTCTCCCTGGCGATGCTGGTCAGTCTCCCCACCTTTGCTGCGGTGAAGAAAGAGTTCAACGTCTGCTGGACCATCTACGCCGGCTGGATGCCCTGGGGCACCCTCAGCAGTAGCAAAATCATCGATAAATGGGCCGATAAATACGGCATCAAAATCAACGTTGTTCAGCTCAACGACTATATCGAATCCATCAACCAGTACACTGCGGGCCAGTTTGACGGCTGCACCATGACCAATATGGATGCGCTGACCATACCGGCCGCGGGCGGCGTTGATACCACGGCGCTGATCCTTGGCAGTTATTCAGAAGGCAACGACGGCGTGGTGATGAAGGGCGAGGGCAAAACGCTCAACGACCTGAAAGGGATGAAAGTCTACCTGCCAGAGCTCTCTGTTTCCCACTATCTGCTGGTGCGCGGCCTGGAAAAAGCCGGCCTGGCCGAAAAAGACGTCACCGTGGTAAACACGTCTGACGCGGACATCGTCTCCGCCTTTGGCACGGCAAATGTGCAGGCGGCGGTAGCCTGGAACCCGCAGCTGTCGGTCATCAAAAGCACGCCAAAAACGACTGAAGTGTTCAGCTCCTCTCAGGTTCCGGGTGAGCTTATCGACATGATGGTGGTCAACAGCGAAACCCTGAAAGACAACCCGGCGCTTGGCAAAGCATTGACCGGCGCATGGTACGAGATGATGGGGCTGATGAAAGCGCAGGATGCCACCGTGCTCAACGCAATGGCCGCCGCCTCCGGTACCGATCTGGCCGGTTATCAGGCGCAGCTGAAAACAACCCACCTGTTCTATACCCCGCAGGACAATATTGCCTTTTTAACGTCGCCGGAGCTGGCGAAAACCATGCAGCGCGTAGCCACGTTTTCGTTCGATAAAGGGCTGCTGGGCGATGGGGCGCAAAGCGCGGATTTCATCGGCATGCGCTTCCCGGGCAATGTCACCCAGGGCGATGCCAGCAACGTGAAGCTGCGCTTTGACGACAGCTTCGTGAAAATGGCCGCTGCCGGCACGCTGTAATAACGGACGGAACATCCATGCGACAAATTAATCGCCATCCCACGCCCGGCATGCGGCTGATGCTCGTGATGCTGCCTTTCGTCCTGCTGCTGGCCGCGTACTTTTTCGGTTCCGCGGTCAGGCTGGAGGCTAACCCGCAGGACAAGCTGCTGCCTGGCCTGCAGCAGATGCTGGACGCGCTATCACGCATGGCGTTTACCCCGGATAAACGCAGCGGTGACTATCTGTTCTGGGTGGATACGCTGGTGAGCCTTGCCCGTCTTCTGACGGGGCTGGTCATCGCCTCGATCATCGGCCTCTGTGTTGGCGTCACCGCCGGTGTTTTCCCGCTGTGGCGCGCGTCGCTCTCGCCGCTGATGACGGTGCTGTCGATGATCCCGCCGCTGGCGATCCTGCCGGTGCTATTTATCGTTTTCGGGCTGGATGAACTGTCGAAAGTGATGCTGATTGTCATCGGCATCACTCCGATGCTGGCGCGCGATCTGGAGCATCGCGCGTGCGAAATCCCACCGGAGATTCTGATCAAAGCCCAGACGCTGGGTGCCAACAGCTGGACGCTGGTGTTGCGCGTGGTACTTCCGCAGCTGCTATCGCGGCTGCTGACCTCGCTGCGTCTGCTGCTGGGATCGGCATGGTTGTTTCTCATTTCGGCAGAGGCCATCTCCTCAACCGCCGGGCTGGGCTATCGCATTTTCCTCGTGCGCCGCTATATGGCGATGGATGTGATCATTCCGTACGTCCTGTGGATCACGCTGCTGGCCTGGCTGATGGATCTGGCCCTGCGCCAGTTACATAAAACCTGGTTTCCCTGGGCGGAAGGAGGGAAGGCATGAGCTTTATCACCATCAACAATATCTGGCAGGAGTACGGCGACCACGTGGTGCTGGAGCGCCTCAATCTGCAGGTGAAAGAGGGCGAGTTCTGCTCAATGGTGGGGGCCTCTGGCTGCGGAAAATCCACGTTTTTGCGCCTGCTGCTCGGTCAGGAAGCGCCCAGCCGAGGGTCCATTACGCTGGATGGTAAACCGCTGCGCGCCGAGCCGGACAGCAGCCGGGGCGTGGTGTTTCAGCGCTACTCCGTTTTCCCGCATCTCAGCGTGCTGGATAACGTCACCATAGGGCTCGAACTGCCGCAAGCGCCGCTGTTCGGGCGCCTGTTTGGGGCAAAGAAACGGGCGGCGCGTGAGCGGGCCACCGGGATGCTGGAAAAAGTCGGTCTCGGGCATGCGATGCACAAATACCCGGCCCAGCTTTCCGGCGGTATGCAGCAACGTTTAGCCATTGCGCAGGCCTTCATCATGCAGCCGCGCGTGTTGCTGCTGGATGAGCCGTTTGGCGCCCTGGACCCGGGTATCCGTAAAGATATGCACGCCTTGTTGCTTCAGCTGTGGGGGGAGACCCGCATGACCGTCTTTATGGTCACCCACGATCTTTCGGAGGGCTTTAACCTCGGCACCCGCTTACTGGTGTTCGACAAAGTGCGCCTCGACCCGCAGGCGCCCAACGCCTTTGGCGCCCGTATTACCTACGACATTCCGCTCAACGAGACGCGGCTCTCCGCGCTGAGTGGAACGGCTCCCGATAACGTTTATGCATTAAGGGGTTAACACCGTGAATACCATGACCATGTTACGTGAAGAGATCCTGCCCGGCGGCGGTCACCTCTCGTTTGTGCTTAAGCGCGGGCAGATCCTGCGTATGACCGACATTGAAGGTGGAGCAAACGTCAGCTTGCTGATGCTGAATCCGCACGAGAAAAGTGAACGTCTTAACCTGCCCGACACCCTGAAAGGTCAGCACACCGCGCGTCTGACAGCCGGACACTGCTTTTACTCCGACATGGGACGCGTGCTGGCAGGCATCACCGCAGATACCTGCGGCTGGCATGACCCGTTTGGCGGCGTACTGAACGCCGCCGAGGTGACTGAAAAGTATGGCCAGGGACGCTATCAGGAACTGCGTAACGGGTTTTACCGAAACGGAACGGACAACCTGCTGGTGGAGATGGGTAAGTGGGATCTCAACCTCGAAGATCTGCTGATGGTGGTCAACTTCTTCAGCAAAGTCACCGTCGATGACCGCGGTCAGTTCACCTTCCACGGCGGTTATTCGCAGCCGGGCAGTTACGTGGAGCTGTACGCCCCCATGGACACGCTTGTGGTGATGACCGCGCTGCAGCATCCGATGGATCCGTCCCGGGAATATGCCCCACGACCGGTCGCGCTGAGCTGGCGACAGGCTGAGGATGAAGAGGGGGCCGTTAACGCGCTTCTGACGCGCCCGGAAAACGAACGCGCCATGACCAATACCCGGCTTTTCGCCCTGTAAGGAGCAGTAAAATGACCATGATCTCTGAAAAGCATGTGCAAGACGCGGTATTTCGCCACGTGATCCCGGCAGGTGAACCGTACCTGTTCGAGGTGAAACAAGGGCAGACGTTGCGCCTGCTCGACCTGGAAGGTAACCAGGCGGTCGACACGCTGTTCTACAATGCCGATAACCCGCGTGAACGTTACGATGCGCAGCGCACATTGCGCCGTCAGAACAACGCCTATCTCACGCGGGGCAGCGTCCTGTACTCCAGCCTCGGTAACCCCCTGCTGACCATTATCGACGATACCTGCGGGCGTCACGATACCCTCGGCGGGGCCTGCGCCCAGGAGAGCAACACCGTGCGATACGCCCTCGATAAACGCCATATGCACAGCTGCCGCGATAACTTCCTCTGCGCCTGTCTGCACGATGGCCGTCTGCAAAAACGCGACATCACGGCCAACATCAATTTCTTTATGAACGTGCCGGTGACGCCAGAGGGTGGGCTGACGTTTGAAGATGGCATCTCCGCGCCGGGGAAATACGTCGACCTGCGCGCCGAGTGCAACGTCATTGTCTTGATCTCCAACTGTCCACAGCTGAATAACCCCTGCAACGGCTGGAACCCAACGCCTGCTGAGGTGCTGGTATGGAACTGACGCCCACCCGCTGGCAGCGACTGCGCCAGGCGCTGTACCGCCTGTTTGAAGTTCGTGCCGGACGCATTCTGCCGTAACCGCTTTTTCCCCCATGGACGACCATGGGTGAGCCGATTTTCGGCGGGACGACCCGCCACGATTGAGTCTGACCTATGTTGACGACACTCCTGATTGCGAACCGCGGGGCGATAGCCTGCCGCATTTTACGCACCCTGCGCACCATGAAAATCCGTGGTGTTGCAGTCTATTCCGAGGCGGATATCAGCAGCCTGCATATTCGCGAGGCCGATGAAGCGCTGAGTCTGGGCGATGGCCCGGCGGCGAATACCTATCTGGATAGCACGAAGATCATCGCCGCCGCGAAAGCCAGCGGTGCACAGGCCATTCATCCGGGCTACGGTTTTCTCTCGGAAAACGCCGCGTTCGCCGAAGCGTGTGACGCCGCGGGGATTGCCTTTGTGGGCCCCACGCCGGAACAGCTGCGTCTGTTTGGGCTAAAGCATACCGCTCGCGCGCTGGCGAAAACGCACGGGGTTCCGATGCTGGAGGGCACCGACCTGCTGGCCGATGTTAACCAGGCCGTCAACGCTGCCGCCGAAGTGGGATATCCGGTGATGCTGAAAAGCACGGCGGGAGGCGGCGGTATCGGTATGCGCGTCTGCTATGACGCAGAAGAGCTGCGTGACGCGTTCGATGCGGTAGTGCGTCTGGGGAAAAATAACTTCAGCGACGCGGGTGTATTTATCGAAAAGTACATTGAGCGGGCGCGCCATCTGGAAGTACAGCTGTTTGGTGACGGCAAGGGCGAGGTGATTGCCCTCGGCGTGCGCGACTGCTCTGTGCAGCGGCGTAACCAGAAAGTGCTGGAGGAGACGCCTGCGCCAAACCTGCCGGCGGGCATGGTGCAGGCACTGTGCGAGGCGGCGATAACGCTCGGTAAAGCGGTCAACTACCGCAGCGCGGGCACCGTTGAATTCGTCTATGACAGCGACGCCGCCCGCTTTTACTTCCTTGAGGTGAATACCCGTTTGCAGGTGGAGCACGGCGTGACCGAACAGGTGTGGGGCGTGGATCTGGTGCGCTGGATGATCGAACTTGCCGCCGGAACGTTGCCGCCACTGGCGAAACTGCGTGACACCCTGAAACCGAAGGGGCATGCCATTCAGGCCAGGATCTATGCCGAGAATCCGGGCCGCCAGTTCCAGCCTTCACCGGGACTGCTCACCGACGTGGCTTTCCCGCCCGATGACCGCGTTACGCTGCGCATCGACAGCTGGGTTGAGGCCGGATGCGAAGTCCCGCCGTTTTTTGACCCCATGTTAGCCAAAATGATCGCCTGGCAGCCGACACGCGAAGCCGCCATCCGCGTGCTGCATTCCGCGCTGGGGGAGACCCGTCTTTATGGCGTTGAAACCAACCGCAGTTATCTGCAGCAGATCCTGACCTTCGCGCCGTTTGCCGCAGGTGAGCCCTGGACCCGCTGTCTTGAGCATCTGATGTACCAGGCGTCCACGCTGGAGGTGCTCAGCGCCGGTACGCAGACCACGGTGCAGGATTACCCGGGACGCACAGGCTACTGGGCGGTTGGCGTTCCGCCATCCGGGCCAATGGACAGCCTGGCGCTGCGTCTGGGTAACCGTCTGCTGGGCAATAAAGACGATGCCGCCGCGCTTGAGATCACCCTCAGCGGCCCGACGCTGAAATTCAACTGCGATGCGCAGCTGGTGGTGACGGGCGCTGAAATTGCGCTCACGCTGGACGGTGAACCGCTGGCCAATAATCACGTTTTTCGCGTCCGTGCGGGCATGACGCTGCGTATGGGAGAGATCCGCGGTGCGGGCGTGCGCAGCTATCTTT
Organism: Enterobacter ludwigii; assembly: GCF_001750725.1. NCBI lineage: Bacteria > Pseudomonadati > Pseudomonadota > Gammaproteobacteria > Enterobacterales > Enterobacteriaceae > Enterobacter > Enterobacter ludwigii. Next base: position 1,315,188 of record NZ_CP017279.1, read on the forward strand.
GCCTGCGCGGCGGGTTTAACGTGCCGGAATATCTGGGCAGTAAAAGCACCTTCACGCTGGGGCAGTTCGGGGGGCACGCCGGACGGGCGCTCCGCACAGGTGACATTTTGCATCTGGCGCCGTTAACCGAGCCGGTTGCGGATGCGCCGCTGCCGCAGGCGCTGCACACGAGGCTGGACGCGGTGCGCGAACTGCGGGTGATTTACGGCCCGCACGGTGCGCCGGAGTATTTCACGCCGAATTACATCGCGACGTTTTTCGCCACCGAATGGGAAGTGCATTTCAACTCCAGCCGGACGGGGGTACGCCTGATTGGCCCGAAACCGGAGTGGGTTCGCGACAGCGGCGGCGAGGCGGGCCTGCATCCGTCGAACATTCATGACAATCCGTATGCCATCGGCGCGGTGGATTTTACCGGCGATATGCCGGTGATCCTCGGCCCGGATGGTCCAAGCCTGGGCGGGTTTGTCTGTCCGGTCACCATCATCGAGGCCGATCTGCACGCGGTAGGACAACTGAAGGCGGGAGATTACGTTCGCTTTGTGCCGGTGGATATTGCCACCGCGCGACGGCTGGCGCAGGCGCAGGAGCGCCAAATCGCCAGCCTGACCCCGCAACCTGTCACGTGGCAACCTGCCGGTCTGGACTCACCGATTGTGCTGACGCAGGGGACGGACGATAAACGTCTGGTGGCGAGAGTGTCGGGTGATACCCATCTGCTGCTGGAGATTGGCGAGCCTGAGCTGGATCTGGTGCTGCGTTTTCGCGGCCACGCGCTGATGCAGGCGCTGGAGGGCCGGGCGCTGAAAGGCGTTATCGATCTCACGCCGGGGATCCGCTCCCTGCAAATTCATTATCAGCCGGAAACGCTGCGCCTGGATAGCCTGCTGGAGGTGATCGCCGGGCTGTGGCAGGGCGTTTGTGACCAGGACTCGCTGGACGTGCCGTCGCGCATCGTCTGGCTGCCGCTCTCCTGGGACGATCCGGCGTGTCAGAAAGCCATCGACAAATACATGACCACCGTGCGCCGCGATGCGCCGTGGTGCCCGAGCAACCTGGAGTTTATCCGTCGCATAAACGATCTGGCTAACATTGATGAAGTGTATAAAACGGTGTTCGACGCCCGTTATCTGGTGATGGGGCTGGGGGATGTCTACCTCGGCGCGCCGGTGGCCACGCCGCTCGACCCGCGACACCGTCTGGTGACCACCAAATACAATCCGGCGCGTACCTGGACGGCGGAGAACTCGGTGGGCATTGGTGGGGCATACCTCTGCATCTACGGTATGGAAGGGCCGGGCGGGTATCAGTTTGTAGGGCGAACCCTGCAGATGTGGAATCGCTATCGCACGGTAGAGGATTTCGGCGGCAAGCCCTGGCTGCTGCGTTTCTTCGATCAAATTCGTTTTTATCCGGTCTCAGCCGGGGAGTTGCAAACCATCCGCCGGGATTTCCCGCTGGGGCGTTATCCGCTGCGTATTGAACACACCACGCTGAAACTGGCGGAGTATCAGCAGTTTCTGGCTGACGAAGCACCTGAGATTGAGGCATTCCGTGCGCATCAGCAGGCGGCGTTTAACGCCGAGCGTGAGCGCTGGATAGCGGGCGGGCAGGCGCATTTTGACAGCAGCGACGAAACGACGGATGACGGTGACGACGCGCCGTTACGGTCGGGAGAATCCGGTGTTGAAAGCCCGGTTGCCGGCAACCTGTGGCAGGTGAACGTTGAGGTCGGCAACTCCGTGCGCGAAGGCGATGTGCTGGTGGTGCTGGAGTCGATGAAAATGGAAATCCCGTTAGTTGCCACTCAGGACGGCGTGGTCAGTCAGGTCCGTGTCCAGCCGGGGTCGTCGGTGCGGGCGGGCCAGTGCGTGGTCGTTCTGGAGAAAACAGCATGAAGCCTCTTTATGATTTACGTCTCTCTGTGCTGGCAGAGGCATACCGTGAAGGCCAGATCGCCCCGCGTGAGGTGATAACGGCATTACGCGAGCGCGCGCTGGCGCTGAACCCGTCATTTAACGCTTTTATTTATCTGCTCACCCCTGAAGAGCTGGAGCCGTACCTCGCCGCGCTGGATGGCGTAGCGCCGGACACGTTGCCGCTGTTCGGCGTGCCCTTTGCCATCAAAGACAATATCGATCTGGCAGGTATCGACACCACCGCCGCCTGTCCGGCATTTGCGTATCGGGCAGAGCAGGATGCAACGATAGTTTCGCAGCTGATTGCGCTGGGGGCGATTCCTCTGGGGAAAACTAACCTCGATCAGTTCGCAACCGGCTTAAACGGTACGCGCTCGCCGTATGGCCCATGTCGTAACAGCGTTCATCCGGATTACCCGTCCGGTGGCTCCAGCGCGGGGTCGTCGCTGGCGGTCGCCCTGGGTCTGGCGAGCTTCGCACTGGGAACGGACACGGCCGGTAGCGGGCGCGTACCGGCCTCGCTGAATAATCTGCTCGGCCTCAAGGCAACCAAAGGACTCATCTCCACGGCAGGGGTTGTGCCTGCCTGCCGCACGCTGGACTGCGTCACGTTTTTCACCGCGACGGCAGCAGAGGCCAGCCAGTTGCTGGCACTCACGGCGCGACAGGATCCGCGTGACGAATACAGCCGGTCCAACCCGGCGTGGAACGGCCCGCAGGCTTTTGGTGTCCCTGCTGCGGGCTTTCGCTTTGGCGTGCCGGAGACGCTGGAGTTTCTCGGCTGTGCAGAAAGCGAGGCGCTGTATCACCGCGCGAAGACGGGGCTTATCGCGCTGGGTGGCGTGCCCGTGACTCTCGACTTTGCACCGTTTCTGGCGGCCGCGAAACTGCTCTATGACGGCCCGTGGGTCGCCGAGCGTTATCACCTCGCGGGTGCGCTGATTGAACGCCAGCCGGACGCGGTGTTGCCGGTTATCCGTGATGTCCTGCAAAACGCGCCTGCAACCACTGCGGTGGCGACGTTTGACGCGCAGTACAAACTCCAGCGGTATCAAGCCGAGTGCGATGCCATGATGGCCGACCTGGATTGCGTATTAATTCCGACGTATCCCCGCCCGGTGAGTCTGGCTGAGCTGGCCGATGAACCGGTTAAAAGCAACTCGGCGCTGGGCATCTATACCAACTTTATGAACCTGCTCGACTATGCCGCCGTAGCGGTCCCGGTCGGTGAAATGAACAATGGGCTGCCATCCGGCGTCACGCTGTTTGGCCGCGCGTTTACCGATCAGTATCTGCTCAGTCTGGCCGATGCGTTACAACGTCACACAAAATTAACGTTACCGGGCAATCGTGCCATGCTGGACGACGCGCCGACCTGCACCGCAACCCATGACCGCCTGCGGATAGTGGTCTGCGGTGCGCATATGGACGGTCTGGCGCTCAATGTTCAGTTACGAGAGCGCGGAGCACGCCTTGTAGACGCGACCACCAGCGCACCTTATTACCGTCTGTATGCGCTGGCGGACGGTAAACGTCCCGGAATGGTTCGGGTGGCAGACCAGGGGGCCGGGATTGCGGTCGAAGTCTGGGAGCTACCGCACAGCGAAGTGGGGTCGTTTCTCGCCGGGATCCCCGCACCTCTGGGACTGGGAAAAATCGAGCTGCAGGACGGACGGTGGTTGACCGGGTTTATCTGCGAGGCGTATGGCCTGGAGGGGGCACGGGATATCACGGAATTTGGTGGCTGGAGAGCCTGGCTTGCCCGGAAACGGTGAGCAAGCCAGGTGCTGGCGTTAGCGGTAGAGCGTTTTTTCCGCGACCGGAATAATTAACGTGTCCTGCCAGTCCGCGAGCGTCAGCTGTGCGAGTTTGCCCAGTGCGGTGTAGAACGGATGCCCGGCGTTTTCAACAAACACGGACAGGAAGCGGGTACTCCACGGCAGCAGGTGCCACGCCAGAAGCTGGTCGCGTTCAGCGTCGCGGCCATTTTCTGCCAGCCACGCGGCCAGTAACAGCAGGGTACCGATGTGATCTTCCGGTTCGTTCTGCTTCATCTCGAAGGCAATGTTGTTTTCACGCATCCACTGGCGCAGCGCGAGGGTGGAGTCGCCGAAGAGCACGGATTCCCGATCCAGCCAGACGGAACCCCATGGCGGTGACGGCAGGGCGTAAGGGCCAATAAACAGACGTTGCCAGGCATCTTTCAACGCTTCATCGGATGGCGTTTTGAACGCATCTGCAACAGGCTGCAGCGTTTCCGGCGCCAGCGGCCAGTCCTGAATCCAGTCGCCTTCGGTGAGCGCCTGCACCAGCGGCGCAGTCTGCTCGCTATCCGGAGCAAAATAAAACAGCGCGCCCAGTACCCGGGCGCTGAACGCGAACGAATCACGCTGTGAGACTTCTTTCATGACTACCTTCCTTGCTCGCGCGGAGTAGCCCGCGCGACTGTGTTAACCCGCAATCGCCATACCTGCGGTCATGTGCAGACCATAGAAAAGACCACGGCCAATCAGTTCACCCACGACGACCAGTATCACGCCTGCAAAAAGAGCGAGGGCTTTAGGCTCCTGCCGACGCATCAGCGGGCACAACCAGCAGCCGAGTCCGGCGGCAAGCAGTACGATACGCCAGATTTGCAGTGCGCCATAGTCAGGCAGCAGGGCACTCGCCTGTTGAACGGAACTGTGGATTGTCGCCAGGTCATTACTCTGCAGCACGATGACCGCCACGCAGGCCAGGAGTGCCAGCACGCTGACAGAGGCCGCGAATGTGCTTTTATATGTCGTGTTTGCCACGCGCAGCAACAGGGCTGCAAACAGCGGCCCTCCCAATACCAGCGTCAGGAAAAAGGCCAGCGTGGTGTAACCCGTATACCAGGTCGGTACGGTATCAATTTGATAAACCCGGGTCATCGCCCAGACAAAGACAACGCCCAGGATCTGGCTAACGACCAGCCAGATTTTACCCAGTGCCGGGGGCATTTTACCGATAACGGATACCAGCCACCAGAAACCGCCAACGGCAAAGAAAATGGATCCCGCGGCAATTTCGTTACTGAGCGCCGAAGCACCCACGCGGTTGAGCGAGTTAAAGGCCCGTAGCGGGGAGCCAAGGTGCAGCACGGACGCCAAAAATCCGATGCCCATCACCAGCCACAGAAAGAACATACTGCGGACAAGGCGTGTTTTCACCGCGTCGTCTTTTTCAGTAAGCCAGACGAGCCCCATAACGATCAATGCCCCGGCGACGCACTGTCCGAAGACGGTGAAGATCACCAGCGGCCATTCATGCCATCCACTTCCCATCTCACACCTCTTTCGGGTTTGCCAGGTAGCCGGTGGTATCCCCTGTCGGGCGGCTGTTGGCGTTAGGTTTAATCACGATGCTTGGCTTCGTGAAGTGCGCGGACGGCAGCGGCGCGACGGCCGCCAGCTGACCATGTTTTTTACGCAACTCGTCGATAGGACCGAAATCCAGCGCGCGCAGTGGGCAGGACTCCACGCAGATCGGCTTTTTGCCGTCTGCCACGCGGGTGTGGCAGCCGTCACACTTGGTCATATGGCCTTTGGCGGCATTGTACTGCGGGGCACCGTACGGACAGGCCATGTGGCAGTAGCGACAGCCGATGCAGACATCTTCATCCACTACCACGAACCCGTCGTCACGCTTGTGCATCGCCCCGCTCGGGCAGACCTTGGTGCAGGCCGGGTCTTCGCAGTGGTTGCAGGCAATCGACAGGTAGTAGGCAAACACGTTCTGGTGCCAGACACCGTTGTCTTCCTGCCAGTCACCGCCCGCGTATTCGTAAATACGACGGAAGCTGACGTCCGGGGTTAAATCTTTGTAATCCTTGCAGGCGAGCTCGCAGGTTTTGCACCCGGTGCAGCGGCTGGAATCAATAAAAAATCCATACTGGGTTGTCATCACTTACTCCTTACGCCTTCTCGATCTGCACCAGATTGGTGTGCTGCGGGTTACCTTTGGCCAGCGGTGACGGGCGGTGCGTGGTCAGGGTGTTGATGCATGAACCGTGGTCGACACGATCGCCGTTCATATTGGCGTCATGCCAGGCTCCCTGGCCCATCGCGCTCACGCCGGGCATGATGCGCGGTGTGACTTTCGCTTCGATGCGTACTTCGCCGCGATCGTTAAACACGCGCACCGTATCGCCATTTTTGATGCCGCGTTGCGCCGCGTCCACGGGGTTAAGCCAGACCTCCTGACGGCAGGCGGCTTTCAGCACGTCGACATTGCCGTAGCTGGAGTGGGTGCGGGCTTTGAAGTGGAAGCCGAAGAGCTGCAGCGGGAATTTATGGCGTTCCGGGGCGTCCCAGCCGTCGAAGGTCGAGGCGTAGACCGGCAGCGGGCTGATGGTTTCGTCGTCGGCGAGCTCCCAGGTAGCCGCAATCTCTGCCAGCTTGCTGGAGTAAATTTCAATCTTGCCCGAGGGGGTGTTGAGCGGATGAGCCTGCGGATCATTGCGGAATTTTTTATAGGCCACGAAGTGCCCGGCCGGATCTTTACGCTTATAAATACCCCTCTCTTTCAGTTCGTCATAGGACGGCAACTGCGGATCTTTGTCGAGCATTTTGGCATACAGATACTGCAGCCACTGCGCCTGGGTACGTCCTTCGGTAAATCGCTGATGAATATCCGGGCCGAGGCGTTTCGCCACTTCACTCATGATCCAGTAGATCGGTTTGCGCTCAAACTTCGGTGCGGTCACGGGCTGAAGGAAAATCAGGTAGCCCATGTTGCCTGCATAATCGTTAGGAATAATGTCTTCCTGCTCAACGGTCATTAAATCGGGTAGCAGGATGTCAGCATATTTCGCCGACGAGGTCATAAAGTTGTCGATCACCACGATGGTTTCGCATTTACTCTCGTCCTGCAGAATATCGTGGGTTTTGTTGATGTCGGAATGCTGGTTGATGATGGTGTTGCCGGCGTAGTTCCAGATGAATTTGATCGGCACATCCAGCTTCTCTTTTCCCCGCACGCCGTCGCGCAGGGCGGTCATTTCGGGTCCGCGCGCGATGGCGTCGGTCCAGCTAAAGCATGAGATTTGCGTTTTCACCGGGTTATCCGGCAGTGGCATACGCTCAATGGTGATCGTGTAGGTCGATTCACGTGCGCCGCTGTTACCGCCGTTGATACCGACGTTTCCGGTCAAAATCGGCAACATGGCAATGGCGCGGGAGGTCAGCTCGCCGTTGGCCTGGCGCTGGGGGCCCCAGCCCTGACAGATGTAGGCCGGTTTGGTACTGCCAATTTCCCGTGCAAGCTTGATGATGCGATCGGCCGGTATGCCTGTGATGCGCGAGGCCCATTCCGGCGTTTTGGCGATGCCATCATCACCCTGACCGAGAATATACGCTTTGTAATGCCCGTTAGCAGGCGCACCTTCCGGCAGCGTTTTTTCGTCATAGCCGACGCAGTACGTGTCGAGGAACGGCTGATCGACAAGGTTTTCGTCGATCAGTACCCAAGCGATACCCGCGACCAGCGCGGCGTCCGTCCCCGGACGAATCGGGATCCACTCGTCTTCGCGCCCGGCGGCGGTGTCGGTATACCGCGGATCGATGACGATCATGCGCGCGTGAGAGCGCTCGCGGGCCTGCTCGAGATAATAGGTTATCCCGCCGCCGCTCATTCGCGTCTCTGCCGGGTTATTGCCGAACATCACCACCAGCTTCGTGTTTTCAATATCTGAGGTGCTGTTGCCGTCGTTGCTGCCGTAGGTGTAGGGCATTGCACAGGCTATTTGCGCGGTGCTGTAAGTGCCATAGTGGCTTAAAAAGCCGCCGTAGCAGTTCATCAGACGCGCGACCAGCGAAGCATAAGGGGAGGAGCGGGTGATATTGCCGCCCACAATGCCGGAGGAGTAATTGATGTACACCGCTTCGTTGCCGTATTTTTCGACGACATCTTTCAGGCTGCGGGTAAGGGTGTCCAGGGCTTCATCCCATGAGATACGCTCAAATTTGCCTTCACCGCGTTTCCCTACGCGCTTCATGGGGTAGTTCAGACGATCGGGGTGATTGATCCGACGGCGAATGGAACGCCCGCGCAGGCAGGCGCGAACCTGATGATTGCCATAAATATCCTCACCGGTGTTATCCGTTTCGACCCAGTAAACTTCTTCATCACGGACGTGAAGGCGCAGCGCACAACGGCTCCCGCAGTTGACCGAGCAGGCACCCCAGACCACTTTGTCTTCAGCGGGCTTTACGGCGTTTTGTACCGCGGCAGCGGCGCTTTTGAGGCCAAAAGGCAGTGAAATCCCCCCGGCGGCAAGTGCCAGAGAGCCTATTGCAGTGGATTTAACCAACGTTCGACGGCTGATCCCGCCGTGATTTTCGACATCGGACATAACTCACCCCATCATTTTAATTGCGTATTATTTTCGCCCGTGATTACAACCGGGCTAATGATGGGGTGAATGTTACTTATTTGGAGGTATTAAATATTAATCCTCATCAAGTCAAAGGGAATTGGCCGCGAGAAAGTGATTAAAATCACTGAGGTTCGCCCTGACCATTATCCTGCATCCCTGATGCGGCACCGCTACCGGTGCGGGTATAGAGAATTTTAAAAGTATCGTTCGCACAATGACCGACTACCTGTGCATCCGGCTGGTCAGCCTGATCGTTTGGCACAATATTTAACGTAAAGCCGGACTCGGGCACGCCGTTATTGATGATTTTCTGCTGAATATCGCTTTTTACGCGCTCGCAGGAATCCGGGGCAGCCAGAGCCGCTGTAGAAGCGCTCATTAACAGCAGGGCGGTAATCCAGGGTAACCGTTTCATCTGTAGCTCCTTTTCTCTGTGTGTCGGTTAAGCTTAGCAGGGTTCGTGTAAGCTTTTGTTATTGGGGATAACTTTCTGAACAATCTTATACAGGCTTCCTGCGCTCATTTTCCCCAATTTCCATCAACACGTCCTGCGGGCGGTTATACCCGCCCGGCATCGCGACGCTAAGCGCGGTGCGTTTTGCTCTGCACCTGTCGTTCGCCGGAGTGATGCCGTAAGTCATCACACATCGCCTGTAACTCATTGAACAATCTTGCCACATGGAAACCATCGCACACGGAATGATGGACCTGCACGGCGAGGGGCAACAATACTTTTCCACCCTGGTTGACGTATTTCCCCATAGTGAACATGGGGGCAAAAAAGTTCTGCATATTGGCTACGTTGATATTAAAACTGGTAAAACTTGACCAGGGGATCGCCGACACGAAAAATACATTTTCCCGCGACTCTTCCTTCGGCCAATAAGAAAGGGTATTACCATAGCGAGCAACATCTTCCGAATAAACGTTCTGGAAATGGTCAATATTGCCATCGAAGTGACTCCATAAAGAAGAAAAGGTCTCCGTTTCATTATGGAAAATGGTATAGCTTGGATGAATTTCATTCCATATGACAAGTTCATTGTTCTTCATGGCCATACGGAATTCCGAATGGTTGTTGACGATTTTAGAAAGGAGGGAAATCATCGTCGGATAAAATTTCCAGCCCAGTTCTTTTATATCCTTGAGCAATGCGGTGATGTCTATTTGAACAGTTTGATTAAATGTAGATTGAGCAAAGGACTGAAATACCTCGAAATGTTCTTTTCTGGCCCAACGTGATAAGTCAACAGGCGTATATTCAGGGATTGTTTTTTTCATTTTTTAACCTTTGATGAGCAATCAAAAATCAGCGTTTTGCCTACGTTTTTTCATGAATAAAGAAAGCATAGAGATTCCAGGCGGTTTTGGACGCGAACGCATTTGTGAGGGTAGCGCATCCTTATAGAGGAAGAAAGGGGATGGTAAACATTTAATATATCAAAGAATAAAGTTAGATGGCGCAATCTGCCGGCGTTTTCATGTTGTTAATATGTCACAGAATATCCGTCATGCGCTCAAAGCAGGTGTGTTTCCTGTTCAACGGCGGGCACAGCGCCTTCGCGTTCTGGCGAGGTTTTGCAGAGGGTAAGAGAGATTAATGCATTGATTGTACGTCTCTTTTCGCCTGACATTTTGCTATCGTGTGAACAACGGTATTTGCTAATATGATCGGGAATACTCTCCCTGATTCGGTAAATGATGTGAAGAACTACGCAGCGATAACGCTACTGGCAGCAACACTGGTGGGGTGCGACAACCCTTCCGCGCCGCTGTCGTTTACGCCCGAGATGGCGAGCTTCTCCAATGAATTTGATTTTGACCCTCTGCGCGGCCCGGTAAAAGACTTCACCCAGACACTGTTCAATGACAAAGGTGAAGTCTCCAAACGGGTAACCGGTACGATGTCGACGGAAGGGTGTTTCGATACCCTCGAACTGCACGACCTCGAGGCCAATACCGGCGTGGCGCTGGTACTGGATGCTAATTACTACCTTGATGCGGAAACCCAGCAGCGAAAAGTGAAACTGCAGGGGAAATGCCAGCTGGCCGAATTACCGTCGGCGGGCGTAACGTGGGATACCGACGATAACGGGTTTGTGGTGGCGGCGCACGGCAAAGAGATGGAAGTGAAGTACCGCTATGATGCGGATGGCTATCCGCTGGGGAAAACCACCGTCTCCGGGGACCAGCATTTATCCGTCCAGTCGACGCCGTCTAAAGATCTTCGCAAAAGAATGGATTACTCCGCCGTGAGCATGCTGAATGACAAGCCGCTGGGCAACGTCAATCAGAGCTGTGATTACGATCGACACAATAATCCGGTGAGTTGCGATCTGACGATCACCGACAACAGCGTGAAGCCCGCCGTTGAGCACAAGTACACCATTAAGAACAGTATTGAATACTACTGAGAAAAAACCGCGCAGGTTACTGCGCGGTGGGTTTCAGCAGGCTGGCGCCTGACGGTTTGTGTCCGGCCAGGTGCTGATGCTGGAAGATGCACATGCGAATGGTGTTGCGGTATTCACCGTTGATAAAGAACTCGTGAACCAGTTCGCCTTCCACCATAAAGCCCAGCTTGCGGTAGATATGGATTGCTTTCTCGTTCTCTTTATCCACGATGAGATAAAGCTTGTAGAGATTCAGGACGTTGAATCCGTAATCCATCGCCAGCTTCGCCGCCCGCGTGGCAAGACCTTTCCCCTGATGCTCAGGTGAAATGATAATCTGGAATTCTGCCCGACGATGAACGTGGTTGATCTCAACCAGTTCCACCAGACCGGCTTTTTCACCTTCACACTCCACGACAAAACGGCGTTCGCTCTGATCGTGAATGTGCTTATCGTAGAGATCCGACAGCTCAACAAACGCCTCGTAAGGCTCTTCGAACCAGTAGCGCATCACGCTGGCGTTATTGTCGAGTTGGTGGACGAAGCGCAGGTCTTCACGCTCCAGCGGGCGGAGCTTAACGTCACACTGCACTGACATTATGGCGCGACCGTGCGGCCAGTACGACGATCCAGGCAGCGCAGGGTATTTGGCTCCCAGTAGGCGTTAACGTTGGCACTTTGCTGACACTTATCGCGCGCGTCGAAAGCGACATCTTCTTTGTCCCACTCTTTTTCAACACGTTTGTTCACCTTCTGACGAAGGCTACGGGTGTCATTCCATTGTTCTTTGTCCATGGCGGCGTTCTGACGGCTTTGCGCGCTGTCACCAGACTCAATAATGAGTTTGCTGGTTTCGGCGGTGGCAGAGGCGGCAAAGGCGAACGATGACAGCGCCAGCAGGGCTGTCAGACAAAGGCGTTTGCTTAATGTAGTCATAGCGTTTCCTTTTAAATGGGCGCAGATAATTAATTTATCCCGTTCAGATTCTACACCAAAGAGAAATAACGGCATACCCGCGGCACGGGTATGGAAAAGTAAACGATATCATCAGGTATGATGTCTAAATAAATCATCACATAACCGTAAATATGCTCAAAACCACTCTGCTTTTTTTTGCCACCGCGCTGTGTGAAATCATCGGCTGCTTCCTTCCGTGGCTCTGGCTGAAGAAGGGGGCAACCATCTTCCTGCTGATCCCGGCGGGCATTGCGCTGGCCCTGTTTGTCTGGCTGTTGACGCTGCACCCGGCGGCCAGCGGGCGCGTCTACGCCGCTTATGGCGGGGTTTATGTCTGTACCGCGCTGCTGTGGTTACGCGTGGTGGATGGTGTGAAGCTCAGCGCGTATGACTGGGCCGGGGCGCTGGTTGCGCTGTGCGGCATGTTGATTATTGTTGCCGGATGGGGGCGCGCCTGAGCGCCCGATTTTTTTGTGACCGTTCGCTGATTTTATGATCATTATACTTGTATGGTAGTAGTGCAGAAGAGTAAGTTTCCAGCATCACAATGAGCGATGTAAGGAAATGGATTATGAAGATTGTCGGGGCTGAAGTCTTTGTTACCTGCCCGGGGCGTAACTTTGTCACCCTTAAAATTACCACCGACGAGGGCATCGTCGGCCTGGGTGATGCCACCCTCAATGGACGTGAACTTTCAGTGGCCTCTTATCTGAAAGATCACCTTTGCCCGCAGTTGATCGGCCGTGATGCGCACCGCATTGAGGATATCTGGCAGTTCTTCTATAAAGGCGCCTACTGGCGTCGTGGTCCGGTCACCATGTCGGCCATTTCCGCCGTGGATATGGCACTGTGGGATATCAAAGCCAAAGCGGCCAATATGCCGCTCTATCAGCTGCTGGGCGGCGCATCCCGGGAAGGGGTGATGGTCTATTGTCATACCACCGGACACTCCATTGATGACGTGCTGGAAGATTACGCCCGGCATAAAGAGATGGGCTTTAAGGCGATCCGCGTCCAGTGCGGCGTGCCGGGTATGAAAACCACCTATGGCATGTCGAAAGGTAAAGGGCTGGCCTACGAGCCCGCCACTAAAGGTGACTGGCCGGAAGAGCAGCTCTGGTCCACCGAAAAATACCTCGATTTCACACCGAAGCTGTTCGATGCGGTGCGCAGTAAATTTGGCTTTAATGAGCATCTTTTGCACGACATGCACCACCGTTTGACCCCGATTGAGGCGGCGCGATTCGGTAAGAGCATTGAAGCATTCCGTATGTTCTGGATGGAAGATCCTACGCCTGCGGAAAACCAGGCCTGCTTCCGTCTGATCCGTCAGCACACGGTCACGCCGATTGCGGTTGGAGAAGTGTTTAACAGCATCTGGGACTGCAAGCAGCTTATTGAAGAGCAGCTTATCGACTATATCCGCACCACCATTACCCACGCGGGCGGCATCACCGGCATGCGGCGCATCGCGGACTTCGCCTCGCTTTATCAGGTGCGTACCGGCTCACATGGACCGTCGGATCTGTCGCCTGTTTGCCACGCCGCCGCGCTGCATTTTGACCTGTGGGTGCCAAACTTTGGTGTACAGGAATATATGGGTTACTCCGAACAGATGCTGGAGGTCTTCCCGCACAGCTGGCGCTTTGATAATGGCTATATGCATCCGGGCGACAAACCCGGGCTGGGCATTGAATTTGACGAAAAACTGGCGGCGAAATACCCGTACGATCCTGCCTATCTTCCGGTTGCCCGTCTCGAAGATGGCACGTTGTGGAACTGGTAAACGAGGAGCGAACGATGAAAAGCGTAGTGATTCAACAACCCAATGCACTGGTGATTGAAGATCGTCCACTTCCGGAACCCGCGGCAGGTGAAGTGCGCGTCAACGTCAAACTGGCCGGTATTTGCGGTTCAGACAGCCATATTTACCGCGGGCATAATCCGTTTGCCCGATACCCGCGCGTGATTGGCCATGAATTTTTTGGTGAGATTGATGCCGTTGGTGAGGGTGTTGACCCGGCCCGCGTGGGCGAGCGCATCTCGGTTGACCCGGTGATCAGCTGCGGACACTGCTATCCGTGCTCCGTGGGCAAACCCAATGTCTGTACCTCTCTGGTGGTGCTGGGCGTTCATCGCGACGGAGGCTTTAGTGAGTATGCCGTCGTACCGGCAAAAAATGCCTGGGTTGTTCCGGATGCTATTCCTGATAAACACGCGGTAATGATCGAGCCGTTCACGATTGCCGCTAACGTGACGGGCCACGCACAACCCACCGGGCAGGATATCGCCCTGATCTACGGCGCAGGCCCCATGGGGCTTGTCACCCTCCAGGCGCTGAAAGGTGTCTATAAGGTGAAGCAGGTTATCGTTGTGGATCGGATCAATGAACGGCTGGCGATGGCGCAACGCAGCGGCGCGGACTGGGTGTTCAACAACGCGGAGCTGTCGTTACAGGCGGCGCTGGAAGAAAAAGGGATCAAACCGACGCTTATTATTGACGCAGCCTGTCATCCGACAATTTTACAGGAAGCCATCACCATTGCCTCTCCGGCGGCACGCATCGTGCTGATGGGGTTTTCCAGCGACCCAAGCCAGATTGTTCAGCAGGGGATCACCGGAAAAGAGCTGGCGATATTCTCATCACGGCTGAATGCCAACAAATTCCCCGTCGTCATCGACTGGCTGGAAAAGGGGTTGATCGACCCGGACAAACTGATCACCCACACTTTTGACTATCACCACGTAACAGACGCCATCGAACGGTTTGAAAAAGATCAGCGGCAGTGCTGCAAAGTCTTACTCACGTTCGGGCAATAATAATTCACGCGGTTAAGAGCCTGCGCAGACAGGCTCTGAGTGGTACGCATCTTACCTTGCAGAGATAGCCATTATGACGCAAACACAACCACAAAGAACGACTTCAGATCTGGTGAAAGCCGCCGTTTCCGGCTGGCTGGGTACCGCACTGGAGTTTATGGATTTCCAGCTCTATTCGCTGGGGGCCGCACTGGTATTCCATGAGATCTTCTTCCCGGAACAATCGGCCGCAATGGCGCTGATTCTGGCGATGGGGACGTACGGCGCAGGCTATATCGCGCGCATTGTCGGCGCCTTTATCTTCGGGCGAATGGGCGACAGCATTGGCCGTAAAAAGGTGCTGTTTATCACCATTACTATGATGGGGATCTGCACGACCCTGATCGGGGTCTTGCCGACCTACGCGCAGATTGGGATTTTCGCGCCCGTCCTGTTAGTGACGCTGCGTATCATCCAGGGGCTGGGAGCAGGGGCTGAAATCTCCGGCGCCGGCACCATGCTGGCGGAGTACGCCCCTAAAGGGAAACGCGGCATTATCTCCTCGCTGGTGGCGATGGGCACCAACTGCGGGACGCTAAGTGCAACGGCTATCTGGGCAATTATGTTCTTCGCCCTCGACCGCGAACAGTTGGTTGCCTGGGGCTGGCGTGTACCGTTTCTTGCAAGCGTGGTGGTAATGATCTTCGCCATCTGGCTGCGAATGAACCTCAAGGAGAGCCCGGTATTTGAAAAAGTGAACGAGGCTGAGACAACCGCACCGGTGACAAAACACGATTTATCATTTGCAGCGATGGTGAAGAGTAAGTCCTTCTGGCTGGCAACCGGGCTGCGTTTTGGTCAGGCGGGGAATTCGGGTCTGATCCAGACGTTTCTTGCCGGGTATCTGGTTCAGACGCTGCTGTTCGATAAAGCGATCCCCACCGATGCACTGATGATAAGCTCAATCCTCGGGTTTATCTCTATCCCGCTGTTGGGCTGGCTCTCCGATAAAGTAGGGCGTCGTCTGCCGTACATTCTGCTCAATATCTCCGCCATTATTCTGGCGTACCCGATGCTGTCGATTATCGTTGATAAGAGCTATGCGCCGGGCGTGATCATGCTTTCCATCATCGTTATCCATAATTTCGCCGTACTGGGACTGTTCGCCCTGGAAAACATCACGATGGCGGAGATGTTTGGCTCGCGTAACCGCTTTACCCGGATGGCTATCTCAAAAGAGGCGGGCGGGCTGGTGGCGGTAGGCTTTGGGCCAGTGCTCGCCGGGATCTTCTGCAATATGACCGGTTCCTGGTGGCCAATTGTCTCCATGATGATCGCTTACTCCGTGATTGGGCTGATCGCCGCCATCTGCATGCCAGAGGTCTGCGATCGTGATTTGAGCGTGGCGGAAGATGCGGCGGAGGGGCCGGCACGTGATTCCGTCGGCTATGGGGCGGTTTCATCGCGGCGGTAATGGTTTATATCTTTAGTGACCTGTCACACAACTTTATGTTCATGTCACACCACATACGTAAAAGTTAATATAAATCAAAATCTCAAACTGCAGGATCAGTATGGTTAATGGCAGTTCTTTTTTACCCCGACTGCCATTCTAGTTGGTGTAGTCAGCAGGCGCTGCTGCTCATATAGAGCGGCAGCGAATCCCAGCGTACATAACTTAACGAGTCTTAATCATGGAAAACCGGTTATTACAGGCGAAAGCGACGCTTCCTCAGTACGATCGCGATCGCCTCAAGGCACGCATTGTTCATTTAGGGTTTGGCGCATTTCACCGTGCGCATCAGGCGGTGTACGCCGACATTCTCGCCGTGGAGCACAACAGCGACTGGGGTTACTGTGAGGTAAACCTGATTGGCGGTGAACAGCAGATTGCCGATCTGAACGCACAGGATCATCTCTACACCGTGGCGGAAATGTCTGCCGATGCGTGGACATCGCGGGTGGTGGGCGTGGTCAGGAACGCACTGCATGCACAGGTTGACGGGCTGGAACGCGTGCTGACCGCACTGTGTGAGCCGCAGGTGGCGATTGTCTCGCTCACTATTACTGAAAAGGGATATTGCCACTCGCCGGCGACCGGGAAACTGATGCTCGATCACCCGTTAATCGCCGCCGACCTGCAAAACCCGCATCAGCCGAAATCTGCGCCGGGTGTGGTCGTGGAAGCACTCGCGCGACGCAAAGCTGCCGGGCTGCCCGCGTTTAGCGTCATGTCCTGTGACAATATGCCGGAGAACGGTCACGTCATGCGTAATGTGACCTGCGCTTATGCCCGCGCGGTTGACGGCGAGCTGGCAGACTGGATTGAATCCAGCGTCACTTTCCCGTCCACCATGGTGGATCGCATTGTTCCCGCGGTTACACCGGAGACGCTGGATAAAATTGAACAGCTGACCGGCGTTCGTGACCCGGCAGGCGTGGCGTGCGAACCGTTCCGTCAGTGGGTGATTGAGGACAACTTTGTCGCAGGCCGTCCGCAGTGGGAAAAGGCCGGGGCGGAGCTGGTTTCAGACGTCATTCCGTTTGAAGAGATGAAGCTGCGCATGCTTAACGGCAGTCACTCTTTCCTCGCGTATCTTGGTTATCTGGCGGGGTACCCGCATATCAACGATTGCATGGAAGACGCGCACTACCGTACTGCCGCCCATGCGCTGATGCTGAACGAGCAGGCGCCGACCTTAAAAGTGAAAGGCGTTGATTTAGGCCACTATGCTGACCTGTTGATTGCCCGCTACAGCAACCCGGCGTTACGTCACCGTACCTGGCAAATCGCGATGGACGGCAGCCAGAAGCTCCCGCAGCGTATGCTCGATTCCGTGCGCTGGCATCTGGTGCATCAAAAAAGCTTCCCGCTGTTGGCATTAGGCATTGCAGGCTGGATGCGGTATGTCGGTGGTGTCGATGAGCAGGGCAACGCTATCGACGTGAGCGACCCGCAGCTGGCGGTCATTCAGGCGGCGGTGAAGGGAAGTGCTGAGGGCGAAGACCGGGTGAAGGCGCTGCTGGGCATTGAGGCCATTTTTGGCAAAGAACTCCCGCATGAAACCGTCTTTGTGGATGCGGTAATGCGTGCTTACCAGACGTTACTGCAAAAAGGTGCAAAAGCCACGGTCGCAGAGTACGCGGCGAACGGCTAAGTCATCACATGCCGCCGCGTGCGGCGGCATGATGTCGCATGAATCAGTGCATACCCAGGCGAATCAGTTCAATCGGTTCGAACTTACCTTCGCAACCTTCCACTTCTACCGTTTTGCTGCGACGCACCTGCGCGGCATCCAGCCCTTCGCTGTGGATCGCTTTAATCACGCCGGTGTGTCCTGTGCCATTGATCATTACACGGCTGCCGGTGGTAATTGCGTTACGGTTACGGTCGTATGTCATCATGGTATTTTCTCCTCTCTCACTTATCCGTTACGGCGCTATTTCAGGTTTCACCGTTCACGGGGCACTATAAATACGCCTGTCTGCATCTCATTTTTTTGTTTTTGATCAAACTCACACTTTTTTCTCAATATTGGTGGGTGCTGACGGTTCACGACAGCAATTTACAAAGCCCACATTTATTTTCCTTTATTGATAGTTTCTGCAGGCAAGCGTTTAGGGTTTGTTTATATTGCGGCTGTCATTCTTGAAGCAGGGAATACCCCTTCACAGGAATAAGGAGTCAGGCTTATGTATAAGAAGATTTTAATGCCTGTTGATGTATTTGAAATGGAATTGAGCGACAAAGCGGTTCGCCACGCGGCTAACCTTGCAAAGGCGGAAGGCGCGTCGATTACGCTGGTGAACATTCTCCCCAACAGCAGCCGCTCGTTGCTGCGCGGATTCAACGCCGATATCAAAAAGTTTGAAGCGTTTATGACCGCTGAATCCGGGAAGAAAATGAACGAGCTAAAAAGGCTGTTTGATCTCCCCGGGGAGAATATCCACAGCCTGGTCTGCTTTGGCAACGTGCGTGACGAAATTATCAAACTGAGCAAAGAAGGGGAATATGACGTGATCGTCATCGGGTCGAAAAACCCGCGCATCAGCACCCATCTGCTCGGTTCAAATGCGGAATCTATCCTGCGCTATGCGAGTATTCCGGTGCTGGTGGTTCGCTAATCTCTTCGCCGCAACCGAAACGGGGGCGGCGTATTTTACTCTTCGCTAAACCAGTCGCTGTTTTCCTGACGAATTAACTGTACGGATTCGCTGATTTCCTGCAGGTGCAGCGTCATCGCTTTTTCTACACCGTCCTGATCGCGTTTTTCCAGCGCACTGAAAATATCATGATGCTGTCGTAGCAACATTTCCGGTGGTGAGACGTGGTCGAGGCTCATATAGCGCACGCGGTCGATGGTGGCTTTGATGTTTTCAATCGTGTCCCAGGCCAGTTGACAGTCCGCAATTTGCGCCAGCTTCTGGTGAAACTCGTCATCAAGCTGGAAGAAGTCGTTGAGCTGTTTGCGGTCAATCGCAATACGCTGCTGATGCAGGTTTTGCTCCAGCAGGTAGCACTGGTTGTCATCAATCAAGGATGCGGCACGGCGCGCCACCGCGCACTCAATGGCCTGACGGACAAAACAGCCGTTACGCACCTGGGAGAGCGAGATTTTGTTCACATAGCTGCCGCGCTGCGGGCGGATCTGAATCAGACCGTTTTCTGCAAGCTTGATAAACGCCTCACGCACGGGCTGGCGGGACACGTCAAACCGCACGGACACCTCTTTTTCAGAGAGCGGCGTTCCGGGTGGGATCAGGCAATGGACAATATCACGTCGCAAAATGCGATAGATTTGCTGATTTACGGGCTGGGTAGGATTGAGTTGCGATTCAGCGGCCATGAGTTGTCATTTCTCAGAGAGTTAGCCTGAACATACTACCATTCTTTTATGGCCTGAAACAGACCCGGCCCGCAGGCCGGGAAGGGCAATGTTAGCCACGATGGACGCTAAGTCCGCCAAAACTCTGGCTGACTGGCATCATTTCTACCGTGTTAATGTTGACGTGTTTTGGCAGCGTTGCCACCCACCAGACCGCTTCGGTGACATCTTCCGGCGTCAGGGCGTTCGCATTCTCGTAGGTTTTGTCTGCTTTCGCGTCATCACCTTTAAACCGGACGTTAGAAAATTCGGTTCCGCCTACCAGGCCCGGCTCAATATCGGTCACGCGAATGGCGGTGCCGTGCAGATCGGTACGCAGGTTAAGGCTGAACTGACGCACGAAGGCTTTGGTCGCGCCATAAACATTACCGCCCGCATAAGGCCAGCTTCCTGCGGTCGAACCGATGTTAATAATGTGGCCGCGATTGCGCTCAACCATGCCTGGCAGCACGGCGCGGGTCATGTACACCAGCCCTTTGTTGTTCGTGTCGATCATGTTTTCCCAGTCTTCGACGCTGGCTTTGTGGGCAGGCTCCATACCGAGCGCCAGACCGGCATTGTTGACCAGCAGGTCAATGGCACGCCATTCGGCCGGCAGGTTAGCAATCATCTCTTCGATGGCGGCACGGTTACGGACATCAAGCTGCGCGGTCAGGATGCTGTCACCCAGCTCATCTTTCAGCTCCTGCAGACGCTCCTGACGACGACCCGTCGCAATCACCTTATGCCCGTTGGCGACGAAGCGACGCGTGATGCTTTCACCAAAACCTGCCGTTGCCCCGGTAACTAAAATAATCATCTCACTGTTCCTCAACGCTTTTTGTGTTGTACTAACATAGCACGGCCGCGAAGGATGCGTTAAGGCAACATTTGTATGACGGCATTGCAGGCAGTGGCGGCCTGGCCTACTCTGGGAAGATAACCGTACTCAGGAGTGAAAGATGTCGGCCACTAATCCCTTTTTTGAAAGCAGCCTGTTGCCTTATCAGGCACCCCGATTCGACGAAATCAACGACGGCCACTACCGCCCGGCATTCGATGAAGCGATACGCCAGAAGCGAGCCGAAATTGACGCGATTGTCGCGCAAACGGCCGCCCCCGATTTCAACAATACCGTGCTGGCGCTCGAAAAAAGCGGTGCCATGCTCTCGCGTGTCAGCAGTGTTTTCTTCGCCATGACCTCTGCGCACACCAATGATGACTTACAGGCGCTTGAGGAGCAGATCTCTACCGAGCTTGCTGCCCTGGCGAACGATATCTGGCTTAACGACACGCTGTTCTCTCGCGTGGAGAGCGTCTGGCAGGATTGTGCTGCGCTGGACGCCGAATCCCGTCGGCTGGCAGAAGAGACGTACCAGCACTTTGTGCTGGCCGGTGCGCGGCTGAATGATGCAGAAAAAGCGGAGCTGAAAGCGCTGAATACCGAGGCGGCGACCCTCACCAGCCAGTTTAATCAGCGTCTGCTGGCCGCCACCAAAGCCGGTGGGCTGGTCGTGGATTATGCTCATCAGCTTGATGGACTCAGTCCTGACGAGATTGCGACGGCTGCCCATGCCGCCGCGGAGAAAGGGCTGAACGATCGCTGGTTGATTCCGCTGCTGAATACCACTCAACAACCCGCTCTTTCCGCGCTGCGTGACCGTCAGACGCGCGAAAATTTGTTTAACGCGGGCTGGACGCGTACCCAGAAAGGGGATGAAAACGATACCCGGGCACTGATCCTGCGTCTCACCGCGTTGCGTGCGCGTCAGGCAAAATTGTTGGGGTTTGAGGACTACGCAAGCTGGAGTATCGCCGATCAAATGGCGAAAACACCTGCCGCCGCGTTGGCTTTTATGCGCGGAATTGTGCCCGCCGCACGCACCCGAGCGACGCTTGAGCAGGCCGATATCCAAAACGTGATTGATGACGAGCAGGGCGGGTTCACCGTGCAGGCGTGGGACTGGGCCTTTTATGCTGAGCGTGTGCGCCAGGCGAAATATGCTCTCGACGAGTCGCAAATCAAGCCGTACTTTGCGCTCAACACCGTGTTGCAGGATGGCGTATTCTGGGCTGCAAGCCAGCTGTTTGGCCTCCGCTTTGTCGAGCGTTTCGATATTCCGGTTTACCATCCTGATGTCCGTGTGTGGGAAATTTTCGACCACACCGGTGAAGGGATGGCGCTGTTCTACGGTGATTTCTTTGCCCGCGAATCGAAAGCCGGTGGGGCGTGGATGGGGAATTTCGTCGAGCAATCGTATGAGTTTGCCTCGCGCCCGGTTATCTACAATGTCTGCAACTATCAAAAACCGGCTAACGGTCAGACGGCGCTGATCTCCTGGGACGATGTGGTTACCCTGTTCCACGAGTTTGGTCATACGCTGCACGGTCTGTTTGCCAGCCAGCGCTACGCCTCCCTCTCCGGCACCAATACGCCGCGTGATTTTGTCGAGTTCCCATCGCAAATCAACGAGCACTGGGCGAGCCATCCGCAGGTGTTTGCCCACTATGCCCGCCACTATCAGACAGGAGAGCCGATGCCCGAGGCGCTGCGCGATAAAATGCTTAACGCGACGCAGTTTAATAAAGGTTATGACATGACCGAGCTGCTTAGCGCTGCGCTGCTGGATATGAACTGGCACGGCATCAGCGAACCCGTGGACGATGTTGACACCTTTGAAGCCGCAGCACTGCACAAAGAGGGACTGGATCTGCCCGCCGTTCCACCGCGCTATCGCAGCAGCTACTTCGCCCATATCTTCGGCGGCGGCTATGCGGCAGGGTATTACGCCTACCTGTGGACGCAGATGCTGGCAGACGATGGCTATCAGTGGTTTGTTGAGCAGGGCGGCTTAACTCGCGAGAACGGGCAAAAATTCCGTGAAGCGATTTTGTCGCGCGGGAACAGTAGTGATTTAGCTGAACTTTACCGCCAGTGGCGTGGGCACGATCCGAAGATTGAACCGATGCTGAAGAATCGTGGATTGAATGCTTAAGGGCTTTTTTAGTATGGGAACAGAACCGGGCGCGATGCCCGGTTTTTTTTGACCGATTTTTCTTCCCCAAAATCATTAACGCCGCATAAAGTGCCTGGATAAAATCTGGAAGGATAGCCATCGTTACCAGAAAGCCGGAATCATGTTGGGTGACTTCTTCAGCCAGGGGGGGCCCAGCTCAACCTTTTCGATGAGAACGCACCGTATGCTGGCAGCGAAAAGTTGATTGAGGTGCTCGATCACCTGAATGCGAAAGAGGGAAAGGCACGCTTTACTTTGCAGGACAGGGCATACAGCAGTATTGGCAGATGAAACGTGAAATGCTGTCGCCGAGATATACGACCAGATATTCAGATCTGCTAAGGGTCCGGTGATTTTCCCAATTTCCAGGGCCGTTATGTGCCAGGAGCGGACCTCCGTTACTATTCTGAAGAGGAAGCACAGAAATATTTAGGTCTGTTGTGTAATAATTACGATATATAATAAAAACTTCTCTATTTCAGAATCCAAGAGTATGGGCATACGCAAGGATGCAATTATGAAATCCAAGAGTGCGTTAGTTTTAGAAGAACTCAGATCCAAATTACGTACTGCATCTGTGGCACAAGTCGGTGGTTTCCGCCCTACAGCAGACCCAATTACATCCTGGTTTTTAAAAGAGTCGCTCTTCCAGGTGAAGGGTTGCCAGTTTGGAAGGGGCAGCCGATGTTTCCGCTTCTCCAGATTCGCGTAGATGAGCTTCCCGTGATTCCTGAACAACTGAAGGGGATCGCGCTCTTAGTGCTTTATCATAATATGGAAAGCCATCCATTTGATAAACCTCATGGCGAGGGGTGGTTAATACGAGAATACGCCACCCTTGATGGGCTTGAGTTATTGCCTGCAATTAACACTCCATATCGAGCATTTCCGGTTCGGTGGGTGAGTGTCAATGATGATGCTCCAGGATGGGAGGACGCTTGGGATATTATTGACTTGTCTCACGTAAACGATGATGAGGATGCAAGTGATAGATTCTATGATGGTTTTAACCGGTACAGGGGAACCAAGGTTGGAGGATATCCAATGGAGATACAACATGGTGTGGGGATTCAAGATTTTGTCTTTCAAGTGGGGTCAGAAGAAAAAGTAAACTGGATGTGGGCGGACAATGGTATCGGCTACTTTCACAAATCCCCAGAGGGGCTTTGGACGTTTTCATGTCAGTTTTACTAGAAACTCAACGTCCTCTCATCGCTCGTAGCGGACCTTGCGGCTCTTATGCCGGTCCGCTTTGTGCAGAAAGGTAAATTCAGCTGTATTCAATAATATCAAACCCTTCATCAGCCGTTGGCTCTGCGAAAAAGTGCGTTATGGTTTCAAATTGTTGATCTGAGGCTATAAATTTATGCATTCCTTCTGCATTACGGGCGCGCAAGCGGGATTTACATACTTCATCAGTAACTTTCAGGTAATGCAGCCTGTTACTGGCACCTGACTCCTTAATGATGCTCATCATCCATTCACGATTGGTTTGTGTGTTTGCCGGAAAGTCCAGAACTACGGATAAACCCGCTTTGAGTAGCGACACCAGGTGAGGCTTCATAGCGTTTCTGAGTCTTGAGGAATACTGCACATAATTAGCTATGGATTGCATTTCATTGGCAAAGAGGGCAGCCAGCCAATAATCTTCACTGACAATTATGGTGCCGGGTAATGCACCTAACTTTGCTGACAATGTGGATTTGCCTGATGCAATTTTCCCACATAACAAGTGCAAAGTGGGTTTTTCTGACGTTGTTACTGAAGCGATATCCATTATTTACCTCACTGGATTGTTACCGGTAAGGCCCGCCTTACCGGCGGGAAAATGGCGAAAGTTATCCCACCTGAGTCAGACAGGTGATAATAATTATTGAATGGAATAGGACAGAGTGTGTTTTCATTGTCATTCAAGTTAACAGGGCCTGAATGCAAAATCAGCAATTTTTTCCCTTATACATTGAATGTCCAATCCAGTGAGTTTGGCCGCTCTGTGCCAAGAGCGGAAGTTATTTACACCTTGCTATGCAATTTACGGCCAGCCGGTCAGTTCGTCATCTCAGTTTCATTTCAATGGGTTGTAAACTTTGAAGCCGGGATTTTTTTCAAAAATCTCAGCAACAAAATCCATGAACACAATCGCGCGTTTTGGTAAAAGTCGATTTGCAACATAAACAGCCTGAATGGGAACGGGAGATGCAGTGTAATCCGCAAGTAATAATTGTAAGTTGCCATTTGCCAGTCCCTCCTCGAACAACCATTCTGGGCCCTGTGCGATCCCAACCCCAGCATTGACAAATTTCTGCACTGCTTCAGGTGAATTGACCCTGAGCCGGCCAGAAACAGGCACATCCATATCCCGAAATCTCCAGGTAGCGCCCGTTGATAACAGGGTATAGATCAAACAATCATGTTTTTTTAAATCCTCCGGGGTGTCAGGAATCCCATGTTCAGCCAGGTACTTGTGACTGGCAACACAGACTCGCTCATACATGCCAAGTCTGCGGGCACGCATTGCACTGTCCTCAAGGTGACCAATGCGGATTGCCAGC
Organism: Enterobacter ludwigii; assembly: GCF_001750725.1. Classification (NCBI taxonomy): domain Bacteria; kingdom Pseudomonadati; phylum Pseudomonadota; class Gammaproteobacteria; order Enterobacterales; family Enterobacteriaceae; genus Enterobacter; species Enterobacter ludwigii. The sequence goes on from NZ_CP017279.1 coordinate 1,340,087, forward strand.
TCAGCGCCTTCATCAACGAGATTGATATAGCGGTCATTAATCTGTAGATCGAGTGTTAGCTCAGGGTAGCGTTCTAAAAAATCGGGTATGCGTGGAATCAAAAATGTGTGAGCCAGTGCAGTGGGACAAGCAACGCGCAGTAACCCTGTGGGCGTCACATTTTCTCTGAAAGAAGACTCTGACTCTTCGACCGCTTCCAGAATACGCCTTGCTTCCAGATAATAACGTTCTCCTTCAGGAGTCAGGGAAAGCTTGCGGGTTGATCGGTGGAGTAATCTGGTCTGCAAATGCTCTTCGAGGGTTGCAACATGACGACTCACGTTCGGTTGCCCTAAGCCTAAATCCCTGCCTGCTGCAGAAAAGCTGCCTGTCTCCGCAGTGCGGACAAAGCATGTCATCAAAAGTAATCTGTCCATCCTAAACCTATTTATGCTTTTAACGCATGGAACATATTCATAAATACAATCTTATCACCCTTAAAGCATGAGTATAGAGTGGCGATCAAATCGGTCATTTGCCGATCAGCTGTTAAAACTCACGGGAGATATGTTCATGTCCAGATTACAAGGTAAACGCGCACTCATCACGGGTGGAACAAGTGGTATTGGTCTTGCAACCGCGAAGCTGTTTGTCGCAGAAGGTGCACGCGTAATGGTTACTGGTATTAACCCTGATTCTGTCGCAAAGGCGAAACTCGAGCTGGGTAAAGATGTGGTCGTCGTGAGCGCGGATTCTGCAGATGTGAATGCACAGAAAGCGCTGGCTCAGACGGTTCAGGAACATTTTGGTGAGCTGGATATTGCTTTCCTGAATGCGGGTATATCAATGTATATGCCAATTGAGGCATGGACAGAAGAAATGTTCGACCGCATTTATGATATCAACGTTAAAGGTCCTTATTTCCTGATGCAGGCGCTGTTGCCAGTGTTCGCAAGCTCTGCATCAGTGGTCTTTAATACATCTATAAATGCGCACACGGGCCCGGTGAACTCTTCAGTTTATGGCTCCACCAAAGCCGCATTACTCAACATGTCGAAAACACTGTCTAACGAGTTACTTTCTCGCGGGATCCGTATCAACGCGGTGAGCCCAGGCCCGGTTGACACGCCGCTTTACGATAAGGCGGGGATCCCCGTGGAATATCATGATCAAGTGATGAAAGATATCGTTGCAACCATCCCTGCCGGTCGTTTTGGTAAGCCTCAGGAAGTCGCGCAAGCGGTGCTTTACTTTGCCTCCGATGCGTCTGCCTGGACCGTGGGTTCAGAAATCATCATCGACGGCGGCGTTTCAATCTAAGCCACCAAAATAAGATTTACAATTCATCAAGCCCGCCACCTTTTATGGCGGCGGGCTATTATTTTATCTGGAGGTTGAGATGTCTACCCATGACCTGACACTGATTAGCCACCCATTGTGTCCCTTTGTGCAGCGTTCAGCGATCGTTCTTCTCGAAAAAAATGTGCCATTTGACCGTGTAAATGTAGATCTGTCGGCGAAGCCTGACTGGTTTCTTGCTCTGTCACCCACCGGCAAGGTACCGCTACTTAAAGTGCATCATGCAGAGGGCGAAGATGCCATTATTTTTGAGAGCATGGTGATCTGCGAGTATCTTAATGAAACGCAAGATGGTGATTCGCTGTATGCTGACGATGCATTAGAAAGGGCTAGACAGCGAGCATGGATCGAGTTCTCTACATTAATGCTTGGAAATGCCTGGCAATTTTTAAATGCGACTGATCAGGCCATGGCAGACAGCAAACGCGCTGTGCTCCGTGAGCAACTTGAATATATTGAATCTGAATTGAATTCAGGGCCTTATTTCTCGGGTTCCAAATTTAGTATGGTTGATGCGATCTACGCTCCTGTTTTCCGTTACTTCTCCATCATTGATGCATCAGTATCTGAGGCGATTTTTGAGGGACTTCCGCGGATTTCCGCATGGAAAACTGCACTTGCGAAAAGGGAAAGCGTAAATGCCGCTGTATCACCAGATTATGCAGAACTTTTCCAAAATCATCTTCGTCAGCATTCTGCAATTCTCGCTGCCTGAAGATATTTTTTGAGAAACCGTGACCTGCTCTTCTCCCTGTTGATTATCAGATGCCAATGATAGTCCCAGCTCCCGGTTGTTACGACAAATGCGAACTTCCGCTTTTCGCTCACAACAGACCTTCAGCCTAGCCATCTTGTCCGCTTTGTGCCAGAAGCGGACATTTCTCGCTGTTAGGTGCAGGAAAAATCGTGTTTTTAGGCTTAGGAAAAGGCATAGGGGTATGCCGAATCTGAAAGCCTAAATCCTGTTAGTTTTTCTCCAGTTGCCGCCACTAAACTAATTACAATTCCTGAGCCGTTGGTCTGAAAATAATTTCACTCACACCAACATCTTCTGGTTCATTAATTGCGAAGGCTACCATGCGTGCAAAGGTTTCTGCTGGCACGCCAATATTTTCAACGTAATCCTGGTTTGCAGCCTTAACATCTTTATCCGTTATATGCTCCAGCAGTTCTGTTTTAACAGCACCGGGGGACACTAACGTGACGCGAATGTTATGTGCCGCCATTTCCTGGCGCAAACCGTCGGTTAATGCTCGAACAGCAAATTTTGTCGCCGAATAGACAGCAGAACTCTGGAAGACAAGGTGTGCAGCAACAGATGCGGTGTTAATGATATGACCTGTTTTTTGTGATTTCATATAAGGCAGCACCGCAGCAATACCGTGTAGAACCCCGCGCAGATTGACATCAATCATCTGATTCCATTCATCTACATTTCCCTGCTCAAGTCGGGAAAGAGGCATCAGGCCGGCATTATTGATAAGAACATCTACACGACCGAATTTGTTGACCGCAGTCTCAATGAGGTTGTTTACGTCATCAAGTTTCGTCACATCGGTTGCGACGGCGATGGCTTCTTTATTCTGCTTTTGGAGCTCACTCGCAATGGCCTCTATGCGGTCTATTCTCCGCGCAGCCATCACAACCTTTGCTCCTTTTTCAGCAAGATAACGTGCAGCCGCTTCACCCATACCGCTTGATGCGCCCGTGATTACAATTACTTTGCCTATGATGTTATCTGTCATTTTTACTCTTCCTTAATAGGAGATGGGCTGTTGTCACCACTATCAGACTGAGATCAGGTTCAATCTCTTCAGACTTCAGTGACACATTCCTGAACAGGGATAATCTTAGCAGTAGAGCATTAATTCGATAATGCCTATAAACTTATATTGATTATGAGTACAGCTCATTAATTGGAGATACGTTACGGGTAGTTCGTATGAGCAGGCTGATCTGCAGCCGATATTCCCACGCCGATATTGCCTGGCTGAGAGCCGGTTGCGCCCCCCTGGTTGAGCCTCCGCACGGGTTAAACTCCCTTCGCGGGTGACGGTAATGAAATAAAGGAGGTCATTCAGGTTTTATCAGTGAAATACTCACAAAACATAACTATAGCTTATAAGCCCATTAAGCAATCATTAGCTAGTCAGCATACATCTATCGTGTAGAATTTCCAGTAAGAGAGGAGTCCGGAGAAAAGCATACGGATCTGAACCCATTTGATAAATTGACTTCTTTTTAAACGCTTATCTAAAATAATCATTGATGCTGCACCTGAAAGATGCAGCACATTTGCGGGAGAGAATCTGGATGAAAAAAATATTATTCCTGTTATTTATTATCATCACGAGCTTTTTATTCCCGGCTCGTGCCAGTAATTCTTTACAGCCAGACAAGGAAGAAGCTGTGACCATTAAAATGACTATCAATCAGCAAACTTTTTACGTTGAACTTAAGAATAATCCAGCCGCAAAGGCATTTATTGAACAGCTTCCCCTGACTCTAACGATGGAGGAACTTAACGGGAACGAGAAATTTGCTGATCTGCCCCGTCCCTTACCGACCCACCAGGTCAAACCTGGAACCATTAATCAGGGCGATCTCATGTTATATGGCCATCGTACCCTGGTACTTTTTTATGAGACCTTTCAGACAAACTACGGATACACACCCGTTGGCAGAATAATAGCGCCAGAAAATCTTGGTAAAATTGCAGATGAAAAAGAAGTAATAGCAAGGTTTACCACAGATAAAAAAGGTTGATCTGTATTATCAAACACTGAATCTGGATTACCTATAGACGCAAATGCTGGCAGACGATGGCTATCAGTGGCTTGTCGAGCAGGGTGGTTTGACCCGCGAAAACGGACAGACATTCCGCGAGGTGATTCTGTCGCGCGGCAATAGTAGTGATTGAGCTAAACTTTACCGGAACTGGCGCGGCCACGATCCGAGGATTGAACCGATGCTGGAGAATCGCGGGTTGAGTGCGTAGCGCTGATTCAGGTCAGCCACAAAACCGGGCGTGAGGCCCGGTTTTTGTTTGATTATGTCTTCCCCACAATTTTTATTAATTATGCCGTGTAAAAGGTATAAAAATTGCTGATGCCGTATGAAACATTTTAATAATGGCCGAATGTGATGCAATTCGTAATGACCATTAATGTGGGATGAGATATAACATGTTTTGAAAAATTAACATTCTCATAACGTCATTAAGGTTAAGCAAATGAAGCAGGTTGGTATTGTTGGTTGGCGAGGAATGGTGGGTTCTGTTTTGTTACAAAGAATGGTCGAAGAGAACGACTTCGACAATATTTCCGCGCATTTTTACAGTACTTCCAGTGCAGGGGCCGCTGGTCCAGTCATTGGTGGCGTCAACCACACACTCAAAGATGCTAATTCTATTAGCGCCCTGGCCGAAATGGATATCATCATAACCTGTCAGGGCGGGGATTATACCAAAGCAATTTATCCTGCGTTGATTAGCCATGGCTGGCAAGGCTACTGGATTGACGCGGCCTCAGCGCTCCGGATGGATGAAAAAGCCTGCATTATTCTCGACCCGGTTAACCGCACAAATATCGATCGTGCCATCAAAGAGGGAATTAAACTTTTTGTTGGGGGCAACTGTTCCATTACGCTGAGTCTTATGGGACTGTCAGGGTTAATTAAAGCTGACCTGATCGAGTGGATGAGTGTGATGACCTATCAGTCTGCATCCGGAGCGGGTGCTAAATATGTCCGGGAATTAATTGCTCAAAGCGCTTATATCAGTAAACATTTATCTTCTGATGAGCTGGAATCCTCAGGTTCAGTGCTTCCTTTAGTCAATAAAGTGAGTGAATTAATTAACAGTGCTAACATGCCCATCCAGAATTTCGGCGCGCCTTTAATGGGCAGTATTATTCCATGGATTGACAGCGATTTAGGGGATGGTAATAGCAGAGAAGAATGGAAGGGTGAGGCAGAAACGAACAAAATTCTTGGTCTCTCTCCGGGTACGATTGCAGTAAATGGCTTGTGTATTCGGGTCGGTGTGATCCGTTGCCATAGTGCTGCAATAACCCTGAAGCTCAAGCGTGAAGTCAGCGAAGAAGAATTTGCAGAGCTTGTGACGCATTCCCATCCATGGGTTAACTATGTGCCCAATAATAAGGATGACAGTGTCAGTAAATTGACTCCCGCTAACATTAGCGGTTCGCTGCAGGTGGGTATTGGCCGTTATAAGAAAATGTCGCTTAACAATGACCCCATATACTCGGTTCTGACGGTCGGCGATCAGCTGTTGTGGGGCGCTGCGGAACCCTTGCGACGGATGTTGAATATTCTGCTTGGTAAAGTCTAATCACGCTCACACGGTCATGGCGCGCTGCGCGTAAGGCGTGGGTTTAACGAGAAGCTGGAGACTGAACTCCAGCCTCTAGGAATGGGTTTCAATCTGAGGCCGTTTCGCCTGGGGCTTCCTTTAACGACTCGATACTTATCTCTGAGTCATTAGTTTCGAGTAGCTGGGTTAATAAAATCAGGTTATTGAATTCGTTCAGTAACATTTCAGCGTCGGATTTGAGCGGCGTATCTGCTGCTTCAAGCGCCGCGTTGATCGCTTTTCTGACATTCTCGAGCATTTCGTTCATACCGCCATTTTTACCAATGGTCAGTAACAACGCGCCTATCAACAAAGACTGTGCTTCTACTTTGGCCGCCAGCTCTTTAGCTTCAGCGTCCATTTTGGAAATTTTTGCGATAACACTGAGTATCAAGTTTTTCATAATGCCCCCTTATTTTCTTTGCGAGATTAACTCCTTAATAAATTTTGAGCGAGGTTTATTTTATGGCGACAGCAATTGTCTTTGTTGATGAAGCAGGGCACGGTGCCAGCAGTGATCAACACCGTGCGCTTCCTGTTAACGGAAGAAGTCTGCCAGGGCCTCACTCAGGGCCTGAGGTTGTTCATCCGGAATGAAATGACCGCAATGAGCAAGCGTAATGCCACTCACTGTCTCTGCAAACTGGCGAAGCGGGGCAGCCATATCGGCAATCGAACCCTGATCGGCACTGACGGCCAGCAACGGCACTCGAAGTTTTTGCGTTTCAGCCAGCGTCCGGTTCTGAACAGCGGAGACTGCCGCTTCTCTGTAAGGGGCCAGCCCGGCACGCAGCGCGCCGTTTTGCTGCATCAGGCGGACATACCGGGCGATATCCGCATCGCTAAAGGCCATCGGACTGGCGGTTTTTCGCCGCAGGAACCATTCGAGGTAAATCTCTTCACGCCCGCTAATTAAGGCTTCCGGCAGGTCGGGGAGAAGATGAAACGCGAAGTGCCAGGTTTTCCAGGCTTTTTCTGGCGTCGCGGGCAGGGCGTCCGGCAAAGTAATACCCGGGATACCGGCATCAAGCAGAGCCAGCTTGATTACCTGCTGTTCATAACGCAGGGCATACGGCCAGGCAACCCATGCACCTACATCGTGGGCGGCCAGGTAATGTCTTGTGATCCCAAGTGCCTGCACCAGCCCAAAAACCGAACTGGCCAGCGTGAGGGTATCGTAGCCAGACTGTGGCTTATCGGAGTCGCCCTGGCCCGGGAGGTCGAGTGCGATGATATCGTAACGATCGGCTAAAAGAGCCATCACCTTATGCCAGGCAAACCCGCTTTGCGGGAAGCCTGCAAGCAGCACGATTGTTTCACCTTGCGTCTGTCCGCCTCTGACATAGTGCAGGCGAACCCCATCGACCGTTGAGTAATAGTGCGCAAAACCGGGCAAGCCCGCGACAGGCTGCGACCACGGAAGGGGGATTGAATTCTCAGACATGACTACCTCCAGCTATTTAGGAAATTATCATTTCCTTTATGGGTAAATTTTTTAGGCGAGTAGCGCCATCACCGTCTCTGCCAGCCGTTCGCGTGCCGGTAATTCTCCGGCTTTACCCGCCACACGCATGCCCAGGACCAGGCACAGCAAAACGCCGCTCAACGCCTGCGCGTCGTGTCGCGAATTAACTGAACCGTCCTGCATACCCTGTTCGATCATCTGGAGGATCGCGTGCTGATTTCGCGCAAGCGCGCTCTGCACCAGCCCGGCAATTTCGCGGTCAAACTGGCTGAGTTCAAGGGTGCTGCCGACCACCAGGCAGCCGCGGCGTCCTTCGACAGCGCTGGCCGATTCAAGATAAAAGTTCAGCAGCTCGGCTATTTTGGCCCGGCCATCAGGTTGTCGCGCCAGACGCTCGCGCAACGATTGATTGCGCAGGGAGGTATAACGCGCGAATACCTGCAGGAACAGGCCACGTTTATCGTGAAAGGCTTTATAAATACTGCCCGCAGTGAGCTGCATCGCGTCGCTCAGGTCACTTATCGACGCGCTGTGGTAACCCTTTTCTCTGAATACCGGCATCGCCAGATCCAGGGCCGCATCGAGATCAAATTGCCGCGGACGTCCGCGCTCGCGTGCGTTCTGTAGCTTCTCAGACATTGTGCTCATCATTTAGGAAACAATCGATTCCTAAATACTCCCATAAATGGGCGTATCTGGAAAGCGTGAAGTTCTATAAAAAGAGTTTGCCGCGGCAGAAGAGTGGAGAGGTCATTTTAGCTTCAACACGCTCCGGTATACTGCATCGTGATTTTAACAGGGCGTCGAACGTACAGGCCGTCGCTAACAGAGCCAGCCAATATGCAAAAGGCAGGAAGTATGTCTCTTCGTTCACTGCGGGCGTTGTGCCTGACAAGTTTTTTCATTGCTGATGTTCGCGATGGCCTCGGGCCCTTTCTCGGCATCTTCCTGACGGAACGTCACTGGACCCCGGATGATATCGGCATCCTGATGACCGCCGGGGGGCTGGCGGGATTACTGGCAACGCTGCCGGCGGGATTTATTACGGATACCTCCCGTAATAAGCGTTCGGTTCTGGCACTGCTTTGTATCGCCATTACGCTGAGTACGCTGCTGCTCTGGTTTAGTCAGCAGAGCGGCGTCGTCGCCGTCTCGCAAATTATCACCGGTATCTGCGCGGCGTTTGTGGGGCCACTGATTGCGGGTATTACGCTGGGTCTGACGGGCCCGAGCGGGTTTAGCGCGCAGATGGGGAAGAACGAGGCGTTCAACCACGCCGGCAATTTCCTGACGGCGGTGATTGCAGGCGGCATTGCCTGGTTCTGGGGCGTCGGGGGCATTTTCCTGCTGATGACCTGTACGACGCTTCTGACGTTGTGCGCGCTGCTTGCCATTCGTCATACAGATATCGACAACGATGCGGCGCGGGGGCTGACCTCTTCAGACCGTCAACCGGTCCCCGGCGTCGCGGTGCTGATTAAAAACCGGGCGCTGTTGATAACCGGGCTGACGCTGCTGCTGTTCCATCTGGCCAATGCCGCACTGCTGCCGATGCTGAGCATGAGGGTTGCTGCGGCACCGGCAACCATCAATCCCGGATTATTTGCGGCGGCCACCGTCATCATTTCTCAGGCGGTGATGATCCCCGTCGCCATGGGGGTGGCAGGCCGAATTGAGCGCTACGGTTACTGGCGTTTCATCATGCTGGCCCTGCTTATTATGCCCGTTCGGGCGGCACTGGCAGCCTCCACAGACGCCCCGTTGATGATGATCCCGGTACAAATTCTTGATGGTCTGGCCGCGGGGATTCTGGGCGTTGTCGTGCCGTCGTTTATCGTGGTGCTGTTGCGCGGGAGTGGGCACGTGAATGCCGGGCAGAGTGTGGTCATGCTGATGCAGGGTGTCGGGGCAGCAATGAGCCCGGCGTTAACCGGCACAATTGCCGGTCATTACTCTTTTGCGACGGCCTTTAGTGTGCTCAGCGCCATTGCGCTGCTGGCTGTCCTGCTCTGGTGGCGCTTTGCTCACCGGCGCTGGAAACCAGACCGGGCGTAGCTGGCCGGGCAGGGCAGAGCCGCACCCGGCACATAGGTTTACACGATAGCGTTAGGGCACTCTTCACCCTTTTCCAACTGCTGCAAGTTCCCCAGCGTGGTTTCTGAAATGCTGATCAGCGCTTCGGCAGTCAGAAACGCCTGGTGTCCGGTGAACAGGACGTTATGGCAGGCAGACAGACGGCGGAATACGTCGTCCTGGATCACGTCATTAGATTTGTCTTCAAAGAACAGATCGCGCTCATTCTCATACACGTCCATCCCCAGCGCGCCAATCTTCTGAGTTTTCAGCGCTTCAATAGCGGCCTGGGAATCAATCAACCCGCCGCGGCTGGTGTTGATGATCATCACGCCATCTTTCATTTGGTCAAACGCCGCCTGGTTGAGCAGGTGGTAGTTTTCCGGCGTCAGCGGGCAGTGCAGGGAGATAACGTCAGACTGTGAAAACAGCGTCGGCAGGTCGACATATTCCACGCCCAGATCCAGCGCGGCAGCGCTTGGGTACGGATCAAACGCCAGCAGACGCATACCAAACCCTTTCAGAATGCGCAGGGCGGCAACGCCAATCTTACCGGTACCGATAACGCCCGCGGTTTTACCGTACATGGTAAAGCCGGTCAGCCCTTCCAGAGAGAAGTTGGCGTCACGGGTACGTTGATAAGCACGGTGAATACGACGGTTCAGCGACATCATCATACCGATGGCATGTTCCGCGACCGCTTCCGGAGAATATGCCGGGACGCGGACCACCTTCAGCCCCAGCTCTTTTGCGGCATCAAGATCCACGTTGTTGAAGCCAGCGCAGCGCAGGGCGATATATTTCACGCCCTGTTTTTTCAACTCTTCCAGCACCGGACGGCTGCCATCATCATTCACAAAAATGCAAACGCCTTCACAGCCGTGCGCCGTTTTGGCGGTTTTTTCGGACAGCAGAAAGTCGAAAAATTCAAGCTCAAACCCGTAAGCCTCGTTAACATGTTGCAGATACTTTTTGTCGTACTGCTTTGTGCTATATACCGCGAGTTTCATAAGACTTTCTCCAGTGATTTTGCATTCACGTTAGCATGATTAAAATTATCTTACAATTTCTGAAATATTATTGAATTCAATAAGTTCTATCAATTATTTTAGAGCATCTATCCTTAAATTTGGCATTCTCTTCAACTGACTGGCTAAACATGCGACAATGATCGGTACTGTCGGCTTAATTCTTTCGCTAAATCAGGATATTAACTGCCCATGAGGGGTACATACAAAGCCGCAATCGCGCTCTTACTGCTGTTCATTCTGGTGCCGCTGACGCTGCTGATGACCCTTGCCCAGTGGGTACCAACCCTTGCCGGGATCTGGCTTCCTGTCGGGACACGCATCGCCTTTGAACAAAGTCCCAGACTCACGCGTCATGCCCTGATCATCCCCGATCTTCGCTATCTTGTGGATGACTGCGAAATTGCCCGAGTCGATAACGCGACCCTGTCGCACCCCAGCCGCTGGAAACTGGATATCGGCGCGCTCGAACTGAACTCCGTTTGCCTCAATAAAATTCCCCAGTCCGCACCGTCCACGGTCGCGCCCAAAACGCTGGCGCAGTGGCAGGCGGTGTTACCGAATACCTGGCTTACTGTCCATCGTCTGACGCTCTCGCCCTGGCAGCAGTGGCAGGGAGCACTTCAGGCGTCGCTGACGCCCGCCCGTCAGGAGATTGCCTACAAAGGTGAGCAGGTTAGCATTAAAGGGATGCTCCGCGGTCAGACCCTCTCTGTCACCCAGTTCGATGTACAACTTCCCGACCAGCCACAGCCGATAAAACTGGTGGGACAATTCACCCTGCCGCTGGTGCCGGACGGCGTGCCGGTTAAAGGCCATGCGGTTGCGACCTTTAACGTGCCACAGTTAACCTCGCTGGTCGATGCCGATCTCGACTGGGAAGCCAATCAGGGGCAACTGGTGGTCATGGCGCGGGATAACCCCGATCCGCTGCTCGATCTGCCGTGGCAAATAACCGCGGAACAGCTGAATATCAGTGACGGACGCTGGAACTGGAACCTTTCCGGCATGCCGCTGAGCGGGCGCGTTGGCCTTCGTGTCGATAACTGGCAGGCGGGGCTTGAGAAAGCGACCCTGACCGGGCGTCTGAATGTGCTCACTCAAGGGGATGCGGGGAAGGGCAACGCGGTGCTGAATATCGGACCGGGCAGGCTCAGTATGGAACAAAGCGACATGCCGCTTCATCTGAGCGGCGAGGCGAAACATAACGACCTGGTGCTCTATGCCAGACTGCCGGCAAAACTGACCGGAAGCCTGTATGAACCGCAGCTCTCCTTTGAGCCGGGCGCGCTGCTGCGCTCACGTGGTCGCATTATCGATTCACTGGATATTGATGAAATTCGCTGGCCGCTGGCGGGCGTCAGGCTGACCCAAAAGGGTGTCGATGGACGCCTGCAGGCCATTTTGCGGGCGCACGAGAACGAGATGGGTGATTTTGAACTGCATCTGGATGGCCAGGCCAGTGACTTTTTACCCGACAACGGCCTGTGGCAGTGGCGCTACTGGGGCAAAGGGGGCTTCACCCCAATGAATGCGCGCTGGGATGTTGCCGGAAAAGGCGAATGGCGCGACAAACTTATTGAGCTGACCGCGCTTTCAACCGGTTTCGACCAGCTCAAGTACGGTGCCATGGAGGTCAGTAAACCCCGTCTGGTGCTGGATAACCCGGTGCGCTGGTATCGCGATCCTGACAAGCCGACGTTCAGCGGAGCGCTGTCGCTGAATGCCGGGCAAACCCGTTTCAGCGGCGGCAGCGTATTGCCGCCGTCGGTGCTGACCTTCAGCGTAGACGGAACAGACCCGACACTGTTCCAGTTCAAGGGCGATCTGCATGCTGATGCTATCGGACCGGTACAGGTTAACGGACGCTGGGACGGGGAACGCCTTCGCGGGCAGGCCTGGTGGCCGAAACAATCGCTCACCGTGTTCCAGCCGTTGATCCCGCCAGACTGGAAAATGACGCTGCGTGACGGCGAACTGTATGCGCAGGTGGCCTTCTCGGCCGCCGCGGGTCAGGGCTTTGAGGCGGGCGGTCACGGCGTGCTGAAAGCCGGTAGCGCCTGGATGCCAGACAACCAGATCAACGGCGTCGACTTTGTCCTGCCGTTCCGGTTTAGTGAGGGCACCTGGTCGCTGGGAACGCGCGGCCCGGTAACCTTACGGATTGGCGAGGTGGTAAACCTGGTGACCGCACGGAATATCACGGCGGACCTGCAGGGTGACTACCCCTGGAGTGAGGCGAACCCGCTTCTGCTCACCAATGTGAAGGTGGAAACCCTCGGCGGAAAAATCACCATGCAGCAGTTGAGGATGCCGCAACACGATCCGGCGCTGTTGCGGGTAGACAATATCTCCTCCAGCGAGCTGATCAGTGCCGTTAATCCGAAGCAGTTTGCGATGTCTGGCCCGGTGAGCGGGGCGCTGCCGTTCTGGCTGGACAATGAAAAATGGATCATCAAAGATGGCTGGCTGACCAACCCCGGTCCGATGACGCTGCGTATCGATAAAGACACGGCGGACGCTATCGTAAAAGATAATATGGTGGCGGGCGCCGCAATTAACTGGCTGCGCTATATGGAAATTTCTCGCTCGTGGACAAGAATCAATTTAGATAATCTGGGTGAATTAACCATGCAGGCGACCCTTAAGGGAACCAGCCGGGTAGAGGGTAAAAGCAGCTACGTTAATCTGAACTATACCCATGAAGAGAATGTCTTTACCCTCTGGCGCAGCCTGCGTTTTGGAGACAACCTGCAAACCTGGTTTGAGCAACACGCGGCAATACCTGGTATCCGCAGTTCGACTGGCAAGGAAAGTGAGGAACAACAATGAAAAAGATGGCTGGTGTGCTCACCGTTGCCGTTGCCGCGCTACTGACCGGCTGTACGCCGCGCATTGAAGTCGCCGCGCCGAAGGAGCCGATTACCATCAATATGAATGTCAAAATCGAACATGAGATCCACATTAAGGTCGATAAAGACGTTGAAACCCTGCTGAAATCACGCAGCGATCTGTTCTGAGGATGCCATGAAACGATTAGCTCTGATGTTACTGGCGCTCGGCATGAACGTGCAGGCGGCAACGCTGACCTTAAATGACGCCCGGACGCAGGGGCGCGTGGGGGAAACCCTGAGCGGTTATCTTGCGCCAATCAAACAGGATGCGGAAACCCTGGCGCTGGTCAATCGCATTAACGCCGCGCGCACGGAAAGCTATCAGAAGCTTGCTGACAGCAACAATCTGCCGGTGGATGAAGTGGCGAAAATGGCAGGGCAAAAGCTGGTTGCCCGCGCCCAGCCGGGCGAGTACGTGAAAGGCATCAACGGGAAATGGCTGAAGAAGTAATTAGCGAAAGCGCTTACGATATTCGCCAGGCGAGACGCCAAAACGCTGCTTAAAGGCGGTTGAAAAATGGCTGTGGTCGGAAAAGCCCCAGCTGTAGCCAATGCCCGCCAGCTTTTCATCATCGCTGGCGGAGCGCAACACTTGTGCGCACAGGTCGAGACGGCGGTTTTTAATGTACTGGGCGACCACCAGCCCCTTATCAGCAAACATGCGGTAGAGGCTTCGCACCGACATCCCGCTCTGTGCAGCAATCCATTCCGGTCGCAGTGATTCAGACTGAATATGATCGTCAATCAATGACAGCACATTGCGGAACAGGCGTTCTTTACGCGGCTGAGCCACGTCGCGCTGCTGGAACGCGGGGCGAAGCAGACAGATCATCGCTTCCAGCGCCGCTTCACTCTCCCGGTCACTCAGATCGGCATTCCCCATACTTTCCATCAGCAGGTGGTGGCTTAACTGAACGGTGGGCAGCGTGCGCGAAAGGGTGAGCGCGCAGCTTACCTCCTGAAAACGACACTGTTGCTCAATAATCTGGCGCGGAACCAGCAGCGAAATCTGGCGGGATTTTTCATGCCAGGCAATGGAGCACGGGCGGGAAGCATCAAGCAGCGTGATATCGCCGGTCTTCAGCACCGCGCGGCGGTCGTCCTGTTCAATCTCCGCGCTGCCTTCCAGCTGAAATACGGTGTAGAACCAGGCATCGTTACTGTCGTTAATCTCATGGCGGGAGCGGAACAGGTTAACGCCACCTGCGGTTACGGTGCTTAACTTCAGGCTACGGGCATAGCTGGTTTCCAGCTCGCCGACGAATTCCCCCTCCAGCGGACGCGCATTAAAACGCCCGCAGACCTGGTTAATTTGTGCCAGCCACTGTTGATACTGTTCCTCTTCGCTTGCACACGCCATCGCTTATCTCGCTGCACCGTCAATGTTTTTGCATTGTTGCATTTGTGTTGCATTTTGTCAGAGCTATGAGGCTGACTATAGGAAAGAACACTCACCGGTAACAGCGTTATAAGACGGAATTATCATGATTTGCGGAGCCTGTCACAGGTGGCAAAGCGAATGTCACAGAGACAAAAGCGAGAATCCAAAACCCCTCTTAGACTGCATTAACACCCTGCGAATAAAAACGAAGGAGTACCCTATGTCTGAATCTCAGGTAGCCGTTCAGCCTGCCGTACAGCAGTTTTTAGACCGACATCATGGCCTGTGGATTGAAGGGCGTCAGGCCGCGTCGGACAGTGAAAAGCGGCTCAATGTCTATAATCCGGCAACGGGTGACGTCATCGCCTCCACCGCCGATGCCAGCGTTGATGATGTCGACCGCGCCGTGATGTCCGGCTGGCGTGCGTTTGTTGCCCGTAGCTGGGCCGGAAAATTACCGGCAGAGCGTGAGCGTATCCTGCTGCATTTCGCCGATCTGGTTGAGCAGCACAGCGAAGAGCTGGCCCAGCTTGAGACGCTGGAGCAGGGGAAATCCATTCATATCTCCCGCGCCTTTGAAGTGGGCTGCACCCTGAACTGGATGCGCTATACCGCAGGGCTTACCACGAAAATTGCCGGTAAAACCCTCGACCTCTCCATCCCCTTACCGCAGGGGGCCCGCTATCAGGCGTGGACGCGCAAAGAGCCGGTTGGCGTGGTGGCCGGGATTGTGCCGTGGAACTTCCCGCTGATGATCGGGATGTGGAAAGTCATGCCTGCGCTGGCGGCGGGGTGTTCCATTGTCATTAAGCCTTCAGAAACCACGCCGCTCACGATGCTGCGCGTGGCGGAACTGGCAAGTGAAGCGGGCATCCCCGACGGGGTGTTTAATGTGGTCACGGGAAGCGGTGCGGTGTGCGGTGCCGCGCTGACCTCACATCCGCATATTGCCAAAGTGAGCTTTACTGGCTCAACGGCGACAGGCAAGCAAATTGCCCGCGCGGCGGCGGATACGCTCACGGGGGTGACGCTGGAGCTGGGGGGTAAAAACCCGGCTATCGTGCTGAAAGATGCTGACCCGGCCTGGGTAATTGAAGGCCTGATGACCGGCAGCTTCCTGAACCAGGGGCAGGTTTGTGCTGCGAGCTCCCGTATCTATATTGAAGCGCCGCTGTTTGACACGCTGGTTAGCGGGTTTGAGCAGGCGGTGAAATCCCTGAGCGTCGGGCCGGGCATGTCGCCGGAGGCGTTCATCAACCCGCTGGTCTCGCGCGCGCACTGCGATAAAGTGCAGACCTTCCTCGACGAGGCAAAATCGCGCAATGCGGAGTTGATCACCGGTAACCGGGGGCCGGATGGCAAAGGTTATTACGTGTCGCCGACGCTTGTGGTGAACCCGGATGCCGCGCTGCGACTCACCCGCGAAGAAGTGTTCGGCCCGGTGGTCAACCTGGTGCGCGTCGCGGATGGCGAAGAAGCGCTGGCGCTGGCCAACGACACCGAATACGGGCTGACGGCCAGCGTCTGGACGCAAAATATCAGCAAGGCGCTGGAATACACCGACCGGCTTCAGGCGGGGACCGTCTGGGTGAACAGCCATACGCTGATCGACGCCAACCTGCCGTTTGGCGGCATGAAGCAGTCCGGCACCGGGCGCGATTTCGGCCCGGACTGGCTGGATGGCTGGTGTGAAACCAAATCGGTATGTGTACGGTATTAAAACAAAGCCTGTCGGGCTGGCGCAACGGCCACCCGACACGGCTATCGTGACCAGCGGTCCCGTCCGGCCGCTTTCGCCCGGTACAGCGCCTCATCGGCGCGGGCAATAATCTCCGTCCCCGCCAGACCCTCTGCCATTCCTGCAATGCCCATGCTTACGGTGACGCGATCGCTGACTTTTGAGGCATCGTGCGCTATCGCTTCCGCGCGCAGGCCGTCCTGAATACGCATGGCAACTTTTTCGGCTGTGTTTTCCGGGCAATCAAAGAGGATCACCACAAACTCTTCACCGCCGTAGCGAGACACGACATCGTCAGGTGTTCGCACCGACTGCCGGAGCACCTGCGCCACGCGGGTCAAACATTCGTCACCGGCCTGATGACCATAGGTGTCGTTGTAAAGTTTGAAATAATCTATATCCAGCATAATCAGCGAGAAGGCTTTTTTCTGCTCAACGGCATTCTCCAGCACCACTTCCATCTTGCGACGGTTGGCGGTCTGGGTTAACGGATCCTGATGCGCCAGCGCTTCCAGCCGCGAAATCAACAGCTGGTTTTGCTGGTTACGTCGCCAGGCTTCATCAAACCAGCTTATCAGGATGAAACGCCCGCAGAGCAAAATCAGCGTAAAGACGGTCCAGACGGCGGCAAAGTGAAGGTTGACACCATCATTGAGTACCCAGCTTGCGACCGGTAGCGTGACCCAGAGCGGGATCACGAAGGCGAGTAACCCACGGGGGTAAAAGTAGAGCGCCGTCAACCCGGCGAGTAACAGAATCGCGCACAGGGGCCAGACGTGGGGCAGCAACAGATCGGTGATAAACCAGAAACAGGATATCGACCAGATGACGCTACAGAAAAAGAGCACCACGCTGATGCCGGCAATACGTCGCCAGGCCATGATGATTAACGCAGCTGACAGAATAATAATGCCGAACATCGAGGCATCGATAAACTTCAGCAGAGGCAGCGACCGGAGGTAGAGGGGGTCGTCGGGCTTAAGCGAGACGTGGCGCAGCAGGATCATCACCGCGAAGCTGATGTTGACGAATGCCAGCCACGGCAGGTTCATCGCCAGCCCGTGCATGACCATCGCCTGACGCGTCGGCCAGGCAGCCCGCTCTGGCGTCGTTTTTTTTCTTTTTTCCATAAATGCTCTTTACCCTTTCCTGGGAGCAAGTGAAGCAGGAACGGGCGGAAGGACCGCCCGTCTGTTTTGCACCGTTACGGTGTCACAATATTAAACCAGAAATCGAACTTATCCATATAGCCAAGCATGGCGTCCAGTTTGGCACTGTCACCGCTGATCTTGATATCGCCACTGTCCTGCGCCTGTTTCAGCGTGACTTCTTTCAGGATAATTTTATTCAGGGTATCACGGTTCAGGGTAAGCGTAGCGTCAGCGTCTTTCGCTTCGGCATTTGCCGTGTGGTTCAGCACGCCGTTTTCCAGTTCAAGTTTGTATTTGCCGCCATCGCTGCCCAGATCGATGTTAAACACCGATTTGGCATCGCCGGCTTTTTGGCCATTGATATGAACGGCAAGGTAGTCGAAGAACATCTCTGGCGTCATCGCCCGCACGGTATCCGGGCTGGCGGTGTTCGGGGTCGGGCCTTTCACCACGCCGTTACGCAGCTCTTGCGCGCCGGTCAGGTAGAAGTTGCGCCACGGGCCGGATTCCGCCTGATAACCCAGCTGTTCCAGCGCATCTGCTTCGAGATTACGCGCGGCCTGATTGTTCGGGTCGGCAAACACCACTTTACTCACGACCTGCGCCACCCAGCGATAGTTGCCCTGATCAAAGTCAGTTTTCGCTTTGTTGAGAATGGCCTCCGCGCCGCCCATATACTCAACGAATTTCTTCGCAGCCTCTTCAGGAGGCAGTTCATCCAGCGTGGCGGGATTACCGTCGAACCAGCCCAGATAGAGTACATAGGTGGCTTTAACGTCATGGCTGACAGAACCGTAGTAACCGCGGTTAGCCCAGGTATGGGCGAGGGAATCCGGGAGTTTGAAGTTAGCGGCGATTTCATCACGCGTCAGGCCTTCATTCGCCATGCGTAACGTCTGGTCGTTGATGTAACGGTAGAGGTCGCGCTGGCTCTTCAGCAGTGCGACGACATTATCATTGCCCCAGGTTGGCCAGTGATGCTGTGCCATGATGATGTCGGCTTTATCGCCCCAGCGCACAATCGCCTGATTAATATATTTTGACCAGGGCAGCGGTTCACGGATTTTTGCGCCGCGCAGCGAGTAGGTGTTATGCAGCGTATGGGTCACATCCTCTGCGGATTCAATGATTTTTTTCTCTTCGATAAACCAGAGCATCTCTGAAGGTGCTTCAGAGCCGGGGGCCAGCATAAAATCGTAGGTCAGCCCGTCAATGACCTCTTTTTGTCCGTCTTTTTCAATGATGTTGGTCGGCGCGATAAGGGTGACGGTACCGGCGGACGTGGTCGTCCCCAGACCCGCACCCACTTGTCCTTTCGCATCAGGCTTCAGCAGGTTGCCATACATATAACTGGCGCGACGACTCATAACGTTGCCCGCAATGATATTTTCCGCAACCGCCGCCTCCATAAATCCGGAAGGGGCATAAACTTTTACCTTGCCAGCCTTCACGTCTGCTTCATCAACCACACCCCGCACACCGCCATAGTGGTCAACATGACTGTGGGTATAAATCACCGCCACGACCGGTTTTTGGCCGCGATTTTTGTAATAAAGATCCATGCCGACTTTGGCGGTTTCTGCCGAGACCAGCGGGTCAACGACGGTAATCCCTTCTTTGCCTTCGATGATGGTCATATTTGACAGATCGAGATTGCGGATCTGATATACCCCTTCAGTAACTTCAAACAGACCGCTGATATTAATCAGCTGGGATTGACGCCATAAACTGGGGTTTACCGAATCCGGCGATTTATCACCTTCTTTAATAAATGAATACTGTTGGGGATCCCAGATGACATTGCCTTGTTCGCCTTTGATAACGTC
This sequence comes from Enterobacter ludwigii, assembly GCF_001750725.1. Taxonomy (NCBI): domain Bacteria; kingdom Pseudomonadati; phylum Pseudomonadota; class Gammaproteobacteria; order Enterobacterales; family Enterobacteriaceae; genus Enterobacter; species Enterobacter ludwigii. Next base: position 1,359,353 of record NZ_CP017279.1, read on the forward strand.
CTGAGGAAGTGGAGCGATAAATCCTTTATGGGCATTGGTAAAATCAGTGTTATCGGAGAAAGGAAGCTGGTTAAAAAGGGCATTGTTGGCTTGTTGTGTTGCGGCAGACGCGTCCTTTGGTGCTTCCGCCGCATAAGAGGGACTGTTGGACATGATCATTCCAGCCAGCACGAAACTTCTGACAATCAGATTCAATTTCATTTAAAACCTCTCAGAGAAAGTACTACGTCGTTTGTGAAAACTTCGCGTCCTGGCTGAAAATGTTTCAAAAGATGCAATCGGAATGAGTGGAGTAAAATAACTATAATCAGGATGAGATATTCAGCAAATAAACGAATAAAAAACCGGGCATTACGCCCGGTCTGTTTTTATTTCTGCGCGTCTTTTTTCCTGCCGAGTGTCGGCGTTTCGTCGAAGAAGTTCCACGGTTTGAGCAGGGTATGCACCCATTCCGTTGGCATGATTGGCCACTCTTCGGCGCGCGCGACGTGGGTTGTGCCGGTGGTCATCCAGACGACGTCATCCTGATCGTTTAGCGACTCGTTATCTTTGCTGTATTTGCCAAGCCCCGTATCGTGGGTTGAGCGGTTTGGGAATTTGCCCTCCGGGTACATCTCATCCGGATGGTAACGCGTGACCCACAGCTGTTTATCCATAAAGCTCAGGCGGTGATAGATCCACTCGTCCGGGGCGAACTTCGCGCCGGTCGCCACCGGGTGCGTCCCCCCGGCGTAAGGGATTATCTGATACGAAATTGGGTTCCCCATGCGGTTCTCTTTACTGGTGTTGCTCAGCAGACGAATGGTGCCCGGGTCAAATTTCTGCGCCGCCTGCTGCTCGGTATCAATAGCGTACTGATTGATCTGCATGGTGCTGGTTCGCGGGCCGCCGGCGGTGTTCGGTTTCACCTGTGGATCCATTGCCACCAGCGTGTTGTTGATGCCATCCACATCCATATCGAGACGGAAGTTATAGATGTGCTGGTGGGTGGTCCCGACGATGTTGTGATCAATTAATGTGCCGTATCGGGTATCGTCTTTGGCAGTAGGGTCATGCATCGTTTTCGCCTGTACGCCTTTCACCGCCTCAATCCCCGTTGCACCGGCATCAATCCCGATGGTGCCATTTTCGTGGAATACCCAGTCGAAAATGTAGTCGTAGTTGCCAACGGTGCTCACCCAGCGAACCACCAGCTCGCGCCGCTCGGTACTGACGTTAGGCTGACCCATCTCCTGGTGTTTATATTCCGGTCCTGCGTAGCGTTCAAAAATGGCGATGGCGCGGGGGATCTCCATCGGCGCACCGGTATAATCGGCAATGGTTTCATTGAGCATCACGGCGTTGGACGGCACGTCTTTGCCGCGCACCAGCGGAGAGGTCAGGGTGCCCATGCCGTAATCGCCGGAATCCAGATAGGCTTTGAAGTACCAGCCCACGTCAGGGTCACCGTAAGGGACGATCATCCCGCCCAGGGAGCCCTGATACATAATCTGGCGTTTTTTGCCGTTGTCATTGTAGGTGACGGTAGAAATCATTGGGCCCACGCGGGAATCCAGACTCAGATGGAAATCCCAGTTCTGCCAGTGAATCATATCGCCGGTGATGGTGTAGTTTTTGCCTTCCGGCTCAATGATGTCGAGCGGCTTTTTCGGCGTGTTGATGCGGTCACGTCCATCATACGGACGCGGCGTCATCGGCACCGGCACAACGGCACCTTCTTCAATCTTCTGAATCTTCTTCTGCTCAAGGTCGACCACTGCCACCAGGTTCTCAATCGGGTGCGCCCAGTAGTTGCCGTCGCCCACGTCCAGATAGCTCACCACTTTCAGCAACCGGTCTTCCTGTTTCAGGCCATCTTTGCCGTCGAAATAGCCGACGGTCAGTGGCGTGGTGATCACTTTCTTCGTATCGGTAATGCCGCGCTTTTTCAGAACCTCGGCAAACTCTGCACTCTCGTTGATGATCTGCTGAACGGTCGCAAAATCATCCAGCAGCACCATGCCGTGGGCATCTTTAATGGCGTCCCAGCGCAGGATCTTTTTATCCTTCAGGTCCACCAGACTTTCAATAACGTGTTTCCCGTCCAGCATGGTGATGTTCGCCTGGCGGGGAGAGTCCACCGCCGTGCCGTTGAGCACAAAGTCCCACACTTTGGCTTTCTCGGGTTCGGCCAGGGCTATCTGGGTGAAGCGGGTGTTCGGTTTAAAATCCGCAGAGCCTTTCACAATCTCCACGGCTTGCTTAATTTCGTCAGCCGTTAGCGCGTTTAACGGGTGAGGGCGTTTTTCAACCTGGAAGGTCTGGTCGAGACCCGACTGGAAAACGTCGTTGATGAAGGTCTCGGAGATGAACGCTTTTTTGCCTTTCATGACCACCGGCACCTGCAGCGTGAGGGTTTTGCCGTTCACAATAGCGGTTTTCGCGCCGGGCTTGACCTTCACATATGCCCCGTCCTTCGCAAGGGTGAACATCTGTGCGTAATCATCCCACTGCACATCGGCGCCAAACGCCTGCAGCGTTTTGTCCATCGGGACCATATGCGCCTCACTGCCGTGTGCGAAAACAGGTGATTGCCAGGCGCAACACAGCGCAACGGCCATAGCCAGTGCCGTTCTACGGGCAGAAAAAGAAGAATTGCTTCCCATCGTAGACCTCATCTTGTTGTGTTTATTGTGTTGTGACAGCCTTATCCTGACAGGCGCCCGAGAAAAGCGTTTGCCTGCATCTGCCAGGTTATTTGTTAGTCTTGCCAGGTTAAAAAAAGACCGGGGCGATATCACACCCCGGTCAACGTGCGAGAGAGGAACGTGTCAGAAGTCGCCGTGCTGGCGCGCCACCAGCGTCAGGATGGAGTAGAGCGCGACCGCCTGCTGGTGCTGGTTAAAGATCTCAACGGCCCATTCGACCACGCCGGTTGGCTTCTCATCGGCGGTCCGTTGTTTCTTGAGCGTTTTACGTTTACAGGTGAGGCGCACCTGAATGGTATCGCCCGGCTTAACCGGTTCGATAAAGCGCAGGTTTTCCATGCCGTAGTTGGCAATCACCGGCCCAACGCCGGCATCAACAAACAGACCCGCCGCGGCAGAGATCAGGAAGTAACCGTGTACCACCCGTTCGCCAAAGATGGATTCTGCCGCGCCGATTTTGTCCATATGGGCGTAGAAGTGATCGCCGCTCAGGCAGGCAAAGTTAACGATATCGGCTTCCGTCAGGGTGCGGCGCGGGGTCAGCAGGCTGTCGCCCGGCTGCAGTTCTTCAAAGTATTTCCGGAACGGATGAACGCGATCTTCATGAACCGCAGCACCCCGTACCCACTGTTTGCCGATGGCGGCAAGCATGGTCGGGCTGCCCTGAATGGCGGTGCGCTGCAGATAGTGCTTCACCGCACGCAGTCCTCCCAGCTCTTCACCGCCACCTGCGCGGCCAGGACCGCCGTGCACCAGCTGCGGCAGCGGAGAGCCGTGTCCGGTGGACTCCCTGGCGGATTCGGCGTTAAGGATCTGAATTCGTCCGTGCGCCCGCGCCGCGCCGGCAATAAACTGGCGGGCGATAGCCGGGTCGGCGGTGACCAGCGTACCGGCCAGACTCCCGCCACCCGCCCGGGCCAGCTGCATCGCGTGGTCTGAATTGCGGGAGGGCATCAGCGTGGCGACCGGCCCGAAGGCTTCGGTGCAATGCACGGCGGGGGTTTCATCTGGCTGTGGGCAGAAAAGCAGCGTCGGCGGGAAGAATGCCCCCGCAGCCTGCAGATCGGCTTTTCCGCCGAGTCTGACCTGGCAACCCGCCGCAATCAACAGATCGACTTTCTCCTGCACGTCCGCGCGTTGCTCGCCGTTCACCAGCGCGCCCATCTTCACCCCGTCCTCTGCCGGGTCGCCGACGACCACGTTTTGCAGCCGCGCGATCAGCGCCTGGCTGACGGCATCCATCCGATCCTGAGGCACAATTATGCGGCGGATGGCGGTACATTTTTGCCCTGCCTTGGCGGTCATTTCGCGTACTACTTCGCGAATAAACAGCGCGAATTCTGGCTGTTCCGGCGTCACATCCTCACCCAGAACGCAGCAGTTGAGGGAGTCGGCTTCCATGGTAAAGGGAATGGAGTTAGCCACGATATTCGGGTGAATGCGCAGGCTCTGGCCGGTGCTGGCGGAGCCGGTAAAGGTCACCACATCCTGGCTGTCGAGATGATTCAGCAGATCGCCCGCGCCGCCGCAGACAAGGCTGATAGCACCGTCCGGCACCAGACCGCTCTCCACAATCGCTTTCACCATCGCCTGCGCGACCTGCGCGGTGGCGGTGGCGGGTTTGATAATGGCAGGCATCCCCGCAAGCCAGGTGGGCGCCAGTTTTTCCAGCATTCCCCAGCACGGGAAATTAAAGGCGTTGATATGGACCGCCACGCCCGATTTTGACGTCAGTACGTGACGCGCAGCAAAGCCGCCTTCCTTCGACAACGGGATCAGCTCATCTTCCGGCCAGAGTGTGTCATCAGGCAGCTCGCGGCTCCCGAGGCTGGCATAGGTGAACAGCGTCCCGATCCCACCCTCAATATCCACCCAGCTATCCGCTCGGGTCGCCCCGGTCTGGGCAGACAGGGCATAGAACGTCTCTTTCTCACTAAGCAGATGTTTCGCCACCGCCTTCAGCATGGCGGCACGGTCGATAAAGGTCATGGCGCGCAGGGCTTCGCCGCCACGCGCGATCGCATAGCGACGTGCATCCGCCATGTCCAGCCCTTCGCTGGTCACGGACCACAGCGCTTCGCCACTGATGGCGTGATGGATAGTACGTTCGCGGCCCCGGCCAGACTGCCAGGTGCCGGACAAGAAGCTGGCTAACTGCTGCATCGCTTATCTCCAAGTGTTACGTAATTTCACTATCAATAGTTTAATCATGAATCATAAAAAGCAAGCTGAGTTTTAATGAATTGTTAACATTGTGATCCAGCGTAATGAAGTGGAAGGCCGGAAGCCCTGTTGTGCAGGCCTTATGCAAAAAGCCTTGCGAGCACCATCACAAAATGGGGAAACATTTCTTGGGGTTATATTTAACCTTTGTGTAACTTTTAAGAAATGAAGTGATTCAGTATTTCACTTTAAGTGGTAAATAATCGAATCATAAAGGTGATGACGTGACGCAAGAACAACGCTTTGAGCAGCGCATAGCGCAGGAGACGGCGATTGAGCCTCAGGACTGGATGCCTGATGCCTATCGTAAGACGTTGATCCGCCAGATTGGTCAGCACGCGCACTCCGAAATTGTCGGCATGTTGCCGGAAGGAAACTGGATCACCCGCGCGCCGACGCTGCGCCGCAAAGCGATCCTGCTGGCGAAAGTGCAGGACGAAGCCGGGCACGGTTTGTACCTCTACAGCGCGGCCGAGACGCTGGGCTGCGCGCGGGAAGACATCTACCAGAAGATGCTCGACGGCAAGATGAAATACTCCTCCATCTTCAACTACCCGACCCTGAGCTGGGCGGATATCGGGGTGATCGGCTGGCTGGTGGACGGTGCGGCGATTGTCAACCAGGTGGCGCTGTGCCGCACCTCATATGGCCCCTATGCCCGCGCGATGGTGAAAATCTGTAAAGAAGAGAGTTTCCACCAGCGTCAGGGCTTTGAAGCCTGTATGGCGCTTGCGCAGGGGAGTGACGCCCAACGCCAGATGCTGCAGGACGCCATTAACCGCTTCTGGTGGCCCGCTCTGATGATGTTCGGCCCAAACGATGACAACTCGCCGAACAGCGCCCGCAGCCTCGCCTGGAAAATCAAACGCTTCGGCAATGACGAACTTCGCCAGCGCTTTGTCGACAACACGGTTCCGCAGGTAGAAATGCTGGGTATGACGGTTCCGGATCCTGACCTGCGTTTTGACGAAGAGAGCGGTCACTACCGCTTTGGCGAGATCGACTGGCACGAGTTTGATGAGGTCATTAACGGGCGCGGCATCTGTAACCACGAACGTCTGGCTGCCAAACGTAAAGCCTGGGAAGACGGGGCGTGGGTGCGTGAAGCCGCACTGGCGCACGCGGAAAAACAACACGCCCGCAAAGTGGCTTAAGAGGAAACACGATGAGCAATGTCTACTGGCCGCTGTACGAAGTGTTCGTACGCAGCAAACAAGGGTTGTCCCACCGCCATGTGGGAAGTCTTCATGCCGCCGACGATCGCATGGCGCTGGAAAATGCGCGTGATGCCTATACCCGTCGCAGTGAAGGCTGCTCTATCTGGGTGGTGAAGGCGAGCGAGATTGTCGCCTCTCAGCCGGAAGAGAGCGGCGAGTTCTTCGACCCGGCGGAAAGTAAGGTTTACCGCCATCCTACGTTTTACACCATCCCTGATGGCATCGAGCACATGTGAGGTCAGGGATGAAAACATTATCCGCATATGCCCTGCGTCTGGGCGACAACGGTCTGGTGCTCTCCCAGCGTCTGGGCGCCTGGTGTGGTCACGCGCCGGAGCTGGAAATCGATCTCGCGCTCGCCAACATCGGCCTCGACTTGCTGGGGCAGGCGCGCAATTTCCTGACCTATGCCGCAGAGCTGGAAGGTCAGGGCGATGAAGACACCCTGGCGTTTGGGCGTGATGAACGCCAGTTTCACAACGTGTTGCTGGTGGAACAGCCTAACGGCAGTTTCGCCGACACGCTCGCGCGCCAGTACTTTATGGATGCCTGGAACGTAGCGCTGTATGAACGCCTGACTCACAGCAGCGACAGCCAGCTTGCCGCCATCGCCGCGAAAGCCATTAAAGAGGCGCGCTACCACCTGCGCTTCAGTCGTGGCTGGCTGGTGCGTCTGGGGGACGGAACGGAAACATCTTCACAGCGTATGCAGCAGGCGGTCGACACCCTGTGGCGGTTTACGGCCGAGCTGTTTGAAGCCGATGACGTCGAGCTGGCGTTGATTGCCTCCGGCGTCGCGGTTGATCCGCGCGAGCTTCGTCAGCCATGGGAGCAGGAAGTGTTTTCCGGTTTGCAGGAGGCCACCCTGAGCGTGCCGTCGGAAGTGGCGTATCGCACGGGGGGCAAGCGCGGGCTGCATACCGAACATCTCGGCCCAATGCTCGCAGAAATGCAGTATCTCCAGCGTGCCCATCCGGGTCAGCAGTGGTAAGTACGGAGGTGAAGATGCAGCGTTTTGCCGGGATTGCACCCGCGGAGATCCCTCAAATCTGGTCGCTGTTAAGCCAGATCCCGGACCCGGAAGTGCCGGTGTTAACCATCACCGATTTAGGCATGGTGCGTAGCGTATCGGCGCAGGGCGAAGGCTGGGTCATTGGCTTTACGCCAACCTATTCAGGCTGCCCGGCGACGGAACATTTGCTTGGCGCGATTCGCGAGGCGATGACCGCACACGGCTTTACGCCAGTGCATATTGTGCTTCAGCTCGAACCGGCCTGGACCACCGACTGGATGACGGCGGATGCGCGTGAACGCCTGCGCGCATATGGCATCAGCCCACCGGTGGGCCACAGCTGCCACGCGCATGCCCCGGTCGAGGTGAGTTGCCCACGCTGTGCCAGCACACATACCTCGCTTATCAGTGAATTTGGTTCGACGGCCTGCAAAGCGCTTTATCGCTGCAACGACTGCCGTGAGCCTTTCGACTATTTCAAATGTATTTGAGGTTGCCATGACAACGTTTCATTCATTAACAGTGGCAAAAGTGGAACCCGAAACCCGCGACGCGGTGACCATCACTTTCGCGGTACCGCAGGCGTTGCAGGACGCCTATCGCTTTCGTCCCGGACAACACCTGACCCTGAAAGCGAAGCTGGGTGAGGATGAGCTGCGTCGCTGCTACTCTATCTGCCGCAGTACCGCGCCGGGTGAGATCAGCGTAGCGGTGAAAGCCATCGAGGGCGGACGTTTTTCCCGCTATGCCCGGGATGAGATCAAACAGGGCATGGCGCTGGAGGTCATGGTGCCGCAGGGCCAGTTTGGTTACCAGCCGCGCGCCGACCGGGAAGGGCACTATCTGGCCATTGCCGCGGGTTCAGGCATTACCCCAATGCTGGCCATCTTGTCCGCCACGCTCGCCACCGAGCCGAACAGTCATTTCACCCTGATCTACGGCAACCGCAGCAGCCAGAGCATGATGTTTCGCGAGGCGCTTGCCGATCTGAAAGACAAATACCCGCAGCGTCTGCAGCTGGTCGCCATCTTCAGCCAGGAGGTGCTCGACAGCGATCTGCTGCATGGACGTATCGACAGTGAGAAGCTGCAGGCGCTGGCGAAAACCCTGATCAACTTCCGCCAGTACGACGAAGCCTTTATTTGTGGCCCGTCCGCCATGATGGACGACGCGGAAGCGGCGCTGAAAGCGCTGGGGATGCCAGAGAAATCGATCCACCTTGAGCGTTTTAATACGCCAGGCTCGACCGTCAAACGCACGGTCAGCGTGCAGGCTGAAGGGCAGAAAGTCACCGTGCGTCAGGACGGTCGCGACCGGGAAATTACCCTCACGGCAAACGATGAAAGCATTCTTGATGCCGCCCTGCGTCAGGGCGCCGACCTGCCGTATGCCTGCAAGGGCGGCGTATGCGCGACCTGCAAATGCAAAGTGCTGCGTGGCAAAGTTGATATGGCGACGAACTACAGCCTTGAGCCGGACGAACTGGCGGCCGGGTATGTGCTGAGCTGTCAGTCGCTGCCGTTAACCGCTGACGTGATCGTCGATTTTGACTCCAGGGGGATGGCATGAGCGAACTGATGGTCACCCGTCATGGTCGTGTCCTGCAGCTGACGCTTAACCGTCCGGCGGCACGCAACGCGCTGAATAACGCCCTGTTAGAGCAGATTGCTGACGCGCTCGACGCCGCTGCGGCCGATCGCGATCTCTCCGTTTGCGTGATTTACGGCAACGCACGCTGCTTTGCTGCCGGCGCAGATCTCAACGAAATGGCGGAGAAAGACCTGCCTGCCACCCTGAACGATATCCGTCCCCAGCTGTGGGCCCGGATCAACGCCTTCAACAAACCCCTGATTGCCGCCGTCAACGGCTTCGCGCTGGGCGCGGGCTGCGAGCTTGCGCTGCTGTGCGACGTGGTGATTGCCGGGGATAACGCCCGTTTTGGTCTGCCGGAAATTACGCTCGGGATCATGCCCGGGGCGGGCGGTACGCAGCGCCTGATTCGTAGCGTGGGCAAATCGCTGGCCAGCAAAATGGTGCTGACCGGGGAGAGCATTACCGCGCAGCAGGCGCAGCGCGCCGGGCTGGTCAGCGATGTGTTCCCGGCTTCATTGACGCTGGAATATGCCCTGAAACAGGCGGCGCTGATGGCTCGACACTCACCGCTGGCGCTCCAGGCGGCAAAGCAGGCGCTGCGCCAGTCTCAGGAGGTTTCCCTGCAGGCCGGACTGGTCCAGGAGCGACAGCTGTTTACGCTGCTTTCAGCGACCGAAGACCGGCGAGAAGGCATCGACGCATTCTTACAGAAACGTACCCCCGACTTTAAAGGACGCTAATCGTGGAATTTATTCTCAGTCATGTAGAACAAGGCGTGATGACCCTGACGCTGAACCGTCCGGAGCGTCTGAACAGCTTTAACGACGTGATGCATCAGCAACTCGCTGAGTGCCTGAAGCAGGCCGAGCGCGATGACACCATCCGCTGTCTGCTTATTACCGGGGCGGGGCGCGGCTTCTGCGCGGGTCAGGATCTTAATGACCGCAACGTCGACCCTAACGGTCCGGCGCCGGATCTGGGAATGTCCGTGGAGACGTTCTACAACCCGCTGGTTCGCCGTCTTGCGACGTTGCCGAAACCGGTGATTTGCGCGGTCAACGGCGTGGCCGCCGGGGCCGGGGCCACGCTGGCACTGGGGTGTGACATGGTCATTGCCGCCCGTTCTGCCACCTTTGTGATGGCCTTCAGCAAGCTCGGATTAGTGCCGGACTGCGGGGGAACATGGTTCCTGCCGCGCGTCGCCGGGCGCGCCCGCGCAATGGGGCTGGCGTTACTCGGAGACAAACTCAGCGCCGAACAGGCACACGCCTGGGGGATGATCTGGCAGGTGGTGGATGACGAACACCTCTCCGCCACGGCCCAGCAGATGGCGCTGCACTTTGCTTCTCAGCCCACCTTTGGTCTGGGGCTGATTAAGCAGGCGATTAACGCGGCAGAGACCAACACCCTCGACGCCCAGCTTGACCTGGAGCGCGATTATCAACGTCTGGCCGGTCGCAGCGACGACTACCGGGAAGGGGTCAGCGCCTTCCTTGCCAAACGCGCACCGACATTCACGGGGAAATAAGATGGCGATCACGGTTCGTACTGTCGCCGTCATTGGAAGCGGCACGATGGGCGCGGGAATTGCGGAGGTCGCGGCGAGTCATGGGCATCAGGTTCTGATGTATGACATTGCTTCAGACGCGATTTCACGCGCGATTGACGGGATCCGCCAGCGTCTCGCCTCCCGGGTGACTCGCGGAAAACTTTCCGCCGATGCTGGCAGCCAGATTCTTGCCAGGCTGTTGCCGGTAACGGATATCGAAGCGCTCGCCGCGGCAGATCTGGTGATTGAAGCCGCGTCTGAGCGTATCGACGTCAAAAAAGCGCTGTTTGCGCAACTGGCTCAGATTTGCCCGCCGCAGACCTTGCTGACCAGCAATACCTCCTCCATTTCTGTTACGGCGATTGCGGCGGATGTTCACCATCCGGAGCGCGTCGCGGGGCTGCATTTCTTTAATCCCGCACCGGTCATGAAGCTGGTCGAGGTGGTGAGCGGGCTGGCGACATCGCCCGAAGTGGCCGATGCGCTGTGCGAGCTGGCGCTGAACTGGGGGAAACAGCCCGTTCGCTGTCAGTCAACGCCAGGGTTCATCGTCAACCGCGTTGCGCGTCCGTTCTATTCTGAAGCCTGGCGCGCCCTGGAAGAGCAGGTCGCCTCGCCAGAAGTGATTGATGCCGCCCTGCGCGACGGCGGCGGTTTCCCGATGGGACCGCTGGAGTTGACCGACATGATTGGTCAGGACGTCAACTTTGCGGTGACCTGTTCCGTATTCAATGCCTTCTGGCAGGAACGTCGTTTCCTGCCGTCGCTGGTGCAGCAGGAACTGGTGCTGGCGGGGCGGCTGGGCAAAAAAAGCGGGAAGGGCGTTTACGACTGGCACGGTGAGAAACCGTCTGTGCCGTGGCTTGACGCAGTAAACGACAGCTTTACACCCATGCGCGTGCAGCGAAGAGGTGACGGTGTCACGGAAATAGATGAGCTCCTGTTGATTGAAACCCAGGGGGAGACCGCTCAGGCGCTGGCCCGGCGTTTTCACTGTCCGGTCGTGGTGATTGACCGCATCGAACGCGACGTGGCGGTGATCGCAGCCGCATCGGATAACCCGCATACCGCCACGCAAAAAGCCGTCTGGTACCTGCAGCAGCAGGGACACCGGGTACTGCGCATTGCCGATTACCCTGGCCTGCTGGTCTGGCGGACGGTGTCGATGATCGCCAACGAAGCGCTGGATGCGCTGCAAAAAGGGGTGGCCAGCGAGAAGGATATCGACACCGCCATGCGCCTTGGCGTGAATTACCCGAACGGGCCCATTGCCTGGGGGGAGCGTCTGGGCTGGCAACGGCTGTTAACGCTGCTGGAGAATTTGCAACGCCATTACGGCGAAGAACGCTATCGCCCTTGTTCACTGCTGCGCCAGCGTGCGCTTCTGGAGAGTAGCTATGAGTCATAACGCCTGGCATAACGCCCGCACCATGTATGAACAGGACGCCTGCGCCCAGGCGCTGGGGATCGACATCATCGACATGGACGATGGCTACGCGGTAGTGACGATGACCATCACCCCACAGATGCTCAACGGCCACAAAACCTGTCACGGAGGACAGCTGTTTTCACTGGCCGATACCGCCTTTGCCTACGCCTGCAACAGCCAGGGGCTGGCGGCAGTGGCGTCAGGCTGTTCAATCGATTTTCTGCGCCCGGGGTTTGCCGGCGACACGCTGACCGCCACCGCGCGGGTTAAGCATCAGGGCAAACTGACCGGCGTGTATGACATTGAAATTCAGAACCAACAACAGAAAACCGTTGCCCTGTTTCGCGGAAAATCTCACCGCATCGGCGGCAGTGTGACAGGAGAAGCCTGATGCGTGACGCTTTTATTTGTGATGGCGTTCGAACCCCGGTAGGGCGCTATGGCGGGGCGCTGGCCAGCGTTCGCGCCGACGATCTCGGCGCGGTGCCGCTGCGTGCGCTGCTGGCCCGTTATCCGCAACTCGACCTCGAGCGGATTGATGATGTGATCTTCGGCTGCGCCAACCAGGCGGGGGAAGATAACCGCAACGTGGCGCGTATGTCGCTGCTGCTGGCCGGACTGCCTCAGACGGTCTCCGGCACCACGCTGAACCGCCTGTGCGGTTCGGGTCTGGACGCGATTGGCTTTGCCGCACGGGCAATCAGGGCGGGCGATGGCGACATGCTGCTTGCAGGCGGCGTCGAATCAATGTCCCGGGCGCCGTTTGTGATGGGTAAAGCCACGGCGGCGTTCCAGCGTCAGGCGGAGATTTTCGACACCACACTCGGCTGGCGATTTGTGAATCCGCTCATGCATCAGCAATTCGGAACTGACAGCATGCCGGAAACGGCAGAGAATGTAGCTGAATTGTTAAATATCAGCCGGGCCGATCAGGATGCTTTCGCGCTGCGTAGCCAGCAGCGTACTGCTCAGGCGCAGCAGAACGGCATTCTGGCGCAGGAGATTGTGCCGGTGCAGGTGCCCGGCAAAAAAGGAACGGTTACGGAAGTTTCGGTAGATGAGCATCCCCGTGCTGATACCACGCTTGAACAACTTGCCGCGTTGAAAACACCGTTTCGCAAGAACGGTGTCGTGACGGCGGGTAACGCCTCCGGTGTAAACGATGGCGCTGCGGCGCTGATTATCGCCAGCGAGTCGATGGCGCACGCGCAAGGGCTTGTCCCGCGCACGCGGATCGTGGCGATGGCTACCGCTGGTGTGGAGCCACGTCTGATGGGCTTAGGACCGGTGCCAGCCACCCGCAAAGTGCTGGAACGTGCCGGGCTCAGCATCAACGATATGGACGTGATTGAGCTTAACGAAGCTTTCGCTTCTCAGGCGCTGGGCGTGTTACGTCAGTTGGGATTGCCGGATGACGCTGAACACGTCAACCCGAACGGAGGGGCCATTGCGTTGGGCCACCCGCTGGGCATGAGCGGTGCCAGACTGGCGCTGGCCGCGAGCAATGAATTGCATCGACGCAACGGGCGCTATGCGCTGTGTACGATGTGCATCGGTGTGGGTCAGGGCATTGCCATGATCCTTGAGCGTGTTTGAGCGAATAACAGTGTGAGTACCCTACAATGACAAATACAACAAAGCTTGATCCGATCGAAACGGCCTCCATTGACGAATTACAGGCGCTGCAAACCGAGCGTCTGAAATGGACGCTGCATCACGCCTATAACAACGTTCCGATGTACAAACGCAAGTTTGACGCCGCGGGCGTTCACCCTGACGATTTTAAAACGCTGGAAGATATCCGTAAGTTCCCGTGCACCACCAAGCAGGACCTGCGTGATAACTATCCGTTCGATACCTTTGCCGTACCGATGGAGCAGGTGGTGCGTATTCATGCCTCTTCCGGCACCACCGGAAAGCCGACCGTCGTCGGTTATACCCAACATGACATCGACAACTGGGCCAACCTGGTGGCCCGTTCTCTGCGCGCCGCGGGCGGCAGTGCGAAAGACAAAATTCACGTGGCCTATGGGTATGGCCTTTTTACCGGTGGGCTGGGGGCGCACTATGGCGCAGAGCGTTTAGGGGCGACCGTTATCCCGATGTCCGGCGGCCAGACGGAGAAACAGGCGCAGCTGATCCGCGATTTCCAGCCGGATATGATCATGGTGACGCCATCCTACTGCCTTAATCTGATCGAAGAGCTGGAACGTCAGATGGGAGGCGATGCCAGCGCCTGCTCCCTGCGTGTGGGGGTGTTTGGCGCAGAGCCGTGGACGCAGGCCATGCGCCGCGAAATCGAGAAACGTCTGGGGATCACCGCGCTGGATATCTATGGGCTTTCCGAGGTCATGGGGCCAGGCGTGGCGATGGAGTGTATCGAAACCGCCGACGGTCCGACCATCTGGGAAGATCACTTCTATCCGGAGATCGTTAACCCGAACGACGGCACGCCGCTTAATGATGGCGAGCAGGGCGAACTGCTGTTCACCACGCTGACCAAGGAGGCGCTGCCGGTGATTCGTTATCGCACCCGCGACCTGACGCGCCTGCTTCCTGGGACCGCCCGCACCATGCGTCGTATGGACAGGATCAGCGGTCGCAGTGACGATATGCTCATCATCCGCGGCGTCAACGTCTTCCCGTCCCAGCTGGAAGAGGAGATTGTGAAGTTCGAACACCTCTCCCCGCACTACCAGCTGGAGGTCAACCGCCGCGGCCATCTTGATTCACTTTCCGTGAAGGTGGAGCTCAAAGAGAGCAGCTTAACGCTGACCCACGAGCAGCGCTGCCAGGTGTGCCATCAGCTGCGCCATCGGATTAAATCGATGGTCGGGATCTCCACCGACGTGATGATTGTCAACTGCGGCAGTATCCCGCGCTCAGAGGGCAAAGCCTGTCGGGTGTTTGATTTGCGTAAAGTTGCGGCTAACGGTTAAGTTTCCCTTACCCCTCATCCTAACCTTCTCCCCAGAGGGGGGAAGGGACGTTGTCTCCCTCTCTCTTTGGGGAGGGCCGGGGTGAGGGGAATATGCTATGATTCATCCAGACCAAAAATAACAACAGAATGAATCACATGAATAAACTCGATGCCTTTATCCAGCACGCGGTTAGCTCGGTTCCCGTTAGCGGAACGTCGCTTATCTCCTCATTATACGGTGACGCGCTTTCACATCGCGGCGGCGAGATTTGGCTTGGCAGCCTCGCCGCCTTACTGGAAGGGATGGGGTTTGGCGAGCGCTTTGTGCGCACTGCGCTGTTTCGACTTAACAAAGAGGGCTGGCTGGATGTGTCGCGCATCGGACGACGCAGCTTTTACCGGCTGAGCGACAAGGGGCTGCGTTTGACCCGTCGCGCGGAGAGTAAAATCTACCGCGCAGAACTCCCGGCATGGGACGGTAAGTGGCTGTTGCTGCTCTCGGAAGGCCTGGATAAAACCACCCTTGCTGACGTCAAAAAGCAGCTGATCTGGCAGGGTTTTGGCACCCTGGCTCCCAGCCTGATGGCCTCCCCGTCGCAGCATCTGGCGGATGTGCAGTCGCTTTTACACGAGGCAGGCGTGGCGGAAAACGTCATCTTCTTCGAGGCCCATTCGCCGCTGGCGCTGTCCCGCGCGGCGCTGCGTGCCCGGGTCGAGGAGTGCTGGCAGTTGACCGAACAGAACGCGATGTACGAGACGTTTATCCACTCGTTCCGTCCTCTTCTGCCGCTGCTGAAAGAGGCCGCGCCGGACGAATTAACGCCGGAACGCTGCTTCCAGATCCAGCTGTTGCTGATCCATTTTTACCGTCGCGTGGTGCTGAAAGACCCGCTGTTGCCGGAAGAGTTATTGCCTGCACACTGGGCCGGACAAAGTGCGCGACAGCTGTGCATTAATATTTATCAGCGTGTGGCACCAGGGGCGCTGGCGTTTGTCAGCGAGAAAGGTGAAACCTCCGTCGGCGAACTGCCTGTGCCCGGCACGCTCTACTATCAACGCTTTGGTGGTCTTACTATCGTATAAGGAGTGGAGATGCCCGTTTATCAAATTGACGGTCTGACGCCGGTGGTGCCTGATGAGAGCTACGTTCACCCGACGGCGGTGCTCATCGGCGACGTGATCCTGGGCAAAGGCGTGTATGTTGGCCCGAATGCCAGCCTGCGAGGCGATTTTGGCCGGATTGTGGTGAAAGACGGCGCGAACATTCAGGATAACTGCGTCATGCACGGTTTCCCGGAGCAGGACACGGTGGTGGAAGAGGACGGACATATCGGCCACAGCGCGATTCTGCATGGCTGTATTATCCGCCGTAACGCCCTGGTAGGGATGAACGCGGTGATCATGGACGGCGCGGTGATTGGCGAAAACAGCATTGTCGGCGCGGCGGCCTTTGTGAAAGCGAAAGCGGAGATGCCCGCCAACCATTTGATCATTGGCAGTCCGGCAAAAGCGATACGTGTGCTGAGCGAGCAGGAAATTGCCTGGAAGAAGCAGGGCACGCGTGAGTATCAGGTGCTGGTGGATCGCTGCAAGCTGACCCTGCATCAGGTCGAACCCCTGCGCGAAGTGGAGCCCGGTCGAAAACGTCTGGAGTTTGACGAGGATCTGCGACCAAAATCGGCGTCATGAAGGGGCGCGCACCTGCTGATGTCAAAGCAGCGCATCGAAAAAGGCCCCGTCAGGGGCCTGTGAATGTTTACGCTGGCCTGATGCGTTGCGCGAAATCAGAACCGGTATTGCAGACCGGCGGTAACGGTATAGTTTTTGTTGGAAATGCCCGCCGCATCACCGCCAATTGACCCGGATTCGCCCGTGTTAGTATCAATAATCTGCGTGCCGCCTTTGCCCTCTTTGTAACGGCTATACGCGAACTCGGCAAAGACTTTGGCGTGTGGCGTGACGTAATATCCTGCATCCACTGACGCACCATAATAGCGAGAGTCTGAGGTTTTCTCGCGGAAGGTCAGGTCGCGCATATAGTGTTCGTCGTTATCATGAGCGCGCACCCAGTCACTGAATTTAAACAGGCCATTAAATTCGAAATTATTAATACGATACTGCCCCACAAGCCCAATATAAGGCATTGAGAAGCGCTGGCTATAACCAATACCGCGTTCGCCCGCCGGGAAATTCCCCGTGTTGGTACCGTTATCATAATTATAAGAGCCACCGGTCGCCGTCCAGCTAAAACGGGTTTCCTGATAACCGGCAGTCACGCCCGCTTTATAACTTTCGCCCTGCAATATCCAGCCTTTTACATTGAGATCGTATTCATTGGCATAATTGACGTTAGTTGCCGGATGCGTCGAATGATCTGTCCAGCTGGATTGTCTTTCGTTCATCCAGTCATAGTCATCCATATGACCCGACCCGGATGCCAGCGAGGTCCAGCCGCGTGCGTTCAGGGTCAGGAAAGGGTACGCATCCCAGGAAATATCGCCTTTCAGGATGGCGACATTTTTAATTTTCCAGTCCAGTTGGCTGATTTTTCTGCCTGTGACGTCGTCATACACCATTTCATGGGATTTCCCGCTGAGCATCCCGCCCGAGGCTGAAACGGTGACGCTGTCAGGTGAGAAATTCGGCGTAAATTGCGTTTCCCCTGCGTATACTGCGCCTGAAAAGGCGGCCATCATCGTCAGTAAAAGCGTATTTCTTGTCATTTTTATGTCCCTAATTAAAATTTAATAAATACCTTGCAATTAAATTTTAAAAGCCATGCAAATAACAATCAACTGCCAGTTTTAGTCATTATTCGCATTTGCGTTGTATATTCCTTTCACAAGAAACGCCCCTGGGCGAGATAATATTGCCGTCCGGCCTCGGACAATTAGCGTGAATATCTTTAGCAGGATATTAATCAAAGTACGGTTTTAAAATGGCTTCCGTCCAGTGCATAAAAGCTCTGACACGCTGCGATAAATTACGCCGATGGGCGACCACAAAAGCGGCATTAAGCGGTTCAGGAGGCAAATGGGGAAGCACTTCAACCAGCGCGCCGCGCTGGATATGGGGCGCCAGCGCGGAATACCCGCCCTGAATTAAGCCCAGACCCGCCAGCCCGGCTTCATGATAGGCCGGTACGCTGTTGACCCGCGCGGCGCCGGGTAACATGACGGACCGGTAGCCATCACCGTCCGGGTACTGCCAGCCATCTGGCCTCGCACCAAAATTTCGCATGTAATGCACCATTCGGTGTCCCTGACGAAGCAGGTCGTCGATCGTCTCGGGCACCCCGACGCGCTCCAGATAGCGTGGGCTGGCGGCGTTAATCATCCGTAACTGACCCAGCGGTCGGGCAATGAGGGTCTCATCAACAATGGGCCCAAAACGAATGACGCAGTCAAAGCCTTCCTGAACCAGATCGACTCGCCGGTCTGTGCTTGAAAGTTCTATTTCAAGTTCAGGATGCGCGTCCAGCAGTTGTGGCAGGGCGGGAATCACTACGCTTTGGGCCAACACTGCTGGCATATCGACGCGTAAACGTCCCCGCAGTGACATGCCGCCAGGCGCAAACATGGACTGCAGATCTTCAGCATCTGCTAACAAATCCCGGGCGCGGGAATAAAAAGCCCGACCGTCTTCGGTCAGCTGTACCGCGCGGGTAGTCCGGTGCAACAGCGTCGTCCCGAGGTCATGTTCAAGCTCACGTACGACCGTTGAAACGCGGCCTTTCTTAATGCCCAGGCTCTCCGCCGCCTGAGTAAAGCTCTGCATTTCTGCGACGCGCGCAAAAATAGTCAGTGCATGCAGGTTTTTCATTGTTCACCTTCCGGGTAACAGTGCGTTATTTTTTGGGTGATTTATTCCCTTATTGATGACTAATAGAGTGTCTTCGTACCGCGTAACGCTGTCAAACAGGTTGATGCGTTTTACACCACCGGCAACAGTCCTCAGGAAGGATAAAGAAGATGAATAAAGGTTATTTAATCGCCCACGTGACCGTCACAGATCCTGCT
The DNA here is from genome assembly GCF_001750725.1 of Enterobacter ludwigii. Taxonomy (NCBI): domain Bacteria; kingdom Pseudomonadati; phylum Pseudomonadota; class Gammaproteobacteria; order Enterobacterales; family Enterobacteriaceae; genus Enterobacter; species Enterobacter ludwigii. Next base: position 1,378,002 of record NZ_CP017279.1, read on the forward strand.
GCCTATGCAGAATATGCGAACGCTGCCGGGGAAGCGCTGCAGGGGTTCAACCCCCGGGTCATCGTCTGGTCAGGGGAATATGAAAATCTCGAAGGGGAGGCGCATGAACGCCATGTCGTTTTAGAGTTTGATTCGTATGCTGAGGCCAAACGTTTTTATAACAGTCCCGGGTACGTGGCCGCCAGAAAGCTGCGCGCGGGGGCGGCAACCGGGACATTTGTTGTGGTTGAAGGGGCTTAATCCTGCGCCAGCGGCAGGAAGGCGTCAGCAAATATGTCCGGCTCATACCCGGCTGAGGTAAAGAGATGATGACGTGATTCATCAATGGCCTCGCGAAGGCGGGTGATGTCTACCCCCAGCACGTTGCCGTCTTGCTTCACGATTCGTCCGGCAATCATGACGGTATGGATGTTGCTGCGCTCTGCCGCATGGACCACCGTGCCAAATGCATTGCCGGACGGATAGAGGTTGAGATCGCCGGCGTTAATAAGCACCAGGTCGGCCTGTTTACCCGGCGTCAGGCTGCCGATGCTCTCCTGTAACCCTGCACAGGCCGCACCATCGACGGTGGCTGCTTTCAGGAGCTGTTGGGTATGAAGCGTATTTACGGTGTGCGCTGAACCACAGCAGCGCTGCTGATGCATGCCCATGACGCGCTGGAGGTAAAAAGCCACGCGCATTTCCATAAACATGTCGCCGCTGTACGACGTTTCATTGTCAACGCTGAGGCCGGGGCTGATGCCGTGGCGTAGTGCGGACTGAAGGGCAAACATGCCGTCTTCGATACCGTAGTGCGCATCGGAGCGGGGGCAGACGTTCACGCGTACACCCGCGTCCCGCAGGATTTTCCATCCGTCGTCCGGCAGTGCGGTGCAGTGATTAAAAATATTGTCCGGCCCCAGAAGCCCCTGCTGATGCAGCGCCTCAAGCTGCGACGCCATTTCACCCCCAAAGAATTCGGTCACGATTGGCAACCCCAGCCTGCGGGCCTCCAGCCATCTCTCCGGTTCCAGCTGGGCCATGACCGCCAGCGAAACAAGACTCTCAGGGTTATTCTGGAAATACTTTTCTTGCAGGCGCTGCCAGTTACCGGGCCAGTGCGGGCGGTCCCATTCTCCGGACACCGGTGCACCGGAAGCGTGTACGGCGCGGATCCCTGCATCCAGCAGGGCCTCAACGGCCGCGTCCGAATGCGCAGCGGTGCGGCTGTTATGGGAATTATCAATCACCGTAGTGATACCGGCATCAATACACCCCAGGGCGGTGAGCAGGTTGCCGATATAAATATCGGCAGGGCGATAATACCTGGCAAACGAGAAGTGCGTGGCGTTGCAGTAATCTTCAAGCGTTTTGGCGTCGGGGTTAATGCGGCGCAGTTGTCCCTCCCAGGCATGGCGATGGGTATCTACCAGGCCCGGCATGGCAATCATATGTGTGGCATCTATTAGGCGGGCGCCTTCTGCTGCCAGATTTTCACCAATGGCGACGATCTTTGCGCCTTCGATAAGGATATCGCCGCGCTCAAGATTACCCACCCTGTCATCCATGCTGAGCAGGGTTGCGCCCTTAATCAACGTGGCGGGTGGGGTTATGCTTTGATTGTTAATCATATTTCTCAGGTAATCGCTCATCTTCTTGTCCTTTGTCTCTTCATGGGTGAGAAATTACGCCACCCGATTACGGCGAAAAAGATGCTTAACGTGTTTTCATTATTCATAATCTACGAAGAATAATGTGAGCGACGGTCGGGGGAGAAAAAATGGATCGTATTCAGGCAATGCAGATCTTCATGCGGGTAGCGCAGGCCGGAAGCTTTGTCCGCGCAGCCGAAACGCTTTCTCTGCCTTCGTCAACGGTCACCAGCAGCATAAAAAATCTGGAGAATTACCTCCAGGTGCGCCTGCTTAACAGAACGACAAGGCGGGTGAGCCTCACCGCTGAAGGTGTGCAGTATCTGGCGCAATGCCAGGAAATACTGGCGCTAATCGATCATGCCGAAACGAGCCTGACGGCGTCAGTCCGGCGCCCGCAGGGACGCTTGCGGGTGGATATGCCGGGCGGGATCGCGGATTTCATCGTGATGCCTCACCTGAAAGATTTTTACCGGCTTTATCCGGATATCTACCTGATGTTGGGCGTCAACGATCGGCAGGTTGATCTGGTGCAGGAGGGGGTGGACTGTGTGATCCGAACGGGGGATCTGAATAACTCGACTCTTGTTGCCCGTCCTCTGGGCCGGTTTCGCTGGGTGACCTGTGCCTCACCGGACTATCTCAGGAAGTTCGGTATTCCCCGCTCGCCAGACGACTTATCACAGCATCGGGCGATACACTATTTTTCCGATCAGACCCGACGGGCGGATGCGTTACGCTTTGTCCGCGGGACAGAGACCGTCTCCATCCCTGTCCGCGGCGAAGCGGCCGTAAATGCCACCGGGCTTTATATCAACATGTGCCTTGAAGGTTTCGGGCTGGCGCAGCTGGCTGAGAGCATTGTCTCAGCGCATCTGCGGGAGGGAAGGCTGGTTGAGGTTCTGGCTGACTGGCAACCGCCTTCGGTGCCCGTTACGTTGCTTTATCCCCATCAGCGTTTTCTCTCTCCCGCAGTGCGTGCTTTTGCAGACTGGATTGCCGGGCTTATCCCGAACGCCAGCCCGGCACCGTCAGGCGGCGGGCTTGATCCGAAACCAGATCGCATACATCGCAGGCAGGAAGACGAGGGTAATAATGGTTCCCCCTAGCGTTCCGCCAATCAGCGTGTAGGCCAGCGTTCCCCAGAACACGGAGTGCGTCAGGGGAATGAACGCCAGCACGGCGGCCATGGCCGTCAGTAAGACCGGCCTCGCGCGCTGTACGGTCGCCTCAACCACGGCGTGGAACGGATCGAGACCGTCCTTCTGGTTGTGATCGATTTGACCAATGAGTATCAGCGTGTTTCGCATCAGGATCCCCGAAAGCGCGATCAGGCCGACAAGAGCATTGATGCCAAACGGCTGATTGAAAAGCAGCAGCGTAGGAACCACACCAATAAGCCCCAGCGGTGCGGTCAGGAATACCATGACCATGGCCGAGAGTGAACGCACCTGCAGAATGATTATCAGCAGCGTCAGGGCAATCATGATGGGGAACAGCGGGGCCATGGCCTGGGTGGCTTTGCCGGATTCCTCAATCGATCCCGCCATTTCGATGCGATAGCCAGGTGGAAGCGAATCAACAAGGGGTTGCAGCTGTTTCATGATGGCGGTTGACACATCCGGGGGCTGAAGGTTTTCGGCAATGTCTCCCCGCACGGTAATCGTGGGCGTACGATCGCGACGGCGCAACAGCGGATCTTCCATTCGGATCTCAATCTCCCCGATTTGTGACAGCGGAACGCGTTGCCCGGCGTTACCCACCAGGGTAAAGCCCTCTATCTTCGCCGGATTAAGGCGGATATCACCCGCGGCGCGGCCCGTAACCTGTACCGAACGAATATCTTCCCGCACGGAGGTGATGGGAACGCCCGACAGCAGGAACTGAAGCTGCTGGGCAACGGCGTTCGACGTTAAGCCGGTAGCCTGCAGGCGGTTCTGATTGAGGGTGAAATGCAGGGTCGGTACGCGTGAACCCCAGTCGGTATTGACGGTTCTCATCATCGGGCTGGCCTGCAGCACACCTTTAACGTTATCTGCAATGTCACGCAGTTTATCGACATCCGGACCCATTACACGCCAGGCGACCGGGAAGGGAGAATAAGGCCCGAACACCAGCTGCGTGACCCGCACGCGTGCCTCCGGAGCCAGCCCGCGGGCTACCGCTTCGCGAAGGCGGAACTTCAGCGCCTCGCGTGACTTCTCGCTGTCCGTCATGACGACAACCTTCGCGAAAGAGGGATCGGGCAACTCAGGGGCCATCGCCAGATAAAAGCGCGGCGAACCCTGGCCAATGTAGGCGGTGACGATGCTGGCTTCAGGCTGTTTGCGCAGCCACGCTTCGATTTTCGCGGTGGCGGCGCTGGTTTGCTCAATCGATGTGCCATACGGCATCTGCACTTCCACCAGCACCTCGGGGCGGTCGGATGTCGGGAAAAACTGTTTCTTAACCAGCCCCATCCCCAGTACTGCGAGGGTGAAGATGGCCACGACGGACGCGGCAACGATCCATTTTCGGGCGATCACGCGGCTCAGGGTATGACGAAAACGGTTATAGCGCGGGGTGTCATAGATGGCGGCATGACCACCTTCGACTTTTGCGATGTCCGGCAGGATTTTGACGCCCAGATAAGGGGTGAATACCACCGCCACAAACCACGAAGCTATCAGGGCGAGGCCGACTACCCAGAACATATTACTGGTGTACTCCCCGGCGGTTGACTGCGCAAAACCATTCGGCATAAACCCGATGGCTGTCACCAGGGTTCCGGCCAGCATTGGCGCGGCGGTATGGCTCCAGGCGTAGGCGGAGGCTTTGATTCTGTCGTAGCCTTCCTCCATTTTTACCACCATCATTTCGATGGCGATAATGGCATCATCAACCAGTAAGCCGAGGGCAAGAATAAGGGAGCCCAGGGTAACGCGGTCGAAGTTTATACCGGAGGCTTCCATCACGACAAAAACGACCGCCAGCGTCAGCGGCACTGCCGCTGCGACAACGATGCCCACGCGCCACCCCATACTGACAAAACACACCACCATCACCACCAGCAGGGCGACGAAGAACTTGATCATAAACTCATCGACCGACGAGCGGATATTCACCGACTGATCGGTGACTTTCGTCAGGGTCATCCCCAGAGGCATATTCGCATTGATATTTGCCGTTTCAGCATCCAGCGCTTTACCCAGCGCCAGGCCGTTCCAGCCTTCACGCATGACAATACCGAGCAGGAGGGTGGGTTCTTGCTGGTTACGGATCTGCAGGGTCGGTGGATCTTCATACCCCCGTTCAACCGTTGCTACGTCGGACAGCCGGAGCGTTTTGCCCTGCGCGATAAGGGGCGTATCGCGGATCTTCTGCAATTTATCGAAAGCGCCGTCGAGGCGGATAAAGATTTGCGCCCCGCGCGTTTCAATCGAGCCCGCCGCGGTTAATGCGTTCTGGCTGTTGAGCGTGGTGAAAATATCCTGCGGCGAGAGTCCCAGTGTTGCCAGACGGTCATGCGAGAAGGAGATGTAAATCCGCTCGGCCTGTTCCCCGATGATGTTCACTTTCTTTACGCCCGGAACGTGCAAAAGCTGCTGGCGCAGGGCTTCGGCGTCACGCACTAACAGACGCTGTGGTTCGCCTTTCGCTTTCAGTGCAAAAAGGGCAAAGGTGACATCGGAAAACTCGTCATTGATCATCGGCCCCATGACGCCTGCCGGAAGGTTTTTGGTTTCATCCCCCAGTTTCTTTCGCGCCTGGTAAAATTCCTCCTGAACCTGAGAAGGCGGGGTTTTGTCCTGCAATGACAACGTGATAAACGCCATACCGGGGCGGGTATACGTTTCCGTGCGGTCATACCATTTGAGTTCCTGCAGACGTTTTTCCAGCGGCTCGGCGACCTGATCCTGGATTTCCTGCGCGGTTGCGCCGGGCCAGACGGTGATAACCGTCATTTGCTTAACCGTGAAGGGTGGATCTTCCGCGCGGCCAAGGCCAAAAAACGAGAAAATACCGGCAAGGGTAACCAGAATAATCAAGAACAGCGTGACCGAGCGCTCGCGTACCGCAAGCGCTGACAGGTTGAAACGACCTCCACTCATGGTGTCATCCCCGCCTGAGTGGCATCGCGCTGTTCCGCCAGCCGGACCGCTTCGCCTTCGTGCAGAAGATGGACGCCTAACGCAACAATCTTCTCTCCGGGCTGCACGCCGCCGGTCACTCTGGCGATATCATCCCCTACGCTAAGCACCCTGACAGGCTGCCAGACGACTTTTGTCGGCTGAGCGGAAATACGCCAGACGCCAGGCCCTTTCCCCGCATCGAAGAGGGACGCCAGAGGAACCTGCATTACCCGGCTGTCGCCTTTGCCGTGTTCGATGCTCAGCGTCACGGTCGCCCCCAGCGGCGCGTTCGCCAGCGCGCCATCCAGCACGTATCGGGCCTCAAAGGTACGGGTGGTCGCATCGGCTGAATCAGACAGCAGGCGCAGCTTCGCGCTAAAGGGCTGTTTTTCGTTACCGTAGAGCGTTGCCAGGGCTGTACTTCCTACGGCAGGGCGCAGGGTTTCCGGCAACTGGACCAGCGCCTCGCGCTGCCCCGCGCGGGCCAGACGGATCACCGCCTGCCCGGCGCTGACCACCTGTCCAGGCTCGGCAAGCGTCTCCATCACCACGCCGTCTGAATCGGCAAGTAGCACGGCATAACCGGTGGCGTTTTGCGCCACGCCTGCCTGTGCCCGGGCAGCGCTGAGCTCCGCTCTGGCGCTGTCGGCTGCGGCTTTAATCTGGTCGTACTCTGACGCCGACACTGCACCGGATGCCACAAGGCCGCGATAACGCGCCTCATCGCTGGACGCTTTACGTGCGTGCGCCTGGGCAGCATCCACCGCTCGCTGCTGGGCCTGCGCCTGTAATTTCAGATCAACAGGATCCAGACGCATTAAAGGCTGGCCCTGCTTAACGGTTTGACCCGTATCGACAAGACGTTCGAGAATTTTGCCCTGCACCCTGAAGCCTAAATCACTTTGCGTTCTTGCCACCACCACGCCGGTAAAGGCGCGTGACGTCTCGTTCGCAGGGATCACGGACGCAAACCTGACAAGCGGTGGCTGCGTGCGCGGATCGTCACTGGCGTGGTTATCGCCGCATGCCACCAGGGCAAACGGCAGGAGGCATACGGCAAGGCGGGCTGAATGAAGCCTGAGCATGGGAACCCTTATTACATTAACAGGACGGTATCCGCATTCTCATTCTAGTGACCAATAAAGTCAATGGTCACTAATCAGGGGGCCAGGCTTCGCAAAATCAGAGAGGAGAGGACAACCGCCGCGGTCGGGGCGGCTTCAAGGTTGTACTGCAGCTGAACAGGGTTAATGAAAGGGCACATCACCATATAGATCGCCAGTGTAGCTTCGTCCAGAGGGGTTTTTCTCTCGAACTCACCGGCTTTTCTGCCCTCGACAACAATGCTCTCAATCAGCTTCAGCAGACGTTCGGAATACCTTTCGGTTGAAGGCCACTTGTCCCGCGCGGCAACGGCGGCAATGTCGTAGAGTTTACGCTCATGGAAAAACAGTTCACTTCCCGCCTCGGTGAGCGCCCTGAACAGACGACGCAGCTTTTCGCTTGCGGATGGCGCATCAGCGATGGCTGCATTGACCGCCGCCATGATCATATCAAGACGGTTCGCGCAGATGACCTCGCCGATTGCCTGCTTGGAATCAAAAAATTTATAGATATAGGCTTTTGAAAAACCGATGGCTTTGGCAAGTTCGGCGACGGTGGTTTTTTCATAGCCGTAATGGCCGAAATGCTCATACGCAGCTTCGACGATTTGCTCTCGGACCGTGTGATCGAGTGGACCACGTGTGGATGGGGTGTTCATGTCTTTAGTCATTATTTCAGCTTAGCGTGACAGGCTCCGATTGACAACGTGTGACCATTTGGTAATTGGGTTACATGGTTGAGTGGGCAAATGGCACATGCACAGTCGTCTGTGGAACTCGAGGGATAATACTCGTTAGCCCTGAGCCGTTAAGACTGCATCATCAACCAGGTCGGCTAAGTGTATCACTGTTTTTCGCGGGATATTGTCAGTCTTTGCGAGAGGTTGCGCGCGTTTCAGTGCAATTGCGCGGCACTGAAACGTCACGCTTTGACCTGAACGGGATTATGCGTCTGAGTGCGTCCCCTGACCGGCGGGCTTAGGTCGTAATACTTTTTCAGCAATGATCGCCAGACGTCGGCGGGTGACAAACCGGTGTAACTGGCCCAGCAGCCAGTTGCCGCAGCCGGGGATCAGCGTATTGCGTTGCGTATCCACGGCCCGTAACGCCAGCGCGACTACGTTCTGCGCTGGCATTCTTTTGCCCACTGACGCTTCCTCGGCGTTCACCACCTCAAAAAAGGCGGTATCCGTTGCGCCGGGGCAAAGCGCCAGCACGCGGATGCCGTGAGCGCGGTATTCTCCCCACAGCGCGTTCGAAAAGGAGAGTAAAAATGCCTTTGTTGCCCCATAAATTGCCATATACGGATCCGGTTGCATGGCCGCGGTCGAGGCCACGTTAATCATCACGCCTGAACCTTTACGCAGCATCGCGGGCAGCAGGGCGTGTGCGAGCGCCACGGGGGCAACGCAGTTGACGTTGATCTCTTCACGCTGGCGCGCCAGAGATAGCTTTTCAAATCGCCCGTAGGTGGCAAACCCCGCGCTATTAATCAAAATATCGGGATAAAACCGTAACGCTTCCAGCCGTTCCACAATGTGGGTAATGGCCTCAGGCAGCGTTAAGTCCTGCACGATAACGGTGAGTGATACGCCGTGCGTTTTGTGTAGCTCAGCCGCAAGCGCCTGCAGCGTTGCCTCGGAGCGGGCAACCAGGATCAACCCCACGCCACGGGCCGCGAGCTGGCGGGCGAACTCCCGTCCTATGCCCGAGGATGCACCGGTAACCAGTGCTGTTTTTCCTGTATAATCAAAAGAATTCATAACATAAATCCCGTTTTCCCTGTCTGTGCGGCACAGGATAAACCGTGTACTCAGGTACACGGTCAAGCGTGATTTTTACAAAGTGAGAACGACGCGATGAGGATCGGCGAGCTGTGTGCCAGAACTGGGTTATCGAAAGAGACGGTGCGTTATTATGAAAGGGCGGGCTTGCTGGAAAAAATTCCGCAGCCAAACGGCAGTAATAACTACAAAGTCTACTCGGCTGTGGATTTACAACGGCTGAAGCTGATCGGGCATGCCAAAATGCTGGGGTTTACCCTGGCTGAAATCGCCGATGTTCTGGCGGTCTGGGTTGATGACCGCTTTACCGCGGAGGAAAAACAGGCCGCTTTGCGGCGCAAACTGGCGCAACTGGCCGAGAAAGAAGTGGCGCTGAATGAACTTCGGACCCGCTTGACCGATGCCCTTCATAAAGTCGGTCAGCCGTGTGTTGATGTATTTTAAACGGCTGACGCGGGCCGTTTAACGCAACCGGTGGCTTCACGACGTCATCAGCTCACCGCGTTCAGTCTTTTTAAGCCAGTCGATAAAAAACTGGCTAAATGCGGTGACCTGAAGCGGCTGGAGTTTCCGTTGCGGGTAGACAAACTGTAGCCCGACATCTTTGCGATCAAACCGGCTAAAGCCGGTGAAGCTCCCGGCAAGCAACACTTTCAGCCTTCCTTTCTCGACATCGTCCTTCACGTCCCACCACGATTTGCCCGCAATGCCAGCCCCGTCGAGGGCCCACTGACGAAGCAGCGCCCCGTCATCACAGACCATGGCAGGCTCTACGCGAACGACGCGCTCTTTCCCCTCAACCTCAAACCGCCATTCATTCATCACCACTCCTTGCGACTCCAGCGCCAGACAGCGGTGGTCCGTCAGCGCGTCACAGGAGGCAGGGATACCCAGGTCGTTAAGATACGCTGCTGACGCGACCAGCACCCGGTGATTGGGACGGATATTTCTGACCACCAGGCTGCTGTCTGGCAGGTTGCCGAAGCGAATGCTCATATCCAGCCGGTTAGCGACCAGATCCTCTACGTGTTCTCTTAAGTAAACGAAAAATTTGATTTCCGGATGCAGGCGGGAAAATGCCATGACGGCGGGGCTGAGATACTGCCTGCCAAAGTCAGAGGGGGCGGAAAGACGAATGTTGCCGCTGAGCACGCCCTCTTTTTGTGCCAGTAACGACTCGGCATGATGCATCTCTTCCAGCACGCGCAGTGCAGCATGGTAAAACTCTTCGCCCGCCCGGGTGAGGGAGATAGCCCGCGTGGAACGGTGAAACAGGCGCGTCTGGTAGCGTTCTTCAATCGCTTTGAGGCGGGCGGTCATGGTGGCCGGGGAAAGTGACAGGCGGCGGCCAGCGGCGGAAAGCCCGCCAGCCTCGGCCACTTCAACCAGCAGCGCCATATCTTCGAGTTTACCCATTATTCATATTTTCCGAAAAGTGCATCTGATTTTAGTGTAATTATCAAAATCAGATGCCACCTGTAAAGTGATTTCATCGTAACCACAAGGGACGTCCAGATGAACCAGACCTCACTTTTTGAACGCTACAGGTTAGGGGATCTCAACCTGAAAAATCGCATCGTCATGGCACCAATGACCCGTGCCCGCGCTCTTCAGCCCGGAAATATTCCCTCGACGCTGATGGCTGAATATTACCGACAGCGGGCCAGCGCGGGCTTAATCATCACCGAAGCCACGCAGATTTCGCCTCAGGGCCAGGGCTATTCATGGACTCCGGGGATCCATACGCCAGAGCAGGTCGCGGGATGGCAACGCACTACCGGCGCGGTCCATCAGGCGGGAGGGGTGATTTTTTCCCAGCTCTGGCACGTGGGGCGGATGTCTCATGCCCGTTTTCACGAAGACGGACTGCCCGTCGCGCCCTCCGCGCTGGCACCCGATGCGAAAGTATGGGTGGTGAATGAACATGGCGAAGGTCAAATGGTTGACTGCCCGACGCCACGCGTGCTGTCGCGAAAAGAGATCGCGCTCGTCGTCGAACAGTACCGACAGGCGGCGCTCAATGCCGTTCAGGCCGGATTTGATGGCGTGGAGGTGCACGGCGGAAACGGCTATCTGATTGATCAGTTCCTGAGATCCACGTCAAACATCCGCACGGATGAGTATGGCGGCAGTCTCGTGAACCGGATCCGCTTCGCGCAGGAGGTGCTCGATGCCATTGCGCAGGCCATTGGCGCTGAGCGTACCGGTATCCGGCTTTCGCCGTTTATTACACAGCGGGGAATGAACGATCCGCAGGTCATCGAAGCCATTCTCGCCCTCGCGGCCTGGTGCCAGCAACGAGGCATTGCGTTTATTCACCTGGCGGAAGCCGACTGGGATGATGCGCCACAGGTTCCGGAAAGTTTCCGCAAAAAACTGCGCGAAACATTCCGTAGCACCCTGATCGTGGCAGGAAATTATACCCCCGAAAAGGCGGAAAAAATCCTCGCAGCAGGGTATGCCGATTTGATTGCGTTTGGACGCCCGTTTATTGCCAATCCCGATTTACCACATCGGCTGGCGCATCACTGGCCGCTGAATGACGTCAGCGATCCCGCCACGCTCTTTGGTGGTACAGCGGTGGGGTATACCGATTACCCTACTTACAACCTGTGTGAGGAAAAATGATGACCCGTAAAACGTTAATTATTGGCGGCGCGTCCGGTATTGGTTTTGCTGTAGCCCGTGCCCTGGCAGCACGCGGCGACGACATTATTCTCGCGGGACGCAATAAAGAGAAACTGAGCGCTGCCCGCGCGCGGCTCAGTTCATCTCCCGCCTCTGTTGAGACCCTCGTCCTCGATATTAGCAATGAAGCAGAGGTGATCGCGTTAAGCGAAACGCTGGGTGAGGTCGACAATATTATTGTCACGGCCGGCTCTCAGGCACCGGGAGGGCCGATTTCCAGCCTCGACCCTGGCGCGGCGAAACTGGCTTTTGATACCAAATTTTGGGGCAGTATGCATGTCGCCAGGTATCTGAGCGGGAATATTTCGCCCCGCGGTACGCTGACGCTGACCAGCGGATTTGTTGCACGCCGCGTGGTAGCTGGTGCCATAGTCAAAACCACCATGAACGCCGCCATCGAGGCGGCAACAAAAGTGCTGGCAAAAGAGCTTTCACCGCGTCGCGTAAACGTCATCAGCCCGGGTCTGACCGATACCGAAGCCCACGCCGGGATGGATGCGGCTGCGCGGGAAAAAATGCTGACTGTTGCAGCACAAACGTTGCCCGCTAAAGCGTGGGGACAAGCGGAAGACGTTGCTCAGGGCTATCTCTTTGCCATCGATAATGCCTTTGTTACGGGCTCGGTGATTGATATTGAGGGCGGGGCATTAATTAACTGACCCCGCGTTGATCCGAATTTATTCCGGCAGTGAACATGCTGGCGGAAAACGTAATCACAGGTTGTAAGCGTTTATGCAATATTCAACATATACACGTCCAGCTGTGCTGGCGTTAATTCTGGCTGGCGTATCCGGCGTGGCTTATTCGGCCCAGAGCGACCGGGTGAAACCGAATCTTCTTATTGTGGATAACACGCTGTCGCAAACGCAATTAACGGCGAACGAACATGCGGCCGTTACGTATGCCACGTTCTGGGATACCGGGAAAGAGTCTCTGGCGCGGGAAGCGCTGGCGGTTAATTTTGTGGATAAAACCCCACCGGAAGGCCGTAAACAGGGGCCAGAGGGCGCCATTATGGCCTCGAGGGCATTTCGCACCGCGGTGCCGGATTTACGCTGCGAGGTGGAACAAATGATCGTTACGGGTAATCGTGTCGTGTCCCATTTGCATTTCCACGGTCATTTCAGCGGGACATTTGGCAAAATAAAAGGGCAGGGTCAGACCGTGGATTTTATCGCGACGGATATCTATGAGATCGGCGACGGTAAAATAGTGTCCAACTGGCATATTGAAGATAACCTGACGCTGATGAAACAGTTGGGTGTGATTTAAATAATAGTCTGCCTCTTTTTCATGGTGTAAAAGATAAGCCCGCCCGGGTAACCGAAAGGTTACCCGGAGCGTATAACCCCCCGTAATGGCGAAGCATGATCCTGACGAAACCTACAGCCCCAGGTCGCTCAGTGAAGGGTGGTCATCAGGACGTCTGCCCAGCGGCCAGTGAAACAGGCGCTCAGACGCTTTTATCGGCATATCGTTGATGCAGGCGAAGCGGCGCTTCATCAGACCATCCGGCTCGAATTCCCAGTTTTCATTACCGTAAGAGCGATACCAGTTGCCTGAATCATCATGCCATTCATAGGCATAGCGCACGGCGATACGGTTTTCCGTAAATGCCCACAGCTCTTTGATCAGACGATAATCCAGCTCTTTTTTCCATTTGCGCTCCAGGAATGCCTGTGCTTCCTGACGGTTAGTGGCAAACTCCGCGCGGTTTCGCCACTGGGTATCGAGCGAATAGGCAAGTGCGATTTTGGCCGGGTCGCGACTGTTCCAGCCATCTTCTGCCAGTCTGACTTTTTCGATGGCACTTTCACGCGTAAAAGGCGGTAAAGGGGGGCGTGTGTTCATTTCGGCTACCTCTGGTTGGCATTAGGTAGACAGGTCTGTCTACTGGTGTTAATCTAGGCCTGAAAAATAACGCTGTCAACCTGTCAATTGAGGCCGTCGATCTGTGAATACAGTCAACTTGAATAACGATAAAACAATCAGTGTGAGGGAAAAAATCTTGCTGACCGCGCACGATCTGTTTTATTCCAGCGGATTTAAAGCAACGGGCGTGGATACCATTATCAAGCAGGCTAAAGTCACGAAAGTGACGTTTTATCGCCATTTTCCGGGAAAAAGTTTACTGATTGTTGCCTATCTCCACTATCGACACGAAATATGGATTGACTGGTTTGAAAGCACGCTGCGTCGACATCTTGCTGCGGGTAAAACCCCGGCCAGTGCATTATCTGACACGCTGTATGAATGGTTTATTTCGGCGTTATTCCATGGGTGCGCCTTTATTAATGCCAGCGCAGAAGCAAAATCTGAAGAAAATGAAGGCGAAATAAAAGATATTTGCCGCAATCATAAAACCGAAACAAAGGCAAAAATAGCGTCCCTGACCGGCATAACCGATGAGAAAACCGTTAATGAAATCATGATGCTGATCGACGGTGCGATTATTCATGCGCAAATGGGGATCGCAGCGGATGAGGTCATAAGCTCATTGAAAAAGGGAGTAGAACGGCTAACAGAAAACGCCGCCTGAACCGGGGCACGATCGGCCGTCGACGAAATACGCTTAGCATGGAAGGGCTGGCGCTGAGCCTGGCAGTGAATGCCAGGCTCCTGCCTTTAGTCATCATCTTCTGCCCGTTCCGCCAGCGCCAGCGAGCTGGCACTGGCCGGATCAAACAGGGAAATACTCTCGATCTGATTCAGCATGATCACCTTTCTGAAGTCCATTGCGCTTCCGGGTTCTGAATCCAGAGTAATGTCGTGGCGGGCATACCATTTGCTGTAATTATTTTCGATGCAAATCCGCATTGTCTCTTCATCGCGATAGCCGCTTAGCATGGGGATCAGCACGATATTGGCGGTTTTTTCATACTCGAGCGTTGCGGTGTGGATCATGCCGACATAAATCCGTCTCGAGCGCAGCGTCACCTGCGCCAGCTCCCCTTGCTCCATACACTGATACAGCAGTTGTTCGATACCGCTCGACTGCGCGAGACGTTTGTAGAGCTTCTTCCTGCCTTCACCGTCCAGCCTGGCGCTGCCTGCCCAGTTAGAACGATAAAGACAAAACAGGATGGCGAAGGCCAGCATGACGACGACCGGTGCCTGAATACCTAAAAAGCTCCAGTTCATAAAATCTATTTGCCAGTCGGCATAGGTCTGCGCCGTGAAGTGGAAGGTGTTGTCGGCGGCAGAAAGTGCATAGAGCAACAGCCAGAGCAGCCCCGTGGCGATCACCCCTTGCAGAACGAAGATACAGCCATACAGGGCAACGAGAAAATAGACATCCCAGCCGAAAGATCGCTTGATTTTAAAACGGGTCGACAGGTCACGGCTGGTGTACCAGTACCCACAGACCATCAGCACCATAAAGATAGCCGTTCCCATATCAGGCCCTCTTCAGCGCGTTAACATGACGCAGGAAATCCTGTCGCACCTCGTTGCTCTTGTAGTTCACCGAGGCGTTCCCGTCCTGGTCGATGATGATGCGATCGCCATCCTCCACGGCTTCGATAATTTCCTGCTGGCTCATCACCTGGAGCAATGATTCCGGGCTGGAGAAAAGTGACAGAAAGAAACGTTTCATCTCGGGGTTTCCTCATCCTTATGATTAAAAAGGATAAGTCTGGAAGAAGAAGGGGAAATTCGCCTTAAGGTAAAACTGAAAAGCAAAACGGGAAACAGGTGCGTCAGAAAAGGTTCTGAAAAAAATATCGGCAACACAGGTGTAACTTTTTGAAAAATAATATAAATAAAAAATAGTTTTACACAAACTTGGACAAATAACGTTAATTGTGTAAGTTTTAATTATGCGATTACGCCACGTTGTTTACCGCCAGGATGTGACCCATGAGCACTTTGCCCTCTGTCGTGAGTCGGTTTGTTGAGTACTACACCGCACTGGATAGCCAGCCGCCCTCAGCGCTGGTCGGGCTTTATCATTCGGATGCCACGCTTATCGATCCGTTCGGCGAGCATGACGGGATTTTCGCGCTCCAGCGCTATTTCACCCATCTGCTGGCCAATGTTGAAAATTGCCGTTTTACCATTGATCCTCCGCTGTTTGGTGACCGCCGTTTCGTTGTCACGTGGATTATGCACTGGTCGCATCCGCGCATTGCCGGAGGCGAGCCGCTCGACCTGCCGGGATGTTCGGTGGTGGAGACCGAACATGGGTTGATTACTCGCCAGCGTGACTATTACGACGCCGGAGAGATGATCTACGAACACCTTCCGCTGCTCGGTTGGGCAGTGCGCGGCGTGAAGCGGAGGGTGAACGCATGAGCACGGTTCTGATTACCGGAGCAAGCTCGGGCATCGGCGCCGGGCTGGCGAAATCCTTCGCTGCTGACGGCCACACGGTTATCGCCTGCGGGCGCGATCCGGCGCGTCTGGACGCCCTGCATCAGCACAGCCCCACTATCACGGTTCGCCTGTTCGATATGACAGACAGGGACGCCTGTCGCCAGGCGCTGACGGGCTGCTATGCCGACCTGGTTATTCTCTGCGCCGGTACCTGCGAATACCTTGAGCAGGGCGTGGTGGATGCAGCGCTGGTAGAGCGGGTGATGACAACCAATTTCCTCGGGCCAGTGAACTGTCTGGCCGCGTTACAGCCGCAGCTGGTTTCAGGCAACCGCGTGGTGCTGGTCAGCTCCATGGCGCACTGGCTGACGTTCCCGCGCGCAGAGGCTTACGGCGCGTCCAAAGCGGCGCTGAGCTGGTTTGCCGACAGTCTGCGGCTCGACTGGGAGCCGAAAGGGGTCGCCGTGACGGTGGTATTCCCGGGCTTCGTTGATACGCCGCTGACGCGAAAAAATGACTTTGCCATGCCGGGCAGGGTGAGCGTTGAGGAGGCCGTGCAGGCCATTCGGGCCGGGCTGGCGAAAGGGAAAATGCATATTGCGTTTCCGGTGGGGTTTGGCCTTATCTTGCGGTTGCTCTCAGGGCTTCCCGCATTTCTTCAGCGCGCACTGCTGCGCAGGATGGTGCGTTCATGAAGATTGCCATTATCGGCAGCGGCATCGCCGGGTTGACCTGTGCCTGGCGTCTTGCTGGTCATCACGAGGTGACGCTCTTCGAAGCGGGGGCCACTCCCGGCGGTCATACCGCGACGGTTGACGTGCCGACGCCACAGGGCACTTTCGCCATCGATACCGGTTTTATCGTCTACAACGACCGTACCTACCCACGATTTATGGGCCTGCTGAGCGAGCTGGGTATCAGTGGGCAAAAGACGCAGATGAGCTTTTCGGTGCATAACCCGCAAACCGGGCTGGAGTACAACGGACACACCCTGACCTCGTTATTTGCCCAGCGTCGAAACCTGGTGAACCCGTCGTTCTGGCGGCTGCTCGGGGAGATTGTCCGCTTTAATCGCCTGGCGAAACAGGCGCTGGAGAGCGAGCCAGATCCGCACGCGACGCTGCAGACGTTTCTGGACAGGCACCGCTTTACGCCGTTTTTCGCGCGTCACTACATTCTGCCAATGGGGGCGGCCATCTGGTCATCGTCGTTGCAGGAGATGAAACGTTTTCCGTTGCCGCTCTTTTTGCGTTTCTTTGACAATCACGGCCTGCTGGATGTGACGCATCGTCCGCAGTGGTACGTCGTGCCCGGAGGTTCGCGGGAATACATCCGCGCCATGCTGGATAAACTCGGTGACCGCCTGACGCTGCACCTCAACGCCCCGGTGCTGCGGGTGATTCGTCAGCAGAATGGGGTAACGATCCAGCTCGACAACGCGAGCCACAGCGTTGATCAGGTGATTTTTGCCTGTCACTCCGGGCAGGCGTTGGCGATGCTTGACGCGCCGAGCGCGGCAGAGCAGGACGTACTGGGCGATATCGGCTGGCAGCGTAATGAGGTGGTGCTTCACAGCGATCCGCGCTGGCTACCGGTACGTCAGCGTGCCTGGGCGAGCTGGAACTACCGTCTGAGCCAGCAGGATCAGGCCAGCGCCTGCGTCACCTACAACATGAATATTTTGCAGGGGTTGCCTGCGGGTAGCCCGCTGTTCTGCGTCACCCTTAATCCGGACATCCCCGTGGATGAACGCTTTGTTCTGAAACGCTTTGTCTATGAACACCCGCTGTTTAACCCCAAAAGCTGGCGTGCACAGGCGCGTCGCGGTGAGATTAACGGCCACCAGCGTAGCTGGTTCTGCGGCGCTTACTGGTACAACGGCTTTCATGAAGATGGCGTGCGCAGTGCGCTGGACGTGGTGAATGCGATAGCCGCCGGGGAGGGGAACTGAAATGAACAGCTGCCTCTATCACGGTGTATTACGCCATCGTCGCTTCCGGCCGAAAGCGCACCAGTTCCGCTACAGCGTCTTTATGGCCTGGCTCGATCTCGATGAGCTGGAGACGTTGCCTGCGGTCGGGGTCCGTCGCAATCGTGTTGCCGCCGCCTCGTTCCATGATGCGGATTATCCGCTGGGCACGCCGCTTAAAGAGAATGTCCTCACCAGGCTTGAAAGCCTGACCGGAGAACGGCCGCAGGGGCGGGTTATGCTCCTGACGCAGCTGCGCTACTTCGGATTCCATTTTAATCCGGTCAACTTTTACTACTGCTATGACCGGGCGGAGACGCTGCGCTGGGTGCTGGCGGAAGTTCGCAATACCCCGTGGAATGAGCGTCATTACTACGCGGTGAATGGGCAGGATGCGCGTCCCACAGAAAAAGCGTTTCATGTTTCCCCTTTTAACCCGATGGACATGGTTTACCACTGGCGCTTTAACCCGCCTGACGACTCGTTGCATATGCACATTGAAAACCATCAGGAAGCGAAGGTGTTTGACGCCACGCTGGCGCTACGCCGGGAGCCGCTTACCCGGGCGGCACTGCGGTCGCTGCTGCTGCGCATTCCACTGATGACCCTCAAAACCGTTTTCGCTATTTACTGGCAGGCGCTGCGGCTGTGGCTCAAGCGCGTGCCGCTGTATAACCATCCCGTCAGCAGGAGTGAACGCTCATGACCGATCCCGTCTTTGCGCTTGAACCCGATATCCCGCGCAACGTCCGCATCGCGCGCTGGCTGCTGTTTCGTCTCTTAAGCGGTATCCGCGGCGGCTCGCTAACCCTGCGTGAGGGTGCGCAGACGTTCCATTTCGGCGAGACATCCGCTGCGCTGCATGCCAACGTTCAGATCCTGAGCCCGGGCGTGTATTGGCGTGTCTTAACGGGGGGCAGCCTCGCCGCCGCTGAGGCCTGGATGGATGGCGAATGGGAAACCACACAGCTCACACCATTGCTTGAGATCCTGGCGCTTAACGGGCAGGTGCTTGGCCGGCTGGAAAAGGGATTTCGTCTGTTCAGCAGGCCACTTGAACGGCTTCGCCACTGGACGCGGCGAAACTCACGCGCCCAGGCCCGCGAAAATATTGCCGCGCATTACGATCTGGGTAACACCTTCTATGCCCATTTTCTGGACAACGAGTTGCTCTACTCCAGCGCGCTGTTCACCGCAGATGAGCAGGATCTCACGGCGGCTCAACAGGCCAAAATGGCTCGCCTGTGCGATCAGCTGGCGCTGAACGCCAATGATCACCTGCTGGAAATTGGCACAGGCTGGGGCGCGATGGCGGAATATGCCGCCCGTCATTATGGCTGTCGGGTGACCACCACGACGCTGTCGCAGGAGCAGTATCTCTGGGCGAAAGAACGGATTGTCCGCGCCGGGTTGCAGGATCGCGTTGAGGTACTGCTGTGCGATTACCGCGACCTCACCGGAGAGTACGACAAGCTGGTCTCGATAGAGATGATTGAGGCCGTGGGGCAGCGCTATCTGCCAACCTTCTTCCGCACCTGTCAGGCCAGGCTGCGACCGGGAGGTCGTATGGCAATACAGGCCATCACCATTCAGGACCAGCGCTATCGTGACTACAGCAAAAGCGTCGACTTTATCCAGCGCTACATTTTTCCCGGCGGTTTTTTACCAAGCATCACCGCCATGAATGAGCTTATGACGCGCCACACCGATTTCGTGATGCGCAATCTCTTTGATATGGGGCCCGACTATGCCCGCACGCTGGCTCTCTGGCGCCAGCGCTTCGTGCATGCATGGCAAGAGATTGAAAAGCTTGGGTTCGATGAGCGGTTTCGTCGGATGTGGCTGTACTACCTCGGTTACTGCGAAGCCGGGTTTAACGCCCGCACCATCAGCGTGGTGCAGCTGACCGCCGAGCGCGTATGAAACATTATTTGCAGGTCTTTCTGCTGGCTATCGCGTTCGATTTTTACTGGGCGCTGGTGGTGCTCTTTCGCGAGCAGGGCCTGATTATCTGGATCGTGCTGGCGGTCGTGGCCTGCCTGCTGTTGCCGTCCGCGTACCGACTTTACGCCATTGCGCTGGCCGCGGCAGGGAGCCTGCTGGATGCGCTCTGGGCGTTGACGGGCCTGATTGCGTTTACGGGTGAGTCACTGATGCCGCTGTGGATGGTGGCACTGTGGCTGATGTTCGCCACCGTCTGGACTCAACTGACGCGCACAACAACATTACCCGGCTGGCTGCTGACCCTGCTGGCAACCGTGGGTGGGCCTGTCGCCTATCTGATTGGCGAACGGCTTGGCGCCATTACTTTTCTGGAGCCGACCTTTATTGTCATCAGTTGGATGGCACCGGGCTGGCTGGTATTGATGCTGTTTTTCCATCTGCTGGTGGGTAGACAAAAATGAGAGCTGCGGCACTGCTTCTCTTACTGATAATCCTGTCCCCCGTGGCTCAGGCTGCCGACTGGCTGACCTGGCGCAAGGTCGGTGACGCCACGCTGACCTGGGGGCCGTTCACCGTCTATACCTCACAGCTTCGCACGCCGGAGGGGCGTTACAGCGGGGAGAACGGAGATCGGGCGCTGATCATCACTTACGCGCGTGAAATCGACCGTGAAGACCTGGTTGAGGCAACGCGCGATCAGTGGCAGGCACAGGGGATCCTCGAGCAGGAACCCCAAAGCGAAGCCTGGCTGCGTATGCTCCAGTCGCTCTGGCCCGATGTTGGGCCGGGCAGCCAGCTGGCGTTTGTGGTCACCGACAGGCAGGGGCAGTTCTGGTACCGCGCTTCGGCGGTGCAGAAAAACTTTATTCCGCTGGGACCACGTCAGTCCGCCGCGTTCAGCACGCGCTTTCTGGCAATCTGGCTCAGTCCCCGCACGCAATATCCCGCGCTGCGTCAGCAGCTGACAGGAGGGCAACAATGAAACGTATACTGGTCATCGCGCTGGCGGTAACGATGCTGCTGGCCGGCTGCAGTACAGAGGTGACGGAATACCGTCAGCAGCAGCCGAAGCTGGATATCTTCCGCTATTTTCAGGGGAAAACCGAAGCGTGGGGCATGGTGCAGGATCGCAGCGGTAAACATTTGCGCCGGTTTCACGTTGAGATTGCCGGGGACGTTATCGGCGATACGCTGACGCTCAATGAACATTTCGTCTATGACGACGGCGAAAAGCAGCAGCGGGTATGGCATATCCGACGGATGGGGGGCGATCGCTACGAAGGCACGGCAGGGGATATCGAAGGGGTGGCGACCGGGCAGGCGGCGGGAAACGCCTTCAACTGGCATTACAGCATGCAGGTGAAAGCCAATGGTAGCACCTGGCTGCTGCACTTTGACGACTGGATGTACCTGCAGGATGAAACCCATCTGTTCAATAAAACAGAGCTGAAGAAACTGGGCGTCACCGTCGCCACGGTGACGCTGTTCTTTACCCGCAAGGCGTGACGTTACTCGCTCCCGGGCGCCGGTTCGGCGGGGGTTTTGCTGCTGAGGTAGATGAAGATCAGCGCAATGGCCAGGCAGACGATGGCCCCGAGACGGCTCAGCGAAAACGGAATGACCGCGTTACCCAGCCAGCCAAAGCTGTCAATCAACATGCTCATGGTGAGCTGGCCGAAGATCACCGCGACCGTGGCAACGGCGGTACCGATACGTTGTACCGCCAGTACCATTATCACAATGTAGGGCACGCCGAACAGGGCACCGAGCAGCTGCCATTTGGGCACGTCCATCAGGGTAACGGCCTGTTTGGGTTCAAAGAAGAAGATCAGCAGGGCGGTGACCAGCGCACCAACGGAAAACGTCAGAAACGCGCTTTTAAAGACGCCCACGCTGCTTCCCAGCTGTCCGTTGATGGCGGCCTGGATGCTCAGCGTCGCGCCGCCACACACTGCCAACATAATCATAATCAGTGTCATTTTGTTACCCCTGTGCAACCAGAACCAGCGCGGCAATGATGAAAAGCAGCGCGATGATGCGTTTACCGTTAATCTTTCTGGGCGTGGTGCCCAGCAACCCATAGTGGTCAATGATAAGACTCTTAAAGACCTGACCTGCCAGAATGCCAATCATCGTCAGGGCAATGCCGATGGCCGGCGTGGCGAGGGTCAAAATGACGACGTAAACGGGCCCGATTACGCCGCCGAGCAGTTGCCATGCGGGCTGTGTGAAAAACGACGGGCTGTTACGCGGGCTGAAAAACAGCATCAGCAGAAACGTCAGCGCGGCACCTGTACCGAAAATACTGAACGTGGCCCATAAATCGCCGACTTCCCCACCCAGTGGCCCCAGCAAGCCAGCCTCTACGGAGAGGCCCATGCCGCCGAGAATAACCAGTAAAATTAACATCCATTGCATATTCATTATCTCTACGTTCTGAAGGCGAAACAGACTAGCCCTGAACATCGATGAGAAAAATGCCATAATGCAGGAAACACCTTTGCAGGAAATGCACTAATGGTTGATGCCGGAAATATGAATATCCGCTCGCTGCGGGTTTTTATTGCGGTTTACGAAGCGCAAAACTTTTCTGTGGTTGCCCGGCGGGAGGGGATGTCTGCTTCGCAGGTTTCACGCGTTATCTATCAGCTTGAGGACGCGCTCGGCCAGCAACTTTTCTATCGTAATACCCGGGCGGTGATCCCAACGGAAAGCGGCCACCTTTTTATCCGCTACGCCAGAGCGATGGTGGAAAGCCTGGAGGAGGCGCGTCGGGAACTGGATGAGCGTTCGACGGAGCCTTCCGGCACGCTGCGCATTAATGGCCCGGTGTACTTTGGGCAGCGACACGTTGCCCCTGGCCTGCCTGCACTGGCGGCGCGGTATCCCCGGCTGAATATAGAGCTGACGCTGACCGATGACTTTATCGACCCGCACAAAGATGCCGCCGACGTTATCTTTCGCATCGGCACGCTGACGGATTCAACCTTTCACGCGCGGGTTTTTGGCCAGCAGCGTTACCATCTGGCCGCGTCGCCGGACTATTTGCGAAAACACGGTGTGCCAGACGGGCCGGATGACCTCAGTCGTCACCGGTGCCTGGTCTACCGCGGGTCGTCAGGTCCCAATCGCTGGCTGGTGCGAGGTCAGGGGGAAGCCTGGGTGCATTACCCCGTGGTGCCGCTGATGACCTCCAATAATGCGGAGTCGCTGCTCATTGCCGCGCTGGGCGGGATGGGGATCGTGCTGTTTCCGGACTGGTTGATTGGCGACAGACTGCAGAAGGGGGAACTGGTCGCACTCCTCGTGGAATGGGAGTGCGCCATAAATACCGAGCCGCTGAACATTGCGGCGATCTATCCTCACGCCCGTCATCCGCCCCTGAACGTCAGGGCGGTGATTGATCATTACGTGGCGCTTTTCGGCACCCCGCCTTACTGGCAGACGTAGCGATTACGCGCCGAGTTCTTTACGGATAATGTCGGCGCCGGCGCTCAGGGCGTTGAGCTTTCCGTTGGCAACCTGACGTGAGAGCGGGGCCATCCCGCAGTTTGTTGATGGCCACAGCTTGTCGGCATCGACAAACTGCAGCGCTTTACGCAGCGTATCGGCCACTTCCTCTGGCGTCTCAATGGTATTGGTCGCCACGTCAATGGCACCCACCATCACCTTTTTGCCGCGGATCAGTTCCAGCAGGTCCATCGGTACGCGGGAGTTGTGGCACTCCAGCGAGATGATGTCGATATTGGACGTCTGCAGTTTAGGGAAGGCTTCTTCATACTGCCGCCATTCTGAACCGAGCGTTTTTTTCCAGTCGGTATTGGCTTTGATGCCATACCCGTAGCAGATATGGACCGCGGTCTGGCAGCGCAAACCTTCGATGGCGCGTTCCAGCGCGGCAATACCCCAGTCGTTCACCTCATCAAAAAACACGTTAAAGGCCGGTTCATCAAACTGGATGATATCAACGCCTGCCGCTTCTAACTCCCTCGCTTCCTGGTTGAGAATTTTGGCAAATTCCCAGGCCAGCTTTTCGCGGCTTTTATAGTGAGCGTCATAGAGGGTGTCGATCATGGTCATCGGGCCGGGCAGAGCCCACTTGATCGGTTTATCCGTGAGCTGACGCAAATACTTTGCGTCATCAACGAACACCGGTTTTTGACGGGCGACGGCATCCACCACGGTCGGCACGCTCGCGTCATAGCGGTTACGAATTCGCACGGTCTGGCGGTTCTCAAAATCAACGCCGCTGAGATGTTCAATAAAGGTGGTGACGAAGTGCTGACGAGTCTGTTCCCCGTCGCTGACAATATCAATGCCCGCACGGATCTGCTCATCCAGAGATAAACGCAGCGCATCCTGTTTACCGGCAAGTAATTCCTGATCCTGCAATTTCCATGGCGACCAGAGCGTTTCGGGTTGCGCAAGCCAGGTTGGCTTAGGCAAACTGCCAGCCGTTGAAGTCGGGAGCAATGTTTTCATAGTAGAAGACCTTTATTATCGATTAATTAAAGCGTGTTGTGACCTGACCACTGCTCAAGAAGAGGTTTATAGGGCTTGATGAAATACGCTTCCGTAAATTTGCCCTGTTCAATTGCCAGCCGGTTGCGTTCTTCACGGTCATAAACAATTTTTGTTAATGAATGATCCTCATGATTCAGATCGGGCTGGTAGCATTCTCCGGCGGTTGAGTTCGCATTGTAAATTTCAGGACGATAAATTTTCTGGAAAGTCTCCATGGTGCTGATGGTGCTAATCAACTCCAGGTTGGTGTAATCCCGTAATAAATCGCCGGTGAAATAAAACGCAAACGGCGCTGCGCTATTCTCAGGCATAAAGTAACGAACCTGCAGACCCATTTTCCCGAAGTACTGCTCGGTTAAGGATGTACCGTCCGGACGATACTCGATGCCCAGCACCGGGTGCTGGTTGCCCGTGCGGCGGTAGGTGTCTTTGCTGGAGACGCTCAGGCAGATCACCGGTGCCTTTTTGAAGTTCTCTTTGTATTCAGGTGAGTTAACGAAATGCCGGAAAATAGTGCCGTGCAGCTCACCAAAATTATCCGGGATCGAGAAGCGGGACTGATTTTTATTGTGCTCCGGCAGCAAGACGCTGAAATCATAATCGCGGACATAGGACGAGAAATTATTTCCAACGATACCGTCGATGCTCTCATGGGTCTTTTTATCAACGATCGTTGTCTGCAATATTTCGATAGCCGGGAAGGGCTTCTCAGCGCCGATATGCAAATCCACAGAAATAATGTCCAGTTCGAGCGCATAGCGATCGGCTTTTGGGTTGTCCCAGCGCGCTAACGCGTTAAAACGGTTATTCATCATCACCAGCGTATTACGCAGGTTTTGCTGGCGTTTTTCGCCACGGGCCAGGTTGGCGAAGTTGGTGGTGGTACGCGTATTTTCTGAAGGGTTATAATTTTCATCAAAGCAACTACGCTTAAGGCTAAATGTAAAAGCATTACTCATCGTCGTTATACATCCTAAGTTCTTGTTGCTAAGAAGTTACCAATGCATAATTTATGCCTGAGCCCGTGACGGAGGGGAAGTGACTTAATTTCACTGCAACATGAGCTATCTTCATGAACAGCGCCTTTCCAGGTATAATCCCCAAAATTTCAACACGGTTTAGAAACGATCATGACAAAACTCACCCTACAAGAGCAGATGCTGAAAGCAGGCTTAGTCAGCAGTAAAAAGATGGCTAAAGTTCAGCGCACGGCCAAGAAATCGCGCGTTCAGGCCCGCGAAGCAAGGGAAGCAGTAGAAGAGAATAAAAAAGCGCAGCTCGAGCGTGACAAGCAGCTGAGCGAGCAGCAGAAGCTGGCGACGCTGGCGAAAGAGTTTAAAGCGCAGGTCAAGCAGCTGATCGAAATGAACCGCATCACCGTGACCAGAGGCACCATCGCCTTTAACTTTACCGACGGCAATCTCATCAAAAAAATCGAGGTCGACAAGCAGACGCAGGCCCAGCTGATCAATGGCCGCCTGGCGATTGCGCGTCTGGTGATTAATGCCAATGGCGACTGCGACTATGCGATTATCCCGGCAGTGGTGGCCGATAAAATCGCCCAGCGCGATGCCGAGAGTATCGTGTTAAACAGCGCCCTGAGTCAGGAAGAGCAGGATGAAGACGATCCGTACGCAGATTTCAAAATTCCTGACGATTTGATGTGGTAAGCAGCGCTTAAAACGGTGCGGCGTGACGGGCGTTAATTGCCTCTGCGCTCACCGGATGCACAAAATCCAGCTCGCTGGCGTGCAGCATCAGCCGCGGTATCTGTTCGGTGCCCGGCAGTGCAAGACCGCCATACAGATCGCAGCCTAAAATAGGGTAGCCCAACTGCTGGCAGTGAATGCGCAGCTGGTGGGTTCGCCCGGTCTCCGGGGTCAGTCTGACCCGCGTCAACGGCAGTGCCGCATCATAAAACCGGTCCATCACCTGATAGCGTGAGCGTGCGGGCTTGCCGGTAATCGCACAAATCGACATCAGCGGAAACAGCGCCGGATCTTTAGCAATCGGGGCATCAATCACGCCCTCGTCGTTTTCCACATGCCCGCAAAGCAGGGCGCTGTATACCTTTCGCACGGCGCGCTGGCTGAACTGGTGACAGAGAGCGGCGTTAATCGCTTTATTGCGCGCAATGACCATCAGCCCGGATGTACCGAAATCCAGACGATGCACCAGCGTGCAGCCGGGAAACGTCTGTACCAGTCGATAATGCACTGAATCGCGGTTTTGCGGATTTTTGCCTGAAAGGCTGAGCAGACCGGAAGGCTTATTAATCAGGACCAGATGTTCGTCCTGCCAGAGGATCTCGATCTCGTCGTGACACGGTGGGGCAATAAAAGAATCTATAATCGCAGACATCAGACGGCCCGACAGAAGAGTGGGTGCGGATGATAGCGAATTTTTAGCGGCGGGGACAGAAAGAAACCCTCCCACCAGGCGGTGAGAGGGGGATGATTAAGCGGCTACGAGGCTGTCGATAGCGGCTTTCGCGTCAGTCTGCGCTTTGGTCGCAACTTCCGGGCCGTAGGCAATACCTTCAGCAAACACGAAATTCACGTCGGTGATACCGATGAAGCCCAGGAACAGAGTCAGGTACGGTGCAACCAGGTCAGTTGGGGTGTCTTTGTGAATACCACCACGGCTGGTCAGTACAATCGCACGCTTACCTTTCACCAGACCTTCAGGACCGTTTTCAGTGTAACGGAAGGTTACGCCGGCACGGGCAACCAGGTCGAAGTAGTTCTTCAGCTGAGTAGGGATGTTGAAGTTGTACATTGGCGCGTTGATCACGATAACGTCGTGCGCCTGCAGTTCAGCAATCAGCTCGTCAGAGAGGGCCAGGGCTTCCTGCTGACGTGGCGTCAGGGGAGCGTCGCCTGGACGCAGCGCGCCAACCAGTTCGCCATCCAGCACAGGAATCGGGTTTGCAGCCAGGTCACGCACGGTGATTTCATCAGCAGAATGCTGTTCACGCCACTGTTCAACGAAGTAGTCAGAGAGCTGACCAGACTGTGAGTACCCTGCCAGAATACTGGATTTCAATACTAATACTTTGCTCATGGGTGATTCCTGTTTTTGCATTTGATTGAAGGGGGTTGCCCCGTTGCTTGTTGACACTCTATTCACAATCCTGTCGCAGGGATAGCGCAATATATCGAAGTCTATGTTCGAATTTTTTGAATAAGGCACTCAAAGCGCCAATGTGATACTCTATAGCAATCATTAAAAAGAGATTTTACCCGGCAGTGCACTGCCCGTTAACGCTATGACAGAACAACAAAAATTAACCTTCCCGATGCTCCTGCAACAGCTTGATTCACTGATGCTGCGTGATAAACAGCGGTTTGCCCGCCGTCTGCACGGGGTGAAGAAGGTTAAAAATCCTGATGCACAACAGGCCATTTATCAGGAGATGGCGAAAGAGATTGAACAGGCGGCAGGGAAAGTCGTGCTGCGCGAAGCCGCACGTCCGGAGATTACCTACCCGGAAAACCTGCCGGTCAGTCAGAAAAAACAGGACATTCTTGACGCCGTGCGCGACCACCAGGTGGTGATTGTTGCAGGGGAAACCGGTTCAGGGAAAACCACTCAGCTGCCGAAAATTTGTATGGAGCTGGGGCGTGGAGTGAAAGGGCTGATTGGTCACACCCAGCCGCGTCGTCTGGCGGCGCGTACCGTGGCGAACCGTATTGCCGAAGAGCTGCAAACGCAGCCCGGTGGCTGCATTGGGTATAAGGTGCGATTCAGCGACCACGTTAGCGATAACACCATGGTCAAACTGATGACTGACGGTATTCTGCTGGCGGAAATCCAGCAGGATCGTCTGCTGATGCAGTACGACACGATCATTATCGATGAAGCGCACGAACGCAGCCTGAATATCGACTTCCTGCTCGGGTATCTGAAAGAACTGTTACCGCGTCGCCCGGACCTGAAAATTATCATCACTTCCGCCACCATCGATCCGGAGCGTTTCTCAAAGCATTTCAACAATGCGCCGATTATCGAGGTCTCTGGCCGAACGTATCCGGTGGAGGTGCGCTATCGCCCGATAGTGGAAGACGCGGACGATACCGAGCGCGACCAGCTGCAGGCCATCTTTGATGCCGTCGACGAGCTGGGAAATGAAAGCGCGGGCGACATTCTGATTTTCCTGAGCGGCGAACGGGAAATTCGCGATACCGCTGACGCCCTCAGCAAGCGCGATCTTCGCCATACCGAAATTCTGCCGCTGTATGCGCGCCTGTCAAACAGCGAGCAAAACCGCGTGTTCCAGCCGCACAGCGGACGTCGTATTGTGCTGGCCACCAACGTGGCGGAAACCTCGCTTACCGTGCCGGGCATCAAATATGTGATTGACCCGGGTACGGCGCGTATCAGCCGCTACAGCTACCGCACCAAAGTGCAGCGCCTGCCAATTGAGCCGGTTTCTCAGGCTTCCGCTAATCAGCGTAAAGGCCGCTGCGGCCGTGTGTCGGAAGGGATCTGTATTCGCCTCTATTCCGAGGACGATTTCCTGTCGCGACCGGAGTTTACTGACCCGGAAATTCTGCGCACCAACCTGGCGTCGGTCATCCTGCAGATGACTGCGCTAGGGCTTGGCGACATCGCCGCGTTCCCGTTTGTCGAAGCGCCGGACAAGCGCAACATTCAGGACGGCGTGCGCCTGCTGGAAGAGCTGGGTGCCATCACCACCGACGAGCAGGCTAGCGCCTACAAACTGACGCCGCTGGGCCGTCAGCTCAGCCAGCTGCCGGTTGACCCGCGTCTGGCGCGCATGGTGCTGGAAGCACAGAAACACGGCTGTGTGCGTGAAGCAATGATCATTACCTCCGCGCTCTCGATTCAGGATCCGCGCGAGCGTCCGATGGACAAGCAGCAGGCGTCTGATGAAAAACACCGTCGGTTCCACGATAAAGAGTCCGACTTCCTCGCCTTTGTGAACCTGTGGAACTACCTCGGCGAGCAGCAGAAAGCGCTGTCGTCGAACCAGTTCCGCCGCCAGTGCCGCGTCGATTTCCTCAATTATCTGCGCGTGCGCGAGTGGCAGGATATCTACACGCAGCTGCGTCAGGTGGTGAAAGAGCTGGGCATTCCGGTTAACAGTGAACCGGCGGAGTACCGCGAAATTCACATTGCGTTGCTGACCGGTCTGCTCTCCCATATCGGGATGAAGGATGCCGACAAGCAGGAGTATACCGGGGCGCGTAACGCCCGTTTCTCCATCTTCCCGGGGTCCGGTTTATTCAAGAAACCGCCTAAATGGACCATGGTGGCCGAACTGGTGGAAACCAGCCGCCTGTGGGGCCGCATTGCGGCGCGCATTGATCCCGAATGGGTTGAACCTGTTGCCCAGCACCTGCTGAAGCGCTCATACAGTGAACCGCACTGGGAGCGCGCGCAGGGCGCGGTGATGGCGACCGAAAAAGTGACCGTTTACGGTCTGCCGGTGGTTGGCGCGCGCAAGGTTAACTACAGCCAGATAGATCCCGCGTTGTGTCGCGAGTTGTTTATTCGTCACGCGCTGGTGGAGGGCGACTGGCAGACGCGTCATGCATTCTTCCGTGAAAACCTCAAACTGCGTGCCGAAGTGGAAGAGCTTGAGCATAAATCCCGTCGCCGCGACATTCTGGTCGACGACGAGGCGCTGTTTGAGTTTTACGACCAGCGTATCAGCCACGATGTGATTTCTGCCCGCCACTTCGACAGCTGGTGGAAGAAGGCCAGCAAAGAAACGCCGGACCTGCTCAACTTTGAAAAGAGCATGTTGATCAAAGAGGGGGCTGAGTCGGTCAGCAAACTCGATTACCCGAACTTCTGGCATCAGGGCTCTCTCAAGCTGCGCCTGACCTATCAGTTTGAGCCGGGCGCGGATGCGGATGGCGTCACCGTACACATTCCGCTGCCGTTGTTAAACCAGGTCGAAGAGAGCGGATTCGAGTGGCAAATTCCGGGGCTGCGTCGCGAGCTGGTGATTGCGCTGATCAAATCGCTGCCAAAACCGGTGCGTCGTAACTTTGTGCCTGCGCCAAACTATGCCGAAGCGTTTTTAGGCCGCGTAACGCCGCTGGAGTTGCCGCTGCTGGATTCGCTGGAGCGTGAGCTCAGGCGCATGACGGGCGTAACCGTCGACCGCGACGACTGGCACTGGGACCAGGTGCCCGATCACCTGAAAATCAGCTTCCGCGTGGTGGACGACAAAAACAAAAAGCTGCAGGAAGGCCGATCGCTGACCGAACTGAAAGAGGCGCTGAAAGGTAAAGTCCAGGAGACGCTTTCTGCGGTGGCTGATGACGGTATCGAGCAGAGCGGATTGCACATCTGGAGCTTTGGAGAGCTTCCGGAAAGCTATGAGCAAAAACGCGGCAACTACAGGGTGAAGGCCTGGCCTGCACTGGTGGATGAGCGTGACAGCGTGGCCATCAAACTCTTTGATAATCCACAGGAACAACAGCAGATGATGTGGCGTGGTCTGCGTCGTTTGCTGCTGCTTAATATTCCGTCACCGATTAAATATCTGCACGAGAAGTTACCGAACAAAGCCAAGCTTGGCCTCTACTTTAACCCGTACGGTAAAGTGCTGGATCTGATTGACGACTGCATCTCCTGTGGCGTGGACAAGCTTATCCACGAGGCGGGCGGTCCGGTCTGGTCAGAAGCGGAGTTTGCGGTACTGCATGAGAAAGTCAGGGCAGAACTGAACGACACCGTGGTCGACATTGCGAAACAGGTCGAGCAGATCCTCACCACCGTGTTCAATATCAACAAACGCCTGAAAGGGCGCGTGGATATGACCATGGCGCTGGGGCTGTCGGACGTGAAAGCGCAGATGGCCGGGTTAGTGTACCGTGGATTCGTTACCGGCAACGGCTTTAAACGCCTTGGCGATACGTTGCGTTATCTGCAGGCGATCGAAAAACGTCTGGAGAAAATGGCTATCGATCCGCATCGTGACCGCGCGCAGATGCTGAAAGTGGAAAGCGTGCAGAAGGCATGGCAGCAGTGGCTCAACAAATTGCCGCCGGCGCGCCGTGACGATGAAGACGTGCAGGCGATCCGCTGGATGATCGAAGAGCTGCGCGTCAGCTTCTTTGCCCAGCAGCTCGGTACGCCGTATCCCATTTCGGATAAACGTATTTTGCAGGCAATGGAGCAGATTTCGGCGTAACGTCGGGTGTTCGCCCTCTCTCTGTGAGTGAGGGCATCTGCGTTTAGCGATTCACCACGGCCAGGGTAAAGCCATCCCAACCTTTACTGCCCACCGTTTGTAGCGCGGTCGCCGTCAGGCGCGGGTTATCTCCGATCATCTCAATAAATCGTCTGACGCCCTGTACGCGGGCATCGTCGCTTTGCGCGTTAATCACTTCGCCATCCCGGACCACATTATCCCCGACGATCAGCGTTCCCGGGCGTGAGTAGTACAGTGCCCACTCCAGATACCCCGGATTGTTTGGCTTATCGGCATCGATAAAGATCAGGTCGAACGGCGGAATATCACCGATGTGTTCAAGAGAGTGCAGGGCCGGGCCTTCAATGAGCTCAATCCGATCGCTGAGCCCCGCCAGCTGGATATTCTGACGTGCAACACGGGCATGGATGGGGTCCGCTTCGAGGGTGATCAACTTCCCGTCAGGTGGCAGCGCACGCGCCATCCAGATAGTGCTGTAGGCGCCCAGCGTGCCGATTTCAAGGATCCGCCGTGCCTGCGTCATGCGGACAAAAAGCGCCAGCAACTGCCCTTGATTTGGCGCGACATCGTGTTCGGGTAAACCGGCACGCTGGTTGTTTTCCAGCACCCGCTGGAGGGTATCATCCTCGGGAATGAGTGAAGAGATCATGTAATTATCGACTGCAGACCACTGTTGTTGCATAGATTGACTCCTGAGTGGCAAACACCGGGTTGCGCTGCGATCCGGTTTTCGCCCCCTCCATGCCGGAGAGGGCCTGTGGGGTATCAGGTCACGCGTTGCTCCAGCCTCCGCCCAGTGCTCTGTACAAATCAACCTGCGCCAGCAGCAGGTTATTTTTGACCTGCACGACGCTGGTTTGTACCGAGAACAGCGTGCGCTGGGCATCCAGCACATCCAGGTACGACGAATAGCCGTTGCGATAGCGGTTTTGCGCTATGCGCAGCGTCTCTTGCGCCACATCTTGTTGGGCAAGCAGCTCCGTCAGTTGTTCCTGATAGCGCGTGATGGCATCAAGACTGTTATTGACCTCGGCAAAGGCGTTACGGACGGTTTTTTCATAACTGTAAAGCGCCTGGTTGCGCTGGGACTGCGAAATATCCACCTGTGCGTTCAGCGCCTGGCGGTTGAGCAGCGGAGCAAGAATGCTGCCGCCGACGCTCCAGAGCTGCAGCGGGTTGTCGAGTAAGCCGGAAAGCGTGCGTTCCTGTATCGATCCGGTTGCAGTCAGGTTGATCGACGGCAGCAGGCTGGCGCGTGAGGCAGCCAGCGAGGCATCAGCCGCAACCAGTTGCTTTTCAGCCTGCACAATATCCGGACGGCGATTAAGCAGCGAGGAGGGCAGTTGCGAGGGCAATGTCAGGGGCGTCAGGGCCGCGAAGCTTTCACTGCGCGCGACCTCGCCCGGGTTGCTCCCCAGCAGCAGGCTCAGGGCGTTCTCCTGCTGTGCAATCTGATGCTGCAGCAGGGGAACCTGCGCCCGCGTGGAGCGCAGTTCGGAGTCGGACTGCATCAGTTCCAGGCGTGAACTGTAGCCCGTTTCAAACTGGCGTTTAGCGAGAGTGAATGCCTCTTCCCGGGACTTCAGCGTGGAGCGGGTGACGCGAAGCTGTTCATCGAGGGACAGCAGGGTGATATAGCCGGAGGCGACCGAGGACGCCACGGTAAGATCTGCTGCCGCCGCCGCGGCTTTCTGCGCGTCCAGCGAGGCTTCAGCCGCATTCGCGGTGCTGCGGTTTACGCCCCAGATATCGACATCATAGCTGGCGGTAAGGCTGCCTTTATACAGGCTGCTGTAGATCGGCAGACCGGTGGCAGCAGATTGTGTCCGCGCGCGGGTGCCCGTGACGCCAGCATCCAGCGACGGAAACAGGCTGCCGTCGGCCGCGTAGACCCGCGCCTGATACTCGTTAATCCGTTCGCGGGCAATCAGCACGTCGCTGTTGTTCTTAAGCGCCAGGTCCACATAGCGGTTCAGATTATTGTCGTGGAAATTACGCCACCAGAGCTGTTCTGCAGGGCTTGCCGG
Source organism: Enterobacter ludwigii (assembly GCF_001750725.1). Classification (NCBI taxonomy): domain Bacteria; kingdom Pseudomonadati; phylum Pseudomonadota; class Gammaproteobacteria; order Enterobacterales; family Enterobacteriaceae; genus Enterobacter; species Enterobacter ludwigii. The sequence continues at coordinate 1,411,290 of NZ_CP017279.1, forward strand.
GCCTGCTGTTGCTCGCCATTGTGTGGGGATGTGCAGCGACGGCTGCGCCGGTTTCACGTCGACCGACTGGCAACCGGCCAGCACGGTCATGATCATCAGAACGGCTATCGGGCGAAGGGTCATTGCTTCGCCTCCCGCGTATCAATGGTCACCTGCACCGACATGCCCGGACGCAGAAGCTGATAGGCTTCCTGGTCACCCAATACTTCAATTCGCACCGGAATACGCTGGGCAATTTTGACAAAGTTACCCGTGGCGTTATCCGGCGTGATGGCGCTGAACTCAACGCCGGTTGCCGGAGAGATGCTCTCCACGCAGCCCTGATAGGCCTTATCATTTAATGCATCGACGGTGAATTTCACCGGCTGACCCACCCGAAGCTCCGCCAGCTGCGTCTCTTTAATATTGGCGATCACCCAGTGCTGAGGCGGCACGAGGGTGGTGAGGTGGGTTCCGGCGGTAACGTAAGCGCCCAGACGAACGGCGATCTGACCAAGCTGGCCGTCGCGAGGCGCCACAATGCGCGTGTTTTGCAGGTCAATTTGCGCCAGCTCCAGCGCCGCTTTGGCGTTTTCCACATCCGCCTCCAGCGCGCCGCGATTGACGATCACCGTTTGCAGATCCTGGCGCGACATTTCCAGCGTGGCTTTCGCCTGGTCAATGTCGGCGCTGCCCTGGGCTGCGCTTGCCAGCGCGGCGTCGCGCTCACGGATAGACAGTGAACCATCCGCCGTCAGGTCCTTTACGCGCTTCAAATCTGCCTGGGATTTCAGACTCTGGGCGCGGGCATTTTTCAGAGCCGCTTCGTTTTTGGCGATCACCGCTTCGGCGCTTTTGCGCTGTTGCAGGTTGTTGTTCAGGGCGGCAATCTTCATCGCCAGCTGCGCTTCGGCCTGATGCACCCGCTGGCGGTAGATACGGTCATCAATCTGCAGCAGCAGCTCGCCCTTTTTGACCCGGTCGAAATCCTGCACCTTCACCTCAGTGATATAGCCGTTAACCTGCGGGCTGATAAAGGTCGTCTGTCCGCGCACGTAGGCATTATCAGTAAACTGCGAGTGGCGGGTGAACGGGGGTAGCTGCCAGGCGTAGAGGATCACCAGTACGCCGACAATACCGATTGCCGCCGCGGTGAAAACCGAAACGATACGAACATTTTTACGGGTGTTGGCCTGCTCTTTAGCGGCATCCTGCTGACTCATAACATCTCCAGAGAAATCATCTTCATATTCATTACTTGTTGCCTGTTGCCTTCTTCAGGGCCATACGGGCAGTCAGGCGCAGGCGCAGCAAGCGCCATAAAATCCAGACCAGGGTGGCGGCGGCAATGCTCGCCGTCAGTAAATAAGTATCGTTATAAGCCAGAATATTTGCCTCAAGCGATGAAACCGTTTGCAGCTGGGTGATGGCCTGGGTGCCCAGCAGCGAGCTGTCGCCAATCAGGCTCCGGTACAGCCCGGTGTAAGCCTGAATACGGTCATTCACCAGCGGGTTCAGGGTTGTGAGCTGATCGGCCAGCATGCTGGAGTGGTATTTCTCGCGCCAGGTCTGGAAGGTCCCCAGGATGGCAGAGCCGAGCAGGCCGCCGAGGTTCTGGCTCATGCCAAACATCACCGAGAAGCTCACCAGGTTGCGCGGATCGGCGATAACCCCGCCAATCGCAGCCAGCATGGCGGGCGCGAGGAAGAAGGCGCTGCCGAAGCCCAGCAGGAACTGGCTGAGCATCAGCTGGTCCGGGCGGGTCAGGTTGTTCGACTGGCTGTCCAGCAGGGAGGCAACAATCATGAGCGCCAGCGAGGTAATGATCGGCCACGCCAGTTTTGTGGGCTTGATGGTCAAACAGCTGGTCACAATCCCGCAGACAATACCGGCAAAAATAGACCACGCCAGGTGGGTCATCTGCTCATTCTGCAGGCCGACATACTGCAGCCAGCCGATAACGCCGGTGTTTTGCTCCGCCAGCACGATGCGGATCAGCAGCATAATGAGCCCGAGACGCACGATGCTGCCGCTCGACAGCCAGCGGGTATTCAGCAACGGGTTAGAACGGTTATGTTCAAACACGATCGCAGACACGATTAATACCAGCGCTAATGCCAGCGACCAGCCGATCCACGGCGCTTCAAACCACCAGTAAAGACGGCCTAAGGAGAGCACAGCGCAGAGCAGCGCCATCCCCGGGGCCAGTAAAAAGAAGGTGATGAAGTCTTTTTTCTCGAAGACCTTGCGCCGGTCGCCAGGAGGCAATTTCAACGCTATCACGCAGGCCAGTGAAATGAGCGCCAGCCCGAGCTCAAAGAAGTAAAGCCCGCGCCACTCGTCAAGCTGCAGCAGCTCGGTCGAAAAGAGGCGGGCGAGGGGGATGGCGAGCGATGACCCGGTAATCCCGATGGTCAGTGCCTTCAGACGGTGTTTCGCGGGCCAGGCCTGTATCTGGTAGTAAATACCGAGGGAGCTGAGCGCGGCGGCCACCATCCCGTGTGCGGCACGCACCATCAGCGCGGAGCTGAGATCGTTTACAAACAGGTGGAAAAAGGTGACCAGCACATACAGCACCAGAAAACCTTCCGTGAAGGCGCGCAAACCATACTGCTGGCGGAATTTCACCAGCAGCAGGTTGATGGAGATGTTGGTCATTACATACACCGCCGGGAGCCAGGCGATTTCTGTCGACCAGGCCCCGAAGGTCCCCTGCAGATTTTGCAGATTGGCGGTGACCACCGCATTACCCAGCGCCCCCGTCAGGCACACCAGCAGACCGACAACCCCGTAGGCAATCCGTTTTGGCGTGCTGTGTTCTGGCGTGGAGGGCGAACCCAAGAGGGCGGGTTTCTCATGAGGCTGCCACTCGCGAGGAGCATAAGGGTCGCGTTCGGGCAGGCGCATAACGTCTTTTACCTTAGAAAAAATTGAATAATGAGTGGGCTAACGATTCTACGTTTGCCGCAAATGATAATTCAAGTGAATATGATTTTCGCAGGTTAATCAAATGTTGAAGAACAGGTTAAGGAAAAAGAGCGGCCCGGAAGGCCGTTGTTTTGTCGATCTGAAGTCGTTAATCTGAACCTGAGCAACTGAGGACATCACCATGGTTCAGACGCATTTTCCCCTTCTGCCGGAGTCAACCCTGGCGGCAATCAACACGGTCGGCCAGTGGCTGGCACAGGATGATTTGGGCGATACCCGCGACGTGGCGGCGGTTGACAGGGTTATTCTGGCCGGAAACGCGGTGATGCCGACCATCGACGCTGCCTGCCGTATTGCCGCTGAACACGACGTTCCGTTACTGATTAGCGGAGGGATTGGCCATTCGACCGCGTTTTTGTATGCGGCCATCGCTCAGCATCCGCGTTATCACACTGTCCCGGTAACGGAGCGAGCGGAAGCAAGCATTCTGGCCGATATTGCCCGCCAGTTCTGGCAGATCCCTGATGCGCACGTGTGGGTTGACGATCAATCAACCAACTGCGGAGAAAACGCGCGTTTTAGCTGGAACATGCTCAAACAGCATCATCAGACGTCCGGGCGCGTGCTGGTCGTGCAGGATCCGACCATGCAGCGCCGCACGATGGCAACCTTTGCCCGCGTGTGCCGTGACGAGTCTGCTTCGCCGCAGTGGGTCAGCCACCCGGGCTATACACCGGTGCTGAAAAATGGCGAAAACGGGCTGGTGTTCAGCGGGGAGAGCGCTGGCCTCTGGCCGGTAGAGCGTTATCTCTCGCTCATTTTAGGCGAGCTTCCGCGACTCTGTGATGACATGAACGGCTATGGCCCGGCCGGGCGTGATTTTATTGCACACGTTGAATTCCCCGACGAGGTGACTGCAGCGTGGGCACGGTTAAAGCAGGATCCTGTGCTTACGGATGCCCTGAATCACCGGTCGCTTCTCTGAGCAGAGGCCGTTTGCGGTTTTCCCCTCTCCGCGGAGAGGGGACAGGCATTACAGCGAGGCGAATTTGTCCAGCGTGCGCACCAGCTGGGTGACGAAACCGTATTCGTTGTCATACCAGGCGACGGTTTTCACCAGTTGCAGATCGCCAGCCTCTGAAACTTCGGTCTGTGTGGCGTCAAAGACAGATCCAAAGTGGGAGCCGATCACATCAGACGAAACAATCTCTTCATCGGTATAACCAAAAGATTTATTCCCCTGTGTCGCTTTTTTCAGCGCGGCGTTGATCTCCTCAACGGTGACCTTTTTACCCAGAATCGAGACCAGCTCGGTCACTGAACCGGTTTTCACCGGTACGCGCTGGGCGTGGCCTTTCAGCTTGCCGCTGAGGGCCGGAATCACCAGACCGATGGCTTTGGCCGCCCCGGTGGTGTGCGGAATGATATTCTCCGCCGCGGCGCGTGAGGCGCGAAGATCTTTCCCGCGCGGGCCATCCACCAGCGCCTGCGTGCCGGTATAGGCGTGAATGGTTGTCATGGTGCCCACTTTTATTTCAAACGCATCGTGCAGGGCTTTTGCCAGTGGGGCGAGGCAGTTGGTGGTACAGGAAGCAACGGAGATAATCGTATCACTGGCGTCAATGGTATCGTCATTCACGTTATACACGATGGTTTTCATCTCACCGGCAGGGGCAGAGATCAGCACTTTTTTGGCACCGGCCTCGAGGTGTGCCTGTGATTTTTCTGCCGACGTGTAGAAGCCTGTGCATTCCACGACGATATCGACGCCCGCGGCTTTCCACGGGATATGTTTTGCCTCTTTTTCGGCGTATACGGCGATAGTTTTTCCGTCAACAATCAGGGCGTCTTCGGTGAAATCTACGCTCCACGGGAAGCCACCGTAGTTGGAATCATGCCTGAGCAGATAAGCCAGTACTTTGGGAGAAGTAAGATCGTTGATGGCGACGACGGTGTTGCTGTCCTGGGTTTCAAGAAGGCGACGCAGGACAAGGCGTCCTATGCGTCCAAATCCGTTAATGCCAATTTTACTCATGGTGTACTCCTGTGAACGCGTCTTTGCGACAGTTTGAACTCATCCAGGCTTAGACCATCACGGACAGGGCGGCAATTGAAGAAGCTTCATGCGAGGGGAAGTATTTGAAAAACCATACAGAAAAATTAATGAATTTTTAAGGAAAGGGGATTATGTTGGCGCGATATCGGTTATTTATCAGGAAATCTCATGCGTACTAAATATACAAGCCTGCAAATTGCTATCCACTGGCTGGTGTTTTTGTTAATCATCGTCGCCTACTGCGCGATGGAGTTCAAAGGCTTCTTCCCACGCACCGCCCGGCCGGTAATCAACATGATCCACGTTTCGTGCGGCATCTCTGTACTGGTGTTGATGGTGACGCGTTTAGTGGTTCGCCTTAAATTCCGCGCACCGCCGATTGAACCGAAACCAAAACCGATGGTGACCGGACTGTCCCATCTTGGCCATCTGGTGGTGTATCTGCTGTTCATCGCGTTGCCGCTGATTGGTATTGTCATGATGTATAACCGCGGCACTGACTGGTTAGCCTTTGGTCTGGTGATGCCGCACGCGGCAGAATCGAATTTTGATCTGGTCGACGTTCTGAAAGAGTGGCACGAGACGCTGGCCAACGTGGGGTACGTTGTGATTGGTCTGCATGCGATGGCGGCGCTGATGCATCACTATTTCTGGAAAGACAACACCCTCCTGCGCATGATGCCAAAAAAACGCCAGTAACCCATAACAACGAGCCCTGCAGCAGTCTGCAGGGCTTTTTTTTAGCGTTTTATTGCAGTTGAGCGCGCTCTTCCGGGGTTAACTCCAGCGCCTGAGTGGTGCCCGTCTCTGAGGATTTCACGGCCGCTTCCAGTACCGCCATCACCGCCAGCGCCTCGACCGGATGAACCGGATTGGTGATTTTTCCGAGTAGCGCATCACGCACGTTGATGTAGTACTGACGCTGATCGCCTTTCGGCGTGGTAACGGTCTGCGGCTCACCGTTTGCACCAAAGAACACCATGCTGTCACTGTCCTCGCCCCAGGCCTCACTGCCGGGGATCACGCCCGCCAGCAGCTGCGCTTCCTGTTGGTCGATTCGGGCTTTCACCACGCTGCCTTTATCGCCGTGAACGGTAAAACGTGCCGTTCCGCCAGCCACCAGCATGCTGCAGTGCAAAATCACTTTATGTTGCGGATAATCTAAGACCACGTGTGCCCAGTCGTTAATTTCCGCGCCGTCACGCAGCGTGGCGATATTGCCCTGTACCGACTGTGGCAGTCCAAAGAGCTGCAGCGTCTGGTCAATCAGGTGCGGCCCCAGATCAAACCACAGACCGCTACCGGGCACGTTTTGCTCTCTCCAGCGCACGCGCACTTCCGGGCGGAAACGGTCAATGTGCGACTCAAGGTGTTTGACCTTGCCAAGGGTTCCTTGCTCAATAACCTGCTTAATGCCGAGGAAGTCGCTGTCCCAGCGGCGGTTATGGAAGACGGAGAGCAGCCGTTGCTTCTCTTGCGCCAGGGCAATCAGGTCGCGGGCTTCCTGCATGTCGAGCGTGAACGGTTTATCCACGACCACATGTTTGCCTGAATTCAGGGCAAGCGTTGCCAGCGGCGCGTGGGTGGCGTTAGGGGAGGCAATCACCACCAGATCGACATCGGGATGCTGAATTGCCTCTTCCGGGGTTGCCACCACCTGAACATCAGGAAGATCGCGTTTAACCTTCTCTTCATCACGAGACGAAACCACCGCCAGCTTAAGGCCGTCCACGGACTGGATCAGCGGGGCATGGAAGGTCTTGCCTACAAATCCATACCCGATCAGCGCAATGTTGATTGTCTTCACTTTACTCATGACCTTCTCCACGTTATTTCGCGCAAACCGTAATGTGCATTGCGCCAGGGTCCCCAAGCTCAGGCCAGGGACGATCTAAAAAGAGGTGCTGGATGTTGGATAATCCGCTGACCAGATACGGTTCACAGCGGTTTAGTTTCAGATGGTCGGCGACAATCCAGCGCTCATGACTGGCCGCGAGCATCGCCCGTTTGACCTCGGCATCGGCCTCTTTTCCGGCGCTCAGACCGAGTTCAGCATGGATAGCACAGGCTCCCAGAATGGCGATATCCGCGCGGTAGCGTGACAGCAGGGAGAGGGTGGCGCTGCCGGCAAACAGTCGCTGCTTGTGATCCCATTTTCCGCCGAGCAGGATCAGTTCGATATCGTCACGGTCGCTGAAGTGCCACGCGATATCCAGCGAGGTGGTGATGATTGTCAGCGGTCCCTTCAGGAACGAGGCGACAGCCATTACCGTGCTCCCCGCATCCAGAAACAGCGTCGAACCTGGCGGAACAGCCTGCGCCACCTGTTTACCAAGACGTTGTTTGGTTTCCGGCAGCAGTGTATTGCGCCCCTGACGATTCATGGCCGACAGATTCAGGGCAATTGCCCCGCCGTGGTTCTTTTGCGCCAGCCCCTGTTTCTCGAGATCGGTCAGATCCCGGCGGATGGTGTCCGCTGAGACCTGCAGTTTGTCCGCCAGTTCCGTAATGCTGGCCTGCCCGTGCTCACTAATGATATCAAGCACATATTTTTGTCTGGCCGTTTTGTGCATGGATGAATCCCGCAAAATATCGCAATAAGTTGCATATTACAGCATTTTGCCGCAGAGGGAAGGGTGTTGATCGACAGTGAGTATCAATGTCCGGTATTGTTCACATTGGTTATTATTAAAATGTTATTAATACAGTGTGAGTGATTCATTCCAAATGTTAACAGTAATGTTATTGTTGTGTTTTATTAAACACACTGGCGGATATAACCATTGTGATACCAATATGCAACCATTAATGCTTTAATGAAATTAATAAATAGAAATAAATTCTGTGTTTATTTATATGCATAGATATTAATGTTGTATATGGCATTATGGTTACTTAAACTGACATTTCTTTGAAAATCTTTGTGTCTGACGCATGCTGAAATTAACGCAAAAATGTGCATCCGGCGATTCTAAAATTTTACTTAAATAACAAAGACTTTATTTGTTTCATTTGAAAGCCCCTTTTTAAGGTTTTGTCCAGAAACCCCATCTTTTTTCTTATCTGTAACACCACATTAACATTGTGGGTGTAGTTGCCTATAGCGCATTTTGTTATGCTGCAAACCAGTTAAAGAAATAAGTAAATTCTTATTGTCATAAGAATATGGTCGGCTCTCATCTCCAATGGAAATGGGGTTGGGGAGCGTTTGTCCAATATTTATTCGGACCCAGGTAAGATATTTGTCGAATTATTTATACCCCTTTAGGGGTAAATATTTAAGCGTCATTCAGAGTCAGGGAGATAAAAATGACTATCATGCGAAATAATATGTTGCTGAGATTTCCAGTCGCCCTGGCATTAATTTCGTTGGCCTTTAATACGGCCTCTGCGAATAGCCGCCAGGTGGGGATTGCTCCGATTGCCGCGACAACATTAAAAGAGAGTATTCTTTTTGCCATCGATCGCGATCCGTCGATTAGCCAGCAGGCCGCGCAACTGGGAATAGGTCAGGCACAAATAGATGAAGCACGCAGCGGCTGGATGCCACAAATATCGTTAAACGGTAGCACCGGCCATAGCCAGACCACCGATTCCAGCGGCTCGCTGCGCAATTCTGCGGCCTGGGGATTGAGTCTGACGCAGCTGGTATACGATTTTGGCAAGACCAACAACAGCATCGACCAGTCCACGGCGCAGCGCGATAGCTATCGTTACCAGTTGATGAGCACTTTATCTGCGGTGGCGGAAAAAACGGCGCTCAGCTACGTAGAAGTCAAACGCTATTCCGACCTGTTGCAGGCCGCCAAAGAGAACGTTCAGGCGCTCAAAAACGTTGAGCAACTGGCCAAACTCCGCGCCGACGCAGGCGTCAGCTCAACCTCTGACGAGCTTCAGACGCGCACGCGCATTGCCGGTATGCAGGCCACGGTCGAGCAGTATAACGCGGCGTTAAACAGCGCCCGCGCACGGCTTGCGGTGTTGACTGGCATGGAGGCCGAGCGCTATTCACCTGTACCGGCGAAGCTTGCCGTTGAGCAAGACTCGCTTAATCGCATTGATTACTCGTCCATTCCCGCGGTCATGGCCGCGCAGAATATGGAGCGTTCAGCTCAGTATGGCGTGGCAACGGCAAAGTCTCAGCACTGGCCGACGTTAAGCCTGAAAGGAGGCCGCACCCGCTACGAGTCCGATAACCGTTCTTACTGGGATGACCAGATTCAGCTCAATATTGACGCACCGCTATACCAGGGGGGTGCCGTTTCAGCCCGTGTTCGCCAGGCCGAAGGGGCAAGGGCCATGGCATCGTCTCAGGTTGACCAGGCGCGGTTCGATGTCCTGCAAAAAGCCTCTGTCGCGCAGGCTGACTGGACCGGCGCGCAGGGGAGAATGCAGGCGGGGAAGCTGCAGCTGGAAAGCGCGTTACGCGCCCGGGATGTTTACAGAAATGAATATACCCTGAGCAAGCGGAGCATTAACGATTTGCTCAGCGTTGAACAGGATGTCTGGCAAGCCACCTCAGCCAAAATAATGGCTGAATATGATGGCTGGAGTTCGGCGATTAATTACGCATCTGCCGTTGATAATTTGATGCCGCTGATCGGAATAGAGAAAAACGCTGCCGCAAAATTACCTGATTTGAGTTAAAAAACACGCGTCTTTTTGTGCGAAATAAGTAAGAAAATAATGGGTGCTTTTTCCCAGGGATAGCTACATCCATTTGGTGGACATATCCACAGGAATCCGGACACCTGCAAGGAGAGGAAAATGAGTAACGTAAAAATTGTTGATGTCATCATTCGCAAAACGGCCGAGAAAACGAAATTAACCGGTGAGGGTAATTTGTCGGTTTCTATTTCTTCGCCAAGTGTGATTGAAATTCAGGGTTCTGCTCAGGATGTTGTGCGTTATGTTCGCCAGGGTAAAGACCTGCTTATTTATATGAAAGACGGCAGCGTTATTCGCTGCAATAACTATTTTGTTGAAGATCCACAGACCCATAATCAATCAGAACTGGTCTTCAACGATCAGCAGGAACTGACGCATATTTCTTTTGCCGATGCCGGGGAAGCGTCTGGCGTTGCTGTTACCGAGTTAACCGCGCAGGCTACGCCGGTTGCCAGCATTGAGCCTTTTCTCGAGCAGGGAAGCGTTCTCAATGACGCGCCATGGGGATGGATTGCAGGCGCTGCGTTGGGCGGCGGTGCCATTGGCGCACTGCTGGCGCACGGGGGTGACGGCGAAACCAAAACCAAAGTCATCGACAACACCAAAGATGTTGAAAGCGCGACGCCGACCTTTTTGCTGACGGACAACGCGGGTGATAAGCAGGGTGTGCTGAGTGGAAAAGCGATCACGGACGACAACACCCCAACCTTTAGCGGTACCGGGCAGCCGGGCGCGACCATTCAGGTTAAAGACAGCAGCGGAAGCACCATTGCCAGCACCATGGTCGGGAAAGAGGGTACCTGGACCGTAAAACTCCCGACTCAGGCTGACGGTGAACATACCTGGTCTGTCGTGCAAATCGACGGGAGCAAAACGACGCAGGCGGGCAGCATTACCGTCACAATCTCTACCGCTGACGCCAGCATCACGCTGGGGACAACGGCCGGTGACAACGTGATCAATGCCAGCGAACACTCCGCTGGCTTTACGCTGTCCGGCACCAGCAAAAATCTGGCGCAGGGAATCGGGCTTACCGTCACGCTGAACGGCAAAACCTACACGGCGGAAGTGGGGGCCGGCGGCGCATGGAGCGTGAACGTGCCTGCCGCGGATGCGCAGGCGCTGGGTGACGGCACCTGGACGGTGAACGTCAGCGGTAAAGACGCCGCGGGCAATACCGTGAGCGGCAGCCAGACGATAGGTGTGGATACCAACGCGCCAGCGCTTTCTGTTGATACGATTGCGCAGGACAACGTCATCAACGCGGCTGAGCACAACCAGGCGCTGACGCTCACCGGTAAAACCGATGCGGAAGCCGGCCAGATTGTGACGGTAACGCTCAACGGGAAAAATCATACCGCCACGGTAGGGAGCGACGGCACGTGGTCCGTTACGCTTCCCGCCAGCGAGGTGCAATCGCTGGCGAATGGCGACCATACGCTAACGGTGAACGTCAGCGATAAAGCGGGGAACGGATCTTCCACGACCGCCGATTTCACCGTGGATACCGCCGCCCCGGTCGTGACGATTAACACCGTTGCTGACGACAATATCCTCAATACCAGCGAGCAGGGCCAGGCGCAGATTATTTCCGGTACGGCGAGCGGCGCCGCAGCAGGGGATGTCGTGAGCGTAACCGTTGGCGGTCAGACCTTCACCGGTGTGGTGCAGGCGGACGGCAGCTGGAGCGTGGGGGTGCCTGCGTCCGTGGTGGGCTTGCTGGGAGAAGGCAACCACAACATTACGGTTTCCGTTACCGATGCCGCGGGCAATACCGGCAGCGCCACACACGGCATTACGCTGAGCGGTAACCCACCGGAATTTACCGTTCATGCCATCAGCCAGGATAACGTTCTCAATGCTCAGGAGGCTATGCAGCCGCTGAGCCTGACCGGCACCAGCACGCTGCCAGACGGCAGCGCCATCACCGTGACGCTGAACAACGTCAATTATCAAACCGTTGTCGAGAACGGGAGCTGGTCAGTTCAGGTACCGGTTTCCGACGTCCTGCAACTGGCGAACACGCTGTACACCGTCAGCGTCAGCGGTACCGACAGCGTGGGCAACAGCGGCTCAGCGGAGGCCACACTGCTGGTTGATACCGTGTTGCCACAGGTGGTCATCAATACCTTTGCCGGCGACAACCGGGTAAATAACGCCGAAGTGGCCGCCGATCAAACGATCAGCGGTCGTGTCACGGGTGCAGCGGCAGGGGATACGGTGTCTGTTTCCGTTGGCGGCAAGCATTACAGCGCCACCGTGGGTAGCGATCTGACCTGGAACCTCACTATCCCGTCTGCGGATCTCAAGGCATTCGGCGACGGCGACCTGACCATTACCGCGTCAGTCACCAACAGCCACGGCAATACGGGCAGCGGCGAGCGCGATATCAATATCAACGCGGCGCTGCCGGGTCTGCGCGTTAACACCCTTTCCGGTGATGACGTGATCAATGCCATTGAGCAGCATCAGGATCTTACCGTGACCGGCTCCAGCAGCCATCTGGCCGCAGGCACGCAGATCACCGTCACCATCAATAACGTCGACTATGTCACCGTGGTCAACGCCACCGGTGGCTGGCAGATTGGTGTCCCGGCGAGCGACCTCCAGTCCTGGACGCCGGGCCATATCGCGGTGCACGTCAGTGCAGAAGATGCGTGGGGCAATGCCGTTGCCGCTGAACATCCGATCGAACTCGACCTGAACGCCGTGGCGGTTACTGTTGATGTCATCTCCGGTGATGACCGGCTGAACGCGGCGGAAAAAGGCAGCGATCTCACGCTCTCTGGCCAGACGCAGGGCGTGGAAGCCGGGCAGACTGTGGTGGTGAAATTCGCCGATCGGACCTATACCGCGCAGGTGCAGCAGGACGGCTCCTGGAGCCTGACCGTACCGGCCAGCGCCATGGAAATGTTGATTGACGGCCGCGCGCAGGTGAGCGTCAGCGTGACGAACGTTAACGGCAACAGCGCCGATGCGTCGCGCGTGGTGACGGTCGATACGCTGCCTCCGGACATCACGATCAATAATCTGACCGATGACAACATTATCAGTGCCGCCGAAGCGCAGCAGGATATCGTGTTAAGCGGAAGCAGCACGGCGGAAGCGGGCCAGACGGTTACCGTCGCGCTGAACGGTAAAACCTACCAGACCACCGTTCAACATGACGGTAGCTGGCAACTGACAGTACCTGCCGCGGACGTCGGCGCACTGGCCGATGGCACCGTCACGGTAACGGCAACCGTGAGCGATGTGGCAGGTAACAGCAGCAGCACGGATCGCGTCGGGCTGGTGGATGCCACCGTACCGCAGGTGACCATTAACGATTTTGTCACCGATACCAATACCATAAACCAGCTTGCCCATACCCAGGCGCAGGTCCTCAGCGGCTCCGTGACCGGAGCGGCAGCGGGTGATTGGGTCACGGTGACCATCAATAACGTGGATTACACCACCGTGGTGGATGCGGCGGGCAACTGGAGCCTCGGCCTGCCTGCGTCTGTGGTACAGGGCCTGGCGGACGGAACCTGGACGATTACGGTCTCTGTGACCGACCAATCTGGCAACACCGGCAGCAGCACGCTGGAGGTGGTGGTTAATACCGTGACGCCGGAGATAGGTATTCACACTCTGGCGGCGGACGACGTGATTAACGCCACGGAAAAAGGCGAAAACCTGCTGCTTTCCGGGACCAGCAACCAGCCAGAAGGCACCCCGATCACCGTGGCCCTGAATGGCATTCACTACACCGCCATTACGGATGCCAGCGGTAACTGGAGTGTTACCGTACCGGCCTCCGCAGTAAGCGCGCTGGGCGAGGCGCACTATACGGTGACGGCGAGCGTCACGGACAGTGTGGGTAACAGCGCGTCGGCCACGCACGATGTGCTGGTAGACAGCTCGCTGCCGGTGGTCACGCTCAACACGCTGGCGGGCGATAACATCATCAACGCGGCGGAACTGGCGGCAGGCCAGACCCTGACGGGGAAAGTCGCCAACGCGGCGGCAGGCGACATTGTCACCCTTACCCTGGGCGGCCAGACGTATACCGTTGCGGTGCAGGACGATCTTACCTGGAGCCTGCCGTTAACCCAGAGCCAGTTAACCGCGCTCGGTAACGGTGAGCTGACGGTTACGGCCAGCGTGACGAATGCGCACGGAAACACCGGTTCTGCCGCGCTGGACTTCACCATCGACGCCCAGTTGCCTGGTCTGCGTATTGATACCGTGGCGGGCGACGATGTTATCAATATCATCGAGCACGGTCAGAATCTGATTGTTTCCGGTACCAGCACCGATCTGGCCGCGGGCAGCACCGTTACCGTGACCATTAACAACATTGAGTACGTCGCCACGGTCCTGGCCGACGGAACCTGGAAAGCGGCTGTGCCTGCGGCGGATGTCAGCCAGTGGGCGGACGGTCCTCTCGACATTACAGCCCGCGCACAGGATGCTTCCGCCAACCCGGTGAATATCGGGACCGTGGTGGATGTCGATCTCGCCCCGGTCGCGATAAGCGTTAACAGCGTGACCCCTGATAACGTGCTGAATGCGGCGGAGAAGGGACACGATCTGGCGCTCTCCGGCACCACGTCTGGGGTCGAAGCCGGTCAGACGGTGACGGTCACCTTTGGCGGCAAAAGCTACACCACCACCGTGGATGCGAATGGCAACTGGGCTTACACCGTTCCGGCTGCGGATGTAAGCGGCCTGAAAGAGGGCGATGCCCGCGTTCAGGTGAGCGTGAGCAACGTGAATGGCAACCCGGCCTCTTCGTCACACGAATTCAGCGTCGATACCACTGCGCCGGCGGTCACCATCGATACGGTCAGTCACGACAACATGCTCAATGCGGCAGAGGCGGCACAGGATCTCACCCTGAGCGGCACCTCGACTGCCGAAGCGGGGCAGACGGTCACGGTGACCTTTAATGGCAATCAATACACCGCACAGGTACAGGCTGACGGCAGCTGGACGCTTGACGTGCCGGCAGCCGATCTGGCCGGTATCACCGACGGCACTGCCGTCGTTACGGCGACCGTGTCGGATAAAGCCGGTAACCCGGCCAGCACGGATGCGTCTGTGCTGGTGGACACTACCGTGCCGCAGATCACCTTCAACACCGTTGCCGGTGATGACATTCTGAATATTGCTGAACACGGTCAGGCGCTGATCGTTTCTGGCACAGTCACCGGGGCACAGGCAGGCGACGTGATCACCGTGACGCTGAACGGTAAAAATTACAGCGCAATGCTGGACGCGTCCGGCAACTGGAGTATGGGTATTCCGGCGGCTGACGCGGGCGCGCTGGGCAATGGCGACCATACGATGTCTGCGACCCTCACCGACAAAGCGGGCAACAGCACCACGCAGACGCATGAGATTGCGGTTTCCCTGACCGCACCGGTTATCGCTATCAATACCGTTGCGGGCGATGATGTGATCAATGCCATCGAGAAAGGCGAAGATCTGCAACTCTCCGGCACCAGCAACCAGCCGGACGGCACCACGATCGTCGTGACCCTGAATGGCATTAACTACACGGCCACGACTGACGCCAGCGGCAGCTGGAGCGTGACGGTACCGGCAGCAAACGTCTCGGCGCTGGGCGAAGCGAACTACACCGTTACCGCGAGCGTGACCGATACCGCAGGCAACAGCGCGAGCACCAGCCATCAGGCACTTGTCGACAGTGCGCTACCGGTGGTGACCATTAACGCTGTCGCCATTGATGATGTCATCAATGCGGCGGAAGTGACTACGGGACAGACCCTGAGCGGGAACGTCAGCGGTGCCGCAAGCGGTGACACTGTCACGATTTCAATGGGAGGCATCACCTGGACCGCCACCGTTCAGGATGATCTGAGCTGGTCGGTCAATGTGCCGCCTGAAGTCTTAAAGGCCATTGGCAACGGCGATTTGACCGTGACGGCAAGCGTCACTAACGGTCACGGCAATACCGGCTCCGGCAGCCGCGACATCACCATTGATGCCAACCTGCCGGGTCTGCGGGTCGATACCGTGGCGGGCGACGATGTGATTAACAGCATCGAGCATGGTCAAAACCTGATTATTAGCGGCTCCAGTGATGGGCTGAAAACCGGCTCTGCGTTGACGGTGACCGTCAATGGTAAAACCTATGCGGCGACGGTTCTGGCCGACGGAACCTGGGCGGCAGCGATCCCGGCCGCCGACGTCAGCGCGCTGAGCGCAGGCAAGGTGACGGTAACCGTTGAGGGTCAGAGCACCGCAGGAAACCCGGTGACGATCGCGCATGACGTCACGGTCGATCTGGCCGCGGTGGCGATCAGCGTCAACGCGATTGCCACCGACGACGTGATCAACGCGGCGGAAAAAGGCACGGACCTGGTCCTGTCGGGTACCACCACCCACGTCGAAGCCAACCAGACCGTGTATATCACCTTTGGCGGCAAGTCTTACACCGCGACCGTGGATGCCAGCGGTAACTGGACCGCTACCGTGCCTTCTGCTGATTTAGGCAGCCTGAAGGAGGGCGATGCCAGCGTGCAGGTTAGCGTCACCAACGTGAACGGCAACAGCGCGTCAGCGGGCCGTGAATACAGCGTGGATACGACCGCGCCGACGGTCACTATCGACATTGTCAGCGACAACAACATCATTAATGCGTCTGAAGCGCAGCAGGATTTGGTGGTTAACGGCATCACAAACGCGGAAGCGGGTCAGACCGTGACCGTTACGCTGAACGGCAAGGATTACACCACCGCCGTGCAGGCGGATGGCAGCTGGAGCCTGAGCGTACCGTCAACCGACCTGAGCGGCATTACCGACGGAAACTACACCATCACCGCGGCGGTATCCGACAAAGCGGGTAACCCGGCCTCGGTGGATCGTGACGTGCTGGTGGATACCACGGTGCCGCAGTTGACCATTCACACCGTTTCGGATGACGACGTCATCAACAGCGTTGAGCACGCGCAGGCGCTGATTGTCACCGGGTCTGTCACCGGCGCGGCAGCGGGTGATGTGGTCACCGTCACCATCAATAATAAATCTTACACCGCCACGCTGGATGCTGCGGGCAACTGGAGCGTGGGAGTGCCTGCGGCCGACGTCAATGCTCTGGCCGCCGGGGATCACACCATCACCGCGACCCTGACCGATAAAGCGGGTAACAGCAACAGTGCGACGCACGACGTGGCCGTCAACCTTACCGCTCCGGTGCTGACCATTGACACCGTTTCAGACGACGATGTCATCAATAGCACCGAGAAAACGCAGGATCTCACCCTCACCGGCACCGCGTCAGGTCTGGCGGCGGGCGCGATCGTCACCGTGATGCTGAACGGCAAAGCCTACAGCGCGACGGTGGATGATAACGGGCTGTGGAGGGCTACCGTTCCGGCGGATCAGGTCGGCGCACTGGGTGAAGCGATCTACACCCTCACCGCGTCTGCTACCGATGCTGTTGGCAACAGTACCAGCGTGACTCACACCGTGAACGTGGAGTCTGTCCTGCCGGGTGTCACCATCAACACCGTGGCTGGCGACGATATTATCAATACCGCGGAGCTGGCGACCGGCCAGACTCTCAGCGGTACCGTGGTGAACGCCGAGGCGGGCAACACCGTCACCGTGACCCTCGGCGGTAACACCCTGACCGCAACGGTGCAGGATGACCTGACCTGGTCCGTCAACGTACCGCAGTCCGTGTTAACCGCACTGGGTAACGGCGAACTGACCGTCACCGCCAGCGTGACTAACGGCGTGGGCAACAGCGGCACCGGCGAGCGCGATATCACCATCGACGCCAGCCTGCCGGGCCTGCGCGTGGATACCGTGGCGGGTGACGATGTGATCAACAGCATCGAGCATGGCCAGAACCTGATCGTGACCGGCACCAGCGAAGGACTGGCGGCAGGGACCGCACTGACCGTAACGGTAAATAATAAAATCTATCCGGCCACCGTGCTGGCTGACGGCACCTGGAGTGCGGCTATTCCGGCGGCCGATGTTGGCGCGCTGGCGGCAGGCACGGTAGCTGTCACCGTTGAGGGGCAGAACAGCGCCGGTACGCCGGTGTCTATTAGCCACAATGTGACGGTGGACCTTGCGGCGGTCGCCATCGGGATTGACGCCATTGCCACGGATGATGTGATTAACGCGGCTGAGAAGGGCGCGGACCTGGTGCTCTCTGGCACCACCTCCAACGTGGAGGAGAATCAGACCGTCAGCATCCTCTTCGGCGGTAAAACCTATACGGCGTCGGTGGATGCTGACGGCAAATGGACGGCGACGGTGCCGTCTGCCGACCTGGCCGGTCTGAAAGAGGGCGATGCCAGCGTGCAGGTGAGCGTCACCAACGTCAACGGCAACAGCGCGTCTGCGGGCCGCGAGTACAGCGTGGATACCACCGCGCCGTCCGTAACGATTAACACCCTGGCGGCTGACGACATCCTGAATGCGACCGAAGCGAAAGCTGACCTGACGGTGTCCGGTACCAGCACCGCTGAAGCGGGTCAGACGGTCACCGTAAGCCTGAACGGGAAGGACTACACCACTACCGTGGGCGCAGACGGCAACTGGACGCTGGACGTTCCGGCAGCCGACCTGGCGGCGCTTACGGACGGCAGCGTGACCGTGACGGCCGCCGTCAGTGACAAGGCGGGTAACCCGGCCTCGGTGGATCATAACCTGACGGTCGACGTGACGGTGCCGGTCGTGACCATCAACACCGTGGCGGGCGACGACGTGATTAACGTGGCTGAGCATGCACAGGCGCAGATCGTCAGCGGCTCCGCCACCGGTGCGGCGGCGGGCGATAAAGTCACCGTGACCCTTGGCAGCCAGACCTACACCACCGTGCTGGACGCCGCGGGCAACTGGAGCGTGGGCGTTCCGGCGAACGTGATTTCAGGCCTCAGCGACGGCACCGTGACGGTCAGCGTCAGCGTCACCGATGCCGCGGGCAATACCGGATCCGGTACCCATAACGTGACCGTCGATACCGGACTGCCTTCCGTGGGCTTCAGTACCCTGAGCGGCGACAATGTGCTGAACGCGGTGGAGAAAGGTCAGGATCTGAGCGTCAGCGGTACCAGCGCCAACCTTGCGGAAGGCACCCTGGTCACCGTGACCCTGAACGGTAAACAGTACACCGCAACAACCGCGGCGGACGGCGGCTGGAGCCTGACGGTACCGGCAGCGGATCTGGCCGCGCTGGGTGAGGCGAACTACACCCTGAGCGCAACCGCGACGAACACCGTGGGGAACAGCGTCAGCAATACGGCGAACCTGCAGGTCGATACCGCGATGCCGACCGTCATCATCAACACCGTGGCCGGTGACAACGTGATCAATGCGGCGGAAGTGGCTGCAGGCCAGACGATCGGCGGGAAAGTGGTGAACGCCGAAGCGGGCAATACCGTCACCGTTACGATGGGCGGTAACAGCTGGACGGCGACGGTACAGGATGACCTGACCTGGTCCGTCAACGTGCCTTCAGAGGTGCTGGCAGCGCTGGGTAACGGCGGACTGAGCGTGACGGCCACCGTCACCAACGGACACGGCAATACCGGTTCCGGCGAGCGTGATATCTCCATCGATGCCAGCCTGCCGGGCCTGCGAGTCGATACCGTGGCAGGCGACGATGTGATCAACAGCATCGAGCATGGTCAGAACCTGATTGTCAGCGGCTCCAGCGATGGGCTGGCAGCGGGCACGGCACTGACCATCACCGTGAACGGCAAAACCTATGCGGCGTCTGTACTGGCTGACGGGACCTGGAACGCAGCCGTGCCGGCCGCAGACGTCAGCGCGTGGCCGGAAGGCACCGTGAAAATTACCGTTACCGGCGATAGCCCGACGGGCAACCCGATGACCATCAGCCACGACGTGACGGTGGATCTGGCGACCGTGGCGATCAGCATTAACGCCATCGCTACCGATGACGTGATTAACGCGGCGGAAAAAGGGACCGATCTGGTGCTGTCAGGTGCGACCACCAACGTGGAAGCAGGACAGACCGTCACCCTCGCCATGGGCGGTAAAATCTATACCACCACTGTCGATGCCAGCGGTAACTGGACTTATACCGTACCGTCTGCTGACCTGGCCGGCCTGAAAGAGGGCGATGCCAGCGTGCAGGTGAGCGTCACCAACGTGAACGGCAACAGCGCGTCTGCGGGCCGCGAGTACAGCGTGGATACCACTGCGCCGTCCGTAACGATTAACACCCTGGCGGCTGACGACATACTGAATGCGACCGAAGCGAAAGCTGACCTGACGGTGTCCGGTACCAGCACCGCCGAAGCGGGTCAGACGGTCACCGTGAGCCTGAACGGGAAGGACTACACCACCACCGTGGGCGCAGACGGCAACTGGACGCTGGACGTTCCGGCAGCCGACCTGGCGGCGCTCACGGACGGCAGCGTGACCGTGACGGCCGCCGTCAGTGACAAGGCGGGTAACCCGGCCTCGGTGGCTCACAACCTGACGGTCGACGTGACGGTGCCGGTCGTGACCATCAACACCGTGGCGGGCGACGACGTGATTAACGTGGCTGAGCATGCACAGGCGCAGATCGTCAGCGGCTCCGCCACCGGTGCGGCGGCGGGCGATAAAGTCAACGTGACCGTTGGCGGCCAGACCTACACCACCGTGCTGGACGCCGCGGGTAACTGGAGCGTCGGCGTTCCGGCGAACGTGATTTCCGCGCTGCAGGATGGCACCGTGACGGTCAGCGTCAGCGTCACCGATGCCGCGGGCAATACCGGATCCGGCATCCATAACGTGACCGTCGATACCGGGCTGCCTTCCGTGGGCTTCAGTACCCTCAGCGGCGACAACGTGCTGAACGCGGTGGAGAAAGGTCAGGATCTGAGCGTCAGCGGTACCAGCGCCAACCTTGCGGAAGGTACCCTGGTTACCGTGACCCTGAACGGCAAACAATACACCGCAACAACCGCGGCGGACGGCGGCTGGAGCCTGACGGTACCGGCAGCGGATCTGGCCGCGCTGGGTGAGGCGAACTACACCCTGAGCGCAACCGCGACGAACACCGTGGGTAACAGCGTCAGCAATACGGCGAACCTGCAGGTCGACACCGCGCTGCCGACCGTCACCATCAACACCGTGGCCGGTGACAACGTGATCAATGCAGCGGAAGTGGCGGCAGGCCAGACGATCGGCGGGAAAGTGGTGAACGCCGAAGCGGGTAACACCGTGACGGTTTCTGTCGGTGGCAATACCTACACCACAACGGTACAGAGCGATCTGAGCTGGTCCGTTGACGTCCCGCAGTCCGTGCTGACCGCGCTGGGTAATGGCGACCTGACCGTCACCGCAACGGTTACCAACGGACACGGCAATACCGGTTCCGGCGAGCGTAATATCTCCATCGATGCCAGCCTGCCGGGCCTGCGAGTCGATACCGTGGCAGGCGACGATGTGATCAACAGCATCGAGCATGGTCAGAACCTGATTGTCAGCGGCTCCAGCGATGGGCTGGCAGCGGGCACGGCACTGACCGTCACCGTGAACGGCAAAACCTATGCGGCGTCCGTACTGGCGGACGGGACCTGGAACGCGGCTATTCCGGCGACGGATGTAAGCGCGCTGCCGGCAGGAACGGTAACCGTTACCGTTGCAGGCCAAAGCACCACGGGCAATCCGGTGACCATCAGCCATGACGTCACTGTTGATCTGGCGGCCGTCGCCATCAGCATTGATACCATTGCCGTTGACGATGTGATTAACGCGGCGGAGAAAGGGGCAGATCTGCTGCTTTCCGGCACCACCAGCAACGTGGAAGCCAACCAGACCGTCAGCATCACGTTTGGTGGCAAGCACTACACGGCCACCGTTGATGCCAGCGGTAACTGGACGGCGACGGTACCGTCTGCTGACCTGGCCGGTCTGAAAGACGGCGATGCCAGCGTACAGGTGAGCGTCACCAACGTGAACGGCAACAGCGCCTCAGCAGGGCGCGAATACAGCGTCGATGCGACCGCGCCTGCCGTGACGATTGATACGGTTGCCGGCGACAATGTGATCAACGCCAGCGAAGCGTCTGCAGGTGTGGCCATCACCGGCACCACCACGGCAGAAGCGGGTCAGACGGTCACCGTAACGCTCGGCAATAAGCAGTACACCGCGCAGGTTCAGGCAGGCGGCACGTGGAGTGTGAATGTGCCCGGGGCCGACCTGACCGCGATGGCCGACAACGGCTACACCGTACAGGTTAGCGTGAGCGATGCGGCCGGTAACCCAGGCAGCGCGGATAAAGCCATTACCCTTGACACCACGCCACCGGTTATCAGCTTTAACGCGGTCGCCGTTGATGATGTGATCAACAGCGTGGAGCATGCGCAGGCGCAGATCGTCAGCGGTAGTGCAACCGGTGCAAACGTCGGCGACAGGCTGGTGATTACCGTCGGGTCTCATCAGTACACGACAACGGTAGATGCGAGCGGCAACTGGAGTGTGGGCGTACCGGCCAGCGTCATTTCCTCGCTGGCTGACGGCACCGCGACCCTCAGCGCAACCATTACCGACAGTGCGGGCAACAGCAGCACGAAGACCCATGATGTGGTGGTCAACACGGCCTCGGTGGCGCTGACCGTGAATACCATTGCCGGCGACGACGTGATCAACGCGGCAGAAGCAGGCACCTCGCTGGTGATTAACGGCTCGAGCGCGCAGTTTGCCAGCGGGACGCAGGTCACGGTAACCCTGAACGGTAAAAGCTACACCGCCACCATTCAGAGCGACGGCTCCTGGGCGACTACCGTGCCGGCTGCTGATGTGGGCGCACTGACCGATGGCGGACATTATCCTGTCTCCGTTGCTGCCCAGGACAGCGCGGGCAACAGCGCGTCGGCAACGCACGGCATCAGCGTGGATACCACCGCGCCGGTGATCGGCGTGAATACGCTCTCTGGCGACGACGTGTTAAATGCAGCAGAAGCACAGCAGCCGCTGACCGTGCACGGTTCTACCAGCGCGGAAGCCGGGCAGACCGTTACCGTAACGCTGGGGGGGAAAACCTACAGCGCAACGGTGGCGAACGATGGTACGTGGACGCTGGATGTGCCGGCCGCCGATCTGGCGGCCCTGAATGAAGGGGCGCTGACGCTGACCGCTTCAGTCAACGATAAAGCGGGTAACAGCGGACAGACCACTCACACTCTGACGGTGGATACCGTGGCGCCAACCGTAACCATCGGTACTGTGGCGGATGACGATATTGTCAATAACGCTGAGCAGCTGGCAGGCCAGACCATCAGCGGCACCACCACGGCGGAACAGGGCCAGACGGTGACGGTTTCCTTCAACGATCACCGCTATCAGGCGACCGTGGGGGCGGACGGCTCGTGGTCGGTCTTTGTGCCGGGGCATGATTTCCTCGGCCTGAGCGACGGGAATTACACCCTAACGGCGACGGTGAACGATAAGGCCGGTAACCCGGGCAGCGCGACGCACGACGTGACGCTGAACGGTGATGTCCCGACCATAACTATCCACACCTTTGCGCAGGACGATATCGTCAGCGCCGCTGAACATGGTATCCCTCTGGTGGTCAGTGGTACCACCGACGCGCCTGTGGGCCAGACGGTGACCATCACCCTGAACGGCAAAACCTACACCACAACCGTGCAGGCTGACGGTAGCTGGAACTATACCGTAGGCAGTGCAGACGTGACCGCGCTGGCAGACGGAGGATCGTATGTGATCCATGCCCAGGTGAGTAATACCATCGGTAACACTGCCAGCGACGATCACACCGTGACCGTGGATCTGACCGCGCCGTCAATGGGGATCAGTATCGACGCCCTGCAAAACGATACCGGGCTGAGCGCGAGTGATTTCATCACCAACGACAGCCAGATTATTGTTAACGGTTCATTGACCGCGCAGCTCGGCAATAACGAGAAAGTGCAGATCAGCGTGGACGGCGGGGCGAGCTGGATTGACCTGGCCGTCACGGGCACCACCTGGCGCTACACCGATGGCCGCACCCTGACGGACGGTACGTATCAGTACCAGGTCCGCGTGATTGATAACGCGGGTAACGTAGGGGCAACGGACAGCCAGAACGTGGTGGTGGATCTCACCGCGCCTGCGGCGACGACCATTACGGTCGATTCCGTCAGTCAGGATACCGGTTTGTCTGGCAGCGACTTTATCACCAGCGATAACCAGATCAGCCTGAAAGGGACGCTCGGTGCGGCGCTGGGGAGTGGCGATCACGCGCAGATCAGCCTCGACGGCGGCGTAACCTGGACGGACGTCAGCGTCAGCGGACTGAGCTGGACCTGGGTTGATACCCGCACGCTGGCGGACGGCGATTATAACTATCAGCTTCGCGTGATTGACGATGCGGGCAATATCAGCGCCACCACCAGCCAGGTGGTCACCATTGATACCGTGGCACCCGATGCCAGTAAAACCATCGCCATTGACAGCATCAGCGATGACACTGGCCTGAGCAGCAGCGACTTTATCACCCATGATACCTCGCTGACGCTGCATGGCTCGCTCGGCGCGACGCTGGCTGACGGCGAATATGCGCAAATCAGCATCGACGGTGGCGTGACCTGGCAGAACGTGATTGTCACCGGCAACAGCTGGTACTACGTGGACGGCCGTACGTTGGGTAATGCCACCTATGACTATTATGTGCGCGTGGTGGATGCCGCAGGTAACGTGGGATCCAGTGCCCATCAGCAGGTGACTGTCGATACGGTCGCCCCGGATGCGGCGATTACGGTGACCGTGGATAACATCACCGTGGATACCGGCTTTGACAACAACGACTTCCTGACCAGTTCAACGTCCTACACCCTGAACGGGACGCTGGGGGCGCAACCCGGTGCGGGCGAGTATGTTCAGGTCAGTATGGATGGCGGTACCACCTGGGTTAACGCGACGGTGAATGGCACACAGTGGAGCTATAACGACACGCGTACCCTGGCCGACGGTAGCTATAACTATCAGGTGCGGGTGGTCGATCTGGCCGGAAACGTCGGGGCAACCACGTCGCAGACGGTCACGGTTGATACCCACGCGCCTCAGTACGGCATCACCATTGACAGCATCAGTGAAGATACCGGGCAGTCCGGCACTGATTTCATCACCATGGACACCACGCTTACGCTCAACGGCTCGCTTGGCAGCGCGCTGGCCAATGATGAACGCGTGCAGATTAGCCTGGACGGCGGGAATACCTGGACAGATGCAACGGTAACCAACCAGCGCTGGAGCTACACCGATACCCGCGATCTGGCTGACGGTGATTACACCTATCAGGTGCGGATTATCGACCAGGCAGGCAACGTGGGCTCAACCTCATCGCAGGTGGTGACGGTGGATACCACGCCGCCAACCACCGTGGGAACCGTTGTGAGCTATACCGATGACGAAGGTGAGCGTCTGGGCTCCTTTGGCAGCGCGATGGCGACGGATGACAGCTCGCCGCTGATCAACGGAACGCTGAACCGCGCGCCGGATGACGGTGAGATTGTGCAGCTTTATCGTGACGGGATCCTGCTGGGCCAGGTCACGATGAACGGTAGCGCAAGCTGGTCCTTCCAGGATAACGGCCTGAGCGATGGCAATCATACGTATATCCTGCGGGTAACCGATAAAGCCGGTAACTATACGGAATCGGACGGGTTTGTACTGAACGTCGATACCAGTATCCCGACCACCACGGCGGCAATTACCGCGCAGACAACATCGGATACCACGCCGATTGTCAGCGGAACGGTCTCCGCGGATCTGGTGAACGGCGAGTACCTGGTGGTGAATGTGAACGGTAAAACCTACACCTCGCAGACGGGCGGCGCGGTGGTGGTCGACCCGGATCACAACACCTGGTATCTGCAGATCCCGGACAGCGATGCACTGAGCGTTGCCAGCTATAACGTAACGGCACAGGTGAAGAGCAGCGCGGGTAACGGCAATACCACCGGGACGGCGAGCGGCAGCCTGGTGATTGACACCACCACGGTGAATACCAGTTGGGCCACCACGGCGGGTAACAGCGAAAACTCGACCATGACCGTCGGCATGAACAGCAGCGGCCTGTGGAATATCATTGCTAACGGACAGTCCTATTCCAGCAGTGATGATTCAACCTACGCGGCGAACGCGCTGACCAATACGCGTGGCTTCCCTGCCGTAAGCCAGACCGCCGCCGATTTCGACCGTAACGGCACGCAGGACATCTTTGCGACTGAAACCACCTACGGCGGGTCTACACAGGTGATGTGGACCTACGATGGCAGCACTTACAACGCCAGCCAACTGGGTATGGGAACCACTATCTGGTACGGCGGTGTCATTGCCTACGATAAAACCGGTGACGGGTATCTGGACCTTGCGTATGGCGATGCCGGTGCGGACTCCATTACCTACCTTATTAACAACAAGGGGGTACTCACGCCGGATGGGAACTATGGCGGCGCCGGGTTCTGGGGACAATTCACCACCATGCGTGAAATCTCCGGCGTTGACCTGAATAACGACGGCACCGTGGATGTGGTTCAGCACACCAACCGCAGCGGCGCGTACTCGCTTACCGTGATTAACAACAACGGTAACGGGACGTTATCCCTCGGTCAGAACCTGACTAACGTGTTTGTGGCAAACGTGGCGAATACCACCACAGCGGCGTCGATGACGTGGGCGGATTTCAACGGCGATGGCTACATGGATCTGTACCTGGGCAGCAGCTACAACAACAACGGCGGGGTGATCTACTACAACGACGGTACCGGGAAACTGTCCACCACCAAGAGCGCGGTTGAGGCCTCTAACGCGTCAGCAGGGTATCTGTCGGTGGCGGTGGACTGGAACGCTGACGGCCAGATGGACGTCATCAAGCTCAGTACCTACAGCGGAGCGCAGACCGCAACCCTGTTTACCAACAACGGTTACGGTTCAAGCTGGACATCAAGTCAGCTGGCTTCCGGACTGGCGAACGTCACCGGTGTGGCCGCCGTGGATTACAACTGGGACGGCGTGCAGGATCTGCTGGTGTCGCAGCAGAACGGCAAAGTGGTGCTGGTGCAAAACAGCAAAACCGTTGCCGACGGCACGGCGATGCATCTGCACATTGTCGACAGTGAGGGTATCAACGCCTACTACGGTAATACGGTCAATCTGTATAACGCGGCGGGCGTACTGGTGGCCTCGCAGATCATCAACGCCCAGTCCGGTATTGGTTCGAACGATACCTCTGCACTGGTGAGTTTCTACGGTCTGGATCCGAATGAAACTTACTCGGCCGAGATCCTGAAAATCACCAATGGCGTGTCGGATAACGTCACCTGGAGCGGTCTGGAAGCCGGCAACGGCAAAGAGGGCTACGTGCTCACTGCCGAAGCAGCAACCGGGGGGCACAGCGGGACGCTTACCGGTACCGGGTATAACGACACCTTTATCGCCGAGGACGGCACGTATACCTATAACGGTTCCGGCGGCTGGACGACCCACTCGGATCACGACACCTGGAGTAACACCGGGGGGATGGACGTGGTGGACTACCGCAATGCGACGTCCGGCGTGACCGTCGATCTGCGTCTTTCTACCGCGCAGGACACCGGGTTTGGTACCTCACGCCTGCTGAACATTGAGGGCATTAACGGCTCGGACTTTGACGATGTCATTACCGGCAACAGCGGTAACAACCAGTTCGAAGGCCGTGGCGGTAACGATACGTTCAATATTGGCAGCGGCGGTCACGATACGCTGCTCTACACGTTGATCAACGCCTCCAATGCCACAGGCGGTAACGGCAGTGATGTGGTGAACGGCTTTACGGTAGGCACCTGGGAAGGCACGGCGGATACGGACCGTATTGACCTGCGCGACCTGCTTTCAGGCAGCGGCTACACCGGTACGGGCTCAGCGAGCTATGTGAATGGGGTCGCCACGCTGGACGGCAGTGCGGGGAATATCACCGATTACATCCGCGTGGTGCAAAACGGCAGCAATACCGAAATCCAGGTTGACCTGGACGGTAGCGGCGGCCAGTTCTCACCCACAACGCTGGTCACGCTGAACGGCGTGCAGACCGATCTGGCTACGCTGCTGGCAAATCATCAACTGTTAATTGCGTAAAACTATGCCGCGAGGAGCGATCCTCGCGGCCTTTTGCGTGGCTACAACGAAGAGCGATAAAAGATTTCACAACATTATGAAGACACATCCACAGTACGAACCCTGGTTGCAGGGCATGCTCATCATCGCGAAGCACTATCGGCTGGACTTCTCGGCAGAGCATGTTCGGGTCACGATTAACCATGAAAGCCAGTCTCCACGCCAGCTGGTGCTGGAAGAGATGGCACGCCAGCTTGGGTTAGGGATGCGTATGGTGGCGGCCGACGCGGTCTCCCTCGACCCGTGGCGTTTACCTCTGCTTGCGGAATTTACCGGCGGACAAATCGCGGTCATTAACCGCATGGACAGCGAGGGCAACGTGAGCCTGCAGTTCAGCGGTGACGGCGGCCTGGAGACGACGCTGACGCGTGATGCGCTGTGCTCACGGTTGACAGGACTGCTGGTGCTGCGCCCGCTCGAGTCCACGCCGGATGCCCGGGTGGATGATTACATCAAACCATACGAGAAAAACTGGTTCTGGCAGCTGGCCCTGAAGGACTGGCGACGCTACAGCGATATTATGCTGGTGGCGCTGGTCGCTAACGTCCTGGCCCTTTCCGGCATGGTCTTTTCCATGCAGGTGTATGACAGGGTGGTGCCCTCGCAATCGGAAGCCACGCTGTGGGTACTGTTTGGCGGCGTGATGATCGCCATTGTTTTCGAATTCATCATGCGCATGCTGCGCGTGCACATTTCGGATGTGGTGGGTAAACGCGCCGACCTGCGTATTTCTGAACGCGTTTTTGCACACGCGCTGCGGATTAAAAACGGAGCCCGCTCTAAGTCAACCGGGTCGTTTATTGCCCAGATCCGCGAGCTGGAGTCGGTTCGTGAACTGATCACGTCCACCACCATTGCGGCCATCTCCGATCTGCCATTCTTCCTGCTGTTTGTGTTCATTTTGTGGATGATTGGCGGACCGCTGGTACTGGTTGTCCTGCTTGCCGTACCGCTGCTGCTTATCCCGGGCCTGCTGGTCCAGCGCCCGCTGGGCAAACTGTCCAGCGAAGGGATGCGCGAGTCTGCCATTCGTAACGCCACGCTGGTGGAAGCGGTTCAGGGCATAGAAGACATCAAGCTGATGCGCGCTGAACAGCGCTTCCAGAATCAGTGGAATAACACCAATGATGTTGCCGCTAACGTCGGCATGAAGCAGCGCTGGCTGACCGGGCTGTTGCTGACCTGGACGCAGGAGGTGCAGTCGATTGTGTATGCCGTGGTGCTGCTGGTGGGGTGTTACCTGGTTATCAGCGGGGACATGACCACCGGTGCGCTGGTGGGGACCTCTATTCTCGCGTCGCGGACCATCGCGCCGCTGTCGCAAATTTCAGGCGTGCTCTCCCGCTGGCAGTCGGCGAAAGTGGCGCGTAAAGGACTCGACGATCTGATGCAGCGCCCGATTGACGATCCTCAGCAGGGCAAGAAGGTGCATAAAGCCCATCTGCGGGGGGATTATGCGCTGGAAGAGGTGGGGTTCTGGTACGACGATGAAGAAAAACTCACCGTTCTGAACATCAGCAAACTGCAGATTCGCGCCGGTGAGCGGGTGGCGGTGCTCGGACGCAATGGCTCCGGCAAAAGCACGCTGCTGCAGCTGCTGGCAGGGATGCAGGAGCCTCAGCAGGGCAGCATTCTGCTGGATGATATCGCGTTAAACCATCTGGACCCGGCTGACGTGCGCCGCGACATGCAGCTGCTGAGCCAGCAGGCGCGGCTGTTCTTTGGCTCCGTGCGGGACAACATTCTGATGGGCAACCCGCTGGCCACCGACGATGAAATCCATCAGGCGCTGGTGAACAGTGGTGCGCTGGAGTTTGTCCGCAAACAGAAAATGGGGCTCAACTACATTATCAACGAAGGCGGCGCGGGCCTGTCCGGCGGGCAGCGTCAGGCGTTATTACTGGCCCGTGCTCTGATCACCTCTCCGAACATTTTGTTGCTGGATGAACCTACCGCCTGGCTTGACGAGATGAGTGAGAAGCAGTTTATCCAGCACCTTAAACCGTGGTTGGGCAAGCGCCGGACGCTGGTGGTCGCGACCCATCGTCTGCCTATTCTGGAACTGGTTGACCGTATCATCGTGCTGGAAAACGGCAAGGTGATCATGGATGGCCCGCGCGACGCAATTCTTCGCCAGCACGGTATGGCGCCGCAAAAAGCCCCACAGCGTACCGTGACCATGAAACCGACACCAGTAGCAGAGGAGGGCGTAGCATGACTGATTTCTCTCGCGTCAACAGCCGCCTGAAGGAGCCACGCTTGCCGCGGTCAACCTGGGTCGCCTGGTCGCTGTTCGCCCTGCTGGCGGTATTTATCACCTGGGCAAGCCTGTTCAGCCTTGATGAGGTCACCACCGGTAGCGGCAAGGTGATCCCCTCTTCGCACGAGCAGGTGATCCAGTCCCTTGAGGGGGGCATTATTCACAGTTTGCTGGTGCGTGAAGGCGACATCGTTGAGCGTGGTCAGCAGCTGGCACAGCTTGACCGGACGAAAACCGAATCAAGCGTGCTGGAAAGTGAATCGCGCCTGAATGCCGCGCTGGCAACCGCCTCGCGTCTGAAGGCCGAAGTGAACGACACGGCACTGGCTTTTCCGGCAGAGCTGGATGATGACGTTGAGCTGGTCAAACAGGAAACGGCGCTGTATCAGTCTCGTCGCGAAAGTCTTGAGAAAGGGCTGGCAGGGTTACGGCAGGGGGCCGAACTGGTGCAGCGTGAGCTGTCGCTAACCCGTCCGCTGGTGACGCAGGGGGCAGCCAGTAAGGTGGAGGTGTTACGTCTTGAGCGTCAAAAAAATGAGCTTGAGAACAAAATCACCGAGATGAAAAACCAGTATTACGTTCGCGCCCGTGAAGAGCTGGCGAAAGCGAACGCGGAGATTGAAGCGCAACGTTCGGTGATGAAAGGGCGTGAAGATTCGTTGACCAGACTGACCTTCAATGCGCCGGTGCGCGGGATCGTTAAGGATATCGACGTGACAACCGTGGGAGGGGTGATTCCGCCAAACGGCAAGCTGATGAGCCTGGTTCCGCTTGATGACCAGATGGTAATTGAAGCGAAAATCTCGCCGCGCGATGTCGCCTTTATTCATCCGGGACAAAAAGCGCTGGTGAAAGTGACCGCCTATGACTACTCCATTTACGGTGGGCTGGAGGGCGAGGTGACCATGATTTCGCCGGATACGCTTCAGGATGAGGTGAAAAGGGATGTGTATTACTATCGGGTCTATATCCGCACTGACAGTAACCATCTGACCAATAAACAAGGCAAAGCCTTCCCGGTGTTTCCGGGGATGATTGCGACCGTTGATATTAAAACAGGCAGCAAAACGATTCTGGATTATCTGTTGAAACCGCTTAATAAGGCGAAAGAGGCACTGCGGGAACGGTAAGCAAAGGGCGTTCGGGAAACCGAACGCCAGAAACATTATACCGTCGACGTTACGTTAACAACGTGGCGTCGTTCTTTAGGAACAACGTTGATATAGTGAGTCACATAGGCGAAGTATAATCCGGCATAGTTTTCGACCAGTTCTATAAACGCCGGGTAAATCGACATCTGGCCATCACCCTGATCTTTAAGATAACCCGCCTCTTGCGCCGATTTAATAATACGGTTGACGTGGATCCGTGAAACAAAAAATTCTTTAGCCAGTAAGTTGGCTGAATAAGGTATTACTGCGCCATGTGCGGTTTTATTTTTTATGGCCTGCAGGTAAAGATATAACATTATCATCCGCCCTCCGTCTTTATCAATAAACAATCCCACTTCAGGTAAAACCTTTCTGAACGTTAATCCTCTGAAAAGGTATTCCGCTGCGCGACGGAAAAAGTTATTTCGCAGGATGTCGTTATCCAGCAGATTAACGTTGATATTAAACTTTGGGAAAAGAATACTTACCGGCAAAAATGCGCCGGACATGTAGCGTTTAAGTTCATTAAGTCCCTTTTCAGTCGGTGCAATTCTCGTTTTGCGTCTGTCTTCACTGCAGCGCCAGGTCTTGATGCGCCCGGTGGTTCTGAGCAAGGTGATGATCGCAATCACACTGTTGGGGCTGGCTATTTTATAACGGGAACATAATTCTTTAATTTCTGATACTGACTCAGCCTGATTTCCAAAGATAAAACAACACATGGAAAGAATAATGTTGAACCGTGATTCCTGAAGCATCGTTTTGTAGAACAAAGGTTGTTTTTTGTAGATGGCGTCATTAATGGTGTAGTGCTCTGTTATTGCCTCACTGAATCGCGGATTGTTTTTAATGACATCCCTTCGATGTAGCAAGGCCCTGGATGAGATATGATTATCCATAGCGTTTGTCTCTTATATGAATGAGCCGATAGATGAAGTATCCAGTCTTCTTTCGGATTTTTCATTATACCTTGAGATTGACATATTTACCGTTATTATTTGATGCGAATTTTATATTTAAACTGCATATGGATACAGACGGTGATTAACACAAAGATGTTCTCGTTAGTCACGTTGATAACGGTTTCTTAACCTGATGGTGTACTGTAAAATTATTATCAACAACAGGGTTTTTTATATTTTGTTACATTCACAAATGGGATATTTGTTTTTGTGCCCAGGAGCAGGTTATGACCCAAAATATTTCTTTCAGAAATGCTGCTTTTTATGAGCAAAAATTTGTCATCTCAACCTGCCATTTCACATTTCAGGGGTACAGTCTGTTGCTTAAACAGTACGGTATAGATGCTTCGCACGTTCGTTTTGAGGGGGATGAACCTTCCCGGCAGGATCTGGAAAATATCCTTATCAGTCAAAATGCTCAAATCTCGGTGTTCCTCGGCAAAGGTGTGGTCTCTCTGCTGGAGAGCCTGAAGCGACTCGCTTGCGTGCTAAATAAACTTCCTGTTATTCGAAAGGTAACCCTGTACGGGGAAATGCCGGATGGCTGGCTGTATCGAACTCTGGGGAATCTTTTAAATAATACTTTCCAGCTTTCATTGATTCGTATAGCCAGCGTGTCTGATGTTATGACCTGTTTTCGTATGCATAATGACGTATTTAAGGATAACTCACGTTCTTTGCGTGACCAATACTGGGGGTTGTCTTATCAGGAAAACGTAAAAGGTTTAACCGAAAGAGAGGTAAGCGTTTTATTAAATTTTTATCGCGGAATGTCAGTAAAAGAGCAGTGTGAAAAAATGGGGCTGTCTAATAAAACGGTTTATACCCATCGTAAGGAAGGGGTGAAAAAATTACACCAGATCCGACGCTGGCTGAAAGATCCGCATGCCTTAAGAATCGAAGGAAGCACGGAACGGTTAACGCAAAAAGAAAGTCTCTCTGCCAAAGAGACGGCGGTGTATAATGCATTGCTAAAAAGAGAAATATTCCCTGCATATCAGATCATAACCGATCGTTATAAGAAAGGGGTGGGGTTTGAGATACTCATTCGCTGGAATAATAATGGTAAAATTATCAAGCCAGTTAATTTTCTTACTGATATTTCAAGCCAGGAAATATGGCTAAAAATTACTGCGCTAGTGATTCATGCTGCGGTGTCAGGTATTAATAAATATAACGGTAAATATTATTTTTCCGTCAATATCCCCCCGCGTCTTGCCTCGGGTAATGCACTTCCCGACATGGCCAAAAAGGCTGTGGCGATGCTGCTCAATCCGCAGTGGGCCGACAAACTGGTCTTTGAATTTGCCGAAGATATTGATGTAACCAAGGATAGGACGATCCCAGAAACCATGCGGCGTTTACGCAATACCGGGTGCCGGCTGTTTCTCGATGACTGCTTTTCCAACCATCAAACCATGTTCCCGGTAAGGCAGGTGCATTTTGATGGATTAAAGCTTGACCGGGATATCGTCGAGCATTTTGTGGCGAATGACAACGATTATAATCTTATTAAAGCGATACAGATATACAGCGATATGACCGGCACGGATTGTATTGCTGAAGGGGTGGATAGCGAAGAGAAGTTTGAGAAGTTAGTCGCCCTTGGGGTTAAAAGTTTTCAGGGCTATTATCTGTCACGGGCCGTGAAAGAAGACGAATTAGATCGTATGGTCAGATTGTTTAGCTAAAGCGCAAAAATAAAGCCCCGAAGGGCCTTTATTTATTTTCGACCCAGTAACAGGCCGAGAACAATACCTACCGCCCCCGCAGCAATTAAACCCGTCAGGGGATTGTTTCTCACCGCTTCAGTGACATCGGAAACGGCGTCGCTGGCCTGTGCGGCATATTTCTTGGCAGCACCTTTAACCTGATGCTTAGGGGAGTCAACGAAATCGCCAAACTGCTGCTGGGCTGAGCCTGCCAGTTCATCGAGTTTATTTTTCGCTTTGTCTTCTGCAAACTGTGTATTTTTATCAGTATTGAAATCAGTCATTTTTGCCTCCTTGTGTTGATAGTATAAGGATAGCCTCTCTTTTGCGTTTTAAGGGAAGCAGGGCGGAATTTGGCACAAAATCCTCCTGTTTTCGGATATATCTCTATGCCACAAACCCTTTATTTCTCATTCTCATCCTGACCGTAATACAGTTTCCCAATCCGGATAAGCGGGCGGCCCTGAGACTTGCGGTGCAGGTTACTGTCCCTGAGCGAATACACGCACCCGCAATATTCCTGCTGGTAAAACTGTTCTCGCTTGCTTATCTCAATCATGCGCGAGGAACCACCCTGTTTGCGCCAGTTGTAGTCCCAGTAGACCATCCCCGGATAGCGCGCTGCCGCACGCTGGCCGCAGTCATTTATCTGCTGCATATTCTTCCAGCGGGAGATCCCTAATGAACTACTGATGACGCGAAAACCATTTTCTGCCGCATACAACGCCGTGCGTTCGAAACGCATATCGAAGCACATGGTGCAGCGGATGCCGCGCTCGGGTTCCCATTCCATGCCCTTAGCGCGTTCAAACCAGTTATCGGTGTCGTAATCGGCATCGACAAACGGCACGCCATGTTTTTCCGCAAAGCGAATATTCTCCTCCTTACGGATGAGGTATTCCTTTTGTGGATGAATATTGGGGTTATAGAAAAATATGGTGTAATCAATTCCCGAGGCCTGGATGGCTTCCATCACTTCTCCCGAGCAGGGTGCGCAGCAGGAGTGCAGCAGCAGTTTGTCGGCACCGTCTGGCAGGGTAAGTTGAGGGCGGATAAAGGGGGTTGTACTCATCGTATCAACTCTATGTGAATGAAATTTATTGAATTGTAGTCCTGTAATTGAAGAAAGTGAACGTTCAGGGCAAACCCCGGCGAACATAAACATACACGTTTCTTTTCTATGGCTCCGATCACGTCACCTCGTATTCCCCCGATCCTGCGACGACTCGCAGCAATCATGCATTGACCGAAGGAATAAATTCGACATAATTTATTTCTGTGGTGAATCCTCTCACAAGAGAGGGCGTTCCAGACTACTGCTGTCCGCAGGTATGCTCGCGTCTTTGCTTATCTGGGAAGAGTCACTGGAATGCACCCGACACCACGATTCTTTCTTTAATTTTTTATCCCATTGGAAGGGTATAGAGTGCACAAGTTTAATTCCTCTCTTCTTGCGATTTTTTTGCTGACAGGTTGTAGTTCCGATCTGGTTCTCAGCCCACCTCAAAAACCTGAATACAAGGCAATGCCAGAGATAACCCAGTCTGTGACGCCATCCCAACAGCGTGCGATCATGGCTGGCGAGAGGCCTGATTGGTCAGAAAGGACGCCAGTCGGCACCATGAAACGATATTGATAAATACCTAGCGACCAGGGCTGCCATTCGGTGGCCTTTTTTATTGTGATGAATGAGCGGGATGTGATGGCTACAGTCCCTTGTTTGCTCAGCAACAGGGCTCGCGTGCCTGGTGCGACGTTGTACCTATCAATTGGCTAAGAATAAGGGGGTGTAGACATGTAACATACTGAATATTTTAGAAAAATAGGTAATGGAATGAGTATAAAGTTACTTTATATCCGAAAGAGCCTTTTACCCTCTCAGCTAACTACACGATAACCACGTCAAACCTAATGTTTACATAAAGCTGCTTTCAAAGATACAATACCCCCCTATAGTATCAGGAGGGCGTATGCCGCATTCACCCGCAGATAAAAAACGTATTCTGACGCGCGTCCGCCGCATTCGAGGGCAGGTTGATGCTCTTGAGCGTGCACTGGAATCGGGCGACCCCTGTCTGGCCATCCTGCAGCAAATTGCCGCCGTGCGCGGTGCTGCGAATGGGCTGATGGGCGAAATGGTTGAAATTCACCTCAAAGATGAGCTGGTGACCGGGGAAACAACGCCGGACCAGCGGGCCGTTCGCATGGCAGAAGTCGGCCATTTGCTGCGCTCTTATCTAAAATAAACCCACAGACCTCACAATAAGGGAAGAGACATTATGAAATCTCGCGCTGCTGTCGCATTTGGCCCCGGCCAGCCGCTCAAAATCGTTGAAATCGACGTGGCTCCGCCGAAGAAAGGCGAAGTCCTGATCAAAATTACCCATACCGGCGTGTGTCATACCGATGCGTTTACCCTTTCGGGTGACGATCCTGAAGGCGTGTTCCCGGCGGTACTCGGCCACGAAGGCGGCGGGATTGTGGTGGAAGTCGGCGAGGGCGTGACCAGCCTGAAACCGGGTGACCATGTGATTCCGCTGTACACGGCAGAATGTGGTGAGTGTAAGTTCTGTAAATCCGGCAAAACTAACCTCTGCCAGGCGGTTCGCGCTACTCAGGGTAAAGGTCTGATGCCAGACGGTACCACTCGCTTCTCCTATAACGGTGAACCGATCTATCACTACATGGGCACCAGTACCTTCAGCGAATACACCGTGTGTGCGGAAATTTCGCTGGCGAAAGTGAACCCACAGGCGCCGCTGGATAAAGTTTGCCTGCTGGGCTGCGGCGTGACCACCGGGATTGGCGCGGTGCATAACACCGCAAAAGTGAAAGAGGGCGACACCGTTGCGGTGTTCGGTCTGGGCGGTATCGGTCTGGCGGTTATCCAGGGGGCGGTGCAGGCGAAGGCGGGTCGTATTATCGCTGTCGATACTAACCCGGAGAAATTCACACTGGCAGGCGAAATGGGTGCCACTGATTTCGTGAACCCGAAAGACTACGATAAGCCGGTTCAGGATGTGATCGTTGAGATGACCGATGGCGGCGTTGACTTCAGCTTCGAATGTATCGGTAACGTTAACGTGATGCGTTCCGCGCTTGAATGCTGCCACAAAGGCTGGGGTGAGAGCATCATCATTGGCGTTGCCGGTGCGGGCCAGGAGATCAAAACCCGTCCATTCCAGCTGGTGACCGGCCGAGTGTGGCGTGGTTCAGCGTTTGGCGGCGTGAAAGGGCGCACCCAGCTTCCGGGCATGGTGGAAGATGCAATGGTCGGGAAAATTCAGCTCGACCCGTTCATTACCCATCGCCTGCCGCTGGACCAAATCAACGACGCGTTCGATTTGATGCACGAAGGTAAGTCCATCCGTACCGTGATTCACTTCGGCGACAAGTAACTCTTCTGCCAGCGGTTTTTTTGCCGCTGGCGTTTCCTGCATAATCTTCTCTAAAGTGTGACCTGCCTTGCGCTTTTAGCCGTAAGCTAATCTCCAGCCGTGCCGATGACTATTTTACAGGCGTGTTTTTACGCATCTTACCTACAAGAGAGTCGACGGTCATGGACAACACAACAACGGTGCAGGCGCAGCGCACGCTGAGCTTTTTGCATCATATCAGGCTGGTTCCGCTGTTTTCCTCCATTCTCGGTGGCATTATTTTGCTGTTCGCCTTGAGCTCAGGTCTGGCGGGCTATTTCCTGCTGCAGGCAGACGCCGATCAGCAGGATGTCACATCAGAAATTCAGGTGCGTATGGGGCTGTCGAACAGTTCTAACCATCTTCGCACCGCGCGTATCAATATGATCCACGCTGGCGCGGCCAGCCGTATCGCTGAGATGGATGCAATGAAGCAGAACATCAGCGAGGCGGAAAAACGTATTAAGCAGTCTCAGGATGGCTTTAATGCGTACATGAACCGCCCCGTTCGTACGGCGGAGGATGAAGCACTGGATGCCGAACTGAAAACACGCTTTGACGCCTATATCGCGGGCCTTCAGCCGATGGTTAAATTTGCCAAAAACGGCATGTTTGAAGCGATCATTAACCATGAAAACGAATCCGCGCGCCCGCTGGATGACGCCTATAACGCCGTCCTGCTGAAGGCGATTAAGATCCGTACCGACCGGGCCAATGCCCTGACGGCGCAGGCGCACAGCCGCACGCAGCTGGGCCTGATGTTTATGGTCGGGGCGTTTGCCCTGGCGCTGGTGTTGACCGCGCTGACCTTTATCGTGCTGCGCCGCACGGTCATCAATCCGCTTCAGCGTGCTGCTACGCGAATCGAGAACATTGCGAAAGGCGACCTGACGATGCCGGATGATGTCGCCGGGCGCAGCGAAATTGGCCGACTGACGCGCGACCTGCAAACCATGCAGCACTCGCTGGAGACCACGGTCGGCACCGTACGCCAGGGGGCGGAAGAGATCTATCGCGGAACCAGTGAAATCTCGGCTGGCAACACCGATCTCTCATCCCGTACCGAACAGCAGGCGGCCGCCATTGAGCAGACTGCCGCAAGTATGGAACAGCTGACCGCGACGGTGAAACAGAATGCCGATAACGCGCACCATGCCAGCAAGCTGGCGGAAGATGCCTCCGGTAAAGCCAGCCGTGGCGGCCAGATGGTCTCCGGCGTGGTGAAAACGATGAGCAATATCTCCACCAGCTCGAAGAAGATCTCTGAGATTACTGCGGTAATTAACAGCATTGCGTTCCAGACCAATATCCTGGCGCTCAATGCGGCAGTAGAAGCAGCGCGTGCGGGTGAACAAGGACGCGGCTTTGCGGTGGTGGCGAGCGAAGTGCGTACCCTGGCGAGCCGAAGTGCAAATGCCGCGAAAGAGATTGAAAGCCTGATCAACGAGTCGGTTTCCCTGATCGATCAGGGTTCCGGTGAAGTGGTCGCCGCGGGCAACACCATGAACGACATCGTCGATGCGGTGAAACGCGTCACCGATATTATGCTGGAAATTGCCGCCGCCTCCGACGAACAGAGCCGCGGTATCGAGCAGGTCAGCCAGGCGATTTCGGAGATGGACAAAGTGACGCAGCAGAACGCCTCGCTGGTGGAAGAAGCCTCTGCGGCGGCGGCCTCCCTGGAAGAACAGGGCGCACGCCTGACCGAGGCAGTCGGGGCATTTCGTCTGAGTGGCGCAAAGCCTGGCCGGCCGGTCTCGTCTGCGCCAGCGGCGAAAAACGCACCTTTACGTCCTGCGCCTGCGGTGTCGGGTGATAACTGGGAAACGTTCTGAGTCATCCGGGTAAACGGGTGAAAAAAAAGGGACCGTCAGGTCCCTTTTTTATTGCGTTACTGCTTATCCGGCAGCGCGTAGGCAATCACGTAATCACCGCGATCCGGCGACTGACGGGCACCCCCCGCGTTGATGATGATGTACTGTTTACCGGTTTTCGGTGAAACATAGGTCATCGGTCCGGACTGGCTACCGACCGGCAGACGGTCTTTCCAGATCTCTTTTCCGGTGGCGGTATCAAACGCGCGCAGGTAGAAATCCTGGGTGCCGGCAAAGAACAGCAGACCGGACTGGGTAGCGAGGGACGCGCCCAGGGTCGGCATACCGATTGGGATCGGCATATGCATGCGAATGCCAAGCGGGCCAGTATCTTCCACCGTACCGACCGGAACCTGCCACACCAGCTTGCCTGATTTCAGGTCAACGGCTGACATGGTGCCAAACGGTGGCTTCTGACACGGAATGCCCAACGGCGACAGGAAGCGTTCACGCATAGCCCCGAACGGTGTACCGTCCATAGGCACAATACCCATCTCAATGCCGCTGGCGTTTTTCGCCACGTTGGCACGCGGTACCATGTAGTTTGCCAGTCCCAGGCGCATATCGTTAACGAACATCAGGCTGTTGTTCGGGTCGATTGAGACGCTGCCCCAGTTCATCCCGCCAAGGGAACCCGGGAACTGCAGGGAACGGTCGAGACCAGGTGGGGTGAAGACGCCCTGGTGACGCATCTCTTTAAACTGAATGCGGCACAGCAGCAGGTCTACTGGTGTCGCCCCCCACATATCCGATTCGGTCAGCGTCTGGTTGCCAATCATCGGCATGCCAACAGAGTACGGTTGGGTCGGGGAGTAACGCTCACCTTCAACGTTACCGGCCGGTACCGGGCGCTCTTCCACTTTCGCCACGGGCTTGCCGGTTTCGCGGTTGAGCATAAAGATCATGCCCTGCTTGCTGGTCTGCACCAGCACCGGCGTGGTGCCACCTTTACCGTCGGGTAAATCGTACAGCAGCGGCTGGGAAGGGAGATCAAAGTCCCACAGGTCGTGGTGGGTGGTCTGGAAATGCCAGCGCACCTGACCGGTGGCGGCGTCCACCGCCACGATGGAGGAGCTGTACTTGTCATCCAGCGCCGTACGCTCACCCGCCCAGAAATCTGGCGTGGCGTTGCCGGTTGGCAGATAGATCAGGTTCAGTTTTGCATCGTAAGACATGGCAGACCAGACGTTCGGCGTGCCGCGTGTATAGGTCTGTCCTTCCGGTGGAAGGCCGGTCAGCTGCGGATTACCTGGATCCCATGCCCATGCCAGCTTGCCGGCATGAACGTCATACGCACGCACGACGCCCGGCGGTTCGCCGATGGAGAAGTTATCCGCGATACGACCGCCAACCACCACCACATTCCCCGCGACCAGCGGCGTGGAGGTCTGCTGATAGTAACCCGGCTTGATTTCCCCCATCCCGATGCTCAGGTCAACGGTGCCACGATTGCCAAAGTCTTCACAGACCTTGCCGTTATCTGCATTGATGGCTATCAGTCGCGCATCGGTGGTCGGCAGGAACAGACGACGAGGGCATGCCGCAGGTTGTGTATCTCCCTGTGACGTTGTCACGCTGCTGTGGTCTTCAAAATAGCCCAGACCGCGGCAACGCTGCCAGTTCGGTGCCGAGGCTTTCGCGTCGTAACGCCATTTTTCTTTACCGGAGTCGACGTCCAGCGCCAGGACTTTACTGTACGGCGTACAGACATACAGCGTGTCGCCAATTTGCAATGGGGTGTTCTGATCTTCCGCACCGGAGCCGTTGCTCTGAGGAATATCCCCCGTGTGGGCAACCCAGGCCACCTTCAGATCGTTCACGTTTTGTTTGTTAATTTGATCGAGGGCGGCGAAGCGGTCACCGTGGGTGGTATTGCCCCAGTGCGCCCAGTTTTTCTGCTCCTGACCCGGTGCGACCGGTTTTACCGGTACCGGCTCATTCGCCGCCACCAGCGTTTGCGGCTTGAACATCCAGCCGAGGCTCACCAGCATCACGACCGCCAGAACGGCCGCGACGCCAAACGCCGGTGCTTTATTCGGGGCGTTGTGGTTTGCTGCGCGCATAAACGGCCAGACGATGGCACAGAGGAAGGCCAGCACGGCAAACGTAAAGAGGCGCGAGAAGAGCGGCCAGAAATCCCATCCGGCATCGCTGACGGCCCAGAACAGCGAGGCAATAAACGCGATGCCATAGAGGACGATCCCGCTGGCGCGGTTGATGAAAATCAGGACGGCGGCAATCACCATCGCCACGCCCA
Source organism: Enterobacter ludwigii (assembly GCF_001750725.1). Classification (NCBI taxonomy): domain Bacteria; kingdom Pseudomonadati; phylum Pseudomonadota; class Gammaproteobacteria; order Enterobacterales; family Enterobacteriaceae; genus Enterobacter; species Enterobacter ludwigii. The sequence continues at coordinate 1,452,697 of NZ_CP017279.1, forward strand.
TGATCAGGAAGTACCCACTTCCGCCTACGGTAACAAGCTTTAAACCTAAGCCGCCAACAGCCAGACCGATGAGCGTCATCAGTCCGGCAAGGAGCCACTGCAGGATACGGGGTATCCCACGTGGCGCGCTGCCAAATGCCATTTCTGTCTCCTTTAATTCCCCCGCGTTGCGGAACGGTGCCGAATATGTACCAATTGGGTAATAATCGCGGAGGGGGATGAGGTTTTATACGGTTTATCCGCATCATGTGCGGTTGAATTCCTGTTTAACAAATAGCATGCGAACCATTTGGTGAATTCGCGGCTATGATAAAACTGTTAAATTGTTTTACGCAATTGTTAATGGATGATTTCGCATTTTTTGACCACAGAAACAAAAAACCCGTCGACAGGACGGGTTAGTGGGTGAGGTTGTAAAGGCGTCTCAGGCAGGCATGGATTTGCGGATGGCGCTGAGCAGCGTCTGCGCACCCGGGGAGAGCGGGGTATCCACGCGGGTTAATATACCGATAGGTTCGCCCGCACCTGGCGACGTCACCGGCAGTGCGGTAAGCGTGCCCTGGCGGAGATCATCTTTCACCGCGCCGGAGGGAACGAACCAGACGTAGTCATAATCCACCGTAAGCTGGCGCGAAAGCGAGGCTGACAGCGTTTCGATGCAACCTGAAGGCAGTGAGCAGCCCTGCATCTGCAGCAGTGTCTCAGCGTTCTGACGCGGAACGGTGCCTTTTGGGGATACTACCACCGGCCACTCCATTACGCGGCTTAACGTCACCGTATCCTGCAGCAGGGGGTGACCGGGACGCACGACCAGCTTCAGGGATTCCAGGAACAACAGCTCGTAGTTAAGCCCGCCCATAAGCTCGGGGTCGGACATGCGCCCGATACCGAGATCCAGTTCGCCGGATTTTAGCCCGGCGAGCAGCATGGTGTTATTCATGGTGGCAACCTGAATAGTGGTATGCCGCTGATGTTTGTGGAACTGCCCAATGACCGGAGGCAGAATGCCGAGCGCCGCCGTTGGCAGGGCACCCACGCGCACAATCTCCGTGGCGTGCTCCTCTTTGCGGTTGAGCGACTGTCCGGCAGTATTCAGCGCATCGAGCACCTTGACGGCGTGCGTCAGGAATTGTTCACCCACGAGGGTGAGTTGTGCCCCCAGCCTACCGCGGTCGAAGAGACGGGTTCCGGTGAGTTGTTCCAGCTCGTTCAGCGTTTTGGAGAGCGCAGGCTGGCTTAGGTTGAGAGTTTCAGCCGCTCGCCCCAGCGTTCCCTGTTGAGCGACGGCCACAAATGTATGCAAATGGCGCAAGCGTATGCGCTGACTGAACAGACCATTTTTTTCCATAGGCGATGTTAAAAACAGAGCGATGCGGGTGACAAGCTAAGTTGTTTAATTTTGATAACTTGATAGCAAAATATTTTTAACATTTGATCTGTTTGAGTTACAACATGTTTTTTGGCAGGGGGGAGAGGAAGAACGTCCTTGTTCTTTTCGAGCACATTGAGAGCGTTACGTCAGTGTATAGCCGGGTTAAATCACGCCATCACCGCCATCAGAGCACCATACCTGACCGGAGGTAAATGAGCATTCATCCGAGGCCAGCGTGACATAGAGCGGTGCGATTTCAACAGGTTGACCCGGACGCCCCAGCGGGGTATCACCACCAAACTCTTTCACTTTTTCCATCGGCTGGCCGCCGCTGGATTGCAGCACCGTCCAGTAAGGGCCCGGGGCAACCGCGTTGACGCGTATTCCTTTTGGACCAAGCTGTTTCGCTAAGGATTTGGTGAATACCGCCAGACAGGCTTTTGTCTGGGCATAATCCAGCAGCACAGGGCTGGGCTTAACCGCCTGGACCGAGGAGGTATTAATGATAGAGGCCGACGGTTTCAGATGGCGCAGCGCCGCTTTGGTTATCCAGAAAGGCGCATAGACATTGGTTTTGAAGGTCGCGTCAAAATCTTCCGTGGTGAGCTCTTCAAGGGATTCCCGGTATTGCTGACGACCGGCGTTATTCACCAGAATGTCCAGTCCCCCCAGTTTGGCCACCGCCTCTTCTACCAGCTTCTGGCAGAACGTCTCGTCACGTATGTCACCCGGCAGCGCGACGGCAATGCGTCCTTCCGCTTTGATAAGCTCAATGACGTCAACCGCGTCTTTCTCTTCTTCAGGCAGATAGTTGATTGCGACGTCAGCCCCTTCACGGGCGTAAGCGATCGCGACTGCGCGACCAATACCGGAGTCACCTCCGGTGATCAATGCTTTCTTGCCGGCAAGGCGGCCATGCCCTTTATAGCTCGTTTCCCCGTGGTCGGGTACGGGTTGCATTTCTGATGCCAGTCCCGGCGGCGTTTGCGGTTGCTCCGGGAAAGGGGGTTGCGGGTAAGCGTTCTGACGTTGTGTAGTATCACTCATAGCTGACTCCTTAAGCCAAGGGGTGAGATTTGATGGATAGTTGCAGCGTTAACGCTTCGCTGAATTATTTCTGCAAATGATCGACGCGCACGACAGGCGGCGATGATTTCTTATCAAGCGATCCGTTGATACTGATCATCTGATCGGGTTTTACTGTTCTGCCGTCGAATACTGCCTGGGGAATAATAACGTCTATTTTTCCGGTTTTATCCTGGAATACAAACTTATCGCCGCTGCCGTCAATAAGGTTTCCGCGTAATGAAATAGTCGCACCATCATGCATTTCTTTTGCATGATCGATGGTCATAATTCGTGCGTCATCGGTTCCACGATAACCGCTATCCAGTGCGTGCGGCGGTGGCGGTGCTTCACCTTTTTGTAACCCGCCGTTATTATCTGCCCATGCGGCCGGTACCAGAAATATCAAAAAAGCGGAAATAAGCGATAATTTCATCTGATATCCTTCATTTTGTGTGTCTTGACTTATTAAGTATTGTTGCTATTCCTTTATGTGGCAAATGTGATAAGTCTTAAAAACATTCGCTTTTGAAATCAAAAATATCGGTTAATAAGCGAAACGGTGATAGCCGCCATGAAGCGTCAAAGTGATAAGCTACCTGGGATAGATGAGAATTACCGATTGCTGACGTTTGAATATGGATTTCGTCAGGTGGGTTTTATTGTCCTGCTGGCCATTATCGTTGCGGCGATAGCGGGCTTCTTTTCAAGCGGTGTGGTGAGTGATACGCAAAGAACAAACTCGGCAAAGTCGCTGACCATCAACTACGAACGCTTTGGCCGACGCCAGACGGAGTCGAAGATCCACCTTTCATTCCCGGTCAGAACAGAAGGGAAATACACCCTGAGTGTGACCAGCGAGAGCAACGATGTTTACGAGCCAGGAAGCGTTTGGCCGCAACCGGACAGCATGTTCAGTCGCGGGAATACGCTCTTTTTTGTTTATAACAACCTGAAAATGTCCGACAACTTCTCTGTCTTACTTTTCACGACCCCTGCACGCGCAGGTAAATGGGACAATGTCGTTCGCATAAACAACGAGCCGGAAATCCCTTTCTGGCAATTAATTTACCCGTAGGAGGCTGATATGGATATGGTCTTTCGTGCGCTGGCTATTTATCTGTTCCTCGTCGTGGTATTTAAAGTTGCCGGGCGGCGCGCTTTGCTGCAGATGACCAGCTTTGATCTGATTCTCCTGTTAATTATCAGTGAGGCGACGCAACAGGCGCTGCTCGGGGAAGATTTTTCGGTCACCGGCGCAATGATTACCATTACCACGCTGGTGGTAGTGGATATTATCTTTGGGATAATGAAAAAATATTTCTCACCGGTAGAAAATATTCTTGATGGTACTCCGGTGATATTGGTTGAGAACGGCGTGCCGTTAGCAGATAAACTCAAAAAAGTCGACGTTTCCTGTGATGATATTCTGGTATCGGCACGCCAGAATAATGGTGTTACGCAGCTGAGTGAAATTAAATATGCCATTCTTGAGCGCAATGGTCATATTTCAATCATTCCTTTTGAGAAGTAAGAGGCCACGAAATGAGCAACCTTCACCATGATAACAATTATACCGTCGCCGAACTGACCAAAAAAGTGGCGAGCAAATTGACAGACTTAGGGCTTCGCTTAACCACGGCAGAATCCTGCACCGGCGGAAAACTCTCCGTCGCCCTTTGTGCTGAAGAGAACACGGCCGAATTTTATGATGTCGGCCTGGTCGTGTTCAGTGACGGCGCGAAAGAGCGCATTCTGGGCGTGCGTCCTGAGACCCTTGAACGGTATACGGCCGTGAGTGAACAGACGGTGACCGAAATGGCCGCCCGGATCCTGGAGATTGCCCAGGCGGATGTCAGTATTGCCATCAGCGGTTATGCCGGGCCAGAAGGGGGCGACGATGGCACGGCGGCAGGGACCGTTTGCTTCGCCTGGAACCTTCGCGGACACACGGAAACCCGTACCGTCCTGTTTTCCGGCGACTGCCAGGATGTGGTTGAGAAGGCGGTGCAGTATTCATTGTCTGAATTAGTGACCAGATTATCCGGCTGGGATAACGAGTAAATTAACGCGGAGGTTCTATGGCTGTGATTGTCATTACCGGCGGTACGGCGGGTGTGGGAAAGGCAACGGCGCTGCACTTCGCAAAGGCAGGCTACGATGTGGGGATTATTGCCCGCGATGAGACAAGCCTGCACTCGACCCAGGAGGAGTTAACGCGATTTGGCGTTAAAGCCTGTGCGGTACAGGCGGATGTCGCCGACAGCCAGGCGGTGGTGGACGCGGCAAACGAGATTGAATATCGCCTCGGCGCGATTGATGTATGGGTTAACAATGCGATGGGTGCGGTGCTGGCACCGTTTCGTACCCTGACGCCGGATGAATTTCGCCGCGTCACTGACGTGACCTATCTTGGCTTCGTAAACGGAACCCGCGCCGCGCTGGAATTGATGGTGCCACGCGATCGCGGCGTGATTATTCAGGTCGGGTCCGCGCTGGCCTACCGCTCGATCCCGTTGCAATCGGCCTACTGCGGCGCCAAAGCGGCGATTCGGGGATTCACCGATGCGGTGCGCACGGAACTGATGCATGAGAACAGCCGGGTGCAGCTCTCAATGGTGCAGATGCCGGGGCTGAATACACCGCAGTTTGACTGGGCAAGAAACAAATTCGCCTGGGCTATGCGTCCGGTTCCGCCGGTGTTTGAGCCTGAAGTCGCGGCGAGCGCGATTTTTAAGGTCGCGCAAAAACCGGTGCGCGAACTGTGGGTGGGCAGCAGTACCATTCAGTCGATCGTCGGACAATTCCTCTTCCCGGGTTTCCTGGACCGGCTGATGGTGAAGAAGGCCTGGGAAGGTCAGATGACTGACGATCTGAATGACCGGGATCGCCAGGATTATCTCGACCAGCCGGTCAACGACCTGCACAAAATCCATGGACGTTTTACCCCGGAAGCGAAAAACCGCGCCACGGCTATCACGTCAGGTGTGCCCGGGAAAGTCCTGTTAGGCTCCCTCGCGGTGGCGGGCGTTGTGCTGACGCGGCTGATGACCCGGCGTAAAAGGTAATCAGCGCAGCGCGCTACGGTTAGTCCAGAACCAGCGATAGCCGTAGCCGCTGAGGGTAAGCTGGACGGTTTTGCCACAGATCAGCGCGTCGTCATAGCGTTTATCCGCCAGGCAGGCGGTCCAGGTGGCGTGACGGATCCCGCGGGCGGTAAACTGGACCGGCTTGTCGCTAAAGTTAACGAAGGTAAGGATACTGCGCGCTTCGGCCTCGTAATAAATGCCCAGCACCGCGTCATCATCAATATTGATGAGACGAAACGGTGCGACAGCAATCTCCGGAAATTCAGAGCGCGTATTGGCCATGTCGATGATCCGGTGCAGCAGGGAATTGCGGTGCAGCAGGGAATCGGCCACGTTGATTTTCTGGTAACGCCAGGGACCGCGATCGATGATCGGGGCGATAAACCGCTCAGGATCCGCTGCTGAAAAGCCACCGCCTTCTGACCCCGCCCACTGCATTGGCGTACGCACGGCATAGCGCTCTTCCAGCGTCAGATCATCACCCATGCCAATCTCATCGCCATAGCGCATGACCGGCACGCCCGGGAGTGAGAAGAGCACCGCGTGGCAGAACGCCAGCCGTTTTTGATCGCCCTTTAACATCGGTGCCAGACGGCGTCGTATCCCGCGCTGGTAGACGTTCATCTCTTCGTCAGGGGCGAATGTGTCGACCACAATCTGTTTCTCTTTTTTACCGATCCCTTCCAGATCCAACTCATCGTGGTTGCGCAGCCAGTTGGCAAAGCAGCACGAGTCAGGCGGGACAATCATCTTCTTTATGGCATTGCGCAGCGGTCGGGCGCTTTTCCTGGCAAGGCTGACGTAGAAATACTTATTGAGCCAGAAATTCAGCACCAGATTCAGACGGTTATTTTCGCCGAAATAGTCTTTATACGCCTCCACGTCGACGTCCACCTCACCGAGCAGGATCGCTTCCGGATTACGTGCTTCAATAAGGCGGCGCATATGCTCCAGGATCCATAACCCCTTTTTCTCGTCACCGCCGCCTGCCTGCGCGGTCAGGTGCGTTGCGGCATCGAGGCGAAATCCCGACACCCCGAGCTTGAGCCAGAAGAGGATAATATTTTCGATCTCGTTGAGCAGCGCGGGGCAGGTCAGATTCAGGTCGGGCTCGTGGTGATAGAACATATGTCGGTAGTATTGCCCGGCCTCGTCATCCCATGTCCAGACGCTCTCTTCCACGCCGGGAAACATCGGGGAGGTATCGTCCTCGTTATTATCCGACCAGATATAGTAGTCACGAAAAGGTGAAGTTGGGTTGCGGCGAGCCTGCTGAAACCAGGGATGGGCGTCCGAGGTGTGCTGAATCAACAGCTCAATAATGACCTGCATACCCAGCTCCCGGGCCTGTTCAATAAAGGCGATAATGTCGGCCAGCTTTCCGAAGCGAGGATCAACCTGCAGATGGTCGCTGACGTCGTAGCCTTCATCCAGAAACGGGGTGAGGTAGAAAGGGGTGATCCAGATAACCGTCGCCCCCATGCGGCGAATGTAGCGCAGCTTTGCGCCAATCCCGGCGATGTCCCCGCAGCCATCGCCGTTTAAATCATAAAAGAGTGCAGTATCAATCTGATAAATAATGGCTCGGGTATGCCAGTCTGCCATAGTTCACCTCAGTGATAACCTTCCGTGTCGGAAACTTTGCCCCGGAAAACGTAGTAGCTCCAGGCGGTGTACACCAGAATCACCGGAATAATCAGTAACGTTCCGACCAGCATAAACAGCTGGCTGGCCGGTGGTGCCGCAGCCTCCCACAGGGTAATGTGCGGCGGAATAATGTTAGGCCACAGGCTAATTCCCAGACCGCTGAATCCGAGGAAGATCAGCCCAAGGGTCAGCAGGAAGGGACGCGAGTGGCTGGCCGGGTTGCGCGTCAGTCGCCAGATCCACAGGCTAAACACGCCTACCAGCAGGGGAACCGGCAGGAACCAGATGAAGTTGGGGAAGGTAAACCAGCGGTCGGCAACGTACTGCCAGCCGAGCGGCGTCCAGATACTCACCACCGCGATCACCACCACCAGCGCCAGCAGCACGTGCCGGGTCAGTTCACGCATGCGGTTTTGCAATGCGCCTTCACTTTTCATGATAAGCCACGTGGTACCGAGCAGGGTGTAGGCCACTACCAACCCGATGCCGCAGAAAAGATTGAAGGGCGTTAACCAGTCAAGGGCGGAGCCGACAAAACGCCGGCCCTCAACGTCAAAGCCGTTAATCACTGCTCCCACCACCACCCCCTGGCTGAAGGTGGCAAGCAAAGAGCCGCCGGCGAAGGCGTAGTCCCAGAACTTGCGGTGCGAAGGCGTTGCCTTAAAGCGGAACTCAAAGGCCACGCCGCGAAAGATAAGGCCAATCAACATGGCGGTAAGAGGGATGGTCAGTGCATCAATAATCACCGCATAGGCCAGCGGAAACGCGCCGAACAACCCCGCACCGCCGAGCACCAGCCAGGTCTCGTTGCCGTCCCACACCGGCGCCACGCTGTTGACCATTACGTCACGCTCTCTGGCATCGCCCACGAAGTTAAAAAGCAGCCCGATGCCCAAATCAAAGCCATCCATGATGATATACATCAGCGTGGCGAACACGATGATGGCAAACCAGATAACTGAGATATCGACGCCCATCAGTTTCTCTCCTGTTCCGGAACAGACTCAGCGGCAGACAGCGGACGGGCAGGGGTGCCCGAGGTATTTGACGTCAACGTATCAACGGGCTGCGGACCTTTCTTGATAAGCCGAATCAGGTAGACGTAGCCCACGCCAAACACCGACGAATAGACCACAAAGAAGGCCAGCAGGCTGATGCTCATCTGCAGCGTGCTGTGCAGCGAGACCGCGTCGATCGTGCGCAGATAGCCATACACCACCCACGGCTGACGGCCCACTTCGGTGGTGACCCAGCCGGCCAGCAGCGCCAGTAGGCCCGCCGGTCCCATGCACAGCGCGAACCAGTGGAAGGGCCGCGACTGGTAGAGTCGATGGCGATAGCGTAGCCAGACGCTGACCAGACCCAGCGTGATCATCAGCAGACCCATGCCGACCATAATGCGGAATGACCAGAAAACAATCGGTGAGTTCGGGCGATCTTCTTTTGGGAAGTCTTTCAGTGCCGGGACCTGTTTATCCAGGCTGTGGGTCAGAATCAGACTGCCAAGGGCAGGAATTTCCAGCGCGTAGCGGGTGCGCTCCTGCTCCATATCCGGCAGGCCAAACAGCAGCAGCGGTGTCGCTTCGCCTGGCGGGTTCTCCCAGTGACCTTCGATGGCGGCAATTTTGGCCGGCTGATGTTCGAGGGTATTCAGGCCATGCATATCACCGACGACGGCCTGAATGGGCGCGACCAGCAGGGCCATCCACATCGCCATGGAAAACATAGTGCGTATCGCGGGCGTGTCGTTGCCGCGCAGCAGATGCCATGCGCCCGACGCCCCCACAAACAGCGCGCTGCTCAGGAACGCGGCGATAGCCATGTGAATGAGACGGTAAGGGAAGGAGGGGTTAAAAATGATGGCCAGCCAGTCCTCCGGAATGACCTGACCGTTCTGAATACTGAACCCCTGGGGCGTGTGCATCCAGCTGTTGGAGGCGAGGATCCAGAAGGTGGACATCAGCGTACCCAGCGCGACCATACAGGTCGAGAAGAAGTGCAGGCCCGGGCCGACCTTGTTCCAGCCGAACAGCATCACGCCAAGAAATCCGGCTTCGAGGAAGAAGGCGGTTAAGACTTCATAGGTCAGGAGCGGGCCGGTAATACTGCCGGCAAACTGTGAGAATCCGCTCCAGTTAGTGCCGAACTGATAGGCCATGACCAGACCGGAAACGACCCCCATACCGAAGTTAACGGCAAATATCTTTAGCCAGAAATGGTACAGCGAGCGCCACACCTCATTTTTGGTGCGAAGCCACATCCCTTCGAGCACCACCAGATAGCTGGCAAGACCGATGGTGATCGCCGGGAATAGAATATGGAACGAGACGGTAAAAGCGAACTGGATTCTGGCGAGATGAAATGCGTCGAGTTCGAACATGGTCCGTACCTCTGGAACTGTTGCGCACGAGGATTGCCAGGCAGTCCGGGGCTGCCTGGCAAAATCGGTTACGGTTTTTTCTTCCCGGCACCCAGTTCGGCGCCGGTCAGCGGGTCGGAATGTGGATCGGACTTCGTGCGGGCCGACATCGCTTTGACCAGCGTGGCCTGCTCGGTCGTCAGCGTCACGCTTGCACTCCCGTCACCGCCGTCAACGGCAGGTTGGGGGGATTCAACGTAGTCGAAATGTTTATCGCTGTTCCAGCTTCCGCGAACCTCTCCACCTTCAGACATATTGTAGTACTTGTTGGTGTATTCCTCGATTGGCGGCAGTTTTCCCGGAGGGAAATTATTACGAATGGACTGAAGCGCCTTCTCAAAGGAGAGCTGGTGCGCCGCCTCACGCGTCATCAGAAACGCCAGCGCATCCTTCACGCCCGGATCGTCCGTGACGTTAATCAGCCGTTCATAGATGATCTTCGCTCGGGCCTCGGCAGCCACATTTGAGCGCAGATCGGCGGTCGGCTCGCCAATGGTGTCGACATAAGCCGCCGTCCACGGCACCCCGGCGGAGTTGGTCAACGGAGTACCGCCACCGTAAAGCAGGGAGGTGATATGGCTGTCGTTACCGTTTTCGGTCATGGACCGATACAGCTCGGCTTCATTTTCCACGCCCTCCGCCAGTGCGCCTTTAGCCCCTTTATTAAGCATACCCACCAGGGTACCGATAATTTCAAGGTGGCTTAACTCTTCGGTCGCGATATCCATCAGCATATCTTTACGACCCGGGTCGTCATCACTCAGCCCCTGAGTGAAGTAACGGCAGGCGGCGGCCAGCTCGCCCTGAGGACCGCCGAATTGTTCCAGTAATAAATTGGCAAGGCCGGGATTCGGTTCGGCAACCCGAACCGTATATTGTAATTGTTTGACGTGTCGAAACATGTCTTCTCTCCTGAGGTTATTTTTTTGCTTCGACACCGGATGCGTCTGAACGCAGCAGGAACTGTTCGGTGGTCTGTGGAATGTGGCGAATCAGCCAGTCGGCCATCTCGCGCTCTTCCGCCAGGATACTCTCGATGGCGGGCACGGAAGCCATGTCGCCCGCTTTTTTGGCCGCGGCCAGCAGGGAGGTGTAGCAGGCTATTTCAAACTGTTCGAAAACATAGCCGCTGATAGACCCTTTGACGATCTCATCAGAGGGGAACATCCCGCCAATGGATTGTCCGAGCGCCGCCATTTTACTCATCGAATCTTTTAAAACCGAACGAGAAATATCATTACGGTCGAGGATCTCTTCCAGTAAGGTAATTTGTCGCTTTGTTTCACTAATATGCTGCTCAATTCTGGCGCGAACATCGGGATAATTATCGATACGGCTGGCCATGGATTCCAGCATAGATTCGGCTTGCTTTTCCATCGCATGGGCATCGCGTAGCCAGTCATGGTAGTGTTCTACGTGATTCATTATAATGTCCTCATTATGGTGTCGCTTATTTGGTCTCACTCTCAGCAGCCTGATCGGCACGCGCAGCACTGTAGCCAGATAAATGGCCGACAATATTGGCGTAGATACTGATGATAATGACCCATAGCACGCTGCTCTTCCACCATAAAACGGAAGGGATAGCGAGTATGAACCATATTATTGCTGCCGTTAAATGGCACCGTTTAATAGTCCTGGGACTGATGCTCATTTTATTTAACCTTTGCTATAGCGTCATTTTTGCGCTTTTTGGTTAATATTGCCTACGGCCAGGTCGGTAAGTTTAAGATCGGTTTCTTTCTCTTCTTCCAGCGTTTCGGCCAGAAGTTTAACGGCTTTTTTATAGCCCAGTTGTTCTGCTAATGTGGCGAGGGTACCGTAACTGGCAATTTCGTAATGCTCCACTTTTTGTGCTGCGGCAATTAATGCGGCGTCACGCACCTCATTTTTCTCGGTGCTCTCGATGACCTCATTGGCCTCTTCAATCAGGCCTTCCATTGCTACGCACTTCATACGCTTGAGCTTAAGGCCAGATTCTTGCTCGATAATCTGGTCGATACGCTCAATCTGACCCTGCGTCTCTTCAAGGTGTGCACTAAAGGCTGCGCTCAGTTTTTCACCGGAGGCAGCACGAGCCAGTTTGCCGAGCGCGCGGGTCAGCTGCTTCTCAGCGCTGTAGGTATCGGACAGGAGGTGAATAAACACATCTTCGACACTTTTCATATTCATCATTACGCTCCGGTAAAATAAAGAAGGGGTACTGCGAGCCTGGAGGCCCGCAGCATGCTCTCTGTTTTAAATAAAAGAGATTTACATCAGATCAGGAGTTTTTACGGCCACCACCGTGGCTGTTTTCTCCTCCTTTCTTACCTGCTTCAGATGCGCGTTGCGGATCGTTTTTAAAATTACCGCCGCTGTGCTGGCCACCTTTACGTCCAGCTTCTGATGCTTTTTCACGGTCTTGTGCGAAATTACCGGAACCACCACGATGCTCTGCCATATTAAACCTCATATATTGGTTATGTCAGTTAAGATACGAAAATATTCCGTATCACTCGTCGTTCGAATAATAACTTTAGTCGGTGTTTCATATTCGTCAAATATGTTTTGTAAACCATCGCTTCGTTGCTGAGATATTTCTGATGGTTAACGCTTCGTTTAATATGAATATATCCTGGATGGCTTGCGGTTAACTGCCTGTCTTCATGGAGTTAATCCGCGAGCCGCAGGGGATAACTGTTTTTCTTGCATTGTTTATGCCTGAAGCGCGTGCGGCAGTCTAAAAATTACAGATTAATCTTAAGGAAAAATATTGGAAATCCGCTTGTTGCGTTAACGAAATAAGATATATGCCACTGATATTTGTTTTTAATGAGATATTACCTCTTAAGATAATGCTATTTATTACCTCTTAATGGTTAAGCGATGAGGTTATTAATAATACAGTTTGATCAGAAAACGCTTTATTTAGAGAAGGTGAATCTACATTTAGAGAAGGTGAATCTGCCAGGTCATATGGGTGTCAGGGGCAGGCCAGCACACGCTTTAACCACTCCTGTCTTAAGATCACAAATCGGAAATTCTTCCCCCCAGAGGGAACGGGTTTCTCTACACTCCAGGTAATATTCACTGGAGGCATGACATCATGGCGAACACCATCACGGCTGATGATATTCGGGAACACTTTTCGCAGGCTATGTCGGCGATGTACCAGCAGGAAGTTCCGCAGTACGGCACCTTGCTCGACCTGGTTGCGGACGTAAACCTGGCGGTTCTGGAAAATAACCCACTATTACATGAACAACTGGCGAACGCGGATGAACTGGCGCGCCTGAATGTGGAGCGTCATGGGGCGATCCGCGTGGGTACCGCGCAAGAGCTTTCGACCTTGCGTCGTATGTTTGCCATTATGGGGATGTACCCGGTCAGCTATTATGACCTCTCTCAGGCGGGCGTGCCCGTCCACTCCACGGCGTTCCGCCCGGTCGATGATGCGGCGCTGTGCCGAAATCCGTTTCGTATCTTTACCTCGCTGCTGCGCCTCGAACTGATTGACAACGTCGTCCTGCGTGAGCGTGCCGCGGAGATCCTGTCTCACCGCAATATCTTTACCCCGCGTTGTCTGGAACTTATCGCGCTGCATGAGGCAGAAGGGCACTTTACGGATGCGCAGGCGCAGGCATTTGTACAGGAGGCGTTAGAAACCTTCCGCTGGCATCGTCATGCGACGGTCGACCAGGAGACCTATCTGGCATTGCATAACGAGCACCGACTGATTGCGGATGTGGTCTGTTTCCCGGGGTGCCATATCAACCACCTCACGCCACGTACGCTGGATATTGACCGGGTGCAGGAGCTGATGCCGAAGTACGGGATTGAACCCAAAATTCTGATTGAAGGACCACCGCGTCGCGAGGTTCCCGTATTACTGCGCCAGACCAGCTTTAAAGCGCTGGAAGAGCCGGTGCTGTTTGCCGGGGAGCATACAGGAACGCATACCGCGCGCTTTGGCGAAATTGAACAGCGCGGCGTGGCGCTGACGCCAAAAGGTCGTGCGCTTTATGACAGCCTGCTTGCAGAAGCCGGTACCGGTAAAGACAACATGACGCACCAGCTCCATTTGCGCGAGATCTTCAGCGTCTTCCCGGACAGCGAATTGTTGATGCGCCGTCAGGAACTCGCCTATTTCCGCTATCGCCTGACGCCATCCGGGGAAGCGCATCGACATGCGTTTCGTCCGGGAGACGATCCACAGCCGTTAATTGAGCGCGGGTGGGTTGTCGCTCAGCCGATCACCTATGAAGATTTCCTCCCGGTCAGCGCCGCAGGGATTTTCCAGTCGAATCTGGGCAATGAAACCCAGGCGCGTAGCCACGGTAACGCCAGTCGCGACGCGTTCGAAGCGGCGCTGGGTTGCCCGGTGTACGATGAGTTCATGCTCTATCAGGAGGCTGAAATCCGCAGCAAACAGCGTTGCGGTTTGCTCTGAAATCGTTACTCTTCTGGGGTGTGATGGAAACAGAAGGTTGTTATGCAAAATCCCTCCGCCCCTGTGATTGAAACGCGCCAGGGCGCACTGTCTGGTTTAACGGATGAAAACGTACATCTCTGGTGTGGTATTCCCTATGCGGCGCCTCCCGTTGGCAACTGGCGCTGGCGTTCGCCACGGCCGCCTGAACGCTGGGAGGGGCTGCGTCTGGCCACCGCTTTTTCGCCCTCAAGCTGGCAGAACAGTGAGTATTGCCAGGCGTTAGGCGGCGGCGATCCCGGCCGGTTCTCAGAAGATTGTCTGTATCTTAACGTCTGGTCACCCGTCGAGCGCCCGGCGCTGCTTCCCGTCATGGTCTGGCTACACGGCGGGGGGTTTACCATTGGCGCGGGTGGCCTGCCGCCCTATAACGGTAAGGCGCTGGCAACGCGCGGCGTGGTGGTTGTGACGATCAATTACCGTCTTGGTCACCTTGGCTTCTTTGCCCATCCCGCGCTGGAAGGAGAAGAAGACCGGGTGGTGCATAACTTTGCGCTGCTGGATCAGATTGCCGCCCTTGAATGGGTTCGGGAGAATATTGCCGCTTTCGGTGGCGATCCTGACAACGTCACCCTGTTTGGTGAATCCGCCGGCGCGCGCAGCGTGCTGTCGCTGCTGGCGTCTCCGCTGGCGAAGGGACTCTTCCACAAGGCGATTGTGCAAAGCGGATACACCCTGCCGGATACGCCGCGGGAACAGGCCCTGCAAAAAGGGGAAGCGCTGGCGGCGCATTTCGGCCTTGAGGAGGCGTCAGCAGAACAGTTACGTGCCATTCCCCCCGAAGCGTTCTGGCCGCTGGCCGCGCCGCTGAACATCGCCCCGGCACCCATCGTCGGAGACTGTGTTCTGCCGGAATCAATGCTCGATGTGTTCTTTGCCGCGCGTCAGCATCCTGTTCCGGTGATGATTGGGTCGAACAGTGACGAAGCCAGCGTGATGGCGGTATTTGGTATCGATCTCGCCGGTCAGATCCAGAAGCTTCGCCGTGAACGTCGTTTTGGACTGGGGCTGATCAAACTGCTTTATCCAGGTGTGAAAGGGGATGTGGAGCTTGGCAGGCAGGTGTGCCGGGATATGGCTTTTACCACCATGGGATATGTGGTGATGCAGGCCCAACAGCGCGTGGGCGGCTTGTGCTGGCGTTACTGGTTCGACTATGTGGCGGAAGCAGAGCACGCAACCTATATCAACGGTGCCTGGCACGGTAATGAGGTGCCGTACGTGTTTGACACCCTTGGTGAGATTGAGCCTTCCTGCCACTACGTTAATGCGCGAGACCGGCAATTCGCAGCGCAGGTTGCAGATTATTGGGTGAGTTTTGCGCGTGACGCCGGTCACCGGGAAAGTCTTCCTGGCCCGACGCACTGGCCGGCCTGTCGAAAAGGAAGGGACGTGCTGCTACGTATCGGCGTGAATAAACATGCAGGTTTCAGGCTTGAAAACCGCTTTATGCGCGCGCGCATGAGTCTCTTTAAGCGCGTCATGAAACACCATGTGAGCCTCGACTGAGCAGGCAGGCGCGAAACGCCGCCAGCCCATTTTCCTGGCCAGGCGATTCGCGCAGAACCAGTCTGTAGCTCGCACCCGTTTTAATGCTGCTCTCAAAAGGCCGCGCCAGCCTTCCGGCGCGGACATCTTCTTCCACCAGCGTTTCGTCGGCAATGGCCACCCCCAGCCCCTGAATGGCGGCCGTGATGGCAAGGTCCATCGTGTCGAAGTGTTGATTTTTGTGCATAACAACCCCCGGGCCTTCCTGCTTCGCCAGCCACAAGGACCAGTCTGTCTTATCCCGTGTCGGGTGAAGGAAGGTTAACGCACCCAGTTCGCAACCTGCTCGCAGGGGGCTCATTACCGGGGTTAACGCCTCTTCAAACAGCAGATCGCCCGCGCTCATATGGGTGCCAAATACAATGGCCGCGTCGTAAGATTCCGTTTTGAAATTGACGTTATGGTCGGTGGTAGTGGTCAATGCGATCTGCAGATCCGGTTGCTCACGCTCCACCTCCAGCAGACGAGGCACCAGCCAGCGCATGGCGCAGGTGGGTGCTTTGAGTCGGATCACGGTTTGCTGGGTACGGGCCCGATCGGCCAGGGTCAGCAGCGTTTCAAAAGTGGATTGCAATTCCGGAAGCAGGGCGCTGCCCTGTGGGGAGAGGCGCAGTCCGCGCGCATGGCGCTCAAACAGCGGAAAGCCGAACCACGCTTCAAGGGTGGCGATTTTGCGACTCACGGCTCCCTGCGTCAGACAGAGTTCTGTTGCGGCATGGGTCAGATTCAGATGACGCGCGGTGACTAAAAAGGCATCAATGGCATTAAGCGGGAGCGAACGGCGTGACATTAAACACCTCAGGTATGCGTTTTTCTCATGGCTATTATGACAACAATTCGATTGTCCCGACAACTGACTTGTTGTTTGAATAGTTATGCATTCATCATGAGAAAGGAAAGAGGATGACGTTACACACTCCGGTGCACACCCGTTCCAAATTACCCGATGTGGGAACCACGATTTTTACCGTTATCGGCCAGCTCTCCGCCCGGCATAACGCCATCAATCTTTCTCAGGGTGCACCCAATTTTTCCTGCGATCCCAAACTGGTCGCCGGGGTGACCCGGGCGATGGAGGCAGGGCACAACCAGTACGCGGCAATGACCGGCCTGCAGCCACTTAAAGAGCGTATTGCGGATAAAATTGCCACCCTCTACGGCACGCGCTATGACCCGGCCAGCGAAGTGCTGGTCACCGCCAGTGCCAGTGAAGGACTCTATTCGGCGATCAGCGGGCTGGTGCACCCGGGCGACGAAGTGATCTACTTTGAACCGTCGTTTGACAGTTACGCCCCGATTGTTCGCCTGCAGGGGGCCATGCCGGTTGCCATTAAACTGACGGTGCCGGAGTTTGCCGTCAACTGGGATGAAGTCCGTGCGGCGATCACCCCGCGTACGCGCATGATTATCATCAATACCCCGCACAACCCGAGCGGGCAGGTCTTTTCAGCAGAGGACCTGCAGCAGCTGGTGGCGGTGACCCGCAATACCGATATCATTATTTTGTCTGACGAAGTGTACGAACACGTCGTCTTTGATGGTGAACCGCACCACGGTATGGCGACACATCCGCAACTGGCGGAGCGTAGCGTCATTATCTCTTCCTTCGGAAAAACCTATCACGTGACCGGCTGGCGTGTGGGTTACTGTGTTGCTCCGGCGGTACTGATGGATGAGATTTGTAAAGTCCATCAATTTCTGATGTTTTCGGCCGATACGCCAATGCAGCATGCGTTTGCAGAACACATGATTGACCCGCAAACCTGGCTGTCGCTGGCGGCGTTTTATCAGCGCAAACGCGATCTGCTGCAAAGTTTGCTGGAGGCATCACCGTTCAGACTCTTGCCGAGCGCCGGTTCGTTTTTCCTGCTGGCCGACTACAGCCAGTTTAGCGATGAGCGCGACAGTGAACTGGTGAAACGGCTGATCGTTGAGTATGGAGTGGCCACCATTCCGCTGTCGGCGTTTTATGCGGATGGTACGGATAATAAATTGATTCGTCTCTCTTTTGCGAAAGATGAGGCGACGTTACGGGCAGGTGCCCAGGCCCTGTGTCGGGTTAAACCACGCTAAGGAGTTGGAGATGAAATTACGCGCGTTAGTTGTCGGCATGGGATTGCTGTGTACGTTTTCGTCATTCGCTGCCATCGAACTGCGGTACGGGCTGGAGGCGGAATATCCGCCGTTTGAAAGCCGAAATGCTGCTGGCGAACTGGAAGGGTTTGACGTTGAGCTGGGCAATGCCATCTGCAAAGCCGCAGCGCTGAAATGCACCTGGGTTGAAACCTCTTTTGATGCGTTAATACCGGGCCTGGTGGCGAAGAAATTTGATGCCATTAACTCGGCGATGAACATCACCGAACAGCGACGTAAAAGTATTGATTTTACCCAGCCGATTTACCGCATCCCGTCGCAGCTCGTTGGCAAGGCCGGTACCGCGGTAGAGGCAACGCCCGCGGGGCTTAAGGGCAAAACCATCGGTGTCCTGCAGGGCTCCATTCAGGAAACCTACGCGAAAGAGCACTGGGAAAAGCAGGGTGTCACCGTGGTGTCTTATAAAGATCAGAATATGGCCTGGGGCGATCTGCTGAATGGCCGTATCGACGCCTCGCTGGTTATGTCCGCGGCCGGGCAGGCAGGTTTCCTCAGCAAGCCGCAGGGGAAAGGGTTTGGCTTTATCGGCAAACCGGTGTCGGACGACACTATCCTCGGCAGTGGGATCGGCTTTGGGTTGCGTAAAGGGGACGAGGCCACCAAAAAGCAACTTGATGCCGCAATTGATAAAGTGCGTGCCGATGGCACGATCGCTAAACTCGCTGATAAGTACTTCCCAGGTATCGATGTCAGCGTAAAATAACCGCCTCATTTGCCCCGACTGACGATGTCCAGCCGGGGCATTTTTATACACGTCTTTATACCTTTCTTTACACCTTTTTCGGGTCGTTCTGGTCGACAGAAAATATTTCGCACTTTGTATAGATAATCGCCGCCCAACAATTGGATTCTTAACCATTTTTGTTTAGGCTGTGCGTTCTTTCTTGCCGTCATTTCGCCGAGTGCGAAACACATTCACACGACCATAAGGACGTTTTTCCAGGCATGAATCGCAGACGTTTTCTAAAAGGCTCGCTGGCAATGGCAGCCCTGAGCGGCACAACTGGCCTTGCTTCCCTGTTTTCCAAAGCGGCTTACGCTGCTGACTCTGACATCGCTGACGGTCAGAGCCGTCGTTTTGACTTCTCCGTACTGCAATCCATGGCCCATGACCTGGCGAAAACCCCGTGGGGCGGAGCACCGCGACCGTTACCGGACACGCTGGCGACCATGACGCCGCAGGCCTATAACGCCATCCGTTACGATGAAAAACAGTCACTGTGGAATAACATTGAAGGCCGTCAGCTGGACGTGCAGTTCTTCCATATGGGCATGGGTTTCCGTCGCCGCGTGCGCATGTTCTCGCTGGATCAGTCAACGTCACAGGCGCGCGAAATCCACTTCCGTCCTGAGCTGTTCAGCTACGGTGAAACCGGTGTTGATACGAAGCAGCTGGAAGGGCAAAGCGATCTTGGGTTTGCCGGTTTCCGCGCCTTCAAGGCACCAGAACTGGCGCGTCGTGATATCGTCTCATTCCTGGGGGCGAGCTATTTCCGTGCGGTTGATGATACCTATCAGTATGGTCTTTCCGCGCGGGGTCTGGCGGTGGATACCTTTACAGACACGCCGGAAGAGTTTCCTGACTTCACCGCGTTCTGGTTCGAAACCGTCAAACCGGGCGACACCACCTTCACCGTCTATACGCTGCTGGACAGCCCAAGCATCACCGGTGCGTATAAGTTCGTGATCCACTGCGAGAAGAGCCAGGTGATCATGGAGGTGGAAAACCATCTCTATGCGCGTAAAGACATTAAACAGCTCGGCATTGCGCCGATGACCAGTATGTTCAGCTGCGGTACAAACGAACGCCGCATGTGCGATACCATCCACCCGCAAATTCATGACTCCGACCGTCTCGCCATGTGGCGCGGTAACGGGGAGTGGATTTGCCGTCCGCTGAACAACCCGCAGAAGCTGCAGTTCAATGCGTTTGTGGACAAAAACCCGAAAGGGTTCGGCTTGCTTCAGCTCGATCGCGATTTCTCACATTATCAGGACGTCATGGGCTGGTATAACAAACGCCCAGGCCTCTGGGTGGAGCCGCGTAACGACTGGGGTAAAGGTGCGGTTGGCCTGATGGAGATCCCGACAACGGGTGAAACACTGGATAACGTGGTCTGCTTCTGGCAGCCAGAAAAACCGGTGAAAGCGGGCGATGAGCTGGACTTTAAATACCGTCTTTACTGGAGCGCCATGCCGCCGGTCCGTTCCCCACTGGCGAATGTCTTCGCGACCCGTACCGGTATGGGTGGGTTCCCGGAAGGCTGGGCGCCGGGCGAAAACTACCCGAAAGTGTGGGCCCGTCGCTTTGCTATCGACTTCGTCGGGGGCGATCTGAAAGCTGCCGCGCCAAAAGGCATTGAGCCGGTCATTACCCTCTCCAGCGGCGAAGCGAAGCAGGTTGAGATCCTCTACGTTGAGCCGTTTGACGGCTATCGCATTCTGTTCGACTGGTATCCTACCTCGGATTCGACCGAACCGGTGGACATGCGCCTGTTCCTGCGCTGTCAGGGAGATGCGATCAGTGAGACCTGGCTGTATCAGTATTTCCCGCCTGCGCCGGACAAACGTAACTACGTTGACGATCGCATCATGCGTTGACCATTTATTCCCTCTCCCCGGCGGGGAGAGGGTGACGGGAAGGGACCATGACCGCCACTGAATCTGAAATTATCCCGGTGACTGACCATCTCGAGCTTCGCGCCGTCGAAGAGCGCTATACCGCCGATTTGCACAACATGGTCATCAGAAACAAAGCCTGGCTGCAAACCGCCTTTGACTGGGCGCAGCATGTGGGCACCGAAGATGACACCCGTCGTAATGTGCTGAGTAATCAGATGCTGCACCAGCGCGGCTACGCCAAAATGTTTCTGATTTTCAAGGATGAGGACCTGGTCGGCGTGCTGTCGTTTAATGCAATTGAACCCGCCAACAAAGCCGGATACATCGGTTACTGGCTGGACGAGGCGCATCAGGGACAGGGCATTCTGTCGCAGGCGCTGCAGGCATTTATGCGCTATTACGTCGAGCGAGGCGAGATCCGCCGTTTTGTCATTAAGTGTCGGGTGGCAAATAAACCCAGCAACAACGTTGCCCTGCGCAACGGTTTTACGCTGGAAGGGTGCCTGCGGGAAGCAGAGTTTCTGAATGGCCGTTATGACGATGTGAATCTCTACGGCAAAATTTACCCGCTATAACGCCCCTAACAGAGGCGTACGAGTGATGCGCTGGTCGCCGTTAATCACCTTTTCGCCGCGTAGGTGGATGTTCTCACCGGCAAAAGCCTCAATCACCGCATCGTCGGTGATTTCAACCCGATGCTCAATAAGCACATCGCCGCTGATACGCGCCCGTCCCTGGATCACGACCTTATCGTCCAGCAGGATAGGGCCGCCGCGCAGCCAGGCCTGACCGCCAATCAGGACGTGGTGTTTAATGACACAATTTCCTTCCACCACCGCGTTTTCAGCCACCTGAGAGCTGTAGCGGACGGTAGGGATGGCATCGTCGTCAAAACCGGCAATGACGCGGGCGTTACCGTACACTTTTGCGCAGTCACATACCCAGACGTTATTGAGATCGTTGCCTTCGAGGATGGCGCTGTCGAAAACTTCCGCCCGGTGTTCAACGAAGGCATAATTAACCATTGCCTCGCCGTAGATTTGCGCCTGATGCACAATGCGGGACTGGCTCACCGTCGCCTTGTCATAAATTTTCAGGATCTGCTCATGGTCCGGCGTAAGCCCTTTGGCAGCAATCACCACGCTGTTATGAAGCACCCGCGCCTCGCCGAAAATATGGCATTCGCCGCGTACGCAGGATTGCTGTATCGTGACGTTGTCACTTATGCGCGCGCCGTGACTGACCTCCGCGCCGTCCAGCCAGCAGTTGTCGCCAATCTGCGCGTCATGACTGACAATGCAAGGCAGGGTAAGGCGGGCGTTGCCGGACACCGTCGCACCGGCAAAGACGACGCTGTTTTCATCGTAGATCCAGCAGTCGCCTTCGTGCGCGAGGGCGCTCTCATCTTCAACCCAGCCGCCTTTCGTGCCGCTCACGATGTCGTTAAAATTCGCCGTGGCAATAATCTGTCGTAACGACGTCGTGTGCGTTGTCTCGCCGTTTTTCCATTGCCAGAGGCGGGTGTCCTCGCTGAGCCTGTACTTTTTCATCATGGAGTCTCGGGTAAGCGTCTCCACTAAACGTAGCAAACTTTCGGCGTTTCGTAGTGCTGGCATCCGTCGCGGAAACCCCTTAAAATGGCATTTAAAATACATTTTAAAAATTCAAATTAATGAATAAAAATAACAACGCTCAACAAGTGCTTAACCTGCCCGCGGGTTACTTCGGTATGGTGCTTGGCATCATTGGGATGGGGTTCGCCTGGCGATACGCCAGCACGCTCTGGCCCGTGACGCGCTGGCCTGGTGAGAGCCTGGTGGCCCTTGCGATTGTGATTTGGTTTTTGCTGACGGTGGCGTTTATCGCCCGGGCGATCCGTTTCCCACAAAGTGTGCTGGCCGAGATGCGCCACCCGGTGATGAGCAGTTTTGTCAGCCTTTTTCCCGCCACAACGATGCTGGTCGCCATCGGTTTTGTGCCCTGGCTGCGCCCGGTGTCACTGGTGTTATTTGGCGTCGGGGTGGTGATACAGCTGGCTTATGCTGCCTGGCAAAGCGCCGGATTATGGCGCGGTAACCATCCGCAAGAGGCCACCACGCCGGGGTTATATCTGCCCACGGTAGCAAACAACTTTATCAGCGCCATGGCGTGCGGCACGCTGGGGTTTAACGATGCCGGGCTGGTGTTTCTCGGGGCGGGCGTTTTTTCCTGGCTCAGCCTTGAGCCGGTAATTTTGCAACGACTTCGTAGCGCCGGGGAGTTGCCTTCCGCGCTGCGAACCTCGCTGGGTATTCAGCTGGCCCCCGCGCTGGTGGCCTGCAGCGCCTGGTTTAGCGTCAATGGCGGTGAGGCGGATACATTCGCCAAAATGCTGTTCGGCTACGGCCTGTTGCAACTGCTGTTTATGTTACGGCTGATGCCATGGTATTTATCCCAGCCGTTTAACGCCTCGTTCTGGAGCTTCTCGTTTGGCGTGTCGGCCCTGGCCACCACGGGGCTTCATCTTGGGCAGAGCAGTCCGTCGGGCTTTTTTCACGCCATTGCCGTCCCACTGTTTATCTTTACCAATGTCATCATCGGGATGCTGCTGGTACGAACGTTTATCTTGCTGATACAGGGCAAACTTCTGGTGCGCACTGATAAAGCGCTGCTTATGCAATCTGAGGAACAATAATGGCTGTTGATGAAAATTACTTCACAGAGAAATATGGCTTAACCCGTACGCACTCAGAAGTGCTGTACAGCGCGGGCATTGTGAAACCGGGTAAAACGTTGGATCTGGGCTGCGGTAACGGGCGTAACAGCCTCTATCTGGCAGCCAACGGTTACGACGTGACCGCGTGGGATAAAAATCCACTGAGTATCGATAATATTGAGCGCATCAAAGCGGAAGAAGGCATCGTAAACCTGCAGACGGCAATCAAAGATCTGAACAACCTGAGCTTTGAGGGCGAATACGATTTTATTCTCTCTACCGTGGTGCTGATGTTCCTGGAAGCGAAAACCATTCCGGGCCTGATCGGCAATATGCAGCGCTGCACCAGACCCGGCGGTTATAACCTGATTGTTGCCGCGATGGACACGGCGGATTACCCGTGCACCGTCGGCTTCCCGTTTGCGTTCAAAAGCGGTGAACTGAGCAACTACTACGAGGGCTGGGCGTTGCTCAAGTACAACGAAGAGGTGGGCGAACTGCACCGCACTGACGAGAACGGTAACCGCATCAAACTGCGTTTTGCCACGCTGCTGGCGCGCAAGCCCGCTTAACGGGCGGCCAGCAGGCAGAGCTGCAGGGCCGTGTTGTATGAGGCCTCGAACGACGACAGCGGCAAAAACTCAAACTTCGAGTGGAAGTTATGCGCGCCGGTGAAGAAGTTTGGCGTGAGCAGGCCTTTTGCCGAGAGCGCTGCGCCGTCAGTACCGCCGCGCATTGGCGTCGGTTTGGGCGTGATCCCAAGGGATTCCATGGCCTCAAACATCAGGTCGATAGCGCGACGATCCTCACCAATCGCATTGCTGATATTGCTGTAGGTATCTTCAATGCGATACTCCACCTTTGCCGTAGGATGCTGCCCGGCAATCAACGCCGCGACATCGGCAATCTGCTGCTTGCGGGCGGCAAACTGTGCTTTATCGAAATCACGGATATTCGCTTTTAAGACGGCCTCGTTTTGCCCCGCCTGAATGCCGTTAAACCAGATATAGCCTTCACGCCCCTCGGTGCATTCCGGGGTTTGCTGGCGGTCAAAATGGCTGATGAAGTCTGTCGCCATCAGCAGTGGGTTAACCAGCACGCCTTTGGCGGACATGGGGTGAGCCGTTACGCCGGTAAAGCGAATTTCTGCCGCCGCGGCGTTGAAGTTCTCGTAAACAATCTCACCCAGCTCACAGCAGTCGATGGTCCAGGCAAAATCAACGTCAAAACGGTTTAGATCCAGCGCCTTCGCGCCACACAGGCCGATCTCCTCATCCGGCACAAACGCGACCACAATGTCGCCATGCTGATGTTCTGGCGTCAGGTTTTCCAGCAGCGTCATGACCACGGTGACGGCGGCTTTATTATCTGCGCCTAATACGCTGGTCCCGTCGCTGAAAATAATCTCTTCACCCGGGTAAGCCAGAATTTCCGGATGCTCTTTTACGCGTAACCAGATTGATTTCTCTTTATTCAAACAGAGGTCTTCACCCGTAAATTTTAATATTTGTGGATGAATATCCGGTGATAAACCGACATCGACGGTATCAATATGGGTAATAAAACCGATGCGTGGCGCCCCGGCTACATTACCTTTTTTAACCGCAGTAACCGTCGCGTATTCATCAATCACAATATCGTCTAAACCCAGCTGGGCCAGCTCCTGGGCCAGCTCACGCGCCATGTCGTGCTGGCCCGGCGTAGAGGGAAGGGTGTTCACTCTGGGATCGCTCTGGCTGGTGATGGCGAGATAGCGGAAGAAGCGGTGCGTTAATTGTCTGGAGAGTGCCGAGCCCATAGTGATTCCTTCTGTATTTATTTTTCAGGTGTTTGCTACATCACTTTAATGATATTTATGAAATGGCAAAAGAATTAATTAGCCGTCGAATTAAAAAGACAGGAATAAATGATGAAATGCAAACTCACAATGTTAACGCTGGCACTTGCTGCGCTCACGGTCAGTTCCACCGTCGCGGCAAAAACGCTGGTGTATTGCTCTGAAGGATCGCCGGAAAACTTTAATCCTCAGTTATACACGTCGGGAACCAGCGTGGATGCCAGTGCCGTGCCGGTCTATAACCGGCTGGTCGATTTCAGGGCGGGTACAACGGAACTGGTCCCGAGCCTCGCGGAACGCTGGGAGGTGAGCGAGGACGGCAAGGTTTATACCTTCCATCTGCGTAAAGGGGTGAAATTCCAGAGTAATAAATCGTTCAGGCCGACGCGCGACTTTAACGCCGACGACGTGATTTTCTCGTTTATGCGCCAGAAGGATGTAAACCATCCCTATCACAACGTCTCTAACGGCAGCTATTCCAACTTCGAGAGCCTTGAGTTCGGTAGCCTGATCACGGCCATTGATAAAGTCGATGACCACACCGTGCGCTTTACGCTCGCTCATCCGGAAGCGCCGTTTGTCGCCGATCTGGCGTGGTATTTCGCCTCGATCCTGTCGGCGGAGTATGCCGACGCGATGCTGAAAGCCGGCACGCCGGAAAAGGTGGATATGGACCCGATTGGCACCGGGCCGTTTAAGCTGGTGCAGTACCAGAAAGATTCGCGCATCCTGTTCACTGCGTTTCCGGAGTACTGGCAGGGCAAATCGAAGCTGGATCGACTGGTGTTTAGCATCACGCCCGATGCCTCGGTGCGTTTTGCTAAAATCGAGAAGAACGAATGTCAGGTGATGCCGTTTCCAAACCCGGCGGACCTGCCGCGCATGAAGGCTAACAAAGACATTAATCTGATGAGTAAAGCCGGTCTGAATACCGGTTTTCTGGCCTTCAATACGCAAAAACCTCCGCTGGATAACGTGAAGGTCCGCCAGGCGCTGGCAATGGCCATCAATAAGCCGGCCATTATTGACGCGGTATTCCACGGCACCGGCACGGCGGCGAAAAACCTGCTGCCACCCGGCGTCTGGAGCGCCGACAGCGAACTGAAGGATTACGACTTCGATCCGGAAAAAGCGAAAGCGTTGTTAAAGGAGGCTGGTTTTGCAAACGGCATCAGCATCGATTTATGGGCGATGCCGGTTCAGCGCCCCTACAATCCGAACGCAAAACGGATGGCGGAGATGATTCAGGCCGACTGGGCGAAGATTGGCGTCCAGACCAAAATCGTCACCTATGAATGGGGCGAGTATCTTAAGCGGGTGAAGGGCGGTGAACATCAGGCCGCGCTGATGGGCTGGACCACCGCAACCGGGGACCCGGACAACTTCTTTGGTCCGTTATTTACCTGTACTTCGGCTAACGGTGGATCTAATTCCGCCAAATGGTGCTACAAACCATTTGATAAAATTATCGCTGAAGCGAAATCGATAACCGATCATGATAAACGCGTGGCGCTGTATAAAGAGGCCCAGCAGATGATGCATGACCAGATGCCGGCAGTAATGATTGCCCATTCGACGATTTTTGAACCGGTGCGCAAGGAAGTCACGGGCTATGAAATCGATCCGTTTGGCAAGCATTTGTTCTGGCAGGTTGATATTAATCAGTAGTTTTTCTCTGCCCGGCGTTCAGTCGGGCAATCTTTTCGCAATTTGTGCTGCTTACATCATTTTTTGTCACAACAAACCCGCCAGACTTTTGCTATAACTTCAAATGCATACTTGCAGATAACATGGAATACCATCATGCGTACTCACACTTTTTTTAAAGTTGCAGTGCTTTCTGGTCTGTTGGCGTTAGCGGGCTGTTCGTCTAAAGTCGCCGCCCCCGAACAATATTCAGGCTTTTTAAAAGATTATTCTGGATTGCAGCAAACAACGTCCGCAACGGGTAAACCGACGCTGCGTTGGGTCGACCCGTCGTATAACGAGGCAAATTACGACAGTATTTTATGGACGCCAATCACCTATTATCCAGCGCCAAAACCAACGACCCAAATTGGTCAAAAAACGCTTGATGAGCTTCTGGCTTATACCAACACCAAAATGAAAGCGGCAATCAGCCAGCGTAAACCTGTTGTTACGACACCAGGTAAACACAGCCTGATCTTCCGCGGTGCGATTACCGGTGTGAGTTCACAGAAAGAAGGTCTGCAGTTCTATGAAGTAGTGCCCGTCGCGTTAGTGGTAGCAGGTACGCAGATGGCAACGGGGCACCGCACCATGGATACCCATCTCTTCTTCGAAGGTGAGCTGATTGATTCGGCGACGAATAAGCCGGTCATGAAGGTCGTGCGTAAAGGCGAAGGTAAAGAGCTGGCGAACGAAAACACGCCAATGGGCTTCGCAACGTTAAAACAGGTTGTGGATGACATGGCGACGGATGCCACCATGTTTGATGTTAAGAAAACCGCGAAATAATCAAAACGGCCTGCAGCAATGCAGGCCTTTTTTTATGCCATACGCAAACGTCTGAACCAGGTTTCCGGTTTCGTAAACATCACCATATTCCCGCCCAGAATCAGCAGTAATCCAATGATGCCGTTGAGATGCCACACGTAACCTTCATAGACCGTGGAGATGGACAGCGCCACCAGCGGGAAGAGCAGCGTACTGTATGCCGCTTTGCCCGGGCCAATGCGTCCCACCAGCGTGAAGTAGGCACCAAAAGCGATGACCGAACCAAAAATGGCGAGATAAAGCAGCGCGCCAATGTAACTCACCGTCCATTCGGGGATAAAACTGTCACCCCGGAACAGGGCAATGCAGCCCATAATGACCGTACCGTAAAACATCGCCCAGGCGTTGGTGGTCATGGTCTCCAGCCCTTTTCGCTGGTGGCGCATGCTGATCATATTGCCCAGCGAGAACCCGTAGGTCCCCAGTGCTGAAAGACCAATCCCCGTCAGCAGGGAGGCACTCCAGCCACTCGCCAGCAGGTCGTCCCAGAAGAGGGTGACGATCCCGATAAGCCCCAGGGCCGCCGCCGTCCAGAAGCGTGCGGGTGGGCGTTGACCGAAGAAAATAAAGCTGTTGATGGCGTTATACAGTACGGCCATCGAGAAAATCACCGACTCCAGCCCGGTATTGATGTGCGCGGCGGCGGTATAAAAACACCAGAAGTTGAAGCAAAAAACGCAGCATCCCTGCAGCATGCAAAAGAGATGATCCCGCAAGGCCAGCTTACGAAGCCGACGCAGGGCAATTAAGACGATCATGATCGTGGCGCAGGCCACGGCAAAGCGCCAGAAAATTGACACCGGGGCTGCGACTGGCCCCTGTTGCAGGAAAATGGCAATCCAGGTTGTTCCCCATATCACCACCACCAGTCCATAGAGTAATGCGTTCATTGTTGCTCTCTTCTCACATACTGAAAAGTGCAGTCTGGCGCGAGTGGCATGACATTGCTTTCACCGATTTGCGGTGGACTTGCATATTCTTGCGCTTTTTTGTGGCTGCAGATCTGGCATCGTGGCGCAACACTTCATAGACTGAGAGTCTGATTACTCACCCGTTAATAGCTATGTCTCGCGCTTACGATACCTTTGAAACGCTACGCCAGCAGAACGCCGTGCTGCGGGAAACCGTTGCGCTGAATTCCGGTATTCAACTGGCAGCCTGGTACAACAAGCACGACACGATAACCGTAAAAAGTAATCACCATACCCTCAGCCTGTACGTGGCGGACGGTTATGAGAGCTATCAAAAAACGCCGGGCGGCTGGAAAAACGGCGGCGGCCCGGACCGTTTCTGTCTGATGCCAAAAGAGAGTGAATCGACGTGGGATATTCGCGATGACCTGACGTTTGTCCATCTCTACTGCACCGATGAGCATCTGCGTGATGTCGGGGAAAAAATCTGGGACAAGCGCCCGCTGTCCCTGACGCTGGATGAAAAGATCTTCGGCAGCGACCCGAAAATTACCGCGCTTTACCGTCAGTTTTTGCTCGGCTGCGACTGGCAGCAAAAAGCTAACCAGCTCACCCTGAGTACCGCGTCTACGCTGTTGATGACCCACCTGTTACAGAATTACTCCAGCGTGCAGTGGAAACTGCCGGTGGTGACCGGCGGGTTGTCGCCGTTTGTGCTGCGTAACGTGCTGGCGTTTATCGAAGAGAACCTTTCCCAGCCGCTAACGCTGGCGGAACTGGCCGAACAGGCCGCGCTGAGCGAGTATCATTTCGCCAGGATGTTCCGTCAGTCCATGGGGCTGGCACCGCATCAGTACGTGATGCAGCGTCGAATGGAGAAAGCCAAAGCGCTGGTGCAGCACACAACCACACCGCTCACGGATATCGCGCTGGCCTGCGGGTTTAACTCCGCCAGCCATTTCAGTAACCGCTTTCGCAGCATGATGGGCATAACGCCCTCGCAGCTACGCGCGGCGAAGGTGTGAAAAGACCGTATAACATACGCCGCCCAGCACCAGCCCCCAGAACGCAGAGCCAATACCCAGGATCGTGACGCCGCTGGCGGTCATCAGAAAGGTGACAATTGCCGCGTCGCGCTCCGTTTCGTTGTTCAGTGCCTGATACAAGCTCCCGCTGATGGTGCCCAGCAGCGCCAGGCCGGCGAGCATCTGGATCCAGCTCAGGGGAAGGGAGGCCATCAGCCCGGAAATGGATCCGCCAAAAATGCCCGCCAGCAGATAAAACCCGCCTGCGGCCATGGCGGCAAGCCAGCGTTTGCTGGCATCCGGGTGCGCATCCGGGCTCTGGCAAATCGCAGCGGTGATCGCGGCGATACAGATGGAAAAGACGCCGAGCGGGGATAACACCAGAGCCAGCCCTCCGGTGACGATCATCAGTGGTGATACGGCCAGAGGATAGCCGGAAGCCTGCATCGTGGCGAAGCCCGGCGCATTCTGGGACGCCATGGTGACCAGGAAGAAGGGCACGCCAATGCTTATCAGACTGGTTAACGTAAAGGTTGGCGCGATAAACGTGGGCATCACCACGGAAAGGGTTAACTCTTTTGTGACAACGTCACCTCCCGCCCAGGCCACCATACTGCCCACCAGCAACGTGGCGACAATGGCGTAGCGGGGGGCCAGCGCTTTGGCGAACAGCCATGCCGCCAGCATGCTGCCGCACAGTAAAAAATGCCCCTCAAGATTGCTGAACGCCTGCAGTCCAAACCTGAGCAGCACCCCGGCAAGCATAGCAGCGGCAAGGGAATGCGGGATAAGCTTCATCAGGCGAGCAAACAACCCGGTTACGCCGCACAGCAGAATGAGCGCGTTGGCAAAGATAAAAATCCCGATGGTCTCGGCAAGCGTTACCCCGTGCAGGCTGGTGGCTAACAGCGCCGCGCCGGGCGTAGACCAGGCGGTGAGTACCGGGGCTTTATACCACCAGGAAAGCGCCAGCGTGCTGACCCCCATACCTATCCCCAGGGCCGTCATCCAGCCGGCGATCTGCTGCGCGTTTGCGCCTGCGGCAGCAGCGGCTTGCCAGATAATGGCGGCGGAACTGGCATATCCCACCAGAACGGCGACAAAACCGGCGAGAACGGCAGGAAAGAGTGAGGATGAAGGGCGCATGAAGACTCCGTTGTGCGTTATAACGTCCGCCCTAAGGTAACACTGTGCGTTATAGCGTACAAGTGGTATGATCGGTCGCTTCAGGAGGGAACATGGACATCACACAACATCTTGCTTACACACTGAAAACCGAGCGTCAGGCGCGTGGCTGGAGCCTCGCCAGACTGGCGGAAGAGACCGGCGTTTCAAAGGCCATGCTCGGGCAAATCGAGCGCAATGAATCCAGCCCGACGGTATCCACGTTGTGGAAAATCGCCACGGGGCTGAACATCCCTTTTTCTGCCTTCATCACGCCGGCAGCTGACAGGCAGGCGGTATTCGACCCGGAGCAGCAGGCGATGGTGGTGAAACCGTTATTCCCGTGGGATGAGACGCTAAAATTCGACCACTTTTCGATAACCCTCGCTGCCGGTGCCCTGAGCGAATCCACGCCCCACGAGGCTGGCGTGATTGAACACGTGGTGGTGATCAGCGGCGAACTGGAGATGAACATCGATGGCGAGTGGCAGACCATTACTGCCGATTCGGGGGTGCGTTTTGCCGGGGATAAACCGCACGCCTATCGCAACAGCAGCGACCGGCCGGTACATTTTCACTCCCTGATCCATTATCCCCGCTGAAGCGACGCAAAACTGTTTCGCTGCCGCATACTTCTGACTACAATAGCCGCCATTTTGACCATAACGGATAACGACGAAGTATGCGCCTGCAATCCCATCATCTCGAACTCTTAAGCCCGGCCCGCGACGCCTCCATCGCCCGTGAAGCGATCCTTCATGGTGCTGATGCCGTCTACATTGGTGGGCCTGGCTTTGGTGCCCGTCATAACGCCAGCAACAGCCTGAGCGATATTGCTGAACTGGTGCCGTTCGCCCATCGCTTTGGGGCGAAAGTGTTCGTGACCCTGAACACCATTCTGCATGATGATGAGCTGGAGCCTGCGCAACGTTTAATTACCGATCTCTACCAGACCGGCGTCGATGCCCTGATTGTGCAGGATATGGGCGTGCTGGAGCTGGATATTCCCCCCATTGAACTGCACGCCAGTACCCAGTGCGATATCCGCACGGTAGAGAAGGCGAAGTTTCTTTCTGATGTGGGTTTTTCCCAGATCGTGCTGGCGCGTGAGCTGAACCTGAACCAGATCCGCGATATTCACCAGGCGACCGACGCAACCATTGAATTCTTTATCCACGGCGCGCTGTGCGTCGCCTATTCTGGTCAGTGCAATATTTCCCACGCCCAGACGGGGCGCAGCGCCAACCGCGGCGACTGCTCTCAGGCATGTCGTCTGCCGTATACCCTGAAAGACGATCAGGGCCGCGTTGTGGCGTTCGAAAAACACCTGCTCTCGATGAAAGATAACGATCAGACCGCCAACCTGGGTGCGCTGATTGACGCTGGCGTGCGCTCCTTCAAGATTGAAGGGCGTTATAAAGACATGAGCTACGTGAAGAACATCACCGCTCACTATCGTCAGATGCTGGATGCCATCATTGAAGATCGCGGTGACCTGGCGCGTGCGTCGGCCGGTCGTACCGAGCATTTCTTTATTCCGTCAACGGACAAAACTTTCCATCGCGGCAGCACTGACTACTTTGTGAATGCCCGTAAAGGGGATATCGGCGCGTTTGATTCACCGAAGTTTATCGGTTTACCGGTGGGTGAAGTGCTGAAAGTGGCAAAAGATCACCTCGACGTGGAAGTGACCGAGCCGCTGGCCAACGGCGATGGCCTGAACGTGATGATCAAGCGTGAAGTGGTGGGCTTCCGTGCGAATACGGTGGAAAAAACCGGTGAAAATCGCTATCGCGTATGGCCAAACGAGATGCCTGCGGATCTCTACAAAGCGCGCCCTAACGCGGCACTGAACCGTAACCTTGACCACAACTGGCAGCAGGCGCTACTGAAAACCTCGAGCGAACGTCGTATCGCGGTGGACATTGAACTGGGCGGCTGGGAAGAGCAGCTGATCCTGACCATGACCTGTGAAGACGGTATCAGCGTGACGCATACGCTTGATGGTCTGTTCGAGGTGGCAAACAACGCGGAAAAAGCCCTTAACAACCTGAAGGATGGCGTGGCGAAGCTGGGGCAGACCCTTTACTACGCGCGTCATATCGACGTTAACCTGCCGGATGCCCTGTTTGTTCCGAACAGCCAGCTGAATCAGTTCCGCCGCGAGACGGCAGAAATGCTGGATGCCGCCCGCCTGGCTAACTATCCACGCGGCAGCCGCAAGGCCGAAACCGTTCCTGCGCCGGTTTACCCTGACACGCACTTGTCCTTCCTGGCGAACGTCTATAACCACAAAGCGCGTGAATTCTATCACCGTCACGGCGTACAGCTGATTGACGCAGCCTATGAAGCGCATGAAGAGAAGGGCGACGTGCCGGTGATGATCACCAAGCACTGTCTCCGCTTCGCCTTCAACCTCTGCCCGAAACAGGCGAAAGGGAATATTAAAAGCTGGAAGGCCACACCGATGCAGCTGGTGAATGGCGACGAAGTGCTGACCCTGAAATTTGACTGCCGTCCGTGCGAAATGCATGTGATTGGCAAGATGAAAAATCATATTTTCAAAATGCCGTCGCCGGGTAGCGTTGTGGCCTCCGTGAGCCCGGACGATTTAATGAAAACCCTGCCGAAGCGTAAGGGTAATTAATTACCGAAAGTGCGTGTCAGGTTTGCGCGATTTCTGCCACAGGTGGTGTTCGCGCAAACCTTCCGCAGACTCTTCTGCAACGCTGCGTAATTCATCGCTATCCGCTTCATGGCGGAGCTGATGCTCCACATTCTTTACCCACACATATTCATGGCCTTTATGTCCTGCCATCAGCTGACCTGAAAATAACCCACACACCAGCAATATCAGCGTTAACCCTTTTCTCATCATTATTTCACCGTTGAATGCCATCGCGGGACTATCATGCCAATAATTTCGTCGGGAAATTATTCAAAAATTCAAATTAGCGCAAAGAGAGTGTCAAATTCTGTGCGGCGACAGCTGTGATGAGACTTTTCCTAAAATTAGCATCAAGTTTGTTAACCGCCAATTCTGGTACGTAATTAGCCACTAGCTTTAAGGATAAATCCTATATAATGGTTAAACTCTGGCTAAGGAATGGGTCTTGTTAAATGAAAAAAATGATAGCGCTTGCGCTGCTGGTGGTTGCTGTTGGGGCGGGTGCAGGTATTTACTCTATTAGTAATGACGAACCAGAATATATTCAGTCCGCGAAAGCGCGTGTTGGGTCATATTTAACCAGCGATTACGGACGCGTGGCCTGTAATAGCACCAAAATTGATGACCAGCGCTGGCAATTAGGCTGCACCAATCAGGCAAGAGGTAAAACATTCGAGTTCGCGGTTTATCCGTCTGAAAAAGCACCGTATGGTGTGTCGCGTTCGTTTTATCTGGAAGCCATCAATGATGATGCAAAACAGAGCGCGGAGCAGGGTCTGATGCGTTATTTGCAAATCAATACCAAAGCGGGTTAATCAGGCTGTTTACCTTTCATTGAGACTATGGATGTTAGTTTGTAAGAGATCCGCTGCCCGGCCATGGAGTGTCGGGACGTAGAGACCAAAATACAAATCTATCCATGCAAGCATTTACCGCCATATTATGGCGGTTTTTTTTGTCTGCAATCCGGCCACTAACGGCCAGGCCGCGAATAATGTTTGCGATACTGGGCCGGTGAAAGGGCGAACTGCTGCCGAAAATGGTGACGCAGGGTCGATGCCTGACCGAATCCGGTCTGCTCCGCGATGCTGTCGATACTTAAGCGACTGCTTTCCAGATAATCCTTTGCCCTCAGCAGGCGCTCATTGAGCAGCCAGCGCGCGGGCGTGGTGCCGGTCGCATCCTGAAAGCGGCGCAGAAAGGTGCGTTGACTCATGCCGACCCGACGCGCCAGTGAATCAACGCTGTGCGATACGGCAAGATGGGTGTGCAGAAAATCAAACAGCTGACCGAGACGCTGACTTTCGC
Organism: Enterobacter ludwigii; assembly: GCF_001750725.1. NCBI lineage: Bacteria > Pseudomonadati > Pseudomonadota > Gammaproteobacteria > Enterobacterales > Enterobacteriaceae > Enterobacter > Enterobacter ludwigii. Next base: position 1,487,209 of record NZ_CP017279.1, read on the forward strand.
GCAGTTGCGCCACCGGGCGGCTTAGCTGCTGCGGCTGTGAGCCATCCCGGTGCGGGGGAATGACCAGACGACGCGCTACGGTGTTGGCGATTTCCATCCCATAATCCCGCCGGACTACGTGCAGGCATAAATCGATGCCTGCCGCGCTGCCCGCCGAGGTGAGAATGTCGCCGTCGTCCTGATAAAGTACATCTTCAACCACCTCGATGGCCGGGTAACGGGCCTTAAGCGCCTCAATATAGCGCCAGTGCGTTGTGGCTTTACGCCCATCCAGCAGCCCGGCAGCGGCAAGAACAAACACGCCGGAACAGATCGACAAAAGCTGGCATCCCCGCGCATTGGCCTTACGTAATGCCGCGCAGAGCGCGGGTGGAACCGGTGAATCCAGTCCTCGCCAGCCGGGCACGACGATCAGGTCGGCCGTCTCAAGCAGGGTTAAATCGCCGTCGGTGATGAGGCGAATCCCGCCGGTCGCCCGAAGTTCACCGCTGTCTACGCCCGCGACGGCAAAACGATACCATTCGTCTCCCAGCTCCGGACGCGGCAGACCAAAGATTTCCACTGCCACGCCAAACTCAAAGGTACACAAACCGTCATACGCCAGCACAATGACCTGAGGGCGGGAAATCTGTCTTAAGTTTGTCATCTTTTTGCTGTTTTCTGGCATAAGCGAGCGCATTCACGGGCTGAATTTGTGGATAGAGTAGTGTTAACACAAACGCCAAAGATGAGGAAGGATCATGAGTTATGTTACTGAATTTCCGGCTGCTGAACCCCAGGAAGCCGTTACCCATTTTCTGCGCCGCCTGAGCGTCGAGACCGATTGCGCCGATGTGCATCATGCCATTACGAATCACGAGCAGGATTTCGTCCTGCTGCACGTCGTCGGGAGCCCGCAGCAGTTCACCCGCCGTCACGTTCCCGGTGCGGTACATATGCCGTGGCGTCAGATTACCGCCGAACGCATGGCCCAGTGGCCTGACGGCACGCTGTTTGTGGTCTATTGCGCCGGGCCTCACTGCAACGGTGCGGACAGAGCCGCGCTGAAGCTGGCGCGTCTGGGGCTGCCGGTGAAAATTATGCTCGGCGGGATCACCGGCTGGGAAGATGAAAAGTTTGAGTTTGCGAGCCAGGAATCGCTCTCCGCACTGTGAAGATGAATTTTTTTCAACACCCGTGAAATTTTCTCGTTTGCCGGCTGGCGGCAGGTATGACATCTTTTTTGGACATTTAGACATCCAGAAGTCTAAGGATTCAAGTAATGAATTATCACTGCAGGCAATTATTGTCGGCAGATAAAGGAGATTTCCATGCAACGACACCATGCCCCATACCGCGCCGATGTAGTCGGCAGCTTTTTACGTCCGGATGCCATCAAACAGGCTCGCCTGAAATTCGCCAGCGGCGAAATTGATGCCGGGCAGCTACGTGCGGTTGAGGATGAGGCGATCCGCCATGTTGTCGAGCAGCAGTGCGCCTGTGGGTTGCATGTGGTGACTGACGGTGAATTTCGTCGTGCCTGGTGGCACTTTGATTTCTTCGACGGTCTGCAGGGTGTTGAGCGTTACGATTCTCAGCAGGGTATTCAGTTCAACGGTGTTCAGACCAAAGCCCACGGCGTGCGCGTGACCGGCAAGCTGGGCTTTGGCGATCACCCGATGCTGGCGGATTTCCGCTACCTGAAAAGCATTAGCGGCAATGCTCAGCCGAAGATGACCATTCCCAGCCCGAGCGTGCTGCATTTCCGCGGTGGGCGCAAAGACATTGATGCAACGGTCTACCCGGATCTGAAGGACTATTTTGACGATCTGGCGACCACCTGGCGGGACGCGATCCGGGCGTTTTACGACGCGGGCTGCCGTTATCTGCAGCTGGATGACACCGTCTGGGCCTATCTCTGTTCGGACGATCAACGTCGTCAGATCCGCGAGCGTGGTGACGATGCCGACGAGCTGGCGCGTATATATGCCCGCGTTCTGAATAAGGCACTGGAGGGCAAGCCGGACGATCTCACCATCGGCCTGCATGTCTGTCGCGGCAACTTCCGTTCAACCTGGATTTCCGAAGGGGGCTATGAGCCGGTGGCTGAAGTGCTGTTCGGGACGGTCAACGTGGATGCCTTTTTCCTTGAGTACGACAATGACCGGAGCGGTGATTTTGCGCCACTGCGTTTTGTTCGCCCGGGCAAGCAGCAGGTGGTGCTCGGTCTTATCACCACTAAAAATGGCGAGCTGGAGAACCCGGAAGGGGTGAAGGCGCGTCTGGAGGAGGCGGCGAAATACGTGGCTAAAGAGCAGATTTGCCTGAGCCCGCAGTGCGGATTTGCCTCTACCGAAGAGGGCAACAGCCTGAGTGAAACCCAGCAGTGGGACAAAGTCCGCCTGGTGACGCAGATCGCCAGCGAAGTCTGGTAAACCCTCCGCCACAGCGCTGCATTATAAAAGTGCAGCGCTGTACCATTCTGAGTCGTTCTTTTTACATCCTTCGTTACCTCTCCTGTCATAGCGCTTTATCCATCCTGGCATCCTTTTTGCTCTCTCTAAGCTGACGTTTTTATTTTCTGCGTCCACGCCGTAACGGACGCCTTTGCACAGCTTTCTTTTTCAGGAGTGAAAATATGCACCGTCGTACCTTATTAAAAGCCTTCGCATTGTCCGCGTCTGTCGTAGCTATGGGGATGAGTTTTGGCGCTCAGGCGGCCGATACCATCAAGGTGGGGATCATGCATTCCCTTTCCGGCACGATGGCGATTTCCGAAACCCCGCTTAAAGATGTTGCGCTGATGACCATCGATGAGATCAACGCCAAAGGGGGCGTGCTGGGTAAGAAGCTGGAACCGGTAGTGGTTGACCCGGCCTCGAACTGGCCGCTGTTTGCCGAAAAAGCGCGCCAGCTGCTGAGCCAGGACAAAGTGGCGGTGGTGTTTGGTTGCTGGACGTCGGTGTCGCGTAAATCGGTGCTGCCGGTGTTTGAGGAGCTGAACGGACTGCTGTTCTACCCGGTGCAGTATGAGGGTGAAGAGATGTCACCTAACGTCTTCTATACCGGTGCCGCGCCAAACCAGCAGGCGATCCCGGCGGTGGAGTACCTGATGAGTGAAGACGGAGGCAGCGCGAAACGCTTCTTCCTGTTAGGCACCGACTACGTTTATCCCCGCACCACGAATAAAATCTTGCGTGCTTTCCTGCATTCGAAAGGGGTGGAAGACAAAGACATTGAAGAGGTATACACCCCGTTTGGTCACAGCGATTACCAGACAATCGTTTCCAGTATCAAAAAATTCTCTGCCGGAGGTAAAACCGCGGTGGTTTCCACCATCAACGGCGACTCCAACGTTCCATTCTATAAAGAGCTGGCTAACCAGGGCCTGAAAGCTACCGATGTTCCGGTTGTGGCCTTCTCCGTGGGAGAAGAGGAGCTGCGCGGGATCGACACCAAACCGCTGGTGGGCAACCTGGCGGCGTGGAACTACTTTGAGTCCGTTGATAACCCGACCAACCAGGCGTTTGTGGCGGATTACAAAGCGTATGCCAGGGCACACAAATTGCCGAATGCCGACACCGTGGTCACCAACGACCCGATGGAAGCCACCTACGTCGGGATCCACATGTGGGCGCAGGCGGTTGAAAAAGCAGGTACCACCGACGTCGATAAAGTTCGGGCGGCAATGGCCGGTCAGTCCTTCAAGGCACCTTCAGGCTTTACGCTCACCATGGATGCCACCAACCACCATCTGCATAAGCCGGTCATGATTGGCGAAATTGAAGGTAACGGCCAGTTTAATGTGGTCTGGCAGACGGAACAGCCGGTGCGCGCCCAGCCGTGGAGTCCCTTCATTGCCGGTAATGACAAAAAGCCCGATCAGCCGATGAAAACCGCCAGCAACTAAGTTATCACCGCAGGGAGAATAGTCATGAACGCCATACGCACGATCATCGCTATTGTGTGGCTTACCGGACTGCTGCCAGGGATGGTGCAGGCATCGGATGCCGACCAATTCGTGGCCGCCAGTCGCAGCCAGCAGGCAGAACTGTTGACGCAGTGGGCAACCGCACCGGAGGCGGCACGGTTGCCGCTGCTCCAGGCGCTACAAAGTGAAAGTCTCTATACCGACAGCCAGAAACATGCGTTTGCACAACGCCAGGGGGCAATGGTTTCCCTGGGTGAAACAAAAGCCGCAGCAGGCCAAACCAAAGCCGTGCGTCTGACCAACCGGCTGCGCAATCTGGTGGCGACGGCAATGGCAACCCATCAACTTGTGAGTGACAGTGTCACGGAAAGGCGTGCGGCAGCTCGTCAACTCCAGCGGGATGCGCAGCCTGAAATGCTCGATTTCCTGCAAAAACAGGTGAGCAGCGAAACGGATGATGTGGCCCGTCAGTCGCTGAAGCTGGCGCTGGCGAACCTCCAGCTGGCAAGTCCGAAGGCTGCGGTGCGCCTGAACGCTGTGGCGCTGTTAGGGCAATCAGACGATCCGGACGTTCAGTCCCGGCTGATGCCGTATACGCAGGCAGGATCGGAGCCGGATGCCGGCGTGCGTGCTGCCGCTGCCGAAAGTCTGAAACAGATTGAGCATCGCCTGATGTGGGGCGATCTGCTTGGTCAGGCGTTTATGGGGCTCTCGCTGGGGTCGGTACTGTTGCTCGCCGCGCTGGGGCTGGCAATTACCTACGGCCTGCTGGGGGTGATTAACATGGCTCACGGGGAGATGCTGATGCTGGGCGCGTACGCCACCTGGATGGTTCAGCAGGTGATGGCCGGCTTCGCCCCACAGTGGCTGGCGCTCTACCCGATCGTTGCGCTGCCGGTGGCGTTTATTGTGACCGCCAGCATCGGGATGGTGCTCGAGCGTACCGTTATTCGTCATTTGTATGGCCGACCGCTGGAAACGCTGCTGGCGACATGGGGTATCAGCCTGATGATTATTCAGCTGGTACGCATGACGTTTGGCGCCCAGAACCTGGAGGTGGCAAACCCGGCATGGCTGTCCGGTGGCGTGCAGGTGTTTGCCAATCTGACGCTACCGTGGAACCGCATTGTGGTACTGGGTTTTGTGCTGCTGGTGCTGTTCTTCACGTGGCTCATTCTGAACAAAACCCGTCTTGGACTGAACGTGCGCGCAGTGACCCAAAATCGCAGCATGGCAGCCTGCTGCGGGGTACCGACAGGTCGCGTCGATATGCTGGCCTTTGGGCTTGGCTCGGGGATTGCGGGTCTGGGGGGCGTGGCGTTATCGCAGTTAGGCAACGTTGGGCCAGAACTGGGCCAGGGTTACATCATCGACTCGTTCCTGGTGGTGGTGCTTGGCGGGGTGGGTCAACTGGCAGGTAGCGTGGCCGCGGCGTTTGGGCTGGGGATCTTTAATAAAATTCTCGAACCGCAAATGGGGGCAGTATTGGGCAAAATCCTGATCCTGGTGGCGATTATTCTGTTTATTCAGAAACGTCCGCAGGGGTTATTCGCACTGAAAGGGAGGGTTACTGACTGATGAGCCAGCCGCTTACCTTAACGCTGGCGCGCAAAGCGCCACGCACGACGCAGATAGCCGGTAGCCTGATCGTGGCCTGCCTGCTGATTTTACCGTTTTTCGCCTTACTGCCCGCGACGCATCCGCTGGCGATTTCGACCTGGATGCTCACGCTCACGGGTAAGATCCTCTGCTATGCCATTGTCGCCGTGGCGCTCGATCTGGTCTGGGGCTATGCCGGAATGCTCTCCCTGGGGCACGGTATCTTCTTCGCGCTGGGCGGCTATGCGATGGGCATGTACCTGATGCGCCAGGCGGCGGGTGACGGGCTGCCCGCGTTTATGTCGTTTCTCTCCTGGAGTGAACTGCCGTGGTTCTGGTGGGGGACGCAGCACTTTGTCTGGGCACTGGTATTAATTGTGATGGTGCCGGGGCTGCTGGCGCTGGTGTTTGGCTGGTTTGCCTTTCGCTCAAAAATCAAAGGGGTCTATTTTTCGATCATGACCCAGGCGCTGACGTACGCGGGGATGTTGCTGTTCTTTCGCAATGAAACCGGCTTTGGCGGGAATAACGGTTTTACCGGTTTTACCACGCTGCTTGGGTTTTCCGTTACCGCGACCACCACCCGTATCGCGCTGTTTCTGGCTACCGTGATGCTGTTGCTGATAGCGCTGGGCACAGGCTTCGCGCTGGCGAAAAGTAAGTTCGGTCGCATTCTGACCGCGGTGCGTGACGCCGAAAACCGCCTGACGTTTTGCGGGTACGATCCCCGCGGTTTCAAGCTGCTGGTGTGGACACTTTCAGCCGTACTCTGCGGTCTGGCTGGCGCACTGTATGTGCCGCAGGTGGGCATTATCAACCCGGGTGAAATGTCGCCAACCAACTCAATTGAAGCGGCCATCTGGGTTGCGCTGGGGGGGCGCGGCACGCTGGTCGGCCCGGTGATAGGCGCGGCGCTGGTGAACGGTGCGAAGAGCGTCTTTACCGTTGCCCTGCCGGAATACTGGCAGCTGTTTCTGGGGCTGATTTTCATCGCCGTGACGCTGTTTTTACCGCGCGGTGTCTACGGTCTGTTTCGTAAGGGAGAACACTGATGCAGCCAGCCGAAGGATTATTTACCCGCCAGTTACCCGGGGATCGCTATCGTGACCAGACCGATCCGGTGCTGCAGCTTGAAGCCATCAACGTGAATTTTGATGGTTTTCAGGCGCTGACGGACCTCTCACTGAACATTGGCGTGGGTGAATTGCGCTGCGTGATTGGCCCCAACGGTGCGGGAAAAACGACATTAATGGACGTGATTACCGGCAAAACGCGGCCTAAAAGCGGCAGAGCGCTGTACGATCAATCCATCGACCTGACGGCGCTTGAACCCGCCGAGATTGCCCGCCAGGGCATCGGACGTAAGTTCCAGAAGCCCACGGTCTTTGAAGCGCTCTCGGTGTGGGAAAACCTTGAGATTGCGATGAAAACCGACAAGTCCGTCTGGGCGAGCCTGCGGGCCAGACTCAACGGCGAGCAGCGGGACCGTATTGACGAGATGCTGCTCTTGCTGCGGCTTGGCGGTGAGCGCGATCGCCGCGCCGGGCTGCTTTCGCACGGGCAAAAGCAGTTTCTGGAGATTGGCATGCTGCTGGTGCAGGACCCGCATCTGCTGTTGCTGGATGAACCGGCGGCCGGAATGACCGACGCGGAGACCGACTATACGGCTGAGCTGTTCAGAACCCTTGCGGGCAAACACTCCCTGATGGTGGTCGAGCACGATATGGGCTTTGTCGAAACCATTGCCGATCACGTGACGGTACTGCACCAGGGACGCGTGCTGGCGGAGGGGTCACTTCGCCAGGTGCAGGCGAATGAGCAGGTCATAGAAGTCTATCTGGGACGCTAAGGAGTCGTCATGTTACAGGTGAACGAACTGAATCAGTATTACGGCGGCAGTCATATTCTGCGCGGGGTCAGTTTTGAGGCGGCGACCGGCGAAGTGACCTGCCTGCTGGGGCGCAACGGGGTGGGGAAAACCACGCTGCTCAAGTGTCTGATGGGCCTGATCCCGGTAAAAACAGGAGACATTATCTGGCAGGGAAAAAAAATCACCCACAGCAAGCCGCACCAGCGCGTGCAGTCGGGTGTGGCCTATGTTCCGCAGGGGCGTGAGATTTTTCCACGCTTAACGGTCGAGGAGAATCTGTTGCTCGGGCTGTCACGCTTCCCCGCCCGCGACGCAAAGCGCGTCCCGGAGGATATCTGGCAGTTGTTCCCGGTGCTTAAAGAGATGAAGCATCGTCGTGGAGGCGATCTCTCCGGCGGTCAGCAGCAACAGCTGGCGATTGGTCGCGCCCTGGCGAGCCGGCCACAGCTGTTAATCCTCGATGAACCCACGGAAGGTATTCAGCCGTCGGTAATCAAAGAGATAGGCCTGGTGATCCGCAAGCTGGCGGACAGAGGGGATATGGCAATCCTGCTCGTAGAGCAGTTTTACGATTTCGCCGCTGAACTTGCCGACAGCTATCTGCTGATGTCGCGCGGGACCATCATTCAGCGTGGACGGGGCGATACAATGGAACAAGAGGGCGTTCGCGGACTGGTTGCGATTTGAAATGTTATATTATAACATCCTCATTCTTATAAAACGGAGTGAGGAGTTTGTTTTGGCTGCACATATTGGCAAATTTGCAATGACTCTGGGGGCGCTGCTGGTAAGCGGTCAGCTGTTTGCCCATTCGCATGGTCATCAGATGACGGAAGCGGAACAGAAGGCGGCGAACGGCGTCTTTGAGGATAAAGACGTCAAAGACAGAAAGCTGTCTGACTGGGATGGGACATGGCAATCCGTCTATCCGCTTTTGCTCGATGGCGCGCTGGATCCGGTTTTTAAACAGAAAGCGCAGAAGGATAAAAAATCCTTCGACGAGGTGAAAGCTTACTACCGCACAGGGTATGCGACGGACGTTGAGGCTATCGGCATCGAAAACAACGTGATGGTATTCCACAAAGGTAAGGCTATCGGTCGCTGCCAGTATGATTACAGCGGCTATAAGATCCTGACTTATGCATCAGGTAAGAAAGGGGTTCGCTATCTGTTCGAGTGTAAAGATCCGGACAGCAAGGCGCCGAAGTTTGTCCAGTTCAGCGACCATACCATCGCCCCAAAAGCATCTTCCCATTTCCATATTTTTATGGGCAACACCTCCCACGAGGCGCTGCTAAAAGAGATGGATAACTGGCCGACGTACTACCCGAACGAAATGTACAAACAGCAGGTGGTCGACGAGATGCTGCACCATTAATGGCCTGCCCGATGCCGGGTGGGCGTCATGCCGCCCGGCGTTGAGGACTTAAGCCACTTTCGGCATTTCGCACCACGCCTTCACGCTCATCCCACGCAAAATCATCAGCCAGGCAATCACGATGGCAACCATCATGATCGCAAACAGTGACCAGTGCGGCAGGTTGGTAAGGATAATACCGGTGATCATCGGGTTTGCCGCCGCCCCAAGCTTTCGCACCACGCCTTCACGCTCATCCCACGCAAAATCATCAGCCAGGCAATCACGATGGCAACCATCATGATCGCAAACAGTGACCAGTGCGGCAGGTTGGTAAGGATAATACCGGTGATCATCGGGTTTGCCGCCGCCCCAAGCCAGCCCAGCGCCTGGGCAGAGAAGTAACTCGCTTTCATACCCGGCGGGGCAATATTGTCGATCAGCATATATTCGCCAGGTGCATAGATAATCTCACCCAGCGTAAACACTGCTGCCGCAATGCCCCAGTAGACCAGGTTTTCCCCGGAGAGCATAAAACCGCCCAGACCCAGGACGAAGAAGAGTGTTCCCACCGTCATCAGCGGACGTATATTGGTGGCGGAGATCTTGCGACCGATAACGTATTGCAGGGTGACGACCACCGCAGCATTCACCGGCAGCACCACGGCGACCACGTTTTGCGCAAAGTTGCTGTCGGCATTCGCAGCCAGCACGTACTGCGAAATACAGCTGGCGAATGACCCGCCCACATACGACGCCAGCAGGCCGGAAAGGGTGTACCAGAAGAGGGCGCGGTCTTTAAGCAGTACAGACGGTTGCCACGGCATTTTCTCTTCGGTGGCATCGAGCGCAACGCTTTTTTGCACGAAGAAATGGATAAAACCGAGCGGCAATGCGGCACAAAAAGCGGCCAGCCAGAACGGCAGCTGCAGGCTGTACATCACCAGTAAGGTGCCCACCGGCGGCCCGATCGTCCAGCCAATGTTCAGGAAGCTATAGTTTAGCGAGAAAACGCGCGCTTTTTGGCTCGAGGTCAGCACATCGGCAAACCAGGCCTTCAGCACCGTTGAAAATACCGAATAGGCGCAGTTAATCAGGGAAAAGAAGAGCACCACCAGCGTGACGTTATCCACCAGCGGGATAGCAACAAACCCGGCAATAAAGGCGACGATAGAAATCAGCATGTAGCGCTTTTTATCAAACTTATCGGCGAGGATGCCAAACCCCATACTGAATACCACACCGACGGTAAGCGCAATGGTCAGGGCATAACCAATATTCTCAACGCTCATATTAAATACGCGCGTGAGATAGATGGTCATAAACGGCAGCGTTGCCCCACGACCAATGGTTAATAATAACGACGACGCCAGCAGCGCTGCGGTTGAGCGCCTGAGTGATGGTTTCATATTCCTGCCTGACAATTGCGTTTGTTTTTTTGAGCCGCAGAGATTCTGGCCGCGCTTGCTCGCCGCCATCCTGCAACGTGTATTATTTTAGGTATATATCAGGAGTATCACGACATAAGGGGCTTGTATAGCACCTAATTTATCCGTAATTGCTTCAGTTGACTGCCAGAAATAATGATCTTCTCGTGGCATGTTTTTTTCGTTACCTTGAAGTGTTTACAAAAATTTAATCATTCAGGGGCAGAGTATGACGCGAAAAGACGGGCTGCTGGCGTTGCTGGTGGTCATCGTATGGGGTCTGAATTTTGTGGTCATCAAGCTTGGGTTGCATAACATGCCCCCACTCATGCTGGCCGGTTTGCGTTTTCTGCTGGTGGCCTTCCCGGCGCTCTTCTTTGTCGCGCGCCCGAAAATTCCGTTCAGACTCTTACTGGGATACGGGCTGACCATCAGCTTTGGCCAGTTCGCGTTTCTGTTCTGCGCCATTAAGTTCGGGATGCCCGCCGGTCTGGCTTCTCTGGTGTTACAGGCTCAGGCGTTCTTTACCATCATTCTCGGGGCGTTTGTCTTTGGCGAGCGTCTGCAGGGTAAACAGCTGGCGGGGATCACCCTTGCGGTGTTCGGCGTGCTGGTGCTGATAGAAGCCAGCCTGAACGGGCAGCACGTGGCGTTACTGGGCTTTATGTTAACGCTGGCGGCGGGGCTGAGCTGGGCCTGCGGGAATATCTTCAACAAGCTAATTATGCAGCATGAGGCGCGCCCGAAGGTGATGTCGCTGGTGGTCTGGAGCGCCTTGATCCCCATTGTTCCGTTTATGGTTGCGGCGCTCATTTTTGATGGGCCGGATGTGATGCTGAAAAGCCTGGTGGAAATCGATCTCACCACCATTTTATCGCTGATCTACCTGGCATTTGTGGCCACCATTATTGGTTACGGGATCTGGGGATCGCTGCTGGGTCGCTACGAAACCTGGCGCGTGGCGCCGTTATCCCTGCTGGTTCCGGTGGTAGGGTTGGCCAGCGCCGCGCTGTTGCTCGATGAAAAGCTGAGTGCGCTGCAGCTGCTGGGGGCCGTGCTGATCATGGCCGGGCTGTACATCAACGTGTTTGGTTTGCGCGTGCGTCGGGTAACGCGGGCAAGAGGATAGGCATAAAAAAAGCCCCGCATCCGCGGGGCAAAAACGAATCAGAAGCTGTGCTGATTATAATAAGGCACGCCTAACTCGTCGGATTTGTCACTACCAGCACCCATGTGGTTGAAGTCATAAGGTGACTGGTCATGTGCTGACGGCAAAATCATCGTGTCACGATTATTTTGCTGCGTTGCACGAGGGGTTTGCTCCGCGAAGGTCTGGCTGGAAAACAGCACCAGCAAGGCGAGGGCGGCGGAGGCTGTAACTTTCATGATTTCCTCGGTTACGTCTTTACAGGCGATGATTAACTACAATGTTTTAGTGGATACAGGTATCGGGATTCACCCGGCACGCTGGTAATACGGTATTTGTGAGGCGGCACGTCGAAGTAGTTCTTAAACGTACGCGTCAGGGTTTGCTGTGATTCAAAACCGTAACGTTCCGCCAGATAAAGGATCGGCTCATTGCTTTCTTTCAGCTTCTGGGCAATTTCCGTCAGCTTGCGGCTGCGAATATATTGACCTAATGAATGGCCGGTCTCTTTTTTGAACATCCGTTGCAGGTGCCATTTGGAGTAACCTGAACGCTCTGACACTTTTTCAAGGGAGAGCGGCGATTCCAGGTTATCTTCGATCCAGTCCAAAATGCTATGAATAGTAATAGCGTCAGTATTGCGTCTGGACATCGTCATACCTCTTTTTCTGTTTACGGCAGTATTTTCTTAAGCAAAAGCTCAAGCGTTGCCACTTCATCTGCCGTTAAGTTTTTTGTTAGTTCCTGATGCAGTGTTTGTCCTACTAGTTGATGACATTGCTCGCACATCGCCGCGCCATCGCTGGTGAGTTTCACCAGGACGCCGCGTTTGTCATTCGGGTTAGGGCTTCGTTCTATCCATCCTTTGCAAACGAGACGATCGAGCATGCGGGTTAGCGCACCCAGATCGACAGAGAGCACCTTTTTCAGCTCAACCGGCGTGATACACACTTCGCAGCGAATGGAGCACAGCACTTTGAACTGCGTGGCGGTGATATCCAGCGGTGACAGATAGTCATTGAGCAGGCGATCTTTTTTCTGGTTAACCATATGAATAAGACGACCCAGCGGAATAATGTCGTTAAAGAGATCACTGGTGCTTTTCACAATGGTTGCCCTGGCAAGTAGTTTAGTCACGGCAGATATTATTGCTCAGGCAAGTATAAGTCAACTGAATGGATCAGCGGATGCCACGAATTGCTAAAACGTTTCATGAACTTTTTTTGCATGCTTTCAATTCAAATAGATAACGAAGGGTTATCGTTAATGACCGTAAATAATCGTTACGTTGAGCGAATGGCTGAACGTCACACTTTCACCCTATAATTGCGGTGATAAACATGGATAAGGACAACGACGCACTATGTTGGATTTGATTAAAGCAATTGGTCTGGGGCTGGTGGTATTGCTGCCGTTGGCTAACCCGCTAACGACGGTTGCGCTCTTCCTGGGGCTGGCAGGGAACATGAACAGCGCCGAGCGTAACCATCAGTCGATGATGGCCTCGGTCTATGTGTTTGCCATCATGATGGTGGCTTACTACGCCGGACAGCTGGTGATGAACACCTTCGGAATCTCCATCCCGGGTCTGCGTATTGCTGGCGGACTGATTGTTGCCTTCATCGGGTTCCGTATGCTGTTCCCTGCGCAGAAAGCGCATGAGTCACCTGAGGCCAAAAGCAAATCCGAAGAGCTGGAAACCGAGCCCAGCGCGAATATTGCTTTTGTCCCGCTGGCGATGCCCAGTACGGCGGGGCCAGGAACGATTGCGATGATCATCAGCTCCGCGTCAACGGTGCGGGATGGCGCGACCTTCCCGGACTGGGTCATTACGGTTGCGCCCCCGCTGATTTTTGCACTGATTGGTATCATCGTATGGGCATCCTTGCGCAGTTCAGGCGCGATCATGCGCTGGGTCGGTAAGGGCGGTATTGAGGCGATTTCCCGCCTGATGGGCTTCTTACTGGTGTGTATGGGCGTGCAGTTTATTATCAACGGTGTGCTGGAGATTATTAAGACGTACCATTAATCACCCGCCCGGTAATGCAAAACGGCAACCTCGGTTGCCGTTTTACGTTGACTGCGGTCTACCCGTGATGGGCCTGTTCTTCCAGTGCGACCGGCCATTTACGGAAGATGAGCAGGGACCAGATGAGCGCCACCAGTGCCGGAATGGCACCCAGATAGCCAATCGCAGACATCGACACGTGAAGGCTAATCTGATTTCCCAGCAGCGCGCCCGCGCCAATACCAAGATTGAAAATCCCCGAGAACAGTGACATCGCCACATCCGTTGCGTCCGGGGCGAGGGCCAGCACCTTCACCTGCATACCCAGACCGATAATCATGATCGCCACTCCCCAGAACAGGCTCAGGACGGCCAGATGACCCTCGCTGCCCGCCGCTGGCATGAGTAACACCAGGCACGCCAGCAGTAAACCAATGGCGCTGCTGACCAGCGCCGACGCGTGCTGATTGCCGAGCTTACCAAACAGAATACTGCCAATAATGCCCGCGCCCCCCAGGATCAACAGCAGAACGGTGGCAAAGTTGGCGCTAAAGCCGGCCACGACCTGAACGAACGGCTCAATATAGCTGTAGGCGGTGTAATGTGCCGTGACCACAATGACCGTCAGCAAATAGATACTCAGCAATGCCGGACGACGCATTAACAGCGGCAGGCTTTTCAGCGAGCCGGAGTGTTCGCTTGGCAGCTTCGGCAGCAGTTTAATCAGGCAGACCAGGGTGATCATTGCCCCCATGCCGATAGCGAAGAACGTGGTTCGCCAGCCAAAGTATTGCCCAACGATACGGCCAATCGGCAGGCCCAGTACCATAGCCAGTGCCGTGCCGGTGGCTATCAGGCTCAGCGCCTGCGCGCGTTTTCCCGCAGGTGCCAGGCGGATGGCCAGTGACGCGGTGATCGACCAGAATACGGCATGGGCAAAGGCGATACCGACGCGGCTGATGACCAGCACCGTAAAGTTCCACGCCAGAAACGACAGGACGTGGCTGACGATAAACAGGGCAAACAGCCCGATCAGCAGCTTTCGCCGTTCCATCTGGCTGGTCAGCAGCATAAACGGCAGTGACATCAGTGCCACCACCCAGGCATAGATGGTCAACATAATGCCCACCTGCGCGGTTTCCATCTGGAAACTTTCAGCGATGTCAGACAACAGCCCAACCGGAACAAATTCTGTGGTATTAAAAATAAACGCGGCAATTGCCAGCGTGACCACGCGTAGCCACGCGACTCTGCGGGTAACTGTGTTCGTTGTCATAGCGATGTCGGAGATTCGTTGCTGAAAAGAAGAGGAGACGATCTTAAAACGTCAACCGGCGAAAACTCAACCATTATGTGATGCAGATCTCAAAATTCACCTGGTAAAAGCGGTAGCCGGGGGCATGGTTTTCATTGAATATAAAAGAACATCACAACAAAAACAGGCGGTAAGACAATGCAGGAGATTGATTTTTATCTGGTAGATGCGTTCAGCAATGCCTCTTTTGGTGGAAACCCGGCGGCCGTGTGCCCGTTAGACGCATGGTTGCCTGATGAGACACTGCTCAGAATGGCACAGCAGCATAATCAGTCGGAAACCGCGTTTTTCGTCTGCAGTAAAGCGGGAATTGAGTTACGCTGGTTTACCACCCTTACCGAAGTCAACCTTTGCGGACATGCCACACTGGCAGCCGCGTACGTCCTGTTTAATGAACTCAACTATCCTGACCCGCGTATCCACTTTGATACCGCCTCTGGCCAGCTGACGGTTAGCCGGGAAGGGGACTGGATAACGCTGGACTTTCCGGCATGCCCGACGCAGGAAGAGACGCCCCCGCCGGCGATGCTTGCGGCGCTGGGGATCGGCCATTACGTTGAGGCCCGTAAGGGGCGAGCCTGGGTGGTGGTTCTGGAAAACCGCCAGCAGGTTGAGGCGCTTGCGCCGAATATCTCGGCAATGACGCCTGGCGAACATAAGGTCAGCGTGACGGCGCGGGGAGAGGGGGATTATGATTTTGTGAGCCGCTTTTTCTCACCGGGAGTTGCCGTCTGGGAAGATCCGGTCACCGGATCCGCGCATACAATGCTTATTCCCTACTGGAGTGAAAAACTGGGTAAAACAGCGATGTTTGCCCGCCAGGTGTCGGCTCGTGGCGGTGATATGCGCTGCGAACTGAAAGGTTCACGCGTGCTGATGAGCGGGCAGGCCTCGTTGTATCTGAAAGGCACCGTCTTTCTGCGCTAAATAACCATAACAAAAGAGGAAGAGACAATGCAGGAAATTGATTTCTATCTGGTCGATGCCTTCAGCGACAGGGCGTTTGGCGGCAACGCAGCGGCGGTTTGCCCCCTGGAAGAGTGGCTGCCGGACGAGACGCTGCTCAACATGGCGCAACAGCACAATCAGTCTGAGACGGCCTTTTTCGTACGCACTGACGGCGGATTCGAGCTGCGCTGGTTCACTACCCTTGACGAAATTAACCTGTGTGGACATGCCACACTGGCGGCATCGCATGTCATTTTCGAATACCTTGATTATCCACACACGGAAATCACCTTCACCACCCGTTTCGTCGGCGAGCTGACGGTAAAACGCAGCGGTGACTGGTTGACGCTCAACTTCCCGGCCTGGCCGACGGTGGTCGTCGATAATCCGCCAGCGCTGCTGTTGAGCGCGCTGGGCATTGAGCGGGCAAAAGAGGTGCGTGTCGGGCGCGACTACATGGTGGTGCTGGAGAACCAGCAGCAGGTAGAGGCCCTTACGCCGGATATCTCAGCAATGATTCCGCTGGATAAGATGGTCTGCGTCACGGCACCGGGCGATGAATATGACTTCGTCAGCCGCTTCTTCTGTCCGGGAGAAGGGGTGCCGGAAGATCCGGTCACGGGGTCCACTCACAGCATGTTGATTCCCTACTGGAGCGAAAAGCTGGGCAAAACCGTGCTGAACGCGCGCCAGGTCTCGCGACGGGGCGGGGATTTACGCTGTGAGCTGGCGGGGGAGCGGGTGTTAATCGGCGGTCAGGCCACCCTGTATCTGAAAGGGCATATCTATTTACGCCAGGCGATGTAAGCCAGGAATGGGACACCGTCATTTCATCATCGGGAATGACGGTGGCTTGCGTTAATCAAACGTTCGTTTTTCCCCCTGCCAGCCAGACGTAATCAGAAATTCACGCCACGTTAAGGTGGCAGGGTTTATGGTTCTGCTCCAGGTAAGATCCCGGTCTTTTCCGTAATAGCCGTAGTTCACGGCATATTCCGTCATGCCGGTAATTTCACTGACCAGTGCCGCGTTGTCTGCGAAATCGGGGAAGTGGTGAAGGAGGGCTTCTCGCGTGTAGGCTGAGCAATACCGGGCTTTTATGCCGGTGACCTCCGTGAAGGTTTCCACCATCTCACGCGGCGAAAGACACTCACCGACAACGGGTAACGTCATGCCGTTGTAGTGTTCGGGGTTATCGAACATCTCAAGCACCGCAGGGCCGGTTGCCGTGAGCGGATCGACAAAGGGCGCCCGAACGTCTTCCGGGAGATAGAGGGGAAAGATCAGCTCGTCGCCTTCTTTACGCGGCGGATAATATTCTGCCAGATTGGTGTAAAAGAACGCCAGTTGAATAAACGACGCGCTGACGGGGAGTGTGCGGATGTACTCCTCAATTCGGCCCTTATCGCTGAAATGAGGAGCCCATAGAGTTCCGCCCGTTATTCTCTCGACGTTTTCCAGACTGCTGAAGACAAGGTGCTTTACGCCGGCGTTGACGGCGGCATCTGCAAGCCTGTAACCCAGCGCCGTTTCACCCGTTGGCATCTGCGTCGATACGGGGATGAAACCCGGTGTCATGAGAAACGCTCCGTCTGACTCGGCAAACGCCCCGATCAGATGCGCATCATTGCCCGTCTGAAGGGTGATTTGTCTCAGTTCAGCGCCCCGTTCCGCCAGCTGTTTCGCCGCAGGAGAGTCCGTGTTTTGCGTTAAGGCGCGCACCCGATAGCGCCCACTTTGCAGCAGGGTTGTGGTTACGCTACGTCCTTGTTTACTGGTGGCACCAAAAACTGTTATGAGTGGTTTTTTATCATACGACATTTCATTCTCGCTCTGTGTTGTTGCGGTAGTGCATTATCGGAATGCGGGCGGCGAGCGTGAAATCGATTTATTTCTTACATGATATCCATCCTATGAATACCAAAAAGCCTGACGTAAACCTGCTGCTGACTCTGGAAGCGCTGGTCGCGGAGCAAAATGTCACCAGGGCCGCCAGCCGGCTTTGTCTTAGCCAGCCTGCCGTCAGCGCGCAGCTTAACCGGCTGAGGGGGATGTTTAACGATCCGTTATTGATCCCGGGGCGCAGGGGGATGACGCCAACCCCTAAAGCTCTTGAGCTGATGGCGACGCTTGGCGGGGCGCTGGCAAAAATACGGGATACGCTGCAATCACATGAGGACTTTGATCCGCTGCACGATTCGCTAACGGTCTCTCTGGCCTGTACTGATTACGTGCAGGCCGCGGTCATTATGCCGCTGATTGTGACCCTGCAAGAGATTGCCCCCGGCGTGCGTATTGCTGTCAGGAATTACGATCCGCATCAACTGGCCCATCAACTGAGCTCAGGCGATGTTGATGCTGCCATAGCCACGCCAGACCCTGCGCAGGCGCAGCTCAGAACGCAACATCTTTATGACGAATCGTACGTGCTTATCGGACGCCCTCAGCATCCCGAACTTAACGACCAACTGACAATGGAAGCGTTCGCAAAACTTGAGCATCTTATCGTGTCCCCGTCGGGAGGCGGTTTTACCACGCCGATGGATGTCATGCTGGCGGAGTCAGGGTTGCAACGTAAGGTTGCGGTGTCTGCGGCATCATTTCTGTTTGTTCTCGGCATGGTGCAGATGAGCCATCTGGTAGCACTTGTGCCCCGACGATTGATTATGGGAACCATTAACCCGCTCACCGCGGTGGAACTCCCCTGGCTGAAAGAGACGTTTGACGTCAGTCTTATCTGGCATGAACGCAGCCATAACCACGCCGGACATCGCTGGTTAAGGGATACCCTCGTCAGCCTGAACCGCAATGCTGATATAAGTTAACGGTATGAAGCACGTGTGCAGGGCTGCGCTATGTTGAAATAAAAACAACAAGGAGCCCGCCATGTATTCCATTACCGCTGAATCTGCACATCACCCTGATATTTTGCATCTGATTGCCGCGCTTGACCGCTATCAGAGCGAACTCTATCCCGCTGAAAGTAACCACCTGCTCGATCTGACCGAACTGCCGACAGCCTCGCTGATCCTGATGATTATTCGGGACCGGCAGCTTCATGCCGTCGGGTGTGGTGCCGTGGTGCTCAACGGCGACGGGACCGGTGAAATGAAACGGGTGTATATCGATCCGGCTCATCGCGGGCAACATCTCGGCGAGATGCTGCTGGCGGCGCTGGAAGATGAAGCCCTGAGCCGTCACTGCCACACGCTTCGCCTGGAGACGGGCATCCGGCAACATGCCGCCGTCCGTCTGTATGAGCAGTGCGGCTATGAGCAACGTCCGGCGTTTCCGCCGTATGTTGATGACCCGCTGAGCCTGTTTATGGAGAAGGCACTGGTGGTTGACGTTCGTTTAGCAGCGCTATAAAAGCCTCCAGCGGGCGGGTCATAGCCCCGCGGCGCCAGACCAGCCAGGTGGTGAGCCAGCGCCAGTTTTCTGCCAGCGGCCAGGCTTCCACCTGATGGTGGCCTGGCATACTTTCCAGCATCGAACGAGGCATCAGCGCGATACCGGCGCCCGCGATGACGCAGGCGAGCATGCCGTGATAAGACTCCATCTCATGAATACGCCCGGGCGTGGCTCTGTCGGCGTGAAACCAGCTTTCCAGATGTCGGCGATACGAACAGTTTGCGCGAAAGGCGTAGACGTCACTGCCGCTTACCTGCGTGGCGCGTGCCACTTCTGCATGCCCGGCGGGCGTGACCAGCATCATCTCTTCCCGGTAAACCGGCATGCCTTCCAGTTCCGGATGCGAAAGGGGGCCATCGACAAACGCGGCGCTTAAGGTTCCCTCCAGTACGCCGTCAATCATTGTGCCGGACGGCCCGGTAGAGAGGGCAAACTGGATACGTGGATAACGCTGGTTAAACTGCGCCAGGCTTTCCGGAATACGCACGGCGGCGGTACTCTCCAGCGCACCAAGCGCAAATAATCCCTGCGGTTCATCACCGGCGACGACCATTCGTGCCTCATCGACCAGCGCCAGGATCTGCTTGCTGTAGCGCAGGAAATTATGCCCGGCGGGAGATAAACGTAAACGCTGGTTCTCACGAATAAACAGCTCAACGCCAAGATCGGCCTCCAGCTGGCGGATGCGGGTGGTCAGGTTCGACGGAACGCGATGCACCTTTTGCGCTGCCTGGGTGATGCTGCCGGTGAGCGCCACGGCGTTAAACATTTCAAGCTGAGTTAAGTCCATACCATTCTCGATTCGTGAACAAGGTGGTTAGTATTATTCATTTTTAAGAAATAGCAGAGTGCGCCACAATGAATCAACCGTTATTACGTGGAGACCATCATGACTTATTCCTCTGCTACACATGCCCTCTCTGTTAACCCAGCCACCGGCGAGACGCTCGCGGCGTATCCGTGGGCGAGCACCGACGACGTTGAACGCGCAATTGCGCAGGCTGATGCCGGTTTTCGTCAGTGGAGACGCGTAAGCGTTTCAGACCGGGCGCAGAAGCTGCGCGATCTCGCCAGCGCGCTGCGCGATCGTGCAGACGAGATGGCCCGAATGATCTCCCGTGAGATGGGCAAACCCATTTTGCAGGCGCGTGCTGAAGTGGCAAAATCCGCCAGCCTCTGCGACTGGTATGCGGAACACGGCCCGGCAATGCTGCAGCCTGAACCGACCCTGGTAGAAAACCAGAACGCGGTGATTGAATACCGGCCGCTGGGACCTGTTCTTGCCGTCATGCCGTGGAACTTCCCGCTCTGGCAGGTACTGCGTGGCGCGGTACCCATTCTGCTGGCCGGGAACAGCTATCTGCTCAAGCATGCGCCAAACGTACTCGGCTCGGCTGACCTTATTGCGCAGGTATTTGCTGACGCCGGTTTTCCGCAGGGTGTCTTTGGCTGGGTGAATGCCACGAATGAGGGCGTGAGCCAGGCGATCAACGACCGTCGTATTGCCGCTGTAACCGTAACCGGCAGCGTGCGCGCGGGTGCGGCGATTGGTGCGCAGGCGGGGGCAGCACTCAAGAAATGCGTTCTGGAGCTGGGCGGTTCAGATCCGTTTATTGTGCTCAATGATGCTGATTTGGATCTGGCGGTGAAAGCAGCCGTGGCCGGACGTTATCAGAATACCGGACAGGTTTGCGCCGCCGCTAAGCGCTTTATTGTGGAAGAGGGCATCGCTGATGCTTTCACCCAGCGTTTTGTCGAGGCGACGGCAGCCCTGAAGATGGGGACGCCGGATCGCGAAGAAAACTTTATTGGCCCGATGGCGCGATTTGACCTGCGCGATGAACTGCATCAGCAGGTGCAGGCCACGCTGGCCGAAGGCGCCATGCTGCTGCTTGGCGGGGAGAAAGTCGCCGGTGAAGGGAACTACTATGCACCGACCGTGCTGGGGAATGTCACTGCCAGCATGACGGCATTTCGTCAGGAGCTGTTTGGTCCGGTTGCGGCGGTTAGCGTTGCGAAAGACGCGGAGCACGCGCTGCAGCTGGCTAACGACAGCGACTTTGGTCTGTCCGCAACCGTCTTTACCGCGAACGATACGCTGGCGGAGAAATTCTCCCGTGAGCTGGAGTGCGGTGGGGTGTTCATCAATGGTTTCAGCGCCAGCGATGCGCGCGTGGCCTTTGGCGGCGTGAAGAAGAGCGGTTTTGGTCGTGAGCTTTCCCACTTCGGTCTGCACGAGTTCTGTAACGTGCAGACGGTATGGAAGAACAGAGTCTAGTTCGCTCTCCGATAACGGCCTTCAGCACGAAGGCCGTTGTCATTTTCCTGCAATGGTTCTGTCATTTTCGTTTCGTAGACTCGCACGCGTCTAACGTCTTGTTACTGAAGAAAATTATGAACCTAACGCAAATTTTTCGCCGTATTGCGCAGCGCCTCATCCCTCGTCAGTTTGGCCTGCTGACCGGTATTTTCTGTATTATTGGTCTTTTCTCCGCACTGCAACTCTCCTCTTCATTTTTGCTCAATGCTTCCCTGAAGGACGCTCAGCGCAACGAGCAGCAAAATCTGCTGGCGTACCAGCAACAGAGCAAACTGGATCTGGCCCGCGTGTCTCTGCTGGCAGCAAGCGATCTGCTTAACCGCTCCGGCGTCTGGTTTATGCAGGATAAAGAGACCGGCTCTGAAGGAAGCTGGCACAGCCTGATGGACGAAGCTCAGGCGTCGCTGACGGTTTCTCAGCAGGCCTGGAACGCCTGGCTGGCGCTCAATCCGCCAAAAGATGATGCCCTGATCACCAGCTACCAGCTTTTCTACGGTGCCATCAAGGAGCAGGCGGAAGGGCTCATCAAGACCAACACGATCGACGCCTTTTTTGCCGTACCTGCCCAGGCTTTTCAGACTGACTTCAACGAAAACTATGCCCGCTATCAGCAGGCCAGTGAGAAGCAGGCGATGCAGGGCCGCCAGAGCCTGATGGCGCAACTCTCTGGCCTGCAAACGCTTTTTCTGATAGCGCCGGTTCTGCTACTTGCCATCGCCATTCTGGTGTGGTTCGGCATGTCCCGCTGGGTCATTACGCCGCTGCGTCGGTTGATTGCTCACATTAACCAGCTGGCGGCAGGAGACCTGTCCGGTACACCGCCGGGCGTACTGCGCTTTAACAAGGAGATCGGACAGTTGAGCGACAGTGTTTCCACCCTGCAGCACGGACTGCAGGAACTGGTGACCCAGGTCAGCAATGCCACCCACGCAATGGTCGAAAATATAGGCTCGCTGGCGCAGGGCAACCAGAAGCTGTATCTGCAGTCGGCTCGTCAGGCGAAAGAGCTTGAGGATGTGACGACACACATTGCCGCGCTGGAAAACCACGTGGAAGGGAATACAGGTTATGCAAAACTCGCCAGCTCACGGGCGGACGAGGCGCGCCAGGTAGCCGCGGGTGGCGATCGGATGATGACAACCGTCAATGCCTCCATGCAGGCGATCGTTGACCGATCGTCAGAGATGCGCGGGATCGTGGCGATGATCGACAGCGTGGCGTTTCAGACCAACATTCTGGCACTGAATGCGGCCATCGAGGCCGCCCATGCGGGGAACCACGGGCGCGGGTTCGCCGTTGTCGCCCGGGAAGTGGGGCTGCTGGCCAGAAAGAGCAGCCACTCGACGCAGACTATTCAGGCGCTGATCAATCACTCTTTGCAGGGCATCGAAGACGGTTCCCGGGCCGTTAACCTGCTGGAAGATAATCTGCAGCAGGTGATCGGGCTGGTGGCTAATTTAAGCAGTCTGCTGAATGAGATCTCGGTCGCGACCCTGAGCCAGGGGGAGAGCATTCATCAGATGACGCGGCAGCTTCAGGCGCTGAATCAGGTTTCCCGTCAGACCGACATGCTGGTGTCTGACGCGTCGGATGCCTCTGAACGGCTGCATAAGCAATCCGATCTTTTATTGCAGGCGGTTTCGCGTTTTCGTCTTAGCGCCTGACGCAACATATAAGCCTCTGTTATACTCGCAGCCCGTTTTAGCCTGAGGGCAAGGAGCAAAGTGTGGCTGCGGTCATCCATAATGAGATGTTGGACGAGATTTTGTCGCAGGTTCGTCCGTTAATTGGAAAAGGGAAGGTTGCCGACTATATTCCGGCCCTTGCCTCAGTCAGCGGGAATAAGCTGGGTATTGCCATTTGTACGGTAGACGGGCAGCGTTACCAGGCCGGTGACGCCACCGAGCGTTTTTCAATTCAGTCCATTTCAAAAGTACTCAGTCTGGTTGCGGCCATGCGTCAGTATGAGGAAGACGAAATCTGGCATCGCGTGGGGAAAGATCCGTCCGGGCAGCCTTTCAACTCACTGCTTCAGCTCGAAATTGAACAGGGTAAGCCGCGTAACCCGTTTATCAATGCCGGTGCGCTGGTGGTTTGCGATATGCTGCAAAGCCGTCTCAGCGCCCCTCGCCAGCGCATGCTTGAAATTGTCCGCCAGCTCTCGGGCGTCGCGGATATTGCCTACAATGCGGTGGTGGCGCGCTCGGAGTTTGAACACTCCGCCCGTAACGCGGCTATCGCCTGGCTCATGAAATCGTTTGGTAACTTCCATAACGATGTCGCCACCGTGCTGCAAAACTATTTCCATTACTGCGCGCTCGAAATGAGCTGTGTTGAACTGGCACAGACATTCTTGTTCCTCGCCCATCAGGGGCATGCGCCGCACCTCGCGCAAGATGTTGTCTCGCCCATGCAGGCGCGTCAGGTGAATGCCCTGATGGCGACCAGCGGGATGTATCAGAACGCCGGAGAGTTTGCCTGGCGCGTCGGTCTTCCGGCTAAATCGGGTGTGGGCGGCGGGGTGGTGGCAATCGTGCCTCACGAAATGGCGATTGCCGTCTGGAGCCCGGAGCTGGATGAAACGGGAAATTCACTTGCCGGTGTGGCAGTTCTGGAGAAACTGACCCAACGTCTGGGACGTTCCGTATACTGATGTCGACCCTGGATCCGCTTTTTGCCCGCCTGGCACGATCGCCTTTTCGTTCGCGCTTTCGCTTAGGCACGAAGGAACGGCAGTACTGCTGGGACAAAGGTGCCGAAACCATTGACCAGCACGCCGCCGATTTTATTGCCCGGCGTCTTGCACCGGCCCATCCCACCAATGACGGGAAACAGACGCCCATGCGCGGTCATCCGGTGTTTATCGCTCAGCATGCCACCGCCACCTGTTGTCGTGGCTGTCTGGCAAAGTGGCATAACATTCCGCAGGGTGTTCAGCTCAGCGCGCAGCAACAGCATTATATCGTCAGCGTGATCCACCACTGGCTGGTGCTGCAGATGAACGCCTAAATTTGACGAGTTATGATCCTGTTGTATTTGTGTTATAGATGCAGGTTAAGTTAGTTCAGATCCTGCTGACGATCGACATAATCGCCATAAGTTATTATACGGAATGATATTTAATGCGTTCTGCTCTCTCTGCCTTCAGGTTTTTTCAACCCGATACTCCGCTGCGTAATGCGTCGTGGATCTTTATTCTCACCACCTTATTCTATTTTGTGGGTGCTGAATTGCGTCTGGTTGAAGCGTTGTCGCTGTTCTGGCCACTGAATGGCGTTATGGCGGGAGTATTCGCCCGTTATGCTTATCTGAATCGTCTGCATAACTACGCGGTCGCGTATGTTGCCATGCTGATGTACGACGCGGTCACCACCAGTTGGGGAATGGCTTCGCTGGTGATTAACCTGTCGAATATGATTTTTATCGTCGTGGTCGCCATACTGGTTCTGCGTGATAAACGGCTGATGATAACCCCCGATCCGCTTAATGCGCTGCGTCTGTTTAACTACTGCCTGATTGCTGCGCTGCTGTGTGCCTTGCTTGGCGCGGTGGGGTCGGTCGGTATCGACAGTCACACCTTCTGGCCGCTGTTTGCCGACTGGTTTAGCGAGCAGTTTTCAACGGGGGTGCTGATTGTGCCGTGTATGCTGACGATTAGCCTGTTCGTGCGTGATATTCAGCTACGCCTGGAGCAGCTGTTCCCGGTTATGGCGTTGATTGTCTCGGTGGTGGCGTCGGTGGTGATTGGTGGCGCGGGGAGCCTCTGTTTCCCGCTGCCGGCGCTTATCTGGTGTGCGGTACGCTACCCGCTGCCCGTCACCTGTTTACTGACGTTTCTCACGGGTGCCGTTGAGATCATTCTGGTTGCTAACTCCATTATCAATATTGCCGTCGCGACACCGCTTTCGACCCCGATGATGTTCTCAGCCCGGCTGGGCATTGCCACCATGGCTATTTGTCCGGTGATGGTCTCCGTCAGCGTGGCGGCCATTAATTCACTGATTCGTCAGGTGTCACTGCGGGCAGATTATGATTTTCTGACGCATGTCTATTCCCGCTCCGGGCTTTATGAAGCGTTAAAGCAAGAAGAGGCGCACCGGCATTCGCGTTTTTTAACCGTCATGCTGCTGGATATCGATTATTTCAAAAGCATCAATGATAACTACGGTCACGAGTGCGGTGACCGCATACTGGCGGCCTTTGCCCGGCAGGTTCAGCAGGTTGTCGGTGAGGACGGTATGGTGGCGCGAATGGGCGGAGAAGAGTTCGCGGTGGTCGTGAACTCCGGGGATGCGCAGCACGGTTTTGAACTGGCTGAACGCATCCGAACCACCGTCGCACATCATCCGTTTACCTGGCGCCAGCAGACGCTGTATCTGACCGTCAGCATTGGCCTGGGCAGCGGTAAATCTGAATCATGGCAGTTGACGGAGGTCTTTAATAAGCTGATGGCTGAAGCGGACGATCATCTCTATCGTTCAAAGAAAGCGGGGCGAAATCGGACCAGCGCCCGGCTGTCGGATGAGCAGGTTACTGCAACCTCCGGCAGCGAAACATCACTGCATTAGTCGTCATGAGCCAGTGACGTTAACAAATAGCGTCTGAACAGGATATTCGTACACTGACAATGTCTCTGTTTAAGCTACGCTTTTAGTAAAGCTTGCGTCAGGAGACGTTATGAAAACACCTGCAACCCCTGAAAATGAAACGGAACGTCTGAACTCGCTGCGCGAATCAGGCCTGCTTGAAATCGACAGTTCGCCGGCCTTTGACCGCCTGACGCGTCTGGCAAAACGCTTTTTCCAGGTGCCGCTGGCGATGGTCAATCTTATCGATGAGCATTCGCTGATCGTGAAGTCAGCGGATGGCCAGGCACCGGACTCTGTCCCGCGCAATATCTCATTTTGTGGCCATACGATCCTCAGCGAAGCGCCGCTGGTGGTGGGGGACATGCGTCAGGATGACCGCTTTGCCGATAATCCGCTGGTGGCCGGTGAGCCAGGCGTTCGTTTCTACGCTGGTTTCCCGCTGCGTCTGCGCGACGGCGCGAGCGTCGGATCGCTTTGCCTGATTGATTATTCTCCGCGCGAGTTTACGGCGGCCGATCTTGCCGTGCTGGGAGACCTGGGCGCGCTGGCAGAAGATGAATTTGCCGCCGTCAGTGCGGCGACTACCGATGAACTGACGGGCTTATTCAACCGTCGGGGCTTTAATCAGCTCGTCCGGTTTACCCTGTCCGTCGCCCGACGCCGTGCAGAGCCGTTAACCCTCGGCTGGCTGGATCTGGATCGCTTTAAGGAGATAAACGATCGGTACGGCCACGAGGAAGGGGATAAGGCGCTGAACGTGATGGCGCAACTGATGCGTTCCTCCTTCCGTGAGGCGGATCTGCTGGTTCGCTTTGGCGGGGATGAGTTTGCCGTGCTGTTCGCCGATACGGATGAGCAGGGGGCCTGGATTGCGATGCAGTATCTGGCCGAGCAGGTCGAAAATTATAATGCCCGCAAACTGCATCCGTGGTCGCTTCTGTTCTCGTGGGGACTCAGTGAATTCGACCACAATGGCCATGACCTGCAACAGTGGCTAAAAGAGGCCGATGAAAAGATGTATGCCATGAAGCAGCAACGCCACCGCGAAAGATGACATAACAAAAGCCTATGATCGATCCGTTTGCGTTAATAAGATGTTAATTGCACAGTGACGGTATTCAACGTAAGGAAAAACAATGAATACCTCACTGCACATCAAAAACCTCACCCGGGAAGAGATCCTCACCCACCTTGATGCGTTGTCCGCGATCCTCGAAAACTGCGTTAACGGCGGCGCATCCGTCAGTTTTATGTTGCCCTTTAGCCCGGAAAAAGCGCGTGCTTTCTGGCGCGGTATTGCTGAGAGCGTGGGACGCAATGAACGTCTTGTGCTGGCCAGTATCGATCCGCAGGACGGTGTTATCGGCACGGTACAGTTGATCACCGATCAGCCGGAGAATCAGCCGCATCGCGCGGATGTGGCAAAACTGCTGGTCCATGAAAAAGCGCGCCGTAAAGGGGCGGCAATGGCCCTGATGGAAGAACTTGAAGTACAGGCCAGAGCCAGAGGCATTTCGGTCCTGGTACTGGATACGTCCACCGGCAGCGGTGCCGAGACGTTCTACCAGCGTGCTGGCTGGCAAAAAGTGGGGGAGATCCCGCGCTATGCATTGATGCCGGATGGCGCGATGACCGCCACCTCCGTGTTCTATAAGTTCTTATAATTATTTTTCACAACTCCATTATGAATTGATCAAAACAGGGTTCCCGGTCGTAAAGTTTTGATAAGTTATCGTACCAATCTTATCAGGCTGTATGACTAATTATAAAAGGAACCCATTGTGAACACACTTAACCGTCATGATTTTCCCGGTCCACACTATCCGGAACGTATCATTCAGTTTGGTGAAGGCAATTTCCTGCGGGCGTTTATCGACTGGCAAATCGACCTGTTAAACGAACATACCGATCTCAACGCCGGTGTGGTGGTCGTTCGTCCCATTCAAAGTGATTTTCCGCCGTCGCTGAATACGCAGGATGGTCTGTATACCACGATCATTCGCGGCCTGAACGAGAAAGGCGACGCGGTGAGCGATGCACGTCTTATCCGTTCCGTTAACCGCGAAATCAACGTTTATAATGAATACGATGCGTTCCTCAGGCTGGCTCATAACCCGGAGATGCGCTTTGTGTTCTCGAATACCACGGAAGCCGGGATCGGTTATCACGCGGGCGACACCTTTGAAGATGCGCCTGCCGTCAGCTACCCGGCGAAACTGACGCGATTGCTCTTCGAGCGTTTCAGTCATTTTAACGGTGCGCCAGACAAAGGCTGGGTCATCATTCCGTGTGAACTGATTGACTACAACGGGGATGCGCTGCGGGAACTGGTGCTGCGCTACGCGCAGGAGTGGGCGCTGCCGACGGCCTTTACTGAATGGTTGAACGATGCCAACTGTTTCTGCTCAACCCTGGTTGACCGCATTGTAACGGGTTACCCGCGTGACGAAGTGGCCGCCCTGCAGGCTGAACTGGGTTATCAGGACGGGTTCCTGGATACCGCCGAACGCTTCTATCTGTTTGTGATTCAGGGCCCTGACTCCCTTGCCAGCGAACTGCGTCTTGATAAGTTCCCGCTCAACGTATTGATCGTGGATGACATCCGCCCTTACAAAGAGCGTAAAGTCGCCATTCTGAACGGTGCGCACACGGCGCTGGTACCGGTAGCCTTCCAGGCCGGGCTGGACACGGTAGGCGAGGCGATGAACGATGCTGACGTGTGCGCTTTTGTCGAAAAAGCTATCTATGAGGAAATTATTCCGGTACTGGATTTGCCGCGTGATGAGCTGGAATCGTTCGCCAGTGCGGTAACGGGCCGTTTCCGTAACCCTTACATCCGGCATCAGCTGCTGTCGATTGCCCTCAACGGGATGACCAAGTTCCGCACCCGCATTCTGCCGCAGCTGCTGGCAGGGCAGAAAGCAACCGGGTCATTGCCTGCGCGACTGACGTTTGCTTTAGCGGCACTGATTGCGTTTTATCGCGGGGAGCGTAACGGGGAAAGTTACCCGGTACAGGACGACGCGCACTGGCTGGCGCGTTTCCAGCAGCTGTGGACACAGCATCACGATCGCCAGATCACTACCCGCCAACTGGTAAAATCGGTACTGAGCGTGAGTGAACACTGGGAGCAAGATCTTACGCAGGTTAACGGCCTGGTCGAGCAGGTTACGCGGGATCTGGATGCTATTCTGCTTCAAGGAATGCGTGCGGCGGTTAAACCGCTCTGCTAACACCGTTGCCCGGCTTCGGCCGGGTTTTAATGGGGACCTTATTAGTTACAACATACTATTTGCTCTGTTTTTAAAAAACACCTCTGACACCGTGCGGTTTAGGCTAGCCAGGTCAGAAAATTCAATGTTTTATTAACATGCTTGCAACCGTGAGGGGGATCACGTTTAATAGCCACGCTCTTTTTCTTTCCTGAAACTCACTATGATTGTTCGTCCTAAACAGCACTGGTTACAACTCATCTTTGTCTGGCATGGCTCGGTACTGCCAAAAATCTATACCCGCTTGCTACTCAACTTTCTGCTTTCTATCGCCGTGATCCTGATGCTGCCGTGGTACACGTCCCTTGGCATCAAATTTACCGTTGCGCCCTTTAGCATTCTCGGTGTGGCGATCGCTATCTTTCTCGGTTTCCGAAACAACGCCTGTTATTCACGCTACGTTGAGGCGCGCCAGCTTTGGGGGCAACTGATGATAGCGGCACGCTCTCTGTTTCGCGAGGTAAAAAACACCCTGCCGGACGATAAACATCTCGGCGAGTTTGTTCGCCTGCAGATTGCCTTTGCCAACTGTTTGCGCATGACCCTGCGCCGGGAAACGAACGCCGAACAACTTTCCCGTTATCTTACGGAAGATGATTTACGCAAGGTGATGAACGCCAACTCGCCGGCGAACCGTATTTTACTGATCATAGGGGAGTGGCTTGCCGTCAGGCGTCGCAATGGCGAGCTCTCAGATATCCTGTTCCATAGTCTCAACAACCGGCTGAACGACATGTCTATCGTCCTGTCGGGTTGCGAGCGTATTTTGACGACACCCGTACCGTTTGCTTACACGCTGATCCTTCATCGTACGGTGTATCTGTTCTGCATCATGCTGCCGTTCGCGCTGGTCGTCGATCTGCACTACATGACACCTTTTGTGTCGGCGCTGATTTCTTACACCTTTATCTCGCTGGATACGCTGGCGGAAGAGCTGGAAGACCCGTTTGGTACCGAAGATAACGACCTGCCGCTGGACGCCATCTGCAACATGATGGAACGTGACCTGTTGCAGATGAACGATGAAGAAGAGATCCCCGAAAGACTGTTACCGGATAAGTATTATCAACTGACCTGACGGGCATTCCATTCGTCACGGGTGATTTCCCACAGTTCGGAATCCAGCATGCCGCTGACGTACGCTTTCTTTTCTGTCCTGATAAGCCGCATGCCGCTACTGTCTGAAATACGGCGGGAGCGGCTGTTAGCAGCCGCTTTTGGCGCACGCAACACCGGCTTGTTCAGGGTGTTAAACCAATAATCCGTCGCCGCAATACTGGCCTCACGCATGTATCCCTTACCCTGAAACTCCGGCGCCAGCCAGAACCCACGGTTATTATCTTCAACATCGTACAGGCAGATAATCCCCATCAGCTCATCCGGCGCCTCGCGACGTCGAATACTCCAGAACCAGGCAATGCCTTTTTCCATATCCGGCAGCGCAACGTTATTAACATAATACTCCGCGCCGTTATCCGGGTAGGGCCAGGGCACTGAGGAGACCATATAGCGAACGATTTCCCAGCGTGGATAAAGCCGCTGTATCTGGACGGCATCTTCCGCGACCAGGGGAATGAGTAACAGGCGGTCTGTCGTTAGCGTCGGTATTGTCATCCGTGGTTCTCCCTGTTTAAGCGTTATGTTTTTGTTCACCTTCTGGTATTTTCATCTCTATCACATTCTTTTTCGGTGTGCTGGACTTCTTTACTACCAATAACTGCTTTTAAAAGGCTTTCGATTTGTAATATGAGGAATATATGGCTGTTACGGTAAGAGCTTTACGCGCAGAAGATTATTCCCAGTGGCGTCCGCTGTGGGACGGCTACACTCATTTTTATGACTGTGTCCTCGATGAGTCCGTGACAGCCGCGACATGGCAAAGGGCGCTCGACGAGCGATCATCGATGTTTTGCCGGGTTGCGGAAAGCGACGGCAACGTCATCGGCTTCGCCATGTGTATTTTGCACGAAGGAACCTGGTCGACAGCGCCCGTTTGTTATCTGGAAGACCTGTTTGTTGCTGCCAGCCAACGGGGAGCAGGGACCGGAAAAGCGCTCATTGACGCCCTGATGGACGAAGGCAAGCGCGAAGGGTGGTCGAAACTTTACTGGGTCACGCGGCAGAACAACCCGGCACGTAAACTCTACGACCAATATGGCGAAGCCGACGATTACGTTCGTTATCGCGTCTCGCTTTAAGACGCAATGACCTGTGTTTGTATCACATTGTATCAACGCCTCTGATACATACACAGGCTTGCAATAAAGGCCCATTCGCACATATCCGCTATACAAACCGATGTTGTTATATCCCCGTGAATCGTACTCAATCGGAGATAACAACATGTTCAGCAAACTCGCATACTCAACTCTCGCATTAACCGTTTCTCTTGGTACCGTCATGTCCTGTCAGGCCGAAGCAACCGGTACTGATTTCACGACGGCGTTTGATCATCCTCAGCAGATTAACGCCGGCGACCTTAACGTCGGTTATGTCGACATTGGCCCGAAAAATGGTCAACCGATCATTTTATTACACGGCTGGCCCTACGATATTCATAGTTATGCGCAAGTTGCTCCCGCGCTGGCTGCCAAAGGATATCGGGTGATTGTGCCTTCTCTGCGTGGCTATGGAACTACCCGTTTCCTCTCAGATAAAACGCCGCGTAACGGCCAGCCTTCGGCCATGGCGAAAGACGTTGTGAACCTGATGGATGCCCTGAACATCAAGCAGGCCGTTTTTGCAGGATACGACTGGGGGGCCCGTACGGCGGACATCGTCGCGGCGCTGTGGCCAGAACGCGTTAAATCGCTGGTCTCCGTCAGTGGATACCTGATCAGCAGCCAGCAGATTGGCAAACAACCCTTACCGCCGAAAGCAGAAGTTCAGTGGTGGTATCAGTTCTATTTCGCCACCGAACGTGGCGCTGAAGGCTACGCCAAAAACACCCATGACTTCGCCCGTTTGATCTGGTCACAGGCATCACCTGACTGGAAATTTAGCGATGCAACGTTTAACGCCAGTGCCAAATCCCTTGATAACCCGGACCATGTCGCGGTGACACTCAGTAACTATCGCTGGCGTTTAGGGCTGGAAAAAGGGGAGCGCAAATACGACAGTTATGAGCAAAAACTGGCAACGCTTCCGAATATTACTGTCCCGACGATCACCATTGAAGGCGGAAACAACGGGGCGCCGCATCCTGCACCACAGGCCTACGCCGGGAAATTCACCGGCAAGTATGAACACCGTACCTTTGGCAAAACCGTAGGTCACAACCCACCGCAGGAAGATCCGCAGGATTTCGTCAACGCAGTTGTGGACGCAGATAAACTCTGAAATGTGCTATTTTCAATACGTTACCCTTCAGTCTGGAGATTTCTGTGGAGCATATTGATCATATCCTTGTCGTCGATGACGACAGGGATATTCGTGAGCTGATTGTCGATTACCTCGTTAAGTCCGGATATCGCGCCTCTGGCGCGGCAAATGGCAAAGAGATGCGAGTTGTGCTTGATAAACAGCATATCGATCTTGTGGTGCTGGATGTCATGATGCCCGGCGATGACGGATTAACGCTGTGTCGTCAGCTCCGAAGCGGTAAACATAAAGACTTGCCCATTCTGATGCTCACGGCGCGTAACGAGGAAACAGACCGGATCCTCGGGCTGGAGATGGGGGCAGACGATTATGTCGTGAAGCCTTTTGTTGCACGCGAGTTACTCGCGCGGATCAAAGCCATTTTACGTCGTTTCCGCACAATGCCCCCCAATTTACAGGTGACGGAAGCCGGACGACTGGTCACGTTCGGAGAATGGCAACTGGACACCGTGGCCCGTCATTTAATCGACAGTGAAGGGATGGTGGTGGCGCTCAGCGGGGCGGAATATCGTCTGCTGCGCGTGTTCCTCGATCACCCTCAGCGTGTCCTGACCCGGGATCAACTGCTAAATCTGACCCAGGGGCGCGATGCCGAGCTTTTTGAACGATCGATTGATCTGCTGGTGAGCCGGGTGCGTCAGCGTCTGAATGAAGACGCCCGCACGCCGGCCTATATCAAGACCGTGCGCAGTGAAGGTTATGTCTTTACAATGCCGGTGACCATAAAAGAGGCCAATGAATGACGCTTTGGCCACGCTCGTTGCTGTCCCGGCTGTTGGTCATCGTGCTGGCTGGACTCTTACTGGCCAATACCCTCAGCCTGACGCTGGTGATGGTTGAACGCATGCACAGCGCCCGCAGCGTAATGCTGGGTAATCTGGAAAACGATGTAGCCACTAGCGTGGCCATTCTTGACCGGCTTCCCGCTCAGGAGCGGGCGGCCTGGCTACCGCGGCTGGAGCGCGGTAACTATCGCTATATTCTCGGGCCTGGAGAACCGGGCGCACCGCCTGAGGATAAGCGTTCACGCGATGCCATTCGAACGTTAAAAGAGACCCTTACGGCTGACTACCCGCTCACGTTTACCGCCGTTCCCGGTCCCATTTCCCATATTCAGGCGCATCTCACCTTACGTGATGGGGCACCGTTGACCATCGATCTGACACCACGCATGCCACCGGTCGCCAGCTGGTTACCTGTCGTGCTGGTATTGCAGCTGCTGCTGCTTGCGGCCTGTGCCTGGATCGCCGTGCGTCAGGTGATTCGGCCTTTTTCTCAGTTTACCCGTGCGGTTGACGCGCTGGACCCGGCGGCAAACACACCAATGACGGAGAAGGGGCCGGTAGAAGTGCAAAGAGCCGCGCATGCCTTTAACGCGATGCAGGCGCGCATTCAATCCTATCTCCGCGAACGCGCGCAGATCCTGGCATCCATTTCTCACGACCTGCAGACGCCCATCACGCGCATGAAGTTGCGCGTCGAGATGGCCGATCAACCCGAGTTACGCGACAAGTTATTGAACGACCTCGATAACATGACCCGCCTGGTGCGGGAGGGGATTGCCTATGCCCGGTCATCAGAATCTCTGGAAGAGACCTCGCTAAAGCTGGAGCTCAATGCCTGGGTAAACAGCATTGCCTGTGATTATCAGGACATTGGTAAAAACGTGCAGTTTCAGGCAAACGACGCCCGCCTGCCGATAGTGACTCGGCCGCAGGCACTTCGCCGGGTGATGACCAACCTCCTGGATAACGCGCTTAAGTTTGGTGGCTATGCCGTTATTGAGATTGATGATTCTTCAGCCGGACACATTGCTATCCATATTCTGGACGGCGGGCCGGGGATACCTGAGGCTGAACTCGACGCGGTATTGCAGCCTTTTTATCGGGTAGAAACATCGCGTAACCGTGATACCGGCGGAACCGGCCTGGGGCTGGCGATTGCCGCGCAGCTGACCGCGCAGCTTGACGGGAAACTGCGGCTGGCAAACCTTCCTGAAGGCGGGCTGAAGGTCACGGTAACGCTGCCGCGTCGCTAATTGTACGGTTTTGTATCCGGTTGCATGACCGATACGAGAGCAGACAAATCGTCCCGTTTTGCACACATCCCAAACACATCCGTACGATGAAATACCCTCACTGCAGCGTCGCAGGCCATCTGTAATGTGAGGTTTTTATGTTTTTGATAATCGCGTTTCTGGGCGGGATGATAAGCCTGCTCAGTCCATGTACGCTCCCGGTGATACCTCTTCTGTTTGCCGGTTTTCAGGGGCAGCGAAGACATATCCTGGCTCTGCTGGCAGGGATGATCGTGATGTTTACCGTGGTGGCGATGGTTGTCACGGTTGCCAGCGAATGGATCACGGATGCCACGATAATAGGGCGCTGGCTGGCACTCATTATTCTGGCTACAGCCGCGCTGGCCTTAATTTTCCCGTCCTTCGCCCAGCGCATAGCCGGGCCTACGGTCAGCGCGGGCAATATCCTCAATACCCGCAGCGGACAAACGCGCGGAATGTTTTCCGCTTTCCTGGCCGGATTTGCCGTCGGTCTGCTCTGGTCTCCCTGTGCCGGACCGATTCTTGGGGCTATTTTCAGTATCAATATTGCGGGTCATTCGGCCATCACCACCGGCGCGCTGCTGGCGGCGTATGGCAGCGGATGTGCGCTTATGCTGGGCCTGCTTATGGCCGGCGGTCGGAAACTGATGGCACCGCTGCGGGCCAAATCAGCGCTGATGGAAAGGTTGCGCAAGGGGGCGGGCGTGGTGATGTTAGCGGCTGTGGCGTTCAACGCCACGGGGATGAACTCGGTGCTGAAAGGTGCAAATGGCGTGGCAGACCGTCTTGAAACGACGCTGTTGACCCTGGCGAAGCCCGCCACTGCGCCAGTAAAACTGCAGCCGGTCGTCATGACCGAACCCAGCAGTCAGTTGCCTTCGTTAAGTGGCGGAACCGGATGGGTTAATGGTGACCCTGTCACGTCTGAATCTTTGCGGGGTAAAGTCGTCCTGATTGATTTCTGGACCTGGGACTGCATCAACTGCCAGCATACGCTCCCGCATGTCCGCGACTGGGCCACGCGATATCAGTCCCAGGGTCTGGTGGTCATCGGCGTGCATACGCCTGAATATCCGTGGGAAAAACCGCTCTCGTCGGTGAAAAACGCGGTGAACAAATGGCAACTACCTTATCGGGTCGTGACGGATAATAACTACCAGATCTGGAACGCCTTCGGAAACCAGTACTGGCCGGCACATTACTATTTCGATGCCAAAGGGCAGTTACGTTATACCTCTTTTGGTGAAGGTAACTATGAAGAACAGGAAAAAGTTATCCAGCAGCTGCTTAAAGAGGCCCGCTCATAACGTTGCTCAGGGCTGACGTTGAGCAATGATAAACAACCGTGGAAAAGCCAGCAGTATCTGCCCGTTTTCCTGGAGCGGATACTGCTCTTCCAGCATTTCATGGTAGCGCTTGAGAAAACGTTTCTGCTCGCTCTCATTAAGCTCCTGCAGCCACGGACGTAAACCGGTCGCGCTTACCCAGTCAATGATGGCCTGGTGTGAGCTCATTTTATGGAAATAGGTTGTCCGCCAGATATCCACATCACAACCGGCGTCTGTCAGAATGTCGTAATAGGCATGCACGCCGGGTAAGGCTTCACGCCCCCGGTCGGGATAGCCTTGTTCCCAGGCAACTTCACGCATCGCCACATGAGTGGGCTCAAGCCAGTTGTCAGGCATCTGAATGGCCAATACGCCATTTAACGTGAGCAGAGAGACCAGGTGCGGCAGGAGATCGTAGTGGTCGGGCACCCACTGCAACGAGGCATTGGCGTAAATCAGGCTCAGCGGCTGGCCGGGATTAAACTGGCGGATATCGGCCTCAACAAAGTGGCAATCCGGTAAGGCGCTGCGGGCTTCGTCGAGCATCGCAGGTGAGTTATCGACCCCTGTGACGTGCGCTGAAGGCCAGCGATGTTTTAACAGCGCCGTACTGTTTCCAGGGCCGCAGCCCAGATCGACGATGGATGACACGTCATCCAGGGGAATTCTGGCGAGCAATTCAGCGGCGGGGCGCGTACGTTCGGCTCCGTATCGCAGGTACAGGGAAGGGTTCCAGTCAGCCATCTTTGCATCTCCGTTGTGCATGCTTCAGCAAGAATAGCACACACAGACACCTGCACTGCGGCAGGTGTCTGTCCTGCAGCAATTACAGAATGCCTTTCAGGGCAACATGATAAAGCAGCATGATGGTTTTCCCGTCGACAATCCTGCCCGTTTCAATGCCGCGCAGTGCCTCTTCCAGCGTCATTTCCAGTACGTCGATATCCTCACCCTCCGCTTTGAGTCCACCGCCTTCACTGGTTCTGTCTTTCGGCTGGTATTCGGCGAGATAAAAATAGAGTTTTTCAGTGACGGAGCCCGGGCTCATGTAAGCTTCAAAAATTTTCTCAACGCGGGAAACGCTATAGCCGGTCTCTTCTTCCGCTTCTGCTTTAATCCGGCTTTCCGGATCCATGTTATCGAGCAAGCCCGCAGCAGCTTCAATAAGGTCATCTTCGTGCCCGTTAATAAAGACAGGGAAGCGGAACTGGCGGGTCAGGATCACCGTCTTTTTATCCCGGTTATAAAGCAGGATGGTGGCTCCGTTTCCCCGGTCGTAAACTTCGCGATTTTGCCGCTGCCATTCGCCATCGCGTCGCTGCAGATCAAAGGTAAATTTTTTCAGGATGTACCAGTTATCAGACAGTGTTTCACTTTCTATGATGCGTACATCTGCACGTTTTGATTGCACGTTTGTTCCTCCTTACGTAGAGTAATTATCATAAACAGCATTGTCGTGCAGTTTCAAGATTAAACGTGCAATATCAGGAATTCCTTATGCTCACAACGCAGCGAAAACAATTGATCCTTGAAAAGCTCGAGGCTGAAGGTCAGGTCCAGTCTAAAGCGCTCAGCACGCTTTTCGCGGTGTCTGAAGATACCATTCGGCGTGATTTACGCGAGCTGGCGGCAGAAGGGCGTTTACAGCGTGTTCACGGCGGGGCGCTGCCGTCATCCTCGGCCATTGCCCCGTTTGCTGAGCGTAAATCGGTAAAGATGAATGCCAAGAAAAATGTCGCCCGTAAAGGTGCGCAGCTGATTTCTGACGGCCAGGTGGTGATCATTGACGGCGGCACGACTACGTCAGAGCTGATTACGTTTCTGCCTCCTGATTTGAAGATAACCGTGGTCACGCACAGCCCAGGCATTGCGCTGGGACTTGTCGAACATCCCTCCATTGAGGTTATCCTGATCGGTGGCCGTCTGTATAAACACTCTATTGTTGCGGTCGGCGCGGCTGCTATCGAAGGCATCGAAAAAATCCATGCGGACCTGTTCTTTATGGGAGTAACTGGCATCCATCCTGATGCGGGCCTGACGACCGGTGATTTTGAAGAGGCGAGTATCAAACGTGCATTTTCCGGCAGAGCCGCCGAAACGGTTGTGCTGGCTTCCCCCGAAAAAATCAATACCGCGTCATCTTTTGTGATTGGCGATCTGTCGCTGGTGAACACGATTGTCGTTGAAGACGATACCGATAGAGACTGGATTAACGCGGTAAAAGAAAAGGGCGTTTCCGTGGTGATGACCTCTGAACCGGAAAAGGCATAACCCACGCGAAAAGCCTTTATGATCCGGCCTGTCGGTAAGCCGACAGGCTGGCAGGCAACATCAAACCTGAGGGATATCCTCAAGCGCAGTGTAAATCTTAAGCCCCAGCGTTTGCGCCACCTCAATGTCCATATCGGCCCCTTTGGACGCGCCGGCAATCCGGTAGATAGCATCACATTTCGCTATGAGCCGGTGCGCGACGGGATACAGCATTGCTTCACTGATTTCATCACCCATCGATTTCGAGCCAGCCGCTTTTGCCAACGGTAAGGCCAGCCATTCGCCAATAACCGGAACGTGGCCACGTTGATAGACGGCTAACGCCGCATTTTCAAGACGAGCAAGGTTTTCATCAATGCGCGCCTGCACGCCATCGGTGCCGCTACGATAGGGGCCGGCGATTAAAATCAACTGTTGTGTCATATCAACCTCAGTAAGTAAAAATGCATGAGTTTGCACGTTTGTGCGCCTTTTGTTTCTGGCTTCATATTAATCGCCAGTTTCGTGCAATTTCAAGCAATATTGTGCATTATGGTTTTTTTAAGACAGTTGCAGAAGAGTAGAGCTGGTCTATGCTCAAAAAGCAGAGATCAGCCATTCTCTGGGCGTATTGAAAAATAACAATAATCTTGCGTTTCAGGGGGTGGAAATGAAGAGGATCCTGCTCGTTACAGTGTCATGCTTGCTCTCAGTAATCTCTTTTCTCAGCGTAGCCGCAGAGCCGCGCCAGGAGCCGACAGATCGGGAGCGCGCCAGAACGGTTTATATTTTCCATCAGCCGATTGTTATGCTGCAGGCAAAATTCGGTCTGACCACGCCTGAAGAGCGAGTTTTGCGCATTCGAAATACGCTGCGCAATTTCTCTCAACAGGATGTTCGGGAGCCCCTGAAAATTATTCCGGTTACCCGTTACAACCAACCGGGAAGACTGATTGTGATGAACGGCAAGCCGGTGATGTTACTGGCACAAGCCGATCTCGATGAGGGTGACGACCTGACGCTTGATGAAGCTGCTCAACGTGTGCTGACCCGAATGGAGGCACAACGTACGGCACTTCGCGATCAATATGACGCCGGGTGGCTGGCATTATCGGCAGGCAAAACGGCCGCAGGGCTGCTGGCACTGTTTGTTTTCTGGTACGGTGCCTGGCGGTCATGGCGTGGAGTAAGGCGTTTTTACCGAGGCCGCATTCTTGAGAACCGCAGTATCATTCCACAACGCTGGCGCAGGTTTGTCGGCGCGATTGAGACTCGTTTGTATGCTTTGCTGATGATTATTTTGGGTATTCTCGGGCTTTATATCTGGCTAAGTTGGGCATTCAGTCTGTTTCCCTGGACGCGCGTTTGGGGGGCATCGCTGGGTGACTGGACCATGCGTGTTCTGCGGGATATTGCACTGTCGATTGTCTCGGCTATGCCGGGCATTTTAATCGTCCTGATTATTTTTCTTATCACAGCCTTCATTCTAAAACTCCTTAAAGTCTTGTTAAATCAGGTAGAAGCAGGGCGTTTACACCTTCCCGGGATCCATCCTGAAACCGTCGGCGCGACGAGGAAGTTAATTTCTGTGGTGGTATGGTTATTTGCTCTGTCTGCAGCATACCCGTTTTTACCGGGGGCCAATTCACTGGCCTTTAAAGGTATCAGTGTATTCTTTGGGCTGATGTTGACTCTGGGATCTGCCGGGGTGATGAATCATGCCATGAGTGGCCTGGTACTGATTTACTCGCGAGCCTTGAGAAAAGGCGACATCATTCGGGTCGCGGATAACGAAGGGTTGGTTACCGAGATAGGTATGCTCGCGACGAAAATCATTACGCGGGAGAATTACGTTGTAACCGTACCGAATGCTGTCGTAGTTAGCGGCAAAATCACTAATCTCAGCGCGCAAAATCCAGATGGTGGCGTGAACCTGACGACAGGTGTCACTATCGGATACGACACGCCATGGCGGCAAGTTCATGCCATGCTGGAGATTGCCGCCAGACGGGCGAAATGTATCGATCAGTCACAACAGCCGCTGGTAAGACAATTGAGTTTGATGGACTGGTATATTGCTTATGAACTTCAGGTGAAGCTGCGTGCCGGGCAATCACTGGCGGAGGCCCGCAATGAACTGCACAGCAATATTCAGGATGTCTTTAACGAGTTTAATGTACAAATCATGTCGCCAAACTTTGTGATGCAACCAGAAGGCGCGGTCGTCGTGACGGAAGATAACTGGTATGCAGCGCCGGCAGAGAAGCCAGAGAATAAACAGCGTGAGTGAAGATGGCTATGCAGGTTTAGAGGATTCGGAGCAGATAATGTGCATTAGAGGCTGTCAAACACCAGAACAAGGATGACCATAAAAAGCCAGATTCTGCCTTAATCTATGTAAGTGCGCATAATGTATATTATGTTAAATATGGTGGGTTTGTTCTTAAGTTCATGAGTTCCTCTCTTTCAGGAACTTACAGATGAATCAGTCAGTTGCCAAAGTTTAGTTGTGGACTTACGATGGCTTCATAACGCAAAAATTACGGGGCATCCGCTAAGTTCATGGCATATTCCATCTTACATTTATCGAGGAACAACCAGAGAACTCATCTCATAGTTGATGATGTGACTACCCTACCGGTCATGTTCGCCACAATTTATGGAATGAATGAACTGAGCAAGAAACATCTGGGGACTCAAGAAAACATTCTGTGTTCGCTGCGTTTTTTTTACGTCTATTACTTTAAGAAGCACAAACGAACATTTGACTACGATTTCTATCGGTCTGGCTACAATATCTCCTGTTTTATCAGGGAGCTTGATGGCACGCAATAGATCAAGACTGGCCTACTTACAGGTTGGGTATTGAGTATCTTGGTGCGAAAAAGGCTGGATGGCGGATCCATTGGCTGGCGCCAAGCACTTATTCTGTCGTTGAGATGATTTATAAATCTGTTCAAGAATTGACCTTGGGGTTTCGTAAAACGATTCAGGGCTTCAGAGATTCTAATTTCACTAACCTGCTCCCAGATAAGATCGCTGATTATCCTGATGAATGGATTGAGCAAAATTATCTTGAAGACATCATGTTTAGTGGTTCTGGTGGCTCTAGGAATGATCTTGGAAAGAGTATTCGGAATTCCATTGCGAACTTTAGTGGACATAAACCTAAGGTAATACCCGTTCATAAACAGAAGAACAGCTGGTACTTCACTAAAGAACAGTTGAATGATTATGTCTATCAGCGTTACGCTCAAGCAAAAAACTTCGAGCCTGGGCACCAGTGCATAATTTCAGCCAAAAACAATGGTGACTGGGAACACTTCAATTATGAAGACCTGATGTTCATCATGCCGGAAGGTGCATTTGGACTTGGTAAAGATTTTGTTTCATTGCAACATATTTTTCCACTTGATGAAAACTCAATAGAAGCGTGGTTAGGCGGAACACAAAACCGAAAATCAATCTTTGATCACTTTAATCTTTTTGAAGATGATGGGTCCCGTGTCATTATCAAAAAGCATGTACCGCGACATAACATAAATACATTCTTGGCAATCGCTGGAGTGACGGATCATATTCAGGCCATCCTAATGGGGCGTGTTGATATTACCCAGAATAAACACTATTAGCATCAGGCCGAATCACAGTCCTATCAGACCGCTTCTCTAGCAATCAATATGCTCGAAAAGGCTTATGATGAGAACAATCAAGCTCTCACGAAGAGTTTCCAGCTATCACTCTTTACTACGCAGCAGAAGCCCCGCATTCCGCTCAACCCACCCTCCCCCAGAACTGAGCTTAGCCGCAGAATGGCAGCTCTATCACAGTCCTCTAACACGGTAAAAAATACAGGTGTTGCAAACGTTAAATTAACAATCTCACTAATGATAAATCCTGAGCTCAATACCGAGCATAATCTGAAGCAGAACATGCAGACTTTTGGTGAAACAACTGCTGAGGTTGTTGACTATATAACTGGCACAATGTCCGATAAGTTTCTGCCTGAACTAAAACGTGCACATGACAAGTTAGTACAACAAAATTTGGCTGATAAGGCGAAATCACTGCTTCACCGCCATGCAAAACTGCATCCTCTTGGATTTGGAGCCTGTACGAGAGATGTAGCTCGCTGGGGTTGTCCTCATGCGCTTAAGTGTCAGTCTGGTCTACCTTGTGGCTACTTCACTCTTACAGGTCGTCTTGGCGAAGCGGAAGAAGCATCACGACGTTTATCAAACAAGCGAAAAGAAATCATTCAACTCCGTAAGTTGACTATAGTGAATCCAGGCTTCATGCTGGCATTAAAAGAACAGGAAGAAGCTCTCATCGTGCTCGAGGCTCTTGAAGCTGATACTATAAAGGTTAAAGGCGAGAAAAAACTGGTTTCCCTGTTTTCTGATGATCTGAACAACCCATTATATAAAGTTATTGAGCGAATTAATAAACAAATGCTAATTGGCAAAACTCCAAAAACCCTAGCTGATCTTTTCTTTATTGAACAGAAACGTATAGAGAGAAATAATAATGGCTAAGACCCCGCGCAGTCGCAATGCAGACGATAAAGTCATTCAGGGTAAGGAACTTGATGCTTACATCAAAGCCGAGCTACAAGCTATGGTGCAAGAGGGACTGGAAAAATCCCCCATTCAACCATCTACGTTACATGCACGTCTTAAAGCCAAAGGAATAGTTAAAGGTGGCATTAGTACCCTCACCTCTCGAAAAATTATCATCAATAATTACAGGCTTCGCCAGCATAACAACTACGAAGATGGCAAACGAGAGTTGACTACAGATGAAAAGGCTAAATTGGCCATGGGCCGAACCGGCGCTGCTTATATAAGTAAGGCAAATCGTCTTGATGCTGAAATTATAGCATTGAAAGCTAAATATGAAAGAAATGTACTGGCGCTCGCCGACATCATTGAGTATATCGACAACGCAACTCCTATCAAAGTAGAGGACATGCTTGCAGACGACCTCATTCGAGAACTTGCTGAGCGCAAAAGAAATTCAAGAATGAGCTAATGAGTAAACGCCCTACTCTATTCGTAAAATTAGCGCACTAATTATCAATACTCTCTCTTCTATGTCCTTTATGTCGAAGGGAGTCTTCCATTCTAATGCCGATTTGGTTCATTACACCAATTTAATGCTGCACTTTCGTTACCTTCTAAAAGATCAATAGCCTTTTGTAGAACATCATGTGTTACCACCATGTTTTACACCTGAAGACGTTTTGAGTGCTTCGATGAGATTACTTCGCTCTTCCTCTGTCATCCGGGATATGAGTAATGCAAGTTCTGCTGTGGTCTGATCATCACAAAAAAAGTAGTTTAACGGCACGTTTAACTCTGACGCCATCCGTCGAAGCGTATCAATATCGGGGACATGCCGCCCTTTCTCATAATGATTCATACGACTGCTAGCCGAAGCGGGATCAAACCCAACAAGGAGGCCCAGCGAGCGCTGTGATAAACCCGCCCTGCATCTCGCTTCCTTAAGTCGTTCTGGTATCGGATTTTTTTCAGACACTGATTCATCTTCATTAGCCTCGAATGCTTAGATTGTCTAAGTATCTGCCATTGTTGTATACTTAGCAATCCTAAGTTAACTGCATTGTTTTAGTCATATGAATAGTCGAGTATCCAACCCTGAGTCGTACATATTTTCTGCAATAATCCACATTGGCAAAGATAACTTCACCAGTAACGATGTAGCAATAATTCTTGTCGAGCGATTCTCACTCCCGAAAACCTACCTAAAGGCAAAAGCTTTTGCTTATAACCAAATTCAATGCCTAGTTAAAAAAGGATTATTAAATAAAGTAAGAAAATCAGGAGTGTATCAATATTTATACTCACCCACATCAGAATTCAATATCGCAATGGAAAATGTGCAATTAATTGAGGCAACCCAAAAAAGTTCTCGCCAGTTTTCAAGCGCTAATAGCTATGAACATAATAATGTAAATATTCAAATAAGAACTCTTATTGAAAAATACAGCAGTGAATTGGAAAAAATATCAGGAGCAAAAGAAATTTATGAAGAATTGATAATTGCCGTACCGAGCAGGGAAAATGAATTCCGGAAACTTTCTCTAGAG
The DNA here is from genome assembly GCF_001750725.1 of Enterobacter ludwigii. Lineage (NCBI taxonomy): Bacteria > Pseudomonadati > Pseudomonadota > Gammaproteobacteria > Enterobacterales > Enterobacteriaceae > Enterobacter > Enterobacter ludwigii. The sequence continues at coordinate 1,531,509 of NZ_CP017279.1, forward strand.
CAAGACAAAAAACACATTAAGATAAATGAAAAAATAAATACATTGATTGAGATTGTTAATCATACATTTCAATAAGGCAATGAATTCCAGAAAGGATTTAAAGTTTAATAGAGTCGTGAAAAAGAGAGGGCAAAGCCGAGACCGCCCTCTCCCTTCATGCGCTGATAAACTTCACTAATATGAGATTAACGGCGCGTACCACTATATGCTAGACCTGAAAAATATAATCTTAGTCAGTCCCAGATGCAACCTTTAACACTTAAATGCAACAAATTAAACAACGAGTCATCCTTTCACCTTAAAAGCTGTAAAGTAAAAAAACACCCTGTAGGCTGTTTTTTACGTAAAGTGAACTTATTTTAAAATAATCGACATGGTCTCCTACTTATGGATAATGTTTTCCCGGTCAGACTTCTTAGCCAGTTACGGCCACTTTTAATTGGTTTTCGTAAATCAAAAGGATTAACTCAAAGAGAATTATCCGCCAGGTTGGGTGTCACTCAGCAGACTTATGCTCGCCTTGAGGCAAACCCTTCAAAAGCAAGTTTTCAGCGCCTGTACAACGTGTTAAATATTTTGGGAGTGGAGATTTCGCTTAGTTCTGAACCTATTTCAACTTATACAAAGGCTTCAAATTTGGTTGAAAAGGAGTTTGATTCACCGGCAAGGCGTGAAGAATGGTGATAGTAGCCAGGCTATTTGATAGGGCTGTACGTCAGGCACTGCCCCTAAGGAAGGTGCGATTTGTGAGCAAGGGCGCTTTGCATCGGGGTTAGCGGACCGTCAATATGGGAGTTAGCGAGCACACAACCAGCCGCGAAGATCCCCGCGTCATAGCGACATAGAGGTGTCGTGCATCCATCTCTTCCGGGGATGTGATGACTGCCACCTCTCCTTCCAGCCCCCTTAGCAACAATGAGCTGCCGATTACACGCCGGGCCAGCGGTCGACTCTCGTGGCGATTGCGTTCTCGCTCATTTACCGTGGCGTCTGCAAAAGTGTAGCCTCCGGCTGCAGCCGACTGCAGGGCGCGCAAACAACAGCGCAATACCTCTGGCCGATAGACCCGCGCATTGTCCTGACGAGTCAGAAGGCGCAACGCCTCTGCGGCCAGCATAAAACCTGGTCTCTCTGCAAATGCCACAAACGCTGCTTCGGCAACCGTCGGCGGGTTGCGGGCTCGCCCTCTTCGTAGCGTTTTTAGGCGGGGCAGCAATGCTGCGGGGCCAACCTAGGGTCATGACGCCTGCGGCAAACTGCACCAGGCGCGTCAACGCATCCGCAGCTTCCAGGTTAAACGCTGCACCAAAGTCGGTAAGGTCGACCAAATCGACGGCTTCGACGGTCGTTGCCCCCGGGATCTGGCTGGCCACCTGCTGAAGCTCGCGGGTGTCGTAGCTGTTTCCAATCACCAGTACCTGCCCGTTCGCGGTGACCGCGCGCGTCAGGGCGGCAGTAAGACGCTGCTGAACAGCGGTTTCTGCCTGTAACAGGGGCTTGCTTTAGGGCTAATGAAGTTGCTGATTTTGATGCCTTAACGGCAGGAGAGTGCATTGATGGATTATCATTCTCACATACCTTTACCGTCTTACCCTTTTTCAGATCGGGCAGAGTGGGAATTGCAGGCGCAGTACCTTTCGCAAGTGCCTTACAGTAACCGGCAAGCGGCCTGGGTATCCGCATTTCGCTGCATCGTTTTGCCAGTAACTCAGTACTGATGTCATACAACACAGCTATACATTCCGCGGGCTCGCACCAGACCAAGTGGTACAGCGTTTCCCGATCCTGGGGCAAAGTCTGCGCGGCATCGTGTGGATTCATCTCTGACATTGCGTCTCCCCTCCTATGGGTACATTATCAGGAATCTTTGCCTGTTGGTGATTGAAAGAAATATGAGCTGCTTCCCATTGATTGGCGCGACTGAAACTGAGCGGGAAGAGATTGACGCCATTTTGCAAGATACGTGGGAAAGCGCTGAGGATGGATTCTTTCAATAGGCCGATTTCGAATCGGGAAAATCTTGACGTGATCAGAACTGATTGATAGGGAGAAACGCCGTGGGGCTATATGAGAAGTGGTGTGAATCCATTAAAGAAAATGATGAACGCAAGTATTACTGGACGTATGTCGAGAAGGACGGCGGCCGCGATGATATCCGCGAGGACCTTGCTGAGACCATTCGCTCGCACTACGAACGACTTGAACGCATCGCCGATGACGTAGGGCGACTAGGATACAAGGTTGCTGCCAAGATCCTCCGCGAGGCAATGCCTAATACCCCGAAGGGCCGCTCTGGCGACCTCGGCGAAATCCTTGCGACTGAACTAGTTGAGGAAGAAATCGGTCTGCGGGTACCCGTGCGCCGGCTCCGTTACAAGGACGGCCGTAACATGGCCATGCGCGGCGATGACATCATCGGCGCGGGCTACCAAGGCAATAAGCTCTGGCTGCTAAAAGGTGAAGCTAAAAGTAACCAGAAGCTTGGCAAAACCACGGTCACCGCCGCCCGCAAGGTCCTCGACCGCGACAATGGCCGCTGCACGCCTGACTCGCTGCTGTTCGTCGCCAATCGCCTGCTGGAGAGCAACGACGCTGGCGATAACGCACTGGGTCGCGACCTTCGTGACGAAGTGGGTCTTAAGTCTATGCCAGCCGATCGCATCGACCACATGCTCTTCACCGTGTCGGGTAACGGCCCTCACGCTTCCCTGAAAGAGAACCTTGAAGCCGCTGGAGTCAACAGGGACCATTACGTCGTGAACATTCACGTCGAAGACCATCAGGATTTCATTGCGGCAATGTACCTAGAGGCGGAAGATCTTGGAGACGACTGAAGAATTAAGCACCTTCCTGACGGCCGCTACAGTTGACGGTATTCTCGGGCGCCTCCTCTATCGCGGTGCAGCTTGGTCGTTGATGCGCAAGAATGGCGTATTGCCGCAAAACGCTCCGCCGCTTGGCGCAACCATCGAAACAGATCTTGCCGAGCACGGTTTTGCCCTGCTTCGAGGCGCAATGGCACTGCGGGCTCAGGCTGGTGCTTCGGAACTCACTGGCAAGGCCTTTGAGCGCGCAGCCAACGCCTTCGAAGCCCTCGTGCGTAATGGTGATCCAGAGTCGCCTGATCGCGGATTCCGCCGCACCATTGCTGCTGCAGCCTACCATCTAGCCGGCTTCTCGGCCGTCGCCTTTTCAATCTTCAACGAGATAGAGGAAGACCTTAACGTCTCACCCGGGGAAATAGCGATCCGACACCTGATACTGCGCGATCTCGATCAACTTCGCGGCTTCGTTCGCGACTGGTTGAATTATGGGGCTCACGGCGATGAGCAGATCGCGGCGGCCCTGCAGGGCGGAGATGCTGACGTCGACGAAGTACTGTCGACAATTCTCAATACGACGATCTGCCGTGCCCTGGCATTTTTCGACTTCGCGCTTGAGACGGGCGAGGTTGAGTCGTTCGAAGCCGCGCGAGGGCTCCTTACCACCGCTGTCGGGCTTGCCGACAACGCTGAGAACGTCCCGCTGTGGTGGATCTCGAACCTCTGCCGTCACCTGATCGACGACTTGTGGCAACACTCACTACACCAGAATTTGCCGACTGAGCCACCCGAGGGTGCGGAGGAAAGATATCCCGACCTGCGGCGGTTGTTTATATCTTCCCTTTACGCCCGCAAGACCTCAGAAGTGGAGCTATGGCCATCGCAGCGCGAAGCCGCCCAGCGCTCCACAGACGTCACGGACGATCTGGTCGTCGCCCTGCCGACCAGCGCGGGCAAAACACGGGTGGCAGAGATTGCCGCGTTAATGACCCTATCCTCCGCACGCCGGGTGCTAATCGTCACACCGCTGCGCGCTCTTTCGGCCCAGACCGAACGAACTTTCAGGAAGACCTTCGCGCCCCTAGGGGTTTGGTGTCTCTTCTCTCTACGGCGCCAGCGGCCTTTCGCCCGGTGATGAAGACGCCCTCCGCACACGGGAGATCATCATTGCGACGCCCGAAAAACTCGACTTCGCGCTGAGAAGCGACCAGACGTTGATTGACGATGTCGGCCTGATCGTCCTCGACGAAGGCCACATGATCGGTCCTAGTGAGCGCGAAATCCGCTATGAGACGCTCGTGCAGCGTCTACTTCGGCGCACGGATGCGGCAGAGCGCCGAATAGTTTGCCTTTCCGCGATCCTGCCAAGCGGCGACGAACTCGACGACCTTACCGCATGGATTCGTTCCGACGAACCCGGGGAGCCTGTGCGTTCCGACTGGCGCCCAACGCGCCAGAGATTCGGCGCGCTTACCTGGCGAGGTAAGGACGCGTTGCTACGGCTCGATCTAGACGACGATGGCCCCTTCCTTGACAAATTCGTCGCGGAAAAACCAGCGCTCGGGAAGGAGAAGAAGCCCTATCCACGCAAGAACTCGCACCTCGCTCTGTTCGCGGCATGGGAGTTCGCGAGCCAGGGCAAGCGCACCTTGATCTTCTCTACCCAAGCAAACTGGGTCGAGAGCTACGGCAAACAAGTCGTGGACCTCTGCAAGCGCGGCTATCTGGACTCGTTGCTGGAAGACGAGGCTCCAATCGCCCGCGCCCTAGAAGTCGGCAAGGAATGGTTGGGCGAGGATCACCCAGCCGTGGCCAGCCTGAAGGTGGGCGTTGCCATTCATCACGGCCGACTGCCGAGCCCGTTCCTACGCGAACTGGAACTGCTTCTATCCGAAGGAGCGCTAAAGGTCATTGTCGCTTCGCCGACGCTCTCGCAGGGCCTCAATCTCAACGCTGCCGTGCTGCTTGTGCCCGCGCTATATCGCGCCTCAGAGAAGATCAAAGGAGAGGAGTTCGCGAACGTGGCCGGCCGCGCCGGACGTGCATTCGTCGATGTCGAGGGGCTGATCGTCCATGTCATGTTCGACAAAATCAAATGGCGAAAGAAAGAATGGAGGGAACTGGTCGCCTCTGCCAAGGCCAGGACGCTTAAAAGCGGCCTTATTCAGATCGTTGCCGAAATCCTTGAGCGTCTATCACGCGAGGGCGTCTTGGATATAGATGACGCCTGGGAATATCTCGCCAACGCCCGCGAGGCTTGGAGGTCACCTGAAGAAGAAGCAGTGGTAGCAGAACGACTGGCAGCCGCAGTGGAATACGACGCTTCCACCGACGATGAAGACGAGACGGATGACGAGGAGGAAACCATCGACGAGGAGCCCCTGTCTCAGCTCGTCGAACGCCTCGACGCCACCGTATTCGGTCTGATCGAAGCCCTAGACGCTGATCGCGCCGATCTACCTAAACTTCTAGACGAGGCGCTCAGGGGGTCACTCTGGGCTCGCCAAATTGCTCGGGAGGACGAGGATGTCGCTTCCCTGCACCGGAAGGTATTCGAAGCACGCGCTGCTCTCATCTGGAAAGCTACCACCCCCCCTACGCGACGCGGGCATTTCGCGATGGGAGTAGGGCTCGAAGCTGGCCTCCTCATTGACGCTATGGCGGACGAGTTGGCCGAACTCATCGACAGGGCAGACAGTGCAGCGTTGAGCGGCGACATCAACGAACTCGCCGATGCTCTCGGCGGACTCGGCGAACGCCTGCTGTTCATGCGGCCTTTCATCCCTGACAAGGCGAACGCGCTGCCGCCGAACTGGAAAGCTATCCTACGTAGTTGGGTGTCCGGGGAAGAAGTCTCCAAGATCGGCCCGCAGAACATGCGGGCGGTCGAAGATGCCTTCACCTATCGGCTAGTCTGGGCGCTAGAAGCCGTCCGCACCCGGCGCATGTCCTTCGGCTGGTCGCCGGATACGGTGGCGGGCGCCGCTGCGGCTGTGGTCGAAACCGGTGTCCCACAGTTCATGATGGCGATGCTGATCCGCGCAGGCCTGCCGTCACGGCGCGCGGCAATGGCGGCCATCGAAGATGCTGAACCAATCTTCGTCACGCCCGCAGAAATGCGGGCCTGGCTTGAATCCGACGAGATTACGGCCAAAACCGACGCAGGCGACTGGCCAACACCCGACACCTCCGCGTTATGGGCCCGCTTCCGAACCGAAGCTCTCAGCGGAGGCATCCAGAAATGGTCCGTCGAACGCTATAAGCGCCTACTCGATACCGAGTCCTCCCCGCCCGCTGGCCTCTATCGAATCCTCACCGACGAAGGCGACGCGCGGACTTGGCTGACAACCCCCGACTACCAGCGGATCGCCGTCTTCAAGAAGCCAGCGGTTGATCCCAAGCCCAGTCTATTCTCGGGACAGTTGCCGGGCAAAACCCGGCTCGTGGATGCTCTACGCGTCGGCCGCGGAAAGTTGCGTTGGCCGACTGCCGACGTCTAAAAGGGAACGGTCAAGATGCTGTATGCCTGGATCGACGAACAGAAGCGCGCACCTGTCGCGAAGGGAGAGTGAATCAACTGCCATGACTGTGGCGACATGCTAACCGCCGTTATGCTTGTCGAGAATGCGCCCCATGGGTGGCATAAGGCGGACGACTGTAATCCCTGGAGTTAGCCAGAAGTTTCTTGGCACCTCGTTTGGAAAGAGCACTTCGATATCTCCTTCCGCGAAATCGCGCAACGCGATTTCGCGGAAGAAGAGCTTCACTGAGTTGACATCCTAGTCCGTAGCAGGACTTATTCCATCAATGGGCTCATTGCAGTACCAGATATCAGTACCTAACTTCTGTTGCCAGGCCCAGACGTTCCGAACCGACGGCGATACTCTTCTGCCCCAAGAGCCATCACCTCAACGTCATGCTCGTTCACCTCGATAGCGTTCTTTACACTAAGCTCCCGCTTTAGGATTGCTAGCTCTGGAATAAACTTCGGCTCAGCCCGTCCATTAAATATCGCAGGAAGAAGCAAATACGCGCGTGACTGCCTGTAAATATTAAGAAAGCGGATCAGGTTGACATCGGTTTCTGCATGCATGGTTTGCATACGTGATGCCATCATGAAGGTCTTGCCTGACGTTTCGCCCTCATCATTAGAAAGCCTAGAAGTGATAAGAACACGGTAATGCGCCGGTTCGTCAACGGATATTCCACGCAGAATCGCCAGGTAAATTTCGTCCTGCTTATCGACCGTTCCTAGACGTTGACGCCAACGTGAAAAAATCTTCCTCGCGGCATCCTCGTGCTTAAACATGAGCGCAATCGCTGGAGGATACGAGGGCCCCCAATGAGTAAAAGCAGTTCCATTCCAACCAGCTTGATCCCAAAGATGAACATCTATAACTGAGCGAACACCCAGATCGCGATGATCACTTGTTAGGGGCGGGGAACCTCGTTTTCCTACCGTCGAGCATCTTTCCTGATCCTCAACCGTGTTTAATAAGCGGCGGATGATTACGGGACGAGACGACTCAAGAGTGAACTCCGATATCGCCATCTGCGTCCAATCACTGAGCTTCGATAGCCCTTCTTTGAATACGCGTTGCCGACTATTGCCGACAATTACGACCATGCTAATGCGATCAAGCACCGCCTCACTGCTGAAGAGATGTTCGATCGTTTTTCGCATATACTCCACGTAGCAAGTGGCAGCAAAAATCTCAGCAGCCAATCCAATCAGCATTTTCTGGATGTCGGCCTGCCGGGCAAATGTAGCTGGTTTGAACCCAGTCGGCCAGCGAACTATCGCCGTCATTTCATCAGTATTGATCGTGTAGTCAGGTGCCAGCACTTCAGAACTATCTTGAAGTGATATAGTGAAGTTCTCTGTATGCGCTACGGCGCCGCTTTCGATTGCGGTTGCAAAAAATGCTTCAACGGATCCTATTACTGCTTCTGCGGCAAGAACTAAGGCATCGGAGCACGGGTGAAAGACTGCCACACGAATGCCCTGAACTCTTGAGACAAGGCACTGCGAGTCTGCCTCGTTAAAGATGACAGGACCATGCTGGTTGCTAGATACCGGTTGGCTAGCAAGCAAAGTAAATAACTCGGCCACCTTCTCTGGCGTCTCTTCTTGCGGTATTGATCCCTCCCGACGAAGTTCGGCTTCATGGCCGAGCGCGTAAATCAGCGAGTTTCGACTCTGTTGCAGACCGAGTCCACCAAGAACGTCAGGTAATCGCACAACGTGTTGAAGTTCTTCCGCTGTGAAATTTAGGATTTGGCTCGCCAGAATAAGATCTAACTCCGTAAGTCGCTTCGCGATACGATCTTTTGATGAGTCGTCGAGCGGAAGCATCGCCGTACAACCTCGAACTAACCGAACAGCTTCGAGAGCGTCTGGAAGATGCCGAAGTTCGACAGCAATCCAAGCGAGGGCCATAACCATGGGTACGATCGAAGCCGAAAGGTCACTGTCCTCCTCGGCTTCGATGAACATCGAAGCCATTGCAAAAATGCATGTAGCCCGCGCAGCCCAGAGCAATCCGGCACTACGATAAGCAAACGTGAGCAGTTGCAGTGCTTCGATCAGAGAATCGGCATATTCTTTTTTAGTGAGTTGACGCGCGGCTTTGCCCAACAAACGAATGATTTCGAAGTTATCTTCGAAATCGAGTTGTTGCGCTCGCTTGAGAAGCACTAACGCCCCCTGAGCCTCACCGGTACGCTCAGAAACAAACGCTGCTACCTCGTCAACCAGTTGGACATAACTACTGTCCTTACCGGCGACGAGCCCGAACACCTCAATCATTTTAGTCAAACGCTCAGCAGAAAACTCACCGAGACCTCTCGCACGCTTGACGACATCCGAGAACTGCGGCCATAGCGAACTCAGTTTTTCAGTATCTTGTTTAAGTATCGCCTGATTGACTTCTATGACGAGTAACGACGACAGGGCCTCCAAGGCATTATTTGGACGTTCTTTATTCTCAGCAATTACCTTTAACCTCTCGGTCAATCTAGATGCTCGCTCTTCAAGCCTAGCCTCTTCGACCGTCAAATGCTGATGAATGACCGAGTTGAATAGCAATTGTACTAGATTACAAAGAAACTCAAGGTTTATGGCGTGATCCGTGTCGCACACCAGATTCGCAAACTCGTCATACCTTTCGTTCAAATACGCGATGTCATCGAACCACCAAAAGGCGGTCCAGATGGACTCGTAGTGCGCTTCCAACTTCTGGCGATAAGTTCCATCTTGTTCAGCGAGTCGAATTGCACGAGCAAACCGACCATCTGTCTCGATTCGTGGGAGCTCTAGATTACGCGACAACTTAGCTGCCACCAGAGATTCCGTAACTCGTTGCATTTTCATCCCAGAAAATGCCTCCGGATTGCCGAGCGTTTTCTCGATGTCTTCAAGTTGCTGTGAGCGGGAGTAATCTGTGGGCCCCATACGCCTTGAGCCTGCAACCTCCTGCCCTACACCAAGGTAATTAAAGGCTAGGTCCTTACGATCATTACTGACGACCTGATCAACAATCCAACTCCGGTCAAGAATAGTGATGGTCACACCGTACTGTTTCGAAAGTTCATCCTCGACGCGGGCGCGATCCTTCGCCCGAGCGAACTGCGCTGTTACACAATAAACTTTCTGATAGCCACGCTGCGTAGCCACAATGCCTGCAACGTCATTGCGAACTTTCTCCGCCCACTTTCTCTTAGCACTGAAAGCGAATGCCCAACGCTCCTGTGCAGCATTTGCGTCCCCCATATACGTGAGAGTAGCAATCTCGTCGGCAATCGGAATAGTTTCTGAATCAGCTTTGCTGTCCCCTCCTCCCTCCGGACCGGTAGCAGGCTTCAAGTTTGGGCAGATCGTGCGTTCGCACAACTTGCGACAAAATATCTCGAAATCATGGGTCTGGTTACGCGATGTAATACTATCGAGGTGGTACTCAAGTGCCGAGGCATCGAGTTGATATGCTGTGCGATCGCTGGTATCCGAGTAAAATTCAGGACGCAGTTCACGCATGAATTTTGATGGCGCTACCCCTTTTACTTGTTCTCTTTCAGCCATTCATTGCCTCTTAAATACGAGTTCCGCCATCGTATACATGCGAAGAAAATGTTCGAATGTCACCATGCACTTCTGCGCCAAGCCTAGACCTCCAGCGCCCCTAAACTAATGTTTCCAGCTCGCTGTAAGCCAAGCGCGACAAGCACCGTCCTGCCTTCGCTAGGTTCACCTGCAAGGCTATGCTACCTGTTCTCTGGATTTTACCCCGATTCATGGTATTCCCTGAATTTAAGTAGAGAAGGCTGAGGCCTGATACGTCTCTAATAAAGCAGCCTCGGCTCCAGTGAGGCCCAGTTTCGACCAATAGCAGCGAAGTGCGAAGGATCACCTGCTGCCCAGAATATGGAAAAAACGTCGACCAAAAGATTGAAGTTTACGCTTCCGCGTCGACTTTGAAAATTATCGCAGAGCTTCAATCTAAGAATTTGATTAGAAAAAGTTGATATGTCACAGAAACGCAGGTAAAAAACTTATCTCGGCTGAGACAATCAAATAATTTTGTAGGAGTAAGGGCAATATGGGGACTCCAGAAAACTACCACCTTAAGGGCTATGTAGACCACTCACTACCAGGTCAAATCGAGACGTTACATAAGGCGACGTTTTCTAGCAAAGAGGAAGTACTTACATCCAGCACGCTCTCACCTGAAGATGTTTTCATTTTAGTCGAAAGACTCCACTGGGCTTCAATTAGTGGCAATATAACTCATCATCTTGAAGAAGGTGCATCTAAAGTAATACTAAAATATCCATTTTCGCAATTCTGGGAAATAATCACTGACTCATTCGCTATCGCCCAGTACTCTAATGAGTACGGAATTGCGTTCCAACATGATTTAAAATCAAAGCTAAAGCTGGAGAGCCTTAACTTTCCCCACTTCATTCGAATTATACTTTCAGCACATTCGATCGGCGAGGAATTTGATAGCATAAGTATTCCCCCTCACAATGCTGATATTGGGCATTTCGAGTGTCGAGCGGATATAATTTCTCATGCAGCTTATATAGAGGGTATGCTTTACAAGATAATAACTGACAGCAAAAAAACCACATATAATCTTGCTGATAAAATGACATATAATAGAAAAATAGATTTTTGCGAAAAGGAGAAACTACTAAGCAATGAGCTTCTTTCAATTGTCAAATTGCTGAAAGATTTGAGAAATCAAGCTGCGCATCAGTTTTCGTTTGAGAAATGCGGCCCAACAGGAAACTATCTTAAAATTAACCCCGTCAGCGATAAGTTATTAGAGGAGATAAAGAGTTTTGTATGCGCCTGCGAAAAGCGGTACTCTTTGAAGGAAGGGAGGATAAATCGCTTTGACAATGTTTTTCGAATGCTTGCAGGAGAGTTAAATGCCAAGGCCAATTTGGCCCAAATGATAACCTTAGGAAAACAATACCCAGCCGAGCTATCGAGTTACTTCTACGGATAACAGAATTTTATAAAACTTCAACTTCTAGAATGAGGGTTCGGTCTTTGTATCTGCTATGCATTAACCTCCTCCTTCTTGACTTTATTAATAAGATTGATGAGCTGAGAACCGAAGTTGCCTATAAGCTCTTCAATGATATCAATGGCGTTCTGATCGACAGAATAAACAGCAAATCGGTTGTTGAGTTAATGTAAATATCTACCCATCAGTATATTGAGGAAATAACAGCAGAAAAAATTTCTGTTGTTAAAATTGGCGTAAGCTCTATGAGAATGCATATCGATGGGAGTATTGGAGCGCTCAATGTACGGATCAGCATCCGATCGGCGTAAAGGTGATGGAGCTGAAATTCCAGCTTCGTTTCCCGTGTACAGTGAAATGGAAGTTCTATTTAAACAACCATTGGGTAGTTCCATTAACCTTAATAAGTTTAGCGTAGATATTACGACTTGGTACGAGTAAACCTGGCCTGCACCTCACAGGCCAGACGTTTGCGCTCAGTGTTAATACTGCTCAATGTCAAAGGAGACGCCCTGGCGAGGGTTACCGTTCATGGTGATAATGCTCAGCAATGCACGATCGCCTGAGAGGGCCGAGAATTTTTGTCTCAGGTGGCGCCTCAGCGGGTCGCTTGCCGTCGTCAGCACTAACCCAAGCCCCTTCTCCTGCATCGTCAGCATCCTGAAAATATCCGTCATAGCCACCCGGTTCATATCATCCAGGTGAGCGACAGGCTCATCAAGAAAGAAGGTGCCGCCCAGGGTCCTTGCTCTGGCAAGATATAGGGACAGTGCAAGATCCTGCCGCTGCCCCTGGCTGAAATAATCCTGCGTAATAAGTTCATCATCCGCTTTTTCACCTGTCAGTGCCCTCCATCTCAGCTTGCCGTCTTTTGCCACTTTCAGTCCGTCGTAAACTTCATTGGCATGCATTCGTGAAAACATCTCCGAAGCAGGTTCGATGAGATTCTTAAGACTGAGGCTGGTCAGACGTTCGATTTCGGATGCTAGCTCATCACGGGCCTGCTCACCTTCCCGCTTTCTGCGTGTGTGTTCATCTATCCTGCGCTCAAGCGTCTCAATGCTGGTGCGAAGCGTTCCCGCGCGTGAAATAGTCCTGTGCAGATCCACGGCCGTCTGAGCCAGTGCATATAGCGTCTCCAAATGATTCAGGCGGTTCTGCATGCTTGCATGTGCCTCTTCACACTGGAGCAGATTCGCTTTTGTCAGGTCTGCAGCACTGACTTTTCTCCACTGAGTCTGGATGAACTGAAGGTCAGCAAGGACAGCAACAAGCTGCGCTTCTGCAGCCGTTATTTGTTGCAGGCTATTAGAGACGTCTTCCCCGGTCTGCTTCAGCCCCATTTCGGATACCTGCTGCGCCAGCCGCGCCGTCTTGAGGGCAATGTCAGTATCATCCTTCATCTTCGCCAGCGAAGACTGCACAGACTGGCACCGGTCGTAGACAGATAATTCGACCACTGCGTCTGTATCCGTCTTTAGAAATGCTTCCGCGGCAAGTAGCCTCTCCCTGAACGCTGCATAACGTGCAGACAGGTCCAAGTGAGCGATAAACTGAGATAACTGTTCGGGTGAAGATGAAGTTATTCCGCTCTCCTCAAAAAAGACACTATTGCAATGCGCCCTAAATGCCTCACTGAGCTTGCTCTCCGCTGCGGCAAGGGATGCTGAAAAGGCGTCTGCATCACGCAATAAGCCTTCCTTTTCCCTGAGCTTCTCTTCCATGCCCGCATAATCACTGCGCATTTGCTCAAGCTGCACATTCAGCGCCTGTGCTTCAGGAGAAAGCCTGTCGCGGGCCGTACGTAACGCAGTTAATAAACGTTCATTTTTAACCCAGTCATGCGTGCAGAGCGGACAACAGCTCCCCTGTACCTGACTGACAAGCTGCAATCCCAGTGCGTGCAGTTCAGCGGTCTGATCATCCAGAGCCCTGACCGAGTATGTCATCCGCTTAAGTTCATCCGCTGCCTGTTGTTCTTTAACACGTAACGCGACAACCTCATCCCGCGACACGCGCCTGATACGAGACTGCCATTCCTCACGAGCCTGTCCTGAAATATACACACTGCGTGCCACATCCAGGTAGCGACTCAGTTCTTCGTGATAGCCCTGCAACGCGCCTGACGGGATACCCTTTTCAAAGTAGTTTTCAAGCAGCTGCGTATCCGTGAAACGGTGATTTGCGCTGACACCCGCCTGCTGCATTATCTGAGCATAATCCTGCGCCAGGGATCCTTGCGCAGCCATCCATTTCAGCCGCGTGTCTAGTTCCCGAACCTGACCGTCGTCACGCAGTTTTTGCTCCCCGGCATGTTGATGCTTCTGGTTGGCATCCTGCCATGCGGTGCGATGCACAAGGATTCGGGTGCGTAACTGCTGCTCCTCTCCGGATGCATGCTCAAAGGCTTCCCACCGGGCTGAAACATCAAGACAGATGGCTCCATAATTTTCCGTCTCACGTCTGTATTCCGCTATATCCGTTTGCGCACGTTGAAGGAAGGTTTCATGATTTGACTTGTCCAACCCGGAATTCAGACTGACGGCAAGCTGCGAAATCAGCTCAGCCGCATCTGACGCAGGTTCATTTACTTTTTCAGCCTCATTGACGGCGCGGAGCTCTTCCCGGAGACGGTCTAGCCGCTGTGTCAACTGGCTGACACCGGGCAGATACTGGAGATAACTGTTGATGGACTGCTGTAGAGGTATGAGATGTCCGTACCCCAGAATGTTGGCAAAGACCTGTGAACGCTGTTCGGCTTGCGATTCATCGACCAGCAGGGATAAGGCATTAGAATAAAGCCACCGGCTATTGCGAAGCCAGGCCTGCTTTGTCAGAACCGCCTGGGGACGGTTCTTGCCCGCACCAATTTCCTTCGGAGAGAGTAGGCTAAGAAGAGACAGGGTGTTGCATTGAGTGATGACCTGTCCGTCGGACTTCTCCAGTCCCTTCAGCGTGCGCGTTAGCCGATACTGCTGACCGTTGATAATGCAGTCTGCGGCAACAAAGGTTTCTCCATCCCCCCACTTACAGGTCAGCGAACTTTCTGAAACGTCAGGTAATATGCCCGTCAGTAACCACTCCACCGCCTGACAAAGCGTGCTTTTTCCCGTACCATTTGCGGCATAAATAACGGTCAGTCCCGAGTTAAGCGGAATGGTCACCTTTCCGGGTATTCCCCTAAAACGGCTGATCGTCACGTTTAATATCTGAAGATTATACATCGCTGCTCTCCCACTTACTTCCATGGTTCAGGGCGATAGCACGCGGGGAATTTCCCGACTCAAATTCAGCCAGAAGCGCTTGCGTGCTGCCTGTGACCCTAAGGTCTACGGCAGAGATTCCCCGCTGCTCCAGCGGGGCAAGCCCCAGCATTGTGACGCGACCGATGCGTTTCCACTCCCCATTTTCCATCCACACGAAATGCTTTCTGACCAGACGGGTATTCTGCTCAATATCTGTAATCATGCCGTCAGGGACACAGTGAACTGACGGCATCGCATATATTACGCTTGCATCAATGACCCTACCCGTGCCTTCACGAGTCCGGGCCATAGCGTCCGCAATCCTTTCGCTGACGATCAATTCTCTTTCCATCTGGTCAGGTTTCGCGTTTAAAGGCCACAGCAGCATGCATGCATATTCGGATTCCCAGTAAAGACTGCCTTCAGACAAACCCTCAAGGTATTCTGCCGGAAATGTTTTCCTGAAGAATCCGGCAAAGGCTGCTTTTGTTTCAAATTCAGCAATCAAACTATCCATTTTTTACCGTCCATAAATTGCTCAGATAGCACTCAAGCTCAGCCAGATCGTCATTTCGCGTCCGGCTGAGCAGAGGATTAAGGGGGAAAAGCCAGGCTCTGCGCGTTGAACGTGGCGCAGCGAAGGAGTCAGCCTCCGCCGCAGGTTCAGCAATATTGGCGCGAGTTAGATCCTGTCGGATTGAACGACCGTGTGAAGGTAGGTCCTCTTCCACATCAGCAAACACGCTCAGGTCGCAATGCTCCCCCCCATCCTGTATCCATTGGGTCAGTATGGCGTCAACCTGCGTGTCACTCATTTCATCAGGTAACCATCCCATCACGGACTCAGGTGTCCCCACACCGTTCCATAAAAGATGCCCCGTCACGGCATGATTACCGTTCCAGCTGAGGCTGGGGTGCATTGAAAGGTAGCTTAGCGCTCTGATCACTTTACGAATGCCCCGGCGCTGTTGAAGGAATGTGTTCACCTGCGGATAGACATAGGACCTGGGCCCGCTCAGTGCATAATGAACAAAATAGCCGGCATAGGGAGGGGCACATGTCACCAGCGCATGCCGAAATGCATTCACCCCCTCCTGTACAAGGAATTGCGGGGGATCAGTGAAGGGATCCAGCAGCACCCGCTGAAGCTCAAGTTGTATACCATCGGCTACCTCGTAAAAACACCCATTGTGCCATTGCCACATGTAAGAGGATGTCGCGGTAAATTCATCACCCGCCGAATTAAACCGAAGACAAAACATCGCAGAGGTCACGCTCTTATCCCGGATTAACAGGGCCGGAATCGGCCCGTTATCGGCGTGCAAAAGATCATCACCTGCACTGGCTGGGTAAATTCCTGAGGCATAACGTATGCCGTCCGTAATCTCCACTTGTGACTGATGGCAGAAAATGACCCCTAGAAAACGCTTCTGCCGTAGGCTCTCAAAACGGCGGATTTGTGCGTTAAAATGCTCCTGTGTCAGCGCACAGGATGATGAGACCAGAAGGACGTTGGGTCGCCGGTGACCGTCATCAGCAATGCTCAGAGAGAGACGGTCATCCAGTACCGTGCCGGAAGAACCGGCCGGAGTGTAATAATCGGTGTTCAGAACGGGCCAGAGATTCACATCATTAAACGCCAGGCGAAGCGCGCGCCCTGCATAACTCAGCGCGGCATCGCAGTCGCAGGTTTCCAGTAAAATAAAGCGGTGAATATCGCCTACACCGGACTTTACCCAGCACCAGCCCGCCTGATACTGAGCCCTTCCCGGGTAAAGGCCCTCGCTGTCAGCAGAAAGCCAGCCGTCGTTTTTCCAGGTGTTTAGCATGGTACCGGGCACGATGCCGCAGCCTGCCTGTAAAATAACGGTGCCCTGACATTCACTGATAAGCGCATCAATGGAGCACTGGTCAGCAGGGTCAAAAGCATTCGCAGGGCAGACCAGCATGACCGGATAGTTTCCGGCCACCTCGGGCATTTTATCTTTTAGGAATTCGCCCAGCATACGCACAGAAAGTCTTTCACCCGCAGGAAAAATAAATGCGTTCAGCCGGCCTGCGGATAACAGGTTTTCATTTCCGTAATGGGTATAAACGTTTTCTGCATGCATGGCGCGTACATCCGCCGCAATAGCGCCCTCTGGATAAACCTCCCGGAAAAAATCCAGAACGCTCTGTTGAGAAAAATACACTTCACGGCGAAAATAGATGCTCATGAGGTTGTCGGACGCACGCACAAGTGGCGAGAGCGATTCACGGGTGTAAAGCTCAATATTCAGTCGCTCAAACTGCGGATACACCATGTCATATAATGCCTGTCCGGTTTTTTCCTTAAGCAGCGGGGATTTTCTGAGCAACGCATATTTGTCCCGGACGGCAACCAGTGCTTTGAGGTAATCCGTTTTTCGTCCGATAAGATCGGCCAGCGCAGTAGAGTTTCGCTGGAAATACTGATGTGTTTCGCCGTTAACGTTATCAGAAACTACGAGAATATAGCGGAATGGGAGACCGTCAGGAGGAAGCAAATCACTTATCACCAGACTGCGCAGGCAGATTTTTATCCACTCATCGCGAACTTCTGGCATGGTAAACGCTTTCGAACTGTACCGTTTACATTGTACGATGCCCGCAATCACTCGGTCTTTCATCAGTTGAACGTCTATACCGTTATCGGAACCATCGTTTATCCGAAAGGCAGTGTCATACCAGTCCCAGGTCGCCTCAACCTTTTTCTCATCAAATAAATCCCGGACGATTAATTCGAATGCTCTGGGGTCAAGCGTGCCAAAAGGCAACTGTCCGCAGTCATGAGCATAAATATCCCGAGCGTTGTCGTGAGCCCGCGCTCTCTCCCGAACATCGTCTTCATCGCTGTAAATATGAATACAGGCGTCCATTCACCATCCCTTAGACAACGTAGTCAATATTTTTTGTATCATTTTAAGGCACTTTACTCCCAATTGAGTCGGGCACAAAACCTGAAATGCTAAAAATTTCATCGCCATCAGTAACAGGTATTTAACGCACGCCATGTTTTAATGCCTGGCAGGGCTATCCCGAATGGATGAGATCCGGATTCAAAAATACACTTGCTGCAACCTGCTGAATCAGAAGGGGATGTGCTTAAGCGTTAGCTTCAAGAATTTCAGGCGCGTGGCTGGCAGATCCTTGCGAGATTCGCAGTTGCCCAATGTTAAATCTATACGTTGGAGCGCATTCAGGTTAAAACCTGTGAGGGCCCGGGCGGCGCGACTGACCTTTCAGCTTCTCCCTCCAGGCAAATAAGGCTGGCGAGAACGGCTCACGAATCCAGCTCACAAGGGAATAAGTCATCAGAAATCGTTATTGACCTGCTCCCTATCAATTAACATATTTCAATGTTATCAATGTCTGCTTTTGGCACGGAGCGGACCAGACAACTGAGCTGAAGGTCCGCTGTGAGCGAAGAGCAGACATATTTCCTACAGAGAATAGTCTAGCTTTAATAGACAAAATCACTGAGGAGAAGGTCATCATTATTTGATAACTGCATTTCTATTCATCAGCGTCTGTCTCAGTTATTTATTGAAATCTTCCCAGCGTTTCAAAAGATTCTCAACTTTAATCGGCTTATCGGTCGGACGAATTTTCATCGCTTCAAGTTTCCACAGATCTGGGTCAGAGGCTAGAACTTCTGAGGTGAAGTGCATAGTAAGCTGTTCTGGGTCAATCGCCATTGCGCCCATATCAAACAGGCTGTGTAGGTCTGCACGTAGTAATAATCCATTTTTAAAGCTGGCCCCACCTTTACGAGCATGCTGCACCAAGTGAGCAGCTTCACAGCGGATTATACTGGCACCTGTAGCAACGCAGCGATCGTTACAGTTAGTGGCTACATCTGCACGAAACTGCGCCTGATTACGACGGCGGTGCCCATAGAAAGGCACATCTTCTTCGTGATCGCGATCTTCCACAAGCTTGCGCTTTTTGCGCTCACGGTATTTATGGGTAGCTCTGGCCGACTTCGCTTTTTGTACTTTGTCTGCAGCTAGAGATTCTGGCGTTGGGGCAGGCAGACAAAGTTGCGGCACGGGAATATCCAAAATAACGAGCGCAGGGGGGGCTTTGGCCAAGTTAGTTTCGGCTTTCCAAATGTCAACTACCTCAGCGAGTTTCATACCGTGATACTTATCCGCTTGCTTCGAATACCAGTCGTGATATGCCTCTAGGTGTTCCTCTGGTACCCCGTTTCTGCGATATCCCACGGCAATATTGTTTTCCGCAATTGGCTTTTTCACCTTCGCAGACTTAATCACGGAGGTAGGTTCTATTGCGGCCATGACCTCCGGTTCGGGCTGAGCGACAGCCTCCGCGGTCAGATTTCCCCAGAGCTTAATAGCATCAATCAGCGGCTTGCCTTTAGACTGTTTGGGATTCTGCTTGTACCAGTCATGAAATGCCTGTTCGTCACCAAGGGGGACTCCTTTACTACGAAGCATAGCGAAATGTACGGCCATGCCCTCGGTCTTGTTTTTCTTCGTCTTTACGGGCACAGGCGTGGTTGCTGGAACGGTTGGAATATCATTTGAGAAACCAGAAACTTTAACCGTGGTCTTGCCGTTGTAGACTTTCACGCTATTTCCTTCAACCAACACCTGATTACCCTTTCTAACCTGATCATTGATGTAGTTATCAATCTGAGAGTAGTTAAGGCCAGTCTGGCGCATCAGGGCCGCACGGAAGCCACGCGTTAGCTCACTATCACGATTAGACGTACAAGGAACGTTACGCACACGCCAAGCATTTTGGTAGCGACCAAACACCGAGTAACCGAACTGATCCTGAATATTGGTCCAGCCCTTTGCATTTGAGCTGCGGTAAAGCTTACCATCACACACAAAGGTAAAGGGAGACACGATTAGGTGTCCACGGACTTCAATAGGCATATTGTCTCTCTTTTACATTATCAAACTGGGCTACTACTTGAGTGCTTTGGTTAGAAGTTTGGTGACCAGCATGGGAATAATAGACCAAGGCTTTTACTGATAGTATCCAACCTATTTACCAAAATAATTTTGAGGCCGAGCAATTAAATTGTCCGAAAACGACAACTTCCGCCTCTGGCACAGGACTGCTGTTGCAGCCCTGGCAACCTTAGACTTCAATCGATTCAGAGATCTCTAACGCATCATCGACTTCAATGCCCAGATAACGGACTGTGCTTTCCAGTTTCTTATGGCCTAACAGAAGTTGGATCACCCTGAGATTCTTAGTTTTCTTGTAAATCAGGTAAGGTTTTGTTCTTCTCAAGGAATGTGTACTGTAAAGCGAATCTTCGAGACCAAGTTTTGCTACCCACCTATGAAAAATTCGGTTGTATTGCCGGGTTGATATGTGTTGGTTAGTACCGACCCGAGATCGGAACAAATAGTCTTTACTGCGTAAATTGCCAAGCTTTATCAATGCAGAAACAGCTTCTCTTGTCCCTTTGGTTATCTCAAATTGGACAGGGCTGCCGGTTTTCTGTTGTAGAACCGTAGCTCTGCTTGAAACAGAGCTACCATATGCAACATCAGATACTTTGAGTTTGACTAGATCACAGCCTCGAAGCTTACTGTCCAAGGCCATGTTGAACAGAGCTAAATCGCGCGTTTTACCTTCCAGTTCAAGTCGGATTCGGATACCCCAGATATGAGATATCTGAAGTGGTCTTTTTTGGCCTATGATACGGTCTTTGTTCCACGGTGACGTGTTCATACTCAAATCTCCTGCAATGTGGGAGATTTGAATATGGTTGTCCTTATGAGCGAGGCGCGGAAGCTCACTTTAGGGTAATCTAATTCACATGTCAGAGGATTTATAAAAAGAGAATAGTGCAGATTTTAGGGATACTTACACTTGCTATGGAATACTTTTTGGGACCCCATCAGTTTAGGGATCTGAATCGCCACAGCTTTGGTAGGCACCTGCTTTATGGTCACGTGCACCCGAAGATCCTGCGGGTACACATGGGTCACGAAAAGTACGAGTCTACAGAAGTTAATTTACGGTTTTTTGCGCTCGATGTGGCTGCCAGCTACCAAGTCCAGTTTACACTGGATACAACTAACGCGCTGTAGCAACTGCGTGGTGGAAGCTGATTAAAGGAGATAATGATGTTCGATGTTGACGATACTGCACCCGATACTCCCGACCCCCGTGAACTCAGTCAGGATGTGCAGGCGCTGATCAACAATGGTCTGGATTTTCTGGATAAAGCCCGTGAAGAGTTGGAGGCCTCGAAGCCGAAGTTCTCCGTCGTCAGTTTCTGGACTGCGGTCGAGATTTTACTGAAAGTTCCGCTGGCGCACGAACACTGGTCGTTGGTCTGCAGCCCGAAAAAGCCAATAAAAAAGCAGGCTTACCTAGCCGGTGATTTTCAGTCGGTGACCTACGAAGAAACCCGTGAAAGGCTTAAGGACGTACTTGAAAGACCCCTAGACAGAGAAACGGACAGTGCTTTTGATAAGGTCAGAAAGCACCGCAACCGCGTAGTTCATTTCTACCACCCCACTTTCACCGAGGCTGAACAACGTCAAATACTCAAAGAACAAGCTGACGCCTGGTTTGCCCTGAACCGGTTATTAAGGGATGAATGGAAAGTTATCTTCGGTGTCAAACATAATTGGAAGCTGGCTTTCGGTGAAACTCGTCTGATTAGGGGAAACAAATTTTATGCCGAGGTGCGGTTTAAACAGGTTAAGCCTGAACTCGAGCAGCTCTCTGAAAAGAATATTCAAATCGGTAACTGCAATGAGTGCCATCAGCATGCGACGGTAACATGGACTGAAACGACCGGTAATGAAAACCGTAAGCTTGAAGTTACGCGGTGTAAGGTTTGCACCAGTGCTGTAAGGCAAATTACCCTAGTTTGTCCAGACTGCGAAATACCTCAATTGCTACCTGAGGGAGATAGTGATTTTGAATGCGAACACTGCGACTACACTTCGGATAGGTATAAACTGCTGGATGAGGAGTTGTTCCACAGTGTGGATGAACAGCTACTCTCCGTATTTCCTGCTGGATGTACCAATTGCATGACTCCTGAAAGCGTATGTAAATTTGGAGACGGCTATCTTTGCACTCAGTGTTTCATCTATTACACCGAGCTTCATGTATGTGGTTGTTGCGGTCACCTGAGCGATAGCGTTCCTGAACTGAGCCATATCCGAGGATGTGAATTTTGTGATGGTGACCAACGTTATTTTGATGACTGAATTACCATACATAATCTAGGCTCTTCAGGGATGGGTTGGACAGTCCGCTCCTGGCACAGAGCGGACGATATCACTGAGCTGAAGGTCCGCTGAGAGCGAAGAGCGGACATAACATCCTCGGGATAGTGTGGGAATGGTGTTGTCCGGTTAACCGTTTCAGGCTGATGTTTTACTAGGCATAGTACTTTATGTCGATTGCTTATACATTTAAACTGGCAAAATAGGTTTTAATACGGAGATGGTCAATGTCCCTGCTACATCAGATTCAAGAGTCTGTGGTTCAAGATGGATCAAGCTTGGGTCCAATACTGCTCAAACTCCGACTCTTGGCAGCAAGATTAGGAAGTAACGATTTAGAAGAATGGGTCAAACATGAATCGGAAGGCTATCCTCAGGATGCTGTGCTTCCCGATTACAGAATAGTAGGAGTAACTTATAAAGGCACGTTTTCTGGCCCTTTTGGCTCTGGTATAAAAAATGCGCCTATCCCACCAATATTAATAAAAACGTTTGCAAATGATAGCTGGAATAACTACTCCGTCAGAGAGAGCATTGCTGCTGTTGACGAACTTGTTAAAGTTAGCGCAAAAGGTGGTTCTTTGGGGATTAATGCGTCAAATTTAATCCTTCTTCTACAAGGGAAGATATATGAAGATTATGCTTGTAATGATATCTCTGGAAATATTTCAGTAGTGTCACTATCAGAAATTTCACAAGCCGTTCGCAATAGAGTTCTTGAATTAACAATTGAATTTGAAAAATCAATTCCCGCAGCAGCACACATCACTTTTGGTACTCAAGGTATGGATAAAGATAATGCATCAAAAGCACAGCAAATAACACAACAAATAATTTATGGTAACGTTGGCAATGCCATCTCTAGTGGCAGCGAATCAACTATTAATGTAAGCATACAATCACACAATAAAGAATCGGTAGCAAACTATCTGAAAGATTCAGGTATTTCTGAAGAAGATGCGCGTGATTTCTCACTGATTGTAGCGTCTGAAACACCATCAAGTTCTGAAGAACCTTTTGGGGAAGGTGCAAAAAATTGGATTGCATCAAATATAAGAAAAGCTGCCGATGGGACTTGGAAAGTCGGGATGGCAGTTGCAACCAAAGTTCTGACGGAGGCTGCACTGAAATACTATGGTTTGCAGTAAGTCATGGGCCGCATTTTGCGGCCATATTTATATGTATAGTAAAGCTAAATGTTCATTCCAAAGTAGTTAGTGCCCCATTATGAAGATTTAGCCGTGTAATTTTATCTTACTCGGTAAGCATGTTCCAACACCAATCTAGCTAAATCAGTTTGTTGATTTGATAAATCGACTTCATACGTAAAACATAATAAAGATAATACTCTTGCAAATTTAACTCGTACTTTTTGCAAAGATTTATAAAAAAGTACTTCATCTGTCGAATTTTGATGCTTATATAATAACATTAAATTTTGACTTAGAGTGTGGATTAAATCTAATATTAAATGTTGCGCTTGCTTGGATTTTATGTCCAATCTTAGTTGCTCTGTTTTATCTTTGATTGATTCTAAACTTTTGATTACTGCTTGGGAAACCTCTGAATCGAATGGTGCAGTTAAAACCTTTTTACCTTCAAGATAACTGAAATATTTCTCAAACAGTTTCTTATCCGGATCAGATATAAATGGAATCAACTCTTTAGCTGTGATGCCCGAGATGGATGCGACACTTGCTAAACCACCAATTATTTCTAAAAACAATTTCGGCCTCCTAGTGATAATTTAGATAATTAGACTATTTTTTAACTACTAAGTCTCGAAAAGTAGAAGTGTCCATTTGAGTTAGGATGTTATAGATAATACTACGATCGTTTGGAATGCACTACTACCAGATTTGCCACATTACGTAAATTTAGCTATCTAGATAAAACGGCTATAATCACTCAGTAATAATTTCAATACTAAACATCCCTATGTTGCCCGACCAGATTGTGTTTATCACAATTCTTGGTATTAGGCTTTATTCCATTCATGAGTAAACGTCCGCTCCTGGCACAAAGCGGACTCCCGCGCTCAAGGCTCTGGCAACTAAGATATAGCTCCTACAAGCTTTGCCCTTCCCTTCCCAACAACCAAATCGCTTGCCTGGAAGCAGTGTTAGGGGATAACACGATGCGCTCTGGAACGCGATGATTCTGAAGCGCGCTACGACCTCACCATCTCCTTCCATGTACCGGAGACCAGTGTCGATCTGCTGATTCCAGTACAGAGTAAAGTGGATACGCTCATCGCCAGTCAGGTCGAAATGATGTCCTGAAAAAAGTGTTAGACGCAACGCAATTTCGCCCTGTCAGGGAGTTAAATTTTTCCAGATGTCATAGCCGATATAAGCTAGCGTTGAGGTAGCAAACAGGGCAAAAAAGATGACAACGTAGCGGAATCTACCCTGACTTGCGGCACTTTGCGCCTCCAGATAGCTCTTTTGCTGGCTCACTGCCTCGGTCAACGCCTGCTGGCTGGTTTGCAGAGACTCAATTGCCTGGGTTAGTGGGGTCAAATGCTGCACCAGTGCTGCCGGGACGTCGGAAGACAACGTTTCAAGGCTGCTTAACACTTGCCTCCGATCGCTTTCCTGCCGTTCCGCGAGCATGGTTCGCGTCGTTTGCACTCCTTGGCTCACGCCCTTGAGCTGCTGGTCAAGTTCGCTTATCGACTGCTTTATTTGCTGTTGGGCCTGCATGATACTTTCCAGCCGTTCAGCCAACCGCTGGTCACGCTCTCGTGTCGACTGTTGCTCGCTGGCATTCGCAGCGCAGGTTTCCTCCAGGAAGCGGTTAGCATTCAGCAGTTGCTGCAATAAGGCCTCAGCACTGTCGATACCCGTTTGCTGATACTGCTGTATTGCTGCCTGGACACTCTCATTTTGCTGGCCAAGAACATCCGACAGTTTTTCAAAGACCTCACCGGTCGCGGCTTTCAGCTGGCTATCATAGTGTGCCGATTGTTGGCTAAGCGCGGCACTAATATTCTGTTTTTTTTCTTCAACCTGCGTCGAAATAAAATCTCTCAGCTTACTTATCGCCCCAGGGACATCGTCGTCTTGCAGCTCACGTAACGATTTTTTCAGTGGATTAATGATTTCTTCGGTGTTTGCACCTACCGCATTAATGGCATCATTGATTTCTTCAACCTTATCTTTGGTGTCCAGAACCTCTGTGTTGAGTTTTTTTAACGAACTCTCAAGGGGGTTGAGCGGCTCCTTGAGTATTTTTACCATTAACTCGGCGAGCGATTTTTCTTTATTTTTTATTTCACTGGTCACGTTCATGCCTTATCCAGAATACTTTTCAGTTAAATTCATTAAATCTTCCCGCTGATTTTTCAACGCAACGCAGGAGAAAACTTGTAATAACGCATCACAATCATCACGTTCCTGAAAGACTGAATCCAGACGCGTACTTAATGTTTTGAGATACTCTTCATCAAGAAAGTGAACAAACTGCTCGCAGCGGACAAGATCCTCTTGTGATTCAACAGCAATTCTCTTTAACTCGTCTTCGCACGATACGGCCTGTTGCTTAAGTGATATCTGTTTCTGAAGGGATTTATTCTGCTCTACCCGCAACTCCTCGAGAATTACCCCATCTTTGGTGAGTTCGCTTTTGTATTGATTATGGACGTTCTCTGCGGCAGCCATCCATTGTGAGGTCCACAACTGAATGACTTCCACTTTGGCATTATCAGCGGCATGGATGACACTGTTTTTATCCGATAAATAATTCGCAGAACTAAGATAGGTGTCGATCCAGTAGTCATTGAGCCTATAGCGAATAGCACTGAAGTTTTCATCAAGAATATCCTGAACCGCCTGTCTCGTAGGTTCAACTTTGTTACGGGCCACTTTTTGCCAGTAGACCGTCTTATTTTTCACATCCAGCTGGATATTTTTAATTTTAGAGCAATAGTCGGCGATTATGCTATGTAAAGTGGTACATTTTTCACTGCTGTAACTTCCCTTCAATTTAAAGTTTGCGGCCTCTTCCGCAGCTTTATCGATAAGCCGTCGGCTGACAGGTAAACCGTTATCTTTTAATAACCTCTCCGTTTCTTTTAATTTCTGTTGCGTCTGAGTAATAGCGTTTTTCCAAACCGTCAGTTTATCTTTTGTCTCTTGTTGCTGTTTTTTTAGCCCCAGCAGTTCTCTTTCGATTGCCGCCGTTTTTTCCTCCTGGATATATTTAACGCTGAGGTGGGTATCCAGGGTACTTCGCAGCCGTCCGAGTGGGCTTGTCGATGTTGCAATTTGTTCCAACAGTTCGCTACGCAAGTGGCTGACCATGGGGGCAACCCGGGCGTAAAGGGCGGTATCGTTTTCGGCCATACTCAGCCAACTGCTGCCAAACTCGAGCGGAAAGTAGAGGTTCCGATCTTTCGCCGCGTCGCTCAGGTTGCTAAAGCGTTCAATCTGTTCAATAAGGCGCTGACGTAACTGCGCGATATCGATAGCCGGATCGTTGCGAATCAGCGTCTTCACCGACTGCGCTGAGTAAGAATAGGTCGTCACTATACGAAACCGATGCGGCATCGCCTGCCAGTCCTCAATACCCGGCAGGGTGATAACCTGTGGCAGCAGGAAGCTCAAATCGTCGCCACGACCAATCAGCAGGACCAAATCAGCGAAGGGAAGATAGGTCTTCGCCATGTGATTTACATGCTTTTGCTCTTCCATATTGGCGGGATTATCACCAGGCAGATCCAGAATACGCACGCCAGGCGCTCCCGAAGTTTTTATCCTGAAAAAACGCCTTGGAATATGCACAATACAGGGAGAATCAACAACCAGTTCACCCCGTTCCATCTGCTTTCTGAGCTGCGCTAAGGTCTCTGTCATATCGTCGTCAGAGGCAAACCAGTGCGTTTTCGATTGCACAAACAATCCCCAGCGCTGGTCCGTTGAACGACGATATTCCATGGCGGTGGCGGTGGATGATTTTCCGGCTTCCCGCCCGCCGCGTAGCACGTGCGATAGCGTTGCCATCTGCTGCAGATCGATATCCATCAGGTCGAGCAGTAAGGTGGTTTTGCCGACCTGCGTCTTACCAAATATGACCACGTACGGTTCGGCATCGCTTTCCTTAAGTTGTATCCTTTCCTGAACGTCATGACTTAATGTCTTAATCAGCCGATCGTAGGCGCGAAAAGCCCACTCCGACTGCCGTGACTCTAACCGCTGCCAATAATCAATAACTTTCCCGGACGTCATCTCACTCACCACGGCTGGTGATTAATACTTGCAGGCCCGTAGCCGATGAACCCAGCTCATTGCGCAGGTCGTCGATAAGGGCATTCACATCGGCGATGGCTTTCGCGAGCCGATCCTTGCGCATCAGCATTTCGTCCATGTGATAACGCGCACGTAACGTTTCGCTAATCCGCTTACGCGCCGCGCTCATCGTGTCATCGAATTGATTGCGTAAATGCTCAATATGGTGGTCATGAACACTGGCAAGCATGACGTGTGCCTGGCTGCTCGCTTTTTTCTCAAAAGTACGCATTCGCGTTACTGCAGCCGCGGTCACGTAGGCCGCCGCCACAACGGCTGTTACCGCAACGGCAGCAGGATGCATCATCACCGGTGCGGGGGGAAGAGGTGAACCCGTCGGGTCAGCAGAAGGCTTATCCTGGCCAAAGAGCGCGCCGAGGATATCGGAATCGCCATCGCTGACAACGTCAATCACCAGCACCGCGGCCAGTGATTTTATTGCGGTCTTGCCAAGATCAACCCCTGCGTTGAGAGTTTGAACCCCTTCTGCCGCGACGTTACCCGCGGATGTCTCGCCATCGTCCTGCTCAAGCGTTACGTAGGGCCGCAGCTCTTTGCAAATCTCAGGCATGGCGTACACAAGGCGGGTGTACTCTAGCGAGAGCACCGGGATCAATTCCACGCTCTTCCTCAGCTGTTTATTCACCACTGGGATGTTTTCCGCATTCGACGTGGCACCATGATTTAGCAACATTTTGATATTACTTATTTTTTCCGCATCCAGCTGTTCGTGTTGCACGGGCTGCCCGGCGCTATTCATATAGCCAAGTGCTACCAGCTTCTCCAGCTTCGGTGATGCAGGCAAGTTTGGGCGATCGTTGCCGTTTGGAATGGGCTTGAGTTTCGCCGCCGTCAATTGTTGCAGACTGTTCACATAGTCGTCGAAGAAATCAGCTGATGCGTCCTGCCATGAATCCTGAACCAGTTGCTGCAATTTGCCTTTTGTCTCACTGGTGGTATCAAATGCATTCGATATCCAGTTGGCAAATCCCTCATGCTCCTTGACCAGCCTACGGTCCATATTAGCCTTCGCCGCCTCAAAAGTTTTAGCGATGCACATTTTTACCTTTTTGGTATGCTCCTCCCGCAGTTCCTGCACGGCAGTGTCAAACACTTCCAGAGCTTCGGCCAGCACCTGGCTGCCATCGTCCTGGCCGCCTTTATCACTGTGGTAATACAGACGTGACTGGGT
Organism: Enterobacter ludwigii; assembly: GCF_001750725.1. Taxonomy (NCBI): domain Bacteria; kingdom Pseudomonadati; phylum Pseudomonadota; class Gammaproteobacteria; order Enterobacterales; family Enterobacteriaceae; genus Enterobacter; species Enterobacter ludwigii. Next base: position 1,559,843 of record NZ_CP017279.1, read on the forward strand.
ACGGATCATATTCATGACGCGCGGCAGATCCTTACTAACAATCCCAGTAAGGTGGGTTAACTGGAGATAACGGTTGGTTTGTCCGGAAAAGTTAAGGTCGTCAATGGCCCGACGAAGGTGCGGCATCCATTCTGTTACGTATTCCGGATCGTCGGTGCCGGTTAAAATAATGTTGTTATCGGCATATTCGGCAGCGACATTGAAGGTTTCGGCCGCGCTTTTTCTTAATTCAGCTTGACGTTGCGGATTGTTGCGAAACGCTTCTGTCTTGGAGATAACAATATAAGGTTTACAATTCTTAAGCTCTTTTTCCAGCATATCTTTGACGATTTCGAGCTGCTGCTGGTTTGCCAGTCGCGTCTCATCGGTCACGATAATACAACCGCCTGCCGCTATCATCGCCTGACGCATCAGTTCCTGCCACTCACGATTTTCACGCTCTTGTTTTTCATAACCAGGAAGCAGTAACCAGGCCTGGTTATTGCGGGTAAAATAACGCTGCGGTACCTTCAGTATCGGCAGTAAATCCCCGGCATCAGGATCGCAGACCGCGCGCTGAAACTCGTTGACGTCGACGTCGATATCATCCAGCGTCAAACCATTTCCAGTTTCGACCAGGCGGCGGACATAACCCTGCGCTACTTTAGTCTCACGACTCTCGAGGATCAGTACCGGCATTTTCTCGCCGCGTCCTTCATTACTGCGTAACCAGCCGCTATTGTCATGATGCAGGTTATACAGGCTCGCCATCAGCGTCGTTTTACCCGCCCCTTGCGAGCCGCCTATCGCCACGATCCAGGTATCGGCGAGCACCTCAGCAAGCAGCAGTCGTCGCATGACCTCAAGTAATTTTTCATCAAGCTCCTCACCGTCAAGTGCGGAACAGGCCCCACGTAAACGACGCAAAGCATTATTCAGAGCCTTGAGCTGAATTTCAGGTGATTCCATTGGCATTTCTTATCCTCAGCAGGTCTTAATTATCCATCCTTATCGGTCGGCCCGTAGCCTGGTACGATAAGAACAACGGCGGTTGGTTTTGAAGTTGGAGTGAGTAACGTCCCTTTCAAAGAACCTTTTGTCCCAGCAGCATCCACGACAGTTTCGGAAAAGGTCACCGGCACAGCCACCAGTCGTACAAATGTACACGCGCTTAAAAAAGCAATGGAAGCGGTAATATGTATCGGTGATGTTCCTGTAATAATTAGCGCACCAGTCAATTTATATTAAAAATATGACCTGCTCTTCATGGATTAATACATCAGCGGCGTTAGTAAAGTCCGCTCCTGGCACACGTCAAAGGTCTCATCAGCATAGTCAAATGCGCCCTGAAGGGACCAGTCGCTCACAGGCTATATTTAGAAGCTTGTGTGTAGTCACTGTAGTTGCTTCAACGGATAAGAATTGGAGCTGCTGGAACCGTCGCTGTAGGCCTCAGTAATAATGATTTTTTTACCCTCAACAGCATATCTGACCGTGCTGTCTGCAGGATCATCCCGCCAGCGACCGGTGCTGTCAGGATTGTCAGATGCCCACATCACTTGATTGCCGATAAGTTTGCACTTGATGGCCCAGCGGGTTCCATCGTTATGTCGGATATAATGTACGTAAGCAATACCTGACTCGACTTTATCCAGCCGCATGATTTTGAGGTCACGACCGAACATTGCCGCAGAAACAGCCTTGCAAACCTGACCCACCGTCACTTCAGAAGCCAGTACCGGAGCAGCAAACACGAGCGGAACAAGAAGCAGCAGTTTCTTCATATGGATCCATCCTTTTAGTTATGTTCTTGAATAACGCTTATCGTATATTTCGGCAACCTGAAGCATTTCTTGACGAATATTTAGCATTAGGATGACAGGACTGACTAATAAAATCCCTGGCGTAATCTCACGCACTCCCTGACGGTTAGCCCTGCTCCTGCTATACATCCTCAGCGTGGTACGCGAACAAAACATCGGGCATGAGGCCCGTTTTCTCTATGGTTGCCAGCACGGACTGCGTTGAAGCCTCAGCGATAACCTTCATCGCTTCATCACGAATTTCGACATACGCTTGGTCTTCACGGGGCACGAAAGGCTCAAGGAGGTGGGCGATGGCTTTACCGTTAACAGAAAGGCTGAACGTGCCAGCGGCACGATCCACATTCCAGATGTAGATGAGTGGCCATAAACCCAGTTCGTCGCATTCGGCCTCACTGCGGATCCCCGGCAGATACACAGGCATTGACAGCTTTTCATCACTCAGCGTCAGCGCGATAAACTGTTGCGCCGTCAGTCGGGAACCCTGCCCGGGCGCAGCGTCAGGTTTTTTCTTTTTAAAGAATCCGAACATGGTCTTTCCTTGTTTATGATGAATCGGAGGGATAGTCACTGTCTTACAGAGCGGATGAATCAGAGCGTCACGGACCACAGCGCAGACTCGCGGTAACTCTCATTCGGCAAAAGTGATTTTTACACATTTCATGTCACCAGAAACGAGAATTACTTATCGCTTTTCCTGGCAAGATAGCCATGATGATGGCCAACACATTGCTGGCGTGGATGCTGGCACTATCACGAAGAAACGAGGGAGATTCCTTCGATTACATATGCAGCATTATTGGTTGCCGTTTTATTGGGAAGTGGAGTCGTCACTTTTCTTAACGTCCTTCTGCCCTCTTCCGCCAGATCGAACCTCATAAAGTTGTTTAGAAATCAGCAGGTATTCAATGGCAGGCCATGCTGTGGTTCACGCTGCATTTCAAAGGCGTCACCAACATCAGCAAATGCTCCGGACAAAGACGCGCTGTTCATGTGGGCCAGATGCCCAAACGTCCTCTTCCTGCTACTAACCAATCCTGTCATGCATCCATTTGATATGGCCGCTTTGAGCGATAAGCGGGCCTAAATAAAAATGTGATATTAATCACGAAATCAGAAAAGCAGGCTCATGAACAAACAATCGCAATTTTGTATAAATTATGGCCCGATTTTCACACAGTTATGAACTCAAACTGAGTTCATAACTGTGTGATTTTGATTGTTTCATGAATAAAGTTATTTTAATACAGGATATTGCAAAATTTTTTGATTATAGATTTAGTTATGTAGCACCCGTAAACCCAGAATAGTTAAATTGACTATTATGATCCATTCTTGGGCAACACTCATTACGCAATCCTACCCTTTTCTAATTCCTACCTATTCTGGTTTTGCCTGTGGTGCGATGATCGTAACGTTGGTCATGGCGTTTGGTGCCGGTGCGGCAGTACCAATGACTGCGGGAGGATCCGGGGTAATAGCTGCAATTAGTCTATCAGGTGCACTCGCGACCGGTGCGCAGTGCATGATTGGAGCTGGCAGACTGCTGGCTATTAATAACGATCACGGATCCGATGTTGCCTGGCTGGACAGCCAGGACTGGTATATTGCCACTTCTACAGTCTTGGATGTTATTTCGCTGGCTGCTGCTGGAACGGCACTGAAAGGTACATTAGAAACTTACAAGCTGATGAAAGCGGCTTCCTCAAGTAAAGTTATAACTTGGTTCCAGAGCCTTAGTCGTGCTGAGAGAAAACGAATTACAGAAGAAATCATCAAAGCTCAGAATCCTGGCATCTCCAGTTCCGGAGTTAAGGCTGCAATTCGTGCAGGTGTTTATCCGAAACGATTCCCCAGCGAATCATTGCAAAAATCACTGCAGCGTGAGTTGGTTAATGCGGTAACCAATGCCTCGGCATTTGTTGGTAGTTCACTCACGGGCACCATTCGAAATCCACAGAACACAGTCAAGTCTGGGCGCTATGTGGTAGGACTATTACAGTCATTTTCCCCAAATTAAGCGTAGAGTATTCAAATGCTTAAAGAGCTATCCCGTCGTCTACAACACTGTAACGACATAGCGGTACGTATAAACAATGCCAACGCTTCACAGTTGCAAGAACTGAAAACGCAGTTGGTCCAGCAGATGGGTAAGCCCGTGGGGCTACATACTATGGGTATCCCTGCGGCAATCAGCACCCTCGGGGTGATTGTCAGTTTTGCTATTCCGCAGCTATGGTTGGGCTACGGCGTATTCGCCGTACTCAATCAGCCGGCAGAAAAGGTATTTGTGTGGGTAGTGCTGATTGCCCTTCTGTTCGCCGGCATCAACGGTCTGACGATGTTTATGATGGGTAAAGGCAGTATTCGCGCCGTGCGGGTACATCTTTCTCTGGCATTCATAAGCCTTCTGCTAACGGTCGTTTATCTGATTGCGGCTCTGAGCGGCACCATCTGGCCAGGCGTCAATTTAACAGCCGCACTGGTGAGTGTTGTCATGTTGCTGCTCAGCGGTTTCTGTATACGATCTCCTTCCTTCTATAAGATGCTGCTATTTACCCTTCATAACCGCGCCTGGCGCCAGCAAATCCGCCAGACACGCAATAACATGCAGCGTTAAACACATTCCCGCCACTACTGGCGGGACTTCGCCCTGTGACTGCGCAACCTTATCGCTCGGTCGCGGAGATCAGAAAATCAATCAGGGTTTTCACCCTTTTCGTTTTCCCCGCGTTTTTCGGGTAATAGAGATACACTGGCGGATAGGTTTTCCAGAATCTCTCCATCACAGGTACAAATTGTTCCCGATCTGGCTGTAACCGCCAGATGGGTTCGAACAAGCGCCCAATTCCCAGTCCGTTACGAATTCCGTCTGCCATAACATCAATATCGTTGCTGATTAACTGTCCGGGCATCTCAACGGTTAACTGTTCTCCGCGATCGTTCAGGATCAACGGAAGGATGCGGTTGTTAGTGATAAAACGGTAACCAATCAATCGGTGATGACTGAGATCTGCCGGCACCTCAGGCATACCCTGTTCAGCGAGATAGGCAGAGGATGCGTATAACCCTTCACGAAACGGTTTCATTAACGGCCGTGCTACCACCCCACCCTCCAGAATATCGCCAAAACGAATCCCCAGGTCAAAACGCTCCTCGATAATATTCACGGTACCGTCGAAGACCGAAATTTCCAGTTGAATCCTTGGGTATTGCTGACAGAACGCGGCCATTGCAGGCTTGAGAATTAACAAGGCGATCCGCTATCTGGAAGAATGCTATCAGCCCCACTTTCTGACGGGGGTTATGGCGCAAAATACGCCGCATACCAAAGACGTTAAGCAGGTGTGGACGCGGTAGCCTGTCTCTGGTTTAGAAAAAGGATCATCATGAAAAAGAGTCTCATGTTTTTAACTTTCCTGCTAATAAGCAGCCCTGCCTTTGCAAAAAGTCAGGGCATACAGGATACGCCCGTGATGAATATCGTTGAGATAAGCATCACGCCCGATCGGGACAGGCATTTTGATGAGGTTGCCAGGCAAACAATCACCGCTTCGGTTGATCATGAAGTGGGCACGCTGGCGATGTACGCGCTGAAACGCAGTGACAATGCGCGTCAGGCATATATGGTTGAGCTTTATGCAAGCGAGTTGGCCTACCGCAAACATCTGGATGCCTCTCCATACAAAGCGTTTGTTACTCAAGCACCTGATATGATTGATCGGAAGCTGAAAATCACACTCGTGCCGCAATTTACGGGGGACAAACACATCATACCCGATGAGCGGACCATCAATAATCTGGTGGTAGTTGAGGTGAAGCCGGAATATCAGACTGAGTTCAAAAACATTGTCCTTCCTGAAATGGCTCAGTCGCTCAACATAGAAAAAGGCGTGCTTGCCATGTATGCCGCGACAGACGTAGATGATCCCCAGCGCTGGTATTTCTATGAGATTTACGCCAGTGAGGAAGATTATCAACTCCACAGACAGACGCCGCACTTTAAGTATTATCTAAAGCAAACGGCGCGCATGTGTACCCGTAAAACGTCTATTCCTGTCAAACCACTATTTCTGCGTAATAAAGGCGGGATAACCGCAGAAATCGCCCCTGGCGGCTAAAGCGTAGAAAAATGGCGTTTACGCAGGCCAGGTGTGATACATTCCGGGCGCTCTAATGACCACCACACATGACAGGTATGCAGAACATAACTCAACAATTTCGCTGGCTTCTGCTTGTTATCCCGTCACTGAGCGGTTGTGGCACCCTCTCGCAAATGTCCTCCCCGGCAGGAACACAGGAACTCCTCACCCATAAATCGCTGGACGGCGACGTTGATAGCGTGGTCCGTCACTATATGGCGCAAAAATCCGTTCCCGGGATGACGGTTGCGGTGATCCATAATTACGGTTCTCCGCAGTTTTACAGTTGGGGCGTAACCGATGCGGCCAATCGCTACCCGATCGGGTCCAATACCTTGTTTGCCCTCGGTTCGCTCAGCAAAGGGATTACGGCGGAAGTGGTGGCTTGTCTGGTGAACGAAGGAAGGCTGAGTTGGGACGATAACCTGTCGACATTGCTGCCACCGGGTACGCCCTTAAGCGCAGATGCACAAAAAATTACTCTACTGGAACTGGTGACCCACACCTCTGGCCTGCCCCGTCAGAATATGGATGTTCCGATGCTGGGAAAATTCATCAGCTATTTAAGCAGTGGCGATAACTTTTATGGCGAACTGGATAGCGATAACGTATTGCGCTATTTAGCCAACTGGCATGCACCGCAGCATAAAATGCCGCAATACTCTAATACCGGCTATGCCCTGATTGGCTATATCCTGAAACACAAAACCGGCGAAGATATTCAGAGTTTAGCCTCGCGCTATATTTTTCAACCGCTGCAAATGGCTAACAGTAGTTTTACTCCCCAGACGTTAAAGGGATACCCACAGCGTGCGCTTGGCCACGCTGGCGATCAGCCCAAATTCATCCCGCGCGGGCAGCTGACGCCCGACTGGCATTTTTCCAACAACATGGTAGCGGCAGCGAGTTTATACAGTAACGCCGAAGATCTGGCCGCGTATGCCCGCTATCACGTGGCGACAACCGACAATCGCTTATTGGATAGCGTCTTTGCTGAAGTCAGTAATACCGATATTCAACGCCCCGACGGTGTACAGGGTATTGCCTGGACCACCGACTTTATCGGTCTGGAAAAAATTACTTATCAGGTAGGCTATATTGGCGGCTACTCAAGCTTTATCGGTTTCGATAAACAAAAAGGCAATGCGGTAGTCGTGCTTCAAAATGCATTTAACTGGAGTAACTATATTGGTATCGCACTATTGATGGATATGGCGAAGAACGATAGCCAGAGAGAAGAACATTCTCGCGCGCTGTAACCTCGCCTGGTCATGTCTGCAAACCAACTGCAGCGCTTCTCCGTATCAGCATGATACTGCTCAGCGGTGGCTGCATCCTTACTGCGACCTTCTAAAAGATGCTGAAAACGCCCCTCACTCGAGGGGCGTATAGCCGTGACATCCACCACGCGCCAGTTAATTCGCCTGATTCATACGGCGATGTTTCTCTGCCTGTTGCTGATGAATAACAGAAGACTGCCCATTGTTCACCGTTTCATGCACAACGGCGGCCTTCTCATGCTCATTCATCGCAGAGAAAGACTTTGCCGATTCGGGAGTAGTATTACAGGGGCCAGCTTTGAGCATTTTCTTGTGCTTCTCAGCCATGGTTTGATGCGCAGTTGCCTGAGCGTTATTAACCTGGTCGTGCATGTTGATCGTTTCTGCTGCCCAGCCAGATGATGTGACAGCCATAATGGTGACAATGGATAACAGGATCTTTTTCATGGTCGAATCTCCTAAGTTTACATGCTCTGCAATATCGCTGAATGAAAAGTCAGAGATAAATGCATCGGCGTCTGAATTATCATTGATTATAAAAACCGACCTCTGTTTATCCCGTGACGGGCTGATGACATTTCTGTCACTGGGCCATACGGGGAATAACCCCCTGCCCCATACGCATAAAAAAGGACACTCCAGCGTGTCCTTTTAATATCGTCGCGCGTTTATTTATGTCTTCGCAGCCAGATTAATTTGTAGGCGGCCGGAATAATGAACAGGGATAACAGCGGAGCCGTAATCATTCCTCCAATCATCGGCGCGGCTATCCGGCTCATGACTTCTGAGCCCGCACCGGTTCCCCAGAGGATGGGCAACAGACCGGCAATGATAACCGCTACGGTCATCGCTTTCGGTCTCACGCGGAGTACCGCCCCCTGATAAAGGGCTTCATCGAGCCCTTCCGCGGTAAAGGTTTCCCGCTGGGCAAGCGCCGGATGGGCTTCAATGGCATGACGCAAGTACATCAGCATCACCACGCCAAACTCTGCTGCCACCCCGGCCAGGGCAATAAAGCCGGTTCCGGTCGCCACGGACATATGGAAGCCCTGCCAGTACAGGAACCAAATTCCGCCGACCAGGGCGAATGGCAGACTCATCAGAATAAGCAGTGCCTCATCAACACGACGGAATGCCAGATATAACAAAATGAATATGATCATTACCGTCATCGGCACCATCAGTTTCAGTTTTTTATTGGCGTGCTCCAGCAATTCAAACTGTCCGGAGAAAGAGACACTGGTGCCCGGTCTTAATTTTACGTGCTGGCTGATAGCGGTTTTAATGTCGTTCACAACCGACACCATATCCCTGCCACGGGCATCAATATAAATCCAGCTGGCAGGACGGGCATTTTCCGTTTTCAGCATGGTAGGTCCGGAAACGACACGAATATCAGCGACATCGCCCAGGGTAATTTGCTGTTTCATGGGCGTCAGAATGGGCATCTGTTTCAGTGCCTGTGGGCTGTTTCGGTAATCCTGAGGGTAGCGGATATTGATCGGGTAACGGGCTACGCCCTCAACCGTCTCGCCGGTTGTTGCGCCACCGATGGCTGATGAGACAAACAGCTGCACATCACCCACCGTCATTCCGTATCGGGAGGCTTTCTCCCGGTTGATATCCACATCGATGTAGCGTCCGCCTTCCAGACGTTCTGCCAGGGCTGAAACCACGCCCGGCACGGTTTTAGCCACCGCTTCGATACGTTGTGCAGTGGCATCAATATCAGACAAAACGGTGCCAGACACCTTGATACCGATTGGGCTTTTAATGCCGGTGGAGAGCATATCTATACGGTTACGGATCGGCGGTACCCAGAGGTTAGCCAGGCCGGGCAAACGCACGGTCTTATCCAGCTCATCAACGATCTTGTCAATCGTCATTCCTGGTCGCCACTGATCTTCAGGCTTGAGCTGAAGGGTGGTTTCGACCATTTCCAGTGGCGCGGAGTCGGTCGCCGTTTCAGCCTTACCGGTCTTACCAAATACGGACGCCACTTCAGGGACGGTTTTGATTAATTTGTCTGTCGTCTGCAAGAGCGCGGCAGCCTCTGCCGGCGATACGCCAGGTAACGTTGAAGGCATGTACAGCAGATCGCCCTCATTGATCTTTGGCAGAAATTCCCCCCCGACCTGACTCAGCGGCCATATGACCGTAAAAATAGTTAACGCCGCAACCAGCAAGGTCGTTTTCGGCCAGTGGAGCACGCGAAGCAATAACGGGTGATAGGCATTAATCAGCAGTCGGTTCAGCGGGTTGCTGGTCTCCGCGGGGATTTTCCCTCTGATCCAGAACCCCATCAATATAGGAATGACGATGATTGCCAGCGCGGCCGCGCCCGCCATGGCATACGTCTTCGTGAAGGCCAGCGGCCCAAACAGGCGCCCTTCCTGTCCCTCAAGCGTGAAAATGGGGATGAACGACAAGGTGATGATCAGCAGGCTGATAAACAGCGCCGGGCCCACTTCAACGGACGCATCGGTAATGACCTTCCAGCGGGTTGCGTTGTCTATTTGCTCCCCAGGGTGTTGATGATCCCACTCTTCCAGCCGTTTATGCGCATTTTCAATCATCACAATGGCGGCATCCACCATCGCCCCCACGGCAATGGCAATCCCGCCCAGAGACATAATATTGGCGTTTAGCCCCTGGAAATGCATGACGATAAAGGCAATGCACAGGCCAAGCGGCAGAGAAACGATCGCCACCAGCGCAGAGCGGATATGCCAGAGGAACAGCGCACAGACGATGGCTACCACGATAAACTCTTCAAGGAGTTTGTTACTCAGGTTATCAATGGCGCGGTCAATTAACTGGCTGCGATCGTAGGTGGTCACCACCTCGACACCCTCTGGCAGGCTGGCTTTCAGCGTCTCCAGTTTGTCTTTCACTGCGGTAATGACTTCACGTGCGTTTTTCCCCGAGCGCAGGATCACGACGCCACCAGCAACTTCACCCTGGCCGTTAAGTTCTGCAATGCCGCGCCGCATTTCCGGGCCCGTTTGCACGCGGGCCACATCGCGCAGATAAACCGGCACGCCGTTCTCGCCCGTTTTCAGGACGATATTATTGAAATCATCTATGGACTGAAGGTAACCGCTGGCGCGGACCATGTACTCCGCTTCCGCCATTTCAATGGATGATCCCCCTGCTTCCTGGTTAGATGATTCAAGAGCCTGTTTAACGTCTGGCAGCGTGACACCGTACTGCGCCAGCTTCAACGGGTTAACCTGAATCTGATACTGCTTAACCACGCCGCCTACTGACGCAACCTCCGCGACGTTAGGGATGGTTTTCAGCTCGAATTTCAGGAACCAGTCCTGAAGGGAACGCAGTTCTGCAAGATCGTGTTTTCCACTGTGATCCACCAGGGCATATTCAAATATCCAGCCGACACCGGTGGCATCTGGTCCTATTTCTGAGCTTACACCGGCAGGCAATTTGCCCTGAACCTGGTTCAGGTATTCCAGAACGCGCGAGCGGGCCCAGTACAGGTCAGTACCGTCTTCAAAAATGACGTACACATAGGAGTCGCCAAACTGGGAAAAACCACGCACGGTCTTTGCGCCGGGTACCGACAGCATGGTTGTCGTGAGCGGATACGTGACCTGATTTTCAACAATCTGCGGAGCCTGACCGGGATAGCTGGTTTTAATGATCACCTGCACATCAGACAGATCGGGCAATGCATCCACAGGGGTATTGATGATAGTCCATGTTCCCCAGACGCTGAGAAACAAAGCGCCCATCATCACCAGGAAACGGTTGGCGACGGAGCGCCGGATAATCCATTCAATCATCATCGTCTCCTTAATGGCCCGAATGCGCGTCGTCAGTTTTTTCAGGATGACGCATGCGCTCCAATGCACCGCTAATATTGGCTTCGGAGTCAATCAGGAACAGACCGCTGACCACGACAGCATCGCCTTCGTTCAGTCCGCTGCCAATCGCGGACTGTTGCTGAGATTCATGCAGAACATGAATGTTTTTTGGCACAAAACGCCCTTCCGCATCGACCACAATCACCCGCTGTTCTTTGCCCGTATCAATCACGGCCTGGGATGGGATCAGCAGCATCTCCTGGCTCCTGGCGTTCAGTTTCAGGTAGGCGTTCATGCCGGGTTTCAGGCTTTCGTCTTTGTTGGAGACCTGCAGACGGACCTGCAGCGTGCGGGTAGTTTGATCCACGCTGGGGAGAATGTTCCATTTTTCAACGGCAAACGATTTATCCGGATACGCGGGCACTGAAATTTCAAACTGCGAGCTGTCTTTGAGAAGATACGCAATGGATTCCGGCACCGCCGCACTGATCCAGACCGGATCCATCCCCTGTATCTGTGCCACCACGTTATCTTTGGTAATGTTCATGCCCGTGCGCAGGTTAAACGCCGTAATCACGCCATCTATGGGGGCCTTGATAGTAAAACGGGTCTGGATACTCCGGGTCGCACGCAGACGTTGAACATCCTCTTCCGGCATGCCGGCAAGACGTAGTCGCTCCAGAACACCTTTTATCTGGGTAGGGGTTCCGCCGGTACCCGATAACAACAGGAACTCGCTTTGCGCTTCTACCCATTCCGGAATGGTGATATCGATAAGCGGCGTCCCTTTTTTAACATGATCGCCCACGGTCAGTGGGTACACTTTCTCGACGAAACCCTCAGAACGCGCCTGCACAATGACAAACTGATATTCGTTATAACTGACGTTGGCCGGTATGGTCTGGGCGTAATTCAGCGATCCCCGCGTCACTTTCTGCGTTTTGAGTCCCAGGTTCTGAACCTGCGTCGGGTCAATACGAATACCCTCACTGCTTTTTTCGTCATTTTCATCGGCATATTTCGGCACCAGATCCATATCCATAAACGGAGACTTGCCGGGTTTATCAAACCGGGTATCCGGCTTCATCGGGTCATACCAGAAAAGTACCTTTCTCTCCGTCGTGGTCTGTTCTGTTTTTTCTGCGGAATGCACAGACTGCCAGGCGATAACTGAAATCAGCCCTCCTGCAATAAGGCTGCCGAGGGTGACGGCAGCAAATTTTATTCTTAAAGAGGCCATGCTTTTTCTCGCTATTTAATGCTCTTGAGTAAAGAGATATTGCCCTGCTGAACAAACGTAAAATTAACGTGGCTGCCGGCTTTTAAGGCGAGAATAGTTTCGTCTGCCTGGACAAAGGTGAAACGCATGGTCATGGCGGGCCAGCCAATCGCTGGAATAGCATCGTGCGCGATAGTGATTTTTTTAGTGCTCAGATCAACCGCTTTCACCACGCCGGTTCCCGCGATAACCTGCTCTGGCGTGGCTTGTGCGGCTGTGCTCATCTCCCCGTGCTGATGTGTTTCAGCATGCAGGCCTGCAGAAAATATAACGGAGAGTGCACCCAGTACGACCGCGTTAAATAAACTGTTCATTTTTTGATTTCCTGATGGAGTAATTAAAAGGAATTACTCAACCCAACCGCCACCCAGCGCGGTGAATAAGTTAATTTCATTCACCTGTCGGGAATAGATAAGGTCGAGAATGGTTTGTTGTGTTGCAAAAAGAGAACGTTCAGCATCGAGCACTTCAATGTAACTGACCGCGCCACTGGAATATAAACCTCTGGCTCGCTGCAGGGTGATATGTAGCGAATCAAGATAACGCTGCTGGGCGTCGAGTTGCTGACTGATGCTGTCCCGCAATGCGAGCGCGTCGGCGACCTGTTTAAAAGCCGCCTGAATTTTTTGTTCGTAATTGACGATTGACTGCTGCTGGCGAATTTCAGCCAGTTTGAGGTTGGCTTTATTCCTTCCGGCATTAAAAACAGGAATGTCAATTTTCGGAATAAAATTCCACATCCCGCTTCCTGCGGTGAAGAGGCTGGATAATTCCGTACTGCTTGCTGAAAGCCCGCTGGTTAGCGTAATGGACGGGAAAAAGGCGGCGCGCGCCGCGCCAATATTGGCATCAGCCGCTTTCAGTTGATACTCCGCTTCCATAATGTCCGGGCGCTGAAGCAATATTTCTGACGGCAGACGAGGCGGCAGTTTGACGGGTGTAATCTCATCGACGCCGCCTCCTTTCTCTGCCGGCAGCGCGCGATAGGTTCCCAGAACCTGCTGCAGGGCATTATTGGCCTGAGCCAGCTCGCCTTCTCTTTTCGCTATTTCTGCACGGGTACTTTCAATCTGCCCCCGGGCCTGTTCAAGTGCCAGAACGTTGGTGCTGCCCGTTACCAGCTGTTGTTCAACAAAAGCCCAGGATTGTTGATAGTTCTTTAGCGTATCGCGGGCAATACGACGTTGTTTGTAGGCCAGCTGCTGGCTGAAATAGCTCTGCGACACGCTGGAGACGAGCAGGATATGCGCGGCACGGCGGGCTTCCTCGCTGGCAAAATAGTTCTGTCTGTCGGCATCACTCATATTCCTGAGCTTGCCGAAGAAATCGAGTTCGTAACTGAGGTTCAACCCTGCGTCGTACTGCTGTGTGGTCGGCTTGTCCGTTTTCAGCCCACCACTGTAGGTCACACCTGACGAGGCATTCACCTGCGGATACCGGTCGGCATCCGTCACGTTGAACTGCGCGCGCGCCTCTTCAACCTTGAGGGCGGCCATTTTTAAATCACGGTTGTTATTCAGGGCTTCGGCGATCAGTGCTGCAACCTGAGGATCGGCAAAAAAGCTACGCCATCCGCTGTCGTGATACCCCGCTACCACCGGCGTGAGGCTATTGCGGGATAACGAGAACTGCTGCGGAACCGGTGCTGGCGGGCGCGCATATTCTGGTGCCAGCGAGACGCAGCCTGCCAGGAAAAATATTGTGCTAATGCTAAGTCGTTTTAATGTGCACATCACGCTTCTCGTCCAGGCAGGCCTGGTAAATGTTTCAAATGAAGTCCAGAGTATTACCAGGGTTACTCTACAGCGTGCTTCCTGTTTGCCTGGTGACAGGATAATGACAATGTTGTCATTCTTAACGTAAGTCATTGATAACGGTTTGAGGCTCTCTAGAATGTCCAGAGCAGCCAGTCAGGGGAGCAAGATGAAAATACTGATCGTTGAAGACGAGATAAAAACCGGGGAGTACCTCAGCAAGGGGCTGACTGAGGCGGGGTTTGTGGTGGACCACGCTGACAATGGCCTGACCGGATATCATCTCGCCATGACCGCCGAGTATGACCTCCTGATTCTGGATATCATGCTTCCCGACGTGAACGGCTGGGATATCATCCGCATGCTACGTTCTGCCGGGAAGGGAATGCCGGTTCTGTTACTCTCAGCCCTTGGCACTATTGAACACCGGGTGAAGGGTCTTGAACTGGGCGCGGATGATTACCTGATCAAACCCTTTGCCTTTGCGGAGCTTCTCGCCCGCGTCAGGACGCTTCTGCGACGGGGCAATACGGTGATCACGGAAAGCCAGTTTCAGGTGGCTGATCTGATGATTGATCTCGTGTCCAGAAAGGTGAGCCGCGCAGGGAACCGCATCCTGCTGACCAGTAAAGAGTTCAGCCTGCTGGAGTTTTTTATGCGACACCAGGGGGAAGTGCTGCCCCGCTCCCTGATTGCATCCCAGGTCTGGGACATGAATTTTGACAGCGACACCAACGCGATTGATGTCGCCGTCAAACGGCTTCGCGCGAAAATAGACAATGATTATGAACCGAAGTTGATCCAGACGGTCCGCGGCGTGGGGTACATGCTGGAGGCACCGGATGCGCGTTAAATTACCCAGACGCCCTTTTTCACTAGCCCTCAGGCTGACGTTTTTTATCAGCCTCTCCACGATACTGGCATTTTTCGCCTTCACCTGGTTTATGCTGCACTCCGTTGAAAAGCATTTTGCCGAGCAGGATATCAACGATCTGCAGCAAATCAGTACCGCGATGCACCGTATCCTGCAGTCCGCGGCAGATCCGGACGAGAAGAAAATCAGTAAAATCAAAGAGTCAATTGCCAGCTATCGTAACGTTGCGGTTCTTCTTCTCGACGCGCGTGGAGAGGTGTTGTTCAGTACGGCGCAGGGGGCAGCGTTACGCCCTGCCGTGAACACGGCGGCATTCAGCACGCACAGCCGGGCACGGGATGTGTTTCTCTGGACGGTAGATGCCCCCACCCTGCAGCGTCATTCCGGCGCTGAGATGAAAAGTGACACGTACCGGATTATCGCCTCGTCAGGCACGGCAACGCTGCAGGGAAAAGCGCAGAATTACGTTATGCTGATCGGGCTTTCTATTAATTTCCATCTCCATTACCTCGATGCGCTGAAAAAGAACCTGATTGCGATTGCCGTGGTGATCAGCCTGCTGATTATTCTTATCATTCGAATCGCGGTCCGTCAGGGACACCTGCCGCTGCGTAACGTCAGCAATGCCATTAAAAATATCACCTCTGAAAATCTCGATGCGAGGCTGGAACCGTCGCGCGTTCCGGTTGAACTGGAGCAACTGGTGATTTCGTTCAACCATATGATTGAAAAGATTGAAGATGTGTTCACCCGCCAGGCGAATTTTTCTGCCGATATCGCCCACGAAATCAGAACCCCCATCACCAATCTGGTGACCCAGACTGAGATCGCACTCAGCCAGAACCGGACGCCGAAAGAGCTGGAAGATATTCTCTACTCAAGCCTTGAAGAGTATAACCGGATGACCCGGATGGTCAGCGATATGCTGTTCCTGGCGCAGGCGGATAATAATCAGCTGATCCCGGACAGGGTGATGTTTGATTTAAGCGCGGAGGTCATTAAAGTCTTTGATTTCTTCGAGGCCTGGGCGGAAGAACGTCATATCGCGCTGACGTTTCACGGGATGCCCTGCCTGATCGAAGGCGATCCGCAGATGTTCAGACGCGCAATCAACAACCTGTTATCCAATGCCCTGCGCTATACGCCGGAAGGCAAGACGGTGACCGTCTCAATCGACGAACGGGAAAACGATTTTGAGCTGATGATTGCCAACCCCGGGAAACCTGTCCCGCAAGAACATCTACCCAGGCTGTTTGACCGTTTTTACCGGGTGGATCCTTCCAGGCAGCGAAAAGGCGAAGGCAGCGGGATTGGTCTTGCCATTGTGAAGTCAATTGTCACCGCGCATCATGGCAAAGTCCGCGTCGAATCGGATGCTCAGTCGACACGCTTTATCTTGTCCGTGCCTAAGCGGGTTACTCAGCACTGAGTGGTTGCTGCACAGCCCGACACACGTCCAGCACTTTCTCTCTCAGCCAGCGGTGCCCCGGATCCCTTTCCATTCGCGGGTGCCACATCTGCGATACCGTAATGGTTCGGGTTTTAAACGGCAGTTCAAAAACATGCACACTCTGCGCCATCGGCTGGTTCAGCAGATACAATGCCGGAACCATGGCGATCAGATCGGACGCCAGCGCCACGGATAGCGCCGTCGGGAAACCGGGCACGACGCTGGCAATTTTGCGCTTCATCCCCACTTCTGCCAGCGCATCGTCGACAAAGCCGTGTAGCGACCCGTCGGGCGCGGCAACCACGTGGCCCCAGGAAACATAATCGTGAAGGCTGACCGTGGGTTGTGCCGCCAGCGGATGTCCCTTACGCACCGCGGCAATGAACCGATCCTGAAATAATCGCTGCAGGCGTATTTCAGGTCCCATGTTGCTCTGCACGCCAATTTCCAGGTCAACCAGCCCTTCCCGCAGATAGCGTGACGTTTTCTCGGGCTTCGGCGAGAACCGAATACACACATCGGGCGCAGCTTCGGCCACGGCGGCAATCAGCAATGGGCCAAATGCGACCACAAAACCATCATTGGCTCTGATGGTGAACAGCCGCTCGAGGTTTTCCACCTTCAGCGTTTCAGTGGAGGGCTGCAGTACGGCTCTTGCCTCATACACGGCCCCTCTGGCTCGCTCCCGGGTGGCCTCGGCCCAGGGCGTCAGCACCATATTACGCCCTGCCCGCACCAGGATCGGGTCGCCGGTCACCTCTCGCAGCCGGCTCAGGGTACGGCTCATGGCTGACGTACTCAGGTTTAAACGCCGCGCCGCGCCCGCCACGCTGGCTTCGGCCAGCAGGACGTCGAGGGCGACAAGCAAATTAAAATCCGGATCGGACATGATGCATCCTCAGATAAGGCGTTATATGCAACTGAACAGTGCAACTGCTGCGTCTTCCGCCTTGTATATCCCATGATTATAGTTTCGTCATCAACATTCTTTCCGGAGTTACGACGATGACGCTATTTTCAAACCAGCCCGGCGACGAAGGATTGCCCGGCCATGAACGCGCCCGGGTGATGGCCGCGGTAATGACCACCACGCTGATGGGCGTTTTTGATGGCATCATGATCAACATCGCCTTGCCTTCGATGGCAAGCGCGATGCAGGTGCCCGCGAATGTGGCCGTCTGGTTCGCCAATGGATATCTGTTGTCCGCGGCCATGACTCTGGCCATCTTCGCTGCCCTGGCGGCCCGCGTTGGCTACCGCCCGGTGTTTCTGACCGGACTTGCCGTCTTTACACTCACCTCGCTCGGCTGCGCGCTGGCCCGCACCCCGGACATGCTGATCGGGATGCGGATTTTGCAGGGGATTGGCGGGGCGGCCACATTGAGTATTGCCCCGGCGATACTGCGCGCCGTCTTTCCCGGTCGACTGCTTGGCCGCATTCTGGGACTGCACGCCCTGCTGATCGCCTCCAGCACGGCCATTGCACCCGTACTGGGCGGGACGATCCTGGACGTACTGCGCTGGCAGTGGTTATTCGCCATTAACCTTGTTCCCGGAACGATTGCCCTGCTGTTGGCCTGGAAGGCCTTACCACGACAACCGGCTTCAGATCCTTCTCCGTTCGATGCCCCGGGGGCACTGCTCTCCGCGGTCCTGTTGGGGGCGATGATCATGACGGCCAACAGTTTCCAGCATGCTTCGCACCACATCAGCCACGAGGCCATCAGCTGGGCGTTGCTCGCCACGATTAGCGCCATCACCTTTGTCTGGCATATTCGCCGCGCCCGAAGCCCCATACTGCCTCCCGTTATTTTCCACAACGGACGCTTTACGCTCGCCGCGCTCACGTCGCTGGCCTCGTTTGTGAGCCAGGGCATCACCTTTATCGCCCTGCCGTTCCTGTTTCAGAGCGTGTACGGCTACAGTCCGGTGGTCTCCGCGCTGCTGTTCACGCCCTGGCCGATAGGCATCGTACTGATCGCGCCGCATGCGGGCCGCTGGGCAGACACAATTTCAGCCCCGCTGATATCTACCCTTGGGCTATTCGTGTTTGTGGTGGGATTGATCCTGCTCGCGACACTGCCCGCCAGCCCTTCCGCTTGGAATATCTGCCTGCGAAGCCTGGTGTGCGGGATCGGTTTTGGTTGTTTCCAGAGTCCCAATAACCGGGAAATGCTCTCTAACGTGGTACGGGAGTATGCCAGCTACGCATCCGGCGTACTGGCTATCGTGCGGACGTTTGGACAATGCCTGGGGGCTGCCGTGGTCGGCGTTCTGCTGGCCACAACGCCGAATCAGCCGGCTTTTGACGATCGGGCCGTTCATTATGCACTGTGGATTGCGGTCATTGCTTCGGCGGTTTCTGTCGTGTTTAGCGTGAGCCGGCTGCGCGCCACGCGTCAGGCTACGGCATAAACACGGAGCAGCGCACTACGCGCTGCACCTGTGATTTACTCCAGCGCCAGCAGCGCAAAACTCGCCAGCCAGTGTCCACCGCTGTAGTGGCTGCCCACCACATGCTCGACGCTTGCCGTCAGATGTCCGTTGACTGCCTCGCGCAGCGCCTGTTGTCCCGGATGGTTATCCGGCAACGCGCGGGCAATATGCTTCATGCACCAGGCGCGGCTGAGGTTTAACCCATCCAGATGGGCAATTTTCGGGTCGGTACGATCGCTCACCTCTGCCGGGTGCATCAGGGCCGAAACAGACCCCACATCAGGAAGAAAGGCGTCAAACCACGTCGGGAAATGCTCCGCCACCTTACTCATCAACAGCGCTTCCGTCAGCGCGCCGGAAATATACTCATCACCACCCGGTTCATAGTGAGCCGGGTAATGCGTGTCAGCCAGATAAAAGCGCGTCGCCGCCGTCAGAATAGCCTGTTCAAGGGCGTTATCCTGCACTTCACGGGCGTAATCAATCCCCAGCGCCAGGGCAAAAGCGGTGTTGTAATGCGTACCGACACGGATCGGATAGGTGAGCTTGCTGAGGTAATCCACCAGCCTGTCGCGAATGTCCTGCGTTAACGGCTGCAGTGTCTGATGCCAGCTGGCGGCCTGAGGTAACGCGGATTGCTTCAGCTCCTGCGCCAGCGCCAGAAGCCAGCCGTAGCCATAAGGGCGCTCGAACGAGGCGCGAAACGGTGCATTGAAATAGGCCAGCTCTTTCTCCACCTTCTCCTGCGTGATGTGTTCATCAAACAGGGCGACAATTTCATCCCGGCACGACAGTTCAGGGTAAAGCCGCACGCAGCGCAGCAGCAGCCAGTAGCCGTGCACCGCCGAGTGCCAGTCGAAGCAGCCATAAAAAATGGGGTGCAGTTCGCGGGGTGGCAGGACATCACCGTCATCATTAAGCAGGTGCATAATGTGGTTCGGATATTCCTGGCGTAAATAGGTCAAAGGCATGCGGGCAAACGCGTCGGCCTGGTGTTGCGTTAATTCCATATCAGCTCCTTAGATCGTTGCCGCGCTTAGCGAAAAACGAGGAAATACATTAAGAACACGTTGACCACCAGCAGGGTTAACGCCGTTGGGATCTGGATCTTGATCACCTGGTACTTATCTTTAAGCTCCAGCAGCGCGGCCGGAACGATATTAAAGTTGGCCGCCATCGGCGTCATCAGCGTGCCGCAATAGCCCGCGTACATGCCAATCGCCAGCAGCGGTGCCGGGTTACCATGGTGAACGTTAATCAGGAACGGCAAGGCGATACCGGCGCTGAGCACCGGGAATGCCGCGAAGGCGTTGCCCATGATCATGGTGAAAAGCGCCATGCCCACGCAGTAAATCACCACCAGCATGAACCGGCTATCGGGGTTCACAAACAGGCTAACGACCTTCTGGACTGACTCACCGGTGTTCGCCACCACAAACACCCCGCCCAGCATGGCCAGCATCTGTGGCAAAATCACCGCCCAGCCAATGGTGTCGACCAGGCGCCGGGACTGGCGAATAGCCTGCAATGGCGTGCCTTTTGTCAGCCACCAGCCGGTCAGGATCGCCGCCACACAGGCGACGCACAGTGCCGCCAGCGTGAGCTGTTTCTGGTCAAGAAGGAATACGCCCCCTATCGACACCCCTTTCAGGAATAATGTCCCGATCACCGTAACCACCGGGATCATCAGCGCAGGCAGGAAAAGCCAGTTTTTCAGCCGCGTTGACGAGGCTTCGCGCTCGGCATCGGTAGCCATTTTATAATGCCCCTTCCCGACCAGACCAAAGCCCGCCAGCAGAGCAATCACAATGACGCAGCCGCCGATAATTCGATAAGCAAGGGATTTGCCCAGCTCCTGCACCATCAGGTCGCCAAACAGGAAGATCCCGCCGAACAGGAACCAGAATAGCGCGGTGGTAAAACGTTTAGGATTCGCGCGATCGCGCAGGGTCATCACGACCAGCAGCATCACGACAAAGCCGATCAGGTAATACACGCGGTTAATGGTGATCAGGGTCATCATGGCGCGATCTCCTGTGTACCCTGCTCAGCGCGCCAGGACATAACGTCACGACGGATGCTGGCATCCAGACGCAACAGGCGCGTCATATGAATAATCAACGCCGCGATGGCGGTCGGAATGGCCCACAGGCCGATATGCAACGGTTCAATGCCCTGTATCCCATTCTCTTTCAGGAAAGCGTCGATCAGCAGCACCGCGCCAAACGCGATAAAAATATCTTCGCCAAAGAAAACCGCGATGTTGTCGCACGCCGCGGCATGCGCTTTGATCTTGTCCCGGATATGTTGCGGCAGTTCGCCATACTCATTGAGCGCTGCGCCTTCGGCCATCGGTGCCAGCAGCGGACGAACCGTCTGAGCATGCCCACCCAGCGACATCAATCCCAGCGCGGCCGTCCCTTCACGCGCCACAAAATAGAGCATCAGAATACGTGCCGAGGTGGCGCTGGCAATCTTTGCCACCCACGCCTGCGCCCGCTCTTTCAACCCGTAATATTCCAGCAGGCCAATAACCGGCAGGATCAGAATAAAGGTCGCCAGGGAACGACTGTTGACGAACTTCTCGCCAAAGGTCTCCAGCAACATCCCAAAATCCATGCCAACCAGCAGTCCGGTAGCCAGCCCCGCCACCACAACCACCAGTAGCGGGTTGAAACGCAGAGCAAAACCAATAACCACCACCGGTATACCGATGAGCGGCAACAGTGTCGAACCGTCCATAAACGTTTACCCTATCCAAAGTGAGCGTTGCGCGCCGGCGGCTATTTTTTTAATACTTCGCATCATGGCGAAGCGGGATGCAGTGCGGCGCGCGATGTTGTGTTTTGCGTCAGGCTCCGCAGAACCTGCACTAAAAAGCTATATCTGAACCACAAAAACATGTAAACAATTTATCAATAAAATGTTCTTATTTTATCGATGAGTTTACATTTCCGGACCAACGTCACCCCCCCGTAAGGAACGTTATGACTGCAAAGAAGAGTGCTGGATCATCAAATCACGACGATATAACCGATGGCCGTATCGTGTCCTCTCGCCATCTGGTATCGGAACGTTGCGCGGAATTATCAGAGCTGGAGTACGCGTTGATCATGACCAGCAACGCGTTTAACAAATGGATGGTGCGCTGCATGACCGCCGCCGGTGAGCCAGATATGGGCGCTTTTGATGTCTCGCTTCTGCATCACGTGAACCACCGCGACCGCAAGAAAAAGCTGGCCGACATCTGCTTTGTCCTGAACGTGGAAGATACCCATGTGGTGACGTATGCACTGAAGAAGCTGGTCAAGGCGGGCTACGTGACGAGTGAAAAAGCCGGAAAAGAGCTCTATTTCTCAACGACGGAGGAAGGGAAAGCGCTATGCATGAAATACCGCGACGTGCGGGAAGCGTGCCTGATCAATATCCATGCGGAGAGCGGGATTTCCGGAGCGTCTATAGGTGACACCGCGCAGCTGCTTCGGACCATATCTTCCCTGTATGACACCGCCGCGCGGGCGGCGGCATCACTGTAGTTAAGGGCGTCTGAAAAGCGAAATACTTCGTCCGGCCAGATGGTATTCCACGGCTTTGGTGATGACCGTCCCGGGGACAACGTCATCCGCCGTGGAGAGTTCCAGTACCCATCCTCCTTCGCCAAACTGGGGGATCTGGAACGGCACGGTGCCTTCAAACGGGTTAAACAGCATCAGCACATCGTGCCAGAGGCCCGGCTCCTGTCTGAGGTCCGGTCTGCTGATGGATACGCCGAGGGTTGAACCTTCATCCCACTGCTCATCCTGCTGCGGGCCGCCGCCGGCGTTAAACCAGCGGATCTCAAGCCCGTCGCGCCAGCTTTCACGCCGCAGCAACGGCTGTTTCGCGCGAAGGGCAATCAGATGGCGGGTAAAGTCGCGCAGAGCGGTGTCGTTTTCCGATAACCCCTTCCAGTCGATCCAGGAGATCTCGCTGTCCTGGCAATACCCGTTATTGTTGCCCTTTTGCGTACGGCCAAACTCATCCCCGGCCAGCAGCATTGGCGTGCCATGAGAGAACAACAGCGTGGTGAGGAAATTACGCTTCTGCCGCTCCCGGGTAGCGATAATATCCGGATTCTCTGTCGGCCCTTCCTCTCCGTAGTTATACGACCGGTTATCGTTATGCCCGTCGTTATTGTCTTCACCATTGTCGGCATTATGCTTTTCGTTGTAAGACACCAGGTCGTTCAACGTAAAGCCGTCGTGGGCGGTAATAAAGTTGATGCTGGCCCACGGACGGCGTCCGCGCAGGTCGTACAAGTCACCGGAACCTAGCAGGCGCGCGGCGAAGTCGTTAGACACGTTATCGCCCTTCCAGTACTCACGTACGGTATCGCGGTATTTGTCGTTCCACTCCCCCCAGCCTGGCGGGAAGCCGCCGACCTGATAACCGCCGGGGCCGATATCCCAGGGCTCACCAATCAGCTTCAGACGGGATAACACCGGATCCTGCGTGACGGCATCGAAAAAGCCACCGCGCGGATCAAAGCCTTCGGGCTCACGGCCCAGAATTGTCCCAAGGTCGAAACGGAAACCGTCAATATGCATCGATTCGGCCCAGTAGCGCAGTGAATCCATCACCATCTGCAGCACTCTCGGGTGGGAGGTATTCACCGTATTCCCCGTGCCGGTGTCGTTAATGTAATACCGGTGTTGATCGGGTAAGGTGCGGTAATAGCTGAAGTTATCGATCCCCTTAAACGACAGCGTTGGGCCGAGCTCATTGCCTTCTGCTGTGTGGTTATAGACAACATCAAGGATCACCTCGATGCCTGCGTCATGATAGGCGCGCACCATATCGCGAAAACCCTGGATCCCCGCCGGACCGTAATAGCGTGACGCCGGCGCAAAGAAGCCGAGCGTGTTGTAGCCCCAGAAGTTTTTCAGCCCCCTGTCGAGCAGGTGTTGATCGTCCGGGAACCAGTGAACCGGCAGCAGTTCAACCGAGGTGATGCCAAGGCTTTTGATGTAATCGACCGAGGCTTTGTGTCCCATCCCTTCAAACGTACCGCGAAGTTCAGGCGGGATCGCCGGGTTAAGCTGGGTAAAGCCCTTCACGTGGCTCTCATACACAACGGTATTCGGCCACGGAATGGTTGGCCGGTTATCATCCTGCCAGTCAAAAGCATTGGGGTCGATGACCTTGCATTTTGGCGTGAACGGCGCGCTGTCGCGGGTATCAAAACTGAGGTCAAGATCGTCATGACCCAGCTCATAGCCGAAATGGGCGTCGTTCCAGTCGATATCGCCCACCAGTTCACGGGCATACGGATCGATAAGCAGTTTATTGGGGTTGAAGCGATGCCCGTTTTCCGGGTCATAGGGGCCGTAAACACGATAGCCGTACAGCGTGCCAGGCTTCAGGTCCGGCACATAGCCGTGCCACACTTCATGGGTATATTCCGGCAGCTCCAGCCGGGCGATTTCGGTTTTTCCTGAAGGGTCAAACAGACAGAGCTCAACTCGCTCCGCATGTGCTGAAAACAGCGCAAAGTTGACCCCCTTCCCGTCATAATTTGCGCCTTGCTGCTGGCCATGACCGGCCCGAATTTCAAACGTATTATCCTTTGGCATTTTTTGTTCTCCACGATCATTCGCAGGTAAGCAGAACCATTAAGCATCCCGTTTCAGACGTTACATCCAGCGTCTCTTGCAGAACCCGGCTTTCACCGGTGAACAGATCCCGGTAGCGTTTTCCTGCCAGCGCATCGGGTATAGCAATAGTGGTATTGGCCCACAGTGCTTCATGGGTTGTCACGTCGAAGACCAGCCGCGGCACGGCAACAATCAGCGCCTCCTCGTCTTTCACGCGTGCGTAAACAATCAGGTTCTCCGCCCGCTCGCCGCTCACCTTCAGCGGCAGCCAGTCACCGTAATGGAATAGCGCGGCATAATGCGGACGAAGACGTAACAGCGTGGCGGTGACATATTGCTTAACGCTTCCGTCTCGCCAGCATTCCGGGCGGGCAAACACCCCGGCATCCGCCGTGCTGAGGTGGTGCACCAGCGCGGGGAAATCCGGTTCCCGTCGGTTATCCGGGTCGACAAGGCTAAAGTTAAGCGCTTCGCAGCCCTGATAGATGTCCGGTACCCCGGGTGCGGTGAGTTTGATCACCGTCTGGCTGAGGCTGTTCATCAGCCCGGCACGGATAAAGGGCTGCATCGCCTCACTGAAATCCTTCAGGAACAGCGTGTTGTCCGGTGAAAGCAGATGCCGGGCATAGCTCAACACCACGCTCTCATAGCTTTCGTTGCTGTCTATCCAGTCTGTGCGTTGTTTGGCTTCGCGCAGCGCTTTCTCCAGGAAGCCGAGGAAGCGCTCTTCGAGTGATTTCAGCCCGTCGACATCGTCAGGTGACAGCGTGGCGGGCCAGACGCCGGCCAGAGCCTGATAAATCATCCAGGTATCGGCAGCGTTCGGCGCGGTACCGTCGCTCAGAAAACGCACGTGGGTTTGATTCATCTGCCGCCAGCGGGCCAGATTTTCGCCCCACTGTTCCGGCGCTTCCGTCAGGGTATAGAGGCGTGCCCGGGCATCTTCACCGCGCTTCGTGTCATGGGTGGATGTCCCGAGTAAGGCGTCAGGCTGACGGGCAAGACGGATGCGCATTTCCTGATGAAAACGCGATAGCGAAAAGGCGCGCGGCGTCGGGTCTGCCCCCACTTCGTTAAGCGCCAGCTCCAGGTTATGGCGAAAGAACAGCGTATCTTCCACGGATTTCGCCATCAGTGGCCCGGTGAGTTGCTGGAAGCGGGTTCTGAAACGTGCCGCGTCGTCGTGGCAATTTTCAGGAAGATCGCCGGTGAGAATGCACACGATCAGGCTCAGGGCCGCTTCAGAAGTGTTAACGCTTGCGACAACGCGATTGAGCAGCGCCACGTCAGAGGCGGTTAATCCATCACGGGTGCCGTAGGTCCGATACACCGGAAACGCGATCAGCAACTCGCGCAACGCATGGTGGATCTCATCGGGTTGCAGTTCAACCGCATTGCGTCGGGCAAGATCGATGGCGATAGTTAACAGGGTAGTGAATTCGCCCTCAAAATTGCGATCGGTCATCAGCCCTTTGGCATCCCGTAACGCTGCAAACCGATCAACGGTTTCCCCGAGCGTGTCGTCATGGATTTTCTCCAGGCGGTCAAGGCGGCTGTCGTCCACCAGAACTTCCGCCAGCGAGGCAATAAACTCGTACCCCGTGGTACCGGAGACTGGCCATTCGACGGGCAGCTGTTCCCCTTTGGCGAGAATTTTTTCAACCGTGATGTAACACGCCGGTCCGGTTGCCTGGCGCAGACGCTGCAGATAGCCCAGCGGATCGGCCAGACCGTCGATATGGTCAATTCGCAGACCGTCAACGACGCCAGAATGAACCAGTTCAAGGATCAATCGGTGTGTATCATTAAATACCGACGCGTCTTCAACCCGCACGCCCACCAGGCCGGTGATTTCGAAGAAACGCCGCCACGAGAGCTGTTTCGGGGCTTCACGCCAGGACATCAGCCTCCAGCTCTGGGCCTCGTGCAGCGCCGCAATGCTTTTACCCTCCACAAAGGTGCCCGGGTTAAGAGGATAGGCGGTGTCGTAGTAGACCAGCGCTGCTCTGCCCGTGACAGGGTCACGTTTTACAGTGATGGCGCCCTTCTCAAGCTCCGCCTCAAAGGTGTCGCCCAGAAACGGCAGCGTAAGCGGCCGTGACCAGTCAATATCGAAATAGCGTGCGTAGCGGCTCTGTTTGCCATGCTCAATCACGTCTCGCCACCAGTGATTCTCCAGCGAGGTCGACATGTGGTTAGGCACAATATCCAGTATCAAGCCCATTCCCGCCTGCCTGAGCGCGGCCGCCATACGGTCGAATCCTTCTCGTCCGCCAATGGCGGGGTCGATTTTATTCGGGTCGGTCACGTCATAGCCGTGCGTAGAGCCGGTTGTGGCGGTAAACACAGGTGAGGCGTAAAGATGGCTGATGCCGAGATCTTTCATATACGGCACCAGTTCCACGACACGGTCAAACGTCATGCCGTTGCGGAACTGAATACGGTAGGTCGCGGAAGGGATCATAACGATGCTTCTCCATCAGCAAAGCGAACAACAATACTGTTCGGCGGTAACACCTCGTTCACCTCCGGCCAGCTAAAGAGCGTTTCTCCTGCCAGTGCAGGCACATCAACAGCCTTACTGCCTGTATTGAACGCCAGAGACAACGTTCCGGTCGGGAATCGCCAGCTCACTGCAATCATGCCGGGCGCCGTCCTGATGACCTTGCCCTCCGCCATGACGCCCTTTCGCAGTAACGGAACGATATGACGATGGCGCAACGTCAGCAGCGTTCGCGTGAAGCGAAGCCACGTTTTACCGTCATCGGTGGCGACCTTATTCCAGTCAATTTTAGAGCGAACAAAGGTCTGCACGTCATTCGGGTCGGGGACGGACGCACCGTGCCCGGCATGGCCGGTAAACTCTTTTGCGCGCCCTTCTCGCACGGCTTTGGCAAGCTCACCGTGAAAATCGGTAAAGAACAAAAACGGATTGGTTTCACCAAACTCTTCCCCCATAAACAGCAGCGGAATATGGGGCGAAAGCAGCAGTGCAGCAAGCAACACCCGTGTTTTATCGGCCCCCGCAAGGGCGATCAGTCTCTCTCCCTGAGCGCGGTTGCCGGTTTGATCGTGGTTTTGAATAAAATCGACAAAAAACTGTGGCGGCTGCGTGTGACATTCCACGCCGCGCGATTTGCCGGTCTGGAGAGAAACCTCGCCCTGATAGACAAAACCTTCCGTCAGCGCACGGGCGAGTTTTTTCTCCGGTTCAAAGGCAAAATCCTGGTAGTACGCATGCGTTTCGCCGGTGGCAAAGACATGCGCGGCATTGTGAAAGTCATCGTTCCACTCCGCGGTAAAAAGCGGTGTCGCACCGTGTGCGTCACGCGGATGCAGGAAGATAACGTTACGGCTGTCTTCGGTGGTGAGATGGATCTGCCGCCCGGGGATAGCCTCGCGAATGCGTTCGGCAATCTCCTGCAGGATATGTTTATCCGATGTGTCTTTAATCTGGTCGATGGCATCAAACCGTAATCCATCAAGATGGTATTCCGTCAGCCAGAACAGCGGGGCTTCGGTAATGTATTGCCTGACTGGCTCAGCCTCGTAAGCAATCCCGTTGCCCCAGGGCGTCATCCGTTCCGCGTCGAAAAACGCGGGTGACAGCACAGGCAGATAATTCCCTTCCGGGCCGAAGTGGTTAAGCACAATATCCAGCACGACAGAAAGCCCAAGCCCATGCGCAGCATCGATAAAGGCGTGGAAATCTTCTGGCGTGCCATAGGCAGCGTGCGGTGCATACAGCAATACCCCGTCATATCCCCAGCCGCGCGATCCGCCAAACTGTGAGACGGGCATGACTTCAATCTGGGTAATGCCAAGTTCAGCCAGGTAAGGCAGTTTTTCAATGGCGGCCCGGAAGGTGCCCTCCGGGGTAAAGGTGCCGATGTGCAACTCGTAAATCACCGTGTCTTCCCACCGCCGCCCTGCCCACTCCCGGTTGCCGGGCGGATACCGTCTGGCATCGATAACAACCGAGGGACCGTTAACATCCCCAGCCTGGGCGCGCGACGCCGGATCGGGTACGGCCATGCCGTCCGGCAAAACATACTGATATTCTGTGCCGTGCGTGACGCCGGGGACGTCAATCTGGAACCAGCCGCTGCCGACCGCCGTCATTGGCAAGTCGTTTTCTGCCAGACGTAGCGTAAGTTCTTTCTGTCCTTCTGCCCAGACGCGAAAACGTACAACGTCATTGGAAATAAACTCAGCACCCCAGTGTTTTTGAAATGTCCTGAATTCCATTCATTGTCCTCGAATGACCCACATTTTACGCGGAATGAAGTACAAGCTTAGTTCAGGATCAAAAGAGTGTTACGCCAGCGGTTTTAATGGCTTCATCTATTATTTATAAAAATATTCACCACAAGGAATACCATGCAGATTCGAAAAGGATTAAATACCGACCTCGCACGTCTTGAATGCTGTGACTTTTCATTCACCGTCAGTCACGTTGCGCGGGAGCCTTTTATACATTGTGATTTGCATATCGACGCTGTCGCCGTGCCTTATCGTAAAACGTATGAGCTCGATATGCAGACCCTTGAAAATCATTGCGTTAATCCGGATGCCATATTTCTTGTGGCCGAAACAGATGAGGGAGAAATTGCCGGTTTTATCACCGCGTCAATGAGCTGGAATAAATTTATCGCCGTTGACTATATTGCCGTTGAGCGCACGAAACGCAGAGCTGGCGCGGCGCAAAAATTGATGGCGGCCGCACACGTGTGGGCGCGTAGCGTCAACGCGGCTGGATTAAGGCTTGAAACCCAGAATGTGAATGTATCTGCCTGCCTGTTCTACCGTCATTATGGCTTTACGTTAGGCGGATACGATCGTTTCCTCTACAACGCATTACCGGAAAAAGACGAAATCGCCCTGTTCTGGTATTACATGCTGATCTGACTCTGGCTCTAACGGATATTGGCGGACGAAAGCGATTTGTCTGAAAATTACCCACCCGGCGCGCAAGGGAATGTGCGTCAGAATATGACTCGCCTGCCTCCCTTCATTTTTCTGTCACTTAATTTCAATACGCTTACATGATTTTGACAATGACGTTAAGGAAAGAAGAGTGAATTCAATGGCTAAGGCATTACTGCTGGCATTACCTGTTATGAGCGCGACCGCCACGGCAGCCGACCACGAAATCTGTGAGCCGAAAGCGTATGAGATGGCGCTGCGCTATCAACAGAAATCGGCAGAAATCATGGCTCTTCAGCTGCAGACCTATCGTTTCGCCACCGAGCGTTTTAACGAAAAAATAAAAGGGCTGACTACGCCAGAGAATTATGCCGTTGTGATGGATCTTGATGAAACGGTGCTGGATAACACTCCGTTACTGGCGCGTGATGCCGAACAGTGCCACGACTACACGAAATGGGACACCTGGAGTGACTGGGAAAAACAGGGAAAACCGGGATTAATTCCTGGTGCGAAGGCGTTTCTTGATCGCGTGAATCAAAGTAAGGTCCGTATTTATTATGTATCTGACCGCATGCAGGAAAACAAAGCAGATACGCTCAATACATTAAAATCCCTTGGCTTACCGCAGGTTTCAGAGGATAGCGTTCTGCTCGATACGGTCAGTAAAGAAGCCCGCCGCCAGAGCATCCTGAAGAAACAGCAGATAATCATGCTCTTCGGTGACAGCCTGCCTGATTTCGCCGCGCAATTTAAAAACAAAAAGCCGAGCGAAGCGCAGCGTGAACTCGTTGAGGCCAGCGCCGATCGCTTTGGCAGTGACTGGATTGTGCTGCCCAATGCCGCGTATGGCTCGTGGTCAAAAGCCACACTTGAAGGCTGGAAAGCCCCGCTGAAGCAATAACGTCTGGCTTGCCGGGTGGCACATTGCAGCCACCCGACATTTGATCCGACCTATTCATCCCGTTTATAGGTCCTATCATTATCAGGCGGGTTCATATAATTTTACGGAGAAGTAAGATGAGCTCTTTCTGAAGGAGACCCTTATGCTGACCGTAAAAAAACTTGCCCTGACAACGCTGATTTCCAGTTCGTTATTGTTCTACCCTGCGCTTCAGGCTTCGGCAGAAACGCCCCAGCACGTGGTTAAACAGCCTGCCGGGGGGTACAGTGTGCAGGTTGGCGATATTATGGTGACCTCGTTTACCGACGGTACCGTGGCGCAAGACCTGCACAAATTACTTCGTCGGACGACCCCGCAGAAGACCGATGCGTTGCTCGCACAAAATTTCCAGACCAACCCGGTAGAGGCGTCCATTAACGCTTTTCTGATTGCGCTACCCGGCCACAAGATTCTGGTGGATACCGGCTCAGGCCAGCTTTTTGGCCCCGGTAACGGCGGGCGACTGATTGAGAGTCTGGCAACGCAGGGGATCGCGCCGCAGGACATCACCGAGATTTTACTGACCCATGCGCACTCCGATCATGCCGGTGGCCTGGTCAAAGATGGTAAGGCGGTGTTTACCAATGCGCGCGTTTTTGTCGGCAAACCTGACATCGACTTTTTCTTTAACAACGATAATCAGAAAAAAACCGGCTACGACCAGAACTACTTCGATGTCGCGCAGAAAACCTTAAAACCGTATCGTGATGCCGGCAAGGTGGTTCCTTTTTCCGGAACCTCGCAGCTTCTGCCCGGGATAACCGGCACGGTTCACCCGGGCCATACGCCTGGTTCGGCCTTCTATACGCTGGAAAGTAAAGGCGAGAAAATCACCTTTGTCGGCGATATTATCCACGTCGCGGCGGTACAGTTCCCGCAGCCCGCCGTGACCATCGCCTACGACCAGGATCAGGACGGTGCGGCACGTGTCCGCCAGGATGCTTTTGCTGATTTTGTGAAAAACAGAGACCTTGTCGCAGCCCCCCACCTGCCGTTCCCGGGTATCGGTTACGTCACGAAAGGCAAGCACGGCGGTTATGCCTGGGTGCCCGTCACCTACACCAATCGCGACAGCCACAGCGCAAATTAAAACGGATAACACGATGACGCCCGTTGCTGAGATGGATATCGACCTGATCCTGACGCTGGATGCATTGCTCCAGGATCAGAACATCACCCATGCGGCCGCGCGGCTCGGCATCAGCCAGCCCGCGATGTCCGCCCGTCTGGCGCGCCTGCGTTCACTCTTTGGCGAACCGTTGTTTATCCCTTCCCCACATGGACGTGGGGTGTTGCCCACGCCCAGAGCGGAGGCGCTAAGGCCGCAGGTCATGACCGTATTGCGGGGCATTAACGCGATGTTTGCCCCCACCACCTTTGATGCGCAAACCAGCCAGCGGACATTTGTGATTGCCCTGCATGAAAATCCGGCCCTGATGCTGGGTGCCGAACTGCTTAATCAGTTCCGGGCCCATGCCCCGGGGATCCGCTTGCGGTTCGCGCTGCCAGAAATGGCAACCCTGCCACAGCAGCTGGAAAAGGGTGATGTGGATGTCTATATCGGTGTGAGCGCCGGCGCGCACGACGGCTGGGTCAGACGTAAACTTTTCGATGACCAGTTTGCAACAGCCCAGCGAAAAGGCCACCCCCGCGGTGTCGGGCCACTGGATCTGGAGCACTATTGCGCGCTCTCTCATCTGGTGGTCTCTTCAGAGGGTGACCCGTTTACCGGCTTTGTGGATCAAACCCTGGGCGGACTGGGCTATCAGCGCAACGTGGTGATGTCCACGCAGAGCTACGCCATGGCACCTCCGCTTGTCGCCAGCACGGACCTGCTCTGCACCTTACCGGAACGTATGCTGCAACGCTTTGCCTCGACGCTGGATATCTTTCCCCCGCCGCTGCCGCTGCAGCCGATTACCATCAGCATGTACTGGCACCCGAAAAACAGTCAGGATACGGCAAGCCTCTGGCTGCGCGAGCAACTGCTGCTGGCCGCGGGACGTCAGATGTGATCGAGGGTGTGCAGAAATTTCTTTAACACCTCTGAGCGAATGATCCGGTGGCACACCAGCTTCAGTTCGCTTTCCCTGAGCCTGTCAATGATGTCGATGTACACGACATTCTCCACGCTGACCGCCCTGGCGGAGGCCGGCAGTAGCGCCATGCCAAAACCCGCAGAGACCAGGCTGATGACAGTAGGTACGTCGGTGGCGTTTTGTACCACTTCAGGCTGGAAACCTGCGCCGTAACAAACGTCATAGAAGTACTGTTCGAGGCCCATTCCCTCCGGGTCGCGCAGGGAGATCCATTTTTCATCTTTCACCGAGGCGAGCGTAAGCGCGGACGATTTCGCCAGAGGGTGCTGCGAAGAGAGCGCCAGCACCGTTTTCTCGGACGTAAACGGGCGGCTTTGCAGGTCGTCTGGCAGAGACGGCAGCGGTGCCCGGATGATGGCCACATCCAGCTGGTTGCTTTGCACGGCGGTATAGAGCGTCTGCACATTCCCCGTCATTAGCGACATGGTTATGGCAGGCCACCGACTGTGCATCTGGCGCAGCGCGGCAGGCAGCCTGGTGTCAAACATGGCGCTCGATACGCACCCGAGATTCAACACCCCTTGCTCCCCCCTCGCCGTTTGCCTGGCGTCCAGCACCGCCTGTTCCGTCAGGGCGATGGCCAGCCTGGCTTTCTCCAGGAAAGCTTCACCGGCCGGCGTCAGGGTTAAACGGCGGTTCGCCCGGCTAAAGAGCGTAACGCCTAACCGTTCCTCTAACGTTTTAATCTGCTGACTCAGCGCGGGTTGTGCCATGTTCAGGCGCTCCGCAGCCCGGTGCATGTGAAGCTCTTCCGCAACGACAATGAAATTACGCATCTGACGAAACTGCATAACGCTTCCCCGGATTTTTTGATAACAAATTTATTATCAAAATAGCAGTAATGATGCAATTGATGCTATGGGCTATTGCCATAAAAATGGAGGCATGCAAACACGGGAGGAAAAAATGGAAAGCCCAGTCAACGATCTCAGAAGTGCCATCGCGTTACTGCAACGCCACGAAGGACAGTATATTGAAACGGATCATCCGGTGGATCCCAACGCGGAGCTGGCGGGTGTTTATCGACACATTGGTGCGGGCGGCACGGTGAAACGCCCTACCCGAACGGGCCCGGCCATGATGTTCAATAACGTTAAAGGTTATCCGGATTCGCGTATCCTGGTGGGCATGCACGCCAGCCGGGAAAGAGCGGCACTCCTTCTGGGATGTGAACCCTCGACGCTCGCGCAGCACGTCGGTCAGGCCGTGAAAAACCCGATCGCGCCGGTTGTTGTCCCGGCATCGCAGGCCCCTTGCCAGGAGCAGGTATTCTACGCTGACGATCCTGATTTTGATCTGCGTAAACTGCTTCCGGCCCCGACCAACACGCCGATTGATGCTGGCCCGTTCTTCTGTCTGGGGCTGGTACTGGCAAGCGATCCGGAAGACAGTTCGCTGACTGACGTCACGATTCACCGTCTCTGCGTTCAGGAGCGCGATGAGCTTTCCATGTTCCTGGCCGCGGGGCGCCACATTGAGGTCTTTCGTAAAAAGGCTGAAGCAGCCGGAAAACCGCTGCCGGTGACGATCAACATGGGGCTCGACCCGGCGATTTATATCGGCGCCTGCTTTGAAGCGCCCACGACGCCGTTTGGTTATAACGAACTGGGCGTTGCCGGGGCGCTGCGTCAGAAACCGGTCGAACTGGTACAGGGCGTGGCGGTAAAAGAGAAAGCGATCGCGCGGGCTGAAATCATTATCGAAGGCGAACTGCTGCCAGGCGTGCGCGTTAGAGAAGATCAGCACACCAACAGTGGCCATGCGATGCCGGAATTTCCGGGCTACTGCGGCGAGGCAAATCCTTCTTTGCCCGTCATCAAAGTGAAAGCCGTCACCCTGCGTCACCAGGCAATCCTGCAAACGCTGGTGGGGCCAGGTGAAGAGCACACCACGCTCGCAGGCCTGCCAACGGAGGCCAGCATCCGCAATGCCGTTGAAGAGGCCATTCCGGGCTTCCTGCAAAATGTCTATGCGCATACCGCGGGCGGCGGTAAGTTCCTCGGCATTCTGCAGGTGAAAAAACGCCAGCCATCCGATGAAGGACGTCAGGGACAGGCGGCGCTTATCGCACTCGCGACCTATTCCGAACTGAAAAACATCATTCTTGTCGACGAAGACGTGGATATTTTCGACAGTGACGACATCCTGTGGGCGATGACTACCCGCATGCAGGGAGATGTCAGCATCACCACTATTCCAGGGATCCGCGGTCACCAGCTGGATCCGTCGCAGTCGCCGGATTACAGCACGTCGATTCGCGGAAATGGCATTTCCTGTAAGACCATCTTCGATTGCACGGTACCCTGGGCGCTGAAGGACCGCTTCGAACGCGCGCCGTTTATGGAGGTTGACCCACGTCCGTGGGCACCAGATTTGTTTGACGCAAAACACGACTAGCGCGTTCGCGATACAGAAGAGCGTATGGCTTTCGGGTCATACGCTCTTCTGTTTTTCATCGCAGGCAAAAAGGGAAATTGCCGCTTCCCCTGCTTTCTTGTACCCTTTCGTCGTTAACCCCAACCCCACAAGAACTGAGACATCCGGACGCTTATGACTGCACACCTTTCTAAAGACCCTTTACATGGCGTAACGCTGGAGATGCAGGTCAATGCCCTGGTTGCACGATATGGCTGGAGTGAGTTGGGCGATCGAATCAAAATTAACTGTTTCAGAAAAGACCCAAGCGTTAAATCGAGCCTGAAATTTCTGCGCCGCACGCCCTGGGCTCGCGCAGAAGTTGAAGCCCTGTATCTTGATTCCCTGAATGATGAGGGGATCGCAGAACCGGACGAACCCGCCTTTAACCCCTGGGCTAACAGTCGGATAACCAAGAGCTAAAACGCAAATGACGCGACATGTAAAACGGATTGGTGCGCTGACTGCCTGTGCACTTTTACTTGTTAGTTGCTCCTCAAAACCACCAAAATCACTGGTAACGCCTCTCCCGACCGCGAGCAAACCGACCCAGCAGGCTAACGAGCCGATGCGTGGGATCTGGCTGGCAACCGTCTCACGCCTGGACTGGCCCCCGGTGGCCTCAGTGAATGGTCGCGATGCGCAAGACCGTATCGCGATGCAAAAACAGGCCCTGACGAACAAGCTCGACAAGCTTAAGCACCTCGGTATTAATACCGTGTTTTTCCAGGTCAAACCGGACAGCACGGCGCTCTGGTCGTCTAAAATTCTGCCGTGGTCAGATATGCTCACCGGCAATATCGGCGAGTACCCGGGCTACGATCCGCTGCAGTTTATGCTCGATGAAGCGCACAAGCGCGGCATGAAAGTCCATGCCTGGTTCAACCCTTACCGCGTTTCAACCAATACCAAACCGTCGACCATTGCCTCGCTGAACCGCACGTCGTCATTGCAGCCTTCCAGCGTTTATGTCCAGCACCCGGAATGGATCCGTATTGCCGGCGATCGTTTTGTGCTCGACCCCGGCATTCCGCAAGTGCGTGACTGGATAACGCAGGTGGTCACCGAAGTGGTTGCGCACTATCCCATTGATGGCGTGCAGTTTGACGACTATTTCTATACCGAATCACCGGGATCCGCGCTCAATGACGCGCAGACTTTCAGACAATACGGTCAGGGATTTGCCTCTAAAGCCGACTGGCGCCGCCACAATACGCAGCAGCTGATTGTGCAGGTTTCCCGGGCCATTAAGCAGACGAAGCCTGGCGTGGAGTTTGGTGTCAGCCCGGCTGGCGTATGGCGTAACCGCTCATTCGACCCGGCAGGCTCAGACACGCGCGGTGCCGCAGCCTACGATGAATCCTATGCCGACACGCGTCAGTGGGTGCAGCAGGGTCTGCTGGACTATATCGCGCCACAAATTTACTGGCCTTTCTCCCGGGATGCGGCGCGTTATGACGTGCTGACGAAATGGTGGGCAGAGGTGGTGAAACCGACGCATACCCGCCTGTATATCGGCATTGCGTTCTACAAGGTAGGTGAACCGTCGAAAAATGAACCGGACTGGACGGTTCAGGGCGGCGTGCCGGAGCTGAAAAAACAGCTCGATCTGAACGATTCACTGCCCAACGTGAATGGCACGATCCTGTTCCGCGAAGATTATCTTAACCAGCCGCAGACACAGGAAGCCGTCAGCTACCTGCGCGGACGCTGGGGTAGCTGACCGGTCAACATCAGGCAGAAACACCCTGTTTCTGCCTGTTTTTTTTACTACGGCTTCGGCCCAAACATCGCCTCAAGCTGTTTCTCATCAGGCATGCCGACCACCTGCTGAAGCTCATTATCAGCATTCAGATAATAAATGGCGGGCGTAGCGTTCGCGCCCAGGTTGTCCATTAACGTCTGGTGTTTTTGCAGTATGTCGACGGTTTCACGGGATGCAGTGCCCTGTGGTTTTGGCAATTTTTTCCCGCCAGAAAGCTCGTAATCACGCCAGGCCGAAACGGGATCTTTCGCATTCAGGATAGCGGAGGCATTACGCCCACTGTTAGGGTTGAGAAACGCCACCAGCAGCGT
Organism: Enterobacter ludwigii; assembly: GCF_001750725.1. Taxonomy (NCBI): domain Bacteria; kingdom Pseudomonadati; phylum Pseudomonadota; class Gammaproteobacteria; order Enterobacterales; family Enterobacteriaceae; genus Enterobacter; species Enterobacter ludwigii. The sequence goes on from NZ_CP017279.1 coordinate 1,596,776, forward strand.
ATTAAGCTGCACCTTGCCCGCCTTCACCCACGGCTGCGCCTCGGACCAGAATTGCTTGCAGTACGGGCAGAACGGATCGGCGAAGACGAAGACTTTGCGCGGAGCGTTATCCGCTCCCTCTTTCAGGGGATGCGCCGCGTTCAGTTGCTTCCACATTTCGCGTCCCATCGGGGCGTAGATCTCTTTCTGGAAATAGTCTTCACTCAGGTTTTTTCCTTTTTCATCGTACAAATAGCCAGAAATTACGTGCTTGCCGTCAGGGGTTAAAAACAGCGTAACGCCCATATCCTGATACTGCCCCAGCCAGGCCGGCGCGCCCCCTGGCGCATCAATTTTCTTAATGATTTTGATATTCTGCTGCTCGCTGAAGAGCTTCACCACATCCGGTATCGCTTCAGCGGCCTGCGCCAGCCCTGACGTTGCCAGCACCGACAGTAACAGTAATTTTTTCATTTTCCGCTCCGGGATTATTGGGGGCGAACCGCCCCCTTCACGTTAACGATTTTTCAGTGCGTCACTGACCATTTCATCGAACTGTTCAAAAGGAACCCAGCCCGGGAGTAACCCTTCGCCAATCAGCGTGGCCGGTGTTCCCTGGATCCCCATCTTTTCGGCGATGATCAGGCTGCGTTTGATCGTCACCAGGCTCTCATCATCAGGCGTTGTGACGTTCACTCCGGCCCGTTTTTGCGCCTCCTGAATGCTGGCGTCATCGTGATATCCCTTTTTAGCCATCAGGGTATGGTTAAATTTCATAAATTGCTCAGGATGCGCGCGCCAGACGGTTAAGGCATCGCGTGCTGAGGTCAGTGAACTTTCCGACCGGAAAGGCAAAAACTTAAATACCACCGCCACATCCGGGTGTTTTTCGACGATCTTTTCCAGGTAAGGATCGAATTTCTTGCAGTACGGGCAGTTGTAATCCGTAAAGACCACCAGGGTGAGCTTCGGATCCTTAGCGCCAATGCGCGGCGAGTCGGGGTCGTTAAACAGAAAGTCATAAACCATCTTCTGTGCACGTTGCTCCTGTTCCGGCGTCATGGTCTGCGCCGCCATCACCTGCGCTGAGGTCAACAGTAGCAGAAGCGTAATAAGGATTCTTTTCATAATACATTTAGCCTTTAGCGTTGTTCAGGGTGGCAATAAGCGTGTCTTTATCCAGCAGCGGCGAAAGCATCTCCCCCTCAGGGAAGCCCGGGCCGTACACCTCGTTAAACGGGATGGCGTAACGGTTTCGCTTTTCAAGGAATTCGGCGATAAACGCTGAAGGCTTGCTCCAGTCGCCACGCAGCGCCACCACGTCCGGCTGGCTAAGCGCGGCAATAACGTCAGGCTGGTTCAACACCCGATGCTCGTTTACCTTGCAGGTAACACACCAGTCCGCGGAGATATCCACGAAGACCCGTTTGCCCTGCGCAAGGGCACCCTGAATAGCGTCTTCACTTAGCGGTTGCCACGGGATTGCTTGAGCGACGCTTGCGGTGTTTGTTACAGGCGGTGAGGTAAGCAACCCGCGCAGCTGGTACCCGCCAAAGGCTGACAGCGCGATCACCACGCACCAGAACAGCGGCGAGGTTTTCTGCCCGGTCATCGCAAGCAGTGCGATAGCGACGACGATAAGCACTAACATCACGCTCTGGCTCACCGCCTCACCCAGATGCGGGCTAAGCAACGTCACCAGCCACAGGCTGGAAGCCAGCATCATCAGGCCAAGAATAATCTTCAGGCCGTTCATCCAGCGACCAGGTTTTGGCAGCAGCATGGCGGTTTTTGGAACCAGCGCAACGAACAACCACGGCAAACTCATCCCCACGCCGAGCATCAGGAAGATAAGCCACAGGGAATGCAGCGGTGCGCCAAGGGCAAAGGCCACCGCCGTGCCGAGGAACGGCGCAGAACATGGTGTGGCCAGCAGCGTGGCAAACATCCCTTCGCAGAAACTGCCGGCAAGCCCCGTTCCCCCTGCCGTTGCCAGCCGTCCTGCGGCGGCAGAAGGCAGCAGCATCTCAAACGCCCCGAACAGATTGAGTGCGAAGAGGAAGGTCACCGCGACCATCAGGCCAATAAACCACGGATTCTGGAACTGAATACCCCAGCCCAGCGAGGCACCGGTCAGCTTAAGCGCGGTCACCATTGCGGCCAGCAGCATAAAGGAGACCAGGATCCCGGCACTGGTTGCCAGAAAGCGTAGCCTGATCATCCGTCTGTCTGAGCCCGCATGGAGCACGCTGTTGAGCTTCATGCCCATCACCGGCAGCACGCAAGGCATCAGGTTCAGGATCAAGCCGCCCAGTAGTGCAAAGAGCACCATTTTGCCGGTTCCCTCAGACACGCCCGCCGCTGACGGTTCCGCGGGCGTTGCCCCGACGGTCATCACGGTTTGCTGCGCTTTATCGCCATTGGTTAGCACAAACGACAGCGCTTTTCCCTGCAGTGAAGTGGGTTTATCTCCCCACTCATCGGTCACGGGCACCGTTACCCGAAGCTGATTGCCGTCGGCTTTGAGGGTCGGTTCACCGGGAAGAATGTCGCCTTCCAGCGGGTCAAAATAGATCCCCGGCTTGTCCCATTGGCCTTGTGTGGTTCCCGTAATGATCAGCTTGTCGTCTGATAACCAGGCTGACAGGTCTGCGGACACGCCAGATGTCGCGGGAATGGCCTGCATCGCGCGTTTAAACGCGTGGCTGAATCCCTCATCCACCGGCTGGTTAAAATCAAGATGCAGCTTATAGTCCGTCAGCAGACAGACATTACTGCACGTGGACAGGGTAAGCGTCCCGTCGAGCGCATCCCCCGCCGCACCGTCGAGGGTGATGGGGATGATGACCTTATCGTGATAGCCCTGGGTGGTCATCCCGGAAATATCAAAGCGCGAAGGCACCGGCCAGTGCCAGTCATCCGTTACGCCAGCCGGCCAGGTGATTTTCGGGGCTACGCCGCCCTCGCCAGGTGAACGCCAGTAGGTTTTCCAGCCGGGCTGCAGCTCAACGGTGAGCAGCGCGAGGATGCGGTTTTGCTCCCTTTCCGCCTGAACGCGGATCCGGGCATGATCGTTTTGCGGGGAAACCAGCCAGCCTGTATCCGCCGCATGGACAATGCCGATGCAGGACAGCCACAGGAAGACGAATCCCCTGAAGAGGTTAAACATGTTTTACTCCGTGAATAGTGAAAATTATCGTGTGGTGACGATGCTTTTCATTCACGGAAAACGCAGTTTTTGAGGTGTATTCGGGGAGGCGGTGCCTGAACGGGCTGTTCTCTCGGAACGCATGCCCGCCCTTGCGTAAACAACTGAAGTAGCGCGAAGAAGATGATAATCGCCGGTAGCGCACCATCAAAGAACAGTGGCTGAGCACAAAGCAGCGAGTGTGCGCCTAACTGACACGGCGATGGCCCGGACGGCTCAGCGTCGCTGGTTTGAGCCGGGGCATCAGCAATCAGGGTCGTTTGCGGATCCAGTCCCTGCAAAAAATGGTTGAGATAAACCGCACGCTGCACCAGGCAAATAGCCATCGCCAGACACGTGATTATCAAAAGCCATTTTCCCAGAAGCTGACGGTTGCGCATAACGTTCCAAATTTACCAGACGCCCCGATCATAAACGATAGTGATGAATCTACAAGTCCTGACAATGTAAGGTTTTGTCTGTCGGCGTTAGTCACCGGTCAACGCATCATAGACGTCCCGCAGTCGCGTGCGCAGGAAAAGCACCGCCTTGTGCTTACGCGATAACAGCGCCTGCTCGCTGGCCCCGGTTTCCTCTGCCAGCATTTTAATGCTGTAGCCCTGGAGCTCCGTTTTTTCAAAAACCTCGCGCTGTGGCGGCGGAAGTTCAGACAGCGCCTGACCCAGTTCTTCCCACAGCAGCGTTTTGAGGTACTCCTCCTCCGGCGTATGCGGGACACCGAACAGGGTTTCCGCCAGTTCATCTTCGGGGAAGTCCTCATCATCATCCCCGGTAAAATATCCTGAAAGAGAGACCTCACGCTTTTTCCGCGCCCGATCGGTCATCTCATTACGTGCCGCGCGAAACAGCCAGGCGGCGACGTTTTCGACCGGCTGCTCCACTTTCATCAGCTGATAGGTAACTTCCTGCAAAATATCGTCGGCATCATCGCGCACGGACGTTCGTCCGCGGATAAAGGCTTTCAGCCGGGCGCGGCAGGCATTAAGCGCCGACATCAGCAATGACTCTCCCGCCAGCCCGGTTTTCATATCGCTCACTCTGCTTCCGGCGTTTTCGGCGCGCTGTCGTCGCGTTTATCTTCGCGATGACCGTGCCAGCCGCAATGCCCGCGACCATGGCGACCAAAGCCTTCGCGACGCTGCTGAATAAACGCCTCACGCTGTTCGGGGGTCATATTCATCCAGCGTTCGTGCATACGACGGTGCGCGCCGAACATCCCCGGGCGGAAACCCAGCCCGCCGAACAGGATCCGGCTTAATACCAGAATTCCCAGCGCCTGCCAGAAACCGATGGCTTTCACGCCAAGAATGGCCGGGAGTAAGGCATTCCACAGGGTCATGACCACCAGTCCCAGTACAAGGACGATTACCGCGCCTATCACCAGCCCTTTACCCATACGGTGGCGGCCAAACCCGCGTCCGTGCCCTCTTCCGTGCATATCGAAATCTCTCATGGTGTTTACCTCATTTACAGTGATTGAGTATGGCTTGTGATGAGGTAGACGGATGAGGCGGGGAAATATTGCTGGGGAAATGGGAAATTTTTTGAGGCTTGTGGAAACGCGGTTTTTGCCGGGTGACACAACGCTTACCCGGCTTACGAAATACAATTTCGCAAGTTAGCCGGGCATCACTCAGGCCCCCCTGAGTGACACTGGCGGGGTCAGCAAAAACGGCGTTAAAGTATCTGCAAACTCGTGCACCTGATGCATGCACAACTAACATTCAAAATTAATTTGCCCAATTAATGATTTCGTCCAGCCCTAAAAGTAGTGCAGGAAAGTAACTTTCATCCAGCCCAAGACTATCGTTAACAACTACACTTTCGGCAGGGTTTTCCGGTCTGAGAGTTAATGTCAAAAGCACACCCCGACCAACAGATGAGGGTGAAAATATCAGGTTTAACTGGTTCTCCGTACTATCAAAAACCACGTCCTGCGCTTTAACGCCATTAACTAAATTCGCATGTAAATTTTTGAGCTTATCTTTTAAAGCTCTAAGTTCACCGACATTAAAAGAAGCCTTATATTGAGCCTTAAGCTCTGGTAGCTCATACTCTACATAAGTTTGTATCCAGTCATACGCTGGGGCTTCGGGTGTATTTTCCCGCTCAAAGGGGGTAATCCGAAGTACTTTCCTGTCGCTAATTATTTCAATCATATTCAGTTCCATCACTTGTATAGAAAGTGAGTTATTGTCCAGTCTTTTTCACGCACCAACACCTCTAGTGTGTATTTTTTATAAATATAGGTGCCCTTTTCTGCCCGATTCTCTACGAGTTTATATATTTCTGATTCGTAACGAAAAAGCCCAGGAACCTTTTGAGGGTCAGGAGTTCTTTTTCCGTAGCGAATAACTTTTTCCTGAAGTTGCAAAGGAACATAGCGCCCGGGATTAAGCATATGTTTAGCAGGGGTTTCAGTCATTTTAAGAGACTGTGCAGATAAGCCCATTTTCAGGCGTCCACGCAAGAGACTGATGGTAGCCTCGCTGAGTCTCACAGTTACGGCGGTTTTGACACCACTCTCCAGTAATGCTTTACCTGCGCGGAAAAGACGAAATGCGCCAAAGGCAATTAAAGCGAGGTCAGTTGGATCAATCAGAGGGGCTTCTAATGGCGCTTCTTCCAGCCTGATGAACACACCATCAGCATCATATATCTGCCATAAACCGGGCGCCTGAGCGACGGAGTAGCCAATACACATTCCACTCTCATCATCTACGATAGGCTTAGAATTCAGTGGAGGATTGCGAGGTCGAAACTGGAAGTATTCACCGGAGGGTAAATTTGACTGGAAGGTGTAGTAGCGTCCGGGCTCGTCTGTAGCCAATCCAACAGTCATTAGCATGATTTCCTTTTGACTTAATCTTGTGGTCATCATAATTGACGTTTTCGTTTCATTCCACTTTTCATGACTTGAGCTTAAGTCGCATTTAACGCTAACGCCTCGTTCAACCTCGCCAATACTGAAAGCAAATTTCTTCAGCGCCGACGGCAACTTACTGTCGACAAGCGTTATCAGTGGAAAGGTATGGGGTTTGCCGAACAGGCCGAGGTCGTCCGGGCGTTGACCAAGAAATACACCGTCGATTGTATCTGCATCAATTCGTGAAAAGCGCATAAGCGTGACCGGTCAGTTCATGAAGCTGGAAACCTCACCGGCCAAATACACTCGCAGTGGCGTTGAGGATGGCGTTTACTGGTACGTGTCGGACTATACGCACCCGCACCAGTTCGCCCCGGTTCGGTGTTTCTTCTGCCTGAGCCTGAGATCAATCAGGAGCTCTACAGGATGCCGGAATACCTGAGTGCTCAATTCCGCCTGGCTGAATGAATCCGCCACGTTGTTTCGTCTAAAGTATTACCAGAACGGCGCGCACGCGGGCTATATCATGTACATGACCGACGCTGTGCTCCGCGATGCGCGACTCGAAAGGTCTCGGGAATTTCAAAAACCTGTTTTTCTACGCCCCGAACGGGAAACCGGATGGCATCAAGATTGTGCCGCTGAGTTAAGTCGTCACGAAGGATGATTTTTTTAACATCAAGAAAGTAAGCGCCGCTGACCTGCTCGACGCGCACCGCGTGCCGTTCAAGCTCATGGGTGGCAAGCCTGAAAATATCGGCTCGATGGGCGATATCGAGAAGGTGGCGCGGGTATTTGTGCGTAACGAGCTGACGCCGCTGCAGGATCGGTTTAAAGAGATTAACGATTGGTTATGAATGGAGGTGATCCGCTTTAAGGATTACAGCATCGAGACCGACTAAACCCCGCCTCCGGGCGGCACATTCTGAGAGCAAGCCAGACGCCGCACACGCGACGCAAGCTTGACCGACTTCACATCACAGCGCGCCACCACGACGCGCACAGTGCTATCCCCGCCTCGCCTGCCCGCTAAATGGGGCGGATGTCATGAAATTGCATGACATGAAAAAAGCCCGCCAAGCCTAGCGGGCCTCAGATATACAGAAACTGAATTTAGTCATGCAGAATCATGCAGCATGGCAATGCCACGAGCTAATACTTCAACCTTCAAGCGCCATCCAGTAGATTGGGTGTAACACCAACGTAACGAACGTCTAAAGAACGAGCAGATGGATTGTAGTATCTACCAACAGTTAACTCAGTATCCTCATAATCAGGATTGATCTCTGATGTTGCAAAGATTAGCTGAAAATCATGCTCATAATTAGCAGTTTCATTGACTATTATTTTTTGCAGGTTGTGACTTCGCCCTTTTTCCATACCTCCGTCATCTATTCCATCGAGCATCATAAAACGTGGAAGTCTCATATATGGTTTTTTTAAACTTGTAGTTAATAGTGCCAAATGGAAAAGATGTCGTAAAATAACCGCTGAGCTTTCTGAAAAATTCTTCGAGCCGTTGACATATACAGTATTATCTTCAAAGCTGAATTTGACTTGTTTGGGATCTATAAACTCTGCTTGAAGATGGAAATCTTGCTTCAAAAGCCTAATGGTTGTAGATTCTATTTCATCCGAGACATCCGACTTAAGTTGTTCTTCTTTAGACTCGAGAAATTCTATATAACTTTCCAGCCTTTCCTTCTCGGATTGGAGTCCATCTCTTGACCGTTGAAGATCCTCAATTACCGAATTAAGTTTCTGATGCTCATAGGCCTGATCTATTGCTGCATCAATAGCGCCCAATTCCCTTGAGATGTTTTCGAACTCAATTTCATAAACAGTCTGCCAATTATTAGAGACGGAATTATATTCTTCAGTTAAATTTTTAAAATTTTTCTTTAATACTGGTGAGTTTTTCTTTAACTTTTGAAGCTCTTTATTTTTGTGCTCTAATAAAAACTTTGACTCTTTTAGCTGAATAGCTATTTCATTCTTCATTCTTAATAATTTAGACGCACCATCTCCATCATCTAAATCAGACTTGCATAAATGACAACTAGCATCATTCTCCGAGTGAAGTTCACTTAGACAACTCGGACAAAATTGAAATTGCACTCCATTAAAATATTCTCTAGCCTTGCCAGATTCATTGAGATTGCGCAACCTAGACTCTAACTCAGCTATAAACATGTCCGAATCAGAAATATCAAATGTAAGACGATCTATTTCGTCTCTATTTTTAAGCTCAAGAGATTTTGCTTTATTGAGGGCCTTTCTTAACGCTTCTGTTTTTTCTTTATCATCCTGTAAAGCATCACTTCTGTCCACCTTACCGAATTTAATCTCATTAAGCTTTGTAAGCAGTTCTTCTTTTTTTATTTTTAAATCTTGAATACGTTCGTCAATAAAATGAATGTTTTCAGACTGCCCAGAACGACCTAAAACTTTAAATATACTCTTAAGTTCACCAATGCTTTTAGTTAAATCAGAATCAACCTGCTTCAACCGAATCTGAGAAGTATACAACTCATCATCATAAATACCACAGAGATAATCGCCAACAGTTTCACGAGTCAAAGCTCGATCAAAACTATCCACACGAAATATAGGACTATGAAGCGATGGTTGATCAGCATATAAAACACGCAAGATCTGATGCATCGTCAGTATCGAAGCACCATCCCCTTGGGCTAATGGCATACCTAATAAGTTGAAAATTACTTGAGAAAAACTTAATGATTTCTCAGAACGTTTGAAGGGGTGCTTTTGCCACTCACTAGGTGCTGATTTCAATGCTGATTCAATTCCACCCATATAAAAAACAATGGGTTTTTGATGTTCATTAGCAACTAACTCTCGCTTGAAGCATACAGGAACATCATTAAGATAGACTTCAGTTAATGTTTCAGTACAGAGTAAAGCCTCCGGTTTCCATGGGATATTTTCGGCCCCCAAGGAATAAGCAAGCAAATCCATAATAGTAGTTTTGCCTGAGCTATTACGACCACGAAGGACATTAACACCTTTATGAAATTTACAACTAAATGCCTGATGTCCCTTTTGAAAAACCCTTAGTTCACTGACTCGAAATGTTGGACTAAGAAAAGTCATATCGATACTCCATTAGCTGTGTTCTATCCTTTAAACCATCCTTACCTAGCAGATGAAACTGTGAAAGTTTATCAATGATAAAATCATATATTTTTGGTTTTTCATTTAGGAAACTTTTCATTTCAAGCAATAATCCATCAGGTATTTCCATTTGAGTTCTAATAATAACACCATGCTCTAACTTTTCCATATCTATAAGGCCAGCTGCCGCAAGACACTTAAGCGCAGAGATTTGAATTTGATGCATATCACGAAAAGTTGCCAATGGGCTTATTGGATCTCTATACTCATTAATATACTTCTTAGCCTCTGCTTTAGCATCATTATGAGTTGCAGGCATTCTAATCTTTGATACTAATGAAGGGAAAATCATATAAAAATCCAAAATGCGTATTTTTTCTACTTCAACTGTATTTAAATGATCACTAAGCGCGATCATGCGAAATAGACAATGATATGCATCAAATGCAGGATGATAAATTAACATTTATCCCACCTTATATGACAATTTCCACCAAGAAAGAATAACAGACCCAATAAATCAATAGCTGTTAGCTCGAGAAGATTCTCGCCTAATGTTGAATAAAGGGAGTCAATGATCTGACTTATTTTATCATCGACTGTAATTCTATCGCTGTCACCTTGTATTAGTGGGGTAACCTTTAATAGAAAATCAAAATATATGCGATCAAGTAATAATACAAATATTCTTTGTGCTGTTTTAGAAGTTTGTCGCTTCATAATGGCTTTGGTCGCTTGCTCTTTCATAAGCTTCGCAGCCATTAATAAATCATTACGATCACCATCAGCTAGCTTAGCATCAAGTCCCCTGACGTCAGTTTCAGTCTGTGGCGTCATGTAATGATTAAGTTTTTCACAAAACTCAACGCTACGCTCACCAACACCATCTATCTTTAAGCGTTCATATAAATCAAGGAGCTCTCTACTTATACCTTGATGTGCATAAAAATGATTATGCTGGTCACGGCCGACAATACTTCCGCCGCCATCGACTTTATTGCCTTTCTGTTGCGTAAGTTGCTCTGATTGGTGAGAGGTGAACACAACCTAACCTCTTAATGATGAGAATCAGATTGATCACGACCAACAATGCTACCGTTCGATACTTTGTTTCGGTTTTGACTCACGTTGTAGTTATTGTCGTTTGATTTAACCTCAACAGCGGTTTTACGAGATGTATAGACAACACGAAGAGTCCAACCAGCCCCTAAACCAGCTAAAAGAGTAATGATGTGAGTAACCCATTCCATTCAAAAAGTCCCTATAAGGAGTTAAAGTCACAGAACATCATAGAGATTATCAATAACATGCACAACAATAAGACGAATGGATATTCTATAATTTTTGATATTGTGATTCCCCACACCCAAACCACTGTTTAAATATACAGTTGATATCATTTTTTTTCTATACCTATCTTACAAATTTTACAAATTTCACATAACAAATTGATTTTAAATCATTTTTTTTGCTTTGTGTTCCACTATTCAGTATGAAGCTTTAGCCCTGACGATTCCAATCTCCTGCTACTACCTGAACATTTTGCTGCAATGTGCCACGGTTCAATACACTCCTGAGCACCGTCACAACTTCCGTGTCATCCCATCCCACAACTCAACTATCAACCAAATTTAATACCGCTGCGGCTTGCCCAGAAAGCGAACACGCCATAACTGGATAGCCATCGCTGGTGAGCTTTCCACAGTTATTAACAGGACTCCGAGGCGCGGCCATGCCGCTTTTTAAAGTCAAAGGCTCAACAACCAAAAACTGTGGAACGATGCGTCATTCGACTACTCAGGTAATTTGTACCAGCTCGGAGTCCAAATGCTGGCCGTAAATGCCCCCACGCTTTCCCTCGCAGGAGTGCTTCCACAGATTTCCATTTACACCAGACATTAAAAAGGCTCCCTCAGGAGCCTCTCATTATCAATCACGCCTGCGCCGGCAAACTAAAGCTCGAAATACTCCTCGAGAGCTGTTGCGCCTGCTCTTCCAGGGAAGCGGCGGCTGCGGCGGATTGCTGAACCAGCGCGGCGTTCTGCTGGGTCACGCCATCCATCTCTGTCACCGCCTGTCCGACCTGGCTGATCCCACGGCTTTGCTCTTCAGAGGCAACGGAGATCTGCTCCATCAACGTATTCACTTTATTCACGGAACTGATAATAGAATCAATGACCTCGCCTGAGCGGTTCACCAGTTCAGCACCGTTTTTGACGCTGGAAACCGACTGGGCAATCAGGCTTTCAATGTCTTTCGCGGCAACCGCGCTTTTCTGCGCAAGGGTGCGCACTTCACTGGCCACCACGGCGAAGCCGCGTCCTTGTGTGCCGGCGCGTGCTGCTTCAACCGCGGCGTTGAGCGCCAGAATGTTGGTCTGGAAAGCAATGCTGTTGATGACGCTGGTGATGTCCTCGATGCGCTTAGAGTTCGCCGCGATGGTATTCATCGTTTCGATCACTTCGCGGGTCACGGCCTCACCGGTGTGCGCATTGTTCACCGCGTCCTGCACCAGTTTTCCTGCCTGATGAACGTTATCGGTGTTATTCGCCACGGTCGCGCTCAGCTCTTCCATGCTGGCCGCCGTCTGGGTTAACGCGGAGGCCTGCTGCTCGGTGCGTGAAGCCAGATCGATATTCCCGGAAGCAATTTCCTGCGCGGCGTGGGTGACGGTTTGGCTCGCGTCACGCACCTGGGCGATAGTCGACAGAAGCGCCTGGCGCATCTGCTCCATTGAGCCCATCAGGTGATCGATTTCATTGCCGGAGGTGCCTTTTACCGGCACTGGAATGTCCAGTTTACCGGCGGCAATCTGGCTGCAGTGCTCGCGTGCCAGGTTGACCGGTGCGAAAACAAAGCGCTTCATCAGCAGGCTGACGGCAACAATCACGATTACAAACAGGAAAGCAATCGCCGCAATGATCGCCAGACCGGAGATGAAATTACTGCTCGCATCCTCGTTCAGGGTTTTGGCATATTTCTGGTGAACGGCAAGTACCTGGTCGAGAACGATTTCATACTGACGGTCGAGGCGGGACACCTCCGGGATAAGCGCATTAAACTTTGCGACATCGTGCGCAGCGGCGGCATCAATCAACGGTGCCAGCCCCTGGTTACGGTAGTTTTGCCAGGCATCCTGATACGCACTCACCAGCGGCGCTTCATCCGACAGGCGCGGAGACGCCATAAACGCCGCAAAAGCATGATCCGCTTTTGTGAGGGCCTCTTTAACCGCGGAAAGTTTCGCTGACTCATCAGCCGAGTTCCCCGCTTCCACCATCTTCACGTACTCCATCACCCTGACGCGCAAGGTACGGCTGTGGTTGATGGGGTCAATGATCGACAGCACAACCTGGATTTCTTTGTTCACATTATCCAGGGAATTATTACTTTTAATGATGAGGCCAACGCTGGTAATGGTGCTGACGACAAAGAAGAAAAGCAGAGCAAAAAGGACAATCAGGGATGATTTTTTTAACGACATGGACCGATACCTCAAGAATAAACATTCCCTATCGTTATCGGCCGATCCAAAACTTAAATTAATTAAAGTTATTAACGTTTCCCTTCAACAGCCAGGGCTATGCTTTCGCTTTATAGCGCCGCTGCAGGGTGGCATCCAGTTTTCGCTGTAACGGTTGTGGCGTTTCGCCGTCGATCAGTTTGCCAATCAGATCAAAGCAGTGCCACGCCAGCTGGCGGTTATCCTGGCGAATGGTATCAACCGGAATGGTGAGCGAGTCGTAGAGGTAGTGATCGTCAAAGCTGGCTAACCGGATATCACTTTGCATCAGGTTATGCTGACCCATATAGCGCAATACCCCTTCCAGCAGACCACAGGCGGCAGTGAACAAGGCTTTTGGCGGGCGTCCCAGGCGGGCGCACAGCTCGGCGAACATCTCGTAGCCGGAGCTCGGGTGATAGTTGCCGTGAATGATCCACTCCGGGCGCAGCGCCACATTGGCCTCTTGCAGCCCTTGCTTAAACCCTTCCAGACGATCGCGCGTCGGGGAAAGCCGCGGCTGCCCGCCAAGGAAGTAAATTTCATCAGGATGCTGGCGCGCAATGTCGGCCACCAGTTCCGCCGTCGGGGTAATGGAATCGGTGATCACCAGCGGCAATGTGCTGTCGTTCATATGGCGGTCAAAAAGGACGACCGGCAGCTGTTCGCTCAGCTTCTGGTAGTCGGCATCATTGAGCATACTGGAGGCCACAATCAGCCCGTCCACCTGACGCGCCACCATGTTATTAACCACCACCGTCTCCTGGCCCGGGTTTTCATCACTGCAGGAGATGAGCAGTTGAACGCCTGCCTCACGGCACAGTGTCTCCAGTTCGTGAGAAAACACCGCAAAGCCGTAGTTAGTGATCTCCGGCACCACCAGACCGAGGGTGTGGCTACGGTTATCACGCAGCGAGCGCGCGTGAATGCTGGGCTGGTAGTGATGCTCTTTCGCAATCGCCAGCACGCGCTCACGCGTCTCTTCCGCCACGCGAAGCTCTTTGCTGCGCCCGTTCAGTACCAGGCTGGCGGTGGCTTTTGAAACCCCCGCCAGTTCCGCGATGTCTTTAATTGTGACGCGTTTTGTTTTTCTCACAACGACTTAGATCCGGCTGCCAAAACCCTTATTCTACCATGCAGCCGCGCAGCGACCAGTAGCGTAATGTGATGTCGGACCCACCTTCGAATCGCACCCGTGCCGGATGGTCAGGAAAATAGCGGCTGCTCATCACCCCTTCGCCATGATTGATGAAAATTTCAACGCTGGAGCTGTCACACAGAATGCGTAAATGATGAACGTCGCCCCGCCAGTAACGGGTCAATGTCTCCCCGGTTTTCAGGCTGGTGCGTTCCAGACGCAATCCGCTGTCCTCGACGATAAGGCGCAACGCACCGGCGAAATCCACGGTTACTGAAGATGAGGTGAGTTCGAACTCAAGGCGCGTCGCATCAAGAGCCGGGGCATCGCTGGCGTTACCCTGCCAGCGACATTCCTCTTCGCGCAGTGCGTGCAGTTCGCGCACCGGCGTCTGCCACAGTTTGCCGTCACGGAAGTGTAATTCTCGCGGACAGGTCATCTGATGGATCCACCCTTGCGCCCGTGTGGGCTGAAGCATCTCTTCTCCGTCCGGCACGCCCATCCAGCCGATCAGGATCCGCCGTCCGTCTTCCGCCACCGTGGTTTGGGGAGCGTAGAACTCGAAACCGGCGTCCAGCTCGTGCAACTCGCCATGTTCAAACGAAGCGCGGGTATGGTCGAACGCCCCGCTCATCCACGTGGCCGGATAAGTATTGAGATAGCGATGCGGTTCGCGCGCCAGCCCCTGCGGGCAGCAGATCAGTACGTGTGTCCCGTCGAGGGCAAACAGGTCCGGGCACTCCCACATGTACCCCGCCTCGGTCAGGCCGTTCACGCCATGACCGGCAATCTCTCCGCAAGACGCCCAGTGGTGCAAATCGGCAGATGTGAACAGCAGCACCTTGCCGCGTTTTTGCAGATCCTGCGCCCCCAGTACCATGTACCACACCCCGTCGTGCTGCCACACTTTCGGGTCACGCACGTGGCCGGTGTAGCCTTCCGGCAGCGCAAGAACCGGACCGAGTTTTTTGAACGTACCGTCAGCCTGTTGCGTGGCAAGGCACTGCCAGGCGGTGCGGCTGCCATCATCAAATTTCACGTTACCGGTATAACACAGCGTCAGGACACCGTTGTTATCGACGGCGCTGCCGGAATAGCAGCCGTTGCGGTCATACTCCTCATCGGGCATCAGCGCCATCGGTTCATGCTGCCAGTGCACCAGGTCTGCGGAGCTCCAGTGTCCCCAGCACTTATAGCGATGGTCGCAATCCAGCGGATTCCACTGATAGAACAGGTGGTAGCACCCGGCAAACCAGATAAACCCGTTAGGATCGTTCATCAGCCCCGTCGCCGGTGCCGGATGCCATTGCGGATAATGGCTGTCGGCGTACGCACGCGGCTGGCCTTTCATGACGGCCTGCAGGATTGCAGGCCAGCGGGAAGGTAACGTCATTATTCAGAATCCGTTTTATATTTCAGCAGCAGCGAGACGGTAAACGCCACGCCGAAGGCAATCACCATGCCGATAATATAGTTGAGCAGCGAGCTTGCCTGCACGATCGCCATGCCCGGGATGGCAGTCAGCCCGACGGCGGTCATATAAACATGTACCGAGACCACCCACGCCCCGCCTGCCGCACCGCCAATCAGCGCGGCGATAAACGGTTTCACGAAACGCAGGTTGATACCAAATATTGCCGCTTCGGTAATACCCAGCATGGCCGAAAACGCAGACGGTAACGTAATGGCTTTAATTTTCGCGTCTTTGGTTTTAAACCAGACCGCCAGACAGGCTCCCCCCTGCGCCACGTTGGCCATCGCCCAGATAGGCAGCAGGAAGTTAACGCCAATCGACGGATTCCCCAGCAACCCGGCTTCAATGGCATGGAAACTGTGGTGAATACCGGTGATAACGATAACCGAGTAAAGCCCGCCAAATAACAGCCCGGCCAGCCAGCCCGCATGGGCGATCAGGGTGCTCAGAACAAAGGAGATGCCATCCCCTAACGCACGCCCGGCCGGGCCAATGATCAGCAAGGCAATAAAGCCGGAGAGAATAACGGTGAGGAACGGCGTCAGGATCAGATCTAACGCATCCGGAATAATACGGCGCAGGTTTTTCTCCACGATACTCATAAACCAGACGGCCAGCAGCACCGGGAACACCGTTCCCTGATAGCCAATCATGGCGATCTCAAGGCCGAAGAAGTTCATGGTGTGGAAGCCAGACGCCACGCCCCAGGCGTTTGTCAGCGCCGGGTGCGTCAGAATGCCGCCGAGGGTCGCCCCCAGATATGGGTTACCGCCAAATTCACGCGCGGCCGTGAAGCCAATCAGGATCGGCAGAATGATAAACGCCGCTGAGCTGCACATATCCAGCATGATATAGAGCGCGTTATCGGCATTGACCCAGCCGTAGGTTTTGACCATCCCGAGCAGGCCCATCAGTAAACCGGAGGCCACAATCGCTGGAATGATCGGCACAAAGATGTTTGAGAGCAGTCGGGCAATGCGCTGGAACGGGTTCAGCTTGCGTGCCGCCAGGTCAGCCGCTTCGGACTTGCTGGATTCGCTAATCCCTGCCGCCTGGATAAACGCAGCGTAGACCTTGTTAACCACCCCCGTACCAAAAATCACCTGCATCTGCCCGGCGTTGCGAAAACAGCCTTTTACGCCGTCAACCTTGCCGATGGCCTGCTGATCGGCAAGCGTGTCGTCGACCAGCACCAGTCGAAGACGCGTTGCGCAGTGCGCCGCACTGGCGATGTTCTCTTTGCCACCGAGCAGCGGAATGAGCGCGCGGGCGATATTATCAAAATCCATAGATACCTCTGCCTGACTGTATTTTTATGATGTGAAAAACGCTCCCGCACTGCGGGAGCGTAAAAGGTTAAAACCAGGTTTCCATCTGTACCCCAAAGTTCCATTCCCCGCCGGCGTTGAAACCGCTGCTGCCAAAGGCATCATCGCTGGCGTAATTATCCAGTTTGCTGCTCCAGTCCATCCAGGTGGCGAACAGACGCAACTCAGGACGGCTGAAGAAATCGCCGATCTTGCCCGCTTTTAACGTTGGGGCAAAGGTCAGCTTGTAGAAACTTCCGTTGACGGCGTTTCGGTCTTTATACCCTTCTGGGTTTAAATCCATGTACTGATAGCTGCCCTCAAACGCCAGGGCAAAATTTTGCGTGACCTCTTTAATCAGGCGGGTATTGAGCGTGACCCACTCATAGCTGTCGCCTTTGACATAGCGGTCTTTACTGCTCTGGGCCAGAACGGCAGGCGCGATATGCCAGCCGCCACCAAGAGGCGTGACACCGTAACTTGCAAAGCGCCAGGTATCGGCTTCAGACAGCAATGCGCCATCGGAACCGATGCTCTTCACCTCTGCCCCCAGCCCGTGGCCGTACAGCAGCGCCGTTTTGGCTGAACCTTCACGCAGACCGTAGAAGCTTTCATTGTGCAATCCGACCAGGGCATGAACGCCATTGTTGGCGGCGTCGGTTTTTATCAGATCGCCATTGCTGTCTTTGCGGTCGTCGTTGTCTTTTGCCCGCAGGCCGCTCACCATCAGCTGGAACGGCCCGGCGAAGTGGTTCATGCTCAGGATGTAGTTTTGAACATTATTGTCGATTTGCTCTTCGCTGCCGAAGTTACGCCCGTAAAGAGAGAAGTTGCTGCGCAGCGATTCATTCCATTTCACGTCATACACGCCACCACCGGTACCGGCCAGGAACACCACATCGGAATCCAGCCAGTGAATATCAAAGTTATCCCGGTCAAAGCGTTTACCGGCCCAGAAGGTACTGCCCTTCAGCGCGCCGGTAAAATCAGGCAGATTGCCCAGTTCAGCAAACGCCTGACGAATATTGAGATCGCTGGTGTCAGCGGACCAGTCGTTATAGGTTTTCTGACCATCCGCCAGCATAGCCTTGAAGCGCGTGGTCGCCCCGTTATCCAGGGTCTGTTTGTGTTCCACATTCAGCTCAACGTAGGTATCGGCTTCATTCCCCAGACGCCCGACCGCGCCACCGGTTTCCCCGGCTGGCGTCAGATAAGGGCCACTTTTACTGCTCGACGCCGCATCGTTCATCAGCAGGCCAGAACGGGCATAGCCATGAAACTCAAACCCACTGCTCTGATCGGCTTTCTTCTCCAGGGCGGCGGTACGCTGCGCCACTTGCTGGGTTGTTGTTTGCGCCTGCTGCTGGGCAGTCACCAACTGCTGCGTTTTTTGTTCTGCGTCGGTGGCGCGTTTCTCCGCAACCTGCGCGCGGGTTTCCGCGGCCTGAAGACGCTGCTCCAGGGCAGCAAGACGCGCTTCGATACTCGTCATATCCGTTTGGGCAAAAACAGAGGTACTCCCGGCCAGCATGCCTATCATCACGGCAAGTCTGCGTTTTTTATACATTTTGTCGCATCCCTAAAAGAAGTCATTGAAAGTGCTAAATTGCTAAACCGGTTTAGGTTGATGATACTAAACCTGCCAATTTTGGATCGGCAATCTTTTTTGCTAAACCGATTTAGTAAGTGTGATCGAGGCGACAATTCAGGCCGCCGACAGACGGCCCGTTGCGGGAAGAATTACAGTTGCGGGTGATAAGGCAGCGCGGTCATCGCCCCTTTAGCCGTGGTGGCTAACGCGCCGCAGCGCTGGGCTAATGCGATCACGCGTGGAAGATCGTGGCTGTCGATACGCCCAGCGGAAGCCAGTCCATAAAGCAGTCCCGCCACGAAGGCATCACCTGCGCCGGTGGTGTCCACGCATTCAACGGGGGTTGCCGGATAATGCTTCATCGTTCCGTCATGCCAGGCGATGACCCCATCTTTGCCCTGAGTGACCAGCACCAGCCGGGCCGGACAGCGGCGCATCAGCGCGGTCAGCCCTTTCGTGACCCCAAGGTCGGCGGTTAAAAAAGCCAGTTCTTCGACGGAGAGTTTGACGACGTCAGCGCATTGCAACGCCTGTTCGAGGCAGCGGCGCAGGTCGTCCTCATCCGGCCAGAGATCCGGGCGGATATTGGGGTCGAAACTGACATAACCCCCCGCTTCCCTGACTGCGTTCATAGCCTGAAACGTTGCAGAACGGCTCGGTTCAGCGCTCAGGGCAATGGAACAAACATGCAGCCACTCTCCTGCGCTAAAGGGCGGCAGGTCGGCTGACGCCAGAAACAGATCGGCGCTCGGGCGAACCATAAAGGTGAAAGAGCGTTCGCCCTGTTCGTCCAGATCCACGACCACGGTTGACGTGCGGTGTGCCGGGTCGAGGCGCATCCAGTTTACGTCAACCTGCTCGTCAGCCAGCGTTTTATGCATAAAGCGACCGAAAGGATCGTCGCCGACTCTGCCGATAAAGGCGCTTTTCCCGCCCAGACGGGCAATACCGACCGCCACGTTCGCCGGCGCGCCGCCGGGGCATTGCAGCAACCGGCCTTCTCCCTCCGGTAATAAATCCACTACCGCATCGCCAAGTACCCAGATTTTTTGCATGTGATCCTCTCAGCTAAACAATGTTAAACCGTTTTAGCTATTTAAGCACAGGCAGGACGAAGGGGAAATAATACGGAAGGAAAATTGGCTTAACGCACCAGGTGTGGCCAGCTAATATCGCCTACGCCATTCAGCGCTGGACGGGCAAACAGAAAGCCCTGAAAACGTCGGATCCCGGCAGATTCAAGCCAGCACCACTCTTCCAGCTTCTCGATGCCTTCCGCCACCAGGGTGATTTCTAGGTCGGTGCAGCAGCTGACTATCGAGCGCACAATCGCCTGTTTTGGCCCACTGAGATGGATATTGCTGACAATTTCGCGGTCAATTTTAATTTTATCCGGCTGGAATCGGGTCAGCAATGAAAGCCCGGCGTAACCGGAACCGAAATCATCGATCGCCAGGCCAATACCTTCAGCACGCAGGTGTTTAATGGCGCTATTGAACTTGTTGAACCCGGAAATCATCTCGTTTTCGGTCACTTCAATGACCACCTGCTCCGGCTGAAGCCCATGTTGTTTAATCTGTTCAACCAGAAACTCCACGGCGCCAGGCACTTTCACCAGCGACATCGGGAGAAGATTCACCGCGATTTTATGGCTCCCGATCCCCAGTTTGTCGGCCAGCGCAAAAGCCCAGGCCTTGGTCTGGAGATCGACTTCATAGATTTTGTCCTGATCGAGGCGGCTGAAAAAATGCTCCGGGCTTCCGCCGTCATTACCGCGGATAAGGGCTTCAAGTGAACTGATTTTCCCTTCCAGCGGTTCGACGATAGGCTGGAGGGCGAACTGACAGGTTTGTTTGTCCAGCAGACCCAGACTCTCGCCAAACGGCGATTTCTCAGGCGAGAGCGTCCATTTCTCCGGGGCAAAACGCGCCCCCGACGGGGCCGGTCGTTTGCCGGTAATAAACGTCTGAATAAATTTGAACACCCGATCATCAGATGTCAGATAACTGTCCAGTTTGCTGTAGTGCAGTACCGACTGCAGAACGTCTTTCGGCGACTGGTTCTGCAGGTCAAACAGCAGCATACCGACATTCTCAAAACGTCTGCGGGGGCCGTAATCCCGCATAAGCTCAACCACGCCGCTGTGCCGCTTATCCTCACGGATCTTCTGAAACAGCCTTACCACACTCTCTTCCGAGCCTTCGAGGAGTTGCAGGACATCATCTCCTTTTGAAAGAAGAACGCCGGTAATATTCAATCCGGCATTGCGCGTCCTGGCCTGTTCAACCAGCGCCTGGAGTTCGGCGGATCGGCAGGATAAATTCAACTGGCTGCGGTAGATAAGAGTAGTCAGCACAAAAACGTGTTCCGATAAGAGGTATGCGTTGGACATTACTGTTTAACATACTTCATCTGCGCGACCTAACAGATTAACCCCTTGCGGGAGAGGCTACTTTTTCTCATCCCCGATGCGTCTGTCAATCCTCTCCTGCATGTAGGCATAAAACGGGTTCGACGTCACCCGCATTAACGCGTCTTTGCCTACGCTCAGCACGGAGGTTTCCCCCCACAGCGCAATCGTGCCGAGGCTAATGCCATAGCGGTTTTTCTCCGCAGGATGCCGGCCATAGAGATCGTCATCAGGCGGGAACGGCACGGCGACATGCGACAGTGAATAGACCTCCTGCGGCCAGGACATCGCCAGCGGTACCACGGTCTCATCGGTGCCTCCCGCCGGGGTTATTTTCGCCACCGCGGCGAAACTGTCCGCGCTGGCATTGGTAATAATCGTGACACCGTAACGTCTTTTCGCCACAGGCAGTAACTCAGAGGTCGCCGCCCACGACGACGGTTTAAAGAGAGGACGGAAGCTGGCGGCCTGATTGATATCAAATACAACCAGCTCGCTGCCGTTCGCCGGAAGCTGGTCAAATAACCCGGTGACCACGGCGCGGGTGCTGACCGTTGAATCCATCACCGACTGAAATGCGAGTACCGGTGGCAGCTGGTCCAGTCTGTGCTCCCGGGCATCCCGCCCCATTTGCTCCTGCAGGGCCTGGGTCAAGAGCCATGACTGGCGCGCCGCATTGACCGGGAAGGAGTTGTATTTATACGGGTTATATTCCGGCGAGATGTTTAACCATGCCGCTTTGGCAAACGGCGGTAACATCGCCGGCAATCCGGCCAATCCTGCAAACCGGGCGAACGCCGTGACGCCAATCATTGGCGAGAGCAGAATGAGCTGTTGCGGTTTGTGAAGCGCAGGCGTGTCCAGCGCATCAAGGGCATATTTCATCGCCAGCGCCCCACCGTTGGAGTAACCCACCAGATGCAGGGGAACATTGTCTCCCGCCAGCCGCGTGGCTTCGCGCACGGCGAGGCGCGTCGCCGCCAGCCACCTCTCCCAGTCAACGTCCGTCAGCGCGCCGGGCGCGGTGCCGTGCCCGGGCAGGCGTGGAACCACCGCCACAAAACCGTGCTGCTGATAATCACGGGCAAGATGCCGGACACTGTAAGGCGAATCTGTTAGCCCGTGCAGCAACACCACCGCGCCGCGTGGCGTTCCGGCAGGCATCAGCACAAAGGAGCGGTTGGCATCGGGTGAAAATTTACCGGGCCAAACCAGGCTCTGACGGTAGTAGCGGTTTAACGGCGTGCGCTCCTCACCCTGGGTTTTGCGCGTTACCGCGTTATCCAGATCGGCGAAAATGGCGTTTTCCCGGGCGACATACTGGGCAAAATTCGCCTTATCGATCTCGCGTACGGACATCTCATCTGCCCGCCAGGTATGCCAGAGATGCAGTTCCGGCCCCTGCTGCGAGAGATAAACCCGAACCGCGAGCAGGACGATCAGTACCACTCCTGCGATCATCGCCATTTTCTTTGCGAGCGCCATCAGGCGCACGCTGATACGCCAGGGCAAGTTCGCCATGCCGGGATCCCTTTCATATTTACGTTGTCTCTATCTTATCAAAAATGTGAAGACGCTGACGTATTCACGAAATTCATACCTCCCCGCTCAGCCAGTGCACCAAAAGTGAACTACGCTGCACAAATGTTGATCATTGGTTAACTAAATATTGCATGAAGTTTACAACACAGCGGCGTCCCGTCGCTCTGTGGACATGGCACGCGTCATGCATTGTTAATCAAATAACACAAACCTGATGACTGACAGCCTGTTAACAGCGAGGCGGTATGACGACGAAACCCGAGGTGTTGAGCCGTATTGAAGCCACGTTCAGCCAGCTGACCCCCAGCGAGAAGCGGGTGGCGAGCTGGTTGCTGGCGCATGCCGCACAGATCCCGTTTGAAACGGCTGAAAGCGTGGGTCTGGCGACCGGCACCAGCGGCATTACCGTGGGACGCTTTCTGCGAAAACTCGGCTACCGCAATCTGGAAGATGCCAAAAAGAGCCTGCGCGACCCGCATCAGCCCTGGGGTATGAACGAGCGGCTGGACTCCTGGCAGCAGCAGTCCCCTCTGCCCAACCGCCTTCAGCACTCTCTGTCGCTGGAGGTGGATGCCATCACCCAGGTTTATCAACTGGCGCACACCGACGCATTCCGCCAGGTGGTTCATCAGCTTGCCCACGCCGATGCGGTTTTCGTGCTGGGGATCCAGTCGACACGCGGGATAGCCAACGCCTTCTTCAGTCATCTTGAGTACCTTCGCCCGCGCGTCAGCTACGCCGAAGGCGCGTCCGGCAGCTGGGTTGAATCCCTGAACTCCGGTTTCGCCCACCCCTACGTGGTGCTGACCGATACCCGCACCTATTCCACCATTGCGCGTCAGTACTGTCGGGTCGCGAGCGAAAAAGGTATTTCGCTGGCCTTGATCACCGATATCTGGTGCCCGTGGGCGCGGGATTACCCGCTTGATTTACTGCAGGTGAAAACCGAAACCGGCCATTTCTGGGATTCGCTGGCACCTGTGAGCTGTCTGTTCAACCTGCTGCTGTCAGGTGTCGTGGAAGCGCTGGGTGATGCCCTTCCACAGCGGCTGGCGGTAAACCGGCAATTACAACAAGAGTTTGGTCAATTCGAACGCTAAAGGAGCGGAGCTATGCCCCCAGAGAGTGAACTGATTGATGTGGCGAAGACCTTCCCTGCGCTGCATATCGATCTGAAATACGCCACAGCCGACAACATCACGGGTCGTCCGATTTATCAGGAGGCGCTGTGCCTGCTGCATACCGATGCGGCCACCGCGCTGGCGAAAGCCATCAGCATCGCCGCACTGGCCGGGCTGAAGCTGGTGGTCTACGACGCTTATCGCCCGCAGGAGGCGCAGGCTCAGTTGTGGGATGCCTGCCCGAACCCGGAATACGTGGTTGATGTGGCGATTGGTTCCAACCACAGCCGCGGGACGGCCATCGACGTTACGCTGATGGACGAACAGAACACCGTGCTGGATATGGGAGCCGGTTTTGACGAAATGCACGACCGCTCGCACGCCTGGCACCCGTCCGTGCCGCCGCACGCGCAGCGCAATCGCCTGCTGCTTAACGCCATCATGTCCGGTGGCGGCTTTGTGGGGATCAGCAGCGAATGGTGGCACTTCGAGCTGCCGAACGCGGCCAGCTATCCCCTGCTTGACGATCGTTTTGCCTGTTTCCCGTTGACGCACACCCCTCTTTAAAACTGGAGCACTGCCATGAAAACAACGCTTCTTACCACCCTGATCGCCGCCTCGCTGGCACTCAGCGCCCCGGTTGCGCTGGCTGCCGTCCCGAAAGATATGCTGGTGATCGGAAAAGCGGCCGACCCGCAAACGCTCGACCCGGCGGTGACCATTGATAACAACGACTGGACGGTGACTTACCCCGCCTATCAGCGTCTGGTGAAGTACAAGCCAGGCTCCACCGAGGTGGAGGGCGACCTGTCAACGGGCTGGAAGGCGTCAGCGGATCAGAAAGAGTGGACCTTTACCCTTACCGATAACGCAAAATTCGCCGATGGCACGCCGGTTACTGCCGAGGCGGTAAAACTCTCCTTTGAACGTCTGCTGAAGCTTAGCCAGGGGCCGTCTGAAGCGTTCCCGAAAGATCTCAAAATTGATGCGGTCGATCCGCACACGGTGAAATTCACCCTCAGCCAGCCGTTTGCCCCGTTCCTCTACACCCTGGCCAACGACGGTGCGTCGATCGTTAACCCGGCGGTGCTAAAAGCGAACGCTGCTGATGATGCTCGCGGCTATTTAGCGCAAAACACCGCCGGGTCCGGGCCTTTCATGCTGAAAAGCTGGCAGAAAGGTCAGCAGTTGGTGCTCGTTCCGAACCCACACTGGGCGGGTGAGAAGCCGCACTTCAAGCGCGTTTCGGTGAAAATTATTGGTGAAAGCGCTTCACGCCGCCTGCAGCTTTCCCGTGGCGATCTGGATATCGCCGATTCACTGCCCGTCGATCAGCTTTCAGCCCTTAAGCAAGAAGGCAAAGTGGCGGTGGCGGAATATCCGTCCCTGCGCGTGACCTATCTTTATCTGAATAACAGCAAAGCCCCGCTCAATCAGGTGGATTTACGTCGGGCCGTCTCCTGGGCAACGGATTATCAGGGGATGGTGAAAGGCATCCTGAGCGGCAATGGTAAACAGATGCGCGGCCCGATACCGGACGGCATGTGGGGGTTTGACGCCACGGCAATGCAGTACAGCTTTGACGAGGCCAAAGCCAAAGCCGCGCTGGAGAAAGTCAAAGACAAGCCGACAAGCCTGACATTCCTCTATTCAGACAACGACCCCAACTGGGAGCCGACCGCCCTGTCCACGCAGGCGAGCCTCGGCAAGATCGGCATCAACGTGAAGCTGGAAAAACTGGCTAACGCCACCATGCGCGATCGTGTCGGGAAAGGTGACTATGACATCGCCATTGGCAACTGGAGCCCGGACTTTGCCGACCCGTACATGTTCATGAACTACTGGTTTGAGTCGGACAAAAAAGGGTTGCCGGGTAACCGCTCGTTTTACGAGAACAAAGAGGTCGACGCCCTGCTGAAGGCGGCCCTGAAAACCACCGATCAGGCGGAGCGTACCCACGATTACCAGCAGGCGCAGAAGGTGGTGATCGACGAGGCGGCCTACGTGTATCTGTTCCAGAAGAACTACCAGCTGGCGATGAACAAAGAGGTGAAAGGCTTCACCTTTAATCCAATGCTGGAGCAGGTCTTTAACATTGCCACCATGAGTAAATAACGGTTCTCGCCGGGGGAAAGTGTATGACGTTCTGGAGCATTGTGCGCCAGCGCTGCTGGGGGTTAATCCTGGTGGTGGCCGGTGTCTGTATCATCACCTTTATTATTTCACACCTGATCCCCGGCGATCCGGCCCGCCTGTTGGCCGGAGACCGCGCCAGCGACGACATTGTGCAAGGTATCCGCCAGCAGCTGGGGCTGGATCAACCGTTGTATATCCAGTTTGGTCGCTATGTGGATGCGCTGGCCCATGGCGATTTAGGCACCTCTATCCGCACCGGGCGACCGGTTGCGGAAGATTTGAAGGCCTTTTTCCCGGCCACCCTGGAGCTGGCTTTTTGTTCCCTGCTGCTGGCGCTGGTTATCGGCGTGCCGCTGGGGATTTTATCGGCGGTCTACCGTGACCGCTGGCTGGATCATCTGGTGCGCTTAATGGCGATGACGGGCATTTCAACGCCCGCATTCTGGCTTGGGTTGGGAGTGATTGTCCTCTTCTACGGGCATCTGCAACTTCTGCCGGGCGGCGGAAGGCTTGACGACTGGCTCGATCCACCGACGCACGTCACCGGCTTTTATCTGGTGGATGCGCTGCTGGAAGGCAACGGGGAGGTCTTTTTCAATGCCCTGCAGCATCTGATTTTACCTTCGATGACGCTGGCATTTGTTCATCTCGGCATTGTGGCGCGTCAGGTTCGCTCGGCCATGCTGGAGCAGCTCAGTGAAGATTACATACGAACCGCACGCGCCAGCGGATTGCCCGGCTGGTACATCGTGCTGCGCTATGCCCTGCCCAATGCGATGATCCCGTCGATTACCGTGCTTGGACTGGCGCTGGGCGATCTGCTGTATGGCGCAGTCCTCACCGAAACCGTCTTTGCCTGGCCGGGAATGGGCGCCTGGGTCGTCACCTCTATTCAGGCGCTCGATTTCCCTGCCGTCATGGGCTTCGCGGTAGTAGTCTCACTGGCCTATGTGCTGGTTAATCTGGTGGTCGATCTGCTCTATCTGTGGGTTGACCCGCGAATCGGGCGCGGAGGTGCCGAATGATGTTGACTCAGGAAACGCCCGTCCCGGTTAAAACAGCGAAAGCAGGCATCAACTGGGCAAAACTGTTCTGGATGCTGCGTAAAAGTCCCCTCACGCTGATTGGCGCCGCGATCATGATCCTGATGCTCCTGCTGATGGTGACATCACCGTGGATTGTACCGCATGACCCCAATGCGCTGGATTTGACCGCGCGTCTGCAGGCTCCGTCTGCCGAACACTGGTTTGGCACCGATGAGGTCGGCCGCGATCTGTTCAGCCGGGTGCTCGCCGGCAGCCAGCAGTCGATCAGCGCGGGGCTGGCCGTCGTGGTGATTGCGGGTGGTATTGGCTCGCTGCTGGGCTGTTTGTCTGGCGTACTGGGCGGGCGCGGCGACGCCATTATTATGCGCATTATGGACGTTATGCTCTCCATTCCATCGCTGGTGCTGACCATGGCACTGGCGGCGGCGCTGGGGCCGAGCCTGTTTAACGCAATGCTCGCCATCGCGATTGTACGTATCCCGTTTTACGTGCGTCTGGCACGCGGGCAAACCCTTGTCGTGCGCCAGTTTACCTATGTTCAGGCGGCCCGCACCTTCGGCGCATCACGCTGGCATTTAATCAGCTGGCATATTCTGCGCAACGCCCTGCCGCCGCTGATTGTGCAGGCTTCGCTGGATATTGGCAGCGCCATTCTGATGGCCGCCACGCTGGGCTTTATCGGTCTGGGCGCACAGCAACCCACCGCCGAATGGGGCGCGATGGTTGCCGTAGGGCGCAACTATGTTCTCGACCAGTGGTGGTATTGCGCTTTTCCTGGTGCGGCCATTTTGATTACCGCCGTGGGCTTTAATCTTTTTGGTGACGGCATCCGCGACCTGCTGGATCCGAAATCAGGAGGGAAACAGTCATGACCGACTCTGTTTTAACCATCAAGGATTTACATCTGAGTTTCCCGATATACCGCGGTGAGGTTCATGCGCTGAACCACGTCTCGCTGGAGATTAAACGGGGCGAAATTGTCGGCGTAGTGGGCGAGTCGGGGTCGGGGAAGTCAGTTACCGCCATGCTCGCCATGCGCCTGTTGCCGGAAGGCAGCTACCGAATTCATCACGGTCAGGTGACATTGCTGGGAGAAGATGTTCTGACCGCATCGGAAAAACAGCTTCGCCAGTGGCGCGGGGCAAAAGTGGCGATGATTTTTCAGGAGCCCATGACCGCCCTGAACCCAACGCGACGGATTGGTAAGCAAATGGTGGAGGTGATCCGCCAGCATCAGCCGCTCGACCGTCGCGCGGCGCAGCAAAAAGCGATTGCCCTGCTGGAGGAGATGCAAATCCCGGACGCGAAAGCGGTGATGGCGCGTTATCCGTTTGAACTCTCCGGCGGCATGCGTCAGCGGGTGATGATCGCCCTTGCCTTCTCCTGCGAGCCTGAACTTATCATCGCCGACGAGCCGACCACGGCGCTGGATGTGACCGTGCAGCTGCAGGTCCTGCGTCTGCTGAAGCACAAGGCGCGGGCCAGCGGAACCTCGGTACTGTTTATCAGCCACGATATGGCCGTGGTTTCCCAGCTCTGTGACCGGATGTATGTGATGTACGCGGGAAGCGTAATTGAGAGCGGTGCCACGCAAACGCTGATCCACCATCCCGTTCATCCCTACTCCATCGGCCTGTTGCAATGTGCACCTGAAAACGGTGCGCCGCGCGAGCTGCTTCCGGCCATTCCCGGCACGGTGCCTAATCTCAGCCAGCTTCCACAAGGCTGCGCGTTCCGCGAGCGCTGCTTTGCCGCCGGGACGAAATGCGGTGAGGCACCGCGCTTGCTTCCCAATGGTGCAGAGGGCCAGATGGCTGCCTGCTGGTACCCGCAACGGGAGAAACACCATGTCTGACATTTTGCTTGAACTGGATAGCGTGCATGTCAACTTTCCCGCGCGCAAAAACTGGCTGGGCCGCGTCACGGAACAGGTGCATGCCCTCAATGGGCTGGACCTGCAGATCCGTCGCGGCGAAACGCTGGGCATTGTAGGGGAATCCGGCTGCGGGAAAAGCACGCTGGCACAGCTATTGATGGGCATGCTCAGGCCCAGCACCGGCGACTATCAGCGGACGCATCACGCGGGCGGCATGCAGATGGTTTTTCAGGACCCGCTCTCGTCCCTCGACCCGCGTTTACCGGTGTGGCGCATCATCACCGAGCCGGTGTGGGTGCAAAAACGCAGCAGTGAACGCGAACGGCGCCAGCTTGCAGAGACGCTGGCGATGCAGGTGGGTATTCGTGCGGAATATCTTGACCGGTTACCGCATGCCTTTTCAGGCGGGCAGCGCCAGCGCATTGCTATCGCCCGGGCGCTGTCGTCCAATCCAGACATCATCGTGCTCGACGAACCCACCAGCGCGCTGGATATTTCCGTGCAGGCGCAAATCCTCAACCTGCTGGTAAAACTGCAGCAGGAACGGAACCTCACCTATGTGTTGATCTCACATAACGTCTCGGTGGTCAGACACATGAGCGATCGTGTGGCGGTGATGTATCTGGGCCAGATCGTGGAACTGGGAACCACCGATCAGGTGCTTGTCAGGCCGCGCCATCCCTATACCCGGCTGCTGCTTGATTCCGTCCCCAGAACCGGTGAACCGCTGGATGAAAACCTGGCGCTGCGTAAAACAGAGCTTCCTGGCAATCGTCACCTTCCCACCGGCTGTTATTTCCGGGACCGCTGTCCGCAGGCAGCGCAAGGATGCGAGCATTCGCAGTCGCTACAGCCTTCAGTTGAGGGCTGTAGCGTGCGTTGCTGGCGCAATCTGAGCTAATAGCCACGCAGGGTGGCGCTGTTTCACGTTTAAATTTGCGCCATTCCACCGTCGACAAACAGTTCGGTGGCGTTGATAAAGCTTGCTGCATCTGAGGCCAGAAACGCCACCGCTTTCCCCACTTCCCCCGGCGCGCCTAAGCGTCCCAGCGGCACCTGGGCGGCCAGCGCGTCATACAGCCCCTGACGATGTTCTTCTGGCACCAGGTCACCCAGCCCTGGGGTTTTGATGGGCCCCGGGCTCACCACGTTGACGCGAATACCGCGCCCCTGCAAATCCAGCGCCCACGAACGGGCAAAGTTGCGCACGGCGGCTTTACTGGCGCTGTATACGCTAAAGTTTGCGGTTCCTTTAATGGATACCGTGGATCCGGTCAGAATGATCGACGATCCGGCTGATAACAGCGGTAACGCTTTTTGCACGGTGAACAGTACACCGCGAACGTTGGTTGCAAAGATGCGATCAAACTGCTCTTCAGTGATAGCGCCTAACGGCAGCATGTCGCCACCCCCCGCATTGGCAAACAGAATATCCAGACGCCCTTCGTCTTTTGCAATCTGCGCATAGACTTTATCGAGGTCGGAAAGTTGAGAGACGTCCGCACGGATGCCGACCGCCGCGGTGGCAATTTGTGCAACGGCAGCGTCCAGCTCCGCCTGACGACGTCCGGTGATATAAACCTTCGCGCCCTGGGCCGCCAGTTCCTGTGCGGTGGCGAGACCGATACCTGTGCTACCGCCCGTAACCAGGGCAATTTTACCTGCGAGAGACGTATTCATACTATTCACCTTTAATCATGTTTTCAGGATGCCCGCAAAAACGGTTGAAGAGGTTTTCGCTTGCGTTGAATAAACTCTATCGGTTGCAGGATTAATGAAAAACGGGCAAAAATGAAAATCACTATTCACAGGTGGAAATAATCCGGAGTACGAATGGACCAGCTCATGGCAATGCGCGCATTTACGCGGGTGGTGGAAACCGGAAGTTTTACGCGTGCGGCTGATTCTCTGAATATGCCTATCGCCACCCTGAGCAAGCTGGTGAAATCGCTCGAAGCGCACCTGGAGATCCGGCTTTTACACCGCACAACACGACGGGTAGTCACCACACCGGAGGGTGCCGGGTACTATGAAAAAGCGCTCAGGGTGCTGATTGATATTGAAGATATCGATACGTCGTTTCGCGTTTCTCGCGCGACGCCGAAAGGCCATCTGCGCGTGGATGTGGGCGGTTCTACCGCGCGCGACGTGCTGATCCCCCTGCTGCCGGATTTTATGCAGCGTTACCCGGAAATACGCATCGACCTTGGCGTGGCCGACCGGCCCGTGGATTTGATCAGCGGTAACGTTGACTGCGTGATCCGCGGCGGCCCTCTGGACGACTCCTCCCTTATTGCCCGTCATCTGGGCGACGCTGAAATGGTCACCTGCGCGACGTCCGATTATTTAAAACATCATGGCGTACCGGCCTATCCGCGGGAGCTGTGCAATGGGCATAAGCTGATTAGCTACCTTTCTCCCGTCACCGGTCGGGCGTTCCCGTTTCGCTTCAGGGAAAAGGGAGAAAGGCTGGAGATAAGTATTCCGCACTTCCTTGGGGTCAATGAAAGCAACGCTCATCTGGCGGCGGCGGTGGCAGGTTTAGGCATTATTCAGACGTTTCAGTATTCGGCAAAAAGGCATTTACAGGCGGGGACGTTAACTGAAATTCTTAGCAACTGGCGACCTGACGCTTATCCGTTTCATGTGGTTTATCCGCAGAACCGGCATCTGACACATCGACTGAGAGTGTTTATCGCCTGGCTGGCAGAGGTGTTTCCTGCCGCGCTGAAGGGATAGCCGGAGCAAAATACGGATAAACTTTATAATCCATGAAAATCCGGTGCTAATGCATTTATTTCTATCCTTTAATTCAGCGTTTTTATTGACCTGTTGCGGATAATGATTTGATATCTAACCAAAAATCAAACGTTAAGGATGACGTTATGGCTGTATTGCCACAAATGCCGAGTGGAGGCACAAGGTTAATTGATAGCAATATGCGTGAAGCTAGCACGCATGGCGCAGGGCGGAATATGGCGCTACCGCAAACCTATTACTGGTTCTATCAACAGGTCAAAAATCGTGGCCCGTGGGATTACAAACAGCAACGCCGTGACCTGGCTAATTTTGATAATTTTAATTATGGGGCCGCCGGGTTTGCAGCAGGGATATCAGAAGCAACCTTGTATATGGGCGCGGGTTTTGCACAAAGCCGGGCGGGAACGTCGAAGCCGCAATGGGGAACATGGTACGGTGAGTTACCTTATGGGGATGACCCTCATGACCAGTTTTGGATTAAACAGGGAATAGATTATGCCAAACAGCACGGTTATTAAGTGGCTGCACAGAGCGCTAACTGGCGCGCTGCTGGTTTTTGTAGGGTTTCAGTATTTTGCAAACCAGCCACCGGATGATGACCTTTACTCACAACAACAAATTACACCCGAGGTCTATTTGTACGTTACAAAGTACAAAGGCGGGGGTGCGACGGTTTCAGATGTTTATCGCTATTACCTGGACACAAAACTGCAGGATAATCTGTTGGAGCACCTGAAGAAACGCTCACCCTTTATGGTAGCTGACACTGGCGACGCCAAAATCTCTGGCTACGGCTCTCACGTCAATGTAAACCTTACCGGGCGTGTTTATTCGTTTACGAATTCAGATCTCTTTTACGCAGGTAATGTGGCCATCATGCCCATTATCAGCCTTAACGCAACCGGCACGCGTTAAGATTCCTTTTGCTACCCACAAATACACCTATCCTCATGCGCACAGCTGCGCGCATGAGGGCTTTTAATGAGCTTTGGTTTAATTGAGCGTGTAATCCAGCGTGATTTCCGCGTTCAGCAGCTGTGAAACCGGGCAGCCGGCTTTCGCTTTCTGAATAACGCCATCGAACTGCTGAGGGTCAATGCCAGGGACAGTAACCTTGCTCTGCAGTGCGACCTTCGTAATGGCGAAACCGACCTCTTTTTTATCCAGTGACACGTCGGCGGTGGTATCAATGGAATCGGCGGTGTAGCCTGCTTCACCCAGCATCAGCGACAGTGCCATCGAAAAACAGGCTGCGTGTGCGGCACCAATCAGTTCTTCCGGGTTGGTCCCTTTTTCGCCTTCAAAACGGGTGTTGAAGCCGTAAGGCTGTTGATTGAGAACGCCGCTCTCGGTAGAAACAGTTCCTTTTCCGCGTTTAATATCGCCAGACCAGTGTGCTGAACCGTGCTTATGAATTGTCATTCTTGCTCTCCTTTTGGCTTACAAAGGGTTAAGTATAGACCAGAGATCTGACGCGTCCTGGAACACAGAGTATTCTGGTTGGCGTTGATGCGATACATTACTTCGAACCATCAAAAGGGAAAGGCCTATGATGCTAAACACCAGGATTGTCGTGGCGCTGACCACGCTCGCCGTGACGTTCCCCCTCTTTGCCAGCACGCCGGAGAATTTTATCTATACCAGCTCGGGCGACCTTGATGCCGCCGCCGCGCTTATCGCCCGTCGTGATATCGGTGGCGCGCAGATCGTTTATAACTGGCGTGCACTGGAGCCTGAGAAAAACAGATATGACTTCTCATCCATAGAGCGAGACCTGGCGCGCCTGAAGGCCAGCAATAAAAAGCTGTTTATTCAAATTCAGGATCGCTTCTTCGAAAAAGATGCCCGGTATGTCCCTGATTATCTGATGGCAGACACAAAGTACAGCGGCGGTATTTCTCCGCAGTTTGACAACCCTGGTGAAGGGAAACCAACAGGTTCAGGCTGGGTAGCCCGGCAGTGGGATCCTGCCGTGCGTGAACGTTATCAGGCCTTACTGGCAGCCCTGGCGAAGCGTTTTGATGGCCAGGTTTACGGTGTGAACTTACCGGAAACCGCCATTGACCTTGATGAGAAAAAGCCGCCGACAGGATTTTCGTGCGACAACTATTTTGCCGGAGAAATGGAAAACCTCGCCTTTGCGCGAAAGGTTTTCACGCAATCCCATGTCGTACAATATGTGAACTTCTGGCCGTGTGAATGGAACAATGACCATAATTACATGGGGCGGCTGTTTGAATACGCCAGTGCCCATAATATCGGGCTTGGCGGACCGGATATTGTTCCCAACCGCAAGGCGCAAATGAAAAACGCCTATCCGTTCTTTAACCAGTATAAAAACAAACTGCCGCTGGTCGCCATGGCCGTTCAGGAGCCCACGCTCACCTACCGAAACCCGGCTACCGGCAAGCCCTTCACCAAAGATGAATTTGTTCAGTTCGCAGAAGCGTATCTCGGCGCAGATATTATTTTCTGGAGCACGACGTCGCCCTGGCTGACGACGAAATAAGCCACAGGCTCACTGCGCGGGCATCAGTTCAGATGCCCTGCAATTTCATCAAGAAAGACGCGCAGGGCCGCAGGCTGATATTCCCGCGACTGGTAAATCCCGTGAATGGCGAGCGGCTTAGGGACTAAGTCTGTTAGCACCGGGACCAGCAGCCCTTGCTCGAGCGCCCCTTGCGCTTCGTGCTCGGGCAGCATTGCAATACCGCAATGTTTAACCGCCGCGTCCATCAACAACGACGAGATGCTGGCGCTAAGATTGCCGCTCACCGCGACGCTCACGCTTTCGCCTTCCAGCGTCACAAAATGCCACGACTGACCCGCAAAGAAGCTGTAATGCAGACAATTGTGCTGCGCCAAATCCTCAGGCGTCACGGGCGTGCCGTGCTGCGCAAGATAGTCCGGCGAGGCGCAAAGCACCGAACGGCACTCACCCAGCCTGCGGGCAATCATCCCCGGCTCCGGGTTATCGGTAATACGCACGGCTACGTCAATACGCTCGCCCACCAGACTCACGGGATGGTTATTCACATCCAGTTCAATTCTGAGCTGCGGATAACGCGCCAGCAGCCCGGGCAGTACCGGCGCAATCATGTGCATGGCGGTAAAGTGCGCGCAGGCTACCCGTAAGGTGCCGGAAGGTAAATCTTTCTCCGACTGGCCTTCAATCTCCTGCGACAGTTGCGAAAGGGTACGCGTTTTCTGCAGTACCTTTTCCCCTGCTGCGGTCAGCGTCAGCTTACGCGTTGAGCGGTTCACCAGCCGGGTCCCCGCCCACTTCTCCATCTGCTCAAGATAACGGCTTACCATGGGCCGGGAAATGCCCAGCGCACGGGCTGCGGCACTCAAACTTCCCAGCTCGCAAATCCGGTTATAGACCTGTGCGGCAATAACGCGATCCATATAACGCTCCATTTGCTCGATTTATGAAACTAAGCATGTCTTGTTTCAGGAATTCTGGCAAATGGAGAGTTCGGTACAATAGGGTCTTTCCTGATAAAAAGAGACATGATGATGAAGCTCACTCGCCTTGCACTGCTATGCACCCTCTTCACGCCGGCGGTCTTCGCCGCACCGTTGACCATTGATACCTGGAACCCGCAGGAGAAAGGCATCTTTGCGGTCTCGTCGACGCTGGTGTCCGGCCCGAAAGAGGCCGTCCTGTTTGACGCGCAGTTCAGCGTGAAAGACGGTGAAGCACTGGTGGAGAAAATTCGCCGCAGCGGTAAAACCCTGAACAAGATTGTGATCACCTCCGGCGATCCGGACTTCTACTTTGGTCTGCAGCCGCTGGTTAAAGCATTCCCGAATGCGAAAGTCGTGGCGACTCAGCAGGTGGTTGACCATATCAAGGCCACCAAAGATGCCAAGCTGGCCTTCTGGGGCCCACAGATGAAAGACGGCGCGCCAACAACGCTGATCGTTCCTCAGGTGCTGACCTCCACCACGTTTATGGTTGATGGTGAGAAAATCGATATTGAACAGCCAGACAGCTACGCGGCCTATGTCTGGATCCCATCAGCGAAGACGATTCTTGGCGGCACGGGCGTTTCATGGGGCATCCATCTGTGGACGGCCGATACCCAGACCCGGGCGCGTCGCCAGCAGTGGCAGGACACGCTGGAAAACATGGCGGCGCACAAACCGGAGCGCGTGATCCCGGGTCACTATCTGGGAACGCCACCGTCAGGTACCGGCGCTATCGATTTTACCCGTGAATATCTGCAGCGGTTCGAGCAGACGCTGGCTAATCACAAAGATTCTGCTGGCGTCATTAGCGCCATGAAAAAAGCGTATCCGGGCCTGGCCGAAGAGAGCTCGCTGGAATTAAGTGCGAAAGTGAATACCGGCGAAATGAAATGGTAAATTAATCTCTGCTCCTGCTATTTTCTCGGATAGCAGGAGCAGCATCAAAATATCCCCCCTCGTCCCCTGTTATTATTCCTCCATTTCTAAAAGTGTCTAAAAGCATGCACTTATGTCATTTTTATTTCTAAGATGAATCTTAGACACAGCAAGGAAAATATTTGCCATTCTGTTTGTGAATTACATTATTTGCGAGCCGTACCATTACACAGACAACGACACGGAGGCAGCATGTTTACTTATTACCCGGCAAATACTGCAGCAGCACAACCTGAACTCGTTAACGCGATAGCACAGGGTCTTCACGCCGAACACGGTGCTGTGACTGAAGATGACATTTTGATGGAACTGACCAAATGGGTGGAATCCACAGACAATGACATCCTCAGTGACATCTACCAACAGACCATTAACTACGTGGTCAGTGGACAGAATGCCTCTTTGTAAAAACCTGCTAAGCTGGATCTGCAACCTAAGGGGTTACATTTCGTTTGCGTAAGCAAACTTGTCCTTAAAACTATCAACAGGATTGAGGAGTAAAGATGAAATCGAACCGTCAGGCACGCCATATTCTGGGACTGAACTACAAGCTTTCTAACCAACGTAAAGTGGTGATTGAGGGCGACAGTGAAACGCAAGTCACCCATGCCACCGGCAGAAAACGCCACGCTGGCAAGTAAGTTCCAGTAAGAGATCCTGAACACCATCGGCAAAACCGATGGTGTTTTTGTTTATGTGTTGCGGTAATTAACATTTAGCTCCTTTATAATACCGCCTGACCGCACCCCACCGCACAGGCCAGAAAGATGACAAACAGCAGTGTCAGGGACGGATCTTCAAAAAAAGAGTGAGTGACATGGACAACAAACTGAAAAAACATCGTTCCTTATATATCCCTTATGCCGGTCCGGTTTTACTGGAATTCCCCCTGCTCAACAAAGGCAGCGCCTTCAGCATGGAAGAGCGCAGCAGCTTTAACCTGCTTGGTCTGCTGCCCGAAGTGGTGGAAACCATTGAAGAACAGGCTGAACGTGCGTGGATCCAGTATCAGGGTTTCAAGACTGAAATCGACAAGCACATCTACCTGCGTAACATTCAGGACACCAATGAAACCCTCTTCTATCGCCTGGTTCAGAACCACCTCGAAGAGATGATGCCGGTGATCTACACCCCAACGGTGGGTGCGGCCTGTGAACGTTTCTCTGAGATCTACCGTCGTTCCCGCGGCGTATTCATCTCTTATCAGAACCGCCACAATATGGACGATATTCTGCAGAACGTGCCGAACCACAACATCAAGGTCATTGTTGTGACCGACGGGGAACGTATTCTCGGCCTCGGGGATCAGGGCATTGGCGGAATGGGGATCCCAATCGGTAAGCTCTCCCTGTACACCGCCTGTGGAGGTATCAGCCCGGCGTACACCCTGCCGGTAGTGCTGGATGTGGGTACCAACAATCAGCAGCTGCTCAACGATCCGCTGTACATGGGCTGGCGTCATCCGCGCATTACCGACGATGAGTATTATCAGTTTGTTGATGATTTTATCCAGGCCGTTAAGGCACGCTGGCCGAACGTGCTGCTGCAGTTTGAAGACTTTGCGCAGAAGAACGCCATGCCGCTGCTGAATCGCTACCGCGATGACATCTGCTCATTCAACGACGACATTCAGGGCACCGCCGCCGTGACCGTTGGGACGCTGATCGCCGCCAGCCGTGCGGCAGGCAGCCAGTTGAGCTACCAGAAAATCGTCTTCCTGGGCGCAGGCTCTGCGGGCTGCGGTATTGCCGAGCAGATTATTGCTCAGACGCAGCGCGAGGGCTTGAGTGAAGAACTGGCCCGTTCCCGTGTCTATATGGTTGACCGTTTCGGCCTGCTGACCGACGGTATGCCTAACCTCCTGCCGTTCCAGACCCGACTGGTTCAGAAACGTGAGAACCTGAAAAACTGGGATACCGACAACGAGGTGCTCTCCCTGCTGGACGTGGTGCGCAACGTGAAGCCGGACATTCTTATCGGCGTTTCCGGGCAAACCGGTCTCTTCACCGAAGAGATTATTCGCGAAATGCACAAACACTGTGAACGCCCTATCGTGATGCCGCTCTCTAACCCGACTTCCCGTGTAGAAGCAACGCCGCAGGACATCATCGCCTGGACCGAAGGTAACGCACTGGTGGCAACCGGCAGTCCGTTCGACCCGGTGGTGTGGAAGGATAAAACCTATCCGATCGCGCAGTGCAACAACTCCTACATCTTCCCGGGGATTGGTCTGGGGGTTATCGCGTCCGGTGCGTCACGCATTACCGATGAAATGCTGATGTCCGCCAGCGAAACCCTGGCGAAACACTCACCGCTGGTGAATAACGGTGAAGGCCTGGTGTTGCCAGAGCTGAAAGACATTCATAAAGTGTCCCGCGCGATCGCTTTCGCAGTAGGAAAAATGGCACAGCAGCAAGGCGTGGCGGTGAAAACCTCCGCCGATGCGCTGCAGCAGGCCATTGACGACAACTTCTGGATGCCGGAATACCGCAGCTATCGCAGAACGTCTATCTAAAGAACAGGCCGGGTCAGGCAATCATGCCTCCCGGCCTGCCATTCTGCCCGCGCTTGCCGGGCCGTAAAATCCCCGCTACACTGCCTTCATCCATTAACCTACTGAATATATAAGGAGGCCAATTATGCTGTACTGTGAAATTTTCAATGTTTCACATACATTTGGTGATCGCACCAGCTCAAGCGTTATCGGTATCGTGCTGCGATAACTTCTGCTTGAGCGAAGACACCAACCCCTGAAATCCCTTCTCTCGGGCTTACTGAGTTATCGTCAGCGATGTTTGACGAGGCATAAACATGCCTGTAACTCTTGGGTAAGCAACAATGAGCACTTTACTCACTGCACAATCTCTACGTGTTGATACGGCGTTTGGTACGCTCTTCGACTCTCTCTCCTTTACGCTGAAAAAAGGCGATCGCATCGGTCTGCTGGGCGACAACGGCTGCGGTAAAAGTACGCTGCTGAAGGTGCTGGACGGTACGGACACGCCTACCGCCGGAACGGTCGCGCTGGCCGGGCACTGCATCATGGCGCGCGTAGAACAACATCTGCCGGACGGGATTTACCCCCTGAGCATGCTGGATGCCGTGCTGGCACAACTGCCTGCAGCTGAACGCGAGAGCCTGCGCTGGAAAGCGGAAACGCTGCTGGCGAGTATGGGCTTTACGCCGCAGGACTGGACATTAACCTCGGCAACATTGAGCGGCGGGCAACATACGCGTCTGCTGCTGGCGCGGGCTTTGATTAATGCGCCGGACCTGCTGCTGCTGGATGAACCGAGTAACCACCTCGATTTACCCACCATGCTCTGGCTGGAGCAGTTTTTACAGGCCTGGTCAGGCAGCTTTGTGCTGGTTTCACATGACAGGCAGCTGCTGGATGCCGTGACCAACGGCAGCTGGATCCTGCGCGATAAGATGCTGCATTACTTTGCCCTTCCCTGCACCGCCGCACGCAAAGCGCTGGATGCGAAAGACGAAAGTGATGCGCAGCGCCACAAGGCAGAACAAAAGGAGATCGACCGCGTCGCGGCCAGCGCAAAAAGACTGGCGACCTGGGGCAAAGTCTACGACAACGAAGACCTGGCCCGCAAAGCGAAACAGATGGAAAAGCAGGTTGAACGGCTGAAAGAGAGCCAGACGGAGATCACGGCGGGAAGTCAGTGGACATTAACCCTGCGCGGCGACGCGCTACGGGCCGATCGTCTGCTGGAGCTGGAAAACCTCGCGGTGCCGCCGGCGCCCGGGCTGCCTGCGCTGTTTAACATTGACATCGCGCGTCTCAAAAGCGGCGATCGCGTGGCCATCGTTGGACGTAACGGCTGTGGTAAATCATCCCTGATGAAGCTGATCTGGCGGCATTTTCGCGGCGAGCAGGCTGACGATGGGCTGAAACTCCATCCACGCGTATCGCCTGGCTATTATGACCAGACGCTGAACCAGCTCCCGGATGATGCATCGCTGTTTGATGCACTGGAGCCGTTTGCACCCGATCCGCAGAATCGCAAGATGGCCCTGATCGGTGCCGGCTTTGCGTGGCCACGTCACGGTCAGAAAGTCAGTACGCTCAGCGGTGGAGAACGCTCTCGCCTGCTGTTTGTTGGCCTGACGTTAGCGCGCTATAGCCTGCTGATGCTGGATGAACCGACCAACCATCTGGACATGGAAGGCAAAGAGGCGCTGACGGAAACCCTGCAGCAATTTGAAGGTGGCGTGCTGCTGGTCAGCCATGACCGTCAATTAATCAGCCAAAGCTGCAACCGTTTCTGGCTGATTGAGGACGGCAGGTTGAGTGAATGGCATGACGCCGAAGCGGTCTTTGAACGGCTGCGTGAAAGTGCAGGCCTGATAACATCGCCGTGTTCACCGAAACAACAGCACGATCGCCCTTCGCAGTTTGACGACCTGCTTGAACGGCTGATCGCGCTGGATACATTGCTGGAGGAAGACCTGGCCCGCAAACCGAAGCACCAGAAGCCGCAGTTGCAGGCGCAATGGCGCCAGGAGATTGAGGCGATAGAAGCAAAACTGTAAGTCCGCGCCCGGCGAGCGTCTCGCCGGGCCGCTCTACCCCTGAACGCCCCCCTGATTATTAGAGGATCGCTGTATTCTTAATCCGAAATCGAATCAAATGATGACATTATGTTGCTGCCACCTTGCATTAACGCGCCTAAGTATTAATCCTTAAGAAGTAGTACACCTGCTATGCAGAATCTCATCATGAACAAGGAGAAACATATGAAGGCTGCTGTTGTCACTGAGGATCATCAGGTCAATGTCACCGAAAAATCATTACGTCCGCTTAAGCATGGAGAAGCCCTGCTGAAGATGGAATGCTGCGGCGTATGTCATACCGATCTTCACGTGAAGAACGGTGATTTCGGCGATAAGACCGGGGTGATCCTGGGTCACGAAGGAATAGGGATCGTTAAAGAGATTGGCCCAGGCGTCAACTCGCTGAAAATTGGCGACCGTGCGAGCGTGGCATGGTTTTTTGAAGGCTGTGGACACTGCGAATACTGTAATACCGGCAACGAAACCCTGTGCCGGGATGTGAAAAACGCGGGTTATTCCGTTGACGGTGGGATGGCTGAAGAGTGCATCGTGACCGCCGATTATGCGGTAAAAGTGCCGGACGGTCTGGATTCCGCAGCGGCGAGCAGCATCACCTGCGCGGG
The DNA here is from genome assembly GCF_001750725.1 of Enterobacter ludwigii. NCBI lineage: Bacteria > Pseudomonadati > Pseudomonadota > Gammaproteobacteria > Enterobacterales > Enterobacteriaceae > Enterobacter > Enterobacter ludwigii. The sequence continues at coordinate 1,637,469 of NZ_CP017279.1, forward strand.
GGTCACCACCTACAAAGCGGTAAAAGTGTCCCACATTAAGCCGGGCCAGTGGATTGCGATTTACGGTCTTGGTGGTCTGGGTAACCTTGCGCTGCAGTACGCTAAAAACGTATTCAACGCCAAGGTCATCGCCATTGATGTGAACGATGAACAGCTGAAACTGGCCGCGAACATGGGGGCAGATTTAACCATTAACTCTCGCAGCGAAGATGCAGCGAAAATTGTTCAGGAGAAAACCGGAGGCGCACATGCCGCGGTGGTAACTGCCGTGGCAAAAGCAGCCTTCAACTCAGCGGTGGATGCCGTGCGTGCCGGTGGCCGCGTGGTCGCCGTGGGCCTGCCGCCGGAAGCGATGAGCCTGGATATTCCACGCCTGGTTCTGGACGGCATTCAGGTCGTCGGTTCGCTGGTGGGAACCCGTCAGGACCTGATGGAGGCATTCCAGTTTGCAGCAGAGGGCAAAGTGGTGCCAAAAGTGACAATGCGTCCGCTGGAAGATATCAATGCCATCTTTAAAGAGATGGAGCAGGGTCAAATCCGCGGTCGTATGGTGATTGATTTACGCTCTTAATCGCCGGTTGCCGGGGGGCGGTTTTGCCTTACCCGGCATTTCACTACGACGATCGCCGGTCAGAAATCCACTCCTGAACCTCAATCTGAAAGGTATCCGGCGCTTTGCGGTACATCTTGCGCGCCAGATCGAGAATGGTATGTCGCGCTAACTCCTCTTCCATCCGTTGCTGTGCGCTGTCCATGACCGAACGTACGCCGCACGGGCCATTGCACACCCAGGCAGGAGGCGTTTCATTAAACACCGCCAGCCGCTGACGCACCTCGCGACACTCAAACATGTTCTTCTCACCGTCAATGGCGTGCGCCACATCCAGTACGGTGATCAACTCCGCCGGGCGCGCCAGTTTAAACCCGCCGCCCTTACCTTCCGTGCTGCTCACCAGCCCGGCACGTGACAAACGGGTGAAGATTTTTCCCAGGTAATCATACGGCACCCCCTGCAGGGCGGCCATTTCCCGGACGCTCATCTCACGCTCATTGCCTTTTGCATCCACCATGCACATCAGGCTGTGAATGCCGTATTCCACACCGGAACTGTAAAACGCCATGGTTAACTCCGAAGTTATTTATCTGGGTCATTATAACGGCGTTATTGCCCACAATCACAACTACCCTCCCCTTTTTCATTAACACGCTGATTTTACGCAGCATTAAAATTTAACTCAGAAAGAAGTTGTCGCAGTTAACTGCGACAAGTATAGTTGCAGTTATGTCAGGTATACAGCATGATGATCAAAAGGATCGAAGATGAAGAAGCAGATTTTAATTGTGGGCAGTGGTTTTTCCGGCATGTGGGCTGCCGTCAGCGCCGCGCGTTTGAATGCGCTGGAGGGCAATAACAGCCTGAAGATCGCCGTGCTGGCACCCGCCCCCGAGTTGCGTGTTCGCCCGCGCTTCTATGAAGAGAACGTGACGTCGCTGGTCTCGCCGCTGACCGGACTGTTCGCTGAACTGGGTATTGATTTTATCGCCGGTAAAGCAGAATTCATTGATATAAAAGGGAAAAGTGTTTCCTATCGTGATGCGAATGGCGTAACTGCCGCAGTGAGTTACGAGCGGTTAGTGCTGGCCACCGGCAGTCAGAGCAAGCGTCCACCGATTGCCGGGCTGGCTGAGTACGCCTTTGATATCGATCAGCTTGAATCCGCACAGACCTTTGAGCAGCATCTTGACTCCCTGGTCTCGCGCCCTTCCACCACTGCGCGCAATACCGTGGTTGTCTGTGGCGGCGGTTTTACCGGCATTGAACTGGCAACCGAGCTTCCTGCCCGACTGCGCGCTCGCTTCGGTGATGATACAGCGACAAGAGTTATCGTAGTTGAAAGGGGTCATGTCATTGGCGGACGATACAGTGAAGCATTGCGTAACACCATTGAAGACGCGAGCCAGGAACTGGGGATTGAGTGGCGTCTGAACAGTGAAATTGAGGCCATCGATGCGAACGGCGTAACGCTGAAAAACGGCGAACGTATCCCCGCTGCAACCGTAGTCTGGACGGCAGGCGTTGAAGCAAACCCGCTTGGACAACAGATTAACGGCGAACGCGATAACCAGGGGCGTCTGAAAGTGACAGAAACGCTGCAGGTTCCGGCTCATCCGGACGTGTACGCGACGGGAGATATGGCCTACGCCAGAACGGACGAGATGGGGAACACGGCGCTAATGACCTGCCAGCACGCGATCCAGTTGGGTAAATTTGCCGGCCACAACGCGGCAGCCAGCCTGTTGAATCGCACGCCTTATCCTTACCGCCAGGTTAACTACGTGACCTGTCTGGACCTGGGTGCCTGGGGTGCCGTTTACACTGAAGGGTGGGACCAGGCCGTCAAATCGGTGCGTGATGACGCAAAGAAAATCAAAATCGCCATCACCAATGAACTTATCTACCCGCCAGCAGCGGACAAAGCCGTGGCGTTTGCCGCTGCCGATCCGTTGGCGAAATTTGTCTAATGCCCTTCTACCGCGCCTTACCGGCGCGGTTCAACGTGCGGAAGCGAGCGAACCGGCGTCTGCCTTTCTGGCCCGAAGGTGCGCGTAGATCAGCAGTGAACTCATGGCTGAGAAAGAGAGCACAGCCGCTGGCAGCGTGACATAGCTCCAGCTAAAGCCAAGCGTGATCATCATCCCGCCAAAATACGCCCCTATCGCACTGCCGAGGTTAAATGCCATCTGCCCGCCTGCGGCACCCAGCATCTCACCGCCCTTCGCATTTTGCAGGAGAAGAATTTGCAGCGGCGCAGAGAGTGCAAACAGCCCGGCACAGCAGATAAAGCCCATCACCAGCGACGCCGTTTTATGTTCCCCAAAGGCGAATAGCAACAGCAGTGACGCGACAATGACCATGTCGGTGGTGGCGGCAATACGCAGCGGACTGAAGCGACCCGATAATTTCCCGCTCAGGAGATTACCTAACACCATACCCAGCCCCATCAGCATCATGATGACCGTCATGACGCCTTCGGAGAAGCCAGAGACGTTGACCATAAACGGTTTGACGAAGCTGAACCACGCAAACACACCAGCATTGCCAAACATGGTGGCGGCAAAAATCAGCCACGGCTCCGGTTTTTTCAGAAAGGAAAATTGCGCGGTCAATTTGATTTCGGAGCGATCATGGATGTGCGGCACCCAGACCAGTACCGAGATGATCACCAGAGCATCAAACAGGGCAATCAGGAAAAAGGTATAGCGCCAGCTGAATTCATGACCCAGCCAGGTGCCCAGCGGTACGCCCACCAGATTGGCAACCGTCATGCCGGCTATCATGCCCGCCACGGCGACCGTCACCTTCCCCGGAGGCGCAATTCTCGAGAGAATAATCGCCCCGACGCCAAAAATGGCGCCGTGCGGAAAACCGGAAATCAGCCGCCCTATAGCCAGCCAGGCATACGACGTTGAAAAGGTAAAAATTGCATTTCCGACGGCACACAACACCACCAGAAACAACAGCGTGGATTTTAACGAGAACTTGCCTGAGAACAACGCCACAATCGGGGCACCAATCACCACACCAAAGGCGTAAAACGAAATCATATTCCCGGCGGCGGGAATTGAAATTCCGGTGTCATGGGCCAGTTCAGTTAATACGCCCATAATGCCAAATTCAGCCATTCCCAGGCCAAACGTGCCAAGTGCCAACGAAAAAATTGTCTTTTTCATACCACAACCACTGGTTAACAACGCGCGACAGGCATTATTGAACAATCTTGTATGGTGAGCCAGTTCAAATCAGCTGGCTGACACGTTAATCCATTAATTCAGGTGGATTACACTTCATAGTGCGGCCCCGCTTTTTCCCGCGCCGGACAACCTGAGGATGACAATCATGGGAAGCAAGAAGAAAACCAGTGTCGCAGTTGATGTCATAAAGCATGAGCCGTTAAAAACGAAAGAGTATGAAAAAGAGCTTCGTCGCCTCCACGTTGAACTGGTTAAGCTCCAGCAGTGGGTCGTCGCAAAGGGTTTAAAGGTCTGTATTGTCTTTGAAGGGCGCGACGGTGCCGGTAAAGGCGGAACCATTAAAGCCATCACTGAACGCGTTAGCCCACGCGTCTTCCGGGTTGTTGCGCTCCCCGCCCCGACGGAAAAAGAGAAGACCCAGCTCTATTTCCAGCGTTATGTCCCCCACCTGCCAGCCGCCGGCGAAATTGTCATTTTTGACCGCAGCTGGTACAACCGTGCGGGCGTTGAACGGGTGATGGGATTCTGCACACCGGAGCAGGTCGAGAAGTTTCTTGATGGCACGCCGGTGATGGAAAAAGCAATGGTGGATGCCGGGATCATCCTGCTCAAATACTGGCTGGAGGTCACGCCGAAAGAACAGGAGCGTCGTCTGCGCGATCGTATTAACGACGGGCGAAAGACCTGGAAATTATCGCCAATGGACATTAAGTCTTTCAATCTATGGGATGAATATACCGTGGCGCGAGATGCGATGTTTGCTGCCACCGACACCGCCTGGGCGCCGTGGTTTGTCGCCCGTTCGGAAGATAAAAAACGCGTGCGCCTGAACATTATTTCGCACCTGCTGGCGCAAATCCCGTACAAAGCCATTCACATCGAAGCGGTGAGTTTGCCGAAGCGTAAGATTGGTAAAGTGAAGCCGACCCAATACCCGTTCCGGTATGTTGAAGAGCGTTTTTGACTGAAGCGTTCGCGGGTCAGAGAATGACCCGCGAGCGCGGGACTTACGGCATTCCTTTCGTACTGTCCTGTTTCGCTTCCAGCCGCTCAACGTCACGGTACCAGCGCGGGTGGTGTTTCTGCGCCCAGCGGCGGCTCACCTTCCCTTCAATCATGCCTTTAATCGACCCTTTGACCCAGAAGGCCATATACATGTGGATCAGGATGGCGTGGATCAGAATGATGGCTGACGTCGCGTGAATAAGCAGCGCGTAGCGAATCACCTGAATGGGGAAGTAGTGCGCAAAGTACGGCCGCCAGATAATGACGCCGGTGACCAGCAGCACAAAAATCATGCTCATGATGGTCCAGAACATCATCTTCTGCCCGGCGTTGTATTTGCCGACCTTCGCAACCTTATGCTCATTGCCCTTCAGAACCTCAATAATCCCCTTCAGCCATGGAATGTCATGCTTGTCCGGAATATTGTGATGTACGAAGCGCGCAAACATAAACATCAGCACCACGAAAATCAGCACGCCGAAGAACGGATGCAAAATACGCCCCATCTGTGGCGTCCCGAAGGTTTCCGTCAGCCACTGCAGCGTCGGGAAGAAGAAGGAGATCCCGAGACCGCCACCAGGAAGAAGCAGATCACTACCGTCCAGTGACAGGCACGGTCGACAAACTTCGTGCGCACAATCCATGACTTACTCATGAGGTTCCTCCTCGTCGTCATCCACCTCTTTGTTGGGTCCGATACCGATGTAGTGATAAATCAACCCGGCGAAAGTAGCGATAAAGCCCGCCGCAGAGAGCGGTTTGAGCGCCCCTTTCCACAGGTTGATCGAGGTATCGATCGCAGGATCTTTCGGCAGATTGTGGTACAGCTCCGGCTGGTCGTTATGGTGCAGAACATACATCACGTGCGTTCCCCCCACACCCTGCGGGTTATAAATGCCCGCACTGGCGTAACCGCGCGCTTTCAGTTTGTCCACGCGCTGCTGGGCTACCTCCAGCATCTCTCTTTTTGTCCCGAAGTGGATAGCCCCGGTCGGGCAGGTTTTCACGCAGGCAGGCTCCTGCCCGACGCTCACGCGATCGACACACAGGGTGCATTTGTAGACCCGGTTATCCTCTTTACTGAGGCGCGGAATATTAAACGGACAGCCCGCAATGCAGTAGCCGCAACCGATGCAGTTATCCTGCTGGAAATCGACAATCCCGTTGGCGTACTGGACGATGGCCCCGGCTGACGGACAGGCCTTCAGGCATCCCGGATCTTCGCAGTGCATACAACCGTCTTTACGGATCAGCCACTCCAGCTTGCCGTTCTGATCGGTTTCGCTAAAACGCATCACCGTCCAGGATTTGGCACTCAGGTCCGCCGGATTATCGTAAACCCCGACGCAGTGTCCCACTTCATCGCGGATATCGTTCCACTCCGAGCAGGCCACCTGGCAGGCTTTACAGCCCACGCAGGAAGTGACATCGATAAGCTTGGCGACTTCTGCCTTATCATCCCGCGCACGAGGCGCGGGGGTGATAGAGTTGGTCGCGGAGCGTTTAATAATGTCCTGTGTTTCCATTGCCATGTATTCGCTCCTTACGCTTTCTCGATGTTGACCAGAAACGCTTTGTACTCCGGCGTTTGCGAGTTGGAATCGCCGACGTTTGGCGTCAGGGTATTGGCGAGGTAGCCTTTTTGCGCCACCCCTTCAAAGCCCCAGTGCAGCGGAATACCGACAGTTTCCACCTGCTGACCATGCACGTTCAGCACCTGCAGACGACGCGTAACCACCGCAACCGCGCGAATAAAGCCACGCTTGCTGCTCACCTTCACGCGGTCACCGTTGGCAATACCCTTCGCTTTCGCCAGCGTTTCGCTGATCTCCACAAACTGTTCCGGCTGGGCAATGGCGTTAAGCCGTGCATGCTTGGTCCAGGTATGGAAATGCTCGGTCAGGCGGTAGGTTGTCCCGACATACGGGAACCTGTCCTTCTTGCCTAAACGCAGGACGTCCTCTTCATAGATACGCACCACCGGACTGGATATGACGTTCGGGTGCAGCGGGTTGGTACCGAGCGGCGTTTCCATCGGCTCGTAGTGTTCCGGGAATGGCCCCTCCGCCAGCTTATCAAGGGCAAACAGGCGTCCCAGCCCTTCCGGCTGCATGATAAACGGCCCGGTCTCAGTGCCCGGTGCGGCGGTGCTGAAGTCCGGAATATCGTTACCCGTCCATTTGCTGCCGTTCCATTCGATCAGCATCCGTTTCGGATCCCACGGTTTGCCGTTGATATCCGCAGAAGCACGGTTGTACAGCACGCGACGGTTCAGTGGCCATGCCCACGCCCAGCCCAGCGTATTGCCCAGCCCTGACGGGTCGGCGTTATCGCGGTTCGCCATCTGGTTACCCTGCTCCGTCCAGCAACCGGTGTAGATCCAGCATGACGACGCGGTCGTGCCGTCATCCCGCAGCAGCGCGAAGCTGTTGAGCAACTGACCTTTCTTCGCCAGCAGTGTGCCGTTCGCGTCATACAGATCCGCCAGCGCAATGCCGTTATTCTCTTTGGCGACCTCTTCGGATTCAGGATGGTCCGGCTGTTTGTAATTCCAGCTCATCCTCAGCAGCGGTTCAGCGCCTTTCCCCCCTTCGGTGCGATACATTTCACGCAGACGATGGTAAATCCCGGCCAGGATTTCGCCGTCGTTACGCGCTTCACCCGGTGCATCCTGGCCTTTCCAGTGCCACTGCAGCCAGCGGCCGGAGTTGGCAATCGACCCGTCTTCTTCTGCAAAACAGGTGGACGGCAGGCGGAACACTTCGGTCTGAATCGATGCAGGATCGACGTCGTTCATTTCGCCGTGGTTCTGCCAGAAGTTGGAGGTCTCGGTCACCAGCGGATCGATAACCACCATGTATTTCAGTTTGCTCAGGCTGCGAACGACCTTGTTTTTGTCCGGGAAAGACGCCACCGGGTTAAAGCCCTGGCAGATGTAGCCCGTAACGTTGCCCTTATCCATCATGTTGAAATACTTAATGACGTCGTAGGCCTGGTCCCATTTCGGCAACCACTCGAAGCCCCAGTCGTTTTCCTTCTGCGCGGCATCGCCATAGAACGACTTCATCAGGCTGACGAAGAACTTCGGATAGTTACTCCAGTAGTTCACCTGATCGGCACGCGTCGCTTTTGGCGTGTTGGCCGCCAGATAGCTGTGCAAATCAGTCTGCTTTTCAGACGGCAGCGTCAGATAGCCTGACAGGCTGGTCGACAGCAGGCCCAGATCGGTCAAGCCCTGAATGTTGGAGTGTCCGCGCAGGGCGTTCACGCCGCCGCCGGCCATCCCCATGTTTCCAAGCAACAGCTGGATCATTGCCATGGTGCGGATGTTTTGCGCACCGACGGTATGCTGCGTCCAGCCGAGCGCATACAGGAACGTCGTGGTTCTGTCGGCGGCGCTGGTAGAGGCCAGTACATCACACACCTTGAGGAAATCTGCTTTTGGCGTACCGCAGATATTCTCCACGACGTCCGGCGTATAGCGGGAAACATGCTGTTTCAGCAAATTCCATACGCAGCGCGGATGGCTCAGGGTCTCATCGCGTCTGGCGTAGCCGTTTTCATCGAACTGGTAGTTCCAGGACGATTTATCGTACTGCCGTTTTTCCGCGTCATAACCGCTGAACAACCCCTCTTCAAAGGCAAAATCATCCCGTACCAGGAGGCTGGCATTGGTGTAATGCTTAACGTATTCAGCGTTAATTTTATTGTTTTCAATCAGGTACAGCAGAACGCCTGAGAGGAACGTAATGTCCGTACCGGAGCGAATAGGCGCATAGATATCCGCCACCGATGCCGTACGCGTAAAGCGCGGATCGACAACGATCAGCGTCGCATCGTTATTGTTTTTCGCTTCCATCGCCCAGCGGAAACCCACCGGATGGGCTTCAGCGGCATTACCGCCCATCACCATCACGACGTTGGCGTTTTTAATATCAACCCAGTGGTTGGTCATCGCACCGCGACCAAATGTTGGAGCAAGACTTGCTACCGTTGGTCCGTGTCAGACGCGCGCCTGGTTATCTACCGCCAGCATGCCGAGGGAGCGCACAAATTTTTGCGTCAGCATGCCGGTTTCATTACTTGCCGCGGACGCGCACAGCATGCCGGTCGACAGCCAGCGGTTCACCGTAACGCCCTGCGCGTTCTTTTCGATAAAGTTGGCGTCGCGGTCAGCTTTCATCAGTTTTGCGATTCGGGAAAACGCCTCATCCCAGGAGATACGCTGCCATTTGTCAGATCCTGGCGCACGGTATTCCGGATAGCGCAGACGGTTTTCGCTGTGGACATAATCCAGCAGACCCGCCCCTTTCGGACAAAGTGCGCCACGGCTCACCGGATGATCCGGGTCCCCTTCAATATGATAAATCGCTTCTTTGGCGTTCTTCGCGCCATCGCCCAGGCTATACATTAAAAGCCCACAACCTACGGAACAGTATGTGCAGGTGTTACGGATCTCTTTCGCGCGCAGCAGTTTATAGTTGCGTGCCTGAGCCAGCGCCATTTTGGGTGCAAATCCCAGCATTGCGGCTGTTGTTCCGGCCATACCGCCCGCGCAGATTTTAAAAAATTGTCTGCGGCTGACGTCCATTGTTGTCCTCGTTTTCATATAAGACTTCGCGCCGCAAACTAGCAGTAAAGCCCCTGATTTTTTTGCGTCAAATCAAGGTCACTTGTCTTCACCCCCTTAATAGTCACCCCCACGGAATTTAAATACCTCTTTTTGATTAAAGACTTAAGAGAATAATTCGCGATGGCAGGAGGATTAATGCTATAAATTTTTCCTTTGATTTTTATAGCGGTGGCAGGGTTATGGACAGAAAGAGAGCAACGCTCACGGGACTGGCGGCGATACTGTTGTGGAGCACCATGGTTGGCCTCATTCGTAGCGTCAGTGAGGGGCTGGGACCGGTGGGAGGCGCCGCAATGATATACACCCTCAGCGGATTACTGTGCCTGGTGACGGTAGGATTTCCTGATATCAGACGGTTTTCACCCCGGTATCTTATTGCCGGCAGCGTGCTGTTTGTCAGCTATGAAATTTGCCTCGCCCTGTCGTTAGGCTATGCCGCAACGCGCTCCCAGGCTATCGAAGTGGGAATGGTCAATTATCTCTGGCCAAGCCTGACGATAGTGTTTGCCATTTTATTTAACGGCCAACGGTCCACCCTGTGGGTGATCCCGGGCTTAGCCGTCTCATTGTTGGGCGTCTGTTGGGTATTAGGCGGAGAACAAGGGCTACATCTTGATGACATCATGCGTAATGTCATCTCAAGCCCGCTCAGCTACGCGCTGGCGTTCGCCGGGGCTTTTATCTGGGCGGCTTACTGCACCGTCACCAGTAAGTTTGCCAACGGGCAAAACGGGATAACGCTTTTCGTGCTGCTCACCGCGCTCAGTCTGTGGGTGAAATATGCGTTCAGCGAACAGCCGCAAATGGTGTTTACTCTCCCGGTGGTCGTAAAGCTCATCATGTGCAGCGTCGCACTGGGGTTTGGCTATGCGGCATGGAATATCGGTATTCTTCATGGCAACGTCACGGTACTCGCAGCGGTATCCTATTTCACGCCTGTACTCTCAGCAGCACTCGCTGCCGTATTGCTGAATTCCCCCCTCTCGTTTTCTTTCTGGCAAGGCGCATTAATGGTTTGTGCCGGGTCATTGTTGTGCTGGTACGCCACGCGAAAATAATATCGCTATCTTCTGCCGGGTCCATAATCGCCCGGCGGGAATTAACATAAATTTAATATGTGATCGCGCGTCAAAATAATGATCGGCGCGTTAGAAAAGCCGTTTAGATTCTGTTTATATTACCGCCCTTTCGTAAATCCCCGTCGTCTTTTATTGACATAACTTGACACCGTTACGTTATTAATCCCTTGCGAATATTAACAATGTATATAGCACAAAGTGCAATAGTGTGTTTCTGTGTGTTTCATGTCCAACAACGATTATCCCGTACAATGGAATAGTTAACCCATTGATTTTAAACGGCTGACATTTATATCAAATGCGCAAAAAGACAGAAAATACCGACAATTAACAAAAGAAACTAAAATGGCCGAAAACTATATTGCGGCCAATGGTTTTGTTGAATAATTCATCAAAAAATGCACAAATCCCCACCATCTCATTCGTTACAGCCGCAATTTATCCGATCCGGATCACACTAATTGAAATTATTGCTAATATTTTGAAACTTATTATTGAAACCCTACTACAAGATTCTTAAAAATAGCATGCCATTGATGATTAGCCTCGTTTAGAAATCATTCAAAGTGGCTCAGGAAATACTGAAGAAAATTATAAGGAATATTTAAGATGAAACTTAAATTAGTTGCAGTGGCAGTGACTTCCATGTTGGCAGCAGGCGTTGTAAACGCGGCTGAAGTTTTTAACAAAGACGGTAACAAACTGGATCTGTACGGCAAAGTAACAGGTCTGCACTATTTCTCTGATGACGCTGGCAACGACGGCGACAAAACCTATGTTCGTCTGGGCTTCAAAGGTGAAACTCAGATCAACGACCAGATGACCGGTTACGGCCAGTGGGAATACGAGTTCAAAGGCAACCGCTCTGAATCTCAGGGTTCTGACGGCAACAAAACCCGTCTGGCATTCGCGGGCCTGAAATTCAACGAATTCGGTTCTTTCGACTACGGTCGTAACTACGGTGTTGCTTACGATATCGGCGCATGGACTGACGTTCTGCCAGAATTCGGTGGTGATACCTGGACTCAGACTGATGGCTTTATGACTGGCCGTACGACTGGCGTTGCAACTTACCGTAACACCGACTTCTTCGGTCTGGTTGATGGCCTGAACGTGGCTGCTCAGTACCAGGGTAAAAACGACCGTAACGACATCACCGAAGCGAACGGTGACGGCTGGGGTCTGTCTTCTACTTATGAATTCGAAGGCTTCGGTGTAGGTGCTACCTACGCGAAATCTGACCGTACTGACCGTCAGGTTGCTGCTGCAAGCAATCTGAATGCAGGCGGCGAAAACGCCGAAGTATGGGCTGCGGGTCTGAAGTACGATGCCAACAACATCTACCTGGCAACCACCTACTCTGAAACCCGTAACATGACCAACTTCGGTAGCGGTTTCATCGCTAACAAAGCGCAGAACTTCGAAGTGGTTGCTCAGTACCAGTTCGACTTCGGTCTGCGTCCATCCATTGCTTACCTGAAATCCAAAGGTAAAGACATTGGTACATACGGCGACCAGGATCTGGTTGAATACGTTGACGTTGGCGCGAGCTACTACTTCAACAAAAACATGTCTACCTACGTTGATTACAAAATCAACCTGGTTGACGACAGCAGCTTCACTAAAGCAGCTGGCGTTTCTACCGACAACATCGTTGCTGTTGGTCTGACCTACCAGTTCTAAGATTTGTTAGTATAAAAAAGCCAGCCTTCGTGGCTGGCTTTTTTTATTCGGTTTGACTGGCGTAATAAAGGAGCACGCCATGCATATTTTCAAAGGACGCTGCCTGTGTGGGATGAGCCAATTCAGCGTTTCCCTCAACAACTTCGACGTCTATGCCTGCCACTGTACCCAGTGCCAGAAATGGTCGGGGGGAATGGCCATGTATCTGGAAGCGCAGGGTCAACCGCTTGTGGAAGAAGAGTCGATAGCCCCCTCTCATTTCACGTCATCTGCGCGCGGCGAACGCTGGTTTTGTCCCGGATGCGGTTGCCCGCTGTGGTTCACGCTGACCGCACGCTCAACGACGCGCTATTTCATTCCCTGGACGCAGCTTGAGATGAGCGAAGACGAACGTCGCCGTCTGATACTTGCCGCTGAAATCTATACTGAAACGCAACCCGCATTCTTTGGCCTGACCGGGCAATACGCGCGCTTTAGCGGCACCGAAATTGAAGCACACGACAAGCGCTGCCTGCTGACTCCCCATGACGCACACTGAGGGTTGCCCGGTAAGCATCGCGCCACCGGGCCTGTTTTTTACTGTTTCGGTACGTTTGCCAGGCTAAACCAAATCCCGACCGCCAGCACCAGTAACATTGCGCCAGCACTGCCTAACGCCACGCTGTGTGACGTGATAAAGGCCGTTTTTGCCGCCGCAATTAACGACTCCGCCAGCCCTGGAGTCAGGCTCTGCGCCACGTTTACCGCTTCGCCAATCGATGACGAGGCCTTATCGGCCAGCGTCGCGCTCAGTCCCTGCGGCAGGACAATTGACGCCGAGAAGCTGCGGGTTAGCAGCAGACCAAAAATGGCAATGCCCAACCCTGCGCCCAGCTCATAGGACATGGTTTCAATCGCCCCTGCGGCAGCCGCTTTCTCTTTTGGCGCAGCCGCCATAATTGCCGAGGTTGAGGCCAGCAGCGCACTGGCGGCACTGAAGCCCAGCAGCACCATCAGACTCCATGCCTGCCAGTGCTGCGTGCTGAAGTCGAGCAGTGACAGACCGATAAAGCTGACGGCACTCAGCCCCATTCCACCTGCCGCCACCAGCCGCAGCCCCAGACGACCGACCAGCACACCGGCAATCGGCCCGCTAAACCCGCTGGCAACCATCAGCGGCAGCATAAACATCCCCGCTTCAAATGGCGTAAAGCCATGCACAAACTGCAGCTCCTGGGCCATCAACAGCTCAAACCCCACCAGCGCGATCATGGCGGTCATCGCCATCACGACACCGCTTAAAATAATGCGATGACAGAACAGACGCATGTCGATCATCGGCACGCGGGCGCGAAGCTGGATCCGCACAAAGATCATCAGCATCACCGCTCCGGTGAGCAGCGTCATTGCCACCAGCCACGGAGAAAGCACCCCTTTGAGCGCGGTTTTCGCGCTGTAGACCAGCAGCAATATCGCCACAATCAGCATGATTGCATGGGCAATATTCAGCGGCTGTTCCGGGCGTCCCTGTTGACGAGGCACCAGACGCGCGGCAAGGGAAACAACGATGACCACGATCGGCACGTTGATCAAAAAGACCGATCCCCAGTAAAAATGCTCCAGCAACATACCGCCAATCAACGGACCAAACGCCGCACCGCCTGAACCGACGGCGGCCCAGACCCCAAGCGCGATGTTGCGATCGCGCGCATTAACGAACAACGTGCGGATCCCCGCAAGCGTGGCCGGGATGATCATCGCCGCCCCAATCGCCAGCGAGGCGCGGGCAGCAATCAGCCATCCTGCTGAAGGCGCAAATGCAGCTGCCAGCGATGACAAGCCAAACAGCGTACTGCCAATTATCAACAACCGTTTAAAACCAATGCGGTCACCCAGTGCGCCCATCGGCAGCACCATCCCCGCCATCACCAGCGAGTATATATCGATGATCCACAATAATTCGTTACCGCTGGCACCCAGCGTCATACTCAACGTCGGCGCCGCTACGTGCAGTACCGTCGCGTCGATCGCCACCGGGATATACACCAGCACGATAATGACTAACGCTAACCACTGACGAAACATAAATTTCCTTTTCTTTTAAATCATGGACACATGTCCAGCTTGCGATCCTACGTAAAGTTGAACGAGTGTCCAGCTTTTTGTTACACTTGTTTCAGTCCCATTAAGAGTGAGTGAAAATGCGATATCTGAGCAAGGATGAAAGGCGGGAAGAGATTTTACAGGCCGCTATGCGCGTGGCGCTCTCTGACGGACTTTCCGCAATGACGGTACGGCGAATTGCCGCCGAAGCCGGCGTCGCCACCGGACAGGTCCACCACCATTTCACCTCTGGCGGGGAGCTAAAATCGCTGGCTTTTGTGCGGTTGATCCGTGAACTGCTGGATGCGGATGTGGTCGGCAAGCAGGCCAGCTGGCGACATCAGCTGCATGCCATGCTCGGCAGCGATGATGGCCGGTTTGAGCCCTATATTCGCCTGTGGCGTGAGGCGCAGATCCTGGCAAGCCGGGATACGGACATCAGGGGCGCATATGTACTGACCATGGAGATGTGGCACCAGGAGACCGTCGCCCTTATCAAAGCAGGCACTGACGCGGGAGATTTTACCCCGGGCGATCGGCCAGAAAATATTGCCTGGCGTTTAATTGGTCTGGTGTGTGGCCTGGACGGCATTTATATATTAGATATCCCAGAGATGGACGACGATGCCTTTAATAACCATCTTGATAAATTAATCTCTCTGGAATTGTGTTAATACTCACTTATGAGTATTAACAGCCCTCACTTACAATTCGTAACACATTAAGCGAACCCTTATTTCCCCTCCCGGCTCAGGGATTCGCTTTTTTATCTATCCTTTCAGATGTATCCCAAACCATCCAATAATTCCAGAAACACACCGTCAGACATCCACCTGTTTTTACTCCATTTTTTCTTTTTATGGTTAAGCAAGAGGGCGACATGTCACAACAAAGTGAGAAGAATAATCCTTATCTGCTGAGCAACTGGAAACCCGAAAACGCGCAATTCTGGGAAAATAAAGGAAAGCATATTGCCCGAAGAAATCTTTTAATTTCTGTGGCTTGCCTGTTATTAGCGTTTTGCGTATGGATGTTATTTAGTGCCATTGCGGTCAATCTGAATAAAGTTGGATTTAATTTTTCCACCGACCAGCTTTTTATGCTAACAGCCTTACCCTCCCTGTCCGGTGCGATATTGCGCGTCCCCTATTCGTTTATGGTTCCTCTCTTTGGTGGACGCTACTGGACGGTGTTAAGCACGGTGATCCTGATTGTTCCCTGCGTCTGGTTAGGGATCGCGATTCAGGACACTGCCACTCCCTACTGGATCTTTATCGTCATCGCGCTGCTGTGTGGTTTTGCCGGCGCTAACTTCGCCTCCAGCATGGGCAATATCAGCTTCTTCTTCCCGAAAACGAAACAGGGTAGCGCCCTGGGGATTAACGGCGGGCTGGGGAATCTGGGCGTGAGCGTAATGCAGCTGGTCGCGCCGCTGGTGATCTTCCTGCCCATGTTCACCTTTCTCGGCGTAAACGGCGTGCCGCAGGATGACGGCTCAACGATGTGGCTGGCCAATGCCGCGTGGATTTGGGCGCCCCTTCTCCTGCTGGCCACGATTGCGGCGTTTTTCGGCATGAATGACATCGCGAGCTCTAAGGCCACGATTGCCAGCCAGCTACCGGTGTTAAAACGTTTTCACCTGTGGCTCCTGAGCCTCCTCTACCTGGCAACCTTCGGTTCGTTTATCGGTTTTTCAGCAGGCTTCGCCATGCTGTCGAAAACCCAGTTTCCTGACGTCAATATCCTCCATCTGGCTTTTTTTGGCCCACTGATTGGCGCGCTGGCCCGTTCTGCGGGCGGGATGATCTCAGACAAACTCGGCGGCGTACGCGTCACCCTGATTAACTTCGTCTTTATGGCGCTTTTCAGCGCCCTGCTTTTCCTGACGCTTCCCGGTTCCGGGTCGGGCAGTTTTCTCGCCTTCTATCTGGTCTTTATGGGTCTGTTCCTCACCGCCGGACTGGGCAGCGGGTCAACGTTTCAGATGATTGCCATCATTTTCCGCCAAATCACCCTCACCCGCGTGAAGCAACAAGGGGGAAGTGACGAGCAGGCGCAGCATGAAGCAGTGACCGAAACCGCGGCAGCGCTGGGCTTCATATCCGCCATCGGTGCCGTCGGCGGGTTCTTCATTCCGAAAGCCTTCGGCACGTCGCTGGCCATGACCGGCTCGCCTGTGGGTGCCATGAAAGTTTTTCTCGTGTTTTACATCGTCTGCGTCCTGGTGACCTGGCTGGTTTATGGCCGCAAATCTTCACAACAATAACAATTACACATTCGCCTGAGAGTGGGCAGCCCTCTCCGAAAAGGCTATCGAAGCAGGAGAAATGTCATGAGTAAACTGTTGGATCGCTTTCGCTATTTCAAACAAAAAGGCGACAGCTTCGCCAGTGGACACGGGCAGGTGTACAACACCAACCGTGACTGGGAGGACAGCTACCGACAGCGATGGCAGTTCGACAAGATTGTGCGGTCCACCCATGGCGTGAACTGCACGGGCTCCTGTAGCTGGAAAATCTACGTCAAAAACGGCCTGGTTACCTGGGAAACCCAGCAGACCGACTACCCGCGTACCCGCCCCGACCTGCCTAACCACGAGCCGCGCGGCTGCCCGCGCGGTGCAAGTTATTCCTGGTACCTTTACAGCGCCAACCGGCTGAAATACCCGCTGGTGCGCCGCACGCTGATCGAACTGTGGCGTGACGCGCTGGCGCAACACAGCGATCCGGTGCTGGCCTGGGATGCCATTCAGAACGATCCGCAGAAGAGCCGGAGCTACAAGCAGGCACGCGGACACGGCGGATTTATCCGCTCCAGCTGGAAAGAGCTAAACCAGCTGATTGCTGCCGCCAACGTCTGGACCATTAAACACTACGGCCCCGATCGCGTGGCCGGTTTTTCACCGATTCCGGCGATGTCGATGGTCTCGTATGCCGCCGGGACGCGTTATCTCTCTCTGCTGGGCGGCACCTGTCTCAGCTTTTATGACTGGTATTGTGATTTGCCGCCCGCCTCGCCCATGACGTGGGGCGAGCAGACCGACGTGCCGGAATCCGCAGACTGGTATAACTCCAGCTACATCATTGCCTGGGGGTCTAACGTTCCGCAAACGCGTACGCCAGATGCCCACTTCTTTACCGAGGTCCGCTACAAAGGCACCAAAACCGTGGCCATCACCCCGGACTT
Organism: Enterobacter ludwigii; assembly: GCF_001750725.1. Taxonomy (NCBI): domain Bacteria; kingdom Pseudomonadati; phylum Pseudomonadota; class Gammaproteobacteria; order Enterobacterales; family Enterobacteriaceae; genus Enterobacter; species Enterobacter ludwigii. The sequence continues at coordinate 1,654,890 of NZ_CP017279.1, forward strand.
CTCCGAGGTCGCCAAACTGAGCGATCAGTGGCTGGCACCCAAGCAAGGCACCGACAGCGCGCTGACGATGGCAATGGGCCACGTGATCCTCAAAGAGTTCCATCTCGACAACCCCAGCGAGTACTTCCTCAACTACTGCCGCCGCTACACCGACATGCCGATGCTGGTGCTGCTGGATGAACAGGCCGATGGCCGCGTGGTGCCGGGGCGGATGCTTCGGGCTTCTGATCTCACGGACGGGCTGGGAGAAGCCAATAATGCTGAGTGGAAAACCGTCGCCTTTGATATCGCCGGCGATCTGGTGGTGCCGAACGGGTCCATTGGTTTCCGCTGGGGCGAAAAAGGCAAATGGAACCTGGCGCCGCTGGCGGCAGATCATGAAACTGAGCTCACCCTCTCGCTGCTGATTACCCACGACAGCGTGGCAGAGGTGGCATTCCCCTATTTTGGCGGCAATGAAAATCCACACTTCCGTAGCGTCAAGCAGGATCCGGTCCTGACGCGCCGTGTACCGAGTAAAACCCTGATGCTGGCCGATGGCAGCCAGAAACGGGTGGTCAGCGTCTACGATCTGATTCTCGCTAACTACGGTCTCGATCGTGGTCTGGAAGACAGCAACGCGGCGGGCAGCTATGACCAGATCAAAGCTTACACTCCCGCCTGGGGCGAACAGATCACCGGCGTCCCGGCTTACCTGATAGAGAAAATTGCCCGTGAGTTTGCCGACACGGCGCACAAAACGCACGGCCGGTCGATGATTATCCTCGGTGCCGGGGTGAACCACTGGTACCACATGGACATGAACTACCGTGGGATGATCAACATGCTGGTGTTCTGCGGCTGCGTGGGTCAAAACGGCGGCGGCTGGTCACACTATGTGGGTCAGGAGAAGTTGCGTCCGCAAACCGGCTGGCTGCCGCTGGCGTTTGCGCTGGACTGGAACCGTCCCCCGCGCCAGATGAACAGTACGTCGTACTTCTACAACCACGCCTGCCAGTGGCGTTATGAGAAGCTGACCGCGCAGGAGTTACTCTCTCCGCTGGCGGACGCGACAAAATTCACCGGTCACCTGATCGATTTTAACGTCCGGGCAGAGCGTATGGGCTGGCTGCCCTCGGCACCGCAGTTAAACCTCAATCCGTTGCACATTAAAGCCCGGGCCGACGCCGCCGGCATGACCCCGCAGGAGTACACCGTGCAGGCATTAAAATCGGGCGATATACGTTTCGCCTGCGAACAGCCTGACAACGGTAAAAACCACCCGCGCAATCTGTTTGTCTGGCGGTCTAACCTGCTTGGTTCTTCGGGGAAAGGTCACGAGTACATGCTCAAATACCTGCTCGGTACCGAAAGCGGCATCCAGGGCGAGGATTTAGGGTCGACGGATGACGTTAAGCCCGAAGAGGTGGAGTGGCAAACTCAGGCCATTGAGGGCAAGCTTGACCTGCTGGTGACGCTCGATTTCCGCATGTCCAGCACCTGCCTGTTCTCCGATATCGTGCTGCCCACTGCGACATGGTATGAAAAAGACGACATGAATACGTCGGATATGCATCCGTTTATTCATCCGCTTTCAGCTGCCGTCGACCCGGCCTGGGAATCCCGCAGCGACTGGGAGATCTACAAAGGTATTGCCAGCGTTTTCTCAGAGGTGTGCATCGGCCATCTTGGCACCGAAACGGACGTGGTACTGCAGCCGCTGCAGCACGACTCCCCGGGGGAACTGTCACAGCCGTTTGATATTCAGGACTGGCGCAAAGGCGAATGCGATCTCATTCCGGGTAAAACGGCGCCGACGATTGCGGTGGTCGAACGGCATTATCCGGAAACCTACGAGCGCTTTACTTCACTCGGCCCGCTGATGGACAAACTCGGCAACGGCGGGAAAGGCATTTCATGGAATACCCAGAGCGAGGTCGATTTCCTTGGCAAGCTGAACTACGTCAAGCTTGATGGCCCGGCAAAAGGACGCCCGCGTATTGAAACGGCGATTGACGCCTCTGAAGTGATCCTCGCCCTCGCCCCTGAAACGAATGGCCAGGTGGCAGTGCGAGCCTGGCAAGCGCTGGGCGAACTGACCGGTCGCGATCACACCCATCTGGCGCTGAACAAAGAAGATGAGAAAATCCGCTTCCGCGATATTCAGGCCCAGCCGCGGAAAATTATCTCCAGCCCCACCTGGTCGGGCCTTGAGAGCGAGCATGTCTCCTATAACGCCGGTTATACCAACGTTCACGAGCTTATTCCCTGGCGCACCCTTTCCGGTCGTCAGCAGCTGTATCAGGACCATCCGTGGATGCGCGCGTTCGGGGAGAGTCTGGTGGCCTATCGCCCACCGATTGATACCCGAAGCGTTAGCCATATGCGCGAAATCCCGCCGAACGGCTTCCCGGAGAAGGCGCTGAACTTCCTGACGCCACACCAGAAATGGGGCATTCACTCGACCTACAGTGAAAACCTGCTGATGCAGACGCTGTCACGCGGGGGGCCTATCGTCTGGATCAGCGAAACCGATGCCAGAGAGTTAGGCATTGAAGACAACGACTGGATCGAAGCCTTCAACGCCAACGGGGCCCTGACCGCCCGGGCAGTGGTGAGCCAGCGCGTCCCGCCGGGCATGACCATGATGTACCACGCGCAGGAACGTATCCTGAATATTCCGGGTTCAGAAGTCACCGGTCGTCGCGGCGGGATCCATAACTCGGTGACGCGCGTCTGTCCCAAACCGACACACATGATTGGCGGCTACGCCCAGCTGGCGTACAGCTTCAACTATTACGGCACCGTCGGCTCTAACCGCGACGAGTTCATCATGATCCGCAAAATGAAAAACATTAACTGGCTGGATGGCGAAGGTCGGGATCAGGTACAGGAGGCGAAAAAATGAAAATACGCTCACAGGTTGGAATGGTGCTGAATCTCGACAAATGCATTGGCTGTCACACCTGCTCGGTCACCTGTAAAAACGTCTGGACCGGGCGTGAAGGTATGGAATATGCGTGGTTCAACAACGTCGAAACCAAACCGGGGATTGGCTACCCGAAAAACTGGGAAGATCAGGAGGAGTGGCAAGGCGGCTGGGTACGCGGGATCACCGGCAAGCTGACACCGCGTCTCGGCGGGCGCGTGGGCGTGCTGTCAAAAATCTTTGCCAACCCGTCCCTGCCCGGCATTGATGATTACTACGAGCCCTTCACGTTTGATTACCAGGATCTGCACCGTGCACCACAAGGCGATCACCTCCCGACGGCCCGCCCGCGCTCGCTGATTAGCGGCAAACGGATGGACAAAATTGTTGGCGGCCCGAACTGGGAAGAACTGCTTGGCGGCGAGTTCGAAAAACGCGCCCGCGACCGCAACTTCGACAAGATCCAGAAGGAGATGTACGGCCAGTTTGAAAACACCTTCATGATGTACCTGCCGCGCCTGTGTGAACACTGCCTGAACCCGAGCTGCGTGGCCACCTGCCCGAGCGGTGCCATCTACAAGCGTGAAGAAGACGGCATTGTGCTGATTGACCAGGACAAATGCCGTGGCTGGCGCATGTGCATCAGCGGTTGCCCGTACAAGAAAATCTACTTCAACTGGAAAAGCGGAAAGTCGGAGAAATGCATCTTCTGCTACCCGCGCATTGAGTCTGGCCAGCCAACCGTCTGTTCGGAGACCTGCGTCGGGCGTATTCGCTATCTGGGCGTGCTGCTGTATGACGCGGATCGCATTGAAGAAGCGGCCAGCACCGAACATGAAACCGACCTCTATGAACGCCAGTGTGACGTATTCCTTGATCCGCATGACCCGGCGGTCATTGAAGAAGCCTTCAAGCAAGGTATTCCGCAGAACGTGATTGACGCCGCCCAGCGTTCCCCGGTTTACAAGATGGCGATGGACTGGAAGCTGGCCCTGCCGCTGCATCCGGAATACCGCACCCTGCCGATGGTCTGGTACGTTCCGCCGTTGTCACCGATCCAGTCTTACGCAGACGCGGGCGGCCTGCCGCTCAACGACGGCGTGTTACCGGCGGTCGAAAGCCTGCGCATACCGGTGCAGTATCTGGCCAACATGCTCAGCGCGGGCGATCCTGCTCCGGTGCTGCGCGCCCTGAAACGCATGATGGCCATGCGTCATTACAAACGCTCTCAGACCGTTGAAGGCGTGACCGATACCCGCGCCATCGAAGAAGTGGGCCTTAGCGTCGAGCAGGTCGAAGAGATGTACCGCTATCTGGCGATTGCCAACTACGAAGATCGTTTCGTGATCCCCACCAGCCACCGCGAAATGGCGCGCGACGCCTTCCCGGAACGCAACGGCTGCGGCTTCTCCTTTGGCGACGGGTGCCACGGTTCCGACACCAAATTCAACCTCTTTAACAGCAGCCGCATAGATGCCATCAACATCACCGAAGTGCGCGACCACGGGGAGGGAGAGTGATGCAGATCCTCAAAATCATCGCCCTGCTGATTGAGTATCCCGATGAAACATTATGGGAAAATCGCGAGGAAGCACTTTCCCTGATAGAACAGGATCTCCCTGCGTTACTGCCCTTTGCCCGCCAGCATCTGGATGCCGCGCTGCTGGATAAGCAGGCCGAATGGTGCGAGGTGTTTGAGCGGGGTCGTGCGACCTCGCTGCTGCTGTTTGAGCACGTTCATGCTGAATCCCGCGATCGCGGCCAGGCGATGGTCGACCTGATGAGCCAGTACGAAAAAGCCGGCCTGCAGCTGGACTGTCGCGAGCTGCCGGACTATCTGCCGCTCTACCTGGAGTATCTCAGCCTCGTCACCGACGACGAGGCCCGCGAAGGGCTACACAACGTTGCGCCGATCCTGGCGCTGATTGGCGGTCGCCTGAAGCAGCGCGGCGTGGCGCATTATCAGCTGTTCGATGCGCTCCTGACGCTCGCAGGCACGCGTCTGACCAGCGACAGCGTGGCGAAACAGGTTTCCACCGAGAAACGGGATGATACCCGCCAGGCGCTGGACGCCGTCTGGGAAGAGGAACAGGTCAAGTTTATCGAGGACAACGCCACATCGTGTGATACCTCACCGATGCAGCAATATCAACGACGCTTTAGCCAGGACGTTGCCCCGCAGTATGTCGACGTCAGTGCGGGAGGCCCAAAATGATCCAGTTTCTGAACGTCTTTTTCTACGATATTTACCCCTACCTGTGCGGCACGGTTTTTCTGGTGGGAAGCTGGCTTCGTTATGACTACGGGCAGTATACCTGGCGCGCCTCCTCCAGCCAGATGCTGGATAAGCGCGGCATGGTGCTGTGGTCGAATCTGTTCCATATCGGGATCCTGGGGATCTTCTTCGGACATCTTTTCGGGATGCTGACGCCGCACTGGGTTTATTCGTGGTTTCTGCCGATGTCGCAGAAACAGCTGATGGCGATGATTCTGGGTGGCGTTTGCGGCGTGCTCACGCTGGTGGGCGGTGCGGGATTATTGATTCGCCGGCTGACGAACCCGCGTATCCGGGCGACCTCCTCCACGGCAGATATCCTGATCCTCTGCATTTTGCTGGTGCAGTGTATTCTTGGGCTCACCACCATTCCGTTTTCCGCGAAATATCCCGACGGCAGCGAGATGCTCAAGCTGGTGGACTGGGCGCAGTCGGTAGTGACCTTCCGCGGTGGCTCGTCCGAACATCTGGCGGGCGTGGCGTTTATCTTCCGTGTCCATCTGGTGCTGGGCATGACCATTTTCCTGATCTTCCCCTTCACCCGACTGGTGCACGTCTGGAGCGCGCCGGTGGAGTATTTAACGCGCAGGTATCAGGTGGTGAGATCGCGCCGCTGAGTGTTGCCGGGTGGCGCTACGCCTGAGCGCAGCGCCACCGTTCTATTTCCCGGCCTGAGGATGTGTATCAAACCCGGCCATCACCGCCGTCAGCGCGTCCAGCGAAAACCCGTGTTTTGGATCGTCAACGCCCAGTCCAAACCGTGACTGCATCACCTGATACAGCGCGTTCGCGTCGGGAAGATGGACCTGCTCTTCCGCATGCCCCTTCTGCCAGTGGGTAAAGTTAAAGTTGGTCAGGGTCAGCTTTCCGCCGTCAGGCAGATGGCGACACATCAACAGATGGTGGCGAAAATGGGATTGCGGCCAGTGCGCAGACCAGAAGTTGCCCATCACGTAATCGCTGAAATACTGTGTTGTCAGATCAAAATGGTACATCGACTGCCAGTGATCGTGGTGGCTGAACTGCAGGATCCAGTCGTTGCCCTCGCTCAGCAAACGGTACAGCCCGTGGGGTGTCTCCTGCTCCTCGTTGGCGAGCAAACGAATCGGCGCCGTCAGCGTCTGTCCGCCAAAACCGACGTCGGCAATCCAGCGCTCGCCGTTGAGTTCAACCAGCAGCAGACGATGCGTACGCGGCGGCATCTGTGGCGGACTGGCTAAGACCACGCGGCCCAGCACGCTGCGAACCGTAAAGCCCACTTCACGCAAAACGCGTTCGAACAGGCCGTTCTGCTCAAAGCAATAGCCTCCACGACGCGCCGTCACCAGTTTGTCGACCAGGCACTGATCTTCCAGATGGATCTCGCGCGGCATCACGACGTCAATATTCTCGAAGGGGATCGCGCAGTTGTGGTGTAGATGCAGCGCCCGCAGGGTGTCGATGTCAACCTGAACAGGCTGTTGCCAGCCCGTACGGGCAAAATAAGCACTCAGAAATGGGGACATGATTCGCTTCCATGATGTGATGTTCCCTGTTTATAAACTATTTTCCGGCCTCCATATGCGCAAAAGTGCTTTTTGCGGGTGCATCTTGATTTCGGCTCCCCATCAGACGTTTAATGCCAGAATACCTGCTGAGAGGAATGTTCATGAGCGCGTTTCGTCCCGTTGAATTAAAGCATGCCAGCCGTCTGCTGAACCATGGCCCTACGGTGCTGATTACCAGCCGCGATGAGTCTATCGACCGTCGTAACGTCATGGCCGCGGCCTGGTCGATGCCGGTAGAGTTTGAGCCACCGCGTATCGCAATTGTGGTGGACAAAAGCACCTGGTCGCGCGAACTGATTGAGCGCAGCGGAAAGTTCGGTATTGTCATCCCCGGCGTGGCAGCGGCTAACTGGGCTTACGCCGTCGGCAGCGTGAGCGGGCGCGACGAAGACAAGTTCAACTGCTACGGGATCCCGGTTGTGCAAGGTCCGGTACTCGGACTGCCGGTGATTGAAGAGAAATGCCTGGCGTGGATGGAGTGTCGTTTACTCCCGGTTACCGCAGCCGCAGAAAAATACGACACGCTGTTTGGTGAGGTTGTTTCGGCAGCCGCAGATGAACGCGCGTTTGTCGCCGGACGCTGGCAGTTTGACGGCGATAAGCTGAATACCCTGCATCATCTGGGGGCCGGGACGTTTGTGACCAGTGGGAAAATGGTAAAGGCGCTGGAAAAATAGCCTATAAAAAAAGCCCTCTCCGCGAGGGAAAGGGCTTTTAAATTACTTCGCGCGCCGTGCAATAATTTCATCCGCAACATTACGCGGTGCTTCCGCGAAATGATGGAATTCCATCGTGTAGGTCGCGCGGCCTTGCGACATCGAACGCAGCGTCGTGGCATAGCCAAACATCTCCGCCAGCGGCACATCCGCGCGAATAATCTGACTACCGTACTGCTCTTCCATTCCCTGCACCATGCCGCGGCGGGAAGAGAGATCGCCCATGATGTTGCCGGCGTACTCTTCCGGTGTTTCCACCTCGACATGCATGACCGGTTCAAGAATCACCGGGTCCGCTTTGCGAGCGCCCTCTTTAAAGCCGAGGATCGCCGCCATGCGGAACGCCATTTCCGAGGAGTCGACCTCGTGATAGGAGCCAAACGTCAGGGTCGCTTTCACATCGACAACCGGATACCCCGCCAGGACACCGCTGTTCATGGCTTCGCGCAGGCCTTTCTCCACATACGGAATATACTCGCGCGGGACAACGCCGCCCTTGGTGGCATCTTCAAACACAAAACCACTGCCGGGCTCTAACGGTGCCAGACTGAGCACCACATGGCCGTACTGCCCTTTACCGCCGGACTGTCGGACAAATTTCCCTTCGATATCCTTCACCGCTTTACGCAGGGTTTCACGGTACGTGACCTGTGGGCGACCAATGTTCGCCTCAACGCCGAACTCACGCCGCATGCGGTCAACGATAATCTCAAGATGTAACTCACCCATCCCGGAGATAATTGTCTGGCCGGACTCTTCATCGGTGTGCAGACGAAACGAAGGGTCTTCCGCTGCCAGGCGCTGCAATGCAATGCCCATTTTCTCCTGATCGCCTTTGGTTTTCGGCTCAATCGCAAGCGAGATAACCGGGTCCGGAAACTCCATCCGTTCCAGCGTGATGACGGCATTCGGGTCGGTGAGCGTGTCACCGGTTGTCACATCTTTCAACCCAACGCAGGCCGCGATATCGCCCGCGCGCAGCTCATCCACTTCGTGGCGATCGTTAGCATGCATCAGCACGATGCGCCCAATGCGCTCTTTCTTCCCTTTCACCGGGTTGTACACCGCGTCGCCTTTGCGCAGCACGCCAGAGTAAACGCGGATAAAGGTCAGCTGTCCGACGTACGGGTCGCTCATCAGTTTAAAGGCCAATGCGGAGAACGGCTCGTTGTCGTCTGGATGACGCTCGGCATGCTGCCCATTCTCATCCACACCATCAATGGCGGGCACGTCCAGAGGCGACGGCATCAGTTCAATGACCGCATCGAGCATGCGTTGCACGCCTTTATTTTTAAACGCGCTGCCGCACAGCATCGGCTGGATTTCACCGGAGATGGTCCGCATACGCAGCCCCCTGATGATTTCCGCTTCCTCTAAATCACCCGTTTCCAGGTATTTATCCATCAGCTCATCGCTGGCTTCCGCCGCCGCAGAGACCATTTTTTCCCGCCATTCCTGCGCAGTACTCACTACGTCATCCGGCACAGGAGCATAGGTAAACACCATGCCCTGGGTAGCATCGTCCCACAAAATGGTACGCATTTTGATGAGATCCACCACGCCGGTGAAGTGTTCTTCTGCCCCCACCGGAATAACAATCGGGACCGGATTCGCTTTCAGACGCTCCTGCATCATTCGCACGACGCGGAAGAAGTCCGCACCCGGGCGGTCCATTTTGTTGACGAAGGCCAGCCGCGGGACATGATATTTGTTCGCCTGACGCCAGACGGTTTCCGACTGCGGCTGCACGCCACCGACGGAGTCATACACCATGACAGCGCCGTCGAGTACACGCATGGAACGTTCCACCTCAATGGTGAAATCCACGTGGCCCGGGGTGTCGATAATGTTGATCCGGTGCGGTTCAAAGCCCCGGTCCATACCTGGCCAGAAACAGCTGACTGCCGCAGAGGTAATGGTTATCCCGCGCTCTTGCTCCTGTGCCATCCAGTCGGTAGTTGCCGCGCCATCGTGTACTTCACCCAGTTTGTGGCTCATACCGGTATAAAACAGGATGCGCTCGGTGGTGGTCGTTTTACCGGCATCGATATGCGCGGAGATACCGATGTTGCGATAACGTTCGAGAGGGATGGGTCGGGGCATAATATTTCCTTAGTCATTAAGACTGCGTTGTGACGACCGGGATGGTCGCGTGTTCGTTCGTTTGCTATAATAGTCCTATTGTACGAGTATTATCGAACTATTTTTTTACGGTTGACCTATTGTTGATATAGCTCAATCTGACACCAGACGCAGGAAAACGATGATCCCGAACCACCCTGAAACTGAACAAATACTGCTGGAAAATGTGCTTTTTGCCCTTGGTAACCCGCTACGGCTGTCGATTATCCGCAGGCTGGCCGATGGCAGCGAACTGAGCTGTAACGCGCTGCGCCCGGACGAGGTGGTGAAATCGACGATGACCCATCACTGGCGCGTGCTGCGCGACAGCGGCGTGATTTGGCAGCGCCCGCAGGGACGAGAAAATATGATTTCACTGCGCAGAGACGATCTTGATGCCCGCTTTCCGGGGCTGATGGCAATATTGCTGCAGACGAAGTAACGCGTGTGTCGTGTCGGGCGACTCCGCGCCGCCCGACCCTCTCTCATATTGAATAGCCGGGTTTCTTAATTAAGTGATCCAGGTTGGGTTCAATTTCGGTATCCCAGACCTGCGCTTTCCAGTCGGCTTCCTGCACTTCATTCAGGGCGACCGAAATAGAGCGATCTTTACTGTTCAGATGACGGGTAATCACCTCGGCAATATCCGCCGCCAGCGCGGTTTTTTGGTCGTCGTTCAAATCACGGGGAAAACATTTGATATCTACGTGTGGCATATGCAGGCTTCCAGTTATGAATGTGAGTTCCACGTTATCAGATTATCTCGTTTGCCTTTAACACCTTGTGCAGTTCCGCCAGCTGGCACACGGTATCCGCAATCGCCGTTATCTTCGGCGTATTCGCCGCAAACCATGCATGGCGAGGCCCCCAGGTGCGTGCAACCGTGATGTAGACGTCAAGCAGCGTCAGCCGTTCCCCGAGTGCAAAAGGGGTGGCACTGAGCTGGCTGTCAAACCACAGATAGAGTGATTTTCGGTATTCAATACAGCTGTTTTTCAACTGCTCCGGCGCATCCGGCACCCAGCGTTCAGGGTAGTCGGCGTAGGTAAAGGTGGGATAAACGTTCGCAACAAACCAGATGAGCAACCGCTGAAACTGCTGCCGCTCAGCCTGGCCGACGGCAGGCGCAAGATCGGGACATCTGTCCAGCACCATCAGCGCAATCGCCGCCGTTTCGGTCATGATCGCCCCGTTCTCCAGTTCCAGCGTGGGTACCTGACACAGCGGATTGCGTGCTTTCAGCAACTCACGCTGCGGACCGGGCTGGTCAAACCCGTCCACGTTGATAAATTGATAAGGGATGTCTGCCAGCGTCAGCATCACTTCACTGATTGCCGATCCCCAGCCGGGTACGCCATAGAGTTTAATCATGTTGCCCCCTCCGAGATGAAAACCCTAAGTGTAGACATGACTAATAGGTTATCCCAGGCGGGTTCACGTCGGATTGCGTCACCGCTTCGCCCTCTTCCCCCCAGCGTGCCAGCACCCGCTGGTACTCTCCACGCGTAATAGCGCCCTCCAGCGCAGCCTGCAAAGCATAAACCAGCCCATTGCCCTTTTTGGTCGTTGTGGCGACATAGGCTCTCTTCGGCCCGAGACCCACTACGCGCGTTTTGCCGGTCAACGCCGCTTTATAGGCGGATACGGATTGAGGCCCGAAGAACACATCCGCCCTGCCGGACTGAATATAGAGGTTGCCGGAAGCATCATCGGTCAGATAGACCGGCAGCGCAGGCTCACGACCGGCTTTTTTGTTCTCTTCATTCCAGCCCAGCAGAATGCGCTCCTGATTGGTCCCGGAACCGACAATCACCTTTTTGCCTGCCAGATCTTTTGCGCTGTTAATCGCCTGGACCGCGCTGGTGGATTTCACGGAAAACGCCAGTGAGTCGACGCGATAGGTCGCAAAATCAAATTTCTCTTTTCGCTGTTCGGTCACCGCAATATTCACCAGCGCCACGTCATAGCGTCCGGAGCTGATCCCCAGCGGCCAGTCTTCCCAGGCCGTGGGAACCAGCTTCAGCTTTAACCCCAGACTGCCCACCAGCAAGCGGGCAATATCCGGATCGCTGCCAATCCGCGTCCGGTTATCGCTGGCAAGCAGCGCCAGCGGTGGAGAGTTGAGCGCTGAGATCGCTACCGTGAGCGTGCCCGGCTCAACAAATTTATAGTTCGCGGGGATCTTCGCGACGGCCTGCCGATCTACCGTCACCGGCAGCGGCTGCTCGTTGGCGTGTAAATCGATACCCGCATGGCTCGCGGTCGTAAAAGCCAGACCGGCCAGAAAAGCATATTTCATCTGCGCTCCTTACAGCACTTTTGACAGGAACTGGCGCGTTCGCGGGTGCGACGGACGGGTTAATACGTCGTCACTGCTGCCCTGCTCCACAATTTTGCCGTCGACCATAAAGACCACCTGATCCGCCACTTCCCGGGCAAAGCCGATCTCGTGGGTGACCACCACCAGCGTGGTACCCGAGCGGGCGAGCTTTTTAATCACGTCCAGCACTTCGCCAACCAGTTCCGGGTCGAGCGCTGAAGTGGGCTCATCAAACAGCATTACCCGGGGACGTAACGCCAGCGCGCGGGCAATGGCAATACGCTGCTGTTGGCCACCGGAGAGATGGCGCGACCAGGCGTCGGCTTTATCGCGCAGCCCGACCACATCCAGCAGGCTGTATGCCCTTTCAACGGCTTCTTTCTTACTCAGTTTTTTATGGGCGATGGGCGCTTCAATCAGGTTTTCCAGCACCGTGAGATGCGGAAAGAGATTAAAGTTCTGGAAGACATAGCCCACATTGACGCGCTGCTTGAGGATCTCTTTCTCTTTCAGCTCGTAGAGTTTGTCACCCTGACGGCGGTAACCGATGTAATCACCGTCAATCTGGATAAACCCTTCGTCGACGCGTTCCAGATGGTTAATGGTGCGCAGAAGCGTCGATTTACCCGATCCGGAAGGCCCGAGGATCACCGTTACCGATCCGGGCGGGATCTCCAGCGAGACGTTATCAAGCGCTTTATGGCGGCCAAAAAACTTACTGACGCCGGTAATCGAAATATGCCCTTCAGGAGAGGTTTGCATGGACGGGCTCCTGTACTGATGCGGTGGATACGGAACGGACGCGACTGGCTACCCGGTTTTGATTAACGGCTGAACGACGTTCGCTGCGGGCAAGCCCGCGCTCCACAACATGCTGAATGGCAGACAACACGGTGGTAATCACCAGATACCAGACCGCACCGACCATCAGCAGCGGGATAACCTCCTGCGTGCGGTTATAGATCATCTGAATGGTATAGAAGAGTTCCGGCATCGCCAGGACATACACCATGGCCGTACCTTTCGCGAGACTGATAATTTCATTAAATCCGGACGGCAGAATCGTGCGTAGCGCCTGCGGCAAAATGATACGCACCGTGCGACGCCAGGCTGGCAGACCGAGCGCCGCCGCCGCTTCATACTGACCATGATCCACCCCCAGAAAACCGCCGCGAATGATCTCGGCGGTATACGCGCTCTGAACCAGCGTCAGTCCCACCACGGCGGTGGAAAACTGTCCCAGCACGTTGATGGTTTCGAAGCGACCCCAGGTAATGGCGGTGAAGGGTACGCCAAGCGAGAGCGTGTCGTAGAGATAGGAAAAGTTATAGAGAATGATCAGAACCACAATCAGGGGCAACGAACGAAACAGCCAGATATACCCCCAGGCCAGGCTGCTCAGCAGCCAGGATGAAGAGAGCCTCGCCAGCGCCAGCAGGCCGCCGATGACCACGCTCAGCGCAGTGCCGATCAGGGTCAACAGCAATGTCTGCCCTACGCCTTCGAGGATAACCGGATCAAAGAACCAGCGGGCAAAGACAGACCACTCCCAGCGCGGGTTAAAGGCCACGGACTGAATGACCACCGCAAGCACAAACAGCGCCACCACGGCACCGACAGTCCGCAGCGGATAACGCGCCGGGACCACCTTAATGGTTTCAACGTTGCTCATCGTCATTCCTCATGCTGTTTTACTGAACGCTTCACTGATCAGCGTTTTGGTGAAACGCAGCCGGCCATCAAACGGCGGCTGGCTGTACTCTTCCGGATCGCGGTTCAGATCGAACTGCGGCTGATAGCCCTGGCTGATATAGAGCCTGACCGCTTCCGGCTGACGAAAACCAGTGGTGAGGTAGATCTGGCTGTAACCGGCCTGTACCGCCCGACGCTCCAGCTCCTGGACGACGCGGGCCGCCAGCCCCTGTTGACGCAGCGCCTTGTGCGTCCAGATTCGTTTGATTTCAGCGGTGCGTTCATCAAACGGTTTATACGCGCCGGTGGCGATGATGTCGCCGTCACGCTCAAGGACAATAAACAGCCCCTGCGGGGCCAGGTACCACTCCGTGAGCTCCACTTCCGCGTCTTTAGAGAAGTAGTCGCCATAGCGGGCGGCATATTCACCGAATAATCCGTCGATAATGGGCTGAAGATCGGCGTCTTCCGGTGACACGTCCCGAAATTGCTCGCGCATAGCGCCTCCTTAGTCACCCAGTCCTGCCGGGTTCACTTCTGATTGAGGGATACGTTCTACCCCTTCCCCCCAGCGGTTCAGCACTTTGTCGTAATCGCCGTTTTTGATGACCCCGTTAAGTGCAGTCTGTACCGGCTCGACCAGGCCGCTGCCTTTTTTCAGCGTCACCGCAATGTGCGCCGCCTTCGGCCAGCCGCCGTCGACAATCCCAACCCGTTTCGTTTTCCCGGTCAGCGCCGCTTTCCATGCGCCAGTCACGTTCGGGCCAAAGAACGCATCTGCGCGGCCTGACTGGAGAGACAGGGTTTGTGATGCATCGTCTTTGGTGTAGATCGGGGTAAACGGCTTCAGGCCTTTCTTCACGTTCTCCGCATTCCACGCCAGCAGGATAGCCTCCTGGTTGGTCCCGGAACCTACGATGATGCGCAGCCCGGCGATGTCCTCCGCCTTCTGCAGCGAGGTAATCGGACTGGTCGATTTCACATAGAAACCGAGGGAATCTTTACGGTAAGTGGCAAAATCAAACTTCTCTTTGCGCTCTCTGGTCACGGTGATGTTGCTGATCGCCGCATCGTATTTCCCGGAGACGACGCCGAGAGGCCAGTCCTCCCAGGAGGTTGGCACCACGTTCAGCTCCAGCCCAAGGCTGTCGGCCACCAGACGGGCAACGTCCACCTCGCTTCCGAGCAGCGTTTTATTGTCGTCGGAAAAAACGGTCAGCGGCGGTGAGTTAAGCGCGGCAACCGCCACGGTGAATTTGCCCGGCACGGCGAAGCGATAATCTTTCGGCAGTTGCGCGATGGCGTCGCTGTTTTTGGCGGTGTTGACGGGCGTTTTGTTGGCTTCCAGGCTCACGCCAGTGCCATTAATGTTAACATTCTCTGCCCAGACGGCAGGGGAAAAGGCCAGCGCAAGCGCCAGAATAAGCGATGATTTCTGCATAACGAGGTTCTCTATTATTGTTGTGTGAACTGGTTTTGCGGTTCGTCTAAACCCAGACTGTCGCGCAGCGTAGTGCCGGGATAGTCGGTGCGGAATAACCCGCGGGCCTGTAACACCGGGACAACCTGGTCAACAAAACGCGGGAATGTGTCCGGCGTTCCACCCTGAATAATGAAGCCGTCCGCGGCGAATGCCTCAAACCAGCCCTGCAGACCGTCTGCCACCTCCTCCGGCGTACCGGAAAAGCGCGGGCGCGGGGATGCTGCTTCGAGTGCAACCTGACGCAGGGTTAAGTTGCGTTCGCGAGCATTACGCTTAATTTCATCGGTCGTGCTGCGAAAACTGTTTTTACCCAGTTCACCGATGTCCGGGAACGGCTCGTCGAGCGGGTACTGGCTGAAATCGTGATGTTCGAAATAACGGCCGAGGTAATTCAGGGCATCGTTAATCGACACCAGAGCCGCGGTTGTCTGATACTGGTTCTCCACGTCCTCCGCGTCTTTGCCAACAATCACGCTGACGCCCTGAAAAATATGTAAGTCCGATGCCCTGCGGCCATTCGATTCAAGCTGGTGTTTCACGTCGCGATAAAACGCTTTGGCTTCCTCTAACGTTTCATGATGGGTAAAAATGGCGTCAGCATGTTTCGCGGCCAGTTTTTTTCCGTCATCCGATGCACCTGCCTGAAAAACAATCGGGCGTCCCTGCGGCGTGCGGCCAATATTGAGCGGACCGGCCACCTGGAAGAAATCGCCGTGGTGATCAAGCGTATGCAGTTTTGCCGGGTCAAAGAACTGCCCGCTCTCTTTGTTGCGCACAAAGGCATCCCCCTCCCAGGAATCCCAGAGTCCTTTCACCACGTCGAGGTATTCATCCGCTATCCGGTAGCGCAGCGCATGTTCAGGGTGTTTCTCGCGCGAGAAGTTTTTCGCCGACCCTTCCAGCGGTGAGGTCACCACGTTCCAGCCTGCGCGTCCGTTGCTCAAATGATCCAGGCTGGCAAACTGGCGCGCCACGGTAAACGGTTCGCTGTAGGAGGTCGATAAGGTACCGACCAGACCGAGGCGCGACGTCAGACTTGCCAGTGCAGACAAGACCGTTAACGGCTCAAACCGGTTTAAGAAATGCGGGATGGATTTCTCGTTAATATAGAGGCCGTCGGCGACGAATAAAAAATCAAGCTTCCCCTCTTCGGCTTTTAACGCCGTGGCTTTTACAAAATCAAAATTAATGCTGGCATCGGCGACCGCCGCCGGATGACGCCAGGCAGACATGTTCCCGGAAGCACCATGCAAAATGGTTCCCAGCCGCAATTGTCGGGTTGCAGACATATTCACCTCTTCAGAATTAAACGTGTTGCAGGGCTTTTTCCGCAAGCTGTGCAAAATAGCGGGCAGCGGGCTCAATTAATGCTTCATCCGGGTTGAAGGCCGGGTGATGTAAACCGAACGGACTGGCGCTGCCGATGCTGACAAACGCCCCGGGGACCTGCTGCAGATACACCGCGAAATCTTCCCCGCCCATATGCAGCTCGGCGTGCTGCGTTTCATACCCAGATTCTCTGGCGACGGCGGTGGCAAATTCGGCCCAGTGTGCGTCATTGACCAGCGCGGTAGGCCCGGCGTACCAGGTAATGTCGATCTGCGCGCTAAACGCGCTGGCAAACCCGGCGGCAATTTCGCCGACGCGTGCTTTCACATTCTGCTGCACTTCCACGCGGTGGGTGCGAAGCGTGCCTTCCAGCTCAACGCTTTCCGGCAGGACGTTCCAGGTATTGCCCCCGGTAATGCGCGTGACGCTCAGCACCACGGAATCAAGCGTGTTGACGTTGCGGCTGGCAACGCTCTGCAACGCCGTTACCAGCTGGCTCGCCAGCACGATGGCGTCGTTACCTTCATGCGGACGTGCAGCATGCGCGCCTTTACCGGTAATTCGGATAACAAACCGGTCGACGTTGGCGTAGAACGGCCCACCGCGGGTGGCAAATTCCCCGACCGGCAGCCCCGGCTCGTTATGCATCCCGAAGATGGCACTGACATCACGTAAGGCACCGGCCCGCACCATACTTTTCGCGCCGCCAAAGTTCTCTTCAGCCGGCTGAAAAAGGATCCGCACACGCCCGTTTAAAGACGCTTCACGCTCTTTAAGCTTTAACGCCGCCCCGAGGATCACACTGGTATGAATATCGTGTCCGCAGGCATGCATCACACCCGCACGCTGTGAACTAAACGGCACGCCGCTGCGCTCTTCAATGGGCAAGGCGTCAATATCGGCCCGCAGCGCAATCAGCTTTTTCCCCGTGCCAATTTCGGCCACCACGCCGGTCTGAAGCGCATAAGGCAGCGGCGTAATGCCAGCCGTAGTCAGCCACTGACGCAGGCGAGCGGTCGTTTCGACCTCCTGGCCGGACAGCTCCGGGTTCTGGTGCAGCTCCCGGCGCCAGGCAATCAGTTGTTCGTCAAAACGCATACGGCGGCCTCCTTGTTAAGCTTCGCCTGCGCCAGCAGACGCAGGGACTGTATTCGCGTTACGCCATCCGCAACGGGCGTATCAATAATGAATTCATCAATGCCCCATTTTTCGTGCAGGGCGTTCAACTGTTCCAGCACCGATTCAGCTGTTCCCGCCAGCAGCGACTGTGCCCGACGGGCAATGCGCACCGGCTCGCTGCCCGCCTGTCGGGCAAAGGCATAGGCCTGCTCTTCGCTGGCCACGGTGACGCGCTGCCCATTTGCCAGTTCGACGCCCCAGACTTCAACCTGTTGTGCCAGTGCCTCCGCCTCAGCCTGCGACTGGGCGACGATGACCTGCACCGCCACAATCGCATCCCGGGCGCTGTGGTTACGCCAGGTGGTGATGACTTCACGCAGCAGCGCCGGATCCCCATTCAGGTGAGCAGCAAAGACAAAATGCCAGTCAAGTTTCGCGGCCAGCAGCGCGCTTTCGGTACTGGCCCCCAGCAGGAACCCCTGCGCCGGAACCGGCGGCAGCGGCGTCGCGCGAACGGCCTCGTCCACCGACTGATTTTCCGGCTGGATCCAGTGATGAAGCTGTGTCAGCTGTTCGGCAAAACTGCCTTTTTGCTGTTGATCGAGGCCCTGTTGCAGCGCCCGGGTGGAGAGCGGCAGGCCGCCTGGGGCTTTCCCGACGCCCAGATCCACGCGCCCGGGAGCAAGCGCGGCCAGGAGGTTGAAATTTTCTGCGACTTTGTAAGGGCTGTAGTGCTGGAGCATGACGCCACCAGAGCCCACGCGGATACGCCGTGTTTGCCCGAGGATCCAGGCGATTAACAGTTCGGGTGAAGGGCTGGCCAGCTGGGGCGTGTTGTGGTGTTCGGCAATCCAGAAACGGTGATAGCCCAGATTTTCTGCCTGCTGTGCCAGCGCCAGGGTTCGCGCCAGTGCATCGGCAGCCGTTTCGTTTTCAGCGATGGGGCTTTTATCCAGAATACTGATTCGCCAGGACATGTTGCGTTCTCGTTTGACTTAACATGTCGTCATTATTAAAGGCGTATTTCACCTCTGAGAAACAATTAATTTACATTTGGTTTGCCGGAAATCAGATATATAAATCCATGCTACGCGTGTGACTTAAGCGATGAAATGAGGTTTTCCACCTCACTGCGGCGGGTAATGCGGACAAAATGAATATGGGCGTATTGCGGGTCTACCATATCGCGTGCATAACGTGCGCGGTTGCTGCGCCAGGTTTTGATTGTCCAGATAATAATGGACTCACGGCTCAAGAATGAGCGACGAAAACTCTCACAGTTTCCCGTACCGGGCCACAGTTCCTGTTTGTGCCAGGCGCGCGTGAACGCTCGGGTGACAGCCTGATACAAAGTTCGGGCGAACCCATAATCCACCCACACCACCCGATCCACGTCTCGCCATTTCACAGGGCGCGTACGGTTATAGTTGCCATCAAGCACCCACTCCGCTGACGCCTTTAGCGTCGTCTCCAGTTTTTCCAGCAAGATAGCGTCCGGGGTGCCCTGCCAGTCCGGACACCAGTAAAGTCGGTCCATTTCGATGTAAGGAATATCCAGTTCTGCGGCGATACGCTTCGCCAGGGTGCTTTTTCCACTCCCGCTGGTGCCAATCACATTCACTTTCACCCTGTTGCCCCCTGTTGAAGAAAAACCCTTAAAGCATAGCGTTTTCATCTTGTTAACGAAACGCTATTTCGGCGGGTCAGTTTACGTCGAAGAGTGATCTCCCGCTTTTAATTTGCCTTATGGCGTTTATTTGCAGGGTGCTACAAAAACGCACCGATAAATATTTTCATTTTTATTACATCGAATGCATTTTAAAAATAAAAAATACTAAATACAGGGTATTCCGGAACGCATAACTTTCGTAGAGAATATGCCGACAGTAAAAATAAAAAACCAAACCTTTCAAACTTGCCTGAATGTTTAACGGACTCTTTTTTATTGATATATGACCATGGGGTTACTGATGCGGAATAACACTCCCGTTACACAAAACGAGTATTTACTTAACGAAGGTTCGACGCTTATGTCGACCACCAATACGCACAGCCATATTACCTATGCGAACTCTGCCTTTATTGACGCCAGCGGCTATAAAGAAGAGAGTCTTCTCGGTGAGCCGCATAATCTTATTCGCCATCCCGACATGCCTGCCGAGGCGTTTGGCGACATGTGGTTTACCCTGCAACAGGGTGAGACCTGGACGGGGCTGGTCAAGAACCGCCGCCTGAACGGCGATCACTACTGGGTGCGCGCAAACGTCACCCCGGTTTATCAGAATGAAACGTTAACCGGCTATATTTCTGTGCGAAATATTCCTTCGCGTGAAGAGATTGCTGTCAGTGAAAAACGGTATGAGAAAGTGCGCAATAATGAATTAAAACATCACCGCTTTTATAAAGGCCTGTTTGTTCGCCACGGTCTGTTCTCTTTTACGTCGCTGTTTAAACGCCTCAGCACCAGTAAAAGGATCCATCTTGGTATTGCGATAACCGCCCTGCTCGCTTGTCTGCAGCTGTTTATATTTGCCGATCGTATTGTTGAGACTGTAGGTCTGGCTCTGCTATTTATTGCCCTGGCCGTTTATCTTCATGCGCAAATTGCGAAGCCGGTTAAATCCATTGTCCAGCAAATGCAGCGGGTGGTTTCAGGACGTAAAGCGGACTATTACCATTTTGACCGCGTCGATGAAATCGGCCTGATGATGCGCATGGTGAATCAGTCGGGTCTGAACCTCCATTCGCTGGTGGACGATGTCGGTGCGCAAATCAGCGGTATAAGTACAATCAGCCAGCAGGTGGCGAAAGAAGGTATGGCATTACAAACGCGTACCGAAGAAACCGCAGACTTTCTGCAGCAAACGGCCTCAGCCGTGGAAGAAATTGCCAGCGCAGTTCAGCAGACGGCTGAAACGGCGAAAGACGCGATCCTGATGGCAGATCGCACCCGCACCAGCGCTCACCGCGGTGAAGCAATGATGAAAGAGACTATCGGCATGATGCAGTCCGTGTCGCAGGATAACAGCCAGATCGTCGACATCATCAGCGTCATCGATCGTATCGCCTTCCAGACCAATATTCTGGCGCTGAACGCGGCCGTTGAAGCGGCGCGTGCGGGTGATGCCGGACGCGGTTTTGCGGTCGTGGCGGCCGAAGTCCGCAACCTTGCCCAGCACTCTGCCACGGCGGCCAAAGAGATCAAAACGCTTATAGAGAAAAACGTTTCCAGCGTGAACGCCGGCGTGGAGAAGGTCGAGCAAACTGAATCGCAGCTCACGGTGATGATTGGCAATGTCATGGAGATGTCTTCTCTGATTAAGGAGATAGGCCACGCCACGCAGGAGCAAACGCAGGCGCTGACCCTGATTAACGCGTCCATCTCCCGCATCGGTACAATGATCCAAAACAATACCGGTATGGTGGATAACGTGACGGACGCCGCACACCATCTGACGCAGCGTACGACCCGCCTGCAACAGGCGATTGCCGTTTTTGGCGGTTGAGCAAAGGCGCCGTTATGCGCTGGTTGCTTTGCGCAATCATTAAGCGAAACTGATGATTAAAGCACCACTTCATTAATGGATTTGTCTAAAAACTCACCGCTATTCAGCGTGTTGTGATCCCCGTCTGCTCTGACCACACGATTTCCTTCGACGTGCATCACTTTCGGCACGGTTATATTTTGCGTCGCTTATGAATTGCAGGTAGGATGCCTCGCCATGTTTCGCCTTATCCATACGCAGAATGACTGGGAAGGCAACATGTGTTTGCGCAGAAGCAATCGTTTGTATTGCACTCTGCCAGGCAGGACTATCACGATAATGGTTCAGACAGGCAAACAGGTAACTCAATGAAAACAAGCAATAAAAGCGCAGCCGATCATCACGCTGCTAAACGTCGCTGGTTAAACTCCCATGAAGAGGGCTACCACAAAGCGATGGGCAACCGTCAGGTTCAAATGATCGCCATCGGCGGCGCTATCGGAACGGGTCTGTTTTTAGGTGCTGGCGCTCGTCTGCAGATGGCTGGCCCGGCTCTCGCCCTGGTCTATCTGGTGTGCGGGATCTTTTCTTTCTTCATTCTTCGTGCATTGGGCGAACTGGTACTGCATCGCCCTTCCAGCGGCAGTTTTGTCTCTTATGCCCGCGAATTCCTCGGTGAAAAAGCGGCCTACGTTGCTGGATGGATGTACTTCGTCAACTGGGCAATGACCGGTATTGTCGATATCACCGCCGTCGCGCTTTACATGCACTACTGGGGCGCGTTTGGTGATGTGCCACAATGGGTGTTTGCGCTGGGCGCACTGGCCATTGTCGGCACCATGAACATGATCGGCGTGAAGTGGTTCGCGGAGATGGAGTTCTGGTTCGCGCTGGTAAAAGTGCTGGCCATCGTGGTGTTCCTGGTCGTGGGTACGGTGTTCCTCGGTAGCGGTAAACCGCTTGATGGCAATGCCACCGGTTTCCACCTGATCACTGATAACGGCGGTTTCTTCCCGCATGGCCTGCTGCCTGCGCTGGTGCTGGTTCAGGGTGTGGTGTTCGCCTTCGCGTCCATTGAGCTGGTCGGCACCGCGGCGGGTGAATGTAAAGACCCACAGACCATGGTACCTAAAGCCATTAACAGCGTTATCTGGCGTATCGGTCTCTTTTATGTTGGTTCCGTGGTGCTGCTGGTTCTGCTGCTGCCGTGGAACGCCTATCAGGCGGGTCAAAGCCCGTTTGTGACCTTCTTCTCTAAACTGGGCGTGCCTTATGTTGGCAGCATCATGAATATCGTGGTGCTGACGGCTGCGCTCTCCAGTCTGAACTCGGGTCTTTACTCTACCGGTCGTATCCTGCGCTCCATGTCGATGGGCGGTTCGGCGCCGAAATTCATGTCGAAGATGAGCCGTCAGCATGTGCCTTACGCGGGCATTCTGGCGACGCTGGTGGTGTATGTCTTCGGCGTGTTCCTGAACTACCTGGTACCGTCTCAGGTATTCGAAATCGTGCTGAACGTTGCCGCGCTCGGCATCATCGCCTCCTGGGCCTTTATCGTGGTCTGCCAGATGCGTCTGCGCAAAGCGATCAAAGAAGGCAAAGCCGCTGAAGTCAGCTTTAAGCTGCCGGGCGCACCGGTGACCTCCTGGCTCACCCTGCTGTTCCTGTTCAGCGTGCTGGTGCTGATGGCGTTTGATTACCCGAACGGTACCTACACGATCGCCACCATTCCTCTGCTGGCCGTATTGCTGATTGCCGGCTGGTTTGGCGTGCGTAAACGCGTACAAGAAATTCACAGCACGGCGCCGGTTCATCCTGATGATGCCAAACACGACGCCCCGCTGGTTGAAGAGACGTCGCGTTAATATCGACCTGCTGGTTAATACAAAGGGAAGGCATTGCGCCTTCCCTTTTTCTTTGTGTTGAGGAGCGAAACTTAGAGCGTGATACGAATCACGTCATCAGGCTGGGTGGCTTCCTGCTGACGGGTCGATTTTTGTTTTACCGTCACATACAGGGTTTTGCCATCCGCTGAGAGCGCCAGACTGTTCGGGTAGACCGGGGTGTCGAAGGTTTTGGTAACGTTGTAGGTTTTCGCGTCGATTACGCTCACCTTACCCGCTTCACGGTGCGTCACATACGCTTCGTTGCGCGCCGGGTTAAACAGAACGGCTAGCGATTCAGGCACGGCAATTTTCTTGATGACGCTGCCGTCCTTCAGATTCACCACCAGCACTTCCGGCTGCTTTGAGTCGGTTAAGAACGCACGCTGTCCGGCGGTATCCAGGCTCAGATTCAGGTAGAAGTGCTCCTTACCGTCGTCCTGCACTTTTTTACGGCTGAGGATTTTATGGGTTGCCGTATCAATCGTCACCAGTTCGCCATCAGCATTGGTGGTGTAAAGACGTTTTGCCTTCGCATCCAGCGCCAGGCCGGTACTGAATTTACCGGTACTGCCGATGGTCTCTTTCAGCTTCAGCGTTGCACCATCCACCACCCAAATCGCGCTCTCCTGGCCTACGCCGGTGATGTAAACCGTGTTTGCGCTGTCATCGGCCACCAGCTGGCGCGGCTGCAGCGGTTTGACGGTTTCACTGCGCTGACGGTTATCCAGCACCAGTCGCCCTTTCACCTCACCCGTTTTGGCATCAATCGCGGTTACCGCGCCGTTGATGGTGTTACCAAACCACAGCGTCTGGGTGGCATTATCAAGGGTGGCACCGAACGGTTTGAGATCGTTATGAATGACCTGCGTCACGTCCAGCGTGACCGGGTCAAGGCGATAGACAATCCCGCCTTTGTCCGTTTTGCGGCTC
The DNA here is from genome assembly GCF_001750725.1 of Enterobacter ludwigii. Taxonomy (NCBI): domain Bacteria; kingdom Pseudomonadati; phylum Pseudomonadota; class Gammaproteobacteria; order Enterobacterales; family Enterobacteriaceae; genus Enterobacter; species Enterobacter ludwigii. Next base: position 1,678,701 of record NZ_CP017279.1, read on the forward strand.
TGCGATGTCGCGACCCACAGCGCATTCTCCTGCTGGCTCACGGCCATTTCATATGCGCCTTTCCCTACCGCTTTGCGCAACATCTCTTCGGCAGCATGAACCTGGAAGGTTCCGGCAAACAGTAACGCCCCTGACAGCAGAGACATACTCAGGCGCGGCGAGCACAGATGACGTAAAGACATAACAATTCCTTTTTTGAACACAGGGTTTACTGCTGACATCACTTCCGGCAGGCAACGTCATGGCATTGCCGTTTTGATAATGAGAATAGTAATCATTTATGAGTTAAATGTGGAGTTTTTCTTTCCTTCCCGGCCTTTCATTAACGCAATGTGCGGTTATAGTTTTCAAAAGATTTACAAAAGATTTAACATATATGGACATGTTCCATTTGGTACGTTTTTTCCATAACCGGTCTATTTCATGAAAATCATTTCTGCCCGTAAGGCAACGCTTCCACTGCTGCTGGTTCCTGTTATCTCTGCGCCTCTCACTGCGATGAGTGCCGATGAACAGACCATGATCGTCAGCGCCACGCCGCAAACCGTCTCGGAGCTCGATACCCCGGCGGCGGTTAGCGTCGTGAATGGCGAGGATATGCGTCATGCTGCGCCACGCATTAACCTGTCTGAATCTCTTGGCAGCGTGCCGGGACTGCAGATCCAGAACCGCCAGAACTATGCTCAGGATCTCCAGCTTTCAATGCGTGGGTTTGGTGCCCGCTCAACCTTCGGCGTGCGCGGTATCCGTATGTATGTCGACGGTATTCCGGCAACCATGCCGGATGGACAGGGACAAACCTCCAATATCGATCTTTCCAGCGTGGACAGCGTAGAAGTGCTGCGCGGCCCCTTCTCTGCCCTTTATGGCAACGCCTCTGGCGGCGTGATCAACATGACGACCCAGACCGGGCAGCAGCCGCCGACCATCGAGGCCAGCAGCTATTACGGCAGTTACGGTACCTGGCGCTATGGAATGAAAGCCACCGGCGCGATGGGTGACGGGACGCATGCCGGGGATGTGGACTACACCGTGTCCACTACCCGTTTCACGACCAAAGGTTATCGCGACCACAGCGGCGCGCGGAAGAATCTCGCCAACGCTAAACTGGGTGTTCGTATTGATGACGTGAGTAAGCTGACGCTGATTTTCAACAGCGTGGACATGAAAGCCAACGATCCGGGTGGACTGAGTACCCAGGAATGGCATGACAACCCTCGGCAGTCTCCGCGTGGCGATCAATACAATACGCGCAAGACCATCAAGCAGACCCAGGCTGGCCTGCGCTACGATCGTCAGCTCAGCACCCAGGACGATCTCAGCGTCATGATGTACGCCGGCGAACGTGAAATGACACAGTACCAGTCAATTCCTTATCAGCCTCAGCTGAGACCTTCCCACTCCGGCGGCGTGATTGATATGCAGCGCCATTACCAGGGGATCGATACCCGCTGGACGCACCGTGGCGAACTGCTGGTTCCAGTAACCTTTACCACCGGTCTGAACTACGAAAACATGAGCGAAGATCGTCGCGGATACGAGAACTTCGTCATGAACAACGGCGTGCCGGAGTACGGCGTCAAGGGCGATAAACGTCGTAACGAACGTAACCTGATGTGGAACGTCGACCCGTACCTGCAAACCAGCTGGCAGTTAACGCAGAAACTCTCCGTGGATGCCGGCGTCCGTTACAGCTCGGTCTGGTTTGACTCCAACGACCATTACGTGACCCCGGGCAACGGAGACGACAGCGGTGACGCAAGCTATCACAAGTGGCTCCCGGCCGGATCGGTGAAATATGCCGTGACCGATGCGTGGAATCTCTATGCTGCGGCAGGTCGCGGGTTTGAAACGCCAACCATCAATGAGCTCTCTTATCGTGCGGATAACCAGGGCGGCCTCAACATTGGCCTGAAACCTTCCACGAACAATACCTATGAAGTGGGCAGCAAAACCCGTATCGGTAATGGTCTGCTGACGGCAGCGCTGTTCCGCACCGATACGGATGACGAGATTGTCGTCGATGCCAGCGCTGGCGGTCGTACCAGCTATAAAAACGCCGGTAAAACCCGTCGTCAGGGGGTTGAAGTTTCCCTGGATCAGCAGTTTGCTGAGAACTGGAAGCTGAAAATGGCGTGGACCTATCTGGACGCCACCTATCGTACCAACGTGTGCAGCACCGGCGACTGTAACGGCAACCGTATGCCAGGCATTGCCCGCAACATGGGTTATGCCTCGTTTGGCTGGCAGCCGGAAGAAGGCTGGTATGCGGGATCGGATGTGCGCTACATGAGCGATATCATGGCGGATGACGAGAACACGGCGAAAGCCCCGTCCTACACGGTGGTTGGGCTGAATACCGGGTATAAATTCAACTACGGTAACTGGGGAATGGACGTCTTTGGTCGCGTCGATAACCTGTTCGATAAAGAGTATGTCGGATCGGTTATCGTGAATGAATCCAACGGGCGTTATTACGAACCTGCACCGGGCCGTAACTACGGCGTAGGTCTGTCGGTCTCTTATCGCTTCGAGTAAGCAAAAAGCATTCTTTTTTGCTGAATATTATTTTTATAAATGGAATAACGCTCCTGATGGCAATAAGCCATCAGGAGTATTTAACCAGGAATATAATTCGCGGCAGGATATAGTCGCTCTGCTAAATAATCTCTCAGTTAAAATATTGTCGCTGTAAAAGCGTGTTCGCTTCATCAATCAACGTCTCTATCGCCTTCTGACTGCCATCAACATCTCTTCGCTCAAGCGCGGACAGGAGCTCGGCGTAGTGATAAGTCGACACCTTGATGTCGTTAAGCTCCTGATGCAGATAGTTCATGCAAGGTCCAATACGCACCCATAGCTGCTCAATTAAGGCGCTGAGTGTCGGCATTTCCGCGTACTGATAAAGCGTAAACCGAAAGATGCGGTTTGCATGCAGCGCCTGCTGAACGTGCCCGTTGCGCATGGCTTCATGGAATGTCTCTGATAACTTGCGCAACACCTCCAGCTTATTTTCCGTCATATGCTGACAGGCGGCAGCTACCGCCATAGGCTCAAGCTGTTTCCTGATGGCGTTAATCTCGTTATAACGCTCAAGCGTGACCTCAGGAACCAGAAATGCCTGGGCTGGCGTGGCGTGCAATGCCCCAGACGACACCAGACGCAAAAGCGCCTCGCGAACCGGGGTAATACTGGTTCCTAATTTATCAGCAATTTCTTTGGTAATCAGTCGAGCGCCAGGTTTCAGTGAGCCTGTAATTAACGCGCCTTTCAAACTGAGTTCGACTTGCATGGTAAGACTGATCCTTTGCGCTTTTTCTAAATGGTCCAAATCAAGCATGTTCAATTCCTGTAGCTAATACTTAATGCTATTTTTAAACGCCGTTTTTTATAAACGACGCTGTTCCGATATATCCTGTATCGTCATGCCTGGTGATGGGAAGTCTGTAAAAATGTCAAGAAATGCAAAATTTATTTTTTTTCGTTTTCGTGCTCATCTGAACGGAAGGCGCGAAAAGCCATGTCCAGTTAATTAAAGACAATATATCGTATCTTCACAAATAAATATGGCGGGAAACCCCGCCATATTTTAGATTATTTATTGTCACCCGCGACGCGAATCACGACTTTGCCGAAGTTTTTTCCTTCAAGAAGGCCAATCAGCGCCTCAGGCGCATTCTCCAGGCCGTCTGTGACCTGCTCACGGTAGTGAATTTTGCCTTCCTGCACCCAGCGCCCCATCTCATCCTGGAACTCCTTGATGCGATGGCCGTAGTCCTGAGCGATGATAAACCCCTGCATACGAATACGTTTCTTCAGAATCGTCGCCATCAATAACGGCAAACGATCCGGCCCTTCCGGCAGACCCGTCGCATTGTAACCGCTCACCAGACCACATACCGGTACGCGCGCTGAGGTGTTCAGTAAGGGCAACACGGCGTCAAAGACTTTCCCGCCGACGTTTTCATAATAAACATCAATCCCTTTCGGGCAGGCCTTTTCCAGCTGGGCCGCGAAGTCATCGGCATGGTGATCCAGGCACTGGTCAAACCCGAGCACCTCTACGGCATGGCGGCATTTTTCTGCACCACCGGCAACGCCGATCACCCGGCAACCTTTGATTTTACCGATCTGCCCGACCGTCGCACCAACCGGCCCCGTCGCCGCCGCAACCACCAGCGTTTCACCGGCTTTAGGCTGGCCGATGTCCAGTAGCCCCATATAGGCGGTAAACCCTGGCATACCCAGAATGCCCAGCGCCCACGAGGGGTGAGAAATATTATCGCCCAGTTTCACCAGGCCGCTGCCGTCTGAAATTTCATACTCCTGCCAGCCGCTGTAGCCCAGCACCCACTCACCCGGCGTATAGTCCGGATGGTTTGACTGCTCCACGCGACTGACCGTTCCCCCCACCATGACCGCCCCAATTTCCACTGGCGGTGAATAGGAAGGTGCATCACTCATGCGCCCACGCATGTAAGGATCAAGCGACAGCCAGACCGTGCGCAGCAAAAGCTGTCCTGCCTGAGGTTCAGGAACAGGCTGCTCTTCCAGACGAAAATTCTCCGCGACCGGCGCACCGTGCGGACGAGAAGCCAGAACCCAGCGGCGATTTTGCGAAACAGATTGATTCATCAGGAACTCCTTCTGGTACAAATGTCATTAGAGCCTGGCTCATGATCGGCGTAAACGCTTTAACTTTACGAGCCAGACTGGTTAAGCCGCACAACCAGATAGATACAGGTTTCATTCGTCTCATTAATGAACCGGCAGTCGTTGGGCGGCCCCAGTTCCAGGCAATCACCGGCGTGCATTTCATGACGGGTATCGCCCTCCTGGAAAACCAGTTCGCCAGACTGCAGCCAGATAAGCTGGCGCGCCAGCGCATACGACGAGGCGGGCATAGGGACATCGCTTCCCGCCGGCAGCTCAACCTGAACAAGATCGATGGGCAGATCGGTGCGGGGTGACACGTGGCGGCGGAGATAGTGTGTCTGAGGGTCACGCCAGACGGGCTGGTTTTCCAGACGCAGCAGCTTTCCTTCCTGCATTTCGGCTCTGGCGATCAGCGTTGACATGCTGATGCCAAACGCGCCGGATAACCGCGCGAGCAAGGTCGCCGTCGGGCTGCTGTCCCCGCGCTCTATCTTGTGGATCATGGCGCGCGAGACGCCGGCCCGGTCAGCAAGCTCGCTTAATGACCATCCTCGCGACTCGCGTTCAAGGCGAATTCGCGCGCTAATCCTTTGATTCATTGTGTCTGCCATAGTATTCATGACGTCATACTATAGTGTATGAACGGCATTTCAACGCGGTTTTGATAACAAAAAAATCTGGCTTATGTCATAGCCATCCGTCTGTACAGTTGTGTAATATCGTACTCATAACGTAATACTATAGTGAACAACACACTCAGAGGTTCAAACATGATCGTTCGTCATGCCTGCAAAGAAGACTGCACCGCTATTGGGGAGATTTACAACCACGCGGTGCTGCATACTGCCGCGATCTGGAATGATAAAACCGTCGATACGGATAACCGCATTGCCTGGTTTGAGGCGCGTGCCCTCGCAGGCTACCCGGTGCTGGTGAGTGAAGAGAATGGCGTTATCACCGGCTACGCCTCGTTTGGCGACTGGCGCGCCTTTGACGGTTTCCGGCATACGGTAGAGCATTCTGTCTACGTTCATCCGGATCATCAGGGCAAAGGTATTGGCCGCACGCTGATGAACGCGCTGATTATTGAAGCGCGGACCCTCGGCAAACACGTCATGGTGGCGGGCATTGAGGCGCAAAACCAGGCCTCTATTCATCTTCATGAGACGCTCGGTTTTGTGACCACCGGCCAGATGCCGCAGGTGGGCACCAAGTTTGGCCGCTGGCTGGATCTGACCTTTATGCAGTTGCAGCTTGATGAGCGCAGCGATCCGGACGCTATCTCATGAATCAGTCTCTGACGCTGGCTTTTCTGGTGGCGGCGGGAATTGGCCTGGTGGTGCAAAACACCTTAATGGTGCGCATCACTCAGTCCTCCTCGACCATTCTTATCGCGATGCTGCTGAATTCGCTGGTTGGCATTGTGCTGTTTGTCAGCATTCTGCTGCTAAAACAGGGCTTCGCCGGATTTAGCGAGCTGGCCTCAACGATCCGCTGGTGGACGTTGATCCCGGGGCTGTTAGGGTCGTTTTTTGTTTTTGCCAGTATCAGCGGCTATCAAAATGTTGGCGCAGCGACAACCATCGCCGTGCTGGTGGCAAGCCAGTTGATTGGCGGGCTGGTGATGGATGTACTCAGAAGCAATGGCATCCCCTTGCGCGCGCTGATTGGCCCGGTGTGCGGTGCCGTAATGCTGGTGGTCGGGGCGTGGCTGGTCGCGAGACGCCAGTTCTGACCCCCGGCTTACCGCTACAGAATCGTACCGCCTTTGGTCAGCAATTCCTGACGGGCGTCCATCTCTTCTTTATGTTGCTTACCATGATGTGCAATCGCGGTACGCAGACGCTGCTGCTGACTGTAGCGATCTTCACGGCTTAACGCTGCGTCGTCGCTCAGTTCGATCAGCAGTTCATTCATTCGGCTAATCACTCCCTCTTCGATGGCGGTATCGACACGGGCGATAACTTCATTTAAATGTGACATTGTCACTCCTTGTCAGATGCCCGGCAGGCGCGGTGCCTGCCGGGAAAAATGTCAGTTCAGTTTCGCTTTGGAGAAATCGCTGCCCATCAGGCTCACGCTGTACCCCGTTACGTTGCTGCGGGTGGCGTAGAACGTTTTGCCGTTCGCCAGCGCAATCCACGGTGCCTGAGCATAGAAGATCTCCTGCGCCTGGCTGTAGAGTTTCGCACGCTCACCCGGGTTGCTGGTCAGTTTGGCTTTCTTGACCAGATCATCATACCCCTTATCGCACCAGCGCGCGGCGTTCGATCCGGTTTTGATGCTGTCGCATCCCAGCAGTACATCAGCAAAGTTATCCGGGTCGCCGTTATCGGACATCCAGCCAAACAGCGCGGAATCATGCTCCCCTTTACGCATACCGGAGAGATACTCGCCCCACTCGTAAGAGACAATTTTGGCCTTCACGCCGACTTTTGCCCAGTCGCTCTGGATCATCTCCGCAATACGCTTCGAGTTAGGGTTATACGGACGCTGCACAGGCATTGACCACAGCGTCACGTCCGCGCCCTTCTCCAGACCGGCCTGTTTCAACAAAGCTTTCGCTTTTTCAGGATCGTAGCTGTAGTCCTTCAGATCGTTATTAAAGCCCAGCATATTCGGCGGAATGGGTGATTTCGCCACCGTACCGGAACCCATAAAGACCGCATTCACGATGGATTTTTTGTCCGTCGCATAGTTCAGGGCCTGACGCACCAGCACGTTATCAAACGGTTTTTTCTCGGTATTGAACGCCAGATACCCCACGTTCAACGCCTCCACGGCGTGCAGCTTCAGGTCTTTATTTTTGTTAATAACATCAAACTGAACCGGTGACGGCGCAGGAATAATCTGACATTCGTTGGTCTGCAGCTTCGCCAGACGCGTTTCTACGTTTGGCGTGATGGAGAAAATAAGGTGTTTCGTCGGAACCGCACCTTCCCAGTAGTTCGGGTTAGCGACGTAGCGGATCAGCGAATCCACTTTGTACTGCTGCAGAACGTATGGCCCGGTACCAATCGGCCAGGTATCGACATTCTCAGGCGCCCCTTTTTTCAGCATCGCGTCAGCGTATTCAGCGGAAAGAATAGAGGCGAAATCCATCCCCCAGTCAGCAAGGAAAGCGGCGTTTGGTTCGCTCAGCGTAAACTGCACGTGATAATCATCAACCTTTTTGACGTCCTGAATCAGCTTGTCCAGGCCTACGTCATTAAAGTATTCGTAATTACCTTGCGAGACATTGTGATAAGGATGCTTAGGATCTTTCTGACGCATGACGGAAAAAATAACGTCATCCGCATTAAAATCACGGGTCGGCTTGAAGTATTTATTGCTGTTGAACTTGACCCCTTTACGCAGCGTAAAGGTATAAGTCTTACCGTCCGGGGAAATTGTCCAGGACTCTGCCAGCGACGGTACCGGGGTGTTTTTCACCGGGTCGAAATTGATCAGGCGGTTATACAGGACCTGAGAGCTGGCCACGAATGACGGGCCTGAGCTGGCGATCTGCGGGTTGAAAGACTCCGGTGATGCTTCAGAGCAATAAATGATGGTGTCATTATTCGCCGCCCATGCGGCACCTGCTGGTAAGAGAGTGCTCAGCGCGAGGGCGAGCAGCGTTTTCCCTGTAGACATGGTTATAACCCTGGCAGTTTTATTATATTGGACTGTAATAACAGCACAGCCGCTATAACCTGGCAAATAACGAATCACTATCAGGTTATTCTAAAGCAACGTTTTCCGCTGGTTTTACAGCCAGTGCGCCAGAGGTTGATTTGCCTTAAGTGCCATTATTCGTCAAGCACAACCGCACCTTTCTATGCCACAAGAAATCGTCCCTTTTGGCGTCTCTTCCTCCGTTTGGTTGCTTCCCGATTTCGTTAAAGTAACGGTGTGAAGAAGTATATGGGATCAAATCGTGGCAAAAACTCTTTTACGCAGCGGTAATCTGGATGACTTTCAGGCCGTTGGCGGCGGCGGACAAGCCGTTTTTGAATCAGCGTTACAAATCCGGGAAGCGCTCCGGTTACGCAAACAACAGGCGATTGTCGACTGTCTGGCTATTCCGCAGGTCAATGATGGTGGCGACCGTGTCGACTGGTATTCGCCGGTCGACGGTTGCGTAACCAGCTGGAAAGCGGCGAACGAAGACGATCGTTATCGCGCCCTTCGCTATCTGGAAAATACGCTGGCCAGCGTTGAATCGCTGAGTAAGAAGTGCCTGCAGTCGCCAAAAACAGCGCAACAGCTTTTCGGCTCCCTGCTGTCGAAAGCATTTCAGTTTCCCGGCGAAAATTTCCTTTTCCTGGTTGATGGAAAGCCGGTCATAAGCTTCTGGGGGTTTGTAAATCTCAATGAGAATGCGCGTGACGACGTACTCGACTGTTTACGCGAATCGCTGATCCCTGAGCCAGCCCCGATTGTCATTGAAGACCCTGAACCCGAGCCGGAACCGACCCCAGTCCTGACCTTTGAACAGGCCGATGAGCCGCTGATCGCCCCGGCCACGGTGGTACGCATCACGCCGGACGAACTGTATACGCCTGAACCTGCACCGGTCACTTTGCCACCTGTGGAAGAACCCGAGCCAGAGCCTGCGATCGTAGCCAAAAAACGCCGCGTTCCCCTGTGGACGCTTCCGGTTGCCGCCGTGATCGTTGCCGCGATTGCCACCCCGTTGCTGTGGCCAAAACAGGCCCCTTCTGCCGAGCCAGTGGCTGTCGTTGCCCCTGAACCTGTCGCCATTGCGCCAAAGCCGATTAAAGCCGTTGAGCCACTGCCGATGAAATTACCGCTGCATCAGGCAGAGGTGGTCGCGAGCAAAGAAAAAGAACCGGCTCCCGTTGCCGCCCCAGCACCTGCACCGGTTGTGATTGCGGCGATCCCGAAAGACGCCATGGTCATGGAAGCAAACCAGGTGAAAGCGGGGTCGACGCGTTTTCTGAACGGAACATGGCGTGCGATCCTCGACGTGAAAGATCCGATTACCGGCAAACCACCGTCGCTGCGCTATCAGATCCAGAACAATAAAGGCTTCGCTCGTGTTGTTCACGGTGACAATGTTGTCTGCCGCGTGGAGGTTTTCTCCGGGCTGCACAGCAATGGTGAACTGATGATCAAGAGTCGCGGTAATGCCCGCTGCACAGACGGTTCACGCTACCCGATGCCGGAAGTTGCCTGCAAAGCAGGTACCAGCGATGTCGCTGAATGTAATGCCCGTTATGATGCCAAAACCGTCGTTCCACTGACGTTCAAGAAAGCAGGTGCCTGACCCTATGCTGGTAAATCTTTGCGACTATAAACAGAGCGTCACGCTTATTGCCAACAGCGGCGTGCAATTCCTCGATTTTGGCCTGACTCCGCAGGACACCGCCAGCAACGGGCGCTTCGTACGTAAAACCGCCAACGGTCCGCTTCTGCGTCTCGATTTCGATCTCGTCAACGGGCGTTACACGCTGCCGGGATTGAACGGCGGACAGCCTGAAGTGGTGAAACCGGAAACCACGATCCCACTGCATCAGTCTCTGACGGTGCTGGATGGCGTCTGGCTCCCCATTCCCTTCCTGCGCTTCAATCCGCCACGTACCTTTGTTGACGGGCCGGATAACTGGGCGCGTGTCCAGGTGCGTAAACTTGAAACGCCTGATGCAGCAGGCAATACGCACCGCGTCACGCTCGCTCTCGACAGCCAGATTGCAGAGCATGCTACTGCCGCGCTGTCCCCGGTTGAAAATGACATTCTCAACGGCACCCGTTTCGGACTGGCATGGCGTGACGATGAGGTGGAAAGCTTCCTCGACCAGACCTGGATTGACGGCTGGCTGCGCGAGGCGTTTACCCACTATGCGACCGACGTTGAAAACCGCGCGGAACGCGACCTGCAGCAGGCAATGCGCAGCTTTGAGTACCAGGCACACTGGCTCAACCTGCTGTCCATGCTCGGTGAACAGCTTACCGTGCCGGAAGTGAAATTTGTCACCCATACCCTCAGTACGCCGGCTATTCCGGTCGACCTGATCCTCGACGTCGGGAATACCCATACCTGCGGCGTTATTATTGAAGATCACGGTGATGCGAACGACGGTCTGCGCCAGACGGCCGAACTGCAGGTGCGCTCGTTAAGCGAGCCACAGTTCCTCAATGAACCGCTGTTTACCAGTCGTCTGGAGTTTTCAGAAGCGCGTTTTGGCAAGCAGCACTTCTCGGTGGAGAGTGGGCGTGAAGATGCCTTCGTCTGGCCGTCTATTGTCCGCGTGGGCGATGAAGCCCGCAAACTGGCTACGCGCCGTCTGGGCACGGAAGGTAACAGCGGTATCTCCAGCCCGCGTCGCTACCTGTGGGATGAAACCCCGGTGGTCCAGGACTGGCGCTTTAGCCAGATGAACAGCAAAACCCAGCGCGAACCGCTGGCGACCGCGTTCCCGCTGATGAACCTGATGAACGATGACGGTGAACCACTCTTTACGCTGCCGCAGGACGAGCGACTGCCGGTCTTCTCCCCGCAGTACAGCCGCAGCACGCTGATGACGCATATGCTGTGCGAACTGCTGGCACAGGCGCTGGGGCAGATCAACAGCGTTGCCACGCGCCTGCGTCTGGGCTTTCCGGCCTCGCCACGCCAGCTGCGTACGCTGATCCTGACCCTGCCCTCGGCGATGCCGAAGCAGGAACGCGAGATCTTCCGTCGCCGCATGTTCGAGGCGATCGCTATCGTCTGGAAAGCGATGGGCTGGCACCCGCAGGACGACGATTTTGCCACCCGTAAGCACCAGGAAAAAAGCGTGGTGCCGGTACCTGCAATCCAGATGGAGTGGGACGAGGCCAGCTGTGGTCAACTGGTGTGGCTGTACAACGAAGCGATCTCACATTTTGGTGGTCAGACGGAAGCGTTCTTCGCCTCCCTCGCCCGCCCGGATCGTGAACCTGAACCGGGCGTGCAGCCGGGGCGCTCGCTGCGTGTCGCCTCTATCGACATTGGCGGCGGCACAACCGACATGGCGATCACCCATTATCAGTTGGATGACGGCTCCGGTAACAACGTCAAAATCACGCCGCAGCTGCTGTTCCGTGAAGGGTTTAAAGTGGCCGGCGACGACACCCTGCTGGACGTCATCCAGCGCTATGTGTTACCCGCCCTGCAAACCCAGCTGCAGAAGTCCGGCATTGCCGATGCCTCTCTGCTGATGGCCTCGCTGTTTGGTGACTCAGGACGTATCGATACTCAGGCGGTATTGCGCCAGCAAACGGCGCTTCAGCTCTTTATGCCGATTGGTCACGCCATCCTTGCCGCGTGGGAATCCAGCGACATCGACGATCCGCTGGCAGGCTTGCATGCCACCTTTGGCGATCTGCTGTCGCAAAAACCGACCCGCAACGTGATGAATTATCTGCAACAGGCCGTCGATCATGCCTTGCCGGCAGGTTCAGAAGCCTTCGATCTGTTTGCCGTTCCGCTGCACGTGAATTTCCGTGAAATGCAGGATGCGATGCTGGCAGGCCAGTTCACGCTGGCGTCACCCCTGCATGCGGTGTGCGAGGCCATTTCACATTACAGCTGCGATATTCTGCTGATCACGGGGCGTCCGGGCTGCCTGCCTGGCGTTCAGGCGCTTATTCGCCACCTGCAGCCGGTGCCGGTTAATCGCATCGTCTGGCTGGATAAATACCAGGTTCATGAATGGTACCCGTTCAGCCAGCAAGGACGCATTGGTAATCCAAAATCGACCGCCGCCGTCGGCGCGATGCTTTGCAGCCTGGCGCTAGACCTGCGACTGCCGCGCTTTAACTTTAAAGCCGCGGATATCGGTGCATATTCAACGGTTCGCTATCTGGGCGTCCTGGATAACACCGTAAACACCCTGCGTGAAGAAAACGTCTGGTATCAGGATATCGACCTGGATAAACCGGGTGCGAAACTCGACGCCCGTCTGCACTTCCCCCTGCGCGGAAATGTGACGCTCGGTTTCCGCCAGCTGGCGAACGCGCGCTGGCCGGCAACGCCGCTCTATACGCTTAGCATCAACTCGGCCGAACTGGCCAAAGCGATTGCGGGTGACGGCGTGCTGAACGTGCGGCTCAAACTTTGTGGCGGCAATAAGCATGAAGGGCCTGAATCCTTCGCGCTGAGCGATGCCTGGTTGCAGGACGGGACGCCGGTTCCGCCTGATGCTTTAACCTTCAAACTGAATACTCTGGCCGATCGCCGTCATAGCGGCAGCCACTACTGGATCGACAGCGGGAGCGTATACCTGAAATGACTGCGACGATGACCACCACTCAGGCCTTAATCGGGTGGATAAATGAGACGCGCCTGAACGCCCCAGTGCTGGATAACGAGGCCGATGCCCTTCTTGCGCGCATCAACGCGACGCAGGCACGGGAGCAGGCCATTGACCGCGCCCTGTCCCGCCCGGGCAGTATTGGACTTTACGGTCATTCTCAGAGTGCTAAAGCGCATCTGCTTTTATCGCTGTGCGGCAGTGGTAATGGCCGCCTGAACGTTACGCCAGGCCAGCGTACATTTGACTATTTTTCGCACATTAATCCGGGACATGCCCTGACCAACATGGCCGTGCGGTTCACTCGCGGAAATGCAGAGGTGGTGGATGAGGCGTTCCCGCTGCGCCTGAGCCTGGTGACAGAGGCAGAGCTGGTTCAGCTGTTTATCGCCCGCACCACGCTGCAGCCGGACATCCGCGCCGTGGATAAAGCGGTCATTGAGACGCGCCTGGAGAAGTGGCGTGGCCTGCGCCAGCCGCAGGGCGTTCCTGGTATTACGGCTCAGGACGTGGGTGCCATCGCCCGCTTCTGGCAAAGCTCAGTTCCTGCCGCGAAACAGCAAATTGATGATGCCCTGTGGCATCAGTTTGCACAGCTGGTCCCTTCGCTCGATCTCAGCACGCGAGCCAGCGTCTGGTCGCTGCTGTGGGGTGAGCAACAGGAGTTGACCCAGCAGTGGTTAAAGCTCGCTCATGTCCTGCATCAGACCAGCCATGCCGGAGCACTCGCCGCCCCGCTCAGCCTGCTGGTCGATAACTTCGGGCTTCCGGGCGAAGGGTTCCTGACTCACGGCACCTTTACCCTTCCGGAGGCCCAGGAGACGCTGCTTCATCCGCTGAACAACGGCGAGATGCTTAACGCCATCAGTATCCCTGTCGATACGCTCGCCTTCCTGACGCGTGAGCTGGTCTTGCCGGTCGAAAGCAGCGCCCTGGATAATGTCGATATTATTGATATTCCGGTCTTTTCAGATAACAGCGCCGATACACTGAATCAGGCTAAATGCCAGTGGTTGCTGGAGCATTATCGCCAGCAGCTGCAACCGGACGTGCTTGTTATCTGCAATGCGACAGCCCAGCACGAGCAAACGGCTAAAAAAGCCCGGGTGCTGATGAACTGGGTCAAAGAGACTCAGCCCGTTGAAGAATCCGCCCTGCCGGGGCTGGTGTGGGCGATTACGCCTCACGACGCACGTTTTACCACCCGTCAGAACCTTGATGAAACGGTCCAGCACCTGTTGGGCAAACCGGGTGTGCGCTGGGGGACACTGCAGGCGCTGGACAGCCACAGCATGCAGCGCGTGATCGAGTGGTTGTCTCAGGCCACGTTACCCGCTCAGCGGCAGAAGCGTCTTAGCACGCTGAAAGCAATGCTGCGCCAGGAACTCTCGGCCCTGATGAAGGGGTATCTGGCACCGCTGGTTGAGGAACCCGGCGCCAGACGAACTCAGGCCGAAAACATGGTGCGCGTTCTGCAAAGCTCCGCCGCCCGCCACGGTGAACTGCTTGAAGGTCTTCTACCGCCGCTTAAAGCCTTTGAAACCCTGCTGGCCGTTCAGCAGCCCCGCGAGGAGCAGGTGAACGGACTGTTTACGGATACCATTGACCTGTTTGCCGAGCATGCCCAGGAGAACGCCAGTCCATTCCAGACCAAAGACAAAGCTCGCCTGGCGCATAAAGTCTGGATAAACCATCTGCGCCAGTGGAGCCGCAACGATGCCACTGCCGCGCGCCTTGGGCTGGAACCCGCTGTTTTGCAGCAAATTGCCGACGTTCTGGTGGTGGCCAGCTACCGACTGAACCTGCCACAGCAGTTGCAGAACATCGTTGAAACCGACAAGAGCAGCGCTGCTCAACTGCATGCCGTGATGGGCAACTTCATTGGCTGGCTGGGCTACGATCGGACACCCGCAGAGGCACGCCCGGCGAGCCGCATCCGTAAAGGCCAGGCAATCTTTGTCACGCCGGTGGTCAACAGTACCGCGCCGCGCCTGACGCGTCTGGGAGAACAACCCGTACATGCGGCAACGGTGTATGTCTATGACTGGCTGGTCGCCCTCTATAGCCGGGCAATAGAGAACATCGATTTCCGCCACCCGCACGATGTACAGCCTGCCGCACGCCAGGCCTTACAAGCCCTGTTACGATAGCGCTCCTGGCCCGCAGAGATGCGGGCTATCCTTTCAGGTCGTGGTCATACACTCTGCTAACGTCTGCGCCAGTGCCGACGGATTTTCCCATGACATGGAGTGTCCGGCCGCTGGGATGATTTTCACCTCAACGCCCCGCTTTTGCAGAGAGTCCACATCATCATCAGGTAGAGACCACTCGCCGAAAATCAACGTCACCGGACAGCGCAGAGACAAAAACTGAACCTCCCATTCCGGCTCTACCCCTTCCACCAGGCTGGACGCGCCACGCCACACGGCATACGGCGCATTGCTTTGCAGACTGCCCGCCCAGGGTGAGGTTTCTGCACTGAGCAGCGCATCATACCCCTGCGCCAGGAACTGTTGTTCCGTCTGTGCAGCAATAGAGCGGCTGAACATGCCACCTCCGGCGTGAAAATTGGGTTCCGACACCATCAACCCTTTTACGCGTGGCGCCATCAGTCCTGCTGCCTCGATAGCAATGCTGCCACCCATACTATGACCATATAGCCAGAAGCTATTGAGTTTGAGATGGTCCAACAGTTCAGCCACCACTCGCGCCTGCTCGCTGGTGCGATAACGATACTGCACGGGTTTGTCGCTGTAACCGCTGCCCGGGAGATCGATAAGAATGGCTCTGCGCGCACCAAACCGGGCGTCAGAGACGATACGAGGATATTCATAAGAAGAGGCGCAGCCTAACCCGTGAATAAACACCACAGGATCGCCAGAGCCGGGAAGATCGTGCCAGCGCACAACGCAGCCGGCCTGCTGCGAGTAAAAACTGTTCATAAGCACTCCTTTAACGATTTACTGTGTATTTATACAGTCTTCATGTCTGGAATGCTATGTTCATCTTTTAAAACGGGAGCGTGCTTCAGAAAAGCGAGATCAACAGCGCAACGGGAAAGCTCATTGGCCAGGTTGACCCCACCAGAAAAGCACTGAGCAGTCGGATACGTTTGCGGTCTTTAGAGAGGAACCAGGTAATTAATGCACAGACAGAAGCCATGATTGCGTAAAAAACCAACATCTTTTGATACAACGTCATTCTGTTTACCAGAGCCGAAAAAATAACCGCACGCAATATGCGTCATATGTTGATACAGATCAAGTTTTTTCGTTACAGAATAACCATTTGAATACTATGGATAATGTACTGAAAGGAGAGAATGCCCGGCGCTGAATGCGACCGGGCATGGGGGCTTAGTGCTTTATCATCACGTGGCGAACAACGGTATAATCTTCAAGGCCGTACACCGACATATCTTTGCCGTAGCCGGATAACTTCATCCCGCCGTGCGGCATTTCGCTCACCAGCATAAAATGGGTATTAACCCAGGTGCAGCCGTACTGCAGACGCGCGCTCATCCGATGGGCACGCCCTACATCGCGGGTCCAGACCGATGATGCCAGGCCGTACTGCGAATCGTTCGCCCATGCCAGCACCTGCGCTTCGTCATCAAACTCGGTGACACTTACAACCGGGCCAAACACTTCTCGCTGAACGATAGCATCGTCCTGTTTTGCCCCTGCCAGAAGGGTTGGCTGGAAATAGTAGCCTGCCCCCTCTTTTTTGCTGCCGCCGGTCACCACGCGAATATGGCTCAGGGCTTTAGCCTCATCAACTGCCTTACAGACGCGTGAAAGATGGGCTTCGGAACTGAGCGGTCCCAGTTCGGTGGTTTCCTCCTCCGGCGCGCCCATCTTCAGGCTCGCCACCGCGGCACCCAGTTTTTCCACCAGCGCGGCATAAACGCCCTTCTGCGCATAAATACGACAGGCTGCCGTACAATCCTGCCCGGCATTGTAGAAGCCGAAAGTACGTACCCCTTCAACAACCGCATCAAGATCGGCGTCGTCGAAAACGATAACCGGGGCTTTGCCGCCCAGCTCCATATGGGTGCGTTTAATCGAGGACGCCGTGTGTCCAATAATATGTTCGCCGGTGGCAATAGAACCGGTGAGCGACACCATACGCACCTTTTCGTGGCCGGTCAGCGGATCACCGACCGTTTTTCCGCGGCCAAACAGAACGTTCAGAACGCCTGCCGGGAAGATGTCTTTCGCCAGTTCCGCCAGCTTGAGGGCCGTCAGTGGGGTAATCTCCGAAGGTTTGATCACCACACAGTTACCCGCGGCCAGCGCGGGTGCCAGCTTCCATGCCGCCATCATCAGCGGATAGTTCCATGGCGCAATGGAGGCGACCACGCCCACCGGATCGCGGCGTATCATCGATGTGTGACCGTCAAGATATTCGCCGGCGGCCAGCCCGTTCAGGCAGCGGGCGGCGCCGGCAAAGAAGCGGAAAACGTCGACCACAGCCGGAATTTCATCTCCCAACGCACAGTGCAGCGGCTTACCGCAATTGAGCGATTCGAGACGGGCAAATTCTTCGCCGTGGGCTTCAATCACGTCAGCCAGCTTCAGCAGACACTCGGCACGCGTTTTAGGCGTGGTTTGTCCCCATTCAATGAATGCGCGATCGGCGGCCTGGACCGCCGCGTCGACCTGCACTGCTGACGCTTCAGCAATCTCCAGAAGTACCTCTCCGGTGGCAGGGTTATAGACCGGCTGTTTTTCCCCGTCTCCGGCGACCAGTTCACCATTTATCAGCAGTTGTGTTTGCATAGCATTGTCCTGTTGAAATCAATGTTATTTCCCGCTTCCGGCACTGTTTTCGCCGTCGCGGGTTAGCCACCAGGCTCCCAGAATGGGTAGGGTTGTGACCAGCATCACCAGCAGTGCGACGACGTTGGTGACCGGCACGTCGCGCGGACGCCCGAGCTGATTAAGCAACCACAGCGGTAACGTGCGCTCGTGTCCCGCGGTAAATGTTGTGACGATGATTTCGTCAAACGAGAGTGCAAACGCCAGCATCCCCCCGGCCAGCAACGCCGAACCGAGATTTGGCAGGACCACGTAACGGAAGGTTTGCCAGCCGTCGGCCCCCAGATCCATTGACGCCTCGACCAGACTCCAGGAGGTGCGTCTGAAACGGGCAATCACGTTGTTAAACACCACCACCACGCAGAACGTGGCGTGACCGACCACGATGGTGAAAAAACCCGGCTCAAGGTCAATGGTTTTAAACGCCGTCAACAGCGCCAGACCGGTGATAATCCCCGGTAACGCAATCGGCAACAGCAGCAACAGCGAGATCGCATTTTTGCCAAAAAACGCGCTTCGCCACAGCGCCGCTGCAGCAAGCGTGCCAAGCACCAGCGCGATAGCCGTCGACAGCGCAGCGATTTGAAGTGACAACGTCACTGATTCAGTGATGTCGCCACGCCCCGCTGCCACGGTGAACCACTTCAAGGTCAACCCCTGCGGCGGAAAACTGAACGCGGCGTCTTCGGTGTTAAAGGCGTAGGTCGCAATAATCAGCAGCGGGAAATGAAGGAAGATAACGCCTCCCCAGGCTGCCACTTTCAGGAACAACGGTGCGCGTTCAGAGTGCATCGAATGCTCCCAGACGTTTCACGAACGCCAGATAAAGAGAGATGAGGACAATTGGCACAAGGGTGAAGGCCGCGGCCATGGGCATATTGCCGATAGCGCCCTGCTGGGAATAGACCATATTGCCAATAAAGTACCCCGGCGGCCCCACCAGCTGTGGAACAATGAAATCGCCCAGCGTCAGGGAAAAAGTGAAGATTGACCCTGCGGCAATGCCCGGGATTGCCAGCGGCAAAACGACGTAACGAAAAGTCTGGTGTGGTCGCGCGCCGAGATCGGCTGAAGCCTGCAGTAACGACGCGGGCAGCCGCTCCAGCGCCGCCTGTACCGGCAGGATCATAAACGGCAGCCAGATATAGACGAACACCAGAAAACGCCCCAGCCCGGAGGTGGAAAGCGTGTTTCCGCCAATGGCCGGTAGCGTAAGGATCGCGGTCAGGATCGGCTCCAGCCCCAGGTGGCTCAGAAACCACTGCGCCACCCCGTCTTTCGCCAGCAGCAGCGTCCAGGCATAGGCTTTAACAATATAGCTGGCCCACATTGGCAGCATCACGGCGATATAGAAGAACGCCTTCCACTTGCCGCGGGTGTAACGTGCCATGTACCACGCCATCGGAAACGCGAGGATAGCGCTGGCGATGGTCACCGCAATGGCCATCATCAGCGTACGCAGAATGATGTCATAGTTTGCCGGATTAAAAAGCGCCAGGATATTAGCAAACGTCAGGTCCGGCGTGACCGCCATGGTGAAATCGTCAAAGGTATAAAACCCTTGCCATAAAAGCGTGAGAAGCGATCCCAGATAAACGATGCCAAACCACATTAGCGGCGCGAGCAGCAGCAGGAACAGCCCAAGCGATGGCTTACGCCAGAACAGTGCGGTAAGGCGGCTCATGCGGCTACGGTGGGCGGGAGGCTGCGCGACATGCGTGTTCATGTCACCTCTCCTCTTGCAGGCGAACCATGGCATCACGTGACCACGACGCCATCACCGCCTGTCCCGGCGTCACGCCGCTCAGCGTTGCGGCATCGCTAAAATTGGCCTGGCTGACCAGCAGTTTTGCACCATCAGCGAGTTTTAGCTCAAGACGCGTTGCCGCCCCCTGATACTGTACTGCCTGCACCACGCCCTCAACCTGAACCTCACCGCTCTCATTGAGGCGAATATGTTCCGGCCGTAAAGAATAGATGCCTTCCATCCCGCACACGTTGTGTGCCATACCGGCGTCAAACACGTTCGAGGTCCCGACAAAGCTCGCCACGAAGGGCGTTCCTGGACGCATATAGAGATCGCGCGGGGTGTCGACTTGCTCAATGCGGCCATTATTGAAAACCGCGACCCGGTCAGACATCGACAGGGCTTCCCCCTGATCGTGAGTGACGAAAATAAAGGTGATGCCGAGCTCCTGCTGCAGCTTTTTCAGCTCGAACTGCATCTGCTCACGCAGTTTAAGATCGAGCGCGCCGAGCGGTTCATCCAGCAGCAATACCCGGGGTTCATTGACCAGCGCCCGCGCGATGGCGACACGTTGACGTTGCCCGCCGGAAAGCTGCGAAGGCTTACGCGTGACAGCAAAGCTTAGTCCCACTTTTTCCAGCGCTTGACGCGCCTGCGCATGCCGCGTTTTCTTGTCGATACCTTTGACCATGAGCCCGTACGCGACGTTGTCGAGGATCGACATATGCGGGAACAACGCATAATCCTGGAACACGGTATTCACATCGCGTTCCCAGGGGGGAAGTGCGCTCGCCTCTTTACCGAAGATTTTGATTGCGCCGCCTGACAGCTGCTCAAAACCGGCGATCAGACGCAGGCAGGTAGTTTTGCCGGAGCCCGAAGGCCCCAGCATGGAGAAAAACTCTCCGTCATGAATAGCAATGGTGACCCCATCCACCGCCCGCACGTCACCGTACAGACGGGAAACGTCATTAAACTCTACTGCGTACGTCATGTTCTGCTCCTGCGATTAACGGCCGCCCATGATGGCGATGTAATCCTGTGTCCAGCGGCTGTAAGGAACGAATTTGCCGCCTTCTGCAATCGGGGTTTTCCAGAACATGATTTTGTCGAAATAGTTGTAGCCGTTCGTTTCGCAGCCTTTATCGCCGAGCAATGTGCTGGCTTTACACCCTTCCGGTACCACGGGCAGCGAGCCAAACCAGGCCGCCAGATCGCCCTGCACTTTAGGCGTAAGCGACCAGTTCATCCATTTGTAGGCGCACATCGGGTGCTTGGCCTGCGCGTGCAGCATGGTGGTGTCCGCCCAGCCGGTTACCCCTTCTTTCGGGAAAACAGTGGCGACAGGCTGGTTCTCCGCTTTCAGGGCATTGGCCTGATAGGGCCAGGCGCTGGAGGCCACTACGCCTTCATTTTTAAAGTCGCTCATCTGAACGGTGGTGTCATGCCAGTAGCGGTGGATCAGCGCATGCTGGTCACGCAATACCTTCAGTACGGCGGCATACTGTTTTTCTGTTAGCTGGTACGGGTCGGTGATACCCAGCTGCGGCTGCGTGGCTTTGACAAACAGCGCCGCATCGGCGATGTAAATCGGGCCATCATAGGCCTGCACGCGACCCTGATTGGTTTTACCGTCAGGTAAATTCTGTTTCGTAAAGACGACGCTCCAGCTGTCCGGCGGCGTCGGGAACGTTTTGCTGTTGTACATCAGCAGGTTTGGCCCCCACTGATACGGCGTACCGTAGACGTTTCCGCCGACGTTAAACCATTCACCTTTGACGATCCGCGGGTCGAGGGTTTTCCAGTTTGGGATAAGGTCGGGGTTAATCGGCTGAACGCGTTTCCCCATGATCAGGCGCAGTGAGGCATCGCCCGAGGCAGTGACCAGATCGTATCCTCCTTTCGCCATCAGGCTGACCATTTCATCCGAGGTGGCCGCGGTTTTTACGTTCACCGCGCAGCCGGTCTCTTTTTCGAACTGGGTGACCCAGTCATAATTTTTATCGGTTTGTCCCCGTTCGATGTACCCGGGCCAGGCAATAATATCCAGTCGTCCTTCCCCGTCGCCGATAGCCTTCGGTGGCTCTGCGGCGTGCGCTGTCATGAGGGTCATGCCGAGCGCGCACAGGCTGCTGCGGGCAAATTTTTTGCTCATAAGAATTACTCCTGTCGCAATGAAATTTAGCGGCAGCCGTGCCGTAAAAATATCTCCCTTATTAAACGTAGACCGCGCAAATGCGCCGTACCGTGCGGCTTAAAGAAATTTCATCAAGGTGTGACCGAGGGCGCATTCCCCGTTAACTGGATTATAGACAAGGAGTTAGCGTTGAGAGGCGGTATGCAGATTTCCTATGATGCGGTACTGCGGAATATTCGCCGTGCCGCCATCAGGATAAGGAATGATTATTTTAGAAAGGTGCGGAGATTATTATTCGAGCATGCTGCTAATTAATTTCCCTAACTGAATCACAGCCTGTTCTTCCCGCTCCCCCCACGCCCAGGAGGTATTAAACCGGAAGAACGGTGTCCAGGCGTCAGAGGTCGAAAACATCTTACCGGGGGCAATACTGATGTGGTGCATTAGCGCTTTCTCACTCAGCAGTCCGGCGTCCAGCTGCGCCGGGAGTTCCAGCCATAAAAAATAGCCGCTGTCGTTGTGATGAATTTTTACGCCTGCCGGCATATGGCGTAAAAGCGACTGCCACGCCTGCTGTTTGCGTTCGGCCAGCGTGCGTCGCAGGCGGCGAAGATGGGCGTCATAGCGTTTTGTCGCCAGGTAATCCACCAGCGCCAGCTGCATGGGTGAACTGGTCGATAAGGTGCTCATCAGCTGTAGCTGCTGAATGCGTCGCGCATGTTTACCTGCCGCCACCCAGCCGATGCGAAACCCCGCCACCAGACATTTCGAGAAGGACGAGCAGTGCAGCGTCATATCGTCACGATCCCATGCTTTCGCTGGCAGGGGTTTCTCCCGGCCAAAATAGAGTTCGCTGTAGACATCATCTTCGATCAGGGTGACGTTGTGCCTGGCGAGAAGCGCGACCAGGTGCGCTTTTTTTTCTGCGCTGAGCGTGAAGCCGAGGGGATTTTGACTGTTGGTCATGAGCCAGCAGGCTTTGACCGGATACTCATTGAGCGCCTGCTCAAGCGCATTCAGATCGATCCCTTCGCGGACGTCCGTCGCCACCGACAGCGCTTTAAGTTTCAGGCGTTCCAGCGCCTGCAGTGCACCATAGAAACAGGGGTTTTCGACAATCACCCAGTCACCAGGCTCGGTAACGGCCTGCAGGCTAAGATTCAGGGCTTCGAGTGCGCCTGCGGTAATGACAATCTCATCCGGCGAGATATTCATTCCCTGCTGCGCATAGCGGCGGGCAATGGCGTGGCGAAGGTCAACGTTACCCGGAGGCAGGTTTTCAATCACGCTCATTGCTGTGGCGGTTTTACTGACATTGGCCAGCGAACGGTTAAGTTGCTGCAGCGGGAAAAGCCGGGGGTCGGGGAAGGCCGAAGCGAAAGGAACAACCGACGGATCGCGGCTGGCCTGTAATACGTCGAAGATATAGGTGTTGATATCTACCACTTCGTCCCGCATCACCTGGGCAGGCGGCGCAGGTTGTTGTGCGGTCGGGCGCGAGGCAACGTAATAGCCCGACTGCGGCCTGGCGACGATACGCCCCTGGCTTTCCAGCATCTGATACGCGTGGCCCACGGTCATAAAACTCATGCCGCTGCTCGCGACCTGCTCTCGCAGAGAAGGCAGCTTATCGCCCGGCAACCATACGCCAAGCTCGATCTGCGAGATAATTTGTTGCGCCAGACGCTGGTATTTTTTCATCAGATTCTCCTTATGACCGACAGTGTATATCAGCAGGAGAAAAAGAGAAGATTTTGCTAACTGTTATAGTTAGCCAGATGCATTACTTACGCAGTTCGGTGACGTTACGCTGAGCGTGGCGGGCAGCGGCCAGATGATCGAGGGTAATCATCGACGATTTGCAAAAAATGCATTTTGCACCGAACGGGTTTTTCTCAGACACATCAAAAGCTGAGGTACGGTACTGCGAACCATGGCAGCATGGGCAGCGGAAATGGATATAAGAAGTCATAGGATTCTCCTGTAAACGTAAAAACGTTAATTGCTTAATGGGCCCTTCAGGCGATAGTGGTTTGAAACAAAAACTAATCGGAGTGTAGAAAAAGACCCAAGAGAGGCTGCGGAGAGGCACAACGTGATGAGAACTGCTTTATAAAACTACGTCAGATGTTTATTTGGACTCAAACCCAGAGGGCCATTAACGCATGTTGTTGATAACAAGGCAAGCTGTTTAATGCATAAAATTCATAAAAATAATTTTTTTATTCTCTCACGCAAGCTATATCAGATGTGCAAAGCGTGATGTTTTCATGAACTGTTATAGGTAAATTTCGCTTTTCTGCGTCTGATACTGGTTATTTCGCCCCTATACCATAACAGCACACCGTTTGACATTGAGGTTGTGCATGTTTGGTTTAGATGCTTTTCATCTTGCACGGATACAGTTTGCCTTTACCGTATCCTTCCACATTATTTTCCCGGCAATCACCATCGGTCTGGCGAGTTATCTCGCTGTGCTAGAAGGCCTGTGGCTGAAAACCAAAAACCCGGTCTGGCGTTCGCTGTACCATTTCTGGTCGAAGATTTTTGCCGTTAACTTCGGTATGGGCGTGGTCTCCGGGCTGGTCATGGCCTACCAGTTTGGGACCAACTGGAGTGGGTTTTCACAATTTGCCGGCAGTATTACCGGCCCGCTCCTGACCTACGAAGTGCTTACTGCCTTCTTCCTCGAGGCAGGATTCCTCGGCGTTATGCTGTTCGGCTGGAATAAAGTCGGGCCGGGTCTGCATTTCTTTGCAACCTGTATGGTGGCACTGGGGACCATTATCTCAACCTTCTGGATCCTCTCATCAAACAGCTGGATGCAGACGCCACAGGGCTTTGAAATCGTCAACGGACAGGTGGTGCCGGTAGACTGGTTTGCCGTGGTGTTTAACCCCTCCTTCCCGTATCGCCTGCTGCATATGTCGATAGCGGCCTTCCTGAGTAGCGCCCTGTTTGTCGGCGCATCCGCAGCCTGGCATTTGCTGCGCGGAAACAACACCCCCGCCATCCGTGCGATGTTTTCCATGGCGCTGTGGATGACCCTGATTGTGGCTCCCCTTCAGGCGATGGTAGGTGATATGCACGGGTTGAACACCCTGAAGCACCAGCCCGCCAAAATAGCAGCCATTGAAGGCCACTGGGAGAACCCACCGGGTGAACCCACCCCGCTGCTGCTGTTTGGCTGGCCGGATATGGAACAGGAGCGCACCCGCTTTGGGCTGGAGATCCCGGCGCTTGGCAGCCTTATTCTGACGCACAGCCTCGACAAACAGGTTCCGGCACTGAAAGAATTTCCAAAAGAAGACCGGCCAAATTCCACCATCGTCTTCTGGTCATTCCGCATTATGGCGGGCTTAGGCATGCTGATGCTGCTGCTTGGGGTGACGGCACTCTGGTTACGTTATAAAAAGCGCGTGTACGCTTCGCGTCCCTTCCTGTGGTTTGCCCTCCTGATGGGACCCACCGGGCTGATTGCCATCCTGGCCGGATGGGTCACTACCGAAGTGGGCCGCCAGCCTTGGGTCGTCTACGGGCTTCAGCGAACGAAGGATGCGGTTTCTGCCCATGGTGACTTGCATATGAGCGCGAGTCTGCTGTCCTTCTTCGTCGTCTACACCTCCGTATTTGGCGTGGGTTACAGCTATATGGTCCGCCTGATTAAAAAAGGACCTCAGCCTCATGAATCGTTTGCCACCGAGTCCGATGGACGTCCCGCACGCCCGCTTTCTGCCGTTACTACTGAACATAAGGAGCAACCATAATGGGTATCGATCTTTCCATTATCTGGTTTGTTATCATCGTCTTTGCCACGCTGATGTATATCGTGATGGATGGTTTTGATCTGGGGATAGGTATCCTGTTCCCGGCTACGCCTGATGCCGACGATCGCGATGTGATGGTGAACAGCGTTGCGCCGGTCTGGGACGGCAATGAAACCTGGCTGGTGCTCGGCGGTGCGGCGCTGTTTGGCGCGTTTCCGCTGGCCTATGCGGTCATTATTGATGCCCTCACTATTCCGCTGACGTTAATGCTGATCGGACTTATTTTCCGGGGCGTGGCATTTGAGTTTCGTTTTAAAGCCACGCCGGCACACCGCCCTTTCTGGGACAAAGCGTTTATCGGCGGTTCGATCCTGGCGACCTTTACCCAGGGCATGACGGTGGGCGCGGTGATTAACGGCTTTAGCGTCACCGGGCGTGCCTACAGTGGCGGACCGTTCGACTGGCTGACCGTTTTTAACCTGTTCTGCGGCGCAGGTCTGGTGGTGGCCTACGCGCTGTTAGGCTCGACATGGCTGGTGATGAAAAGCGAAAACGCGCTGCAACAGCGAATGCGACGGGTATCCAGAACGCTCCTGATCCTGCTTCTGGTATTCATTGCAGCAATCAGCCTCTGGACGCCACTGGCGCAGCCGGCCATCGCCGCGCGCTGGTTTACCCTGCCGAATCTCTTCTTCCTGCTGCCCGTGCCGGTGCTGGTGGTGATCCTGAGCCTATGTCAGTGGCGTTGCCTGAATAACCCAGAGAGCCATCATCTGCCGTTTATCCTGACGTTAGGGCTGATTTTTCTCGGCTTTAGCGGACTTGGGATCAGCATCTGGCCGCACATTATTCCCCCGTCAATCACGCTCTGGCAGGCGGCGGCTCCGACACAAAGCCAGGGCTTTATGCTGGTGGGCGCGTTGTTGATCATTCCCGTGATTCTGGTCTACACCTTCTGGAGTTACTACGTGTTTCGCGGAAAAGTACAGCATGGAGAGGGTTATCACTGATGCAACAACCTTTCTGGAAAAGAGTAATGTGGCTGGCCATTATCTGGGGCGGCAGCGTACTGGCACTGGCGGCGGTCAGTATGCTCTTTCGCATGTTAATGACGGCCGCAGGGTTTAAATCGCACTGATCGTATTGCGGGCAACGACAACGTTGCCCGGTACCCGCCCGCACTTTCAGATAAACCCCATTAACGCACGGCAGAGTATCGTTACACTGAAAAAAGATTCACAGTATCTATCGTCTGAGAAGAAAAATGAAAAAGCTCATTGCGTTAAGTGTTATCAGTCTTGTCCTCACCGGGTGCGTTAATCCTGGTAAAGCCTCCGTTCAGCCGGACCAACTTAAGAGCCACCGTTTTGTACTGGAGAATGTGGACGGGAAAGCCGTTAAGGCCACGACAACGCAACCAGAGATCAGCTTCAAAGCCCTGTCTGATATCAGTCTGGTTAATAACATTAGCGTTTCCGGCGTGATGTGTAACACGTTTAACGGACAGGGGAAATTGTCCGAAGGTGAGCTCAAGGTCAAAACGCTCGCCATGACGCGCAAGCTCTGTACCGAACCACAGTTAAACGAACTGGATCAGGCCATTGGCGACATGTTGCGCAAAGGGGCGCAGGTCGACCTGACTGAAGACCAGTTAACGCTGGCGACAGCCGATAAAACGCTGATGTTTAAGCGTGCGGAGTAATCAGTAGTTTCCGCAGGATCCTACGGCAAGCGACTGTTCACTGCAGCGTTTGCCGTTTGGCAATGCGCACACCCCGATAGCTGAGCCGTCAAGCTGGCGGGCAACAGACATCGAGCCGCCAATCATCGCGCAGTTGGCTTGTCCGGAGCTGGACATCGCCGCTTTCATTCCCGGCGTTACGTGTGCCGCCGTTGCCTGCTGAACAGGTTCACTGCTGCATGCCGATAATAATAACGCGGCACACCCGACCCAAAATGCTGAACGCATGCTCTCTCTCCCCCATTAATAATGCGAAACCTATGCATAATAGGCATCACATGCCGTGTCGTCGAGAGCGAAAGTGCGTATTTATGCGCTCCTGAAACAATTTCTCGCAATTTTTTCACCAAAAGATTGATCTACTCATTGATGTCGAGAATACCGAGGACACAAAAGCGAAAATCGTAAAATCCGACCTTTGCTAAACTAAGGGAATAATATTCAAAGCCCGTTGAGTTTTTTCGGGCTCCTTTTTTTGCGCAATGTAAGGGTGTTGTCCTATGCAAACTATTGACGGTAATGGTGCAGTCGCGTCCGTCGCGTTTCGCACCAGTGAAGTTATCGCCATCTACCCAATTACGCCAAGTTCTACGATGGCCGAGCAGGCCGATGCCTGGGCGGGCAACGGACTGAAAAACGTCTGGGGCGACGTCCCACGAGTCGTGGAAATGCAGTCTGAGGCTGGCGCTATCGCGACCGTACACGGGGCGCTGCAGACCGGTGCTCTGTCGACGTCATTCACCT
This sequence comes from Enterobacter ludwigii, assembly GCF_001750725.1. NCBI lineage: Bacteria > Pseudomonadati > Pseudomonadota > Gammaproteobacteria > Enterobacterales > Enterobacteriaceae > Enterobacter > Enterobacter ludwigii. Next base: position 1,706,589 of record NZ_CP017279.1, read on the forward strand.
CGTCGCAGGGATTATTGTTGATGATCCCGACGCTCTATAAACTGGCAGGACAACTTACCCCGTTTGTGCTTCACGTTGCCGCACGAACCGTTGCGACACACGCCCTCTCCATCTTTGGCGATCACTCAGACGTGATGGCCGTCCGCCAGACCGGTTGCGCCATGCTGTGCGCCAGCAGCGTTCAGGAAGCACAGGACTTCGCGTTAATTTCGCATATGGCGACGCTGAAGAGTCGCGTGCCCTTTATTCATTTCTTTGATGGTTTTCGTACCTCTCACGAAATCAATAAAATCGTTCCGCTGGCTGACGACACCCTCCTCAATCTTCTGCCGCAGGCGGAAATCGACGCGCATCGCGCCCGTGCGCTGAACCCGGAACACCCGGTGATCCGCGGGACATCGGCCAACCCGGATACCTATTTCCAGTCCCGGGAAGCAACGAACCCGTGGTACAACGCCGTTTATGATCACGTTGAGCAGGCGATGGATGATTTTGCCGCGGCCACCGGACGTCAATACAAACCGTTTGAATACTACGGTCATCCGCAGGCGGAACGGGTCATTGTGCTCATGGGGTCAGCCATTGGCACCTGTGAAGAGGTGGTGGATGAACTGCTGACCCGTGGTGAAAAAATCGGCGTGCTCAAAGTGCGGCTCTACCGACCGTTTTCCGCGCGACATTTGCTCTCCGCCCTGCCGGAAAGCGCGCGCACCGTGGCGGTGCTCGATCGCACTAAAGAGCCTGGCGCCCACGCAGAACCTCTGTATCTGGACGTCATGTCCGCGCTGGCTGAAGCGTTTAATTGCGGTGAGCGCGAAACACTGCCGCGCGTGATCGGGGGTCGCTATGGGTTGTCCTCCAAAGAGTTTGGCCCGGACTGTGTGCTGGCGGTGTTTAATGAGCTGAGCGAGGCTAAACCAAAACCGCGCTTTACCGTCGGTATTTATGATGACGTGACCAACCTCTCTCTGCCCCTGCCGGAAAACACGCTGCCTTCCACCGCAAAACTTGAGGCACTGTTTTATGGACTGGGCAGCGACGGTAGCGTCTCCGCGACCAAGAACAACATTAAGATCATCGGGAACTCCACGTCGTGGTATGCCCAGGGGTATTTTGTCTACGACTCTAAAAAAGCAGGCGGGCTGACCGTTTCCCACCTGCGTGTCAGCGAGCACCCTATCCGCTCGGCGTACCTTATCTCGCAGGCTGATTTTGTGGGCTGTCACCAGCTGCAGTTCATCGATAAGTACCAGATGGCAGAGCGCCTGAAACCGGGCGGTATTTTCCTGCTCAATACGCCGTACAGCGTGGATGAAGTCTGGTCGCGACTGCCGCAGGAAGTGCAGGCGGTGCTGAACCAGAAAAAAGCCCGCTTCTACGTCATTAACGCTGCAAAAATTGCCCGCGAGTGTGGCCTTTCCGCGCGAATTAACACCGTGATGCAAATGGCCTTCTTCCACCTGACGCAGATCCTGCCGGGAGACAGCGCGCTAATGGAACTGCAGGGGGCGATTGCCAAAAGCTACAGCAGTAAAGGTCAGGAGCTGGTCGAGCGTAACTGGCAGGCGCTGGCGCTGGCACGCGAGTCTTTATTTGAAGTACCGCTGCAAGCGGTTGATGCGTCCAGCCCGAACCGTCCACCGGTGGTTTCTGACGCGGCACCGGATTTCGTGAAAACCGTGACGGCAGCCATGCTGGCCGGGCTGGGTGATGCCCTTCCCGTCTCCGCACTGCCACCCGATGGCACCTGGCCGATGGGCACCACGCGCTGGGAAAAACGCAACATCGCCGAAGAAATCCCCATCTGGAAAGAGGAGCTGTGTACCCAGTGTAACCACTGCGTGGCAGCCTGCCCGCACTCGGCCATTCGTGCCAAAGTTGTCTCCCCGGAAGCGATGGAAGACGCCCCGGCCAGCCTGCATTCACTTGATGTGAAATCCCGTGATATGCGCGGACAGAAGTATGTTCTGCAGGTCGCTCCGGAAGATTGCACCGGATGTAATCTGTGCGTTGAGGTCTGTCCGGCGAAAGATCGTCAGGATCCGGACATCAAAGCCATCAATATGATGTCGCGCCTCGAGCATGTCGAAGAAGAGAAGGTAAATTATGACTTCTTCCTGAACCTGCCGGAGATCGACCGCAGCACGCTGGAGCGTATTGATATTCGTACCTCGCAGCTCATTACTCCGCTGTTCGAGTATTCAGGCGCCTGCTCCGGCTGCGGTGAAACGCCGTATATCAAGCTGCTCACACAACTGTACGGCGACAGAATGTTGATCGCTAACGCCACGGGCTGTTCATCAATCTATGGCGGTAATCTGCCTTCCACGCCGTACACCACCGACGCCCATGGCCGCGGTCCGGCATGGGCGAACTCGTTGTTTGAGGATAACGCCGAGTTTGGTCTGGGCTTCCGTCTGACCGTTGACCAGCACCGCGCACGCGTGATGCGGTTACTGGAACAGTTTGCTGGCCACATCCCGGCGGAGCTGAATGAGGCGTTGCACGCCGATGCAACGCCAGAACGTCGTCGTGAGCAGGTTGCGGAACTGCGCAACGCTCTGCAGGACGTGGAAGGTGCCGGGCAGCTGTTGACCGACGCTGACGCGCTGGTGGAAAAATCAATCTGGCTGATCGGCGGTGACGGCTGGGCGTATGACATCGGCTTTGGCGGGCTGGATCACGTGTTAAGCCTTACCGAAAACGTCAACATTCTGGTTCTGGATACGCAGTGCTATTCCAACACCGGTGGCCAGGCGTCAAAAGCTACCCCGCTTGGCGCAGTAACTAAGTTTGGTGAACACGGCAAGCGCAAGGCGCGTAAAGATCTCGGCGTCAGCATGATGATGTACGGCCATGTGTATGTCGCGCAAATCTCGCTGGGCGCGCAGCTGAACCAGACGGTGAAAGCCATTCAGGAAGCGGAAGCCAACCCGGGTCCGTCGCTGATCATTGCCTACAGCCCGTGTGAAGAGCATGGCTACGACCTGGCACTCAGCCACGATCAGATGCGCCAGCTGACCGCAACCGGTTTCTGGCCGCTCTACCGGTTCGACCCGCGCCGCGCCGATGAAGGTAAATTGCCTCTGGCGCTGGATTCACGTCCGCCTTCCGATGCGCTGGCCGAAACGTTAATGCAGGAACAACGTTTCCGCCGCCTCAACGCGCAACAACCAGAGGTGGCCGAGCAGTTGTGGAAAGATGCCGCCGCCGATCTGCAAAAACGGTATGATTTCCTGGCGCAAATGGCCGGAAAAGCGGAAAAACCCACCCGCGACTGACTCTCCCTCTGCCCGGCTTGTCCGGGCATTTTTTTGCCATAAAAAAAGCCCGATGTATTCACACCGGGCGAGTCCAGATAATTAATGAATATCACGTTAATTCACTAAATGACATTCACATAAATTATGGATGAAAAATCTTAAAGGCATATAACGCCGCTGAGATTATCCGATTTAATGAGCAATTAATAATTTTTATTTAATATGATTAGCTTTAAATCATTCACAAAACCAATGACTATTTCCGTCGCATAATCCGGTTAAGAATTAACTTAACTCGTAACAATTATATTTTATTATTCTTGGTCAGGAGTGATTTAGCATGAGACAGCTTTCTCGTGCGGAAAGTTCAATACGTAATTAAATAAAAACAACTGCAAAGGAATTCCAAAATGCAAAGAAAAGTACTGGCCCTGATGATTCCAGCGCTGTTAATGGCTGGCGCTGCGCATGCTGCAGAAATTTATAATAAAGACGGCAACAAATTAGATCTGTACGGAAAAGTAGATGGTCTGCATTACTTCTCCGACGATGCCTCTAAAGATGGCGATCAAACTTACATGCGTCTGGGCTTCAAGGGTGAAACCCAGATCAACAACATGATGACCGGTTACGCCCAATGGGAATACAACATCCAGGCCAATAACACTGAAGGGTCTGATAACCAGTCATGGACGCGTCTGGCCTTCGCCGGTATTAAAGTCGGTGACTATGGCTCCTTCGATTACGGTCGTAACTATGGCGTTCTGTACGACGTGGAAGGCTGGACCGATATGTTGCCAGAATTCGGTGGTGACTCTTACACCAATGCAGACAACTTTATGACTGGCCGTGCCAACGGGGTCGCAACCTACCGTAACACTGACTTTTATGGTCTGGTACAGGGTCTGAACTTTGCCCTGCAGTATCAGGGTAAGAACGAAGATGCCAGCAACAACCAGGAAGGCACCAACAATGGTCGCGACACGCGCCATGAGAACGGTGACGGCTTCGGTATCTCCACCACCTATGACTTTGGCATGGGTATCAGCGCGGGTGCTGCCTATACCTCTTCTGACCGTACCAACGAACAGGTGATGAATACCACTGCCGGTGGCGATAAAGCGGATGCCTGGACTGCAGGCCTGAAATATGACGCCAACAATATTTATCTGGCGGCAATGTATTCTGAAACCCGCAATATGACCCCTTATGGCGATAATACGGATGCCGTGGCCAATAAAACGCAAAACGTTGAAGTGACCGCGCAATATCAGTTCGACTTCGGCCTGCGCCCGGCAATTTCTTATCTGCAGTCTAAAGGTAAAGACCTGGCCAACGGTCAGGGCGATCAGGATCTGGTTAAATATGCTGACGTAGGCGCAACCTACTACTTCAACAAAAACATGTCCACCTACGTTGATTATAAAATCAACCTGTTGGATGAAGATGACAGTTTCTACAAAAATAACGGCATTAGCACGGATGATGTCGTTGCATTAGGTCTGGTTTACCAGTTCTGATCCCAAGAGCCCGCATCGTGATGCGGGCTCGTTATTTTCGTTGCGACGCCTGAAGCCAGCCCTCCTCTTCTCTCCCATCATATTTCCCTCTCTGCGCGCCTGTCGGCTCAGTGAATGTGTGAATCATCTCAAAAGGAAAATTTATGACGGTGTCGTTAAGGGTAAGTTTAAAGAAACCCGTGTACACTCACCTTATAGACTTTGCTTCATTAAGGATAACTGCATTGTTTGGTCGTGTATCAGTTGCCGTACTTACCCTTCTGGCGATTATATGGATGGCGTTAATTTTTGATTTTGGTGGTGTCGTTGGGCATCTCGGCGCGCTGTTGAACCATCTGGATGGCAGTTAAGGTTTCCCCCAAACAATACGCCACCAGCAGGGCCGGTGGCGGGAAACGTATCAACGGACTATTTTTTGACCGGCTGAGGCTTTTTATCACCTGACTCAGGCGCCTCACGCGGATCGTCTTTCTCAACATACAGCATATTTCTCTCCTGTTTCGGATACCCACTCCCCACTATAGGCCGCATTGTTAAAATCTGGCCAGGCGGCAGTTATGCTTCTTTTTGACGAAAAGAGAGGTAGCCGAAAACCCCGCTGTCGCCATCCGCGGGATGATTAACGCCGTCCATCACCGCCACTTCGGCAAAATCAAAGGGGGTCACATTTTCAAAACAGGCCACATTCACGCCGTATTCGTTGGGATTTGAACGCCGCTGATGGAAGGTATAAATCCCGCAGACCGAGCAGAAGAAATGGCGGGCTGTTCCTGTGTTAAAACGATATTCCGTGAGCTTATCCGCCCCTTTTGTTACGGTAATGCCTGACAGCGGTGCCGAGACCACCACGGCGCCCCGCATCCGGCAAAAAGAGCAGCTGCAGCGCCGGGCGGTATTTAATCCGTCTGAAAGTTCAACGGTAAACGCCACCGCGCCACAATGGCACTGTGCATGACGAATATCAGCCATCGGTTACACCCCCTTTCTCACGAGCTCGGCAGCCTTAACGAAAACCTCGTCTTCAACGCCATCGCCTTTCTGTCTGCCGAGTCTGACCAGTTCACTCACAATACTGTCTCGATGGATGGGTTGCTGTGCTGAAACAAGACCGATAACGGCGGCACCAATTGCCAGTCCCACTAATCCCGTTTGTTCATCTTTGTTCTTCATGTTTGTGCTCCCTTGTACAACACAAAAAGCGTAGCAGGATTGTGGTAAAACGTGGCGTTGTCACGGATGCTATTTATTCTGTGATACAGGGCGTAACCCCTACGCTAACAGGCGATGAGGTCGAGGTGTACGTGTCAGAATCGCGGCGCGAGGCCGTATTTGGGCGCATTAATGTTCGCAGCCCAGACCTTGATGTCGTTTTGAAGAAGTAAGGTGAAATCCGATTTCAGATGGTTAACCATGCCGTTAACGCTCTGCGCATCTTTCACCGAAAAATGCTCTATCCGGTTCTGCCCGACCTGAACACAATAATACGTGGCCGCAAGCACTTTGCCATTCACGTTAAGTTCTTGCCGGGTCCCGTCACAGCGCCCTTCGGTGATATAGGAGACCAGCAAATTTGCTGATTTCCGCTCAGGCTGGGAGATGCTCAACATGACCGGGAAACCGTCTGAAGTCTGGGTCATATCGTAAAGAACAGCATTTTTTATATACCAGGTATTATATTCCCGCTCCTGAAAAGCTGACCTCGAAGGCGCAGAAACGACCACCAGCATTGCCAGTGTAATAGTTTGAATTTTCATGAGATGTTGTCATCCGTGTCGTTGCACACATTATTCAGATCGTGCAAAAAACAGCAACACCTCAAGAATATTCCTACTACTATTGGCAGTCGTTTTTAGTTATCTACCGTGGTCAGCGCGTTATTGCATTCCGTTTGTACACGCTCAGTACGTTAAAACAGGAAAGAGTTGGTACACCGCCACCATCGCTGAAATACTGACGATGACACTGACAACGAAGTAGGTTTTGAAGGGCTGCTTTTGCGTTTTATGGCGAAACAGTTGCTGACCTATAATCGCCCCGGGCCATCCGCCGATAAGGCCAAATACCAGCAGTGTGGCTTCCGGCACTCTGCGCATGGCCCTTCGCGCCGCCATTTTGTCGGCGCCATACGTCGCTAACGTCAGTACGTTGATAAGCAGGAGCCACAGGATAAACGGATGCGAGGTGAATAGACTTCCTATTGCGGCGATCAACAGAAGCAAATAACAAAAGCGATTGAGGGTCATAGCACAAGCCACTGGAATGTTCAGAGTATGTCGAAGCCGCATTATACGCGATATCACAAAGCAAGGTTGCTGCCGTCCACAATTCAAAATCCTGTAAAACGTGCTGGCATTCGGCGCAACAATCCGTACCATACACGGCACACTTTCGCATGCTGGTGGTTAACCGCAGGCGCTGACCCGTCTTTTATTGCCAGTCAGATGGGGCACTAAACTGCGCAGAGGGTGTTTGAAATCTAAGCTTCATAGAGTGAAGAGATGAACAGCAAAGAGAGGGCAATGCTGACATAAGCTGCCCCTCTAAACCGTTTGCCCCACTGGTGCCCCATTTGAAATTTGAGTACAGATTAAATGCAACAAAATCAAGATATTAATAAGAAAGAGCAATACAACCTGAATAAACTGCAAAAGCGTCTGCGCCGTAACGTCGGTGAAGCCATTGCAGACTTCAATATGATTGAAGAAGGCGACCGCATTATGGTCTGCCTGTCAGGGGGTAAAGACAGTTACACCATGCTGGAGATCCTGCGTAATCTTCAGCAAAGCGCGCCGGTGAAGTTTTCCCTGGTGGCGGTTAACCTCGATCAAAAGCAGCCTGGTTTCCCGGAACACATTCTGCCGGAATACCTGGAAAAACTGGGCGTTGAGTACAAAATCGTAGAAGAAAATACCTACGGGATTGTGAAAGAGAAGATCCCGGAAGGCAAAACCACCTGCTCGCTCTGCTCTCGTCTTCGCCGCGGCATCCTGTACCGTACCGCGACAGAACTGGGTGCAACCAAAATCGCACTCGGCCATCATCGCGACGATATCCTGCAGACGCTGTTTCTGAACATGTTTTACGGCGGCAAGATGAAAGGCATGCCGCCAAAACTGATGAGCGATGACGGCAAACACATTGTGATCCGCCCGCTTGCCTACTGCCGCGAGAAAGATATCGAGCGGTTCTCTCAGGCCAAAGGGTTCCCGATCATTCCATGTAACCTGTGCGGCTCTCAGCCGAACCTGCAGCGTCAGGTGATTGGTGACATGCTGCGTGACTGGGACAAACGCTACCCGGGCCGTATCGAAACCATGTTCAGCGCGATGCAGAACGTGGTGCCTTCTCACCTCGCGGACGTTGAGCTTTTCGATTTCAAAGGTATCAACCATGAGTCGGAAGTGGTGAATGGCGGCGATCTGGCGTTTGACCGGGAAGAGATCCCCGTGAAACCTGCTGGCTGGCAGCCAGAAGAAGATGACAATCAGTTTGAAGAACTGCGCCTGAATGTCGTGGAAGTAAAATAGTGAAATAGTGAAATAACGCAAACGCGTCTCAGACCACCGTCTGAGACGCGTTTAAACTTTATTTCAGCAGACGAACGCGACAGGTTTTACCCTTGATTTTCCCGTTCTGCAGCTGTTTCCAGGCCTTATGGGCAACCGACTGGCGAACAGCAACATAAACATGTGCAGGATGTACCGCAATCTTGCCGATATCCGCCCCATCCAGCCCCACGTCTCCGGTCAGCGCACCGAGCACATCACCCGGACGCATCTTGGCTTTTTTACCGCCATCAATACACAGCGTTGCCATTTCAGCTTCCAGCGGAACGAGACTGACGTTGCCCGGTGCATTCACCCAGTTAAGCTTAATCTGCAGCATTTCAGACAGAATATTGGCGCGCTGCGCCTCTTCCGGTGCGCAGAAACTGATGGCCAGACCGCTGTTTCCGGCACGCGCAGTACGGCCGATACGGTGAACGTGTACTTCAGGATCCCATGCCAGCTCGTAGTTCACGACCAGCTCAAGCGATTTAATATCCAGACCGCGCGCCGCCACGTCGGTGGCAACCAGCACGCGGGCGCTGCCGTTGGCGAAACGGACCAGCGTCTGATCGCGATCGCGCTGTTCCAGATCGCCATGCAACGATAACGCGCTCTGACCTGCGGCATTCAGGGCGTCACAGACCGCCTGACAATCTTTTTTGGTGTTACAGAACACCACGCAGGAAGCGGGCTGATGCTGACTGAGCACCTTCTGCAGGAGCGCGATTTTTCCATGCTGGGACGTTTCATAAAACTGCTGCTCGATAGCAGGCAGCGCATCAACACTGTCAATTTCGATGGTGAGCGGATTTTTCTGCACGCGGCCACTGATTGCGGCGATCGCTTCAGGCCAGGTCGCCGAAAATAACAGCGTCTGACGGTCTGCAGGCGCGAAACGGATCACTTCATCGATAGCATCGCTGAAGCCCATATCCAGCATCCGGTCTGCCTCATCCATGACCAGCGTGTGTAATGCATCCAGCGAGACCGTACCTTTTTGCAGGTGATCGAGCAGTCGGCCAGGCGTCGCCACAATGATGTGTGGTGGATGCTGAAGCGAATCACGCTGTGCGCCAAACGGTTGTCCGCCACAGAGGGTTAAAATCTTGGTATTAGGCAGGAATCGCGCCAGACGACGCAGCTCGCCCGCGACCTGGTCCGCCAGTTCGCGGGTTGGGCACAGCACCAGAGACTGCGTCTGAAACAGCGCAGCATCAATATGCTGCAGCAGACCCAGACCGAAAGCCGCCGTTTTTCCGCTCCCTGTTTTAGCCTGAACGCGTACATCACGCCCCTCAAGAATGGCGGGCAATGCGGCCGCCTGAACAGGCGTCATGGTGAGGTATCCCAACTCGTTGAGGTTATCGAGTTGGGCGGCGGGCAGTACATTCAGGGTTGAAAAAGCGGTCACAATAGTCTCTCGTGGTCATCTTTGCGGTCAGATGGCGCGTATCCTCGCAGATCTCGGGGTTCGATGCGACAATTTAATCGGTTCTTCATCGGGCGGCGGGTCAGGCATCGGTTGCGGACGCGGAACAGGATCGGGCATCGGTGTCGGATCGGTGGGGATCGGATCGGACTGACGTGAATACTGCAGTTGCAGAGCGAGTAAGATGCTCATCATTCCCTCCAGGTTTTACTGACGTCCTTTTTAGGGTAGACGCTGGGGAACAGGAGGCAAAAAAAAGCCGACTAGTTAAGTCGGCGTCGTACGAATCAATTGTGCTATGCAGTAATTCAAAAAAGGAAGTAAGACAATATGGAGCGCAACGCCCATCGCTTGACGTTGCATTCACCTGCGGGAGTAATATTGCACCTTACGCGGTCATTGTTTATTGACTTCGCTCAATTAAAAGAGCGTTTTGATCTCCGTAAAAGCTGAAAAAAGCGTAAATTTACAGCCATTTACTACGATGCAACCACCATGCAACACCACCGATCAAAACAACTAACATGACGCAAAATGCGGTAAAGCCATAATGGGCCGCGCCGCCGGGAATTCCGCCCAGGTTCACGCCAAACAATCCCGTCAGGAATGTGCTCGGCAGAAAGACCATTGCCATCAGCGACATCGTATAGGTTCTTCTTGCCAGCGACTCCTGCATCACCTGCGCGATCTCATCCGCCATGACGCCCGTGCGGGCAATACAGGAATCGATTTCATCAAGTCCGCGCCCCAGCCTGTCGGCAATATCCTGCATTCGGCGTCGCTGATCGTCATTCATCCAGTTGAGCCTTTCGCTGGACAGACGCGCGTATACGTCCCGCTGTGGCGTCATATAGCGGCGCATAACAATTAACTGCTTACGCAGGAGCGCCAGAAAACCGCGCGGCGGGATCTGCTGATCGAGCAGGTTATCTTCGAGGTCGATGATTTTATCGTGCAGCTCTTCGATAAACTCACTCGCATGGTCAGTCAGCGCGTCGCAGACGTCCACCAGCCAGCTTCCGCAATCGGTCGGTCCGGTGCCCTCTTTCAGATCGTTCACGATATCATCCAGCGCCAGAACTTTACGCTGACGGGTGGAGACAATCAGACCATCGTCCATATAAACACGCATCGCGACCAGCTGGTCAGGACGTTCATCGGTGCTGCCGTTAATGCAACGCAAAGTGATGAGCGTGCCGTCCCCCATTCTGCTCACACGTGGCCGCAGGCTTTCACCCGCCAGCGCATCACGCACGTTGTTCGGCAGGAGCGGCGTCGTGGCCAGCCAGTCGGCACTGTCCGGATGGGTATAGTTAAGGTGTAGCCAGCAGGGATGCTCATTATCAATAACATCGTTGTCTTCCAGCGGTCGGGCACCGCCACGACCATCCAGCACCCAGGCAAAAACTGCATCAGGAACGTTTAGTTCTGATCCTTTTATACTCTCCACCGCGCCTCCCCCTTTTCAGCTCTTTCGTTGTCAGTCTAGCTTTCATCAGGGGTTAAGCAACAACTATGTTTCGCATCGCGCTGAATTCGCTCAGGAAATAACCGTATTCCGCCAGGCGCCTTTTCAGACCGCACGGGAGGGTAATTCAGTGGCGAGAAGTCCGGATAAAAGAGCCCGGTTGACCAGGCTCTTTTCGTGCATCAGAGGGAGTGACCGGGACGCGATTGGAATGACAGCGGGCCAGCATGAGAAGGCGTGGATTCAGCCTGATCCCCCTTTTCGAGCCGGAAGTTACGCGTCCGCGCCTGCAGTTCACTTACCTGATTACGCAGTACATCAGAGGATCCGTTGAGTTCTTCTGCCATCGTAACGTTACTTTGCGTGACCCGTTCCAGCTCAGACAAGGCCAGCGTAATCTGGGAAATGCCTTTCTCCTGCTCTGACGTCGAGGTGAAAATGTCATCCATCAACTGGCTGACATTGCCGGAGCCGGTCACAATTTCTTGCATATTCTTTTCAGCTTCGGACACAACGGTCACGCCCTGAGTAACGTTATTGCTGGTCACTTCAATCAGCGTTTTGATGTTTTTGGCGGCATCCGCGCTGCGGTGGGCCAGGTTTCGCACCTCTTCTGCCACCACCGAAAACCCTTTTCCGTGGTCACCGGCTCTGGCCGCCTCAACGGCCGCGTTTAGCGCCAGGATATTCGTCTGGAAGGCAATGCCGTCGATCATTGAGATAATCTCCGTCATTTGCTGTGCACATTCGGTAATGGATTGCATATTGGTGGCCACCTGCCCCATCAACTCGCCACCTTTACGCGCCTGCAATGTCGCCCTGTTTGCCTGCTCGCTGGCCAGTCGGGTGTTATCGGCATTATTTCGGGTACTTGCTGCCATCTGCTCCATGCTGGCAGCCGTTTGCACCAGCGATGCAGACTGCTGCTCTGTTTTCACCGAAAGCTGCGCGCTACGCGCGGAGAGTTCATCGGACAAGGTCATGGCGGTTTGCGACGAGGCCCTGATCTCGCGTACCAGGGTCGCGATGTTGCTGGAGAGGCTGTTAATCCCGGGGATTAAACGCCCTGCACAGTTATTGCCAAATTCAGGGATAGTCACGCCAAGATTGCCTGCAGTCACTTCTTCAATACTTTTTTTCACCGTATTGATCGGCGTCACAAGATACTTTGTCATGTAGCCCCAGAGCAAAAATAGCGCAACGAAATTAATGATATTGAGTGAAATAAAGAGAGAGGATTTGCTGGAAAATAGAACAACGACACCTGCATCAACCAGGAAAAGACATAAAAGGAACCCGGCAATGAAGGTTCTGACACTAATATTTCTTAGCATGATTATATCCACGATTTTATATTTAGGTCGGCATTAAGATTTATAGCATTCGTGTTGTTGTTTGTCCTGATGAACAACGCTGGTTTCACCTTTCGCCGTTAGCCACCTGAGATTTAACTTAAGTCAGATAAAAACAGGGTATTAGTGAAAATGTTATATGCAGCATCCTGTGATACTGGTTTCCTGCCACTTTAAGCGATACCATCGCCTGCGATGAGACAATATGGCCGCGCTCATATTTAAGGAGCTTTGCTGCAATTATTCGCCTTTGTTTAGCAATGCTTAATAGGTGCCGGAAAGAATATATTTTATATTCACCGCCAGCCTTAACGTTTTAATATGACCGGTCGTTTTGCACGATACCTAACTCATATTATTTGAATGCGCATGTACGTTGCCAGTTAAAGACGTGCCCGGCAGGCGAAATCGGTAACCCTCTTTGGCGTGGGATTGCATAATGCTCAATATATCGTGGGACCCTGTGTTAATAGCCCTCTCGTATCTGGTGGCCTTTATCGCCTCATTTGTGGCCCTGGACAGCGCCGGAAAAATCCCGCTTTCCAGCCGTAAAACGGCGATGTTCTGGCGTATCGCCGGAGGCGTCACGCTTGGGATCGGGATCTGGTCAATGCACTTCATCGGCATGCTGTCGATGCAAATGCCGATGATAATGAGCTATAACCTCTGGTTAACCCTCGCCTCACTGGGCGTGGCGGTGGTTGCATCCACGGTCGCCATCAATATTGCCGTAACGGGTAAAACCCTTTCCCCTTTTCGATTGATCGTTGCCACGGTGCTCCTGAGTGCTGGCGTGGTCTGTATGCACTTTATCGGTATGGCCGCACTGATGCTGGACAGCCATATTCTCTGGGATCGACGCATTGTTGCCGTGTCCGTGTTGATTGCCGTTATGGCCTCCGGCGCTGCGCTGTGGCTGGCATTTCGCCTGCGGGATATGCGCAAAGGGGTGTTTATCAATCGTATTCTCGCGGCCTGCGTGCTGGGTGTCGCCATCTGCGCGATGCACTACACCGGCATGCGTGCCGCCCATTTTCAGGAAATGACGCATACCCTGCCCGGCGGTATCAGCGAGTTGGGGTTATCGGTCTGGGTTTCTGTCACCACACTGTGCCTGCTCGGCGGTATGTTAATGATTTCGCTCATCGACTCGCACCGGCGGACGAACCGACTGACCGATAACCTACGCCAGCTTAATCGTCAGCTTGAACTGCAGGCGCGGTTTGATGCGCTCACCGGTCTCGCTAATCGCCACCAGATGGACATTCGGATGCAGGATTGCCTGCGCAGCGCATTGCTCAGCAAGAAGCCATTCGCCGTGATTTTCCTCAACGTCGATCATTTCAAACGCATCAACGATACCTGGGGCCACAACACCGGGGATGAGTTGTTAATCTCTCTCGCGCAGCGCATTACCGCCCGCCTTACCCGCGAGATGACCCTCGCCAGGCTTGGCGGCGACGCCTTTATCCTGCTGGTTCCCGAGTGTGACGACGATAAACTCAACGCGCTGCTCACGACATTGCTGGAGGATATGCGCCGCCCGTTTTCACTTTGTGGGCACACGCTGAGCACAACAATCAGCGCGGGGGTCAGCCTCTACCCGCAGGATGGCGAGACGCTGCATGAGCTGAAGCTAAAAGCCGATGCGGCCCTGAATCGCGTCAAAGAGGATGGACGAAACGGCTGGGCCGTCTACCGGAACGAGATGTCAACGGCCATTCCGGCCAACCCCGGCTTCCTGCAGGAGTTAACTCAGGCGCTGGAACGCGATCAGTTTGAACTGTGGTATCAGCCGACCTGGCATGCAAAAGACACCACTATTCACGGTTTTGAAGCCCTTCTGCGCTGGCGGCACCCTGAGCAAGGGGTGTTGCTGCCTAATCTGTTTTTACCGTCGCTGGAACAAACGGGGCTGATCATCCCGGTGGGGAACTGGGCGATTGAAGCGGCATGCCGTCAGCTTCATTTCTGGACAGAACAAGGTTTCAGCCAGTGGACATTGTCCTTTAACCTCTCCCCCGTCCAGTTCGAACAGCCGGATATCTTCCACATCATTTCGTCGATGTTGCATAAATATAATCTGTCGCCCTCCCGGCTTATCCTTGAGGTGACAGAAAGTACCGCACTGAAAAATCTCGACCGCAGTATTGAATTACTCAATGCGTTCAATCAAGCCGGGATTACCGTCTCGATTGATGATTTTGGCACCGGCTATTCCAACCTGTTGATGTTGAGCGTTCTGCCCGCTAAAGAGCTAAAAATCGACAAGAGCTTTGTGCACTCGATGCTGGTAAATGAAAAAAGCCGCAAGCTGGTGGAAACCATTATTAATATCGCCAGGACCATGGAAATGAATGTGGTTGCGGAAGGGATCGAGACGCAAGAACAACAGGTGGTGCTGACGGACCTCGGCTGTGATTACCTGCAGGGGTTTCTTTTCTCCCGTCCATTACCTGCCGAACAGGTTCCCTGGCTGCTGCTGCAAAAAAACTCAGACAAACAAATTATACCCATTGGTAAAATTCACGCGGAACCCGCATATATTTCACAAAAAAATCATGCCTGACCGGGTTAAGTAGAGTATGTTTCAAAGGAGTCCACTCCCGTTAATTCTGTCATGATCCTCAGGCACATTGTGCCGATGTACAGGAATACGCTATGTCGCAAAATTGTTTTGATGCGCTGAATTTAATTAAAACCCCCGTGTGGCTCATTTCACCTGCTTCAGAACAGATCATTTTTGCAAATGTGGCCGCCGCTCAGATCATGGGCGATAAAACCCTGGATGACCTACGCAAAGGTACCTATTCCGCCAATGCGCATCACGTGCTGTCGATGTATGTGCCTGAACTGAAGAGTGAGCAGGAGATCGTCGAAATCTGGACCATCTCCCGCGATGGACATGAAACCGCGCTGAGCTGCCGTCTCTCGCTTGCCCATTTCGTGCCCCAGGGGAATGTTATTGTTTTTGAAGGGCTGACGCAGCAGGTTCTCTCCGGGCTTAAGGCCAGCCGCTCCGCGACCTACCAGCGCAAAAAACAGGGATTTTACGCGCGCTTTTTCCTGACCAACAGCGCGCCAATGCTGCTTATCGATCCGTCCCGGGATGGCCAGATTGTGGATGCCAATCTGGCGGCGCTGACTTTTTACGGTTATGCGCATGATGAAATGTGCAGAAAACATACCTGGGAAATCAATACTCTGGGGCGGGATGTGATCCCCGTGATGACGGAGATTGCCGCGTTGCCGGGCGGCCATAAGCCCCTCAACTTTATCCACCGTCTGGCCGATGGCTCCACCCGCCATGTTCAGACCTATGCCGGGCCGATTGAAATTTACGGTGACAAATTGATGTTGTGCATTATCCACGATATCACCGAGCAAAAAAGGCTGGAGCAGGAGCTGGAACACGCGGCACTGCGTGATTCCATGACGGGCCTGCTCAACCGGCGTCAGTTCTATATCATCACCGACCAGGCCAACACCTATCATCTTCCCGCGCAGCAGCAATTTAGCCTGCTGCTGGTGGATACCGATCACTTCAAAAATATCAACGACCTCTTCGGCCACCTGAAAGGTGATGAGGTGCTGATCTCACTCTCGCGCACGCTGGAAGCCTGTAGCCGCAAAGAGGACCTGGTCTTCCGCTGGGGCGGTGAGGAGTTCGTCATCCTGCTGCCGCGCACCCCGCTCGACACCGCCCTGCAAATCGCCGAAACTGTGCGCGATGCGGTCGCCCGCATCACGATCCCGGGTTTACCTCGCTTCACCGTCAGCATTGGCGTGGCGCGACATAATCCGGGCGAGAGTATGGATGAGCTGTTTAAACGTGTGGACGATGCGCTTTATCGCGCCAAAAGTGATGGGCGCAATAAAGTCCTGGCGGCATGAAACTGGTGTATCTTCGTAAGCCCCGTTACAATGCCCCTCTCGAATAAATGGACCACAGGTGGGTAGATGTGCAATGGGAAAAACAGAAATAATACTCACCATAATTATTTTATTCGTTATTATATTTGGCTTCTGGTTTATTTTCAGCGGTGAGATCTGGTTTCTGGTGGAATACCTTGAGAACAGTATCTACCCCACCTTCGATGCGCTATGACGCATGTTTAATTCCTTGTTTCACCTACCGAATTTGTCAGGTATCAGCACCGGTAAGAGGTGCGTAAAATACGCAACGTTATCCTCCAACAAGTTGATAACGAATCATTAAATCATTTGCTTATTTCGCCCGTTCTCTGACGGGCTTTTTTTATTTCCGGCAATTCAGCTGTGCCAGGCTATATCTTAAACATCGTTAAACCTAAAGGTGAGAAATGATGAGCAAGAAAATCCTGATGTTGGTCGGCGATTACGCCGAAGATTATGAAACAATGGTGCCCTTTCAGGCTTTACAGATGATTGGCCATCAGGTGGACGCCGTCTGCCCGGACAAATCCCGTGGCGACTACATCATGACGGCGATCCATGATTTCGACGGCGCCCAGACCTACAGTGAAAAGCCGGGCCACCGTTTTATCCTCAATGCCGATTTTTCCGCCGTAAAAGTGCAGGATTATGACGCGCTGCTAATCCCGGGCGGACGAGCCCCTGAATATCTCCGGCTAAATGATGACGTGCTGAAACTGGTGCAGGCCTTCGACGCCGCGCGCAAACCGATTGCTGCGGTTTGCCACGGACCGCAACTGCTCGCTGCTGCCGGCATATTAAAAGGACGAACCTGTAGCGCCTATCCCGCCTGTGCGCCTGAAGTCCGCCTCGGCGGCGGGCACTATGCCAATATTGGTATCGATCAGGCGCACGTAGACGGTAATCTGGTCACTGCCCCCGCCTGGCCTGCGCATCCGCAATGGCTGGCGAAATTCAGTGCATTGTTAGAATAACGTTGCCCTGCTCCCGCCAGTAGCGCCTGGCGGGAGAAATCCGCTGGGAATAATGTGTCCCCCGGCGATTTAGCGATCCTGCCGCTCCCACTGCGCTTCCCGCTCACGCGCTTTTCTGCGGGCTTCCTCTTTTTCACGATACAGTGGCGGATAGTAGATGTTCCCCCAGTCCCATTTACCAAACCAGAGACTCATCAGCGTACTAAAGATGAGTATAAGTACGGTATAAAAGAGAACGGTTCCGCTTTCACCGCCGTGGCTGAACAGATCGATGACCAGCGAATGCTGCGCGTCGCTAAACCACTGCGGATGGTCATCAAGCATCATGAAAAAGAGGATCCCAAAGAGTAAATCCCCGACTTTAAATCGTTCATGAAATTTCGTGCGCCAGTTTGCATTATGTTTTTCATAATAATTCAGCAGGAACTGGTTGTTTTCCTTCAACGCTAAATCAAGTACTTCGCCTGAAGGAACTTCACCCGACCTCTTCTGATAATCACTCTGCGCGCGCAAGAAATCCGGGAAGATTCCGCTGTAGATGAACTCATTGAGTAATAGCCTGACGATATTGGCTATAAAAGGCATCAGGGTGGTGGCAATTAAACCTAAGCCGGCGAGCGCCACGCAGAAAAATCCCAGATGTTCGGTCCAGTTAAGTGTCTGAACAGGCCAGGTCAACATTCCTTGCCCGCTGTATACCAGCAGCGCCAGATCGGCGAAAAGGACAATATAGATGAAGCGGATAATCCATTGCCATTCCCAGATTTTATCCATAATCCCTAACCCTGCCGGGAAAGACGCTTTCTCTTTCTTTTCATCCGTCATCATTTACCTCCCCTTTGACTCACGGAACAAACATCCCTCGTTCAATAAAGAAAAACTGGCGCAAATGCGCCAGCTCTTAATTTAACGTTCACAACGAAGACCGGCGGTTCCCGGCTCGTCAGTGTTTCTCAATATACATCGTCCGGCTATAAGCCACGTCTTCCGGGTTATTAATGGGGTAACCTTTCACCCATGGTTTGATCAGGCGGCCGTTGGTGTACTGGTAAATAGGTGCGATTGGCGCTTTTTCCGTGAGGATTTTCTCCGCCATGTTGTAGTCTGCGTTACGGGCTTTCGCCGTGTTTTCGAGCGTCGCCTGATGGATAATTTTATCGTACGCCGGATCGTTGAAACGCGAAATATTGCCGCTGTGGGTTGAGGTCAATAACGACAGGAAGGTCGATGGCTCATTGTAATCCCCGACCCATGACGCGCGGATCACATCGAAATTACCGGTATTACGGCTATCGATGTAGGTTTTCCACTCCTGGTTCTGCAGTTTGACGTCAACGCCGAGGTTTTTCTTCCACATCGAGGCCACCGCAATCGCGATTTTCTGATGGTTTTCTGACGTGTTGTACAACAGGTTCAGCTTCAGCGGGCGCTGAGGGCCATAGCCCGCGGCCTGAAGCAGCGTTTTCGCCTGGGCATTAAGTTCCTGCTGTGACATTTGCTCAAACGGCGAGGTTTCTGGCGTAAACCCTGCCGTCACGTCTGGCGTGAAATGCCAGGCGGGCTTCTCACCGGTTCCTAACACTTTGTCCGCCATGATGCGGCGATCGATGGTCATGCTCAGGGCGAGGCGTACACGGGCATCGGCCGTGGGTCCTTTTTGCGTATTAAACGCATAGTAATAGGTGCCCAGCTGAGGCGGTGTATACACCTGTCCCGGAATGTCCTTGAGCAGCTTCTGATACATGTTTTTCGGGAACGATTCGGTGATATCAATATCATCCGCCAGATAGCGTTTAGTGGCCGAGGATTCCTGGTTAATCGGTATGAACGTCACTTTTTGCAGGACGGTTTTGGCGTTATCCCAGTAGTGTGTATTCGGCACCACAACCAGTTTTTCATTCACCACGCGATCTTTCAGAACGTAGGCGCCATTTCCGACCAGAGCCCCCGGACGCGTCCACTCTTTGCCGCTCTCCACATTGGCCTTTTGCACCGGATAGAAGGCAAAGTTTGCCGTCAGATTGCTAAACCACGGCAGCGGTTTATCCAGCTGCACACGTAAGGTTTTTGCATCTACGGCCGTCACGCCCAGCGTATCTGGCGCGGCTTTACCATCAATTATCGCCTGTGCGTTATGGATACCCGCCAGCGCCGCAAACCAGGCAAACGGAGACGTGGTTTTCGGATCAACCAGACGCTGCCAGCTGTAGACAAAATCCTGAGCGGTAACTGGAGAACCGTCAGACCATTTCGCGTTATCACGTAAGGAGAAGGTCCAGATACGGTTATCATTACTCTGCCAGCGCGTCGCCACGCCTGGGGTCAGTTCACCTTTCTCATTCTGATTAACCAGCCCTTCAAAAAGGTCGCGAATGACCTGTATCTCGGGTAATCCCACGGCTTTTGCCGGATCAAGGGAAGCCGGCTCATCTTTAATGTGTCTGACCAGCTCCTGTTTTTGCGCCAGTACCGTGCCCTGTGGCACATCAGCGGCGTACGAGAGTGTAGAGAGTCCGCACAGCAACAGTGCAGCACAGAGACGCGAAACAGGATGCTTCATAAGATCCCCTTTTATGAATTCAGGTAATAAGCAGATGCGTAATTATTTGTTTCGACAATGAGAATTGCAAATACCTTCCTCCGGAAAGTTGATATCCGGCAATTTTCCCGCCATACGGAAACTATTTGATTAACCGCGAGTTTTGCACAACACTGCCAGTAGAGACTTCTTTATCAGGATTTCCTATGGCAATCACCCGACCCAGAGCGGAACGCGGCGCCTTCCCGCCAGGTGCAGAGCAGTATGGCCGTTCATTTTTAGGCGCATCGCTGATTTGGTTTCCGGCCCCCGATGCCGATCGCAACAGCGGCTTAATCATTGCCGGCACGCACGGCGACGAGAACTCGTCTGTCGTCACGCTCTCGTGCGCGCTGCGCACGTTGACGCCCAGCTTACGACGTCATCACGTGATTCTGGCCGTCAACCCGGATGGGTGTCAGCTTGGATTACGCGCCAATGCGCGGGGAATCGATTTAAACCGTAATTTCCCTGCAGCAAACTGGCGCGCCGGTGAAACGGTTTATCGCTGGAACAGCTCCGCCGAAGAGCGTGACGTTGTCTTACTGACCGGCGACACGCCGGGCTCGGAGCCGGAAACACAGGCGCTGTGCCAGTTAATCCATAAGATCCACCCGGCCTGGGTTGTCACCTTTCACGATCCGCTGGCCTGCATCGAAGATCCGCGGCACACCGAGCTGGGCGAATGGCTGGCGAATGCTTTCGCCCTGCCGCTTGTCTCCAGCGTGGGCTATGAAACCCCTGGCTCATTCGGCAGCTGGTGTGCCGACCTGGGATTACCTTGCATCACCGCGGAATTCCCGCCGATATCGTCAGATGAAGCTAGCGAAAAATATTTAAAAGCCATGGTGGAGCTTCTGCGCTGGCAACCTCAAAAATGAAGGACGCCGCTGGTAAACGTCAGTGCCGGTGAAACGTCAACCGCCAGCCATGTCGGGCCATCAAGATCGGCAAAACTGACATGATTTACCAGCGGCAGCGCCGCGTTGATCGCCCGGGATGTACACAGCATACATCCCAGCATGATTGAAAACCCCTGAGCCTGCGCCTGTTCTGCCAGCGCCAGCGCCTCTGTCAGCCCGCCGGTCTTGTCGAGCTTGATATTGACCATCTCGTAACGACCCTGCAGTTCAACCAGGCTATCGCGCGTATGGCAGCTTTCATCCGCGCAGATAGGCAGCGGGTGGATAAAATTCTTCAGCGCCGCATCATCCTGTGCCGGCAGAGGCTGTTCCAGCATGGCTACGCCCAGGTCGGCCAGCAGCTGACATCGTGCGGCAAGGCCTTCGGGATGCCATGACTCATTCGCATCCACAATTAACGTGGCTGTCGGGACTGCCGAGCGGA
The DNA here is from genome assembly GCF_001750725.1 of Enterobacter ludwigii. NCBI lineage: Bacteria > Pseudomonadati > Pseudomonadota > Gammaproteobacteria > Enterobacterales > Enterobacteriaceae > Enterobacter > Enterobacter ludwigii. The sequence goes on from NZ_CP017279.1 coordinate 1,727,983, forward strand.
TAGCGACCATACGCTCGCTGATCAGACGATCGTCAAGCTTCACCTTTAACAGCGTCGCCCCCGCATCAAAGAGTGCTTTTGCGCTGGCGGCCATGTGTTCAGGCTCGCCAATCACCACCGTTTGCGCCGTGACAACCGATGTCGGCAACGTGACGCCTAGCAGCGTCGTCAGCGAGGTTTGCTGTTTGGCAGCCTCCAGGCTCCAGAGTGCGCAGTCAATCGCATTACGCGCCGCGCCGGCGGGTATACGCTGCTGTAGCGCCTCGCGGGTGAGCCCTTTTTCCAGATCGGGAACGAGCGTCATGATAAGTGCCATCACCGACGCCAGACTTTCGCCATAGCGCGGGTACGGCGTGCATTCGCCGACGCCCTTAATGCCGTCCTCTTCTATCTCCACCACGACCACACTGGCTTCGCTTCGACTGCCGCGGGAGATCACAAACGGGGTATGCAATGGCCAGGCTTCTTCATAGACCTTAACGCTTCTCATCACTGACTCCTTGCGGCCCGGAAAGGCGAAAAAATTGGTTTGCCGTGTTATCCGCTGATGGCATACACTAGCCCCGACGTTAACTATATGTAAACAGGAAGATATCTATGTCACAACTCGTTCATTTCCAGGGCAACCCGGTTACTGTTGCAGGTTCCATTCCACAGGCTGGCAGCAAAGCACAGGCTTTTACTCTGGTGGCTAAAGATCTGTCTGACGTCACACTGTCTCAGTTTGCTGGCAAACGCAAAGTCCTGAACATTTTCCCAAGCATCGACACCGGCGTCTGTGCTGCATCCGTGCGCAAATTCAACCAGCTGGCGACGGAAATGGATAACACCGTTGTGCTGTGTATTTCTGCCGACCTGCCGTTCGCCCAGTCCCGTTTCTGCGGTGCTGAAGGTCTGAGCAACGTCATTACCCTCTCCACCCTGCGCAGCCCGGATTTCCTGGAAAACTACGGCGTGAGCATCGCGGAAGGCCCACTGAAAGGCCTGGCAGCGCGCGCTGTACTGGTTATCGATGAAAATGACAACGTCGTCTTCAGCGAACTGGTTAACGAAATCACCACCGAGCCGGATTACACTGCCGCGCTGGACGTGTTGAAAGCATAATGAATGCTTAGCATTCTATATAGCTTAGCAATCTAATGAAATAACAGGGTTTATTTCTCTTTGCAGGCTCTGGAAGACGACACATGACAAACCTCGCACTGGCGGGGTTTTTTATTCCCTTTAAGCTGAATCGTTAAAGCTAAAACCTTCACCGTTCACATTTACTGTGCAATTAATTGTATTGAAGTTAACTTAATTGCGATCTTATTCTCATATTAGACCTTAAATATTCATATTTTCTTCCCCAGTGAAGCACATCACATTTCCCTTCAGGTCAAAACATTAGATTTGCTGACGAAAGCAAATAATCGTTTCAGCAAAAAGGAAAGGATATGAAAATTAAACTGGCTATTACGCTCCTTGCGGCTTTGATTTCGGGTCATGCTGCGGCGAAAACCTGGGTGCTGACAAGCGCTGAAAGCGGCGTGGAGAAAGGAAACTGGAAAATAACGAGCGATGAGCTGAAGGTAAAAGAGCAGGCGTTCAGCATTGAACAAAAAGTGTTGCACGGCGGGAAACAGGAAGGCAGCAAAATCCTTGTTATCAGCAGTAAAAGTGGCCTGACCATTACCTTAAGCCCCTCTCGCGGCATGAACCTGCTCCATGTGGAAGGCTTCGGCACCAGAATGGGCTGGGATTCCCCGGTAAAAGAGGTCGTGAACCCGGCATATATTAATCTGGAAAGTCGCAACGGGCTTGGCTGGCTGGAAGGTTTCAACGAGATGATGGTGCGCTGTGGCTATGAGTGGACGGGCCACCCGGTCACGGCTGACGGCCAAATCTATACGCTTCACGGCAAGGCGGGCAACACGCCTGTATCGCAGGTTGAAGTGGAGGTAGCTGACGCCGCCCCCCATGAAATTCGAATTCGCGGTTTGATTAAAGAGAGCACGTTCAAAAAAGCAGATTTGCAGACCATGACCGAACTGCGCTACGTCCCAGGAACCAACCAGTTCAGTTTGCACGATGTCCTGACAAACCATGCCGATTACCCGCATGATTATCAAATCATCTACCACAGCAACTTTGGTACCCCGATCCTCGAAGAAGGCGCGCGCTTCCTTGCCCCGGTCGCGAGCGTCAGTCCATTCAATGACTACGCGAAAGCCGGTGTCAACGACTGGCAGACCTATGCCGGGCCAACGAAAGGCTTTGATGAGATGGTGTTTAACCTCAAACCGCTTGCGGATAACAACCACGAAACCCTCGCGGCCGTGGTGAATAAAGCCGGTGATAAAGGGGCGTCCATTCAGTTTGATACCCGCCAGTTGCCGGTGCTGACCTTATGGAAAAACACCGACACCCTGAAGCAAGGTTATGTCACCGGTATTGAGCCGGGTACCAGCTACGCTTACCCGGTCACCATTGAGCGCGAACAAAAACGCGTTAAGCAATTGCAACCGGGAGCCAGCACACAGTTTGATCTGACCTATACCCTGCTCCATAACCCGCAACAGGTGAAAGACGTGGAGAACCGAATTGCATCGATTCAGGGAGAGACAAAGGTCGACATTAATAGCACCCCTATCGCAAAAGAATAAGTAAAAAAAAGCCTCTTTACAGAGGCTTTTTACCGTTATTCGTCACCCTTCTTCTGATTCAAACCATACTCTCGCAACTTATTGGCAATCGCCGTGTGTGAAACGCCAAGGCGTTTTGCCAGCTTACGGGTGCTTGGATAGCTACGGTATAGTTGCGTCAGCACGGAGCGCTCAAAACGGCTGGTAATGTCATCCAGCGAACCTTCCATCGCCTCTTCACCTACTGACACCGTCCCGGCATCGTAATCCGGTAACAGAATATCCTGCGGACGCAGTTCATAACCTTCCAGCTGCGTCAGCGCGCGGTAAACGGCGTTCTTGAGCTGGCGAATGTTGCCCGGCCAGCCGTAGCGCATGAGCACCGTGCCGAGATCGGCTGAAAGCTTCGGACGCGGTACCCCCTGCTCGTCGGCAAAGCGCGCCACAAAGAGTTCGGTCAGCGGCATGATATCCTGCGGGCAATCGCGCAGCGGTGGGATATTCAGGGTCAGGACATTCAGGCGGTAGTAGAGATCCTCGCGGAATACCCCTTTTTGCACCAGTTCGACCAGGTTTTTCTGCGTCGCACAAATCACACGCACATCCACATGAACTTCGTGATCCTCGCCTACACGGCGGAACGTGCCATCATTGAGGAAGCGCAGCAGCTTGGCCTGCATGCGTGGCGACATTTCACCAATCTCGTCCAGCAGCACGGAACCGCCGTTAGCCTGCTCGAAGAACCCTTTTTTACCTTCCGGCGCGTGACCAAATAATTCGCTTTCGACGGCATCTTCCGGAATCGAGGCGCAGTTCAGGGCCAGATACGGTTTTGCCGCTCGCGGGCTGGCCAGATGCACAGCATGCGCCAGCAGGTCCTTCCCGGTACCGGTATCGCCGGTAATCAGCAGTGGCGCGGTCAGACTCGCGAGTTTGCGCGCCTGATCCACCACATGCCGCATTTTCGGGCTGACGGCAATAATCTGGCTGAATGCCCCCACATCCTGGCTGGAGATATTTTGCAGCTGACGGCCCATGCGCACGGTAGAACGCAGCATGATCACGGCGCCGGTCAGAACGCGCGTGTCGGCCTCGCCTTTCAGATAGACCGGCGTTATCTCCATTAAGAAATTCTGTCCGTGGATAACCACATGCTCGCTGTGGGTGTTCTGCGGGTTGCTGTCCAGCCAGCGCTGGAAGTTAAAGCCGGGAATCAACTGTGCTGCGTTGTGGTTGCTGAGTTTTTCCTGACTCTGCGCGAACAGCTGGCAGCTGGCATGGTTAACACGCTCAACCTTACTTTTTAAATCCAGGGAGAGGAAAGGCTCTGGCATGGCTTCAAGCAATGCGCTCAATGCCAGATGCTCACGCTCCGACGGCATCCAGGGGATGGTGCGTACATCCGTAACGCCAGCGATACGGCGTATTTCTGCCATCAGGCTACTGAACGTATTAAATTCAATTTCGGCAAAATTGAGGTAAATTCGCCCGACAGGATCGATCTCAATGCCACGTAAATCAATGCTACGTAAAACAAGAAGATCGAGTAATTCGCGGGTCAGACCGAGACGGTCTTCACAGAAGACTTCAAGACGCATGGGAAATTCACCGTTTTAAGCCAATAACATTAAAATGATATGTCAGAACACGGTGATCGGGAAGATGGCTGTCAACAAATATTGACAGCCAGCACGATTAATGACCAAACCGGCTACTGAACCGGTTTTTTATTGAGCGTCTCTTTGAGCTGACCGATTAACTCACGTCGGAAATCCCCCAATCGCGGCTTATCGCCATCAATCCACGGCAGTGGACGGCACACTTCCATCGCTTTGATGCCCAGACGGGCGGTCAACAAACCGGCACCAATACCCTGCGCGGCACGGGCAGAGAGACGCGCCGCCAGATCCTGCGACATCCAGTCCATCCCCACTTCCCGCACCAGCTCGCTTGCTCCTGTAAAGGCGATGTTGAGCAATACCAGACGGAACAAGCGAAGGCGGCTGTAGTACCCCAGCTCAATACCGTATAAAGCAGCAATCCGGTTAATCAGACGCAGGTTACGCCAGGCGATAAACGCCATATCCACCAGCGCCAGCGGGCTGACGGCAATCATCAGGGTTGATTCCGCAGCAGAGCGGCTGATTTCGCGCCGCGCCTGGGCATCCAGCACCGGCTGCACCATGTGGGAATACAGCGTCACCACTTCACGATCGTTCTGGGTTTCATGGATAGCGGCATACCAGCGCTGAAGCGCCGGGTGTGACTGGTCAATACCCGCCTGACTGGCCAGCTTTTCACAAAACGCGCGGCCTTTGCCGGTTCCGTGACTGTGGAGCAGATCCCGCGCTTCATCACGCTCATGGGCGCGCTGTCGCAGGCGCCACAGGCGACGCCACTCGGTCGCAACAGACCCGACACCCGCCCCCACAATCAGAGCACCGGCAGCGCAGCCGCCCAACGCGACCCAGTCCTGGGTTTGCCAGGCGTTGACTGCCCACTGGACGCCTTGCCCAACCACGCTGACGCCAAACAACGCCAGCCCGGCAGTCACCATCTTTCGCCACAGGCTGCGTTTTGGGCGTAGCGCGGCTTCCACGACCGCTTCAGCCGGCCCCTCTTCAACAAGCAGCTCTTCGGTCAGCGCCGGGGCAAAATTATCTGCCTGCGGGCCATTAAACGTCTGCGCAGTTTTAAACGCCTCCGGGTGCTCTTGCTCAAGCGTTCCGGTAAAATCAATGCGCGGTTTTAACGGTTCCGTCATCGCAATTTATCTCCAATCAAAAACTCCAGCGCCGCATCCAGACGGATATGCGGTAACGGCTGATCGACCGTCATGACCTGCGGGCGGAAGGCTTCAAACTGGAAGCCCTGGTTCTGCCAGAAGGCCGGCCCCGGAAGGCGGGCGGGCACTTCGCCCGGATAGACAGTAAGCGGTTCGCCATCGCTGAGACGATTCCCGCGCAATGCCGGTATTTTCTCGCCATTAAGGTCAATCAACCCACTCTGTGTCGCCTGTACGGAAGCCAGTCCGAGGCAATCCATGCTGATCCCTTCGAACGCGGCATTCTGCCAGGCGTCCTGCACCAGTTGCTGCAGCAGCGACACCATATTGGCATGCTGATCGACCGTCACGTGATCGGCTTTTGTGGCCGCAAACAGCAGCTTGTCGATAACGGGTGAGAAGAGACGGCGAAATAGCGTGCGCTGCCCGTAGTGAAAACTTTGCATTAACTGTGTCAGCGCCAGGCGCATATCGTTGAAGGCCTGCGGCCCGCTGTTCAGCGGTTGCAGGCAATCCACCAGCACAATCTGGCGATCAAAACGTAAAAAGTGGTTTTTATAAAAACCTTTCACCACTTTTTCACAGTAGTAATTGTAACGCTCGCGCAGCATTCCGGCGTTAGTGTGTTTGTCCGCCTGGGCCAGTTTTGACTCCCCGATGCCATCCACGTCCGGCCACGGGAAAAACTGCAGCGCAGGTGCGCCCGCCAAATCTCCCGGCAGCACAAAACGGCCCGGCTGGATGAAATGCAACCCTTCCTGCTTACACTGATGCAGATACTCCGTCCAGGCCTCGGCAATCGCCGCCAGCCGGTTTTCATCGGCAGGCGCCAGCGGATCCAGGCCTTCGCACAGTTTTCGCCATTTCGTCGACCACTCGGCGCGGTTGCCCTGCAACAGCCCCGTCATCTGCCGTGACCAGCTGAGATAGTCCTGTGCCAGCATAGGTAAATCGAGCAACCACTCACCGGGGTAATCCACAATTTCCAGATACAGGGTGGAGGTGTCCTTGAAGTGGCGCATCAGGGATTCATTAGAGCGAAAACGCAGCGCGAGGCGAATTTCACTCACCCCGCACGTCGGCGTCGGCCAGGTGGGCGGTTCACCATAAAGCTGAGCCAGCCCTTCATCATAGGTAAAGCGGGGAATGCCAAAATCGCGCTGAGGCACACGTTTAACCCCCAGCAGGCGCTCTTCCCGCACGGCGCTCAGCAGCGGCAGCCGCGCCCCACTGTGCAGGTTAAGCAGCTGGTTCACCATCGCGGTGATAAACGCCGTCTTGCCGCTGCGGCTCAGCCCCGTCACCGCCAGACGCAGATGACGGTCAACGCCACGGTTCACCAGTGAATTGAGTTCGTTCTTAAGTCGCTTCATCGCCGTCCTTCATTGCCCGGAAGCCTCAAATACATTGCTTCAGAATACAATAAATGGGGGCAGATCGTTGATTATCAATTCTTATTTATTGCTATTGCCGTTTTCTCTCCAGTAAGATGAACGACATTGCTGTTAGTCAGGAGTGAGTAAGGTGTATGTCACCCACCATCTATGATATCGCACGGGTTGCCGGCGTTTCGAAATCAACCGTCTCCCGCGTTCTGAATAAACAAACGAATATTTCTCCTGAAGCGCGTGAAAAAGTGTTGAAGGCGATTGACGAATTAAATTATCAACCCAATAAACTCGCCCGCGCCCTGACCTCTTCTGGCTTCGACGCCATTATGGTTATTTCGACACGCTCGACGAAAACCACCGCCGGCAACCCTTTTTTCTCTGATGTTCTGCATGCCATTACAGCCAAAGCTGAAGAGGAAGGTTTTGATGTTATTTTGCAAACCTCGAAAAGCAGTGAAGACGATCTGCTGAAATGCGAAAGTAAAATAAAACAAAAAATGATTAAAGGGATCATCATGCTGAGCTCACCGGCAAATGAATCCTTTTTCACAACGCTGGATGCTTATGGCGTACCGGTGGTCGTCATCGGGAAAGTCGAAGGTGATTTTCAGAATATTTACTCGGTCGACACGGATAATTTTCACGACAGCGCCACGCTAACAGAAACCTTTATTAAAAATGGCCGACGTAACATTGCCTGTCTGCATGCGCCGCTCAATTATCATGTTTCGATTGATCGTCTTGCCGGTTATAAATCCAGCCTTGAAAAGCACGGCATCGCCATTAACCCGGCGTGGATCATCGACGGCGGATATACCCATGAAAGCGCGCTTGCCGCGGCCACAGAATTGCTCTGCTCGGCCACGCCACCTGATGCGGTATTTGCCACCGACAGCATGAAGTTACTCAGCCTTTATCGCGCGGCGGATACTCTGGATCTGAGGATCCCCGAGCAGGTGGTGATTGCAGGATACAGTGACCCGATGCTCTCCCTCATTTTAACGCCAGCACCCGGGGGTTTTGATATCCCAACCCGCAAGCTGGGTGAAGAGAGCTGCAATCTTCTTTTCAGGCGTATCGCCGGTCAGCCTGCGCCACAAAAAGTGCTTGTCGATACCCATTTTACGTTAGCGCCCTCTCTTCGCTAAAACCAGGGGCTGAAAGCCCCTGGCATCCGGTCTGTCAGAACGCGTAATTAACGCCAACACCCGCGTAGTGGAAACGGTCGCTGTCGCCTTCGTCATGGTTTTCCCATTCGTAGGCGTATTCCAGCGTCATGGATAATCCATTGTTGAAGTCATACGCGTACAGTAAACCCAGTCGGTTGAAATCGTGTCCTTCACGATCGGGATCGTCCTGCCAGTCCCAGTTCGACCAGCGATCCAGCCCCAGACGGGTATATGGCGTGAGCGTCGTCTGGCCTAATGAAACAGGCAGATACGCGCGAATTTCCTGCGTTGAAAATTCGCCGTTATTACGTGAACTGTCCATATTGAAACCGCGCTCAAGATAATAGTTCACTTTTGCAGAGAAGGTTTCATTAATGGTCCAGGTAAAACCCGTTTCCGTTTCTACACGGCTGTCGGCATAACCGGTTTTTTCCAGGTCATTCGCAAACTGATACATGGCAAACCAGCCACCAAAACGCCATTCGTCGGACAATTTAATATCCCAGTCCGGCTGAATTTTGTAACGCTGCATATTTGCGCTACCGTCTTTGGCACCGTGTTCATCTTTAAAGTGATAACCGTAATTACGGAAACCGCCGGTCAACCCGAGTGTAAAATCATCGGTGCCGATAAAGCGATAGCGTAATTCAAATTCCGGGCGGTCAAAATAGGTCCCACGGGTCATGCTGCTGTAATCAACCGGTCCTTCCTGATACATTGCCAGCGAAAGGGTCCAGGCATCCCATGTGGCATTAAACCACACAGAGGGTTCATATAATCCATCTTTATCGTCGCCCTGACCTTCGACGTTTTCAATTTCATACATGGCACCGATATTAAATTCCCAGTGTTTTGCTGATTCCGTTGCGTGCGCGCAGCTAACCCCTGCGCACAGAACGAGCGCAGCACTTCTTAGTAGAGTACTCATTTAAATGTTCCCTTTATAATTAACTCAAAAAAAACCGGAAATTTGCATTTCCGGCGAACGCCTTTCTTATCTAATAGCCACTTCAGTATCAGCGTCGAAGAAATGGCATTTATTCATATCGAACTGGATGCCGATATTATCCCCCGCCGCATAATCATTTACCGCTCCTGCACGAACGACCAGCTCATGCCCGCCCACGGTGGCATAGAGCATGAACTCAGCCCCGGTCAGTTCGGCCACGCTGACTTTTGCCGCAATATCATCCCCACGGCTTTGCAGCGTCAGAATATCTTCCGGCCGGATCCCAAAGACCACGGCTTTACGCTGATATCCGGCGGCATTCACCGCCGCCAGCGTGTCTTCAGGTATCTCCAGACGTAGCGTTTCCGTCACGAAATAGCGATCGTCTATCGCGCCCCGAATAAAATTCATTGCCGGTGATCCGATGAAGCCCGCCACAAACATATTCGCCGGTTCGTTGTAGACCTGCTTAGGTGCCCCCACCTGCTGAATAACGCCATCCTTGAGGATCACAATCCGGGTCGCCATCGTCATCGCTTCCGTCTGATCGTGGGTCACGTAAATCATTGTGGTGTTGAGCTTCTGATGCAGCTTGCTGATTTCAGCACGCATTTGCACACGCAGCTTGGCGTCCAGGTTAGAAAGCGGTTCATCCATCAGAAAGACGCCGGCTTCGCGCACAATCGCCCGTCCTAACGCCACGCGCTGACGTTGCCCACCCGACAATGCGCCAGGTTTACGCGTGAGGTAATCACGCAACCCCAGGATTTGTGCCGCCCAGTTCACGCGCTCTTCAATGACCGCGGGGGCAATTTTCTGCATCTTCAGGCCAAACGCCATGTTGTCGTAAACCGTCATGTGCGGATAAAGCGCATAGTTCTGGAAAACCATCGCAATGTCGCGGGACTTGGCGGGCACATCGTTCATGCAGACACCGTCAATCACCAGCTCACCGGCGGAGATCTCCTCCAGCCCGGCAATCATGCGAAGCGTCGTCGATTTACCGCACCCCGAGGGACCCACAAAGACGATAAACTCCTTGTCCTCAATTTCGAGGTTAAAATCCTTAACCACATGGACCTGGTTATCGTAGATTTTCTGAATATGTTTCAGAGACAGTTGAGCCATTTTTAATTCCTTATCATTACCGTTCGGCATGCCCAGAAATCCGTCAGGCATTTCCAGGTCAGTTCCTGCGTTGAATGAAGTTGTAATCCCGCATGGTTCAGGCCAGGCCCAATCCCGACCGAGAGCATTCCCGCCGCGTTGATTGCCTCAACGCCGGCTGCAGCATCTTCGATTCCAATAGCCTGCTCGGGGCGCACGTTCAGCCCGGCGCAGGCCGCAAGAAAGATCTCCGGGTCCGGTTTTGAGCGGGCAATGCGCGAGGCATCGGCGCAGAAATCAAAAGCCCTCTCAATGCCCAGCGCCTGCAAAATACCGGGGGCGTTAAGGGACACTGAGGCCAGCCCGATTTTGACGTTCGCCGCACGAATTTCCGCCAGCACCTCGCGGATGCCCGGAAGCAGAGAATCCTGCGTCAACGACGCCAGAGACCCGACGTAGCGCGCGTTCTTTTTATCCGCGAGCGCCTGCCGCTGCTGGTCGTTAAACTCCCCCTCTTTTCCGCCATGGCGCAGGATCCGCTGCAGCGATTCCATACGGCTTATCCCTTTCAGCTCGTCGTTGAACACCACGTCGAACGAGATGCCAATTTCCTGCGCCACGGCACGCCAGGCCAGAAAATGCAGATGCGCGGTATCGGTGATCACACCATCAAGATCAAAGACAACGGCCTCAGGCATCATGATTTGCTCCCGTGGTAGCGGTCCCATAAGTAGATGTAAAAAAATCCCTGAAAGAACAGACCTGCCGATCCGTTATGCACAGGGTTTTACCCCACAGCGTTAAGGTCACCGGTGCAGTGGTTTCAATCGTTAAAACATCATTTTCAAACGTGAAGTGCATGCGCGCGTTTCTCCATCGCAGCGGGAAAGCCAGTTTTCGCCAGTGGGCAGGCAACTTCGGGGCAAGATGCAATTCCCCCTGGACGATCTGCATGCCGGCAAATCCCTGAATAACGCCGGACCAGATAGCCCCGGTGGCGGCAGCATGAATCCCGTCATCGCAGCTGTGCGGATCGTCGCCCAGATCGATGGCGATACCCTCGCGCCAGAAGGCGTAGGCCCTTTCCGTATCGCCACACCGGGCAGCAACAATTCCATGAATCGCTTTGCTCAGCGAAGAGTCGTGTATGGTACGCGGCTCGTAGTACGCCAGGTTGGCAGCACACTGCTGTGGGGTAAACCGTTCCGGCAGCAGGTAGTTGAGCATCACCACGTCGGCCTGTTTAAGAATCTGCATCTCGTTCACTTCCGCGCGGGAGTAATCGAGCAGAATGGTCTGTTTACCCGCTTTCGCCTTATAGCGGCTCAGATCGATTGCCGGTTTCGCCATGAAGGTGTCATCCTGAGGAAGGACCCCTTCTGCGTTGGCTTGCGGTAACCACAAACGGGACATAAACCGGCTGGCATTCTCCATGAAGCCGGCATCTTCACGATTGAACATCGCCATAAACTGGCGCGCACAGGCGACATTGTGCCAGGCCAGATAGTTGGTGTAGGCATTGTTATTGACGTGCTCCGTGTACTCATCCGGCCCGATCACATCGTGGATTTCCAGGCGATCATTGACTTCCGTCGCCCGCCCCATCCAGAACGTTGCCGTCTCTATCAGTAGCGTCAGCCCTTCGTTACGCATAAACGCGTCATCATGTGTCGCCTGCCAGTAGGCCACGACAGCCCAGGCAATGTCCGCCACAATGTGATGTTCTGCCAGCGCAGAGGCCACTTTCTGGCGCGTGCCCGTGCGGATGTTGATTGCTGCATATTCCGGCGTTTCCTCCTGACCGCTCGCGGCGCTCTCCCAGGGGAAAAGTGCGCCAGGCCAGCCGTTGCGACGCGCTTTTTCACGAGCTCCGGCCAGGTTGAGCCAGCGATAACGCAGCAGACTGCGGGCGACCTGCGGACGCGTAAAGAGATGGAAAGGCAGCAGGAAAATTTCGGTATCCCAGAAGACGTGGCCTTTATACCCTTCGCCGGTCAATCCTTTCGCGGCGATACTGCAGCGCTCATTGTCGGCAGGCGTCATGGCGGTCAAATGCCAGACGGTATAATCCAGCGCGAGCTGATCCTGCGGTTCCGCAGACGTTACCGCCACCCGCGCATCTCGCCAGACGTCTTCCCAGGCGCAGGCAGAGCTCTCCAGCAACGATGCGTAGCCTCGTGCTGCGCACACCTTGAGTTCGGCCAGTGCGTTACGCGCAAACGACGCCTGCGAAAGGGCTTTGTCACTGCGGTGGGCGACCCAGACGATCTTTTCAATCGTGACAGTGTCACCCTGCGAAACGTTCAGGTCGTAATGCGCACTGATGCGACGATTTTTAGCGGTAAAGCAGCTTTCGCTACCCGCAGAAAGCCGGCAGAACGCGGATATAACGACGTCAGAGACTCGGTCCTGCGTTTCATACACGCCCTGCATACAGTTCTGGTCGAATACCCGGACTGAAATCTCATCCAGATGCTGCCTGCCGCTGTTGGTTTGCGTCGCATCGATTCCGGTTTTCAACACCACCTGCGAGGGCCCATCAAGGGGAGTGATGGCGAGTTGCATTGCCACTAACGGCAGCTGAGCGAGAGAAACGAAACGACGGCTCTCCAGGCGGTAGCGTTTCCCGTCGGGCGAGCGCCAGAGCACGCTGCGACGCAGTTCACCATTGGCAAACGCCAGCTCGCGCTGCCACTCAAGAAGCGCCCCGGAAAGCAGGGTAAAATTCACACCATCCAGTTCAACCTCAATACCGGTAATATCCGGCAGGTTGATTAACTCCGTGGTCTCATTGCGACCTGCGCGATGATAAAGCCCGGCGAGATACATGCCCCTGGTTTGCTGGGTGTAATCCTCTTCGTGTGCCGCGCGAATGCCCATGTAGCCATTGCCGCAAGCCATGATGGAGGCGTATTTATTCAGACTGTGGGGAGAGAAGCCCGGTTCGGTTAAAACAGACACATTCAGCATAACGTCACGCTTTCCCCTGTATCCGCCGATTCATAAAGCGCGGCAACAAGTTGCTGGATAACCAGCCCCTGTTCCGCATCTGCGATCATAACCGGCTCTCCCAGCACATGGCGTACAAACGCCTCCATGCTGCGCAGGTGACGCTGGTCGTCTGCCTCATCACGCTGCATGAGGGTCTGTAAAACGCCCGCCTCATCGTGGTAAATGTGTGCCGGGAAGAGCGTGGCCCCCGCCTTTTCCCCACAGAATGAAACATTCATGATCGACTGCTCGCGGATATTCAACGCAAACGACGTATCCAGGCGCAGAACGCCGCCATTGCAGAATTCAATTGTGCCAAACAAAGCATCTTCAACGGTAAACCGGGCGGGATCCCACTCGCCAAACTGTCCACTGTTTTTACGGTTCCCCAGCTTCTGGAAGCTGTGGGCGGTCACCCTTTTTACCGCCGGGAAACCCAGCACATACATCGCGGCATCCAGCATATGAATACCGATATCGATCAGCGGTCCGCCACCCTGTAGCGATTTGTTCGTAAAGACGCCCCAGCCCGGCACGCCGCAACGACGCAGCGCCTGCGCCGACGTAAAGTAGATCTCACCTAACGCCCCATTTGTGACAGCGTCACGTAACAGCTGCGTGTCGAGCGCAAACCGATGGTGGAAATCATACGCCAGCACTTTTCCCGCTTTACGGGCCGTCATGCGCATCTGGTCAGCCTGTTGCGGCGTCATGGCAGGCGGTTTTTCGCACATCACATGACATCCGGCCTCCAGTGCCGCCATGACATGTTCAAAATGGAACCGGTTTGGGGAGCAGACGCTGACCACATCAGGTTTTACCGCCTGCAGCATTTCAGATGCATTCTGCCAGACCGAAGGAATTGCATGACGTTCCGCAAACGCCTGTGCCTGTTCAAGGCCGCTGTCCATGACAGCGACCATTTGAACATCACTGCGTGTGGCGTAATACGAGGCATGCACTTTGTCCGCGACCTGCCCGGCGCCAATAATGGCGACGCGCAGAAGCGAAGGTGTTGAAGCACTCATCACGCTCGTCATCCTTAGCATTCACGCAGATACGTGAGTGAATCCTGGTAAGCCTGGGCCGGATCGTCGGCGCGGACACGGCACTCATACACCACGTAGCCCTGATAGTTGTCCGCACGAAGCTGCCCGAACAACGTGGCAAAATCCAGGGTCCCGCTGCCAGGCTGATAGCGATGGTTATCGGCGATATGCACATGACCCAGCAGATCCCGGTTGCGATGCAGCGCCTCTGTTAGCGAATCTTCTTCGATATTCATGTGGTAAAAATCGCCGATGATCTGCACATGCCTGAGCGCGTTCTCTTTGATATAGCGACGCGCATCCGCGAGCGTGTTGATCATGTGATCCTGGTAGCGGTTGAGCGGCTCAAGATAAACGGTGGTCCCGGTACGCGCCGCCACCTCATCCAGATAACGCAGCGAAGCACTCACCGCTTCGCGATCACCCGCCAGGCTGCGTGGAGAGGTCATCGGCGGCAAGCGGAAGGTAAACATTCCCCAGGCGGCGGGCACAATAATTCCCTTTCCACCCACTTCAGCCAGTGCTTCCAGGATGCGTTCGATCTGTTTTAATCCGTTCAGACGACGTTCTTCAATGAAGTCACCAATCCAGCCGTCATATCCCCCGCAGGCGGTGGTCACCGGCAGGCCCGTGGCGGTGATTGCGGCTTTCACTTCATCGAGATTGTCCACCAGCAGTTTGCCGTCAATTTCATAGCCATCAAAACCCATCGCTTTGATGTACTGGAATTTCTCCAGAATAGAAGTCGGGAAAAAGGCCTGGTTTTGCGTTGCGATTTTCATTGATGCTCTCCTTAGCTTAAAAAGTGACGCCCATCTTGATGCTCAGTTCCGGATGCTGATCGACATACTTCATGTAGCTCTCAGCGCTGGTGGTAAAGGTGACAACCGGGTCAATCAGATCTTCGCAGTTCAGATAACCGTTCATCAGCAGTTCCCAGCAGGTCTCTTCAATACGCTTGCGGCTCCAGCGCGGGTAATCCGGGTTGGGTTCGCTGCAGGCGCGCGAGAAAACGATTTTCGCGTTATTGAAGTGGGCTTCACGCCCCAGATTGAACCCTTCTGCGAACGGTTTCGCGAAAGCCACGTAGGAGATTGTTCCACCGTAGGCGAGCCCGCGCAGCGCAGACTGCAATGCATCGGCAAAACCGCTGGTTTCGATAATCACGTCAGCGCCCTGCTTTCCGGTCAGTTTTTTAATCTCCAGACCGACATCGGTGCCAAACGGACTGAGGCAGTAATCAGCCCCGTGACGGCGGGCAATTTCGCAGCGATGTTCGATAGGGTCGACACCGATGACGATGGATGCACCGGCTTTTTTCGCCAGCTGAATCGCAATCTGCCCAATAGCACCCAGTCCGACCACAACGACAAAATCCCCCACCCGCACGTTAGCATCACGCACACCGCTCATGGCGAACTGAGCAGGGTCGTAACAGACGGCATTTTTCCAGGAAGACCCTTGCGGCATTTTGCGCAGCTTGTAGTTATTAACGGCATTCACGATGACCGTCTCCTGCAGCGGCCCATAGCAGCAGACACGGTCGCCCGTCTGGTACTCCGTCACGTCATCGCCGCATTCGATAATGTCGCCAACGATCATGTTGCCCAGTTGGAACTTACCAAACTCAATGCCCCGCGCCGCGCCCTCTTCACGCGGGGTAAACATCTGCCACTCCGCGTTAAACTCCTCATCAATGAAGGGACTTGCCGCACGGAAATCTACCACTTCGGTGCCGTGTTTTGGCGCGCCGAAGCGCGCACGAATTTTCACTTCATGGACGGCAACAGGACGATCTTCATATTCCACCAGCGCCGCTACACGAGGCGCTGTCGCAACTAACTTTTTCATGACTGACTCCTAGTTAAAACTGGCCGCCTCAGCCCTTAACGCCACCGGCGGTCAAACCACTTTTGATAAAACGTTCAGACAGTGCGTACATGATGACCACCGGAAGCGCTGTCACCAGCGATGCCGCCATCATCCGACCCCAGATATAATCTGGCGTGCTAAAGAGCGTGTTCAGCCCAACCGGCAAGGTGAAATTGCTGGCGCTGGACAGGAAAATGGATGCAAACAGGTAGTCGTTCCATGCCACCATGAAGCAGTAGACGAACACCGACACGAGGCCGGAAATCGCCAGCGGAACGGTAATGCGGAAGATAATTTGCAGGCGGTTAAGCCCGTCCATCATCGCGGCTTCTTCTATTTCATCCGGAATGGTGTCGAAATAGCTGCGCAGCATAAAGACGGCTGTCGGCAGCGTCTGGGTCACCATGGTGATAATCAGCGCCAGCTCCGTGTCATAGATCCCCAGCGCGGTGATGATTTTGAACAGCGGCACCACCAGCAAAATCCCCGAGAACATATAGACGGTGTAAAAACTCGCATTGATCGTCGTGCGTCCTTTAAAACGCAGTTTGGATAACGCGTAAGCCCCCAGCGTGCCGAGAAAAACGGCAATTACCGACGAGGTCAGCGAGACCACCATGCTGTTTCTGAAGTAGTCCACAAACGGGAAGATCAGCGGATTAAAGATGTCGATGTAATGCTGCAGCGTCCACGCCTGCGGCAGGATGGTCGGATGGAGCGATATCGCCTCTTTCGCGCTCTTAAGCGAGGTCATTAACATCACAAAGAACGGGAACAGCGTGATGATCAGAAACACCGCCAGCCCCAGATAAAAACCGAGACGGCCCAGTACGCGTTTATTTGTTGCCATTGAGGTTTACCCTTTTTCTGGTCAGCAGAATGACGGCGAAGATGATCACGAACAGCACCACGGAGATGGCAGCGGCTTTCCCGAGGTCATTGAAGGCAAATGCGGTCTTGTAGAGATAGACGCCCAAAATATCGACCTTGGTGGTCAGGAGATAAACATCAGCGAACATATAGAACATCCAGATGGTTCGCAGTGTAATCACCGTGGCCAGCACCGGCATAATGGCGGGCAGCGTGACGATACGAAAACGCTGCCAGGCATTTGCCCCATCCATTTCCGCGGCTTCGTACAGCGATTTATCGATGGTCTGCAATATCGCGAGGAACGAGATAAACGCGTAGGGGAAGTAACGCCAGATGGCGAACAGCACCACCAGCACAAAACTGCTGCCCGGGTTGTCGAACCACAGCGGCGCCTGGTCATACAGGTGCAACAGATCGACACCCAGATAGTTCACAATGCCGTAGCCGTTGTTGAACATGTATTTCCATGCAAACACCAGCGAGATGGATGGTGTGACGTAGGACAAAATCACCAGTGAACGCGCCGTTTTCCGCAGGCGAAATTCCCGGTTAAAAAAGAGGGCAACGGCCAGCCCCAGCGCCGTGCTGCCCATCACCACCAGGGCGGTGTACCAGAACGTCATCCACAGGGAGTGCCAGAATGCGCCATCGCTGAGGATACGAACATAGTTATCCAGCCCGACAAACACGGCGCTAATGCGCGGGTTAAGCGGCAAACGTAAAAAGCTGATTTCAATATTGGAAATCATCGGCCAGGCCACCAGGCCCCCCAGCAAAATCAGGCTGGGGGCCAACAGCAGCATGGCGAAAGGCATATCTGAACGACCAGAAAACAACGTCTTCATAATTTCCTTCCGCAGAGCGCTCCTATCGTTGTGAAATCAGGTCAGTCAGTCGCTTCTGGCTGTTGCTTAACGTTGCACTGAGATCTTGTTGACCCACTGTGACGTTATGCACCATGGAACTGATGATGCCGGACCCTGTTACATCACCCATGCGGGTAAAGTTTTTGTCGCCCACGGCGCCAAATACCTGCACATTCGGGAACTGGGCGATAAGCTCGTAGGGAAGTTGACCAAACGCTTTAATGACCTCGTTGTCTTTCCAGGAGTCCGTGCCGACAACCAGTTTGTTCACCGGTAGCGCGGCCCCCGGGGACATCATCACCCAGTCAGACGCGTTCTGTGCCTGCTCCATCCAGGTGACAAACTTCTGTGCAGCCTGGGTTTCATCTTCTGTTTGACCGGAGGTGATCGTCAGCGATGTGACCATGCCGTAGACCGCTGAAGACGTTTCAGTCGGAACGACAAAGCCCAGGTTGGCTGGGTTGCCGTCTTTATAGACCGCCGGCAGGATATAGGTGGAATACACCGCCATCGGCGCCGAACCATTCATAAAGGCATCTTTAATCTCCATGACATCGTTCGAGCCCGGCATGGTGGTCGCGGCCAGTGCTTTATAGAACGCCAGCGCGTTCACCATTTCCGGGGTATCGATGTTGATTTTCCCGTTGGCGTCAAAAACGTTCGCGCCACCGGAAAGCGCAAACTGAGAAAACGCCTGCTCGGTCATCACGCTTTCTGCCGTGGGTAGCGCTATGCCATAGCGTTTTTTAGCCGGATCGCTGAGGCGTTGGCTGGCTTTCAGCAGCTGTTCCCAGTTATGCGGCTCCTCAATACCCGCCGCAGCAAGCACATCTTTGTGATACCAGACGCCAGACAGCCAGGCGCTGATTGGCACCCCCGTCCAGGCTGAGCCGTCTTCCGTGCGAACGACACGTAAAATTCCGTCATAGAAGGTGTTTTCGCCCACCGCTTTGATGGCGGCGTTGATCGCATCCCGGTCCAGCAGCTGCTCTTTATCCATGACTTTTGCGTAGTCATGGCTGACCTCAATGACCTCGGGCAGCGCACCGGTGCGGGCCAACGTAATCACTTTGGTGTTGTAGGCATCCTCTTCTACCGGTACCTGTTTCACCGTAATCGTCGGGTTCTCTTTCTCGAATTTTTCAATCAGTTTTGTAATTACCGCCTGACGCTCCTGTTCAACTGAGGAGTGCATAAACTCAATGGTGACAGCAGAGGGTTTGTCATCCTTACAGCCTGACAACAAGGCGCACGAAACCAGTGCTGATATCAGCACAATTTTGGGCATATTCATGTTTAAGGTCCTTTTTTAGTTTTCTTTAATCCACAACACCTGCCATGGATTAAGGGTCAGAGTCGTACCAGTAATATCTTTCCCGGCGATCAATTCCCTGCCGGATGGAATATTCGACTCAAGCGTTTGAACGCGATCGCTGAAATTAAATAAGGCGGTAACTTTTTCGCCACTTTGCGCAATACGCATTATTTTTAATACATGCTCGCCTGCCGTACTAAAACAAGCCTGACTGTCAGGGTGGAATGCTTTTTCTGCACGCCTCAGGGCGATTAATTCACGCAATCTATAATAGACTGTCTGCCGCAGGCTATTTTCGTTCTCAAGCTCACTGTCGATTGCACCGGCGAGGTATTTTTTGCGGTTAATCGCACGGTTATATCCCAGGCGCTCCACGCCCTCATAATCATTACGCGAGCCAAGAATACTTTGAATATAGACGGCAGGCACACCGGGGAAACTCAGGAGTACCGCATGAGCCAGAATAAACCGGGCAATACGGTGATTATCATCGCAGTCCCTTGTGCTTAACGCATCAAGATAAGTGACATTGATTTCATACGGGCTTCGCGTTCCATCCGGATTGTTTTTCCAGTTGACCAGCGCCCCCTCGGCCTGAAGTTTCTCAACCAGCGAGAGGATCTCAGACTCGGGTAAAATTCCGCGTAACGGATTGAGGCCAATCCCGTCATGCGAGGCCAAAAAGTTAAACCAGGTGGTTTTCGTGGAAGGAAGCGTCAACGACGACGCCCACTGACACAGCGCCCGGACATCCTGACGGTGTACCGCATGCAGCACAAGCGGCGGCAAGGAGAACTGATACACCATCTGCGCTTCATTGTTGCCATCACCAAAATAGGCAACGTTGTCTTTATGCGGGACATTGGTCTCAGTGATTATCACCGTACCCGGCGCGACAGCCTCGGTAATGGCACGGAAAAGCTGGATAAGCTGATGGGTTTGTTCCAGATGGATACAGCTCGTTCCGGGTATCTTCCACATAAACCCAACGGCATCCAGACGAATGTAGCGCGCCCCTTCAGTCAGGTAGTGCAGCAGCACGTCTACCATCGCAATCAGGACCTGAGGAGAGGCAAAATTGAGATCGACCTGGTCGCTGCTGAAGGTGGTCCACAGGTGGCGTACGCTGCCATCGTGAAGCGTAAACGGCGTGAGGAGGGGCAAAGCACGCGGTCGCGTGACGGCCGACAGATCCGTTTCAGGGTCAACAGAAATGAAGAAATCGTTATACCCCGGCATTTGCTTAAGGTAATTCGCGAACCATTGACTTTGCGCCGACATGTGATTGCAGACGAAATCAAACATCAAACTGGCTGATTGTTTTAATTCGGCGATGTCCTGCCACGTTCCTGTTTCTGGTGCAACGTCGTGGTAATCAATAACAGAAAAACCGTCGTCAGAAGACCACGGGTAAAAAGGTAAAAGATGAACATGTGAAAAGGAGTGAGAGAGCCACTTATTATAAAACCGTGTGAAAACCGGCAGGGCTTTCTCCCCTTCTGCCGAAAACTGATCGGCATACGTAATCAGGACAACATCTTTTTCATCCCACCCCACCTTACGCTTATCTGTAATAACAGAAATCGCGTTATCAATCTTTTCCAGCAACACCGAAAAATGGGTATCGGAAAATGATTCCCCGTAAACAAGATTAATGATTTCTTTAATTTTAGCCTGCATTTTATTTTCCATGGTAGCGGTCCCACGGAACGCAATCTACTCCCATGAAAAATATCTGTCAACGGACCGGGACGCAGAAAAACGCAATTGCAAAGCAGCTCAACGCAGTATTGTGAGCTGCCGCAAAGAAAGAAAGGGAAAGCGAAGAAGTATCGCTAGCCTGCCCCGAAAACGAGAGAGGCTAACGTACGCAGGAATTATTGGGGAAAGTAGCGGCGTGAAAGCCGTTTTGCCACTTTTTGCAGCAGAGGTTCGAGCGCCACAGCCAGCAACATTCTTACCGGCTTGCGGGGCGGGCAACAGATTTTATCGCCCAACCCGCCACACCTGCCGGGCCGAAACGTAATGCCGTCAGCAGGACCAGTTTACCTGCGATTTTCAGGCCGGGTTTTACCTTCTGACCGGCCTGTTGCCAGTTTTGCTTCATGTATATTCTCTCTTAAAGCTGACGAAAACGGCTTCTCAGCGTGAAGGTGTCAGATGTGACATAGCGCTCCATCTCACGTAACCGCTTCTCCCCAGCGGCGAGTTGATCGTCAACCGCGTTCAGGAGATCGTTGCTGGTCGGTGCGCCTTCTGCGGCCAGTTCACCTTCCGGCATCGGGTCGAGTACAAATGACAGCACGATGTACGCCACCAGGGTGATAAACGCCAGACCGAAGAAGATCGACAGCACCGTTACCACGCGAACCAGTTTGACCGGGACATCAAGATAATGGGCCAGTCCCGCACAGACGCCGCGTACCATTCCCTGCTGCGGAATGCGCCACAATTTTTTGTTCAGATTCAGTCCGGCCATTAACGGTCCCTCCAGTTTGGATGTTCTGCATCGAGGATATCTTCCAGCGCCTGAATGCGTTCGCGCATTTTATTCGCCTGTTCGGTCAGCTGTACGAGACGCTGTTGTTCACTCTGGGAAAGTTCGCCACGTGAAGAACGGTTGCTGTAGTGCAGCCATAACCAAATCGGCAGAACAAACAGCACGAAAATGGTCAGGGGAATAGCCAGAAAAAGCGCGCTCATGTGTACTCCTTGTCTTACGATGCGTGGCGGCACGCTCAGGTGCCGCACAAATTATTATTGGTTGTCTTGCTTCATTTTGGCTTTCAGCGCAGCAAGTTGCTCGCTGATTTCATCGTCCGCTTTCAGGTCAGCGAACTGCTGATCCAGTGACTTTTGTTTACCAATGCTGTGACTTTCCGCTTCCGCTTCCATATGGTCGATACGGCGTTCAAACGACTCAAAACGTGCCATTGCTTCATCCAGCTTACCGCTATCCAGCTGGCGACGTACATCGCGGGATGAGCTTGCCGCCTGGTGGCGCAATGCCAGCGCCTGCTGACGCGCACGCGTTTCGTTCAGTTTATTCTCAAGCTCACCAATCTCTTTCTTCATACGCGAAAGGGTATCATCGACCAGTGTGACTTCATGCTCGAGCGTCGCGACCATGTCTGCCAGCTTCTGTTTTTCAATCAGCGCGGCGCGGGCCAGGTCTTCTTTATCTTTACGCAGCGCAAGTTCTGCTTTTTCCTGCCATTCGTTAAGCTGAGCGGTCGCCTGCTCAATGCGGCGCGTTAACTGTTTTTTCTCAGCCAGCGCACGGGCGGAGGTAGAACGCACTTCAACCAGCGTATCTTCCATTTCCTGAATCATCAGGCGCACCAGCTTCTGCGGATCTTCCGCTTTCTCAAGCAGTGAGTTGATATTGGCGTTCACGATGTCGGCGAAACGAGAAAAAATACCCATAATGTGATCCTCATAGTTCTGTTATCGGGCGATGCCCTGCTACATAGCTAATACAAATACCGTGCCAAGTTTTTATCTTGTTGATTTTACTTGATGTGGTTGATTTCCAGACATCGGCACACTATGCTCACCTGGTGAATATCACTAAGGAGTGGTTAATTTCATCATGGCTGGATACAAAGACAATTTACTCGGCGAAGCCAACAGTTTTCTGGAGGTCCTCGAACAGGTCTCCCGTCTCGCGCCGCTCAACAAGCCGGTGCTTATTATCGGTGAGCGCGGCACGGGTAAGGAACTGATTGCTAACCGTCTACATTATTTATCCGGACGCTGGGATGGCCCCTTCATTTCTCTTAACTGCGCGGCGTTGAATGAAAATCTGCTCGACACGGAGCTTTTCGGTCATGAAGCCGGTGCTTTTACCGGTGCCCAAAAACGCCATCCGGGTCGTTTTGAACGCGCCGACGGCGGCACGCTGTTTCTTGATGAACTGGCCACCGCGCCCATGCTGGTACAGGAAAAGCTGCTGCGCGTGATTGAGTATGGCGAGCTGGAGCGTGTCGGCGGTAGCCAGCCGCTGCAGGTCAACGTGCGTCTGGTGTGCGCCACCAATGCCAACCTCCCGCAAATGGTGGCAGAGGAAAAATTCCGTGCCGACCTGCTCGACCGGCTGGCCTTTGACGTCGTTCAGCTCCCTCCGCTGCGCGAGCGAAGAAGCGACATCATGCTGCTGGCAGAGCAGTTTGCGATTCAGATGTGTCGCGAGCTCGGCCTGCCGCTTTTTCCGGGGTTCAGCGAGTATGCAAAGGAGACACTCCTCGCTTACCACTGGCCGGGAAATATCCGGGAGTTAAAAAACGTCGTGGAGCGTTCTGTCTATCGCCACGGCAGCAGTGAGACCGAGCTGGATAACATTATTCTCGATCCTTTTCAGCGTAGCCCGCAGCCAGCTTCCGCCCCGCCCGCGTCCGGAGCTTCCCCTGCACTTCCCCTGGATTTGCGGCAGTTCCAGCATGAACAGGAACAACAGCTGCTTGAGCAGAGCCTGAAGGTGGCGAAATATAACCAGAAACGGGCGGCTGAACTCCTGGGTCTGACCTACCATCAATTAAGGGCATTGCTCAAAAAGCATCAAATGCGCTGACAATATCAGCACTTACCCGCAGACATTTTTACGAAGCAGGCGTAAGTGCGATACACTTTGCAGATCGAACCTAAAAACCTTAAAAATTATGCGTCTGGTTTTATCGTCCTTCTTTGCACTTGGTCTGTTCAGCAGCCTGGCGTTTGCTGCGCCCGAACCCGCTACGCAACCTGATATTCGCGACAGCGGCTTCGTCTATTGCGTAAGCGGTCAGGTTGATACATTTAACCCGCAAAAAGCGGGCAGCGGCCTGATTGTGGATACCCTTGCCGCGCAACTCTATGACCGTCTGCTTGATGTGGATCCCTACACCTACCGTCTGGTGCCAGAGCTTGCCGAAAGCTGGGAAGTCCTGGATAACGGTGCGACCTACCGTTTCCACCTGCGCGATGATGTCGCATTTCAGCACACGCCATGGTTTACCCCAACGCGCAAACTGAACGCAGATGATGTGGTCTTTACGTTCCAGCGTATCTTTAACCGTAATCACCCGTGGCATAACGTTAACGGCAGCAACTTCCCCTACTTCGACAGCCTGCAGTTTGCCGATACCGTTAAAAGCGTTCGCAAGCTGGATAACCGCACGGTGGAGTTTTCGCTGAAGCGCCCGGATGCCTCTTTCCTCTGGCACCTGGCCACCCACTATGCGTCCGTTATGTCTGCTGAGTACGCCGCGAACCTGAGCAAAATCGATCGTCAGGAGTTAATCGACCGTCAGCCTGTCGGTACCGGTCCGTTCCAGCTGGCCGAATATCGCTCCGGACAATATATCCGCCTGCAGCGCCATGCGCATTTCTGGCGCGGCACGCCGCTGATGCCACAGGTAGTGGTCGATCTTGGCTCTGGCGGGACGGGGCGTTTATCAAAACTGCTGACCGGGGAGTGCGACGTACTGGCGTGGCCTGCTGCCAGTCAGCTCACCATTTTGCGCGACGATCCGCGTTTGCGCCTGACGTTACGCCCCGGCATGAACATCGCCTATCTGGCGTTTAATACCGATAAGCCGCCGCTGAACAACCCTGCCGTACGCCACGCGCTGGCGCTGGCCATCAACAACCAACGTCTGATGCAGTCGATCTATTACGGTACGGCAGAAACCGCCGCCTCTATTTTGCCACGAGCCTCGTGGGCCTATGACAGTGAAGCTAAAATTACGGAATACAACCCGGCAAAAGCGCGTGAACAGCTGAAAGCGCTGGGGGCAGAAAACCTGACGCTGCAACTCTGGGTACCGACCAGCTCTCAGGCCTGGAACCCAAGCCCGCTGAAGACCGCCGAGCTGTTGCAGGCAGATATGGCGCAGGTGGGGGTGAAAGTGATCATCGTGCCGGTTGAGGGTCGTTTCCAGGAGGCGCGCCTGATGGACATGAACCATGATTTAACCCTGACAGGCTGGGCGACCGACAGTAATGACCCGGACAGCTTCTTCCGTCCGTTGCTGAGCTGTGCGGCGATTAACTCCCAGACCAACTACGCCCACTGGTGCAACCGGGAATTTGACGGCGTGCTGCAAAAAGCGCTGGCGTCCCAACAGCTGGCGTCACGCATAGACGCCTATGATGAAGCGCAGAAGATCCTTGCCGAAGAGCTGCCCGTGCTGCCGCTGGCCTCGTCCCTGCGCCTGCAGGCCTATCGCTATGATATTAAAGGCCTGGTGTTGAGTCCGTTCGGCAACGCCTCCTTCGCCGGCGTGTCTCGAGAAAAAGAACAAGAGGTGAAAAAACCATGATCATTTTTACCTTGCGCCGCCTTCTGCTGCTGTTGGTGACGCTCTTTTTCCTGACCTTTGTTGGTTTCAGTCTGAGCTATTTCACCCCGCACGCCCCGCTCCAGGGGTCGTCGCTGTGGGATGCGTGGCTCTTCTGGTTTAACGGTCTGCTGCACTGGGATTTCGGTGTTTCAAGCATCAACGGGCAGCTCATCTCCGAGCAGCTGAAGGAGGTTTTCCCGGCGACAATGGAGCTGTGCATTCTGGCGTTCGGTTTTGCCTTAATGGTTGGTATTCCGGTAGGGATGCTGGCAGGGATTTATCGCAACAAATGGCAGGATAAATTTATCAGCGCCCTCGCCCTGCTCGGCTTCTCGATCCCGATCTTCTGGCTGGCGCTGCTGCTGACGCTTTTCTTCTCCCTCAACCTGGGCTGGCTGCCGGTTTCTGGCCGTTTTGACCTGTTGTATACGGTAAAAACGGTGACCGGGTTTGCTATCGTTGACGCCTGGCTGTCTGATTCAGCCTGGCGACATGAGATGATCGTCAGCGCCGTACGCCATATGGTCTTGCCGGTACTGACGCTGGCGGTGGCACCGACAACCGAAGTGATTCGCCTGATGCGCCTGAGCACCATCGAGGTGTTCGATCAGAACTATGTCAAAGCGGCCGCCACGCGCGGCTTATCGCGCCTGACTATCTTGCGCCGTAATGTGCTGCATAACGCCCTGCCACCTGTTATCCCGCGACTGGGGCTCCAGTTTTCCACCATGCTCACCCTGGCGATGATTACCGAAATGGTCTTCAGCTGGCCGGGGCTGGGACGATGGTTGATCAACGCTATCCGCCAGCAGGACTACGCCGCCATTTCGGCGGGCGTCATGGTGATTGGCTCTCTGGTGATTATTGTTAACGTGATTTCCGATATTTTGGGTGCTATGGCCAACCCGTTGAAGCATAAGGAATGGTATGCCCTACGATAACGTATACAGTGAAAAGCGCACGCCCGGTGCGCTGCGTACCGTGTGGCGTAAATTCTATGGTGACACCACGGCAATGATTGGCCTTTATGGCTTCGCCGGGCTGGTGTTGCTCTGCGTTTTTGGCTCCTGGTTTGCGCCCTATGGTATTGATCAGCAGTTCCTTGGCTATCAGCTGCTGCCCCCATCCTGGTCGCGCTACGGTGAGGTCTCTTTCTTCCTCGGTACGGACGACCTCGGGCGTGACGTATTGAGCCGCCTGTTGAGCGGCGCGGCGCCGACGGTCGGCGGTGCATTTGTGGTGACGTTTGCTGCCACCATCTGCGGTCTGGCGCTCGGCATCTTTGCCGGGTCGACGCATGGCCTGCGCTCGGCGGCACTGAACCACATTCTCGACACCCTGCTCTCTATTCCGTCCCTGCTGCTGGCCATTATTGTGGTGGCGTTTGTCGGGCCACACCTGTCGCATGCCATGTTCGCGGTCTGGCTGGCGATCCTCCCTCGCATCGTGCGTTCGGTATACAGCATGGTGCATGACGAACTGGAAAAAGAGTATGTCGTCGCAGCTCGCCTGGACGGTGCAACAACCTTAAACATCCTTTGGTTTGCCGTACTGCCGAACATCGCTGCCGGGCTGGTCACGGAGATCACCCGCGCCCTGTCGATGGCGATTCTGGACATCGCGGCGCTCGGTTTTCTCGATCTCGGCGCGCAGCTGCCGTCGCCTGAATGGGGCGCGATGCTCGGTGACGCGCTCGAGCTTATCTACGTTGCGCCGTGGACAGTCATGTTACCGGGCGCAGCCATTATGGTGAGTGTGCTGCTTGTCAACCTGCTGGGCGATGGTATTCGCCGTGCAATTAATGCGGGGGTGCAATAATGCCGCTTCTTGATATTCGCAACCTGACCATCGAGTTCAAAACCGGTGAAGGCTGGGTGAAAGCCGTCGATCGCATCAGTATCACCCTTGCTGAGGGTGAAATTCGCGGGCTGGTGGGTGAATCCGGTTCAGGGAAAAGCCTGATCGCCAAAGCCATCTGTGGTGTGGCGAAGGATAACTGGCGCGTCACCGCTGACCGTATGCGTTTTGATGATATCGACCTGCAACGCCTTTCTCCTCGCGAGCGTCGCAAGCTGGTCGGCCATAACGTATCAATGATTTTCCAGGAGCCGCAATCCTGTCTTGACCCGTCCGAGCGCGTGGGCAAACAGCTGATGCAGAACATTCCCGGATGGACCTATAAAGGCCGCTGGTGGCAACGGTTTGGCTGGCGTAAGCGTCGTGCTATTGAGCTGTTGCACCGCGTCGGGATCAAAGATCATAAAGATGCCATGCGCAGTTTTCCGTACGAACTGACCGACGGTGAGTGTCAGAAAGTGATGATTGCCATCGCGCTGGCCAATCAGCCGCGTCTGCTGATTGCGGATGAACCGACCAACGCGATGGAACCGACCACGCAGGCGCAGATTTTCCGCCTGCTGACGCGTCTGAACCAGAACAACAACACCACCATTTTGTTAATCAGTCACGACCTGCAAATGCTCAGCAAATGGGCTGATAAGATTGATGTGATGTACTGCGGGCAGACGGTCGAAACCGCCCCGAGTGAAGACCTCATCACCGCGCCGCATCATCCGTATACGCAGGCGCTGATCCGCGCCATTCCAGATTTTGGCAGCGCCATGCCGCACAAGAGTCGCCTGAACACCCTGCCCGGGGCTATCCCGCTGCTGGAGTCCTTGCCGATTGGCTGTCGTCTGGGGCCGCGGTGCCCGTATGCGCAGCGTAAATGTATTGAGACGCCACGTCTGACAGGGGCTAAAAATCATCTATATGCCTGTCATTTCCCGCTGAACATGGAGAGAGAGTGAAATGGTCGAAACCTTACTGGAAGTCCGTAACCTGAGTAAGACCTTTCGCTACCGTACCGGACTGTTCCATCGTCAGACCGTTGAAGCCGTGAAGCCGCTAAGCTTTACCCTGCGCGAAAAACAGACGCTGGCGATCATCGGTGAGAACGGTTCCGGTAAATCCACGCTGGCGAAGATGCTGGCAGGCATGGTCGAACCCTCCGGCGGCGAAGTGCTGATAGATGACCATCCGCTGGAATTCGGCGATTACTCTTTCCGCAGCCAGCGTATCCGCATGATCTTCCAGGATCCGTCGACATCGCTCAACCCGCGTCAGCGTATTTCGCAAATCCTCGATTTTCCGCTGCGTCTGAATACCGATCTCGAGCCAGAAGCGCGACGCAAACGCGTTTTTGAAACCCTGCGGATGGTTGGGCTGCTGCCCGATCACGAGAGCTATTACCCGCACATGCTCGCCCCCGGCCAGAAACAGCGTCTTGGGCTCGCGCGTGCGCTGATATTGCGCCCGAAAGTGATCATCGCCGACGAAGCGCTCGCCTCGCTGGATATGTCGATGCGGTCGCAGTTAATTAACCTGATGCTCGAATTACAGGAAAAACAGGGTATCTCGTATATCTACGTGACCCAACATCTGGGGATGATGAAACACATCAGCGACCAGGTGATGGTCATGCATCAGGGTGAGGTTGTTGAACGTGGCAGTACCGCGGATGTTATGGCCTCTCCGCTTCATGAACTGACTAAGCGATTGATCGCCGGCCATTTCGGTGAAGCATTAACCGCGGACGCGTGGAGAAAAGACCGCTAGCGCGTTGGTGCAAGGGGCGGATTAACAACGCTCACCACACGCGAAATCCTCGCGGCGTTTTAACGCCCCTTATCCGACAAAAATGCCCCCGGCACACCCATTCCTTTAAGGGTTAAATGGCAGCTCGCGCGCGTTAACCCTTTCCTTTCACTGATGGCGTAACCCGCTTGCAAGCAGGACAAACACCTCAATCGCATGTGGCAACGTCTTCTGTGGATCGTCACTGGCGGCTATCAACAGTGCAGCATTGAGCGCAGCGCCATTTAACAGCTGTGCAGCGACGTTTGCATCCATGTCTTTCAGGACCTTGCGTTCAATCATTTTTTCTATGGTCTGACGGGTAGATTCCAGGCAGCTATTCTGGCTGGGCCAGTGGGCCGGGTCACCCAGAACAGCCGGACCATCACGCAGTACAATACGCTGCACTTCCGGATCGAGCGCCATTTTGATGTAAGCGACGCCTTCCGCCAGCAGTCGTTCCCAGTCATTCTCGGCGCTGGCGGCAATTTCCTTCGCCTTTCGTGCCATTTCGCTGTCTATCTGGGCGACCACCGCAGCCAGCAAGCCTTTCTTGTCAGTGAAATTATGGTATAGCGCTCCACGTGTTAACCCCACGCTTGCGGTCAACTCATCCATGGAGGCTGCGGCATAGCCTTTCTCGGCAAAAGCTTTGCGCCCTGCCTGTATCATTTTTTCGCGATTTTCCTGGGCCGTTTCGGCACGGCTTTTTGCAGCCATAAGACGTCCTTGGTTACGTTGTGTTTTTCCGTTTGACATACGTGGCGTATGTGGTTTAGATTTTGACATACGCCGCGTATGTTAATACGACCGCGTGATCTCAACAATACCCCCAATCGAAAAGGAAATGCCATGCACCCACGTGAACCTGTATTTCCCGCTAATCGTCATGCCCTCTATGAAGAACATGGCTATTCTGCTGCCATTCGCTCTGGCGATCTGTTATTTGTCTCAGGCCAGGTTGGAAGCCGCAGCGACGGCACACCTGAAACGGATTTCGGCGCTCAGGTACAACTGGCTTTTGATAATCTCCAGGCTACGCTTTCTGCCGCGGGATGTACGTTTGATGATGTGATCGACGTGACGACGTTTCATACCGATCCTGAAAATCAGTTTTCAACCATCATGGAAGCCAAAAAATTAGCGTTTCCCCGCCCCCCTTATCCAAACTGGACGGCCGTGGGGGTAAACTGGCTTGCGGGCTTTGATTTTGAAATTAAGGTCATTGCCAGAATCCCACCGCAATAAAGCAAGTATTCGGCATAGACCCCACCGGCAATTTATTAATTACGTCATGACGCCACATGCTGTAGATATCGAATGAAAGATAGTATTAGTAAATATATTCTCACCTGGGTAGAGGAAAATAATTTTTCTATTTTACATATTGATCAACTGGTTAAAGATACCGGGTATAGCAGAAGAACCATCGAAACATGGTTTAAAGAGAAATATCACCTCTCTTTAGGTGAGTACATCCTAAGGAGAAGGCTGAGCCTTGCGGCCATCATGCTCAGAATGACGTCGCTTCCCGTTACGGACATTGCTTATTTATTTCACTACCAAAGCAGCCAGGGGTTTTCAAGAGCCTTTAAAAAGATGACGGGACTCACCCCTTCTGAATACAGAAATGCAAAAGAGTGGGATTTTGATATCCTTCAGCCCTCATTTTTATTAGACGATCTTCAAACACCCAAAATAACACTCTGTGAACTCAATGAGATTTTTCCGTATACCCATGAGATTATAGAGCACGATCATCTTTTTGATACAGCGGTGCACGATGTCACTAAAAAAATCAAAAAACTCCTGCTTGAGAATCGCGATCGGATCCAACAGCTTGCCATAGTGCCGCGCCGACCAGAACGTCTGGGTAAAAGCCGTTCCTATCTGGTAGAAGTCTTAATTTCATATTGTTTAGACAGCACTAAAACAACAAAGAAAGACACACTTTTACTTACCGGGAAATATGCAAAAATGTCCTTTGAAGGCAGCTGGGAGAGTTATAGCGCCTATAACAAAATTGCGTTTGTTAAGGCAATGGTGACGAACCGCCTGACGTTGCGCGATGGCATTCATTTAATGCGTTTTAACGCCTGCAGCGATGAGCGCGTTAACTTTGATATTTACATCCCTGTGTTATAACCCCGTTTTTTCTTGCGCGTAAATCACACCGCGGGAGGCGCGCAACGCCGGTTCAGACCGACCCTGCGGCCTGTCTGCACACGGTTCTGTTTTTACCACCGTGCTTGGCCTCATACAGTGCTTCATCCACATCACGAATGATATCGCTACTGTTGACGTTTTCCTGAATGGCTGAGCACACGCCAATACTTAACGTTACCGTCAGGGGCACCGCGTACAGGTTACCCTGCCCGGTGCGTTGCTCAACATTCTGACGAATCCGTTCTGCGACGGCTACGGCCATACTCCTGTCCGTGTCGGGCAACAGCAGGCCAAACTCTTCACCTCCCAGTCTGGCAAAGACGTCATTATCACGAATACTGTCTTTAATAATATCCACGACCGCCAGAATGACGCGGTCCCCCACAGGATGTCCCCAGGTGTCATTAATGGTCTTAAAGTTATCGATATCCAGCATCATAATGCTGGTGCCCTTTTCTGTTCTGAGCATGCGGAGCCGCTGAAGTGCCTCAAAAAAATACTTGCGGTTGAAGATCTGCGTAAGGGGATCGCGGTTAACCCGATCGCCAAAAAATCTCAGCAAGCTGAAGACATGTAACAGTAAGGTACAGATAACAAATAGTTTACTGAACACTTCTACCGCCCGGCTGATATACCAGAGCGACAGGTTATACGTATCGAGTAAGAGCAGGAAAAAGTTATAGGTGATCGCAGAAAGGCATACCACGATGATGCTGTTCCAGACGCCAGATGAAAAGCGTGTCACGTAAGTCATGTAGCAGGCCAGGGCCGACCAGAGCACTATCAGAGCGTTAACGTAGCGGACATCCCAGACAGGATGATACTGATCGGGGCGATACGCGGCTATCGTTAATGTCCAGGTTGGATTGTAGCTGCTCAACGCATGGGCCAGCACCGGGAACATAACCAAGGGGATTAACGATATTAGCGCCAGCCAGACCTTATTCCGTAATGTGAACCGTCGCCGTGCCGTGTGTTTCTCCACCCATACAGCAAGCCCCAGCAAAAAAATAAAACTTAACTGGCGGAAAAAATAAAATACCGCCGTATCGTTTGTTTTTAGCGTATGGGTTAACCCGGCGTCTTCAGGAAGCTGAATGACGATAATGGTTTCTATGAAATAGATGAGACCGCTCAGAAACGCCATGCTCAGGATTAACAGAGATAAATGAGACCGGTCAGACGCATACTGCATCTGGGTAAAAATAAAGATAATGGTATCCAGAAAAAATAGCGCAATCATGACGATCAAATAGGTTGTCATGGGTACCCTGAAACCTGGATTATCATTTACAAAAAAGGAGTTCACCGCGATCATCAGTGCAAACAGCAGCGCACCGGACAGCACGATCATTTTCTCAGCCAACGTAATGTTATTCATGTTCATTAATACCGCATAAATAAAAGACGTGAAACGGCAGAGCGATTTACACCATTCTCTGCTTAACATCGAGGGGCAAACCGGTCAGGCTTGCCACCCTCTTTTCAGATGCTTCAGTTAACCGACCTCAGTCTGTTGAAGTGGATTATCCCGGTCGATGTCGTACCGAACCGGGATATTCCCTACTGCGCTTTACTCACCAGTGAGATCACTCTTACCTGCTTGTTGCGATAGGCTATCGCCAGCGCTGAATAGGCCCTCGCCGGTAACGTGTGATGTTTGTATTGTGAATAGACGTTGATAACCTCATTATCTTTACCGGCCCACAGGGCGATTTGCATCCAGTCGGCGACCTGAGACTCATCAAGCCGATGGTGGCCTGAAAACCATGACAAGGCTGGTTCCGTATTGCCTTTTCTCGCCTCGATAATCAGAGCGTCATACTGACTATGTTCCTCTGGTGTCATGGCCGACACCGTCGCGTAAGGAAAAGAAACCGTTCCGACAATTAACGTCTTAACTAATAACTGTGCAATCCTCATGCATGCATTCCATATATCCGTATATGTTAAACTTAGTGATGCGTTTTATTCTGTAAAAGAAAATGTGGAAAATACTC
Organism: Enterobacter ludwigii; assembly: GCF_001750725.1. Lineage (NCBI taxonomy): Bacteria > Pseudomonadati > Pseudomonadota > Gammaproteobacteria > Enterobacterales > Enterobacteriaceae > Enterobacter > Enterobacter ludwigii. The sequence goes on from NZ_CP017279.1 coordinate 1,761,096, forward strand.
CTCCCCTGAAGCATATTGAAAGAAATGGCGAAACTCCTCTAACTTTCGCTCATATTTCCCCCTGTCCTCCTCCGAAATTCTTGTCAGGACACAATCCTGCAGATTATCGATACCGAGCCATTCGCTAAATGCGACGGAATAGGCAATTGAGTCGATATCATTATCATCGAATCGATACAATTCTTCTTTCATCGTTCACAACTCCATTTGTAAAACATCTGTTTTGCGAGGAATATATAGCGTCAGGGCTCACAGATGAGAGCCCGTACTGACTGATTCGTTTTAATTACGAGACGGTGCCAGACTCAGACTATGGGTATATAAATATCAAATACGACCTTATCTTCGGAGCAGGAATGGAACGTCATTAAATGGGTTTCATTACGCAGCCTGAATTGATGATATGACATTACCCACAAATAGTTCTTTTTGCTGAGCTTACCGTAGGCGCTCCAGCTACCGTCATACCGCATAACGGCATATTTACCGGAAAAATGATATTCCTGTTTTTGGTGCGACGTATTATCCGGTGACAGATAATCAATTATGACTTCAGCCATGTTTTCCCGGCTTTTATCCAGGCCTTCTGGACGCCGTCCCCTGATGGCGATTTCTTTTACCTCCCCACGATGATCAAGCAAAAGTTTTCTCAGTCTTTTGGTCACATCCTGTATCGCAGGATTAAAAATATGATCATATTCCGTCAGGGTATCGTTATAGGAAAACGTCCGCGCCAGCCGACATATCTTCACGTCAGGTTTACGGAGCCCTTCTAATAACAGTGAAGGATGGTAACGCTGGAAGTCCCATATTTCATCGCTTCGATATTGAGACGGTGTTTTCCCGGTCAATTTCTTAAACGCGCGGGCAAAACCCTGTCCACTATGATACTGAAAAATGTGAGCGATTTCGGTGACCGGCAGCGACGTCATCCTTAATAAAGACGCGGCATAGCTCATTCGTCTCCTGAGCATATACTCACCCAGCGACTGGTGGAATTGGTGTTTAAACCAGATTTCGAGCGTCCTTCTGCTGTAACCCGTTTTTACGACCAGCCGGTCGATATGCTCCAGAGATAAAATATTATCTTCAACCCAGTCTATAACGTGTTTGTTAATGATTTCTTTCATGTTTTGACTCTAACTGGATTGTAATACGTAAAATCCACTGAACGGATCATTTTGCGCAAAAACGCCCGCCTCTGGTTGGATGAGGCGAACCGGCCGCGCAGTGATATAATGGACGGATGCCTGTGAAACAGCGTGATAACGCGTTCGCTCACCCCCTTCCATGACATACGTCACGGGCTTTGAGCGAGAAATAGCGTGACACAAGGGGCACTGAGTGGGATATAATTTCGAGCTAATTTCGAATGACTTTGAAATGTTGCCTGTAATGCTATGATTTACAAGGCAAAAAATAAGCAATGAATATAAGGATTAAATCTATGGGTTTTCTTTCCGGTAAGCGCATTCTGGTAACTGGCGTTGCCAGCAAACTGTCCATCGCATACGGCATCGCACAGGCTATGCATCGCGAAGGCGCTGAGCTGGCGTTCACCTACCAGAACGACAAGCTGAAAGGCCGTGTAGAAGAGTTTGCCGCGCAGCTGGGTTCCAGCCTTGTTCTGGAATGCGACGTTGCACAAGACGAAAGCATCGATGGCATGTTTGCTGAACTGGCAAAAGCATGGCCGAAATTCGACGGTTTCGTTCACTCCATCGGCTTCGCTCCTGGCGATCAGCTGGACGGCGACTACGTGAACGCGGTAACCCGTGATGGCTTCAAAATCGCTCACGACATCAGCTCCTACAGCTTCGTGGCAATGGCTAAATCTTGCCGTGCGATGTTGAACCCAGGCGCAGCTCTGCTGACCCTGTCCTATCTGGGCGCAGAACGTGCTATCCCTAACTACAACGTTATGGGTCTGGCTAAAGCGTCTCTGGAAGCAAACGTCCGCTACATGGCGAACGCGATGGGTCCAGAAGGTGTGCGTGTGAACGCTATCTCCGCGGGTCCAATCCGTACCCTGGCAGCTTCCGGTATCAAAGATTTCCGTAAAATGCTGGCGCACTGCGAAGCGGTTACGCCGATTCGTCGTACCGTTACCATTGAAGATGTGGGTAACTCTGCAGCGTTCCTGTGCTCTGACCTTTCCGCGGGTATCTCCGGCGAAGTGGTTCACGTTGACGGCGGCTTCAACATCGCTGCAATGAACGAGCTGGAAATTAAATAAGCTGTGACTCTCTTCCCTCACGGGAAGAGAGTTTTCCTTCCTCCGCCCGACCCCTTCGTTATTCCGTTCAGCTATTTGTTATCACCTAACAATATTTTTCCCCACATCTGCCTTACGCCAGGATATTGATCGCCATTTTGAGATCAAGGAACGCCCATGGAACAACGCCGTTTTTCCGGCAAAGGCCACTGGTACCACGAAACCCAGTCAAACCACGCGCAGACGGATGTTCTGCCTCTGGTGCCCGAAGCCGCTAACGTCGACGATCGTTTTTTGCTCGATTTAGCCCTGCCTGACGAGATTGTCGCCGCCTGTACTGGCTGGCTCACCCCTGCCAGAACCTTATGCCACCTGTTGTTTCCGCTCTCAATCTCCGTTAACCGGCTGCATACGCTCAGCGCCTACGACAGATTGAGTACTGCATTAACGGTCGCGCAGGCCTGTGGCGTCCAACGGTTGTGTAACCACTATGCCGCCCTCCTCGCCCCGCTTCCCGGCCCTGACTCCTCACGCGAAAGTAACCGCCGCCTGGCACAAATCACCCAGTACGCCCGTCAGCTCGCCAGCTCACCTGATGTCATCGATGATAAAGCACAGCAGCAGCTTGATGAGGTGGGCCTGACAACCTACGACATGGTGCTTATTAATCAGATTATCGGCTTTATCGGTTTTCAGGCACGCGTGGTGGCCGTCTTTCAGGCCCTGCTGGGGCATCCTGTACGCTGGCTACCCGGCCACCATATTCAGCCGCACACGCTGCCAGCCGCTCCTGAGTCCTGGGTGGCGCTTTTACCTGTCGTTGAACTGCGTTATGCCAGCGCGCATCAGCTTGAATCGCTTTCCCGCTGGCAGGCCGAACCCGCTCTTGAAGCGCTGACGCCAGTACTCAGCCATGAGCCCATCCTGCTCGACCTGACGGGTGAGATCCTGGTAAACAGCCATGATGATATTTCTCTTGATTCGCCGGCGCTTTCGGCGGCAATCGACTTGTTGACGCGTTCTCCGGACCGCTTCAGTGCCGCACAGTTCACCCCGCTCACTGAACAAGGACTGCCTGCGGTACGGGCGATAAAACTGCTCACCCGGAGCGCGATGGATGGCTGGCTTGAACGCCTGAAAGTCGCGTTTGGCAAAGGGGAATAACCATACTAATTACCCAAAGACCGCTTGCTGTGACAGTGAGAATCGCGTAAAACTGTCAGCCGCTCAATGGCTACGAAAATAGAACATTATGTTTCAGGACAACCCGCTGCTAGCGCAGCTTAAACAGCAACTGCATTCCCAGACGCCGCGTGCAGAAGGGGTCGTAAAAGCCACGGAAAAGGGCTTTGGCTTCCTTGAAGTTGATGCGCAGAAAAGCTACTTCATTCCGCCACCGCAGATGAAGAAAGTGATGCATGGCGACCGCATTACGGCCGTCATTCATACCGAAAAGGAACGTGAGTCCGCCGAGCCGGAAGAACTGATCGAACCGTTCCTGACCCGCTTCGTGGGCAAGGTCCAGCGAAAAGACGATCGTCTTTCTATCGTGCCGGATCATCCCCTGCTGAAAGATGCCATTCCTTGCCGCGCCGCCCGTGGTGTTGAGCATGATTTCAAAGAAGGTGACTGGGCCGTAGCAGAAATGCGCCGTCATCCTCTGAAAGGCGATCGTGGCTTTTATGCTGAACTGACCCAGTTCATCACCTTTGGCGACGACCATTTCGTGCCATGGTGGGTGACGCTTGCACGCCATAATCTTGAGAAAGAAGCGCCAGACGGCGTAGCGACTGAAATGCAGGACGAAGGCCTGACGCGTCGCGACCTCACTGCCCTGGAGTTTGTCACTATCGACAGCGCCAGCACAGAAGATATGGATGATGCGCTGTATGCGGAAGAGAGCGCTGATGGCAAATTGCATTTGACCGTCGCCATTGCCGATCCCACCGCCTGGATCGTTGAAGGCAGCAAGCTGGACGATATGGCAAAAGTCCGATCGTTCACTAACTACCTGCCGGGCTTCAACATCCCCATGTTGCCGCGCGAACTGTCAGATGACCTCTGCTCACTGCGTCCAAATGAAGTGCGTCCGGTCCTTGCCTGCCGCATGACCATCGCCGCCGATGGCGCGATCGAAGACGATATTGAATTTTTTGCCGCAACCATCGAATCGAAAGCCAAGCTGGCCTACGACAATGTTTCCGACTGGCTTGAGAATACCGGCACCTGGAAACCGGAATCAGACGCGATTGCCGCACAGATCCGCCTGCTGCACCGCATTTGTCTGAACCGCGGCGAGTGGCGTAAAACCCATGCGCTGGTCTTTAAGGATCGTCCGGACTATCGCTTTGTCCTGGGTGAAAAAGGTGAAGTGCTGAATATCGTGGCCGAACCGCGTCGCATTGCGAACCGCATTGTTGAAGAAGCGATGATTTCTGCCAACATTTGTGCCGCTCGCGTCCTGCGTGACAAGCTGGGCTTTGGTATTTACAACGTCCACACCGGTTTTGATCCGGCCAATACCGAAGCGCTGGCGGCCCTGCTGAAGAACCACGATGTGCACGTTGACCCTGAAGAAGTGCTGACGCTGCAGGGCTTCTGTAAGCTGCGCCGCGAGCTGGATGCACAGCCATCCGGTTTCCTCGACAGCCGCATCCGTCGTTTCCAGTCCTTTGCTGAAATCAGCACCGAGCCGGGTCCACACTTTGGCCTCGGCCTGGAAGCCTACGCGACCTGGACGTCACCTATTCGTAAGTATGGCGACATGGTCAACCACCGTCTGCTGAAGGCGATCATTAAGGGTGAGTCCATTGCGCGTCCGCAAAATGACACCACCCTGCAGATGGCCGAACGACGTCGCCTGAACCGTATGGCGGAACGTGACGTGGGAGACTGGCTGTACGCACGCTACCTGCAGGATAAAGCGGGTACAGATACTCGCTTCGCCGCAGAAATCATTGATATCAGCCGGGGCGGTATGCGCGTTCGCCTGGTGGATAACGGCGCCGTCGCCTTTATCCCTGCCCCGTTCCTGCATGCCGTCCGTGACGAACTGGTCTGCAGTCAGGAGAATGGTACTGTGCAAATCAAAGGTGAAACAGTTTACAAAGTCACAGACGTGATTGACGTAAACATCGCTGAAGTTCGCATGGAAACCCGCAGCGTTATCGCGCGCCCGGTCGCCTGATAACCGCTTAAATTGTCGGCCGTTTCCCTTCGGGAAGCGCCGACAATTTTTCTTTTGAACCCCCGCCGCAAAATCATTATTTTTTCGTACTATTTTCAGCGTCTTCCCGCCCAAAATCGCCATAATTATCTACAGTAAAAGAGTGCCGTTATATTCGGTTACGTGAATTTTTATACAATAAATAGCCTTTTTCGCCAGACGCGTTTTTTATAAGAAAACCGGGAAAAAACACGACGTTCATTTTGGGGTTGCCGCTGTTTCACAACGGAAAAGTCGACGGCAAATGAATAATTTGTGCGCTAATGAGCAGCTGCGGGAGAAAACATGATGGACGATCTGGAGCAGAATTTGCTGTTTCGTTACATGGGTACGCATAGCCCCTGGTGGCGAATGACAGCTGACAGCAATGCTCTGCACCTTGCCGCCAGCGAAAATGCCGATGTGACTGAGGTGGTGGCGCTGGATGATGAACAAGCCGAACTCATCCGCCAGTTAACCGTCATTACCTCCAGCATCTCCATGACGCTCTCGTTGTACGGCGAAGATGTCCCGGTTCATCTTGTGGGGCGCAAAATAACCCGAAATGAATGGGCCGGCACCGCGTCAGCGTGGAACGATACGCCCTCCGTGGCTCGTGACCTGGCTCAGGGCCTCTCTTTTGCTGAACAGGTTGTCTCTGAAGCCAACTCCGTCATCGTTATTCTCGATCATAACGGCAATATTCAGCGTTTTAACCGGCTGAGTGAAGAATATACCGGTCTGAAAGAACAAGAAGTTATTGGCCAGAACGTGTTCAAGCTGTTTATGAGCCGGAGCGAAGCGGCAGCTTCAAAGCGCAATATCACCGGTTTTTTTCGCAACGGCAGCTCCTACGAGGTCGAACGCTGGATCAAAACGCGTAAAGGGCAACGGCTGTTTTTGTTCAGAAACAAGTTTGTTCATAGCGGCAGCGGCAAAAATGAAATTTTCCTTATCTGTTCCGGCACCGACATTACCGAGGAGCGCCGCGCCCAGGAGCGTCTGCGCGTGCTGGCCAATACCGACACCATTACCGGTTTACCAAACCGTAATGCGATCCACGAACTGATTTCTGATGCCATCGCCAGCCGCGGTGAAACGCAGGTAGGCGTGGTGTATCTCGACCTGGATAACTTTAAAAAGGTCAACGATGCCTATGGGCATATGTTTGGCGACCAGCTATTGCAGGCTGTCGCTCTGGCCATTCTGAGCTGTCTGGATGACGGTCAGGTGCTGGCGCGACTTGGCGGCGATGAGTTTATTGTCATGGCCACAGATACCTCTCAGGGCTCTCTGGAAGCCATGGCGTCGCGGATCTTAACCCGTCTGCGCCAGCCGTTCAGAATCGGCCTGATAGAAATTTACACCGGTTGCTCGCTCGGTATCGCCCTCGCCCCCCAGCACGGTAACGACAGGGAAAGCGTCATCCGTAATGCCGATACCGCCATGTACACGGCGAAAGAGAATGGCCGGGGCAAGTTCTGCGTCTTCTCACCTGAGATGAACCAGCGCGTATTTGAATATCTCTGGCTGGATACCAACCTGCGTAAAGCGCTGGATAACGATCAGCTTCTGATTCATTACCAGCCTAAAATTACCTGGCGGGGTGAAATCCGAAGTCTTGAAGCGCTGGTGCGCTGGCAGTCGCCGGAACGCGGTTTAATCCCTCCGCTGGAGTTTATCTCTTATGCCGAGGAGTCGGGATTGATTGTCCCGCTGGGCCGCTGGGTGATGCTTGATGTGGTGCGCCAGGTGGCTAAATGGCGCGATAAGGGGATTAATCTGCGCGTGGCGGTCAACGTCTCCGCACGTCAGCTGGCCGACCAGACCATTTTCAGCGATTTAAAGCAGGCGCTGAAGGATTTGGATTTTGAATACTGCCCTATCGACGTTGAACTCACGGAAAGCTGCCTTATCGAAAACGAAGAGCTGGCGCTCTCTGTGATCCAGCAGTTCAGCAAGCTTGGCGCGCAAATTCATCTTGATGATTTCGGCACCGGCTACTCGTCTCTGTCGCAGCTGGCGCGGTTCCCTATCGACGCCATTAAACTCGATCAATCCTTCGTCAGGGGTATTCATAAACAATCGATCTCCCAGTCTCTGGTGCGGGCCATCGTCGCGGTGGCACAGGCATTAAACCTGCAGGTCATTGCTGAAGGGGTCGAGAGCGCGAAAGAAGACGCCTTTCTGACCAAGAACGGCGTCAACGAACGGCAGGGCTTTCTCTTCGCTAAGCCGATGCCCGCTGCCGCATTCGAGCGATGGCTAAAGCGATATCAGTCGCGAAAACAACGTTAACTGGCTTTGCGTAATGCCCCATGATGGCGGTTTTGCAGCATCACCAGACGCTCCATATAGGCGATATCTTTTGGCTCGAGGCAGAACGCCGCATCAACCCAGTCTTCCGTGATATCCATCAGTTCACTGCGCGGCAGTTGCAGTACCCGGGTTCGGGCGCGCAACATCGCCCTTACCCCGTTCAGCTTCGGCCGCAGCGTGTCGATGAAGGTTCTGACGGAGACGTAGCTCTGCCCGGGCTCAAACAGCACATCGACCAATCCATGTTGTTCGTACCATTCTGCCGTATGCGACTCCCCCTTATAGATGAGTTCTTCCGCCAGTTTCATCCCTGCCCGACGTGCGACCAGCGAATATGCCCCCATGCCCGGGAACAGGTTGAAGGCAATTTCCGGGAAGCCCAGACGGGCATCGCGCTGAGAGAGAACAAAATGGTGTGCCAGCGCAGCCTCAAACCCACCGCCTAGCGCGCTGCCTTCAACCATCGCCAGAGAGACCGCGCCCGTATCAAACCCCCGAGACGCTGCGTGGACACAGTCGACGCAGGCACGTGCATACGCGCGTAACGCTTCACGCCGTCCATTTTGAATGCACTCTACGAAGAACTGTAAATCGCCTCCCGCGTTATACATTTCAGGAACCAGTGACCCGGTTACCCAAAAATCGACCAGATACCCGGACTGGCGAACCAGCCAGGAGAGGTTCATGATCTCCTCAATTAACGCATGATTAAAACAAGGACGAGGTTGCGCCCGCAGCATCATCCAGATGGTGTGCCGCTCTTCCTCGTAGTAGGCTGACAACTGTGTGAAACGTTCAGTATCGGTAAACAGGGTGCAGGTAGGCTGGTTGATAACTGTCATAGTCTAATTCCTCACAGAAAAAGCGCCTTGCGCGCAGTTTTAGACTAATCCACTCATTAAGCCCGCAGCATGTGGGGGAATAAATTTATCACTTTCATTTATGTGATTTAGTTATTGCATTTTTTCCCTTCTCTTTTGATCCCATTTTCTGCATCATTGAAAATATTACCTTTTCGCACCTGGGGTGAGATTATGTCTACTATTGATGCACAAGCTGTAGCACAACGTATTGATACCGTGCTGGATATCCTGGTGGCAGGCGATTATCACTCGGCGATCCGTAATCTGGAGATCCTGAAGTCTGAACTTCTTGCTCAGAAGGGTGCTGAAAACGCGCCTGAGAACGGACAGCCAAAAGCGCCGTGGGAAGTTTGATCCTGCTGTTTTCGAACCTGTTTCGCTTTATTAATTGGATGCTATGAATTCCCGACAACAAATCATTTTGCAGATGGTCATTGACCAGGGACGCGTCAGCGTAGTCGATCTCGCTAAAACCACCGGCGTTTCAGAAGTCACCATCCGCCAGGATCTTAACCTGCTGGAGAAACAGAGCTACCTGCGTCGTGCGCATGGATATGCGGTCCCGCTCGATAGCGAGGATGTTGAGACGCGCATGATGAACAACTACGCCCTGAAGCGTGAGCTGGCGGAGTTTGCCGCGTCTTTAGTTAACAATGGCGAGACGGTGTTTATCGAAAACGGCAGTAGCAATGCCTTACTGGCGCGCACGCTTGCCGAACAGAAAGACGTTACTATCATCACGGTCAGTAGCTATATCGCGCATCTGCTCAAAGAGACCCGCTGCGAGGTGATCCTGCTGGGCGGCATTTACCAGAAAAAAAGCGAAAGCATGGTTGGCCCCCTGACCCGCCAGTATGTTCAGCAGGTCCATTTCAGTAAGGCCTTTATTGGTATTGATGGCTGGCAGCCAGAAACGGGCTTCACCGGCCGCGATATGATGCGTTCTGATGTGGTGAATGCGGTGCTGGAAAAAGAGTGTGAGGCCATTGTGCTGACTGATAGCTCAAAATTTGGCGCCGTTCACCCTTATACCATGGGGCCAGTCTCTCGCTTTAGCCGCGTAATTACCGACGAACGTTTGAGCGATGAGCATCGTATTAAACTGGAAGATGACGGTCTTATCGTCAATATTATTAAAAAGTCGTCCTGAGTCCTTTAAGCGCCCGAATGCCGGGCGCCTATGCCCCTACTGTCTGAGATGATTCCTAACCCTCCTTTAAGAGTTTTTACCTGTTTAACCCGCCTTAAAGTCGTAAAATTAATGTTAGCGATATAACAGGAAGTGACTATCACCTGCGTGATTACGTAACGCCTGCGCGACCAGCTTTCACGGAAAACAGTTTTTAAGTATTCAATTCGTCTATACTTAAAGCGTAGCTCTTTCCGTGAATCGATAATTCAGGAGAAAGTATTATGACCTTAACCAGCAAAAAATTAGCCGCCGCTGTTCTGGCAATCACTGTAGCAATGTCCCTGAGCGCTTGCTCTAACTGGTCTAAACGTGACCGCAACACCGCAATTGGTGCCGGTGCTGGTGCTCTGGGCGGTGCGGTATTAACAGATGGTAGTACGCTGGGTACATTAGGTGGCGCTGCTGTCGGTGGTATTATCGGTCACCAGGTCGGCAAATAATTATTAAATAAGCCTCCACCGGTACTGCTATATTAGAACGCATTTCAGGTCTGACTTACGCACGTAAAAAAAGAGCCACGGCAAATGCCGTGGCTCATCTATTTTAGCCGCCCGCCAGTTTCACTTTCATGCCTTTGGCTTCGAGCAGGGATTTAATTAAATCACGTTTATCGCCCTGGATTTCGATAATGCCGTCTTTCACGGCACCACCGCAACCACATTTCTTTTTCAGATCGGCGGCCAGCTTAACCAGTTCCGCGTCGTCAAGATCAATGCCGGAGATAAGGCATACGCCCTTACCTTTGCGTCCACTGGTTTGACGCTGGATACGAACAATACCGTCCCCCTTCGGGCGCTCGGCTTTCGCTTTTGGTTCGTCTATGCGCCCACTTTCTGTTGAATAGACCAGACGACTGTTTGAATCAGTCATTATGCCCCCTTTTTCAGTGATGCGTTGATCGCCTTGAGCGTCTCTGACGGGTTAGCAGACTGCGTCACAGGACGCCCGATGACCATATAGTCTACCCCTGCCGCCAGCGCCTGTTCAGGCGTCATAATGCGACGCTGATCGCCTGCCTCGCTGCCGGCCGGGCGGATACCTGGGGTAACGAGTTTGAAAGCCTGGCCCAGTTCTGATTTGAAACGCACGGCTTCCTGCGCGGAACAGACGACACCATCAAGCCCGCAATTTTGCGTCAGGCGCGCGAGGCGCTCTGCATGCTCCGCAGGTGACAACGTCACGCCGAGATCGCGTAAATCACTCTCATCCATACTGGTCAGTACGGTTACGGCAATCAGTAACGGTGCATCGCTGCCGAACGGCAGGAGCGCTTCACGGGCTGCGGTCATCATTCTTGCCCCACCCGATGCATGCACATTGACCATCCACACCCCCAGTTCTGCAGCAGCAGCCACGGCGTGCGCGGTGGTATTCGGGATATCGTGGAATTTAAGGTCGAGGAAAACGTCAAAACCGCGCTGTTGCAGATCGCGTACGATTTGCGGTCCAAACAGCGTGAACATCTCTTTGCCAACTTTAAGACGGCAGTCGCGAGGGTCTATACCGTCGACAAAGGCCAGTGCCGCGTCACGTTTATTGTAATCAAGCGCAACAACAACAGGAGAATCAGTAATTACGCGGGAAGCGGAGGAAGTAACAGACGTCATGACCAGCCCTTTTCGTCTATGGGCGCGCAGCGGCGCGGAACAGATAAACGGCGAGCATTCTACCTGCCAGCGCTGCAAATTGACAGGATCGATTTACTCTCCTGGCTGGCCGGCAAACCGCACGGACTCGATGGGTTCTGAAAACCCATCAGTATGTTGTAACTAAAATAGATCGTTTTTAAAAATTACTGCCCATCAAGGCCTCGGATTGGCTTGATGGTCGACCATGCCCGGCATGAAGGACAGTGCCAGTACAGCGTATACGCCGTAAACCCACACTTCTGGCAACGATAGCGCGGTTTGCTTCGTACCTGCTCGCCTACCATGTCGCGCAGTACCATCAGGCTCTCTTTGGCGCGCCCTTCCTCTGCATCGTTGAGGTGGTAGTCCATCAGCTTATGGAATACCCGCATGGTCGGATGACGCTGCAGCTGACGCGTAATATAGACCTGCGCGGTATCACTGCCCTCATACTGCTCAACCACGTCCGAGAGCATCAGTTCGGCAGTCGCGCCGGTGTTCTCTTCCACGCAACGACGCAGGAACGCCACCCATTCATCCTGCTTATCCAGTTGTTGGTAGCAGGTTTGCAGCATGTCGAGTGTTTCACTGGCCAGCTCTTTATCCTGGTCAATAACTCGCAACAGGCTCTCTACAGCTTTGGCATAGTCGCCATTTGCCATAAATACCCGCCCCATCATGATGGAGATACGTGCGCTGTTACGGTCAGCGGCGGCACCCTTTTTAAGCAACGCCATGGCTTTGTCCATGTCGTCGTTGCCCATTTGCTGAAGGGCCAGTTCACAGTAGAAGTGGGCTATCTCAACTCGCTGCTTATCTTTGCCCAGCTTCACCAGACGCTCGGCCGTATCAATGGCTTTCTGCCAGTCACTGGTGGCCTGATAAATCTGCAGCAGCTGCTGCAAGGCACTGACGCGGAAATCCGTTTCATCCACCAGCTGCGAGAACATGTCTTCTGCACGGTCATACAGCCCCGCCGCCATGTAATCACGGCCCAGCTGTTGTACCGCCAGCAGGCGTTGATCGTAGGTCAACGAGGCGCTTTCCATAAGGGTCTGGTGAATACGAATGGCGCGGTCAACCTCGCCGCGCGAGCGGAACAGGTTTCCCAGGGTGAGATGCGCTTCAACGGTGCCCGTATCCTCTTTGAGCATATCGAGGAACAGGTCTACTGCTTTGTCCTGTTGATTGCTCAGGAGGAAGTTCACCCCAGCAACGTAGTCGCGGGAGAGTCGGTTAGCCTCATCCTGTTTTGTTTGTTGCGCACTTCTGCGGCCCATATACCAGCCATAGGCTGCGGCTACAGGCAAAAGCAGAAACAACAACTCCAGCATAGTCGATTATTCCTTGACGACCGGCACACCAGAGCTTTCCGGAATGTCGGACGCAGGCGCAATTTGATGTTCGAGTCGTTTAATTTTACGTTCAGCGCGCGCAAGTGAAACACGAACTTTCAACCAGAAAAGACCGCATACCAGCCAGCCAATCGCAAAGCCCGCGGCGAATAAAACCGCCAGAAGGCTCGATACACGATACTCGCCCTGCGCCAGCAGATAGTTAAACGTCACCTGTTGATCGTTTTGTGCACCCAATGTGACTGAAATGACAAAAATCGCCAATACCAGTAAGAAAATGAGTAAATATTTCACATTACTTCCCGTTATGTGGTTCAAGCGAATAAAGTGTGTTCAACTCACCGCAATCAGCCTTATAAACTACCATTTTAGTGGCGGGCGCGAAACGGAAAAAGTGACGCGCCAGTCATGGATTTATGGGCAAAACGCGGAATATCAACCGTCAGGCGTCGCTTTGGTCCCTTTCGGCGATCTCTTCTTCCTCGACAGGCGGTGGCGTTAACGGACCGCAGATGCGTTCAGCAAGCCATGTTGCCAGCGTCACAAGCAGCCATGAGATCAGCGTAGCCACCACCAAATCCCGCGGCCAGTGCATCCCCAGCAGCAAACGACTGCCCATCACCCCTGTGGCCCAGACCAGTAAAATCGCGATCGTGACAGTACGTCGCCGTGGCCAAAGCAGCCCTACTCCCAGTAACGCCCAACTGGCGGCAAACATGGTATGGCCGGAAGGAAAAGCAAACCCGGTCTCTTTTTGCCAGTGTTTACGTAAGAACTTCGGGATATCCTGCTGTTCCGCAAGCTGTTCTTTGACCAGCGCACCACGATCTTTACGTTTTAAATTGTAGAACTCATCCACCGGAACTTGATGCGCTTTTTCCAGCCAGACGACAAAAGGACGCGGCTCCTGGACATGATCTTTAACCCAGGACTTCACGCCCTGCCCGATGAGGATCGCCCCACCGAGTATCGCAAAGAGCATCAGCGCCGCACGCAGACGAAAGCGCAAACACCACAGAAACCAGGCGCAAAGGATCACATGCGTGATAATTCCCCACGGCTGGGTGACCGTCTCCGTTATCCAGTATAATGTTTTCAGCCATGTGGCGTTCTGCCCCGGCTGCCACATCCAGCCTGAGACCCATACGGCCAGCGGCATAATAAGTAGAATGGCCGCACCTGCTGCCGTACGTCTGGCGATTGAAAGCATGTCTTCTCCTTTTTCGCTAAGCATCACAATCATAACTGAAATTCATCGGTTGGGTGGATATGTCGGATCGTGCGTTTAACATCCATATAGCATGGCGCCCATTAGGCGAACGTGCTGAGCTTGTGGCAAAATGAACAGATACAGAAAGCCAAACAGGCGAAAGGCACGAAACGTGTCAGCCTACTCTGGAGAATCACATGCAGCTTAAACGTGTGGCAGAAGCCAAACTGCCAACCCCATGGGGCGATTTCCTGATGGTGGGATTTGAAGAACTGGCAACCGGACAGGATCATGTCGCGCTGGTGTTCGGTGACATTTCAGGACAGACGCCGGTACTCTCTCGCGTACATTCGGAGTGTCTGACTGGCGATGCCTTGTTCAGCCTGCGCTGTGATTGCGGTTTCCAGCTTGAAGCAGCTCTTTCTCACATCGCTGAAGAAGGTCGTGGGGTGCTGCTTTATCACCGTCAGGAAGGTCGTAATATTGGCCTGCTGAATAAAATCCGCGCCTACGCGCTGCAGGACCAGGGATACGATACGGTTGAAGCGAACCACCAGCTCGGGTTTGCTGCCGATGAGCGCGACTTTACCCTGTGCGCCGATATGTTCAAGCTTCTTGGGGTAGATGAGGTCCGTCTGCTGACCAATAACCCGAAAAAGGTGGAAATCCTGACCGAAGCGGGGATTAATATCGTCGAACGTGTTCCGCTGATTGTCGGCCGTAACCCGAAAAATGCCCACTATCTTGATACCAAAGCCGCCAAAATGGGTCACCTCCTGAGCGAGTGATCGCGAGATGCCCGGCATCGCCATCGCGAGCCGGGCTGACTGCGTCAATCCAGCATTTTACGAATCACGTAATGTAATATGCCGTCGTTCTGGTAGTAGGTCAGCTCGGTTGCCGTATCAATGCGACACCGGCATTCAAGCACTTCCGTTTTACCGTCTGCTCGCGTTAACGTCACCGGAACCGCTTTACCCGGCTGCAGGTTTTGCAGACCACTAATATCAATCTGCTCTTCCCCGGTCAGTCCCAGCGTTTTACGGGTGACGCCCTGCGGGAACTCTAGCGGCAGGATCCCCATCCCGATAAGATTCGAACGGTGAATACGTTCGAAAGATTCGGCAATGACCACGCGAACCCCAAGCAGGCGCGGACCTTTCGCTGCCCAGTCTCGACTGGAGCCGGAGCCGTACTCTTTACCGGCAATCACCGCCAGCGGCGTGCCTTCCTGCTGGTATTTGACGGCGGCATCATAAATCGATACCACTTCCGTGCCAGGTAAATGACGCGTCATGCCCCCTTCCACGCCCGGAACCATTTCGTTGCGGATGCGGATGTTGGCAAACGTCCCGCGCATCATCACTTCGTGGTTACCACGACGCGATCCGTAGGAGTTGAAGTCCCGGCGTTCCACCCCACGGCTTTGCAGATAGCGGCCTGCCGGGCTGTCGGCTTTGATACTGCCCGCCGGCGAGATGTGGTCCGTGGTAACGGAATCGCCAAGCATCGCCAGAATACGCGCCCCGTGGATATCCTTAAGCGGAGCAGGTTCAGCCAGCATGTCATCAAAGAACGGTGACAGACGAATATAGGTCGAATCATCCTGCCAGCCATAAGTATCCGAGCCCACGACGTTAATTGCTTTCCATTCCGGCGTGCCCTCAAACACTTCCGCATACTCTTTGCGGAACATTTCGGTTGAGACCTTTTCAACGGCTCGCGCGATATCGCGTGAAGACGGCCAGATATCTTTCAGGTAAACAGGCTCGTTCTTGCGATCGTGACCAATCGGGTCGGTCGTGAGATTGATGTTCATGTTTCCCGCCAGCGCGTAAGCCACAACCAGCGGCGGCGAGGCCAGCCAGTTGGTTTTCACCAGCGGATGAATGCGCCCTTCAAAGTTGCGGTTACCGGAAAGAACCGCACCCACGGTAAGATCGCCCTGCTTGATCGCCGTTTCAATCGGCTCAGGCAGCGGACCGGAGTTACCGATACAGGTAGTACATCCGTAACCCACGAGATTAAAGCCCAGCTCGTCAAGGTACGGGGTGAGTTTTGCCTGCGCCAGGTAATCTGAAACCACTTTAGAGCCCGGGGCCAGCGAAGCCTTAACCCACGGCTGCGGTTTCAGGCCAAGCTCAACGGCTTTTTTGGCCAACAGTCCCGCGGCCATCAAAACGCTTGGGTTCGAGGTGTTGGTGCAGGAGGTGATAGCGGCAATAACCACCGCGCCATCCGGAAGTTGATACTGATGTCCGTTCAGGACATAGTCTATTGGACGGTGATCTTTTTTCGCGACATTGACTTCCAGTTCATTGCTGGCGGCAAAAGCTTTCGGCACGTCCGGTAACGCGACCCGATCCTGCGGGCGTTTTGGCCCGGCAAGGCTCGCCTCGACGCTTCCCATATCCAGCTCAAGCGTGCTGGTAAATACCGGCTCATCACCCGGGTTTCGCCACATCCCCTGCGCTTTAGTGTAGGCCTCGACCAGCGCGACCTGCTCTTCACTGCGACCACTCAGGCGCATATATTCCAGCGTGACGTCATCGATGGGGAAGAAGCCACAGGTCGCGCCATATTCCGGCGCCATATTGGCGATCGTGGCGCGATCGGCCAGCGGCAGCGAATCCAGTCCGTCACCGTAGAATTCAACAAATTTACCCACCACCCCATGCTTACGCAGCATCTGGGTGACGGTTAACACCAGGTCGGTCGCGGTAATGCCTTCCGACAGCTTACCGGTGAGCTTGAAGCCCACCACATCAGGAATGAGCATCGACACCGGCTGACCAAGCATAGCCGCTTCCGCTTCAATACCCCCGACGCCCCACCCCAGCACACCGAGGCCGTTAATCATGGTGGTATGTGAATCCGTCCCGACCAGCGTATCCGGATAAGCCACCCACTCTTTATCCTGCAATTCACTCCAGACGGCTTTGCCCAGATATTCGAGGTTAACCTGATGGCAAATACCGGTTCCAGGCGGAACCACGCTAAAGCGGCTGAACGCCTGTTGCCCCCATTTCAGGAAGACATAGCGCTCGTGGTTACGTTCCATCTCCAGACGTACGTTTTCGCCAAAAGCGTCATCATCACCAAAGTGGTCAACGGTCACGGAGTGGTCAATCACGAGGTCAACGGGAGAAAGCGGATTCACTTTTGCCGTATCGCCACCGAGGCGCTTAACGGCTTCGCGCATGGCGGCTAAATCAACCACGGCGGGAACACCGGTAAAGTCCTGCATCAGAACCCTCGCCGGGCGATAGGCTATTTCTCTGTCGGCATGGGCACTCTTCAGCCACCCCGCCAGCGCCTGGATATCCTCGAGGGTGACGGAATCGCCATCCTGCCAGCGTAAGAGGTTTTCCAGCAAAACTTTCAAGGACTTGGGTAAACGCGAAATGTCCCCAAGCGTTCTGGCAGCCAGTGGCAGGCTATAGTAATGCCAGGTTTTGTTTTCTGCCTGTAATGTGTCCTTACTGGCTTCGCGTAGGGTTAACGACATAAGCTCCTCCTTAATTACAGAGATGTCCTGACAATCATCAGGGCTGTAATTAAAGATAACACAAAGATGTCGTAACGTTTTGATAACAACCCGAATTGATAAATTTAGGAATGGTCCAGTGAAGTGCGAAAACAAAAAACCCCGCCGCAGCGAGGTTTTGGATTTACAGGAAGGCCAGCCAGATGAGCTGAGACCAGAACAGGATCGACACAGAAAAAACGCCGAGCCATGACCAGTATTTGTGAGACATCATGTTATTCATCATAGGGTACACCAGGCATTATTTTTAAAAAGGCTCCGAGGTTTGCCCTCAGTTCTATATTGCTGATGTGTATTTATTAAAGAGTACAAAGGTGCAGAGTCTGTATTCAGACTATTTGCATCATTACGCAATTAACTAAATTATTGTTTTTTGGGTTCGTCTTCTGCGAACACATCAATAAAGGCTTGCTGCTGTGGCGTCAGTTTCCAGGACGCGGGGACAACGGTCGCAGGTGCTTTGCGTCCTTTGTGACCACTGTCACGATGCTGACACATCTGTTTTACCGTTTCTGTACGTACCGTCACTGCCATATTCAACCCCAATATTTCCAGGCAAGGAGAGCAACCACTACCCAAAACAGGGCGGAGACGAGAAAGACCGCCAGCCAGGCTTTACGCTTGAGCGCAGGATCCCTTTGCGGTTCTTCACTTCCTGAAGGCATTGCTAACCTCATACAATCGATATCGCTTATCATTTAGGACCAAACAATTGGTACAATTAATCATCTGTTGAGATAAATCCTAAAGAAACTTTAGCCGAAAAGCCAGTGAATTTACGCATCAATTGGTGGGAAATATTCAATCTTTTGACCAGAAATAAATAATTGAAAAGAAATATTTGCGTAGCCGTAAATTAGTTTCTACTTTTGTCGCCAATTCACGACATTAAAACCATACAAATTAAATGGGTAATGACATTATATGGCAGGGAAAATGTAGATGATGATAATTATGATTTAGCTTTGAGGAGTTAATTCGGTATCTTTCCGTGAGGGAAAGATACCGGGAGTGATTATTTTGCCGGAAGTTTGATGTCTTTAAACATCTCTTCAATATCTTCATTTGAGCGTAATGCAACAGCCGTATCGACCACGTCACGCGTTAAATGCGGGGCAAAGCGTTGAATAAAATCATACATATAGCTGCGCAGGAAGGTGCTGCGACGGAAACCAATTTTGGTCGTGCTGTGGCTGAAAATATCGTGCGCATCAAGACGAACCAAATCCGGGTCTGAAACCGGGTCGACGGCCATGCTGGCAATCACCCCAACGCCCAGGCCAAGCCGCACATAGGTTTTAATGACATCAGCATCCGTGGCGGTAAAGACAATGCGCGGCGTTAATCCCGCCCGGTTAAAGGCCGTATCAAGCTCAGAGCGTCCGGTGAAGCCGAAGGTGTATGTCACTAAAGGATATTGCGCCAGCTCTTCAATAGTCACCGACCCTTTCCCCGCGAGCGGATGATCCGGGGTCACTACGATAGAACGATTCCAGTGGTAGCACGGTAGCATAACCAGATCGTCATACAGGTGAAGCGCTTCTGTCGCGATGGCAAAGTCCGCGTTGCCCTTTGAAACCGCTTCAGCGATTTGCGTGGGCGAGCCCTGATGCATATGCAAAGAGACGCGCGGATAACGTTCTATAAAGCCCTTAATAACACCTGGCAGCGCATAACGCGCCTGAGTATGCGTTGTGGCAATATAAAGCGAGCCTTTATCCGGCCAGGTGTGTTCACCCGCCACGGACTTAATAGCATCAACTTTGGAGAGGACTTCGCGGGCAATACGAATGATTTCCTGCCCGGCGGGTGTCACCTGCGTGAGATGCTTACCGCTGCGAGCGAAAATCTGGATACCTAATTCGTCCTCCAGCATACGAACCTGTTTGCTGATGCCCGGTTGCGAGGTATATAACCCCTCAGCGGTAGAAGAGACGTTGAGGTTGTGATTCACCACCTCAACGATATAACGAAGCTGCTGTAATTTCATGCCAGACCATCCGATTTAGCGCACGCGGTCAATCGCTTAAGACGATTTGATAATAAGAAAAGGGTTAACTATAACCACTATATCATTTATAGCCTGACTGTATAGTACGGAACAAAAAATAATAACAAGGTAATAAAAAAGGGCCGGAAGTCCGGCCCTTTTACAGGTAAGTTACGGTAAGGGAAGATTATTTCTTGCCTTCAACCCATTTTCCGTCGACAAAGAAGGCGGACCAGCCGGTCGCTTTCCCCTCTTTCTCAGCCGCAACGTACTGCTGTTTTGTTTTACGGCTAAAACGTACCACCGTTTTATTTCCTTCAGGATCCTGCTGTGGCGCATCGGCCAGATAACGCAGTTTCTCAGGCAGACGGTCGCGGAAGCGATGCAGCTCTTCCACCAGCGGCGCGCGGGTTTCACGCGATTTCGGGAAGGTGTTGGCCGCGAGGAAGACCCCGGCAGCACCGTCACGCAGCACGAAATAGGCGTCAGACTTCTCACACGGCAATTCTGGCAGCGGAACCGGATCTTCCTTCGGCGGCGCGACTTCACCGTTACGCAGAATCTTACGGGTGTTCTTACACTCGTCGTTGGTGCACGCCATGTATTTCCCGAAACGCCCCATTTTCAGGTGCATTTCCGAGCCACACTTCTCGCACTCAACGATAGGGCCGTCATAGCCTTTGATGCGGAACTCACCCTCTTCGATCTCATAACCATCACACGTTGGGTTATTCCCGCAGACGTGCAATTTGCGTTTCGGATCGATCAGGTAGCTGTCCATCGCCGTGCCACATTTCTTACAACGACGTTTGGCACGCAGGGCATTGGTTTCTGCATCGTCACCTTCCAGCACGTTAAGAAC
The DNA here is from genome assembly GCF_001750725.1 of Enterobacter ludwigii. Lineage (NCBI taxonomy): Bacteria > Pseudomonadati > Pseudomonadota > Gammaproteobacteria > Enterobacterales > Enterobacteriaceae > Enterobacter > Enterobacter ludwigii. The sequence goes on from NZ_CP017279.1 coordinate 1,781,482, forward strand.
TTCGTTCTCAGGTACCAGGTTGATGGTGGTTTTGCAGCGCTCTTTCGGCGATAACGCATAGCCGGAGCAACCGAGGAAGACGCCTGTTGTCGCAGTACGGATCCCCATCTTACGGCCACAGGTTGGGCAATCGATGCTGGTCAGTACCATCTGGTTAGGCAACATGCCGCCCTCTTCAGGATCTTTCTCCGCTTTTTCAAGCTGGTTGGTAAAGTCGCTGAAGAAGCTGTCGAGCACTTTCTTCCATTCCGCCTGATGGCTGGCAACCTGGTCAAGGCTGTCTTCCATCTGTGCGGTAAAGTCGTAGTTCATCAACTCGCGGAAGTTGGCTTCCAGACGGTCAGTTACGATCTCACCCATTTTTTCAGCGTAGAAACGGCGGTTTTCAACACGCACATAGCCACGGTCCTGAATGGTCGAAATGATTGACGCATAGGTTGACGGACGACCAATACCGCGTTTTTCCAGCTCTTTTACCAGCGATGCTTCGCTAAAGCGCGCAGGCGGCTTGGTAAAGTGCTGAGCTGGCACGAGGTCAACCAGAGAGAGTTCATCCCCTTTGTTCACCGCCGGCAGCGTTCGGTCTTCGTCGCCTTTACGCAGTGCAGGCATGACTTTCGTCCAGCCGTCGAAACGCAGGATACGGCCACGCGCTTTCAGACGGAAATCACTCGCACCAACGGTAAGCGTAGTGGAATCGTACTGCGCGGGTGTCATTTGACACGCGACGAACTGGCGCCAGATAAGCTGGTACAGCTTCTGGGCGTCGGCTTCCATATCCTTCAGCGATTCCGCTAACACAGAGACGTCAGAAGGACGAATGGCTTCGTGCGCTTCCTGTGAGTTCTCTTTGCTGGCGTACTGGTTAGCGCTTTCCGGCAGGTATTTCTTACCGAAATTGTCACCGATATAGCCGCGCACCATGTTAACCGCATCCTGACTCAGGTTAGTCGAGTCGGTACGCATGTAGGTGATGTAACCCGCTTCATACAAGCGCTGGGCCATCATCATGGTTTTCTTCACGCCATAACCCAGACGCGTGCTTGCGGCCTGTTGCAGCGTAGAGGTAATAAACGGTGCGCCAGGCTTACTGCTGGTCGGTTTGTCTTCACGCTCCAGAACCTGATAGCGTGCTTTTTCCAGCAGCGCCACCGCGGCCATGGTCTGGTCACGGTTTTCAGGACGGAAAGGCTTGTCGTTCTGATGGCTCACCTGCAGCGGCAGAGCATCCCCGCCCGGCGTGGTGACATTCGCGTCGACTTCCCAGAACTCTTCTGGCACAAACGCTTTAATTTCGCGTTCACGTTCAACGACAAGACGCACGGCAACGGATTGCACACGGCCTGCGGACAGACCACGGGCAATCTTTTTCCACAGCAGTGGAGACACCATGTAGCCTACAACACGGTCCATAAAGCGACGTGCCTGCTGCGCGTTTACACGGTCAATGTTCAGTTCGCCCGGCTTTTCAAACGCCTGACGAATCGCATTCTTCGTAATTTCGTTAAACACTACACGGCTGTAGCGTTTGTCATCACCACCGATCACTTCCCGCAGGTGCCACGCAATGGCTTCCCCTTCGCGGTCAAGGTCGGTTGCGAGATAGATGTGGTCTGCTTTTTCAGCAAGCTGTTTCAGCTCATTAACAACTTTTTCTTTCCCGGGCAGCACTTCGTATTGTGCATCCCAGTTGTGCCATGGGTTAACACCCATGCGGTTGACAAGCGCGCTACGTTCATCCTTTTTAGGCTTTTTAGCCCCTTTGGTGGAGGTAGAGTCTGCGCTCTTTTTGCTGGCTGAGCCACTGGTCGGCAAATCGCGGATATGACCCACGCTGGACTTAACCACGTAGTCATTACCCAGATACTTATTGATCGTTTTGGCTTTTGCCGGGGACTCAACGATGACGAGAGCTTTACCCATATTCACCTTTACCTAATTTAATTCTTCCAGGAATACGCCGCACGTTGATTTCCCTTCCACTGACGACGCGTCATTGATATTGCGACTGCGTCAGGGGATATCAACCCCTTTGTCTTACCGAACGTCAGAGAAAAGACGCCCAGGTGATTGAGTTTTCGGGTATTTTTCTCACGCCTCATATGATTCGTGACGAATTACCGGTCGAATGTCAAGCAATTCTGTTGCCAGAATGACGAAAGCGCACACTCTACCTGATAAAATCCGTTACGCAACTTTATTAGCATGCAAAAGCAAATCACGCCAGCCAGGCTCCTGCGCCTTATCCCCTCAGATTACAGGGAAAATTTGCCCCCAAAGCGCCCTCGGCGTAGACTATTGTCACTGTTTAAGGAGTGGATTATGCACAATACGACCCAACCAATTGACCGAGTCTCTCTGCTTATCGAAGCAAACAAGCTTATCCGTGATCATGAAGATACTCTGGCGGGCATTGAAGCCACCGGCGTAGAACAGCGTAATGGCGTGCTGGTTTTCAGCGGCGAATACTTTCTTGACGAACAGGGGCTACCTACCCCGAAAAGCACCGCCGTGTTTAACATGTTTAAATACCTGGCGCATACGCTTTCAGAGAAATATCACCTGGTTGATTAATGCAAAACGCGAGGCCTGAGCCTCGCGTTTTTGTTTACAGCAACGGTTTTTGTCCGCGCTGTAGCCAGCGGAGCAACAGCCGATCGGCACTTTCTGCCGCACTGTTGGTAAAGCGATCGAGCAGACGCTTGCGCTGCGTAAAGCGCACGCCCACCAGCTCACGGCCATCCATCAGGTTCAACAGCAGGTCATCGCTAGTGCCCACTTCATCTACCAGTCCTTTCTCCTGGGCCTGGATACCGTACCAGTGCTCCCCCGTCGCGACCTGCTCAATATCGAGCGATGGGCGCATGCGGTGCACAAAGTCTTTAAAGAGGTGGTGCGTTTCATTGAGATCTTCACGGAATTTCTGACGCCCCTCTTCCGTGTTTTCCCCCAGCAGCGTCAGAGTGCGTTTGTACTGCCCGGCCGTGTGCAGTTCAATGTCGATCTCTTTGTTTTTGAGGAAGCGGTTAAAGTTAGGGATTTGCGCAACCACACCGATTGAACCAATAATAGAAAACGGTGCCGCCACAATTTTATCCGCGACGCAGGCCATCATGTAGCCACCGCTCGCCGCGACTTTATCCACCGCAACGGTCAGCGGGATCTGTTTTTCACGCAGGCGCTGCAGCTGTGACGCAGCCAGTCCATAACCGTGTACCACACCGCCCGGGCTTTCAAGACGCACCACCACCTGATCCTGCGGTTTTGCCACGGCAAGAACGGCAGTGACCTCTTCGCGCAGAGAAGAAACTTCATGCGCATCCATGCTGCCTTTAAAGTCGAGCACATAGACGCGTGGCTTTGCCTCATCCTGCGGTGCATTGAGCTTGGCTTTCGCTTTTGCCGCTTTGGCTTCTTGTTTATGCTTTTTCTTCTGCGCTTTAAGCCACTGCTTCTGTTGATGGCTATCGAGCAGCGACAGAGACATATCTTCCTGCATCTCTTTATACTGCTCACTCAGGCGGGTAATGCGTAACTCCCCACGCTGACGCTTACGCTGCGTCAGGTTTACAATCAGAACGGCAATCACCGCAATGGCAATCACCACCGTTGCGATTTTGGCCAAAAACAACCCATACTGAGAAAGTAATTCCACGCGTTCCACCTTGTTTAACCACGATTCTTTCACGGCAGTGTACAACAGCCCTGCCCATGCGTCTCGCTCGTGACATTACCTCTGCGAGCCTGCTTCAGGAATCCCCTCATGGGGGTTTAAATATTTGCAAATTGTTAATTTTACAGTAATGCCTCCTGTAGACTGATTGAATTCTCATGCTAATTCGGGCATAAAGCCGAAAAGTCATAAAGAAGGCGTCATTGCGTCACTGCGCACCAGAGGAGTCCCCGTGCATTATCAACCGCAAAAAAATCTGCTGCAAAATCGCATCATTCTGGTCACCGGTGCCAGCGACGGAATTGGTCGCGAGGCGGCCCTGACCTACGCTGACTATGGCGCGAGCGTTATTCTTATTGGTCGTAACGAAGAGAAACTGAAAAGCGTCGCGCAGGAAATAGAGGCGGCAGGCGGCATTCCGGCCCCGTGGTATACCCTCGATTTACTCACCTGCACGCCAGCGGTGTGCCAGGAGCTTGCTCACCGTATTAGCGCCCACTATCCGCGGCTGGACGGTGTCCTGCACAATGCGGGTTTGCTGGGAGAAGTCCGTCCTATGGACGAACAGGATCCCGATATCTGGCAGCAGGTGATGCAGGTCAACGTCAACGGCACGTTTTTCCTGACGCAGGCATTGCTTCCTTTATTACTTAAATCCGAGTCCGGCTCGCTGGTCTTTACCTCCTCAAGCGTAGGCCGCGAAGGTCGAGCCAACTGGGGGGCATATGCCGTCTCGAAATTCGCGACTGAAGGGATGATGCAGGTGCTGGCGGAGGAGTATCAAAGCCGCCATCTGCGCGTAAATTGCATTAACCCGGGTGGAACGCGCACCAAAATGCGCGCCAGCGCCTTCCCGTCGGAAGACCCGCAGAAACTGAAAACACCCGCAGACATTATGCCGCTCTATCTCTGGCTGATGGGCGACGACAGTCGTCGTAAAACGGGGATGACCTTCGATGCCCAGCCGGGCCGTAAACCAGGGATTTCGCAATGAGTGAAGAACGTCATCAACAACGCCAGCAGCGTCTGAAGGAACAGGTCGATGCGCGCGTTGCGGCCGCACAGGACGAGCGCGGGATAATTATCGTCTTTACCGGTAACGGCAAAGGTAAAACTACCGCGGCATTTGGCACCGCCACGCGTGCTGTCGGTCACGGGCAGAAAGTGGGCGTCATTCAGTTCATCAAAGGCGAATGGCCGAACGGCGAACGTAATCTGCTTGAACCGCATGGCGTTGAATTTCAGGTGATGGCGACAGGTTTCACATGGGATACGCAGAACCGGGAAACCGATACTGCAGCTTGTCTTGCAGTCTGGGAGCACGCCAAAAGAATGCTGGCAGACCCCGCCCTGAATATGGTTCTGCTGGATGAGATAACCTATATGGTGGCCTACGACTATCTCCCGCTGGATGTGGTACTGGAGGCGCTACAACAACGTCCGGCGCACCAGACGGTTATCGTCACGGGGCGTGGCTGTCATCGGGAAATACTGGAGCTTGCTGATACCGTCAGCGAACTGCGTCCTGTCAAACACGCGTTTGACGCGGGAATCAAAGCGCAAATCGGTATTGATTACTAAGAAAAAAGCCCGGTGATCATCACCGGGCTTTTATGTTAACCGTTGTTGTTACGGCTGCCAGAGCGGCGGTTGCTGCTCACCTGGCTATGGCGTTTCACCGCACGACGGATCTGATTCGCCTTCATACGACGACGATCTTTTTCCACCGCCACTTTAGAGGTGGTTTCTGGCGTCAGGCCAACCAGTTCACGCAGGTAGTTAGTCTGTGTCAGATCCAGCTCGGTATAACCACCCCGTGGCAGACCTTTTGGCAGCAGGATGTCGCCATAACGGACACGGATCAGACGGCTCACCTGAACGCCTACCGCTTCCCAAAGACGACGCACTTCGCGGTTACGGCCTTCAGTCAGAGTAACGTTGTACCACTGGTTAATGCCTTCGCCACCGGTAAATTTGATGGTTTTAAATGCCGCAGGACCGTCTTCCAGCTGAACGCCGCGTGACAGATCGCGCAGTTTATTCTCATCAACCTGGCCGAAGACACGCACGGCGTATTCGCGTTCCACTTCACGGCTAGGGTGCATCAGACGGTTTGCCAGTTCACCATCAGTGGTAAACAGCAGCAGGCCGCAGGTATTCACGTCCAGACGCCCCACGGCAATCCAGCGAGCGCCGCGCAGTTTAGGCAGACGGTCAAACACCGTCGGGCGACCTTCAGGGTCGTTGCGCGTACACAGCTCGCCTTCTGGCTTGTAATACGCCAGCACGCGGCAAATCTGCTCAGCGGACTCTTTCACGGAGATAAGATGACCGTCGATGCGGATCTTCAATCCCGGTACGATTTCTACGCGGTCACCCAGCGTGGCGATTTTACCGTCCACACTCACGCGACCCGCTTCAATAATGGCTTCGATTTCACGGCGTGAACCGTGGCCGGCACGCGCCAGCACTTTCTGTAACTTCTCGCTCATTGAGCTTCCTCAGGTGTCGCCTTCACAGGCGTCGAATCAGGTCAAAAGAGGGCTCAGCCCTGCTTTGATGGCCGCGTAGTATATCTGCTTACACCCTTACAAGAAAGGCTTAACATCACCCACGCCTTCACGAATCACTTCTGGCGCATCTTCGGTTAAGTCAACAACGGTGGTTGGCTGCTGACCAAGGTAGCCGCCATGAATAATCAACTCGACCACCTTTTCCAGACGGTCTTTAATCTCTTCGGGATCGGATTCGGTGAACTCGCTGCCAGGCAACATTAAAGAGGTCGAAAGCATCGGCTCGCCGAGGGTTTCCAGCAGCGCCTGCGCAATCGGGTTGGACGGTACGCGCATCCCGATGGTTTTACGCTTTTCCTGTAACAGTCGGCGCGGCACTTCCTTGGTTCCTTTAAGAATAAAGGTGTAGTTGCCCGGCGTGTTATTTTTGATCAGACGAAACGCCACGTTATCGACATACGCGTAGGTCGACAGTTCAGAAAGATCGCGGCACATCAGGGTAAAGTTATGGCCGTCCGGCAGCTGACGAATGCGGCAAATGCGCTCCATCGCCCCTTTGTCTTCAATTTTACAGCCCAGCGCATAGCCAGAATCGGTCGGGTAGACAATCACGCCGCCTTTGCGAACGATCTCCACGGCCTGATTAATTAAGCGTGGCTGCGGGTTATCCGGATGAATATAGAAAAACTGACTCATACTTCCCTCTCTTCAATTTTCTGCGGCTGTTCCCAGAGCTGCCAGACAGGCTCAACGCCTGCGGGCAACCAGAGCTTGCGTCCCAGCTCGATCCACGCACAGGGCTGATGGAAATCCGACCCTTGCGAACCCAGCAGACCGAACTGACGCGCGTAGGTCGCGAGCTGCGCACGCTCATTGGGCGCCTGCTGACACTGGGCGACTTCCATCGCCTCACCGCCACATTCGGCAAAGTGTGCCAGCAGTCTTTTCAGCCACTTAGCAGAAAGATTATACCGCCCCGGATGGGCGAGCACGGCCTTACCGCCAGAATGATGAATGACATCAATAGCTTGTTTTATTGTACACCACTGTGGCGGAACGTAACCGGTTTTCCCGCGTGCCAGATATTTTTTAAACACGTCCGCCATCGTCGTGGCTTTGCCCGCCTCAACCAGAAAACGGGCAAAATGGCCGCGCGTCACCGCCCCACCGTTTGCCAGTTTCTGTGCACCTTCCAGCGCTCCGGGAATATGCGCTTTTTCCAGTCGCTCACCAATCATTTCGGCGCGTTCGTTGCGGCGCGATTTTTGTTCTTGCAAAAACGCACGCATTGCCGGATGTTCAATATCGATATTGAGGCCAACAATGTGTATTTCGTGATTTTCCCAGACTGTCGAAATTTCGACGCCGGGCACCAGATTCAGCGCCAGTCCGCTGCGGGCAATTTCGGCGCGCGCCGCGGGAATAGCATCTGTCGTATCGTGATCGGTTATCGCCAGCGTGCCGACACGCATTTCAACGGCGCGATGAACCAGGGCTTCGGGTGTCAGCAGGCCATCAGAGGCCTGAGTATGGCTGTGTAAATCATAAATTACGGCGTAGGTGGTATCGCTCAAAGCACTTCCCATAGCAGGTTAAAGACATCCGAAACCCCTATGATAACGGCTTGGCGCGAAATTCTGAAATCAAGGGTTGACAACTTGCCATCGAACTAGTTAACTAGTACGCAAGTTCACACGAGAAAGGTATCTGAAAATGACAGCACATTTCACTCTGCACGGTTGGTGGCGCACATCCTGATTATCGGGCAGTGTCACACGTCTGCGAAATGCAAACAGATACCCAGCCCGCGACTAAGCGGGCTTTTTTTTTGAACAGAATAAATGAGAACAACATAATGCAAACAGCCAAACCACACCTCGAATTGCTGACCTGCGAGGCGGTCTATCGCCACAACCCAACCGCGCTGTTTCATCAGGTCTGCGGTGCGCGTCCGGCAACGTTGCTGCTGGAATCCGCAGATATTGACAGTAAAGACGATCTTAAGAGCCTGCTGCTGGTCGACAGCGCATTGCGCATTACCGCGCTGGGTGACACTGTCACGATTAAGGCGCTCTCTGAGAACGGTGCCGCGCTGCTGCCACTGCTGGACGCCTCCCTGCCAGCGGGTATCGAGAATGAACGTCACCCGGAAGTGCGGGTACTGCATTTCCCGCCGGTCAGCCAACTGCTGGACGAAGATGCACGCCTCTGTTCTTTGTCAGTCTTCGATGCCTTCCGCCTGCTGCAAAACCTGGTCTCGGTACCAGAAGATGAACGCGAAGCGATGTTCTTTGGCGGGCTGTTTGCTTACGATCTGGTCGCCGGTTTCGAAGACCTGCCGGAAACCGAACAGGGCAACCGCTGCCCTGACTACTGCTTCTACCTGGCCGAAACCCTGCTGGTGATCGACCATCAGAAAAAATACACCCGTATTCAGGCGAGTCTGTTCACGCCATCCGTGACCGAGAAAACACGTCTTGAGCAGCGCATTGCTCAGCTGCAACAGCAAATGACCGAAGCGCCACCCGCTCTGCCGGTTCAGCATGTAGAGAAGATGACCTGTGAGGTTAACCAGACCGACGATCAGTACGGTGCCGTGGTGCGTCAGATGCAAAAGGCGATTCGCGCCGGGGAAATTTTCCAGGTCGTCCCGTCCCGTCGTTTCTCACTGCCCTGCCCGTCGCCGCTGGCGGCCTATGACGTGCTCAAAAAGAGCAACCCAAGCCCGTATATGTTCTTTATGCAGGACAACGAGTTCACCCTGTTTGGCGCGTCACCGGAAAGCTCCCTGAAATACGACGCCGCCAGCCGCCAGATCGAGATCTACCCGATTGCCGGTACACGTCCGCGCGGGCGTCGCGCCGATGGCTCTCTGGATCGCGATCTCGACAGCCGTATCGAACTGGAAATGCGCACCGACCACAAAGAGCTCTCCGAGCACCTGATGCTGGTCGACCTGGCGCGTAACGATCTGGCCCGCATTTGTACTCCCGGCAGCCGCTATGTGGCTGACTTAACGAAAGTCGACCGTTACTCCTTCGTGATGCACCTGGTCTCCCGCGTGGTGGGTGAACTGCGCAACGACCTCGACGTGCTGCACGCCTATCGTGCCTGCATGAATATGGGCACCCTGAGCGGTGCGCCGAAAGTCCGTGCGATGCAGCTTATCGCCGCCGCCGAAGGGCGTCGTCGCGGCAGCTATGGCGGTGCGGTGGGTTATTTCACCGCGCACGGTGACCTTGATACCTGCATCGTTATCCGCTCTGCCTATGTTGAAGACGGCATTGCCACCGTCCAGGCGGGCGCCGGGGTAGTTCTTGATTCTGTTCCGCAGTCTGAAGCTGACGAAACGCGCAATAAAGCTCGCGCGGTATTGCGCGCCATCGCTACCGCACACCATGCACAGGAGATTTTCTGATGGCTGACATTCTGCTGCTCGATAACATCGACTCCTTTACCTATAACCTGGCAGATCAGCTGCGTGCGAATGGTCACAACGTCGTTATCTATCGTAACCACGTGCCGGCGCAAACCCTGATTGAGCGTCTGGCAACCATGCAAAACCCGGTGCTGATGCTCTCTCCTGGCCCCGGCGCCCCCAGTGAAGCGGGCTGTATGCCTGAACTGCTGACCCGTATGCGCGGCAAGTTGCCTATTATCGGCATCTGCCTGGGGCATCAGGCGATTGTTGAAGCCTATGGCGGATACGTCGGCCAGGCGGGTGAAATCCTGCACGGTAAAGCCTCCAGCATTGAACATGACGGTCAGGCGATGTTTGCCGGGCTGCCGAATCCGCTGCCGGTGGCGCGCTACCACTCGCTGGTCGGCAGCAACATCCCGGCAGGCCTGACCATTAACGCCTCGTTCGAAGGCATGGTGATGGCCGTACGTCACGATACCGATCGTGTCTGTGGGATGCAGTTCCATCCGGAGTCAATCCTCACCTCTCACGGCGCGCGTCTGCTGGAACAGACCCTGGACTGGGCGCTGCAGAAACTGGAACAGACCAACACCCTGCAACCTGTTCTGGAAAAATTGTATCAGGCACAGACCCTGAGCCAGCAGGAGAGCCACCAGCTCTTCTCCGCCGTGGTTCGCGGTGAACTGAAGCCTGAACAACTGGCGGCCGCGCTGGTGAGCATGAAAGTTCGCGGTGAAAGCCCGCAGGAAATTGCCGGTGCGGCAACGGCGCTGCTGGAAAATGCCGCCCCGTTCCCGCGCCCGGACTACATGTTTGCGGATATCGTCGGTACCGGTGGTGACGGCAGCAACAGCATCAATATCTCCACCGCCAGCGCCTTCGTGGCGGCTGCCTGTGGTTTGAAAGTGGCGAAGCACGGTAACCGCAGCGTCTCCAGCCGGTCGGGATCGTCGGACCTGCTGGCCGCATTCGGCATCAATCTCGAGATGAACGCCGAACGTTCGCGTGAAGCCCTGGACGACCTGGGCGTCTGCTTCCTGTTTGCGCCGAAATATCACACCGGTTTCCGCCATGCGATGCCGGTTCGCCAGCAGCTTAAAACCCGCACGCTGTTTAACGTGCTCGGCCCGCTGATCAACCCGGCCCATCCACCGCTGGCGCTGATTGGCGTCTACAGCCCGGAGCTGGTTCTGCCGATTGCAGAGACCCTGCGCGTGCTGGGTTATCAACGTGCCGCGGTGGTTCACAGTGGGGGAATGGATGAAGTGTCGCTGCATGCGCCAACGCTGGTGGCCGAACTTCGCGACGGTGAAATCCTGAGCTATCAGCTGGAGGCGAGCGACTTTGGTTTAACGCCTTACCATCAGGAAGCGCTGGCGGGCGGCACGCCTGAAGAAAACCGTGACATTCTGACGCGCTTATTACAAGGTAAAGGTGAGGTCGCCCACGAGGCCGCCGTGGCTGCCAACGTCGCGATGCTGATGCGTTTGCACGGCGAGGAAGACCTCAAAGCCAACGCACAAAAAGTTCTGAACGTACTGCGCTCAGGTGCAGCTTACGATCGCGTTACCGCACTTGCGGCAAGAGGGTAAAGAATGCAGACCGTTTTAGCGAAAATCGTTGCCGATAAGGCCATCTGGGTGGAAGCACGTAAAGCACAGCAGCCGCTGGCCAGCTTCCAGAATGACGTTGTCCCGAGCAGCCGTCGTTTCTATGATGCTCTGCAGGGCGCACGCACCGCGTTTATTCTCGAGTGCAAAAAAGCGTCCCCGTCGAAAGGCGTTATCCGTGACGATTTCGATCCGGCGCGAATTGCCGGTATCTACAAACATCATGCGTCAGCCATCTCCGTGCTGACGGATGAGAAGTATTTCCAGGGCAGCTTCGATTTCCTGCCCGTTGTCAGCGGGATCGCGCCACAACCGATCCTGTGCAAAGACTTTATTATCGACCCGTATCAGATCTGGCTGGCTCGCTTTTACCAGGCCGATGCCTGCCTGCTGATGCTCTCAGTGCTGGATGACGAACAGTATCGCCAGCTCGCTGCAGTCGCGCACAGTCTGAACATGGGCGTGCTGACCGAAGTGAGCAACGAAGAGGAGCTGGAACGCGCCATTGCGCTGAAAGCCAAAGTGGTCGGCATCAACAACCGCGATCTGCGTGACCTGTCGATTGACCTGAACCGCACGCGCCAGCTGGCGCCGCGTCTGGGCTCTGGCGTCACCGTGATCAGTGAATCCGGTATTAACAGCTACGCTCAGGTCCGCGAGCTGAGCCATTTCGCCAACGGTTTCCTGATTGGTTCTGCAATGATGGAACATGACGATCTCAATGCCGCGGTGCGCCGCGTACTCTTGGGTGAAAACAAAGTGTGCGGCTTAACCCGTGAAGAGGATGCCCTGGCTGCGTATGAAGCCGGTGCGATTTACGGCGGGCTGATTTTTGTCGCCTCCTCCCCGCGCGTGGTGACCGAAGCGCAGGCGCGTCAGGTGATGACGGCAGCGCCACTCAGCTATGTGGGGGTCTTTCGCAACGCGGATATCGCCGACGTGGTAGCAAAAGCCGAAGCGTTATCTCTGCATGCGGTACAGCTTCATGGCAACGAAGATCAGGCCTATATCGATGCCCTGCGCAGCGCGCTTGCACCTCAGGTGCAAATCTGGAAAGCGCAGAGCGTGGGCGACAGGTTGCCTGAGCGTAACCTGAATCATGTTGATAAATACGTACTCGATAATGGCCAGGGCGGCACGGGACAGCGTTTTGACTGGTCCCTGTTGCACGGCGAAGTGCTGGACAATGTTTTGCTGGCGGGTGGACTTAGCCCGGATAACTGCGTGGAAGCCGCCAAAGCGGGCTGCGCGGGCCTCGATTTCAATTCAGGCGTAGAGTCGCAACCGGGCATCAAAGATGCCAGTAAGCTGGCCTCGGTTTTTAAAACTCTGCGTGCATATTAAGGAAGAGAAGATGACGACATTACTAAACCCCTATTTTGGTGAGTTCGGCGGGATGTACGTCCCGCAAATCCTGATGCCCGCCCTGCGCCAGCTGGAAGAAGCGTTCGTGAGTGCGCAGAAAGATCCGGCGTTTCAGGCTGAGTTTACCGACCTGCTGAAAAACTACGCTGGCCGTCCAACGGCCCTGACGAAATGCCGTAACCTGACCGAAGGCACCAAAACCACGCTGTATCTTAAGCGTGAAGATTTGCTGCACGGCGGTGCGCATAAAACCAACCAGGTGTTGGGTCAGGCGCTGCTTGCAAAACGGATGGGTAAAACCGAAATCATCGCTGAAACTGGCGCAGGCCAGCACGGGGTGGCATCAGCCCTTGCCAGCGCCCTTCTCGGTCTGAAATGCCGCATTTACATGGGCGCAAAAGACGTTGAGCGGCAGTCACCTAACGTATTCCGTATGCGTCTGATGGGCGCTGAAGTGATCCCGGTGCACAGCGGCTCCGCGACGCTGAAGGATGCGTGTAACGAAGCGCTGCGCGACTGGTCTGGCAGCTATGAAACCGCGCACTATATGCTTGGCACCGCTGCAGGCCCCCATCCGTTCCCGACGATTGTGCGTGAATTCCAGCGCATGATTGGCGAAGAGACCAAAGCGCAGATCCTGGAAAAAGAGGGTCGCCTGCCGGATGCGGTGATCGCCTGCGTTGGCGGTGGCTCTAACGCTATCGGCATGTTCGCTGATTTCATCGACGAAACCAGCGTCGGGCTGATTGGCGTTGAACCTGCAGGCCACGGGATTGAAACCGGTGAGCACGGCGCACCGTTGAAACATGGTCGCGTCGGGATCTACTTCGGTATGAAAGCGCCGATGATGCAGACCGATGACGGCCAGATTGAAGAGTCATACTCTATCTCGGCAGGCCTGGATTTCCCTTCCGTTGGGCCTCAGCATGCCTTCCTGAACAGTACCGGTCGTGCGGACTACGTTTCCATTACCGATGACGAAGCCCTGGAGGCGTTTAAAACGCTCTGTCGCCACGAAGGGATCATTCCTGCCCTGGAGTCCTCTCACGCCCTGGCGCATGCGCTAAAAATGATGAAAGAGAACCCGGAAAAAGAGCAACTGCTGGTGGTTAACCTTTCCGGTCGCGGTGATAAAGACATCTTCACCGTTCACGATATTTTGAAAGCACGAGGGGAAATCTGATGGAACGCTACGATAACGCATTTGCATCACTGAAATCTCGCCAGGAAGGCGCGTTCGTTCCCTTCGTGACGCTGGGTGATCCGGGTCCTGAGCAGTCGCTGAAAATTATCGACACCCTGATTGAGGCCGGTGCCGATGCGCTGGAGCTGGGTATTCCGTTTTCCGATCCTCTGGCCGATGGCCCGACTATCCAGAACGCAACGCTGCGGGCATTCGCGGCTGGTGTCACCCCGGGGCAATGTTTTGAGATGCTGGCCGCTATCCGCCAGAAGCACCCGACCATTCCGATTGGCCTGTTGATGTATGCCAACCTGGTCTTCAGTCGCGGTATTGATACCTTTTATGCAGAATGCGCGCGCGTGGGCGTTGACTCGGTGCTGGTGGCAGACGTACCGGTTGAAGAATCTGCGCCGTTCCGCCAGGCGGCGATGCGCCATAACGTGGCACCTATCTTCATCTGCCCACCAAACGCCGATGATGAACTGCTGCGCCAGATTGCCTCTTATGGTCGCGGGTATACCTACCTGCTCTCCCGTGCGGGTGTAACCGGCGCGGAGAACAAAGCGGCGCTGCCTCTGCATCATCTGGTCGAGAAGCTGGCTGAATACCACGCGGCCCCTCCGCTGCAGGGCTTTGGGATTTCATCTCCCGATCAGGTCACGGCGGCAATTGACGCTAACGCAGCCGGTGCAATCTCAGGCTCCGCTATCGTTAAAATCATTGAGAAGAACGTGGACAAGCCAGAGCAAATGCTGGCTGAGCTGAAAACGTTTGTGAGCGCAATGAAAGCGGCAACGCGTAAAGCGTAACCTCTCCACCGTCTGGCTCCCCGCCAGACGGTGTTTCTGCCGATCAGTTATCCGGGTTCATCGTAAGCACTATCCGGTAGCGCGCCTTTCCCTGCCGTAACCTGTCGAGCGCCTCATTTGCCTGTTCAAAGGGCATCAGCTCTGTGACTGGCAGCGTCTGAAAGAGGTGGCTGAAACGCAGTGCGCGTTCGGTTTGCGACGGGGTGCTGACAAATGAACCGGTCAGGGTGCGTTCCGCGCCAATCATCATACCCGGCATGACCTGCAACGGTGTGCGTCCGGCACCCAACAGGATCGCTTTTCCTCTGGGGGCCAGGGCTGGCAATAACGCTGAAACCGCGTCTGCATCCGGGGCAGTGGCCACAATAATCTCGACACCGCCTTCCGCTCTCAGCCGTTCCGCCGCGTTTTCCGTCTGCGCATCGATATAGTGATGGGCGCCCAGCTGTAAAGCGTCATGCGCCTTTTCACTGCCGCGCGCAATCACGATAACCTCAAACCCCATCCTCCGGGCGTACTGAATCGCCATATGGCCTAAACCACCAATACCGAGAATAGCCACCCTGTCTCCCGCGCTGGCACCGGATTGACGCAACGCGTTAAAGGTTGCCGTACCGGCGCACAAGATCGGGGCCGCGTGAACGGAAGTGAGCGCTGAAGGAATGGCAATCAGCGCGGTATGGCGGATAACAACATACTCGGCGTAACCTCCGTCGCAGCTCAGCCCCGGCGTTAGCTGATTTTCACACAGGTGAAAAAGCCCGTTACGGCAAGGCGGGCAATGCTGGCAATATCCCCCAAGACGCCCGACGCCCACGCGCTGACCGGTGTGCCAGATCCCGGGAACTGCATCTCCTCTCCGGGTAATGTGGCCCACAATTTCATGACCCGGAATGCGCCCGGGCTGCCCCGCTTCCGGTACCTTCTCCGCGTCCTGAAGATCGGCACCACAAACCCCGCATACCTCAATTTTGATCAGTACGTCCTCGGGCCCCGGTTCGGGCAACGGTCTGACGACCCTTTCAAGCACGCCCGGCGAGGAAATCTGCATAGCACGAAAAGTTTTATTCACGGTATCACCTGTGATGAGCGGTGTATTATGCGTTACGGCCAGCCATGACGCCGCCGTCAATGTCCCAGATTGCGCCGGTGACCCAGCCTGTCTTGTCAGAAAGCAGGAAGGCTACCGTTTCAGCCACATCGCCCGGCGTACCCACGCGGCCAATCGGATGGAAGCTGTCGAAGCTGTTCATCACCTCTTTTACATCGTCTTTCGGGATGAAGCCTTCATAAATTGGCGTGTGAACAACGGCCGGAGACACGGCATTGACGCGAATGCCTTTCCCGCCCAGCTCAATAGCCAGGTTTTTGGTCCACGCATGCAGGCCGGCTTTCGCCATGGAATATGCGGAAGACGGCGTGGCCCCGATGGCCTGCTGTGCCCACATAGAGCCGATATTGACGATGGAGCCTTTAATACCGGCATCAATCATATTGCGCACCACATCACGGGTGATGAAGAAGGTCGCGCGGTTGATGCTCATGTACATGTCGTAATCTGACGCTTCATGTTCAGTAAATGGTTTCGGGAAGAACACGCCAGCGGCATTGACCAGCAGGCTGATGTCTTTGTGTTCAGCATTGATGGTATTCATCACGTGCTGCATACCCTCTTCTTTCATCAGGTCAGCCACGATGATGGATACCGGTCCGTCGACCGCCAGCGCCTGACGAGCCTGCTCCGCTTTGTCCTTGCGGTTCCCCACCAGCACCACGCTGCCACCGTTTTTCAGAATCCGCTTCGCCGTTTCGAAGCCCATACCGCTTGTACCACCGACCACTAACAGCTTTTTACCGGCAAAAGATGCGTTCATCGCTAACCTCTTTTAAAACATTTGGTTGTCATTGATGAAAAGCCTCGCTCCTCATCGTGTGCATCCAGAATGCCACCCTGCACCAGGGTTGACGACTGAGAAGAAATTGCGATACAGGAAAGAAAATCTTCTTCGCTCAGGTATACTGAAAGAAAGAATAAATCGGAGTACCTGCAATGCGTTCCCTGAACAGACTTAAATGGCTACATGCTTTTGAAGCGACCGCCCGTCACGGCAGCTTTACCGGTGCAGCGCAAGAGCTTGGCGTGACGCCTGCCGCAGTAGGCCAGCTTGTTCGTTCGCTCGAAGACTGGGTTGGTCACCCGCTGCTTCGCCGTACGCGGTCGGGTAAGGAGCGCCTGACGCTGGTGGATGAGGCTCAGGATGCGCTGCAGGACATTACGCAGGGCCTGGACAAGCTGGAAAGCGGGTTAAACAAACTGCGCGGACGTCGCGCACGTTCTGTCGTGGTCGTCACCGCCTCTCAGGTATTGATGATGAACTGGCTGATGGAGCGTCTTAACCGCTTCTCAGAAACGCATGACACAATCGATCTTCGGCTTAACGTCACGGAAAAGCTGATGGACGTATCACACGGCGAGGCGGATATCGGCATTCGCTGCGGACAGGGAGACTGGCCCGGCGTGAATAAAACCTGGCTGATGGATGAAGAGGCGGTGCTGGTCTGTAGCCCCCGCCTGGTGCCTCCGGAGAAAATTGCCTGTGGTGACTGGCTCGCCACGCAGAAGCTGATCCACGATGACACGCCGCACCCGGGCGCGAATTTTCCCTCATGGGACGACGTTCTCCGTACCGTCAATGCCCCTGGCGCGCTGGAAAGCAGGCTGCATATTAACTCCACCTCCGCCGTTATTCTCTCGGCCCTGAGCGGCCGGGGGGTGGCGATTGTGCGTCACGCGCTGGTGAAACAGCTGATTGAAACCGGGCAATTGGTTCAATTGCACCCAGACCATCGCTGGCCGTTAACATGGTCTTACTACCTGGTGACCCCGCAGCACACCGCCATGCGTGAAGAAGTAAAAATATTTCACGACTGGCTTCTTCATGACGTGGTCTCTGACAATCCATAACCCCCCCTTTTTTAAGCATCATGCGGCAAGGGTCATCGCGTACCGGCATGATGCTTCTCTCATCAGACGCCCGACATAGTTTTTCTTTTCTGCAACGCAAGATTAACTGATTTGTTGAAGATAACCGGCTTTCTCATAATCGCCCTCAACGAACGGTAAAGCAGACCGGTACCTTATCCGGCCGCCTTGCCTTAACCCTGAGCGAAGGAGAGAACGATGGCTTATCTGCAAATCAGCCTTGATATCGGTAATGAAAACCGTGCGGCAGCCGCCGGGGTCTACCAGCAATACAAAACCCCGTTCCTGACCACCATCGACGGTGCCATCTCTAAAGAACTGCTTGTTCGTGACGAGGACGTACAGGTCCTGCACGGATTTAAAACCGTGTCCCATGCACAGGCCTATCTCAGCAGTCCGCTTTTCACCCAGGACGTCGTTGAAGCACTGAAACCGTATCTGAACAGCGCGCCTGAAATCCGCATTTACGACGTCCTGTAACGGGCATTTTCTGAAACCTACACGTACCGGAGCTATGAATGTTTTTAAACTGGAATGAATATCGCACCAGCCTGCTGGCCACCGTCGGGAAATTTGCCAGACTGCAGCCTGAATTTATGAAAGGCTTACAGCAGATGGATAAAGGGGCTTCTGAAAATCAGCACCTTGATCCCAAGACCCACGAACTGATTGCGCTGGCTGTTGCCGTTACCACTCGCTGTGATGGTTGCCTGGCGGTACATGTGGAAGCTGCGGTTAAGAAAGGCGCAACGCGTGAAGAGATAGCTGAAGCGCTTTCCGTTGCCATCAGTCTGAACGCCGGTGCTGCGTTAACCTACACCGCCCGGGCTCTGGATGTTTTTGACAACCTGCCAACAAAATAAACCTGTATACGGCACCGCCTGCGGTGCCGTTTAATGACTGACTATGATGTTACTGAATTCTGATTTTTCACAGCGAGCCATCATTACTCCTGATGACTACCGCTGGGTGCCGTCCCCGCAGCCCGGTGTGGAGCGCGTCATGCTTGATCGCATTGGCCGCGAGCAGGCCCGCGCAACCAGCCTTGTCAGGTATGCCCCTGATTCTGTGTTTCCTGAGCACACCCACCCCGGCGGAGAAGAGATTCTGGTGCTGAGCGGTACCTTTACGGAAAACGGAACCGATTATCCGGCTGGCTGGTATCTACGCAGCCCGGACGGCTCGTCGCATCGACCGTCCAGTCGTGACGGCACCACCCTTTTCGTTAAGCTGCGCCAGTTCGCCGCCGAAGAACAGGAACCGGTCAGGATCAATACCAACGAGGCGAGTCGCTGGCACGGCCAGCCGCACAGACTCATTTGTCCCCTGTTCGCAGGCGTAGCGGAAACCACTCAGCTTCAGAGGATCGCACCGGGTGAACGACTCTTCTGCGCTCCGCTCGCCGGAGGAGCCGAGCTTCTGCTTCTCGAAGGGGAAATCAGCGCACCGGAAGGTCGTTACCTGAAAGGTAGCTGGCTCAGATTTCCTGAAGGCGATTTGCCGGCGCTGACGGCCGCCGCTTCTGGGGCACTTTTTTATCTTAAAACGGGACATCTCAGCCCGACCACACTGACCGGAGCGATACCATGAAAGGCAGCGTTATTATCATTGGTGCGGGTGTCAGCGGCCTGTATGCGGGCACACTGCTTGAAAAAGCGGGAGTGGATTACGTGATACTGGAAGCGAGGAAAAGAACCGGCGGTCGCGTACTTTCAGGTCAGGCGTTAGCAAACACGCCTGATGGGGTTCATGTGGACATGGGCGCGACCTGGTTCTGGCCGGAAATTCAGCCTGACTTCGCACACCTGGTTCATCAACTCGGATTAACACCTCTCCCTCAGGGGCGACCGGGGGATATGCTTTATGAACGCCAGACGACGACCCCTGCGCAACGTTATCCTGCCTATGTGACATCACCGGAGTCGTTCAGGCTTCAGGGTGGAATGCAGGCGCTGACGAGCGCATTAACACGCCAGATCCCGGCGCAGAAGATTAAGTCAGACCATCAGGTGGTTTCCATTTCCCTTCTCGGCGAGGATATGCAGGTCGCGACGCAGTCCGAAACGGGCGAAGGCTCACTTTTCACCGGTGAACACGTTTTCCTCGCCCTGCCTCCCGCGCTGGCAGCAAAAATAACGTTCGAGCCAGCATTGCCGGAGCGGGTACTTTCACACTGGCGTAAAACGCCAACCTGGATGGCGCCTCACGCAAAATATGTCGCCCTGTACCAGACCGACTTTTTGCAGGCACAGCATCTCTCCGGCGACGTAAGCAGCCGTGTGGGTCCGATGCTTGAAATACACGATGTGTCAGAGCCCGATACCGGCAAAACGGCTATCTTTGGTTTTATTGGCGTACCGGCAAAATCGCGATGGACGGTGAGCGAGGCCGAACTCAAGCGACTGTGCCGGGAGCAACTGGTGCGACTCTTCGGAGAAGACGCGGCAGAGCCTGAAGCCGAGTGGATAAAAGACTGGGCCGCCGATCCGTTTACGACGACAGAATTTGACCTGCAGCAGGACGTCGGGCACGCACAGCCTCAACAGATTCCGGCGCAGGAAGAATGGGCTGATAAATTAACCGGGATTGCCAGCGAATGGTCACCGCAATTTTCGGGTTATCTGGCCGGCGCAATTGACGCTGCTGCTGAAGGCGTTGGGCACTGGTTACGCCATGTTGCCAGACCCTGAGGCCTGTATCTGCCGATAACAAACATTTTGCTTCCCGGACCGGATTAATGAAATTTATTCATTTTTCTATTCTGATAACGCCTATTAACACGCGGTTTATTTCTGTTAAGAATAGTTGCCAATGACTGCAGACGAATGCCGGCTGGCGCAACGAACTCATACAGGAAAACCCGATGAAGATAAAAATTATACTCAACGACAAGACGCTGACCGCAACGTTGAATAGCAGCCAAACCAGTCGTGACTTTATCGCACTGTTGCCCCTTACGCTGCAGCTGAAAGATTATGCCGGGGAAGAGAAAATTGGCGATCTTCCTCGCCGCCTGTCCACGGCCGGCGCACCTGCGGGTACCGCGGCCGCTAAGGGTGATATCACGCTATATGCCCCGTGGGGAAATCTGGCGATTTTCTATAAAGCACACGGATATGCGTCGGGATTAATTACGCTGGGGCAATTAGACGAACCGGATGCCTTGCCCGTATCACCTGCTGAATATACTGCCCGATTTGAGCTACTGACGGATAAGTAGCCGCCCGAATATGTATTTCCGGCACAGCCGGCAAATCTCATCACAACACATTTATCCCCTTCTCTTTTTCCCGGTACCGGGTTTGCCGTTTCATTCACAACAGGAGAGTATGATGATCCGTTTCACCTCTGTAGCAGCATCACTATTGGTATTTGCAGGTATGTCCGCACACAGCGAAACCACCCCTTCAGCTCAAATGACCGTGTCTGAAACGGGCAGTCGCGCGACGATTGCCGAACCCGCTGACCACTTTACCGGACGTGCTTACATTGACCTCCTCTTCTCACCTGTCGCCCCGCAAAGAGCAGGCGCCGCGTATGTCACCTTCGTGCCCGGCGCACGTTCCGACTGGCATACCCATCCGCTTGGGCAAACACTGGTGGTCACGTCCGGGACGGGCTGGGTGCAGGAGTGGGGGCAGGAGCGAAAAACCGTGCACGCCGGGGATGTCATTCAATGCCCGCCAGGGGTTAAACACTGGCACGGCGCAACGGATAAAACCACGATGGTGCATATGGCCATTCAGGAATCGAATGAGCAGGGACAAAACGTGAACTGGCTTGAAAAAGTCAGCGATGCGCAGTACCTGCAGGCGGGAGGGCATTAATGCTGAACAGAACCGCCCTGCTTTTCGTTTCACTCTTATTGATTAACGGATGTGTCTCCCAGACTACTCAAAACAGGAGTTCGACAATGAAACCGGAAGACTCACGGGACGCTGTAGCCCAGGTCGCGCCAGCAATGGCTGCCTATTCAGAACAGTTTATTGAAAAAGATCTCTGGAATCGCCCGGAACTGTCGCGACGCGATCGAAGCCTGGTGACGGTTGCAGCGCTGATCAGCCGCAATGATACGGCGGAACTTCCCCACTACCTCAACGTGGCGCTGGACAGCGGCGTAAAACCTGCGGAAATCTCAGAGACAATCACCCACCTGGCTTTTTACGCCGGCTGGCCGAACGCCACCTCTGCGGCGCTGATCGCGCGTCAGCTGTTTGCTCAACGCCATATCGATACCGCTTCCTTGCCAGGCGGAAAGGTGGATTTCCTGCCGCTGGATGAAGAGTCGGAAAACAAGCGTGC
This sequence comes from Enterobacter ludwigii, assembly GCF_001750725.1. NCBI lineage: Bacteria > Pseudomonadati > Pseudomonadota > Gammaproteobacteria > Enterobacterales > Enterobacteriaceae > Enterobacter > Enterobacter ludwigii. The sequence goes on from NZ_CP017279.1 coordinate 1,803,341, forward strand.
CACGCTGGTTGAATCAAACTTTGGCAAGGTCTCGCCGGGCGTAGTGAAATACACGACCGACGCGCTATTCCAGAACCTGTGGCTCAGGCCCGGACTGGCGCCTCGGGACAGAAGTCTGATCACGGTCAGTGCGTTGGTCACTGCCGGCCAGGTGGCCCAGGTTCCTTACCATCTCAACCGCGCCATGGACAATGGTTTAACCCGGACCCAGGCGTCCGAAGTCCTGACGCAACTGGCCTTTGTTGCGGGCTGGCCCAATGTTTTCTCGGCGATGCCGGTCTTTAAAGAGGTGTTTGCCGGCAGGGATAATGCCTGACATTTAGCCACGCAACTGTAAACGCCAGGCACCGGATGAGGGGCCTGGCTTTGCGTTGCTGACAAACGTCTCTCTTCAGGGATGTTTGTAATGGCGTAGCGCGTCGACCACCAGCTGGAATGCTTTCGATAGATTTCGGTTCTCGGGATAGTAAATATAATAGCCATCCCAGTAGGGGCACCAGTCGTCGAGCACGCTAATAAGCTCCCCACGGGCAATATGCTTTTCTGCGATATCACGCGGAACATGCGCCAGGCCGTACCCTTCCACTGCAGCCTGAAGGCACTGATAGATCCGGCTAAAGACCAGCTGGCCAGTGACTTTCACGTTCAGGCTTTTACCCTCTTTTTCAAATTCCCAGACGTATAAATTGCCATGCGTAGGAAACCGCAGGTTGATGCAGTTGTAATCAATCAGATCGTTAGGGTGCTGCGGCTGAGGATTGCGGGAAAAATAATCAGGTGAGCCGACCACGGCAAAACGGACATCCGGGCCAATACGCACGGAAATCATGCCGTTGGAGATCTGTTCCCCCAGACGGGTTCCTGCATCAAACCGCCCGGAAACAATATCCGTCAAGGCATAGTCATCAATCAGCTCCAGACTAATGTCAGGATATTCTTTAAGCAGCGGTTCCAGCTTCGGCCAGATAACAGACCCGATAGCATAATCTGACGTTGATATGCGCACCGTACCCGCGGGTTTGCTGTTGAGATCTTTCAGGGACTGCAAACGACCCTGAATACCATCGATGTAAGGCCCCAGGTCATCCAGCATGGACTGACCAATATCGGTTAACGCAATACTGCGCGTGGTGCGAGTCAGCAGTTTCATCCCCAGACGAGATTCGAGGGTACGCATAGTATGGCTCAGGGCTGACTGCGACACGCCTAATTGGGCCGCAGCTTTGGTGAAGCTTTTTTCGCGCGCAACGGCAATAAAAGCCATTAAGTCATTAAGATTTTCTCGTGCCAATCTGGGCCTCTGATATCCGGAAAAAATGGGTGGCTGATTCATCCCAATACACTGTCTCTTCAGACGAAAAGCGTTCTGGCGGTATGGCGTTCATTATAAATGACGCCCGCCTGCGCTGTACGAGAAGCAGTCTATCTAATTTATGAAAATTCCTCATTACTGCATTTTGATTTAGTCAGTTTTAACAACATCACATTTCCCGCAGAATACTTTTACACAACGTGAGACGTCTCCATTGCACGTGATTCCACGGTAAGAGGTATCAAATGGTTAAGTATGATTTTAGTGGCAAGGTGGCGCTGGTCACCGGCGCGGCTTCCGGTATGGGGCTCGCGACCGTCAAGGCATTTTGCGAATCTGGCGCAACGGTGGTGATGGCGGATATTCGCGAGGATGCGTTATCTCGCGAAGCGGATGCGCTACTGGCTGAAGGGTATACCGTGAAACCCGTCGTCTGCGACGTGACTGACGAAGAGCAGGTCAGACGCATGATTGAGAACGCAGTACAGGCGTTTGGTCAGCTCGACGCCGCCTATAACAACGCCGGTATTCAGAGCCCCATTGCAGAAACCGCAGATGCCAGCGGCGAAGAGTTTGATCGCGTCAACGCGATTAACCTGCGGGGTATCTGGAACTGCATGAAATATGAGCTGCAACAAATGCGCCGTCAGAAAAGTGGCGCTATCGTTAACTGTTCGTCTCTGGGCGGGCTGGTCGGCATTGCCGGGCGCGGCGTTTATCATGCGACAAAGCATGGCGTCCTCGGGCTGACCAAAAGCGCAGCGCTGGAATATGCCGCACGTGGAATACAAATCAACGCCGTTTGTCCCGGCATTATCCGCACGCCAATGGTCGAAAATATGCTGAACAGCGAGCCTGACGCAATGGCCGAGCTCATGAAACTGCAGCCAATTGGTCGCCTGGGCGAGCCCGAAGAGATCGCGCGCGCCGTCTTATGGTTGTGCAGTTCCGATGCCAGCTTCGTCACCGGACAGGCTCTGGCAATTGATGGCGGTTATACGGTTCAGTAATCAGATGTCATTCTGGTTTATTCCCGACAGGGTATAGACCAGCGTATTCAGCGATTTGAAAGAATAAAGACGATTACCACGGGTTCGTCGTGGTTCTGTTTATACTTTTGAATGGTGTCTAAACAGGGTGGAGGGACTCTTCAGTGGAATATACAGTATTAAGCAACAACCTCAGAATGCCGATGGCGGGTTTTGGTGTTTTTCAGGTCACCGATAAAGAAGAATGTAAACAGTCAGTGCTGAGCGCCATTCGTACAGGCTATCGCCTCATTGATACCGCAGCAGTGTACGGCAATGAAGACGCCGTGGGCGATGCCGTTCGTGAAGCCATCGCTGAAGGTCTGTGTACCCGCGAGGAGTTATTTATTACCTCTAAGCTGTGGGTGCAGGACATGGCAAGCTACGAGACCGCCAAAGCCGGTATTGAGGCATCGTTAAAAAAATCGGGATTAGACTATTTCGATCTCTACTTATTGCATCAGGCAATGCGCGATTATTTCAGCGCGTGGCGGGCTTTGGAAGATGCGTATGATGCCGGAAAGCTAAAAGCGATTGGCGTGTCTAATTTCTACGCCCACGTGCTCACCAATTTCTGTGAAACGGTCAGAATTAAGCCCATGGTAAATCAGGTGGAATTACACCCTTACTTTGCGCAATCTGACGCGCTTGAGACCATGAAATATTACAACGTTCAGCCAGAAGCCTGGGCACCACTTGGCGGCGGAAGGCACAAACCGTACGAAAATGAAATGCTCAAGGGGATTGCCGAAGCGCATCAAAAAACCATCGCTCAGATCATTCTGCGCTGGAATGTGCAACGTGGCGTTACCGTCATTCCTAAATCCACGCACCAGAACCGGATTGAAGAGAACCTGGCTATCTGGGACTTCTCCCTGAGCGATGCCGAAATGGCACAAATCAGTTCGCTCGACTTAGGCTATGTTGGCGATGCGGTTAAACACTTTAACCCTGAGTTTGTTCGCGGGTGTCTGGGTGTAAAAATCCACGACTAAGCGCGACGCGGCGTGCCACCCTCTTCCACTTCTGCAGAGAATGTAACGCCCCTCTCCCTGCTTCGGTACCGAACAGGGAGAGGATATATGTTTTAGCGATCCAAATGCTGAAGGTGGACATCGTCTGCTTTTATTGCCTGGAACGGTTCTGGAAATAAAGTTACCGACCGAAACAAAATAGGTCTGTGCGACTTAGGATTCAGGTCGTGGACTTGTCTGTACCGGATATGCCATTATATGATTTGGTTAAATCTTTGTATTTATCTTTTGAATAAGGTTAATACAAACTGGCATACTTATTCAGGCGATAAGCGATGGTGTACTTGGATTATTTATTAACATTTATAGAAAGCAATCCGGCTCTGGCCATTGGATTTAATCTTATTCTGTTGGTCATCTCAGGTTTCTTTGCGCACCTGATGTGCAAATTCCTGCTCATAAAAATCGTCCGTAAGGTCTTCTTTGCCAGCCATAAACAGGATGTCCCGCTGGAAAAAGATCGTCGCATAGCCGAAAAGCTGTCGAATTTCATTCCGGTTATTATCGTTTATTACGTCCTGCAGTTTATGCCCAATATGCCTGCATCGCTGGTGACGGCAATAAATACCATTTGTGGGATTTTATTCTTTATTTTTCTGTCGGTTTTCTTCAATGAGATGTTGGATATTGTCAACAGCTCATATTTACGCAAGACGAAGCGTAAAAATCACTCTATCAAAGGCTATATCCAGATAGGAAAAATATTTATTCACGTCATTGCCGCGATCATGATCCTTGCCGTCATGTCGAATAAATCCCCCGCGATTATTATTTCCAGCCTCGGGGCCGTGGCGGCCGTGCTGATGTTAGTCTTTCAGCATACCCTGCTTTCGCTCGTTGCCAATATCCAGCTTTCGTCAAATGACGTCCTGCAGTTGGGGGACTGGATTGAAATGCCCGATAAAAACCTGAGTGGCGAAGTGACCGACATTGCGCTGCACACCATTACTATCCGTAACTGGGATAACACGATCTCGCGTATCCCGACCAAAAACTTTCTGACCGAAACGTATACCAACTGGCAGGCCATGTTTTCGTCAGGCGCACGCCGGATTATGCGCAGCACCACGATCGATCAGCACTCCGTTACATTTCTCACGCAGGAAACGCTGGCCCCGATGCTGGCCCTGCGCGGCACGAATGAACCGCTGGCAAAACTCATCGACGGGCGTGATCCCATGGGCATACCGGACAGTTGGTTTATGGATAATGGCCTGACAAATTTAACGCTCTTTCGGCACTACCTGATGGCCTGGCTCGCCGATCGGCCTGATATTATCAAAGATATGTATATTGTGGTGAGAACGCTGAAGCCTACGCCGTCGGGTATTCCCCTGGAAATTTATTGCTTTACCTCTTCCGTACTGTGGGTGGAGTATGAAAATACTCAGTCAGCGATATTTGAATACATCACCGCTGTCGCCGGTCAGTTCTCGCTCCGTTTATATCAGTATCCGGCAGGACATGATTTCTGGCGTTTATCACAGGAACACAGCCTTCGGGACCGCACCCCACCTCCGGGTGAAGGTTAAGTTTTTTTGAAAACAGGCCGGTCAAACGGAATAATAGACAGCCTATCACCATCCTGAAGCCATAAAAAAACCCGCACTTGGCGGGTTTTTTTATTATCGGTGAAGCTTAACTGCTCAGACTCGCGTCTTCATCGCTATCGTAAGGCTCACCGACAATGTGCGCGACTTACAGCGGAGAAACGTTACCCGCTGCTGGGCCTTTAGCGCCATTTTCAATGGTGAAGGACACTTTCTGGCCTTCATCAAGAGATTTGTAGCTGTCGCTCTGAATAGCAGAGAAGTGTACGAATACATCTTTGCTGCCGTCGTCAGGAGTGATAAAGCCAAAACCTTTATCAGAGTTAAACCATTTTACTAAACCAGTCATTTTATTAGACATAGATAATTCCTTATTTTTTGAGCCACTAAGCGCGGCGATGATGGCCTGTATTTAGAGAGTAACTTATTTGGCACTTAGGAGGAGGCTCACGAAGAAGAGTATCTATTGATAACACCTGAACTGAGGACTGCTTTACTAAACTGCTTTAATAAGGTCTGTATTCCAAACCGATGACGCTATTTAGGCACAGAAAAATTTTTTAAGCAAAGTTTTTATTTTTTATTATAACCACTTAAACACCCGGACGGCTGAATGGCTATGGGAATTAAGGCGCTGGCGCAGCGTATTCACGCCCTGTTTAGCTAAAGCATACCGCCCCTTTTGAGGGTGGATACCCGTCTGACGATGGGTCATCGTATGCGCGTGACTGCTCAACCAGAGGCTGAACTCGTGTGGCATGGGGTTACATCGCTCAGACGACTTTCCACCTGGATTTCTGATGCAAGGCTGAAGTCTGAGGTGGAAAGGTAATGCGCCCTCGCTAAGTAGCTCAAAATGCTTAAAATTCATGCCTATAGCGCACAAAGTGAAATAGATTTTCGTTCGAAGCCACTTATCATAGGTGTTTTGAATGAAAGTGGTGGTGTTAATGTCTGTGCTCAAAAGCTTTTTCTTCTTTCTTTTCGCGTCAGCAGCCTGCACTGTGCCCGTGCTTTGCCTGTGGGCGGATATCTATTTATTTAATCTGGATATACCGGAGATATCGCTGACCGAAATTGTGCAGGAATCAGTTTTAGGGGGCATCGTATTTATACACTTCCTGCTGGCGAAGAAATGGGCATTCATGCGCTATTGCAACATCCTGATTGGCGGCTTTTTCCTCTCCATGCTGATTCGAGAACTGGATGCATTTTTCGATCTTCTGGCTCACGGAAGCTGGGTATGGTTTGCACTGCTTTCCGCCGTTTGTGCTTTGCTTTATCCCGTTATCCATTATCGTCTTACCCTTACACAACTCGCACACTATACCCGTACCCCGTGGTACGGCGTGATGCTCAGTGGTCTGTTGGCAGTCCTGGTCTTCTCCCGACTGTTTGGAATGCACGGGTTATGTTACGCGATACTTGATCAAAGCTACGTCAGGGTGGTCAAAAATGTCGTGGAGGAAGGAAGCGAGTCATTCGGGTATATGCTCTGCCTTATAGCATCTGTAGGGTACTACTGCTCTTTCCGGTCGCTCCCCCGCCAGAAATGATTCTGGTATTTAGAGAGCACGATAAACACGCCAATCTTCCTGTGACGATGAGTTGAACGCCACAGGGAGAGCGGACTTCTATTCTCAAAAGCAAACGTTGTAGCGCCCAATATAATATGTTACATCTCTCTTAACGCCATCCGCGTGCTCCGTGTTCAGGTAATGCCCTTATAAAGTGAAAAAGAATCAATAGTCGTTGAACAGATGAAGATAAAAAAACAACATCAAAAATCTCTTCTTCAGATTTTTAATGGTGAAGTCAATCTCCCTCGCAGCAAAAATTCACGTGATTATATGTGAATTCGCAGACTAACATCTTAACGCTCTATTAATTCGGCGAATCTCTCAAGAAATGCACTAAATGCAGCTTTCGGTAGCATCGGAACGACTTTAATTATAACCGATGGTGATATATCTCGCAGGGAAGGATAGTCTAATACCTTTTCCATACCCAGATCCCTCGCTTCAGTAGCGAGCATGATCCGATCAGCATGCTTAACTTCTGAGGCTTTACAGGAGGAAATATTAAATTTCACTCTGATCAATGACTCAATTTCTTTCTCAAGGTTTATATACTGCGGCATACATTTTTTTAAAGGAGAAGGGAAATCTTTTATGTAAGCCTCGGTGGCATCATGAAGAAGCCCTTCCAGAGCCAAATGCACTGGCGTTAAATAACTTACCAGAACGGAATGCTGAGCCACTGAATAGAAACTTTCGCATTGCCCACCAAAACGGCATTCATTTGACAAGCCCTTAGCGATATCAATTATATCTATATCATTTATACTGAGATTAAGAAAATCAATTTTCTTGCCGCTAAAAGTAACGATAGTGGTTGCTGAATGCATAAATCCGCCCCAAATAAAATAACTCTCAGACCATTTACCTGGAGTATAAAAAACGCTTTATCGAAAAAAAAGGACGCATGTCCTTTTTTCGAAAGGAGTTTTATTATAAGAATTGATGACGATTTGAGAAAATGGTATAGATGCGCCAGAAATATCATCGCTGACAGGTTAACCTGGGGATGCCAGGCATATGACTTGAGATTATTTCATGCGCAATCTATAATAATTCACAAACAAAGCGTTGAGTCACCTTTATGAAATCATTACAAATAGATTTATCACATTCTGACATTCTGAACTCTAAACTTAAATTCATTTTACCAGATGACATACTCAGTAGAGCTAAATTACTGATTTTTAATAAGGGAGAGATTTTACTCCACCAAGGAGATTCCCCATCGGGAGTTTACTGTTTAATTAAAGGTAAGGTACAAATAGAGCATTTATCTAAAGATGGTAAAGATATTACTTTTTGTATAGAAGAACCTCTCTCTGTGATTGGTGCCATTGAAATTTTCCAACATGATAGCACCAGCAGAAATCTGAGTACAGTAAAGATCCTTAAGACGTCAACGATAGTTTATTTTTCACTTAACTATATAAATACAATTGGATTAAATGAGCCAGTTTTTCTTCGTTTTCTTTGCCAACAACTTGCAAATAAATTATTCATCTCTTCTCAATTAAAAACCACTATGTGTTTAAGTTCATTACAGAGAGTGTCAAATTACCTCATGAATGAATATAATAAACATGGTTCCGTTATCAGGCTTGAGCGAAGAGAATTGGTCGCATCATTTCTTTCCATTTCGGTGAGACATCTCAATCGAGTTTTAGCAGAGTTACAAGAAAATCAAATCATAGAACTCAAGAATAAAACGATTATAGTGAAAGACAGTGAATTATTAAAGCCAGAGTAATCTGCAAATAACCTTCGCACCACATTCTACCACAGCCGCTTTCAACGCCATCGGAAGATGGTTCATTTATATGAAGCCTTTTTCAATCACAAGTTTTTTATTTTATAAAAGCACTAACCATATATAAAAACTATGGCACACGATTTTTTCACAAATATCTTAGCGAAGTTAGCGCTCAGAATACTAATCGTTATTGAAGCGAGACCGACTGGCATGTCCACTAAAAAGAGATAGATGTCCTTTTTTTTGGATGCATTGTTCGTCATCTTATCTCGTGACAAGCTTCCTTACTGAGAGAAATACTATGAGAAAATTACTTATTGATACTGATACCGCTTCTGATGACGCAGTCGCTATTGTGATGGCACTCAGAGAGCGTACCGTTAGGGTTGAAGCAATAACAGTAGTCGTTGGTAACTGTGAGATCGAACAGTGTGTTCAAAACGCATTAGTGAGTATTGAAAAAGCCGGAACATATGCTCCTCCTGTATTTTCCGGAATGACAAAGCCGCTTTTTAAAACCCACTTCACTTCTCACCATATTCATGGCAAAGATGGTATGGGTAATATGGAAAATCCCCCCACCACCCTAAAGTCGGAATCACTTCATGCGGTGGATGCGATTCTTCTTTATGCAGAAAAATTCAAAGGTGAACTTGAGATCGTTACCCTGGGACCTCTGACTAATCTGGCAATGGCAGTACTGAAGGAACCAACGCTTGCGAAAAAAATTAAACAAGTTTATATCATGGGCGGTGCCGGCCTTACTTCGGGAAATATCACGCCTCTGGCTGAGTTCAATTTTTTTGTTGATGCGGAAGCCGCTAATATAGTGATGCAATCAGGGCTCCCTATGACAGTCGTTGGGTGGGAAATAGGCATGGGAGAAGCTTTCATTAATGAAGATGATATAGCATACCTCAATCAACTGAGCCCCTTGGGTCAGTTCGCCGTAAGATGCAACAAATCCTTGATGGAGTTTAATGCAGGCCGAACGGTACGCAAGGGTTTTGATTTGCCAGACCCCACCACCATGGCAGTAGCGCTTTTTCCTGATATTGTTGAGGAGGCGTTTTCCCGTTATTCCTGGGTGGAGTACAAATGTGAGTCATCGTATGGACATTATGTTATCGATGCGACAAACCTTACAGGGAAAGCACCCAATGCCAGAATTATACTTAAAATAAAAAGTGGTATGTTCAAAGAGAAATTATTCTCGTTACTCGCAGACTCCGCAATGATGTATAGAGGAACTTTAGATGCATTTTAATTCCCGAAGGATTCCGAAAATTGAGCTTCACGTTCATTTGGATACGTGTATTAGCTATCATTGCGCAAAAATGCTGATGCCTGCACTGAATCTTAAAGTATTTCAGTCGAATTTTATCGCACCGAGTCAATGTACTGACCTGGGAGATTTTTTAAGAAGAATTTCTCCACAGCTGAGCTTATTACAAACCCACACTGCATTACGTCAGGCCGTCGAAGACATGTTTGATCAACTCCATGCTGATGGGGTAATTTATGCTGAGTTACGCTTTGCGCCACTCTTACATCTTAATCAATATCTTACGGCTGAAGAGGTCATTGAAACCGTCCTGGATGCCATGCAGATAAATAGCCATATTTTTGATATCAAAGCCAATTTAATATTATGTACACTGCGTCATTTTACGGCAGAACAGAGCCTTGAGACGGCAAGACTGGTGACAAAATACCTGCATTATGGGGTTGTCGCGCTTGACCTTGCAGCTGATGAAGCCCGCTACCCGCTGGATAACCATGTTGAGGCGTTTAATTATGTACGCCAGCATGGAGGCAACTGTATCGCACATGCAGGAGAGGCTAAGGATTTCGTCAGCGTAAATGAAACGCTTAATAAACTGAAAGTTTCTCGCATCGGACATGGCGTCAGAAGCATTGCTGACAGAGCGACACTAGATCGGTTGCTTGAAGAGCATATCCATCTGGAGATTTGCCCGGGTTGTAACATTGTCTGTAATATTTATCCTTCCATTGAAGAGCACCCTGTTAATGCGCTTTTTCGTGAAGGCATTTCATTAAGCATTAATACTGATGCCAGAACCGTTGCCAACACCTCACTGGATAAAGAATATCAACTATTACATCATGTTTTTGGATGGGACACAGAAGAATTTCTGGTTTGCAATATCAATGCTATTGACGCATGTTTTGCCTCGCTACCGCTGAAGAAACAACTCAAAGCCAATCTTACGGGGTGATAATCCCAGACATACATTTAAACAACAGGCATGAGCGCTCATTACATCGAATATGAAATAACATGACCACATTTTTGTATCTAATACTCTGTGCGATGTCTACCGCCGCCGGCACCGATATGGTTTTGCCTGCTATTCCACTTTTTGCTACAGTCTTTAATATCTCATCGGAGATATCACAAAGGATACTCTCCATATATGTAGCAGGTAATGCCTGTGGTTTATTACTATTTGGTAACCTGGCCGATCGCTTCAGCAAAATCAGGATGCTCTTCTTTGCGCTACTTTTATTTTCACTAACTTCTTTTGGTTGCGCGTATGCTCCAGAAATAACACTTCTTTTAATATTACGATTTATACAAGGGATGGCTTCTGCTGCAGCATCAGTTTTCATCCCTGGATTTATTAGAGGTTTGTTTCCTCATCGGAAGGCAGCCCGGGCAATTGGATTGTTAGGGAGCATACAGGCATTAGTTCCGGCGATAGCCCCTGTAGTAGGTACACTTATCCTGCAGTTCTTTAACTGGAGAATCACGTTTATCTCTCTGGGCGTACTGACGATGGCTTTAGCTGTAATGATAAGGTTTGCAAAGGGACCAGAACGAAACCCAGGCCAGCACACGCCTGGAACGTACGTACAATTATTGAAAAATGCTGTTTATCTTCGCTATGCATTGAGCCAGGCTTTGGCCGTTGGCGGTCTGATAACGTTCGTATTCGGAGCACCAAGCGTCATTATCCTTTCCATGGGCGGGAACCTGAATGACTTCATCCTTATGCAAATGTTGAACGTAGGAGGTTACATCATCGCCGCCAACATTTCTCCGGGGTTGGCTGAACGTTTTAGCCATGAAAAAGTAATTCTTGCCGGCACGCTTATGGCATTGCTCAGCGCCTTCGCGCTATCGGGATATGGTTTCCTGAACGGAAGCCGGGCTTTTGTTATGACCATACTCTTTACGCCAATGGGTTTTGCGCTGGGGTTAAGGGGCCCCGTCGCCTTCTACAGGGGTATCGTTTCTGCAGGCAGTAATGATGCCAGAGGATCTGCGCTTATGATTTTCCTCACCTTCATAACGACTGCGCTGGGGTCACTCATAACTGGACATTTTATTACGGGTGGGCTCACCCCTCTTGCCATGTCAGTCACCGCCATGTTCTTACTGTCATTTTTGCTTTTTGTGTTATTGCCAAAACTGAACCGCCAGTGAATAAACAACAATGGGTAAGTCAATATTCTTTACAGCAGTGCATGAACGCTGTTGAAGAGTCGCTTCGGGGCGCAGCGGACATTGCACCCGCCCACCCCGGCAGTTAAAGCAAAGTAACTCCCCGGTACCTGTCTTGTCAGTCACCAGACGTACACTTATCAGGAACCCGAATCCGCCTCAATCAGGATAGGTCATCGGCGTCCGGTTTCTGCGCACGGTGGATCTTGTCACGGATCTTATCAACTGATGCTTTGATGTCAGCAATGATGTCGGCGTCCATCCCAAGGGTATCCACAATACAGCGCGTGATAGTGCTGGTCTCGCTTTTCAGCGCCTCACCCTTCTCCGTTAGGTGGATAAGCACTTCGCGCTCATCCTTCGGATTGCGTGTCCGGGTGATCAACCCCGCAGTCTCCAGCCGTTTCAGTAAAGGGGTCAGCGTACTGGACTCAAGAAAAAGAATTCCACTCAGTTCCTTCACTGTCCGCCCATCCTGATTCCACAAGGTGACCATCACAAGATACTGGGGATAGGTCAGGCCAAGCTTATCGAGCATGGGACGATAGAGCTGGGTAAAAGCATGTCCCGCTGAGTAAAGAGAGAAACAGAGCATACCGTGCACATCGGGCAGGGAATCCTCGGAAGTAGTGTGTTTAGTCATATGTCCTCCAGTCTCCCTAAAATAATTTGCATACGATTTAATTGCAAGCGATTGACAAAGGCAAAAAGGGCTGCCATATTCATTTGCACACAAACAAGTCGTACACAAACTAATAGCACAACACATGACAGGAGAACGAAATGACAACTTTCACCACCACAGACGGAACCGGCATTTTCTACAAAGACTGGGGTTCAGGTCAGCCTATCCTCTTCGCTCATGGATGGCCGTTATCGTCTGATGCCTGGGATCAGCAGATGCTGTTTTTCAGCCAGAAGGGTTTCCGGGTCATCGCACACGACCGTCGCAGCCACGGGCGTTCGGACCAGACTTTCCACGGTAACAATATGGATCAGTATGCGGACGATCTCGCTGAGCTGATTGAGGCGCTGGATCTGAAGGATCTGATTTTAGTGGGTCACTCAACAGGGGGCGGCGAAGTTGCACATTATATCGGTCGTCATGGTACCTCACGTGTGGCTAAAGTCGTTCTGGTCGGCGCAGTCCCTCCTCTGATGCTCCGGACGGATGCCAATCCTGACGGCACCCCAATGGAGGTGTTTGATGCCATCCGCGAAGGCACGGCCAAAAACCGCTCACAGTTTTACTTCGACCTGACGGTTCCGTTCTATGGCTTCAACCGTGACCATGTCCCCACCAATGACGGGTTGCGGGAAAACTTCCGCAGAATCGCCCTGCAGGGCGGTATTAAGGGGCAATATGACTGCATCCATGAGTTCTCTGAAGTCGATTACACACACGACCTGCAGCAGATTGATCGCCCTACCCTGATTATTCATGGCGACGACGACCAGATTGTCCCCATTAAGGCATCCGCACACCGCGCCGCTGAGATCGTCGCGAATGCGACGCTGACAATATATGCCGGCGGTTCACATGGACTGGCGGAGACAGAAGCCGATCGCTTTAACGCTGACGTACTGGCCTTTATTCGCAGCTAACAAGGTGGCCTGTTCCAGACAGGCCGCAACCATCATACGCATAGCCTTTAAACTGAATTGAAAAGAGGAACGATCATGTCCAAATTTGCTGCCTCCCTTGCCGTTGCCACCGTTTTGCTGTCTGCCAGCGCTATCGCAGAAACCGCTAAGCCGACTGTTGTCCTGGTTCATGGTGCCTTTGCCGACTCTTCGAGCTGGAATGGCGTTACCCAAATCCTGCAAAAGGACGGGTATAACGTCGTCGCTGCGGCGAATCCGCTGCGCAGTGTTTCGACTGATGCGGCTTACGTCTCTTCCGTGGTGAACAATATTAAGGGGCCGGTCGTCCTTGTTGGCCATTCCTATGGTGGCCAGGTCATTACGAACGCGGCCCGTGATACAAACAATGTGAAATCGCTGGTGTATGTCGCCGCATTTGCTCCGGATGCCGGTGAAGCGGCGGCCGACCTGGCCGGAAAATTCCCTGGCGGCACGCTTGGCCAGGCGCTCGCCGCACCGGTGAAGCTGGCTGATGGTAGCGTCGATCTCTCCATCGACCAGGCGAAGTTCCACCAGCAATTCGCACATGACGTTTCAGCTAAAGAGGCGGCGCTGATGGCCGCAGGGCAAAGACCGATTACCGAAGCGGCTTTAACTGAAAAGTCAGGGGCACCTGCCTGGAAAAAACTGCCCTCTTACTTCATTTACGGTGACGGCGACAAAAATATCCCCGCCCAGGGTTTGCGATTCATGGCTGAACGCGCGGGATCAAAACACACCGTGGTGATCAAGGGCGCATCCCATGTCGTGATGGTTTCTCATCCGCAGGACGTTGCCACACTTATTGAGGAAGCGGCGAAGTAAATATCTCTCTCCCCCCTGAACGCCATCCCTCGTCTGAGGGATGGCCGTATAAGTAATGCCTCTTATGTTCCTGCCGGTATCCGTGAAAATGACATCAGCGGTATTCTTAATAATCCCAGGGACCCGGAATGCAACGGAACGTATCTCCGTCGACAGCAACATGGCAGACAGACGGGAATGAGAGATGAGTAGCGATTAACGACTCCCTGTTATCAGCCAGTTCCTGCAGCAGACGAATGCGAATCTGTGCCGCTTCTTCGGGATAATGGTCGAAACCATTGAACCAGTCAGGATGTTCAAACCCAACCTGGAAAATAGCATCGCCGGCAAAGGTGAGTCGTTCCCCCTCAGAGGCCAGCCTTACCACGCTGTGTCCGGGAGTATGCCCGCCTGTACGAACGACACACACGCCGGGTGCAACCTCGTATTCCTCTTCGAATGTGTGCAGTTGAGTCTGGTACGCTTGCAAAAATTGGGTAGCGGTTTGGCGCAGTGCTTCCGGGAAACCAGGCGGCATGGAAACCTGTGAAAAATCGGGGTCACGCCAAAATTCCACCTCAGCAGCAGCGACATGAATGCGAAGGTCTGACCGCATGCGCGCTTTCACACCCTCAATAAGCAGCCCACCAACGTGATCCATATGCAGATGCGTGATAATCACATCCGTGACGCTGGCAAGATCTATCCCCGCTGACGCCAGGCGGTTAACCGTTCGACCGGCGCGGGGTAAATCAGGGAAAGCCTCCCCCATCCCTGCATCAACCAGGATCGTCCGGTCACCGCTATGCACGAGAACCACATTTAAGGCCCAGTCGAGAAAATCGGCAGGCAGAAACTTATCTTCAAACCAGTGGGTACGTTCGGAGGCCTCCGCGTTATGACCCAACATGGGTCCAGGTAATGACAACACGCCGTCACTGATCACCAGAACATCAATCTTACCGACCTGTAGTGCATAACGTGATGGCACCTTTTCATAAACGGCTTCAACATGCGAAGTACCATTAACAGGTGCTAACGACGCTGCATCATTCTTAGATATCGCCATATTTCCTCCAGACAACATAATTAATCGATTTAAGGGTATACACACCGTAGAAATGACTTTTTCCCCTCTGTTATTTCCCATCATCAAAAATAAACATGCAGACAGAACACAATGAAACAGGGTTAAAACATCGCTATACTCTTATGATGCCCACTGTTATTAACAGGTATACTCATGAAAAATCATGACATTCCTCTTGACGATGCCGTTCATAAAATGGCTCAGGTATTAAAGAACCGACCTGAATTAGGCATAGACAGTGGAGATGCGCTGCAAATTCGCTGTTATCACTGGCCGCATGGGCCATTGCATGAAACTATCCCGCCACTCGATCAACATGTGATTATTGCTCACGTTGGACATATGCAGCGTGTTGAGCGAAAAACAGAAAATAAAATCGTTAAAAACACGATACGGAAAGGCGCCATCACGACAATTCCTCAGGGAAGTACATCTCGCTGGGATATTGCTGGTCTTGTAGATGTTATGCATTTATATATTCCTGATAATATTTTCGCCGATCTTCTGAATCAAATGGAGATACCCACTGCTGAGTTACTCTTACGCACAGCGCATTTTGATGAGACGGCATCAAAAATTACGCTGGCCGTTGCGGAAATCATTTCTGACAATAACAAAATTAACCAACTGCTCTGCGAGCACTTAACACTGTCATTAATATTACAGTTAATAAAAAACCACTCCAACACGCTGACAGCCGCAGGTCAGTCGCAAGGAGTATTGTCTTCGCGCGCATTAAAAATGGCGCTGGAAAAACTGGATAAGAGCCCCATAGGGGATGTCACGATTAAATCACTGGCTCTTGAGCTGGGAGTTTCCTCAGCTCATTTCTGCCGTGCCTTTAAAAACAGTACCGGCTTAACCCCGTACGGGTGGCTTAAGCAGCGCGTAATGGAACGCGCTTTCCACGAGTTACAACACACCGATAAACTGATTACAGAAATTGCCATTGAAAGCGGCTATGGCTCGCAAAATGCATTTACCCAGGCCTTCAGAAAAATAACAGGCTTGACTCCCGGTCAATGGCGTGAAAAAAAGAACATGCGTTGATGCCGCCAGCCGCCAGCCGCCAGCCGCCAGCCGCCAGGCAGCATCAACAGAGATGCCCTGTTACGGAACAATAATATAATCAGGGTTAGCAACAGAAAACATTTTCTCTCTGTCGGGTTCTGGCGGATAAATCCACTGAGTATTAATTTCCTGCTTTATTTTTTTCGCTTCAATGCCCTGGTACATAACCTGATGATCCCAGCCTTCCGTGTAGACCGCCCCCCATTTGCCCAGATCAAGACAGGTAACATATTTTGGCTGGCTGTAAGAATGCAGCGGTAATCCCAGTATTTCTGCTGCCGCGTTATGACCGGCGACGCGCCCCAGGCTCATCGCATGCTGGCAGGACATGACGTTATAATTACCTTCATCATCCGTAGGGACTTTTACGGTATCGCCGGTAACGAAGATACCCCTGGCGCCAGGTGCCCGCAGATACGCATCCCCTATAACACGGCCCAGACTATCGTGGTCGCCCGGGATGAGCCCGGCTAACGCGCTGGCCCGCATTCCCGCCGTCCATATCACCGTTTTGCTGGGGATAAATTCATCGTCCGAGAGCATCACCCCCTCAGCGTTGATTGCGCGCACTCTGACGCCCGTTCGTACAGTCACGCCATTACTGGCGAGCGCCTGATTGATGATCTCACAGGCATCCTCGCCCATCGCCTGACCAATTTTGTTCGAACTGTCCACAATAATAACCTGCAAATGGCGCTCCGAACCCAAGAGGTCTCTGAGGCGTTCCGGCATTTCAGTGGCGGTCTCAAGCCCGGTCAGGCCCCCACCGGCGACAACAACAGTATTTCGTGCGGGAGAATCAGGCTCTGAAGCTAACGACATGAGGTGTTGCTCCAGTTCATGAGCAGCATTCAATGAGTTCACGTCAAAACTGTATTCCGTGATCCCCGGCAGTTCAGGGTGAAATGCCTGGCTTCCGGTGGCCAGCACAAAACTGTCAAAATTAACTGAGGTTTCGCCACTCTCTTTTTTTACCGAGATAGTTTTATTTTCTGCATCAATACCGGTGACATAACCGGCAATATAGTGCACACCCGCAGCCTCAAGAACATGCAGAATAGAGGGTGCCATATTTTCAAGCACGGCTTCATACAATCTTGGACGAATGGTTAATGCAGGTTCCGGTGAAACCAAAAAAATCTCAATCCGATCATTTGCCTTTTCCATTTGTACCAGCCTTGCTGCTGAAATGGCGGCCCACATACCTGCAAAACCCGAACCGGCAATAATAATACGTTTTTTCATAGCGATACCTGTTAACAGCGGATGATGAAAATGTCGTTACCGCACCAAGAGTAGTGAAAGTCAAACCTGCCTGCTCTAGCAAAATTGATGTGCTTTAATCAAATTTGATGTTTTTTTTATCAGCGCTGCACGCGCCGCTAAATTTGCCCCATCCCGCCATCGACAGACAGGTCGATACCCGAAATAAAACTGCTTTCATCCGATGCAAGAAACAGCACCGCCGCAGCCACCTCGTCGGGTTTACCTAAGCGACCTAACGGAATACGACTTGCGATGCTGGCGTCAAAAATCTCGCGATCGCTCAGGGAAACGCCCATTTTACTGATAATCGGTGTGGCGACGGGTCCTGGGCTAAGACAATTCACGCGGATCCCACGGCCTTTAAGGTCGGTCGTCCAGCTGCGGGCAAAAGATCGCAGCGCGGCTTTTGAGGCGGCATAGATAGTGTGGCCATCGAACCCTTTATAATGCGCAATGGAGGACGTTAATATTATCGAGCCACCGTCGGACATTAACGGGAGGGCCTGTTGCACGGCGAAAAACGTCCCTTTTACGTTGATATCAAACTGGGTATTAAAATCATCTTCGGAGGAAGCCGGAAAATCGGAAAGCACAATAACGCCGGCATTTGCAAACATCACATCCAGCTTGCCGTACTTTTCGTTAATAATGCGAAAGAGGTTTTCATGACTTCGTATGTCACTATTATCGTGTTGTATTGACAGTGCATTATCGTCACCGAGTTCATTCATCGCCTGCTGCAGGGTTTCTGCATTCCTGCCAGTGATAATCACCTTTGCGCCTTCTTCAATAAACCGTTTGGCCGTGGCCAGCCCGATACCGCTACTGCCACCGGTAATTAACGCGACTTTATTGTCTAACTGTTTCATGATGATGTTTCCTGTTATTACTGCTCAGACAGAGCGATCACTCGTAGGCGTGAATACGCGTGGCAAGTGTATTTCTGCGTTCATTAAGTAATTCGATAAGCGTGTCCAGTGCCCGAAGTTTTTCTCTGTGCTGCGCCAGACACTGGATAAAACGCGCATCATCCATGTCACTTACCTGAGAAAACTTTTCCAGCTCTGCAATCTGTCGGGTACTGAACCCACATTTTAAAAGCGAGGTTATCCATCTCACTTTCTCGACGTCTTTTGCGTCGTAATTCCGATAACCGTTGTCCAACCGCTGAGAAACAATCAGTCCTTTAGCTTCATAATGTCTTAGCACTCGGGTGCTGACGCCAGTGAGCGCCGCCAGTTCAGATGGTCGCATACCTTTCTCCTCGTCATAGATGCACTCTACAACATTGACACTAGTGTCAATGTAAAGAGCATAGCGCTAGCTGGAATGTAAGCAGATATTTCATGAGACAGGCAAAATTAACTCCGCCAACGGAGATTGCAGCAATCTTGATTTTGCCTTGACCGTTTATTGATTAACAGTCGGGATAATCAGCCTGTTCAGACAGAACTGCCCGGCGCTGACAGCGCCCTCTGATGAGATTGCAAGGAGAAACAATAATGGGCTTCAGACATTCGCTTTTTGGATGGGAACGTTCAAACTTCACGCATTACCAGGCGGCTTATTATAAGTACGGCGGCAGTGTTAATACTCACCCCGACATTATCAATTTCTTTATGCAGAAGAAGGAAAAAGATTTCGCATTCTGGCATTACCGACGCGATGGCGAGGTCTCCGCAGCGTACTTTACCAGTGATGAAAATACCTTCGGCCTGAATGTCTGGCGCGATTACCCGGTATCTTATGATGAAATTATTATCCCCATGGCTGCCGATCAAAAAATCGTTCTGCCAGTAAAAACAAACCGGCTGTCTTCATCGCTGCGTGGGAATATAATAAATGCCACCTATGCTTTTCGTGAAAAACGTAAGGTTTGCCTGATTAAAACGTCTTTCTCAGGTAAAACGGTGAAAAAAAGAAACGGCGAGCTAAAAAAAATGCTGGCTGCGGGCGGAGAATGCATACCGCTCAGAGAGATGTCACCGGCGGATATTGCTGATATTTACGTGCATCTTTTCAGGCTGCGTTTTGCTGACAGCGTCAGATGCTATAACAGGAAAAACATCACTGAACTGTTAACCGCCCTGCCACATATGGTCACCGGCAATGTACTTTTCTTTGAAGGTGCCCCCGTTGCGATAGATCTCGTACTGTGTGCCCGTAGTGAAAAAAGCCTGTATTTTGATGTTCCTAACGGAGGGATTGACCCGTCGATCACCGCATTCAGCCCAGGAAGTCTGCTCATGTGGAAAAATATTGTTGATGCACGAGAAGTGTGTCGCAATGAAAATAAGGCAATGCAATTTTCAATCGGATTGTATGATAAAAAATGGGACTATAAACTGCTTTGGGCCGAAACCCAGCCCACAGGTAAATCACTGGTTCTTTGAACTGTATTCGCCGCCCTGCCCTCAACAATTATTTATCTCCTTTCGGCGCATCCAGTAAAACAATAATGATAACCTGAAATATGACAATCACCGGTGCGATGTACAGTAAAAAACATCCACATCGTACCATTTTACGAAAGGCAGAAAGCAGAGAGAGAAGTAATTCAGGTGACATGGTAAACCCCCGTTTACCATGTATTTAAACTCAATTTTTACAAGATTCAGTTCACCCTTTGTTAAGGAACCGTCAATGCTGTTCCTTTTCGCTTAGCGGTATCGTCATCGTGAACGATAGCCCTCCGCTGGCATTCCGTTCTGCAGAGATAGTACCGCGATGCGCCTCGCATATCGCTCGGGCAATAGAGAGCCCAAGCCCGGACCCACCGGTATGTCGTGAACGGGACTGCTCCTCACGCACAAACGGTGAAAATATGGTTTCAAGCAGTGCGTCCGGGACTGCCGGACCGTTGTCGCGGAAAATAACGGATACCTTTTTATCGCTGACATGATAACGAATATCCAGGATGCCCCCTTCCGCAGCGTAGCGCAGAGCATTGTCCATCAGGATCAAAAAGACCTGGCCTATCCGGTACGGATCAACCCGACAGGTCACAGATTCCCCCTCATGGTAGATAATGTTCACTCCCACCCTTTGGGCTGAAGGCATCGTCCATGCCACTTTCTCACGGATTATCTGGTCCAGGCTGGTTGATACCAGGCTCAAATTCAGCTGGTTGGCATCAGCCAGTTTTAACAGATGCAGATCGTCAACCAGTCTGTTTAAATCATTCATCTGCTGCATAATCATGTTCAACTGGGCCTGACTGGGTTCAAATACGCCGTCCATAATGCCCTGCAGACGACCGATGGCAGCCGTCAGCGGCGAGCGCAATTCATGTGCCATGATCACATGCGATTTTTTCAAATCTTTCTCGTAGCGTTCCAGCTGCATCGACATCCCGTTAAAGTTCTCGCTGAGGCTACGCAATTCAAGCGGCAGATTGTCCGGGACGGGCACACGGGTCCCAAACCCGCCTTCAGCAACAGACCGTGCCGCACCGGCAAGCCGGCTAATATGATGGGAAATGGGTCGCGCTGTTTTCAGCGTAAGCATAAAAATAATCGGTATGAATATCAGAACCAGGATGCCAAGAATGACCCAGTCCTTAATCCCCATCGTCGGATCTGAGTAGGACAGCCCATACCAGGTGTCGATAATTTCATGATAGCGGTTGATGTTCTGTTCAGGGTGCTTGCTCAGAACTGAGAGTTCAGCCCTGACGGCCTCTGGCATCCGGTAGGCGTGCCATTTGTTTTCAACAAAAAATCGCACCCACATAAAAAAGGCAATAAGAATAATACTTCCGACAGCCAGGGATATCAGCCGCTTGCATATCCAGTTCCACAGCGTACTCGGTTCGCCTCGTGGAGATAACGTAAACTTTTTCATGCATTTGCAAATCGGTAACCGATCCCTCTAACGTTTATCAGCAAATCAGTCTGCCCCGCTGACTCGAGTTTTTTTCGCAAGTTATAGATATGCGTGTCCACAACGCGCTCCAGGGCTTCACTTTCTGGGAGACACGCTTCAAGAAGCGCCTGACGGGTGAAAGCCTTATTCGGTGACTTAAGAAATGTCATCAGCAGCAGCAGTTCCGTCGGCGTTAAATCCAGCGCTGTCCGTTGCCCGTTCTCGCTCTCAACGCTTACCGTCATGGACTCTGTATCTGCCTGCAGTCCCCGGTACTCAATAAGCGTGCTGCTGCGCTCGCCGGAATAACGACGGAGTACAGCATGGACTCTGGCGACCACCTCACCCGGGTTATAGGGCTTCACCACATAGTCATCCGCGCCAAATCGCAGGGCGCTGATTTTGTCGCTGCCGTCGCGGATGGCGGTGATCATAATCACGGGAATATCACTGCGCCGGCGCAGGGCCAGCAGAACATCGTTCCCGCTCATGCCGGGCAACATCACATCCAGCAAAATAATGTCGGGCTTCCAGCTGAATGCCAGTTCGAGCCCCCGGTTACCGCTGCTGGCCGAAGAGGTCTGAAACTGATCGCGCTTAAGGTAAGCCTCAAGCACATTCGCGGCATCCAAATCGTCTTCAATAATTAAAACACGTTTCACATTCGCACCTTGATGGAATCTTGATTAAATCTTGCAGGAATATTGATTGACCGCCCGCATACTCCGCAATTCATAGATATAAGCATAATTCATTCAGGAAGTTTTATGAAGGAAATAAAAATCGCCTTAGTAACACTCATCGCTGCATCGTTCGCTTCACAGGCATCATCAGATAAAAAAGCATCTTATGTCACGATTGGCGTGGGTTCACAATATGCGCCTGAATATACCGGCTCGAATAAATATGATGTCAATACGCTGCCGTATTTCGGATGGACTTACGATGACTGGTCCGTCAATACCGACAAAGGTATCGTCTATTCCCATCAGTTCAGTAATGGCGTTTACCTGGGGCAAGCTCTGGGGTATTCCCTTGGCCGCACGGATAGCGGAAACGCCTGGCTTCAGGAAGGCTCTGATAAACTTAAAGGTATGGGTAAGATTAATACCGTAATGAATACCACCACCACGGCAGGATGGTGGATGGCACCCTGGATAGGCTTTGAGGGAAATATTACGGCACCGCTGACTGAAAGCCAGGGAATGCAATATAAAATTAAACTTAATGTCGTTCTTTTTGCTAACGATACAGATACTCTGCTAATCAGTACCGAAAGAAAATACGGCGACGCACGGTATAATAATACCTGGTTTGGGGTGAGTGAAAATCAAAGTACCCATTCCGGATATAGGCCTTTCAACGCGGGTAGCGGATTAAACAGTGTGAATTACGATATTAACTGGCAACACACATTTAATGATAACTGGTCCGGCTATGCAGATTTAGGGTATATCACGCTTGCAGACCGTGTAAGCAACAGCCCCATTGTGCAAAAGGATGAATATCTTCTCTTTACCGTCGGGGCATTTTATACATTCTGATGCAGGATATCGGTTATCTGGTGCTCTGACCGCCAGATAACCTGGTTTACTGCGTTTTAAGCTTATTAATAAACCAGCGTCCGGCTGGCCCTGGAGGATATTGCGTCATATGTACCGCATGCATGGAAAAACCAGGGCCAACATCGGGCTGTATCTCCAGGTTCAGGATAACCAGTCTGCCATTAGCAAGATCGTCCTCAACCATAGGCAAAGGCATATAACCCCAACCGAGGCCCGCACGCAAGAATGCATGTTTTGCCCCCATGTCACCCAAACGCCACGTCTTAGCCGACATCACACCAAAGTTGCGACCCGCCGTGAGTGATGAGCGGTCAGCCAATACAAGCTGCACAGCGTTCTCCATAACCGGCCGAAGAATTGGGCCAGCCATTTTAGCCAAAGGATGATCGGGTGAGACCACAGCCACGGCAGGAACACTGAGCAGGAACTCAGAGGCACACCCGGTCGGAACATCCGGTAGCGAGCCGATAATCGCGACCCGACAGTTGCCGGCCAGCAACGGCTGAAGTACCGCCCCCAGCGCCTCAACATAAAGACGCAACGGTGTGCCGGGAAAGGCCAGATGAAATTCCTTCACGACTGCGGTCAGGACCTCTATCGGAAACATCACATCCACAGACACGGCGAGTTCGGGTTCCAGGCCTTCTGCCAGGATACGCGCCTTAGCCTTAAATGCGTCCATTCCGGCAAGCGTATGGCGTGCGGCCTCCAGTAAGGCTGCCCCCGCCTCCGTCAGTTTCGGGTAACGTCCCGTTCGCTCAAATAAAGGAAAACCTACCTGAGATTCCAGATTTGCCAGCGTAGCGCTAACGACGGACTGCGCCCGGCGAAGTTTGCGACCTGCGGCCGAGAAACTGCCTTCATCAACCGCAGCAATGAAAGTACGCAGTTGATCAATCGACATACCATCCAGCATGTATCGCCCCTTTAGATGTATACCATCTAATTATATAGGCTACACAGATAGATCGGTGAGCACTATTCTCCTTTCATGTTCTTAAGCAACGTCGCCAAACACATCAACGCATCTGTTCATTTAAGGAAACAAACTATGAAAACAAATACTGTCGGCATTATTGGTGCAGGCGCCATCGGACAAGCCTTTGCCCACCAGCTGGTCAACGCAGGCGTGAATGTCATCCTCAGTAACAGTCGTGGCCCGGACAGCCTGGCTGAAGTGATTGAGGCATTGGGCGACAAAGCTCGCGCCGGAACGGTACAACAGGCTGCCGAAGCCGAAATCGTTTTTATAAGTACCAACTGGAACAGAACCGAGGCCGCATTAAGTGGGTTGAACTGGGAGGGTCGTATTCTGATTGACGCGACTAACCCGGTACTTTTGCCGGGCTACACCCTTGTAGATCTGGGGGGTAAAAATTCATCCCAGCGCGTTTCAGAATGGGCAGCGGGAGCCCGAGTCGTCAAAGCCTTCAACACGCTTCTGGCAAACGTTCTTGCGCAAGATCCGTCCCAATCTGGCGGGCGCCGCGTGGTCTTTATGTCCGGCGACCACGCTGATGCAAAAGCGGACGTTGAGGAATTAGCCACCCGAATGGGCTTCGCCAGTATAGACTTAGGGAGTCTTGAGATTGGGGGATATCTGCAACAATTCCCGGGTGGTCCCCTTCCCGCGCTAAACCTTGTGAAACTGGCTTAAGAGACGTTATTGACAAATATGGCTCAACGTACTTCCGCTGAATCATTCGAAGCGTACATTCCGGGCGAATTGCTCAAGGAACATCGGGCACAATCTTCCCGGGATGTCTTCATTCAAATTCTGGCGCGTCGACAGAGGCAGGACAACGTTATTATCCCGGCCGTGCCAGAGCCTTTTATTGTCTGGATACTCTCTGGACGGGCCGTCGTTGAAGAACGGCCTCTGGGCGGAGAGTGGTCAGAAAACCACGTTACCGCAGGTGATTTTTTTCTCACGACCGACACCTCTCCGACAGAGATGAGATGGCAAGCCGAGCCAGACTGCCCTTTCATCGTTATGCACGTCTATATTGGTGTGTCCATGATGCAGGATATTGAGCTGCGGGAAGTGTCGGGCGAACGCGATGAAACACTGTCAGCCCTGCTGGAACTTATGCGCGCAGAGCTTTATTTTCAGCACCCACCCAGTGGACCTTACATCCAGGGTATCGCTCAAGCCCTTGCCGTACATCTCTCCCGTGCTTACCGGACATCGGCAAAGCGACACCACGGCGGGTTGCAGGCATATAAATTACACCGGGTATTTAAGGCGATGCATGAAGAGCTGGCTCACCCCTTTGACTTAGCACGTCTGGCTGGCCTTGCCGAGCTTAGCGAATTCCATTTCAGCCGGGTCTTTAAACAGTCTACCGGGCTTTCGCCTTCCCATTATTTTATCCGCTTGCGAATGGAAGAGGCGCGCCGCCTGTTGTCCGAGACAGAGGATTCGATGATCAGCATCGCCCTGACCGTGGGCTACAACAGCCCCAGCCATTTTGCTGCCATATTCCGCAAGCACACCGGTATTTCGCCCTCCCAATATCGCCACGAAAATATGCGTAGCAAAACACCGACAGTGTGAGCAAACCACCGCGCGAAGAGAGTGCCTTTTGCAGACATGATTGACCCGAACTTCAGATGTTCTTTGCTGAAGCGCTGAAACAAACGCATAGAGGATCAATCATGGAACTCAACGGTAAATCAGCCATCGTGACCGGTGCATCAAGCGGTATCGGCGCAGCCACCGCCATTAAATTGGCCAGAGAGGGGGTCAAAGTGGGACTCGCGGCCCGCCGCCGGGATCGTCTCCAGGCGCTGGTGTCAGAAATCAAGGCCTTCGGCGGAGAAGCCATTGCGCTGGAAATGGATGTGACTGACCAGGCGTCAGTCTTCGATGGCGTGAAGAAACTGCACGACGCCTATGGCCACATTGATATCGCCTTCAACAATGCCGGACTCATGCCCATTTCAGACATCGCCAGTCTCAAACTGGAGGAGTGGCATCGTATGGTTGATGTCAATATTAAGGGCTTAATGAACACGGTTGCCGCGGTACTCCCTGTGATGCAAGCGCAAAAGTCAGGGCATATCATCAATACGTCCTCGATTGCGGGCAGAAAAACGTTCGCTGGACTCGGGGTATATTGCGCAACGAAACATGCGGTAGCCGCATTTTCAGATGTATTACGCATGGAGCTTTCGTCTCAATACAATATTCGCGTAACCTCACTTCAGCCAGGCGCGGTTGAAAGTGAATTATTCGAGCACATTACTGACGAAAACTACCGTGCACAGATGGAAAACCTGAAGGAACACATGACGTTCCTGAAGTCAGAGGATATTGCTGATTCCATCCTTTATGTGCTGCGCGCGCCGGACCATGTCGACGTGGCAGAATTGTTCATCATGCCCACAGAGCAGCAGTGGTAAGTTTGCCATGCGGGCCACACCGGTTGTCTGGCCCGCGTTATGACCTTTTCAATACACATACAATTTTCACCCTGCACTCTGTGACACGACAAAAAAAAAGCTGCCTTACAGGCAGCTTTCGTGGTGAATATGCGTTAGCCAGGTCAGTTCGCAGACGCGGTAGGTCGAATCGTGATTTCTGTTGTATCAACATTTTCAGGCGCTTCAATCACTTGCCGAACAGCGCGGGCAATATCAGCCGGCTGGAGTGCAATGGAACGGTATACCTCCATTGCCGCCTGCGTTTCCGGATGAGTAATGGTCGAGGCAAGTTCGCTTTCCACCACACCGGGGTTGACGCAGGTGACACGGATGCTGGCGCTTTCCTGTCGCAAGCCATCTGAAATCGCCCGAACGGCGAACTTTGTGGCGCAATAGACGGCAGCTGTCGGCACCACAGAGAGAGCACCGATAGAGCCAATATTGATTATCTGACCGGAGCCCTGCGCTTCCATGGTGGGAAGCACGGCGCCAATCCCCCATAGTACGCCCTTGATATTCACATCAATGGTACGTTCCCATTCATCATATTTACCCGCTGCCAGCGGAGAAAGGGGCATTATTCCCGCGTTGTTGATCAGAACATCAATACGCCCCCACGTAGTCAGTGCCGCCTGCACGAAATCAGACATCGACTGGCGAGTTGTGACATCCAGCTCGCAGGCTTCCGCATGCCCGCCTGTACTGCGAATTTCTGCAGCGATAGCTTCAATACGATCTTTCCTGCGTGCCCCAAGTAACAACTTCGCGCCTGCATTGCCAAGCTCTCGTGCAATACCCTCTCCGATACCGCTGGATGCACCGGTGATCAAGATGACTTTATCCATGATTTACTCCTTCAGTTGAGTTCAGAGGGATAATAGAACGAGGGGATTGTTTCGTGTATCCTACCACTGGTGTACACACTGGTTAGCAATCCTAAACAATGAAAATTGACCTTAATCTTTTACCTCTGTTTCTGGCTGTCGCAGAGGAACATAGCTTCAGCGCTGCCGCCGAACGTCTTGGCGTGACGCGATCGGCGGTCAGCCAGGGGATCAGACGCCTGGAGGATACGTTCGGGACCCTGCTTGTCATGCGCACCACACGTTCGGTAAACCTGACTGAAGCGGGAGAACGGCTGCGAAAATCGTTGTCCATACCGCTATCAACGATTGACGCGGCGTGCGAAGACGTTCTCTCTGACAACGGGCCGCGAGGACATCTGAAAATTGCTGTCACCTCAATTGCAGAAGAATTTCTTTCAGGCCCTCTGCTCGCGTCATTTGCAGCCGCTAACCCTGCCGTCACCATCGATATCGTCGTGACGGATGACGAATTTGATATCGTGGCAGCGGGCTATGATGCCGGCGTAAGGCTCGGTGACGTGATCGAAAAAGACATGATTGCTGTCCCTCTGACGGGACAGCAACGGGAAGTGGTGGTGGCATCACCAACGTATCTGGCGGCCCACAGCGCACCGCGCCATCCGCGAGAGCTTATCCGCCATCGCTGTATCGGCTGGCGCCCATCGCCAGACGTCGCGCCCTATCGCTGGGAATTTGAGGAAGCGGGAATACCTTTCGACGTGGCGGTTGAACCGCATATCACCACCAACGATCTCCGTCTCATGCTCAGGCTCGCGCTTGCGGGGGGAGGAATTACCTTTGCAACCTATGAAACATTCAGGCCATTTATTGAAAAAGGACAGCTTGTTTCATTACTGGATGATTTTCTTCCGTCTTTTCCTGGGTTTTATCTGTACTTCCCGCAACGTCGAAATATGGCCCCCAAGCTGCGGGCTCTGATTGAACACGTCAGGCAGTGGGGGAAGACGTCACTGCAGTAGTTTCAAACCCGCGCAGAATATTTAGCTGCCGGAGAGTTGCCGTGCCGAGGCAGCGAATGACGCATGCTCGACTGGGCAAGCCATTAACCGGGTGTACCTCAGGCAGGCAAGAAATTTTGTTCAACCGTTTATTTAACAGCCTCGTATTCCAGCTTGAGAACTATGGCTGCCCTTTTGTTACCGAACGCGTAAGGCTTGTGCGAAGTTCGTTTTCAAGGAAAGCGACACATGCTCGTGTTTCAGCGGAGATGATATTAGCCGGGGGATAAAGTAAATATGCAGGGAATGAAGGAACAAGGTAGTCGGGTAACACAGGTACGAGATGCCCGTCGGCAATCTCCTGTCGGCAAACCGGAGACTGCAATACCCCGATTGCCCTTCCTGCCAGAAGCACAGTACGTAACGGCCGCCAGTGGCTGGAAGTGAATGTTATTCTCACAGGGACGGTGAGTAACGCGTTGTCAGGCGCGATCAGCGTCACATGGTTATTCATAAACAGGCCCGAAACACGAGCAAACGCATGTCGGGCGAGCTCACCCGGTGTACGGGGCATATCATAACGCTGCAAATATTCGGGAGAGGCCACCAGCAACCGCTCAATTTTCCCCAACGGGCGGGCAACATAATATCCTTCCCCCGCCTCACCAAGACGTAGCGAGATATCCACACCTTCGGTGACCGGGTCCGTCACTCTGTCACTGAGCACCAGATCTATGTTTATGCCCGGATAGGCCAATTGCAATTTAAGCAGGGCGGGCATAAGTAACTCTTCCCCGGCACCATAGGGTGCGGCAATGCGCAGGGTTCCACTAATTGCCTCACCATTATCCGCGATTGCCAGCGCATGGTCAGCCGCTGCAACGGCGCTTTTGCTCCGTTCATAGAACAGCGTCCCGCTATTGGTGAGAGACATTCGGCGCGTGTGACGTCGCAGCAGGCGGGTATTAAGATGAGCTTCCAGACGCTCTATCCTTTCACTGACCGCCGGCTGTCCGATGCCGAGATCGCGCGCAGCGGCAGACATGCTTCCGCGCTCAACCACCCGAATGAAAATACGCATTGCCGTAAGTAAATCCATTCACCGATTATATTGGTAAAACCGATAAATGAAAGTGGTCCCGCCCCTCTACTGCCAGGCCCTTCTGTTAATGAAAATCTGTGCGTCCACGGCTGTTGTAGCTATGGCGTACAGAAGATTTCATTTTTTACGGGAAAAGAAGCATGTCAGATATCAGGCTTTATATGTTCCAGTCGGGCTATCAGCGTTGTAAATATCACGATATCAGGATGAATCAGGGTGAAGGCGCCGACTACATTATACCTGTCCCCTGGTTTTTACTGACGCATCCGCAGGGGAATGTTGTTATTGACGGTGGTCTTGCGGTGGAAGGGCTGAAGGATCCCCGCGCCTACTGGGGACCGACTGTTGACCAGTATCAACCCATCATGGATACAAACCAGGGCTGTAGAAGACAACTGGCGAAGCTCG
Organism: Enterobacter ludwigii; assembly: GCF_001750725.1. NCBI lineage: Bacteria > Pseudomonadati > Pseudomonadota > Gammaproteobacteria > Enterobacterales > Enterobacteriaceae > Enterobacter > Enterobacter ludwigii. Next base: position 1,833,108 of record NZ_CP017279.1, read on the forward strand.
GAATAAGGCCAGAATCGGTGCGTTATGTTTTACTCTCCCACCTCCACTCTGACCATACCGGCGCGATTGGCCGCTTTCCTGAAGCCACTCATCTTGTGCAGCGTGCTGAGTATGACTATGCCTTTTCACCGGACTGGTTTACCGCCGGGGCCTACTGTCGGAAAGATTTTCATCGCGAAGGTCTCATATGGCAGTTTCTGGCAGGAGATGCTGATGACGGTTTTGATCTGTATGGCGACGGCGTTCTGAAAATCATTTACACGCCAGGCCACTCCCCGGGTCATCAATCTTTTGTCGTCTCCCTGCCGAGTGGAAAATCGTTCACCCTGGCGATAGATGCTGCCTATACGCTTGACCATTTTCAGGATAAAGCCCTGCCTGGCTTGATGACATCGGCCAGTGAGGTGGCACGATCGGTGGCAAAACTAAGAGTGGTTACCCAGATGCATAATGCGGAAATTATTCCCGGGCACGATCCTGATATCTGGCCGCATTATGCGATGAAGACGGAAGGCTATAACTGATACGAACGGTGATAGTGACTATACCTCTTCCCTGAGGCGATAACTCTGGTCATTTATGCTTAGCGCAAAGGCAAGCCTTCGTTGCTATCACTCATGAATTTTAACCACCACTTTCCCCTTTGCATGCCCGCGAGCCAGATAGGTGAAGGCGTCGCCAGTTTCGGCAAAGGGGAAAACGTTGTCGATAACAGGCTTGATGCGTTGAGCGTCCATGAGTTCAGCGATTTGGCTAAGCTGGCTGCCATCAGGGCGGACAAAGAGAAACGAATAGGTTAATCCTCGTTTTTTTGACAGTCGCATGATTTTGCGGCTCAACAGCCCTAATACAAAACGCAGGAAAACATTGAGGTGTCTTTCCCGTGCGAAAGCCGTATCTAACGGCCCGATCAGGGAAACTATCTTCCCTCCCGGTTTAAGGATTTGGGTGGATTTCTCAATCGCGTCACCTCTGATAGTCCCGAGGACAATATCGTAGCCGCTCAGCACTTTTTCGAATTCCTGCTTTTTATAGTCAACCACCTCATCTGCACCAAGGCGGCTCACCCAGTCAATGTTGGCGGTGCTGGTTGTCGTCCCTACCGTTGCGCCAAGGTGTTTTGCCAGTTGGATAGCAAAACTGCCAATTCCACCGGAGCCGGCCGGGATAAATACTTTCTGCCCCGCTCGCAGCTTCGCGCGTTCCGTCAGCGCTTGCCAGGAGGTGAGACTGACCATCGGAAGCGACGCTGCCTGTACGAAATCCAGGGTGGCGGGTTTTAACGCTGCAAGGTTTTCTGGCACCCGCACAAATTCAGCAAGCGAACCCGTTCCCCTGTCAAAAATACTGGCAAACACCTCATCGCCTGCTTTGAAACGCGTCACGCGACGTCCTGTGGCAACGACAACGCCGGACACGTCACTGCCCAACGTCGCGGGGAGACTGAAATGCAGAACACGTTTGAACATGCCGGTCGGGATCATGTTATCGATCGGGTTCAGACCTACTGCATACACTTTGACCAGAATTTCATCATCACCAGGGGACGGAAAATCTACGTCGTCGAATCCCAGTTCAGGGGATTTACCATAGCGTTTAAACGTAAATGCTTTCATCGTCTTCTTATTCATTTGTCTTTTACTCTGCCGGGTTTGCCGGTGGCGTGTTTCTTACCAACGCTGTTGCTGAGTAAAAAAGCGATACCCAGGAATAGCTCGATAAATACTGCAATAACGATCTGCCCATTAACGTGTCCTGCATACCACTCAACAACGCCGGACACGGCTAAAATCAAACATAACGTACCGATCCCTGCTGCCAGGGCATAGCGTGCCAGCGAGGGCTCTGCGTGTCTGGCGAATAAACACATCACCCCCAGGCCCGCGTACAGGGCGGCAAAGCGATGGCCGAGCACATCAGTTCCTGGTGATGGCGTGATTCCCCACTGCGTTAACAGCAGTTGCGGGCAGAACATCCATATCGCCGCCAGGATGAAAAACAACCCGGCAGTCAGAATAGCCAGTTGAGAAAATTTCATATTCTTATTCTTTCGCGTCAAGCTGAAGACTGTTGCGTACTACCTTGTCCAGAAGTGAAGCAGGCGCAAAGCGGCGAATGAAATTCAGTTTCCCCGCCAGCGTGCCCGCCGTATAACGCACCTTAGGCCGTAAAGCCTGGGCAGCCTTTACCACCACATCAGCCACCACTTCCGGACGTTCCGCCTCGTCCATTGCCTTGCTGACGACGTTGTTCAGCTTAGCCCGGAGCGGTTCATATTCTTCTAGCTTCGCGTCAGGTTCTACATTGTTTACGTCGAACTGTGTCTTTGTATAGGCCGGCTCGATCACGGAAACCCTGATACCCTGTGTGCGCAGTTCATGGTCCAGCGCGCCCGTATACCCTTCAACCGCATGCTTACTGGCTGCATACAGTGCCACGTACGGTAGCGGGACAATCCCTAATATCGAACCAATGTTGATGATGCGGCCACTGCCCTGACGGCGCATGTGCGGGATCACTGCCCGCGTCATTCTGACCAGGCCAAGAAAGTTGGTGTCGAAAATACGCCTGGCCTGATCAATCGAACTTTCTTCCGCGGCCGCAGGAGCAACCCCAAAGCCCGCATTATTCACCAGCAAATCTATCCGCCCTTCCAGGTGCAGTAACGCCTCAATGGCGGCGCTCACGGACGCATCGTCCGTCACATCAAGCGTTAATAACGCAAAGGGATGTGTACCTGCCTGCGCACCGCGCCGGCTGGTGCCATAGACCGTATACCCCGCGGCCAGCAGTTTTTTAGCCGACGCCTCACCGATCCCCGAAGAAGCTCCGGTCACCAGTGCTACACGTTTTTTTGTCATTCTCACTACGCTCTCTTGATGGAGTCCTGCTCACCCTGCAGCGCAACAACACGCTGCAGGGAAACAACGCGGCATAGGGTTATGCCAAATCCCCGTGACTACACTGTGTACCGTTCTGCCGCTTTAGCCTGATTGATATCCGCCAGCAGAGCCTGACGCGCCTTCTCCAGGTCATCCCAGTGGGCAGCATTTTGTAAAGGAGGGATGGTGACGAGTTCGCGACGATCAAAGCCGGCCAGGGCTGCGTCAACTAACTGACCCACTTCCATCATCTCGGGCGCCTTACTGATATCAATACCTGCACGCTCCCAGATTTCGGTGTAAGTGCCGGCCGGAAGTACTGCCTGGACGTAAACGCCCGCGGAGGACAGCTCAATATGCAATCCCTGCGACAGGAAAAGCACAAAGGCTTTGGTGGCACCGTAAACCGTCATGGCAAATTCCGGGGCGAGCCCAACGACGGAGCTGATATTGACGATTGCGCCTTCTCCGGTTTTGACAAACCGTGGCGCCGCGGCACTCGCAAGCCTCGTCAGCGCAGTGACGTTCAGGGCGATAAGACGCTCAATTGCCTCAGGCGTCTGGCCGGTAAAATTGCCCGACTGTGCCATGCCCGCGTTGTTAATCAGCACCCCTATTTTTTCGTCATCACGAAGACGAGCTTCCACCGTCGCTAAATCCGCTGCCTGAGTGAGATCGGCTGGCAGTACATCTACAGAAACGCCCTTCTCCTGTCGCAGACGCTCGGCGAGTGCGTCTAATTTTGTTTTATCGCGGGCAACCAGAACCAGGTCATGTCCACGGTTCGCAAATCTTTGCGCATAAACAGCACCAATACCCGTCGATGCGCCTGTAATGAGAACTGAAGTTTTCGTCATATGTGATCTTCTTTATTAAATGTTGAACAGAATCTGCACTGTTCGATGCAGGTAAATCCGGGGATATGTCAGGCTCTCTTTGCTGATCTCAGTCAGACTGACGGAGCGCGCATACCTCTGCGAAGCACCGTCGGGAACATGGATTTAATGATGATGATCATAATCTATAAAGTCAACTAGTTTGATTATGATCATCATCAATGTATAATTGAGCCTTGTTTTGTAAGGGGGCGGGAACGCATGAAAGTGTCAAAAGAGCAGGTTCGGGAAAACCGGATGCGCATTGTTGAAACGGCATCAGAACTTTTTCGTGAGCGCGGCTATGACGGCGTGGGCGTGGCGGAGCTGATGTCTGCGGCGGGTTTAACCCACGGCGGGTTTTATAAGCACTTTGGTTCAAAGGCCGACCTGATGTCAGAAGCCATGAACTGTGGTTTTGTACACGCCGCGGAAAACCTGGCGGGTGTGGACCGAGAAAAATTCATTGAATATTACCTCTCCCGACAGCATCGCGATGATATGGCCAGGGGTTGTGTGATGTCAGCCCTGGGCACCGACACCGCCCGTCAGTCCGAGTCCATCAAAGAGACATTTGCAGCCGGGGTTGAACGCCAGCTGGCAATGTTAAGCGACGAAAATGTCTCACGTGCTGACCTGATAGACACCTTTGCACATCTTGTCGGGGCTCTGGTGTTGTCCCGTGCCTGCCCGGATAATTCTGCACTCGCTGACGAAATTCTGGATGTCTGCCGCTCGCGTATTCTGCGTGAGGAGCCGCGAAAAGAGTGAATATTTTGCAGCCGGGTGAGTGATTGCCAGAAGATATCAGGAAGATTTGATGACGGAGGTCATAAAAAAGGTAGGTATTTTTGAGAAAAGTTTTGGAGAGGTTTTGGAGAAAGAAAAAAAGTTATATATTCCAGCCCGTTAAATCCAAATATACCTTCTGAGTTCAGAGGCTTACTCATGTCATGGCAATACTTCAAACAGACTTACCTGGTTAAGTTCTGGTCACCTGTACCCGCCGTTATCGCAGCGGGGATCCTGTCTACTTACTATTTCGGCATTACCGGTACGTTCTGGGCTGTAACCGGCGAGTTTACCCGCTGGGGTGGACAGCTGCTGCAGCTTGCCGGTGTGCATGCTGAAGAGTGGGGTTACTTTAAGCTCATTCATCTGGAAGGCACTCCGCTGACTCGCATCGACGGGATGATGATCATCGGCATGTTCGGCGGCTGTTTTGCCGCCGCGCTGTGGGCAAACAACGTTAAGCTGAGAATGCCAAAAAGTCGGATCCGCATCGTACAGGCGGTCATCGGCGGCATGATTGCCGGTTTCGGTGCGCGCCTGGCGATGGGCTGTAACCTTGCCGCCTTCTTTACCGGTATCCCACAGTTTTCGCTACATGCCTGGTTCTTTGCCGTCGCTACCGCCATCGGTTCTTACTTTGGCGCAAAATTTACCCTTTTGCCGCTGTTCCGTATTCCCGTCAGGATGGTTAAGGTCAGCGCCGCATCGCCGCTGACGCAAAAACCGGCTCAGGCACACCGTCGTTTCCGCCTGGGGATGCTGGTCTTTTTCGCCATGGTGGCATGGGCACTGTGTACAGCGCTCAATCAACCTAAACTGGGTCTGGCAATGCTGTTTGGCGTGGGCTTTGGTTTGCTTATTGAACGCGCGCAGATCTGCTTTACTTCAGCGTTTCGCGATATGTGGATCACCGGGCGAACAATGATGGCAAAAGCGATTATTGCCGGGATGGCGGTGAGTGCTATCGGCATCTTCAGCTATGTTCAGTTAGGTGTTGAACCGAAAATCATGTGGGCCGGCCCGAATGCGGTGATTGGCGGCCTGCTGTTTGGCTTCGGGATTGTGCTGGCTGGCGGTTGTGAAACCGGTTGGATGTACCGCGCCGTTGAAGGTCAGGTACATTACTGGTGGGTTGGCCTGGGGAACGTGCTCGGGTCAACTCTTCTTGCGTACTACTGGGATTCCCTTTCTCCTGTCCTCGCGACAAACTGGGATAAGGTCAACCTGCTCAGCACGTTCGGCCCGCTCGGTGGCCTGTTAGTGACGTACGCCCTGCTGCTGGTCGCTTTTTTACTGGTGATTGCGCAGGAGAAACGGTTCTTCCGCCGTGCTGCTGTCAAAAATGAAACGCAGGAGAATGCCGCATGAAAGAGATCGTGCCTGACTATCGTCTGGATATGGTGGGCGAACCCTGCCCTTATCCCGCTGTCGCTACGCTGGAAGCCCTGCCTCAGCTCAGGAAAGGGGAAATTCTGGAGGTGGTAAGCGACTGCCCGCAGTCCATCAACAACATTCCTCTGGATGCTAAAAACCACGGTTACACCGTGCTGGACATTCAACAGGATGGGCCAACCATTCGTTATTTGATACAGAAATAATCCCGCCACAGACGCTCCTTAACCGGGGCGTCTTTCCTGCCCCAAAAATCCGCCTTACGTCCCACTTTGGCGGTAAATGCAGCCCTCTGTTCTCCCCCGGAACTACACTTAAAGTGGATAAAAAACAAACAGGAGGTGTGGCATGTTTGCGTCAATTCTCGTTCCTGTCGATATTTCAGAGCGTCGCCTGACCGAACAGGTGATTCCCTATGTTCAGGCGAACGCAGCAATCAGTAACGGCAAAGTGCATTTTCTGACTGTCGTTCCTTCTTTCCCCTACTATTCCTCTCTTGGTCTGGCCTATTCCGTTGAGATGCCAAAACTGGAAGAAATGCAGCAGGAGGCGCTGGCGAAATTGAATGAGATCGTTACGCAGTTCAATTTACCGGCCGACCGCATTCAGACCCACGCCATTTCTGGCACGCCTAAAGATCAGATCCTGAAACTGGCTGAGAGTATCAATGCAGACCTGATAATTATTGCGTCTCATCGACCTGATATTTCGACCTATCTGTTAGGCTCTAACGCTGCGGTCGTCGTGCGCCACGCTAAATGCCCGGTGCTGGTGGTGCGTTAGCGTGCCTGCGAGGAAAGATAAGCCCCGGGCTATCGGGGCTTATCTACTGTGAAAGTGACCGTTTCTGTTTGACGGCTTTTATTCGGTGATAAACACCATATTTGCACGGCACGCAGCGTTTCGCGTTCAAACACCCCTTCAGGCTGTGCAGAGACAATACGTATATCGTATGGATGACCATCGTCGCCCACAGAAAAAGAGAAAACAACGTTACCCTCAATGCCCAGCGCCTGTGCCTTTACGGGCATGGCAGGGAAAGGCTTATTCGTTATTCCATTGCACGGTTTCTGCGCCGGTTCAGGTTGCATGGGCTGTTGATGGCAGCCAGAAATGAGCGTAACCGCAGCCGCAATAATTATTCTTTTCAATATTATGTCCTGTAAAATTTAACGTCTCGCTTTTCGAGAACAGTATATTGCGGCATCTGGCATTAATCTCCTCCCAACTCCGATAGCCTGCTTGCGGAATAACTTTCATAAATGGACTTTCTCATGAATCAAATTCTTCCGTCAGTGTGTATTACTGCTGTGCTTGCCGGATGTGTTCCCCTTACCCCTAAACGCTGTCACAAACAACGTGCCCCCGATGCCTGTACTTATAAGCATTCCGGTAAAGTCTCGGATAACAATATCCAGGGCCACAGGCCTGCGCCATTGAGCAATCACTGGACGCCGCCCTGACCGGGCCTCACGCATGAAGCGGTAAGCGGTGCAACCTGCACCTCGACTTTAGGAATGGTGTGAATAGGTTATGGTCAGGCGTTGGCTGACGCGGCTAAACGGGCAGTATTTCCGCCGTTTACGGTTCAGCATGTATTTGATGAGATGAGTTCAGCTCGCTGGAATATGGAGGGGCAACTTTAATCGCCCCCTGAGACTGGCCATAACCAGGCCAGTCTCAGGGGATAAATCAGAAACGATAACCCGCGGAGAACATAAACACCCACGGATCGAGGCGAGTGCTGATACTTTGCTGTTCACCGCCCGCTTTAAAGCGAACGTCGGTATCAATGTCCATGTACCAGACCGAGGCGTTAATTAACCAGTCACGGTTAATCAGATAATCCAGCCCCACCTGCCCCGCAACACCCCACGAGTCTTTCAGGCTGAGATCGGTAAGCCCGGCTTCTTTACCGGTATCGTTAAATTTCTCGTCGAAGAAGGTGGTGTAGTTCACCCCTGCGCCAATATACGGACGCACCTTACTGTTAGCATCACCAAAGTACCACTGCGCCATCAGTGTTGGCGGTAAATGGTGCACCGTCGCGATATCCCCGGTTGGCCCTAAACCGACGCGATGACGGAATGGCGTTGCTGCCAGAAGCTCAACACCAATGTTCTCCGTCGCCATATACGTAAAGGTCAAACCGAGCTGGGTATTGTTGCTGACGTTAAAACCGCCCATACCCAGAACGCTATCAGAGCCTTCTGTTGGACGCACCGTTGCCGAACCGGCACGAATAAAGAATTCACCTGCTTCATGCGCATACGCGCCGCCAGAGAGACTGCTTAATACAAGGGCTGCCACCGCTAATTTTTTCATATCCGCTCCATCGTTGTGGTTTTAGTCGCGGAGGAGAATATACTCACAAATGAGTAATAAGTGATCTGCTACAGATCACATTAAAACCAGTAAGTTAACATTCATTGATCTGGGTTAATTTTTGGTGACACACCGTAAAGCGATAAGTTGTCGTCAGGTCAATTTCTGGCATTTCGGCGTTACAAAATTTTCTCTTTTCACCCTCTTGCTCTTCCTCTCGCGGCTGGATAATTTAGCGCTCTCACAAGTTGATTTGATGCGTTCTTCTTTTGCAGGTGTGCCATGAGTGATGTTAACCCGTGCATGACGTGCGGAGCCTGTTGTGCGTATTTTCGAGTCTCTTTCTACTGGGCCGAAGCCAGCGATGGCGGCGGTACCGTTCCGGTTCATCTCACTGAACCGTTAACGCCTTTTCTGCGCTGCATGAGCGGCACCAACCAAAAACCGTGCCGATGCGCTGCGCTTCAAGGTGAACCTGGGGTGTCCACCCGGTGCTCTATCTACGAGCACCGCCCCAGCCCGTGCCGGGAATTTTCCATGTCAGGTGAGGATGGGCAGGTCAATGAAGCCTGTAATCGTGCCCGTGCGCGCTTTGGATTACCGCCGCTTTACAAAGATATGCTTTTCCATACAAGCCTTGATGCTGCCACGACAGTGTTATCCGGTGTACAATTGCCGGCTAATTAACACCTGCAATACTCAAGGAGAGTGCATGTCTATCACGGCGAAGTCTGTCTACCGTGACACGGGAAACTTTTTCCGCAATCAGTTCTTAACCTTTTTACTGATCGCGTTGCTATGCGCCTTCATTACAGTGGTGCTTGGTCATGCGTTCTCGCCAAGTGACGAACAGATTGCCAGCCTGAGCCAGGGCGACAACCTTGCAGATAGCGTGGGGTTGTTTGAACTGGTACAAAACATGACGCCGGAGCAGCAACAAATCCTGCTGCGGGCTTCCGCTGCTTCGACATTCTCTGGTCTTATCGGCAATGCGATTCTGGCAGGTGGCGTTCTGCTGATGATTCAGCTGGTTTCCGCCGGTCAGCGCGTCAGCGCCCTGCGGGCGATTGGTGCCAGCGCGCCGGTATTACCGAAGCTGTTTATCCTCATCTTTTTAACCACCATGCTGGTGCAAATGGGGATTATGCTGGTCGTCGTGCCGGGTGTATTACTGGCTATCGTGCTCTCTTTCGCGCCGGTAATGGTCGTGCAGGATAAACTGGGGATCTTTACCGCGATGCGCAGCAGCATCCGGCTCGCCTGGGCAAATATACGCCTGGTGGCACCGGCTGTTATCGGCTGGCTGTTGGCGAAAACGCTCCTGCTGCTGTTTGCCCCGAATTTTGCGGTACTCACGCCAAATGTTGGCGCGGTGGTGGCAAATACGCTGAGCAACCTCATTTCAGCGGTACTGCTGGTCTATCTGTTCCGCCTGTATATGTTAATTCGTCAGTAATCCTGTGGCCGGGAACGTCAGCCCGGCCCTACACAGAAGATGGAATCACAGAATGAAGCAGTTTCTTGATTTTTTACCGCTCGTGGTCTTTTTCGCTTTCTACAAGCTGTATGACATTTATGCCGCCACGACTGCACTGATCGTGGCCACAGCGGTTGTGCTGATCTATAGCTGGGTTCGCTACCGTAAAGTTGAAAAAATGGCGCTGGTGACCTTCGTCCTGGTCGCGGTGTTTGGTGGACTCACCCTGTTCTTCCACAACGATGAATTCATCAAATGGAAAGTCACGGTAATTTACGCTCTGTTTGCGGGTGCGTTACTGATTAGCCAGTGGGTGATGAAGAAGCCGCTGATCCAGCGCATGCTGGGCAAAGAGCTGACGCTGCCTCAGGAAGTGTGGTCCCGACTGAATATCGCCTGGGCGATCTTCTTTATTCTCTGTGGTCTTGCCAATATCTATATTGCTTTCTGGCTGCCGCAGAATATCTGGGTCAACTTCAAGGTCTTTGGCCTGACGGCTCTGACGCTCATCTTCACGCTGTTAAGTGGCGTTTATATCTATCGCCACATGCCACAGGACGACCAGCACTGATCGTTCACCGACCAGAACGTGTGCAGCAGGCGTTCTGGTCTATTCTCTCCAGCCTGAAATCATAGTAGCATCCCGCCTGAAGTCTTCAGTTACGAGTTAAAACAATGACAACAAATAACGCCCCTCAGGGCGAACTGGTTTTACGCACACTGGCAATGCCCGCTGACACCAATGCCAATGGCGATATTTTTGGCGGCTGGCTGATGTCGCAAATGGATATGGGCGGCGCTATTCTGGCAAAAGAGATTGCACATGGCCGGGTAGTGACGGTGAGAGTGGATGGCATGACCTTCCTGCGCCCGGTTGCAGTGGGTGATGTGGTTTGCTGTTACGCGCGTTGCGTAAAACGTGGCAATACCTCCATCTCCATTAACATCGAAGTGTGGGTGAAAAAGGTCTCGTCCGAACCCATTGGACAGCGTTATAAAGCAACAGAAGCGCTGTTTATTTATGTGGCCGTGGACAACGAAGGTAAACCCCGACCGCTTCCTCAGGCCTGATTGCCCGGTAAAAAAAGCCTCCTTGCGGAGGCTTTTTTTATTCCATCTGTGCCCCGCCATTCAGGCGGAATACAATATTCACGATCAGTCCGTTGCCCGGTTTACCGGCTTCATAACGCCATCTGCGCATCGCCGTTTTCACTTCTCTCTCGAACATATTAGACGGCTGCGCGGACAGTATTTCCACGTTCTCAACACGCCCTTCCGGCGTAACATCGAATTTCACCCGTACACGGCCCTCAATACGTAATGCCTGAGCACGAGCCGGATACTGCGGCTGATTACGGCTGACCGCACGCGGTCCCGCGGGTGCGGTGACTGTCGGTTTGGCTGTCGTCGTGGTGTTATTCATCACCGGACGCGAAGGTGCTGCGTTTTCTACCGTCTGCGTGGCGCGGGGTTCAACCGGACGCGTTTCGCGTTTTGGACGTTCTTCTACCTTCTTCACCGGTTTTGGCTTCGGCTTAGGTTTCGGCTTCGGCTCGGGTTTGTGGATCACCACCGGAGCTTCTTTTGGCGGTTCCGGCACCGGTTCAGGTTCGGGTTCCGGTTCGGCGACGGGCTGTGGCGGCGGAGGCGCAACCTGCGGTGGTTCGAGATCCGCTGGCGATACCATCGTCACAGAAATAGGCTGTGCGGGCGCTGGCATTTCAACAACCTGATGAACCGAGGTATAAAGCAAACCCGCCACGACAGCACCGTGAATAACGACAGAAAGCAGCGTCGGCCAGGGAAAGCGGCGAGGTAAATCAAGGGTCATCGAAGTCATAATCATCAACGTTAAAAAACCGAACACTGATTTTAAATGCAAATAGCAATCATATTCAATAAGACACTTTGTCCTGGCGCAATTTAAGCGCAAGAGAGGCCAAAAAAGGCGCATTCAGATCAGGGTTTTAACATTGTTTTTATCTTTACATTGCAGTCAGTTGTCCTTTCACATAACGTTACTGACACTTTTAATGGTTAAGGAGCTTCACCGTGCTTTACGTGATTTACTCTGAAGATGTCGCTGATTCCCTCGAAAAACGCCAGTCCGTTCGCCCTGCCCATCTGGCGCGTTTACAACTGCTCCAGGATGAAGGTAGATTACTGACCGCGGGTCCAATGCCTGCGGTAGACAGCAATGACCCTGGCGCTGCCGGTTTCGCGGGCTCCACGGTGATCGCCGAGTTTGAATCCCTGGAAGCGGCTCAGGCCTGGGCTGATGCAGACCCGTACGTTGCCGCAGGTGTCTATGCGAAGGTGACGGTTCGCCCGTACAAGAAAGTGTTTTGATGCAAAAGTGGCTCCAAAAGGAGCCACTCATCTCTTTAGTGCAGTGACGCTAAGCGCGCCGCAAATCCGACAAACAGCAGCCCAATCAGCCCGTTCCCCAGCTTTGCCAGTTTCTTTTTGGTTTTCAGATAACGCGTGACAAACGCACCAGAGAAGATCAGGAAGCTCATATACATAAAGCTAATCAGCTCCAGCGTGGTCGCGAGGATCAGGAAAGACGTGCCCGTGTTTTTCGCATTCACATCGATGAACTGCACAAAGAACGAGACATAGAACAAAATAGCCTTTGGATTCGTCAGGCTCAGCACCAGCGAGCGTTTCATGATCATGCTCGCAGGCTCGGTTCCGCTCTCATGGGTATTCTTCTGACGGGTGATGACTGACCAGAGCATTTTGCCGCCGAGCCACAGGAGATAAAAAGCACCGAGGTAGCGCACAATATTAAACAGAACCGGGGTCGTCTGGATTAATGCTGCGACGCCCGCCCAGGCCAGAAACATCAGCACTGCATCACCGATAAATACGCCAGTGGCGGCGAGATACCCTTTTTTAACACCGTGCCCAATACCGGTTTTCAGTACAAACAATGTGTTCGGTCCAGGCACCAGCACGATAAAAAATGCCCCTACAACATAGGTCCAGAAATTAAGTACACCAAACTCCGCAAACACCTCTCCCTCCTTTTGCTAAAAAAAACGACGGGAATATCGCTGCAAATACGATATCCCCAAAATCAGACGCTATTGTACGCCGTTATAGCCATCAAGATAAGTCGCAGCCAGTTCGTTGCCAAATAAAACGGCGTCCTTCTCTTCCATTTGAGACGTCCATTTATCCGCGGTATTACCGTCGAAAGCATGCTCCGTTTTCGCCTGATTCTTCAGTTGATCGCGAATGCTTTGGGCGTACTGGTTTGCCTCAGACAGTGTGCGTCCTGCAGCGCGATCGGTTTTCCCCTGCTCATACAGCTCACGGAACTGAGGAACATTCAGACGATAATTTTGCGATACACTTGACGTAAAATTGCCGCCAGTAAAATTGGTTTTATGCGACACGAAATAATAAGCATGCCTTTCCGGTGACGTTTTACTGCTGGCACAACCGCTCAACACGGCAATCCCAAGAAGGGCTGCAACCACTTTTCCGTTCATCTCTTTTCCTTTTTAGTTTATCCAGTGCGATATCCCGCTGAGCAGTAAATTAATCAACGCGGATAATGACGATAATCCTGCGTTTTCCCTGATCGCATCCAGCGCAAGCAGCACAATAAATACCCAGAGATAAGGATTCATCTTTGAAATGCATAAGATTAAGAGGGCGGAGTATATCGCGGAATGAATCGGGGGAGAGACTGCGAAAAATGATAGCCTGAAAATCAGTGGGCACCTTAACGGTGCCCTGATGGTTCTCAGATAACCTGTGTAGCGAACAGCAACGCGTTACGGTGTCTGGTCATTCCACATTTTCTGATGGCGTGTATACGCATATTGCGGCGGGATTGTGCTTCCAGCCAACGAGCCTTGCGACGACTCACCTGTCGCAACATGCGCCAGCGCCCTACTTCTGTTCTACTGCGCTTCATGTTTACAACTCTTTCTCTAACAGAAACCCCATTATAAACCCAACCCCGCAGCAAACCAGCGCTTTTAACTGGCGTTTTTATTTGCCAGATGATTCCTGATGCGTACACTCATAACAATACGCTTTCAAAAGGATTTTTTTACCTATGACAACCTTCTACACCGTGGTGAGTTGGCTGGTCATTCTGGGATACTGGCTGTTAATCGCGGGTGTGACTTTGCGCATCCTGATGAAGCGCAGAGCCGTACCCTCTGCCATGGCCTGGCTGCTGATAATCTACATCCTGCCGCTGGTGGGGATTATTGCCTATCTCTCTTTCGGTGAGCTTCATCTGGGTAAACGCCGTGCCGAGCGTGCCCGCGCCATGTGGCCTTCAACCGCCAAATGGCTCAACGATCTCAAAGCCTGCAAACATATCTTTGCCGAGGAGAACAGCAGTGTTGCCTCCTCGCTGTTTAAGCTGTGCGAACTCCGTCAGGGTATTGGCGGCGTTAAGGGCAACCAGCTCCAGTTGCTGACCTCCTCGGATGACGTCATGCAGGCCCTCATCCGCGATATTCAACTGGCTCGCCATAATATCGAGATGGTGTTCTATATCTGGCAGCCTGGCGGCATGGCCGATCAGGTTGCTGAATCGCTGATGGCCGCTGCGCGTCGGGGCATTCATTGCCGCCTGTTGCTGGACTCCGCTGGCAGCGTCGCCTTCTTTCGTAGCCCCTGGGCGGGCATGATGCGTAATGCCGGTATTGAAGTGGTTGAGGCGCTGAAGGTCAATCTCTTGCGTGTGTTTCTGCGCCGGATGGACCTTCGCCAGCACCGTAAAATGATCATGATCGACAACTATATTGCCTATACCGGCAGCATGAACATGGTTGACCCGCGGTTCTTCAAGCAGGACTCGGGTGTCGGGCAGTGGGTAGACCTGATGGCGAGAATGGAGGGGCCCATTGCCACCTCGATGGGTATCGTTTATTCCTGCGACTGGGAGATAGAAACCGGGAAACGTATCCTGCCGCCACCACCGGATGGCAATATCATGCCATTTGAAGAGGCCAGCGGGCACACCATCCATACTATCGCTTCCGGACCGGGCTTCCCGGAGGACCTGATCCATCAGGCGTTGCTGACGGCCACTTACGCAGCGCGTGAATATTTGATCATGACCACCCCCTACTTTGTTCCCAGCGATGACCTGCTGCACGCCATCTGTACCGCGGCACAGCGCGGTGTCGATGTGAGTATCATCTTGCCACGCAAAAATGACTCGCTTCTGGTGGGCTGGGCCAGCCGGGCATTTTTCAGTGAACTGCTGGCTGCGGGGGTGAAAATCTACCAGTTTGAAGGCGGATTACTCCATACCAAGAGCGTGCTTGTCGACGGCGAGTTAAGTCTGGTGGGTACGGTTAACCTGGATATGCGCAGTCTGTGGCTGAACTTTGAAATCACACTGGTGATCGATGATGCCGGCTTTGGCGGCGATCTGGCCGCGGTCCAGGATGATTATATCTCCCGCTCGCGACTGCTGGATGCCAGACTGTGGGTTAAACGCCCGCTGTGGCAGAGAATTACCGAACGACTGTTTTACTTCTTTAGTCCGTTGCTGTAAAACGTGCCCAACGATGTTAAACAGGTAGTCATCATGGAAATGGATCTGAACAATCGCCTGACCGAAGACGAAACGCTCGAACAGGCCTATGACATTTTTCTCGAACTGGCGGTTGATAACCTCGATCCCGCAGACGTGATCCTCTTTAATCTCCAGTTTGAAGAGCGCGGGGGCGCCGAGTTGTTCGACCCTTCTGAAGACTGGGCTGAACATGTGGATTTCGACCTCAATCCTGACTTCTTTGCCGAAGTGGTGATTGGCCTGGCCGATGAAGATGGCGGTGAAATTAACGACATCTTCGCCCGCGTCCTGCTGTGTCGCGAGAAAGACCACAAGCTGTGTCATATTCTCTGGCGCGAATAATAAAAAAGGCTGCGATTGCAGCCTTTTTTATTTAATCCGGTAACTCACTTCCGCACTGATTACAAAACCGCGCGCTGTGTTCATGTTCACCCTGGTGACATTTCGGGCATTTTCGTTGCGCCTTACGGTTCTGAAAGGCGCTGCTCATGTGCGTAGTAATGAGCCCTGTCGGGACCGCAATCACCGAATAACCAATCAGAATCAGTACCGAGGCGACAATCCGTCCCAGCGGAGTGTGAGGGGCTATATCACCATAGCCAACGGTTGTGACGGTCACAATCGCCCAATAAACAGAAGCATTCAGCGTTGAGAAGCCATTCTTCGGCCCTTCTATCAAATACATCAGCGCGCCGAATATCACCATGACGATGGCAATAAATGAATAAAACAGGATCAGCTGATGCCGCGCGCTGACGATGGCACTCCAAAATATCCGCAATGACGGCATAAACCGCAGCAGTTTAAGAATGCGTAACACCCGAATAACGCGCATCGCTCGCCAGGCAAAAACATAGCTCAGACTGATTTCTGGCCATAGCCACATGACATAGAGCGGCAGGATCGTGGCTAAATCAATAAATCCCCAGAAGCTGAAGACATATTTGGCCGGGTTAGGCCAACAGAATACCCGCAGGAAATATTCAGCGGTAAAGACCAGCGTAATGACCAGCTCCAGCCAGACAAAGAGATGCCATTCTTCCAGCGTCAGGTGATACTGCGTTCCGACGCCCGATTCGATAAAAATGATCACCACGCTGAGCAGCGCAAACAGGGCGCAGAGGGCTTCAAAACGCCGTCCGGTTACCGTTTCAGGATCGAATAAAAGATGATAGAGCCGCCGACGGACGGAGGTGAATAATCGCGACACGTTAACCTCGCAAATAATAAGGGCTGACATCATGTCAGCCCTTGCGATTATAACGGGTCTACTTTCAGGCAGGAAACCGCATGTCGGAAACTGCCCTCCAGAACCGGACGCGTTTTTGCACATTCCGGCCCGGCCATCGGGCATCGCGTACGGAATACACAACCGGACGGCGGGTTAATCGGGGACGGTAATTCACCTTCCAGAAGCTGGATGGTTTTATTTTTTTCCAGATCCGGATCGGGAATCGGTACCGCAGACATCAGTGCCCGGGTATATGGGTGCAATGGGTTATGGTACACCTCATCGTAAGTCCCTAATTCCACCGCATGGCCAAGATACATCACCAGTACGCGGTCAGAAATGTGTTTCACCACCGCGAGATCATGCGCAATGAAAATCAGCGACAGCCCCATTTCACGTTGCAGTTTCTGCAGCAGGTTAACCACCTGCGCCTGAATAGAGACGTCCAGCGCCGAGACGGGCTCGTCACAGATAATCAGCTTCGGCTCAAGGATCAAGGCGCGGGCGATACCGATACGCTGGCACTGACCACCGGAGAATTCGTGCGGGTAACGGTTGACGAGGTTAGGCAACAAGCCCACTTTCATCATCATTGCCTTCACACGGTCGCGTACTTCCTGACGCGGCATCTTCGGATGATAGGTCCGCAGTGGCTCAGCAATGATCTCCCCGATGGTCATACGCGGGTTCAATGAGGCCAGCGGATCCTGGAAAATCATCTGGATGTCGCTACGCACATCGCGCCACTCGTCTGGCTTCATGCCCAGCAGATCTTTACCCAGCCAGGCAACTTTGCCGTCGGTGGCTTTCACGAGGCCTATGATGGCACGCGCAAATGTGGATTTACCGCAACCGGACTCACCCACCACCCCCAGAGTTTCCCCTTCATACAGACGAAGCGTTACGCCATCGACCGCTTTCAGGGTTTTCGGCGGCTGCCAGAACCACTGTTTTCCGTCTTTAATGTCGAAATGCACCTTAAGGTCAGCAATTTCGAGCAGGACATTTCTTTTTTCATCTAATGCGTTCATACCAGATCCTCCTGCGGCTTAAAGCAGGCGCGCAGACGGCCTGGTGCAAACTCTTCCAGCGGCGGCGCGGTATTGCAGATTTCCATCGCGTGCGGGCAGCGTGGCTGGAACGGACAGCCTTTCGGCAGACGCAGCAGGTTTGGCGGGTTGCCAGGAATGGTCAGCAGGGATTCCCCTTCTGCATCGAGGCGTGGCACCGCATTCAGCAGACCAATGGAGTAAGGGTGTGCAGGCTGGTAGAACACGTCGCGCGCCTTACCATATTCCATGGTGCGGCCTGCATACATCACCAGTACCTTGTCACAGATACCGGCCACTACGCCCAGATCGTGAGTGATCATGATAATCGCGGTGTTGAACTCACGCTTAAGCTCGTTCAGCAGCGTCATGATCTGTGCCTGGACGGTCACATCAAGCGCGGTAGTCGGTTCATCGGCAATCAGCAGTTTTGGCCGGCACATCAGCGCCATCGCAATCATGACACGCTGACGCATACCGCCGGAGAACTCATGCGGGAACATGCGCATACGCTTGCGCGCTTCCGGCATTTTCACCGCGTCGAGCATTTTGACGGACTCCTCAAAGGCTTCCGCTTTGCCCAGGCCTTTGTGCAGCATCAGCACTTCCATCAGTTGCTCGCCGACACGCATATACGGGTTCAGCGAGGTCATCGGGTCCTGGAATATCATCGAAATCTGCTCAGCGCGCAGCTTGTTCAGCTCGTATTCCGGCAGGTTGAGGATCTCACGCCCGTTGAATTTGGCGGAACCGCCAATGACACCGTTAGACGCCAGCAGCCCCATCAACGCAAAGGCGGTTTGGGATTTACCGGAACCCGACTCGCCCACGATCCCCAGCGTTTCACCCGCACGCAGGTTGAAGTTGAGATCGTTCACGGCGGTCACATCGCCATCCGGCGTTTTAAAGGTCACGCGGAGGTCTTTTACGTCCAGCAGAAGGTTACCCTGCTGTTGCGCCTGTGGCGCAGTGGCCGTTTCAATAATCGTCATGACGGCGCTCCTTAACGGTCTTTCGGGTCGAGGGCATCACGCAGGCCATCGCCGATAAAGTTGAAACAAAACAGGGTGACGACCAGGAAGCCCGCCGGGTACAGAAGCAACCACGGTGAGACTTCCATTGAGTTTGCACCATCACTCAGAAGCGCGCCCCAGCTGCTCAGTGGCTCTTGTGTACCCAGACCCAGGAAGCTCAGGAAAGATTCAAACAAGATCATGCTTGGTACCAGCAGCGAGGCATATACCACCACCACGCCGAGCACGTTAGGAACGATATGGCGAACCACAATATTACCGGTGGAGACACCGCCCACCTGCGCCGCTTCGATAAACTCTTTACGCTTAAGACTCAGCGTCTGACCACGAACGATTCGCGCCATATCCAGCCAGGACACCATCCCGATTGCCACGAAGATCAACAGGATATTCTGGCCAAAGAAGGTCACCAGCAGGATAACGAAGAACATGAACGGGAAGGAGTTTAAGATTTCCAGCATACGCATCATGACGGAGTCCACTTTACCGCCAAGGTAGCCTGAGAGTGAGCCGTAAAGCGTACCCACGATCACCGCCACCAGGGCGGCCGCAATACCGACCATCAGCGAAATGCGGCCACCGATAGCGACACGCACCAGCAGGTCGCGCCCTGAGGAATCCGTACCAAAATAGTGCCCGGACGTCATATCGGGTGCGCTGGACATCATGCCCCAGTCGGTGTCGAAATAGGTAAATTGCGACAGAATCGGCGCCAGGGTGACAAACAGCGCGATGAGCACCAGAACAACCAGACTGGCGACCGCGGCGCGGTTATGCATAAAGCGACGACGGGCGTCTTGCCAGAGGCTACGACCTTCTACTTCCAGTTTTTCACTGAAGTTTTCCAGCGCCTCGCTGTTTTTCTTACTCAACATCATGGCGTGCTCCAGTATCAGTAACGGATTTTCGGGTCGATAACGGCATACAGCACATCGACGATAGCGTTAAACAAAATGGTCAGTGCGCCGACGAGGATTGTCAGGCTCAGTACCAGTGAATAGTCGCGGTTCAGCGCGCCATTAACGAACAGCTGACCAATGCCCGGCAGACCGTAGATGGTTTCGATAACCATTGAGCCGGTGATGATCCCAACGAATGCCGGCCCCAGGTAGGAGAGCACGGGCAGGAGCGCAGGCTTGAGTGCATGGCGGAATATAATCCGGCGCATCGGCAGCCCTTTCGCACGCGCGGTGCGGATGAAGTTCGAGTGCAGGACTTCAATCATGGAACCGCGGGTGATACGCGCGATACTGGCGATATAAGCCAGGGAGAGAGCCACCATTGGCAAAATCATGAACTTCAGCGCCCCACCGTTCCAGCCGCCCCCGGGCAGCCATTTCAGCGTAATGGCAAATATCATCACCAGTAATGGCGCGACAACGAAGCTGGGTATAACCACCCCGGTCATCGCCACCCCCATTACGGTATAATCCCATTTGGTATTTTGTTTGAGCGCGGCAATAACGCCCGCGGTGACGCCGAGAACGACGGCAAGGATGAATGCTGCAGCACCCAGTTTCGCCGAGACAGGGAAGCTGGACGCCACCAGGTCGTTAACGGAATAGTCTTTGTATTTGAATGACGGCCCAAAATCACCGTGCGCCAGTTGCTTCAGATAGTTGAAGTACTGCGTGGAGATAGGATCGTTTAAATGATACTTCGCTTCGATATTGGCCATCACTTCCGGTGGCAGCGTACGTTCACCGGTAAATGGACTTCCCGGCGCGAGACGCATCATAAAGAAGGAAATCGTAATTAGAATAAATAACGTTGGTATCGCTTCTAAGCAGCGACGCAGGATAAATTTCAACATTGCCCGTACCTTCTGGCGTGTGCCTGATGAATGTTACAAAGTAGACACAGTGGGGCAAGCCAGGCCTGCCCCACGTATTGCCATTAATGCTTGATAATATAAAGATTCTTAACGGAAATATTATCCAACGGGTCTTTACCGGTATAACCCCCTACCCACGGTTTCACCAGGCGGGCGTTAACGTAGTAATAGACCGGTACAATTGCAGAGTCTTTATCGAGCTGCTCTTCTGATTTCGCGTACAGATCAGCGCGCTGCGCATCATCTGTGACTTTCAGCGTATCAGTAATGATCTTATCGAATGCCGGGCTCTTATAGTGCGCGGTGTTATTCGAACTGTCACTCAGCATGGTGTTCAGGAAGGATGTTGGTTCGTTATAGTCCGCACACCAGCCGGCACGCGCCACGTCGAACGTCCCCTGATGGCGGGTATCCAGGAAGGTTTTCCACTCCTGGTTTTCCAGCTTCACGTTCACGCCCAGGTTTTTCTTCCAGATAGACGCGACGGCGATAGCCAGTTTTTTATGCAGGTCAGACGTGTTGTACAGCAGGTTAAACGTCAGCGGCTTGTCAGCGGTATAACCGGCTTCAGCCAGCAGTTTTTTCGCTTCTTCGTTACGTTTTTCCTGTGACCACTTGAACCACTCAGGCTCAACCAGTTTCATACCGTCGGTATAAGGAGGGGTATAGCTGTATGCCGGCAGGTCGCCCTGGTTTTTCACTTTGTTCACGATAATATCGCGATCCAGTGCCAGCTTCAGCGCTGTACGCACGCGCACATCAGTGAATGGTGCTTTCTGGTTGTTGATTTCGTAGTAGTAAGTGCAGAGATACGGATCAACATGCACTTCTTTCGGGATCTCTTTTTTCAGCTTCTGGAACAGTTCAATCGGCATGTTGTTATAGGTCATGTCGATTTCGCCGCTGCGGTAACGGTTAACGTCAGTAACTTCAGAAGAGATTGGCAGGTAGGTTACCTGATTAATGACGGTTTTCGCGTTATCCCAGTACTGCGGGTTACGCTCCAGAACCATACGTTCGTTGACCACCCAGTCTTTCAGTTTATATGCACCGTTGGTCACGATATTGGCAGGCTGAGTCCATTTTTCACCAAATTTTTCCACCGCGGATTTTGGTACCGGGGAAACGGACGGGTGAACCAGTAATTTGTAGAAGTACGGAACAGGCTCGCTCAACGTCACTTCAAAGGTATTGGCATCAATCGCTTTCACACCCAGGTCGGTGACCGGTTTTTTACCGGCGATGATGTCATCAATATTGGCGATGTGGCCATATTGCAGGTAGCTCGCATACGGAGAGGCGGTGGTTGGATTCGCCAGACGCTGCCAGCTATACACGAAATCTTCGGCGGTAACCGGCGTACCGTCGGACCATTTCGCATCTTTACGCAGATGGAAGGTCCAGACTTTGAAATCTTTATTTTCCCATTTTTCCGCCACACCCGGTGCCGGGTGGCCGTCTACGTCGGTCACCAGCAAGCCTTCGAACAGGTCGCGGTTGACGTTAGACTCCGGAACACCTTCAATTTTGTGCGGGTCAAGTGACTGAACTTCCGCACCGTTGTTACGAACCAGCGTCTGTTTCTCAGCCAGTTGAACGCCTGCAGGAACGTCCGCAGCCATTGCAGCGTTGCCCGCGATTAGCGCAGTTAAAATCCCCGCCGCTACCAGATTTTTTTTTGTGATGATGGACATTGTGTTGGTACTCCACTCATTATAATTACTGGCCTTCGCCAGCTGTGTAATCCCCTGTTGGGGCCTGTACAGCGCAGGAGTTTTTTTTGCTGCTGTCAGGTTCTTCTTTTTACTTCTTGCTATCACCGACTTTTTTATTACTGACCGCTCGTATGGCCGTCTTGCGTCGATTCTTCACAGGTCTCCCCTGTCTGAGGCCTGCGCTGGATATCTGAGAAGAGGACTATATGAAAATAATTCTCATCTGCTTGTTTTATGCTGCAAAATATTAGGCCGGAAAGTATCAAATGGCGTAAACGCGCGCCAATACATTTTGCAAATTTGTTAAGCAATTCTCTTTTACGGTGAGTGCCGTATCTCGGGGGGCAGCCCTGCCTGACATCAAATACCGCATAAAAACATTGGTATTCAATATGATAGAGAAAACATTCTCTACAAGCGCGTCGCTGCGCTATCATCGAGTGGTTTTGTACAAAAATTTAACAACTGATTATTATTTAGCACATTCCTCTAGGGGAACGTTGAAATTACTAATATCATTTCGGTTATGACTCAGCAAGCCCCAGAGTATCATGTGAGTAAAATAACAGATCGATTGAAGGTTTTATGCGCAGAGAGGCACGAGGCAAATTGATAACTTATTGAAATATAAGAAAAGCGGATTATTAGTAGAATTTATTATGATATGTGAGCATTTCAACTTTAGTTATATGATTTGCTGATAATCACGTAAAAAAACGGAGCCTCAGGCCCCGTTCTTTCATTTGAAATATTAGTGCAGTAAGCCGGGGAAAATGCTTTTAATACCGGTGACAATAAATTCGATGCCTAACGCCATCAACAACAGGCCCATAATACGCGTAATGACGTTGATGCCCGTTTGCCCCAGCCAGCGCACCAGCCAGGGTGCCATGCGGAAAACACCCCAACAACACAGTGCGAAGATAGCGATGGCGACAGAAAAACCAATCAGGTGCATCAGGCTATGGTAACGTGTCCCCCAGACAATGGTGGAACTGATCGCACCAGGCCCTGCCATTAAAGGCAACGCAAGCGGGACCACGCCGATACTTTCGCGAATGGCGGTTTCTGATTTCTCCTGTTTGTTCTGCTTATCCTCACCCAGCTTACCGCTGATCATCGACATGGCAATGGTCACCACCAGGATGCCACCTGCGATGCGGAAAGAATCAATTGAAATGCCGAACAGCTGGAGAATGGCATCACCCAGGAAAAGCGAGGTGAGCAAGATAATGGCCACTGACAGGTTAGCGGTGAGGTTGGTTTTGTTCCTGGCCGCCGCCGTCTGGTAACTGGTCATACTAATGAAGACAGGGATGATCCCTACCGGGTTGACCAGGGCAAACAGACCAATAAAAAATTTAAAATACGTTGGAAAATCAAAGAGCGTTTGGATCACGTTTTGCTCCGCTTATGCACATGCCCGGGACTGACACTTTGTCATGAAAAATCGCGCTGAAGATACGCTTTTTATGAGCATACTTCACCAGAAATCTGTGCCTAAACGTTATCCTTTCAGGATGTTAAACAGATGTAGAATCAGTGATAGCATCACTTCCAATAGTTACTTAATTATTTAACACTGGAAATATCTACAATAAATAACCCTGCTGAAAGGTATCAGCTTGGGGAAAAATTGACGCAGATCATGATTTTCGTACTCAGAAGTGAGTAATCTTGATTACGCCCCCCAGGAAGGTCACCTGTCACAAAGGGATGATGTTAAGGTAAGGCTCTTTTAGTAAGTTAGCGCGCCAGAGCATAAAGTAACTCTTTGTTTTACTTTATCTAACGCAAGTCGTAGTGGCTCTGTCTATACTGTCAGACGTATCGAGCGCTGGTTTACTAAAAGAGTTTAAACATTATCAGGAGAGCATTATGGCTGTTACTAATATCGCTGAACTGAACGCACTCGTCGAGCGCGTGAAAAAAGCCCAGCGTGAATACGCCAATTTCACCCAAGAACAGGTTGATAAAATCTTCCGCGCGGCCGCTCTGGCTGCTGCAGATGCTCGAATCCCTCTCGCTAAAATGGCCGTTGCTGAATCCGGCATGGGTATCGTTGAAGATAAAGTGATCAAAAACCACTTTGCTTCAGAGTATATCTATAACGCCTATAAAGATGAGAAGACTTGCGGCGTCCTGGCTGAAGATCATACCTTCGGTACCATCACCATTGCTGAACCTATCGGTATTATTTGCGGTATCGTTCCAACGACTAACCCAACGTCTACTGCCATCTTCAAATCGCTGATCAGTCTGAAGACCCGTAACGCAATCATCTTCTCCCCTCACCCACGTGCTAAAGATGCCACCAACAAAGCAGCGGATATCGTGCTGCAGGCTGCTATCGCTGCGGGTGCGCCAAAAGATCTGATCGGCTGGATCGACCAACCGTCTGTTGAACTGTCTAACGCCCTGATGCACCACCCGGACATTAACCTGATCCTGGCAACCGGTGGTCCTGGCATGGTTAAAGCAGCATACAGCTCCGGTAAACCGGCTATCGGTGTAGGTGCGGGTAACACGCCTGTTGTTATCGACGAAACGGCCGATATTAAACGTGCTGTTGCATCTGTACTGATGTCTAAAACCTTCGACAACGGTGTTATCTGTGCGTCTGAACAGTCCGTTGTTGTTGTAGACTCCGTCTATGATGCAGTTCGCGAACGTTTCGCCAGCCACGGCGGCTACATGCTGCAGGGCAAAGAGCTGAAAGCCGTTCAGGATATCATTCTGAAAAACGGCGCGCTGAACGCCGCCATCGTTGGTCAGCCAGCCTATAAAATCGCTGAACTCGCCGGCTTTACCGTTCCGGCAACCACCAAGATTCTGATCGGCGAAGTTAAAGTTGTCGACGAAAGCGAACCGTTCGCTCACGAAAAACTCTCGCCTACGCTTGCTATGTACCGTGCGAAAGATTTCGAAGACGCGGTAGTAAAAGCGGAGAAACTGGTTGCAATGGGGGGTATCGGTCATACCTCTTGCCTGTACACCGACCAGGATAACCAGCCAGAGCGCGTTGCTCACTTCGGTCAGATGATGAAAACTGCGCGCATCCTGATTAACACCCCGGCTTCTCAGGGTGGTATCGGTGACCTGTACAACTTCAAACTCGCACCTTCCCTGACTCTGGGTTGTGGTTCCTGGGGTGGTAACTCCATCTCTGAAAACGTTGGTCCAAAACACCTGATCAACAAGAAAACCGTTGCTAAGCGAGCTGAAAACATGTTGTGGCACAAACTTCCGAAATCTATCTACTTCCGCCGTGGCTCTCTGCCAATCGCGCTGGATGAAGTGATTACTGATGGCCACAAACGTGCGCTCATCGTGACTGACCGTTTCCTGTTCAACAACGGCTACGCAGACCAGATCACTTCTGTTCTTAAAGCGGCTGGCGTTGAAACTGAAGTGTTCTTTGAAGTTGAAGCTGACCCAACCCTGACCGTAGTGCGTAAAGGTGCTGAACTGGCGAACTCCTTCAAACCCGATGTGATCATCGCACTGGGTGGTGGTTCCCCAATGGACGCCGCGAAAATCATGTGGGTTATGTACGAGCACCCAGAAACACACTTCGAAGAACTGGCGCTGCGCTTTATGGACATCCGTAAACGTATCTACAAATTCCCGAAAATGGGCGTAAAAGCGAAAATGATCGCCGTTACTACCACTTCCGGTACAGGTTCAGAAGTCACGCCGTTTGCCGTTGTAACCGACGATGCAACCGGTCAGAAATACCCACTGGCTGACTACGCGCTGACGCCAGATATGGCTATCGTTGATGCCAACCTGGTCATGGAAATGCCGAAATCACTCTGTGCGTTCGGTGGTCTGGATGCAGTGACTCACGCCCTGGAAGCTTACGTTTCCGTCCTGGCTTCTGAGTTCTCTGACGGTCAGGCTCTGCAGGCTCTGAAACTGCTGAAAGAAAACCTGCCAGCGTCTTATAATGAAGGGTCTAAAAACCCGGTTGCCCGTGAACGTGTTCACAGTGCAGCAACCATCGCCGGTATCGCGTTTGCTAACGCCTTCCTGGGTGTTTGCCACTCAATGGCACACAAACTGGGTTCACAGTTCCACATTCCTCACGGTCTGGCGAACGCCCTGTTGATCAGCAACGTTATCCGTTATAACGCGAACGACAACCCAACCAAGCAGACTGCTTTCAGCCAGTACGACCGTCCACAGGCACGTCGTCGTTACGCTGAAATCGCAGACCACCTGGGTCTGAGCGCACCGGGCGACCGTACTGCGGCGAAGATTGAGAAACTGCTTGCATGGCTGGAAAGCCTTAAAGCTGAGCTGGGTATTCCTAAATCTATCCGTGAAGCGGGCGTTCAGGAAGCTGACTTCCTCGCGCATGTTGATAAGCTGTCTGAAGATGCATTCGATGACCAGTGTACCGGTGCTAACCCACGCTACCCGCTGATCTCTGAGCTGAAACAGATCCTGCTGGATACCTTCTACGGCCGCGAGTTCAAAGAAAATGACACTGTTGCTGTGAAAGTAGACGCACCTGTCATTAAAGCTGACAAGAAAGCGAAGAAAAACGCGTAACTGACAGCCTGATAAAAAACCCGCCTCTGGCGGGTTTTTTTATGTCTGCATTTTACTGTGAAGGATTATTTGCGGTTGTCAGGCTGAAGCGCCGTCAGTGAGCCGACAATCAACGCTTCCTTATAATGCTTACGGCACACTGATACGTAGCGCTCATTGCCACCTATCACCACCTGCTCGCCATCAGCATAGGGTTTTCCGGCCTGGTCGAGGCGAAGCACCATGCTGGCTTTACGGCCGCAAAAACAGATGGTTTTAAGTTCAACGAGTTTATCCGACCACGCAAGTAAATACTGGCTGCCGGCAAAAAGCTCGCCGCGAAAGTCAGTGCGCAGTCCATAGCACAGAACGGGAATATCAAGCTCATCGACAACCTCTGAAAGCGCATGAACTTGCTCACGCGTCAGAAACTGGCTTTCATCAACCAGAACACAATGGATAGGCTGTGAAGCATGCGCTGCGCGGATATCCTCCAGCAGGTCAGTTTGCGGGTTAAACAGCCTTGCAGGCGATGAGAGGCCTATTCTGGAACTCACCTTCCCTGCACCAAAGCGGTCGTCAATTTCAGCCGTATAAACAACGGTACGCATCCCACGTTCCTGGTAATTGTATGAGGATTGCAGTAGCGCTGTCGATTTCCCGGCATTCATTGCCGAATAGTAGAAATAAAGTTGTGCCATTGGCCGTAAAACCCTAATCAATGTGTAATATTACCGATGATTCATTGTACCATATTTTGTCTGGTTATCAGCGATACGACGCACAGACTATGCGGTTCAGCGCGGGGTTTACCGCCGGCGTTTTGCAAAAATAATGCGTTAAAACATGAAGTAAACGCATCCAGCCCAGCCAATATGTTATAGGGTCAGCCAAACATAACACTTCATTTTATAGTGGAATCATCGTTCATTAAAATTCACTATTTATTAACTATTTCTGCCTTAACATACCCGGTGTAAACTAATACAAAAGGCTGATATTTATCCGCCGCAACTATAATTCCTGAGGCAAATGTCACAAAAAAAAGATGCAATCGACTGCGTTAAGCCACTTTACGTGATAACAAGCGAGACTGGCGGGTTATGAAATTTAAGTTAGCGTAATTAATAATAGCGGCAATATTCACTATTTTTTGAATTCCTTACATTCCCAGCTATTGCACAACTGAATTTATCGCTCTATTATTAGGACAACAAACCACCCCCCATTATAAGTTTGAGATTACTACAATGAGCGAAGCACTTAAAATTCTGAACAACATCCGTACTCTTCGTGCGCAGGCAAGAGAATGTACCCTCGAAACGCTTGAAGAAATGCTGGAAAAATTAGAAGTTGTAGTTAATGAACGTCGCGAAGAAGAAAGCGCTGCTGCTGCTGAAATCGAAGAGCGTACTCGTAAACTGCAGCAATATCGTGAAATGCTGATTGCTGATGGTATCGATCCAAATGAATTGCTGAACAGCATGGCTGCAGCTAAAACCGGTACTAAAGCAAAACGCGCTGCTCGTCCTGCTAAATATAGCTATGTTGACGAGAACGGCGAAACTAAAACCTGGACCGGCCAGGGTCGTACTCCTGCTGTTATCAAGAAAGCAATGGACGAGCAAGGTAAACAGCTGGATGACTTCCTGATCAAGGATTAATCATCTCGCTTCCAGAAAAATCCCGCGTAATGCGGGATTTTTTTTACCCGCAATTTACCGCAAACATCCCCTTACACTCTGTCATAAAGCGTTATTTGGCTATTTAGCTTGCCTTACAATCGGACGTGATGACGGTGTGTTATGGGCATAAAAAAACCGGTGGGCAGAGCCTCACCGGTTCAGATCAAATGAAGCCTGAGTTATTTCTTAATACCCGCGCTCTCTTTGAGCCAGGCTTTAAATTCTTCACCGAGCGTATTGTGGCGAATGCCATATTCTACAAACGCCTGCATATAACCGAGCTTATTACCGCAGTCATGGCTCTTACCTTTCATATGGTAAGCTTCAACGGTCTCTTTCTCGATCAGCATATCAATGGCATCGGTAAGCTGGATTTCATCACCCGCTCCTGGAGGCGTTTTCGCCAGCAGAGGCCAGATTTCAGCACTCAGGACATAACGACCTACAACCGCCAGATTAGAAGGCGCTACGTCGGCCTTAGGCTTCTCAACCACGCCAATCATCGGCACGCTCTCACCCGGTTCAAGGTTAACGCCTTTGCAGTCAACAACACCGTAAGCGGTAACGTCATCCACAGGTTCAACCATGATCTGGCTGCTGCCTGTTTCATCGAAGCGTTTGATCATCTCAGCAAGATTGTCCTGAGAAAGATCTGATTCATATTCGTCCAGAATAACGTCAGGCAGGATCACCGCAACAGGCTCATCACCTACAACGGGATGCGCACACATGACTGCGTGACCCAGACCTTTAGCCAGACCCTGACGCACCTGCATAATGGTGACGTGTGGCGGGCAAATAGACTGAACTTCTTCCAGCAGCTGGCGCTTAACACGTTTTTCCAGCATGGCTTCGAGTTCAAAACTTGTATCGAAATGGTTTTCGATAGAGTTTTTTGATGAATGTGTAACCAGCACAATTTCAGTAATGCCGGCCGCGATACATTCGTTAACGACATACTGAATTAATGGCTTATCAACCAGAGGCAGCATCTCTTTAGGAATCGCCTTAGTTGCTGGTAACATCCTGGTCCCCAATCCCGCTACCGGGATGACGGCCTTTCTGACTTTCGAATTTAGGGCAGCCATTCAAATTCTCCTGAGCTGTTCAAGTTTTGAACTTTTATGCAATAAATAACGCGTTAAGTATATCAGCCTCATCCCGCAGTCCGGGTCTGAAAAGAACGCGTTGCCGATCAATTAGGACAAATACGCATGATTCCGGGCAGCGATAGTAGCACTCCCCATAAATCACAGGTAAAGCAATCTTAAAATTAAGATCCAACTGCTTATTCCGTGGACAACATTAAGCGTAGCCGTCCCCCGGCACCCCAAATTTGGCACTGCCAGGAGGAACAGCGATGGCTAATTTGATTAAGATAAGCCGTACCCAATGTTCCAAGCGGGACACCGTTACTGACCTGAATATGATGTTCCCCGGTATTCAGCGAGGCATTAAGCCCCGCGGAAACGAGGATAAGATTTTTCAAACCGCTGTGGTAATAACCTACCAACAGCGGAAACTGTCCGGGTAAATTGGCCTGACGGAAAAGCTGGTTTACCTGTTTGAGTAAACTGCCTAACTCGGGAAGCCGCTGTCCCTGATGGGAGAGTTGTTCCTGCAGCAACCCGTTAAATAGCGCACGAAGTAATAACGCGGCTAATACACCATTATCCCCTGCCCGGGTGACATCAAGACAATAAAATGCAAGGTCCGAATCCGATAATGGCGCAATATCGAGCACCAGCCCTGGCTGGTCAGCGGCCACCAGCTGGCGATAATTCACACGACAGTGAGAAATATTTTGTTGCACCGGCGGTTGAAGTTCTTGCAACAGTTTCGCCGCCGCAGGGGGATTACTCACTAAGGCGTCCCAGTCCTGGAAAAGGCGTTCCTCTTCCTCAACCCGGGAATTAAACATATTGGGATAAAGACAGGCTAAGACGGTTTCACGAAGTCGGTTAAGATCTTTAACCGGTTTAAGCAGAATATCCTGAACCCCCAGACGCAAGGCTTTGGCTATATCCGCCATGTTCTCTGTGGCGGAAATCACCAGTATCGGCATCTGGTTGGCTTCATTGCGCAGATGTTCGACCAGCTTCAGTCCATTCATCCGTGGCATCTCAAGGTCACAAATCATCAGATCAGGCGTGATATTGACCATTTTTTCCAGCGCGTCGATGCCATCGTCAGCCAGTGAAGTGTTTGCCCCCAGTGATGATAACCACGAATCCAGTAGCGATCGGAAAACGGGCTCGTCTTCAACAATCAAAATGTGTTTTCCGGCCAATGGCTTCGTCATGGTTCCTCCCCTGGCTGACAGTAACTACATAGTGGCATGCTATCGGCACTGTCGCCTGTCAGATTTTGCTGAAGTAGTCAAAAAAAGGTGCTTAACGTGCTGTTCGCACAAAAGGCAGCAACTCATCTATTTTCTTTTCGACGGCTAACGAGCCCGCTGCGATGGCGGCCTCAGCCCGATGGAAATCAAGGGTAGAAATTTGCGGACAATACGGCTGAAGCAGAATATCCGGCGGGTCGCCAGCCATGCGGTTGCGCTTGAGGCGGTTCTCCAGGACCTGGATTGAGGTCGTCATAATTTCAATCGCCGTGGGTGCCGTTACCGCACGCCGGGCGGCCATCCGCCCGAGACGTCCGCGCAGACGCTCATGCCAGGCCAGTTTTTCGCCCTCGGCATCTTCACTCTGAAGATTGACTGGCATCAGGTCTTGTTGCATCAGATGAGCGTCGTGCTGTAAATCCACAGCAATAACGATATCGGCACCCATAGCGCGGGTCAGGGAAATGGGGACCGGGTTAACAACACCTCCGTCGACAAGCCAGTAACCGTTGTGTGGAACAGGGGCCATTAAGCCCGGCATGCTGCAGGACGCGCGAACGGCAAGATGGATATCCCCTTCGGTAAGCCAGAGTTCGCGGCCGGTACTGAGGTTCGTCGCAACGGCACCGAAGGGTAACTGACAATGACTGAAGTCATCGAGAGGCATAATCTGACGGAACTGGTTAAAGACCCGTTCACCGCGCAGCAACCCACCGCGCTGCCACGAGAGATCCATCAGGCGCAATACGTCCCAGTAACTGAAGGAGCGTACCCAGGTTTCAAGTTCCGGAAGCTTTCCACACGCGTATGCGGACCCCACAAGCGATCCGATTGAACACCCTGCAACAATATCAACGTCAATGCCCATCTGCTTTAAGGCATTTATCACGCCGATGTGCGACCATCCCCGGGCTGCACCTGAGCCCAGCGCCAGTCCAATTTTAACCTTTCTCATTAGCCCTGTTTTACGTCCCCTGGATTCCTGACATAGCATCAACGCAACTGCTCAGTTAACATGGTGCTACCCGAAGCGTTTAACGCCCTTATTTTTTGTTCCAGGAAGAGAATCGTGTCTCAACTCTGCCCTTGTGGTAGCGCTCTGGAGTATAGCCTATGTTGTCAGCGATATCTGTCTGGCGATCAGGTTGCACCAGACCCGTCACACCTCATGCGTTCACGGTATACTGCTTTTGTGATCAAAGACGCAGACTACCTGATTAAAACCTGGCACCCATCCTGCCACGCTGCCGATTTCAGACAGGATATTGAAGCCGGGTTTGCTAATACCCAATGGCTCGGCCTTACCGTCTATGAATCGTCAACGGGAAGTGATGCTGATGAAGGTTATGTCAGCTTCGTTGCCCGCTTTATCGAACGCAATAAGCCCGGTGCCATTATCGAACGTTCCCGGTTCTTAAAGGAAAGCGGGCAATGGTATTATATTGACGGAACGCGCCCACAGTTTGGTCGTAACGATCCCTGCCCTTGTGGTTCAGGTAAAAAATTTAAAAAGTGTTGCGGGCAGTAATGCCTGACAACCCAGACTTCGCAAATACTCAAACAGGATTTCCCGGCGATGCAATCACTACAACGTAAAGTTCTGCGCACCATCTGTCCCGATCAAAAAGGGCTGATCGCACGAATTACCAACATTTGTTACAAGCATGAACTGAATATCGTGCAGAACAACGAGTTCGTTGACCACCGTACCGGACGCTTCTTTATGCGTACCGAACTCGAAGGGATTTTCAACGACACCACCCTGCTTGCCGATCTCGACAGCGCGCTGCCTGAAGGCTCCGTGCGTGAACTGACCCCCGCTGGCCGTCGTCGCGTTGTTATTCTTGTGACGAAAGAAGCCCACTGTCTTGGCGATCTGTTGATGAAAGCAAACTACGGTGGCCTTGATGTTGAAATCGCTGCCGTTATCGGTAACCACGAGACGCTGCGCACGCTGGTTGAACGTTTTGATATTCCGTTTGAGCTGGTCAGCCATGAAGGCCATACCCGTGAAGAACATGACAACCTGATGGCCAATGCTATCGAAGCGCATAACCCGGATTACGTGGTACTGGCGAAATACATGCGTGTGCTGACCCCATCCTTCGTGGCGCGTTTCCCGAACAAGATCATCAACATCCATCACTCATTCCTGCCAGCCTTTATCGGTGCACGTCCTTATCACCAGGCGTACGAACGCGGTGTGAAAATCATCGGCGCCACCGCGCACTACGTGAATGACAACCTGGACGAAGGCCCAATCATTATGCAGGACGTGATTCACGTGGATCACACCTATACCGCAGAAGATATGATGCGCGCCGGGCGTGACGTAGAGAAGAACGTACTCAGTCGTGCGCTCTATCAGGTGCTGGCGCAACGTGTGTTCGTTTACGGTAACAGAACGATTATTCTTTAATCGACAAGAAAATGAACTGGTTAGCTTTACAGCTTAACGCGTAAAATTCAGGCAACCAGTTTATTTTTATTGTGGTAACGCTTTACAGGGGCGTCTCATTTGATATGATGCGCCCCGCTTCCAGCAGGAAGCAGGCCAGTAAATAGCATTACCCCGTGGTGGGGTTCCCGAGCGGCCAAAGGGAGCAGACTGTAAATCTGCCGTCATCGACTTCGAAGGTTCGAATCCTTCCCCCACCACCATCTCTCAGCATTACCTCAAAATTTGAATTACCCCTGGTGGGGTTCCCGAGCGGCCAAAGGGAGCAGACTGTAAATCTGCCGTCATCGACTTCGAAGGTTCGAATCCTTCCCCCACCACCATCATCTCAAAGCCAATCCAGTGATGTTTTTCAAACGATGTGTCATGCATAGCAACAGACGATCACATCGGTGGCAACCGGCGCTTCACCGGTGAACTTTTCACGATCGACGTATTACACTGAGCATGTTCCGCCAGACCATCAAGCAACGCATCCAGTTGCTCAATCGACCGCACAACCAGCCTGATAACAAAGCAGTCTTCACCGGTGACTTTATCGCTCTCAATACATTCCGGCATGGCCTGAATGTACTTATCTACCTTTTGCAGCAACCCCGGTAAAGGACGAACCCGCACCAGCGCCTGCAACGTATACCCCAACGCCGTCAGATTGACGCGAGCGCCATACCCTTCAATCACCCCGCGCTCTTCCAGTCTTTTCAGACGCTCTGCTGTACTGGGAGATGTCAGTCCAATACGTCCGCTGAGTACCTTTAGCGACATGCGCGCATCCTCAACCAGACAGGCCAGGATTTGGCGATCGATATCATCGAGAAGGTTTTCCATCGTTTTTACCTAATTTAAAAAAGCCATCACTGTCTTTCACCTTATAACAGCCATGTTATTCCCGACAGCGGTATTCGACAATATCGTCATTAATCAGGAGGTGAACAATGGGTGATGTACAAAAAGGCGTCTGGCAGATGAGCCTGGCGATGTTAATTTCCGGCTCGATTGGCGCGTTTGTTCTGCTTTCCGGCCTGCCGGTGACGGAAGTGGTTTTCTGGCGATGCCTGATCGGGGCGATGGCCCTTTTTATTTTCATCCGAATAAGTCGAAAACCATTTAGTCCGCTCACCCGTGTCACGCTACTGCTGGCAATTCTGGGCGGT
Organism: Enterobacter ludwigii; assembly: GCF_001750725.1. Taxonomy (NCBI): domain Bacteria; kingdom Pseudomonadati; phylum Pseudomonadota; class Gammaproteobacteria; order Enterobacterales; family Enterobacteriaceae; genus Enterobacter; species Enterobacter ludwigii. The sequence goes on from NZ_CP017279.1 coordinate 1,867,445, forward strand.
GTTGCGTTAGTGGTGAACTGGTTGCTGCTGTTCGCGGCTTATGAACGTATTTCAATCGGCCTTTCTACCGTGGTCTATAACACTCAGCCGTTTATGCTGGTGTTGATGGGGATGTTTTTAGGAGAACGCGTGAGCCTGGTGAAATGGGGTTGGCTCGTTCTCGCCTTTGGCGGCGTGATCATCCTGCTCTCCAGTGAGCTGAATGGCGCACAGGGCAAAGGCTGGCTCGCAGGAATCGGTCTGGCGATGGGGGCCGCTTTCTTCTACGCACTGACAGCCATAATCGCCCGCAGACTGAAATCAGTTGCGCCCCAGCATATCGCCTTTATTCAGGTACTGACCGGCGTGGTCATGCTGTTGCCCTTCGCCCACCAGCCGGCATTTTCAGCTGATTTCCCCTGGCCGATTTTACTGACGTTAGGTGTCGTCCATACCGGGATCATGTATCAGTTGCTGTATAGCGCGATCCAGAAGCTCCCGACGCCCGTTACCGGTTCTCTGTCTTTTATCTATCCCGTGGTGGCCATAATTGTCGATAACGTGGTGTTCGGACACTCGCTGAATATTACGCAACTGGCAGGTGGTGCATTGATACTGTTTGCGGCGGCAGGTAATAACCTGGGCTGGGGCGAGAAAAAACCCCGCGAGTGCGGGGTTGGGATCAAATCAGCAAATTAGCGTCTGGGGCGAACAGACTAATCCTTGCGGATTAACGTGAGGAGATGTTCACGAGCCTGTTCAAGTTGCCTGAGTCCGCCGCGCAGCCAGATACCTTTTCTGAAAAACTCGACCCGGGCAGCATGATCGAACTGATCGTAGTCAACCGGGTACACCAGAGCCGGGATCCCTTTTTGAATACAGTGCCACATAATCCCCGCCCCGCCGTGGTGTATCACGACATCGTAACGAGATAACCAGGCATCATAATCAACCCAATGCATACGTAAGAAATTCCCTGCCCGTTCACATTCCGCACTTTCCAGGCTGCCATCCGTGAAATGGAACACCCAGTCTGGCATCGTTTTCGCCAGAGCTGTTGCCGCTTTCGCTACGTCATCTTTATGCCAGTCCAGATGTGTACCCAGCGTAATCAGGACATGCCGCTTTCCTTCAATGAAGGTCGGTTTCTCTCCATCTGCAGGCGGTGTGTACAGCGCAGGTCCAATAAAGGCTACCGATTCAGGCCAGGTCCGCTCAAATTCCATCTCTTTTTCGCCCAGAGCGAGAATGTGCGAGGGTGAATATGCCGTTTCACTGCCGTCAGGCCGATATAGCCGGGTTATGCCCGTCTGACGAATCACACCGCGAAAAAACCAAAAAACAAGACTCTTGAACAACCTGACTTTTTTCCTGTGGAGCAGGTGGCTTATCCGTTCCCACGCGGTGATGGCCGGCATCAGCCCACCACAATAAGCGGGTGGGCCGTCCGGTGCTTCAAGAACGCAGGGCGACGGCAAGCTACTCCACCAGAGAACATTCATCCGGGTACAGACAGGCCCCACGACGGGAAGTGTAAAGTCGGCGATGGCCAAATCCGGCACGCCTTCCCGATGCCACGCCCTCTCCAGTTCGTCAGCAAAACCCTTAAGCAGGCCTACGACTGAACGAAACTGACGATAAAGCCTCACAGGATGCGTCTTGACGGCATATTTTGGATTGGCGATAGACACTAACGGTGTATCGAAATCGCCGTCAAGAATAAGCCCTTGCAGTCCGGACGCCGCAATCCGCGCGCTGGCACCGCGAGTACTGATAATCCGGACCTGATAATGCGCTGAAAGCGCCCTCCCCATTGCCAGCACGGGATGCAAATGTCCGGAAAATGGCGGGGCCAACAAATCAATTCGCGTGACGTTGTCAGGAATCAGATCAAACAAGCGTTGCATATCAGACTCTATTTCCGTATTTGATTTATAAATCGCTGACATAAACAGACCAGCTCCGGCTGCGAGAGATAGTCCATATGACCGCAGGGTATGCGCTCGTCCGCCTGGTGAAACCAAAGGCGAGAAATCCAGTCTTGCTGCCCCTGAACCAAAAGATGATGGCAGTCAGGACGCTGACGAGCCACGGGGCCGTAAGCAAAAATACTCACGCGAGACAGGACTGAGGACGGCAGGTGAAGATTATTAAAGAGTTCCAATCCACAGCTTCCGGAAAGTAACAGCGTGTGATCCGCCGATTCCAGCAACGCGATCGCAATGTTTCGATAGCGCTCGCCAAACGCTGCCCTGCGAGAAGTGAGGTAGTCCCGCGCATTGCTGCAACTTGCACGCAATAAACCCGTATCACACCATGGCTGGGTTTGAGGTATCCAGGGGAAATTTTCAGTGACAGGCATGGCCCCCTCCGTCAGCAAAGACTGGAGGAACAAACTCTGCACCGGGCTGAGCGCAAGGTTGCCGGGACGGCTTCTTCCCGTGATAAAAGCGATGTTAAGTCGCATGCCGGTCACAATGAGCTGAAGCGGTCATTACTGAAAACGCGATAGCGACGCGAACGCCAGTGAATATTCCGGTTGAACAAGGCATGGATTAAATGCACAGGCTGCAACAGCTCTGATAACACCGACATCACCGGCCTTGCGGAAATAGTCTCTGACACTAAACGCTGTATACGGCGCAAGGCAACGTGGCGAACGAGAAGGACCACCGCCAGTAACACGCAATTTATCCCCCCATTGAATGCGAGCACCACCATCGCCCAAAGCAGTAACGGATGTAAACCCTGAAGAAGAAAGATTGCCAGATTCGTACCAGCAGGCTTCTCACGCATCAACAATGTGGCGAACAAAAACCAGCGGTGCATCTGACGAAAATACCGTCTGACGTCAGGTACGCTGGTTTGTACGCTCACAGGCGCGACAGACTGTACGATGTTTACCCCTTGCTGAGTAAGAAGCGTTGCCAGCGCGAGATCATCGGTCAGATGTCGAAGGATGGGCGAAAATCCCCCCACGTTTTCCAGCACACGTAAAGGTAACAGGTAGCACATGCCATTTAGCGTTAACGGTCTGACAAAAGGCAGCAACGGCAGATACGTCAGCGCTGAGTTATCATTAACAAATTGTGCCAGCAGTCGCGACGGTAAGTTGTCGGTAGCCACATACCAGGGCAGCGCGGTGACAAGCGAATGATCATCAAGCGCGGCAAGCATCGTGTTTAGCGATGTCGCCGTCAGTACCGCATCGTCATCTAAAATCAGGACCGTCAGGGTCTTAACCTGCTTTCTTCCTTGCTCAAGCTTATATAACTTTGGATTTATCCCTTCCGGCGCTTCAGGGTATGCGCAGATATGAATAGCGCTCTGAGGGTAACGCGTCTGCAACCGCTGCGTTACCCTTGCGGCCTCCGCGTCGTCCACGTCAGTCAGCCAAAGAAACGTTGCGCCAGGCAAATTTTGAAGACTCGCGGCCAACACCGTCTCTAACGCAGGATCACCGCTGAGTATGGGTTGCATGACCGTAATGTCGCTGAAAGAGCGAGAGATGTTATCCCTTGTGGCTGTAAGCATTTTCTGCGTGATACAGACTTTGAAAAGCAGAATGGCCAGCCATGCTATTGCGATAATTAACACAGGCGCTCTTCCTTGAGTTGTTCTAAAAACGTACGCAGGCTGACGTCAAAATCCATTGATGGTGGACCAAAGTCATCCAGCATACGCGTAACATTCAGGGTGTTAGTATAGCCAAAGACGGCAACGCCAAAACGGGTAATCGGGGGTTCTCCCGGCAACGGCAGCCAGCGCCACAGCCTCTCAAGTATGCCAGCAAAACACATCGCTGTTCCCAGGCGCACGGTTTTATGCGGTTGAGGCAAACCCAACTGCTGCAAGACGTCACATAACAGCCGATGGATTTCGACAGATTGACTGGCGGAGATGTTATAACACGGGCGGAGATGACTGCGTTTCACGGCACGCATCAGGTAATCCCCTAGCACATCGACGTGCATAATGTCGGCCTGCACTTTTACACCGCGGCTAAGGATAGAGGGCAGCTTTCCTTTTTTAGCCGCAGCCAACAGAGGCGGTAAGAGCAAGCGATCGCCTTCACCAAATACGGCACAAGGGCGAAAAATGGTTTTCTCACCCTGATACGTCTCAACAAGGCACTCTGCCTGACGTTTTGTGCGCCCATATTGGCTGCTAAATTCGGGGCCGATAGCATCACATTCACGCAGTCCTGGCTGGTGCGCAAAACGGTAATAAACCGCCGCGCTTGAAATAAATATGAGTCGTGGAAAGCCACGATGACGGCAAAAATCGATAACATGCCGGGTCGTCTCAACGTTATCCCGGTAATAATCGTGCTCACGACCCCAGGGCGAAGTCCTTCCTGCCGCGTGAATAACCACATCGGGTACGACATCTAGCGTATGAAGCTGGTCTAACCCAAGTGCGTAATACTCAACTGATGCGGGCAACGCGACATGTTCACGGCGCCCGACGCCGCACAGCGAAACGCCGTCAGTATCGGCAAAACGCCGGATAAAAGCCCCGCCAATGAAACCCGATGCTCCGGTTACCATAATCTTCACGGCCATTCTCCGTGTCGCTCAGGGCGTTCACCCATGCGCCTGAGAAAACGCTGCTGGAGAGACATTAAATCGGCGAGGGTGAGCCGTCGATAATCCAGCCCTTCTCGCGCGGCGACATCCTCGATGATTCGGCTCAACTGAGGATAATGGCGATGACTCCAGTGCGGGAAAAGATGGTGAGTCAGATGAAGATTGAGGCCACCCAGCCAGTAACCCATGAACGCGGGCCGTGTCGACCAGTCAAAGGTCGTTGCAAAGGTATGGGAAAGCCTGCCTTGAGCCATTTTACCCCCGTCAGGGGGGAGCTGAGCGCTGCCCTTTGCCCAGTGCGTCCCGATGACGAGCATGACGAATATCAGAGAAGAGATCATCTGACAGAGCATATAGGTCAGCAAAATTGAACCGGCGCTAAATCTGTCGGCCAACAACCACATGGGTAACACGAGGCTGAACGCTGCGTGCAAGGCTTTACCCGTCAAAAAAAACGTCCAGCCGATAATACCCTGCTGCGCCAGATGAGGCGTCACCGGTGTATATCCCCCTCTGTCGAGCCAGTCAACAATCCAGATATACCAGGGGAAGGTTAATGCGGCGACCAACGGCCAGTAGTAGCGCTGCGCCCGCATAAAGGGGCGCCAGCGCTGCCAGGGCGTCTGGCGCATAAGACCATTTTCTGCGGTGTCCGGATCGTAACATTCTATGTTGGTGAATCCATGATGAAATCTGACATGGCGAACGCGCCAGCAATCGGGATCCAGGCCGAGTGGGATAGCGACAATACGGTTTACCCACGCGTTAGCTTTTTTACCTTTCAGAAAGGCATTATGAGACGCATCATGCACGACGTTCACGGTCAGCAACATCGCGAAAACGATGGCGGCAAAATACCATGAAAAATACAGGGGCAGGTCACTCTGATGAAGCGCTAACGCATAACTTCCAATACAACCACCAGCCAGCATCACTGTTTTAACCAGCATTCGGCCATCTGCATAGCGATGATCGCCCCGTTCTGTTAACAACGCGCGTGTTTCGCTGTGAAGTGCTGCAACCAGCCCGGGGGGATCGGCGGGAAAGGTCAACCGCTTGTCAGGATTAAACTGGTTCACTTATCCCCCTTTTTGTTCTGCGCCCAAGGCCATAGGTGAGTGCAATACCGTGTGCGGCCAGTGCCGCCATAACTGCAACCCAATAGACGTGATTCCAGCCCCAATAACCCAAGAAAAGCAGCGGTAAAGAGAGCGTGACCAGACACCACATCATCACTCCCCAGCGCTGCCCCTCGCTGATCCCACCCAATGCGACAGAGCCAGCTGCCAGCAATATAAACAACAGGGACTGCGCAGCACCCACGTTATCTATGCTGTATCCGTAGCGCTGGATGTAGCCCAGAACAAGCGCAAACAACAGAATAGCCCCGACACCTGTCATTAATATCGAACAGTCAAACTGGCGATGTCGGAGGCGAACCGTTTTAAAAATACCTGCCATTTGCAAAAAAGGAAGATTACTTTCCTGCATCGGGTTTAACGATGGCTTCCTGCCTTTTACCCCATAGGTCGACTTCTCCTGCGAGGGCATCTCGCAGAACGTACCGAATAATTTATCCCAGAAAATAAAGGTGCCACCGTAGTTGGTATCGGCATAGCGCTTATTATTAAGGTGATGAACGCGATGATGTGTCGGGGTAACAAATACCTTTTCTAGCCACCCCAGCGTTGGCGTTAATGCGTTATGGTTAAAAAACTGAATGCTGTAATGCACGATGGAAACCGCCAGAAAGACACTCAGCGGTACGCCAGCCAGCGCTAACACCAAAAAGAAAGGGATTGACGTTAATGACGAGTACCAGGAATTTCGCACCCCCAGCGACAGGTTATAGTTCTCCCCCTGATGGTGAACAACGTGAACAGCCCACAGTAGCCGAAGCTGGTGATGGAGACGATGAAGCCAGTAGAAACCAACGTCCCATGCTAACAATGTAAAGAGCCATACCCCGACGGCAGGCCATCCCTCAAAAAGATTCAGGCTAAAGTGTTCCAGCACAAATCCGTAGCAAAGCACCTCCAGGCACCGGAAAAACCACAGCATAATGTGCCCGGAATTGAGATTGAAAATGATATCGAGCCAGTCAATATTCTGCCGCCGTGTGAACTGAAGAATACAGGCCTCAGCACACACGAAAAACAGCATAAAAAGAACGGGAAACAGGAGTTCACTCACCGGGTATTCCTTTATATTTTTGTCTGCGCACGTCCAGATGCCCTGCCAGCCATACACTGGCCCCTGCCAGCAAAACACCCGCCATTAAATCAATAAACAGATGCCTTCTCAGCTGAAGGATAGAGTAAGCAATAGCACACGCCCAGATGACGCTTGCAACCGCCATCCAGCGTAAACGCCCTGCCGCTATCGCCCAGACGGCGAGTGCCGTCAGCGCAGCGTGCAAAGAGGGAAAGCAATTTTGACGGGAATCGACAGAGACCAGCCACCCCAAGACTCTGGAAGAAACACCCTCTCCTGCCAGCGTGGGATGCACCATGGTGGTCGGCCATAACAGATATATGATGCCTGCCCCCAGCGCCGAAAATTGCATGGACCGGGCAAGCCACCGCACTCGGTCATACGGCGTTAATAAATATCCCAACGGGACAATCAAGAAAAAGGACAAGTAGAGCCACACCGCATCAGGCGAAAAGGGAATTAACGCGTCAACCCGTAGTGGGGTTAAACGATAACCTTCACCCTGTAACCTGTCGCAAAGCGAATAAACGACCCCGACCGACCCCCACCCCACTAGCATCTGCTTGAGGCGTTGCAGAAATTCACTCATTCTTTTCCCCATTCACGGACTATGCGCCGTCGTTTTGCGTCAAAGTTCGGTGATACGCTTCGGGACTGCAGCACCCATACCAGCCGGGAAGTGTCTATTCCCTGTAACGTAAACAGCTCATTCAGCGCGTCGCGGCAGTGAGGAAGTATTGCTGCGTCACAATCCGCGGTAAGACACAGTCTCTCTGCTTCTGTTTGTACCAGGCGATAGTCTGCGGTAAGTGGGAGCGTGACGGCCAGCACGCGGCTGCAGGGGTCGGCAAAAATAACCTGCGGTTTGCCCGTGCTATCCGGGAGAAGGAGTTGATCGTCCTGTCGACCCTCAATACGCTCAATCGCGCGCGCCGCACTTCCACACGAGCACCGCGCCTCGCGGGCAACCAGTATGTCATCAAGGCGGTAACGGACGATGGGCTGCGTGCTGCGGGTGAAATCGGTGATAACAGGCGTAAAGCGCTTCTCATCCAGCCAGTGGGGCTCAACGTGAATAAATTCCTCGTTCAGATGTAACGTCCCAAAAGAACAGGTTGAAGCTAAAAAACCCTCTGTTGCCTGGTAGATTTCACCCACGCTACCAAATACCTGGTGGATAAGTGCCCTGTCCTGTTCCTCCAGAACTTCGGCGACAGAAATCACCTTTTTGACATTCAGCTGCAGCGTTCCGTCCAGTACCGCCAGCGCCAGCGCACGTAATACCTGTGCGGGGGCAACAATGATCGTCGGAGAAAACTGTTCTACATGGCGCAATTGCGGCTGAAACGGCGCCAGTAAATCGTAAAATTCCAGGCTCAACCAGCGGCTGCTCACACTCTGGTAAAGGTTATTATTTGCCCTCAGAAACAGTGCAACCCGTTCCCGGGCAAAAAGACCGTCCGGTAAGGCCCTGGCAAGCATACCTGCAGCCCAAATTTGCTGCTCCTTCGGACTGACAACAAATAACCCACGTCTGCCGGAAGTACCTGATGACAGGCCCACGCTAAATCGGCCTATTTTCGGACTGAAGTCCCGGCTCTGTTCACTTTTCAGCGCGCAGGCCATCAGCGCGTCACGCTTAAGACCTTCAGTGTTCATTTCATCGAAATGCGTCATCATCAACGCCTTGTCCATCAGCGGCCACTGTCCGAACGGCACCGCGCGAAATCGCTGAAACCATGGGCTTTTCGATAACACGTTCCGCCTGAAGCGATGCAGTTTTTTTTCCTGCCATCTCTCCAGTTTTTCACGTTCGGTAAAACGCCGTCTGCGGGTGCAGAAATAGCGCCACATCAACATAATGAGGTTCACAAATCGCCCTCATGACACAGACGAATATCCACTTTACCGTTTTTCCAGAGTTGATTGAGTTGCCGGAGCGTCTGGTAATAAGCAGAGGGATCGGACATCACCAGACTGGCAAGCCGTGAAGGACCGCGCATCTCCCGGTAATTGTCAGGAGACCAGGCCGCATCTGCGGCCAAAAGTGTCCAGCCGTCCTCTGTCAGGACGAATGCCCCGAAGTGTCCGGCCGCATGGCCTGCAAGCGGGATCAAAATAATTTCGCCCTGACTGTCCGGCAAAACATAGCCCCGCTCAAACGGAGCAAGCGCCTCGGGCAGCCTCAGGGTTTCGAAACCTTCAATGAAGCGCAATGACGACTCAAACCCGGAGGGGAAAAGTCCTGGCACAAATGCCTGACGCAGGGCGGCAAATCCTCTCAGCGCTCTCACCTGCTGCCAGCCCTCACCAGAACAAATACAGCTAACATCGGGGAAATCACGCAACCCTGCGACGTGATCGGCATGGAAGTGCGACAAGATAATCGCATCGATATCGCCCCCGACCAGGCCTTGTGCGTAAAGCTGTTGAGCCAGGGACTGTTTGGGGTCGAAATAGACCGGCGTGACTTGCCGGTAAATGCGAAAAATGCCCGAGCGCGTGTAGTGTTCAAACCAGGAGGAATAGCCGGTATCCCATAGCCATCGGTGTGAACCGACCTCCAGGAGCCAGGCTCGAGCGGGAAATTTGCACACCCTGAGACCAGCGCCTTTTAGAGCCATGCAGCCGATATGGGTGCAATATCCTGTTTCAAACGCGGTAATCTTTGCCATTCGTCCTCAGCCATTCTCCCGTTAGCGCGATGCCTTCTGCCATTGAAAAGCGAGGGGTATAGCCCAACTCCTCTACGGCTTTTTTAGCGCTCAGCGTCATATCGAAACAAACCGTTCCCGCACTGTAACGGGTGACGGGAGGTTCCTTATTGATGCACTTTCCGACTAATTCCATGCCACGCGCGGCCAGTGACACCACCGGCCAGGGAATTGACCGGATCTGGTAGCGTAACCCCAGTTGCTGACGCAGCAACGCGTCAAGCATATCAACCAGCCGCTGCGGCTGGTGATTGGTCACGTTATAGATGCTGCCGGAATAAAGAGGCTGGCCCAAGGTTGCACGTTCCATAGCAAAGACCACGTTTTGTACGAAGGTCAAATCCAGAAGCGCTTCTCCTCCCCTGGGCAGGAGCAGTACCCCTCCGTCCTGATGGAGCTGACGCAGCAGGCGAGGAACGATCACCTTATCATGGGGACCGAAAAGCCCACGCGGGCGCAAAATGATGAACGTTGTCGCGCTGAAGTTTGCCACCGCATCTTCAATGATGCGTTCGGCTGCACGTTTGCTGCTGGCATAGTGGCTGGAAAATGTGTTCGCCAGGTAGGTTTCCGGAAGATCGTAGTGATGTTGAAAATCGAAGTAGACCGCAGGGGTAGAAATGTGGACAAAACGCGGAATGCCCGCGGTGCCCGCAGCCATCGCCAGTTTTTTTGTTGCAATGACGTTAGCCTGCCAGAAAGCGTCCCTCCCTCCCCAGGGAGAAGATTTCGCTGCGCAGTGCCACACGGCATAGCACCCCTCCATGAGCCTGGCGCATTGGTCCAGAGACGCCAGGGACAAGTCGAGAGGGATAAACGTCGCGCCCACATGCTTTAAATGTGCACCTTCGACCTGATTACGCCCCGTCGCCACTACGCTAAAGCCACGTTCCAGCAAATAGTGGACAGCGTTACGCCCCAGCCCGCTGGTTGCCCCTGTCACCAGGATCTTCATGGCATAAGTACCATGCCAGCCAGCGTCAGGCCTGCTGCAGTACCAATAAGCATCGCGGGTTTTCCCGGCGTGAAACGACCATGGGTTACCGCTTCATGCAGCGCCGTAGGGATGGAGGCGGCCACCTGGTTGCCGTAGTGACGGTAAACATCAATTAAGATGGATTCAGGGACGCCCAGCCGCTTACGCATGTGTTCAAGAGAAAGATGGCTGGCCTGATGCGGAATGACGGTACCGATATCCGACAGTTGCAGACCGCATTTTCCCAGCAGCCGCGCGAAGTAGTCATCAATCAGCGAAGAGGCATACCGGAACAGCGCCTTACCCTGCATATGGAACATAAAATCACTGTCGCTCATGCCCGCTCTGGGGTTGCGACGCGTTCCTCCCGCACGGATTTCACAGAGTTCGCTGCCATCCGGGTACATCTCGATCAGGCTTGTTATAATCCCGCTGTTGCCGTCACCACGCTCCACGATCGCACACGCCGCACCATCACCGAAAATCAACGAAGACTCTTCGTGGCTCCAGTCAATGCCGCGCGATGCTAAATCAGCTGAAACAATGGCGATGCGACGGTATGCGCCTGTATTCAATAAACCTGCAGCAACTTCTAAAGCGGAAATAAAGCTGACACAGCTGCTGTTAATATCAAACCCCGCCATACCCGCGGGCATACCCGCCGCCTTGATAATATGAACCGCACTGCAGGGAAGCGCTTGTATGGCAATAGCCGATGCACAAATCAACAGGTCTATGGAATCAGGTGATATCGTTCCGGCATGTAGCGCGTTATGTAGCGCCTGTGCGGCCAGCCCGGCCTGGCTGGCGGTGTGAGAAGCGTGGTAGCGGGTAAGAATACCGGACCGTTTTTCAACGTAGCCAGGCGGTTTTCCTAACCATGAATCCAGATCGCTGGATGTCAGTCTTTCAGCAGGCAAGGCAATGCCTGTTGAGATAATTTTTATTGCGGCCGAAATTTCCGGCTCTGTTGATTGACCCACACCAGTGCTCCCTTCACTAGCTAATCCAACCGCTAATAATATAGGAGCCCCTTCTTTACACAATCTGAAATTAACGGGAGCGTCCTGCTCCCGTGTCGGTTTTCAGTGAATTAGCGACGGGCGCGAACAATCTGATATTTGCGCGTCAGATACTCCACCGGTGCACTCCAGATATGCACCAGACGAGAGAACGGGAACAGCACAAACAGCGTCATCCCGAGCACCAGGTGCACGCGGAAGATAAACGCCACACCGTCAAGGTGCTCAGACGCACCACCGTGGAAAGTCACCACAGACTGCGCCCAGCCGACCAGCTTCATCATTTCGCTGCCATCCATATGCTGAGCCGAGAACGGAATGGTCAGCAGACCCAGCGCACACTGCACCATCAGCAGGGACAAAATCAGAATGTCCGCGCCGGTGGTAGTCGCGCGAACACGCGGGCTGAACAGACGGCGTTTGAGCAGCAGTAAACCGCCCACCAGCGTCATCACGCCGCAGGCACCGCCGGCAATCATCGCCATTTTCTGCTTCACCTCAATCGGCAGGAATGACTCATACATCCAGTGCGGCGTCAGCATTCCGAGGAAGTGACCCGCAAAAATCCCCAGGATCCCGATGTGGAACAGGTTAGAAGCCAGGTTCATCCCTTTGCGATCGAGCATCTGGCTGGAGGCAGCACGCCAGGTGTACTGGCCGTAGTCATAACGCAGCCAGCTTCCCACCAGGAACACGGTGCCCGCGATATACGGGTAAATGTCAAAGAAGAACATGTTCAGGAAGTGCATTATTGCTGTCCTCCGTTAGAGATATTCAAATATTGCGGGGCAACGGCTCCGGCAAAACGACGTTGGTGAGCGGAGATTTCAGACTCACCGCAGTTCTGGTCAGCCATGAATTTCACCTGCTCCTCCTCCCAGACCGCATCCAGCGCCTGTGGCGTATCATCGCGGGCTTCATCGGCGATCTTCTCCGCAACTTTTTCACTGTCGACCGATGCGTTGGCGAGCTTCACCAGCAGGTCGAACAGCACCGCGTAACGGCTCTCGCGCTGCTGAAGTCGTGCGCCGAGCAGCGCCAGGATCGGCGCGATGTCCTGCAGCCCCCCCAGCGCCTCCTCTTTAGGCAACTGCGCCAGATACTCAAGATAGAGCGGCAGGTGGTCCGGCAGCTCGCGGCTGTCGAGCTGCAGGCCGTGTTGCTCGTACTGTCCCATCAGGTCAACCATCGCCTGACCGCGGTCACGTGACTCACCGTGAACATGTTCGAACAGCAGCAGCGACGTCGCGCGTCCGCGGTCAAACAGCTGGCTGTAATCCGCCTGCGCATCCAGTAAATCGCGCGCTAACAGGTCCCGGAGGAAAACGGCCAGTGTCTGGGCATCCTCTTTCTCAAGATTTTCAGATGACGCGAGTGCATCAAAGAGCTCCTGCTGATGCTGCGCAAGCGCAGCATCCGGGTACTCGAGCAGACGCGAAACAATGACAAGTTCAATCATTGGTGCGGCTCCGTTTTGCTCGTCACATCCAGGGCATCAATGCGGCGGCTGTTGAAGAGATTGAATTTCGTGTCTGAACCGTGGCATCCATCGCCAAAGGTAAAGCCACAGCCATTTTTCTCCGGGAAGGCTTCGCGAGCCAGTTCTCGGTGGCTGCTCGGCACCACGAAACGGTCTTCGTAATTGGCAATCGCCAGGTAACGGTACATCTCCTGCGCCTGGGCTTCGGTCAGACCTACCGCTTCCAGTGCACGGGTATCGTTAACACCGTCAACGGTTTCAGCGCGTTTGTAGTGGCGCATCGCCAGCATACGTTTCAGCGCCAGCAGGACCGGCTGGGTATCCCCTGCGGTTAACAGGTTTGCCAGATACTGAACCGGGATACGCAGGCTTTCCACGTCTGGCAGAATGCCGTTGCTGCCCAGCTCACCCGCATCCGCAGCAGACTGGATCGGAGACAGCGGCGGCACGTACCAGACCATCGGCAGCGTGCGGTATTCCGGATGCAGCGGCAGCGCCAGCTTCCAGTCCATCGCCATTTTGTACACCGGAGACTGCTGCGCAGCGTCAATCACGCTCTGCGGAACGCCGTCTTTCAGCGCCTGCTCAATCACTTTCGGATCGTTAGGATCGAGGAAGACGTCCAGCTGACGCTGATAGAGATCTTTCTCGTTCTCGGTGCTGGCTGCATTTTCAATCGCGTCCGCGTCGTACAGCAGCACGCCGAGGTAACGAATACGGCCCACGCAGCTCTCAGAGCAGACGGTTGGCATACCGGCTTCAATACGCGGATAGCAGAAGATGCACTTCTCAGACTTGCCGCTCTTCCAGTTGAAGTAGATTTTTTTGTACGGGCAACCGGTAATACACATACGCCAGCCGCGGCACTTGTCCTGGTCGATCAGCACAATGCCATCTTCTTCACGCTTATAGATGGCTCCGCTCGGACAGGTCGCCACGCACGCCGGGTTAAGGCAGTGCTCGCACAGACGCGGCAAATACATCATGAAGGTGTTTTCGAACTGGCCGTACATCGCCTTCTGCATGTTCTCGAAGTTCTGGTCTTTGGCGCGTTTTTCGAACTCGCCGCCCAGAATCTCTTCCCAGTTTGGACCGCTGGTGATCTTATCCATACGCTGTCCGGTAATGAGCGAGCGTGGACGTGCGATCGGCTGATGTTTGCTTTCCGGCGCGTTGTGCAGGTTCTGGTAGTCGTAATCAAACGGCTCGTAGTAATCATCGATGCCAGGCAGATGCGGGTTGGCGAAGATTTTACCGAGCAGCATCGCACGGTTACCCATGCGCGGCTGCAGTTTACCGTTGATTTTACGGATCCAGCCGCCCTTCCATTTCTCCTGGTTTTCCCAGTCGGTCGGGAAGCCGGTGCCGGGTTTACTTTCCACGTTATTGAACCACGCGTACTCCATCCCTTCGCGGCTGGTCCAGACGTTTTTACAGGTGACTGAGCAGGTATGACAGCCGATGCATTTATCCAGATTCAGCACCATGCCGACTTGTGAACGAATTTTCATTTTACGCTCTCCTGTACCTGGTCATTACCTTCGCCGTCTAACCAGTTAATATTCTTCATCTTACGTACCACCACGAACTCATCGCGGTTAGATCCTACCGTGCCGTAGTAGTTAAAGCCGTAGGCTAGCTGCGCATAGCCGCCGATCATGTGCGTCGGTTTTGGCGTAATACGGGTCACGGAGTTGTGAATGCCGCCGCGCTGCTCGGTGATTTCAGAACCCGGCAGGTTAACGATACGTTCCTGCGCGTGGTACATCATGGTCATCCCGGCCGGGACACGCTGACTGACAACCGCACGCGCCGTCAGCGCACCGTTGCTGTTGAACACTTCGATCCAGTCGTTATCTTCAATGCCCAGATCTTTGGCGTCCGTCTCGCTCATCCACACAATCGGGCCACCGCGGGACAACGTCAGCATCAGCAGGTTGTCGCTGTAGGTGGAGTGAATGCCCCACTTCTGGTGCGGCGTCAGGAAGTTCAGCGCCTTCTCCGGGTTACCGTTCGATTTCGTACCCATTACCGCTTTCACGGAGCGGGTATCGATTGGCGGACGATAAACCAGCAGGCTCTCACCGAAGTCGCGCATCCACTGGTGATCCTGATACAGGGACTGACGACCGGACAGGGTACGCCATGGGATCAGTTCGTGAACGTTGGTGTAGCCAGCATTGTAGGAGACGTGTTCATCTTCCAGGCCAGACCAGGTCGGGCTGGAGATAATTTTGCGCGGTTGAGCCTGAATATCGCGGAAGCGGATCTTCTCTTCCTCTTTATTCGTCGCCAGATGGGTATGATCGCGACCGGTAAACTCACTCAGTGCCGCCCATGCTTTCACCGCCACGTGACCGTTGGTTTCCGGTGCCAGAGTCAGGATCATTTCTGCAGCATCAATGGCCGTGTTCAGCATTGGCTGGCCTTTGGCCGGGCCGTCCGCTTTGGTGTAATTGAGCTTACGCAGCAGGTCCATTTCGCTCTGGGTATTCCACGCAATCCCTTTACCCCCGTTACCGATTTTTTCCATCAGCGGGCCGATAGAGGTAAAGCGTTCGTACGTTGCCGGGTAGTCACGTTCAACGGGAATAATGTGCGGCGCTGTCACGCCCGGGATCAGGTCACACTCGCCTTTTTTCCAGTCCTTCACGTCCAGCGGCTGCGCCAGTTCGGCTGCAGAGTCGTGCTGAATCGGCAGGGTCACCACATCGGTCTCTTTGCCCAGATGTCCTACGCACACTTCGGAGAATTTCTTCGCGATATCTTTGTAGATATCCCAGTCGCTTTTGGATTCCCACGCCGGGTCAACGGCTGCAGACAGCGGATGAATAAACGGATGCATATCCGAGGTATTCATGTCGTCTTTTTCATACCAGGTAGCGGTTGGCAGCACGATATCGGAATACAGGCAGGTACTGGACAAACGGAAGTCCAGCGTCACCACCAGATCCAGCTTGCCGTCCAGACCGTTGTCTTTCCACTCCACTTCTTCTGGTTTCACGCCGCCCTGCTTGCCCAGATCTTTCCCCTGAATACCGTTTTCAGTACCCAGCAGATATTTCAGCATGTACTCGTGGCCTTTACCGGAGGAGCCCAGCAGGTTAGAGCGCCAGATAAACAGGTTACGCGGATGGTTTTTGCCGTTTTCAGGCTGCTCGGCCGCAAAGCGAATGGTGCCTTCTTTCAGTGCCTTGACGGTGTAATCCGCCGGGGTCATGCCCGCTTTCTTCGCCTCGTCGGCAATGCGCAGCGGGTTAGTCCCTAACTGAGGTGCAGACGGCAGCCAGCCCATGCGTTCAGCGCGGACGTTGAAGTCGATCAGGTGGCCGCTGTAGCGGGATTTATCCGCCATTGGCGACAGCAGTTCCTGGGCCGTTACCGTCTCATAGCGCCACTGGCTGGAGTGGTTGTAGAAGTAAGACGTACTGTTCATATGACGCGCCGGACGCTGCCAGTCGAGGGCAAACGCCAGTGGCTGCCAGCCCGTCTGCGGACGCAGTTTTTCCTGGCCGACATAGTGCGCCCAGCCGCCGCCGCTTTGACCCACACAACCGCAGAAGATCAGCATGTTGATCAGGCCACGATAGTTCATATCAAGGTGATACCAGTGGTTCAGACCGGCACCAACAATGATCATTGAACGGCCATGCGTCTTGTCAGCATTTTCAGCGAATTCACGGGCGATACGGGTGATGTGTCCACGCGGCACGCCGGTGATCTGCTCTGCCCAGGCCGGGGTATACGCTTTGATGTCGTCGTAGCTGGTTGCGCAGTTTTCATCATTCAGGCCGCGCTCCAGGCCGTAGTTGGCCAGCGTCAGGTCATACACGGTGGTCACCAGCGCCGTCGACCCATCCGCCAGCTGCAGACGTTTGACCGGCAGCTTATGCATCAGGATGTTCTGCAGCTCAACTTTGTTGAAATGCTCGGACCCTTCGCCGCCGAAGTACGGGAAGCCCACATCAGCAATTTCGTCCTGGCTACCCAGCATGCTCAGACGCAGTTCAGTCTCTTCACCGGTGGTACCGTTACGCTGCTCGAGGTTCCACTTGCCCTTCTCGCCCCAGCGGAAACCGATAGAGCCGTTGGGTGCCACCAGCTCGCCGTTATTGTTATAGGCGACCGTTTTCCACTCAGGATTGTTTTCCTGACCCAGCGCATCCACCAGATCGGCGGCACGCAGTGTGCGGCCCGCTGCATAGTAGCCATCACGCTCTTCCAGCATGACCAGCATCGGCATGTCGGTATAGCGACGGACATAGTCAGTAAAGTACTGGCTGGGTTTATCGAGGTGGAACTCACGCAGCATCACGTGGCCCATCGCCAGCGCCATCGCGGAGTCGGTACCCTGTTTAGGGGCCAGCCACAGGTCGCACAGCTTGGCAATTTCCGCATAGTCCGGGGTCACCGCAACGGTTTTGGTGCCTTTGTAACGCACTTCCGTGAAGAAGTGGGCATCCGGCGTACGGGTCTGTGGAACGTTAGAGCCCCAGGCAATAATGTAGCTGGAGTTGTACCAGTCAGCGGATTCCGGCACGTCGGTCTGCTCGCCCCAGGTCTGCGGAGAGGCTGGCGGCAGGTCGCAGTACCAGTCGTAGAAGCTCAGACAGGTTCCGCCGATAAGCGACAGATAACGAGCACCTGAGGCGTAAGAGACCATCGACATCGCCGGGATAGGCGAGAAGCCCGCGACGCGGTCCGGTCCGTAGGTTTTGACAGTATAAACGTTTGAAGCGGCAATCAGTTCGTTGACCTCTTTCCAGGAAGAACGAACAAAACCACCGCGACCGCGCGCCTGCTTAAAGCTTTTTGCTTTGTCGGCATCTTCGATAATGGATGCCCAGGCATCAACCGGATCGCTGTGCAGCACTTTCGCCTCACGCCACATTTTCATCAGGCGTTTGCGCATCAGAGGGTATTTCAGACGGTTGGCGCTGTACAGATACCAGGAGTAGCTTGCACCACGCGGGCAGCCACGAGGTTCGTGGTTTGGCATATCCGGACGGGTACGCGGATAGTCGGTCTGCTGCATTTCCCATGTCACCAGGCCGTTTTTAACGAAAATCTTCCAGCTACATGAGCCAGTGCAGTTCACGCCGTGGGTCGAACGGACGACTTTGTCATGCTGCCAGCGCTGACGGTAACCGTCTTCCCAGTCCCGGTTGGTCTCCAGAACCTGGCCGTGCCCATCGGCAAAAGTTTCACCCTTCTGTTTGAAGTAGCGAAACCGGTCCAAAAATTTGCTCATCGGGTATCTCCTGTGTGGAGCCTGTGGCTCTCTAAATCGACATTGCTGATTTGCAGCGAAGGTAACGCTCTGATAGATGGCGAGAATTGATAACGATCAAGGCGGAGAGGGAGTTTCAGGTGGGGTATTAGATCGGATACCACCAAAGCGGTAGATTTTTAATTTTTATAATCTATTGATTTATAATGATATTTATAATTTATCGTACAAAAAGCAGGGCTAAATTTAACATCTCAGGTATTAAGGGGTAGAACGCCCTGTAAAGCGATGGCGATCACAGTGTTACCCGCAGGCATTGTTCCTCAAACGCCATCAGTATGTTGTAACTACTGTAGTAATAAAAAAACGCGGCCCGAAGGCCGCGCAAACGGATAATCACACTTACTTATTTTTTTTGGTATTACGGCCATATACCAGCCACGTAATCACTACGCAGGCGATATAGAAAACGAGGAAGACTTTCATTGCTCCTGCCGGAGAGCCGGTCAGGTCCAGAGAGATACCGAACGCTTTCGGAATAAAGAAACCGCCAATTGCGCCGATGGCAGAGATAAAGCCCAGTGCAGCAGCCGTATCCGTCGCGGCTTCACGCATGGCCTGCTCTTCGCTTCCGCCCTGCGCTTTAACGCGATCCATCGTCAGTTTACGGAAGATAACGGAAATCATCTGGAAGGTCGATGCGCTACCCAGACCGGCCGTCAGGAACAGCACCATAAACACGCCGAAGAAGGCGGTAAAGTTGCCACCCTGGCCATTGGCGGGCAGCGTCAGGAACAGCAGCGCACAGAAAACAGCCATGATCACAAAGTTCACCAGCGTCACGCGTGTTCCGCCCAGACGGTCAGACACCATCCCGCCCAGTGAACGCGCCAGGGCACCGATGAACGGACCAAAGAAGGCAAACTGCAGGATCTGCACTTCCGGGAACTGTGTTTTGGACAGCATGGCAAAGCCTGCGGAGAAACCGATAAACGACCCGAAGGTTGCCAGATAAAGCAGCGCCATGACCCACAGGTGCCCGCGTTTCAGCACCGGCAACTGCTCGCTCAGCGAAGCCTTAGATGCCGACAGATCGTTCATAAAGAACCATGCCGCCAGGGTGAAGACCACCAGGAACGGAACCCAAATCCACGCCGCATTCTGCAGGTACAGGGAAGAACCATCCGCCTGCTCGACGCCACCGCCACCAAAGGCTGCAAAAATGGAGACAGAGATTGCCAGCGGTGCAATTAACTGCATCACGCTTACGCCCATGTTTCCCAGACCGCCGTTAATACCCAGCGCACCGCCCTGCTTCGCTTTCGGGAAGAAGAAGCTGATGTTCGCCATACTGGAGGCGAAGTTAGCGCCAGCAAAACCGCACAGCAGGGAGATAATCACGAACACGCTGAAAGGCGTGGAGGTATCCTGCACCGCAAAACCCAGCCACACGCAAGGTACGATCATGATGCCCGTACTGAACGCCGTCCAGCGACGACCACCAAACACCGGCACCATAAACGCGTAAGGGACGCGCAGCAGCGCACCGGACAGCGACGGCAACGCGGTCAGCATAAACAGCTGATCGGTCGTAAAGGTAAAACCCACTTTTGGCAGATTGACTGCCACTGCACTAAACAACATCCATACGCAAAACGCTAACAGCAAACACGGAACGGAAATCCACAGATTCCGGCTCGCTATACGATGGCCGCGCTGTTGCCAGAACGCCGGATCCTCTGGACGCCATTCAGTAATAACGGCACCATTTTCCCTTTCGGGAGCGGATGAGTGACTCATAGACACCTCTGATTCTCGAATGATGCTGCAAACATTAGGGTTTTAGGGCGGCGGTAAGTTGATATAAATCAAAGGAAAAGTGGGAGGTTTTACAGCGCGAAAAAAGCCCTTATCCTTAGTGAGTAGGCTATTTCAGTAAAAAAGACGTGGTTTTTCACGGCACTGAAGCGTCCCTGATACCGCCTCCTCCTGCCGCTTACTCCGTTGGCAATTTAGGGGTAATCCTTTATTGGTATGGGTATACTCCTGGGTATGCACCAGAATAGCGCCATTCCTGCAAGCAGGCCACGTCAGGAGCCCGGCAACTCTATGTTAAAAAGATGTTTATCTCCGCTAACACTGGTTAACCAGTTGGCACTGATCGTTATGCTGTCCACCGCCCTCGGTGTGACCGGTATGGCGATTTCTGGCTGGCTGGTACAGGGCGTACAGGGTAATGCGCATGCCATCAACGAGGCAGGCTCTCTGCGCATGCAGAGTTACCGCCTGCTGGCGTCGGTACCGCTGACGGAAGACGATCAGCCTCTGATCGACGAAATGGAGCGTACCGCGTTCAGCCCGGAGCTGGAACGTGCCGCCATCCGTGACGGGCAGGAATCACAGCTTAAATCCCTGCAAAACTACTGGCACACCCAGCTTCAGCCTGGTCTGAAACAGGCGCGCAATACTGAGACCGTAGCACGGGACGTCGCGGGCTTTGTGTCGCGTATTGACGCGCTGGTCTCCTCTTTCGATCAGACCACCGAATTGCGTATCGACCGGGTGCTGATGGTTCACCGTGCCATGGCGTTGTTTATGGGGCTGCTGCTGATTTTCACCATCCTCTGGCTGCGCGCCCGGCTGTTGAACCCCTGGAAACAGTTGCTGGCGATGGCCCGCGCGGTGACCGCACGTGATTTTACTCAGCGCACGCATATCAGCGGGCGTAATGAAATGGCGATGCTGGGCCAGGCGCTCAATACCATGTCGGAAGAACTCTCCGAAAGCTACGCCGTGCTGGAAAAACGCGTGCAGGAGAAAACGGCAGGGCTGGAGCAGAAAAACGAAATCCTCTCCTTCCTGTGGCAGGCCAACCGTCGTCTGCATATGCAGGTGCCGTTATGTGAACGCCTCTCGCCGGTGCTGAATGGCCTGCAAAATCTGACCTTGCTGCATGACCTGGAGCTGCGGGTCTACGATGTTGAAGATGAAGATAATCATCAGGAATTTACCTGTCAGTCCGACATGTCCTGCGATGACAAAGGCTGTCATCTTTGCCCGCGAGGCTTGCCGCCCCTGACCTCCGGCGGTACGACGCTGAAGTGGCGACTGACGGACAGCCATACCCAGTACGGTATCCTGCTGGCCACGCTGCCCGCCGGGCGGCATCTGAGCCACGATCAGCAGCAGCTGGTCGATACGCTGGTCGAGCAGCTGACCGCTACGCTGGCGCTCGACCGCCATCAGGAAAAGCAACAGCAGCTGATCGTCATGGAAGAGCGTGCGACTATCGCGCGCGAATTGCATGACTCCATCGCCCAGTCGCTCTCCTGTATGAAAATGCAGGTCAGCTGTCTGCAGATGCAGGATGCGGAGATGCCGGAAAGCAACAAACAGCTGCTGAGCCAGATCCGCAACGAACTCAATACCTCATGGATTCAGCTTCGCGAGCTATTAACCACCTTCCGCCTGCAGCTGACCGAGCCTGGCCTGCGCCCCGCGCTGGAGTCCAGTTGCCATGAATTTAGCGCCCGACTGGGGTTCCCGGTGAAGCTTGATTATCAGCTGCCGCCGCGGTTTGTCCCCTCCCATCAGGCGATTCATCTACTGCAGATCGCCCGTGAAGCCCTGAGCAACGTGCTCAAACACGCTGACGCGACGGCGGTCACCGTTACCGTCAGCCAGCACGATAATCAGGTCAGGCTCACGGTTCATGACAACGGCTGCGGCGTGCCGGAAAATGCCGAAAGAACTAACCATTATGGTTTAATTATCATGCGAGACCGCGCCCAAAGCCTGCGCGGTGATTGCCAGGTTCGCCGGCGAGAGACAGGTGGCACGGAAGTCGTGGTCACCTTTATTCCCGACAAACCGCTCACAACTGCTCAAGGAGAAACCCATGACTAATCAGGAACCGGCATCCATCCTGTTGATCGACGACCATCCGATGCTGCGTACTGGCGTTAAACAGCTGGTCAGCATGGCACCCGATATCACCGTCGTTGGCGAAGCCAGCAATGGCGAACAGGGCATTGAGCTTGCCGAATCGCTTGATCCCGATCTGATCCTGCTCGATCTCAACATGCCGGGCATGAACGGTCTGGAAACGCTCGACAAGCTGCGGGAAAAATCGCTCTCCGGACGCGTAGTGGTCTTTAGCGTCTCGAACCATGAAGAGGATGTTGTGACGGCGCTCAAGCGTGGCGCGGACGGCTACCTGCTGAAAGATATGGAGCCGGAAGACCTGCTTAAGGCCCTGCAACAGGCCGCCGCGGGTGAGATGGTACTGAGCGAAGCCTTAACCCCGGTGCTGGCCGCCAGCCTGCGGGCAAACCGCGCCACCTCGGATCGCGATGTCAGTCAGTTGACGCCGCGTGAGCGCGATATTCTGAAGCTGATTGCCCAGGGCCTGCCGAATAAAATGATTGCGCGTCGCCTGGATATCACCGAAAGCACGGTCAAAGTGCATGTGAAACATATGCTGAAGAAAATGAAGTTAAAATCGCGGGTTGAAGCCGCGGTATGGGTACACCAGGAACGTATTTTTTAAGCATTACTCATCCGGCAGCAGCTTCCAGCGCGGATCGTCGGTGGGTAATGCCACAAGCGGTTGCGCCACAGCCAGCGTGATCTCATTGGACGAGACGCGCTTGCCATCATTATCTTCGACCACCACCGAAAGCCGCCAGCGGTTGCTCGCGCCCTCACTATCATCCCAGGCAGGCATAATCACGCTCCAGCCGTCTTCGCTGGTATTGTTGGCCGGCGATGTCAGACTCAGCGCCTGCGTATCTCCCTGCCAGTGAAGCTGGCGAATCCCGTGCTTACTGCGGATCTGCAGCTTAAGCATCACGGTTTCGCCCCCTTTAAGATCCCACGGCGGTGTCGCCAGGTAGACGGACAACGTTTTGCTCTGGCGGAACTCCATCACCGGCAGGTTATCCCGCTCTGGCGAATCATAGCGACTGCCGCGCAGAGAACGGGTGGCGGCGACTTCACTGGCAGAAAGTTGCTTCACCAGCGGCACGCCAAAGCGGTAGTTGAGCTTGAGGCCAAGATTATTCTGGCTCACCCCACTCTCCCCTTGCTTATGCCCGGCGGTGAGGGTTACCAGCGGAACGGGGGTATAATTCAGCCCCAGATTGACCGCCACCGGGTTGTGATAACCGGTACCGCTGTTGAACAGGTCAACGTTATCACCAAAATATTGCTCAAAGCTGACGCTGGTATTCAGGTGATGGAACCACGGCAGCCACGCTTTAGCGGTCACGTCGTACCCCCGGGCCATGCGCTGCTCCTGAATGTCAGAGCGATCGCGCCAGCCGGCAAAGGGCTGATAATAGTTCGCAGACAGACGCAGGTTCTCGCCCCATACTTCCGCACCTAACCCGGCACGCTGCAGGTTTTCATCCAGCAGGTTGTCGTAAAAGGTGTTGTAGCCGAGCAACCATTTTCCGGCAACCCAGCGCTGCCCAATGCCGGCATTGCTCACCAGACCGTCAGTCTGCTGCGTCAGGCCAAGCTGGCTCCAGCTCAGATAATGGTTGTTATCGTTCCACGGAATAAACCAGCTGCCGCTGCTGCCGTTAAATTTGCCGTCGTCATCCACCAGCAAGTTCACGCTGGCATTCCCCCACGGCGAAAGCCAGGATTCAATATGCTGGTTCACTTCGCCGCTCACCGCGTCACGCACCTTGCCAAAGGCAAACTGACGCGCCTGCTCGCCTGTCGTCAGGCCGTTATCGGTCATACTGGCTTCGCCAAACGCTTTCGCCATTTCTGCCAGATGTTTTTCGCCCTCGGTCGTGGGCGCCGCCATGCCGAGATCGGGCAGATTATCCCCGTTGTTATCAAAGGGGTTCTGTGCCTGCTGCACAAAGGAATTCGGCGCACCGTGAACGGCTCCGACCGGAATGAGGGGGAGTAAAGCAAGCAAACGAAGATGAGATGAAACAGCCATTAACGTCGTAAGAAATACCCGATGCTTACGTGAGAACACCGGGTACCTTACCGTTATTCCTCACGTTTTGCAGCCTTAAGAGGAATTTTCCGGAATATCCTGAAACATTGTTTTTAGTTCAGGCACACAGGAGCCGCAGTTCGTTCCGCAGCGCAGCCTGGCACCCAGCGCCGCGACGGAATTACACCCTCCCCCAATCGCCTCGCGTATGACGGTTTCCCCCACGCTGAAACAGCTGCAGATGATCCGACCCGGATCGACACTGTCCCCGGTTCCCTGTCCATTCAACAACGCGTGGCGCTCAGCAAGCGTCACGGGAGATGAACGAAACGCGGCTTCAATTACCGCGTGCGCCAGTGTCGGTAACGCAGTGCCTTCCCAGAACCCGAGCATCAGTTGTCCGTCATGCCAGGCCAGCACGCTGCTGCGCTCGCTGGTCTGCGCGACCTGCAGCTGCCAGCCCCGTTCACTGGCGTACTGCATAACCCACGCCAGCAACGGCTTATCCCCCGCCACCGTCAGACGTGAGACTTTACGCCACCAGCAGACAGAGGGGGGAAGCTCCGGCAGTTCACGGGCATAAAGCTCACCCTGCCAGCCCGGCTGCCAGGGCATAATCCTGACGGCCGTCTGTTTACTCTCGGGCTGACCGGACAGCGGGTCACAGCGCCCCTCCACCAGCGCATTCACCTTCCCCTGGCGGGCAAACTGGGCATTCCAGTGCATTGGCACAAACAGCTCACCTTCTCGCTGCCCGTCAGTGATGCGCACTCTTGCCAGCATCACTCCACGCGGAGAGCTGATGCGCGCCAGCTGTCCGTCGTACAGTGAGAAGCGCATGGCATCGGCGGCGCCGATCTCAACACACGGCTCAGCACTATGCTGCATCAGTTTCGGGACGTACCCCGTCCGGGTCATGGTGTGCCACTGATCGCGGATACGCCCGGTATTGAGAATCAGCGGGTATAGCGCGTTTATTGCCGCACCGTGTGGCTGAGGCTCTACCGGCACAATTTCCCGGCGCGCAAAGGCCCCCGCTGGCCACTGATAAGGCTCAAGCCGGTCCCATTCCTCACGGGTAAGTGACGCCAGTTCATGGAGGTTAAACGCCCGCGCGCCGTCATTTTCAAAGGCCGAGAGCGCTGCATGCTCACAAAAAATTTGCTGCGGATGTTCCCAGGCGAAGGCTTCACCATAGCCCAGCGCCTGTGCCACCCGGGCGATGACCCACCAGTCCGGTTTGGTCTCGCCTGGCGCCGGCAGAAAGGCGCGCTGGCGCGAAATACGCCGCTCGGAATTGGTTACCGTACCGTCTTTTTCCCCCCACGCCTGTACCGGGAAGCGGATATGGGCATAGCGGCTGGTGTCGGTCTCCTGCATCACCTCGGAGACAATCACCAGCGGGCAATGTTCCAGCGCCTGACACACCGCGTGGCTGTCCGGCAGCGAGACGGCAGGATTGGTGCCCATGATCCACACCGCTTTCACTTCGCCGCGGGCGATCGCATCAAACAACTCCACCGCCATCAGGCCCGGCGTCTGGGCCAGTCTTTCCGTACCCCAAAAACGCGCCACCCGCGAAAGAGACTCCGGCTCGAAATTCATGTGAGCGGCAAGCTGGTTCGCCAGCCCACCCACCTCCCGCCCCCCCATCGCGTTAGGCTGTCCGGTCAGCGAAAACGGTCCGCAGCCCTGACGGGCGAATTTTCCGCTGGCCAGATGAACGTTGATGATGGCATTACACTTGTCGCTGCCGCTTGAGGACTGATTAATGCCCATGGTGTAGAGCGTGATGGCCCGCGGCGCAGTCACAAACCAGTCGTAGAAGGTCCCCACGTCCTCGGTTGAGAGGCCACAAAACTCAGCCACCCGGGCGATGGGCCACGCGTCGGTTCCCTGAATCAGATTGAGTAAACCGACAAACAGCCCGGCGTCACTGCCGGGCGTAAGCGCCAGATGCAGGTCAGCAATATCGCAGGTGGCCGTTTTGCGCGGATCGATAACCACAACTTTCATCGCAGGGTTGTTCTGGCGCGCCTGTACCAGCCGCTGATACAGCACCGGATGGGTCCATGCCGCATTCGACCCGACCAGCACCACCACATCGCTGTTTTCCACATCCTCATAGCTACACGGCACCACATCTTCACCAAACGCGCGCTTGTAGCCCGTCACCGCGGACGACATACAGAGCCGCGAGTTGGTATCAATGTTTGCCGCACCAATAAACCCTTTCATCAGCTTATTGGCGGCGTAATAGTCCTCGGTCAGCAGCTGGCCGGAGGCGTAAAACGCCACCGCCTGTGGTCCCCAGGTGTCGATGATGGTCTGCAGCCGTTCACCAGCCGCCGCCAGCGCCCGGGACCATTCCACCTCCTGCCCGTCGACCACCGGGTGCAGCAATCGCTCCTGCAGACCGGTCGTTTCGCCTAATGCCGAGCCTTTAACGCACAGGCGTCCAAAACTGGCGGGATGTCGTTCATCTCCGCGCACGGTAACCTTCTCACCCTCTACCGTTGCGATCACGCCGCAACCCACCCCGCAGTAAGGGCACGTCGTTCGGGTTTCATTCATGACGCCTCCGCACGCAAGATCTGCGCGTCGTTCCCGACCCACACCTGACCGTTTTCTATTTTCACCGGCCAGGCGCGCACCGCAGGTTCCCCGTTATCGGCCTGACAGCCGTCGCGCAGACGGATACGCTGCTTATAGAGCGGAGAGATGACCACCGGCTCGCCGGCAGCATCGCCGAGAATGCCGCGTGAAAGCACGTTTGCTGTGCTGCCCGGCTCGAGGTCGTCGAGGGCATAGACAGATTGACCAAAGCGGAAAAGCGCAATCGGTTTTCGCCCCAGCCGGGCGCCGATCCCCGCCTGCTCAGGGATCTCATCGATAGCGCAGACCGCTTGCCAGCGTTTATTCTCCTCCACCGGCTGACGGTTCACTTCGGTACGGAACAACGCCAGACGGCTCGGATCGTTAAGCGTGGTCTGCCATTCACACTGGTAGGTTTCCACCACGCGGGCCATCTCCTGTTCCAGCTCGTGCGCAATGCCCAGGCTGTCGTTAAGAATCACCTCGCGCAGGTAGTCGATCCCCCCTTCCAGATTGTCCATCCACGTACTGGTACGCTGCAGGCGATCCGCCGTGCGGATGTAGAACATCAGGAAGCGGTCGACGGTACGGATCAGCGTCTCGTCATCCAGATCGCTGGCAAAGAGATCCGCATGGCGCGGTTTCATGCCGCCGTTACCGCAGAGATAAAGGTTCCAGCCTTTGTCGGTCGCAATGACGCCCACGTCCTTGCTCTGAGCCTCCGCACATTCACGGGTACAACCGGACACGGCCATTTTAATTTTGTGCGGCGCGCGTAAGCCTTTATAGCGGTGCTCAAGCGTGACCGCGAGACGCGTGGAATCTTGCACGCCATAGCGGCACCAGGTCGACCCGACGCAGGATTTCACCGTGCGCAGGGATTTACCGTACGCGTGACCGGTCTCAAATCCGGCCTCCACCAGCGCCTGCCAGATCGCCGGCAGCTGGTCGAGCGTGGCGCCAAAGAGGTCGATACGCTGTCCGCCCGTGATTTTGCTGTACAGCTGGTAGCGTTTGGCAATCTGGCCGATAGCTATCAAGCCGTCGGCCGACACTTCCCCTGCAGGCATCCGGGGCACGATGGAGTACGTCCCGTCTTTCTGAATATTGGCAAAATAACGGTCGTTGGTGTCCTGCAGCGGCAGATGTGCCGGTTTCAGCAGGTACTCATTCCAGCAGGAGGCGAGCACTGATCCCACCAGCGGTTTACAGATTTCGCAACCGTGCCCCTGCCCGTAACGGCTGATAAGCTGGTCGAAGGTACGAATATGATTGACGCGCACCAGGTGATAGATTTCCTGACGCGACCACGGGAAGTGTTCGCAGATGTCCTTTTTCACCTCCACGCCCTGCTCTGCAAGCTGGTACTCCATCACCTGTTTCACCAGCGCGCTGCATCCTCCGCAACCGGTCGCGGCTTTGGTGCACTGTTTTATGGCTCCAATATCCGCGGCACCGGCACTTACCGCCTGACAGATATCACCTTTGCTGACGTTATGGCAGGAGCAGATCTGCGCACTGTCAGGCAGTGCCGCCACGCCGAGGGCTTTTGGCGCGCTCCCGGCGAAGGAAGGTAAAATCAGCGTTTCAGGCTCTTTGGGCAACGCTATGCCGTTGAGCATCATCTGCACCAGGGTCGCATATTCGCTGGCATCCCCCACCAGTACGCCGCCCAACAGGGTTTTATTGTCCTCACTGACCACGATCTTTTTATAGATTTGCTGCGGACCATGCGTCCATTGATAGCTTAGCGCGCCGGGTGTTCTTCCATGGGCATCACCAAACGAGGCCACATCTACCCCCAGCAGCTTCAGTTTGGTGCTCATGTCAGCCCCGGTAAAGGCGCTCGCCTCTCCCGCCAGCGTGGCCGATGCCACCCGCGCCATCTGATAACCCGGGGCGACCAGGCCAAAAATTTTACCCTCCCACAGTGCACATTCGCCGATAGCGAACACGTCTTTATCGGAAGTCTGGCACTGGTTATCAATGCAAATCCCGCCGCGCTCTCCGGTCACCAGGCCACTGCTGCGCCCCAGTGCATCCTGCGGGCGAATACCTGCAGAGAAGACCACGATGTCAGTTTCCAGCTGTTCGCCGTCCGCAAAGCGCATCACCAGCCCGCCGTTCGCAGAGACGATGTCGGTGGTGGCTTTGCTGGTGTGAACGCCCACGCCAAGCGCTTCGATCTTTTTGCGCAGCATGGCCGCGCCGTCGTTGTCGAGTTGTACCGCCATCAGGTGTGGCGCAAACTCCACGACGTGCGTTTCCAGGCCCAGCTGTTTCAGGGCATTCGCGGCTTCCAGTCCCAGCAGGCCACCGCCAATGACCACCCCGCGACGGGATTGCTTTGCCTGCGCGGCGATGTTATCCAGGTCGTCCAGCGTACGGTAAACAAAGCAGCCCGGCAGCGTGCTGCCCGGTACCGGAGGCACAAACGGGTACGAGCCGGTCGCCAGCACCAGTTTGTCCCAGTGGGTTTCATGCCCACTGGCGGTACGCACGACGTGTGCGTCGCGATCGATACTCACAATTTGCTGCGAGAGGCGAAGCTCAATGCCGTGTTCAGCAAAGAAATCACCGTCCACCAGCGAGAGCGATTCTGCGCTTCGTCCGCCAAAATACTCTGACAAATGCACACGATCGTAGGCGGCATAGCGCTCTTCGCCAAAAACGATAATCTGGTACTGCCGGTGCAAATTGCGCTTCACACAGTCTTCGAGAAAATGATGGCCGACCATACCGTGTCCAACCACCACCAGCGTAGGTTTTGTCATAGCGTTTTGTCCTGCAACCTGCGGTTGCGTAGTGAATCGATTGAACAGCCAGTCCGCGTGGGCGGGCGCAGCCGTTGCCAGTAAATCGGTGAATGTTGCCGCGTTGCGGCAATCCCCCATCAGCAGCACGCCAGCAAGCGCACCGCGATGCAGTAACAAACGGCGATAGTGACGGGTCAGCGGATCCCAGGCGCTCCAGACCACATCGTCTGGCAGAACCTCTACTCGCCCGGCGCTGAACAGCTCCACACCGGGTACTTTGAGGCGCATGCCGCTGTCGGTCAGGGCAAATGGCGTGCTAGCCTCCCCAGCCAGCCGGGCGGCGAGGATATCCGCCTGCGCCAGGCAAGGTGCGACCAGGCCGAACGTCTGGCCGTCGATTTCGCAGCACTCACCGATGGCGCTGATCGCCGGGACTGAGGTCTGCATCTGGTGGTTAACCACAATGCCGCGGGCACAGTGAATGCCGCTGGCTTTTGCCAGTGCGACATTGGGCTGCACGCCGGTCGCCAGCACCACGCGAGAGGCGTTAATCTTGCGTCCGTTGTGTAACGTCACGGCATCCGCCGCAATGGCGGTCACTCCCGATGACAGTTCGCAGCGAACGCCGCGCTCCGCCAGCGCCTCTTCAAGCAAAACGCCTGCCTGGCGATCGAGCTGCTGTTCCATCAGCCACGCACCACGATGCACCAGCGTGACGTTGTCACAAGACCGGACCAGTGCCGCAGCGACCTCAACGCCGAGCACCCCACCGCCCAGCACTACAGCTGGCCCCGGGTTCTCCTGAATCGCGCGGATATCGGCCAGCGTACGAAAGGTGAAGACATGTGGAGCGTCACCGCCCGGAATGGGAGGTACAAAAGGCGTCGACCCGGTGGCAAAGACCAGTTCGTCCCAGGCCAGCGTGGCTGCTGTGGTACGGACCTCGCGTTTCTCAACATCCACGGAGAGCACCTTTTCGCCCCGTCGTACCGTCACACCCCGTGCGTGATACCAGGCGTCATCCTGCAGGCGGATCTGCTGCGCCTGTTTTTCCCCGCCCAGTACCGGCGAGAGCATGATGCGGTTGTAAGCGTGTTCCGACTCCTCGCCAAACACGGTGATCGTGAAGCGACCGGGCGCACGCTCGGTCAGCGAGGCAATCAGCCGTGTTGCGGCCATCCCATTACCGATAACGATCAGTCGCATCACCGCCTCCGTTACGCCGCTTTAGGCTGTTTTTCATAGAGGAAATGGAGGATCTGCTGACGCATATGGTGATAGCGGCTATCGTCCGCCAGCTGAACCCGATTGCGCGGGCGAGGCAGGTCAACATGCAGCACCTCGCCGACGGTGGCCGCCGGGCCGTTAGTCATCATCAGTACCCGGTCAGAAAGCAACACGGCCTCATCCACATCGTGGGTGATAAGCACGATGGTGGTGTTCAGCGCCTGCTGGATTTGCATCACCGAGTCCTGCAAATGCGCGCGCGTGAGCGCATCCAGCGCGCCAAACGGTTCATCCATCAGCAGGACCTTCGGCTTCATCGCCAGCGCACGGGCAATGCCAACGCGCTGTTTCATGCCGCCGGAGATTTCCGAAGGCCGTTTATGCAGGGCATGCCCCATCTGGACGCGATCGAGGTTGTGTTCAATCCACTCCTTGCGCTCCGCCTTGCTCATGGTGCGGCGAAAGACCTGATCCACCGCCAGCGCAACGTTGTCGAAGCAGGTGAGCCACGGCAGCAGAGAATGGTTCTGAAACACCACCGCACGCTCCGGTCCTGGCCCGGCGATTTCGCGGTTATCGCAAATCAGCCCACCTTCGGTCGGCAGGGTGATCCCGGCAATCAGGTTGAGCAACGTCGATTTGCCGCACCCGGAGTGGCCAATCAGGCTCACGGTTTCGCCTTCGTGAATATCAAAAGAGACGTTCTGCAGCGCCAGAAACTCGCCGCTGGCGGTAGAAAAACGCTGGCTCACGGCCTGGACCTGAATTAATGGTTTCATCTTCGCTCCTTATTTTTCCTGCCAGCTAAAGCGACGGGCGATCAGCATCAGCCCCTGCTCCAGCAGCAACCCGACCACGCCAATGATGACGATGGCGATGAGAATGTTTTCGACGTTGAGGTTGTTCCACTCATTCCAGATCCAGAAGCCGATCCCCAGCCCACCGGTGAGCATCTCGGCGGCGACAATGACCAGCCAAGCGATGCCAATAGAGAGGCGAACCCCGGTCAGCACCGCGGGCAGCACGGCCGGGAAGAGGATCCGCCGCATGATGGTCCACTCGGAGAGCTGCAGCACGCGGGCAACGTTGAGGTAATCCTGCGGAATACGACGTACCCCTTCGGCGGTGTTAATCACCATTGGCCATATTGAACAGATAAAAATGGTCCAGCTGGAGGCGGGCTCCGCTTTCTGGAACAGCAGCAGGCCGATAGGCAGCCAGGCTAAAGGACTGACCGGGCGTAACAGTGCAATCAACGGGCTGAACATGCGCGAGCAAAAGGTGAAGCGACCGATCAGGAAACCGAGCGGGATCCCCGCGAGCGCCGCCAGACCAAAACCCACCGCCACGCGCTGCAGCGAAGCGAGCACGTTCCAGCCGATCCCCATATCGTTTGGCCCGTCGCGGTAAAACGGGTCAGCGAAGAGCGTTAATGCGGAATCCAGCGTGCTGAGCGGCGTCGGGAACCCTTTGCTGTTGATCGCGGCCAGTTGCCAGAGCAACACCAGTAACCCGAGCCCCAGCAGCGCCGGGATCACGCGCTGCAGAAGGTCATTCATCCGTCGCGTGAACGTCGGTGCGCGGCGGCGAACCTGTACCGGAGGGAGGGTAATCACTTCCCCGCTCGCCGGCGTCTCGTCTTTCGATTTCGTGCTGTGCAGATGCTGCATAATCAGGCCCCTTTACGGTGAATAGCGAAGCGGTTGGCGTAACCGTCCGGATCGGTACCGTTCCAGACGGTACCGTCCATCAGGGTGCTGCTGCGATACGGTGATGACGGGGTGGATATGCCTCCCACCGCCGTGGCGGCATCCTGCCAGACCGAGGTCTGGTTAATGCGCTGCGCGATGGCGGCATAATCCGGCGCCGATTTGAGCAAGCCCCAGCGGCGGAACTGGGTTAAAAACCACATCCCGTCGGAGAGGTACGGATAGCTGACGGCACCCTCGTTGAAGAAACGGATCGGATGCGCATCCTGCCAGCGCTGGCCAAGCCCGTTGTCGTACTCTCCCAGCATCCGTCCGGTGAGATACTGCTCTTTGGTGTTCAGCCACGCCCGGCGAGAGAGGATTTGGGCGGTCTCACGTTTGTTGTCTGGTGATGCATCGATCCAGCGTGCGGCTTCCAGTACCGCACTCACCAGCGCCCGCGCGGTGTTCGGGTTTTTCTCCACCCAGTCGCGGCGTGTGCCAAGAATTTTTTCCGGATGATCGGCCCAGATCGACTGGGACGTTGCGGCGGTAAACCCGATGCGGTCGTTAATGGCGCGCGCATTCCACGGCTCACCAACGCAAAAGCCGACCATGTTGCCAATCCGCATGTTCATCACCATTTGCGGCGGCGGCACAACCACGGTTCGGACGTCATCGAACGGATTAATGCCCGCGCTGGCCAGCCAGTAGTACAGCCACATCGCATGCGTACCGGTCGGGAAAGTGTGTGCGAAGGTGTAAGTGCCGGGTGCCTGCTGCCCAATCAGCGTTTTCAGCCCGTCGAGATCGCGAACGCCCTTCTCTGCCAGATCGCTGGAGAGCGTGATGGCTTGACCGTTCTGGTTCAGGGTCATCAGGTTTGCCATCTGCTGTGGCTTACCGGCAAGCCCCAGCTCCAGCCCGTACAGCAGGCCGTAAAGAATGTGGGCGGCGTCCAGTTCGCCTGCCACCAGCTTATCGCGCACGGCTGCCCAGCTTGCCTCTTTGGTTGGCACGATGGTGATGCCATATTTTTTATCAAACCCCTTCAGCGCCGCGATAACCACCGGCGCGCAGTCGGTTAACGGTATAAACCCGATGCGCACCGTCTCCTGCTCCGGTTTATCCGAGCCTGCCGCCCACGCGGCCTGCATGACACCCGGTAATAACATGGCGCCGCTCGCCAGCATGCTGGCCTGTAAAAACCGCCGTCTCGACAAATCCGCCATGACCACTCCTGAAAAAAAGACAAAAAAAAGCGCCCACCCGTGCCGAAGCACCGCTGGACGCCTTTATCCCGAAGACAGATGCACCGCCGTTGGCGCACCGTCAAAAATGGTTAATCAGATAATGCAAAGGGAATGCCAGGTTTTACTGCCCTGTTTTTCGGGCGTTTACCGGGAAATCTCCACGACCGCGCACCTCAATCAGGCACTAAATGCCCACTCATTGTGCAGCTACTCCTTAGGGGTTACCTGCCACAAGCTCTTCACGGTGAGCAGCGCGCGGGCGATATCTACCATGCGCTGATTTTTGTCCATCGCCATTTTACGCAGCGCCGTCCATGCCTGTTCCTCACTCATCTTTTGATGGGTCATCAGTACGCTTTTCGCTTTATCGATGGTTTTGCGCTCTTCGAGCGTATCGCGCAGTGACGCGAGCTGACGGGAAAGCTGTTCTATCTCGCGCGCCTGCTGGCGAACCAGGGTTAACAAGGGCTTATCCGGATAAGAGGCCAGCGGATCGTCCTGCTCCTCAGCCGGTAGCGTGTACTCCTCCTGGCGATGGATACGCTCGTCCACCGCGATCATCAGATCGGCGATAACCATCTCCTCCAGGGTGCGCAGATGCTCAAGGCGTGCCGTTTGCAGAGCAAACCAGGCCAGTGCGGTATGGCCATTGTCAGCGGCTGGCTGGCGGGTACAGGCCACGCGCCTCAGTTGCTCCGTCTCACGGTCAGGCTGGCAATTCTGGGAAAAGGTGGTTTGCACATCCGCCGTGCTGTGGGTCATGAAAATCTCGAAGCAGGCCTGCTGTCCGTCAATCCGGTCCACCAGCCGCTGACGGATGCCATCGTCAAAATAGCCCTGCGTGAAGCCAATGGCGCCCAGCGCCCGCTCTTGTCCCGCCAGCTCTTTACCCTGCATCAGGCTATAAAGCGCGACAAAACGGCCTGCGATTTGCGGATCGTCAATGCTGTCGTTAAGCTGCGGTACGATACTGAGCAGATGACGCAGGATGCGACAATAGTGATCCATCGCCTGCGGGGCCGTGATGGTTTGCTGAATAACGCCATCACGAAGGGCTGACAGGTTATCCAGACTGAGCAGCGCGGCGGCTATACGTTCGCACACGCCGCTGCCCTGGAACGGGGAGTGGTTATCCAGAACGTCATAAAGCGCAGTGAGGTTTTCATTCACCAGCGCCCGGCTCGCTTTGCATTCGGCAGCGTACAGCTTACCCTGTGAGCAGAGCCAGACGTTAGAGGCTCCACGCTCGCACTGCAGCATATGCACCAGCAGGCTGATGGCGTTAACCAGCACGCCAAGCTGTGCCAGCCTGCTCAGTTGCTCCCGGCGCATCGACCTTGCACGCTGGAGCCATTCGGTCGCACCTGGCGAAATGCCAGCCATTAATGTCATGCTTACTCTCCCGGACAGCGAAACCCTGGATAGCTAAGCAATATTCGTGCCTTTAAAAGAACAGGAGTCAACATGCAGAAGATTGTTATCGTCGCCAACGGTGCGGCTTACGGCAGCGAATCCCTTTTTAACAGCCTGCGCCTGGCGATCGCGCTACGCGATAAAGAGAGTGAACTGGAGTTACGGCTCTTTTTAATGTCGGATGCGGTCACCGCCGGGCTGAAGGGGCAAAAACCGGCAGAAGGCTACAACATTCAGCAGATGCTGGAGATCCTGACCGCGCAAAACGTTCCGGTCAAACTGTGCAAAACCTGCACCGACGGGCGCGGCATCACCGGATTGCCGCTGATTGAAGGTGTGGAAATCGGCACGCTCGTTGAGCTGGCCGAGTGGACTCTGCGCGCCGATAAAGTATTAACTTTTTAATAATAAACCCGTAAAAATATTATTTTCTTATGGACGCGGTTTCAGCATCAAGTTTACCTGCAGGGTTGCCGATAGGCATGGAAACAACACAGTAGGTATTTCACTTATGTTCAGATCCATTCGTGCACGCATCATTGCCGCGACGACAGGTTGTCTGGTCGTCGCCCTTCTTCTTAATACTGTCATCAATTTTCAGGTCACACGCCAGGATAACCAGCAGTCACAGCGCGACATCCTGACCAGCACCAGCGCCAGCCATAACATGGCGATTGCGGACTGGGTGAAGAGCAAAATGACGGTTATCGCCTCCGCACAAACCGTTGCGCTCAGTGACGATCCGGTTCCGGTCTTTAAACAGCTTGCCCAGGCGGGTGGGTTCACTAACGTATACGTTGGCTATGCCAGCAAAACGGCGAAATTCTCTGAACCAGCGGGCGTACCGGCGGATTATGACCCCACGATCCGTCCCTGGTATCAGCAGGTCGTAAGCCAGGATAGCCCGGTCGTGACCGCGCCTTACGTTGACGCCGGTAGCGGAAAACTGGTGGTGACGTTTGCCGTGCCGGTGAAAGAAAACGGTACCCTGAAAGCCGTGGTGGCTGGCGATGTGGCGATGGACAGCGTGGTTGCTAATGTGCGCGGGATCCACCCAACCCCGGCAAGCAGCGGGCTGCTGCTGAATAGCGATGGCACCGTCATTGCCGCCAGCGACCCTGCCCTGACGCTTAAACCGTTCGCCGAAACCCTCAAAGGCATCGACTTTGCGGCGCTGAAAAGCGGAAACCCGGTAAACGGGACCTTCAATGGCGCCGAAAAAACCTTCGTGGCAACCGCCGTGCCGGGTACGAACTGGATGCTGGTTGTTGCCCTGGACACAGGCGATGCCACCTCCGGAATGCGCTCGCTGCTGAAAGCCTCGGCCATCTCGCTGGTGATCCTGGCCTTACTCAGCGGCGCCATTGTTCACTTCCTGATTGCGCGTCTGCTGAAGCGCCTGTCTGACATTCGCGATGCGATGCATAACATTGCGAACGGCACTAACGATCTGTCGCAACGCCTGCCGGAGAGCGGCGATGACGAAGTGGCGCAAATAGCGCAGGCGTTTAACGCCTTCAGTGACAAGCTCTCGGTGGTGATGGTACAACTGCGGGATGCCAGCGCATCGGTGAAAAACGCCGCGCGGGAAATTGCGGCAGGTAACCAGGACCTCTCAGGGCGTACCGAGCAGGCCGCCTCCAGCCTTCGCGAAACGGCCAGCGCCGTGGAAGAGATCACCGCGTCGGTAACCCAGTCGAACGAGTCTGCGGCTGAAGCCAATGACCAGGCGAGTAAGGCCTCTGCGGCGGCGGCTCGCGGCGGCGAGGTGGTATCTCAGGCCATCAGCACCATGCAGTCCATTGAAGTGGCTTCCGCGAAGATTGGCGACATCACCAGCGTGATTGACGGGATTGCCTTCCAGACCAATATCCTGGCGCTGAATGCCTCGGTGGAAGCCGCACGCGCCGGAGAGCAAGGCCGTGGGTTTGCCGTGGTGGCCGGCGAGGTGCGTAATCTGGCCAGCCGCAGCGCGCAGGCGGCGAAAGAGATTAAAACGCTTATCGATTCCACCACCAACAGCGTGGCCACCGGCTCCCGCTACGTTCATCTGGCCGGGGAAAGCATGAACGAAATCCGCTCCAGCATCGGTAGCGTGTCGGGCATCATGCGTGAAATCTCCATCGCCACCAGCGAGCAGATGAAAGGCATCCAGGAGATTAACCATGCGGTGACCCATCTGGACAGAATGGTTCAGCAGAACGCCGAACTGGTGGTGCAATCTGCGGCTGCAGCCGGCGCGCTGCAGAGCCAGGCGGGCGACCTTGCTGAAACTGCCGGGCATTTCCGCATTTAATTTTAGGGTGGCGCGCGTTCACCGGGCAAAACGCGCGCCAGAGTAAATTTTCAGGAATTTTGTCATTTTTGTTTAATCGTTACGCCATTTTTTGATCAAAGTCAGCATCCTCACCCTCCCCCTTTGGTGTTATGCCATGAGTGAATTGTGAACAATATCACGCTCGGATATGGCAGCAGGGAGAGCGTTGTTTAAGACTACGGGGTAAAAAATGGCACTGGTAAAAACAAGTTTGAAATTGTTTGGCGGGGATACGGTCGTTGTACGGTGTTCTGAGCGATGCCGCATTCATTTGATGAGTTCGAAAGCACAACAACACTCGCAGGCGGATATCCTGACCGTGCAGGATGACAAGGCATGGCTTACCGTGCCGTACACCGGCACGTGGGATGTCCTGATTGACAGCCATAGCCAGTCACTGGAGCATTCCGTAAGCTACGTTGCTGCATAAGAGACAAACGCCCGGTCCGCTCACGCAGCCGGGCGCATTCTCAGGCAAAACCGGGACGCAGCGTATTATTCAGCGGGTTTCCTTCCAGCAGCGCTTTCACCTTCACCACCAGCTCATTCAGACAATCGTCCTTCATGCCGAGGCGCGTCAGCTCCTGGTCGAGCGAAAAGAGATACTGCGCGTTGGTGCCCAGCGGTCCACTGGCGGCAGCGATCAACGGGGCAATAACCTGCGTGCGGGTATCCGCTTCATACAGCGGATGGCGCGGATCCATAATAAACACCAGCGCGTTAACGGTACGTCCGTCATCAAGTTCCAGCTTGCACCAGCTCGGCATATAGCAGCCGGTGATCATCTCGCGCTTCCACAGCAGCGTCAGTTCGTCTTCCAGCGTTGCATCCGGCAGGCGGTAGGCCACCCCCGTGGTGCGTCCGCCCTCTTTTAGTGCAAGCATGCGTCCCGGCTGACACGCGCTACCTCGACCGGCCGTGAGGCGCAAACAAAATGCACGATGCCAGCCAGGAAGTGTACCTGTTGCCGATTCGACAAATTCGAGAGCCGGGTTCCACATCAGCGAACCGTAGCCAAAAATCCATACCGGGCCATCATCCGGGCGGCACGCCAGCGTGGCAGCGAGCGACGCCGCACGTTGTTCAGCTGACCAGAGAAGCGATTCCTCAATAGCACCAAATGCCGTCTTACAATCTGCCTTCATTAAGAAATCACGCGTTAACACTTTCCACCTCCGCCACTGCATGCTTCCTTGCGACATCTGTAATCCGCCTTCCTGGCATTGTGTGCTGGTCATTTTGCCAGCAGTTGAGTAACGATAAGCAATTCACGGGCCAGTTGCAATACAACGGAAGTTCAACCGCCTGAAAAGTCAAAACGAAGGCAGCGAATGATTTCACGGCTATTTCTTTTTATGCCATTTATCGTCGTCTCCTTTCTCATATTCATGTTTTACTGCGGCCCAGGCGACTTTGTGCGCGGTCTCTTCACGGCTGGCATCATCACGTCGATCTTCTTTATCTTTGTACTGATCCCAGGCGCTGTTAAAGGCCTCTTTGTAGATATCCTGCGCGTGCGCGGGCAATACGTGTTGCACGCTGTCTGGTAATTCGCGTTTCGTTTTATATGGCATCGCTAACCCCTCTTTTGGTTAAAGAGATAAGTGTGGACGACGATACGGCATGGTGCCAGTCAATTGAGAATTATGCGTAAATGATAATTTTAATATTATGTTATTAAAGGATTAATTACAGAACACGTTCCATTATCGACACCCCAAAGCCAAAACATTACAAACAGTAAAATTGAGTAAAAAATCAAGGGTATTTAACAGAGATCTGTTAATTTAATGACCGAAAATTCTATCTATAATTACAAGCACCTGAATTACAAGCACCTGCATTGATGGAGAAGCACATGACAGCAGCACACGAGGCGGTGAAGACCCGCCACAAGGAGACATCACTCATTTTCCCGGTCCTGGCACTGGCTGTGCTGCTCTTCTGGGGAAGCAGTCAGTCACTGCCAGTGGTAGTTGGTATCAATATTCTTGCTCTGGTGGGTATCTTAACCAGCGCCTTTAGCGTCGTTCGCCATGCGGACGTATTAGCCCACCGCCTGGGTGAGCCTTACGGCTCGTTAATTCTCAGCCTTTCGGTGGTTATCCTCGAAGTCAGCCTGATTTCCGCGCTGATGGCGACCGGTGACGCCGCACCGACCCTGATGCGTGACACCCTCTACTCCATCATTATGATTGTGACAGGTGGTCTGGTGGGCTTTTCACTGTTACTGGGCGGCCGCAAATTTGCGACCCAGTACATGAATCTGTTCGGCATAAAACAGTATCTGATTGCCCTTTTCCCGCTGGCGATTATTGTGCTGGTCTTCCCGATGGCATTGCCGGGGGCCAACTTCTCAACCGGTCAGGCGCTGCTGGTTGCGCTGATTTCCGCAGCCATGTACGGCGTGTTCCTGCTGATTCAGACCAAAACGCACCAGAGCCTGTTCGTCTATGAACATGAAGATGATGGCGACGACCCGCATCACGGTAAGCCGTCGGCTCACAGCAGCGCGTGGCATACGGTTTGGCTGATCGTACATCTGATTGCGGTTATCGCCGTGACCAAAATGAACGCCAACCCGCTGGAGACGCTGTTAACCGAGCTGAATGCCCCGGTCGCGTTTACCGGTTTCCTGGTGGCGCTACTTATCCTGTCGCCTGAGGGTCTGGGGGCGTTGAGGGCGGTGCTGAACAATCAGGTGCAACGCGCAATGAATCTGTTCTTTGGCTCGGTCCTGGCGACAATCTCACTCACCGTGCCGGTAGTGACGCTGATTGCCTTTATGACCGGCAACGAGTTGCAGTTCGCGCTGGGTGCGCCAGAGATGATTGTGATGGTGGCTTCACTGCTGCTGTGTCAGATATCCTTCTCGACCGGGCGCACCAACGTGCTGAACGGCGCGGCGCACATGGCGCTGTTTGTGGCCTATCTGATGACGATATTTGCCTAAGCGTTGTTCGGTGAGGCTCTGAGGCCACACCCGACACCTCTTCCATCGGGAGAGGAATAGCCCAAAAAAACCCGCCGAAGCGGGTTTTTTTATTAGTGGCTGGTATCCAGCTCGTCGAAACTCTTCACCAGATCGTCAATCGCCTTGATCTGTTTCAGGAACGGCTCCAGTTTAGCCAGCGGCAATGCGGACGGGCCGTCGCACTTCGCGTTGTCCGGGTCCGGGTGTGCTTCAATGAACAGACCGGCCAGGCCAGTCGCCATACCGGCGCGCGCCAGCTCGGTGACCTGCGCACGGCGGCCGCCAGAAGCTGCACCAAACGGGTCGCGGCACTGCAGCGCATGGGTCACATCGAAGATGACCGGAGACTGGTTGGACACGTTCTTCATCACGCTGAAGCCGAGCATATCAACGACCAGGTTGTCATAACCGAAGTTTGCGCCACGGTCACACAGGATCACTTTATCGTTGCCGCCTTCGATAAATTTATCGACGATGTTACCCATCTGGCCAGGGCTCACGAACTGAGGTTTCTTCACGTTGATGACCGCGCCGGTTTTCGCCATCGCTTCCACCAGGTCCGTCTGACGCGCCAGGAACGCCGGCAGCTGGATAACGTCGACAACGTCCGCAACAGGCTGCGCCTGAGAAGCTTCGTGCACGTCGGTGATCACTTTCACGCCAAAGGTCTGTTTCAGTTCCTGGAAAATTTTCATCCCCTCTTCCAGGCCCGGGCCACGGTAAGAGTGAATGGAGGAACGGTTGGCTTTGTCAAAAGAGGCCTTAAACACGTACGGGATACCCAGTTTCTGGGTCACGGTCACGTAGTGCTCGCAGATACGCATCGCGAGATCACGGGATTCCAGCACGTTCATACCGCCAAACAGCACGAACGGCAGGTCGTTTGCCACGTTGATATCACCAATGCTAACCACTTTTTGTTTCATAGGATCGCCTTATTCAGGTGTGAATCGGAATTAAGATTAATGCAGTGTAATTTGTTTGTGCGAGATCGCGTTGATCTGCGCACGAATCATTTCGCTGATCGGGTCTTCCGGGCATTGCTCAACAAAATAATTCAGATCGTTCAGCGCCACATGCTCGCAATCAAGCTGGGCATAAATCAGCCCGCGATCGCGGATTTCGTACGGATCTTCCGGATTAAACTGCAGCAGCACTTCACTGGCACGTAATGCCAGCTCCATCTGACGCTCTTCCATCAGCGCAGATTTCAGCGTATCCAGCAGTTTACGGATCACCTCGGCGTTATCCGCCTCGTCGAGATCTTCATTAAAGAGCTCGGCAACCGGGCTGATATTGCCTTTTAACCAGACGTCCAGCGTATGCTCATCCAGCGTATCGCCGTTAAACGGATTGATGAGCCACATCTCACCGTCCAGCCACTCCGCTCGCAGGATCATCTGCGTCGGGAAAATGACCGGCACCAGTGGAATATCCAGACGATGCGCGACCCACAGCAAAATGGAACCCAGCGCAACCGCGCTGCCCTGACGATTTTTTAAGACCTGATCCAGCCATAGTGCGTCAGACAGACGATACACGCCACGCGTGTCGCAGAAACCCCATTCGCCGTAGAAAAGCTCAAGCAGCTTCTCTAATTGCCAGTCCTGCGGGCGCGCCTGATTGATCTCTTCACGCGCCAGGCTGACCAGATTCTCCAGCTCTTCGTAGACGTACTGCGACGTAAAATCGTCGCGGATCATCTCCGAAATCAGGATCATGCCATCGCAAAGCGGCACTTTATTAAATTCGAAATCGGCTAAGGACCTCATGACTTACCCCAGTAACGGTATTCTTGTGGTGGCGAGTTTAATGATGATGTACAGCACCACCAGCCCCAGCAAAAAGGCGATAAAACCGGTCTGCTGGCTGCGCGGACGACGACGCCCAAGCGCGATAAAACCCAAAACGATGTAGATGATAACGCCAAACAGCTTTTCAGTCAGCCATGCGCCTTTATCAGTAAATGGCAGATAGCCGGTCTTCCACATTAATCCGGCCCCTGAGAGAAACAGCACCGTGTCAATACAGTGCGGCGCAATACGCACCCAGCGGGCATCAATCAGCGGATTATTGCTGTAACGCCACCAGTAACGGACGATGAAAAAGCTGATGGTCAGGGCAACGGCTATCAGGTGGGCCGTGATCAGCACGGTAAACAGACTCATGCCCATTGTCCCAGCGTCAGACGGTCGTTGCCGCCATAGTCGCGACAGGTTTCCACCGCACGATAACCTGCAGCGATGAACACGTCACGCACCGCGTCCCCTTGCGTCCAGCCGTGCTCGACCAGCAGCCAGCCGCCGGGGTGCAAATGCTGTCGTGACGTTGTCACAATATGCACAATATCCGCCAGCCCTTCGTTGGCAGCGACCAGCGCCGTCAGCGGTTCAAAACGCACGTCCCCTTGCGTCAGGTGCGGGTCATGCTCGTCGATATAGGGAGGGTTGCTGACAATCATCCCGAACGTGCGGTTATCCAGCGCGCTAAACCAGCTGCTTTGCAGAACGGTGACGTTCGGGAAGCCCAGACGCGCCACGTTACGCTGCGCCAGCGCTACCGCATCGGGCATCACGTCAACCGCCGTCACCTCGCAGTCCGGACGCTCGCTGGCCAGCGCCAGGGCAATTGCGCCAGTGCCGGTTCCAAGATCGAGAATTCGGCAGGCTTGTGCGGGTAAACGCGACAGTGCCTGCTCCACCAGACACTCGGTGTCCGGACGTGGGATCAGGGTCGCTGGGGAGACGTACAACGGCAGTGACCAGAACTCACGCTCCCCGACCAGATGCGCCACCGGCTCACCGGTTTTGCGGCGGGCAAGCAGCGTAGCGAGCTGCGCTTCCTGCTCAGCGCTCAGCTGGGTCTCGCCGAAAGCCAGCAGGTAAGTGCGGGCTTTCCCCGTCACAAACTCAAGCAAAATTTCGGCGTCACGTTTAGGGCTTTCGCTCGCGGAAAGCTCACTGGCGGCCTGCCGTAACCAGTGCTGAAACTCCATTATTCCTGCTCGGACAGTGCTGCCAGCTGGTCGGCCTGGTATTCCTGCACGATAGGCTCAATCAGCATATCCAGCTTTCCTTCCATCACTTCGTCCAGACGGTACAGGGTCAGGTTGATGCGGTGGTCGGTAACACGGCCCTGCGGGAAGTTATAGGTACGGTTACGGTCGCTGCGATCGCCGCTGCCCAGCAGGTTACGACGCGTGGAGGCTTCCGCCTGTTGACGTTTTGCCATTTCAGCCGCGTGGATACGCGCGCCCAGCACGGATAAGGCTTTGGCTTTGTTCTTGTGCTGAGAACGTTCGTCCTGGCACTCCACCACGATGCCGGTTGGCAGGTGGGTAATACGGATAGCGGAATCGGTGGTGTTAACGTGCTGACCCCCTGCCCCGGAGGAGCGGAAGGTATCGATACGCAGGTCCGCCGGGTTGATGTCCGGCAATTCTGCTTCAGGCAACTCTGGCATCACCGCAACCGTACAGGCAGAAGTGTGAATTCGCCCCTGAGATTCGGTGGCAGGTACGCGCTGCACGCGATGACCGCCGGATTCAAACTTCAGACGACCGTACACGCCGTCACCGCTGATTTTAGCGATAACCTCTTTGTAGCCGCCATGTTCACCGTCGTTGGCGCTCATGATCTCAACGCGCCAGCGACGCGCTTCGGCGTAGCGGCTGTACATACGGAACAGATCGCCGGCAAACAGTGCCGCTTCGTCACCGCCGGTCCCGGCGCGGACTTCGACAAAGGCGTTACGCTCATCGTCCGGATCTTTTGGCAGCAGAAGCACCTGCAACTGTTGCTCCATCTCTTCAGCACGCGCTTTTGCGTCCAGCAACTCTTCCTGCGCCATCTCGCGCATTTCAGGGTCGTCGAGCATCATCTGCGCGGTTTCAATATCTTCCTGGACCTGTCGCCAGTCGGTAAAGCATTTTGATACATCACTCAACTGCGCGTATTCACGCGAGAGCGCGCGAAAACGTTCCTGGTCAGCAATGGTCCCGGCATCGCCGAGCAGCGCCTGTACTTCTTCATGGCGCTCGTGCAGAGCTTCCAGTTTAGCGACGATAGAAGGCTTCATAGGCGTAAATGCACCTTGTAATAGAAAATGGGTATAGGGCGCTATTCCAGCCCGAGGCTGTTGCGCAGAATAGTCAGGCGTTCATCATCCCCGTCACGGGCGGCCTGCTGAAGGGATTTGGTTGGTGCATGGATCAGGCGGTTGGTCAGTTTCCAGGCCAGATCCTGCATAATGGCTTCTGCGTCGCCGCCCTGCTGAAGGGCGGCCAGCGCTTTGGCGGTCAGGTCATCACGCACCTGCTCCGCCTGACCGCGGTACTCACGGATAGTCTCGCTGACGCTTTGCGCGCGCAGCCAGGCCATAAACTCACTCGTTTCCTGCTCTACAATGGTTTCCGCCTGAACCGCCGCCGCTTTACGCTGGGCAAGGTTATGCGAAATGATGCTTTGCAGGTCGTCCACGCTGTAAAGGTAGGCGTTCGCCAGTTTACCGACTTCCGGTTCGACATCGCGCGGGACGGCAATATCCACCAGCAGCATCGGTTGATTACGGCG
This sequence comes from Enterobacter ludwigii, assembly GCF_001750725.1. Taxonomy (NCBI): domain Bacteria; kingdom Pseudomonadati; phylum Pseudomonadota; class Gammaproteobacteria; order Enterobacterales; family Enterobacteriaceae; genus Enterobacter; species Enterobacter ludwigii. The sequence goes on from NZ_CP017279.1 coordinate 1,912,402, forward strand.
GGATTTCAGCGCTCGCTCGACCATCCCTTTACCGATAATCGGCAGCGGGCTGGCGGTAGAGCTGATGATAATATCTGCCTCTTTCAGGCGCTCATCGATGTCGCTCAGCGCAACCACCTCGGCACCCACCTCGTCCGCCAGCACCTGTGCACGTTCGCGGGTACGGTTAGCGATAATCATCTTTTTAACTTTGTGTTCGCGCAGATGGCGCGCCACAAGTTCGATGGTTTCGCCCGCCCCGACCAGCATCACAGTGACGGTCGACAGGGATTCAAAGATTTGACGGGCCAGGGTACAGGCCGCGAAAGCAACAGAAACCGCACTGGCACCAATGTCGGTTTCGGTTCGCACACGCTTCGCCACGGAGAATGACTTCTGGAACATACGCTCCAGTTCACTGGCTTTCAGATGCCCTTTTTGCGAATCGGCAAACGCCTTTTTCACCTGACCGAGAATTTGCGGCTCGCCGAGCACCAGCGAGTCCAGGCCGCTGGCCACACGCATCAGATGGCTGACTGCATCGTTATCCTGATGCCAGTAGAGGCTATTACGCAGCTCTTCTTCGTTGAGGTTGTGGTAATCACATAACCAGCGGATCAGCGCTTCATGCAGGTTGTCCTGCTCTTCAACGCTTAGGTAGAGTTCAGTACGGTTGCACGTCGAGAGCACCACGCCACCCTGCACCATCGGCTGTGCAAGCAGGCTGTCCAGCGCCAGGTCAAGCGTATCCGGCGAAAACGTGACGCGTTCTCGCAGCGAAACCGGGGCTGTTTTGTGGTTAATACCGAGTGCTAATAGGGTCATGTTGAGCGGGAGTAGTACCAGCGTTAATAAGGTTAGCAGAACGCATCATACAGGATGCGCGAGATCAATAAAAGAGACTGCCCCCTTTCGGAGTAATAGCTTATACAATGCTTTGAGATAATTTGAACGTAGACGGTGGCACCCTTCGACGCTAGCATTAACAGTTATAACTGCAACGTATCTCAAGGATTTGTCCTCATTATGACCCGACTGATTCGCCTGCTGCCCCTGGCGGCACTGGTTCTGACCGCATGTACCGTCACCCAACCTAAAGGCCCGGGCAAAAGCCCTGATTCACCGCAGTGGCGTCAGCACCAGCAGGACGTCCGCAATTTGAGCCAGTACCAGACCCGTGGTGCCTTCGCTTATCTCTCTGATGAACAAAAAGTGTATGCGCGTTTCTTCTGGCAGCAAACCGGGCAGGACAACTATCGCCTGCTGCTGTTAAACCCGCTGGGCAGCACCGAACTGGAGCTTATTGCCAAACCGGGTGAAGCGCAGATCACCGATAACAAAGGCAAGCACTATACCGCCACCGACGCCGAAGAGATGATCGGCAAGCTGACCGGAATGCCTATTCCGCTGAACAGCCTGCGCCAGTGGATTCTGGGCCTGCCGGGTGACGCGACCGACTACCAGCTTGACGACCAGTACCGTCTGAGCCAGGTGAGCTACACCCAGAACGGCAAAACCTGGAAAGTGGTGTACAGCGCCTATGACAGCAACACCAGGCCTTCCCTGCCATCCAACATGGAACTGACCCAGGGCAGCCAGCGGATCAAGCTAAAAATGGACAACTGGATCGTTAAATGATGACCCACTGGCCTTCTCCGGCAAAACTGAATCTGTTTTTATACATCACCGGACAGCGTGCTGACGGATACCATACCCTGCAGACGCTGTTTCAGTTCCTTGATTACGGCGACACGATCGCGATTGGCCCGCGTCAGGACGGCGAGGTTTGCCTGCTGACGCCGGTTGACGGCGTGGCGCATGAAGATAACCTGATTGTGCGCGCTGCACGTCTGCTGATGAAAGTGGCGTCGGACACCGGTCGTCTGCCGGCAGGAAGCGGCGCGGATATCCGTATTGAGAAGCGTCTGCCGATGGGCGGTGGACTGGGCGGTGGCTCATCAAATGCCGCCACCGTGTTGGTTGCCCTGAATCACCTCTGGGGCTGCGGATTATCTCAGGATGAGCTGGCAGCGTTAGGCTTAACGCTGGGGGCGGACGTCCCGGTCTTTGTGCGCGGTCATGCGGCGTTTGCTGAAGGGGTGGGCGAAATACTTTCCCCGGTCGAGCCGCCGGAAAAATGGTACCTGGTGGCCCACCCGGGCGTCAGCATTCCGACCCCGGTCATCTTCAACGATCCTGACCTGCCACGGAATACCCCGGTGCGGTCAATAGAAACGTTATTAAATTGTGAATTCAGCAACGATTGCGAGGTTATCGCAAGAAAACGTTTTCGCGAGGTTGATGCGGTGCTTTCCTGGCTGTTAGAATACGCGCCGTCGCGCCTGACTGGCACAGGGGCCTGTGTCTTTGCTGAATTTGACACCGAATCCGCCGCTCGTCAGGTGCTTGAGCAAGCGCCGGTTTGGCTGCATGGTTTTGTAGCACGTGGGATGAACACCTCCCCCCTACAGCAAGCCATTCTGGCGCAGACTGAGTTTCGGTGACAACGTCACCCTGTTCCAGACGTTGCATCGCGCTCTTTAATACACCGCCTGGATAGCATTTCGCCTGGCCCGCACAGTTTGCGGCGAACGCTATCCACCACTGGACGCATGCCTGAGGTTCTTCTCGTGCCTGATATGAAGCTTTTTGCTGGTAACGCCACCCCGGAACTAGCACAACGTATTGCCAACCGCCTGTACACTTCCCTCGGCGACGCCGCTGTAGGTCGCTTTAGCGACGGCGAAGTCAGCGTACAAATCAATGAAAATGTACGCGGTGGTGATATTTTCATCATCCAGTCCACCTGTGCTCCAACAAATGACAACCTGATGGAACTGGTTGTTATGGTCGACGCCCTGCGTCGCGCTTCAGCAGGCCGTATCACTGCTGTTATTCCTTACTTCGGCTATGCTCGTCAGGACCGTCGTGTCCGTTCCGCGCGTGTGCCAATCACTGCCAAAGTTGTCGCTGATTTCCTCTCCAGCGTTGGCGTTGACCGTGTTCTGACCGTTGACCTGCATGCAGAACAGATCCAGGGCTTCTTCGACGTTCCGGTTGATAACGTATTCGGTAGCCCAATCCTGCTGGAAGACATGCTGCAGCTGAATCTGGATAACCCAATCGTGGTTTCTCCGGACATCGGCGGCGTGGTACGTGCTCGTGCTATCGCTAAGCTGCTGAACGATACCGACATGGCAATCATCGACAAACGTCGTCCACGCGCTAACGTTTCTCAGGTGATGCACATCATCGGTGACGTTGCTGGCCGTGACTGCGTGCTGGTTGACGACATGATCGATACCGGCGGTACGCTGTGTAAAGCAGCAGAAGCGCTGAAAGAGCGTGGTGCCAAGCGCGTATTCGCCTACGCGACTCACCCGATCTTCTCCGGCAATGCAGTAAACAACCTCCGCAACTCCGTTATCGACGAAGTAGTGGTGTGCGATACCATCCCACTGAGTGACGAGATCAAAGCGCTGCCAAACGTGCGCACCTTGACCCTGTCCGGGATGCTGGCCGAAGCGATTCGTCGTATCAGCAACGAAGAATCTATCTCAGCAATGTTCGAACACTAATCGAACACGGCCGAAAAACCCGCTGCGGCGGGTTTTTTTGTCTCTGATATTTATTTGTATGATCAATGCCTCCTTCACCTGCCATTCACATGACAGATGATGCGCACACGGATGAGAGATAATTGTGAAACACGTAACCTCCTCACATGTTCTTCCCTTTCGCGCCCTCATCGACGCTTGCTGGAAAGAGAAATACACCGCTTCACGTTTTATGCGTGACCTTATTGCCGGTATCACCGTCGGGATTATCGCCATTCCGCTCGCCATGGCACTGGCAATTGGCAGCGGCGTAGCACCGCAGTATGGGCTTTACACGGCGGCCGTCGCCGGGATTGTGATTGCGCTAACGGGCGGGTCTCGCTTCAGCGTTTCCGGCCCGACAGCCGCATTTGTGGTGATCCTCTATCCCGTTTCTCAGCAGTTTGGCCTGGCAGGCCTGCTGGTCGCCACCCTGATGTCCGGCGTCTTTTTGATCCTGTTTGGTCTGGCCCGTTTTGGCCGGCTGATTGAATACATTCCCCTTTCCGTGACGCTGGGGTTCACCTCCGGGATTGGCATTACCATCGGGACAATGCAGATCAAGGACTTCCTCGGCCTGCAGATAGCCCACGTCCCTGAACATTACCTGCAAAAAGTCGGGGCGCTGTTTATGGCGCTCCCCACCGCCAACCCGGGCGATGCCGCCATCGGGATTGTTACCCTGGGCACACTGATTTTCTGGCCTCGTTTAGGCATTCGTCTGCCTGGCCACCTGCCCGCCCTGCTGCTGGGCTGTGCGGTGATGGCCATCGTTAATCTTTTTGGTGGCCACGTCGCGACCATTGGGTCTCAGTTCCACTATGTTCTGGCTGACGGTTCACAGGGAAGCGGTATTCCTCAACTGTTACCGCAACTGGTACTGCCATGGGATATGCCGGGTTCCAGCTTCACCTTAAGCTGGGATTCCCTGCGCGCCCTTCTGCCCGCGGCCTTCTCAATGGCGATGCTGGGGGCCATTGAATCCCTGCTCTGTGCCGTCGTGCTGGACGGCATGACCGGCACCAAGCATAAAGCCAACAGCGAACTGGTTGGGCAGGGTCTGGGCAACATCATCGCCCCGTTCTTTGGCGGTATTACGGCAACAGCGGCCATCGCCCGCTCTGCGGCAAACGTACGTGCCGGGGCGACGTCGCCGGTATCGGCAGTTATCCACTCCGTGCTGGTGATCCTCGCCCTGCTGGTCCTCGCTCCTCTCCTCTCCTGGCTGCCGCTTTCAGCCATGGCTGCCCTGCTGCTGATGGTGGCGTGGAACATGAGCGAAGCACATAAGGTGGTCAATCTGCTGCGTCGCGCACCGAAAGACGACATCATCGTGATGCTGATGTGTATGTCGCTGACCGTGCTGTTCGATATGGTTATCGCCATCAGCGTCGGGATCGTGCTGGCCTCCCTGCTGTTTATGCGCCGTATAGCGCAGATGACGCGCCTTTCCCCGGTTAACGTAGAGGTACCTGACGATGTGCTGGTGCTGCGTGTGATTGGCCCGTTGTTCTTTGCTGCCGCGGAAGGTCTGTTCAGCGAACTGGAAACCCGTATCGTGGGCAAACGCATTGTGGTGCTGAAATGGGATGCCGTGCCGGTGCTGGATGCGGGTGGTCTGGATGCCTTCCAGCGCTTCGTTTCGCGTCTGCCGGAAGGCTGCGAACTGCGGGTGAGTAATCTCGAATTCCAGCCGCTGCGCACCATGGCGCGCGCTGGCGTGCAGCCGATCCCTGGCCGCCTGGCCTTTTATCCTAACCGTGAAGCCGCGTTAGCGGATCTGTGAATGCCCTGATGCAGGGAAACGTCTCTGCATCATCACGGCTATCGCCTGCTGGAGCCATGCAAGCACGGCAGGCGTCATCCATGTTCCTTTCATCAGATGCGGCTCCTGCTGCATGGCAACGCGAAACTTTTGCTGGGTTTCAGGATTCGTTCCCGCGTATGACTGGAACAATACCCGCCAGTGTTCAGCGAGCATTTGCGCCTCACCAGAAGACGGGTCAAGGTTTTCCCGCTGCGCCTGATGCAATTTCGCTACCAGTGGCGGCCATTCCATCATGCGATCAAAATAGTGTGCGCGGGTAAAGGCCATCTCTTCTGCAGAGAGATACTTTTCCCAGATGGCAAGCTTCGATTCGGCAAACGCCCGCGTAATATAGTCAGTCATTTCCGCCGTAATACCCGTCTGCTCACGCATCTGCGGCTCGACGCTGTGCATTTCGTTCAGCCGGGTGAGAAATTCCGGCTTACCTGCTGTATCCTGCTCCAGGCGTGACATCCAGCGCGTCGCCAGATCCCTGGCACGGGGATCCGAAACGTCGATATTATGCTTCAGCAGGCTATTTGCCTCAGCAACCAGACCTGACCAGATATCCGCAAGTGCCTCCTTCTGTACGGCAAACGGCAACTGCTGTAACTCCTCTTTGCTAAACCAGCGTTCGTACATATTCATTAACTCCAGAGTCTGTAGCCAGGATTCCAGATTGGGTGACGCATCGTTGGTAAGCCCGGTACGCAATTCCACCAGCCTCTCGCGCAGCGTCAGCATGCTGCGCAGTTGCTTATCCAGCAAACTGATTTGCGCATCGAGTAATTCGGTTAACGACAGCGACTCCTGTTTCAGAAAATCCCTGATCTCAGCAAGTTCCAGCCCGGCTTTTGCCAGCACCTGAATCATATGCAGACGTTGCACATCCGCCAGATTATACAGCCGGTAACCTGCCGCACTTCTGGCAGAAGGCAGTAACAACCCTGTTTGCTCATAGTGATGCAATGTTCGCACGGTGATCCCGGCACGTTTCGCGAGTTCACCCACCTGAATCAACATAACTGCTCCTTTTACTTTGCCAGTGGCACCACTCTGAAGCCTTACGTTACGTGAGGGTCAACCTTTCATGCAAAAAAAAACGACTCCATGAGGAGCCGTTTCGGTGTTCTTTCGTCGTAGTACGTTAGCTGTGTTTGTGCTGGTCCCTGCGACAGCGCTTATCGTAATGGCGCACCCACCAGTATTTATCGCAGACTTCTTCATGACCACTCACGCGTGCACCGGCAAGCCATAGCACTGCACCAAGGAAGATACTCAATACCGCGCCATGCGCGAAGTATTGCGGAAGGTCAAGTTGCGGCAATTGGTTTAAAATTGAATAACCCACGCCAGCGACCATCACAAACAGTCCCAACCCCATCAGCACATTACCGAGTATCGAAGCGTTTTTGCGTTTCATATGTCACCTCCGGAACTTTGGGTTGTAAGGGGAAAAGCCCCTGATCCTTGTGTGTAAAGTATAGACAACGGCTCTTTTATGAGTTGCGTGAATGATCACATTTACAGATAACTCCCAGACAAAAGTTTACAAATAAGACATTGAACAGCTTGAAATTCTAATTGTTCAGATAAGTAATTATTCATATCTCGCGGTTCGGGCATCAGAATTTTGTCAAGCGGCGCGTCAGACAGTAAACTACGCGCCAGATCTGGAACCCATTAGGAATTGAATCGTGACGATTAAACTGATTGTCGGCCTCGCGAACCCAGGCGCAGAGTACGCGGCGACCCGCCACAATGCCGGCGCCTGGTACGTTGATCTGCTGGCCGAACGGTTACGTGCTCCCCTGCGTGAAGAACCAAAATTCTACGGGTATACCTCACGTATCAATCTTGCTGGCGCAGATGTTCGTCTGCTGGTGCCCACCACCTTTATGAACCTGAGCGGCAAAGCTGTTGCAGCCATGGCGACGTTTTATCGCATTAACCCGGATGAAATTCTGGTGGCCCACGATGAACTGGACCTGCCCCCCGGTGTGGCAAAATTCAAACTGGGCGGTGGTCATGGCGGTCACAATGGTCTGAAAGACATTATCAGCAAGCTGGGCAATAATCCCAATTTCCACCGTTTGCGCGTGGGAATCGGCCATCCGGGCGATAAAAACAAAGTTGTCGGTTTCGTACTGGGTAAGCCACCGGTTTCTGAGCAGAAACTGATTGACGAAGCGGTTGACGAAGCGGTGCGCTGCACCGAAATCTGGCTGCAGGATGGCCTAACCAAAGCGACAAACCGCTTACACGCTTTCAAAGCGCAATAATCCGCCCGATACGGCTTTTTTACCGCGCGTGGTGCGGGTTACGTGTATAATAGGCGTAGTTATTTACTTTTCATCAATCGGTTATCGTTAACGGATTGATTATCAAGATATTAAGGTGATTTAGAAATGGGATTCAAATGCGGTATTGTCGGTCTGCCAAACGTGGGCAAATCCACCCTGTTCAACGCGCTCACCAAAGCAGGTATTGAAGCGGCGAACTTCCCGTTCTGTACCATCGAACCGAACACCGGCGTAGTGCCAATGCCCGATCCGCGTCTGGACCAGCTCGCGGAAATCGTGAAGCCGCAGCGCATTCTGCCAACCACCATGGAGTTCGTGGACATCGCGGGCCTGGTGAAAGGTGCATCCAAAGGCGAAGGCCTCGGTAACCAGTTCCTGACCAACATCCGTGAAACGGAAGCAATTGGTCACGTTGTCCGTTGCTTCGAGAACGACAACATCATCCACGTTAACAACAAAGTGGACCCGGCTGACGACATCGAGGTGATCAACACCGAGCTGGCACTGTCTGACCTCGACACCTGTGAACGCGCTATTCACCGCGTGCAGAAGAAAGCCAAAGGTGGCGACAAAGACGCGAAAGCAGAACTGGCTGCGCTGGAAAAATGTCTGCCACAGTTGGAAAACGCGGGCATGCTGCGCGCGCTGAAAAACCTGACGGAAGAAGACAAGGCGGCAATCAAATACCTGAGCTTCCTGACTCTGAAGCCAACTATGTACATTGCCAACGTTAACGAAGACGGTTTCGAGAACAACCCATACCTGGACAAAGTGCGTGAAATCGCGGCGGCTGAAGGTTCAGTGGTTGTAGCGGTTTGCGCTGCCGTTGAATCCGACATTGCAGAGCTGGACGACGCTGACCGTGACGAATTCATGGCCGAGCTGGGTCTGGAAGAGCCGGGCCTGAACCGCGTGATCCGCGCAGGCTATGAGCTGCTGAACCTGCAGACCTACTTCACCGCTGGCGTGAAAGAAGTGCGTGCGTGGACGATTCCTGTCGGTGCGACTGCGCCTCAGGCGGCCGGTAAGATCCACACCGACTTCGAGAAAGGCTTCATTCGTGCGCAGACTATAGCGTTTGAAGACTTTATCACCTACAAGGGTGAGCAAGGCGCGAAAGAAGCAGGCAAGATGCGTGCGGAAGGGAAAGATTACATCGTTAAAGATGGCGATGTGATGAACTTCCTGTTTAACGTTTGATTTGTTTTGAATAAAAAAATCCACGCTTTGGCGTGGATTTTTTTTCATTATGGATGAGCCATTGCGTCACCCGAATAATATTTAAAGTTGAATTGGTTTGTAATTTATAATTTTATCAGCAATTTCTTCTGCGCTAAGCTCTTCATAATAAATGTAATTAGCTGCCTGAGGGTCAGCGACACTTCTACATAGTAGGTCAATGTCACTATCAGCTTCTTCTTCTGTACCTTCACTACGCTGGATTTTTTTTATCAGCTCAATAAGTTCTTGTCTTTGCATATTATTCCTCAAAAATGATAAGCACGGTCTAATATATCAAGGTGATATCTTGGCGTAACAATTACTAGATTATCAACATCATAAACACCGCCTCCATGTTGGATAGGGGTTCTATGGTGTAGTACGTAAGATCTATTTTTCCCGTTCCATTGCGTATCATGCGCTATTGGCGCTTTTCCGCCCCGCATTCTGGTAACATTTGATGAACTAAATTGCTTTGACAGATGTGGATCGAAAGATACCTCTTTCCAGAAATTCTCCCTAAAATCATCAAAGGATTTAAATTCCCGGCCTCGTAATTTATCAGCAACAGACGATGGGAATAAACCGGCATTACCATGCGATCCCCTTAACCACTTGCCTTTTATTTTACTACCTTTTCCTGAAGCAACTCCTGCCTCGCATCTATTAAGACCCCACGGATCCACCCACCCCAGCGCATTAGGCGCATACTGGTAAAGGTTTATCCCCCCCGCCAGCCCTATCGGGTCCTGCTGCGTAAACCTACCGCAGTCCGGGTCGTAATACCGGAACAGATTGTAGTGCAGCCCTGTCTCACGGTCCAGGTATTGCCCCTGCATGCGCAGGTTCTGAGAATATCCTGATACCTGCGTCTCGCTTTCCCGTAGCAGCTTGCCCCAGGCGCTGTTCACCCCTTCCCAGCGCACCTGCCCTTCGCTATCCGTCATCCGCTCCGGCGTACCGTTGGGCTGGCAGTGGAACCAGAAGATTTCCGGGGCATCAACGCCGTCGATACGCGCCAGCGGATCGTAGCTGTCCTGATCGCTGTAGACGTAGGTTAGCGGCACGTCCCCGTGCACTTCCTGCAGCAGGCGGAAACCTTCCCAGACAAACCGGGTGGTGATCGGCTTGCCGGTTGGCTGTCCGTCCAGCATCTGGCGTCGCGTTTTGCTGATGCGTCGCCCCAGCGGATCGTAGCGGAAGCTGACCTGCGTCTGAGGTTTGTTGCGGTCCCGCGGCTGGCTGATGACTTCCGTCAGACGGTGCTCACCGTCGTAGCGGTAGTGCCAGCGGGTCTGGCCGTTATCCTTCTCCACGGTGCGGCCGTGGATGTCATAACGCCAGCGAATGCCGTTCAGCTGCGTCAGGCGGTTGTGCGTGACCTTCTCAGCAGAACCTTCCAGCGGATTACCGGCAGCATCCCAGCGCCACTGCTCCTGGCCAGGCAACGTGCCGTCCTGAACAAGCAAACGCCCGGCGCTGTCGTACTGCCAGCGGTACCAGCTGAACGGGTTATCGTCCCGCTCTTCCCGCACCAGGTTATTGCGGTAGTCGTAATCCCAGCGGCGGGACCAGCGGCGCGGCGACGGGCGCTGGGCATTGCCGGTAAAGACGTCCCGGCGATGCAGTCGCCCAAGACGATCGTATTCGCTACGGGTGGTCAGCAGCCCCTGGGTGCGGCTGGTCTCCCGGTGGAGTTCGTCGCGGGTAAAATCGGAGACCGACAGCTTATCGAGGGCAATGCTGAGCAGATGCCCGCTGCCGTAGTAGAACTGCTTCAGCTCGCGGCCATCGGGCAGCGTGACGGAGGTGCGGTTGCCGAGAGCATCATACTCCCATGCCAGCTCACCGTGCTCGCCCACTTCACGCGTGACACGCCCCAGGGCGTCATAGTCAAAGGCAAGCTCCTGTTCTGCCTCTGCACTCCAGGCGTCAACGGAAAGTGCCGGATGAAGTCCAATACGACTCAACAAACCTGACGATGTGTAGTGATAACGGGTCTGCCCTTCCGGCGTGGTGCGGGCAACCAGCTGGCCACTCGCGCTCCAGGCGAAGGCATGGGTGATGGCTTCCGGATGACCGGCGGCAAACGTGCGCGCTATCGTACGCCCGCAGGCGTCATAGCGATACTGTGAGGCCACGCCATCGAGCCCCACCTCTTCCAGCAGCAGCGAGTCGGGCCCCCAGCGGAACTGATAGGCTTCGCCATTTTCATTTTCCAGGGCAATCAGTCGCCCGCGGCTGTCCCAGCGGCGACGGACCTCTTCACCCTGAGTATTACGTGTAGCGGTTAATCGTCCTGCCTCGTCGTATTTAAACTCACTTTCTTTGCCATCAGCGCCCGCATGCGTCACCGGCAGGCCGCGTTCGTTCCATGCAAGTAACTCTGTCCAGCCTTCCGGTCGATCGAGTTGCACCGGACGCCCTGCGGCATCGTAGCGATAGCGCGTCTCTTCGCCGTCAGCGCCGATCTCAGTCGTTAACCAGCCCAGCGGATGATAGGTATAGCGGGTTATACGTCCTGAACAGTCTGTAGCACGAATGACCTGCCCGGCCTCGTTGTACTCCTGGTAGCGACTGTTTCCCGCGGCATCAACTTCTTCAACGACCTGACCAAACTCGTCCCGGCGCAGCAATGCTGTCTGCCCCATCGGGTCTACCACACGCTTCAGCCCGTGATGCTCGTCGTACCAGAAACGGGTCGCACTGCCGTCAGCTTCAATGATGGCTGACGGCAGCGCGCGGTGTTCCAGCCAGGTGGTGGTGCGGGTATTGCCGTCGGCGTCGATTTCCTGCACCCGGTTGCCCATTTCGTCGTAGACGAAGGTGACGGCGTTACCGAGCGGATCGATGCGACGGGTCAGAAGTTCGTTGTCATCCCACTCATAGCGCCAGTTTTCACCGCGCTCGTCAACGTAGCGGACAATCAGATTCTGGGCATTCCAGTAGTGGCGGCGCGTCTGACCATCGTAGTGCTCGACGGTCGTCAACCCGGCGGCTAAATCGTAGGTGAAGCGGCAGCCGTCGCCGGTGCTGGTGCGGTTTTCCACCACGCGCCAGTGGTCGAACTTTTGCCAGCGGTATTCGCTCTCCAGCCCGCCCGGCAGGCGGTGCCAGACCATCAGGCCGTGGTCGTTATAGCGGTATTCGCGCGTCACTACGCCAGAGGCATCCGTCACGCTCGCCAGCTGGCCGCGCGCATCGTAACCCCACTGCATCAGCGGCCAGGTACGGTTGCCGTCAAAATGGCTGGCAGAGGTGGCGCGCTGCGGGAAACGCTCATCTTCATAGCGCAGGGTGACATCAATCGCCCGTGGCTCATCGTGAAGATTGACCAGCCTGCCGTGTTCATCCCACTCCGTCAGCAGCGCGTTACCGTATTCGTCGCTGAGGGAGGCCAGACGCAGGATGGTGGGATTCACCCGGGTCGGTATATACAGACGCCATACCGCGCCGTCATCGTCGGCAATCGCCACGTCGCCGCTCTCATTGCGGCGGATGATGATACCTTCGCTGATGCTGTAAAACGCGCGATCGACGGGCGGCAGCTCAAAGCTCAGCTCACGGCCGGTTTCGTCGAACCAGGTCGCGTTGTTCTCTTCGAGCGTCAGATAGCTGTCAAAGGTTGTCGCCCAACCCAGACCAAACAGCCCTTCACGAGTGGTCAGGCTGTTGTAGCTGCGCTGCCAGCGCAGCGGGAAGCGCCCCGGCAACGAGAAATCGAGTTCATCGTCATCATTCAGCACCTTCACGCCGGTTGCAGCATGTACCGGGTGCGAGGAGCCAAACACAGCATTAACGGCCATATCGGCCAGCATGCCACCGCCGGCTGCCGCCAGTGCACAGGGCATATTTTTCAGGATTTTACCCGGACGTCCGCGCAGCAGGGAGAGCGCGATCATCCCCAGCGCCAGACCCGGCGTTTTACCGCTCTTGATATCACGTACCGTGAGCGTGTCGCCGCCAATGATCACATTCGGGGACACATCATCAGAGACAGTGCCTTCACAGGTGGTGCGATCTTTTGCACGTACCGCGGGCTGCCCGTTAATGAAGACGCTCTTAGAGCCCTCAGCGAGGTATTGCGGCCCGGAGTGCTTTTCGCACGCCACTTTATCCTCTTCAAGGGGCGACGTGCCTGCGGCGGCGGACGCCACGCTCGGCTGCCACATCTCGCTGCCAAACTGTCCAGCGGCGGAAAGCAGCATGCCGGCATAATCGGCAAAGCTGCCCGGAGACTGTGGTTCAGGTGACGGTGTGTCGGCGGGCGTCAGCGTCCCGGCCGCTCGTGCAGCGGGAATCGCGTTCGTCAGAACGTTATCAGACCCGGTGGTAATTTTGCCCGCTGGCGACGGCGGGAACAGCGCGTTGCCTAAACCTTCGGCGGCGTTGCTGATATCGTCAGTTATACCTGCCACGTTTGCCAGTACGCCGCCAATGATCCCACTTAACAGACAACTGGATCCAATCGCCGCCACGCCCGCGGCGGCAGCACCCGCCCCCAGCAGCGGAGCAGCAACGGTTGCCGCCGCGCCCACGGCAGCGCCGATAACGGCATAGGCCGCACCTTCCGCCACAATACTGGTGATATCCGCAAAAATGCTGGAGTGAATGATCTCGTCGCCCTGACGGGCCGCGTTGTTATCGCTCATGCCTTACACATTCCGGTTGTCGTTTAGCGTCAGACTCTGCTTAAGCGCGCTCCAGCGCCCCTCATCCTCTGCGGTGAATGCTCTGAGCGCCGAGAGGGTAAAAATCATCAACACCGGCTTGCCCGGCGTTTGTACGGCCAGCTGTTTTTGCCAAATGCGCTGTCCGTTACTTTCAAAAGTCGTCTCGACTTCCAGCGCGTTAATTTTTCCGTCAGGCCCGACCTTTATGCTCTGGAATGCGCTTTGGGCAATCTCGCCCATCTGCGGACGTAGTAGTTCCCACTGGCGGTGAAACTCTTTCTCATAGTCGCTACCATCCGGAATAACGCCGCGACTGACCACCACGGACAACCCGCTTTCGTCGTCGCGAATAATGTTCATACTGTTATCCTGCCAGGCAGCAGGAAAAAGGGAAAACGAACCTTCCTGGAGGGTGTATTTCATAAGTGAACTCGGGATGATTAATAGTGTGAGAAATAAAAGGGGCCAATCCATGCTGGCCTTTGGGCTGGCTGTTTTATTCTTTAAGCCATTGACCTGATTGTTCGACTAAAACATGGTTGCCTTTGCTCACGACCAATTTCACGGGTGAGTAAGTCACGGTGTAAGCGATCTCGCCATTCTTATAGGTAGAGCCAATTATTTTACCTGCAGGATCGTGCAACGTTTTCCCCTTAAGGGAGATCGTACTATTATCACTTTTGCGCACGCCGAGATAATACATCTGGTCACATTCACTAGTAAAACGCCCGCATTTATTGACCAGAGAAATAGCGAACTTTTCAGTATTGAGTTTTCGGGTTTCAACTGTCTGAGCCGAAGCAGCTTTCTGTAACGTATAACGCTGCGGAGCATAATAATTTCCTTTTTGAGGAGGAGTAACTAAACGCCATTCCATTTCACTCCCATTAATTTCCAGAACAGCCCGTCCGCCTATACCGCCAAACGATGAGTTGAACTCAACATTGGCACGATTGCCCGCGATCGTACCGCTAAGATTACGCTCATCATCTTCCGGGCAATCAATGCGGTTTCCTCTTTGAGAAATATAGCAATAAGATCCGGAGATACGGCCACCTGATTCAGCTAACCGCAGAGTTAACGTCGAGTCGTTCGCGTACTCGCCTGACCATACTCCGCCAAATGCGGGACCAGATTGGCTTATCGTTTCAAAATGCAGTGTGCCAAATCTTGCAGCCCATTTTTTAATATCGCCGTTAATATCCTGGCGATGTTCAGAAGACTGATAATGAATAACGTCAGACTCGGGTATGACCCAGGCAGCGTAGATTTTGCCATCTGGTTCGATAACCAAAGCAGAGGCGTTTTCCAGATAAAGATCTTTTAGCCAGCCTTCAATCAACAATCCTCCGTCAGCCGTGGAATGCGGTTCACCAAATACATCAAAATTGTTGATAAACGTCTGGTAATCGCTTCCCAGGGCCTTTCTGAGGAGGTCTGTCACTTCGCTATCGTTAACGATGCGACTGACCGTATTGAGCTTATTGTATTGTGATAACTCTAGCGCAGTTGCAGTTTCAGCTGCATCTGCCAAGAAAGCGGTGAGCAATACGGCTGCCAGATATTTCCTTTTCATAAATTACTCTGGATTTCCATTGTCGTAATTCATTGTTATCTTAACAATTTTACTGTCTTTGATCTCAAAAGAGAGGACCTTTTTACCCAACTCATAGGTAATCCATTGTTCTCCGGCATCCTTTGCGACCTGACCGTCACCGTATGCTGTGTTCAAGTCCGTTTTCGTTGAACCAACATGGACACCACGCGGCGTTGCGACATCTGTAGCAGTCAGCGTGATCTGCGACACGATATAATCATCAACGCTTCGTTCCGCTTTATCCCACCAGAGATTGGAACTGAAAATGTCTAACCCAGACTTTTGATGCTGGAAGAATTTATAGTTAGCTCCGTCAAAAGGAACCTCACCGGTAAAACTGCCTTCCACTGGCACGTCAATTCTGCGCGCAACGTCAGGAGTCCATCTTTCACCCAATTCGACAGGCTGGCTTTTTATCTGCACAGAAAAATCGTGATTTGTCAGAACGGGCGGTATAACTTGAGCCAATACCGCACTGCTGCACAGACAGGTAAGCATCAGAACAAAAAAAAGATATGTCGGAGTCTGTTTTTTCACGTTAATCGTCATTTTCTCAATCTAAATTACGCTTCTCACCGATGTGGGAAACCGCGAGTCATGGAAGCTGTTTTCTTAGTCAGCGCTAATAACAACAGAGCTCAGACAGTCAGGTTTTTTTACGGTGAAACTGAAACTCACTTTTTGTCCATTCATATCTTTTGGTGCTTTATAACTGGTCACTTCATTCTCCGAGCGGCCTCGGGGATAATCAGTTAACGTCAGTTGTGGGTAATGCTTTTTAACGGTTTGAAGTGTGATGCACTGGCCTGATGGTGAAAAATTCAATAATGGAGCCATGCCATCATTTTCTTTGCTTACTCGTAAATCAATGGTAGTAATGCTCGTACCCTCCAAAAGCTTGAAATCATCAGCATGGTAGAAGTTCATATAAGCATTATTTTTCATGTAGTTAAAATGCAACGGCATGTCATTTAGACTCGTAACGGATAACGTTTTGAGTGAGGCGCTCATTTGTGAAATGAACGCCCAGAGATCCTTTTTCTCTGAATTTCCCTCAGCCATTCCCGTCGTTAATAATGCAATAAGCACTGCTACGACCTTACTCACCTTTAGTCGTAAATTTCTCCTGAACTGCCGCATCAATATCCCCTTTATGCCCGGAACCCGGCGCCGTGGTGCCCGGTTGTGTGCCAGACGTATTCAGGTGCAGCTTACCGCCGGTGGTGATATGACCATCCCCTTCAACGAAGAAATTAAACTCTTTGCCGATGAGGTTAATCTTGCCGTTAGCGTTCAGCTCAATTGCGCTTTCACCGGAGACCAGCCGTAGCTTCGTACCGGAAGCAATGACATATTGCTCCACCGCCGCATCCAGCTTGCCTTTGCCCGTCAGGATCTCTGTTCCGCCTTTCACCGCCTGGATCTGATTCGCTTCCACCCGATGCAGTTCATTTTTCTTCACATAATGGCTGCGCTCGCCACCGACGCTGTGCGTTTCATCGTTCTTAATGCTGGTGTCCATGTTACGCTCAGCCTGGATCCACACCTGCTCTGCGCCCGCCTTGTCCTCAAAGCGCAGGGCATTGGCATTATCCACGGAGCCATCCTTCGTGCGGCTCATAAAGCCCATCTGCGTGGCCGCCGCCGGCAGCGCCCACGGCGGCATGCTTGCTTCGTTATACACCCGCCCGGTGATAATCGGACGGTCCGGGTCACCGTTGATAAAGTCCACCACCACCTCATCGCCGACCCGCGGAATTTGCACCCCGCCGTACCCCTGACCCGCCCAGGCGCTCGACACACGCACCCAGCAGGAGCTGGTGTCATCCCCCTTCGCCAGACGGTCCCAGTGGAATTTCACCTTCACGCGGCCATATTTGTCCGTCCAGATACTCTCCCCATTTGGTCCCACAACCTTTGCCGTCTGCGGGCCGTAGGTGCGCGGCCACGCCGTACTCTGCGCCGGACGGTATGACACCGACGCCGGGATGACCGCGAAATCAGTGCGGTGAAGGGTTTCCCCCTCGCCGCTCGCGTAGCGGTTCTCCTCGAAATGGTAACCCGCCGCCGTGACCAGATAGTCACCGTTATCACTGAAGAACGGGGCGTTAGTCAGGGTGAAGGTGTGTCCCGGTGCAATACCCGCGGCCGTGGCCGTCGCCTGAATCTGCTGGTGCTCCACCTGCCAGCGCTCCTGACGGATACGGGCGTAGAACTCCGCATGCCCGGTCTCAACAAACCGTCCCGGCCAGTCGTACACGTCGATACTGCCCGGTTTCGGTGACGCCGGGTTCTGCTGCGCCTGGAACAGCCACGCGTTCGGCTTGCGGAAGTCGTAGTCATCGAGGCTGTAAATCCCCGGGGTGACGCTGTCCTCCAGCGCCCACTGGCTGATACCCTCTTCGTCCGTACTGCCGCCTGACGGCGTCTGGTGGTAAGGAATGACCTCATAGCCACTGAACGGCTGATGCTGCGTCGCGGCGTCGGTGAGCACCAGCGTGTGCTTGTCCGCCTCGTGGCTGAAGTGATACGCAATCCCCTCCAGCTCCATCAGACGGCTGATAAAGTCCAGGCTCGACTCCTGATACTGCACGCAGTAGTCCCACACCCGGTAGCTGCCGGTGAGCTTATCCTCCACGTTGACCTGATGTTCAGCCAGCAGGGTTTTCACAATCTGCGGCACCGTCTGACCCTGGAAGATACGCAGGTTACGGTCGCGCTTCATCGGCCACAGGTCCGGCTCCACCGTCAGCTGATACACCGCATAACGGGTGCCCGTCAGCTCGACGGCACTCACCGCCACGCGGGTGATTTTTCCATTGATATAGCGGGGCGTCAGCAGGCTCTGCGTCGGGATGGTCACCGTGACCGGCTGACCCAGCAGTTTGCTGCGGTCAATGCGCGCATCCGTGCCAAGCAGGGTCAGCGTCAGGGCGAACGACTCGGACATCGCCTCGCGACCTGTGAGTTTCCAGAACAGAAGCCCCTCCACCGGGAGCTGAACGGTAATTCGGTTGAGCATAATCTTTATTCCGTAATGGTTTTATGCTGGAGAAGATAATAAAAAAACGGATAAATGAAAAAAGTCATTTACTATTACATGTAACCAGACAGATGAAAAATCACCTAGGGGGGAAATCGTCGAGGAACCTATCATTTAATATATAACACTTAATTAACAAATTAAAAATACACTCTACGCATGGCACCATACTTTCCCTATGCTAAAAACAAAGCATTGGTATAAAGCACACATCTCTTCCGCAGCGATGAAATTTTCCCAGCACGTCCACAGTGTTACTCCGGAGATGGATAACCCCCTCTCATTCGTCAAGCCGACTTCAGTAATGTGTGGTGGAGTCAAACCTGCTGGCTTAACACGCATGGGAAATATCACCTGGTAATGAAGTATTTCCTTGTCAGTTGAGGTGTACAGCCATTTCCAGTCGTTCGCCTCAAGGTCTTCGTTACTGGTAGCGGAGGCTATGGGAAACGGATAGTTGTTCTAAGTGTTTATAATGTCTCTTCACTTAGGCCGCGGAGGCTAACCAGATACCATAGAATATAAGAATGCATCCAAATGATGCCAGGCATTTCGCCAGCAAAATCAATCCAGGGCTATATCTGTTTGCCAGCGATGACAAAATCGAATAATTTTGCTCCGTGTTATATCGCTGATGAAAACGCATTATAGTTTCAAATATTGTGCAAAGCATAATGACGAAAAACTTAGCCAATAATAGTGTGACAAACGAAGGTGGAATAACGATTAGTACCAACTCACCATCTTCTTTTGTCATCGAGGGGAAAATTTCCCGCAATCCGATCAACACGAAAACCAGAATAAAAGTGCCGACTAATATAAAAGATAATTTTACGAAAAAAACCACCCATTCTTTTTTGTTAAAATTATCTTTGCCATTCCAGATATAGGTAAGAGCGACCAATGAAAAAATAATAAACCCGAGAAACTTCATTGAATCCGATGCTCCTTATTCGCTCGCCCGACTATGACAGTCACACACTAACAATTGGCGCCATGGCGGGTTGCGTGAGGATGATCACCGTAACCAGTTAACCGAGCTGCCTGCTGTGGTCGATGCACGCATCCGTATCGGGTCGGGTCAAGGGCATGACGCAAAGCGGAGACGCGGTTGCGGTAACAGTAGAAACTAGGGTATCCGTTATGCAACCTTAATCATTGTGCTTACTTTAGCCAAAGACCCGAAAACATAAGGAAGCTTCCGAGGGAAATTAAGCTTTTAGCAACGATAAGTAAGCCAGGTGCGACGATGCGTGATATAGACGATATTTTTTCATAATTTTCCACATTGTAGCTTTTGTGCCCCCTCAGAATCCCCGAGAAAACAGTACAGAGGAGCACAACTGTGACCTTTAAACCCCATACGCACAGAAAAGACATAGAAAAAATGATCGAATATTGTTTGGCCGTTGCGATGGAAAACAATGACATCGACTGAGAAAGCCATTTAAACGTAAAGCCAATGACAACTGTGGCTACTAACACCAGAACCAACATCATCCCCGCCAGGAGCCACTTTTTCTTGTTAAAAAAATCTTTCCCATTCCAGATAAGCGCTAGTGTCCAAATCATAAAGAAAATAAATAAAAACCAATGCATTACAATATTTCCCATTTATCCTCTTTAATCTTTTTTCAAAAGGGCAACACACTCAGCAATAACCATTAATTCCGCCATCTGCCTGAGTGGAAGTTATGACCAGCTCAAACCCTCACTATCCAAATATGAAAACAATTACAAAAAAGTATCTTCAGGAGCCCTGTCGAATAATTCACCTGCCATTCTGGCGATACGTTCGTGTTGTACCAATTTGTCTTTCCACTCCTGTGGGATACCGGAATAACCATACAGCGCACCCGCGATTTGCCCCGCCGTCGCCGCAACGCTGTCAGCATCATCGGCAAGATTGGCGGCCAACAGAATAGCATCTCTGAAATTATCCGTATTCCATACGGACCACATCGCGGCCTCAAGCGTATCGATGACATAACCACTTGAACGAATCTGATCGCGAGTTTTTTGCTTATATTCACCCGCGTTGATAATCATTACACGTGGCTGAAGCGGCATGACGTGTGGAGCAAAAACAAAATCTTTATTGCTGCCATTAATCATATGTACAAGTAAATAACTTAAATACTGTGTGCTATTTATTGCTTCCGCGGCACCGTGCGTGGCGATGCTCTGTTTTTTAGCCTCATAAAACGCTTTGCTTAATGACTTTCTAAAAAAAATTGAGACAGGGGCTTGTCTGATAATAGAAGCATTACCTGCAGTTTCTGGCGAAGTATTACCGCTCCACCCAGGACCAACAGTTAAATATTGTTCTAAAGCAAAGCGAGTTGTATTACCTATATCAAAACAGATGCCATTTGAACTGTTATAACCATGCTGATACCATTCCAGAAGCTTATTCCTGAAGCATATAGTATCAGCATCACCTTTCTCAAGAAGCGTTTCCGCAAGACATAATGCCATGGATGTGTCATCCGTCCATTCGCCTGCGCGAAGTCGAAATGGCCCACCTCCTGTCATATCTTTGACGTATGCTCTGTCACGCGGTAAAAATTCGAGCGTAGTGCCTACGGCATCTCCAACAGCGAGGCCAATAAGGGCACCAATCGCGCGATCCCTTGATTCCGCTAGTGAGAGACTACACGATGGTGTTAAATCCCATTGTTTTTGTTCATCAGTAGTTGAGGATGATTCTAAGGGTTTATCATCATACGTATATTGCATCCTCCTCTGGACTGAAGGACTGCTAACGGGTAAGTACTGTCGATATTTATCCACATACTTTAGTAACGTATTTAAATCAGAGTGCAGATCGATCATTATAATTCCTTATACGTAAGCGCGGTTTTGCCACCCGAATCAACGCGCTCAATAACTTCAAATTTGGTGCCTGGCTTGAAAAGCACTTCCGTTTCCGTTCCTTTGTATTCGGAGAGAAAATCAATAGGCTTACCCGTCTTCCCATTAATCTTGATTGTGGTATCTCCGGAAAAAGGAACTTTCTGATCGGTGCTCATAAATGCAGGATCAGAAACAACACGACCAACTTGGTTTTCCATTAGTACGTTTTCAGGTAATGTCGCCCCTCGGTATGTTATCCCCTCATAGGAAGGAAGCTTATCAAGAGCGTTAGTAGCATGATCCGCAAAAGCCTGAATTTCTGGTGTCAGTTCAGTTTGGCCTCTAAGAGCATTGTTAACCATTGGATAACCTTCATTCGTAGTATAACCGTAAAGAGCCCCTACTTCATCATCGGTTAGCAGGGAGGAGAGTCGCTTATCCCCTTGTTCAGCAAGTAGTCTTCCCTTTGTTACCCAAGTATTAGCGAGGTTTTTACCTACAGCCTCGGATAAACTCATTTTCGGTTTATTTAAAGCTGTAGCACCTAACGGATTTGCTTCAACAGGTTTAACTACCGGTATTTTACCAGCTCGCCACGCATCAAACCGCGCCCCGCCTTTCATGCCAGCCCCGCCGCCGATGACCGAGCCGATCAGCATCCCCCATTTCTGACCGTCGCTACCTTCGCCAAACAGCATCCCACCTGCGTAGCTACCAACCGTTCCACCACCCATCGCCCCGAGGGTACTCAGAAGTGCGATAGCAGGACTGGCGAGCACCGCCATGGCTCCGGCACCAACGGCGAGCATCGTCCAGTTCACCCATTCCGGGATTTCAGGACTTATTTCATCGGTCTGGACCTTGCTTCCGCCGATAATAACATTACGCGATCCCTGACTAATCTCAGCGCTGCATGTCAATTTATCGCCTGTGCGAGAGGCGGGGAAGTTGTTGATGTAAACTTTTATCGAACCTTCCGCGACCCGTTGCAGGCTGCCGCTGTGCTCATCACACTCTCCGGCTGATAGATGTGCGCGGATCGCCTTTCGGCTGTTGATAAAGACATTGGGTGAACCTTCTTTCAGCGTACCTGTCGTGTGACGCGGTGCCCATGACATACTGCCGAGGAGTTCACCCAGCCCACCCGCAGCACATGCCCCAGCCGCAACGGCAGAAACAGCAACCAGCGCGGTCCCTCCGGTGACGACAACGGCAGCAGCGCCCAGAATTGCCCCACCCACCAATCCTGCGATCATCCAGCCTTTTGAGGCTGTATGAGCAATCTCATCATCTACGCGTGCGGCCAGACATTCTGACATAACTATTCGGCTCGCTGTGCCATCAGATACCCACGTATCCGATCGGGTGTATTAAGTTGGTCAGAACCAGAGACCTGGCGGCATACGGAAAGTTGTGAAAGCAAGTGATGTGATTTGTCTGAGGAAGTCGTCCAGAGCGCATAACGAAGGGGTTGGCTGTCCGGAACGGGTGCAATACTGAGTGGTTTACCTTTTTTTTCATAAAGCAAATATTGCCCCTCTTTCGCCCGCTGAAGCGAAAGATGTCCATAAAGTTCCTGAATGTTTTCAAAGACACGGAGAACTTTACTCTCACTATCAAGCGCAAAAAAAGGCCCCTGGCTGTCGGCAGCGAGCATTTCTTTGGGATCCGTTTGAGCAGGTTTGTGAAACTTAATACTACGGATAATTTCCTGGTATTGATTATGATAATAATCGCTAAATTCGCCCGGGCATGTACCGATGTAACACACCATCTTTTGCCCGCCAGGATGGTCAGCGAGTAAAATCACCGTCTGCTTCTGAAAAATGACCGAGTTATCATTTTTAAACTGATAAAAAAGCTCTACCGCCGGATGACCATCAACAGAAGTCATCTGAGAGGATTCAAGAAGAAAGTCGGGCACTGTAATTTCCAGTTCACGCGCCAGTCGGGTAGCCGCATCATGGACTTTATCTTCGTTTTTTGCCGTCGCACGAGAAACAACAAAAGTAAACTCGCTAGCTCCGTTATCACTCATGGTGAATAAATTCATGGTTCTGTCTTTAAATACATCGGGTAAGGCGAGTGTTGCTTCCTGAAGAATATAATCAGCCATTCGGGTTACTCTTACTTGTTGCCATTAATAACAAAAAAACTATCCACTTCCTGTTGGATTTCACCCTGAAGGGATGCACCAGGCGGATCGATGACATTTCGTCCGTCATCAGGGTTCAAATGCAATTCGCCGGAAAGCGTATTAATTTGTGCGTTCTGTTTTGCAGTAAAGTTAAAGTTATTACCAATGATATGAACGCTACCGTCTTTTGATAGCTCGATGGCGCTTTCACCACATTCCAGTCTCAGCGTATTACCTGCGGAAAGTATAAAATTATTAACAACTTTATCGTTTCGACTGTTCCCCGTCAGGCATACCACATCGCCTTTAATCCCTGATTTCTGGTTTTTCGCTACCCGTAATGTTTCATCTTCACCAACAAACTGGGTACGATTTTTTTCGGTAGAGTGAGACTCGTCATTTTTGACGTTAATATCCAGATTGCGCTCGGCCTGGATCCACACCTGCTCTGCGCCCGCCTTGTCCTCAAAGCGCAGGGCATTGGCATTATCCACGGAGCCATCCTTCGTGCGGCTCATAAAACCCATCTGCGTGGCCGCCGCCGGCAGCGCCCACGGCGGCATGCTTGCTTCGTTATACACCCGCCCGGTGATAATCGGACGGTCCGGGTCACCGTTGATAAAGTCCACCACCACCTCATCGCCGACTCGCGGGATTTGCACTCCGCCGTACCCCTGACCCGCCCAGGCGCTCGACACGCGCACCCAGCAGGAGCTGGTGTCATCCCCCTTCGCCAGACGGTCCCAGTGGAATTTCACCTTCACGCGGCCATATTTGTCCGTCCAGATACTCTCCCCATTTGGTCCCACAACCTTTGCCGTCTGCGGGCCGTAGGTGCGCGGCCACGCCGTGCTCTGCGCCGGACGGTATGACACCGACGCCGGGATGACCGCGAAATCAGTGCGGTGAAGGGTTTCACCCTCGCCGCTCGCGTAGCGGTTCTCCTCGAAATGGTAACCCGCCGCCGTGACCAGATAGTCACCGTTATCACTGAAGAACGGGGCGTTAGTCAGGGTGAAGATGTGTCCCGGTGCAATACCCGCGGCCGTGGCCGTCGCCTGAATCTGCTGGTGCTCCACCTGCCAGCGCTCCTGACGGATACGGGCGTAGAACTCCGCATGCCCGGTCTCAACAAACCGTCCCGGCCAGTCGTACACGTCGATACTGCCCGGTTTCGGTGACGCCGGGTTCTGCTGCGCCTGGAACAGCCACGCGTTCGGCTTGCGGAAGTCGTAGTCATCGAGGCTGTAAATCCCCGGGGTGACGCTGTCCTCCAGCGCCCACTGGCTGATACCCTCTTCGTCCGTACTGCCGCCTGACGGCGTCTGGTGGTAAGGAATGACTTCGTAGCCGCTGAACGGCTGGTGCTGCGTGGCGGCGTCGGTGAGCACCAGCGTGTGCTTGTCCGCCTCGTGGCTGAAGTGATACGCAATCCCCTCCAGCTCCATCAGACGGCTGATAAAGTCCAGGCTCGACTCCTGATACTGCACGCAGTAGTCCCACACCCGGTAGCTGCCGGTGAGCTTATCCTCCACGTTAACCTGATGTTCAGCCAGCAGGGTTTTCACAATCTGCGGCACCGTCTGCCCCTGGAAGATACGCAGATTACGGTCGCGCTTCATCGGCCACAGGTCCGGCTCCACCGTCAGCTGGTACACCGCATAGCGGGTACCCGTCAGCTCGACGGCACTCACCGCCACGCGGGTGATTTTTCCATTGATATAGCGGGGCGTCAGCAGGCTCTGCGTCGGGATGGTCACCGTGACCGGCTGACCCAGCAGTTTGCTGCGGTCAATGCGCGCATCCGTGCCAAGCAGGGTCAGCGTCAGGGCGAACGACTCGGACATCGCCTCGCGGCCCGTCAGTTTCCAGAACAGAAGCCCCTCCACCGGGAGCTGAACGGTAATTCGGTTGAGCATAACTTTATTCCATATGGCTTATGCTAGACAAGAGAGGGTGGTAGTGAATCTGCCATGATGAACTCTGTTTTGATCCAAACTGGTTTTTCATGGCATGCTATTTTTCATGGATGAAAAAGTAATCTAAACTTTCGTTAAGCTTTGCTTTTCCTCATTACAAATATGAGAGTGTAAATTTTTATAGCCTCAGATACTAAAAACAAGCCTATATTCACCCAGATACTTGATACTCCAAACAAACTTACTAACAGTGGAAATAACGAAATTGAACAACGGAAAGAAATAAGACGAAAGACTTCCTGAATAAGCGCAAATTTGACAGAATAAATTTTTCTTTTAAAGAAGAGCCATGATGATATAAATAGAGAAAATAAAAGGAGCATATCTAAAGTAAAGAACAGCGTTACCAGAACACCATACCCTCCTCCGGATACGGTATTTGACAAGCCACTAAAGGCTACAATATCTGAAATAAACGGAATTCTGTCTTTCCGAAATGAGTGTATGGAGTAAAGCAAGATGGCGAGAACATCCATACTTCCCCAGAAAAACCATAATTTACTTTTTAAATTCATAATCCTCTTCTCTGACTCCAGGTATCCATTGCCATGATTTACCACTGACCGCCCAAGCATCGTCGCTTTCCTGATACTTCTGATAAATTGAGCGTTCTTCTCCGTATCGCCTAATCACAGACTTTGCAGATATGAAGGCGCGAGACTCGCCATCCAGAGTTGCAGGTAAAGCTGTCCACTGTTGAATTTTGTCACGTGACGTATTCATGTAATCTTTACCATCCGAACCGAAAACCCGCCCCTCATCTCCCATGCTTGTCAGCCGATTTATCGCCATAATTAGGACGTTTTTCGTTCCATGATAATCATTATCAACTGTCTTCCAGTAACCCGGCCCATAGTGGTCAGTGGTGGGAGTAAACGCATCCCGTGTTGGGGAAGGTTTTCCAAACAGGGCAACGTTACTACGGTAACGTTCTATGATGTAATTTATAAAAGCAGGATTATATATAGCCTCATCGACACAAAATAATTCTCCTGATTCAGAAATGAAAAAAGGATAGTTTACTTTTGTTCGTTGACGCTGGTCGATCAGAACAACTTCCCCCGAATCAATTAATCGCTCAATCTTGTTTAGATTTTGCGCATATAAAGGATCAAAACCCGCGTTAGGGTTAAATTCGAAGCGATGTCGTAACGTTAGACCATCGATTGTGTGAAAGGGATTTGACGCACCTCGCACCACAACAAACTCACGCCCTACATCGCCTCTTGCATAGACAGGAGAGACAATCTTTTCAAATTCTTTAGGATGAAGCCTCTGCCTCCTAAGGTCGTACACTTCCATAGGGATTCCTGTTTTACATACTTACGGATTCACCAGCCAGGTGCCAGGCTTCGCGATATCTAGCGTCTGGGTACGCGTTTTCCCGTTGCCCTGGAGTTCAATTCTGGCCTCTCCCGCAGGTAGCTTGAGCGATGCATAACCGTTATTCGCCGGACGCAGTGTTTTTGGCTCACCGTTCACTTTCAGGGTCTCACCGTCAAGAATACGGATATAGACCAGTGCCACCGGGCTGGTATCCACCGGCGGGGTGGCCGGTTGCGCTGTCGCAGTCGGTGCAGTCTGTTCACTGGCTTTCGCCGTATCCGGTTTCACATCCGGCGCGTTCGATGCGGTTTCAACGGGGCGTGTCTCAGCAGGGGCCTGCGCCGCCTGCTCTGGCGCATCATGGTCGCCACCGCTAAACAGCATCGCTCCGGCGACGACGCCAACCAGCACGCCCGCAGCAACCATTGCCGGGATTTTGTACCGGTGCCAGTCCAGTGCAGAAGCCGGTGCCTCTTCCTCTACCGGTACCAGCATCGTGCCCGGTTTTTTCGCGCTCAGTACATCGTCGATACCCGCTACCGGCATCTCAATCAGCGCCGCGAATTCATCGATGGACTGCGGTCGGTCTTCCATGTGCAACGCCAGCGCCCGGTCGATGGCCTGCAGCAGCGAGAGGGAATAGCCCTGTGGCTGCAGTTCCACCAGCGGTTTGCAGGTGTCCTGGATTGAGCGCACCACGCTGACCGGCGGCGGTGAGCCGACAATCAGGGTACGCAGCACGGCACCGAGAGCATAAATATCCGTCCACGGGCCCTGCTCGCTTTCGTTGTCGTCAGTGTACTGCTCGATTGGCGCAAAGCCCGGGCGCAGCATGGTTTCCGTCTCGTCAGAGAGATTACCAATGGTGCGGCGCGCTGAGCCGAAATCGAGCAGAACCGGCAGGCCGTTGTCCTGAATCTGGATGTTATCCAGAGAGATGTCGCGGTGCAGATAGCCTTCGTCATGAATTGTCTTAATGGCACCGAACAGCATGGGCAGCATACGACGGATCCAGGCTTCGTTAATCAGCTCCGGTTTTTGTTCGCGCAGGCGGGAGAGCGTGGTACCGCTATAGAACAGCGTTCCCATATAGGCCGTATCGTTTTGCACCCAGAAACGCAGCACGTGAAGCAGGTTCGGGTGGTTGAAGCGCGCCAGCAGGCGGGCTTCCTGAATGAAGCTGTTCAGGCCGGCGGAAAACGCTTTGCCAAAACGTTCGCTGCGCAGTACCAGCGTCATATCGTCGCCGCGCACGGCGAGCGAGGCAGGCATGAATTCTTTGATAGCGATAGTGCGTTCGAGCTGATGATCCCACGCGCGATAGACGATGCCGAACCCGCCGCCGCCGATCACCTCTTTAATTTCAAACTCGTTGAAGCGATACCCGACCGGGAGCGCGTTTGGGACAGTCCGATTGTTATCATTATCCGTCATCTTTTACAGTTCTCTTGATGATTATTACGCGGCAAACTGACAGTGAAACTCGCCCTGCTCACAGGTGACGTGCAGACGTCGGTACTGCTCATCGCTGCGGCTGGCGGTAAGTAATATCTGGCTCATCTGAGGCAGCAAGGTGTTTGTCAGAATAGCGTCCACCATGCGGCCGCCAGACTCCACCTCGGTACAGCGCTGAACAATTTGTTCCACCACGCTGTCATCAAACTCGGAAATAATATTGTGATTCTCTTGCAGACGACGCTGAATGCGTTTGAGCTGCAGGCGGACAATCTGCCCCAGCATCTCGTCGCTCAGTGGATAATACGGCACCACCAGCAGACGGCCCAGCAGCGCCGGCGGGAAGACCTCCAGCAGCGGCTGACGCAACGCGCCGCTTAACGCCTCTGGCTCAGGCATCAGTTCCGGATCGGCACACATGGCGCTGATCAGATCGGTGCCGACGTTGGACGTCAGAATAATGATGGTGTTACGGAAATCAACATGGCGGCCCTCGCCATCTTCCATCCAGCCTTTATCGAAGACCTGGAAGAAGATTTCATGTACATCCGGGTGCGCTTTTTCAATTTCGTCCAGCAAGACCACGCTGTACGGGCGACGGCGAACGGCCTCGGTTAACACCCCGCCTTCACCATAACCCACGTATCCTGGAGGCGCACCTTTTAAGGTCGAAACGGTGTGGGCTTCCTGGAATTCACTCATGTTGATGGTGATAACGTTCTGCTCACCACCATAAAGCGACTCCGCCAACGCCAGTGCGGTTTCCGTTTTCCCCACGCCGGACGGGCCACAGAGCATAAATACGCCAACAGGTTTGTTCGGATCGTCGAGTTTTGCCCGCGAGGTTTTCACGCGACGGGCAATGAGATCCAGGCCGTGACGCTGGCCGATGACGCGCTGGTTGAGGGTATCAGCCAGGTTGAGCACCGCATCAATCTCGTTTTTCACCATCCGGCCCAGCGGGATGCCGGTCCAGTCAGAGACCACCGCCGCCACCACGTTTTCATCCACCGCCGCAAACAGCAGCGGCTCGTCGCCCTGTAAAGCGTTGAGCGCCTGCTGCTGCGCGTTAAGCGCGCTGCGCAGTTCGCCGGTCTCGTCATCACCCGCGGCAAACAGCGCGGCACGCAGGCGGATGATTTCAGTCACAAGAGCACGTTCCTCTTCCCAGCGCTGGGTCAGGGCTTCGCGCTTTGTTTCGTATGTATCGCGCTCGGTGGTCAAGGCTGCGACGCGCTCCGGATCGCCGGCTCCCACGCGCGCTTCGCGTCCGGCAATCTCGATCTCCACATCCAGGGCCGCGAGATGGCGCAGGCAATCTTCCAGCTGTGCCGGTGGCGCGCTCTGGCTGACCGCCACGCGGGCACAGGCAGTATCAAGCAGCGCAACGGCTTTATCCGGCAACTGACGCGCCGGAATATAACGATGTGACAGCTTGACCGCTGCGCTGACCGCTTCGTCGAGAAGCAGTACCTGGTGATGCGTCTCCAGCGGTGACACGGTGCTGCGCAGCATCAGAATGGCTTTGGCTTCGTCCGGCTCGTGAACCTGTACCGTCTGGAAACGACGGGTCAGCGCCGGGTCTTTCTCGATGTATTTTTTGTATTCCGCCCACGTGGTGGCCCCGATGGTGCGCAGTTGCCCGCGCGCCAGAGCCGGCTTTAACAGGTTAGCGGCATCACCGGTACCCTGCTGGCCGCCAGCGCCAATCAGGGTGTGGATCTCATCGATAAACAGAATGACTGGCGTAGCGCTGGACTGCACTTCATTAATCAGGGCCTGCAGACGCGCTTCGAACTCGCCTTTCATGCCTGCGCCGGCCTGCAGCATGCCGATATCCAGCAGCCAAAGCTGAATATTCTGCAGCGGTGCCGGCACGTCGCCTTCGGCGATACGCAGCGCCAGCCCTTCCACCACCGCCGTTTTGCCAACGCCAGCTTCCCCGGTCAGCAGCGGGTTATTCTGGCGACGGCGCATCAGAATATCGACCATCTGGCGGATCTCTTCATCGCGCCCGACAACCGGGTCAATCTTCCCTTCACGGGCGCGCGCGGTCAGGTCCTGACCATACTGGGCCAGCGTCCCTTGTGCGGCAGGCACCGTACCGGCTGGCGTATCCGCGGCAGCGGCCGCCTGCTGCGTCTCTTTGCTCTGAGCGCAAATCGCATCAAACTGCTCGATCAGCACGTCGACGTTAAGGCGGGTGAACTGCGCCGAGATGCTTTTCAGCACGTTAGCCAGATTCCAGGTTTTCAGGATGCCAATCAGTAAATGCCCGCCGCGAATACGGCTGACGCCATACTTCAGCGAGCCAAACACCCACGCGCGCTCCACGGCGCTGTCGATATGTTCTGACAGATCGGAAACAGAACTCGCGCCACGTGGCAGCGCATCCAGTGCGGCCACGATATCGCGCGTCAGCTGCTGTTCATCGAGGGCAAAATGACGAATCACCTGTTGCAGATCGCCATCCTGCTGCTGCATCAGCTGATGCAGCCAGTGCACCAGCTCAACATAGGGGTTGCCGCGCAGCTTGCAGAACGCGGTGGCGCTTTCCAGTGAGGTAAATAACAGCGTATCCAGTTTGCCGAAAAGCACGGCACGGCTGATTTCTGACATGTTCGGTTCCGTTGATAACAATGCGTTAGAAAAATTATCGCTCTGCGCGATACACCAGATCGCCACGTGGGACAGGCTGAGGCTGAAGGCCCAGCCAGGTGTTGTAACCTAACCGCCCGGCGCTACCGAGCGAGGCACCCTGCACCGCGTCGGCGCGCAGAATAACCCGAGTTTCCCATTCAAATTCTACCCCTGCGTACTGGCGTACCCAGTCGCGCAGTTCAGTGACCCACGCTTCGCCTGGCAGGAAGCGGTTGTACTCGTCCGCGCTCAGTGGGCCGATTTCGATACGAAACTTGTGCTGCACGTCGCGCACCGCAACGCCGAGAAAAGCGGATTCTCCCATCCGCGGCAGACGACGCCCTTCACCCAACTGCGCCTGTTCCCGCGGCGAAAGCGGCATCCACTGCGCCACGTTCGTGACCAGTTTTACCGGGGCGTTAAAATAGTTGCGCAGGATCTTCTCCAGCCCTTCCGGATCCCGGGCGTGACGGGTCAGGTGTCCGGCATGAGTAAAACGGGCATGTGCGCTCAGGCTGCCTTTGGTCATCTGCCCCGGCTGGCCCATGCCGATCAAGGATGCCAGGTACCCCTCAAAGCGTTTGTTGTCCGCGCGGTCAAGAGAGACGGCGGGCTGCGCATCAGCCCAGGCACGGTAAAACAACAGCGTCAGGCGATGATGGAACAGATCGGCAAACGCGCTCAGGCTGGTGTCCTGATGATGATGAATACGCTCCCGGGCGTACTCTGTCATATGGACAGGCAGCGGGCCATTTGGACCAAACAGACCGAAGCTGAGGATAGACACCTCGTGCAGCCCGTTCTCTTCACGCTGGCGCACCTGCGCGAGGGTCGACGGCGCAAAGCTCATCGATGGCTGCTGACCGATACGTAACGGCTCAAATTTCGGCAGCGGCGCGCGCCCCAGCGGATAACGTTCACCGCCCTGGGCATCAATGCGTCTTAATAGCTGGAACAGATCGTAGCGCCACGGCGTCTCTCGAATGCCGCGCCAGAAAGCGTCCGGCAACGGCGTCAAGCGATGGACACGCAGCGGCGCGGAGGCGACTTCGCTCATAGTAGTGCCCTTTTCCCCATGCGCGGTGCCCAGTAGCCAATCTCACCGCGCTGCTGACTCTTCAGCGTGAATTCAGTAAAGCTGTTGATGGACACCAGACGGGCAAACAGGCGTTCCAGCACGCTGCCGAAAAGCCAGGGGCTGGCGCCGGAAAACGCACGCTCATCTACCGTCAGAGTAATGCCGATCCCGCGCGCAAAGACCACCGGACCCGGCTCCGGGACGCGACGGTGAACCGGCTCCAGCACGCAGTGGCGAACGCCCTCAACCTGACGCGCAACCGGCGTCTCCGCCAGGTTAGCATACAGCCCTAACAGCTGACGCAGGGCGGCGGCACCCTCTTCGTTTTCGCTGTCCATCAGGCTGAGATAGTTCATCTGCAGCTGGCTGATCAATCGCCAGGTGCTAAACCCTTCGGCCAGAGCCGGACGCGGCGGCGTTGGGCCTTTTCGCAGGGTCAGGGATTTCACCGGCATGGAATCGGCCATGATGAACTGTCCGAGCTCCTGCTGAAGCATCAGCGGCAGGTCGCGGCTGGTGCACAATACTTCCGCGGAGATATAGCGCAGATTTTCCTGCCAGGGTGCATGCTGTTCATCCACCAGCGAAACAAAGACTTCGGAGCCGATATAACCGGTACGGGTGCCGTAGCGCAGGGCATGTTCAGAGAGCACTCGCTGCTCGCGGCGCAGGGAAAAATAGGCGCCATAGTTGCCCGCATCACCGCTCCAGGTGCTCCAGAAAGGACGAAACGTCTGGTCGTCACGCTGGCCGTCGGCACTGCCGAAGATTTTGTTTACCGCATAAATTTCATAATCCAGGGGACGGATGTTATCCACCACCAGATGATATTCATGCTGGCTCTCGCTCAGCTTCTGCCGCGCCGCCACTTTCGGGAAAAGGTTGATCACCGGCGTGCAATGCATCGCCAGATGGCTGGCATCAACCACCCGCTCCAGCTGCTCATCGCTTTTATCCAGCAGGATGAAAATATCGAACGCTTTTTCATTTTCACAGCGCTGGATAAGCTTGCCCAGACCGCTGAGGCTGATAAAGCGGAACCGTGCCGGAAACGCAAAGTATTCCTGCAGCAGACGATAGCCGTCAAAGTTGCGCAGGTCGTCCGGAAGCAGCGCCTGGTCCGGCTCAAACCCTTCCTGTCGCAAGGCATCCGCAGAGAGCAGCTGTCGCTGCGGGTGCTTGCTGACGGTCTGGCAGACAATCCCGGCGTGGTGCTCCATGACCAGCTCAAGCAGCTTGAGCGCTTCAATATCCGGGCCGCTAAGGAAAAACTCCAGACGGTCAAAATCCAGATGCCCAAGATGCTGCGGGCCATCGCAGGCAATGCGGATCCGTAACGCGCTGTTGATCCCCCGCTGGCTCAGGCCCAGCTGCGCCAGCGGCAGATCGGCAGGTACACCGCCCAGCTCGACCTTATCGATTTTCAGCGGCAGCAGATTAACTTCATGCGCCGTGGTGTAGCTGCAGGTGACCCCGGTCTTTTTCAGCGCCAGGCTGTCCATCATGGTGCCGCGCGGCACCTTAAAACCGTTGCTCAGATCGCCACGCGTGCTGTCGGGCTGGATTTCAGCAATCGCCATTGAGGGGGTTGGCGCGAGATAGTTTGGCGCAATCATTTCCAGCAAACGCTGGGAGAAGCGGGGGAACTCCGCATCCATTTTCATTTGCACGCGGGAGGTCAGGAACGCGAACCCCTCCATCAGGCGTTCTGTATACGGGTCCGCCACTTCGATGCCGCGCATGCCCAGTCGACCCGCAACTTTGGGATAGCGCTCGGCAAATTCAGCGCCCATTTCACGCAGATAGGCCAGTTCACGGTTGTAATATTCGAGCAGTTTACTTTCCATGATCACCCCGCATCTTTCAGTTCAAAATGGCCGTTTTCCAGATCGACATCGGTGCGAAACAGAAACTCCAGCGGGTACGGCACACACCACAGACGCCCTTTTATCTCAATGGACAACACGTTGTGCAGATCCAGTGACGAGGTGTCTGACACGCAGCGGACCTGCAGTCCCTGCGGCAAAATACGCGGTTCAAAGTTAATGATGGCCTCGGTAAGCTTGCGCTGAATGTCGTGCCATTCAATGTCTGACATTCTTTTCCCGGCCAGCGGCGCGACGCCAAAATTAACCACCGAGCGGTTCACATGCGGCAACGCGCTCAGGTCACCGGATGCGTCATGGTTGATGGTGTTAAACAACCACTGCAGATCCCGCAGCACGTTGCGGCGCAGGGCGGCGTGGGTAATCAGATTACTGTTGGCGGACTCGCGTTTTTTTTCCGGATCGTTATCGGTGAGGCGATCCAGCAGCGAGGGCTGCATTTTATCGCGCGCCCCCACCTTCTCCTGCTTGCTGCGGGCTTGCCAGCCGCTGCGCAGCAGATCGCCTTCGCCAGCGGGATTACTCATGGGCTCCATCCGCAGCAAACGTCACCAGGTTCAACGACAGCAATGGGCTTTCGCTTTGCTCGCTAAGCCAGGCTTTCTGCCCCATGCCTTCATACAGCGTGCCGTCATTGTCGAGCGGCAGCCATTCGGTGGTGCGCGCGAGCTTAACCGCGTCAGACGCATCCGGTGCGAAAGGATAGCGCGCCGGGATCTGGCAAACCTGTTCGGTACCGTCCGTCAGGCGCACCAGCGCATGACGCCACACCAGGTCAGTCACGCTGGCAGGGGCCTGGAAACGGATCTCGGCGATGGCGTTAAACGGCAGCCAGAAATAACGGCCGTTGACGATGGTTTCACACACGGGCCCCAGACGAGCATCGCCGTCCATCAGCCATGCGAATGCCTGCGTCTCGTCATTCTCAAGGGTGATTTGACCCGCCGTTGCCTGCGCCTGCTCAAGGGCTTCCAGACGCAGCGCCTGAGCACGCTCTCCCGCGTCATTAAGCGCGGCGGCAAGCGTGGTAAGCCACGGCCACTGCGTTTCAGGCATGGCAGGACGAGCCTGCCCCGCCATCACCTGCGCGCGCTGCAGCTCGCCCTGGATGGACTGCTCCAGCAGGGTAACGGTTGGTTTAGCCTGGGGCTTAAGTGCCAGCCAGCTTTTCAGCTGAGTCAGGGCACGCGTCCAGTTACCACTGAGGGTCAAAAACTGCACAAACGCGGCGCGGAGATCGGCATCGGCCGGACGGGCTTTGATCTCAGCTTCAAGACGCACCAGCGCGTCACTCAGCGATTCACCCGCCAGGTGTTGATAGAGCGTATTCATAGCCATTCCTTAGTTTGCCGCGCGCCAGGCGCCGACTGCCGGATCGCGCAGCTGAGGGCGCAGGGTGTCAATCAGGACGATATTGAGCGTTGTGCCAGGGGTAACCCAGGCGCCCCAGATTTTTTTCACCGCGGCGATACGCGCCTGCAGTTTTGCATCGTCGCTGGCGGTCTCACGTGAAATCTCCACGGCCACCGTGCCGTTGCTTTTCCAGCCGTTGAGGCTGCTGTCGTAAGGCAGGATCATCCAGCTCTGGTCGCTGTTGGAGGTGCTGAAAACCATGCGCTCTTTGTTGACGGAGGTGATCAGCGCGTTTTCCGGGTCGGCACTTTGATTCAGTCCCATGACCGGGAAGCCGTGAATGTAGGTCACCGGTATCTCTTTTTGTCCACCATTACGGGACTGGGAGATAACCGTGTGACCACTCAGCCAGCTCCCGTTTCCGCAGCGGGTGGTGTCTGAATCCGGAATAAAGAGCGCCGGAGCAGACGAGCCCCCTTCCCAGAAGGTACGCAGATGGCAGCCGTCCTGAAGGGTAAATTCCTGCCACGGCGTGCGATCGGCAGCAACCGTGTGGGTTTCCGCGTTCTGATCCGGCTGCAGCAACGCACCGCTGGCCGGAGTACTCACTGGCGCAGTCTGCTGCTGTTTTACCACCAGCGCCCAGTCCTGCGCTTTGCCTGCTGTCCCCTGCGCCAGCGTCGTCCCGGACGGATCGTTCAGCGTCCAGCTCAGTTTACTGACTTTGCTGCACTGGTGTTCCAGCAGCGAGCCCAGACGCGGGACAAAGTTCTCCAGAACCGAAACGTCTTTGTTGCCATTCGCCACGATACGCAGCGCAATCTCTGACTTACACCAGCTCTGTGGGGTGTTGTCTTTGATGTTATCAATCCAGATATCCAGCTTCTGCGCAGGAGACTGCACGATGCGGAAATTCTCAGCCTGCGCGGTGGACGCCACCGCCAGAAGTGCTAAACCCGATAGCCAAAGTTTCATATCGTTCCTTGTGTGTCTAATCAGTTCCGCAGGGAAGAAATTGTGCTGCGTCAGAAAGCGTATGCAGCAAAGTGGTGTCCTGAGGGTTGCCCATCCATACCGCCAGGGCGGTATAGTTATCCTGAGCATTCCCCTCCTGTTCGCCATTCTTTTGGATGATTTGGTTCATTAAGGTCAGCCACTCTTGCGGCGTGTTAACCATGTGCAGCGACTGTTTCATCTGTTCTTCGCTGACGCCGTGCCAGAAACCGTCTGTACAGAGTAGAAATGCATCTCCGTCTTCGACCTGCACCACATCGCTGTAGCTCGCTTCTGGCCCACCGTTTTCAATACCCAGCGCCAGATAGAGCAGATTGCTGTTGAGGTTATCGGTGTCGTGCCCTGCATCTTTCATCTGCTGAACCAGGCTGTGATCGGTGGTGACATGCCACAGCCAGCCCCGGCGAAACAGATACAGGCGGCTGTCCCCGGCATGTGCCCAGTAGGCCAGCCGGTAATCTCTGTCGATAAACAGACTGACCAGCGTGGTGCCCATTCGACGATAATCCTGAACCGCCTGCTGTTCGCTGAGAATGGTGCGATTCGCCGTTTGCACATAGTCGCGAATATGCTGCGCGTTCAGGTGCTTGTCGCCATCGAAGCGGGAGATAATACTGTTGCGGGCCAGTTCAGCGGCCACCTCACCGCCCGGCAGACCAGCGATACCATCACAGACGACAAAGCAGGCTGAACGTTCCCCTATGGTTTCTCCCGTCTGATCCTGGTTGCTGGCGCGCGTCCCCTGGCGGGAGAGAGAAGCCGTTGCGATATTCATTTTTCTTCCGATCCGCTCTGTGAGTCTTTGTACTGATTTACCTCCATGTCATAAGCATGAAGGAAGGCTTCGCCAAACAGGGTGTGGAAGTCATCCTCAATCTCGCCTGCCGTTTCACCGTAGCTGCGGACAAAGTAGTCCCACAACGCGGCTTTGCGGCTGCCCGGCAGCGCCAGCCGGGAGGTCATCCCGTTCTGCTTCGCCTGCTCTTCCAGCTGTTCCGGGTTGAAGGATTGCAGCATGGCGGCAATGATGGCGCGGATACCGGAGATCATACCCAGCTGATGCGCCTGCAGATCGATCAGCGCGTCACGCACGGATTTTGTCGGCGGCATAAAGCCCGGCATTGGCGTACCGAACATCTGGATCAGAACGGTTTTCCCGGTCGGCAACAGTTTGAACGGGTTGTTGGCATCATCAAGTACCATGGTCATATCGGCTTTTACGCCGCGCTTGAGAATGGAGCGCGAAGAAAGCAGCGCCACGGTGCCCTGAGAGAACATGCCCAGAATTTGCCCCAGCTGACGCATATTTTCACGGTCAAACTGCGGGACGGGCTGCATTTCGCTGAGCCCCATCCCTTCCAGCAGTGCCTCAAGTAATTCGCCCTGCAATACTTCACCCTTTTCGCCATTATGGGCTGCTGGCGACGCCGCGTTTTTGACCGGGTCAATACGCAAACGCCCTTTAGGTGCCAGGGCATTACTGCGCGCCACGGCCTGCGGGGTTGGCATGGTGAAGCCGGCATAATCCGGTCGCGCCGGCTCTTCTTCTTCCGCGCGCGGCGGCACCTGCGGCTCAGGAGCAAACAGCGGAGAAGCGGCAAGGACGTCCTCTTCCTGTTCTGCTTGCGGCTCTGGCGTCAGGTCTGGCTCAACGACGGCCTCTGGCTTATCGCCGACAATCTCATCCGGATGGGTTAACGGTGCCCCGCCCATCAACCCGAGGGGGTCATCATTTCGTGCGGCAGGTGCGCTGGCACTACCGCCAAACAGTGCCAGCGGATCGAGTTCATCCGTCTGCTCTTCTTGTGGCTGCGCAGGTTTAGCTTCATTGGGCGGCACCAGCGTAGACGGGGTGACGTCGTCAAAAATGCTCTCTTTTTTGAACAATGCTTCGTCACTGAACAGCGTATCCGGATCCACGTTCTTACGCTCAAGCTTCGGATCGCTGTCATTGAACATCGCCAGCGGATCTTCAGCGTTACGCTCAGGTGCGACAGGCTGGGAGAACGGATCGTGCGACGCTGCCGGCTGCGGCTTCGCCCGAGAACTGGAAATGCTGTCGGAGATAGAGAACTCCTGCATCAGGCTATCCCAGATTTCCGACGGCACAGCAGTCGGTTCCGCCTTCCCGCGCGGGGCGGCGCTCGCAGGCTTCGGCTGCGGGGCTGCCGCAGGGGCCGCGGCTGGACGCGCCTGCTGCTGCATGGTCGCCGCCATGCGGCTGACTGGCTGCGTATCATGAATCAGTTCGGTCACTTCGATACGGTAATCATCAATACCGAGAATGTCCCCATCCTGCAGCTCAACCTGACGTCCGCGCTCAAGCGGAATGTCATTCAATACCACGCGGGTGACGCTGCCACGGTTAGTGACGCGGCATTCGCCCTGGGCGTCAACGTGAACAATGGCCTGCAAACGCGAGATGGTGCGGTCATTGTCCGGCAATACCAGATTGTTATCCGTACCGCGCCCAATGGTGCCGCCCGGGGCATAAAAATCACAGCTGCTCTGCGGCGGCTGATGACCGGGTTTTGTAGAAATAATCGTGAATCGCATGGCGTATTCCTGCTGGTATGATTAGCGCTCAAACGCTGCCGCTCTCGGGGCGAGAACGGCGGCGTTTGAGCGTAAAGTTAATTAGAACTCAGATTCCATTGTTACTTGCCAGAATTAAAAGCATTTAAAAATAGCCACCGTAAAAATAATCTTTTTGTTATACGAAGAGATCCAGACCATTTCAGAATCAGACGAAACGCCATTACACTTATGGAAATCTCTTTTTGTAGCAACCCAGCTTGCGTTAATGGCTGATAGACTCACGAAACCTCGCTGTAATGGTTTCGACAATGAATATAAAAAGTCATCACCAGAACAAAAGAAAAATTTCAAAAGTGGAGAACATATTCGAACTCACGTTCTTCTCCACGTAATATTAAATTATTCATTTGCCCACCAGCTTCTACATGACCACCAAATGACTCTATTTTTGGGTGTTTAGCGTTCGAATTGCGTCGCTGTTGGTGATTAAGCTGCACTTCAATACCTGATAATGGCCCGGTTCGCTACCGCCTATCTTCTCTTTAAGTAAGGAAACAATAACGTTATCCGCTTTTTCAAAATTCTCTGCAGGTAGATTGCTTGCTTCGAGCCATGCGGCAGCGCTGGCCTCTGCATCATCTTTTAAACTCTTACTGTCAGCAATCTTACTGATGCAACGATTTTGCACCCAGTTTTCAAAGATTTGTTGTTGAGTAAAAGCACTGACATCAGGCAATGTTTGAGCATAAACAACGGTGGCATTTAACGCTAATGCGAGCAGTAATAAACGTTTCATTTCAGGCTCCAGAATGTTGCATTCGTAGGAATAAACGAACCATTGCCGGGTGATCCAAGGAAATGGCAGTCATCCGAGCAAATATTTCCATTCCAGAGTGTTACATGTCCGGTTGCGTCACTCCACCCATGGCCGGTAAAGATAATAATGCCTTGCTTGCCTGAAAATTGTGCTGGTGTAGGAGAGGCGACTGACATATCTGCATGCCCCAGAACAGTAGGAAGAAATGCAATCATATCTTTAACGCGGAACATATAGCGTTTTTTGTCATTTCCGGTCACTGTCGCGTATTTGCTATTAGACGGAATAGGTATACCACAATAATTCAAGACATAGCTCATACGTATGGGACAGGCATTTTTAAAAATACCAGCATCGATATTATGCTGAACTTTTCCACCCAATAATTTGCCAACCTGTTCCACATTAACGTTAACTTCTTTGAATCTGTTCCAGGCAGCACCAAAAGCAGGACGCATAGCAGACATTCTTCTTTCTCCATTCAAAGAAGGTCACGTAAAAGTGAGCCCTTTCGGGCCCACTATCATTACGCTTCTTTGTTTTCTTTGATGTTCCAGCCAGCGCTGCTTTCAGCACCTTTACCACCAGCAGTGGTCTGCTCCCAGTACTGCTGTTTCACTTTCGCAGCCTGGAATGCATAGGTCACACCAACGGTGTCGCCGTTGTCTGCACCGGTGTACTGAACAGAAGTTACCAGCACATCTTCCAGCGTGATGCGGGTATATTCTACTTGCTGACCACCCGCTTTGCACACGGACAGTTCAACTTTAGTCAGGTGCTTACCGCTTGCGCAGTGTTTGAGAATTGCTGTAGTGGATTTGTCGATCAGAGCGTTAACGTGCAGATCGTTAAAGTTAACTTTACCGGCACCGCCGCCGCCACCAACACTCATATTACCTGGCTGGGAAGCGCCCCAGGAGAAGGAGGTAATATCAGTCCAGCCGGTGTGGTTAGAATCTTTAGATTCGCCCGTAACACCCTCGACCTTCAGAAACATATCAATAGCCATAATATCTACTCTTCGTGGATGAACAATATTGCTTTCGAAAAAGCACTTATATGGCAAACAGGAAAGCATGGGGCTGAATAAAACCGTCCATATTTTACCTCTGCCTCCAGCCTGACGAAAACACATTCGTGCAGACTGTTCAGAGTGGCTGCAATGACAACCACCCTAAATTAACTTAGTCACTCAATACTTCAACTAAGAGCTAGACAATTAACCTTTTAATCATCTAGAATAAAATCTATTGATTTTTTACAATTTAAGGGTCAGCGAATGAAGAAAATCATCTTATTAGTGCTAATGATTATATTTATAACCATTGGGGCTTTTACTCTTTTTGATATTTCTCAATCAATATGGTATGTATTTTCGCTTGAAGCAATAACAGCAATGTCTGCCGGTTTAATTTTTGGAAAAATCATTTTCCTAATTATCATTATTTTTGGGGTTCATTACTTATTGAAGGCATGGCGAAAATCATAGCCTTGACTTCATTTTTTCAGCAAAATAATAAATAGCGATGGATGCAATTACCAAAGAGATTAACAGGACAGCATTTATCGCTATTTTCATTACACTGCCACCCCAGCTAAATACAAAAACATAATAACCCAGAGTCGTAAAGAACATCATAAACGACACAAGTAACATCAGATAGACGAAAGTATACTTAATCGTTTTTTCAAACACGTATTACCCCTGACACAAACCGGCTAAAAATCTCCTCATCTACTGCACCATGGCTTTGTTGAAAATTCACCGCCTCAATGAATGGTTTAATATTATCCTCAACCAAAAAATATAACAAATCCAAATCACCGGCTCCGCGCAATTCATAATAAATATCTTTATTCAATTTCAGCAAATCATATGAGGTATATACGGAGCGCGAAATTGAAGCACCAACACTCAAAACCCCTGTGATACCGGCAGAAACAAGGAATCGTGGAATGATTTTAGAGACAAATAATGTAATTAACTCATTAACGAAAACCATTTTAAAGGTAATTCCGCCTACTTGCGACCCACCTATTTTAAGGAGCAATTTCTTTGACTGCTCTTCAGATAAACCAGACAGATAGCGTTTAATCACTGTGTTGATTAGCCTACGTACATCTTCTGAGGTCAGCCCTTTTTTGATGAGTGTCAGCAACCTAATTTTATCGGTTTCATTTCTCCAGCGATGATCCGAATCCAGAAAATCCTTAGTTAACATCCACAAGTCTTCCGGGATGGACAAAAAGCCATCGACCGTACTGCGAGCGAATATTTCAGGACCACTTTGTGTACGCGGATTAAAGATTTTCAACATGCCATCGGCAATTTCTTTTGGCGAACTCGCTCCCAATTTATAGTCTCCCTGAGGTTAATGAATGTCGATGGTTAATTTTATGAATTGGATACCCACCAGCTAATTTACCGGCCCCGAAGGACCGGCAACGCACATCATGCATCTTTCGTCTTCAGTGACGGCAGTTTCGAAACCAGACGCAGAGAAACGGTCAGACCTTCCAGCTGGTAGTGTGGACGCAGGAAGAATTTCGCGGCGTAGTAGCCCGGGTTATCTTCAATTTCCTGCACCTGCACTTCGGCAGCCGCCAGCGGTTTACGGGACTTGGTCTCCTGTGAGGAGTTAGCCGGGTCGCCGTCCACATAGTTCATCACCCAGTCGTTCAGCCAGCGTTCCATCTCTTCACGTTCACGGAAGGAGCCAATTTTGTCGCGCACGATGCACTTCAGGTAGTGGGCAAAGCGGCAGCAGGCGAACAGGTACGGCAGACGGGATGCCAGACGCGCGTTAGCGGTCGCATCCGGGTCGTGGTACTCAGCCGGTTTCTGCAGAGACTGCGCGCCGATGAAAGCGGCAAAGTCAGAGTTTTTGCGGTGAACCAGCGGCATAAAGCCGTTCTTCGCCAGCTCGGCTTCACGACGATCGCTGATGGCGATCTCGGTCGGGCATTTCATGTCCACGCCGCCGTCGTCGCTCGGGAAGGTATGACACGGCAGGTTTTCAACCGCCCCGCCAGACTCCACGCCGCGGATTGAAGTGCACCAGCCGTACTCTTTAAAGGAGCGGTTGATGTTGGCAGCCATGGCATACGCGGCGTTCGCCCAGGAGTAGCTGTTGTGGTTCGCGCCATCGGTCTGCTCTTCGAAATCGAAGCTGTCGACCGGGTTAGTGCGAATACCGTACGGCAGGCGCGACAGGAAGCGCGGCATTACCAGGCCAAGGTAGCGTGCATCTTCGGATTCACGCAGTGAACGCCACGCGGCATACTCGGTGTTCTGGAAGATTTTGGTCAGGTCGCGCGGGTTCGCGAGTTCCTGCCAGGACTCCATCTGCATCACGCCCGGTGCGGTACCGGTGATAAACGGACAGTGGGCCGCCGAGCCGATACGTGCCATCTCGCCCAGCAGTTCAACGTCCTGCGGACTGTGGTCGAAGTAGTAGTCGCCGACGATGCAGCCAAACGGCTCGCCACCAAACTGACCGTACTCCTGCTCGTAAATTTTCTTGAAGATTGGGCTCTGGTCCCAGCCCACGCCCTTAAAGCGTTTCAGGGTACGACCCAGCTCCTGCTTGGAGATGCTCATAAAGCGGATCTTCAGCATCTCGTCGGTTTCAGTGTTGTTCACCAGGTAGCTCAGACCGCGCCAGGCGCTCTCCAGCTTCTGGAACTCTTCATGGTGAATAATCTGGTTCACCTGCTGAGACAGCTGCTCGTCGATACCGGCAATCAGGTTCTGAATGGTGCGGTAGGTGTCACTGGAGAAGGTAACGGTATTTTCCAGCGCCTGCTGCGCCAGCGTTTTTACCGCACTTTCCACCGCGGAGCGCGCCTGATCGGTTTTCGGGCGGAACTCTTTGTTCAGCAGCGCGCTGAATTCATCCTGGCTGAACGCCTGACCACTCTGCTGCTCGTGTTGTTGAGTCTGGTTGCTCATCGATTATTCCTCGCTACCTTTCGCGCTTTCGTCATTTTTCGGCAACTGGCTCAGAGATTTGAGCAGCGTCGGATCCTGCAGAATTTTAGCGATCAGCTCTTCCGCGCCGTTTTTGCCATCCATATAGGTCAGCAGGTTGGAGAGTTGAGTACGTGCTTCCAGCAGCTTGTTCAACGGCTCAACCTTGCGGGCTACCGCGTCCGGCAGGAAGTCGTCCATGCTGTCGAAGGTCAGATCAACGTTGAGCTTACCTTCGCCGGTCAGCGTGTTATCCACCTGGAACGCCACGCGAGGTTTCAGCGCTTTCATGCGCTCGTCAAAG
This sequence comes from Enterobacter ludwigii, assembly GCF_001750725.1. NCBI lineage: Bacteria > Pseudomonadati > Pseudomonadota > Gammaproteobacteria > Enterobacterales > Enterobacteriaceae > Enterobacter > Enterobacter ludwigii. The sequence goes on from NZ_CP017279.1 coordinate 1,955,974, forward strand.
TTATCAATGTCGATTTCGAGGAATTTACGCTCATCGACTGCCGGCAGGTTTTCCACCGGTTTGCCGACCAGATCGGCCATGACGCCCATCACAAACGGCAGCTGAATTTTACGTTCTGCACCGTAGATCTCTACGTCGTACTCGATCTGCACGCGGGGGGCACGGTTACGTGCGATAAATTTCTGCCCACTGTTACTCATTGCCATGATGTTCTCCATCAAAGATGCGCGGTGAAGGTGAAACGGCAGGCTCCATGCCTGTCGTCATAATGCCAGGACGCGTTATTCGCGGCGTCCAAAGATGTTTTCCAGTTGGTTAACGCCGTCTGGCGCCAGGTCGCGAATAATGTCCATAAAGTTAAGTTCTGACAGCCGCTGCACCCGTTCAATCATCAACGGTGCGGGGTGGCTCGGTTCGTACTGCGCAAAATACTGTTTGGCTTTCTCCAGCATCAGCTGTGCATCGGCGCGGCTGGTGACCTGCACGCTGCGCCAGTCTGTAACCTGCTGAACGGGTTGTGCGACCGCCGGTTGAGGTTCAGCGCTGAGCTCAGCCTGTGCCTCCCGGTTGGGCAGCAGCTTGCTGATGTCGGTTACCTGACAGGCGCTGGCGACCAGCCCGACGGTTTTCAGCAGCTGTTCCATCTCCGGAACGCCGCTTTCACCAAGATGGCCGGTGAGCAACTCGCGAATGGCCAGCAGCCGTTCGTTAATCACTATCACCGCCGACGTGCCCGGCTGATCGCCGCGGGCCAGCTCGTCAATCAGTCTTGGACGGCCACCGGGGTAATCCGGACATTCGGTTTTACTGCCATCCAGCAGTGCCTGAGCGTCGCGAAGTGAAATTTCATCGCCATTTGATCGCAGCAGCGAGGCGTTACGCACGGCGACGGTCAGGTCAGACTTATCACTCAGCCCGGCCAGGGCGTTAATGCGGTAAAACGGGTCGGTTTCGCCATACTCTTCCAGCAGCGGATAGAGCGGCTCCCAGTAACGCGTGATCGCCTCCTGCACCAGTAACAGCCCGTCGGCGTAGCCCGCAAGGCCGCGGCGACGTGTCCATGCATGCGTTAACGCCAGCATGACGCGCAGATCTTTGGTGCGGCTCAGCAGGCTGGTGGCGAATTTTTCCACCGTATTCCAGTCAGCAGGTTCTGCCGGAATGATGGTGTCGCCAAACTGCTGCTCTGCTTTGCCCTGGCTGGCCTGATTCATGAGCTGGAAATCAGCGTCATACTCCAGGTTTTCGCCACAGGGCTTGTCGGGGCTTATTGGCGCGAGAAATTCTTCGATATTCATAAGATCCCTGCTTATTCAAACATGGGCGGATAGAGACCGTGACGGCCCGGGCGGGCGCCACCTGCCGGGTCGAACAGCAGCGTAAAGAGCTGCCCGGTGAAGTTGCCACTGTGAACATGGGTGTAGAGCGGGTAGCCGTCGCAGCGGTTGGTCCACCAGTAGCTGGTCTGGCGAAGCGGGTCAAAGCACTCTGCTGCCTGAGGCCAGCCCAGCGTGCTCTGGCCGTCTTCGTCATAACCAATCACATCGAGAATATCTGAGCGCTTTTGCGGCTCGACGGGCTGCGGTGCCGGAATGGACATCAGCATGTCATCGAGCTGTGAGGCAGAAAAACTGTTACGTACCGCATGCAGGCCCAGACGGCCAATCTGCTGATACCAGCTTTCAGCCTGACTGAGCAGACGTGATGACCAGTCCGCGGGGGCAAAGCTGAGCTGAATGCAGACCGGATATTGTCGACCAACGCTGTCACGTCCCGGCAGCAGGCAGCCCATCTGAATCATCTGGCTGCCCAGCATCGGCGGTACGACAAAATTCCAGACCGGCGCTTTGTTAAACGGGCGCTCACCGCTGCGCTGCTCTTCCTGCTGCCAGGCCAGCAGGCCGACCTGGAACCAGTGCGACCACTGGCGTTGCAGGGTGTCAGGAAAGCGACGCTGCAAAAAATCTCCGGCGCTGGGCAGTTTGCCATACCAGCTGTAGCGGTTCATCGCAGGGGTATTCGTCATACGGCTGTCCTTGCGGTTATGGGCATGAGAAACGGGGAAGCTGGAACGGGTTACGAATACTGTTTGGCGCAAATTCCAGCGTAACCTGATGTCCGTCTACGTTGAAGGTCGCCTGGCGACTCAGACTTCCCGCCCCCGGGCTGGTACGCGCTTTATCGAAAAAGCGGTTCAGCGCCCAGGAACCGTTAGTCACCAGCGTAGCCGTGCTGCCGTTAGCCAGACCCAGCTGCATACGCACCTGGTTAGTCCCGCCCGGCCCCGGCCAGTTCATGATCTGCACAGCCTGTGGACCGTGGCTGTAGCGCAGCAGTTGACCGTCAACATCCAGCGTCAGGTTAAGGATTGTGTTATCCATTCTGACGGTGCGCACCGTCACTTTGTAAGATGGCGTGGTGGCACCGTTAGCAAAGAAAGCATCGCGAATGGACTGCGCCTGCTGGAACGGTCTCAGGAGCCCTTCACTTCCGGGCAGCGTTTTTCCATCAATGCCCGGCATAAAGCGCCAGTTCGCCTGCGTGGTATCGACTTTATTGGTCAGGTTGTCACGAAAGAAGGTGTCCATCAGCCCGGTGCCTGGCGCAAACATGCGCGCGAGATCGTCCGGCGTGACCTCCGTACTGGCGCTGCGCACCAGCGGGTAACGGCCAGCGATTGCCTGACGGCAGAAACCGCCGACTTCGACGTTGATCCGCTTACGCACGTTTTCGAGGTCGCGACGCTGGGTATCACTGCTGGCCCCCACCGCCATATTGCTGAACATGGTTTGCAGACCGCCCGGCAGACGACCGGCACTGGCCTGCAGACGGCTAATCGCCTCGCCTCCCGGAGCAGGCATGCCGCTGTTGGCCGCGTCCTGAACGGCAGTCAGGTAGCGGTAAAGTTCATCGACCTGCTTGAGAAAATCATCAAAGACGATGGTCTTCCCGCCCTTCTCCAGCGGCTGCGCCAGCTCAATCATTGGAGCATAGTGATCGGTTACCAGCTGTTCAGGTGCCTGAGTGACCACCGCGGCCTGCGTCGGGGCATTGTCATTATTACTGAATAACGCTTCGAGCGTGCGGGTGGCACGGTTGCTTTGCGCTTGCGCTTTACCGGCATCGTCCGGGGCTGGCGCATTACGTGAAAGCGTCAGGACCTGGCTCAGGTTCAGCACCAGACGGCGCAGCGGCGAGTTTGCCCCGGAGAGCAGACGCGCGGTATTGATACGCTGGGAGAGATCGGCGCTGTTATTAAGCTGAATGTCGGCGAGGAAGCGATCCCAGTTGGCGATAAAGTCGCGCATGTAGAGCTGGCGCACGGCGTTATCGATCTGCTGTTTATCTTCCTGGGCTGAGGTCGCCCCCAGCACCCACGCATCGTCTTCATGCAGGGCAGTGGTGACGCTGTCAATCTGGCCGTTGAAGCTTTTCCAGTAACCGTCCGGGGTATAAAGACCCGGTACGCCTTCACTCACCGGCTTGCCGCTTTTGCGTGAAAACACCAGCTCGCTCTGCGGACCGCCCAGGTCGGAGAGCGACACCGGTTTCAGGTTTTCATCATGCTCCAGCAGACGCTTCAGACGACCATACACCCGGGTGGAAAGTGGCTGCTGGTTGATTAGCGCCCTTTCACGCGCGACCAGGGATTCATCCTGCGCGTACGGCGAGGCCTGAATTTTCGGTTCAAGCAGCTGAGTCAGGTGCCACTCAAGCTGCTGAAGCTGCGCCTGAGTCACGTTCTGCGGCAGGTTACGCTGCAGATTAAGCATTACCCAGGAGTGCAGGAATTTGCCGTCGTAGTGCTTCGGCTGATAGAGCATCTGGTAGGCCTTCAGCGCTTCATAGCTGTATTCCACATCGCTGCCGTTATCGTTGCGCAGCCAGGTGGTGATATGCATCGCCACGGCAGGGAGCAGCATCTGGTCCAGCGCTTTCTGGTACAGAGACTGCGATGCATCGCTGACGTCATCGCCACGATAGAGCCCCATACGGCGTGAGACAGGCGGATCGTTAACATCAAACGCGTCACTTTTCGGCAGATCGACCAGGCCATTCAGCAAGGGCAGAAGGTCAAACAGATCGCGCTGAGGCTGATTCTGCAGCGCCTTGCTCTGCTGATCCAGCAGCGGCACCTTTGCGTCCACCTCTTCCAGATAAGCCTTGTTTCTGGCATAGCTGGTCAGCCACAGTCCACCGAGGATCACCAGTAGGGCCAGCAGCGCCGCATAGCCGGACCAAATGACGGCGCGGTTACGCAGTTCCCACCAGCGGTTTTCCCCGGCGATGCCGGCTTCCTGGAAAATGACGTTTTGCAGCAGGTTCTTGATGAAGAAGCTCTGCCCTTTCGCCCCCGGGATCGGAGCCTCTTTGCTGACGGAATCCCAGCGATTTCCCTCTTCACCTTCCGGCAAGGAGAGCGCACGGTTAAGTTCGCCCATCACCCGGTCAAACGGCATGCCTTCCTGGGTACCACTGGCGAAATAGATCCCGCGCGGGGAGAATTCGGTTTCAAAGTTAGAGCGGGCAAAGACCGTGCTCAGGTAGTCAGCCAGCAGCGGACGCAGTGCGGCAAACTCCTGCGGGAAGAGATACGCTTCCGCGCGCGCTTTTGCGTCATGCTCCTGCAGCAGAGTTTCCGGCAGTCCGGCATCCAGGCGCTGCTGTAAGAGGGAAAATTCCTGCTGGAAGTTACCCATCAGGTCGTAATCAGCGTGTTTGGTTTGCTCCCACGGCAGCGTGAAGCCCCAGATCTGGTCGCGCTGCGCTTTGTCGTAATCGGCAAACCAGGCACGGAAGCCTTTAAGCAGGTCAGCTTTGGTCACCATGACATACACCGGGAAGCGAATACCCAGCTGCTCATGCAGCTCAGAGAGACGCTGGCGCAGGTTGACCGCCTGCTGGCGTGACGCTTCAGGCGAGAGCGTCAGCAGGTCAGAAATGCTGATGGTAATAATCACACCGTTGATCGGCTGGCGACGGCGATACTTACGCAGTAACCCCATAAACTCAAGCCATTCACCGGCGTCCTGAACCTGTTCGCTCTCCTGGGTGGTATAGCGACCCGCGGTGTCCAGCAGTACGGCCTCGTTGGTGAACCACCAGTCGCAGTTACGCGTGCCGCCGATCCCGCGCAGCGCGGTCTTACCGAAACGGTCGGCCAGCGGGAATTGCAGTCCGGAATTGACCAGCGCCGTGGTTTTACCGCTGCCCGGCGCGCCGATGATGACGTACCACGGCAGTTGATACAGATATTGCGTGCTAAAGCGCTGCGTCCACTGGGCACCCTGTCCCGCTTTGCTGAAGTGCGCTTTTTTCAGCATCTGTGCGGCTTCGTCAAAACGGCTGGCGAGGATCTGCTCCTCGTTGTTCAGTCGCTTCTGCGGATCCGCTGCTTCCGGGCTGGTGGTGTTCTCATTGAGTTTGTCCATCAGCTTGCGGTTCAGCCAGGCATTGTACAGCCGCGGCAGAATGTGGCCCTGCGCCCAGAGCAGATAAACCACCGCAATACTGATGATGCGGTTCTGTTCAGATTCGAGCGGACGGGTGTCCACGATGGACAACAATGGGCCAATCATCCAGATAACCGCCGCAAGCGCAGTGACGCCCAGGAAGCTCCACAGAATGCGATTGGTCAAAATGGAAAGAAGAGTAGTCAGCATCCTTAGTTTCCTTGCGGCAATCCGTTCAGCTCAGCCTGGGTATTTTCAGGCGACACCAGCAGAGTAATTTCCACCCGGCGGTTACGGGCACGGTTTTCCGGCGTATTGTTAGGTGCCACTGGATTAATCTCGCCGCGGCCTTCCGCTTTCACACGTTCAGGTTGAGAGAGGCTTCCCTGCAGCATTTTCTGAACTGACCGGGCACGTTCCAGCGACAGTTCATAGTTAGAGGCAAAGCGCGCGCTGCGAATTGGCACGTTGTCGCTGTAGCCCACCACCAGAATTTTACCGCTGACGTTATTCATGGCCTGTGCAATACGGTTTATCACCGGCTCATAACGGTCACGTACCACGGTTGAGGCGGAAGCAAACAGGCCGTCCCCTTTCAGGATCACCACGCTACGGTCCGCTTCATCTTTTACCGCAACCAGACCGGCTTCAATTTCCGGCTTCAGGAAACCACGCAGGTTCAGCACCGCAGGCAGCTGGCGGGCAGGTTGCTGGATAGTCGTTTCGGGAAGCTGTGACTGATAAATTTTTGCTAATACCGGGTTGGTGCTATCGCCAAGCCGCCAGTTAAGCACGATATAGAACAGGCAGGCGATAAACCCGGCCAGCGCCACACAGGCCCACAGAGGTACCATGGGTCGCCATAGCTTGCGCAGTACCGGACGATCTTCCGGATGCGGAGAGAGCTGTGGCGGGTAACTGCCACGCACGCCGCGAATCATCTGCCACAGCCGTTGCTTGATGGTTTCAAGCTGGGTGCGGCCATTATCCAGCACCCGATAGCGCCCCTCGAAGCCGAGCAGCAGGCAGTAGTTGATCATCTCCAGCAGCAGAATATGTTCGCGCGGGTTTTGCGACAGACGCGCCAGCAGCTGGAAGAACTTTTCGCCGCCCCAGGTTTCGTTATGAAACGTCACCAGCAGACCATTGCTGGACCAGACGCCGCTGCTGCCCCAGGGGGTAAGCGCGGCGGCCTCATCAAGTGCCGTACACAGGCAGTAACGTGCCCCGACGATCACCTCATAGGCCAGACCGGCCTGCTGACAGCGCACTTCGAACCGGCGGATCTCATCGATCAGGCGCTGGCGCAACGCCACCTGATCGTCATGTGATACCGAATGACGGATTTGCGGAATCGCATTGAGCAGCGGATTGGCGGCCGCCACCAGCTGATTGTTGCTACTGGCTCCGGTAAACGCGGCATCACTGCCGGTATCCTGTCGTTCCTGCATATTAAGCGCTCGCTTTATTATTCAGTCGGGCTACGGATGGCCCAAAACTCCATATCAAGTCCCGGGAACTCGCCTGCGAGATGCAGGGCGAAAGCGCCGGACTTATCCATCTCGTGCCACAGCTCGCTCCCCTTCTCCAGCTCGAAGTAGCTGTAGCCTGCATGCCAGGGGATCTGCGGCGGTGCGACCGGCATGGCGCGCAGCATAATGCCAGGCAGTTGCAGCTGAACCAGATCGCGAATTTTCGAGACCGGCGCCACTTTCATCTGGGCAGGGAAATGGGTTTGCAGGTGTTCGCCCGGCACGTTGGCTTTGACCGCCAGCACGAAACCGAACTCACGCACCATGCTGGTTTCCGGCACGGTCGCGATGTTCAGACCGTGGGAACGCTCGTTAAGCGGCAGCTGAATGGCATGGTCTTCCATCACCAGAGACAGCCCCTGACGCAGCAGCATCATCAGTTTGCTGAAGCAACCCGCTAGGTCGTCGTGATCGTAAATCGGCAGCACGCTTTCAGCGGTACGCTGAGACGCCCAGGTAGCGAGCTCGGTCGCAAACGGCAGCCAGCTGCGCCAGAGTGTTTCCGGATGCAGCAGCGGAAGCGTTTTTAAATGCGAAACCTCGCCCAGATGGCGGTTCACCAGTGAGAGCAGCGTGAATTCAATCAGTTCCGAGGTATTAAAGCGGCCAGGCTGGCGCAGACGACCGCCAATTTGCTGGCTGCGCTGTACCAGTAAGCCGTGCAGATCGTTAATCATGCTGTAGATCTGCGGGCTGTTATTGGCGTTCAGCATCGGCGGAATGTAGCTGCTATCGAGACGCACGTGGTTATCGTTGCGTTTCTCGGTCACAAACGCCACGCCGATAGCGGTCCACTCTGCCGTTACATCTTTTTCCAGCATCAGGGTCAGACGCAGGCGGCCAAACTGCACGGTGGCATCGCCTACCGACATGGCGTTGTCGTCTTCCACCTCTTGCTCAAAGGCGATGAAGCGCGCCAGCGAGGCCGGCTCGTCACTGAAGATCACCTCTTCTCTCTCTCCACGGCGAACCGGCAGTGCGAGCACCACCTTTTCATTGGTGAGATTGTCAGGGATTTTCAGCGGCACCGGACCATTGCGGCCATTGCGCACCTGGAAAAAGGTTCCGTCAGGCAGCAGTCCACTGCAGTAGCTCAGGGCAATGCATCCCTGGCGCAGCATCGCTTCGTCCAGCTCAACGTCGAGAAAGCCCCAAAGGTATGAACGCTGCAGCGCACCCCATTCACGAACGTGGTTGAGCAGATAGCTTTCAGTCCGCTGAAAATGGTGTGGGCGTAGGAACATGCCTTCGGTCCAGACGACCTTTTCTGCTTTCGTCATGATGATGTAATTCCTGTTATGAAGCGCGTTACTGGCTGATGACCCGGATGCCATTCACGTCGAGAAAAACGTTGGCCTGGAGTTCATCCGCTGACCATTTCCAGAACTGGTAGATATGGTTTTCGCCTGGCACAGGCAGAGGGAGTGAAACGCGCCATTTTTTGCCATCCAGCATCTGATATTCCGCCATCACACCAATGTAGCGGGCGTCGGGAGAGCTCTGTCCACTCAGGGTTTTCGAGAGCTGACCCGGCATCAGGAAGAAAACATCGCTGTTCAGCAGATTCGCGCCAAGCGTGGCTGACGCGTTGTTCTGCAGGGAATAGAAGTCGCTGGACATGAAATCCGCATCGGATTTCAGCAACAGCACTCTGACTTTTAGCGGCGCAGATTCATTGATTTGTGGATGAGCCTGAAACTGCAGATTGTAGCGGGAAGGGTCGCTGTGTGAAGACGACGTACAACCACTGACAAGGGCGAAAATCGCCGCGTAAAAGACGGACCACAACCAATGAAAATTTTTATTATTCATAAAAATACGCTCAGGGACGCGGTTTAGTTCAGGATCCAGGTACCGTTAGCGCTGTCTTTGCAGGCTTTGCTGTTACCGTCCACATCAACACAGGTTGCCTTCTTACGCACTTTCGCACGCTGGGCCTGCTTACGGACGGTCGCTTCGTACTGATCGGCTTTGATCACTGCGCGCATCGGGACGTAGCCAATCAGCTGATCATTTCCCTCATCGGCAAGCGCCATCCAGTAGTGCTCAACCTGACCCAGGACCACATACGTTTTACCGGTTTCCAGGGTACGGATAACCTTTCCGCCGAAGTCAGGACGGCTCATCAGCGAGGCAGGATACATGGCACGATACGGCTCATTGAGCTGAGTAAACTCTGCAGGAGGTAAAACAGCATGACGGTGGGTTAACGTGACGCCATTGACCTGGCTGGTCACGATCGTGTCGTCGTTGATCACAGGTTTCTGCGGCGCTTTACAGCCCGCCACCGCCATTACAAACAGAAGTGAAAACAGTACGCGCATTTTCATATGCTTTTCCGTAGCGATATTTCGATGATGGAGATAAAGGGGATGAAGTTTGACTTAGGTGCTATTGTTAAAATAGTCAGTATATTTTCGGGGCGTTACTATTTAAGGGCATAGCTACCGCACGAGCCCTTCAGAATAAGGCCCAGCGTCTTCCTGACATATTTTGACAAACGGTAAGCAAGTTTACATGAGCTTGCCACCAATTCAATATTTACCGCTTCATAACTGATGGTTAATGAAGCACTCGAGACATTATAGGATTAATCTGAGAAAAAAATACGATTTAGCTAAAATCGTCTATTCCCCTCAAGCCAAAATCACATATCCATCTGATTTAAAATGAAATTCCACAAAAGAGAATCACTTTCATTAACGCAATAACCCTATTACTGCTACTACCATAATTAGTAGAATCTGGCTTTATGGGGGGCGAAGAAAATATATCCAATATGAATTATTTGTTGCATTATCGAGGTAACTTTCAATTTCAGCCAGACCTGTCTCAATATATGAAATTGTTTCAGGGAAACTGAGAAAAGTTAATTTTACACCTCAAAATAAGTTTGTCTTTTAATCTCCTTTTCGGATTTAATCTGGTAATTTTCCGATATTAACAATTAAGCACAGCTACATATTCCTGGTTATAGCGACGATTAATTTGCACCGATTCCTCCTGTCTGCAGGGGTCTTCGTCGCCCTGCCCTTCAGCCACCTTCATCTGAAATTTAACGCTGACTTCATCATCGCTTCGCTTTCGCCATAGCGCAGAGTGAACAGGTGATAGATAAGATTTATTATAAAAATGATAAAATTTCGTTATAATTTCTTTAAATGTTTACGCCGATTAGCTTGTAAGCCACTGTAAAATATAGCCATTCAATTCAATGCATTTAACTTTGCTCTGGCCTCTGGTAACAGACGCCATCATTGTTTTCGCTTATTGGCAAACCCGGTGGTTTATGGGCGCAGGTGATGTCATGACCGCACAAGTCAGGAGTTGGTATGAATAAGAAAAGACGCTCAGTTCCCGGTATCAGGCACTATGACGGCCCAGCCGGTGGCTGGGGGGCGTTAAAGGCGACGGCCATTGCGGTACGTACCCAAATGGATACGCTGGATGCCCCCACAACTCTGCTGCGCACAAACCAGCCTGACGGTTTTGACTGCCCTGGCTGTGCGTGGCCCGATAAAGAACACAAATCCACGTTCCAGTTCTGTGAGAACGGGGCGAAAGCCGTCACCTGGGAAGCCACCAATAAACGCGTCACCACGGATTTTCTCGCCAAAAACAGCGTGTCCTCGCTGCTGGCTAAATCTGACTTTGAGCTGGAAGGTTATGGTCGTCTGACCCATCCCCTGCGCTATGACCGGGCAAGTGATACCTTCCAGCCAGTGGAATGGGACGACGCTTTCCAGCGTATCGGTGAGGTGCTGCGCGGGCTTGAGCCTGACCAGGTCGAATTTTATACCTCCGGCAGAGCCTCGAACGAAGCCGCGTATCTGTTCCAGCTGTTCGCCCGCGAGTACGGTACCAATAACTTCCCCGACTGCTCGAATATGTGCCATGAAGCCACCAGCGTCGGTTTACCCCGTTCCATTGGTATCGGGAAAGGGACCGTCTCACTTGATGACTTCGATAAAACGGAGCTGGTTATCTCCATTGGTCATAACCCTGGTACCAACCATCCGCGGATGATGGGCACGCTGCATGAGCTGGCTCGCCGCAACGTACCGATTATCGTCTTTAATCCCCTGCGCGAGCGCGCGCTGGAACGTTTCGCGGATCCGCAAAGCGTTATTGAGATGGCAACCTACAGCTCTACCGATATCGCCTCCACCTATTTCCAGGTGAAAGCCGGGGGCGATGCCGCTGCGTTAAAAGGGATCGCAAAACACCTGCTGGAGATGGAGAACGAACGCGGAAACGTGCTCGATCGCGCCTTTATTGCTGAACACACCTTGGGCGTTGAGGCGTTTACTGCGGACATTGCGCAAACCGACTGGGAGGCCATTGAGCGTGAATCCGGGTTGAGCCGGGCAGCGCTCAAATCCGTGGCCGAGGCCTACGCAAAATCGAATGCCACCATCATCACCTACGGGATGGGCATCACCCAGCATAATAAAGGCACCGCGAATGTCCGCCTGATCGCTGATCTGTTGCTGCTGCGCGGTAACATTGGCAAACCCGGCGCGGGGATATGCCCACTGCGCGGCCACTCGAACGTTCAGGGTAACCGCACCGTGGGCATAAGCGAGAAACCGACACCGGCATTTCTCAACCGCCTGAAGGAGGTATTCGGTTTTGAGCCCCCTGCTCACCACGGCCATGATGCGGTGCAGGCAACGCAGGCCATGATCGACGGACGTGCAAAAGCGCTGATCTGTCTGGGGGGAAATTTTGCGGTGGCGATGCCCGATCACGAGAACGGTTTTCCGGCAATGAATACGCTGGATTTGAGCGTGCACATCGGTACCAAGCTCAACCGCACCCATTTGCTGGTGGGGAAAGAGACCTTTATTTTGCCGTGCCTCGGTCGTACCGAGCTGGATGTCCAGGCCACCGGACGCCAGTCCATTACCGTGGAGGACTCTATGTCGATGGTGCATGCCTCTTCCGGTAAGCTGAAACCCGCCTCTCCGCGCCTGCGCGCTGAGCCGGCCATTGTCGCCGGAATGGCGCAAGCCACCCTGCGGGAGACCCGCGTGGACTGGATGACGCTGGTTGAGGATTATGACCGTATCCGCAACCTGATTGAGCAGACCATTCCGGGCTTCGAGAATTACAATGAACGGATCCGCATTCCCGGTGGTTTTCGCATGCCGCTGCCGCCCACAGAACGTATCTGGCCAACAGCGACGGGCAAAGCGATGTTTTCGGTTTTCGACGGCGTCAATGAGAACGCCAGTGGTGAAGGCGATAATGTGCTGCGCCTGATCACGCTGCGCAGCCACGACCAGTACAACACCACCATTTACGCCCTTGATGACCGCTACCGCGGCGTCTTTGGCCGTCGCGATGTGCTGTTTATGAATGAAGACGATATGGCGCAGTCAGGCCTGGAGCATGGCGATCGCGTGGATATCGAAACCGCCCTGCCGGGGAGCGTTCAGCGTCTGGAAGACATTACCGTTGTGGCCTACAGCATTGCGCCGGGTTCCGTCGGAGCCTACTACCCGGAGGCCAACGTACTGGTTCCGCTTGATTATCTGGATAAGGACAGCGGTACGCCGTCTTATAAATCGGTTCCGGTCCGCCTCATCCTGCGTTCGAAAGAGATCCGCGTGCTGTAAGGCTTTCCGCGCAGAGAAATACGATGGATATAAAACAGTTAAAGTACTTAATCGCACTCGATCAGACCCGGCATTTTGGTAAAGCAGCCTCGCAGTGCAACATCACCCAGCCGACCCTCTCCATGCGTATTCGCAGCCTGGAAGAGGAGCTGGGGCTGGTGCTGATTACTCGCGGGCAACGTTTTGAAGGCTTTACGCCCGAAGGCGAACGCATTCTGGCATGGGCGCGCGCGGTACTGGCCGCTCACGACGGCCTGCAGGCCGAAGCCTCGCTGTGCAAAGGGCAAGTGGTGGGTGAATTGCGTCTGGGAATGGTGCCGCTGGCCAGCGTGGATCCGATGATCTTTATCCGCCAGCTGACGCAAAAATACCCGGAGCTGACCTACAGCCTCTACTCAATGTCCTCGCAACAAATTGCCGACGGCGTCAGCCGGAATCAGCTTGAACTGGGGATTTGCTACCTGAACAGCATTGACACCCGTCCGTTTGACATTATCCAGCTGCCAAAAACCGAAATGGGATTGCTGCACGATATCCGCCACTTCCAGCTGGATCAGGAGACGCTGACCTGGCAGGAACTGATGGCATTTCCGCTGGGGTTTCTGACCAAGGGGATGCATTATCGCGAGCATATGGAGGTGAGCTTTAAATCTGCCGGCATTAATCCCGAGTCTGTCTTTGAAAGCGATTCCACATTCCAGATCATTCAGGCGGTACAAAGCGGCGTGTGCTGTGCCGTGATGCCGCTGAACAACGGGCTGGAGAACCTGAACAGCCACTTCCGGATAACCCCCATAACCGACTCGAACATCGAAGCCCCTATCGGCCTGATCATGCGTCGACAGGCCCCCGTCTCCTCACTGGCACTGCGCTGTTTCACCGACGCGCAGGCGCTTTATCTTGCGGAGAACAACGGCATTGAGTGAGGTCATGTGATAACGCGTCAGTCGAGCAACACCGAATAAGACTGACGCGTCACCACACTGAACCCGCCGATCAGCACCGCCTTGCAAACGTCCCGGTATTGCGGGGCAGTCACCAGCGTATTCAGCGCATCACGAAGAGCGTTAAGCGTTTCAGGGGATGTGTTGTGCGCGGTAATCAGCGGTAACCCGGGTGTCAGGGGAGTACTGTCGATCGCCGCCAGCCCGTCGAGCAACGCCGGTTCATGACGCTGCAATAGCGCGTACGTCACGCAGTCGATAGCGGCGATATCGCCCTTACCCTCTTTTAGATCAATCAGCGACTGGCGATGGCTGCCGCTAAAGGTCGTCCGGGCAAAATAATGGCCATCGGGTGCAAGTGGCGCCACTTTTTTTCGCAGGGCGTGATAACCTGACTGCGAATCCGCAGAATTGCATACCGCCCATCGGCCGCGAAAATCAGCCAGTGTCCGGGAGCGCTTCTGGGCGCTCGTCACCAGAAGGCTACGGTAATAAAACGCTTCGCAGCCTGGCGCCTGATAGTGAAAACAGCCCACGACCTGTACGTCCGGCAATTGCGTCATCAGCGGGTAGCCGCAGGTCTGGCTGAGGACAAGCCCGGGCTGCTGCCAGTGGGCCAGCAGAGAATCATCGGGTACGCCTTCGCTCACCGGCACGCCGCGTTCGGCAAGCAGGTGCTGTACCGCTCGCCAGAGGGCATCGGTGTCGGTGCGATTGATGGCATACATCGGAAACGCCAGCGGGTTACTCATGACTTCCCTCGTGCTGACGCCCTGGGTGAGCGGTGACGTTGACCGCCCGCCCCCAGAACTGTCGCATCCATTCACTATAACCCCTGACCAGAAAACCGTGGTTACGCCGCTGGTACGCCGCCCGGTTTTGCAGATAGACGCTTTTTAGCCCATACCACGGAACACCCGGTAAATCGTGATGGACTGAATGGTAGTTAAGATTTAAAAACAGCACCCGCCAGAACAGCCCTGCTTCGTTGATGACAGAACGCGCCAGCGGATCATCCGCCGCGCGATGTTCATAAAAGGAGCGCACTTTGGTCAGCGCCAGCGCCGGATAACTTACCGCCAGCACAAACCAGACGGGTGAGAAACCGTTGTGCATCATCCAGGCAAACAGCGCTGCCAGCAGCGCCGCGTGGACGAGCCACATTGCCATTGCGCGCAGGTGAAGATGGCGAAACGCCGTCACGGCGCTGGACAGCGTCTGCAGGATATCCAGCAGCGGTGCCAGCAACAGCCGGCCGCAGAAGGTATTCCGTGCATGGATCACGCGCTTGTGCCAGGGCGAAAAACGTGCCCAGCTCTCCTCAGTAAAATAGTACGACTCCGGGTCATCCACCGGGATCGTCAGGCTATCGTGGCGATGATGGGCAAGATGAGAGTCCCGGTACAGACCATACGGATACCACACCGCCAGCGGAAGCGTGCCAAACAGCGCGTTAAGCCAGGCAAACCGCGTGGGATGGCCGTGGATCAGTTCATGCTGGAGTGACATATACCAGGTGGTAAATCCGATGAGCAGCAGCGTAGCGGGCAGCAATCCCAGCGTTTTCCAGTACGCCAGCGTGGCAAACCAGCCACTGTAAAGGGTGATGATGACGATCCACGTGGGCAGTTCGCTTCGCCACAAAAACCCCGAGGCGAGGTGGTGAATTTGATCGCGTTGTTGCGGATGTAAATAGAGGGAGCTTCGTTTACCCATGCCTTCAGACGCCGTTTCGCCAGAGAGAATACCCTGACGATCGGGGAAAACGCCTGAAATAACAAAGAACTTATATCGCTTTGCTTTGCCAGAAACGCGGGCAGCGCGAGATATCCCTCTCGTTCGCAGCTTGACTTATTTTGCAATAAAGGTACTTTTCAGGACATGAAGAAGATTCTGATTATCGTCCCTGACGGCGGCATGCTGTTTGAAGCCGCCGGTATCGCAGACATTCTGATGCAGGCGAACCGGCTGCATCCGGAAGGCCTAGCCCATCCCTGTTACCGCATAATCATCGCCACTACCCAGCCTCACCAGGTGATCCACGGCCAGTCCGGCCTGAATCTGCTGGCGGATTATCGCCTGCCGGAGCTGGATCCGCGTGAACCGCTTGATACGATTATTATCACCGGCCGCGGAATGAACGAGCAGGAGAGCACGGCGGTGGTGGACTGGCTGCACCTGGCTGCGCCACACGCGCGGCGGATAGCCTCCATTTGCGGCGGCGCGATGCTGCTGGCCCAGACCGGCCTGCTTGATGGACGCCGGGCAACCACCCACTGGCGGCTGCTGGAGACCCTGCAAACCCAGTACTCGGCCATCCATGTGGAAGGTGGCCCGCTGTATATTCAGGACGGTCCCATCTGGACCTCCGGTGGGGTTAGCTCCGGGTTTGATTTGACCCTGGCGCTGGTGGAAGACGATTACGGTTTTACCCTCGCTCGCGAGGTGGCGCAGGATATGGTGATGTATCTGCGCCGCCCCGGCGGGCAGCTCCAGTTCAGTCGCTATAATCTTCAGCAGCCCGGCACATCCGGCCCGATAAGCGACCTGCAAACCTGGATCCTGGAGAACCTGACCGCTGACCTGTGCGTGGAAAATCTGGCGCAAAAAGCGGCGATGAGCCCGCGCAATTTCACCCGCGTGTTCACCCGTGAAACAGGCGCCTCTCCGGCGCGTTATGTCACCGAAGCACGCCTTGCCGCCGCCCGGCAACTGCTTGAACAGACCAGCGACCCTCTCGAACGCATTGCTGAGCAGAGCGGGTTTGGCAGCAGCATCAATTTGCGTCGCGTCTTTGAGAAACAACTCCACCTCACGCCTGGCGAGTATCGTCAGCGCTTCCACTGTCGCAAAATGGCATAATGTGATCCTTTTTTGTCGTTTACGCCATCCGGCCTGACGCCTACAGTGACGCCAGACAACAGAGATAAGGAGTGCACTATGGTTAAGGTCGGCATTAACGGTTTCGGCCGTATCGGACGTAATTTCCTGCGCGCGGCGCTGGGTAACCCGGATGTGCAGATTGTGGCAATTAACGATCTGACGGACAGCAAAACCCTCGCCCATCTGCTCAAACATGATTCCCTTCTCGGCACGCTGCCGGCTCCCGTTGAAGCCGCGGACGGGGCACTGCAGGTCGATGGCCAGCGGATCGTCGTCTTTAGCGAACGCGATCCGGCGAATATCGCGTGGCGTGATGCCGGCGTTGACGTGGTTATAGAAGCCACAGGCTTCTTTACGGAACGGGAAAAAGCAGCCGTGCATATCACGCACGGTGGGGCTAAGCGCGTCATCATCTCCGCCCCCGGCAAAAACGATGACCTGACGGTGGTCATGGGTGTCAACCATGAACAGTACGATCCGGCTCAGCATTACGTAGTGAGTAACGGCAGTTGTACGACCAATGGCCTGGCCCCCGCCGCTCAGGTTCTGCATCAGCAGTTCGGTATTGAGCATGGCCTGATGAACACCACGCACGCTTATACCAACAGTCAGGCACTGCACGATCAGCCAGAGAAGGATCTGCGCGGTGCACGTGCGGCAGCGCTGTCGATTGTGCCTTACTCCAGCGGTGCGGCGAAAGCGCTGGGGAAAGTGATCCCCTCACTTGACGGTAAACTGACCGGGTATTCCCTGCGCGTGCCGGTTCCGGTGGTGTCGATTGTGGATTTGACGGTAACCCTGAGCCGTGACGTTACCGCTGAGGAGGTGAATGACGCCTTCCGGAAAGCCGCTGCCAGTGGCCCCCTGAAAGGCATTCTGGGTTACAGCGATGAACCGCTGGTTTCCAGTGATTATCAGGGCGACCCGCGCTCGTCAATTATCGACGGGCTCTCCACCCTCGTGATTGGCGGCAAAATGGTGAAGATCCTGGCGTGGTATGACAACGAGTGGGGATTCTCAAACCGTCTGGTGGATCTGGCGGTGCTGATGGATAAGAAAGGGTTGTAACCTTCCCCCCGTTCCCACTCTGAGTGGGTGTC
This sequence comes from Enterobacter ludwigii, assembly GCF_001750725.1. Lineage (NCBI taxonomy): Bacteria > Pseudomonadati > Pseudomonadota > Gammaproteobacteria > Enterobacterales > Enterobacteriaceae > Enterobacter > Enterobacter ludwigii. Next base: position 1,973,507 of record NZ_CP017279.1, read on the forward strand.
GCTGCCCGGTAGCCTTTCGCTGACCGGGCACGCGTTCGTCACTCTGCTTTGACTTTCACGCCCATAAACACAATTACCATGGCCGTCACCAGCAGGAAACCGCTGCCCGCGAAGACACCGCTGGCACCGTTGAGGTCGAATACCGCCCCGCCCACTGCCGCACCGGCGCTTATCGCCAGCTGGATAGAGGCCACCAGCAGACCACCCGCACTTTCGGCTTCATCCGGCACGGTGGTGGCAAGCCACGTTGACCAGCCCACCGGTACCAGACCAAACGCAAAGCCCCACAGCGCGACCAGTAACCCGTCCAGCATCGCCAGATGACCAAACGCCACCATGGTGAGAGCAAGCACGCCCATCGCGAACGGTACCAGTGCCAGCGTCAGGCGCAGGTTACGCGCCAGCAGATGCCCGGCGACGGAGGTGCCGATGAAGTTGGCAATCCCAAAGCCCAGCAGGATCAGCGAGATGCTCTCCACGCTCGCCTGCCCCACCGTTTCAAGGAACGGACGCAGGTAGGTAAAGAAGGCAAAGTGGCCGCTGAAGATAAGAATGGTCGCCAGCATGCCGCCAATCATCCCCGGACGACGGAGCACGCGGAACAGCGTACTCAGGCTGCCGCTGCTTTCCGGCTTCATGGACGGCAGTACCCAGAGCTGCCACAGCAGCGCCAGCATGCTCGGCAGAATGCAGAGAATAAAGACGTTACGCCAGCCAATCAGGCTACCCAGATAGCTTCCCAGCGGCGCCGCCACCACCGTCGCAATCGAGACGCTGGAGAAGATCACCGCCAGCGCTTTCGGCACTTTATCGGCGGGCACCAGGCGCATCGCCGTGGCGGTCGACATCGCCCAGAATCCCCCGATCGCCACACCCAGCAACAGCCGGCCCATCAGCAGGACGTGCAGCGTGGGCGCAAAAGCCACCAGCAGGCTGGAGATGATCTGCAGCACCGAGAAGAATATCAATACCCAGCGACGGTCGATATTTTTGGTGGCCGGCGTGATGAGCAACCCGGTGACCAGCGCCACCAGCGCAGTGGCCGTCACCGCCTGTCCGGCCATCCCCTCGGACACCCCCAGGCTCGCGGCCATCGGCGTCAGCAAACTGGCGGGCAGGAATTCTGCTGTGATCAGGCCGAATACGCCAAGCCCCAGTGAGTAGACGGCTCGCCAGGCGGGTTTTGCAGGCGTGACCGCCTCTCTCGCCACGACACATGAATTCATCTGTTGTTCTCCCGTTATAAAAATGTGACAACTGTCGCAAAAGCATAGTGGGTTCACCCTGGACGATCTATGACATATAATCTCCACTTATTGATTATTCGTCCGGAGTTGCGTCATGACCGCTCATTCACCCGATTTGATCAGCGAACTTTTGCGCGGCATGCGCCTGTCGGGCGTGAAATACCGTCGGATTGAGGCCAGCGCGCCGTTTGGCGTGGCGTTTCACCAGGCGCCCGGCAAAGCCCAGTTCCATTTTGTCAGCCACGGCAGCGCCCTTTTGCGTATGGAGAGTGGCGCCACCTTCACGCTGAATGGCGGCGACGCCCTTTTTATCCCGAACGGCAACGCCCATGCCCTGCTCTCTGACGAGCACGCCAGCATTACCCCGGTCAGTGCATTCCCCAGCGAGCCTATCTGCGGTTCGGTCTGCGCGATCACCTGTGAGCCGTGTCCGGAAAGCGAGAACACCATCATCTTCAGTGGATGCATGGATTTTGAACTGGGTGGGATGCAGCCGCTGATCAAGGCGATGCCGGAAGTGATGATGGTGAGCCGGCTGATGTCCACATGGCCGGAAATTCATCCGCTGCTGGCAGCGATGGAGCGGGAATCAATGACCCGCCAGGCCGGATTCGCCGGGATCCTCGCGCGACTTGCCGACGTGGTGGCCGCGTTGATCGTGCGTGGCTGGGTTGAAGGAGGCTGCGGCAAAGCTACCGGCTGGGTGCAGGTATTGCGCGACCCGCGTTTGAGCCGGGCCATTTACGCCATGCATCAGCAGCCAGGCCTGAACTGGAGCGTGGCGGATCTGGCGAAAGAAGCGGGCACTTCCCGCTCCGTGTTTGCTGAACGTTTTCTGGCGGCCACGGGAACCACACCGGCAAAATATCTCAGCGAACTGAGGATGCGGCTGGCCATTCAATACATCCGCCACGAAAATCAGCCCATTGAAACCGTCGCGTTGCGTCTGGGGTACGGTTCACTGGCCGCGTTCAGTCGGGCATTTAAGCGCATTATTGGGCATGCGCCGGGCACGTTGCGCGAGACCAGCCAGACCCCGGAAGAGGTCTGAGCCAGGCGTTAGCGATACGTATTTTTTGCCAGTCACCTTTCGCGATTTAATTATGGGGCGTGCTAAGGGAGCACCTTGCGCTATTCCGGAATAAAAGAGCATTACACGCATATTATTATCGCGCCATGATTTGCGCCCGTTGATTAAATTAAAAGCAATATAATTATTTATCATAAAAAAGAATTACCTTTCATCGAGATAGCAAATTCTCCCAATCCCTTCCGGCGCATAACCAGACGGTAAATTGTCTGGTTATGCGCAAAATGGGATATTCGACACGCGAAGCGGCCAATATTCGTCTAAGGTTTTCAGGTGATTGATAACAGCGGCAACGCTGCTCAGCGAATACAGGAGATGAACCGATGATAAGACCTCGTACACTACGCCCTGCTCTTTTGCACCTGGCTTTGGGCGGCGCGTTACTCGGTGTGACAACATGGGGTTATGCGGAAGAACAACTCACCACCCAGACAAGCTCCCCCGATATTTTACTTGGTCCTCTCTTTAATGATGTGCAAAGTGCCAAACTGTTTCCCGATCAAAAGACCTTTGCTGACGCCGTGCCGAAAAGCGATCCGCTGATGATTCTGGCGGATTATCGGATGCAGCGCACTCAGTCTGGCTTCGATCTGAAGCACTTTGTGGAAATGAACTTTACGCTGCCAGCGGAGGGTGAAAAATACGTCCCGCCTGCCGGGCAAACTTTACGTGCACACATTGATGACCTCTGGCCCGTGCTGACCCGCACCACCGATAAAGCGAGTAATAAGTGGGATTCCCTTCTGCCGCTGCCTAAACCCTATGTCGTACCTGGTGGACGTTTTCGCGAGGTCTACTACTGGGACAGTTATTTCACCATGTTAGGGCTGGCTGAGAGTGGCCACTGGGACAAAATCAGCGATATGGTCGACAACTTCGCTTACGAGCTGGACAGCTGGGGACATATCCCGAACGGCAACCGCAGCTACTACCTGAGCCGCTCCCAGCCTCCGTTCTTCGCGCTGATGGTCGAGTTGCTGGCGACCCATGACAGCGATGCGCTGAAGAAATACCGTCCGCAAATGGAGAAAGAGTACGCCTACTGGATGGAGGGGGCCGACACGCTGCAGGCCGGACAAGCCAACAAACGTGTAGTGAAGCTGGACGATGGCTCAGTACTCAACCGCTACTGGGATGACCGCGATACGCCGCGTCCTGAATCCTGGCTCGACGATATAACCACCGCTAAAAGCAATCCTAACCGACCGGCCACGGAGATCTACCGCGATTTACGCTCAGCGGCCGCCTCGGGGTGGGACTTTAGCTCCCGCTGGATGGACGATCCGCAAAAACTGGGCACGATCCGCACCACCAGCATTGTGCCTGTCGATCTTAACGCCCTGATGTTTAAGATGGAAAAACTGCTGGCCAGGGCAAGCCAGGCATCCGGCGATACCTCCGCTGCCAGCAAGTATGACGCGCTGGCGACCGCGCGTCAGAAAGCGATCGAGAGCCATCTGTGGAATGATAAAGAGGGCTGGTACGCGGATTACGATCTTAAGAGCAAAAAGGTGCGTAATCAGCTTACGGCAGCCGCACTTTATCCGCTCTATGTGAAGGCGGCTTCGCAGGATCGCGCTGATAAGGTCGCTGCAGCGGCATCGTCACGCCTGCTCAAACCGGGCGGCATTTCCACCACCACCATCAACAGCGGCCAGCAGTGGGATGCACCTAACGGCTGGGCACCGCTGCAATGGGTGGCGACGGAAGGGTTGCAGAATTACGGGCAGGATAAGGTGGCAATGGATGTGACCTGGCGCTTCCTGAAAAATGTTCAGCATACCTATGACCGCGAACAGAAGCTGGTAGAGAAGTATGACGTTTCGAGTACCGGTACAGGGGGCGGTGGCGGTGAATATCCGCTGCAGGATGGCTTCGGCTGGAGCAACGGCGTGACGCTGAAAATGCTGGATCTGGTCTGTCCGAAAGAGAAACCGTGCGACAGCGTGCCGGAGAATCAGCCGGCAGCAAACGATGCTGTCGCACCGGCGAAAAGTACGGCGCAATAAAGCGGCCTCATTCCCTCACCCTCTCCCGCCAGGAGAGGGTGAATGGGCCGTCTTACGGGGTTTAACAGGGCATCAGAAGCTGTAGCTCGCGCCTAACTGATAGGTTCGGTCACGTCCAATCCAGCAGTTGGTCGCATCGTAACAGGTCAACGTCTCTTTATTGGTGATGTTCTGCGCGCTCGCTTTCAGGGTCAGCCCTTCAAGCGAAGGCAGAATTTCGCCCATCCGATAGGATGCCGCCAGATCGTACTGCGTGGTGCCACCGAGTTTACCCGCGTCGTTCGCCGGTGAAATCTCCATCGGCCCGGTGTAGCGCGCCCCGGCCCCCAGCATCAATCCTTTCAGTGGCGTATTCTCAAAGGTGTAATCCCCCCACAGGTTGAATGCATTTTCCGGCACCTGCGTAGGGCGTTTGCCCTGATACTTATCGTCCTGCGTATTGATGGCGTGAGTGTATGCGTAGTTGGCAATCAGGTTCAGATTGTCTGTCGGACGGCCAATCACAGACAACTCCGCCCCTTTAGACTCCACTTCGCCGGTCTGACGATAGTTCAGGAAGCCGGGATCGGAGGTGACGACATTCTTCTGGCGAATAGTAAACACTGAGGCGGTAAAGGTGGTGGCGTACTCTGCCAGCAGATATTTCACCCCGCCCTCCACCTGCTTGCTGGTGGTCGGCTTGACTTCTTTCGCCGTCAGGGTTCCCTGCGGCGAGACCGGGGCAAACCCTTCTGAATAGCTGATAAACGGAGAGAGACCGTTGTCGAAGGCGTAGAGCGCGCCCAGTCGTTTGGTAACGCGATCCTGCGATACCCACGCCTTGTCGCCGTTATGCAGATAATCGGTGGTGACGGAGCGATAATCATCATAGCGCAGGCTGCCCAACAGATTTAAGCCGCCAAACTCCACCTGATCCTGCAGGTAATACCCATTCTGCTGATAGCTCAGACGGTTTTTCTGCGCGGTATACAGCCCCAGCGCATCCTCATGGACCTGTGAATAGTCCGGATTGCGCATATCAATCCCCGGTGTTGTCGAGGCATAGCGGTAGTGGAAGTGGGAATTCAGCTTTTGGTAATCAAACCCGGCCAGCAGATGGTGTTTCCACTCACCCAGCGCAACGGTTTTGGTCACCTGATTATCAATGTTGAAGCTCCGGAGATCTTCATCCGTGGTGTAGGCAAAGCGGTTAAGCTGGTTGACTTCACTGCCCGGCCCGGTTGCATAAATACTGCGCTGGTGGGTATCGATGTCAAAATAGCGTGCCTTCTGGTTAAAGCCCCAGCCGCTGTCAAATTCATGTTCAAAGCTGTAACCCAGCATCCACTGGCGCTGTTTAAACCCGCTCCATTCGTCGCCGGCATAATCTCGCTTGCCCGCATATTTCGAACGCAGCCAGGCGAGCGGCAGCGGGTTAGACGGCGTCAGGCTTGGGGAGTTTTGCGCCAGCGCATCAAGGGTGAGACGCGTTTTGTTGTCCGGTTGCCAGGTGACAGACGGCGCAACCAGGTAGTTTTCATACCGGGAGGTGTGCGGCTGATCGTCACTCTCCGTCGCTTTCCCCAGCAGACGGTAGTTCCAGTCGCTATCGGCAATTTGCCCGGTCGAATCCAGATACCCCTCTTTCAGGTTACGGTTGCCGGTGTTAAAGCCCAGTTCGGTCCGGGCGGCTTGTTGCGGTTTTTTACTCTGAATATTCACCAGCCCGCCCGGCGAGGCACCGCCGTACAGTACCGATGAGGGACCTTTGAGGATATCAACGCTTTCAACCAACAGCGGATCGATGCGGGCTTTGGTATTGCCGGTAACGTTATAGGGCAACTGCAGCCCGTTGTAGAACTCCTGATCGACGGTAAATCCGCGAATTTTATATTCGCTCATGTAGGAGGTGTTTCCGCGCACCTCGGTCGACACACCCGGTGCATAGCGCAGGATCTCATTCACGGAGTTCGCGTGACGTTTATCGATTTCCTGTGCCGACAGGGTATTGATCACCTGCGGGGTTTTACTCTCGGCAACGGCTGATTTGGTTGCGCTGTTCGTCCAGTCGGGCAGTACGCTGCCCTGCTCTGAGCCCGTGACTACGATGGTTGATTCTTCGGCAAACGCCTGTACCTGCAATGCCAGCGTCACGGCTCCTGCCAACGCGCATAACGTGAAACGAGAGGGGTTCATAAAGTCGTCTTGTGATTAAATGTAATCAGGAACGACAATTATTATCATTTCGATTAGCAAATCAATATGCACGTAAAAAAACGGCCCTCCTTGAGAGCCGTTTTAGTGAAGTTATGCCCGTCGCAGTAACCTGAAAATGCCCAGCACCACAATGGCACCCACGACAGCCACCAGGAAACTGTGCAGGTCAAAACCGCTGATGCTGCCACCAAAGCCAAACATCGTCGCCAGCCAGCCGCCTACAACCGCCCCCACGACACCGAGCACACACGTCAGTATGAAGCCGCCGCCATCATTTCCCGGCATGATAAGTTTAGCGATAGCGCCAGCAATTAGACCAAAGATAATCCAGGCGATAATACCCATAGCGATGCCCTCTTGCAGGTTTAATGCATGCGCAGAAAACCTTCTGCGCAGGTAACTTAAGTATAGGTCATCCCTGGAAAACTAATTTCATCTCACCGACTTATCTTCTCTGCAATCTGAAAAAAAACTCATCGGTTTGTATTAAGTTTCATTGTGCAGTGCCGATAACGCAAAGACAGTCTGTCATCTATCAAGGAGCCATCCGGCGTGAGTAATTACAGTGAGCAGTTCCTCAAGCAAAATCCGCTGGCTGTATTAGGGGTATTGCGTGACCTGCAAAAAGGTGAAGTGCCGCTGCGCATCAGCTGGTCAAACAATCAGTTCATCAGCAAGATCCTCGACGTCTCGCAGGAGCGACTGGTTATCGATCTGGGCAGTCAGGAGTATGAAAACCGCGCCGCACTGAAAGCAGAGAAACTCGCGGTGATGGCAGAGACCCACGGTGCAAAAGTGGAATTTGTGCTCCCGCGCCTTGAGATGAGCGAATACCAGGGTCTTCCCGCGTTTGTCACACCGCTGCCTGCCAACCTGTGGTTTGTGCAGCGCCGGGAATATTTCCGCATCAGCGCCCCCCTTCACCCTGCCTATTTTTGTAAGGCTAAAATGCCGGACAAAAAAGAGCTCCGCTTCCGCCTCTTCGACCTATCGCTGGGCGGTATGGGCGCGCTGATGGATACGCCGAAACCTGACGGACTGGTCGAAGGCATGCGATTCTCGCAAATTGAACTGGATATGGCCGGCTGGGGACGGTTTTATTTTGATGCCCAGTTGATTGCCATCAGCGAGCGGAAGGTGGTGGACAGCAAAAACGAAACGATTACCACGCCACGTTTGAGTTTCCGCTTCCTGAACGTCGGACCCGGTTCAGAGCGCGAACTGCAGCGCATTATCTTTGCACTGGAGCGCGAAGCACGGGAACGTGCGAATAAAGTTCTGTGAGGAAAACGGGCAGCGTGACCGCCGCCCGCCTGCGGCATTACATGGCATCCATCGCTTTCTGTACTTTCCAGATGTAACGCGGAGCCTGTGGTGCCGGATGATTTTTCGCCACATGTTCAACGAATTCATCTTTGTCCATGCCGTTAATCTCTTCTATCGCCTCTTTACGGTCAGAGGAGAAGGTTCGCAACAGCGCCCCGGCCCCGTTGACGTAAGAGACCACCAGCGCGTATTGCATCACTTCCGGGTCGTCGATGCCCTTCAGTACGCCATGCTCCAGAATGCTGAGATAGGCTGTCCCCATGGAGATATTACGCTCCGGGTTCTTCAGCTCGCTGGTCGACGGCTGACCGCTCCAGCCCATGTAGCGGTAGACCTCTTTACCTGCGGTAGACGCTTTGAGCTGCATCAGCCCCACTGCGTTTGATTTGCTGACAAGCGTGGGATTACCGCCGGATTCAACGGCAATGATCGCGGTGATAAGACGCGGACTGACGCCCCATGCCTTCCCGGCTTGCTCGCTGATCGGCATCCACTGCATGGCCCGTTTCACCGGCACTTCCGGGTTCCAGGGCGGATTTTGATAGTCATGTCTGGAACTACAGCCCGCAAGCAACACAATCAAAAAAGCAAACCATCTCAATTTCACGTCATCTATCCTTATAGCCGGTCATCGCAGTGCGCCACCCCTTGAAGCGGGCAGCGTATAAGCGGCATGATATAGACAATTAGTTTCTCATTCAGCAAGGAATTGCCATGTCTCAGTTTCATCTTATCGCACCGTCGGGCTACTGCATCAATCAGGACGCGGCACAACGGGGCGTTCAGCGTTTACTGGGCTTCGGCCACCAGGTAGAAAATCAGACGATTATCCCTCGCCGCCAGCAGCGTTTTGCCGGAACTGAGGCCCAGAGACTGAATGATATCAACAGCCTGGTGAACCTGAAGGGTGAGGATCGGATCGTGCTTGCGGTGCGGGGGGGCTACGGCGCGAGCCGGTTACTGGAGAGCATTGACTGGCAAGGTCTGGCACAGCGTCAACAGAAGGACCCGCTGCTGATATGCGGCCACAGCGACTTCACGGTCATCCAGCTTGGGCTGCTGGCGCTGCATAACGTCATTACCTTCAGCGGCCCGATGCTGGCCGGAAATTTTGGTGCGCCGGCGCTCGATGCGTTTACCCTTGAGCATTTCTGGCGCGCCCTGCAAAACCCCACCTACAGCATAACGTGGCAAGGCCAGGGGCCGTACTGGGCCTGTGAAGGCCAACTCTGGGGCGGTAACCTGGCAATGCTGGTCTCGCTCATCGGTACGCCGTGGCTGCCGGACATCGAAGACGGCATTCTGGTGCTGGAAGATATTAACGAACATCCGTTCCGCGTCGAGCGCATGTTATTGCAGCTTTATCATGCCGGGATCCTTGAACGTCAGTCAGCAATCGTGCTGGGCAGTTTTAGCGGTGCGGCACCCAATGATTACGACGCCGGTTACTCCCTTGAAACGATGGTTGATTTCATCCGTTCCCGTCTCGATATCCCGGTTATCACCGGTCTGGATTTTGGCCATGAGCAACAAACCGTAACCCTTGCGCTGGGGGCACATGCGTCCCTGATACATGATGATTCAGGCAGTCGGTTAACAATAAGCGGTCATCCGGTCATAAAGGCATAAAAAGCCGTTAAACCCCTTAATAAAACGCTGTTGCCGTGGTTAATATGTTAGGGTTTTAGTAACAGCGTTAACATTGAGGTGGGAGTAAGACAACATTGGATGCCGCAGCGATAATCAGCCTTTTCATTCTGGGTTCTGTGCTTGTAACCTGTAGTATATTATTAAGTTCATTTTCATCGCGTCTCGGCATACCTATTCTCGTTATTTTCCTTGCTATCGGCATGCTGGCTGGCATCGATGGCATCGGCGGTATTCCTTTCGATAACTACCCTTTCGCCTACATGGTGAGTAACCTCGCGCTGGCAGTGATCCTGCTGGACGGCGGGATGCGCACTCAGGCGAGCTCGTTCCGCGTCGCCTTAGGGCCGGCGCTGTCGCTGGCGACCGTAGGCGTATTAATCACATCCGGCCTGACCGGGATGATGGCCGCCTGGCTGTTCCATCTCAATATCATGGAAGGCTTGCTGATTGGCGCTATTGTCGGTTCAACCGATGCGGCGGCGGTCTTTTCCCTGCTTGGCGGTAAAGGGCTTAACGAACGTGTTGGCTCCACGCTTGAGATTGAATCCGGCAGTAACGATCCCATGGCGGTGTTTCTCACCATCACGCTGATTGAGATGATCCAGCAGCACGAAAGCGGGCTGAGCTGGATGTTTGCCTGGCATATCCTGCAGCAGTTTGGTCTGGGGATTATTCTTGGCCTCGGCGGCGGCTATCTGCTGCAGCAGATGATCAACCGGATTTCACTTCCCGCCGGGCTTTACCCTCTGCTGGCGCTGAGCGGCGGCATTCTGATTTTTGCCGTCACCACCGCGCTGGATGGCAGCGGCATTCTTGCCGTCTACCTCTGCGGCTTCCTGATGGGTAACCGCCCTATTCGCAACCGTCACGCCATTTTGCAGAACTTCGACGGACTGGCCTGGCTGGCGCAGATTGGCATGTTCCTGGTGCTTGGCCTGCTGGTTACCCCTTCAGACCTGCTGCCTATCGCCGTGCCGGCGCTGATGCTGTCGGCGTGGATGATCTTCTTCGCCCGTCCACTGTCGGTGTTTGCAGGCCTGCTGCCGTTTCGCGGCTTTAACCTGCGCGAGCGTATCTTTATCAGTTGGGTGGGTTTGCGCGGCGCGGTGCCGATTATCCTTGCCGTGTTCCCGATGATGGCGGGCCTGGATAACGCCCGACTGTTCTTCAACGTCGCATTCTTCGTTGTTTTGATTTCACTCCTGTTCCAGGGCACGTCACTCGGCTGGGCGGCGAAAAAGGCAAAAGTGGTGATCCCCCCCGTTGGCTGGCCCGTCTCCCGCGTCGGGCTGGATATTCATCCGGAAAACCCGTGGGAACAGTTTGTGTATCAGCTTAGCGAAGACAAATGGTGCGTGGGCGCGTCGCTACGCGATCTGCATATGCCCGCCGAAACGCGGATTGCCGCGTTGTTCCGCGACAATGTTCTGCTTCACCCTACCGGCAGCACCCGTCTGCGTGAAGGGGATATTTTGTGCGTGATTGGCCGCGAGCGCGACCTGCCCGCGCTGGGTAAATTGTTCAGCCAGTCGCCACCGGTGGCGCTGGATCAGCGTTTCTTCGGCGATTTTATTCTGGAAGCGAACGCCAAATTTGCAGATGTTGCCTTGATTTACGGTCTGGATGAAGGGCTGGAGTATCGCGATAAGCAGCAAACGCTGGGGGAAATTATCCAGCAACTGCTTGGCGCAGCACCCGTTGTCGGTGACCAGGTCGAGTTTGCCGGGATGATCTGGACGGTGGCCGAGAAAGAAGATAACGCGGTACGCAAAGTCGGCGTAAGGCCGATGGAAGAAGAGTCAGAGTAGTTTAGGTTTCGTGTCTTACTGGCCGGGGAAGGCGTTATCGCCCCCCGGCACATCGCATAGTTACACCGTCACAACCGGTACGCGCGGCGCCAGAGCGCACATCAGCTCATAGCCAACGGTCCCTGCAGCGGCGGCCACATCGTCAATTTTAATTTCATTTCCCCACAGCTCAACCGGTGAACCAATCCCCGCCTGCGGGCACGGTGTGAGGTCTACCGCCAGCATATCCATTGAGACCGTCCCCACGGTACCCGTGCGAACGCCATCCACCCACACCGGCGTGCCGGTCGGAGCGATGCGCGGGTAGCCGTCGGCATAGCCTCCCGCCACAATGCCAATTCGCTGTTCGCCTGTCGCCCGGTAACGGCTACCGTAGCCCACCGTGGAACCGGCCTTCAGCGTTTGTACGCCGATGATTTCGCTGCGCAGGGTCATCACCGGTTTCAGGCCGCTGTTGGCAATATCCTGCCACTGCCCTGACGGTGACGCGCCGTACAGAATGATCCCCGGGCGTACCCAGCTGTAGTGCGCCTCCGGGTGCCACAGCGTGGCCGCCGAGTTAGAGAGCGAGCGCGAACACGCCAGACCTTCAGCCGCCTGCTCAATCCGCACCATCGCCTCGGCGATGCCATCGGGTTTTTCCGCGTCGGCAAAGTGCGCCATCAGCGTCATTTCGCCCACATTCCTGATGCCGCGCAGCTGTTGCCATACCGTATGTACCCGCTCGGGCTGGAAGCCCAGGCGGTTCATGCCGCTGTTCACCTTGAGATAAATGTCGAGCGGGGCATGCAGTCTGGCGTCCTGCAGGGCTTTAACCTGCCAGTTGCTGTGAATGCTGGTGGTCAGCCGGTACTTATCCAGCAACGGCAGATCGTCGGCATGGAAGAACCCTTCCAGCAATAAGATAGGGCCTTTCCAGCCGCGCTCGCGCAGCAAAATGGCCTCTTCCAGATTCAGTAACGCAAAACCGTCGGTCGCGCTGAGCGCGCTCCAGATGCGGTCAATACCGTGGCCGTAGGCGTTCGCTTTCACCACCGACCAGACGCGTGAACCTGGCGCAGCACGGCGAACAATCTGCAGGTTATCCTTCAGGGCCTGCAAGTCCAGCTGAGCCAGAACAGGACGGGACATGACAACTCCTTAGTTATGCGCGCCGTGCAGGTGCTGTGGACGCGAGGGGGTGAACCCAGATTGATAGCGCGCGGCACTTAAATCGTCAAACGGAATTGCCGGGGTGCGCCCGGAAATCAAGTCGCTCAACAACTGACCTGAGCCACAGGCCATTGTCCAGCCGAGGGTGCCGTGTCCGGTATTCGTCCACAGGTTTTTGAACGGGGTGCGGCCCACAATCGGCGTGCCGTCTGGCGTCATTGGACGCAGACCGGTCCAGAACGTGGCCTGCTCGACAAAACCGCCGCGTGGGAAGAGATCGCCCACGACCATCTCCAGCGTTTCACGACGCGGCTGCAGCAGCTCGGTGTTGAAGCCGACAATCTCCGCCATGCCGCCTACGCGGATACGGTTGTCGAAACGAGTAATGGCGATTTTATAGGTTTCATCCAGAATGGTGGAGACGGGTGCACCGCTGTCCTCTTTCACCGGGATGGTCAGGGAGTACCCCTTCAGCGGATAGACCGGAATGTCCAGAATGCCCTTCAGCATGGCGGTGGAGTAAGAGCCAAAGGCCATGACGTAGGCATCCGCTTTGATCACCTCTTCGCCGCATTTCACGCCGTAAATATTACCGCCTTCCGACAGCAATTTATCGACGGGCGTGTTAAAGCGGAATGTTACCCCTGCCTGCTCGCACATCTGCGCCAGACGCTGGGTAAAGAGCTGACAGTCGCCGGTTTCATCGTTGGGTAAACGCAGGCCGCCCGTCAGTTTGTGGGACACCTCCGCCAGCGCCGGTTCAACCTGTCCCAACTGACTGGCCTCGAGGAGTTGGTACGGAACACCGGCATCTTCCAGCACGGCGATATCGCGGGTGGCGTTTTCGTACTGTTGCGCCGTGCGGAACAGCTGCAACGTACCGCCCTGACGGCCTTCGTACTCAATGCCGGTGGTGGCGCGCAAGGTTTTCAGGCAGTCACGGCTGTATTCCGCCAGACGCACCATACGCCCTTTGTTTTCCATGTAATGGCGGGTGTCGCAGTTGCGCAGCATCTGCCACATCCACTTAAGCTGGAACTGCGTGCCGTCGAGGCTAATGGCCAGCGGTGCATGGCGCTGGAACATCCATTTAATCGCCTTCAGTGGCACGCCGGGAGCCGCCCACGGTGCCGCATAGCCCGGAGAGATTTGCCCGGCATTCGCCGCACTGGTTTCCAGCGCAGGGCCTGGCTCACGATCGATAACGGTTACGTCATGCCCCGCCTGACTTAAATACCAGGCGCTGGTTACGCCAACCACACCACTTCCCAGTATGACAACACGCATAGCCACTCCATAATGTGCAAAAGAACAATCTTCTAATTACAGATTGATAACCTAGTTGAAAATATTATTCAACATACGACTTTTTTATGGTGACTTATCTCACATCTTCCCCTACTGGCGGGGAAAGGACTTATTTGGGATCTCCTGCTGCGCGTTATTTTTAACCAGCATAAAACTCTGCGTGAACCGCTTTTTTTACCGTATTGAAAACGGGAAATCGTAAAGAAAAAATTTCTGCTCCAGCACGCTTTTTAACACGTTGATCTATGCTTGAAAGGAGGCTCTCCAGACAGAGAGAGCACCCACAACGAGGGCGCGCTAATGGCTACTATTGATTCCCTGAACAAGGACAACACACGTCTCAGCGATGGACCCGACTGGACCTTTGAGTTGCTGGATGTCTACCTCGCTGAAATCGACCGGGTAGCAAAACTCTATCGCCTGGATACTTATCCTCACCAGATTGAAGTCATAACCTCCGAACAGATGATGGATGCCTATTCCAGCGTCGGGATGCCGATCAATTATCCGCACTGGTCGTTTGGTAAAAAATTTATTGAAACGGAACGGCTGTATAAACACGGCCAGCAGGGGCTGGCGTATGAAATCGTCATCAACTCCAACCCGTGTATCGCTTACCTGATGGAAGAGAACACCATTACCATGCAGGCGCTGGTGATGGCGCATGCCTGCTACGGGCACAACTCTTTCTTCAAGAATAACTATCTTTTCCGCAGCTGGACGGACGCCAGCTCGATCGTCGATTACCTGATCTTCGCCCGTAAATACATTACCGACTGCGAAGAGCGCTACGGCGTCGATGAAGTAGAGAAACTGCTCGACTCCTGCCATGCGCTGATGAACTACGGCGTAGACCGCTACAAACGGCCGCAGAAAATTTCCCTGCAGGAGGAGAAAGCCCGGCAGAAAAGCCGCGAAGAGTATCTGCAAAGCCAGGTGAATATGCTGTGGCGCACCTTGCCTAAGCGTGAAGAAGAGAAAGCTGTCGCTGAGGCGCGCCGCTACCCGTCTGAACCACAGGAAAACCTGCTCTACTTTATGGAGAAGAACGCGCCGCTGCTGGAGTCATGGCAGCGTGAGATCCTGCGCATTGTGCGTAAGGTCAGCCAGTACTTCTATCCGCAAAAACAGACGCAGGTGATGAACGAAGGCTGGGCGACATTCTGGCATTACACCATCCTCAACCATCTGTATGACGAGGGGAAAGTCACCGAACGGTTTATGATGGAATTCCTCCACAGCCATACCAACGTGGTGTTCCAGCCGCCTTACAACAGCCCGTGGTACAGCGGCATCAACCCGTATGCCCTCGGCTTTGCGATGTTCCAGGATATCAAACGTATCTGTCAGTCGCCAACGGAAGAGGACAAATACTGGTTCCCGGATATTGCCGGTTCGGACTGGCTGGAAACGCTGCATTTTGCGATGCGCGATTTCAAGGATGAGAGCTTTATTAGCCAGTTTATGTCGCCGAAGATCATGCGCGATTTCCGCTTCTTCACCGTGCTGGATGATGACCGTAACAACTTCCTGGAAATTTCAGCGATTCATAACGAAGAGGGATACCGGGAGATCCGCTCTCGCCTCTCTTCCCAGTACAATCTGAGTAATCTTGAACCCAATATTCAGGTATGGAACGTGGATCTCCGCGGTGACCGCTCTCTGACGCTGCGCTACATCCCGCACAACCGTGCCCCGCTGGATAAAGGGCGCAAAGAGGTGCTGAAGCATGTGCATCGCCTGTGGGGCTTTGACGTGCTGCTGGAGCAGCAGAATGAAGACGGTAGCGTGGAGCTGCTGGAGCGCTGCCCGACGCGGATGAATACGCTGTAGTGCCTGCCTGAACCGAAACGCCCGCGTCAGGGCGAAAAAAAACCTCTCAGCTGAGAGGTTTTTTCTTTTAGCGGGTCTGGATGGCCAGGTCACCCGGCAGCGTTTTTTGCATCCGGTGCCAGATTTCACCGGAGTCGCGGCCGTAGCGGCGCACGGTTTCATACACCTGATCGTGCTGACCGGTGGAACAGAGCTCGCTCAGCTTGTGGTAAAAGCCCAGCGCCAGACTGCGGGCTTCCGGATTGGCAAAGTAGTGACGACCGATACGGGTATAGAGCCCTTTCATGCCGTTAAGGATGAGGCCGTAAATCGGGTTACCGGAGGCAAACGCCAGGCCGCGGAAGATGTTGTAATCAAGGGTGGCAAACGCATCCGCATGGTCTTCCACCTGGTTGGCACTGGCCAGAACCTGGAGCGCATCTTCCGGGTGCTGACGGAAAGCCGTACGAATAAAGATGGTGGCGATATTGGTACGCACGGAGAGCAGATTATCAATCAGCTGCGGCACGCTTTCATGATCGAGGCGCGCCAGCGTTTCAAGAATATTCAGCCCGGAGGTTTCCCAGAAATTGTTTACTTTTGTTGGCTTGCCATGCTGAATCGTCAACCACCCATCACGCGCCAGTCGCTGGAGCACTTCCCGAAGCGTGGTGCGAGTGACGCCAATCAGTTCAGAGAGTTCGCGTTCAGCCGGAAGAATGGACCCTGCAGGGAAACGATTATTCCAGATGCTTTCAATGATGTACTCTTCCGCGAAACCCGCCGGGCTCTGCGCCTTAATGACCATAGTGAGATTTCCATTACACAGCTTTAGCAAATTGCACTCATCATACCAGAGGCTCGCAGAGGCAGATAGCGCAGCAGTGAGAGAAAAGAGGGATCGCCGTTTCATTTTTATGAAATTTACATTGCAGCCGAATCCCCCTCCAGGCCGTGATTTTTGCGTATACTGATGTTTTGTTTTACTTCACGGGGAAGAACGTCTGTCGTGGAAATTTCTTTTGGGCGCGCGTTATGGCGCAATTTTTTAGGCCAGTCTCCCGACTGGTACAAGCTGATACTTCTGGTGTTCCTGGTTGTTAATCCTCTCATCTTTATTGTGCACCCGTTTATTGCCGGGTGGCTGCTGGTCGCGGAGTTTATCTTCACCCTGGCCATGGCGCTGAAGTGCTATCCCCTGCTGCCTGGCGGTTTGCTGGCCATTGAAGCGGTTGTCATTGGGATGACCAGCGCCGAGCATGTAAAAGCTGAACTGGCCTCAAACCTTGAAGTGCTTCTGCTGCTGATGTTTATGGTGGCCGGCATCTACTTTATGAAACAGCTGCTGCTGTTTATTTTTACCCGCCTGCTGCTGAGCATTCCTTCAAAAACGCTTTTGTCGCTGGCTTTCTGCGTGGCTGCGGCATTTCTTTCAGCCTTCCTGGATGCGCTGACGGTGGTCGCCGTGGTGATAAGCGTCGCGGTCGGGTTTTATGGTATTTATCACCGGGTGGCCTCTTCACGTCCCGGCGATGACCTGCTTGATGACAGCCAGGTCGATAATGACCACCGCGAGGTGCTGGAACAGTTCCGCGCCTTCCTGCGCAGCCTGATGATGCATGCCGGCGTCGGGACCGCCCTGGGCGGCGTGATGACGATGGTGGGTGAACCGCAAAACCTGATTATTGCTAAAGCTGCGGGCTGGCATTTCGGTGATTTCTTCCTGCGAATGGCACCGGTGAGCATACCGGTTCTGGTGTGCGGTCTGGCGACCTGTGTAGTCGTGGAGAAATTCAGCCTCTTTGGCTATGGTGCGCATATTCCGGCGCCCGTGCGTCAGGAGCTGCAGAAATTCAACCAGCAAAGCCGTAGCCAGCGGACGCGTCAGGAGACGCTGCGTCTTATTGCACAGGGCGTCATTGGCGTCTGGCTTATCGCCGCGCTGGCGTTTCATCTTGCCGAAGTCGGTTTAATTGGCCTGTCGGTGATTATTCTCGCCACCAGTTTTACCGGCGTGACGGATGAGCATGCGATTGGCAAAGCCTTTACGGAAGCCCTGCCCTTTACCGCCCTGCTGGCCGTCTTTTTTGCGGTCGTCGCGGTGATCATCGACCAGAAGCTTTTCGCGCCGATCATTACCTTTGTCTTGCAGGCGGCACCGGATGCTCAGCTTTCGCTGTTTTATCTGTTTAACGGGCTGCTGTCGTCTATCTCGGATAACGTGTTTGTTGGCACGGTCTACATCAACGAGGCCAAAACAGCCATGGAGCAAGGCGTCATCAGCGCCGGACAGTTCGAACTGCTGGCGGTGGCAATTAACACCGGGACCAACCTGCCGTCGGTGGCGACGCCCAACGGTCAGGCAGCGTTTCTGTTCCTGCTGACCTCTGCGCTGGCTCCACTCATACGTCTTTCTTATGGGCGAATGGTCTGGATGGCGCTTCCCTATACGCTGGTGCTCACGCTTGTAGGATTGCTTTGCGTCAAAATTACCCTTATTCCCTGTACGCAATGGTTGATACAAGCGGGTATACTTGCCGCGCAGTAAACCTGATATATCGGGCAGCTTGCTGCCCGTTTACCTTTTCGCACGATAAACATCCAATTACGTTTTATTTCGTCAGGTACAGGTGGCGCGAAAAACGAATTCGTTTACACTGCGCTTTCTAAGCATGTTCCAGGGAAATGATTATGTTGAGATTTTTAAACCAGTGCTCTCGCGGTCGCGGAGCGTGGTTGTTAATGGCCCTGACCGCCTTTGCGCTGGAAATGGTCGCGCTGTGGTTCCAGCATGTGATGGGACTTCAGCCTTGCGTACTCTGTATTTACGAACGCTGTGCATTGTTCGGCATTATGGGTGCGGGTCTGGTGGGTGCGATTGCCCCTAAATCGCCGTTACGCTATGCCGCAATTGCCATCTGGCTGTACAGCGCCTGGAAAGGTATTGAGCTCTCCTGGCAGCACACCATGATGCAACTGCATCCGTCACCTTTTATGACCTGTGATTTCGCCGCCCGCTTCCCGAGCTGGCTGCCGCTTGATAAGTGGCTGCCGCAGGTGTTTGTTGCTTCCGGTGACTGCTCTGTGCGCCAGTGGGAATTCCTGAGCCTTGAGATGCCGCAGTGGCTGGTGGGGATTTTTGTGGCCTACTTCATTGTGGCGCTGCTGGTGCTCATCGCACAGCCGTTCAAACCCAAGAAACGCGACCTGTTTGGCAGGTAAAAAAAACCCGCCTCGGCGGGTTTTTTCTTATCCACGGTTGGGATGATTCATGATGTGATCTTCCCAGTCCTGTACCTCTGACTCTTTCACCGCAATATGACGCACAGAGATGCGTTCACCGTGCATCGCCGCTTTGGAGCCCGTCAGCAGCGGGTGCCATTTTGGCAGGTCTTTGCCTTCCGCCAGCAGACGATAGGCGCAGGTATGCGGCAGCCATTCGAAGGTGGGCAGGTTCTCACGAGTTAGCTTGATGCAATCCGGCTCATACTCGAAGCGACGCTCATAGTTGCGACACTGGCAGGTTTTGATGTTCAGCTGCTTGCAGGCAACGTTGGTGAAATAGATTTCGTCCGAATCTTCATCCATCAATTTATGCAGGCAGCACTGCCCGCAACCGTCACACAACGATTCCCACTCCACGTCTGTCATTTGGTCGAGAGTTTTGCTTTGCCAGAAAGGAATGTTGTTCATCAGGATGTCCACACGTCAAAAGAGAGCGCACCTTATAACGAGTCTGGCACGTTGTTGCAAGTTTTGCCGCCCTCTTCAGGCGGCAAGATGCTTTTACAGCACGCGAGTTTTCAGTGACAGGCCGTTAAAACTGACGTCCAGTTCGTCACCGGCCTGCAGCGGGCCGACACCTTCTGGCGTACCGGTGAGGATCACATCGCCCGGTTTCAGGGTAAAGAAGCGGCTCATGTAGGCAATCAGTGGCACAATTTTATGGATCATATCTGCCGTGGTGCCCTGCTGGCGGATCTCGCCGTTAACCTTCAGGCTGAGCGGGGTGTTCTGCGGATCGTCGGTAAATTCACTTACCGGAATAAAACCGGAGATCGGACAAGCGTTATCAAACCCTTTGGCCTTTTCCCACGGCTGCCCCGCTTTCTTCATTTTGCCCTGAACATCACGCAGGGTCAGGTCGAGCGCGACACCGTATCCGGCAATCGCCTTTTGCACATGCTCTTCGGAGGCCTGACGCAGCGTCGCGCCAATCAGCACGGCCAGTTCCACTTCATGATGCACCGACCCCAACCCCTGCGGCAGCGCCAGCGGCTGGCGAATGTCGCACAGCGCGGTTTCGGGTTTGATGAACAGGACCGGCTCGTCTGGCGTCGCGCTGCCCATCTCCTGAATATGTTTGGCATAGTTACTGCCTACGCAGACCACTTTGCTGACGGGATAATCCAGTAATGCACCTTGCCAGTTATGATGTTGATACATGTACGACCCCTAAACGGTTGATGTGTTAACCCCGAAAACAGCCGGGACTATTTTTTCCCGTTCACCTCAAGATGCTGTTTTAATAAATTCTCGGGTGGTGGCGGGAGCTGTAAATAATAGCCTTGCTCCGCTAATGCGGTTTTCACTTTTTCCAGATCGGCGTTGACCAGTTTC
Organism: Enterobacter ludwigii; assembly: GCF_001750725.1. Lineage (NCBI taxonomy): Bacteria > Pseudomonadati > Pseudomonadota > Gammaproteobacteria > Enterobacterales > Enterobacteriaceae > Enterobacter > Enterobacter ludwigii. The sequence continues at coordinate 1,993,725 of NZ_CP017279.1, forward strand.
TTACGGCCATCCAGCGGCAGCAGCATCGCCAGCTGAGGTCGGCCAAAGTTCTTCATTAATTCTTCAGGTACGCGCGAAAAATCGTCTTTCTTTTCGACATAAAGATAGGTCTGGTCACGACTTGTACTTCTGTAGATCACACAAAACATGTTTTTACTCTGAATTAATGGGTGGTTGCTTGCCTCAATATACTCCTGACTATAACATGCCTGATACTCTTCGGAATATCGCAACGGCGGTGTTGCGGTTAATAGCAAATTGAGTAAGGCCAGGATGTCAAACACGCCAATCGAGCTTAAAGGCAGTAGCTTCACCTTATCAGTGGTACATTTGCATGATGCAAAACCCGAGGTTATTCGTCAGGCGTTAGAAGACAAAATTGCGCAGGCTCCCGCTTTTCTGAAACATGCCCCCGTCGTCGTGAATGTCAGTGGTCTGGATGCACCGGTTAACTGGAAACTTCTCCAGCAAGCCGTGGCCGCGACCGGGCTGCGTATCGTCGGTATCAGCGGCTGCAAAGATGCTGAGCTGAAAGCAGAAATTGACCGGGCAGGTCTGCCCATTCTGACCGAAGGCAAAGAAAAAGCCGCGCGTCCTGCCCCTGCGGCAGTCCAAACGCCCCCTCCTCCGGTGCAAAACGTTACACCTGTCACAAAAACGCGATTGATTGATGTGCCGGTTCGTTCCGGTCAGCGCATTTATGCACCAAACTGTGATCTGATTGTTACAAGCCACGTCAGCGCTGGCGCAGAGCTGATTGCAGATGGCAATATTCACGTATACGGTATGATGCGTGGGCGTGCGCTCGCGGGTGCAAGTGGTGACAGGGATGCGCAAATATTTTGTACTCATCTGACGGCGGAACTGGTGTCCATCGCAGGTGAATATTGGCTGAGCGACAAGATCCCAGCCGAATTTTATGGCAAAGCGGCTCGTCTGCGACTGGCAGACGACGCGTTGACCGTTCAACCGTTGAATTGATCCCTTTTTAACAAGGAATTTCTATGGCACGCATTATTGTTGTTACTTCGGGTAAAGGAGGCGTTGGCAAGACCACCTCCAGCGCGGCCATCGCTACTGGTTTGGCCCAGAAGGGAAAGAAAACCGTCGTTATCGATTTCGATATCGGTCTGCGTAACCTCGACCTGATCATGGGATGTGAGCGTCGCGTGGTCTATGACTTCGTGAACGTCATTCAGGGCGACGCCACACTGAACCAGGCGCTGATTAAAGACAAGCGCACCGAAAACCTCTACATCCTTCCGGCTTCTCAGACGCGTGATAAAGACGCCCTGACCCGCGAAGGCGTGGAAAAGGTGCTCGACGAGCTGAAAAAAATGGAGTTCGACTTCGTTGTCTGTGACTCCCCTGCCGGCATCGAAACGGGCGCCCTGATGGCACTCTACTTCGCTGATGAAGCCATCATCACCACCAACCCTGAAGTCTCATCCGTGCGTGACTCGGACCGTATTCTGGGGATCCTCGCCTCCAAATCGCGTCGTGCGGAAAATGGCGAAGAACCCATTAAAGAGCACCTGCTGCTGACCCGCTATAACCCGGGTCGCGTGAACAAAGGTGACATGCTTAGCATGGAAGACGTGCTGGAGATCCTGCGCATCAAACTGGTCGGCGTGATCCCGGAAGATCAATCCGTATTGCGCGCCTCTAACCAGGGCGAGCCAGTGATCCTGGATACAATGGCAGATGCAGGTAAAGCGTACGCGGATACCGTTGACCGTCTGCTGGGAGAAGAACGTCCTTTCCGCTTCATTGAAGAAGAGAAGAAAGGTTTCCTCAAACGCCTGTTCGGAGGATAAGTTATGGCATTACTGGACTTTTTTCTCTCGCGGAAAAAGAACACCGCCAACATCGCAAAAGAACGACTGCAAATCATCGTTGCGGAGCGTCGTCGTAGTGACGCCGAGCCACACTACCTGCCGCAGCTGCGTAAGGACATCCTGGAAGTGATCTGTAAGTATGTGCAGATTGACCCGGAGATGGTCACGGTGCAGCTGGAGCAAAAAGACGGGGATATTTCGATTCTGGAGCTGAACGTTACGCTCCCGGAAGCCGAAGAGTCACGTCCGTAGTTCGGGATTGTGTATCCCCGGTAAGCGTATGCCGCCGGGGAAATGTGCCGGGCATGTCAGCATGACCCGGCATTTTCATTATCGCGGATAACCTTCCAGCACCGTATTCAGGCGATCGGCCATCAATTCCCCGCGCCAGCCCGCCATCATTTCCGGCAAACCATTCTGAGGTTTCAGCTTCCAGTGCCAGTTCAGCAGCTGGTTAATCTGACGGCGTGACGCCAGCAGTTCCGCGCCCAGTTTGCTTTGCGTCGCGACGTCCTGCACCAGCGCTTTGATATCCTTGAACGCCTTGCGATAGCCCGGCATATCCATCAGATTCAGCAGTGGCTCCGGCAGTGCTTCGTCCGGCATTTCCTGCGCTTTTGCCACCAGCGCAAGCAGGGTTTTACCGTGGAAACGGATCTCGCTGCCGGAAAGCCCGATGCTGTCCAGTTCGCCCATGCTGCCCGGCATATACCGCGCGACCGCCCAGAGGTGTTCTTCGCGTACCACAAAGTTAACGGCCAGATCGCGCTCGCGTGCTTTACGCAAACGCCAGTCCGCTAACAGCTGCAGACACGCCAGCTGACGCGTACGCAGCTGCCAGGCGTTACTGATATCGCGCCAGGCCTCTTTCGGATCAACCACTTCCTGACGACGCTGCTGCGTCATTCGGCACTCATCCAGCGCGGCGGGCAACCAGCCTGACGCTTCCGCCTCTTTCATCAGTTGGCCGGCAATCGGCAGGAGGTAAAACACGTCTGCCGCCGCGTATTCCAGTTGACGCTCGGTTAATGGGCGTGCCAGCCAGTCGGTGCGGGATTCGCTTTTATCCAGCGTCAGGCCCGTATACTCCTCAACCATGGCGGCAAAGCCCCATGAGAGCGGTCGATTACTGAAGGCCGCGAGGATCTGCGTATCAATCAACGGTTGTGGCATGACGCCAAAAGTATTCAGAAAGACTTCCAGATCTTCACTGCCTGCGTGCAGGTATTTCGTTACCGCAGTATCGAGCAGCAGGTCACGCATCGGCGTCCAGTCGGTAATGCCGAGCGGGTCGATCAGCGACACGTGTTTACCGTCGTACATCTGAATCAACCCCAGCTGCGGATAGTAGGTCCGGGTGCGGACAAACTCGGTATCCAGGGCAATGGCAGGAAAGTCGCGCGTCACTTCGCACAGCGAAGCCAGCTCGTCGTTGGTCGTGATCATCTGGTAATTCAAAACGGATTCTCTTTTGTTTGCGCCCATAAAAAACGCCGGCTTAACCGGCGTCTGGGCGATTAGCGTGAAGCTCAGGCCTTATTGTCTACTTTGCCACGGGCTTCGTCACGTAATTCTCGTCGTAATATCTTTCCGACATTCGATTTCGGCAGTTCCTCGCGAAACTCAACCAGCTTCGGCACCTTGTAGCCGGTCAGCTGACGACGACAGAAGGTGATCAGCGCCTCCTCTGTAAGAGAAGGATCTTTTTTGACCACAAAAATCTTCACCGCCTCGCCGCTGCTCCCGGAAGGGACGCCTACGGCAGCCACTTCGAGCACGCCGCTGTGCTGCATCACCACATCTTCGATTTCATTCGGGTAGACGTTGAAACCGGAAACCAGGATCATGTCTTTCTTACGATCGACAATACGCAGGAAGCCCTCTTCATCCATCACGGCGATATCACCGGTGTGCAGCCAGCCGTCTTTGATAATTTCATCGGTCGCATCGGGACGTTGCCAGTAGCCCAGCATCACCTGCGGCCCTTTGACACAGAGTTCGCCCGGTTCACCTGGCGCCACGTCGTTATCGTCATCATCAACCAGTTTGGCTTCGGTCGACGGAACCGGCAGGCCAATGCTTCCGCTGTGATAGTCGATATCATGCGGATTCACACTGACCAGCGGGGCGCATTCCGTCAGGCCATAGCCTTCCAGCAAATACTGACCCGTCAGTTTCATCCAGCGTTCGGCAACGGCCTGTTGAACCGGCATACCGCCACCCGCAGAGAGGTGCAGCGTGGAGAAATCGAGCTTCTGGAACTCTTTGTTGTTGAGCAGCGCGTTAAACAGCGTATTCACCCCAGTCATGGCGGTGAACGGATATTTCGCCAGCTCTTTCACCAGCCCCGGAATATCGCGCGGGTTTGTGATCAATACGTTTTGACCACCCAGCTCAATAAACAGCAGACAGTTCATGGTCAGCGCGAAGATGTGATAAAGCGGAAGCGCGGTGATCACCAGCTCTTTTCCGTGGTGCAGCAACGGTCCGTAGGTGGCATTCACCTGTTCAAGGTTTGCCAGCATGTTACGGTGGGTCAGCATGGCGCCTTTAGCCACACCCGTTGTGCCGCCGGTGTACTGCAGAAACGCGAGGTCTTCTGATACCACTTCCGGTTTAACGTATTGCATGCGGTAGCCCGTCTGCAGCGCACTGCGGAAGGAGATCGCGTCCGGCAGGTGGTATTTCGGCACCAGACGTTTGATGTATTTGACGACAAAGTTAACCAGTGTCCCTTTGGCGGTTGAGAGTTGATCCCCCATACGCGTCAGGATGACGTGTTTGACCTGGGTTTTGTCGACCACTTTTTCCAGCGTGTGGGCAAAGTTAGAGACAATCACAATGGCGGCGGCACCGCTGTCGTTTAGCTGATGCTCCAGCTCCCGCGGCGTATACAGCGGGTTAACGTTGACAACAATCATCCCGGCACGCAGGACACCGAACAGCGCCACCGGGTATTGCAGCAGGTTCGGCATCATCAGCGCGACGCGGTCCCCTTTTTGCAGCCCCAGCCCTTCCTGCAGATAGGCGGCGAACGCCCGACTACGCTCCTCAAGTTTACGGAACGTCATGACCTCGCCCATATTCACAAAAGCAGGCTGGTCTGCGTAACGCCTCACCGAGTGTTCAAACAATTCAACCAGGGATTGATAACGGTCAGGATTGATCTCGGCAGGAACATCTGCGGGATAACGGTTAAGCCAAACCTTCTTCAATGCATCACCTCTGAAATGAGTGTTCGTCGTCATCACAACCCCGATAATAAACAGTTTGTTAACATTATATTAACTCAGCGTACCAGTTTATTAATTGTTCAGATTTAAGGTTGCGAAGCGCGTCACTCTTTTTTTTCGTTTTATTCGTAAAAAACAGAGACAGCGGCTGAGCCGCTGTCTCTTTTCTAACAATTACAGGGAGTTACTCAGTAACGATTGTCTGAACCTGTGCAGGCCCCGGGTTATACCAGCCCCAGCCCGGGTAGCCATACCGATAAGGATGTGGACCCCACATCCACGGATCCATCGGCTGAGGTGGCATGATGACCTGCTGTGTCAGCCGCCAGCGCTTATACCCGTTGACCTGCATGGTCATAAATTTATACGGCGTGTTGCCGACTTTGCCCTCTACCGAACCGGTAATCGGGCCGACGACGGTGACCAGCTGTCCGCGAAAATCGACCGGGTCGAGAAAACCGCCAACGTCGGCATAAATACGCCCACGGGAAGGTTCGCCAAGGATGGGCCGCGCACCGCTATCCAGCGGAACGGTGGCAATCTCCAGACGGGTTTTCCCCTGCTGGTTTTGCACCTCGATAACCTTGCCGCCAAAGCGCGCTTCCTGACCGACGTAAAGCTCAGGCGCATTCATCACACGAACCAGATCCTGCTGTGGCGTGGGGCTGCTGCCCTTAATCGCATCAGGAACGGAAACGCATCCGCTCAGTGCTATGGCCACTGCGCCTACCATAAAAAGGCGTACAACGTTAGTCTGAACCGCCATGATGCGACTCCTTTTTCTCAGTTCCTGTTACTGAGATTCATTCCCGGCCCGGAAGTTTCTTCCACGCGACGGTGTTTCGCAAATAAACCGGCTCCGCATGTTCAACGGCCACGGTTTTGCCCGCCTCAAGCAGTTGACAGGCGATGGGAAGCATATCCTCTGCGGCGGGCAGAAGCATGTTGCCGTCTGTCAGCGTGATCCCGGTGCCGTTAGCCATCTCTGGCCATGCCGGCCAGCCGGTGCCTACTGTCGCCCACTCGCCGGACAGCTGTTTCAGCCGCTCGGTCACCGCTTCCGGCTTGAGGACAGCCTCGGTCTCTTCACCGTGCCAGATGCCGTTTTCATCGCGGGTGTATTCTGCCCAGTAAACTTCTCCCATTCGGGCGTCAATGGCCGCCAGAACGCGCGTTGCACCGGTCATGCGCCATGCGCCCTGCGCCATGGTTGCCAGCGTGGAAACACCGATCATCGGCAGTTCTGCGCCCAGCGCCAGCCCCTGCGCAATGCCAATTCCAATGCGTACGCCCGTAAAGCTGCCGGGGCCACGGCCAAAGGCCAGTGCGTCGAGGTCGGTTAAGGTGGTGTTGCCCCGGGTTAAAATCTCTTTAACCAGAGGCAGAATGCGTTGGGTGTGTTCTCGTGGGCACTCTTCGAAATGAGCAGAGATAGCACCGTCGTTCAACAGAGCCACAGAACAGGCCTCTGTCGCGGTATCAATAGCCAGAATTCGCATCAGTCGTCGCGCTCTCGCAATGGTCAGTCACAAAATGGCGCGCATCTTAGCATACTCACGGGCAAATTACTCCGCCGTTGGGTTTGCCAGGAAGCGAACCGCGCGTTTAATGTCCCGCGTGCGCGGCGCGGGCGGCAAGCTGGCAAGGAAGGTCGCACCGTAAGGGCGCATCACCAGCCGGTTATCGCATATGACCAGCACGCCGCGGTCGTCTGTGTCGCGAATCAGACGTCCTACCCCTTGTTTAAGGGTGATCACCGCGTCCGGTAGCTGGACCTCATCAAAAGGATCGCCGCCGCGCAAACGGCAGTCTTCCATACGTGCCTTCAGCAGCGGATCGTCCGGTGAGGTAAACGGCAGTTTATCGATGATCACCAGTGACAGGGTATCTCCCCGCACGTCCACCCCTTCCCAGAAGCTGCTGGTGGCTACCAGCAGGGCGTTACCGGCACTGACAAACTGCTGTAACAGTTGCCCTTTGCTGGTCTCGCCCTGAAGCAGAACTGGCAAAGTCATGGTGGCGCGGAACTGCTCCGCCAGATCGCGCATCATCGCGTGGGAGGTGCAGAGCATAAAACAGCGGCCGTTGTTGGCCTCGATCATCGGCCTGAGCATTGCCGCCAGCAGGCGCGCCGCGCCGGGCTGGTTAGGCAGAGGCAGATTACGCGGAACGCAGAGCAACGCCTGTTTTTCATAATCAAACGGGCTGGGCAGCAGCAGCGACTCCGCCTGCTCAATCCCCAGACGCCCGGTAAAGTGGTGTAGATCGTCATTCACCGAAAGGGTTGCCGACGTGAAGATCCAGCTTCCCGGTTTTTGCGCCATCACCTCTTTGAATTTATCCGCCACCGTCAGCGGCGTCAGGGCCAGTGTGAAATGGCGGGAGGTGCATTCATACCAGTAGCTGAACCCCGGCTGGTTTATCTCTTTCAGCCGTTTGAGGCGTGCCCGATAGAGCGTGGCGCGCTCGAAGGCGGCATCCAGCAGTGCGGAACGGCCGAGCGATAGTTTCGCCACGTCGTAACAAAGCTCAAGGGCATCATCGAGCAGCAACAGCGCGCGCTGGATATTTTTGTCTGCCAGCAGCTCACGCAGATTACCGCGATAGCCCGGCTCACCCAGTTGCAGGCGAAAATCCTGCGCACTTTGCGCCAGGCGGTCAGCACACTTCTGCAGCTGTTGGGTATCTTTTAACTCGGTGCGGTAGGCAATGGTGAAATCTTTCGCTAAGTCCTGCAGCTGGCGGCTGGAGAGCGACTGGCCAAAATACTGGCTGGCGATGTCAGGAAGCTGGTGGGCTTCATCGAAGATCATCACGTCCGCTTCCGGGATCAGTTCGCCAAAGCCGCTATCTTTAACCACCATATCGGCAAGGAAGAGATGGTGGTTGACCACCACGACATCCGCATCCATGGCGGTTTTACGCGCTTTCACCACAAAACAATCTTTATACAGCGGGCAGTCGCTCCCCAGGCAGTTGTCGTTGGTACTGGTGACCAGCGGCCAGGCGGGAGAGTCTTCCGGCACGCTCGCGCAGGTGCTGATATCCCCCTCCTCCGTCTGATTGGCCCAGGCGCGAAGAATAATGACATCGCTGAGCGTCTGCACCGGCAGATCGCCGCCTGCCAGCGCCTGCTGCTCAAGCCGTTCCAGGCAGAGGTAGTTGGAGCGGCCTTTCAGCAACGCCAGGCGGCCTTTATACTTCAGGGCGTTGGCAACCGTGGGCAGATCGCGGCTGTAAAGCTGGTCCTGCAGCGCTTTAGACCCGGTGGAGATGATCACTTTCTTTTTAGCCCGCAGCGCTGGCGCCAGGTAGGCATAGGTTTTGCCCGTGCCGGTACCGGCTTCCACCACCAGCGGCTGCGCGGTGTCGATTGCGCGGGCCACGGCATGCGCCATCTGCCGCTGGGGTTCACGCGGTTTAAAACCGGGAATCGCCTGTGCTAACTGACCTTCTGGGGAAAAATCGTCTGCCACGTTGCTCTCTCACTGTATTTTTGCACAGGGATTATGTCAGCCCATCCTCTCCAGTGCCACCCCAAATAGTGACGAGGGGAACACAATATGGCAGTCTTGCCGACTGACATGAAAATAACGAGGAAATGTTTATGACAATTGTGCGCATTGATGCCGAAGCACGCTGGTCTGATGTGGTCATCCATAACCAGACGCTCTACTACACCGGTGTACCGGAAAATCTCGACGCAGATGCCTTCGAACAGACGGCGAATACGCTGGCGCAGATTGACGCCGTGCTGGAAAAGCAAGGCAGCGACAAATCACGCATTCTGGATGCGACCATTTTTCTTGCCAGTAAAGACGATTTTGCGGCGATGAATAAAGCCTGGGATGCCTGGGTTGTGGCGGGACATGCGCCCGTACGGTGTACCGTACAGGCGACGCTGATGAAGCCGGAATACAAAGTCGAAATTAAGATTATCGCGGCGGTTTAAGCCGGATTACTCCTCTTCATCATCCTCAAAACGCGCCACGATCCGCTCGCCGGTGTGGGTGGCGCGAAGTTCATTAGCAACTTGCGTGATCGCCTGTCCGCTGCTCATCCCCTGGGACATCAGTTCCTGAATACGCTCAACCGCTTTCTGCTGCTGGTCATGGCTCAGAGAAGGTAAACCTGCAAACATTGTCAACTCCTGCTAAATTATCCGCGCTAATTATTTCACGCTGCCCGGTAGTATGCCACACATGAACCCGTTACCCCCTACAGTCATTTCATTACCCTGGCGTTCAGACGCCGCGGAATTCTGGTTTGCCCGCCTCAGCCATCTTCCTTTTGCGATGTTGCTGCACTCCGGATATGCGGATCATCCCTACAGCCGCTTTGATATTCTGGTTGCCGACCCTCTGCAGACCCTGATAACACAAGGGAATGTGACTACGACGGGCGAAACGCAGTCAACGGACGATCCGCTGTCATTACTTCAGCAGGCGCTGGACGCGCTGGGCTTAACCGTTCCGCAAAATCCCGACCTTCCCTTCCAGGGGGGTGCGCTGGGCTTGTTCGGCTATGATTTAGGTCGCCGCTTCGAAACCTTGCCGGAGACTGCGCAGGACGACATTCCGCTGCCGGATATGGCGGTGGGGCTTTATGACTGGGCAATAATCGTCGATCACCACAAGCAGGCGGTCTCTCTGCTCAGCCATCAGGATGTGTCCGCCCGGCTTGCCTGGCTTGAGGCACAGGTCCCCGTCGCAACAGCGGATTTCCACCTGACCTCTGCGTGGCGCGCCAACATGACCGCGCGGGAGTACGCCGCGAAGTTTGAGCGGGTTCAGGGCTATCTGCAGAGCGGTGATTGCTATCAGGTCAACCTTGCCCAGCGTTTTCAGGCAACCTGTGAAGGCGATGAGTGGCAGGCATTTACCCGCCTCAACGCCAGTAACCGGGCACCGTTCAGTGCATTTCTGCGCCTGGAACAGGGCGCTATCCTGAGCCTCTCGCCCGAGCGTTTTATTCATCTTGCCGATGGCACTATTCAGACGCGACCGATTAAAGGCACGCTTCCCCGGCTGGCCGATCCTGTTGCCGACCGCCAGCAGGCGGAAAAACTGGCGGCCTCGTTAAAAGATCGCGCTGAAAACCTGATGATTGTCGACCTCATGCGTAACGACATTGGCCGGGTCGCTGTACCGGGAAGCGTGCGTGTCCCTGAACTGTTTGTCGTTGAGCCGTTCCCCGCGGTGCATCACCTGGTCAGCACCATTACCGCGCAACTGCCCGCCTCGCGCACGGCCTGCGATCTGCTTCGCGCCGCGTTCCCGGGGGGCTCGATAACCGGCGCGCCTAAAGTGCGGGCAATGGAAATAATCGATGAGCTGGAACCGCATCGTCGAAACGCCTGGTGCGGCAGCATTGGCTATATCAGTCTCTGCGGTACGCTGGATACCAGCATCACCATTCGAACGCTGACCGCCTGTAACGGGAATCTGTACTGTTCCGCAGGGGGCGGAATTGTTGCTGATAGCCAGGTCGATGCGGAATATCAGGAAACCTTTGATAAAGTTAACCGTATCCTGAAACAACTGGAGTAATGACGGGTGGAAAAAGAGAACCTGACGCTGGATGATTTTCTGTCGCGCTTTCAGCTTTTGCGGCCCAACGTGAGCCGCGAAGCCCTCAATCAACGTCAGGCAGCGGTGTTGATCCCGGTGGTCCGTCGTGAGCAGCCGGGTCTGCTGCTCACCCAGCGTTCGCCACATTTACGTAAGCACGCCGGTCAGGTCGCCTTTCCGGGCGGTGCCGTGGACAGTTCTGACGCCTCGCTGATTGCCGCCGCGCTGCGCGAAGCCCAGGAAGAGGTCGCCATTCCGCCTGAAGCGGTTGAGATCATTGGCGTGCTGCCGCCGGTCGACAGCGTGACCGGTTTTCAGGTCACACCGGTGGTCGGCATTATCCCGCCGGATCTGCAATATCACGCCAGCGTCGATGAAGTGTCTGCGGTGTTTGAGATGCCGCTGGAAGAGGCCCTTCGGCTCGGGCGTTATCATCCGCTGGATATCCAGCGTCGGGGTCATGCGCACCGGGTGTGGTTGTCCTGGTATCAGCATTATTTTGTCTGGGGCATGACGGCGGGCATCATTCGTGAACTGGCGCTGCAAATCGGCCTGAAGCCTTGACTATACTTTACATTCCACCCTCTTCTGCAAGGTTTGCGATCGGCGTCGCGCTATTAGCAAAACCATCGTTAACCATTAGTTTAATTCATGTGAATAGTTAAGCCGAGGTCGGTCTTCCCTCTTACACTATGCGCAGTTATAACATCGTTACTGGAACCCCGGTAACCCTGTCAGGAGTGTGAAAGTGATTAGTATATTCGACATGTTCAAAGTGGGAATTGGCCCTTCGTCTTCCCATACTGTTGGCCCGATGAAGGCCGGTAAACAGTTCGTCGATGATCTGGTCGAAAAAGGATTACTGGAAAGCGTTACCCGTGTCGCCGTGGATGTTTACGGCTCATTGTCATTAACGGGTAAAGGCCACCACACCGATATCGCCATTATTATGGGTCTGGCGGGCAATATGCCGGATACCGTAGATATTGATGCCATTCCGGCATTTATCCGCGACGTGGAAACGCGCGGCCGCCTGCTGTTGGCAAACGGTCAGCATGAAGTGGATTTCCCGCATGATGACGGCATGCGTTTTCGTAGCGATAACCTCTCCCTGCATGAAAACGGTATGCAGATCCACGCCTTTAACGGCGACAAAGTGATCTACAGCAAAACCTATTACTCCATTGGCGGTGGTTTTATCGTTGATGAGGAACACTTCGGCAAAGATACAACGGGTGATGTGAACGTACCTTACCCGTTCAAGTCCGCCAAAGAGATGCTGGACTACTGCCATGAAACCGGTCTGTCACTTTCCGGCATGGTGATGCAGAACGAACTGGCGCTGCACAGCAAAAAAGAGATTGAAGACTATTTTGCGAACGTGTGGCAAACCATGCAGGCCTGTATCGATCGCGGCATGAACACCGAAGGCGTACTGCCTGGGCCACTGCGCGTACCGCGTCGCGCCTCTGCGCTGCGCCGTATGCTGGTCACCACAGACAAATTCTCTAACGACCCGATGAACGTGGTCGACTGGGTGAACATGTTTGCGCTGGCGGTGAACGAAGAAAACGCCGCGGGTGGCCGGGTGGTGACTGCACCAACGAACGGCGCGTGCGGTATCGTTCCGGCGGTACTGGCCTACTACGATCACTTTATTGAACCCGTAACGCCTGATATCTACATTCGCTACTTCCTGGCAGCAGGGGCGATTGGTGCGCTGTACAAGATGAATGCGTCTATCTCTGGCGCTGAAGTGGGCTGTCAGGGTGAAGTGGGCGTGGCCTGTTCTATGGCCGCGGCCGGTCTTGCAGAGCTGCTGGGCGCCAGCCCGGAGCAGGTCTGTGTGGCGGCTGAAATCGGTATGGAACATAACCTCGGTCTCACCTGTGATCCGGTTGCGGGTCAGGTGCAGGTACCGTGCATTGAACGTAACGCTATCGCGTCGGTAAAAGCGATCAACGCCACGCGTATGGCCATGCGCCGTACCAGCGAGCCACGCGTTTCGCTGGACAAGGTTATCGAGACCATGTACGAAACCGGTAAAGACATGAACGCCAAATATCGTGAGACCTCCCGCGGCGGTCTGGCGATAAAGGTGCAGTGCGACTAACCGTTTCGCCTCAACGCCTCTCTCGCCCATCTTCCACGGATGGGCGAATTTTTATCCCTTTCTCGTCGACTTAATATTTCCCCACTACACTTGCTGTGTTGCCTCGGCTTTTGGTGCTGAAGGCGTATTGGGCGGCCTCCCATGCAAACAGCACAGAGGATCATAAAAAAGTATCGCCGAAAACGCGTCATCGTCTGCGTGATGGTTGCGCTTCTTACGCTCATCATTACGCTGGGTATACGCTTTATTTCACAGCGTAACGTAAATCAGCAAAACACCCTGAACTTTGCGGCGCACTCCGTCAACGTGCTGGATAACGTCTTATTGCCGCTGGAAAAAGGGCGCAACCCGCTGCTGGCACTGGTCGGAGCGCCCTGCTCTCAGGCGCATTTAGTGTTACGAAAACAGGCGGCCTCACTGCAAACGGTGCGCTCAATTGCACTGGTCAAAGACGGTATCCTTTACTGTTCAAGTATTTTCGGCAATCGCGACGTCCCGTTGCGAGAGATTCAGCCTGCCCTGCCCTCCGCCGAAACAAAGCTGGTGCTCTCCACCGACAAATCCTTGCTTAAGGGAAGCCCGATCCTGATTCAGTGGTATCCGGTTTCTGATAGCGGAGAAGATGGTGTGATGCAGATTGTGAATATCGATCTCATCACTCGCCTGATGCTGGAGCCACAGCGCCCGCTTATCACCGACGTGGCCCTGACCGTAGGGGATAAATACCTGCGCTACGGTGAAAATGTCTCCGACTCGCTGACAATAAACGATGATGAGAGGGTTCTGCGCCAGCAATCCAGCCATTTCCCGTTCACCATTACCGTCAGTGGCCCGGGAGCCAGCGAGCTGGCGTTGATATATTTGCCCTCTCAGCTGCCGCTGGCGCTGATGCTCAGTCTCCTGATGGGTTACGTCGCCTGGCTTGCGACCGCGAACCGCATGAGTTTTACCTGGGAAATTAACCTTGGCCTGGCCGCGCGTGAATTTGAGCTGTTTTGCCAGCCGCTGCTGAATGCCCGCACGCAGAAATGCGTGGGGGTGGAGATCCTGCTGCGCTGGAACAACCCCCGTCAGGGATGGATCTCCCCGGACGTTTTTATTCCGCTCGCCGAAGAGCACAACCTGATTATCCCTCTCACACGTTACGTCATTAACGAGACGGTGAGTCAGATTGGCTATTTTCCGGCAACGCCCGGCTTCCACATTGGCATCAACGCCGCCGCCAGCCATTTCCGGCATGGAACGCTCATTCAGGACCTGAACCGCTACTGGTTCAGTGCGCACCCCAGCCAGCAGCTGATTGTGGAGCTGACGGAGCGTGACGCGCTGCAGGACGTGGATTATCGCATTGTAAGAGAGCTACACCGTCAGGGCGTGAAGCTGGCCATTGATGATTTTGGCACCGGCAATAGCTCACTCTCGTGGCTGGAAAAGCTGCATCCGGACGTGCTGAAAATTGATAAGTCCTTTACCAGCGCTATCGGCACTGATGCCGTGAACTCCACGGTGACGGACATCATCATTGCGCTCGGACAACGGCTTAGCATTGAGCTGGTGGCTGAAGGGGTAGAAACGCCCGAGCAGGCGCGGTATTTGCGTCATCACGGGGTAGAGGTACTGCAGGGATTTTTGTTTGCGCAGCCTATGCCGCTGAGGGAATTTCCGCAATGGCTGGCGGAGAGTTCGTCTCCGCCAGCACCGCGTAACGGGCATATCGTTCCGCTGATGCCGTTACGCTAGGCTCAGTTACTCTTCTTCGTCGTGGGCCGACTGCTCTTTAACAATGCGCACCATATCGACGCGATAGTCATTCGCTTCGATTATCGTGATCTGCAGCGGAGGCAGTTCAATGATATCGCCGGTCCGCGGGATTTGTCCGTTAACGGCAATAACCAGCCCAGCCACGGTCGCAATGTCCTCTTCATCGTTGATGATGTTTTCCAGACCCAGCGTGTGCTGTAGCGCGTGCAGATCGGTGGTGCCTTTCACCAGCCAGCCGTCACCGTCGGAGACAATTTCCGGGGTTTCATCCGCATCCGGGAATTCACCGGCAATGGCTTCAAGCACGTCGAGCGGCGTCACCAGACCCTGCACCACACCAAATTCATTGGTGACGATAACAAAGCTACCGCGTGCGCGGCGCAGGACGCCAAGCAGGTTGATAGGATCCAGCGTTTCCGGCACCACAATCGCCGGTGATGCGGCGGCGACGGCTTCGACGTTAATCCCTTCTTCCAGCGCCACCAGCATCTCTTTCGCACGCACCACGCCGATGATCTCGTCCAGTTCACCCCGGCATACCGGGAACAGGCTATGCGGTGAAGAGAGCAACTGCTGGCGAATCTCATTAACGCTCAGGCGGGAATCGACCCAGCTGATTTCACCGCGCGGGGTCATAATGCCGCGCAACGAGCGGGAGGCCAGGGAGAGCACGCCGTTAATCATATAGCGCTCTTCTTCCACAAATGCCCCTTCCGGGACGGGAACCGGGTTACGGCTTTCATTGTCATTCTGCACGTTGACCTGACGGCGACCGCCCATCAGACGCAGAATCGCATCAGCCGTACGCGCACGCAGCGGCTGGGTAGACTGCTGCTTGATAAAGTTATGTCGTGCAATCTGGTTAAACAGCTCGATGAGGATCGAGAAGCCAATGGCTGCGTACAGGTAGCCTTTTGGTATATGGAAGCCAAAACCTTCCGCCACCAGGCTCAGACCAATCATCAGCAGGAAGCTAAGGCAGAGCACCACGACCGTCGGATGCTGATTCACAAAGCGCGTCAGTGGCTTAGACGCCAGCAGCATCACCGCCATCGCGATAACCACCGCAGCCATCATCACCGGGAGGTGGTTCACCATGCCGACAGCCGTGATCACCGCATCCAGCGAGAAGACCGCATCAAGCACCACGATCTGCAGTACCACGACCCAAAAGCTGGCATAGCCTTTACCGTGTCCATCATCGTGCTGGCGATTTTCCAGCCGCTCGTGAAGCTCTGTCGTTGCTTTGAAAAGCAGGAATATCCCCCCGAGCAGCATGATCAAATCACGGCCGGAGAAAGTGAAATCCATGACGGAAAAAAGCGGCTTCGTCAGCGTAACCATCCACGAGATCACGGACAGCAGTGCCAGACGCATGACCAGAGCCAGAGAGAGGCCGATCAGACGCGCTTTATCACGTTGTTTTGGCGGCAGTTTGTCCGCAAGGATGGCAATAAACACCAGGTTATCAATGCCGAGAACAATCTCAAGCACGACCAGCGTGAGCAATCCCACCCAGATTGACGGGTCCATTAAGAATTCCATGAAACGCTCCTGCTAACGGAATGACCAAACGGTGCCCCACTCAACGTGGGCAAAACAGAGGCAGACAGAGTCGATACGTGGCGAGGATCGCCGGTGAAACAGGCGCGGAATGGCCTGGAGGATGACTGACGTCGGTGACGGTCCATATAGTGGGCTGTAGCCCTATACTCCTGAACAATTAAACGGAGGCTAAACATATCAGAGACAATGCGTTTTTAGCAAAGATTTACGTTCCTTTGCAAAGATCTGTAACACAGCTGCTTTACCTTACAGATAATTCTGTAACCCATAGCTAAATTACGGATCTTCATCACATAAATTATTTTTTCACTATCTAAAATAATTCGCGGAAGTCTTAGTTTTTTAACTCTAACCCTTTTCTGAATCGATTCGGTTGGCCAGATACGATTCACAGTGCGACTGCCTGGCAGGCGTATTAATGATAATAAAAGGAGGTAGCAAGTGACCATTGCTATTGTCATAGGCACACATGGTTGGGCTGCAGAGCAGTTACTCAAAACAGCAGAGATGCTGTTGGGTGAGCAGGAAAACGTCGGCTGGATCGATTTCGTTCCCGGTGAAAACGCTGAAACGCTGATTGAGAAGTACACTGCTCAACTGCAGAAACTGGATACCAGCAAAGGCGTGCTGTTTCTCGTTGATACATGGGGAGGCAGTCCGTTCAATGCTGCCAGCCGCATTGTCGTCGATAAAGAGCATTATGAAGTTGTCGCCGGGGTGAATATCCCCATGTTGGTGGAAACCTTCATGGCACGCGACGACAATCCGAGTTTTGATGAACTGGTCGCTCTGGCAGTTGAAACCGGTCGCGAAGGCGTGAAAGCGCTGAAAGCACAACCGGCTGAGAAGCCTGCTCCAGTGGCCGCGGCGCCAAAAGCCGCAGCCCCAGCGAAGCCCATGGGCCCGAATGATTACATGGTGATCGGCCTTGCCCGTATCGATGACCGTTTAATCCACGGCCAGGTGGCAACGCGCTGGACCAAAGAGACCAACGTTCGACGCATTATTGTCGTCAGCGACGAAGTTGCTGCTGATACCGTACGTAAAACCCTTCTGACACAGGTTGCTCCTCCTGGCGTTACCGCGCACGTGGTGGATGTCGCCAAAATGATCCGCGTTTATAACAACCCGAAATATGCGGGCGAGCGCGTGATGCTGCTGTTCACAAACCCGACAGACGTTGAACGCCTGGTTGAAGGCGGCGTGAAAATTACCTCCGTAAACATTGGTGGTATGGCATTCCGTCAGGGCAAAACGCAGGTCAACAACGCCATTTCAGTCGATGCGAAAGATATCGAGGCATTCAACAAGCTGAATGCACGCGGTATCGAACTGGAAGCCCGTAAGGTTTCCACGGATCAGAAACTGAAAATGATGGATCTGATCGGTAAAGTTGGGAAATAAGCCCGCGCCGGTTTTTCACATAAAGCTTATGTAATAGGAGAAGTACAATGGAGATTACCACTCTTCAGATTGTGCTGGTGTTCATCGTCGCGTGTATTGCGGGTATGGAATCCGTACTTGATGAATTTCAGTTCCACCGCCCTCTGGTGGCCTGTACGTTGATTGGTGCCGTTCTGGGTGATATGAAAACCGGGATCATCATCGGTGGTACCCTGGAAATGATTGCCCTGGGCTGGATGAACATCGGTGCGGCAGTTGCGCCTGATGCCGCGCTGGCGTCCATCATTTCTACGGTTCTGGTTATTGCCGGTCACCAGAGTATCGGTGCAGGTATTGCCCTGGCCATCCCGCTGGCAGCAGCAGGTCAGGTACTGACCATCATCGTGCGTACTATCACCGTGGCTTTCCAGCACGCGGCGGATAAGGCGGCCGAAAATGGCAACCTGACGGCGCTCTCCTGGATCCACGTATCGTCCCTGTTCCTGCAGGCGATGCGTATCGCGATCCCGGCCGTTATCGTTGCGATCTCCGTCGGTACCAGTGAAGTACAGAGCATGCTGAACGCCATTCCAGAAGTGGTCACCGGCGGTCTGAACATCGCAGGCGGTATGATTGTGGTGGTTGGTTATGCGATGGTTATCAATATGATGCGCGCAGGCTACCTGATGCCGTTCTTCTACCTCGGCTTCGTTACTGCTGCGTTCACCAACTTCAACCTGGTTGCGCTGGGTGTGATTGGTGCAGTGATGGCGATTCTCTACATCCAGCTCAGCCCGAAATATAACCGCGTTGCGGGTGCCCCAGCGCAGGCTGCTGGTAATAACGATCTCGATAACGAACTGGACTAGCAGGTGAGCGAAATGGTTGATATGACAAAAACTACCACCGAGAAAAAACTCACTCCGGGTGATATTCGTGGCGTGTTCATCCGTTCTAACCTGTTTCAGGGTTCATGGAACTTCGAACGTATGCAGGCGCTGGGCTTCTGTTTCTCCATGGTACCGGCTATCAAACGCCTGTATCCGGAAAACAACGAAGCGCGCCGTCAGGCGATTAAGCGTCACCTGGAATTCTTTAACACCCATCCTTATGTGGCGGCTCCGGTTCTGGGCGTGACGTTGGCGATGGAAGAGCAGCGTGCAAACGGCGCAGAGATTGACGATGGTGCCATCAACGGTATCAAAGTCGGTCTGATGGGCCCGCTGGCCGGCGTCGGTGACCCAATCTTCTGGGGTACCGTGCGTCCGGTCTTCGCGGCGCTGGGTGCTGGTATCGCCATGAGCGGAAGCCTGCTTGGGCCACTGCTGTTCTTCATCCTGTTCAACGCGGTGCGTCTGCTGACCCGTTACTACGGTGTGGCTTACGGTTACCGTAAAGGGGTGGACATCGTTAAGGATATGGGCGGCGGCTTCCTGCAGAAACTGACTGAGGGGGCGTCAATCCTCGGCCTGTTTGTCATGGGGGCACTGGTTAACAAGTGGACGCACGTGAACATCCCGCTGGTGGTGTCCACCATCACCGGTCAGGATGGTCAGACCCGTGTTACCACCGTGCAGACGATTCTGGACCAGCTGATGCCGGGTCTGGTACCGCTGCTGCTGACCTTCGCCTGTATGTGGCTGCTGCGTAAGAAAGTTAACCCGCTGTGGATCATTGTTGGCTTCTTCGTCATCGGTATCGCGGGCTACGCTGTCGGTCTGCTGGGCCTGTAAGACATCACGTAATACGCCGGGGGCTTGCCCCCGGTTTTTTTATCTGGAGGATGAATGACTGTCACGGACATCGTACTGGTTTTGTTTATTGTGGCCCTTCTGGCATATGCGATCTATGACGAGTTCATCATGCCCCGCCGCCACGGCGAAACGCTGCTCTCCCTGCCCCTTCTGCGACGCGGCCGCGTGGATGCGTTTATCTTCGCCGGTCTCATCGTCATTCTTATATACAACAACGTGACCGGTCATGGTGCAATATTAACCACATGGTTATTATGTGCGCTGGCATTAATGGCGATTTATCTGTTCT
The DNA here is from genome assembly GCF_001750725.1 of Enterobacter ludwigii. Classification (NCBI taxonomy): domain Bacteria; kingdom Pseudomonadati; phylum Pseudomonadota; class Gammaproteobacteria; order Enterobacterales; family Enterobacteriaceae; genus Enterobacter; species Enterobacter ludwigii. The sequence goes on from NZ_CP017279.1 coordinate 2,013,232, forward strand.
GGATCCGTGTTCCGAAAATCATTTTTAAAAGCCGCGGGTTTTTCTTCGCCAATGTATGGATAGAATATAACCGTATTAAAGAGATGAATTTATCGGAAGATGGTGTACTGGTGATGCAATTAGAGCAACGCCGGCTGCTTATTCGGGTCAAGAATATTGACGACCTGGAAAGAATATACAAACTTATGCTTAAAACTCAGTAAGTTAACCACATAGCTTTGGCTATATTCTGCGTTTATTTTGCGCACCTGATATAGCCAAAGCTATATTCCATTCTGTCATTTCTCTTATATTTATTAACGTTATTTTCACGCATAAATCTAAATGAAAATCGTTATCAACACCTTGACGAAATAATGCCGTTTCATTGTTGTTTTATATTCTCAAAATATGTTAAGGTTGCGCCCGTCGTTGGGGAGTAGCTGATTTCCTGTTCGCAGGAAATGTACGTGTCAACATACTCGTTGAAAAACGTGGCACGTACGGACCGTTTGCCGCACAGATTTGTGCAAGGCGGTCAGGCGAGACCATAGATACATCAACTGCTGTTTACTGGGGGCAGTGATGTGTCATATGGATATCCCCCGGTCTGGACGCTTTAATGAATATCTCCGCAACCCTTCTTCTTGCTTTCGGTATGTCCATGGACGCTTTTGCCGCTTCCATCGGTAAAGGTGCCTCGCTGCACAAACCCAAATTCTCTGAAGCGCTACGCACAGGCCTTATCTTTGGTGCTATCGAAACGCTGACACCGCTCATCGGCTGGGGTCTTGGTATGCTGGCAAGCCAGTTCATACTGGAGTGGAACCACTGGATCGCTTTCGTGCTGCTCGTATTTCTGGGGGGGCGAATGGTGATTGAAGGTTTTCGCGGCAATGGCGATGAGGAAGACGAGCCGCAGCACCGCCACGGTTTCTGGCTGCTGGTGACCACCGCCATCGCCACCAGTCTCGACGCCATGGCCGTCGGTGTGGGCCTGGCATTCCTGCAGGTCAATATTATTGCGACCGCGCTGGCCATTGGTTGTGCCACGCTGATTATGTCGACGCTGGGAATGATGGTTGGCCGGTTTATTGGCCCCCTGCTGGGCAAACGCGCCGAGATCCTGGGCGGTATCGTGCTGATTGGCATTGGTGCCCAGATCCTCTGGGCACACTTCGCCGGTTAATCTTCGCGCTGCCAGCAGTGGATACTGAAATCCGTCTGGCAGCGAAACGTTGTTTGCTTCGCTAAGGTTTCCCACACGTCCGGTTTCGCCCGCCATGCAAATGGCGTCATCTGCAACAACGCTACAGCTTCTTCCCCTGCCAGGTTCATCTCGTAGGCCAGCGTCTGCTCCTGCTTCAGCGTAAAGCCCGCCAGTTGCTCAGAATGTGGCGCATGCAGCCGAACCTCATCATAGATAAGCCCTTTAAGCTCCATCAGATGTCGGGGACCTGGCGTGACGGTAATGACCCATCCGCCCGGTTTGATAACGCGTGCCAGCTCCTGCGCCTTACAGGGCGCATAGATGCGGATAACCGCATCCATGCTGGCATCGTCAAACGGCAGCCGGTGGCTCGATGCCACGCAGAACGTCACGCCGGAGTAGCGTTTTGCCGCCGCGCGGATAGCCACTTTGGAAACATCCAGACCAAATGTCTGCGCGCCCTTCTCTTGTGCAACCTCAGCAAACCGCGCGGTGTAATACCCTTCCCCGCAGCCAATATCCAGCACGCCTGCTGCACTGTCAGTCAGATTATCTTCCAGCAATTGCGCGACGGCCTCTCTGAGTTGCTGATAGTGCCCGGCGTCGAGAAATGCCCGGCGTGCCTGCATCATCTCAGCACTGTCACCCGGATCGCGCGAGCGCTTATGCTGCACCGGCAGAAGATTCACGTAGCCTTCTTTCGCCATATCAAACTGATGTCCCTGCGGACAGGCATAACTTTTTTCTGATCGCGTCAGACGCGCGTGGCAAAGGGGACAACTGAAGGACATGGCAACTCCGGGGCGTAAATCAAAGGGCGAAGTGTACCGCTATTCGCCCCGGTATAAAACGCCTGGGTTAACGCATGACGATAAGGTGCGAGGAATCAGGCGCCAGACCATCGGGTTTGACGTTCTCAAGACGCAATACGTTACCCATAATCTCGCTGAATACCGGTGCGGAGACGGCGCCGCCATAGTACGCCCCGTTTTGAGGATCGTTAATCACGACCACCAGCGCAAAACGCGGATCGCTGGCAGGCGCGACGCCCGCGGTATAGGCGACATATTTATCGACATATTTGCCGCTGTCATCGATTTTCTTCGCCGTACCGGTTTTCACCGCCACACGGTAATCACGCACCGCAGCCTTAACGCCGCCCCCGCCCGGCAGCGCAACGCTCTCCATCATATGCTCGACCTGATGAGCAATCTCTTCCGGCATGACTCTGTGCCCGATAACGGGCGGATCGATACGGGTAATTGAGAGGGGTCGTTCCAGCCCGAAGCCGCCGATGGTGGCATAGACGTGCGCCAGCTGGAGGGGGGTGACCATCAGACCATAGCCAAAGGCGAAGGTCGCCCTGTCGAGCTGGCTCCAGTATTTACGCTGGGGTAACAGACCGGCGCTCTCGCCGGTTAAGCCAAGCCCGGTGTTTGTACCAAAACCAAAGTTCCGGTAGGTATCAATCAGGTGCTGAACAGGCATCGCCAGCGAGAGGCGAGATACGCCGGTGTCGCTCGATTTTTGCAGGATCCCGGTCATCGAGAGTTCAGGGTAGTAACCCACATCCCGAATGCGGTGCCCGTCAAGCATATACGGATGGGTGTCAATGACGCTGTCAGGCTGCACCAGCCCCTGTTGCAATGCCGTCATCAGCACAAGCGGCTTCACGGTTGAACCTGGCTCGAACGTATCGCTGATGGCACGGTTACGAAAATCGTCTATTGTCGCGCCCTGGCGGTTATTGGGGTTGAAATCCGGATAGCTCGCCATCGCGAGGATTTCACCGGTGGGGATATTAATGAGCACTGATGCCCCCGACTCCGCCTTGTTCCAGGCCACTGCGTTATCTAGCGCATCTTCGGTGATGGTTTGCAGGCGCTCATCAATACTGAGCTGAATATTGTGCGCAGGCACCGGCGCGACTTCCGTCAGATTCTCCACCACGCGACCGTAACGGTCTTCTCTGACCTGGCGGACGCCCGGCTTGCCTGTTAGCTGGGTGTTGAAACTTTTCTCCACCCCCTCAATACCCTGACCGTCAATATTGGTGAAACCAATCAGGTTTGCCGCCACATGCCCGGCAGGATAAAAACGGCGTGATTCATCGCGTAAATTGATACCCGGCAAATTCAGCTTATCGATCCATTTTGCCTGAGCAGGATCCACCTGCCGGGCAAGGTAGATGAACCTCCCCTGTGGATTCGCGTTTATCCGTGATGACAGGGTGTTCAGGGAGAGATGTAACGCATTCGCCAGCGCCTGCCAGCGATCGTCAAAGCCCACGCCCCCTTTTGCCAGCACCGTTTTTGGGTCGGCCCACACGGCCCTGACCGGGACACTGACCGCCAGCGGCCGGCCCTCACGATCCATGATCATTCCGCGGGGAGCATCAATCGGCAGTTCGCGCAGCGATCGCATATCCTCCTGCTTGACCAGGTTGTCAGGTTTAATAATTTGCAGCCAGGCAACGCGGCCCAGCAAAAACGCCAGACTGCAAAAAATGGCTAAACAGAGCAGCGCAAAACGCGCCGGCGTGAAATTGCCGGCGGTCGTTATCATTTTCTTCTTCACCTGAACCCCAGGACTGTTAAACAACGCCCTGATTTAACGGGAAAAGACGGCCAGAGGGAGGGAAAACAGTGCTACTAACCTCGTAGCTTTGCAACAAGTTACTAACAAGAGCGGGGATGGTAATATTTTGAAAGATAAGGCACATAAAAAAGCCCCGCTATATGCGAGGCTTTATGTCTGAGAGTGAAGTACTACGTGCTTCAGTCAGCAGTGGTTCGATCAGATAGCAGTTACGTTAACTGCAGCTGGGCCTTTCTGGCCGTCCTGAATTTCGAACTCAACGTTCTGGCCTTCAGCCAGAGTTTTGAAGCCGTTACCCTGGATTGCAGAGAAGTGTACGAACACGTCTTTGCTGCCGTCAGCAGGAGTAATGAAACCAAAACCTTTAGACTCGTTGAACCACTTAACTTGACCTTTAATCTTTGCCATTTGCAAAATTCCTTAGAGTGTTTTCTTAGCCCGCAGGCATTACTGAGATAAAACTGAGACATTACTGCATGAGGCACTAATATAAGGTTCGGCAGAGAAGCGGTATTCAACGACAACGTGTTTACTCAGGACTTCTTTACTGAAAATGCCACACATAAACAGAACTGTACCTCGTTTGACCCAAAACGTGTTATCACACACTATGTTTAATATGGCAAGCCATTTTTAAACATGTCTCGATCCGCCGCACAAATTCGAACTGTGCCGGTATGCTTTTGCACAATTATGCGCATGACATATGGACAGCCCTGCTCACTTACACAGACTCGCCGTTGCTTTCACAACCGCTGTTATCTAAGACTTTTTTAACATAGCTCAATCATTCCAGTGCGTCCAGCAACCCGCTAAGAAAAACCCCTACATTGATTGAGTTAGAACAATTTGTGAAAACTTATGCTTAAATCATTGTAACGCCCCTGTATTGTTACAGTAGAAATACAATGTTAATCCTTCACGCTAAACTGTATTAAAAAGCACCAGCTAATAAAGAATGTTATGCACCAAAATAATGAAATTTTTATGACTCTGCATCAAAACAAGGCAAGCAAAACGTTTCGATAAAAATAAAACATTCTTTAGACCTTAGACATACAGAATATATGCAACAATCCAGCGCTTCGTTTATAAGGATAAATATTCACCAATTTTCAGTATCCTGAAGGAATTATTAACCGGTGCTAAATTATCGAGGACTGCAGTTAACTCTCGCACGGGGTCATCAAGCGATTCATCAGCCAGTTCAAACACGCCCCAGTGAATGGGAAACGCCAGTGGGCATCCCAACTGTTGCCACAACGCAACGGCAGATTGCGGATCCATATGATGTACGGCCATGAACCACCGTGGTGCATAAGCGCCAACGGGCAACGCCGCGGCGTCAATTTTACCCAGCCTTTCCGGTATCCGCAGCAGTTCAGGTGAATAGCCCGTGTCGCCGCTGAACCAGAAACGATGATGCCGCCCTTCAAACACCCAGCCACACCACAGGGAGCGATTGCGGTTCCAGAGCGTGCGCATACTCCAGTGCTGCGCCGGTACGGCGGACAGCGTTATCCCCTGCCAGGTGAAACTCTGCCACCAGTCGAGCTCAACAATGCGTCTTGCCCCCCGGCGGCGAAACCAGTCTCCCAGACCTAAGGGAACAAACAGAGTGACGTCGGGGAAGCGTTTAAGGATCCGGCGAATGGTCGCGTCATCCAGATGATCGTAATGATTATGGGAAATAACCACTGCATCGAGCTGCTGGAGCTGTTCGACAGACAGAGCGGGAGGCGTTTTACGTTGTGGTCCGAGGAAAGGTAAGGGAGAGGCGCGGCGAGAAAAAACGGGGTCGGTCAGCAGGGTGTTACCATCAATGTGCAACAACAGGCTTGCGTGTCCGAGCCACCATACCCCATTTCCCTGCGGCTGCTTAAGCGTTGCCGGCTGCCACCACTGGCGGATAAAGTCCTCATATCCGTTTGCCGGGGGGCGGGGTAAGCCAGCTTCATTGCGCGCTTTTCGCCAGCGATCAACGTCACCGGGCTGATGCCCGACGGGGTCAGTATTACGAAAACCGTTCGGTGTGTGATGTTTCAGGGAGGGGTCATACCAGGGATTTTTCCAGACCACAGCCACCTCCCGGATAAGACAAATTAACGCTCAGCCACCAGGCGGATAAAGTCATCCTGCTCAGTGTTGTCTTCAGCAACCGCGTCTTTCGCCGACGCTTTCTCTTCTGGTTCGTTAGCCTCGCACAGACGACGTAACAGCGCATTCTGACGTTTTTGTTGGTCAAGCAGCGCTTCCAGCAGTTCGATCTGCTCGTTTGTACGGGAACTGGCACGGTTTACGAAAAACCAAATGACAAGCCCCACCAGCAGAACAACCAACGAGATCATCAGGGATGCCATATTTAGCAGCCCTGAATTCAGTAACTCACCCATTTCACCACCTCAATAAAAACGTCTATCTTACCACTGGTGCGAAGGAAGGAAATCACCTTGAGAAAAAATGCGTGTTACCACGGAATAAACTTATTGATTGCGCAAACGCCGCTAAAAAACTGTACATCCTGATCGCACATCACATTGATAGTCTGCGTCCACAACACCACACAGGCTACCAGCACAATAATCAGAATCACCCAGCGTATTTTTTTCACTCCACACTCCGTCTAAAGGCCCGATATAACCAGGTTATCACGGCTATCTTAAACAAGGACTAACTGTACCGCCATCTGGTCGTTTTCAGAATCATGCACTTGTTTCATAGAGTAAACCGTTTAGGCTTACTGCATGACAACAAAGATAAAGAGGCAATGATGCATTTAATCATTCGTACAATTATTGCACTGGCCGTAGTATGGGTTGGCCTTCTGTTAACCGGCTATGGCGTGCTTGTGGGAAGCACCGAAAACGCCGCTGGATTAGGGATTCAATGCAAATACATGACCGCGCAGGGCATGAGCACGGCACAATATATTCATTCAGACAGCGGGATCATTGGTTTAACCAACTGCCCGGTTCTGCGTAAAACATCCGTCGTCATTGATAACGGCTAATCACCCCGATTGATACTGATAAAAAACGCCGCACTGTGTGCGGCGTTTTTTGTGCCCGTAAGGATCAGAACGGGTAGTCGTTATAGCCCATTTGTTCAGAAATCTTGCGTGCGGCTGTATGGAGAATCGCCACATACTCATGCAGACGTTCTTCAGAAAAGCGCAGGGTCGGGAAAGAGATACTCAGCCCGGCAATGACAACGCCAAAGCGGTCAAATACCGGCACACCGATACAGCGCAGCCCTTCTTCCTGCTCTTCGTTATCTTCGCCATACCCCTGCTCACGTACTTTGTCGAGCACGGCCAATAACTCGTCAGTGCTGGTAATAGTGCGTTCAGTGCTGCGCTTATATTCCACGCCTTCGAGGATCTGCTTCACTTCTTCGCGATCGCGCCACGCCAGCAGCACTTTGCCAATCGCGGTACTGTAAAGCGGATTACGACGACCGATGCGTGAATACATGCGCAGGTTGTACATGGAGTCGATTTTATGGATGTAGACAATGCTGTCTTCATCCAGTGCCCCCAGGTGGATAGTCTCTTTGGTCAGGCGAGAGATCTCACGCATCTGGATATCTGCGCTGCGGATCAAATCCACGTTTTGCAGCGCACGGGCCCCGAGCTCGAACAGTTTCAGCGTCAGAGAATACTTTTCAGACTCGCCTTCCTGTGCGACGTAACCCAGTGACTTCATGGTTTGCAAAAAGCGATAAACGGTGCTTTTCGACATCATCACACGCTGCGACAACTCTGTAATACCAATTTCACGCTCTTCTCCGAGCGCCTGTAAGATGCCAAACACCTTCAGCACGGAAGAAACAGAATCTGGCTGTTTATCCAAATCTGCAATTGCCATTTACCACCTCATAGAGAGTGTTTTATAAAAATCAGAACCGGTTTTTATTATAAATTCCCGTCATGTTACCTGCAATCGATCCTCGTTTACTTCGTTACAAATCTGCGACATAAAACTGAAATAACGATGCTAAAATAGTTACCCTGAGAATAATTTCACACTGAGCTTTTCATCCCTAATGGAAAAAAACCTGTCCGATGGCCTGCCTTTGCCTCAGCGGTATGGCGTTATCGCCACGATTGTTATCGGTATTTCAATGGCCGTCCTTGACGGTGCAATCGCTAACGTTGCCCTGCCAACCATTGCCAGCGACCTGCATGCCTCCCCTGCCAGTTCTATATGGATAGTCAATGCCTACCAGATAGCGATCGTGGTTTCACTGCTCTCGTTCTCTTTCTGGGCGATATGTTCGGTTACCGACGGGTGTATCAATGCGGCCTGCTGGTATTCACCTTTACTTCACTTTTCTGTGCCCTTTCTGATTCGCTGCATACTCTGACGCTTGCGCGTATAGCGCAGGGCTTTGGGGGGCGGCACTGATGAGCGTCAACACGGCGTTGATCCGCTTAATCTATCCGCAGCGTCATCTGGGACGCGGTATGGGGATAAACTCGTTTATTGTCGCCGTCTCGTCTGCGGCCGGGCCAACCCTTGCGGCGGCCATACTCTCTGTCGCGTCCTGGCAGTGGTTATTCGCCATTAACGTACCGCTGGGTATTGTGGCCCTCTTCTTTGCTCTGCGCTATCTTCCCGCGAACGGTCCCAAAAGCACGATGCCACGTTTTGACCTTATCAGCGCAGTGATGAATGCCCTGACCTTTGGCCTGCTGATTACTGCCCTGAGCGGCTTTGCACAAGGTCAGTCCCTTATACTTACCGCCGCGGAGCTCATTGCGCTGCTGGTGATTGGCTTCTTCTTTGTACGCCGCCAGCTCGCGCTCCCTGTCCCTTTATTGCCTGTCGACCTGCTGCGTATTCCTCTTTTTTCTCTCTCGATTTGTACTTCTGTTTGCTCATTCTGCGCTCAGATGCTGGCCCTGGTCTCTCTGCCCTTCTTCCTGCAAAGTGTGGTGGGACGTACTGAAGTCGAGACCGGACTGCTGTTAACGCCGTGGCCACTGGCGACGATGGTAATGGCGCCGCTGGCAGGGTATTTGATTGAGCGCGTCCACGCCGGATTGCTTGGCGCGCTGGGGCTTGCCGTCATGGCCACGGGGCTGTTCGCACTCGCACTACTCCCCTCATCACCCACCGATCTGGATATCATCTGGCGCATGATCCTGTGCGGTGCAGGGTTCGGTCTGTTCCAGTCGCCTAACAACCACACCATCATCACCTCAGCGCCGCGCCATCGCAGCGGTGGTGCCAGCGGTATGTTGGGCACCGCACGTCTGCTGGGACAAAGCACCGGCGCGGCCCTGGTCGCGCTGATGTTTAATCTTGCCGGGCAAAATGGCAACCACGTTGCACTTTTCACCGCAGGCGCCCTTGCCACCCTCGGCGCCATCATCAGCGGGCTGCGCATTACCCAGCCCAGAGTACAGGCATAAAAAAGCCGGGCGGATATCTCCAGCCCGGCTCATTGCTCTTCTTAGCGTTACTTCAGGTATTCACCACTGCGCAGCGCTTCAATACGTTTATCCAGCGGCGGGTGACTCATAAACAGCTCGCTCAGCGATTTTGATTTACCGTTAATGCAGAATGCCATAATGCTGGTCGCTTCCTGCGGTTCATAGCTGGTTTTCAGACGCTGCAGCGCGGCAATCATCTTCTCACGGCCAACCAGTTTCGCCGAGCCGGCATCCGCATGGAACTCACGGTGACGGGAGAACCACATGGTGATGATGCTGGCCAGAATACCGAATACCAGCTCCAGTACCGTCGCAACCGCGAAGTAGATCAGCGGGTTGCCGTTGCTCTCTTCCCCTTCATCGCGGTTCCCGCCCATAAAGCCTGCCGCGATCTGCGCCAGAATACGGGAGATGAAGATAACAAAGGTGTTCACTACGCCCTGGATCAGGGTCATGGTGACCATGTCGCCGTTCGCGATATGGCTGATTTCGTGAGCGATAACCGCTTCGGCTTCGTCACGGCTCATGTTCTGCAACAACCCGGTGCTGACGGCAACCAGAGACGCATCACGGCGGGCACCTGTGGCAAAGGCGTTAATATCTGGCGCGTGGTAAATGGCCACCTGCGGCATGGCGATACCCGCCTGCTGCGATTGCTGAGCCACAGTATTCATCAGCCACTGTTCCATATCGTTACGCGGTTGCTCAATGACTTCACCACCTACCGATTTCAGTGCCATCCATTTCGACATCAGAAGTGAAACGAATGAGCCACCAAAACCAAACAGCAGCGCCATAATCAACAGACCCTGAACGCTGCTCGACTGAATTCCTGTCAGGCTTAGCACGAGCCCGAAAACCACCATCACCGCAAGGTTGGTGAGCAGGAAGAGCGCGATTCGCATCATAATTTTCTTTTAACCTCAGTTTAACAAAGCGCACTATGCGATTACCCACATCGTATGGGTATTACGGCTATTTTCAAGCATCCATCGGGCGTAAGTCACCAGAAAGACACAACTTTACACAATTGGAAATTTGCCTGACGGGAGAATGCGGAACAAAAAGAAACAGGCACAATTTCTTGTGCCTGTTGGGGGATTATTTTGCCGGTGCGGGTTGCACGGCGGGCTTCGCCTTTTCCTGATTCGCCAGGTCAAGAGCGATATGCACCGTCTCGTCGAGGTAAGGATCCGGCTCCTGGTAATCTTTTGGCAGATCGTCCAGTTTCTTAAGCAGAGGCTTACCTTCACGCTTGAAGCGATCGTTGATACGCGCCAGACGCGTTGCATCATCTTCGTTGTTCTCTTTCTCACGCTGAGCGTAGTTGAGAGAAACAATATTCCGCTTATCTTTCAGGGCATTGAAACGAGCAATGTCCTTCATGATGTACTGGAATTCCGGATCTTTGGCGATGCGATCGTTGTGCTCTTTCAGCAGTTCAGGACCAAACTGCGTCATATCACCCGCTTTCACGTAGGTCGCGGCGTTAATGCTATCCCACGGCAATGCGTTATCTTCAAACTTCTCGCCGGTTTCAGTCTCTTCCGTGCCTGTCGGCATCATGATATCCGGCGTCACGCCTTTACGCTGCGTACTGCCACCGTTCACACGATAGAATTTCTGAATGGTGTACTGAACCGAACCCAGTGCAGGCCATTCCGGACGCAGCATCTGATCGTAGATACGATTCAGAGAACGATACTGCTGTACGGTACCTTTACCAAATGTCGGCTCACCGACAATCAGCGCACGGCCATAGTCCTGCATAGCGGCGGCAAAGATTTCAGACGCGGAAGCACTGAAGCGATCGACCAAGACCACCAGCGGGCCTTTGTAGTAGACCACACCATCATTGTCGGCATCTTCACGTACTTTACCGTTGTTATCGCGCACCTGAACCACCGGACCAGACGGGATAAACAGCCCGGACAGTGAAACCGCTTCGGTCAGCGCCCCACCACCGTTGCTGCGCAAGTCGATGATGACGCTGCTCACGTTCTGCTTTTCAAGCTTCTGCAGCTGGACTTTTACATCATCAGTCAGCCCAACGTAGAAGCCCGGGATATCCAGAACACCCACCTTCTCTTTACCCACGGTCTTCACCGACATTTTCACCGCGCGGTCTTCCAGGCGGATACGCTCACGCGTCAGGGTAACGATACGGGTTTTGGTGCCTTTACCGGCTGGCAGAATTTCAAGGCGAACTTTGCTGCCTTTCGGGCCTTTGATCAGCGCAACCACATCATCCAGACGCCAGCCGATCACATCGACCATGTTCTGTCCGGTTTGACCCACACCAACAATGCGATCGCCTACGCTTATCGCTTTGCTTTTCGACGCCGGGCCACCGGCGACCATTGAGTTGATCACGGTGTAATCATCGTCCATCTGCAGCACCGCACCGATACCTTCCAGAGACAGGCTCATTTCGGTATTAAACTGTTCGGTATTGCGAGGCGAGAGATAATTGGTATGTGGATCGATTTCGTGAGCGAAAGCGGTCATCGCCAGTGAGAAAACATCTTCACTGTTGGTCTGAGCCAGACGACGAATAGCGAATTTGTAACGACGCGTCAGCGTGTCACGGATCTCTTTTTCATCTTTGCCGGTCAGGTTCAGGCTCAGCTCGTCGTATTTTACTTTTCCATCCCACAGCGCATTCAGCTCGGCTTCGTCTTTCGGCCAGGGCGCTTTGCTGCGGTCCAGATTAAAGGTGTCGTTGCCGGTGAAGTCCATCGGACGTTCCAGCACTTTCAGCGCATACTGATAGCGTTCAAAGCGGCGCTTTTGCGACAGGTTATAGAGATCGTAGAACAGATCCAGCTTGCCTGAACGCAACTCGTCACCCACCCCGGATTTACGCTTAGCGAACTGCTCGACATCGCTGGCGAGCAGTACGTTATGGCTGTAATCCAGCAAGTTCAGATAGCGGTCAAAGATTTTGGCCGAAAAGGCCTGATCGAGATCGAACTGACGATAGTGCGAACGGGTGAAGCGTGAGGTCACACGCTCGCTCACCGTCGCGTGCTGCGTCTCTTCCTTGAGGACCGGAATTTGATCAACACGCGTGATATCGTCCACTGCGAAAGCATGGCCCGTTATAGCAAACAGGCCCGCCAACGCGGTGAGCTTAAAAAAAGTGTTCATGCCAGGCTTGGCCTCCGTTTCAGAACAACAAGTGTTCTGCGCGTACAATCATTGACATACCAGAAGTCAGCTGTACACGAACGCCATCTTTGGTGATTTCCAGTACGGTGGCGTCCATTGCGTTGTTACCCGCTTTCACCTTCAGTGCCTGACCCACGCTCAGGGCGTTAATGTCAGAAACCGGCGTATGGCGCGGCTCTTCACGAGGGGCGCGCGGGGCTTTAGCTGCTGGTTTGTCAGCACGCGGTTTGCGATCGTTATTATCGTTACGACGCGGCGCTGGGCGTGGTTTACGCTCACGACGAGGCGCTTCTTCCTGGCCGTTTGCCGCTGCGGCTTCGCGTTTTTTCGCTTGCTGTTCTGCACGTTGTGCCTGAACGCGTGCTTTGGCTTCTTCCAGCTGTTTACGTGCGTGCTCAACGTGCTGCTCGTCCAGCTCACCACAAGGGTTGCCGTCAAGATCAACACGCGTCGCGCCCGCTTTGATACCGTACAGGTAACGCCAGCTCGAAGTATAAAGACGTAAGGCGGAACGAAGCTGAGTTTTGCTGAGGTTCATTTCCCCCTCAACGCGTGCCACCAGATCCTGAAAAATACCGACTTTCAGGGGACGAGCTTCACCTTCAGCACTGAAGCACTGTGGGAAACGCTCGGCCAGAAATGCGATAACTTCTTTACTGCTATTCAACTTAGGTTGATTTTCCATGAAATTTCCTGATTACAACGGACGTTGCCAACAAGCGCAGGCATGAACAGGCGTCATTATAATGACGCTATCAGTAAATGCTACGTTATCCGTTGATTATCCTGCTACGCTCGCAAAGAATTTTTGATAATCGGTTGCGTCGAGAACGTTTTCGAGGTTCGCCACCAGCTCGCGCAGCCCTTGTTCGTCCTCGGTTGTGAAGCGACTGAAGACCGTGCTGTCGATATCCAGAACGCCAATAATCTGATTTTTTACCACCAGAGGCAGAACGATTTCAGAATTACTGGCTGCGTCACAGGCAATGTGTCCGTCAAACGCATGGACGTCTTCGACGCGCTGTACCTGATTAGTCGCGACCGCTGTACCACAAACGCCGCGTCCTACGGGAATACGCACGCAGGCAATTTTCCCCTGGAACGGGCCAAGCACCAGCGTTTCACCTTCCAGAAGGTAAAAACCGGCCCAGTTAACGTCTGATAGCCGTTCAAACAGCAATGCGCTAGTATTTGCCAGAGTGGCTAAGAAGCTGGTCTCACCCGCCATCAATGCCTTAAAATCGCGGTTAAGATCCGCGTAGAATTCTGTTTTGTTCATTATTCAATCACTTAGTTGTCTTACAAAATTACCGCATAGCCTATTAAAATAAGCATTAAATGCGCTCATGCTCAAGATGAATCCGTTCATGAGTTAATATAACGTTCAACAATACTTATTTGTGCGCAGCTGATGGCCTTAAAAACAACCAAAATTACGCCGACAAAAAAGATAACTGTCCATACGGTAAGCGAAGCTTTGCCTCGTGCACATTATCAGCGTTGCCCGCAGTGCGATACGCTTTTTATGTTGCCGAAGATGAAATCGCATGAAAGTGCTTTTTGCCCCCGCTGCGACGCTAAAATTCGCGACGGCCGCGACTGGTCGCTGACCCGCCTCGCCGCGATGGCCATCACCATGATGCTTCTTATGCCGTTTGCCTGGGGCGAACCGCTGCTGAAGCTGTACCTGCTTGGTGTGCGTATTGATGCCAACGTACTGCAGGGGATCTGGCAGATGACGCGCCAGGGTGACCCGCTCACCGCCGCCATGGTGCTGTTCTGTACGGTCGGCGCGCCGCTGGTGCTGGTCGCCGCCATTGCCTATCTTTGGTTTGGTAACATTCTGGGGATGAATCTCCGCCCCGTGTTGCTGATGCTGGACAAACTGAAAGAGTGGGTCATGCTGGATATCTACCTGGTGGGCGTCGGCGTGGCGTCCATAAAAGTCCAGGACTATGCGTTCTTGCAGCCCGGGGTCGGACTCTTTGCATTTATTTGCCTGGTCTTGCTCAGCATCCTCACACTCATTCATCTGAACGTCGAACAGCTCTGGGAGCGCTTTTACCCTCAGCGCCCGGCCACGCGACCGGATGAAAGTCTCCGGGTCTGTCTGGGGTGTCACTATACTGGCTTGCCCGACCCACGTGGCCGTTGCCCGCGGTGTCATATTCCCCTGAGACTGCGGCGCAACAACAGTCTGCAAAAATGCTGGGCCGCGCTGATTGCCTCGCTGGTCTTTTTGATCCCGGCCAATATGCTGCCGATTTCCATCATTTACGTGAATGGTGGGCGCCAGGAGGATACCATCCTCTCCGGGATCATCTCCCTCGCCCACAGCAACGTGGGGGTGGCGGCAATTGTGTTTATCGCCAGTATTCTGGTGCCGTTTACCAAAGTGGTGGTGATGTTTACCCTGCTCCTGAGTATTCACTTCAAATGTGAGCAAGGGTTACGTACCCGAATTCTGCTTTTGCGATTCGTCACCTGGATTGGCCGCTGGTCGATGTTGGATTTGTTCGTGATTTCGTTGATGATGTCGCTGATCAATCGCGACCAGTTATTGGCTTTTACAATGGGACCCGCAGCTTTTTATTTCGGCTCCGCGGTGATATTGACTATTCTTGCTGTGGAATGGCTGGATAGCCGCTTACTTTGGGATGCACATGAGTCAGGAAACGCCCGCTTCGCCGACTGAAGCGAGAATTAAAACAAAACGCCGCATTTCTCCATTCTGGTTGCTGCCTGTCATCGCCCTGATGATTGCAGGCTGGCTTATCTGGACGAGCTATGAAGATCGCGGAAGCACCATCACCATTGACTTCCAGTCTGCCGACGGCATTGTGGCCGGGCGAACCCCTGTCCGCTTCCAGGGGGTTGAAGTGGGTACCGTTCAGGACATCAGCCTGGGAAAAGGGCTGAATAAAATTCAGGTCCGCGCCAGCATTAAGTCCGATATGCAGGATGCGCTGCGCAGCGAAACGCAGTTCTGGCTGGTAACGCCTAAGGCCTCTCTGGCGGGTGTTTCAGGGCTGGATGCACTGGTTGGCGGTAACTACATCGGCATGATGCCGGGTAAAGGTGAACCGCAGGATCACTTTGTTGCGCTGGATACCCAACCAAAATACCGACTGAACAACGGCGATCTGATGATCCATCTGCAGGCACCAGATTTGGGTTCCCTCAACAGTGGCTCACTGGTTTATTACCGTAAAATTCCGGTAGGTCGCGTTTATGATTACGCCATCAACCCGAATAAACAGGGCGTGACGATTGATGTGTTAATCGATCGCCGCTTCACTAACCTAGTGAAAAAAGGCAGCCGTTTCTGGAACGTCTCCGGCGTGGATGCCGATCTCAGTCTGAGCGGTGCCAAAGTGAAGCTCGAGAGCCTGGCCGCACTGGTCAACGGTGCCGTTGCCTTCGACTCTCCGGAAAACTCCAGCCCGGCCACGGCAGATGACACCTTCGGATTGTATGCTGACCTGGCGCACAGCCAGCGCGGCGTGATCGTCAAACTCGCCCTGCCCGACGCTAAAGGGCTGAAAGCGGGTTCCACACCGCTTATGTATCAGGGATTGCAGGTTGGGCAACTCACCAAAATGACGCTCAATCCAGGCGGTTCCGTGACCGGTGAGATGACTGTCGACCCGAGCGTGGTTGATCTCCTGCGTGAAAAAACGCGTATCGAGATGCGCAGCCCAAAACTGTCTCTGAACGATACCAGCCTGAGCAATCTTCTGACCGGCAATACGTTTGAACTGATCCCCGGTGAAGGTCAACCCAGCAACAGTTTCGTTGTTGCGCCGGCAGATAAAGCGCTGCTGCAAAAACCGGGCGTCGTAACGGTAAAACTGACCGCGCCTGAAAGTTACGGTATCGAAGCCGGCCAGCCGCTGATTCTGCATGGCGTCCAGGTGGGCCAGGTACTGGAGCGTACGCTCTCTGAAAACGGCGTGAGCTTCTCGGTGGCTATCGATCCGCAATACAGCGACCTTGTCCATGGCGACAGTAAATTTGTGGTGAACAGCCGCGTCGACGTGAAGGTTGGCCTCGACGGCGTTGAGTTCCTCGGTGCCAGCGCCAGCGAATGGGTTAACGGCGGGATCCGCATTTTACCGGGCAATAAAGGCCCGGTGCGCGACAGTTATCCGCTGTATGCCAACCTGGACAAAGCGATTGAAAACAGCATGAGCGATCTCCCAACCACGACACTGACGTTAAGCGCCGAGACGCTTCCTGATGTCCAGGCTGGCTCCGTTGTGCTGTACCGTAAGTTTGAGGTCGGGGAAGTGATTGCCGTACGCCCTCATGCGGACGCGTTTGATATCGAACTGCATATCAAACCGGAGTATCGCAAGTTGCTGACACCGAATAGCGTGTTCTGGGCCGAAGGTGGTGCGAAAGTGCAGCTTAACGGTAACGGGCTGACCGTGCAGGCCTCCCCGCTTTCACGTGCGCTGCGCGGAGCGATCAGCTTCGATAACCTCAGCGGTGCGGGTGCAAACCTGCGTAAAGGCGATAAGCGTATTCTCTTCCCGTCTGAAACCGCTGCCCGTGCCGTTGGCGGGCAGATTACCCTGCATGCTTTTGATGCAGGGAAGCTGGCGGAAGGGATGCCTATCCGTTATCTGGGTATTGATATCGGGCAGATCCAGAAGCTGACGCTTATCACCGCGCGTAACGAGGTGCAGGCCACCGCCGTGCTCTACCCGGAATATGTTCAAACCTTCGCCCGCTCAGGCTCCCGCTTCTCGGTGGTGACGCCACAGATTTCGGCCGCTGGCGTTGAGCACCTCGACACCATCCTGCAGCCTTATATCAACGTCGAACCCGGTAAAGGGAATGCTCGCCGTGACTTTGAACTGCAGGAAGCCACGATCACTGACTCTCGCTATCTGGATGGCCTGAGCATTGTGGTGGAAGTGCCGGAAGCAGGCTCGCTGAACATCGGCACACCGGTGCTGTTCCGCGGGATTGAGGTGGGTACAGTGACGGGCCTGACGCTCGGTACGCTCTCTGACCGCGTGATGGTGGCATTACGCATCAGCGATCGTTACCAGCACCTGGTGCGTAATAACTCGGTGTTCTGGCTGGCCTCCGGCTATTCACTGGACTTCGGTCTGACGGGTGGGGTGGTGAAAACCGGCACCTTCAACCAGTTCATTCGTGGCGGTATTGCTTTCGCTACACCACCGGGGACGCCGCTGGCGCCGAAAGCGCAACCGGGCAAACACTTCCTGCTGCTCGAAAGCGAGCCGAAAGAGTGGCGTGAATGGGGCACTGCCCTGCCGCGTTAATCTCAGGGCTCCGGTGTCAACGCACCGGAGCCTTTATGTTACACTGCGCCCCTGAACTTTTCCCTGTGGTGTGCACGTGGCTCAAAACTCCGTATTTCTTCCTGAACAATTCCTGGCGCAGATGCGCGAGGCGCTTCCTTCTCACCTCTCGTTAGACGATTTTATCGCCGCCTGTCAGCGGCCGTTGCGCCGGAGTATTCGCGTCAACACGCTGAAAATAAGCGTCGCCGATTTTCTGGCGCTGGTCTCGCCGTATAACTGGCAACTGACGCCAGTACCATGGTGTGCAGAGGGTTTTTGGATTGAACGGGATGACGAAGCGTCGTTGCCATTGGGCAGTACCGCAGAACATCTGAGTGGTCTGTTTTATATCCAGGAAGCCAGCTCGATGCTGCCGGTTGCCGCCCTGTTTGCGGATGATAATGCGCCGGAACGCGTCATGGATGTCGCTGCCGCGCCGGGCTCCAAAACCACGCAGATTGCCGCCAGGATGGGGAATCGCGGGGCCATTCTCGCCAACGAGTTTTCAGCCAGTCGCGTTAAAGTTCTGCACGCTAACATCAGCCGCTGCGGGATCCATAACGTTGCCCTGACGCACTTCGATGGCCGCGTATTTGGCGCAGCCCTGCCAGAAGCGTTTGATGCCATCCTGCTGGACGCGCCCTGCTCCGGCGAAGGGGTGGTGCGTAAAGATCCTGATGCGTTAAAAAACTGGTCTGTGGAGAGTAACCTTGAGATTGCCGCCACCCAGCGCGAACTGATCGACAGCGCCTTCCATGCCCTACGTCCCGGTGGCACATTGGTTTATTCGACCTGCACCTTAAACCGTGACGAGAACGAGGACGTCTGTCTGTGGCTCAAGGCGCAATACCCTGATGCCGTCGAGTTCCTGCCGTTAAACGGCTTGTTCGCTTCAGCCAATGAAGCCGTCACGCCTGAAGGATTTCTGCACGTTTTCCCCCAGATTTATGACTGCGAAGGTTTTTTTGTCGCACGGTTGCGTAAAACGCAGGCGGTTGAGCCACTGCCAGCCCCGACGTTTAAGGTCGGCAATTTCCCCTTCGCCCCCATGAAAAGGCGTGAGGCGGAGCAAGTCACTACCGCCGCCGCTAAGGTCGGGCTTGCCTGGGATGACACATGCCATCTTTGGATTCGCGATAAAGAGATTTGGCTTTTCCCGGCAAATATTGAGCCGCTTATCGGCAAGGTACGTTTTTCCCGCATCGGGATCCGCCTCGCGGAAGTGCACAATAAAGGCTATCGCTGGCAGCATGAGGCTGTTATCGCCCTCGCCGGCAGCGAGAATACGTTCGCCCTGACGCACCAGGAAGCCGAAGAGTGGTACCGGGGCCGTGATGTATATCCGGACAACACGCCATCGCATGATGAAGTGGTAGTGACCTATCAGGGTTATCCGTTAGGGCTGGCGAAAAAGGTAGGCTCACGACTGAAAAACAGCTATCCGCGAGAGCTGGTTCGTGATGGGCGATTGTTTACCGGTAACGATCGCACCGGCTGAAAAAAGCGCATTTTTTTACTGGCGATTTTGCTCTCCTTGTCTACGATCAAAAATGGATGTCCATACTGGTCATACCAGATTTTGATAACACACCCGGAGAGCAATATGACGAAAACCAGCGTGCGTATTGGCGCTTTCGAAATCGACGACGCAGAATTGCGCGGCGAAGCACAGGGCGAACGAACGTTAAGTATTCCCTGCAAATCCGACCCGGACTTGTGCATGCAACTGGATGCCTGGGATGCCGATACCAGCGTACCGGCAATACTTGATGGCGAACACTCAGTCCTTTACCGTGAGCATTACGATAGTCAATCCGATGCCTGGGTCATGCGTCTTGCCTGACCTAAAGAGAACCCGCCCGAAGGCGGGTTATTTATTACTGAAGCTGCGCCAGCGTAAAGTAACCATCGAAAACGGCGCCGGTATCAATGTAGTGCAGGTTATTAAAATCATACCGCCGGTCAAGTGGCGTATGTCCGAACCAGAAATGGTCCGCACCGCCGATCCCCTGCCCTTTCCCGACCATAAACCCCATCAGCCGATCGCGATCCCATAGTACGTGCTGGGCGCTTACGGGTTTTTGCCAGCGGTATTCCGCTGCGGGATAGTCAGCGTGAGCAATCACATTCAAACCGTTTGCACAGGTTATCTCGATAATGTGCGGCAGTTCCCGACACGCATTAAGTAACGTCAGCGCCAGCTGCTGCTGTGTGTGCTCAAGGCGGGTAAACCAAATTCCGCCATTCATTGTCCAGAGTGCAAAATCATTATTATCAAGGCTGTCGATAGCCATTTGTTCATGGTTGCCCCGTACTGCACGAAATCATTTTTCATTCATGAGCTGTAAACATTTAATACTGTCAGGGCCACGGTCAATTACATCCCCTACGGAAATAAGCAAATCCTCATAAGGATTAAAATGCCGGCGTTTCAGTTCATCCATGAGCCACTGATAACAACCATGTATGTCGCTGACAACCCAGACGTGCCGCCACTTCCCACCATCGATTCGCTGATACATAAAACCTCCTTGCTTAAGTATAGACGCAGCAGAAATTGCAGCTGACACGTGCAGCATTCACAAAGCCAAACGAACGGTAAACCAAATGGAAATAAAGATCCGCGCGCTATTAATCCCTTTTTGCTGACTCTTTAGAATAAGGCATGAATTAAACGAGAGGTCTTAACGTGTCTAATATGCACCTGCACAACGATGTGTTCTATCCGCATCGCACAAATATCATTTCCGAGCTGGTGAAAGGAAAACGCGTTCCGGGTCCAATCTGGCAGAAGCGCGAGTATCGTCTGAAGTTCCTGCTGCGCTCGCTCCTGTTCTGGTCTTCCACCCATCGCGTGCTGGAAACGCTCTCAGGACGTGATGATTTTGACCGTCTGCTGGCCTCTCAAATTACCTTACCGAGTAAAACCCATCGGCAGTATCTGATGCGTGGCCTGACGGCCGGCGATCGGGCTGACGCTATCATCAGCCATTATCACTGGGTCGATAGCCTGAAAAATATCACCCTCGCCAACGCGCTGACCAGCCCGCAAGAGCAGACGATAGTGCAATTTCAGGCAAAAAACGACGCGACGTATACCGTGAGTGCCTCCTCTGCCGGCAAAGCCGAGCGGGAAGGTGAAAGCACGCTGTGGCTGCGCGACAGCGAGAATACCGTGCTCGCAAGCCTGACGTTTAGCGTCGCACGCAGCAACGGGCAGCGAGTGCTGGTGATTGGTGGGCTTCAGGGGCCACGTCGCAACGTCTCGCATGACGCCATTAAACTGGCGACCCGCGCCTGCCATGGCCTGTTTCCAAAACGCGTGTTGATGGAAGTGGTTTTCCAGCTGGCCGCACATTCATCCGTCCGGGCGATTTTTGCTGTCGGTGATGAGGGGCACGTTTTCCGCGCACTGCGTTACCGCCTGAGCAAAGGCCGTCATTTCCATGCCAGCTATGACGAATTCTGGGCGAGTCTGGACGGTAAGAAAATCTCCCCCTTCTGCTGGCAACTGCCGTTACAGATGGAGCGTAAATCACTGGAAGATATCGCCAGTAAAAAACGGGCGGAATATCGCCGTCGCTTTGAACTGCTTGACTGCATTGAGGCTGAGGTGAAATCACGCTTTTAAGCGCGCTGAGAGCTTTCTTCAACTCTGCACAAAAATTTAACAAAACCGGCAAAAAGGGCATGCTGTTTTGCCGGGTGATTGATGTCGATTCGGTCGAAAGGTTTTTTTTTATAGGTAAAAAGTGATCCTTGAGGTTACGTCCGGCCAGAACAGATGATCTTTGGGGTAAAATTCACCTTCCTTCCAGTGCATTTGCCCCGCTTTTCAATGTGATTTACTCTCCACTCTGCCGCTGTTGCAAAGGTATTTTACAATAACGGACTGAACATTAAGCTTGTTTCTGTTTTGGTTCGTTGATGAAAAATCCTGAAGGGGCTACCGTTGTGCGAAAGCGTGCCCTCTTGCCACGGGGTCTCACCTCCCGAAAGGTAGTACAATCATCGTCACAGAAATGCTGGTGCTATTCATTACTGAAGTGTCTAAACTTTGCTGATATTTCGTTGGGATACGATTATAATTGTATACTGATTTACGAATGCAATTGCTGTCTCCACCCTAATTTTCTTATATTTAGATAACCAACTATGTCCGTTCGGCTTTTACTGGTGTGTTATGCCTCTGATTGAAAACTATGCCTCACCTACGCCGGAAGACCTTGCTCTACTCAAGTCATCGCTCGGTCTTACGGGTACCCAAATGGCAAAGTTTGCCGGGCTTGCAGGAAGCAATCGCTGGCGAAAATACACCGGCGGTGAGTTACCTCGCGTAATGGGGATGTACAGGGTGTTTTTTGGCCGCTCATTTAGTTTTAAATGAAAACGAATTAAATAAAGTGACAGGAAAAATGCGCGATATCGGTGCAAAAGATTAAGGAATTGATGATGATTTATGATTGTTTTTTATATTATGATGAAGATATGTTGTTAGACATCCGTCTACACACACTCTCGGATGTCGTTGACAAATTCGTTATTGTTGAATCAACATATACTTTTACCGGGAAACCAAAGAAACTCAATTTCGACATCGAGAAGTTCACGTGTTTCGCCGATAAAATCATTTATGTTGTAAACGATACGGACCCAACAAAAATTCCGGGTGCAAAATATACCACTGATAATGAAGTTGATCCCTGGGCTGTAGAATCGCACCACCGCAATAGCATTATGCAAGGGCTTGTAAACGCACAGCCTGACGATATCATTCTTGTTTCTGATGTAGACGAAATTTTTGATCCCGCAGTGATCGACAGGATTAACCCACGCCATCTGTGCACGACTATCCATCAAAATTTTTATAATTATCAGTTTAATATGCAAGTATTTAATACTAATGGTACTCCCCGAAAATGCACGTTACCGAGAGCAACAACATATAAAAATTTATTAAATTATTTTGATGGTGAACCTGAATCTTTCAGAAATATAAAGCATGCCCGTAAAAATAAAAATTGGTCGTGGTTTAAATGGAACTTCTTTAAATTAAAGAATAAAACTATCGATAATGGTGGCTGGCATTTCTCCTGGGTAATGTCCCCTGAACGCATTTCTGAGAAGATGGCGACTATTTCTCATCAGGAATACAATACTCCTGATTTCAATAATCCAGAACACATTATGAAAGTACTCAAAAATGCAGAAGATATTTGGGGAAGAGACAGGAAGCTAATCAGGCAGGCGCTAGAAAAACCCGTATTCCCAGCCTATCTCGTTGACAATAAAGATAAGTTTAAAGACTTTATCCTTTAATCACGTCATATCTTTCCAGCAAACATAACGGGGTGTTGTGGTTATATCAACATTGATGCCATGCCCCCTCTCCTTTCCCGGTTGTCCTTAACGTAGTCTTTCCCGGATAAAAGATATAGCTCCGCAACAGTTGACGGTTAATGGCCGCGCATATGTGTGCTACACCTCTCCGTTACCCCAGTTCCTGTAAGCAAATTTGCAAGCGATCTTCCATGATTGCCACTGTCCCGACATACACTCAAGCGGCAAACAGCACTGACTGTCGTCGCATGGACACAATGGGATGCAGGATAAAAGAGTGCGTGATGATCCCTAAATTTGCGTGTAAATGAATTGTGAATGTTAAAAACGGTGTGGTATAACGGGAAATACCGAATATTCAAGTTCGGACAATTTTAGAGTACTTTGGTGGCAGATCGCTGTAAGTGACTGAAATTTAAAATAGATAAAAAGAGACCGAATACGATTCCTGTATTCGGTCCAGGGAAATGGCTCTTGGGAGAGAGCCGTGCGCTAAAAGTTGGCATTAATGCAGGCTAAGTCGCCTTGCCTTTTAAGAATAGATGACGACGCCAGGTTTTCCAGTCCTCAGTTAAAGCGGCCGGAAAAAAAGCGTATGAGCATCATTAAAAGTGAAAAACCGCAGTGCTTTCGCAAGCATCTGCGGTTTTTTATTGGAAACCCGAAGATTAACAAAGCGTGTCTGCACGCTCGATAAACGGTGCCAGACTCATCTTCTGCCCTGGATGCGCGGGATCATCAATCTGAATAACGCTGATTGGCTGTCCACTGCTTTTGCCGCTGGCGACCTGCTGCTCTGCGACATCATTTAAAGGGTATTGCACCAGCGTGCTTGGGTTAATCGCATACAAGGCGTGCCCCGGACGGCAGGTCAGCATCACCTCTTCACGATTAAACGCCCATTTGTCCTTACCCACTTCAAAACGGCTGACGGTAATGACCTGTGGTGCGGCCAGGGCGCTCCCCGTGCAGGCCAGTAAGATGAGAGAAAGTAGTGTCTTTTTCATAGGATAGTTAACCTTGTCAGAAGGGTTCCCAGGTCGCGAACAGACTGACTGTAGCCAGCACCAGCGCACCCAGCACCACTTCTGCTTGTGTCATTCTGATAAATATTTGTTGTTCTCGCCCGCTTTGCGCACGAAACCGTGGCACCAGAAAATACCGATTTGCCAGCGCAATTACCACCATCAAAGCCACCAGCGCACATTTGAACAACAAAAATTGCACGTAACGGGTCTGCCAGGGAATATCGATACCCAGAATAAACAGCGCATTGAAAACGCCGGTAAGCACCACGCCTGCTACGGCGTAATGCCCCACGCGTGAGAAGCGCATCATGGTGTAGATTGCAGCAGGCTGCCACTGCCCTTTCGCCAGACGCATGCAAAACAGCAGCGGCAGTAATCCGCCAAGCCAGGTTGCAGCACATAACACATGAAGAGCGTGATTAAGACGCTGTAATGCGCCCACCGCGCCTTCGTTCATTGTTGCATGTCCCACTCCGGCCAGAAGGACGAACTGTCCCATGGCGAGCAGTAACAGCCGTGAGCCTTTATGCGGAGCCAGCCATGCTGTACCGGCAGTAAGGGCCGCGAGAATGATTTGCCACAGCCAGACGCTTCCAAACTGCGTCCCCAGCACGCTACGCCAGATGTCGGGGTTGACGACATCGCCCCAGCCATTCCCCATTAACCCACCCTGAAGCGTAAACATCAGGAGCGCTGTCACCAGGCTGATTAACGCCGCCATTCTCTGCTGCGACTGAAAACGCCGGGACATGAGCCGTTGCAGAGAGGAAGGAGCAAACCAGACGCTATAAAGCGCATTGCCAAAAATAAGCATTAACGCGCCGAAATGGAGAAAGCGCAGCCCTACGTAGCACATCGCCAGCATGCTATTTCACGCTAAAGTGATAACTGCCTTTTGTCTTGTGGCCGTCTACCGACACCACATGCCAGTCAACCTGGTAGGTTCCGGGCGTCAACTCGCGATCCAGCGGCACATTCAGCTGCGTCTTGTCTTTCTCGTCGCGTTTAACGGCACCGGTCCTGATGGTCTGCTTTTGTGCATCCGTCACCACCACACCGCTAAAACCGGGCTCAATACCTTCTGAAAACGTCAGCGTCAGCGTCCGCGGTGCCGTCACGAGGCTATCTGCTGCCGGAGTCTGTTGTTTAAGGTGAGCGTGCGCCAGCACGGAGGGTGACATCACGCAAGAGGCCAGAAAGACCAGTGCGCCTGCCGCGCGGGAAGAGGATAAACCCATCGCAATCATTCCTTTTTGTTATGCCTGTATGGCAAAGAATAACTCTGTATAATAAGCGAGTCGAGGATCATCCCACCTCTGCTTGTCATCGTCGAGCAATCGCGGTAACGTTGCCGCCGTCTAAAAAGGAGAAGGTAATGAAGATCAATCTGGCCGCCCTTCCTCAGGACGAGATGGATAAAGTGAATGTCGATCTCGCTGCCGCCGGCGTCGCATTTAAAGAGCGTTACAACATGCCCATCGTGGCTGAAGTGGTCGAACGTGAGCAACCTGCTCATCTGCGCGACTGGTTTCGCGAACGCTTAATTGCGCATCGTCTCGCCTCAGTTAACCTTTCTCGTTTACCGTACGAACCTAAAGTTAAATAAGCTTAACGAGTCGTTACACTTCCTTACGCGGAATATGGCAGGATAAGAAAACCCTGATTAAATTAGGTGTATTCTTAAATCACTGCGACTCTGTGTAAAGGAAGTCACGATGTCACAATGGAATATTGCTGCGGCCCAGTATGCCGGGCTGCACCACAGTGTAGATGAACATGTCGCGCACCATCTCCGTTTCATTGCCGAAGCGGCACGACAGCAGTGCGATTTGCTGGTATTCCCGGAGCTCTCATTAACTGGCCCAGGGACAACGACGCTCCCTGCCCCTCCCGATGATAAACAGCTGGCCCCGTTGCTAAACGCCGCGAAATTATACCGGATCACTATTATTGCCGGGCTTCCGCTCGACGTGAATGGCCATCGCCAGAAAGGCCTTGCCCTGTTTACCCCTTCTCGCCATAGCATCCTGCGCTACCCTCAGGGTCGTGGTGCAAGCCTGATCCCGGGTGATAAACAGCTGACGATCATCGATGCACATGCTGATTCGCCAAATCTCGACCCACAGGCGACGCTGTTTACCAGCAGCCAGTCAGTGGGAGATAGCCGCTGGCGGCAATCCATCAGTACCCTGCAGCGATTCGCACACAAATATGCCATTGCGGTGTTAATGGCGAACGCGCGCGGCGGCAGCGCGTTATGGGATGAAAAAGGTCAGCTGATCGTCCGCGCGGACAAAGGTGAACTGCTATTGACCGGATCTCTTGGCAGACAGGGTTGGCAAGGCGATATCATTCCTTTAGGCTAGGCGTTTTAGGCTCAGGAGAGTTCAATGCTGCGCGTCATCGATACCGAAACCTGCGATCTTCAGGGCGGAATAGTGGAAGTGGCTTCTGTCGACGTGATTGATGGAAAAATAGTCAACCCAATGAGCCATCTGGTACGTCCCGACCGCCCGATCAGCCCGCAGGCAATGGCTATTCATCGCATTACAGAATCGATGGTGGCGGACAAACCGTGGATAGAAGAGGTGATACCCCATTATTACGGTAGCCCGTGGTACGTCGCGCACAACGCCAGTTTTGACCGCCGGGTGCTCCCCGACATGCCCGGAGAATGGATTTGCACGATGAAACTGGCGCGTCGTCTCTGGCCTGGGATTAAGTACAGCAATATGGCGTTGTACAAATCCCGTAAGCTGAGCGTCAGAACGCCGGAGGGTCTGCACCATCACCGCGCCCTGTATGACTGCTACATCACCGCCGCGTTACTCATTGATATTATGAATAACTCCGGCTGGACCCCTGATGATATGGCGACCATTACCGGGCGTCCGGCATTGCTGACTACCTTCACCTTTGGCAAATACCGCGGTCGGGCGGTTTCCGATATTGCGGATAAAGATCCGGGCTATCTGCGCTGGCTCTATAACAACCTCGATAAGATGAGCCCGGAACTGCGTTTAACGCTTAAGCACTATCTTGGCGAAGCTTAACGCTCCGCACGGCCTGGCAGCGTCTCCTGTGCCAGGCCAATCAAAAACGCATACTCCAGTGCCACGCCTTCGTAAGATTTAAATCGTCCCGATTTCCCGCCGTGACCGGAGTCCATATCCGTGCACAGTAGCAGCAGGTTGTCGTCGGTTTTCAGTTCCCGCAGTTTCGCCACCCATTTTGCAGGCTCCCAGTATTGCACCTGTGAATCGTGCAATCCGGTGGTCACCAGCATGTGCGGATACGCTTTCGCTTCCACATTGTCGTACGGGCTGTACTCTTTCATGTAGCGATAGTAGATCTCATCCTGCGGGTTGCCCCACTCTTCAAACTCTCCGGTCGTCAGCGGGATGGATTCATCCAGCATGGTCGTTACCACATCGACAAACGGCACCTGCGCAATAATCCCTTTAAAGCGATCGGGGCGCTGATTGATGACAGCCCCCATCAATAATCCTCCCGCGCTGCCGCCCATACCAAAGCAAAGCTCAGGATCGCCATAGCCCTGCTCAATCAACGCATCGCAGACATCGAGATAATCATTGAAAGTATTTTTCTTTTTCAGGAATTTCCCGTCTTCATACCAGTGCTGTCCCAGCTCCCCGCCGCCGCGAACATGCGCAATGGCGAACACAAAACCGCGATCCAGCAGACTTAGCCGGCTGCTGCTGAAATCAGCGTCCATGCTTGAGCCGTAGGAGCCGTAGCCGTAAACCAGAATCGGATTCTTACCTTTCTGGAAATGCGCCCGATGATAAACAAGCGAGACCGGCACCTCGACGCCATCGCGGGCGGTAACCCACAGGTGTTCGCTTCGGTAGTTGTCGGAATCAAACCCTTTCACTTCGGACTGTTTAAGCACCTGACGTTGCCCGGTGTCCATATCCAGCTCAAAGAGCGTATCGGGCGTGGTCATAGACGAGTAGCCGTAGCGCAGACGCGACGATTCCGGCTCAGGATTAAACCCTATCCACGTAACATAGGCCGGGTCGTCAAACGCAATCCCGATCACTTCCCGCGTTTTGCGGTTAATTTGCCGCAGGCTGGTCAGCCCCCGCTGGCGCTCCTCAACCACCAGCCAGTCGGTGAACAGCGTAAACCCTTCGAGCATCACCTGCTCCCGGGCGGGGATTAACACTTCCCACTTACGTTCATCGCGTACTTTGGTTTTGTAGAGGCCAAAGTTTTTACCCTCCCGATTAGAGCGAAGGTAAAAGCTGTGCTGGAAGTGATCGAGGCTGTATTCATGATCTTTACGTCGCGGCAGGAAGCACAGCGGCTGCGCATCAGGTAGCTCGGCGTCCAGAAGCAGAACTTCAGAGGTTGTGGCGCTGGCCAGGAAGATAATCACATAGTGGCGGGACGAGGTTTTGTGCAGGCTGACATAAAACGTTTCGTCTTTCTCTTCGTAAACCAGTTCGTCGTCAGCAGAATCTGTCCCAACGGTGTGGCGCCACACCTGGTAAGGCAGCAACGTGGAGGCATGCTTTTTGACGTAGTAGACCGTTTCGGAATCATTCGCCCAGACAAAGTCCGGCGAAACGTTATCCAGCATTTCCGGATACCAGTTACCGGTTTCCAGGTTGCGAAAACGCAAACCGTACTGACGACGGGAGAGGTAATCCTCCGCCAGCGCCATAATGGTGTTATCGGGGGAGATGGACATGCCGCCGAGGGTATAAAACTCGCTGTGAGCAGCGCGCTGGTTGGCATCCAGCAGGATATCCCACTCATCCCATTCGGCGCATAACACCGACTGTCTCTGGTAGATAGGGTACTCGTTGCCAGGTTCGTAGATATGGCGATATCGATAGCCATTTTTGGTCCAGGGCGCGGAAATATCGCGCTGGGGGATACGCTGCACCATTTCATTTAACAGCTGCTCCTGCAACGCCTGCTGGCTGGACATGACCTTGCGGCCATAGTCGTTTTCCTCGTGCAGGTAGTCGAGCACTTCTGGCCGGGAACGGGAGTCGTCCCGCAGCCAGTAATAGTTATCTATACGCGTATCGCCATGCGTGGTGATCGCATAAGGAGTACGTCGGGCTTTCGGTGGCATGTCATCATTCTTTTGAGTTTTACACCCTATAAGGTTGGCAAAACCCACGCATGATGCAAGCGAAACATGGCTGCGACGGCGGCAGTTAGCCCTGTAATGCCCGTTTTTGCTCCTGAATATCCTTCTCGATCCCGTCCCGGACATCTTGTGGGATCTTCAGAGCATCACCCAGCGCATTGAGATAGCTGCGCTCCATAAAGTGATCGATATCGATGGCGGCACAGCTCAGAAAATAGAGCTCAAGCGCCTCTTCCTCATTTTTCACGCTTTGCGCCAGACGCTGCGGTTCGAGTGGCTGTTCGATGGCCTGCGCCACCAGCGCTCTGCCCCTTTCTTCGACACCGGCCTCGCGCAGTTGCTGCTCAATCGCCGATCGTTCCTGGTCATCAATGTGCCCGTCGCTTTTCGCCGCGAACACCAGTGCCAGGATGAGCCGTTCGGTACGCAGATCCAGCGGCGAGGTCTGCTCACCAAAGTGGGGTTCGTCGCTGTGCGCGGTCCGCACTCTGTCCTTGTATTTGTTCCACAGTACGGTACCCGCAATAGCGCCGCCGCCCGCCAGCAGCGCGCCGGTACCATACTTTGCCAGTAACTTACGCGAGGATTTATTGGCAACCAGCAGTCCAGCCAGCCCGCCAAGCGCCCCCGGCACCAGGAGTTTGCTCAGCCCCTGCTCGCCGGATGACGACGTTTTCTGCCCCAACATGGATTGCAATTGATTTAGCCAGCCTGACATGGTTTCCCTCACTTAACGGTGAATATGTCTCCCAGCGTAAGCGAGCAGGCGTCAGGAAATGTCTGCCACGGCTAAAGAAGCGCAAATTTCTTGATCGCTCTCGGGCCCTGAACAAGACAGACGCAAACGTTTACGTTTATAATGCGCGCAACTTTTTCAGGGGGATTGTTATGACTCGTTTAGGAACCGCGCTGCGACCTGCGGCGACGCGTGTGATGCTGTTAGGATCGGGCGAACTGGGTAAAGAGGTCGCCATTGAGTGCCAGCGTTTGGGCGTGGAAGTCATTGCAGTGGATCGTTACGCTGACGCACCTGCCATGCATGTCGCCCACCGTTCTTATGTGATCAATATGCTGGATGGCGATGCCCTGCATACGCTCATTACGCAGGAGAAACCAGATTTCGTGGTACCCGAAATTGAAGCCATTGCTACCGATACGCTGATCGCCCTTGAGCAGGAAGGCCAGCGCGTGGTGCCCTGCGCAAAAGCAGCCAAACTCACCATGAACCGCGAAGGCATTCGTCGTCTGGCGGCTGAAGAGCTGGCCTTACCTACCTCAGGCTACCGTTTTGCCGGCGATAAAGCCGCTTTCCTGCAGGCTGTCGACGAAATTGGCTACCCGTGCCTCATTAAGCCCGTCATGAGTTCCTCCGGTAAAGGACAGAGCTTTATCCGCGACAGCAGCACTCTGGATAAAGCGTGGGAGTATGCCCAGCAGGGAGGACGTGCCGGTGCCGGTCGCGTGATTATCGAAGGCGTCGTAAAGTTTGATTTCGAAATCACGCTGCTGACGGTCAGCGCCGTTGATGGCGTCCATTTCTGCGATCCGATTGGCCACCGCCAGGAAGATGGCGACTATCGTGAATCCTGGCAGCCGCAGCAGATGAGCGACCTGGCGCTGGCACGTGCGCAGGAAATTGCCCGTAAAGTGGTTCTGGCGCTGGGCGGTTACGGATTGTTTGGCGTGGAACTGTTTGTCTGCGGCGACGAGGTAATTTTCAGTGAAGTCTCCCCTCGCCCGCACGATACCGGGATGGTCACGCTGATTTCACAGGACCTTTCTGAATTCGCCCTGCATGTGCGCGCTTTCCTCGGCCTGCCCGTTGGCGGCATTCGTCAGTACGGCCCGGCGGCTTCGGCGGTGATCCTGCCGCAATTAACCAGCCAGAACGTCACCTTTGATAACGTCGAAGGGGCTATGGGTGCAGGCTTGCAGGTTCGACTGTTCGGGAAACCGGAGATTGACGGCACGCGCCGCCTTGGCGTGGCGCTAGCGACCGGTGAAAACGTGGATGAGGCTGTGGCAAGAGCCAAAACAGCCGCCGCGAACGTGAAGGTTGCAGGATAAAAAAACGGGCCAGCAGGCCCGTTTTTCATACTGTCTTCGCTTACTGCTTCGCGCCTTCAACCGCTTCGCGAGCCAGTTTAGTGATGCGATCCCAGTCGCCTGCTTCCAGCGCATCCGCAGGAACCAGCCATGAACCGCCGATGCACAGGACACTTTTTAGCGCCAGGTAGTCACGGTAGTTTGCCGGAGAGATACCGCCCGTCGGGCAGAAGCGAACCTGAGAGAATGGACCCGCAATAGCCTGCAGCGCTTTGGTGCCGCCGTTAGCTTCAGCCGGGAAGAATTTGAACTCTTTCAGGCCGTAATCCATACCCATCATCAGTTCAGATACGGTGCTGATACCCGGGATCAGAGGGATCGTGCCTTCGGTTGCAGCTTTCAGCAGCGGCTCGGTCAGGCCAGGGCTGATAGCGAACTGCGCGCCCGCTTCGGTCACGTCAGCCAGCTGCTGTGCGTTCAGTACGGTACCCGCACCGATGATCGCGTCCGGCACTTCTTTGGCGATAGCGCGAATAGCGTCCATCGCGCAGGCGGTACGCAGGGTCACTTCCAGAACACGAACACCACCCGCGACCAGGGCTTTCGCCATCGGGACAGCATGTTCCAGCTTGTTCACCACGATTACCGGCACGACAGGGCCAGTGGTCAGGATTGCTTCTGCACTTGTTTTCCAGTTTTTCATCAGAGTTTTCTCTCGCCAGATCGATAAAATCAAGTCGTCTTAAAACGTAATACAGGTTGCGCCCTGCTCCGCACCGGAGAGTTTCTCACGCAGCGCGCCAAACATTTCGCGTCCGGTTCCCACGCGCGATGCGCTCAGGTCAGGAATATGTGGCTTACGTGCCGCCAGTTCAGCGTCATCCACCAGCAGGGTTAACTCACCTGTCTGACCGTTGACGCGGATCATGTCTCCATCACGAACTTTCGCCAGCAAACCGCCGTCGTAAGCTTCCGGGGTCACGTGGATGGCAGAAGGCACTTTACCTGATGCACCAGAGAGGCGTCCATCGGTCACTAACGCAATTTTGAAACGGCGGTCCAATAATACACCAAGTGGCGGCATAAGTTTATGTAATTCTGGCATCCCGTTCGCTTTTGGCCCCTGATGGCGCACCACAACGACGCAATCTTTGTCGAGCAGACCGGCATCAAACGCAGGCAAAACGTCATGCTGGCTTTCAAACACCACGGCCGGCGCTTCGATAATCTGGTTCTCTTCCGGTACGGCGGAGGTTTTCATCACCGCACGCCCCAGGTTACCGCTGAGCACTTTGGTGCCGCCGTGACGAGAGAAAGGTTGTTCAAAGGTGGCGATAACCTGTGCGTCAAGCGAGGCGGTGGCGCCTTCACGCCAGTCAAGCTCACCGTTATTGAGCCACGGCTCATGGGTATAACGCTGCAGACCAAAGCCCGCCACGGTGTTCACATCTTCATGCAGTAGACCGCCTTTCAGCAGCTCGCGCATCAGCACCGGCACGCCACCGGCAGCCTGGAAGTGGTTGATGTCAGCCGGGCCGTTCGGGTACAGGCGCGCCATCAGTGGCACCACAGACGAGATATCAGAGAAATCATCCCAGTTAATCAGGATGCCCGCCGCGCGCGCCATCGCCACCAGATGCATGGTATGGTTGGTTGAGCCGCCGGTTGCCAGCAGCGCAACGATACCGTTGACGATCACTTTCTCGTCGACCATTTTACCCAGCGGCATCCACGCGTTGCCGTTACCGGTCAGACGCGTTACCTGGCGGGCAGCTGCTTCAGTCAGGGCCTTACGCAGTGGCGCATCCGGCTGAATGAAAGAGGAACCAGGAAGCTGCATGCCCATAAATTCCACCACCATCTGGTTGGTGTTGGCCGTACCGTAGAAAGTACAGGTACCCGGCGCATGGTAGGAAGCGGCTTCCGCTTCCAGCAGTGCCTGACGGTCTGCTTTACCTTCCGCATACAGCTGACGGATACGCACTTTTTCTTTGTTTGGCAGACCGCTTGCCATCGGACCTGATGGCACGAAGATCGCAGGCAGATGGCCGAACGATAGCGCTGCCATGGCCAGCCCCGGGACGATTTTATCGCACACGCCGAGGTACAGCGCGCCATCAAACATATTGTGAGACAGGCCCACTGCGGCCGACATCGCAATCACTTCGCGGCTCAGCAGAGAGAGCTCCATCCCATCCTGACCCTGCGTCACGCCGTCGCACATGGCCGGCACGCCGCCCGCGACCTGGCCTACCGCATTGACGCTGTGCAGCGCTTTACGGATGATCTCCGGATACACTTCGTACGGCTGATGCGCTGAAAGCATGTCGTTGTAGGAGGTAATGATGGCGATATTGTTACGCAGCATGCTTTTCAGCGAGGCTTTATCGTCGGGCTGGCAGGCGGCGAAACCGTGCGCCAGGTTACCGCAGGCGAGTTGTGAGCGATGAACGGTATTACTTTTAGCCTGTTCAATCCGGGCGAGGTAGGCAGAACGGGTCTCTTTCGAGCGCTCAATAATGCGTTGTGTTACGCGTAACAATGTCGGATTCATAAAAGCTCCTCTAATTTATCTGTCCGGGCTCGGGAGTTTACAAAGTCGCTGGCGATTATTAACAACGCTGAAACGCTTGCTGTCCGGAGCTCAGGGGCAAAATCACTTCCGGCAGTGTAATAAAAAAAGCTCCGCGGGTGAATCCACGCGGAGCTTAAAAGTTTATAAATTGTGCCACGAGCTGTGTTAGATCATGTTACCGGTAAAATAACACCTAAGAGGCAGCTGATTATTTTACTCAAACTCATTCCAGGAGCGGCCATCACGGGTGATCATCGCGACGGACGCGACAGGCCCCCAGGTGCCCGCCTGATACGGTTTCGGCGCATCCTGATCCGCAGCCCAGGCTTCAGTGATGGAGTCGACCCATTTCCACGCCTCTTCCACTTCATCACGACGCACGAACAGCGCCTGGATACCGCGCATGGTTTCCAGCAGCAGACGCTCGTAAGCATCGGCAAGGTGCGTCTGATTGAACGTTTCGGAGTAGCTCAGGTCCAGCTTGGTGGTCTGCAGGTTATGTTTATGATCCAGGCCCGGCACTTTGTTCAGGATCTGGATGTCCACCCCTTCGTCTGGCTGCAGACGAATGGTCAGTTTGTTCTGCGGCAGCTCCTGCCAGGACTCTTTGAACAGGTTGAGTTCAGGGTTTTTGAAGTAAACGACCACTTCAGAGCATTTGGTCGGCAGACGTTTACCGGTACGCAGGTAGAACGGAACGCCCGCCCAGCGCCAGTCATCGATATCCACGCGGATCGCCACAAACGTCTCGGTATTGCTCGCCTTGTTGGCGCCCTCTTCTTCCAGGTAGCCCGGCACTTTTTTACCCTGAGCAAACCCTGCGGTGTACTGGCCGCGTACCGTTTTCTCACGCACGTTTGAGCGATCGATGCGACGCAGCGACTTCAGCACTTTCACTTTAGCATCACGGATGCTGTCCGCCGTCAGGTCAGACGGTGGAGACATGGCAATCATGCAAAGGATTTGCAGCAGGTGGTTCTGGATCATGTCGCGCATCTGACCGGCCTGGTCAAAGTAACCCCAGCGGCCTTCAATCCCCACCTCTTCGGCCACGGTGATTTCCACATGGTCGATGGTACGGTTGTCCCAGTTATTCACAAACAGGGAGTTGGCAAAACGCAGCGCCAGCAGGTTCAGTACCGTCTCTTTACCAAGATAGTGGTCGATGCGGTAGACCTGGCACTCTTCGAAGTACTCGCCGACCTGGTCGTTAATTTCGCGGGAGGTTGAAAGAGAGGTCCCCAGCGGTTTCTCCATCACCACGCGTGCCGGTTTAGCGTTCAGCTTCGCTTCGCCCAGGCCTTTGCAGATTGCACCGAAAGTGCTTGGCGGCATGGCGAAGTAGTTAATGGTGACACGGTTTTTCTGATCCAGCATCGCGCCTAAACGGTTAAACGCGCTGACGTCGTTCACGTCCAGGTTACAGAA
Source organism: Enterobacter ludwigii (assembly GCF_001750725.1). Taxonomy (NCBI): domain Bacteria; kingdom Pseudomonadati; phylum Pseudomonadota; class Gammaproteobacteria; order Enterobacterales; family Enterobacteriaceae; genus Enterobacter; species Enterobacter ludwigii. The sequence goes on from NZ_CP017279.1 coordinate 2,048,490, forward strand.
ATCAAGACGTCCGCTGAGGGTATCCCACAAACTTTCATCAATCTTTTCCTTCATGAAAGTTTCGAGCGCCTCGCGTACGACCTTGGTATAAGCTTCCTTGTCCCAGTCGGCGCGCCCAACGCCCAGGATACGCGTATCCGGATGAATTTGGCCCGCTTTCTCCAGTTGATACAGGGAAGGCAGCAATTTCCGGCGTGCAAGATCGCCTTTCGCGCCGAAAATGACCAGGTCACATGCCTGGGCTGTTTGCGTTACCGCCATGTCATTCTCCTCAGTTGGATCACCTGGTACTTCTGCCAGGTATCGTTGTAATTTTATTACGTTGCACTGTACTGCTTTTACGTCATTCCCGAAACCATTAGCGCTTAACCTCGCGTGCGATACCGCGATTTTTTCGCCGTCAGACGCGTGTGGTGGCGGAATCACGCAAAAAGCGTTGATTCTTTGAACTACAGGGTCATAACAAAACCCGACACCGATCAAGTAATGAAAAAAAACAACAACATTATCTTGTCGACTGTTACCCTTTATGGAAGCCACAGGGGTAATATCGGCTAAATCGAATCATGATTTCATGAATTAATGAAATCGTTTCCACCCATGAGCGCCCTGTTAACAATGAACATGCTGGAAAAAATCCAGTTCCAACTGGAACACCTTAGCAAATCCGAGCGAAAAGTGGCCGAAGTCATTCTTGCCGCTCCTGCTCAGGCGATTCATTCAAGCATCGCCGCTCTGGCGCAGGAGGCAGGCGTCAGCGAACCGACGGTTAACCGCTTCTGCCGTAGCCTTGAAACGCGCGGCTTTCCTGATTTTAAACTGCATCTTGCACAAAGTCTGGCAAACGGCACGCCTTATGTTAATCGCAATGTGGATGAAGACGACAGTGTTGATGCCTATACGGCGAAAATATTTGAGTCGGCCATGGCTACGCTGGACCACGTTCGCCAGTCCCTCGATATGAATTCCGTGAACCGCGCGGTGGATTTACTGACCCAGGCCAAGCGCATTGCGTTCTTTGGCCTCGGCTCGTCGGCGGCCGTGGCGCATGACGCCATGAATAAGTTCTTCCGCTTTAACGTCCCGGTCATTTATTCCGATGACATTGTCCTGCAACGCATGAGCTGTATGAATTGCAGTGAAGATGATGTCGTGGTACTCATTTCGCACACCGGGCGCACCAAAAGCCAGGTGGAGCTGGCGCAACTGGCGCGTGAAAACGATGCCATGGTTATTGCCCTCACGACGGCGGGCACGCCGCTGGCAAGAGAAGCGACGCTCGCCATCACCCTTGACGTCCCGGAAGACACCGACATGTATATGCCGATGGTCTCCCGTCTGGCGCAGCTCACGGTGATTGACGTGCTGGCAACCGGTTTCACCCTGCGCCGTGGCGCAAAATTCAGAGATAACTTGAAGCGTGTCAAGGAAGCGCTTAAGGAATCGCGTTTTGATAAAGAATTGCTTATGAAAAGCGATGTTCCCTAAATAGTTTAATAACTACGATGTAACGATTTACGGCATTCGGTCCTCTCTCTGTTGCCTTGCAGCAGATGAAGGCCGATTTAATGTTCACGCAACACCAAAGTTGTTTCAGTCAACGGAGTATTACATGTCCAGAAGGCTTCGCAGAACCAAGATCGTAACCACCTTAGGCCCGGCCACTGACCGCGATAACAATCTCGAGAAAATTATCGCCGCGGGTGCCAACGTGGTGCGTATGAACTTCTCTCACGGTACGCCAGAAGACCATAAATTACGTGCCGACAAAGTGCGTGAAATTGCGGCCAAACTTGGCCGTCATGTTGCTATCCTCGGGGACCTGCAGGGTCCAAAAATTCGTGTTTCAACCTTCAAAGAAGGTAAAGTCTTCCTCAATATCGGTGATAAATTCCTGCTCGATGCCAACCTGGGTAAAGGCGAAGGCGATAAAGAAAAAGTTGGGATCGACTATAAAGGTCTGCCGGCTGACGTTGTGCCTGGCGATATCCTGCTGCTCGACGACGGTCGCGTTCAGCTGAAAGTGCTGGAAGTTCAGGGGATGAAGGTTTTCACCGAAGTCACCGTCGGCGGCCCGCTCTCAAACAACAAAGGCATTAACAAACTTGGCGGTGGTCTCTCAGCCGAAGCGCTGACCGATAAAGACAAAGCGGATATCGTGACCGCTGCGCTGATTGGCGTTGACTATCTGGCCGTCTCCTTCCCGCGCTGTGGCGAAGACCTGAACTACGCGCGCCGTCTGGCACGTGATGCGGGCTGTGATGCCAAAATCGTTGCTAAAGTGGAACGTGCGGAAGCCGTTTGCGATCAGGACGCGATGGATGACGTGATTCTGGCGTCTGACGTGGTGATGGTTGCCCGTGGCGATCTGGGCGTGGAAATTGGCGACCCTGAGCTGGTGGGGATCCAGAAAGCACTGATCCGCCGTGCACGTCAGCTTAACCGCGCCGTGATCACCGCAACCCAGATGATGGAATCCATGATCACCAACCCAATGCCGACCCGTGCAGAGGTGATGGACGTGGCTAACGCCGTGCTGGACGGTACCGATGCCGTAATGCTTTCTGCAGAAACCGCAGCCGGCCAGTACCCTGCTGAAACCGTAGCCGCGATGGCACGCGTTTGCCTGGGTGCTGAAAAGATCCCAAGCATCAACGTCTCTAAACACCGTCTGGACGTGCAGTTCGACAACGTGGAAGAAGCGATTGCGATGTCTGCCATGTACGCCGCTAACCACCTGAAAGGCGTAACGGCGATTATCACCATGACCGAATCTGGCCGTACCGCGCTGATGACCTCCCGTATCAGCTCCGGTCTGCCCATCTTCGCCATGTCTCGCCACGAGCGTACGCTGAACCTGACGGCGCTGTATCGCGGTGTCACGCCGGTTCACTTCGACAGCACCAACGACGGTGTCGCGGCTGCCCACGACGCCGTGAACCTGCTGCGCGACAAAGGCTATCTGGTCTCCGGTGATATCGTGATTGTGACTCAGGGTGACGTGATGAGCACCATCGGCTCGACCAATACCACTCGCGTATTGACCGTCGAGTAAGCACGTCCCTGTTAAAAAGCCCGCTCTTTTCGGAGCGGGCTTTTTTTATTTCTGCTTATTTCTTCGGGAAAAGTTCTTTGCGTTTGTACGGCTCTGTTTCACCGGGCTTACGCGTTTTGAGCAACTTCAGTATCCACGTGTATTGCTCAGCATGCGGTCCCACCAGAATCTCGACCTCTTCGTTCATTCGGCGCGCAATGGTGTGATCGTCCGCCGTCAGTAAATCATCCATCGGTGGACGCACTTCAATGCTCAGGCGATGGGTTTTCCCGTCGTATACCGGAAACAGCGGAATGACGCGCGCACGGCAGACTTTCATCAGGCGGCCAATCGCCGGCAACGTGGCTTTATACGTCGCGAAGAAATCCACAAACTCACTGTGCTCGGGGCCGTGGTCCTGATCCGGCAGATAGTAACCCCAGTAGCCCTGACGCACGGACTGTATAAACGGTTTGATGCCATCATTACGCGCATGCAGACGGCCACCAAAACGGCGACGCACGGTGTTCCAGACGTAATCAAAGATCTTATTGCCCTGGTTATGGAACATTGCCGCCATTTTCTGCCCCTGTGACGCCATCAGCATCGCAGGAATATCCACGCCCCAGCCGTGAGGAACGAGGAAGATCACCTTCTCGTTGTTGCGGCGCATTTCTTCGATGATTTCCAGCCCTTTCCAGTCAACACGCGTCTGAACTTTCTCCGGCCCTTTGAGCGCCAGTTCGGCCATCATTGCCATGGCCTGAGGCGCGGTCGTATACATGTCGTCAATCAGCGCTTCGCGCTCGGCGTCACTCTTCTCCGGGAAACAGTACAGGAGGTTAATCTGCGCACGGCGACGGGCACTTTTACCAAACCGGCCCGCCAGGCGGCCTATTTTTCCCAGTACCGGATCGCGAACCGAGGCAGGTAACATCGCAATCCCCGCAAATGCGTAAACGCCAAGCCAGGCACTCCAGTTGCGCGGGTGGCGAAAAGATTTTTCAAACTCAGGAATGTACTCAATATTGTTTTTTTGGGTTTCCATGCTGGTTCCAGGGTCTGGTGACGCAAAATTTCATTCAGATAGTGTAGCGAGGCAGCCGCTCGCGCACAAAACAAAAAGCCGGCACATACTGAGGCCGGCTTTTTCACTAAACAGAGGGCTTAATCAAAGCGCAGCTGCGGAATCACCTCTTTCACCTGCGCCAGGTAATCGGAACGATCTTTACCTGTCAGGCCTTCGGTACGCGGCAGTTTCGCCGTAAGCGGGTTCACTGCCTGTTGGTTAATCCACACCTCATAGTGCAAATGCGGCCCGGTAGAGCGCCCTGTATTCCCGGAGAGCGCGATACGGTCGCCACGTTTCACTTTCTGGCCCGGCTTAACCAGCAGCTTACGCAGGTGCATATAGCGGGTGGTGTAGGTACGACCATGACGCACCGCGACATAATACCCGGCCGCACCGCTGCGTTTTGCAATCACCACTTCGCCATCACCCACAGCCAGCACAGGTGTCCCCTGCGGCATGGCAAAGTCAACGCCACGGTGCGGCGCAACGCGCCCGGTGACCGGGTTCAAACGGCGCGGGTTAAAGTTGGATGAGACACGGAATTGTTTAGCCGTCGGGAAGCGCAGGAAGCCCTTCGCAAGCCCGGTACCGCTGCGGTCGTAGAACTTACCGTCTTCGGCACGAATGGCGTAGTAATCTTTGCCATCAGAGCGCAGACGCACGCCCACCAGTTGGCTCTGCTCACGCTTGCCGTCAAGCATTTCACGGGACATGAGAACGGAGAATTCATCGCCTTTCTTCAGTTTGCGGAAGTCCATTTGCCACTGCATGGCTTTAATTACCGAGCTGATTTCGGCGCTGGTCAGCCCCGCATCGCGCGCGCTGGAGACGAAGCTTGCGCCTACGGTCCCTTTCATCACGCTGTTCACCCAGTCGCCTTTCTGCATTTCACTGGTCATTTTGAAACCGTTTGCAGTGCGATCGTAGGTGCGGGTTTCGCGACGGGACATTTCCCAGGTCAGGCGTTGCAGATCGCCATCAGCGGTTAACGTCCAGGAGAGCTGTTGACCAATTTTCAGATTACGAAGATCTTTATCAGCCGCCGCCAGCTGGCTGATGTTTCCCATGTCGATACCGTACTGGTTCAGAACGCTGCTTAACGTATCACCCGTCGAAACGACATATTCGTGGATCCCCGCTTCATTCTCGGTTTTATCGTCCAGCTCATCCTGCGGGATGGCTTCATCTTCCTGAGCCGCCTGGTCGATAGGTTCACTGGCCTCAGGGAGGAGAGAGCGGATCTCGCTCTTCTCAAGCTCGATGGTTTTGATGATTGGGGCAGAACTCGGATGGTAAACATAGGGCCGCCAGACGGCGACCGCTAACGTGAGAACTGTAAGAGACCCCAGCATAACGCGATGGGGTCGAGGCAGATTGTTAAATGCCAGGGCGACAGAGCGGGCTATCTGTTGCACGTATTCACTTCCTCGTTAATCTCCTTTCAGGCAGCTCGCATACTGGTTCGCCAGTTGGCTGAGAAACTGCGAATAGCTCGCTTTGCTCAACTGGATATTCGTTCCTAGCGGGTCAAGGGTTCCCATGCGCACGGATGTTCCCCTGGCCACGGCTTCTACGACCGCTGGCCTGAACTGTGGCTCAGCAAAAACGCATGTCGCTTTCTGCTCAACCAACTGTGTTCTGATTTCATGTAAACGCTGCGCACCAGGTTGAATTTCAGGGTTGACGGTAAAGTGCCCCAGCGGGGTCAGGCCGTAGTGTTTCTCGTAATAGCCATAGGCGTCATGAAAAACGAAATACCCTTTTCCTTTCAACGGTGCGAGCTCATTACCCACCTGCTTATCAGTTGCGGCTAATTGTGCCTCAAAATCCTTCAGGTTGGCGTCTAGTTTGGCTCGACTTTGCGGCATAAGTTCCACTAATTTGTCATGGATTGCAACCGCCGAAAGCCGCGCTATCTCTGGGGATAGCCAAAGGTGCATGTTGTACTCGCCGTGATGGTGATCCCCATCACCTTTTTCGCCGTCGGCGTGTCCGGCATCATGTTCATCACCGTCGTCATCAGCCCCTTTCATGAGCAACGGTTTCACGCCCGGGAGTTCGGCAATGGCGACCTGTTTTTCGCCCGGCACCTGTTTTGCCGACTTCTGCATAAACGCTTCCATCTCTGGACCAATCCAGACAACTAAGTCCGCGTTTTGTAAGCGTTTTACATCAGATGGACGCAGGGAATAATCATGCTCGGAAGCCCCATCAGGGAGCAGAACCTGGGTGTCAGTAACCCCATCTGCAATCGCGGAAGCAATGAAACCGAGCGGTTTAAGCGAAGCGACAACAGCAGCGTTAACATCTTGTGCTGTTGAACCCCAAAGGGCAGCGGATAATGCTGCGAAAAGAAGCGTATTTTTATGTAACATAATGCGACTAATCATCGTAATGAATGCGTGGGATGTGATATTATAACATTCGTTGACTTCTGCAAGCTTAAATTGACATGACGACTTTGGTTTCTCTCGACAATATTTCGGTCTCATTTGGCCAACGCCGCGTCCTCTCTGACGTGTCGCTGGATCTGAAACCCGGCAAAATTCTGACGCTGCTCGGCCCCAATGGCGCAGGGAAATCCACCCTGGTGCGCGTGGTGCTGGGTCTGGTAACACCTGACGAAGGGGTTATCCGCCGTGAGGAAAAATTACGCATCGGCTATGTGCCGCAAAAACTCCACCTCGACGCCACACTGCCGCTGACGGTTAGCCGCTTCCTGCGTCTGCGCCCCGGGACACATAAAGCCGATATTCTTCCGGCGCTGAAACGCGTGCAGGCAGGCCATCTGATCGATGCCCCGCTGCAGAAACTGTCCGGCGGTGAAACCCAGCGCGTATTGCTTGCCCGCGCCCTGTTGAGCAGCCCACAGCTTCTGGTGCTGGATGAGCCGACGCAGGGTGTGGACGTGAATGGTCAGGTCGCACTTTACGATTTAATCGACCAGCTACGCCGCGAACTCAACTGTGCGGTGCTGATGGTTTCCCACGATCTCCATCTGGTGATGGCCAAGACCGACGAAGTGCTGTGCCTTAACCATCACATCTGCTGTTCCGGCACGCCGGAAGTGGTGTCAATGCACCCTGAATTCATCTCCATGTTCGGCCCTCGCGGCGCTGAGCAGCTGGGAATTTATCGCCATCATCACAATCACCGCCATGATTTACAGGGACGAATTGTCCTGCGCCGGGGAAATGGACACTCATGATTGAACTGTTACTGCCCGGCTGGCTGGCCGGGATTATGCTTGCTTGCGCCGCGGGCCCGCTGGGCTCGTTTGTGGTGTGGCGCAGAATGTCCTATTTTGGCGATACGCTGGCACACGCATCTCTGCTGGGCGTTGCCTTTGGCCTGTTACTGGACGTGAATCCCTTCTACGCGGTGATTGTGGTCACGCTGCTGCTGGCCGCAGGGCTGGTATGGCTGGAAAAGCGCCCTCACCTCGCCATCGATACGCTGCTTGGTATTATGGCCCACAGCGCCCTGTCGCTGGGTCTGGTGGTCGTGAGCCTGATGTCGAACATTCGTGTTGATCTGATGGCCTACCTGTTCGGTGACCTGCTGGCCGTGACGCCTGAAGATCTGATCTCCATCGCCGGTGGTGTGGTGGTCGTGCTGGGTATTCTGCTCTGGCAGTGGCGTAATTTGCTGGCGATGACCGTCAGCCCGGATCTGGCGTTTGTCGACGGCGTGAAGCTGCAGCGCGTGAAGCTGTTGCTGATGCTGGTGACGGCGTTAACGATTGGTGTGGCGATGAAATTCGTCGGCGCGCTGATCATCACTTCCCTGCTGATTATCCCCGCGGCCACTGCGCGTCGTTTTGCCCGTACGCCGGAGCAAATGGCCGGTATCGCGGTTATCATCGGGATGATTGCGGTAACGGGAGGGTTAACCTTCTCGGCGTTCTACGATACCCCAGCCGGCCCGTCTGTGGTGCTGTGTGCGGCGCTGCTGTTTATCTTCAGTATGATGAAGAAGCCTGCAAGCTGATCGCCTCTCCCCTCTCCCACCCGGGAGAGGGGACCTCTGCTACGGCATCGCTGGCGGGGTAATACCAAAATGGTTCCACGCCCGCACCGTTGCCATACGACCGCGCGGGGTACGTTGCAAGAAACCCTGCTGGATTAGATACGGCTCAAGCACATCTTCAATTGTCTCGCGCTCTTCACCAATCGCTGCCGCCAGGTTATCCAGTCCGACCGGACCGCCAAAGAACTTATCCAGTACCGCCAGCAACAGCTTACGGTCCATGTAGTCAAAGCCTTCGGCATCCACATTCAGCATATCCAGCGCCTGCGCTGCAATCTCAGCCGAGATCGTGCCATCGTGCTTTACTTCGGAAAAGTCACGTACGCGACGCAACAGGCGGTTCGCAATACGCGGCGTCCCCCGGGAGCGCTTTGCTACCTCAAACGCCCCTTCCTCGCTCATCTCCAGCCCCATATAGCGGGCACTGCGGCCAACGATATGCTGAAGATCCGCAACCTGATAGAACTCCAGACGCTGAACGATACCAAAACGATCGCGAAGCGGAGAGGTCAATGACCCGGCACGCGTCGTCGCGCCAATCAGGGTAAACGGAGGCAGATCGATTTTGATGGAACGTGCTGCCGGACCTTCACCGATCATGATGTCCAGCTGGTAATCTTCCATCGCCGGATAGAGCACCTCTTCCACAACCGGCGACAGACGGTGGATCTCATCGATAAACAGCACGTCATGCGGTTCAAGGTTGGTCAACATTGCCGCCAGATCGCCCGCTTTTTCCAGTACCGGGCCAGAGGTTGTGCGCAGGTTAACGCCCATTTCATTGGCGACAATGTTCGCCAGCGTGGTTTTTCCCAGACCGGGAGGGCCAAAAATCAGCAGGTGATCGAGTGCATCGCCGCGCAGTTTTGCCGCCTGGATGAAGATCTCCATCTGAGAACGAACCTGCGGCTGGCCAATATACTCATCAAGCAGTTTCGGGCGGATGGCGCGATCCACCACGTCTTCTGCCTGAAGGGTGCCTGCCGATACCAGGCGATCTGCTTCAATCATCCTTTACCTCACAATGCCGCGCGTAGCGCTTCACGAATCAGGGTTTCACTACTGGCATCCGGTTTGGCAATTTTGCTCACCATCCGGCTGGCCTCCTGAGGTTTATATCCCAGCGCCACCAGCGCAGCAACCGCTTCCTGTTCTGCATCGTCAGAGGCTTGTGCGCCCGGCGAGGTAAGCACCAGATCAGCGGCAGGCGTGAACAGATCGCCATGTAGACCTTTAAAGCGGTCTTTCATCTCGACAATCAGACGCTCCGCGGTTTTCTTGCCGATACCTGGGAGTTTAATCAGCGCAGCAGGATCTTCGCGCTCAACGGCATTGACGAACTGCGGAGCGGACATGCCGGACAAAATTGCCAGCGCCAGCTTCGGCCCGACGCCGTTAGTTTTGATCAGCTCGCGAAACAGCATCCGTTCCTGTTTGTTGTTGAAGCCATATAGCAACTGGGCATCTTCACGCACCACAAACTGGGTAAAGACAATTGCCTCTTTGCCCGCGTCCGGCAACTCATAGAAGCAGGTCATCGGCATATGGACTTCATAGCCCACGCCACCGACTTCCAGCAGCACTAACGGGGGTTGTTTTTCAATGATGATGCCTCTGAGTCTGCCTATCACGTGACGCTCCTGCGTTCTGGAAGAAATTAACTGCCGACATAATAAAAAAAGGCTGGATAAACATCCAGCCTGATTTGTCATTATCGTAACCTGCCTCGCGCCAGATTAAGCCGCGATTCGCTCATCTGAACCGCGTTCTGGCTTATATGACAGTGGGTAATGGCTATCGCCAGCGCATCGGCGGCATCTGCCTGCGGGTTCGCGGGAAGCTTCAGGAGCGTGCGCACCATATGCTGCACCTGACTTTTCTCCGCGCTACCAATCCCCACGACGGTCTGTTTAACCTGTCTGGCTGCGTATTCGAACACCGGAAGATCCTGATTCACCGCCGCAACAATGGCGACGCCCCGTGCCTGACCCAGTTTCAACGCTGAATCGGCGTTTTTCGCCATAAAGACCTGCTCGATGGCAAAAAAGTCGGGTTGAAACTGGGTGATGATCTCCGACACGCCAGCATAGATTAGCTTCAGGCGCGACGGCAGATCGTCCACTTTGGTCCGAATACAGCCGCTGCCAAGGTAGGTTAACTGGCGCCCTACCTGCCGGATGACGCCATAACCGGTGACGCGCGAGCCGGGGTCAATCCCGAGGATAATCGACATCACGCGTCTCCCGTAAACGGTTTATACGCTCTCATCAGAGAGTCGCTGCAACCTCATCAGAGATTTCACCGTTATGATACACTTCCTGCACGTCGTCGCAGTCTTCGAGCATGTCGATCAGACGCAGCAGTTTAGGTGCCGTTTCCGCATCCATGTCCGCTTTGGTTGACGGGATCATGGAAACTTCAGCGTTGTCTGCTTTCAGACCCGCCGCTTCCAGCGCGTCACGTACCGCGCCCATCTCTTCCCACGCGGTGTAGACGTCGATTGCGCCATCATCATAGGTCACAACGTCTTCTGCACCGGCTTCCAGCGCCGCTTCCATGATTACGTCTTCGTCGCCTTTCTCGAAGGAGATGACGCCTTTTTTGCTGAACAGATAGGCCACGGAGCCGTCAGTGCCCAGGTTACCACCGCATTTGCTGAAGGCATGACGCACTTCCGCTACGGTACGGTTACGGTTGTCGGACAGACATTCAACCATCACCGCCGTACCGCCAGGACCGTAACCTTCATAAATGATGGTTTCCATGTTCGCGTCTTCATCACCGCCTACGCCACGTGCGATAGCACGGTTCAGGGTGTCACGCGTCATGTTGTTGGACAGGGCTTTATCCACTGCCGCGCGCAGACGCGGGTTAGACGCCGCATCGCCGCCGCCCAGACGTGCCGCTGTAACCAGCTCACGAATAATTTTGGTGAAGATCTTACCGCGCTTGGCATCCTGTGCCGCTTTGCGGTGTTTGGTGTTGGCCCACTTACTATGACCTGCCATAAAAATTTCCTCAAAGAGCGCGCCTTTTCAGGCTACGTTAATTACAAATTCTTCAATCGCCTGCCGGTTGCTCCACGATTTGGTCAGTGCAGCGGCATCCGCCGCATCCACCCAGCGGTAGGTCAGGTGTTCGGTAAACACGATCTCCCGTTCATGGGGGAGCGCGAGACAGAACCACGATTCCGTATTGCGCTCAATACCCGGCGCATAGCGATGACGTAAATGGCTAAAAATTTCAAACTCCACCGTGCGCTGACAGTCCTTCAGGGTCAGTTGCTCGCAAGCAACGTCAATGGTGACCTCTTCCTTTACTTCGCGCGCGGCGGCCTGCGACGCGGTCTCCCCCTCTTCCAGGCTGCCGGTAACCGACTGCCAGAAATCAGGGTCATCGCGCCGCTGCAACATCAGCACCCGTTTCGTATCTTCTGCATAAATGACAACCAGAACCGAAACGGGACGCTTATACTGCATATTATTCGTTCTCCGAAATCTCTTTTGAAGCTTTCGGAAGCACCTGAATGCCCAGCTCAGCCAGCGCGGCCGGGTTGGCAAAGCTTGGGGCTTCCGTCATCAGACAGGCCGCAGCCGTGGTTTTCGGGAAGGCGATAACATCACGAATGTTGTCGGTGCCGGTCAGCAGCATGGTCAAACGGTCAAGACCGAATGCCAGACCCGCGTGTGGCGGCGTACCGTATTTCAGGGCGTCCAGCAGGAAGCCGAATTTCTCGCGCTGTTCGTGCTCGTTGATTCCCAGAATACCAAACACGGTTTGCTGCATTTCGCCGCTGTGAATACGCACGGAACCGCCACCCACTTCGTAGCCGTTGATAACCATGTCATACGCGTTTGCTACCGCATCTTCCGGTGCCGCTTTCAGCTCTGCCGCCGTCATGTCTTTTGGCGAGGTGAACGGGTGGTGCATTGCGGTCAGGCCGCCTTCACCGTCGTCTTCGAACATTGGGAAGTCGATTAGCCACAGCGGAGCCCATTTGCTCTCGTCCGTCAGGCTCAGGTCTTTACCCAGCTTCAGACGCAGCGCGCCCATCGCGTCAGCAACGATTTTCTTGTTGTCTGCGCCAAAGAAGATCATGTCGCCATCCTGTGCGCCGGTACGCTCGAGGATCGCTTCCACGATTTCCGCGTTCAGGAATTTCGCCACCGGGCTGGTAATGCCTTCCAGACCTTTCGCACGTTCGGTCACTTTAATATAGGCCAGACCTTTCGCGCCGTAGATCTTGATGAAGTTGCCGTAATCGTCAATCTGCTTACGGCTCAGCGCCGCACCGCCCGGTACACGCAGGGCAGCCACGCGACCTTTTGGATCGTTAGCCGGGCCGGCAAATACCGCGAACTCAACGGATTTCACCAGGTCTGCAACGTCCACCAGCTCCATCGGGTTACGCAGGTCTGGTTTGTCAGAGCCGTAGCGACGTTCAGCTTCAGCGAAGGTCATGATGGGGAAATCACCCAGTTCCACGCCTTTCACGTCATTCCACAGACTGCGCACCAGGGCTTCCATCACTTCACGCACCTGCTCGGCCGTCATGAAGGAGGTTTCCACATCGATCTGGGTAAATTCTGGCTGACGGTCAGCACGCAGGTCTTCGTCGCGGAAGCATTTTACAATCTGATAGTAGCGATCGAAGCCGGACATCATCAGCAGCTGTTTGAACAGCTGAGGAGACTGTGGCAGCGCGTAGAATTTGCCTTTGTGTACACGGGATGGAACCAGGTAATCTCGCGCGCCTTCCGGCGTGGCTTTGGTCAGCATCGGGGTTTCGATGTCGAGGAAACCGTGGTCATCCATAAAGCGACGCACCAGGCTGGTGATTTTCGCACGGGTTTTCAGGCGCTGAGCCATTTCCGGACGACGCAGATCCAGATAGCGGTATTTCAGACGCGCTTCTTCAGTGTTGACGTGGTTGGAGTCCAGCGGCAGCGCTTCAGCACGGTTGATGATAACCAGATCCGACGCCAGCACTTCAACTGCGCCGGTCGCCATGTCTGCGTTAACGTTTTTCTCGTCACGCGCACGTACGGTGCCGGTGACCTGAATGCAGAACTCATTACGCAGCTCAGAAGCCAGCTTCAACGCATCTGCGCGATGTGGGTCGAAGAACACCTGAACGATACCTTCGCGGTCGCGCATATCGATGAAGATAAGGCTCCCAAGATCACGACGACGATTGACCCAACCACACAGGGTTACCTGCTGTCCAACGTGGGACTGACGCAGCTGCCCGCAATATTCTGTACGCATGAGATATCCCTTAATTAGCCGCAGGCTAAATGTCGCCTGGAATGCAGGCTACTATGTCGCAGCTTTCTGTATGTCACAACTGGATGAAAAAAGGCGGCTATTATACTGGAAATTCCGCCGGACGATAAGAGCGAACCACGGCCAGACGGTCGTTTGCTGCGCGCTTATTGCGTATTCTCACAAAAATTAACAAAATTATCCGACCGATAACAGGTCATTACGTCGTAAGGTGTAGCGGAAGCGACTCATTTCACTGGAGTTACCATGTTAACACTTAATGCCCGCAAAACCGCGCTTGTGGTGATTGATTTACAGGAAGGGATCCTGCCGTTTGCCGGAGGCCCGCACAGCGCCGAAGATGTTGTCAGCCGCGCCGCGCGTCTGGCAGAAAAATGCCGTGCCAGCGGTGCCCCTGTGATCATGGTGCGCGTTGGCTGGTCAGCGGATTTCGCTGAGGCCTTAAAACAGCCTGTCGATGCTCAGGTTGCAGCACATTCACTACCTGAAAACTGGTGGACCTATCCGGTTTCGCTCGGCAAACGGGACAGCGATATCGAAGTGACCAAACGCCAGTGGGGCGCATTCTACGGCACCGATCTTGAGCTGCAGCTGCGTCGGCGCGGTATCGACACCCTGATTCTCTGTGGGATCTCCACCAACATTGGCGTGGAATCCACCGCCCGAAACGCCTGGGAACTGGGCTTTAACCTGGTGATTGCTGAAGATGCATGCAGCGCAGCGTCTGCGGAGCAGCACCAGGGCAGTATGACCCACATCTTCCCGCGCATTGGCCGCGTGCGTAGCACGGACGACATTATAAGCGCCCTATGATCTACCTTGGCCTGCCCCAGTGGTCGCACCCGAAATGGGTGCGCCTGGGTATTACCAGCCTTGAAGAATATGCCCGTCATTTCAACTGCGTCGAGGGCAATACCACCCTCTACGCGCTACCCAGAGCAGAGATTGTTGAGCGCTGGCGCGACCAGACGACCGATGATTTCCGCTTCTGCTTCAAGTTTCCGGCGACGATCTCCCACACCGCTGCGCTGCGAAACTGCGGTGATTTGACCCACGAGTTCTTTGGCCGGATGTCACCGCTGGCGAACCGCATCGGTCAGTACTGGTTGCAGCTTCCGGCCACCTTTAGCCCACGTGACCTGCCTGCGCTATGGCAGTTCCTTGATACCCTGCCCAAGGACTTTACCTATGGCGTTGAGGTGAGACATGCGGCGTTTTTTGCCAAGGGAGAGGCTGAAACGGCCCTTAACCGTGGCTTACATGCGCGCGGGGTGAACCGGGTGATTCTCGACAGCCGTCCCGTGCACAGCGCCATCCCACATAACGAGGCCATCATTGATGCCCAGCGTAAAAAGCCCAGAGTGCCTGTTCACGCCGTGGTCACCGCGCAAAACCCGATGGTCAGGTTTATCGGCAGCGATAATATGCAGCAAAACCAGGAGATGTTCGCCGTCTGGCTGCAAAAATTAGCGAAATGGGAGCAAACCACCACGCCGTATCTCTTTCTCCATACGCCGGATATCGCTCACGCCCCCGAACTGGTCGATGTTCTCTGGCAGGCCTTGCAGGCTGCGGTTCCGTCTGTAGGCAGCGCCCCTTCTATCCCACAACAATCTTCTCTTTTCTGATATCAGCCCCTATCATAGGAAGGTGCCATCTGCCAAAAACAGGGAGTTAGTATGGTCAGCGCGCTGTATGCGGTGTTAGGTGCATTACTGCTGATTAAGTTTTCATTTGATGTTGTGCGCCTGCGAATGCAGTACCGTGTTTCTTACGGTGACGGCGGTTTTTCGGAGTTACAGAGCGCTATCCGCATTCACGGTAACGCGGTTGAGTACATCCCCGTTGCGTTAATTTTGCTGCTGTTTATGGAAATGAACGGCGCGGAAACCTGGATGGTGCACGTCTGCGGCCTGCTTCTGATTGCCGGCCGGTTAATGCATTATTACGGCTTTCACCATCGCTTATTCCGCTGGCGCCGTTCCGGCATGAGCGCGACCTGGTGTTCGCTTTTGCTGATGGTGCTGGCTAACCTTTGGTATATGCCGTGGGAGTTGGTTTTCTCCTTCCATTAGCGCACAATACGCCACTTTATTTTTCCCGGATTTTTACGTTATGTCAGATCGCGACACGCTTTTTTCCGCGCCTATCGCCAGCCTGGGCGACTGGACCTTCGATGAACGGGTAGCCGAAGTCTTCCCGGATATGATCCAGCGCTCTGTTCCCGGTTATTCCAATATCATCTCTATGATCGGCATGCTGGCTGAGCGTTTCGTTCAACCCGGCACGCAGGTGTATGATCTGGGCTGCTCGCTCGGCGCGGCAACGCTGTCTGTTCGTCGTAACGTTCACCATGAAGGCTGCAAAATCATTGCCGTCGATAACTCCCCGGCCATGGTGGAACGCTGCCGTCGCCACATCGACGCGTATAAAGCCCCGACGCCAGTCGAGGTTGTGGAAGGTGATATCCGTGATATCGACATCCATAACGCGTCGCTGGTGGTTCTGAATTTTACTCTGCAGTTCCTGGTGCCTGAAGACCGTCAGCTGTTGCTGGACAAAATTTATAAAGGCCTGAAACCCGGTGGCGCGCTGGTGCTGTCCGAGAAATTCAGCTTTGAAGATGCCGAAGTGGGTGAGCTGCTGTTCAATATGCACCACGACTTCAAACGGGCCAACGGCTATAGCGAACTGGAAATTAGCCAGAAACGTAGCATGCTCGAAAACGTGATGCTGACGGACTCCGTCGAAACCCATAAAGCACGCCTGCGTCAGGCAGGCTTCGAGCACAGCGAACTGTGGTTCCAGTGCTTCAACTTCGGCTCGCTGGTGGCGCTGAAAGGTGGGGACATCGCATGATCGAGTTCAGTAATTTCTATCAGCTGATTGCCAAAAACCACCTCTCCCACTGGCTGGAGACACTGCCTGCACAAATTGCTGCCTGGCAGCGGGATCAGCAGCATGGTCTGTTAAAGCAGTGGTCCAACGCGGTGGAGTTTCTGCCGGAACTGACCCCACACCGTCTGGATCTGCTCCACAGCGTTACCGCACAAAGCGAAACGCCGCTTCCGCCCGGGCAGATAAACCGCATTGAAACGCTGATGCGTAACCTGATGCCGTGGCGCAAGGGTCCGTTCTCACTCTACGGCGTTAACATTAATACTGAATGGCGTTCTGACTGGAAATGGGATCGCGTGCTACCTCACCTTTCCGACCTGACCGGGCGAACCATTCTGGATGTTGGCTGCGGCAGCGGGTACCACATGTGGCGCATGATTGGCGCAGGGGCACATCTGGCGGTGGGGATTGACCCTATGCAGCTGTTCCTGTGCCAGTTTGAAGCGGTGCGTAAATTGCTGGGTAACGACCAGCGCGCGCACCTGCTGCCGTTGGGTATTGAGCAGCTCCCTGCCCTCAAGGCGTTTGACACCGTGTTTTCGATGGGGGTCCTGTACCACCGCCGCTCCCCACTCGAACATCTGTGGCAGCTGAAAGATCAGCTGGTCAGCGGCGGCGAGCTGGTGCTGGAAACGCTGGTGGTAGAGGGTGATGAAAATACCGTTCTGGTGCCGGGCGATCGCTATGCGCAGATGCGGAACGTTTACTTTATCCCTTCCGCGCCGGCGCTGAAAAACTGGCTGGAGAAGTGCGGTTTTGTGGATGTCCGTATTGCCGATGTCTGCGTAACGTCAACTGAAGAACAGCGTCGCACCGACTGGATGATCACCGAATCGCTGGCGGAATTCCTCGACCCGGCAGACCACAGCAAGACTGTCGAAGGGTATCCTGCGCCAATGCGCGCGGTGTTGATCGCGACGAAACCGTAGATTCCCCCGGTCCTCTTCCCAAAGGGGCGCGGGAGAAAAGACCGCACCGTACAGTCCCCTCTCCTCTTTGGGGAGAGGGTTAGGGTGAGGGGCATAAAAAAAGGCCCCTGTTGAAATTGCAGGGGCCTGGTACAAGCAAGCATCATATTGGGCGACATGATGCGCGGTAAAAATCGGTACGTTGCTACACGTGATGACGTTCAATCATCGTTTTCATTACCGCAACCGACGCTCCCTCTACACCGTAGCGTGAGTACTCATCCGCTTCAGCATCCGTCGACATTGACAACCCTGTGTTGCGATAACGCATGGGCGATGGCATCCATTTGCCCGCAGAGCTGTGAAGCTCCTCTACCCCGGCGTTTAAAAACAGTTCCATATTGCTGGCACGCACTCCCGCACCCGCCATTATTATTGGAACACCGGAATGTGCTTTTAGTTCCGTAATTAATTGCAGTCCTTTTTCAGCAGAGGACTGCTGACCCGATGTCAGGACCCGCGCCACGCCAAGTTCAGCAAGAATATCAAAGGATTGCAGGGGATCTTTACACATATCAAACGCGCGATGAAAAGTGACCGCCATCCCTTTTGCCGCGTTCATGACCTGACGCATGCGCGGCAGATCGACATTGCCGTCTTCATCAAGCAACCCAATAACCAGGCCGGGGAATCCCAGATCGCCAACGAGAGTGATATCTTCAAGCATGGCACTGAACTCGCCCGGCGTGTAACAGAAATCGCCGCCGCGAGGACGAATAATCGGGTGTACCGGAACGGTGACAGCCTGACGGGCAGACTTCAGCATCCCGTATGAAGGCGTTAACCCACCCTCTTTGGGTGCGGCGCACAGTTCAATGCGGTCAGCCCCGTGCTGTTGCGCGGTGACGGCACACTCCACGCTGTAACAACAAATCTCCAGCAGCGCCATTACATCCTCCTTAATATCCACTTAACGCACCATCATGACACGCAGGCTACGCCCGGTCTCAGCGTACGGTCACATCTTATGCTTCGCTGGCAACAATCTGTTCAATCGTCCAGGGATGGAACTTCACGGTAACCTGTCCGTCAGTGACGGCCAGAGTAGGATTAG
Organism: Enterobacter ludwigii; assembly: GCF_001750725.1. NCBI lineage: Bacteria > Pseudomonadati > Pseudomonadota > Gammaproteobacteria > Enterobacterales > Enterobacteriaceae > Enterobacter > Enterobacter ludwigii. The sequence continues at coordinate 2,066,831 of NZ_CP017279.1, forward strand.
GCAGACGCTCACGTTCGCCTTTCGGGGAACTTGTTTTCACAAAAATACCAGGCTTGCTCAGGCCCTCGTCAGACAACAGCGCCAGTGCACGGGCATTCAGCGTTTCGGGCTCACCCGGCAGGACAATTTCGATATGCTCCCAGCCTTCATGCGGATAGCGTTTCTCGCCCGGCCAGGGCAATTCGACCACACTGAACTGCCAGTGAGCCACGCACACCGGTTCATGCAGTTTGAACAGGCAGATGGGGCGACCGTTAATGACGTTCTCTGAGAGCAACTCGCCACACTGTTCAAATCCGCGACGCCAGCGCTCGGCGGTTGCGTTCTGATGGCAGCGCAAGGAGATGTGATCGGCCTCAAGCGGCGCAATATCCAGACCAAGGCGGGTGGCAAGTTCTGTGAACGCCTGGGTGAAGCGCGGTAAATCTGCGGAAATATCATGCAGTTCGTCAATGGAGTGCCAGTTCGCCATACGTCAGTCTCTTATCGTGTCGCAAAGCCGCTAATTTACTCTGTTGCCTTCTTTCGACCAACCTCTGAATAGCGGTTTTTACGACTGCATGTTTATGCATGCTTTCTTAGCCTGGATTCTGAGCAATCTTCGGCCCCCGCAATGCTGACGCCAGAAGGCATTTGCAGTATACTCCCGCCCTAAATTCTTTAACTGGCGCGGGCGGTTATTTGCCCGCATCAAAAATGTAAGGTATCCAGGTGAATATTCAGGCTCTTCTCTCCGAAAAAGTCAGTCAGGCACTGATTGCCGCAGGTGCGCCTGCGGATTGCGAACCGCAGGTTCGTCAGTCAGCAAAAGTACAGTTTGGCGACTATCAGGCTAATGGCGTGATGGCAGTGGCTAAAAAACTGGGTATGCCGCCGCGACAACTCGCTGAGCAGGTGCTGACTCATCTGGATCTCACCGGTATTGCCAGCAAAACTGAAATCGCCGGCCCTGGATTTATCAACATCTTCCTTGAGCCTGCTTTCCTGGCACGCCACGTTGACGCGGCGCTGAAATCTGACCGTCTGGGTGTTTCCCAGCCAGAAGCGCAGACCGTGGTGATTGACTACTCAGCGCCAAACGTGGCGAAAGAGATGCACGTCGGGCACCTGCGTTCCACCATTATCGGTGACGCGGCCGTGCGTACCCTGGAATTCCTCGGTCACAAAGTGATCCGCGCGAACCACGTGGGCGACTGGGGTACCCAGTTCGGGATGCTGATTGCTTACCTGGAAAAACAGCAGCAGGAAAATGCGGGTGAGATGGCCCTGGCAGACCTGGAAGGGTTCTACCGCGAAGCTAAAAAACACTACGACGAAGACGACGCTTTTGCCGAGCGCGCGCGCAGTTACGTGGTAAAACTGCAGGGCGGCGACCCGTACTTCCTCGAGATGTGGCGCAAACTGGTTGACATCACCATGTCCCAGAACCAGCTCACCTATAACCGTCTGAACGTCACCCTGACCCGTGACGATGTGATGGGTGAAAGCCTCTATAACCCGATGCTGCCTGGCATTGTGGCTGACCTGAAGGCCAAAAACCTGGCGGTTGAGAGCGAAGGCGCTACGGTCGTGTTCCTTGATGAGTATAAAAACAAGGAAGGTGAACCGATGGGCGTGATCATCCAGAAAAAGGATGGCGGCTATCTCTACACCACCACCGATATCGCCTGTGCGAAATACCGTTACGAAACGCTGCATGCGGATCGCGTGCTGTACTACATCGACTCCCGTCAGCACCAGCACCTGATGCAGGCGTGGACTATCGTGCGCAAAGCAGGCTACGTGCCGGATTCCGTGCCGCTTGAACACCATATGTTCGGCATGATGCTGGGTAAAGACGGTAAGCCGTTCAAAACCCGTGCGGGCGGTACCGTGAAGCTGTCCGACCTGCTGGACGAAGCGCTGGAACGCGCCCGCCGTCTGGTGGCCGAGAAGAATCCGGATATGCCTGCCGATGAGCTGGAAAAACTCGCCAACGCCGTGGGTATCGGTGCAGTGAAGTACGCGGATCTCTCCAAGAACCGTACCACCGACTATATCTTCGACTGGGATAACATGCTGGCCTTTGAAGGTAATACTGCGCCGTATATGCAGTACGCCTACACCCGCGTGCTCTCCGTGTTCCGTAAAGCCAGTATCGATGAAAGCGCGCTGGCCAATGCTGAGGTGATCATTTCCGAAGATCGCGAAGCCCAGCTGGCGGCACGTCTGCTGCAGTTTGAAGAGACGCTGGCCGTTGTCGCACGTGACGGTACCCCGCACGTGATGTGCTCTTACCTGTACGATCTGGCGGGTCTGTTCTCCGGTTTCTACGAACACTGCCCTATCCTGTCTGCGGAAAGCGAAGCGGTCCGCAACAGCCGCCTGAAGCTGGCTCAGCTGACGGCGAAGACCCTGAAGCTGGGTCTGGATACCCTGGGTATCGAAACCGTAGAGCGCATGTAATAAACAAACCCGGCCATCGCCGGGTTTTTTATGTTCAAAAATATTTGCGCAGGTATTCCGTTAAACACAGGATTGCCATGGCCTGTCCATAGGGCATCGACGTGAGTGGGATCTGGCGATAGAACGCCAGATCGCTGCCCATCCCCGTACCGAACGACGTCTGCAGTAACTCCCCTTCCGGCGAGATTTTTCCCACAATGCCGCGAATCGCTTTCTCCGCCACCTCAGCATATTCCGCGCCGACATAGCGTTTACGCACCGCTTTCAGAATACCGTAGGCAAAGCCTGCCGTAGCTGACGCCTCAAGGTAGGCGTGCGGATCGTCGAGCAGCGTATGCCACAGGCCGCTATCGTCCTGACATTTGGCGAGGGCCGCAATCTGCGCGTTCAGCACCTGCACAAGGTAGCGGCGAACGGCGTTATGTTCAGGCAAATCCACCAGCTCAAGGAAATCCGGGATCACGATGGTCAGCCAGCTGTTGCCTCGTGCCCAGCGTGCCTTCGCAAAGTTATGGTGGCCTTCGTAATTCCAGCCGTGGAACCACAGGCCGGTTTCGCGATCCATCAGGTTTTGCACGTGCAGCAGAAACTGATACACCGCCTCTTCAACGTACTCCGGTTTATTAAGGAGCTTGCCGATTTTCGCCAGCGGCAGAACCGTCATCATCAGCGTGTCATCCCACATCTGCTGAGAATTCTCTTCCGCCAGGGTGATGTGCTGCATGCCGCCATGGTCGGTGCGCGGCATCTCATTCATGGCCCACTCCGCCCAACTTTCCAGCCACGGCAGCCAGGCCGGGTTTCTGGTCTCTTCGTAACGATAAGCCAGCGTCAGGAACGGTGACATGGTATTCACGTTTTTGGTGGTCGCCCCTTCCCTGAAACGATCGGCAAACCAGCGGTCAATGATGTCACGCATCGCTTCGTCGCCCGTCTGGCAGTAATACTGCCAGATACCGTATAACCCCACGCCGTGGGTCCACTCCCAGCCTGCCCATCCTTTGGTGTCAATGACCCGCCCGTCGTCCAGGCGCAGTAAAAACTCACCTGTTGTATCGTGGATATTAACGAGGTTATGCGTCACCTTTTCAATCAGCGATTTCAGCTCGTCCCGGGCGATGAAATGCGCAGGCTGACGCAGGAGTGGACTGTGTTTGACCGGCCAAACTTTCATTATCTTAACCTCTGTTGTATGTCGAATTCAGTACCGCACGCCCCTTCAGCGAAGGTGCCGCAGGCTTATTACGATTCAGATAACCGATGTTGTTATTGCCCCACAGCGACGCATAAGGCATACCGGCCAGCATCTCCACGGTGGCGCGGGCTTCTGATGTCGCACTCTCAGGAATGGCGCGGCCAGACGCGCGCATTTTGGCGGTCTCTTCACGCAGCGTGGTGTGGGTGTGCAAATTGAGTTTGAAACGCAGCGAAACCAGGAAGCCGCAGAACAGAACCAGAAGCGTTCCCACGCTCAGGATCAGCAGAATGGTGTGGCTCACTTCCGCGGGCTGGATCTTTTGTCCGCTGACAAAGCCGGACATCTGCATCACAATGCCCACCAGCATTACCGCCCCCGCCTGCGAGGCTTTACGGGTCAGCGTCATGATGCCGGCGAAAATCCCTTCGCGGCGCTGGCCGGTGATCACTTCATCGACATCAGCAATGTAGGTGTAGGTATTCCACGGTACATAGTTGATCCCACCGCGTCCCAGACCGGCAACTGCAGAGACCAGCAATAGCAGAGAGTAGATATCACTCAGGCCCGCGTAATACAGCACGGCGTAGGAAAGCGATGCCAGGCCAAACAGCACCACGACCATCCGATAGGACGGCGCGGGTCCGAAGCGAATGCACAGCGGGATCATGGCGATAACCGCAATAAACTGGAAGATGGCCATCGTGCCCAGCAGGCTGGAGGCCATGGATGCTTCCTGCATCAGCACGAAAACCACGTAGTAGGTAAACACGGCATTAAAGACGTCCTGGGCGATATACCCGCCAAGGTACATCCCCAGATGCTGACGAAAAATTCTCACGCGCAGCGTAGAGCTCAACTCCACAAACAGGCGGTTGAGGCTCTGCCCGAGCGACAGTTTCTTCTTCTCCTCTTCGGCACGCAGGGCGGCTTCGCTCCACTCTTCCCGCGGCCGCTCCCAGGTGAAGAACCAGACGAGCATGAGCATCAGCGCGCACAGCACGGAGAAGACCAGGCTTGCATAGAAAAAGGAGACCGCATTGTCTTTGCCGAAATGCGTGAGCAGGATCCCCGGCAGGAATGAGGCCAGGATGGCAGACATTTGCGCCATCGAGATACGGGCACCTGAGAAGCGGGTTTTCTGTTTGAAGTCATCGGTCATTTCCGGCACCAGCGTTTCGTACGGCACCAGAATCATGGTGTAGACGATATCGAACACCAGATAGGTCAGCAGGTAATACCAGAAACTCATCTCCCCCACCCACATCAGGGAGTAGCTGAACACGCACGGGATCCCCAGCAGAATAAAGAACTTACGCCGACCGAAGCGCTTGCCGAGCCAGGTCGTGCCAAAGTTATCGGTCAAAAAGCCCATCAAAGGGCTGACGACGGCATCCAGTACCCTTGCGGCGGCAAAGATGAAGGTTGCTTCAATCGGGGAGAGTCCACAGAACGTTGTATAAAAATACAAAAGCCAGGCCGCCGTCAGGGCGGTGGTTCCCGCCCCGAGGAAATCGCCTGACCCGTAAGCAAGATAATTTGCGAGTCCAATTTTTCGTGTTTTCATTGCCGTCAACCCTACTCAGTTTTGGGAGACTCCCTGTAAGCAAAATCTGATCCGGGAGTTATTACACGGCTACAGTAAGAGTATCGACCTGGTGATACCTTTCTGTTTTTGCCATCACCGGCAAGCGGCTGGCAAAAATGCAAAGAGTGTCGTTACGCGTGTCACTGATTTATAAAACAGCGTTTCTTTTACATCAAAAGAGGAGGTCATTTTTTGCGAGCCAGCCATCAGAAATGGCTGATGGCTGACGCAGAAGGCGGGGTATTAGCGGTAGTTGACGATGACGGAATTACGTTGAACTTTCAGCGCAGGGATCAGGCGTCCGCCGCCCGGCACTTCCCAGATAAAGCGCAAAGGTTCGACAGCAGGCACGCCGTTGAAGGCCTGAGTGGTGCCATTCTCTCCGTCAATTTCCGTACAGCGTGTCTGGGAGCACAGCCGTACCCGAAGCCCGGCAGGCGTTGGGCCAATAAGCGTGTAGTTCCAGACCACCAGGGTCATCAGACCGGACACCGGCTCAGTCGGTGATAGCGGTCGCGAAGACATGGCGACACCGCGGTTGCTGAGGGTCACGCCAATGCTGCTGGTCTGCCAGGTCCCTTCCCCGGCGGCCTGGGCCACCAGCGGAAAAAGTAAAATCCATAACCACTTACGCATTATTTTCCTCCGATCGTCGCCGTCATACGGATATGACGGTTATCCGACAACTCCATATTCGACAGCACGACCAGCTGGTTCAGGCTACGGCGCAGGAAGCGTGACAGCAGCGGACGCAGCGCATGGTTCACCAGCAGAACCGGTGGCGCCCCCAGCATCTCCTGACGCGCCAGCGCCTCTTGTGTTTGCTCCAGCAGACGGTCGGCCAGGCCAGGTTCCAGCCCTCCACCGCCCTGCAGAGCCTGCAGCAGCAGACGTTCAAGCGGCGTATCGAGGCCGATAACCTGCACTTCCCCGGTGCCCGGGAACCACTGCTGCGTGATCGCCCGTCCCAGAGCCACACGCACCACCGCCGTCAGTTCGTGCGGATCGCTTTGCAACGGTGCATGCTCGGCGAGGGTTTCCAGAATGGTACGCATATCGCGGATCGGCACTTTTTCCTCGAGCAGGTTTTGCAGCACCTTGTGCAGCGTGGTCAGCGTCACGACGCCTGGCACGAGATCTTCTGTCAGCTTCGGCATCTCCTGCGTGACGCGATCGAGCAGTTGCTGGGCTTCCTGACGACCAAACAGCTCTGCCGAGAATTGTCCAATCAGATGGTTCAGGTGGGTCGCCACCACGGTACTCGCCTCCACCACGGTGTAGCCCTGAATTTGCGCCTGCTCTTTCAGCGCACTTTCAATCCAGATGGCAGCCAGGCCAAAGGCCGGGTCGATGGTTTGCTCGCCCGGCAGCGTACCCGCCGCGGTGCCTGGATTAATGGCCAGCCAGCGGCCTGGATAAGCATCACCGCTGCCAATCTCTACGCCTTTCATCAGAATACGATAGCGCGCTGGCGGCAGATCCATATTGTCGCGGATGTGAACCACCGGCGGCAGGAAGCCCATGTCCTGGGCGAATTTTTTACGGATGCTGCGGATTCGGCCCAACAGTTCGCCATCCTGCTGGAAATCGACCATCGGGATGAGGCGATACCCTACTTCCATTCCCAGCGAGTCTTCCAGTTGAACGTCGTTCCAGGTCGCTTCCACGGCCTGCGTGTTCTCCGGCATTTTTACCGGAGCAGGTTCCGCTGCCGGGGTCATCTCACGGCCACGCATCCACCAGGCAAGACCCAGCAATGCCGCAGTGAACAGCAGGAACACCAGGTTTGGCATTCCCGGCACCAGACCGAGCAGGCCCAGCACCGCAGCGGCCAGCAGCATCACGCGCGGGTTGCTGAAGAGCTGCCCGACCATCTGCTCGCCAACATCCTGATCGGTACTGACGCGGGTCACGATAACCCCCGCCGCCGTTGAGATGACCAGCGCCGGGATCTGCGCCACCAGACCGTCACCAATGGTCAGCAGCGTATAGCTTTCCGCCGCGTGGCCCATGTCCATACCGTGCTGCAGCACGCCCACCAGCAGGCCGCCGACCACGTTAATCACCATGATCAGGATGCCCGCAATGGCATCACCGCGAACAAACTTACTCGCACCGTCCATTGAGCCGTAGAAGTCAGCTTCCTGCGTCACTTCCGAGCGGCGCTTTTTGGCTTCATCTTCGGCAATAAGCCCGGCGTTCAGATCCGCGTCGATGGCCATCTGCTTGCCCGGCATCCCGTCAAGCACAAAACGCGCGCCCACTTCCGCGATACGTCCGGCACCTTTGGTGATAACCATAAAGTTAATGATGACGAGAATGACGAACACCACGATACCGATGGCAAAGTTACCGCCGACCAGGAAGTGGCCGAATGCCTCAACCACTTTACCCGCCGCAGCAGCACCGGTATGGCCTTCCATCAGGATGATACGGGTTGACGCCACGTTCAGCGCCAGCCTTAACAAGGTGGTAAACAGCAGAATGGTCGGGAATGCGGCGAACTCAAGGGTGCGCTGGGTGAACATCGCCACCAGCAAAACCATAATGGACAACGCAATGTTGAATGTGAAAAGCAGGTCGAGGATGAACGCCGGAAGCGGCAACACCATCATCGACAGAATTAGCAGGATGAGAATCGGTCCGGCAAGGATCTGCCATTGCGTCGATTTCAGGTTGCCGGGTAGGCGCAACATTGCCACCAGATTAGCCATCAGTGTCCTTCTCGTTCATAAAATCCAGCGCGTCAGGCACCGGAAGGTTCTCAGGTTTCACAGGCCGTTGACCGCCAGCCAGACGCCAGCGTTTCAACTGCCATACCCAGGCCAGCACTTCCGCCACCGCGGCGTAGAGTTGTCCTGGGATCTGTTGTCCAATTTCCGCATGGCGATACAGCGCTCGCGCCAGCGGAGGCGCTTCGAGTATGGGCACCCGGTTTTCGGTACCAATTTCACGAATACGCAGGGCGATAAGCCCCGCCCCTTTCGCCACCACTTTCGGCGCGCTCATTTTGTTTTCGTCGTACTGCAGCGCAACGGAATAGTGTGTCGGGTTAGTCACAATGACGTCGGCTTTTGGCACATCTTCCATCATCCGTCGACGGGCGGCAGCACGCTGCATCTGGCGGATACGCCCTTTCACGTGCGGGTCACCTTCCATCTGCTTATATTCATCCCGAATATCCTGACGAGACATGCGCAGTTTCTTGAAGTGGCTGTAAAGCTGGAAGATAACGTCAAAACCCACCATGGGAATAATGCTGAGCACCACCAGCAGGGCACAGAGCCCGGCCAGGTTCAGCGCATTGCTCATCGCGGTTAACGGCGATTCGCTGATAAGGCGCATCATTTCCGGCCAGTGGTGCCACAGAAAAAAACCGCCGGTACTGCCCATCAGGACCGATTTAAGAATCGCTTTAAGCAACTCCGCACCGGTTTGCGCCGAGAACATTTTCGCAATCCCCGGCAGCGGGTTCAGTTTCGAAAACTTGGGTTGCAGCGATTTCCCGCTAAACACCAGACCGCCCAGCATCACGGGCGAGACCAGCGCCACCAGCACGACGCCGGTAATCAGGGGCAACAGCGCAAGCATGGCATCTTTAACGAGCAGGATTATCTGGCTGAGGATCAGGTTAGGGTCGTTGACCATACTGTGGTCAAAACGTAGGCCAGCCGAGAGCATTCCCGCCAGTTTGCGGGCGAGCGCCTCCCCACCCCACCAGATAATGCACACGCCTACGATGAGGATCAGCAGGGATGTCAGTTCTCGGGATCGGGGGACCTGCCCTTCCTCACGCGCTTTTTCTAGTCGGTGGGGTGTGGGGGCTTCCGTTTTGTCGTCGTTCTCTTCTGCCACAGTGCCTGCTCGCAGCCCATTTAGTCACGGGTATCATGCCAGCCTGACCCTTCATCAATGGGTTGAAAAAACCCAATAACCGGGTTCTTTTAGCCAGTTCAGCGTCGGAGCAATCGGGTGATGAGTAAAAAACGGCAAAAAAAAAATTTGAGATAGCGTTTGGCAAGACTGTCAGCAAGCAGGGCGTGAGCAAGGGCCAGCCACCCCAGCGTTATGCACTCAAAATTAAGCGGCATACCCTCAGGTTGCGTACGCAACCTGAGGGTCATCACCTCAATCAGAAACCAAGGCTGTCCAGCAGATCGTCTACCTGATCCTGGCTTGCCACAACGCCCGCTTTGGTGGCGTCGAGCTGTGGACCGTTGAGCAGGCTTTCGTTCTCGCGTTTTGGACGAGCGGCCGGTTCCGGAATGTTCTCCAGCAGCACCATCAGCAGCTGACGTTCAATTTCCTGAATCACATCCATCATGCGCTTGATAACCTGGCCCGTGAGGTCCTGGAAATCCTGCGCCATCATGATGTCCAGCAGCTGCGCGTTGGTAAAGCTGGTGTGGCCCGGCACATCGCCCAGGAACTGACGGGTATCCGTGACCAGCTCGCGGGCATCCGCCAGCTCGATTGGATTCTCAAACCACTCATCCCAGCGTTTGGTCAGCGCTTTCGCGCCTTTCTCCATCGCATCCTGATGCGGTTGTGACGCTTCAACGCTGTTCAGCGCACGTTCAGCCGCCTGAGCGGTCATCTGCACAACGTAGTCCAGACGATCGCGGGCATCCGGAATGGCTTCCGCCGCTTCAGCAATTGCCTGGTCCAGCCCCAGTTCACGCAGGCTGTCACGCAGCATGCGTGTCAGGCTGCCGATGCGGGCAATGATATCGCTGGGCGAGTGTTCTTCAACGGGTTTCATAGCAGGTTGCATCATCATAACCAACACCTCACATGCCGAGTTTCTCGAAGATCTTACCGAGCTTCTCTTCCAGGGTGGCCGCAGTGAACGGCTTCACGACATAGCCACTAGCGCCCGCCTGTGCTGCGGCAATAATGTTCTCTTTTTTCGCTTCTGCGGTCACCATCAGAACCGGCAATGACGCCATTCCCGCGTCCGCACGGATGGTTTTCAGCAGTTCCAGACCGTCCATGTTTGGCATGTTCCAGTCGGAGATAACAAAACCAAACCCGCCCGCCTGCAGTTTGTTCAGCGCATCAACGCCGTCTTCTGCTTCTTCAACGTTGTTGAAGCCCAGCTCTTTCAGCAGGTTGCGTACGATACGACGCATGGTGGAAAAGTCATCCACAACCAAAAACTTAAGCTCTTTATCCGCCATAAAATAATACTCCTGAGTCAAATACGTATTGCCTGTCCGGCACTGATTTTCGCCAGCATCTGCTGGCTTACCTGGCTAAGATCGACCACTTCGCTCACGCCACCCATATTGATGGCCTCGCGCGGCATGCCGAACACCACACAACTTGCTTCATTCTGCGCAATCGTCCAGGCGCCAGCCTGGTGCATTGCAAGCATTCCGGCGGCACCGTCGTTACCCATCCCCGTCAGGATCACCCCAACGGCGTTGCGCCCCGCATGTTTCGCCACCGAATGAAACAGCACATCCACCGACGGACGGTGCCGGTTTACCGGCGGCCCGTCATGAATTTTGATTTGATAGTTAGCGCCACTGCGCGCCAGCTCCATATGCTTGTCACCCGGTGCGATATACGCATGGCCGGGGAGTACGCGCTCACCGTCTTCCGCCTCTTTCACGCTGATCTGACACAGCTTGTTCAGACGCTCGGCGAACGAGCGGGTAAAGCCTGGTGGCATATGCTGCGTGATCAGAATACCCGGACTTGACAGCGGCAATGGCTGGAGTACATGACGAATTGCCTCTGTTCCCCCGGTTGACGCCCCAATCACCAGCAGTTTTTCTGAACTGAGTAAAGGACCGGCCTTCAGCGTTACCGGTGCATCCATCGGTTTGTGCGCGGCAAGCTTCGCACGTGACGCGGTGCGGATCTTCTCGGCGATCATTTCGCTGTACGCCAGCATCCCTTCACGAATGCCAAGCTGAGGTTTGGTGACAAAATCCACCGCCCCTAACTCCAGCGCACGCAGGGTAATTTCAGATCCTTTTCCGGTCAGGGATGAGACCATCACCACCGGCATGGGCCGCAGGCGCATCAATTTTTCCAGGAAATCAATGCCATCCATGCGCGGCATTTCGACATCCAGCGTTAACACGTCGGGGTTATATTTTTTAATTAAATCCCGCGCTACCAGCGGATCAGGCGCTGTCGCCACCATCTCCATGTCGCTGTGGCTATTGATAATTTCAGTCATGATCTGGCGCATCAGCGCAGAATCGTCGACAGACAACACCCTGATTTTACTCATGCTTTTTCCTTACTCAGCGCATATACCGTTTGCCCACGCAGGCTAAACTCACGCACGAGGTTGCTGAAGTTTTCCGAGTGCCCGGCAAACAGTAAACCGTCAGGCTTGAGCAACGGAACAAACCGACGCAGAATGTCCTGTTGCGTCGTTTTATCAAAATAGATCATGACGTTACGGCAAAAAATGGCGTCGAATGGCCCCGGCACGTTGTACTGCTTATCCAGCAGGTTAACGGGCGCGAATTCGACACAGTTCGCCAGCTCCTGGCGCACGCGCACCAGGCCTTCATGCGGGCCGGTTCCGCGCATGAAGTAACGCTGCAACTGCTGAGGTGACAGCGTTTTCAGCTCATCCTGGCGATACACGCCGTTGCGTGCCTTTTCCAGCACTTCGGTATCAATATCACTGGCGTAGACTTTCCAGCGTCCATGCGCCATACCCAGCGTGTCGGCAAGGGTGATCGCCAGCGAGTACGGCTCTTCCCCGGTTGAGGCGGCCGCACTCCAGACGCGATACTCCCCGCTGCGGCGACGCGCGTGCTCCGCCAGGACTGGGAAGTGGTGAGCTTCACGGAAAAATGCGGTCAGGTTGGTGGTTAACGAGTTAATAAAAGCCTGCCACTCTGCGCTGTTCTGGTTCGCTTCGAGCATGCTCAGATAGCGACCAAAATCGTCCAGCCCCAGCGTACGCAAGCGCCGCACCAGACGGTTGTAGACCATGTCTCGCTTATGATCGGCAAGCACAATCCCCGCACGCTGGTAGATTAACTGACATATCCGACGAAAATGCGCGTCGGACAGCGCGAGGCGCTGTGTCATCTGCAACAGTAATGACGTTTGCCCTGGGGGCATTGGTGATGTCATAGCGCCTTCTTAATTACATTCAGGATACAACTGGCACGGCCTGCGACCGCCCGACTTCTGTTACTGCTTCAACGTGCTCTTTCACATTAAATACCGCGACCAGCCCGGTCAGATGATCCGCCTGGCTGGCCAGCTGATCGGTTGCCGCTGCCGCTTCCTCCACTAACGAGGCGTTTTGTTGCGTGACCTGATCCATCTGGCTTACCGCCTGGGCCACCTGCTCAATTCCGCGACGCTGTTCATCGGACGCAGAAGCAATCTCGCCCATGATGTCGTTAACCCGCGTAACGGAGGTGACGATTTCGTGCATGGTTTTCGCCGCCGTGTCCACCAGGGCAGAGCCTTGCTGGACGCGAGAGACGGACTCTTCAATCAGTCCTTTAATTTCTTTCGCGGCGTTGGCGCTGCGGCTCGCCAGATTACGGACTTCACCGGCCACAACCGCAAAACCACGCCCCTGCTCACCGGCGCGTGCCGCTTCAACGGCCGCGTTCAGCGCCAGAATGTTGGTCTGGAACGCAATACCGTCAATCACGCTGATGATGTCGCCAATTTTCTGTGAACTGGCGGCAATGTCCTGCATGGTACTGGCCACGTGAGAGGCCTGATCGCCCCCTTTCTTCGCCGTCATCGCCGCCTGTCTGGACAGGTCAGACGCCTGACGCGCGTTATCCGCGTTCTGGCTTACCGTCGCGGTGAGCTGCTCCATGCTGGCAGCCGTTTGCGCCAGCGAAGCTGCCTGCTGCTCGGTGCGCGACGAGAGATCGTTATTGCCTGCCGCAATCTCCGAGATCCCGGTGTGCATGGCATAACTGCCCTGTCGCACATCGGAGACCGTTTCCCGCAGGGCGCCCTGCATCGCCTTCAGGCTGGCAAAAATCGCCGAAATTTCGTTCTTGCCGTACACCGCCACCGGACGCGCCAGGTTACCCTTCGCAATACTGTCGAAGTGGCTGCTGACGATCGCCAGCGGTTGCACAATCATTCTGCGCGACCAGTACAGGGCACCGCCGGTCAGCAGCACCGCCAGAATCACCACCACGGCAAAAATCACGCCTGACATATGGTAGTTTTTACGGCTGTCATTCCCGGCGCGTTGGACAAACTGGTTAATGTTCTGCTGCCAGGCATTAAAGCTCGCATCAAACGCCGCCTGGGACGCCTGGACCGGCGCGGTCATAAAGTCCGAGAGCTGGTTGTTCTCAAGCCAGGTCGCCTGGTGATCCAGGTCGCTGTGCCACTGATCAAAACGCTTCTTCATGGCGACTTTCAGCGCTTTCACTTCCGCGCTGCCGGCGTCCTGTGCCGCGAAGGCGTTAAACTGCGCGTCAGCCAGCTTCAGGCTGTCGCGCGCGGTCACCATCAACGCCTTGATGTCATCCGGCGGATAACTCAGGGCGGTTAAGGTTCCCGCTTTGTTCAGCGCCGTGCTTGCCTGCAACAGTACGGCGCGCGTCTGTGCCACGGCGGCGCGCTGCTGGTTACTCGCCTCAACTTCCTGCAAATTCTGATAGCCATCGCGAAACGCCCAAAAAGACAACCCGTTACTGCCAACCTGCAACACACCGCAAAGGATCAGAATCAAAAACAGTGTGGTCGAGATACGAATACGATTTAACATCCACGCTCCCATCATGCGGCAAGCAGCCGCGGTTTAAATGTCAGTCAAAATGTTTCCCAGTTTTCATGTCCGGTCGTCGCTGCAGGTTTACGGGTCGCTGCCGCTGCTGCGGCAGGCGCGAGATACGTTGCTTGCGGGGTGACCGTGTTTCCAGCGAGTGAAGCGAGACGAAACGCCGAGACGGCCATCTTCAGACGGCTTGCCTGGTCTTCCAGCGCAGCGGCCGCCGCAGCGGACTCCTGCACCAGCGCGGCGTTTTGTTGTGTCACGCGATCCATTTCCGATACCGCCAGAGCGACCTGATCGATACCACGACTCTGCTCATCAGACGCAGAGGCGATTTCACCCATGATGTCCGTTACGCGGGTAACGGCATTCACGATGTCATTCATGGTTTCCCCTGCGCTTTCTACCAGCACGGAGCCGGTATCGACGCGGGAAACGGAGTCTTCAATCAGGGCCTTGATCTCTTTCGCCGCGTTGGCACTGCGGCTGGCAAGGTTGCGCACTTCCCCGGCCACCACGGCAAACCCGCGACCCTGCTCGCCCGCACGTGCGGCTTCAACGGCAGCGTTGAGGGCGAGGATATTGGTCTGGAAAGCGATGCCGTCGATAACGCTAATGATGTCGGCGATTTTTTTCGAACTGTCGGCAATTTCGTGCATGGTTTTCACCACGCCGTCCACCACGCGACCGCCTCGCTGCGCCGTTTCGGACGCGCTTTCCGCCAGCTGTGAGGCCTGACGGGCGTTGTCCGCGTTCTGCTTCACGGTCGCGGTAAGTTGCTCCATGCTGGCGGCGGTCTCTTCGAGCGCCGACGCCTGCTGTTCGGTGCGCGACGACAGATCGTTGTTGCCCATCGCAATTTCGCTGGTACCGGTATAAATGGCTTCCGATCCGTTACGCACGTTGGCGACGGTCTCAATTAGCGAGCGCTGCATATGATCAACGCTGTTTGCCAGCTCGGTAATTTCATTGCGCCCGGAGACGGTCAGCGTTTTGGTCAGGTCACCACCGGCAATCTCGCGAATGTGGGCAATGACGCGACCGAGAGGATTAAGCAGGATGTGGCGAATGCCGTACCACACGCCCACCAGCACGATGACCAGCGCCAGCGCCATGACGGCCATCTGCCATTTGGCAAAGCGGTAATCATTCTGGCTTTGCGTAAAGGCCGAGTGATACAGGTCGCCACTGGCTTTGGCGTATTCCCCGAGTGCCGCACCAAGGGCGTTTTGCATCCCCTGGGTAGGTTGCGCGAAATACGCGTCCATGTTGCCGCTTTCCAGGAACTGAATAAGCTCCGTCAGACCGGCATAGTAGGCGTTGTACTTTTCATCGATATTCTGGCTCACCTGCGCCATGGCAGGCTGTGGCGTGATTTTCTTAAAGGCGTCGTAGTGTTTCGCGGCGTCAGCAAGGGTCGCCCGCGCATTTTTCAGCAATTCCGTTTTCGCACTGCTCTGCTGATTATTTGGATCCATCATCATGCGGGCGGAAGAGCGGCTCAGGTTGATACGCGTTTGCAGCATCAGATCCCACGTCGACGTCAGTTCACTCTGCTGTACGCGGAGATCGTTCGAGGCGGCGAAACTGTCCTGGTTTTGTTTAAGTGACGAGAAAAAAAGCCCGCCGGAGGTAAGCTGAAGAAGTGCGAAAATGACCAGCACCATCATAAGCATTGTGACAACGCGGATACGGTTCAACATACAACACCTTCTCATAGATTTATTAACGGTGTTATCGGCACTGACTACAGGAACTTTACATTTGAGAAAGGGAAAAGCGCGGGGTTAAAACGCAACGTCAACGATCAGCGTATCGGTATAGGTGCCGGCAGGCGGCGTAGACTGGCTGGTAAGGACTTTGGCAGTGTAGTTGTAGGTTCGCAATAAACCGTCGGTACTGACCTGCGAGGAGGTTGCGCTGGTCCAGCGCTCGGTACCGCTGCCACCCCAACGGTTGGTCGTGGCTTCTTTATAAATGTCGTAACTCATGTAGTTACTGCCGCTCACCATGCGGCGAACGTTATTCAGCGCGTTGGCACCATTATTAATTCCGATAGTGTAAGTGCTTCCTTTGGTACAGGTGACGGCAATCGCCTGCGAGACAGTGGGGAAACTTTGCACCAGCGGCGCACTGTTGAAGTTGACGTCCGGCGTGGTCATGGCGCTGCAGTCGTTGGTAACGGTCATGTTGAGAAGAATACTGGTGGTCGCCGTGCCTGTCTGGGGAACGGTGCAAAGGCCCAGCACGCCCACGGAACAGACGCTGTAGTTGATGCTGAAGGTGAGCAGCACCTGATAGGGCCCGGCCGTGACGTTTTGTCCGGCAACGGTGCGGAAATAAAGCGGAATGCTGTACTGTTTTGACCCCAGTAATCCCAGCAGGGTGTTGCCGCTCCAGGTATAAGCTTTGCTGATTTGCACTTCGCTGTTGCTCGAACACCCCGTTAACCCGCACAACCGGGTGGGGATCACATCCGTGATGGCCGCATTGTCGGTGCGTTTCATGGTGGCACGGCTGTTGCCTGAAACCGACGCGGCGGTGTAGTTCAGCGTCACCGAGTCGTTGGTCAGAAGATTGAGCACAGCGTCGCATGCCACGATCAGCCTGCCGGTGGTTTCGACCTCCCCGGTTCCGCTGAGCGCGAACGAGGTGACGCTACCAAATGACGCATTTACCGTACTGACGGTACACGCCGCCCAGCCGCCGCCGGAAAACAGCAGCAGTATCAACAGCAGTAAGCGCTTCACCGTTCCTCCCGGCAAATCAGCGGTCCGTATGTCTGCAGCTTATGTTCCGGGTTGGCCCCCACGGTCAGCGTGGCCGAGCAGTGTTTTCCGTCTGGCGTAATCACCTCAAGCGGGTTCACATCGCTGAGATTTTCCAGCCAGGCGATGCCGTCATACCCCACCACCGCATTGTTGCGCGAGGCGCGTCGAACCTGGCTTCCCACCGGGATAGCCTGCCCCTGCTTGTCATGCAGAATGACGCTTGCCACCCGCTCCTGCTCCATCGGGAAATCGACCAGATAACCGCTGTGGCGGCGAATAGCGATCCGCCGCTCTGTCTCTTTCAGCCGGGTATCCGCGGGCAGATTCAGGGTATCAATGCGATAACTAGCCGGGTAATAAGCCGATACCCCGCTGACCAGCAGGTAGCCGTTATTGTTCGTTTTGCCGACCGGCTGGTTCTCATAGCTGACGGGAACGTCCGGGTGACCGTCGGTGCTGATCACCACAAACGCATCGTTGATTTTATTTGCCGCAAATAGCTCGCCGTCCATCAGCACAACCGCGCCCATCGCCTCTCCCCACCAGGTCATCATGCCCCTTTCGCCATAACCACCGCCCTGAAGTTCGATGTTGTTATTGCGCCAGCCCAGTGTTCCCTGCTGATAATCATTGGCTTTCGACTGGTTGGCCCATGCCATGTTCCAGCTAAAGCCACCGTCGGAAGGCATGGAGTGGTTGTAGTTGATACGCTGCGTGCTGCCGGCATCTGGCGTGTTTTCATAGGTTACGGCGGCACTGTCACGCTCTCCCAGCGGCACCTGAAGCGACATGGCCACCGTCCAGTCTCCCCGCTGCTGATCGCGGCTTGCAGCCAGATAAATACTGCTCGCCCCCCACAGATTGCGGCTCCAGGAGAGATTCAGCAGTTCGGTTTTTTGGTTGTCAAAGCTCTCCACGCCGATCCAGGCAGCACCGAGACTGCCATATTCGCCCAGGTTAAAGGTGAGAGAATACTGGTCGGTGTTGCGACTAAAACTGGCGATGGGCCGGTCATTTTCGTCATAGACCGTCGGTTGGTCGTAGAGGGCGAGGTTGCCAAAGTCGCGATCGCGCCGCGTATGCTGTGTCGCTACACTAAATTCACTGGTACTGTACTGATAGCCCCAGTTGATTTGCCCGCCATTATCTCCGCGCATGCGGCTTTGAGAATACGCGGTATTCACGACGCCAAACCGACCCAATTTAACCACCGTCCCCATCCCGCCCAGCGCCAGCGCTTCTGCCCCTTCGGCATGGCCCTCCAGCGTCAACCAGTCCGTAATGCCATAGCGATACGACCCACTACCCGCCGCCGGGCCGTAGTCAAAATTCTTGATGCCGTAATTACGCCGCAGGCTGCCGAGCGTCACCGCCCCGTCGCTCAGGCCTTGTTTCAGCAATTCGCTGGTGACGTAAAACGGCAGCGTGGTACTCACCTGGCGGCCCAGCGCATCGGTGGTGACCAGTACCGCGTCCCCTGCTCCGTTGATATAGGGCAGATTGGTCAGGGTGAACGGTCCCGGCTGAAGCTGGGTCGAGCCGGAACGATAGCCATTGATAAAGAGATCCACCGAGGTGGGAACCGCCGCTTCGCCCGAGAACTCTGGGAGTGGCCAGGTCACGAGGTCAGGACGCAGGGAGAAATCCCGCCCGTAGCTGATCCCGCCCATGCGCACACTGGTGCTCCAGCTCAGGGCATCGCTGATCACATCCCCGGCGGTCCAGGTCGTTGCCTCGTCCTCGTTCGTCATCAGAAGCGTCGTGTCATAGCGCACATACCCTTCCTGCTGACCGTCGTTTCCGGTGAAATTTTCCCGGGCATAGCCGGTTGAAGAAAAGGAGCCGTTCTCATTGAAGTAGCGGAATTCATGCCAGAGCGAGGCCTGTCCGCCGACATGTTCCGTATGGTTGGTGTAGAGATCGTAATTGAGCAGCGCTCCACGCCCGAAGTGTGGTTTGCTTTGTGACATTTGTCCGCTGAAAGGGGTCACGCGTGAGGCGACCCAGTCGGCCGGAACGCCCAGCAGCAGACGCTGCGCGGCGCTGTCGTACTCTACGCGCACCTGCGGCAGGGTAGAAAGGTTTACGTCTCCGGCAGGCACATGCTCCGGCGGAAGCCCTGCCCGCAGCAGGTCGGCGCTGGAAATAAAGAATGCCCCCTCGCGTTGCGTCACGGGCACCACCATACCGGTGTCGTAGTGATTCAACACAATCGAGAGCTGAAAGACCGCTTCGCCGTTCAACGCCTGAGCCTGCGGCGGCGGCGGTAAACTGTCATCGCCGGGCTCAGCCCAGGTGCTGGTACTGACGCAGAGCAGGATCATCATCGCCGGTTTCAGTTGACGGGCGTCGACTGCCATCGCGTATCCCTGGCATTAATTTGCGCGCTCAGCCGGTCTGGCTGACCTATTCCGGCCGGGATTGACCAGGTGCGGGTGCTGCCCGCAAGAACATACCCGAGTAATCCGTCTGCAACCGTCCGCTTCTGCCCGCCCTGCTCCAGCGCCACCTGGCTGAGTTTGACGTGCACATCCCCCTGATTACGGACCTCCAGGGCAGGATGTCCCTTCTCCTGCGTCACCCGCCAGCTCAGATTTTTGGTCTCCACCAGCGCATGATGTGCCCCCTCTTTGAGGGTCGGGATTCCCTGTCCATAAACGAACAAAGGAATGGAGTAGCGCATTTGCAATTTCAGGCCAATGGCCGGCTCGGCTTTGGCATCCGGCTGGGGGATTTCATCCACAATAATGCGGTAGGCCTGTTCGACGCCGAGCGGCACCGTACCCTGCTTAATCAGACGAATAAGCTGCTTACTGCCTTTGCCAATGGTGACGATGGGCGGGCTGGCCACCACGTCCTGCTGTGCGGAGTAGCGTTCATAACCGCCCTCCTGCTTCCAGCGCACAATGCGGACCTGCATTGTCGTTGCGCTGTTCCCCTGATTCTGGATCCATAATTCAGTGGCTTTGGCATCCGCTGACAGCCACGGATCGATGGGCCACAACAGAATGGTTGCCGCCGCCTGCGCCTGGCCTGTCGCCGCAGCCATTCCCCCCAACAAACTCACCAGACAAAGGTGTCTGAAAAATGGCTTCATCGACTGTCTCCCTTTATCACCATGACAAGGTCACGGTGAGTTGATCAGAATACGTTCCTGCCGGGCTAAACCCGGTCAGCAGCGCCACGCCAAAAAGCGGCAGCGCAATGTTATTACTGTTGGTATAGGTCACCGGTATTGCCTGATTGACGCCAATTTCGCTGTTCGCCGCCAGCGAACTGCTGCTGTAAAGGCGATATCCCACCACTTCCGTTCCCCCTGAGCGCTTCATACGCCGAACGGAGGAGTAATTCTGTCCGCCGTTAATGCTCATACTCAGCGCCACGCCGGGCGTGCAGGCGATGGACAAGGCCCCGTTAGGCACAAAACTGGTGCTCACCGGGGCACTTTCCACCCCGTTGTGGGTACCGAAATCGAGCGTACCGAAAACTCCTCCGCTGCCCGTGGATACCGCGCACCCGGGCACAATGGTCGCGCTGACCTTAAATGACTGGGACGTCACAGCACCCGCCGCAGGCACCAGCATCAGGCAGACGATCAGCGCGTACAAAGGGTGCACGATCCCCTCCGCGCTGTTGCGCAGACGCAAAATGGATGCCTTCATGGCTGCGTGAAACTAGTAGGTGACGCTGACGTTAATCGTGTCGGTGTAGGTACCCGGAACGACCGTAACGCTGTTACCGCCCCCGGTAATGCGCCCGTAAAGTGTGTAACTGTCGATGCCCCCGGCGGTTGACGCTATTGGCAGTGCCGCGTTGTTGGCAACGACGTTGTTAAATCCGCTGTCGCTATACAGGCTGTAAGCCACCCCCTGTGCAGCATTGGTGGTGTTGACCAGATAGCGCGCAGGCGTGCCTGGCGTCCCCACAACGGTACCCGGCGCGGTGGAGTTGGTATTCCCGGTGATCGCCACCGTATAGCTGGCGGTCGTACATTGAATGGTGAACGTGTTACCGCCGCTGGCACCGGTCAGCTGCGTCGTCAGGGTGGAAAACGTTGCGGGATGGGTGCCGAAATCCAGGGTCCCGAAGTTAATGCCATTTTGCGTGGGCGAGCCGTTTATCAGACAACCGTTCGTCAGGGTTAACGTCGCGCCAATAGTACCGCTGCTGGTCACCGCCAGCGCCTGTTGGGCTGTTGTCGCCGTCAGCAACGTGCCTGCACAGATCAAAAGGAGTTTTCTTTTCATTTACCACCCTCCAGAAGACATTTCCGTTCGCTTGCCACATTTTATTTTTGCTGTTCAAGATGTTAGCCCCACTTAACGTTCCTCTTCCGGGGGTTATTGAGAATTTAGTTTATGGATACCGCTTCGACCACCCGCGCCGCGGAGGGCAAGACTAATGGCTTATTGACTGAATATTTATTTATAAAACAGGATGTTAATACTTTGTAAATGCCTTATTTCTCGTATACGCAGAGGATATATCCATTGAAATGTGATCTGCATCACAATATATCGTCGAGGCGTTAACAACAAAATTAATAAAAATTAAAAACTAGTTGTATCTCCCTCCGCTTTACTTCAATTTATGTGCCGAATAATTTCCTGCGTCGTAATAAAAAATCTATATACATCGGCGCAGACGGCAACCAAAGCGCATAGAGGGTCTTTTTTCGTGGCAAGTGCAAACAAACTCACACTCTTCATCGTGATATTCATGCTGGCGGGTATTCTTTCAGGGGCGGCGATTCATGAGTATGCCTCTGCGGATGCTATCAAAGCATGGTCGGATAACATCACGCTGCTGACCGATATTTTCCTGCGTCTGATTAAAATGGTTATTGCGCCACTGGTCTTCAGCACGCTGACCGTGGGCATTATGAAACTGGGTGAAACCTCCACCATTGGTCGCGTGGGCGGCAAAGCGATGGTGTGGTTTATTAGCTCATCCGTGCTTTCCATTCTGGTGGGACTGTTTATCGTCACGCTGGAGCGTCCGGGCAGCGGCCTGAACCTGGCTATCCCGAAAGAGGCGGTAGACACCGGCCTTGCGGTGGGGGGGATGACGCTGAAAGCGTTCTTGTCCCATACCATTCCGACCAGTATCGCCGGTGCGATGGCGAACAATGAAATCCTGCAGATTGTGGTGTTCTCTATGTTCTTCGGCATCGCCGGCGCGTCGCTGGGGCAAAAATTCAATGCCCCGCTGGTGGCCGCGCTGGATGTGGTCTCCCATATCATGCTGAAGGTGACGGGTTACGTGATGTACGTCGCCCCGCTGGCCATTTTCGCCGCCATCTCATCTGTGATTGCCACTCAGGGTCTGGGCATTCTGCTGAACTACGCCTCCTTTATTGGCGGCTACTACGTGGCAATCCTTCTCACCTGCATGGTGCTGCTGGCCGTCGGCTATATGGTGCTGAAGAAAGAGGTGTTCCGCCTGGTCAGCATGCTGAAGGACCCAGTGCTGGTGGCGTTTACCACCAGCAGCTCAGAAGCGGCGTATCCAAAAACGCTGGAACAGCTTGAGCGTTTTGGTTGCTCGCGCAATATCGCCTCTTTCGTTCTGCCAATCGGTTACTCCTTTAACCTGGTGGGCTCTATGGTGTATTGCTCTTTCGCCTCGATGTTTATCGCCCAGGCGTACAATATTCACCTGAGCTTCACCGAAGTGACCGTGCTGATGCTGACGCTGATGCTGGCTTCAAAAGGGATTGCGGGGGTGCCTCGTTCGTCGCTGGTGGTGCTGGCGGCAACCATCCCGAGTTTCAATATTCCGGTGGCGGGTATTTTGCTGCTGATGGGGATCGATCATTTCCTGGATATGGGACGTTCAGCGATTAACGTGCTGGGTAACGGTATTGCGACTGCGATGCTGTCGCAAAATGAAGGGGCGCGTGAAGCGGAGACTGAGCTGGTAGAGCAGGAAGCGTAACGGGTTGGCCGAATGGTTTCGTTCACCTTAAGGCCAGCAGAAAATACTACGCCTGCAGTAAGTGAATAAGATAAGGGGGCTGCAATAGCCCCCTTAATACGTTCACCGCAGCGGGCGAATCAGATAACCGAAATGCCCGACTGAACGAAACGGTTCCACGAAAGCCTCACAGAACCGTTTAGAGAAACATTACGCCACGTGATTCGTCGCGATATCCAGCAGCGCCATCTCATCACTGTTCAGCAGCTTCTCAATATTCACCAGAATCAGCATACGTTCACCCAGTGCTCCCAGCCCCGTCAGATACTCGGTAGACAGCGTGACCGCAAACTCCGGCGCCGGACGGATTTGATCGGACGTCAGAGACAGCACATCAGATACGCCATCCACCACGATCCCAACCACGCGCTGCCCCAGATTCAGGACAATCACCACGGTGTTCTCGTTATAGTCCACGTCGCCCTGGCTGAACTTCACGCGCAGGTCAACGATAGGTACAATCACGCCGCGCAGGTTGGTGACACCTTTAATAAAGGCAGGCGTGTTCGCGATGCGGGTAACCTGGTCGTAACCACGAATTTCCTGCACTTTCAGGATATCGATGCCGTACTCCTCATCGCCTAAAGTGAATACCAGGAATTCCTGCCCTGATGGCTCGCCCGCCAGTTTCGTTACATTACTCATACCGGTCATGTTATTACCTTCTACTTAATCAGGCGGCTGTGTACGCCACACGTTGTTCACGATTTAATCCCTGAAGCGCCGACACATCAACGATCAGCGCCACGCTACCGTCACCCAGAATAGTGGCGGCAGAAATACCTGGCACTTTGCGGTAGTTGCTTTCGAGGTTCTTCACGACCACCTGGTGCTGGCCAATCAGCTGATCAACCAGCAGCGCGTAGCGGCGA
This sequence comes from Enterobacter ludwigii, assembly GCF_001750725.1. Taxonomy (NCBI): domain Bacteria; kingdom Pseudomonadati; phylum Pseudomonadota; class Gammaproteobacteria; order Enterobacterales; family Enterobacteriaceae; genus Enterobacter; species Enterobacter ludwigii. The sequence continues at coordinate 2,090,415 of NZ_CP017279.1, forward strand.
CCCGCACTTTGCAGGATCACCACGATCCCCTGCGTGGCCTCGGTTTTCGCGCCATCCACTTCGAACACTTTCCACAATTCGACCAGCGGCAGGTACTCACCGCGCACTTCAAGAACGCGCTCGCCACCCGCCAGCGGATGCAGATCTTCTTCACGCGGCTGCAGCGATTCCATCACCGCGTTCAGCGGCAGAATAAAGACTTCGTCCGCCACTTTCACCGACATGCCGTCGAGGATTGCCAGCGTCAGCGGCAGCAGGATACGAATGGTGGTGCCGGAACCTTGTTTAGACTTGATCTCAACGTGGCCGCCCATCTCCTGAATGTTACGCTTCACCACGTCCATTCCCACGCCGCGGCCGGAAACGTCCGTCACCTGCTCTGCGGTCGAGAAGCCTGGCGCGAAGATCAGCATGCCCACTTCTTCGTCAGTCATGTTTTCGTTGACCGCCATTCCCTGCGAAATGGCTTTCGCCAGAATGCGCTCACGGTTCAGGCCCGCACCGTCATCGGTCACTTCGATGCAGATGTTCCCGCCCTGGTGTTCGGCGGAGAGGATCAGATTCCCGACCGGGGATTTTCCGGCGGCAATGCGGTTTTCCGGCAGTTCGATACCGTGGTCGAGGCTGTTACGCACCAGGTGCGTTAACGGGTCGATAATGCGTTCGATCAGGCTTTTATCCAGTTCGGTGGAGCTGCCCATCAGCGTCAGTTCAATCTGTTTATTCAGTTTGCTGGCCAGGTCACGCACCAGACGCGGGAAGCGGCTGAAGACATATTCCATCGGCATCATACGAATGGACATCACCGATTCCTGCAGGTCGCGGGCATTACGTTGCAACTGCCCCATGCTGGTAATCAGATCGCCGTGGGTCACCGGATCCAGTTCGTTAGACCGCTGTGCCAGCATCGACTGGGTAATCACCAGTTCACCCACCAGGTTAATCAGCTGGTCAACTTTCTCGACGGCGACGCGGATGCTGGTGGATTCACTGGAACGCGCGGCCGGTTTGTCACCACGGCCTGGCGCGCCGGCATCTTTTGGCACCGCTTTCAATACCGGCGCCGCAGGCGCAACGGCAGGTGCAGCCGCCTGAGGATCAACCGCCACCTCTTCCACTGCCGCTGGCACGTCAACCGCCGCCGTTTCGGTTTCAAACGCGATCTGGTCGGCTTCGATAACAAAGCACAGGACCGCCACGATATCGTCCTGGCTGATCCCCTCTTCCAGCGTCGCACTCAGGCTGTCTTTGCCTTTCACCACGTTGCTTAATTTCGCCAGGTTACTCAGCTCTTCTTCAAGAAGGTCAACTTCGTTCTCTTTGAGGCGTGACAGCACCACGCGCACTTTACTCGCAGCGGCGGCCGGGGCCGCCTCTTGTGCGGTAACGGCATCGACAACGCTCAGTTTGGCTGCCGGAACAACGGCTGCGGCTGCGTCACCTTTGGCTTCCAGCGCGAGCTGGCGCAGCGCATTGCAGATGTATTCAAAGCTGGCTGCATCAGGCTCTGCCGAGCTTTTATAGGCGTCGAGCTGTTCCTGCATAATATCTTTGGTTTCCAAAAACAGGTTGATAATGTCGGTATTGAGCTGCATTTCACCGCGTCGTGCTTCATCCAGCAGGTTTTCCATTAAATGGGTCGTTTCCTGCAGGATGGTAAATCCAAACGTTCCGGCTCCGCCTTTAATCGAGTGCGCCGCACGGAAGATGGCATTGAGCTGCTCGGAGTCCGGTGCTTCAGGCACCAAATCCAGCAAGTGTTGCTCCATATCGGCCAACAATTCGTCGGCTTCATCAAAGAATGTCTGGTAAAAATCGCTAATATCCATGCTCACGCTATCACCTCGGATTGGCTGGTGGCGATGTTGGAACGGCAGCCGAAGGAACGGCCCCAGGCTGTTTTAAATCGTCCAGTGACTCATTCTGACTTTCGGCGTTTTCGTGCAGGATGGCCTGCTCCGCCTGCTGGTTCAGCACTAAAAGACTGATACGACGGTTGATGGCGTCATCCGGCCCGCGGTCAGTGACACGCATGGTTGATGCCATGCCGACCACGCGCAGTACCTTGCCATCATCAAGCCCACCTGCCACCAGCTCGCGACGCGAGGCGTTGGCACGATCGGCAGAAAGCTCCCAGTTGCTGTATCCCTTCTCACCCGTGGCGTACGGGAAGTCATCCGTGTGTCCAGACAGGCTGATACGGTTAGGAATACCGTTCAGCACTGGCGCAATGCCGCGCAAAATGTCGCGCATGTATGGCTCAACTTCCGCGCTGCCCGTTTTGAACATCGGGCGATTCTGGCTATCAATAATCTGTATACGTAAACCTTCCTGCACCAGATCGATCTTCAGGTGTGGTCGCAGGGCACGCAGTTTAGGATCCGCCTCAATCAGCTGATCGAGATCGCCGCGCAGTTTCTTCAGGCGCGCTTGCTCCATGCGTTTTTTCAGCTCGTCGATGTTCGGCTCTTTCTTCACCTCACCCTTCTGCTGGGTGTAATCATCGCCGCCGCCAGGGATCGGGCTGTCGCTGTTAGAGATTCGCTGCCCACCGGTCACGGCGGTCGCCAGCGGCGTTCGGAAATACTCGGCAATCTGGATCAACTCTTTCGGGCTGGAGATGGAGATGAGCCACATCACCAGAAAGAATGCCATCATTGCGGTCATAAAATCGGCGTACGCGATTTTCCAGGAGCCATGCGCGCCGTGCCCATGCCCCTTGTGCTTGCGTTTTTTTACGATGACGATCGGATGGGACTGATTTTTCATGCGTCCTCAGTTGTCGTCTGTTGGTTTGGGTTTTTCACCGCGCGCACGTGTTCTTCAAGCTCGATAAACGACGGGCGCTCGCTGGAATAAAGCGTTTTACGGCCGAATTCAACTGCGATAGGTGGCGCATAACCGTTAAGGTTAGAGAGCAGCGTGATCTTCACGCACTGCATCATTTTGGTCGTTTCCGCGCTTTTCTGACGCAGAACGCTGGCCAGCGGAGAGATAAAACCATACGCCAGCAAAATACCGAGGAAGGTGCCCACCATCGCATGCGCAATCAGCGCGCCCAACTCTGCCGCAGGACGATCCGCCGAGGCCAGCGCGTGTACCACGCCCATCACCGCCGCGACGATACCGAACGCAGGGAGGGAATCGCCCACCAGCGCCAGGCTGTTTGCCGGCACTTCGGATTCGCTTTCGTGCGTTTCAATCTCTTCGTCCATCAGCGCTTCGATTTCGAAGGTGTTCATGTTGCCGCTGATGATCAGTCGCAGGTAATCGACGATGAAATCCAGCATCATTGCGTCAGCGAGAATGCGCGGGTAGCTGGCAAAAATTTCGCTCTCTTTCGGGTTTTCAATATCCCGCTCAAGCGAGAACATGCCCTGCTGACGCGACTTCGCCATCAGACGATAGAGCAGCGCAAGCAGATCCATATACATGCTTTTGGTGTATTTAGAGCGACGGAACAGCAGTGGAATAGCTTTCAGCGTGCCCTTGATCGATTTACCGTTATTACCAACGATAAAAGCCCCTACCCCTGCGCCGCCGATGATAATAAGTTCAGCCGGTTGATAGAGTGCTCCAAGGTGCCCGCCGGTCATCATGTAACCGCCGAAAACTGTACCGAGAACTACCAGGTAACCTAATAAGATAAGCACGACATCATCCTTCCGCTAGTGACTATGGCAAGGATGTTCAGCTCGCAGCGTTTACCGTTTGCGGGGTAAAAAAAAGCAGCGGTAATTGCTTACCGCTGCTGGAATCTTGCCCACACGTTCGGGTTAAACAGCTTGTTCGATCTGTTCATCCAGCAGTTGTGGAATAATATCGGCAGCTTCCCGGGAAAGTTTACGTCTTTTTACTGCTCGGGATGGAGGCTGGCATAAACTACAGGCGAAGCTGCCTGCAGGCTGATGCGCATGGGTAATAAAATTGCCATCGCAGCAGTTACAGCGCGACAGCTCAAGCATTCCGCTTTCAACAAAACGCACCAGCGTCCATGCGCGGGTGAGCGCCAGCAAAGGACCCTCGTCCTGCTGCGGGCATTGTTCAAGGTAAAGTTTATACGCTTTGATCACGGCATCAACGCCGCTACACAAACCGGTTTTGAGAAGATACTGCCAGGCATTACAGAACATGGAGGCATGAATGTTCTGTTCCCAGGTCATAAACCAGTCCGTTGAAAACGGCAGCATTCCTTTCGGCGGGGGACTACCACGTAACTCTTTATACAATTTGATGAGGCGACCACGACTCAGCTGAGTCTCGCTTTCCAGCATTTGTAAACGAGCACCGAGCGTAATCAGCTCCATTGCTAACTGTATGTCACGCGCTTCCTGAACAATGCTTTTCTCGCTCATTGCTAGGCCCTTTTCTTACGGGCTGCGTCATCAGGCTGGCTGATTTCGGTAAGCAAGCGAGTGGAAAGAAGAATACCGGTATGGATCTGTTGAAGATCGTCAACACGGGAATCCTGCGTCAGACGCGTGATAGTCTGAGGATTGTCAAAACGGAACTGGCAAACCAGTTGGTTTGTTTCCGCCAGTTTAACCATTTGAGGAAGGGTTAACCCACCCAGCATGGTTGCCATTTCTTCATTAATACCCAGACGAAACATCGCGGACGCCTTGTCCTGACTAATCAAACGCTGCGCGAGCAGTAAATACGACAAATTGATGTCATAGATATGTTTTAGCAACTCGGATGTATGCATTGTTCCCATCCCGAATAACCAACTATTATTTTTATGCGGAAAGACCGCACCCCGTGATGTCGCCGGGAAATCACCCGGTATAAAAAAGAAAAGGCTAAATGCATAGTCGAATTTAGGTTTGTATTCATTGAAACGCGCAACAGCTGAAACGCGGTTACGTCTCTTACACGTTTTATCATTTCTTACAAATAACTAAGATTTTTCCTAATTCGACGCAAACTCTACTCGTCAGTTTTGACACATACAATGCAGCCACCCCCAAATTTAAAAAAAATGTGATATACGTCACACAATTTAAGTGAATATCTCCCATAAATCCATCAGTATGACTTGTAAATTGGTTGTTTTTTGAACGATCGACACTGTTTTCTATTCTTTATGGGCGAATACTCATGCAGGAGTATGAGCAGAAGTGGCATGACATGTGCTGTTCGAAACGTATCAGCGACCAGATGCGCGTCACAGCGAATCCATCGTAAGGTCACATTTTAATTATCTATAAAAAACATGTAGTTATGCAAAACGCCTATAACAATTGTTTCACATGGTAATCATTAGAAATGTGTTTATAACGCGTTAAAACGATTTAACACCGGAAACGTAAAAAAGTGTGATTCAGGTTAAGTTGTTAATTTTTTTCATTTAGGCACGTTTTCCCGTTATTCTTCTTATAAGAATAATTAATGAATAATTATGATTAGCTTCACACTTATGTCGTATTCACCTCTTGCAGATCCGGTGAAATCGCGGTAATGGTGACTAAGACGCTGTCTTTCAGACACCTAAGGAGTGCGTTATGAGTTACTCCCATCTTCTTGTTTCTGTTGCGGTTTCGCCCGAAAGCCATGAACTCATCGCCCGGGCGGTTTCCATTGCCAGACCGCATAATGCCCGTATCAGCCTGATCACCCTCGCGGCCGAGCCTGAGATGTATAATCAACTGGCTGCCCCCATGCTGGAAGATATTCGTGAGGTCTTACAGGAAGAAACGCAGCAATTTATGCGTGAGCTGGTAGAAAAGGCGCAATATCCTATATATGACACCATTATTGCGACAGGGGAGCTTAATGCGCATATTCTCAACATGTGCAGTAAGCAGAATATTGATTTAGTAATATGCGGGAATCATAACCACAGCTTTTTTTCTCGCGCAGCCTGTGCGGCGAAATCGATTGTGGCGTCAAGCCAGGTGGATGTGTTGTTAGTGCCTCTTGGGGGCCGTTAAACCCCCAGAGGAAAATCAGGCGAGTTTAGGGAATGTCGCGATCTTTTTTTGCAGATGGCCTTCATTACTCTGCGGCGCAATATCACGAAGATCGCGAATAAAACGCGCCTGCCAGTGGTTAATATCGTTCTTACGGATCGTTTCCATCATCTCGGCATGGCGGGAAATACGCTCCGTGAGCGGCATCGTCAGCGCACGGTTGAGGGCATTCGCCACGTCGTCACGATCGTAAGGGTTGACGATAAGCGCAGACGTCAATTCATTGGCGGCCCCGGCAAACTGGGAAAGCACCAGCACACCCGGATCGGCGGGGTCCTGGGCGGCGACGTACTCTTTCGCGACCAGGTTCATCCCGTCCCGCAATGGCGTAACCAGCCCGACATCCGCATAGCGGAACACTTTCATCAGGATCTTACGGTCAAAGTGTTGATTGAGATAAAAGAGTGGCGTCCAGCCCAACTGACCGTAGCGGCCATTAATGCGCCCTGCTTCCGTCTCCAACTGGTGACGAATATCCTGATAAGCCTGCACTTCACCGCGCGAGGTGGGCGCTATCTGCGTATAGCGGATTTTACCGTGATGCTGCGGGTACTTTTCCAGCAGCGTTTCATACGCCAGGAAACGTTCCGGCAGCCCTTTGGAATAATCAAGACGTTCCACCGAGAAGATATTCTTCACGTGCTTGAGTTCATTCTTAAGCTGCGCCAGTTTGGGCGGCAGCGGACCGGAAGCCTGCTCGGCAATCTCTTCAGGTTCAATACCGATGGGATACACTTCAGTGTGGAATGTCTTGCCCCAGGCCGTATGGGTTTTCCCCCCTTTGGTCACCACTCGCGTTTTGCCGGACACAGAATCAAGGAACGCAAGTCGATCATTCTCGGTCTGGAAGCCCAGCAGATCGTAGTCACACAGCGCATCCAGCAACTCTTCATGCGGCGGCAGCGCGGTAAAGATTTCCGGCGTCGGGAACGGAATATGCAGGAAAAAACCAATCCGGTTATTCACTCCCCTTTTACGCAACTCTCTGGCGAAGGGCAGCAGGTGATAATCGTGGATCCATAAAATATCGTCTTCCTCGATTAAAGGCAGCAGTTTATCCGCCAGCAGCGAATTCACCCGCGTGTAGCCTTCAAAGGACTCGCGCTGGAATTTGACCAGATCCAGACGATAGTGAAACGCTGGCCACAGCACAGCATTGGAGAACTGCGAGTAATACTCGTCATAATCTTTTTCGTTTAACGCAAACGACGCCCATGTAATATTTCCGCGCGTCACTTTCTTGAGCGGTTTCTGTTCTTCACTGATTTCACCATTCCAGCCAAACCACAGCCCACCGGCGGCTTTTAAGGCACCTAATACCCCAACCGCCAGGCCACCTGCACTGGATTTTTTATCATCAGGCGGTGCAATTCGGTTAGAGACGACGACTAAGCGACCCATAATGGTTTCCCCCTTTGTTTTGCGCTATTTGTTGTTGTTGCTGGTTAGCGATGTCAGATATCCACTGCCAGACACTGGCGACATCCGCCAGACGCCATTCGGCGACAGTCTCACCAGGCCCGACCTTGATGGCGATCCCTCCGGCCTGATTCACCACACGAAACCCTGCCTCATCGGTCAGGTCATCCCCAATAAAAACGGGCGTCCTGCCGTTAAAAGGCGGTGTCGCCATAAACGCCGCAATCGCCGCGCCTTTATTGATCCCTTTAGGTTTAAGCTCCACCACGCATTTACCCGGCTGCAGCGCCAGCTCCGGATGTGCATTTGCTATAGCGGTCGCAAGCGCAAGCACAGCCGCTTCGTGCTGCGGCGCCTGGCGATAATGCAGGGCAAAGGCCATCCCTTTGGCTTCAAGCTCCGTACCGGGCAGTTCTGCCAGCGCAGACGAGAGTTGTACCTGTAGCGCCTGGATTAATGCGTCGGGGAGTGAAACGATATGCGTTTGATCATGGATGTCGCGGCGCTCCGCTCCGTGTACACCGGCCAGCGGAAAGCGATAAGGCCTGGCAAGCTGGTCCAGTTCGGCCATCGAGCGCCCTGATATCAATGCCACTGCTCCCTCAGTCATCTGCGAGAGCTGATGCAACTTCTGAAGAACCGTGGCGGGGATCGCCACCAGGTCAGGATGCGGCTTTATCTCGGCGAGCGTACCGTCGAGATCAAAAAAGAAAGCATAGTGTCCGGGCAGTACAGGCGGTGCAGTTAACAAGTCAGCCACCCTATTCCTCCTTACGGTTTACGAGAGGTAAACGCCTTTACCTCTTTCATAGCCATGTAAGTATAGACAGTGTGACGTCGCTCGCCATTTGACAACCGCCCCGCCAGCAAAACTGGCGAGGCGGTTCGGGGGTCAGCTAAGGTTATTAGTTGAGCAATATAAAGATAGGAAAAACCTTAGACGGTACGCTTCGCTTTTTGCTTGTAACGGTCGAATATCACCGCTGCCAGCAGGATCAGGCCACGAACGACGTACTGAGAGAACGGCGAAATATTGAGCAGGTTCATGGCGTTCTCTACCGTCCCCAGGATCAGGATACCGGCCACCACATATGAGATTTTTCCGATGCCGCCTTTCAGGGAAACGCCCCCCAAAACACAGGCTGAAATGACGATCAGCTCATAACCGATAGAGGTCATTGGCTGGCCACTGGTCATTCGCGACGCCAGAATAATCCCTGCGGCTGCAGAGACCAGCCCGGAAAGAACAAAGATAATAATCTTGGTACGCACCACCGGCACACCGGCCAGACGTGCGGCTTCTTCATTGCCCCCGATAGCCAGGGTATTACGGCCAAACGTGGTCCGGTTGAGCAGGAACCCGAACAGGATAAGACAGGCCACGGTCAGCCAGATTGGCGCTGGCAGCCCCAGCCAGTTAGCGTAACCGAGGGTAAAGAAGCGCTCGTCTTCAATCCCCACCGCTTTACCGTCAGAGATGATATAGGCAAGACCACGCACAATTTGCATGGTCGCAAGCGTTGTGATCAGGGCGTTAATCTTCAGACGAGCAATTACAAAGCCGTTCACCAGACCGCTGAGCACGCCCAGTAACAGACCCGCCAGCACGCCAATCCACAGGCTCTCCGTCATGTTGATTACCACAGCCGTGGTGACACCGGCACAGGCAATAACCGAGGCCACCGACAGGTCAAAATCGCCCGAGGCCAGACAGAACAGCATACCGCAGGCCACCATGCCGGACATGGAAATGGCCAGCCCCAGCCCTTTCATATTAATAAAGGTGGCAAAATTAGGAACGAAGATCGCACAGGCGACAAACAGGGCGGCAAAGACCACCAGCATGCCGTACTGATCCCAGATTCGGCCAAAACTGAACGCCGACTTTGGCGCTCCGGATGTAGTAACAGAGGACATCATTAACTCCTTACTCAGGCGACAGCCTGGCTGACTTTAGGCATGGCGAGATTCAACGCCTGTTGTTCATTCGCCTGTTCATGAAGCAATTCACCGGCAATTTCACCTTCACGCATGACGACAATGCGATCGGCGACGCCAAGCACTTCAGGCAGATCGCTGGAGGCGAAGAGCACCGCCACGCCGCGTTTTGCCAGTTCATAGATCACGTTATAAATCTCGTGTTTTGCCCCCACATCGATACCGCGCGTCGGTTCGTCCAGTAAAATGACCTTCATATCCTCCGACAGCCAGCGGCCCAGAATGGCCTTCTGCTGGTTGCCCCCGGAAAGATTCATGATCAGCTGTTCCGGTCCCGGCGTTTTGATATTGAGTGAACGAATGTGGTGATCGGCATTGCTCGATTCCCAGCTATCGTTGATCAGGCATCCTGCGCGGATAAATTTGCGACGGGCGGAGATATTGATGTTGTCACGCACCGAATGCACCGGAATAATCCCCTCCGCTTTGCGATCTTCCGGGCAGAGCATCATGCCTGCCTTAATCGCGTGGGCGGGCTTCTGAATATCCACCGCTGCGCCGTCAATAGACACCACGCCTTCGGTAATGCGCGTGCCGCCGAACAACCCTTTCATTAACTCGCTACGCCCTGCGCCCACCAGGCCGAACAGCCCGACGATTTCACCGCTGCGTACCGATAACGAAACCGGCATGCGTACTCCCGGCGCTTTTACATTATCCAGTCGCAGGCGTTCAGGGCCGTACTCACGCGGTTTCCAGTGGTAAATGTCCCCCAGATCGCGTCCGACCATCGCCTGGACAAGCTGGTCATGGTTCACCTGCGCCATATCGCTAAAGGTGCGCACATAGCGGCCATCTTTAAACACGGTGATGGCGTCGCTCAGGGCAAATATCTCTTCCATACGGTGCGAAACATACAAAATCGTGCGGCCTTCCTGGCGCAACTCCCGGATCACGCGGAACAGGTTTTCGATTTCACGTGCGGAAAGCGAACTGGTGGGTTCGTCAAAGGCAATAATTCTGGCGTTACGCGCCAGAGCCTTGGCAATTTCAACCATCTGCCACTGGCCGATGGAGAGGTATTTCAGCGGCGTCTGAGGATCGACGTCCAGCCCAAGATGTTTAAGCTGCAGCCCTGCTTCATAATTAAGTAGCGAACGATTAACCACGCCGCTTTTGTGCGGGAGCTGTCCTAAATAGATGTTCTCGGCCACGGTCATCTCTGGGATCAGGTGCAGTTCCTGATAGATAATGGCCACCCCGGCATTAAGCGCCGCCGTGGTATCAGCAAAAGCCACCTCTTCGCCACGAATGGCCAATGTGCCGGTCGTAGGGGAATAGTTGCCGCTGAGGATTTTCAACAGCGTGGATTTTCCCGCGCCGTTTTCACCCATCAGGGCATGAACCTGGCCGGCATAGCAGTCGAAACTGATATCGGTCAGCGCGTTAACACCGGGGAACGTTTTCCCGATGCCGCGAAATGAGAGATACGGATCAGACTGTCGCATAACGTCTCCGTGATTCCTGTAGTGTGTACGTCTGGCCCCTCATGGTGAATGAGGGGCGCAATCACAGCGTATTACTTACCGCCCAGTCCTTTTTTCGCCAGTTCCTCTTTGAAGTTGTCGCGGGTAATCAGCACCACGTCGGTCACTTCAGTAAATTTCGGCGGTTCAGCCCCTTTGGTCACCCAGTTGTAGAGCATTTCACTGGATTTGTAGCCGTGTACGTCCGGGCTTGGCAGCAGAGAGCCGTAGAAGCCGGTCGCCTGCGCTTTGGACAGTTCGCTGACGGCGTCAACGCCGTTGATACCGATACCGATCACATCCGGAGCTTTAAAGCCCTGACCTTCTGTCGCACGCACGCCACCCAGCACGGTGTTGTCGTTCATACCGACCACCAGCCAGTGTTTAACTTCCGGGTGTTGAACCAGCATTGAGTTCGCGGCGTCGAACGCGCCGGGGATATCGTTGGATTTGGTAGGCACTTTATAGATCTGTTTTTCCGGGAAGCCGGCGGCTTTCAGAGCGTCCATGGAACCGGTAGTACGACGACGTGCAGTATCCAGCTCATCAGCCGTGATGGCCATGACGCCCGTCTCTTTTACATCCCAGCCGCGCTTTTGCATCTCTTTATAGAGTTCCTGACCCTGGCGCTCACCAATTTTGGTCGCGGCCATCATTACCAGCGGCACGGTGTCCATTGGCTTGCCTTTGGCATTGACGAACTGATCGTCAACGGCAATAACCTTCATGTCGTAACCGCGCGCTTTAGCCGCAATTGCCGACCCCAGTTTTGGATCGGGTGTACAGATAACGAAACCTTTCGCACCGCTGGCCGCCAGGCTGTCGATGGCGTTCAGGGTTTTTTCACCGTCAGGCACGGCGATTTTAATGACGTCAAAACCTAAATCTTTTCCGGCTTTATCGGCGAATTTCCACTCAGTCTGGAACCACGGCTCTTCTGGCTGTTTTACCAAAAAACCGAGTTTTAAATTCTCTGCGATAGCGGATTGTGACATAACAGCAGCCAGACCAACGGCCGCCAGCGCTTTAGTAAATTTGTGCATGGTAAACTCCAGCTTTAGCATTCTTTTCTGTAGGGAATATTTGCGTGCTTCTTATTTAATCGGACTTAAAACAAGGCATTAGCGCTTACCTCGTCATAAGCGTTATTGCTGGTGATAGTTTTAGCGGGAAATTAATCATCCATAAGAGAGCGCCATCACACCGCAGAATTACAGTAATTGCGTACATAAATTCAGCGGAAAATGACATAAAAATGGCAGGAATTGTCGGACAAATGAAACGGGGTTAAGCAGAATTATCCATAAGATCAGCTAAGAAGTCCCTGAGCGCCGGACGCTCTAGCATCCGGCGGGAAATTTACCAGGCGTAATAGATGTGGTCAGCGTGATCGCGAACGGGCGTTTCGTCACCCAACAGTCGAGCAGCAAGGGCCAGCGCAAAGTCAAACGCATGACCAAGACCTTTGCCACTGAGCAGGTTTTTATCCTGGACGACCGGTGCATCCACATATTCACCGTCTTTTACCGTCTCCCATAAATCCCCGGAGCAGACGTAGCGACGCCCCCGAAGCAGCCCATTTCCCCCCAGCACGCGCGCCGCTGCTGAACAAATAGGGCAAATCAGCTTTCCGCGCGCGTCATGTGCAGAAATAAAACGGATAACCTGCGGATCCGCGGCCAGATTTGCGCTGCCCTGCGGTCCCCCGGGTAGAACAATCGCATCGTAAAGCGAATCGCTGCGTTCTGATAAGGTGCTGTCTGCCACCATGGGAATGTTATGGTAACTGACCACTGCACGCGACTGCGCGCAGGCCAGAGTTTCCACGTCGATGTTCAGCCGGCGCAAAATATCAATGGTGATAATCGCCTCTGCTTCCTCAAAACCGGGTGCCAACAGCACCGCAACCTTTGCCATCATAGACCTCAATGATTGAAACAAGATAAAACAGTGTTTCATTTTTACATAATCATTAAGAACAATCTTGCACAGCGATCACACACTCGCCTTTTTGCGATAAATTGATTTAGCGCAATTTTATTCCTCAAAATATATCCTGATTGATTGGTCTGTTTTTCACATCGTCACAGAAGATTCTGTTGCCTTAATATTTTCACTCTTTAAAAAACGAGACAAACAATACACAAACACATAAAAATCAATTTGTTATTAATGTGTTAACTTATATCCACCTGTTTTCATTTCTGTACTATATTAAATTTTGTAATGTATGGTAAACACAGCCTAATTAAGAGTTTTCTTAGACAGAATACAAGGGTATGCTTATTTATATCGAACACAGGAAGTGAATATTCGATCGACTTTTGTCGCCGCAGAAATGCCATTTCTGCATTCCATTATATGTGCCTGCCGGGTCAGGTTAGCCGCGGACATCACGTCCCACAGTCAATAAGGATATGAGTATGACTACCCAAACGATGATGCAAAAACTCAATGCCCAGTTGAACCTCGAGTTCTATGCCTCGAATCTGCACCTGCATATCAGCTCGTGGTGTTCCGAAAACAGTCTCAATGGCTCTGCCACTTTTTTTCGCAGCCAGGCGCAAAGCAACGTCACCCATATGATGCGTGTTTTTAATTTCATGAAAGCCGCAGGGGCGAACCCAACCGTAAAAGCGCTTGATACGATCGACGATAACTACTCTTCTCTGGAAGAATTGTTTGAGAAAACACTGGAACAGTACGAACAGCGTTGCAGCACGCTTAACAAGCTGGCCGATGAAGCCAGAGCACAACACGACACCAAAACCCTTAAATTCTTACGCGATATGGATAAAGCGCAACAGCAGGACGGCATGCTGCTTAAAACGCTGGCGGACGAAATCCATAACGCGCAGCAGGCGGGTTTATGTCCGGAACAAACCGACCGTCATCTGCTTGACCTTGTGACGGTACAGCACCACTGATCATTTTTCCTGCTCCCTGCCAGGCGCGCTTTTCGGCCTACCGGGAGCAGGTTCCCATTCTCGTCGCCAACCTTCTGCTTTTGCTAAGATTTAACAAATCAGATCTCGCTCTCAATGATTAACCACACAACATGTAATGATTTATTTAATTACATTATCATTGACGAGGGAGCATCATGATCACCATTGAGTTTATTGTCATCCTCCTCTGCCTGCTGACAGGTACGCGTTTCGGCGGCATGGGGCTTGGGTTGATAAGCGGTATTGGCCTTTTTATTTTATGTTTTGTCTTTGGTCTGCAACCCGGCAAACCGCCGGTTGACGTGATGCTGACCATTCTCGCCGTCATTGGGTGTGCCGCAACGCTTCAGACCGCAGGCGGCCTGAACGTCATGATGCAATTTGCTGAGCGCCTGCTGCGCAAACATCCTCAACACATCACGCTTCTCGCCCCTTTTACCACCTGGATGCTGACCTTTCTCTGCGGGACCGGACACGTGGTGTACACCATGTTTCCCATCATTGCGGATATCGCCCTGAAAAAAGGGATCCGCCCGGAACGCCCAATGGCCGTGGCATCAGTGGCATCGCAGATGGCAATTACGGCCTCGCCGGTCTCCGTGGCCGTTGTGTCACTGGTCTCCATTCTGGGCGCGCAGCATGGGCTCGGCCACGCGTGGGGAATACTGGAAATTCTCGCCGTCTCGGTTCCTGCCTCACTGTTCGGTGTGGCGATTGCTGCGCTGTGGAGTTTGCGTCGTGGGAAAGCGTTAGCGGACGATAAGGAGTTTCAGGAAAAGCTCAAAGATCCGAAGCAGCGTGAATTCATCTACGGCGGGACGGAAACGTTAATGAATCAACGTTTTCCAAAACAGGCCTACTGGTCCACGTGGATTTTCTTCGCCGGCATTGCCGTGGTTGTCCTGCTGGGGGCATTCCCTGACCTGCGCCCTGCATTTGAGATAAAAGGAAAAATGACGGCGTTGTCGATGAACCTTGTCATCCAGATGATGATGTTAATTGCCGGTGCCGTAATGCTGATGGCCTGCAAGGTCAATGCGTCTGCCATTTCTAACGGCGCGGTGTTTAAGGCGGGTATGGTCGCGATCTTCTCGGTGTTCGGGGTGGCGTGGATGAGCGATACCTTTTTCCAGGCGCATCTTGATGAGTTAAAGCTGGCGCTGGAAGGCGTGGTGAAAAGCCATCCGTGGACCTACGCGATTGTGCTGTTCCTGGTATCCAAGCTGGTGAACAGCCAGGCGGCAGCCCTGACGGCCGTTGCGCCTATGGGGCTGATGCTGGGAATCGACCCGAAAATGCTGATCGCCTTTTTCCCGGCCTCTTACGGCTATTTTGTCCTGCCGACCTACCCAAGCGATTTAGCCTGCATCGGCTTTGACCGTTCGGGCACAACCCGCATCGGCAAATTTATCATTAACCACAGCTTTATTCTGCCGGGATTAATTGGCGTTAGCTGCGCGTGTGCGGCGAGCTATCTGCTGGTACAGACGTTCTTTTAAGGTGAGCGAAGGGCGACAAACGGTCGCCCTTTTTAGCGTCAGGCGGGCTTTAGTGAGACTCGCCCTGCGGCGTGAATCGCAGTTCAATCAGCGCGATGGCTTTCTGAATAGCGCGAAGCGTGACCGGGTCAGCCGCAGCGGGATGGCTGTTGAAATCGATATTTTTCAGCTGCGTGGACATCTTCTCGCGCACTTCAACCGGCGCAATAACGTCCAGGACATCAAGGATTTGTTTGATAACTAACTGGCAGGCGACAACGTCAGACACCAGCTCCTGATCGGCGCTCAGGTTTTGTGACATGGGGCTTTCTCCTTATTTAAAGGCCGCCATAGTAACAAAACGCAGGCCCATTCATCTCCCTCTCGTCGCTTACGGGCACAAAAAAACCCGCCGAAGCAGGTTTTTTTCATCAGAACATTGCGCCCGGTGGCACGTCTTTGAAAGTGTTGCAGTAGTTAGCCCACATACTTTTCAGGATTTTGCGAAGTTTCATCAGGTAGCTCCATTAACTTGTTATACAACTTTATCGTCAATGTGCTTATAATATGACCATCGTCACAAAAATCAATATTTTTGTGACGCGCATCACAATTTTATGCTTCTCGCCAAACCTGAAAAGTGGGGCTCACGGCACCTGAAAGCGTCAGCCTACGATCCCGCGAACAAAAGCTTCGATCTCTTTGTCCTGGCAATTCTCAAAGAAGCACTGCTGGAAACGTTGACCCGAAACGGCCGTCTTCACCAGCTCGGGATCGATTGCGCGCAGCGTATCCAGATAGTTTTCTTTCACGACCGCCGCTTTAACCTGGTTCAGAATACCGGCGTTACGCACCTGCGGCTCCTTGCGCTCGGGCGGATAACCTTCACCGTTTCGACCAGTGAACGCTTTTTCAAAGATAAACCGAACGTTCAGTTCAGCCCCCCAACCGAAGCCTTTGGCAAACGGCAGGGAGAGCGCGTTACCGTTGTTGATCTGAGCAAACAGGAACGCATCCGCAGGATCAATGCAATAGCCGCAGATGACGCCCGGGTGGATGTTCAGCGACATCAATGCCCCCTGCCCCGTACCGCAGCCGGTCACAACAAAATCAACGGCTTTCGCATTCAGTAAAATGCTCGCCATAATCCCCAGATGGATATAGGTCAGGTGATGGTCATTCTCGTCGCTCATGCCCACGTTATAAACCGGGAACCCTTTTTCATCGGCTACCGTTTTCAACTCTTTCAGTATCACTGGGTTTTTCGCGGCCTGGCTGTTTTCCATCATCAGTGCAATTTTCATTTCATCTCTCCTGAATGCGTGGCGGGAGATCCCGCTATGGATACCTTTACCTGTTCACCCTACTATCAAACAAACAACTTTTCAAATTAAATGAAAGGTTGTTTTAAAAAACAAAGACAGGTTCACAATTTAGCGAGAATGAGACCGTACGCCAAACGTGCATTAAAAAGTTAAAGCAAACCTGTTGCCGCTTCAGCCCGTTAGCTAGACTGCAAAAGTACACGCTAAAACCGTATGGGGTTGACCTGTGAATCAGCGCTGCCGGATGCTTCGCTCCCTCTTTCTACTCGCGTTGACGGGTCTGTTGCTTGTTTGCCCCCCTGCCCGGGCAGAAGAGCCTGTACCGGTCTGGATCTTTGATGCTAACAACTTCGAATTCTGGCGCACACCGCAAGGAGAGTGGCAGGGTTTTTATCCTGAACTGATTAAGGCCATCAATAAACAGGCGGGTACGCAGCTGCAGCTGCGGCCGCTCTCCGGAGCCGATATTAGCCAGCGTTTTGCACAAAATGAGTATGGCGTGTATGCCGGGGTATTGCGCACGGAGAAGCGAGCCAGAACCAAAATTCTCTCAGCACGTTTGTTTGATAACGACGTGGTGGCCGCCAGTCCATCGATGACGGTGACAACCGCCGGACAGCTCAGCCATGCCCGGGTGCTGTTCCGTAAAGACGACGCGACGCTCGACAGCGTGCAACAACGTTATCCCGACCTTAAATTTCGTTCTCTGCGCCTCGTCGCCACCAGCGACGAGGCTTTTCGCTTACTGAGCGACAACCAGGCTGATTTCTATATTAATGACGCTCCGGAGATGGAAAATACCCAGCGCTATTATCTGGTCTCCCGGCCCTTTCCTGAGCTACGCATTCCTGTCGTCCTCGCCTTCAGCCCTGACCTGCTTCCCCTGCGGGATAAAATCAATGCGCTGATTGGCACCTGGTATCGCAACGGCGAAATCAACACGATGCTGGAGGAGAGCAAGCGCAATTACCTGCTAAGCCGTATCACCCTGTCAGAGGAGGAGCGAACCTGGATCGCGCATAATCGCCTGCAGATCAACCTGCCCAAAAACGAGAATTTTGCCCCGCTTATCTGGCGGGACAGCAAGGGCTACCACGGCACAGCCATTGATATGATTAACGACATGCGCGATTTACTGGGCATGAAGGTTGAGGTCAATTTTATCGATCACTATTCGAGTCTTCCGCGACAGCAGTGGGCGGTTCGATTGATTGATATCGTTGATCGAAGCGACAGTGCGCATGCACAGGGCCGTATCGGCCCCGACATCGCCTGGCACAACGCCTATTACAATCGCAGCAGTCAGCCCTTCTTGTGGAACGAAGAGAGTATTCGCAGCCAGCGCGTCGGCGTACTCGACGGTTCGTTTGCCGCAGCCTATTTACGCCAGCGTTTTGGCAGCGATGTGATCATCGTGACCCGGCCAACCATTGACGGTCTTATCGACGCGATTGAGAACGATGAGATTGACTATATTCTGGGCGACCTCAGTTCGCTGGAGTCCACGCTTCGCGGCAACGAGTTGTTTCGCGGGGTGCTGAAAGTCGCGGGGGTCACCCGCTCTGAGTTTATTATTGGCCCGTGGGTGGATCCGCAGCATCCGCTCTTTCATCTGCTGACTCAGGTTCATCGCCTGTCAGAATACCGCACGCAAATAGAACGTCAGGATGAGCAGAGTTACTTACCCGATTTTTCTAAAAACACGCTGAAGATTATCAGCGTGATTTTGCTGATCGTGGCCCTGTTCAGCATCGGTATGCTGATCATGATGCGTCGCCATTTACGCCAGAACCGGATGGTTAACCGCAATATGGTGCAGGCGCTGGAGAAGGTAAACCGCGCGCACGATGACGAGACCGGCAGCCATATTCAGCGCGTCGCCCGATATTGCGGCTTGATGGCGCGTGAGCTGGGGCTTTCGCGCAAAATGACCCGTGAGATAGAACATTTTGCCTCACTTCACGATGTCGGAAAAATTGCCGTGCCGGAGCGTATTCTGCGTAAGCAAGGCCCGCTGACCCAGGACGAGTTTGCCGAGATGAAACTTCATACCGTGAAAGGGTGGCGGATTATTCAGGGCTTAGAGCTGGGCGCAGTTGCGGAGAATATTATCCATTTCCATCATGAAAAATGGGATGGCAGCGGATATCCGCAGGGGCTGCGGGGAGAACAGATCCCGCTGGAAGCCCGCATTCTGGCGCTGGCCGATGTGTATGATGCCCTGAGGCAAAAGCGGGTCTATAAGCCGGGATTCACACACGAGCAAGCCTGCAAAATCATTCTGGAGGGTGACGGCCGCCATTTTGACCCGCAGCTTATTGCGCTGTTTCGCCTGCATCATCTTAAGTTTAAAACCATTTTTGACAGCCTGGCCGACTAAACGGCCCGTCGCAAAGAGAAAGCGCAGATTGCCCGGCTATTCCTCGCATTGCGACTCACATCTGCAGGTACGATAACGTATTTCCACTCACTCAGAGCGAACCATGAAAAGAGTCTTCGTCGCCGGTACGATCCTGCTGCTGGCGGGCTGTAGCATTAATCGCCAGGCTGAGGTCAGCACCCTGGACGCGCCAAACGGCATCGTCCGCCTCGACTACGGGCAAGCAATGCTGCAAAACGCCTATTCCGATGAGTATGTTAATAACGGCACCGCAGCTAAAGCGTGTCAGAGCATGGGGTATGCCACCGCCTCTGCCTATGGCCAGCCCATTAAAACCTGCACCCTGACCAGCGGCTCTCTGTGTCTCAATGAGAGCGTGACGATCCAGTATAAATGCATGGGCTTTGCCGTAAACCCTAAAGCAACTAATCCGTGGTATTAATCTGTGCTGCCAGTATTGACTGGCAGTGTATTTCATTACGAACAAAAACAATTCTCATTAATAAAATATAAATCGGCAATGCGTTTTATTCCCATTCGTATTTTAAATAAAGAAATAATTATTTTACGTTTTGCAAATAATTAAATAACAAATTATAGTGTCGCTCATTGTGAACCAGAATTAATAACCCGGAGCGTCACCATGCTGAAAACTGAAATGATCGACAAGCTCAATGCGCAAATGAACCTTGAGCTTTTTTCATCCCTTCTCTACCAGCAGATGAGCGCCTGGTGCAGCTACCACAGTTTTGAAGGCGCTGCCGCCTTCCTGCGCCGCCACGCGCAGGAAGAGATGACCCATATGCAGCGTCTGTTTGATTATCTGACTGACACGGGCAGCCTGCCGCGCATCGATAACGTTGCGTCCCCGTTTGCCGAGTATAATTCGCTTGATGAGCTCTTCCGTGCGACCTATGAGCACGAGCAACTGATTACGCAAAAAATTAACGAACTGGTTCATGCGGCAATGATCGGCCAGGATTATCCGACCTTTAATTTCCTGCAGTGGTACGTGGCAGAGCAACACGAAGAAGAGAAACTGTTTAAATCCGTGCTGGATAAATTGTCTCTGGTGGGGAAAACAGGCGAAGGTCTTTACTTTATCGATAAAGAACTTTCTACCCTCGATACACAGAAATAATATTGCTGCGGTGCTGTTTTCAGCGCCGCACTTTTATTCTCCGCGCACAGATTTACATACACCCCGCACAGCTTGTACACCGCCAGTCCTGCGTATTGACCGCCTGGTAAAAATACCGGTAGTTAGCCGTCTCCAGCGGAATACCGGCGTCAAAAAAAACATCTGTCAGCCAGTCTACGTTTTCAATGATCCACTCATCTTCTTTTAGCCCCTGCGCAAAGGTGTCGTCCTCAGGATCGATGATCGAATAAATGGCCCAGGTGCCCATATCCTTTTCACGACGCGATTCAGGAAGCTGCAGGGCCTGGTTCTGCCAGCTGATTATCCAGTGACCATGGCACAGTAAATTACCGCCCCGGCTCCACGCCGCGGTAAAGGGATTATTTCCCGCCATCTGCCCTCACTTTATTTGAAAACTTATAGTTATTGTTTAAATTACGCCTGATTTTTCGGCAAAAATAGTGCCCTTACGAAGTAGGTATCCCCTCCCAAAGGGGCAGGTCCGGGTAAATTACCTAAAGTCGAAAAATATCGTAAATAATTCATTACACCTACTGTAACGGTCATTTGACGAAGCGGGGCTTTTCCCTTACTCTGCGCCGCAGAATTTGTCGCGATTACGAATCGTTGTAGAGGAATGCGTGAAAAACAGAACCCTGGGAAGTATTTTTATCGTCGCCGGAACGACGATTGGCGCAGGAATGCTGGCGATGCCTCTGGCTGCCGCAGGCGTTGGATTTGGAATGACACTGCTGCTCCTTGGCACACTCTGGGCGTTGATGTGCTACACCGCCCTGCTGTTGCTTGAGGTTTATCAGCATGTGCCCGCGGATACCGGCCTGGGTTCTCTTGCGGCACGCTACCTGGGACGCTATGGCCAGTGGATAACCGGCTTTAGCATGATGTTTCTGATGTACGCCCTGACCGCGGCCTATATCAGCGGCGCCGGCGAGTTAATCGCCTCCAGCGTTAACGACTGGTTCGACGCTGACATCACGCCTTCAACGGGCGTTATCTTCTTTGCGCTTATTGGCGGGGGTGTGGTCTGTGTGGGGACTTCGCTGGTCGATCTGTTTAACCGTTTTCTGTTCAGCGCCAAAATACTGTTCCTGATTGTGATGCTGGTTTTGCTGGTACCGCATGTTCACAAGGTCAATCTACTGACGCTGCCGCTGGAAAAAGGGCTGGCGCTGTCCGCGATCCCGGTTATTTTCACCTCGTTTGGCTTCCACGGTAGCGTGCCCAGCATCGTGAGCTATATGAACGGCGATATCCTTAAGCTACGCCGCGTCTTTATGGTGGGGAGCGCCATCCCGCTGATTGCCTATATTTTCTGGCAACTGGTGACGCTGGGGAGCATTGACGCGTCGACCTTTACCGGGCTGATGGCGGAACACGCTGGCCTGAACGGCTTTCTGCTGGCACTGCGCGAGGTAGTCACCTCCCCGCACGTTGAGCTGGCGGTCCATCTGTTTGCCGACCTGGCGCTGGCCACCTCATTCCTGGGCGTGGCGCTCGGCCTGTTTGATTACCTGGCCGATCTGTTCCAGCGTCGTAATACTGCCGCAGGACGCTTACAGACGGGGGCAGTCACCTTCCTGCCTCCTCTGGCGTTCGCGCTGTTTTACCCGCGTGGGTTCGTGATGGCGCTGGGGTATGCAGGTGTGGCGTTATCCGTGCTGGCCCTGCTGCTCCCTTCCCTGCTGGCCTGGAAGAGCCGCCAGCAGCATCCTCAGCAAGGGTACCGCGTCATGGGCGGCAAACCGCTGCTGTGCATGGTGTTTGCCTGCGGAGTGATGATTATTCTGGTGCAGTGCTTGATAGCCGCAGGGATGCTACCGGAAGTGGGTTAACAAAAAAGGGGCTGAAATCAGCCCCTTTTTATTAGTGCAAACAGCAGCTCTTAAACTTCTTCCCGCTGCCGCACGGACACGGATCGTTACGCCCGACCTTTGTGCCGTTAACAATCGGTTTTTTTGCTTCCGGCTGCTGTGGGTTGTCCACCCAGTAATTGTACAAACGCAGAGCCGCAGGCTGAATGCTCTCAATGCTGGCTTTATATTCGTCTTCGCTCAGCTCATCCAGCTTCTCGCTGTTCTCGTCTGTACCGTGCAGCGCAATCGCATCAAGATCGGCCTTCAGTGCTTCCGGTAAGGCTGACCAGTCCGTCAGCGCCACACCGCGCATATAGCCATAACACCACTCTTCAACAACGGTATAGCTCTCGCCGTCGACATCGTTGTAACCAAACATCGGCTCAAACTGATCCGGGTATTCGCTCAGGCGCTCAGCAATGTCGTTCATATGCTTAAAGCAGAGATCGATAAAACGGTGCATTTCACGATCGTTTTTCCAGCGCGGAATGTATTTCTCGCCACCCCACACGGCCACCAGCCAGGTATCTGGCTCAACGACAACAGGGCCGGAAAGGACTGCGGTAAGCATGCCGTCCAGTTCAGACACGTCAATCACGGACGCATCGTCATGACCGTAAGACATTAATGTCTCTTCCAGCCACGCCATTTCGCTTTCATTCAATGGGCCTTCAGTCATCGCTGACACTCCTGATAAAAAAGGAAAAGATCCTGACACATATCTCACGGCTTTCCTATCTGAAGTTTAGGTCTTTATTGCTGCAAAAACGTGCAAATCGTGACCATTGCACAACTTATGGGCTTTGTTGTTAACGATATGTGATCTCCGCTGTAATTTCATCGCGTCCCACAAGGTGCCATATCACCGCACTCTATACTCAAACATGTCACAACCCGCTCAATGGGTTAACCATTCTGGCAACGATTTTGCTTAATGTTCTTCGCGCGAACCTGCGCAGGGAAACCTCGCCGTATTACGCAGGCGTTGTCTGGATCTTGTTCGTTTAGTGCATTTTGTTCTTGCTCGTGTTTTTGGATTGGCTGCGCCGCCGGCGTCCGGGTTTACGCCGTGGTGCAAAAACCTCTTTGCTAAGGAACATAATAATGTCGCTGAAATTTATCAGAACTCCCCTTTCTCTCGTGCTGGCCGGTTGTCTGGTGACGGCATTTTCTGCGCATGCAGATATTGTCATTGGTGTGGCCGGGCCGTTTACCGGCCCAAACGCCACCTATGGCGATCAGTACTGGCACGGTGCAACGCAGGCCGCTGAAGACATTAACGCCGCAGGCGGCATTAACGGCGAGAAGATTAAGCTGGTTCAGGGGGATGATGCCTGCGAGCCGAAACAAGCCGTGGCCGTCGCCAACCGCCTGGTCGACCAGGATAAAGTCAACGCGGTGGTCGGCCATTTCTGCTCCTCTTCCACAATGCCTGCCTCCGAGGTGTACAGCGACGCGGGGATCCTTGCCATTACCCCCGGCTCGACCAACCCGCTCATTACCGAACGAGGCATGACCGATATGTTCCGCATGTGTGGTCGCGATGACCAGCAGGGCCAGGTCGCCAGCGATTTCATTATCGATAAGCTGAAAGCCAAACGTGTGGTCATCATCCATGACAAAGACACCTACGGTCAGGGGCTGGCAGACGCCACCAAAGCTGCGCTGGCGAAGCGCGGGGTTCAGGATGTGATGTATGAGGGCTTATCCCGTGGTGAGAAAGACTTTAACGCGCTGGTGACAAAAATCGGCGCGCAAAAGCCGGATGTGGTGTTCTTCGGCGGTTGTCACCCGGAAGCCGGCCCGCTGGTTCGCCAGATGCGTGAACAGGGCGTGCAGGCGAAATTCTTCTCTGGCGACTGTATCGTCAACGAAGAGATGGTGACCGCGGCGGGTGGACCGCAATATACCAAGGGTATTTATATGACTTTTGGTAAAGACCCGCGTCTGATCCCGGATGGGAAAGCGGTCATTGAGAAATTCCGCGCCGGAAAATTCGAGCCTGAAGGTTACACCCTCTACTCTTATGCCTCCGTTCAGGCCATTGCCGCAGCCTTCAAGGCTACGGGCGGTAAAGACTCGGCCAAGGCCAGCGAATGGCTGAAAGCCAATGCCGTCGACACGGTTATGGGCAAAAAAGCCTGGGACAGCAAAGGCGATCTGAAAGTGTCTGACTACGTGGTGTATCAGTGGGACGATAACGGAAAATATAAGGAAGTTCAGTAACGGGACGGAGTCACGCTCAACGCCGGCAGGTTCGCCTGTCGGCGCGTAATAAACATCAGGCTGCGCGTGCCGCGCAGCTTAAAATAACGAGCGCGCTATGATGAGTACATTCTTCCTGCAACAGTTAATAAATGGCTTAACGCTGGGCTCCGTCTATGGATTAATCGCCATCGGCTACACCATGGTGTATGGCATCATTGGTATGATTAATTTCGCCCACGGCGAAGTGTATATGATCTCCGCCTACCTCTGCGCCATTGGCCTGGCGCTGCTCTCTTTCTTCGGCCTGCAGTCGTTCCCGTTGCTTATCCTCGGTACGCTGATCTTCACGATTGTGGTGACCGGTGTTTACGGCTGGACTATCGAGCGTATTGCCTATAAGCCGCTACGCAACTCTACCCGTCTGGCACCGCTTATCTCCGCCATCGGGATGTCACTGATTTTGCAAAACTACGCGCAGCTGAGCCAGGGGCCACGTCAGCAAGGGGTGCCCACGATGCTGGATGGCGTACTTCGCCTGCATATCGGTGAGGGGTTCGTTCAGATAACCTACACCAAAGTGTTTATTCTGGTTGCCTCGTTCGCCGGCATGCTCTTGCTGACATGGATAATCAACAATACCCGGCTTGGGCGGATGTGCCGTGCGGTGCAGCAGGACCGCAAAATGGCCTCCATTCTGGGCATTAACACCGACAGAATCATTTCGCTGGTCTTTGTGATTGGCGCGGCGATGGCCGGTCTGGCGGGTGTGCTCATCACCATGAATTACGGCACCTTCGATTTCTACGTCGGATTTGTCATTGGCATCAAGGCGTTTACCGCAGCGGTGCTCGGCGGGATTGGCTCCCTGCCCGGTGCGATGCTCGGCGGGTTGATTCTGGGCGTCGCCGAGGCGCAATTTTCCGGCATGGTGAACTCAGATTATAAAGATGTGTTCTCGTTTGGCTTGCTGGTCTTGATCCTGATTTTTCGTCCTCAGGGTCTGCTTGGCCGCCCGATTGTCGCCAAAGTGTGAAGGAGAATACGATGACCTCTCACGGCTTTTCACTTAAGCGCTGCATTCTGGACGCCATTTTTTCCGGGCTGATTGCGTTAATAATTTTTGGCCCGATTGCCGGCGTGGTGCTGGACGGATACAGCTTTAATTTCGCCGGACAGCGGCTCGCATGGATAGTCGGCATCGTGATGCTGGGCCGTTTTCTGCTGAGCGCTTTTTTAGGTACCGCTCCGGGTGCACGTTTCCAGGCACGTTTTGAAGCCGACAGCGCGGGGGTTTATGTCCGGCCGCCGGAATACAAAAGCCGCATGCGCTGGATAATCCCGCTGATTATCGCCCTTGCGATCTGCTTCCCCTTTGTTGCCACCAAGTACGTTCTCACCGTCGCCATTCTTGGGCTTATCTACGTGCTTCTCGGTCTCGGGCTGAATATTGTGGTCGGTCTGGCCGGGCTTCTGGATCTCGGTTATGTCGCTTTTTATGCCATCGGCGCTTACGGGCTGGCGCTGGGGTATCAGTATCTGGGATTAGGATTCTGGAGCATGCTGCCGCTGGCGGCGATTATGGCTGCCGCGGCCGGCGCCCTGCTCGGCTTTCCGGTGCTGCGCATGCACGGTGATTACCTGGCGATCGTCACGCTTGGCTTTGGGGAGATTATTCGCCTGATCCTCAACAACTGGCTGACCTTCACCGGTGGCCCGAACGGCGTTTCTGCCCCGCCTCCCACCTTTTTCGGACTGGAGTTTGGCCGCCGCGCCAAAGAAGGAGGCGTGCCCTTTCACGAATTTTTCCATTTGACCTACAACCCGAACATGAAGTTTATCTTTATCTACACGGTGCTGTTCCTGGTGGTGATGCTGGTGCTGTATATCAAGCATCTTCTGACGCGGATGCCGATTGGTCGGGCATGGGAAGCCCTGCGGGAAGATGAAATCGCCTGTCGCTCAATGGGTTTAAATCATGTGCTGGTCAAGCTCTCGGCCTTTACGCTGGGTGCGTCGACTGCCGGCATCGCCGGGGTGTTTTTTGCCACTTATCAGGGCTTTGTCAACCCGACATCGTTTACCTTTTTTGAATCGGCGCTGATCCTGGCGATTGTGGTGCTCGGCGGTATGGGCTCAACGCTTGGCGTGGTGCTGGCGGCGTTTGTGCTCACGGTGACGCCGGAGCTGCTGCGCAGTTTTGCCGAGTACCGGGTTTTGCTGTTTGGCATGCTGATGGTGGTGATGATGATCTGGCGTCCACGCGGGTTGATCCGCATTAACCGCAGCGGGTTTGCCGTGCGTAAGGGCGTAGCGCCATGAACGGAACGATATTAAGCGTTGAACATCTGATGATGCATTTCGGCGGGATCAAGGCGTTAAACGACGTCAACCTGGACGTGCAGCGCGGTTCAATTACTGCGCTTATTGGCCCAAACGGCGCGGGAAAAACCACCGTCTTCAACTGCCTGACCGGTTTCTATAAGGCTTCCGGCGGCAATATTTTCTTCAATACGCGCAATAAGACGACCAACGTCATTCAGATCCTCGGGCAAAAATTCCAGCCAGGAGACTGGATCCACCCTGCGCAGTTTGGGCAACGCCTGTTCTACAAAATGTTCGGCGGCACTCACCTGGTGAACCGCGCCGGACTTGCGCGCACCTTTCAAAATATTCGTCTTTTTCGCGAGATGTCGGTCGTGGAAAACCTGCTCGTGGCACAGCACATGCGCGTCAATCGCAACCTGCTGGCTGGGGTATTCAATACGCCAGCGTACCGTCGGGCGGAAAACGACGCGCTGGACAGGGCCTTTTACTGGCTGGAGGTGGTCGATCTTGTGGAGTGTGCCAACCGCCTGGCGGGCGAGATGTCGTACGGTCAACAACGGCGCCTGGAGATCGCGCGGGCCATGTGCACCGGCCCGGAAATGATCTGTCTGGATGAACCCGCCGCCGGGCTGAACCCGGTAGAGACACATAAGCTGAGTAACATTATTCGTTTTCTGCGTGACAACCACGGCATAACGGTATTACTGATTGAGCACGACATGGGGATGGTGATGGAAATATCGGACGACATTATTGTGCTCGACCATGGCGATGTGATTGCCCGGGGGAAACCTGAGCAGATCCAGCATGACGAAAAGGTGATTGCCGCCTATCTGGGCACCGATGAAAGCGAGGTCACTCTATGAATGAGCCGCTGCTGGCATTTCGCGAGGTGGATGTGTTCTATGGCGTGATTCAGGCGCTGAAGCAGGTATCCCTCGAAGTGCATAAAGGGGAAACGGTGGCGCTTATCGGCGCGAATGGCGCGGGTAAATCGACATTGCTGATGTCTATTTTTGGCCAACCGCGTATTCGTAACGGGCAAATCCTGTTTTGCGGCGAAGACATCAGCCATAAATCTACCCACTATGTGGCCTCCGGCGGCATAGCGCAGGCACCCGAGGGGCGGCGTATTTTTCCGGATATGACGGTTGAAGAGAACCTGCTGATGGGGACCATTCCTGTCGGCAATCAATTTGCCGCCAACGATATGCAGAGCATGTTTGAGCTGTTCCCGCGCCTCAAAGAACGCCGTAAACAGCGAGCCATGACCATGTCCGGCGGAGAACAGCAAATGCTTGCCATCGCCCGCGCGCTAATGAGCCGCCCTAAACTGCTACTGCTGGATGAACCCAGCCTGGGTCTGGCGCCCATAGTGGTTAAGCAGATCTTCCAGACGCTGCGCGAGCTGGCTCGCAACGGCATGACCATTTTTCTGGTAGAGCAAAATGCGCATCATGCTCTGAAGCTTTCTGACCGTGGCTACGTCATGGTCAACGGGCAAATTCGCCTCAGCGGCAGCGGCGAGGAGTTGCTGGGAAACCAGGAGGTAAGAAAAGCCTATTTAGGCGGAGTGTAATTCATACGCATGTCGCGCATAACTGTAAATATATGTCAGGCGATGCGACGCGGATGATTCAATATACCGCTATTAACATCTTCGCTGATTATTTATGAAAGATAGACATTTGCGGCCATCGGTCCGCTGAGTCCGTTGATACGACAGAACTCAACGCGAATCCCGGGAAGGAGCGTTTCTTTTTCGTTGTTATTAAAGGCTGAAATGTGGAGAAAAACGTCCTTTCGACCATCTGAAGGGATGATTAGGCCTTTGCCACTGTGCATATCAAAACTTTTGACAATTCCTGTCATTTTACGAGACAAATAAGATCCTCTTAGAAAACATGCATTAACTATACACACAAATTAATTTTAAGCTAATGCAGCGTGACACTTTTTATGTGAGCCTTCCGGAAGGCTAAAATAAAAATTGCTAATTCTCCCTCCTCATGCATTAATGAAGTCGTTGGTTTAATCCACACACGAGCGTAAAAAATTTTACCCGGCAGTCCTCATAACCAGGCGCTATCGCTGATATCCCCTCCTTTTGAGTCCATACGTTTAATATTATACGTTTCTTATCATTTCAAATACTCACAAGGAGTCTGCATGTCTTCAAGAATTATAGGTTTGGTTAAGTGGTTTAACGAAGATAAAGGTTTCGGTTTTATCTCTCCTGTCGATGGCAGCAAAGATGTGTTTGTGCACTTTTCTGCTCTGCAGGGTGATGATTTTAAAACTCTCTTTGAAGGCCAGAAGGTCGAATTTGCTATCCAGAGTGGCGAAAAAGGCCCTGCTGCTGCAAGCGTAATACTTTGCGATAGATAAAGTTATCACGGACCCGCGATCACGATGATGGATTTTTCCTGAGTAGACGGGTCCTGGATTAGAAGGCTTTTTCTGAGCAACAGGTCAGCATATTTTTCTCGTAGAAAGAGTGTGCTGACCGATGTGATGAAGTGCAGGTCTGCTGCACGAAGAGTCTTAAAGCAGAAGCGAGCTGCTTGTAAAATATCAAAGTGCGTAAGAGGTCAGGCAACCTCCAAAAGCATCACTTCTTCAATGTTGCTTTGCCAAATGAGATCGTCTGTAAAGACGCAAATTCATCATCTGGCAAATGCATTTTTAGAATTTTTGAGCGGTTTTGAAAAGAGTGCTGCAGTGTGGGCAGACAAGTTGAGCCCCTTTTTGTACACGGCTGAAACTATGCTCAGAGTCTTTTGAACAGTTTGGACATGGACATTTTACTAAGTAATTGCGACGGAATTGTGTATTTTTACGTCCTGACATAGACATCTCCTGATTTAAACGACTGTCACCATACACGTTCACGAAGATGATTGCTTGCTTTTATTTCCGAATGATTGCAAAAACCAAAGAAAGTACAAATGCAACGCTTTTTCGAAAATTAAATACCGCTAATGTTAAAAAAGGTAAATGATATCAACTTAAATATTCACTTCAGATGCCCATGTTGTCATGGCTCCCAATACAGAACGTCGATTTTTGATGTGTCTGAAAAAAATCCGTATGGCGCTAAATGCATTTTCTGCAAATCGACGATGACATTCGCAGACAGACCTGACAGCCAGACAAAAATTTTCGCGCCGTCCTGATTCCCCTCGCCTTCACAGAGAAGGTGCTTAAGCAGATAACGACCAACAAGGTGAGATATGAAGAAAGTCATCGTCTTTTTCAATGGTAAACCGAGCAATGTTGTCACCGTGCTTAAGGGTATTACATCCATACGGCAGGAATATCCGAATGGTGAAGCGATAAACCTGCAGATAATGTCCGCAGGTTTTCCTTCTCTGACCGGCGATCATGAAGTGGTATATGTGGCGTCGGACAGGGAGCTGACTTCTCAGGAAATTCTGGATGCGGCTAAGAAATATTTATAATTATTCTGAATGTATGGCTGTTCTTGTAGATGCCCTTATTTAAGGGTAATCCCCTTCTTATTTGTGCTGCTAACATCTTTTGTTTACCCTCCCCGCGTTAAAAATCTTATACGGAATGAATAATACGTTAACGCTATCGCGAACAAACACATCCCTAATAGACTTAATTGCGTCATAATGTGTCAGGTGGCTTATTGTCTCAGCCCTGATTCATTCAGTTGTGTGTCAGACACAATATGCGTTACCTCATCCAGGTGCCCAATTCTGGCCTCCCCTGAACGATTAAACTTACTCTTATCTATCAACAATAAAGACTGAGAAGCGCGCTTGAGTAGCAGCGATTTGAAGCCAGCGTTGACACTGTTGGAATCCCACAACCCTCCATGACTGTCTATCCCTTCGCAGGAGAAGATAAACAGGTCGATGTCCAGCAGTTTAAGTTGTGAAATCAACGAGGGGTTAACGTAGCAGCCATACTTACGCTCGAGTTTACCGCCGGAGCTAATAAGTTGAATCTGTTCACGTTTGCCCAGTTCCAGGCAGATGGGGTGACTGTTAGTAAAGACCTGAATATCGATGTCAGGCAGTTGACGCGCAAGGTACCAGCAGGTTGAGCTGGCATCCAGGGCAATGACCATCCCGGCTTCAATCCACTCCATCGCTTCTCTGGCGATATCCGCTTTATGCGTGAAGTGGCTCTTAAGGCGAATATGAAAAGGATCGCCGCTGTCCTGGTTTTCCCGGTGAATATATTTCGCCCGACCGTGGTTGCGCAGCACTTTTCCCTGCGCCTGCAGTTCGCTGAGATCGCGGCGAATGGTCTCTTTACTGACGTTAAGCTGGGTGGATAAAACGTCCGTCGTCAGACTATGATGCTGAATCAACAGGTCGATTATCGTTTGCTGACGTGCCTCTTTCATTTTTTCTCACCCATCATTCGATACACGCCCGCGCTGGCGGGCGCACCGGCATGAGATTACGGCGTTACCCCCTTTTTTAAAAGAATATTCCCGTATTTAGCACACTCCCCTGTGACAACGATCGCAAAGGATTTTTTGGCACGTGCGTAAAACGCATAGCGGTCAATGCGGGTAATTGCCGGACAGGGTGCCTGACGTGAAAGCGCATCGCGATAGCGAGCCTCAACACGGGGATCGAGGGAGTCACCCTCAACTGCAGCCATCATCACCAGTGGCGGCGCGTAGCTGTCGAGCTCAAACAGCGGGATAATCGCATGCAGCAATTCGCTGACCTTTAGCCCATCGGCACGTATAACCTGCGGTCCCATAGTGTGGGCGGGGAAATGGGCATCAGAAAAAATAATCTCATCGCCGTGGCCCATTTCGGCCAGGACTTTCAGTAGTTCAGGTGATATTAACGGTGAAATCGTTTTTAACATCTCAAACTCCCTCAATCGGTGCAGATTCGGTTTCCGGAAAGAAGTAGCGGTACTGATAATGCATCTGCGCTCTGGCGTGTTCCGGGCTCGTAAATTCTCCGACCCCGTACCAGCCAAACAGGGCTGCCCCCGCGACAGTGGTTTCTGCATCATCAAGTACCTTGATGGGGATGCCGAGCATATTGGCTTTGATCTGGTTCCACAGCATGTTACGGCTGCCACCGCCGACCAGCAGCAGTTCAGTCGCGTTGAAGTGACCAATCTTTTCCAGCGTGCGCAGATTCTGCGCCAGCTGCCCGGTGAGGCCCTCCAGCGCAGCGCGATAAAAATGACCGCGTGTGGTGTTGAGTGTGACGCCCTCCCAGCCCGCATGCTCACAGCCGAGGAGATCACAGTGCATTTTCACCCCTTCGGACCCCATGGGTATGCGGCGGGCTGTCTCAATCAGCGTTTGCCAGGGCGTCTCTTCGGTCCAAAGCAGTTTACGTACCCATTCAAGTACGCCCGATGCCAGCCACTGCATGCCAGGGTTATACAGCCCTGGCTGGCTGTCCAGTTCGCAGGTAGAACCGACGTAGCGACTGAGCAGCGGCGTGTTGACCTGCGCACTACGCACCATCAGGATCTCCCATGTTCCCGAGGAGAGGACGGGTTCATCCGGCGCGGCACCTGCACCAAACAGCGCAAACTGGGTATCGTGTCCGGCGGAAATCACCGGGATACCGGCGGGTAGGTCAAGCCATTGGGCAGCATCAGACTGTAAATTACCGACGAGCTCACCGGCTTCCACCAGACGTGGGAAGAGCCGACGCGGCAAACCCGCCGCCTGAAAAATTTCATGACTGAAATCGCGCTGTTGAATATCCAGCATCTGGCTGGTCCCTGCCATAGTAACGTCGGTGGTGAATTCGCCGGTCAGACGGTGGTTAATCAGCGACGAGATAAACAGCCAGGCGTGTGCCTGTTCCAACAGCTGCGGGTGATTTTCTTTTAGCCACACCAGCTTATACAGCGTATTGAAGCCAAATGCCCCCACGCCGGAAATGTCCTGAAGCCGCTGAGGTGACAGCAAGCGGCCAATATTTTTCATCACTTCGGCGGTGCGTGGGCATTTCCAGCTGATGATTGGGTAGAGCAGCCTGCCGTGCTCATCGACCAGCGCGCCATCAACGCCGAAGGTGGTCACCGTGACGCCGCGAACGTGGCAGTTTGCCAGACTCGTCTTCAGCGAGCGGCAACAGTCCGCGAAGCGTTGCATAATGGCCTCGAGAGACCACTGGTGCCAGGCGTTATTTTCTATGGCGATGTCGCTGGCATTTGCCGTAGCGGCACGGGCGATAATTTTGCCTTGCCGGTTAACGGCAATGACCCGGATATTGGTCGCTCCGCAGTCGAGAACCAGAATAACCTCTTGTTTCATAGCAACTCCTGAAACGTCGCCGGCTAACGTGTCGCTTATCCGGCCTGCAATTCGGTGTTTTACAGGCCCGGTAAACATACGCTACCGGGCAAAGACGTTACTCAACGTTTGTACAGCGGGCCATAGTTTTGACAGGCGCGGTAATCCTGGCCTTCGCTATCCATGCCGTGCGCAGCCCAGGCGGAAGGACGATAGACCTTCGACTCTTCCACGTTATGCATGCAGACCGGAATTCGCAGCATTGATGCCAGGGTGATGAAGTCAGCGCCAACGTGGCCGATGGTCAGCACGCCATGGTTTGCCCCCCAGTTCGCCATCACGGAATAAACGTCGGTAAAGGGACCTTTACCCGTCAGACGTGGCGCAAACCAGGTGGTCGGCCAGGTTGAGTTGGTACGGGCGTCAAGCTGATCGTGCATCTCTTTCGGCAGTTCCACGCTCCAGCCTTCTGCAATCTGCAGAACCGGGCCAAGACCTTTGATGATATTCACGCGAGTCATGGTGAACGGCACGCCGCCTTCCGTCAGGAAGCGAGAAGAGAAACCGCCGCCGCGGAAATATTCATGTATCGCCGGACACCATTCGGTGGCCGCCAGGCAGGCATCAACCTCCTGCTGGCTAATGTCCCAGAATGGCTTCATCGTTGGCTTGCCATCGCTGCCGCGCTGTTTGCATGAGCCATCGAGAGCCGCAGAGCCGGAGTTGATCAGGTGGATAATACCCTTCTCAGCCAGACCGCTGAGCGGTTGACCGGTCACGCGCGCTACCGCTTCTGGAGACCAGTAGGTGCGCACGTCGGCGAACACCTGTGCTGTGCCGGTCAACTGGTGGCCCATTAGCATCGCCACGCCGTTGAGGCTGTCATTTTCGGTCGCGACGACAAAGGGTTCACGCACGCCATTCCAGTCAAAGGAACTGTTAAGCAACGCTTCGGCGGTATCGCCGTTCGGGTATTGATCGGTCCAGTGACGCTGGCCCTGGAAGCCTGCCGCAATGGCGTTGTAGCCCAGCGATTCTTCCACCCGCCCTTTTTCCGCCAGTGCTGGGTTGCCCTGCATCATGTCGCGGATACACATCGCCATCAGCAGGCTCTCTTTCAGCACCTCACGGTTTTGCGCTTCGTTACGCTTATACTGCTGCGCGTTCTGGTCTTCGCCGTAGCGGAAGTTTTTGTCCGCCCAGGCCAGCGCCATTTCCAGTTCGGTTTCATCGAAGATTTTCTGATCAATGCGGCGGCGCAGTTCAGTCATATCAACTGCCTGTACCTTCATCCCTAGCCAGGATTCGAAGAAGTTAGGGTCGACGATGGAACCGGCAATCCCCATCGACACCCCCCCAATGGAGAGATAGCTTTTCCCTTTCATACTGGCGACGGCTAAACCGGCACGCGCAAAGCGCAGCAGTTTTTCCTCAACATCTTCGGGAATCGAGGTGTCGTCGGCGTCCTGGACATCATGACCATAAATAGAGAATGCCGGAATCCCTTTCTGGCTGTGTGCAGCCAGCGCGGCGGCCAGATAAACGGCACCCGGACGTTCAGTCCCGTTAAAACCCCAGATGGCTTTCGGTCGCATGGGGTCCATATCGATCGTTTCACTCCCGTAGCACCAGCACGGCGTCACGGTGATGGTCACGCCGACGTTCTGGCTGCTGAATTTTTCTTCAAGGCGGCAGATTCGGCCATCCCCGCAATGCAACCGTCAGCAATGACGCATTCAATTTGCTCGCCGTTGGGGTGACGAAGCTTTTCAGTGAGCAGCGCGGCGGTGGCGTTGGCCATATTCAGGGTTTGCTCCTCCAGAGACTCACGAACCCCCATACGACGACCATCAATCACCGGACGGATACCTATTTTCGGTAAGCTGATTTTTTTCATGACAGATCCCTCACGTTTTCGGATACAGGTTTAATTCGTTGCCGCTTGCGAACGGAAACGGGCAAAGATGAAGATGACGGCAAAACACACTGCCGGAACCAGTTCTGCTGTTGGGATATTGCCTGCAGCATCGCTGACAAAGCCCATGACCGGCGTCACAATCCCGCCGCCGATAATGGTCATGACGATGAATGACGAGCCGTATTTGGTGTCCTGACCCAGGTTCTTAATCCCAAGGGAGAAAATGGTTGGATACTGAATAGACATAAATGCACTGCACAGCGTTAGGGCCAGTAGACCGAAATGGCCGCCGAATACGGCGGAGACCAGGCATAGCACCATGGCAAGCAGGGCATAAGCGGCCAGTACTTTATGCGGTGCGAAGCGGCTGATTAGCCATGTACCGGTAAAACGACCGATGAAGAAGCACACCATGGTGCCGGTCAGGTAGTTGGCGGCGAAACCTGGCGTCATACCGGGGATCTCTTCAATAGCGTACCGGATCAGATAGCTCCAGCAGGCAGTTTGCGCGCCGACATAGCAGAATTGCGCCAGCACCGCCCAGCGCCAGTGGCGAATCCGGACCAGACGGGAAAGAGAGGCAGAAAATGTGCTTTGTGTGCCGTCGCCGTGATTATCGCTCTGAAGGACCGGAAATTTGGTCAACATAATCAGCAGGGCGACCAACAATACAATTGCCACGATAATCATATAAGGCGTTTGTACGGATAACACCAGGCTATGCTTATAAATGCTTAGCTGTTCTGGCGTCATTTTATCGAGTACCGCCTGAGAGTGATGCGGCACGTGAGACAAAATTAGGCTTTGTCCAAACACAACGGCAATAATCGCGCCAAAAGAATTAAAAGTTTGCGCCAGATTAAGACGGAAATGACCACCACTCTCTGGCCCCAGCACTGTCACAAAGGGGTTAGCAGCAGTTTCAAGGCAACCTAACCCCGCCGCTATAATAAAAAGACCGACTAGAAACAATGTATAATTCATTAACTCCGCCGCAGGCCAGAATAATGCAGCACCAATGGCATATAAAAACAACCCGGTAATAATACCTGCCTTATAGCTGAGTTTTTTCATCAGTATCCCGGCAGGCACTGGAATGACAAAGTAGCCGAAATAGAACGCAGATTGAATCAGGCCAGCCTGGAAGTTTGTCAGGGTAAAGGCTTGCTGAAACTGGGGGAGTAAAATGTCATTCAGGTTATTAGCGACTGCCCAAAGAAAAAACAGTGAGCAGAGTAACGCGAAAGGAATAATGTAACGCTGGGCTTGCCCGGCATTGACCGCACGAAAACTCTGCGTTGGTATTGTTGTATTTCCCATAACACCCTCGTTAGTCAGAAGCGTCAGAATGTGACTTTCCTTTCTTGCCAGACGGTAAAAATAAAAAGGTGCTTTACTCTTACTGACGCGAATCTGGCGATCGGAATGATCTCGTGAATGCATTTTCATGTAAAAAAGGGGGGCGAATATGATGACAATCACATTTAACGGCAACGCGATATCTTTATGTGATCGTTATCACTTTAAATTTAATAAAAACAACCCCCACCGGGGAAAATAAACATGAAAAACCACAACCCCAGTGACCGATTTAATGCATTACTCCGGAAACGGGCATTTTCACAGTAAAAATCATCAAAACGACTGTTTGAATAAAAATCTTCTGAATCGGTCATTTTTACCGAAATGAATTAATCGAATAAGGATCAATTCCCGACTATTAATTGACGGCGATCACAAAGTGCAACCACCGGAATTCTTTTAGCGTTATTCCCTATAAAGATGGTGCGCAAATATACGGTTAATTCATCAGGACAACAGGCTTGTTCTGCTGGTGCTTTAGATCATCAAGAGAGGTAACAAATGGAACGAAATAGACTGGCGCGGCAGATTATTGATACCTGCCTGGAAATGACCCGCCTGGGGTTAAATCAGGGCACGGCTGGCAACGTCAGCGTGCGCTATCAGGACGGGATATTGATAACGCCAACGGGGATCCCCTATGAAAAACTGACAGAGTCACACATCGTTTATATTGATGCCGACGGTCAGCATGAACAGGGCAAATTGCCTTCCAGCGAGTGGCGTTTCCATATGGCCGCCTACCAGACGCGTCCGGATGCGCAGGCGGTGGTGCATAACCATGCGGTGCACTGTACCGCCGTGTCTATTCTTAACCGCCCTATCCCGGCCATTCATTACATGATTGCCGCCGCAGGCGGTAATTCCATACCCTGCGCGCCATATGCCACATTTGGGACACGCGAGTTGTCCGACTATGTCGCCTTTGCCCTCAGGAACCGCAAAGCAACGCTGTTACAGCACCACGGCTTAATTGCCTGTGAAGCAAATCTGGAAAAAGCCTTGTGGCTGGCGCATGAAGTTGAAGTACTGGCACAACTGTACCTTTGCACGCTGGCAATAACGGATCCGGTCCCGGTACTGGATGACGATGCTATCGCCATTGTACTGGAAAAATTCAAAACCTACGGACTGCGCATTGAAGAATGACATCGCATAGCAAACAGGAGAAATGCCATGGCGAAAAGAATGATTTTGAACGAAACGGCCTGGTTTGGCCGGGGCGCGACAGGGATGCTTTGCGATGAGGTAAAGCGTCGCGGCTATCAAAAAGCGCTGATTGTCACCGACAGGACGCTGATACAGTGTGGCGTGGTGGCGAAGGTCACGGATAAGCTGGACGAGGCGGGGTTGGCCTGGGAAATATACTCCGGCGTGCTTCCTAACCCGACAATCGGAATAGTACAGGAAGGACTGGGTGTTTTTCAGAACAGCGGCGCAGATTACCTTATCGCTATCGGGGGCGGCTCACCTCAGGATACCTGTAAGGCAATCGGCATTATCAGCAATAACCCGGCGTTTAAGGATGTTCGTAGCCTTGAAGGCCTGTCCCCAACCCGTAACCCCAGCGTACCCGTTCTGGCCATTCCCACTACAGCCGGAACAGCGGCTGAAGTGACCATTAACTACGTGATCACTGATGAAGAGAAGCGGCGTAAATTTGTTTGCGTCGATCCGCACGACATTCCGCAGGTGGCTTTTATCGATGCAGATATGATGGACGGTATGCCGCCAGTGCTGAAAGCAGCAACCGGCGTTGATGCGCTGACCCATGCGATTGAAGGGTATATTACCCGGGGTGCATGGGCCTTAACCGATGCGCTACACATCAAGGCGATTGAGATTATTGCCGGCGCGCTGCGCGATTCAGTCAAGGGCGATCGAGATGCCGTCGAGGCGATGGCGCTGGGCCAGTATGTTGCCGGCATGGGCTTTTCCAACGTTGGCCTGGGGCTGGTTCACGGTATGGCGCATCCGCTGGGTGCTTTTTATGACACACCGCACGGCGTGGCGAATGCCATTTTGCTGCCTCATATCATGCGTTACAACGCTGACTTTACCGGCGATAAATTCCGCGATATTGCACGGGCGATGGGCGTGAAGGTTGAAGGGCTGAGCCTTGCAGACGCGCGCAATGCTGCCGTGGATGCCGTCTTCAGGCTTAATCACGATGTGGGCATCCCGCTCCATCTGCATGAGGCTGGAGTACAAAAAGAAGATATCCCGATGCTGGCCCAGGCGGCATATGATGATGTCTGTACTGCCGGCAACCCACGGGAAGCGAGCCTGGCAGATATTAGCGAGCTGTACCATACCGCCTGGTAGTGCGACTGCGTTACCCGGTTTAGAGAACCCTTCTGGGCCGGGTGACGCAGAGAGACAGTGCCATCAGTATTTAAAACCGTGA
Source organism: Enterobacter ludwigii (assembly GCF_001750725.1). Taxonomy (NCBI): domain Bacteria; kingdom Pseudomonadati; phylum Pseudomonadota; class Gammaproteobacteria; order Enterobacterales; family Enterobacteriaceae; genus Enterobacter; species Enterobacter ludwigii. Next base: position 2,128,895 of record NZ_CP017279.1, read on the forward strand.
TTTCGCAGCTGACGACCGACGCCGACAGATCCTATCGCTAATGGCCATTGTTGGGCATGATTGCCCTCTTATTGTGGCGAAGTTGAAGGGTGAAACTAGGGTATACGGCGAAAAACAGGCACAAAAAAACCACCTTTCGGTGGTTTCACGACACTGCTTATTGCTTTGATTATTCTGCTTTTTCCCATGGTAGCCGGAGTGGGACTTGAACCCACACAGCGCGAACGCCGAGGGATTTTAAATCCCTTGTGTCTACCGATTCCACCATCCGGCCAGGGAAGAAAGTGGAGGCGCGTTCCGGAGTCGAACCGGACTAGACGGATTTGCAATCCGCTACATAACCGCTTTGCTAACGCGCCGTAAAACTTTTTTGCACGACACCCGCTATTGCGCATGTCTTTAATCTGGAGCGGGAAACGAGACTCGAACTCGCGACCCCGACCTTGGCAAGGTCGTGCTCTACCAACTGAGCTATTCCCGCATGTCATCAAGTTAACTTCTAACCACTTGATTTCATTATCGTCCGGCTAGCTGTGCCGCCGTTCGATGCGTTGCATTCTACTGATATGACGGTATGAGTCAACGTTATTTTTTGCATCCCCGGATCGTTTGCTGAAAATTACGTCGAAACGATCACTGATCAAGCAAATCGCCGCGGGCAGCGTTTAAATATTGCAGCATAGACCACAGCGTCAGTACTGCAGCAACCCACAGCAGCCCAATCCCCGCCCACTCAACCCAGGCGTTTGGACGCCAGAGCATCCAGACCAGCGAGGCCATCTGCGCGGTGGTCTTCACTTTACCAATCCACGATACCGCGACGCTGCTGCGCTTACCCAGCTCCGCCATCCACTCACGCAGCGCAGAGATGATGATCTCACGACCAATCATGGTTGCTGCAGGCAGCGTTACCCACCACGTGTGGTAGTGCTCAGCCACCAGCACCATCGCGATAGCGACCATGACCTTATCGGCGACCGGGTCGAGGAAGGCACCGAAGCGGGTGCTTTGGTTCCAGCGGCGTGCCAGATAACCGTCAAACCAGTCCGTAACCGCAGCCACCAGGAAAATCAGTGCACAGGCAAAAGGAGCCCAGACGACTGGCAGGTAAAACGCCAGTACAAAGAACGGGATAAGCACAACGCGAAAAAGAGTGAGCAACGTAGGGATATTAAATTGCATAATGACGGTAACTGTTTGTTGTCAGTAAAATTTAGCTCTATGTTGCTACAGAGCCCTCAATGTTTCAACGAGTAGTAGATCTTTTCTGCCAGCGCTTGCGAAATACCCGGCACTTTTGCAATTTCCTCCATGCTGGCATTGAGTAATCCTTGCAATCCGCCCATATATTTAAGCAACATCTGCCTGCGTTTTGGCCCGACGCCTTCGATGGTCTCAAGCGTACTGGTGTTTTTTACCTTCGCCCGTTTTTTCCGGTGCCCGCTGATGGCGTGATCGTGTGACTCATCGCGGATATGCTGGATAACATGCAGTGCCGGAGAATCCGGCGGCAGACTGAAGCCCTCCCCTTCCGGTTCAAAGAAGAGCGTCTCCAGACCGGCTTTACGATCGGCCCCTTTTGCCACGCCCAGCAGCAACGGATGGTTTTTATCCCAGCTCACATCAAGTGAGTCAAAGACCGCTTTCGCCTGCCCGAGCTGCCCTTTCCCGCCGTCAATCAGTATCACATCCGGGATTTTGCTCTCTTCGATGGCTTTACCGTAGCGACGGCGCAGCACCTGGTTCATGGCTGCATAGTCATCACCCGGCGTGATCCCGGTGATGTTATAGCGACGATATTCCGCGCGCAGCGGGCCGTTAGCATCAAACACCACGCAGGAGGCCACGGTCTGCTCGCCCATCGTGTGGCTGATGTCGAAGCACTCCATCCGTTTAACCTCCGGCAGCTTCAGGAGCGTAGCCAGTGCCGTTAAACGCTGGTGGACCGTCGATTGCTGGGACAGTTTTGTAGTAAGCGCCGTCGCCGCGTTGGTCCGGGCAAGCTTCAGGTAACGCGCGCGGTCACCGCGCGGTTTGGTCTGCACGTTAACCCGACGACCAGCCAGTTCTGACAGCGAATCCGCCAAAAGCGTTTTATCGTCGAGATTGAAATCAAGCAGGATCTCCGATGGCAGCGTGCGCATCTGACTCCCCTGCAGATAGAACTGGCCGACGAAGGTTTCAACCACCTCACCCAGCTCCGTCCCCCCCGGCACTTTCGGGAAATAGCTGCGGCTCCCGAGCACTTTACCCTGACGAATAAACAGCACATGCACGCAGGCCATGCCGGCGTCAAAGGCAACGCCGATCACATCGAGATCGTCACCGGTGTTCGAGACGAACTGTTTCTCAGTGACTCTGCGCACCGCCTGGATTTGGTCGCGGATCCGCGCGGCCTCTTCGAACTCCAGCGCTGCACTGGCTTTCTCCATCCGGGCGATCAGCTGCGTTAATACCTGATCGTCTTTCCCGGCTAAAAACAGGCGCACATACTCGACCTGCTGCGCATACTCGTCTTCACTCACCAGCCCGGCAACGCATGGCCCCAGACAGCGGCCAATCTGGTACTGCAGACACGGGCGCGAGCGATTGCGATAGACACTGTTTTCACACTGGCGAACAGGGAAGATTTTTTGCAGCAGCGCCAGCGTCTCACGTACGGCATAGCCGTTGGGAAACGGGCCGAAATATTCACCCTTGGCATGTTTTGCACCGCGGTGCATAGCAAGCCGGGGGTGCGTATCACCACTCAGGAAGATGAACGGATAGGATTTATCATCGCGTAACAGCACGTTGTAGCGCGGCTGATAGAGCTTAATATAGTTATGCTCAAGCAGCAGCGCTTCGGTCTCGGTATGCGTGACGGTAACATCAATATTCTGTATGAGTGCGACCAGTGCTTCGGTCTTGCGGGAGGCAAGGTTACTGCGAAAATAGCTGGAGAGGCGCTTTTTGAGATCTTTCGCTTTCCCCACGTAGATAACCGTACCGCCAGCGTCATACATACGATAGACGCCAGGCTGGCTGGTTACGGTTTTCAGAAATGCTTTTGAATCGAACACATCACTCACTGACTTAACAACGTCTCCGCATTACATAAACCATGCCGGATGGCCAGATGAGTCAGTTCAACATCACCATGAATGTTCAGTTTGCTGAACATGCGATAACGATAGCTGTTCACCGTTTTCGGGCTAAGATTCAGCTGTTCCGAGATCTCATTTACCTTCTGACCTTTGGTGATCATCAGCATAATCTGCAATTCACGCTCGGACAAACTGGCAAACGGCGATTCCGTTTTCTCGGGTTCGATCTGACTCAGGGCCATCTGCTGAGCAATGTCGGAAGCAATGTAACGCTGTCCGGCAAACACGGAACGGATAGCATTGACAACTTCCTGCGGCGCGGCACCTTTACTCAGGTAACCGGCAGCGCCCGCCTGCATCACTTTCGCGGGCAGCGGGTTTTCAGTATGCACGGTCAGCATGATGACTTTTGTATCAACAAAGGTACGCGCGATTTTGCGGGTTGCTTCAAGACCACCGATACCGGGCATGTTCATATCCATCAACACCACATCGGCTGAATTAGTGCGGCACCATTTTACGGCATCTTCGCCGCAACAAGCCTCACCAGCAACTTTAATACCTTTTATATCTTCAAGAATGCGTCGTATCCCTGCGCGCACCAGTTCGTGGTCATCAACAAGAAGGACGTTGATCAAAGGAAATGTCTCCAGAATAGGGATAACGCTACTGAGTGATAATTTGGTTTATATTAACGGTTTTCCTCACAAGATTAAAACGTTAAAAAATCGGCTATTCGATTTCGCTCTCGTTTTTGGAAATTAGGCTGTACAGAACGTGGAAAGAGAGCCCGCGCCACCAGGGCTTGTGCAGCTTTTTTTAAGCATCTGTATTCAAAAAGTTACAAAAAACCTGTCGCCTGAGTCCGTAAAAAAACAGTTCTTAAATTTTTGTAACAATAATTAACGACAAGCGAACCGGGTATAAACAATTCGTCGCTATTAACGCCGCACAGTTTAGCGGCACGCGTTGTTTACGCAAATAAACATCCAGTGTAAAAGTACGAAAAACAACCGCTGCATTTTTTGCTGCGCCTTGTGGTATACTCCGCCGCCTTGACTTTCATCGTCGCGCACGAGCGCCGTTTTATAATGAGGAAAATAAATGAGCACACCTGAATTTGCCACTGCGGAGAATAACCAGGAACTGGCACAGGAAGTAAACTGCCTGAAATCGCTGCTAACGCTGATGCTACAGGCGATGGGCCAGGCTGACGCCGGTCGTGTGATCATTAAAATGGAAAAACAAATCGCGCAGATGGAAGACCAGGCTGAATCCGCGGTATTTGCCAACACCGTTAAGCAAATTAAACAAGCCTACCGCCAGTAATAAAAAACGGCTGGATGCGGTGCATTCAGCCGTTGCCTCGTCTGACACGCAGAACGTACTCTCTACTCAAATAAGCCCGGTCGCCGCCGCGTAACACGCGATCTGCGTCTTGTTAGGCGCATTGAATTTCTTCTGCATATTCTTCTGATGAAAGTTAACCGTATTCTCTGAGATGGAGAGAATGATCGCAATTTCCGCCGAGGTCTTCCCTTCCGCGGTCCATTTAAGAATTTCCCGTTCACGTTTGCTGAATTTCATCTCAGGCGGCATCACCATCTCATCTTCAAATCGAATCAACGATGTTAAGGCCACTTGCACCAGCAGTTGTAACCGCAGCTCTATTTCCTCGTGGTCTAACGGGCTCTCCAGCATGCTAGTACGAGAAACCGACAGAAAACCGAGAGCATGATTCGGCAGCATCAGACACTGCGTTATTCCTGTACGTAAGCCGTGCTCCCGTGCGCTATGCCATAATTCCTCAGCATCCGCGAATAATTCGTCAGTCCAGGGTAAATGCCCCTGGATGAAATTCTCCGGTTTTAACACCGGGTCAATGGCGAAATAATTCTTCGACTGATATTGCGCCTGCCACTGTGGCGGATAAGTGGTATGCACAGAAATCTTAGGCCGCGTAAAAGGCACGGGATGGCGTACGCAGAGTGCGTAATAATCAAATTCTAGCGCCTGAGTTTGTCGCTGAAGTTCCTGATATACCTCGTCGGCACAGGTCAATTTCTGAAACCGGAGGGAGCATTCCCGTCGCCAGGTGAAAAAGTCTGAATCCTTCATACTTACTAAATGAAGCCTCTGAAATGATATTCATTATTATGGTGAATATAACCTAACACATAAAACTTATTTCTAACCACAAAATATCGGCAACAGCACAATTAACTTTACGTTTGATAAGGTTTATTGGGCCTGAGCGGAATAAAAAAACACGGTGTCGGGCGCAGGGGGAGAATAATTTGCCCCAGATAAATTTTCTGGAGCAAATTAGTGCAAAAATTCTACTGCATGAGGAATTTTTCAAGGAACTGACGGGTTCGCGGCTGCTGTGGGTTGGCAAATAAGTGTTTTGCCGGCCCCTGCTCCACGATCCTTCCCTGATCCATGAAAATGGCGCGGTCCGCCACGTCACGAGCGAAACTCATCTCGTGGGTAACGATAACCATTGTGCGTTTCTCCTGTGCCAGCTGGCGTATGGTGTTCAGCACCTCGCCCACCAGCTCAGGGTCGAGCGCAGAGGTCGGTTCATCAAAGAGGATCACATCCGGGCGCATCGCCAGCGCGCGGGCAATCGCCACACGCTGCTGCTGACCGCCTGACAGGCGGCGCGGGTAGCTGGTTTCTTTACCGGCCAGCCCGACTTTTGCGAGCAACTCGCGCGCGCGAACCGTCGCGTCCTCTTTGGCTTCCCCTTTTACAATGACCGGGCCTTCAATGATGTTCTCCAGCACCGTCCGGTGTGGGAAGAGATTGAAGTTCTGGAAAACAAAGCCCACATGCTGGCGCAACTGGCGAATCAGACCTTTTTGCTGGCTGATGGATTTGCCGGTATCAATCGTAATATTCCCCACCCGAATCGTGCCTTCTTCAGGCTGTTCAAGCAGGTTGATGCTGCGCAGCAGCGTTGTTTTCCCGGAACCACTCGGGCCGATAATGGCGACCACTTCGCCCTGCTCTACCTCCAGATCAATCCCGTGGAGCACCGTTTGACCGTGGAATTTTTTCACCAGGTTTTTAACGTCGATAGCACTCATTTTGGATCACGCTCCTGGCGGTTAAGCTGGTTTTCGAAATAGTTTTGCAAGGCGGATAACACTGTCGCCATTACCCAGTAAATCAGCGAGGCCGCCAGATACATGGTGAACACTTCCAGGGTGCGCGAGGTAATAAGCTGCGCCTGACGGAACAGTTCCGGGACCTGAATGGTGGCCGCCAGCGACGTGTCTTTCACCAGGCTGATAAAGCTGTTGCTGAGCGGCGGAAGCGCCACACGCGCCGCCTGAGGCAGAATGGCTCTGCGCAGCGTTTGCCAGGGCGTCATACCGATACTGGCCGCCGCTTCCCACTGCCCTTTATCAATGGACGAGATTGCCGCACGCAGCGTTTCAGAGGTGTATGCCGCCGTATTGAGCGACAAACCAATCATCGCCGCCGGGATCGGATCCAGCTCAATACCAAACTGCGGTAAACCGTAGTAGATCATAAAGAGCTGCGCGATAAGCGGCGTGCCGCGAAACACAGAGATATAAAAACGCGCCACCCAGCGTACTGGTAAGACGGGTGACATACGCATTAAGGCCAGCACAAACCCGAGTACCAGTCCGAAGAACATCCCGCCAATACTGAGCTGTAACGTAAATACCGCACCTTTAAGCAGGTACGGCAGGGAATCAATAACCAGTTGAATACTTTCTTGCATTATTATTTTTCGACCTGATTTTAGACATGAGGATGGTAGGCAAACAGCGCAGGTGCCCCGCCGGTGTGAACAAACAAAATCGGCCCTTCATCCTTAAAGCGCTTCTGTTCAATGCCATCGATAAGACCGGCCATCGCTTTGCCCGTATACACGGGATCAAGCAGTATACCCTCGAGGCGCGCCAGCAATTTCACCGCGTCCATCCCCTCTTCATTAGGCGTGCCGTAGCCTGGTGCAAAATAATCGTCCCAGAGCTCGATATCAGCCGTTGCTTTCAACGCCAGTTGCTCTGCCACCGCCTGCTGTAAGGTGACCACTTTCGGCTTCTGGTCCGCGACGCTACGCGATACCGTCACGCCAATAAGCTCGACATCGGGTAATAATTGCTCCAGACCTACGGCCAGCCCTGCGTGGGTACCTGCACTGCCGGAAGCAACAACGACAGAAGAGAGGCTGACCGCTCCCTCGCATTGCTGGGCAATCTCCAGCGCACTTTCCACATACCCCAGCGCGCCCAGCGCATTCGAGCCGCCGACAGGAATAACGTAGGGACGAAAACCCTGCGCTTCCAGACGCGTCGCCAGTTCATCAAGTTGTGCGGTCGGGTCGGTTAATGCCTCGACCATTTCGACTTGTACGTTAAACAGATCCAGCAGCAGACGGTTGCCGTTAGTCAGATAGTTTTCTGCGTGCGTTCCAATTGGGTTTTCCAGCAATGCCACACAGTGGAGACCCAGCTTTGCGGCCACCGCGGCGGTCTGGCGGACGTGGTTAGACTGAATGGCACCTGCGGTAATGAGCGTATCCGCGCCTTCACGCAGGGCGTCAGCGGCCAGAAACTCCAGCTTACGCAGCTTATTGCCCCCCATCGCCATCGGCGTTACGTCATCGCGCTTGATAAAAATATCGCGTCCTAAATAGTCAGAAAATCGCGGCAGATACTCCAGCGGAGTCGGCGCGCCGATAAACTCCAGGCGGGGAAAGCGCGTTAAATTCTGTAGTGACATGGGTTCTCCGGTAACACAGACTCAAGGTGATATTTTTCATTATGCACGCAGACGCGTAAGAAATAAAAAAGGCGCTTTTAAAAGCGCCTTTTTTTAACGTCAAAGACTTATTTCGTGACGTCTGCCCCGAACCACTTCTCAGAAAGGGCTTTCAGGCTGCCGTCTTTTTGCATGTCAGCAATCGCGGAGTCAATCGCTTTAACCAGGTCGTCGTTGCCTTTACGAACAGCTACACCGGATTCCTGACGAGAGAACGCATCACCGGCTACCGCCAGGGTATTGTTGGTTTTCTTCACCAGATCCAGCGCGGCCAGACGGTCAACCAGAATCGCATCAATACGACCTACGCGGAGATCCTGGTATTTTGTCGGGTCATCATCGTAAGTGCGGATATCCACACCCTGAACGTTCTGGCGCAGCCACTCTTCATAGTTGGTCCCCAGACCGACACCGACTTTTTTGCCTTTCAGGTCAGCGGCCGTTTTGATGGTGCCTTCGTTACCTTTCTTCACCAGCGCCTGGATACCGGACACGGTGTACGGCGTGGAGAAGTCATACTTCTTCTTACGCTCGTCAGAAATGGTCACCTGGTTAATCACCACATCAATACGTTTGGAATCCAGCGACGCCAGCATACCGTCCCATTTGGTCGGTTTGATGGAGGCTTTCACGCCAAGGTGTTTCGCCAGTTCCTGTGCAAATTCCACTTCAAAACCGGTGAGTTTACCGTCATCGCCCTGGAAGCTGAACGGAGGATAGGTTCCTTCCAGCCCGACCAGCAGCGTACCGCGCTCTTTCACTTTATTCAGCAGATTTTCTGCGGCGAACGTTTTCACGCTCATACCCGCGACCAGCGCGACTGCCATTACACCCATCAGCGCCTGACGACCCAGAAGTGCTAATTTCATAAATACCCCGATATAGTGGAATTTTTGAGTAGTGTAGAGAAATCACCTGCAAGGTCAAAGGCGACTGCGCTACATCTTATTCTTTTTTAATATATATCAGAAGTTGTTCCAGCGTGGGCTTTCTGCTTTATGACACCCGGCATTTGTACCTTATATTGTGCATACTTGCGCAGCGCAATGCGGTAGTTGTTGGTGCTGGTCGCAGGCAGCCACGGCTCAAGATTCTCATCCAGATAGCCGGTCTTCAGCAGATCGCGGGAGATGTTGTTCACGGTGAGATGTTGTCCGAGACGGCGCAGGCGGACGACATATTCGCGTACGGTTCCGTGGCTCATCTCCGTTTGTTCAAACAGGAATTGTTTGAAGCCGATAATGTCGAAGAAGTCGCTTTGCTCTTTGCAGTGGAGATCACCGCAGAAACGGCAAAGTGCCACCCACTCTTTTTGTTCTTCGAGCCATGCTGCTTCATCCATCAACGTGTCGAGGCGTGAAATCGCGATCTTATTAACGATTTCGCCTCGACGAACCAGCGTGATACGATCGAGTAACTTGTTACAGTGGGCGCAATGCGTCTGGCTGTGTTTAAAGTCTTTCAGGTAGCGGCTTAAAGGCCGTCTTTTAGATTGCTGCACCGTCATGATAACTCCTGGTTGTCAATACGTTGTGCGGCATTTTTCAGGTGAATCAATCACCTATAACTTACCCAGCTTTGTGCGTAAACGTTTAATGGCCTGGCTGTGCAACTGGCTTACCCGAGACTCCCCCACTTCCAGAACAGCGCCAATCTCTTTGAGATTAAGCTCTTCCTGATAATAGAGGGTCAACACCAGCTGTTCGCGCTCAGGTAAAGCCTCAATCGCTTCCATTACGCGCTGGCGTAAATTACCTTCCATTAAATGGTGTAACGGGTTTTCTTGCTGATGCTCATCCGTCACCAGCTCGATGCTATCGCCATGCTCTTCTCGCCACTCGTCATAAGAGAAGAGTTGGCTATTATTGGTATCGAGCAACATCTGACGATACTCTTCAACAGCAATGCCAAGACGTTCCGCCACTTCTGTTTCCGTTGCGTTACGTCCCAGTTCCTGTTCCAGCTGCCCCATCGCATGCGCCACTTCGCGCGCGTTGCGGCGAACACTGCGCGGCACCCAGTCGCGGCTGCGCAGCTCATCCAGCATCGCACCACGAATACGCTGAACTGCGTAAGTCGTAAATGCCGTTCCTTGCAGAGCGTCGTATCGGTCAACTGCATTCAATAACCCGATACCGCCCGCCTGTAGCAGATCGTCAAGTTCCACGCTCGCCGGCAAACGCACCTGGAGGCGCAATGCTTCGTGACGCACCAGTGGGACATAACGCTGCCACAGCGAGTGTTTATCCATTACACCTTCAGCGGTATAGAGTGAATTCACGATAAACAGCCCTGCGTTAGTTGAGTTATCGGCATGATTATCCGATTCTGCAGGGCGTTCAATTGGATGAATAGTGGGTAAAATAAGGGGTTATTTGGGGGTTACCGATGCATGCAGGGATAACATGCATCCTGTGGTAAGGATAACGTCAGCCTTTTTTACATAGCAAGAATATACTTGAACATAAATCAGGGTATTGATGGCCTAACTCGTAGCACCCCTCAAGATATTGCTTTGAGATGATATCTGTCTGTAAAAGTTTGTCCCACTGGAAATTAGCGAGCGCCTTGAAAAAAATACCCGTGCGATAAACAACGTTAAGTCCCGCAAGACGGGCATCTCTTTCAAGAGTATCCAGAGAATAAGTACAACGATGGCCATGCTGAAACTCAGCCTCCGTCACCGCACTGTTATGCGAGATTAAGTTCATTTTTACGGCAATCTGTCGGGAGGCGGCATGCGCATTTGGACAAACCAGAAAAAAGTGGCCTTCATCCGTTAACCATTCATTATTAATGCGTTTTAAGAGGTTAACGGGATCGTCAATATGCTCCAGCACATGGGTGAGAATAATATTGTCATAACGCTCCGGCAGTTCAACATCCTCAAAGCGGGAATGCACAAACGAGACATTTTCCCCCAGGCGCTTACTGGCGATATTCATCGCCTCTGCCGAGGCTTCCACGCAGGTGATGTCGCTGAATTTTTCGGTCAATCGTGCGGTAAAATCACCTTTAAAACTACCAAGTTCAAGTAAATTACCCGGCTTAAAAAATGGTGTGAACGCACGGATCATAAAAGGGTGCATCACATCAAAATCAAAGTTATAGGCATACTGATGATCGGCAGTATCTTTGATTTCCAGATTGTAATCACGAAGGGTCATGTTGTTATCTCACTGTGCAAAGTCATGGTTATCTTTGAAGCGTTTGATCTGCCGAAGATAAATCCATGCTTTAGATATAAATGTTGTGCCGACACGTTATTCTTATCGACTTCAAGATTAATTTCCATCACACCCAGGGACTGTAGATGTTCAATGCTTTGAATTAATAGCTTGCTACCCACACCGCAATGCTGGGCGTCAGGCAAAACGGAAACATGAGTAATAAATCCCTGCTGACGCTGCGCGTTATAATAGGCTGCAACCAGTCCGATGAGCGTGTTGTTATGCCAGGCTTCGGTTCGCCATGCCCGCTCCGCTATTTTTTTGGCATAGTCCTGCAACGCGATTATTTCGGTAATAGACGCGACAAAAAGCGGGTCACACTGATTAAAGTGTTCGACGATCTCCTCCGGTGAGGCACGGTTCTGGCAAAACGCCCAGCAATTCATAACACCAGTTCCGCCAGGCCAAATCCTGCTTTGCCAAACGCGTTACCGTTATAAAGCAAATAAACTTTCTCATCGCAGCGGAACAGATGGGGATAGCACTGCATTTCGCTGTCCCAGTCATTCACGGACGCGAGCGACGCCATCTGGCTGTCGTCACGATGCCAGTGGTGTAAATCATCAGACCAGGCATAGCCCAGACGATAGCCGCGCCCCTGCTCTGTGCGGAAATCGAAACACTCACGGAAGCAAAAGACCATATGATAACGGCCATTGATTTCAATCACCGTCGGCAGTGCCTGGCATTCATCGTCCCCCAGTACGGAAGGGATAATTTGCTGGCTGTCACGCTGCCAGTGGATGCCATCGTGTGATTCCGCATGAGCAATTTTATAGATGCGATCCGGAACCGAATCCGGTGTGCGCTTCTTCCAGCCCGTTCCAAAGATGTACCACATGTGGAAACGTTCACGGGTATGTATAACAAAGGCATCTCCCACTAAGTGTGGCTCGTGCAATGAGGGGCCCATCACGGGCCCAGTACCGAAACGGGTGAAGTGTTCGCCATTGTCTGTGCTTACCGCAAAACCAATGGCTGTATCAACCGAGACCGAAACGCGACGATTCCAGCCCGTCGTCCATGCCATGATTTTTCCTTCATGACGCAGAACGTTACAAGGGAAAATACCGTGCTCATCGAATGTGCCCAATTCAGCAGATGCTATCACCGGCTCGGGACTGATACGAAGCACCTCCCGCAAAGATTTATCCATATCCACATAGCAGACACGGCTAATAAACTTTGCTGAATTCGCCTCCCGCTCACGCGTGGAAAAGTAGATTCGGACAAAGTCATTAAACACCAGCGCTTGCGGAGACTGGGCAAAACCCACCCCATTTGCCAGAGGAGGAACCTGTGAAGGCGAATAGATAAGCCCGTGCTTACGCCATTTCAGGGTCAGCATAATTTGCCCTCAAGTTGTGCCAGGCCAAAGCCATAGCGGCCCACCTGATCCCCCAGATAAGCCATGTAAATATTGCCATCGAGTTCAAAAACGTGTGGGTAGCTGATCATTTCTGCATCCCATCCGGAAGCAGAAACGTCAATGCCAGCTTTGCTATCATCCCGGTGCCACGACATCATATCCAGACTCCACGCGTAGCCGATGCGGTAACCGTTCTGCTTTCCGCGGTAATGGGCGCTGTAGCGGTAGCAAAAAAACATATGGTATTTGCCGTTGGCGTAAAAAACATCCGGGCTGGCCTGTGCCTCGTCCTCTTCGATACGGCTGGGGATCAGATCTTTATTCAGCTTCGTCCAGTTGATGCCATCTTCAGATGTCGCCATGCGAATCTTGTAGACCGGCTCTGCGCGGCCATCCACCCATTTCCATTTGCGACCAGCAATATAAAAAAGCTGCCATTGGTTATTGAATCTTCGAATTTTCGGCCCACTCATTACAAACGGCTCATCCGGAGAGTAACCGATTGCTGGCCCCGGACCCGCTTTAACAAAGGTCTCCCCCTGGTCATGGCTTACTGCCATGCCAATTGCCACGTTGAACGGCACCGATTCGCAGCGAGTCCAGCCTGCATACCAGGCTTTTACCACATCCTTATCGCGCATCACGGAGACGGGATAGGTACCAAATTCGTCAAATTCTCCGTATCCACCCAGCGGGAGAATCGGTTCACGGGCAAAGCGCAATACCTGGAAGAGATCGTCACGAGCCAAATCCACCCAAGCGGAATAGCTGACATATTTCCCCTGTTCATCAGCAGGCGGGCGGCAGGAGAAATAGACGCGCACGAAATCATCAAAGATCAGCGTCGCAGGGGCCTGAGCAAACTCTTTAAGCCAAGGGAGATGAGTCACCTCCTGCGGGGTAAAGACCTTACCCAATTTTTTCCATGTAAACATATTAAATTAACTCATAACCAAGTTGCAGGCGACGAACCACCTCATCGCGAGAGTTAAACATCATGACGTCAATAATGGACAGCCAGGGAATAAACGCCGCGTCAGAATGCGGGTAGTGCCACGGTTGCGGCTGGATAAATTGCAGCTGAAGCCCGCGTTCGACAAAATCCTGCCGGGAATAGAGCGCCATGCCCCCCGGGGGGTTAATATACGTACGGACGTTCATCACCTGACAAATATCGATGACGCGATCCTGAGACTTTAACGCGTGATTCGCCGGTAACGAAGACGAGACAATTAGCTCACACGAGAAGCCAAAATAGTCCCGCAACCGGTTCAGGCCCAGCCACAGATAATTAAAAAGATTATCCTCCGGGTTCTGAATAATCTCCTCAACGATCGGCATTACCGCGGAAAATGAGGGTGCGTGGCGATACGCACCGACAATTTGATTGCACAGCTTATTGCGGTCAAATGCTGCTGAGAGCTGCCGCTCCCTGATATCCAGAAAGTCCGAGTCTTTTTTTAGTGGCAGCGAGATTAATGACTCCGCACCGCGAACCTGAATACGGTTACGGTTAATCCACCCTTTTTTCGTGTACTTGATGTTGTCATACACCACGAAAGCATCCACTGCCGCCATCAGTTGGAAATAGCCGCAATACGGGAAAAAATAGGGTTGCATGATCGCCAGCTTCATCGGTTTTCTTTCCTATCCATTGACCACAAGCGCAGGCTCTGCCGCACGGGCGGCATTGATAAAGAGTTCCTGGATAATCTCAATAATACGACGTTGATCGGCCACCAGTAGTCCGGGATAGATGGGCAGGCAGAGCACCGCATGAGAAATTTCATCGGCAACCGGGAGATGTTGTGCATTCGCCGTCGGGAAGTGGCGATACATCGGGAACGCGCTGATAAGCGGATAGAAATAACGGCGGGCATAGATATTATGCTTGCGTAATTCCGAATAGATAGCATCCCGGCTGACCGCCGAATCTTCGCGGATAAGTACCGGGAAGTAGGAGTAATTCCATTCAATATTACTGGCAGGTTTAATGTACTCCAGCGCCGGAAGAGCGGAATCGAGCAGTTCAACGTAACGTTGATAAATAACCGCGCGTTCCTGCAGCGCACTGTCAATATACTTTAACTGCAGCAGCCCCATGGCCGCCTGCACTTCATTCATTTTGGCGTTAATACCCGGCGCCATCACAATGGTTTCATCGGCAAAACCAAAGTTTTTAAGATAATCGATGCGCTGCTTGGTTTTGGCATCATGGCAAATAATGGCCCCCCCTTCGAAGGTATTAAACACCTTTGTGGCATGGAAGCTCAGTACGGACAGATCGCCATAATTGAGAATGCTGGCGTTATCCTGTTTGACGCCGAAACAGTGGGCCGCATCGTAAATCACCTTCAGTCCATAGGTATCGGCAATCTTCTGGATGCGTTCCATATCGCACGGAATACCATAGCAGTGGACTGGCATGATCGCCGTCGTTTTAGGCGTAATCAGTTCTTCAATGCGATCCGGATCGATATTAAAAGTGGCGGGGTCAATATCAGCAAACACCGGTGTTAAATCATTCCACAGCAGGCTGTGAGACGTGGCGACAAAAGAGTATGGCGTGGTGATCACTTCACCGGTTATACGCAATGTCTGAAGCGCCGTCAGCAACGCGAGCGTGCCGTTGGAGAACAGGCAGACATGTTTTACCCCAAGATACGCCGCCAGCGCCTCTTCCAGTTGCTGATGGAATTGCCCGCTGTTGGTCAAAATTTTACTTTCCCACAAGGTCTCCAGGTAAGGGATGAACTCCTCAAGGGGCGGAAGAAGTGGACTGGTAACGTAGACATTTTTCATAAGTTAATCCTCAGTACCTGATACCTGGAAACTGCGGGGTGCTTCATCAGCACACCATTTTCGCCAGGCCCCGCGCAGGGCCTGCTGGAAAGGAATCGCCACATTGCTCTGGCTCTGGAGTGGGATTGTGCTCCGCATGCTTTGACGCAAAGCGCTGAGGGTTTCCAGTCGGGTTTGCCAGCTAACGGCCTTGTCGAAATAGTCTTGCTGACTTTCCGCCACAAACTCATCCAGCCCGTAAATATGCAAGATCTCCAGCCCCTGCCGCGCGGGATAGGTTGCGCCTGCCAGGGTAAGCGTCGGGACGCCCATCCATATGCCATGACTGGTGGTGGTTCCCCCGTTGTACGGGAAGGAATCAAGCAACATGTCTACCTCATGATGCATATGAAGATACGACTCCAGTCCCGTCGTTTTACGGAAGATAAGCTGCTCATCCGATACGCCCAGCGCATTGAGCTTTTTGCGGTAGCGGGCGATCATCGCATCGTCATCCATAAAACCAATCAGCAAACGTGACGTGGCGTTATGCAGCAGAATGCGCGCCCACAACGCAAAGACCTGGTCATTCAATTTTTTCGGGCGGTTGAAACTACCGTAGGTAAACCAGCCGTTCGTTAGGGCTGGCAAGGCATTGACGTCAGGGCTGGAAGCATCCGGCTCAAAGAAGTTATCGAGTGGAATCGCGATCAGCTTTTCAGTGAACTGAGCGTCTATCGCAGCATTCCTGACAAACCCGGTGCTGATAATGCGGTAATCCATCTGCCGCATCCCGGTCGTGCCCGGGTAACCGAGCCAGGTGATTTGCACCGGCGCAGGCTTAAAGGCAAACGCGGGTAAACGCGTCCCGGTGGTATGACCCGAGAGATCAAAAAGAATATCAATCCCGTCGCTGTGGATCTGTTTTGCCAGCTCAACGTTATTGAGATGGGTAACAGATAACCACTTCGTCGAGGTGTTACGGAAGTGCTCCGTGACGGCATCATCTTTATCCAGCGTACTATATCCGTAGAGGGAAAACCGCTCCCGATCCATGCCGTCCCAGAACGGGCGCAGGAAGCGGCTTACGGGATGGTTACGGAAGTCTCCGGAGACAAAGCCGACGCGCAACGGCCGCTCAGGATCCTTACTACCCTGCCACGGCAGCGCCAGGTCGAAGTTTGTCGCCCACTCGGTCACCAGTTCACCATAGGCAAGATGGCGATTGAAAAGCACTTCCGGCGAGACAGAAAAATCGTGGGTAAGAACAAACAGCAGGCTGGTGAAACAGTCAAAATCACCCGGCGCAAACTCGAGCGATTTCTCGAGGAAATAGCGTGCTTCCGTCAGTTTCTGATTATCACTGAGAATAATGCCCATCATCGCGAGATGCAGCGGATTCGTGGCGTTATAGCGCAACGATTCCCTGGCGCAGCGTTCAGCCATGGCCATATTGCGACGCGCATGATAAACCACCGCCAGCGTATTCCAGAATGACGCATTATGTTTATTCAACCGCAGCAGCGCCTGCAGGATCCGGGCGGCATAATGCAGCTCACCTTTTTTCTGCAGCACGGTTGCCAGGTCGAACCAGATATCCTGCCCAGCAGAGTAGCGGCTCATGAGCTGGCAGAGTGCCAACAGAGCCTCGTCCCAGTCGCCCATCAGCAGGCTTGCACGGGAAGAGCAGCGAAGCAGATGCAGATTATGAGGATCGTTTTCAATCTGTCCCGTAATGTAATCGCGCGCGTCTTTCGCCAGACCTGCGGCAATCAGCGCGTTTACGTTTTGGTAAATGAGATCGATGCCAGGATCCTGTTCATCCCTCTCCCCTGCCATAATCTGCCCGTCAACAAGTAAACCGCCCTGTTGCGATCCGACATTAAGCAGTAAAAGCGTATCAATGTTGCTTTTAAGGTAGTCGACATCCCCCAGACGCAAAAAACGCTGCAGTGCTTTGCGCCAAGCTTCAGGGGTACCTTTCAATAGTCCTTTCGCCTTCAGTGCAGAAAAGCACTCTCGGCTTCTGGCCTGATTCACATCCATGCCGGCAATCGCGAACTCCCGTTCGTCGTCACTGAGGGTCACACGCTCCCCCCAGAGATTAAGCATGATGTCAAAGTCTTGCCCTACCAGAAGAGGAGCAATTAACGTGAGTTCACTTTCAGGCTGAACATTGTAAGGCCCCGGTGAACCCGCCCAGTGGAGCCCCGGAATTTGGTTGAGAAAGAGATCTTTTAGAGATTCAAGTACGCTCTGGGAGACATCCTCCTCTTTTTCGGGAAGACGAGCGTTGCTCACCAGTTGATCAAATGACAGGCTCAGCGGCCATGCGCCGCCAAGCAGATCGAGAATATGCAGCGTCGTGGTATTTTGCGTCGAGAAAAATTTCCCTTCAGCGTTGGTGTGAGCATTGACGATCTCGCCGCGATCGTTGCGGCAACGTCTGAAATCACCGGCCCAGTGCAGCGTGTTTAACCGGGTAAAATCCAGCGCCGCCGCGTTAACAGTATCATCACGGGAAAGCAGGCTGACGCGCTCGCGACGGTTGACGGCAAAATCGAGATATTGCTGCGCGGCAATCGATGCCTGCCCAGATGAGACCAGTGCGTGCAGCTGATGAATTTGCTCGCTAAAGCTCTCACCCGTTTCGTACTGAGGCAGCGCATCCCCCACGTAGCGCAGCCCGCAGGATGAGAGAGTATCGGTGAACTGAAGGAACTGCCCGGAGATGTGCGTGGCGCTTGCCAGGCTCTCAATAAGGGTCGTGTCGTCAACGCGCTCCATCGCGAGCACATAGTCTTTGATCTCCCCTTCCGGCTGGGTCAATGCCAGATAGCTGAGCATACCACGAGCAAAAGCAACCTTCTCATCTGACCGGCCCGCAAGGCGTGCGTGGAAGGCCAACGCATCCTGAACGTATTGTGCCGCGGATTCAGGCGGGGTAAAAATCTGGTGGATGGCAATAATGCCATACGCCGACAGGTGGCGACGACACCACTGCAACAGCGCGTCACGCTCTGGCATGCCTGCAGGAATAAAGTCCCCGCGAATAAGAATGTAATCGAACTCACCCGGTGACACGTTCAGCACATCGTTAAGACCCGCCGCAACCAGTTCAATACTGACGATACCCAGACGCTGCGCCTGCCTCTGCCCCGCTGCAATAGCGTCTTCGTTAATATCAATACCTATCCCGACACAATCAGGCCAGGCCAGCGCAGCGGATAACAACACCTCGCCCTGTCCGCAACCTAAATCCAGGACGCGTGCATTCTCAAATGCCCCGGCAGGAAACTGATACAGGGCAGCGGCGGCCTGCAGACCCGATAGCGTGAATCGATTATCTGGATACAACATACAGAGAAAGTTCCATGAGTTCAGTGGTTAGCCAAAATAGGTTTGTTGCATCGCAGCTTTGTAGTTCTGGTACGCTTCGCCGCCTGATTTTTGCGTGGTCACTGTCCAGCTGAACGTGGCGTCGGTGTAGCGAATATCGATCAGTTTCTCCAGCGGCTCGCGATGAATGGCCATCTGCTCAACCGCAGGCAGTGCATCCAGCGCGACAGAAAGTGCGACCTGGTCGAGGAACCACTCCGCATTGCCGCGGCGTAGATTCCAGTCAATAAATGTCGCAACAAGCGACAGGTATTTACGCGAAAGCATCCCCGGAGCCGTATAGACAAAGCCGGCGGGAACCTGCTCCCATGGCGGTGCGCCGTTACTGTAAGAGAGGACAATTTCCTTATCAGGAAGATGTTGCTTAATATCGGCCCAGTTCTTACGAACGAGACAATCTGCATCAAGAACAATAACTGGAGAGGTGAACACGCTCAGTGCATAGCTGAGGAAAACAAAACGTCTTGAGGCGTACCAGACATTGATACCAAAAACGGGCGCAATCTTTTCGGCTGTCGCCGATATCACCATTCCCGGAAAATGCTGGTGCAGCGAATGAACGTGCGCCTTTGTCTCATCATCAGGGTTATAAAGATGCAGGTGAACGTTAAGCTGGTCGCCGTTGGTATGGAAGATCGAACCTAACAGCGTCAGGGCGTGATCGAAGTAATAGCGTTTGTCGCACGCTACCAGAACCGTTGTTTTTCCGTTTTCCTCTGCCGAAAGAAGCCACTCGTAGTGCGAAAAATCAGGCTCATAATCAGGCATATTCAGGGCGGAGAAATCGATGAACGTTTCAGGGCAGCCACCCAGTTTATGAATCCCCGTGACGATCATTAGCATCGTTAACGCGTCTTCACCAATATGTTCAGGATCGGCGGTCAGCTGCTGGATAAGCGTCTGCATCTGATTAAAATCATCTTCCATCAGGCACACTAACAGCAATATTTTCATCACGGTTGGGGATGGACTCACCACCGCGTAGTAGTTTGAAATCAGGAATAAGGCGGCGTCAATTTCGTTAATACGGAAGAAAACCTGAATACCCGCCACCAGAAGATTTATGCTGTCGTCATGCTGAAGCGCCTCTACGACCCAACCGGTAATGGTTTCACTCAGCTCTTGCGAAAAGGGTGTTGGCTTGCCCTGGTTTTTAAAATCAAACGCGGCGTTTGCTGCAGCGATCGCGCACAGCATGCGCTTAACAGCGAGTTCTTTTTGTGCATCCAGATCGGTCGTTGCGTCCATGATCTGGGGTTCGAGCGTGGCAATATCAGAATTTTTATAGTGCAGGATTTCGGTTACAACATGCGCAGGCAATGCATCCGTTTCTGGCAAAAAGATTAGCCGTGAAAATTCATCACGGTAATACTGATGCAGCGATCGTGTACGCTCGAACTTGTTCATCCCGATTCTCTTAGTAAGATTGCGATTCTTACCCATCGTACAAGGGAATATTCGAGATAATGGAAGGAACACCCCCGGTAATAATGGCTTATTTCGGAGATTGTCTGGCGGGCAAAAAAAAAGGTTGCTGTCTCCAGCAACCTTTATGAAACAGACGCGGCGATTAACGCAGCAGAGACAGCATAGCCTGAGGAACCTGGTTTGCCTGAGACAGTACAGAAGTACCAGCCTGCTGCAGGATCTGCGCGCGAGACATGTTGGAAACTTCGGTAGCGTAGTCAGCGTCCTGGATACGGGACTGAGCAGCAGACAGATTATTGATAGAGTTGTTCAGGTTGTTGATGGTAGATTCAAAACGGTTCTGAATCGCACCCATGTTAGAACGCGCGGTATCAATTTTCGCGATTGCAGCATCAGCAGCAGAGATAACAGCCTGTGCAGAGGCGTTATCGGAGATTGCAGTGCTCAGACCAGCGCTCAGGGTACCAGAGGTCGCGTTGATCAGCGCGTTGCTGTCTACAGAGATGGTGTCGTTAGCAGAAGTACCAGCACCAACCTGAATTTTCAGCGCGGTAGATACAGAGCCGTCCAGCAGTTTTTTACCGTTGAAGTTAGCTGAGCCCGCGATACGGTCGATTTCAGCCAGACGCTGTTTGATTTCAGTGTTGACGGAAGTCAGGTCAGAAGAACCGTTGGTGTCGGTAGCAGCCTGAACAGACAGCTCACGAATACGCTGTAAGTTGGTGTTGATTTCGTTCAGGTTACCTTCAGCAGTCTGAACCAGGGAGATGCCGTCGTTGGCGTTACGCGCCGCCTGGGTCATACCTTTAATCTGGGAGGTCATGCGGTTAGCAATCGCCTGGCCAGCAGCGTCATCTTTCGCGCTGTTGATACGCAGACCAGAGGACAGACGCTCGATAGCAGTGCCCAGAGAAGACTGAGATTTGTTCAGGTTGTTCTGAGTGGTCAGGGACAACAGGTTAGTATTGATAACTGCCATAATTTTAATTCCTTCAAAAATGGTTTCTAGGGTCGGTGCCTAACACTCACGGCGTCTCTCACCGTCAACAAGGTTATCGACGCTCGAACAGCAGACTTTAGAAAATATCGAAGAAAATATTTAATTATTTGTTTTATAAAGATTTATTTTGCTCTAAAGCGGCTACAGAGTGCATGATGAATAAAAGATTAACGCAAAAAATCACCGTCTTATTCTCTTCGGTATATTTCTTCGTCATGCACCCTGTTGATTTAAAACGCGTCATTTAGGTCGCTTATTCAGCGATATATTTTTTAAGCTTGCCGTAAACTTTTCGTCGAACGGGCCGATAAACGACTGAAACATCCATTAAGAAGGAACACTACATGGCGACTATCAGTAATCTCGGGGTGGGCATGCCCGGCCTGTCAGATCTGTACGATAAGCTGCAGGCAGCAGAAGAAACAAAATTGACGGCTATTGCCAAGCAAAAAACCACCTACGACGCGCAGATTACCGGTTACGGCAAATTACAAAGCGCCCTGACGAATCTGCAAACCGCAGCTGCTAAGCTCGCAAAAACAGATACGTGGAACTCAACCTCCATTAGCAGCACCAATACTGCATTTTCGGCTATCAGTACCTCCGGCGCTAACGTTGGTGATGTGACAGTCAACGTGAGCAAGATTGCTAAAGGCCAGGTGCTGACAACCACGCCAGGCACTATCGACAGCAATACTAAGCAGTTAGGTGGCACCACGGGCACCAACAGCCGAACCATTACCATTACCCAGGCAGGCGCTGACAGTAAACCACTGACGGTAACCCTGGCCGATGGCGATACCTCCCTGAACGGGATCGCTAAAGCCATTAATGCTGCCAACGGCAGTGTCTCGGCAAGTGTGGTGAAAGCGGATGATGGCGACTATCGTCTGATGCTGACCTCCAAAACCACCGGTACCGATTCTGATATGACGGTAACAGTGACCGGCGACGATACGCTGAAAGGCATCATTGGCAGTGGCGCACTTACCGAACAGGTAAAATCACAAAATGCCGTCGTTAACGTCAACGGTATCCAGATTGTCCGCCAGACCAATACCATCACTGACGCCATTCCAGGGGTAACATTAACCCTGAAAGCGCAGAGCACGGCCGATGAAACCCTGACCGTAACCCGCTCAACAGACGATAACAAAAAAGCCATTACAGAATGGGTAACTGCCTATAACTCTCTGCAGTCCACCATTGCCTCATTGACGAAATATGAGCCACCTGCGGTGGGGGCAACCGCCCAGTCTTCGAATAACGGCGTACTGATGGGTGACAGTACTATCCGCGGAGTACAATCCGATCTGCGTGCTTTATTGACCAATGTGCAGAGCGGTTCCTATGCCATTATGGCCCAACTTGGCATCACACAGGACCCGGTCAAAGGCGCGGACGGCGCGGTTGGCAACCTGAAAATTGATGATAAGAAATTAACCAAGATCCTCACGGACGATCCGGCTGGTGTACAGGCCTATTTTGTGGGTGACGGGAAAACGACCGGTTTCGCTACCCAGATGAATAACAAGCTAACCGATATGCTGAGCACGTCTGTCGGCAAAGAAGGCGTTATTCAGAATGCGAAGGACGGTATTAACGCCACGCTCAAATCCATCGGCAAACGTTACGACGCGATGGAATTGACGATTGAAGCCACGATGGCGCGCTATAAAAAGCAATTTAACGATTTAGATAAGTTGGTCACAAAATTCAACGGCACGGCCACTTATTTGACCCAACAGTTCAGCAGTAAGTAAGAAAGGAAACGATATGTATAGCAAATCTGGTGTACAAGCCTATCAGCAGGTAGGTCTTGAATCTGCTGTCTTGAGTGCCAGCCCGCACCAGTTGGTTGTCATGTTGTTCGACGGTATCCATAGCGCGCTTATCCGGGCGCGCCTTTTCCTTGAGCAGGGGGACATCCCGGCAAAAGGAGAGGCCCTGTCTAAGGCCATTAATATTATCGAAAATGGCCTTAAGGCTGGGTTAAATATGGATGTGGGAGGAGAACTCCCCCGCAACCTTTCTGCGCTTTATGACTATATGGTACGCCGTTTGTTACATGCCAATCTGCGCAATGACATCGAGGCTATTACCGAAGTCGAGGCTCTGCTGCTCAATATTTCCGACGCCTGGAAGCAAATCGGCCCGGGTTATACTCCCAAGCAGGATTAACTTTAATGAACGACTCCAGCTTATCCCTTAAAAAGTGGCATGCTCTTTATGCGCTTAGCAATACAATGCTGAGCCTTGCTCAATCCGGGAAATGGGATGAGCTTATCGAACAGGAGGTTGCATACGTTTCGCTGGTTGAAGAGATCAGCACGACTCCTTTTCCGCCCGACAGCAAACACATCCAGGATCAGGCGATGGTGATACTGAATCAGGTGCTGCAGAATGAGCTCCTCCTCAAGGATTTGTTGCAGGAAAGAATGAGTGAGTTGAGCGGTCTTATTGCCCAAACCAACAAGCAAAAAAACGTTAACGTTACCTACGGGAAGTTGTCAGGCAACATATTATTTCCCGGAGAGATGAATCATTAATTCACATTAGCGATTCTTGATCCATACTCCAGAAGTCTGCCAAACGGCTTCTGGAGCACGGACGATGAAAAACCCCACCCTGTTACAATGTTTTCACTGGTATTACCCTGCGGGCGGTGAATTGTGGCGAGAGGTCACGGCGTTAGCCCCCAATCTTAATGAAATCGGCATCAATATGATCTGGTTGCCGCCAGCCTGTAAAGGCGCATCCGGCGGGTACTCGGTTGGATACGACACTTACGATCTCTTCGACCTCGGTGAGTTTGACCAGAAAGGCAGCGTCGCCACCAAGTACGGTGACAAAGCTCAGCTGCTGGAGGCCATCGACGCACTCAAAAGTAATGAGATCGCCGTCCTCCTTGACGTGGTGGTTAACCACAAAATGGGCGCAGACGAGAAAGAACCCGTCCGCGTTCAGCGCGTCAACGAACAGGATCGCACGCAGATCGACGATGAGATCATTGAGTGTGAAGCCTGGACACGCTACACCTTCCCTGCCCGTGCCGGGCAATATTCGCAGTTTATCTGGGATTACAAATGCTTCAGCGGCGTCGACCATATTGAAAACCCCGATGAAGACGGCATTTTTAAAATCGTCAACGACTACACCGGTGAAGGCTGGAACGACCAGGTTGATGATGAGATGGGTAATTTTGATTACCTGATGGGCGAAAACATTGATTTTCGCAACCATGCCGTCACCGAGGAAATCAAGTACTGGGCCCGCTGGGTCATGGAACAAACTGGCTGTGACGGTTTTCGTCTGGACGCCGTCAAACACATTCCCGCCTGGTTTTATAAGGAGTGGATTGAGCACGTTCAGGAAGTCGCAACGCAACCGTTGTTTATCGTGGCGGAATACTGGTCCCACGAAGTGGATAAACTGCAGGCCTATATTGACCAGGTCGATGGCAAGACGATGCTGTTCGATGCCCCCCTGCAGATGAAATTCCACGAAGCATCGCGCCAGGGTCGGGAATACGACATGAGCCAAATCTTTACCGGCACCCTGGTCGAAGCCGATCCGTTCCATGCAGTAACTCTGGTTGCCAACCATGACACTCAGCCTTTGCAGGCACTGGAAGCGCCGGTTGAAGCGTGGTTTAAACCGCTGGCCTATGCCCTGATCCTGCTGCGTGAAAACGGAGTGCCCAGCGTCTTTTATCCGGATTTATTCGGTGCCAGCTATGACGATACGGGCGGTGACGGCGAAACCTACCATATTGATATGCCGGTCATCGAGCAGCTTCACGAGCTGATCCTCGCCCGCCAGCGTTTTGCCCACGGCGTGCAGACGCTGTTCTTCGATCACCCAAACTGTATCGCCTTCAGCCGCAGCGGCACCGAAGACGATCCTGGCTGTGTGGTGGTGATGTCGAATGGCGATGACGGCGAGAAAGTGATTTGTCTGGGTGAAAACTACGGCAACAAAACGTGGCGTGATTTTCTCGGCAATCGCGAAGAAACGGTCACTACCGCAGCGGATGGCGAAGGCACCTTTACCTGCAAAGGTGGAAGCGTCAGCGTGTGGGTGATTGAGGATGCGTTGTAGTTGTAAAAGCATCTGACGTGAATTGAATGCCGGGTCAGGCGAAGCTGCCACCCGGCAACATGCACTACGGAAGTTTACTCTCCAGCGGATTTTTGCTCAGATAATCTGCGCACTCTACCGTCGGGCGATCGACCTTCTGTAGCTCCATACCGTCATACTCAAGAACAGAGCCATCGCGCTCCAGCGGATAAATATCCAGCTTGCGGGTGACGTTATAATAACTGTCTGAACGCAGCATGATTTTACCCGGTACAGCGATCACGCGCTGCCACTGACGGCAGTCCAGCGTATCGCCCTCCTCCGTCACCACCAGCGTGGCAATCGCCTCTGGGCTCACCATTTTGCTCTGCGGCCCTTTTGACTGCCAGTACCCTGCCAGATGCGCCGGGACGGGGTGTTTGATCACTTCCTGATAGTTATCCACCTGAACGCACCCGGTCAGTGCCAGCAGCGCGCCAGCAATTGCTATTTTTTTCATCATCTTTCCTGCATTCGAAGAAAAAAATATTGTGGCATTAAAGCGCTTGGGCTGCCAGCGAAGATCGACGGGGCTTAAACCTGCATCCCCATCACTTCCTGATAAGCAGACACAAGCTTGTTACGCACCTGAATCCCCATCTGCAGGGAAACCGAGGCTTTTTGCAAATCGGTCATCACATCATTCAGTGCCACGCCCGGCTCGCCGAGGGTGAACTTCTCCGCCTGAGTACGTGCGGCGGTCTGGGTATCGCTGATACGGTCAAGCGCGGCGTGCAGTTGTCCTGCAAAACTGATGCTCGGTTGTTCTGCCACATTCTGATTACGGGCCGTCATCGCCGTTGCCTGCAACTGACTGATCACCCCTTCAATACCCTGTATAGCCATGACTCTCCCCTGAATGGTTTTTTACGGGGTCAAGACTAACAGCTTGTCAATAAGATAATGGCGGTAAATAGCGTGAAAAAACCAGGTTATTTGACGCATAGAAAATCCTGAATCATCAAATAATGGCAGGGCCATCAATATGGAACTTTTGTCGTGTTTGCCGACCCGGGAGTCAGTTTTGTTTCTCTACACGAATAACGTAAACCACCAGGATTTAAGAGGTGCGCAATGAGTGCAACAGCATCGACAGCGCCACAAAATAAATCACTCGAGTGGATGAACCGCCTTCGCGCGAATCCTAAAATCCCGTTGATCGTGGCAGGCGCTGCCGCAATTGCGATCCTTGTAGCGATGGTCTTGTGGGCGAAAAGCCCTGATTACCGCACGCTTTACAGTAACCTTTCCGATCAGGATGGCGGTGCCATCGTCACCCAGCTTACCCAGATGAACATCCCTTATCGCTTTGCGGATAACGGCGGTGCGCTGGAGGTACCGGCTGATAAGGTGCACGAACTTCGTCTGCGCCTGGCGCAACAGGGACTGCCAAAGGGCGGTGCGGTTGGTTTTGAACTGCTGGATCAGGAAAAATTCGGTATCAGCCAGTTCAGCGAGCAGGTGAACTACCAGCGTGCGCTGGAAGGTGAGCTGGCCCGTACGATTGAAACATTGGGTCCGGTGAAGAGTGCCCGTGTGCACCTGGCCATGCCTAAACCCTCCCTGTTTGTCCGCGAGCAGAAATCCCCGTCGGCCTCCGTCACCGTTAACCTCCAGCCTGGCCGTGCAATGGATGAAGGACAAATCAGCGCGGTGACCCATCTGGTCTCCAGCGCCGTTGCCGGTCTCCCGCCGGGTAACGTGACGCTGGTTGATCAAAGTGGTCATCTGCTGACCCAGTCCAATACCGCAGGCCGCG
Organism: Enterobacter ludwigii; assembly: GCF_001750725.1. Classification (NCBI taxonomy): domain Bacteria; kingdom Pseudomonadati; phylum Pseudomonadota; class Gammaproteobacteria; order Enterobacterales; family Enterobacteriaceae; genus Enterobacter; species Enterobacter ludwigii. The sequence continues at coordinate 2,155,869 of NZ_CP017279.1, forward strand.
ATCTGAATGACGCGCAGCTGAAATATGCCGCGGATGTGGAAGGTCGCGTGCAGCGTCGCATCGAAGCCATCCTTGGCCCGGTCGTCGGTAACAGCAACGTGCATGCACAGGTAACCGCGCAAATTGACTTCTCTAATAAAGAACAGACCGAAGAGCAATACAGCCCGAATGGCAACCCGGCTCAGGCGGTAATGCGCTCTCGTCAGGTCAATGAAAACGAACAGGTTGGCGGCGCATACCCAGGCGGTGTGCCGGGCGCATTGTCTAACCAGCCAGCACCGGCTAACGCGGCGCCAATCTCAACGCCACCGGCTAATCAGCAGAATGGTCAGCAAACGAATCAGCAGACCACATCAACAGCCAGCACCGCCGGTCCGCGTACCAGCAGTCGTAACGAAACCACCAACTACGAAGTGGACCGTACTATCCGCCACACCAAACTGAACGTGGGCGATGTACAGCGTCTGTCGGTTGCGGTGGTGGTGAACTACAAGACGCTGGCGGATGGTAAACCGTTGCCGTTTACCGCCGAGCAGATGAAACAGATTGAAGACCTGACCCGTGAAGCGATGGGTTACTCCGAGAAGCGCGGCGACACGCTCAACGTGGTGAACTCACCGTTCAACTCGGTTGAAGAGTCAGGTGGCGAACTGCCGTTCTGGCAACAGCAGGCGTTTATCGATCAGCTGCTGTCCGCAGGTCGCTGGCTGCTGGTTCTGATTGTCGCGTGGCTGCTGTGGCGTAAGGGCATTCGTCCTCAGCTCCAGCGTCGTGCTGAAGCTGAAAAAGCGGCGCGCGAACAGGTCAGTACCCGTCAGGAAGTGGAAGATGCGGTTGAAGTTCGTCTCAGCAAAGACGAACAGATGCAGCAACGCCGTGCTAACCAGCGTATGGGCGCCGAGGTCATGAGCCAGCGCATTCGCGAAATGTCAGATAACGATCCGCGCGTCGTGGCGCTGGTCATCCGCCAGTGGATGGGTAACGAACATGAGTAACACGCTTTCAGGCACCGATAAAAGCGTCATCCTGCTGATGACCATTGGCGAAGACCGTGCGGCCGAGGTGTTCAAACACCTCTCGCAACGCGAAGTACAGATTCTCAGTGCGGCAATGGCAAACGTACGCCAGATCTCTAACAAACAGCTGACGGAAGTGCTGTCTGAATTTGAGCAGGAAGCCGAACAGTTTGCCGCGCTCAACGTCAACGCCAACGACTATCTTCGCTCCGTGCTGGTCAAGGCGCTGGGCGAAGAGCGTGCTGCCAGCCTGCTGGAAGACATTCTGGAAACGCGCGATACCGCCAGCGGTATCGAGACGCTCAACTTTATGGAGCCGCAGAGTGCCGCCGACCTTATCCGCGACGAGCACCCGCAGATTATCGCCACCATTCTTGTCCACCTCAAACGTGGCCAGGCGGCCGATATTCTGGCGTTGTTCGAAGAGCGCCTGCGTCACGATGTGATGCTGCGTATCGCGACCTTCGGTGGTGTCCAGCCAGCCGCGCTGGCGGAGCTGACCGAAGTGCTGAACAACCTGCTCGATGGCCAGAACCTCAAGCGCAGCAAAATGGGCGGCGTGAGAACGGCGGCAGAGATCATCAACCTGATGAAAACGCAGCAGGAAGAAGCGGTCATTACCGCCGTTCGCGAATTCGACGGCGAGCTGGCACAGAAAATTATCGACGAGATGTTCCTGTTCGAAAACCTGGTCGAAGTGGACGATCGCAGCATCCAGCGCCTGCTCCAGGAAGTGGATTCCGAGTCGCTGCTTATCGCCCTCAAAGGTGCCGAGCAGCCGCTGCGCGAGAAGTTCCTGCGCAACATGTCTCAGCGTGCGGCAGATATCCTGCGCGACGACCTTGCCAACCGTGGCCCGGTCCGTCTGTCTCAGGTGGAAAACGAACAGAAAGCCATCCTGCTTATCGTTCGTCGTCTGGCGGAAACCGGCGAGATGGTGATTGGCAGCGGAGACGACACCTATGTCTAATGAACTGCCGTGGAAGCGCTGGACGCCCGACGATCTGGCGCCTCCCCTGTCAGAGTTCACACCCGCCGTGCTGTCGCCCGAAGAGGGCGACCCGGATGTCGAGCAGCCTGAGCTGAGCGAAGAAGAGCAGCGCGCGCAGATGCTGGCCCAGTTGCAGATGCAGGCCCACGAGCAGGGCTACACGGCTGGCCTGAACGAAGGACGCCAGAAAGGCCACGATCAGGGGTATCAGGAAGGTCTGGCCAAAGGGTTAGAACACGGCATTGAACAGGCGCGCCAGCAACAGGCTCCACTTCACGCCCGTATGCAGCAGCTGGTCAGCGAGTTTCAGCACACGCTGGATGCGCTGGACAGCGTCATTGCCTCAAGGCTGATGCAGATGGCGCTGGAAGCCGCCCGTCAGGTGATCGGCCACGCGCCGGCGGTGGACAACGCCGCGCTGATTAAACAAATTCAGGGCCTGCTTCAGCAGGAGCCGCTGTTCAGTGGGAAACCGCAGCTGCGCGTGCATCCGGACGACCTCCAGCGCGTGGAAGAGAGTCTGGGCGCGACGCTGAGCCTGCACGGCTGGCGTCTGCGCGGCGACCCGTCGTTGCATCACGGAGGCTGCAAGGTCTCTGCCGATGAAGGCGACCTGGATGCCAGCGTTGCGACCCGCTGGCAGGAACTGTGCCGCCTGGCAGCACCGGGAGTCGTCTGATGACTGCACGCCTCACCCGCTGGCTCAACACGCTCGATAATTTTGAAGCGAAGATGACGCAGCTGCCGTCCGTTCGCCGTTACGGACGACTCACGCGTGCCACCGGCCTGGTGCTGGAAGCCACTGGCCTGCAGCTTCCGCTGGGAGCCACCTGCGTGATTGAGCGTCAGGATGGACAAGAGACGCGTGAAGTTGAGAGCGAAGTCGTCGGTTTTAACGGCCAACGCCTGTTCCTGATGCCCCTTGAAGAAGTTGAAGGTATTCTGCCCGGTGCGCGCGTGTATGCGAAAAACATCAGCGGCGATGGACTGCAAAGCGGGAAACAGCTCCCGCTTGGCCCTGCCCTGCTTGGCCGCGTTCTGGACGGAAGCGGTAAACCGCTGGACGGCCTGCCCTCGCCGGATACCACCGAAACCGGCGCGCTGATCACCCAGCCGTTTAACCCCCTTCAGCGTACCGCCATCGAACATGTCCTCGACACCGGCGTGCGCCCGATTAACGCCCTGCTGACCGTAGGCCGCGGGCAGCGTATGGGCCTGTTTGCCGGCTCAGGGGTGGGTAAATCCGTCCTGCTTGGCATGATGGCACGCTACACCCAGGCCGATGTCATCGTCGTGGGTCTGATCGGTGAACGTGGTCGCGAAGTAAAAGACTTTATTGAAAACATTCTCGGTGCAGAAGGCCGTGCCCGCTCGGTGGTCATCGCCGCACCGGCGGATGTCTCACCGTTACTGCGTATGCAGGGTGCTGCGTATGCCACCCGTATCGCGGAAGATTTCCGTGACCGCGGCCAGCACGTGCTGCTGATTATGGACTCCCTGACCCGCTATGCGATGGCGCAGCGTGAAATCGCTCTCGCCATCGGAGAACCTCCGGCGACCAAAGGTTATCCGCCTTCGGTCTTTGCCAAGCTCCCGGCGCTGGTCGAACGTGCAGGAAACGGCATCAGCGGCGGCGGCTCAATCACCGCTTTTTATACGGTTCTGACCGAAGGCGATGACCAGCAGGACCCGATTGCCGACTCCGCGCGTGCGATCCTCGACGGTCATATTGTGTTATCGCGCCGTCTGGCCGAAGCCGGCCACTACCCGGCAATTGATATCGAAGCATCAATCAGCCGTGCAATGACGGCATTGATCACAGAGAAGCACTACGCCCGCGTGCGTAACTTCAAACAACTCCTCTCCAGCTTCCAGCGCAACCGCGATCTGGTGAGCGTGGGGGCGTATGCCAAAGGCAGCGACCCGATGCTCGACAAAGCGATTAGCCTGTGGCCGCAGCTGGAGGCGTTTTTGCAACAAGGTATTTTTGAACGCGCCGACTGGGAAGACTCACTCCAGGCACTGGAGCTGATTTTCCCGCAGGTGTAACACAGGTGGAGGGCGAAGGTCATGGCGCAAAACAGCGCGTTATCAACGCTGAAAGATCTGGCTGAGAAAGAAGTTGATGATGCCGCATTGCAGCTTGGCGCAATGCGACGCGGGTGCCAGCAGGCTGAAGAGCAGTTGAAGATGTTAATCGACTATCAGCATGAATATCGCACCAACCTCAATACCGATATGACACAGGGCATTGGAAGCCAGCGCTGGATTAACTATCAGCAGTTTATTCAGACGCTGGAAAAGGCGATTGAACAGCATCGCCAGCAGCTTAACCAGTGGACCCAGAAAGTCGACACCGCGCTGAATTTCTGGCGCGAGAAAAAGCAGCGACTGCAGGCCTGGCAGACCTTACAGGACCGACAGATCGCGGCAACGACCCTGGCGGAAAACCGTCTGGATCAGAAGAAAATGGATGAGTTTGCCCAGCGCGCATCAATGAGGAAACCGGAATGATCACATTGCAACAACTGCTGATGACCGACAGCGACCTGTCGGGCGGCATGCAAACAGGGAAAGGCACCGACGGTGCACAAGACTTTCTTTCTCTGCTGGCAGGCGCCCTGACTGACGCAACAGGCCATAGCAACGATGCGCCGCTGACGCTGGCTGACCTGAAAGCAGCCGGCAGTAAGCTGTCAAAAGTTGCTCAGGAAGCCGGGGGGGAGAACACCCTGCAGGCCAAAATAGCCAACCTGCTCTCGCGTCAACCAGCCCTGACAGGCGATGAACCGACAGCAGCCACCCCGCTGGAAACCCTTGTTTCCGGGCTGGTGCCGGTTTCAAAAGGTGATGCCCTGAAGACCCTGAGCGCGGTGAAAACGCAGGATGACAGCAAAAGCGAGCTGAGCGAAGAAGAGCTGGCAGGGTTGAGCGCGCTGATGGCGATGCTGCCCCACCAGCAGACGGCAACGCCGGTGGCCTCTGGCGCGACAGGCAATGGCCTGACGGCGAAATCAACGCTGAACGCTGCCGCGCTTTCGCAAAATGGTGCAGGTCAACAGTCCATGAGCACCCTGCTGGCGGGCCATGAAAAAGCGCAACAAGCGTCGACTTATCAGGCGCAGGCGCAAAACGCCGATCCGTCTCAACCGGTCAACGCACCGGCGACCCCGATCGTGGCCGCCGCCGCTGAGAAGCAGGATCTCGCCAGTTCACCCTCTTCAACAGCCCCGACCGCAACGCTTACGCCCGTCATTTCCAGCAACGTCACCAGCCACGCTGCCGCAACCGTTGCCACGGCACCGGTATTGAGCCAGCCGCTGGGAACCCAGGAGTGGCAGCAATCCCTGAGTCAGCACATTACGTTGTTCACGAAACAGGGCCAGCAGACCGCAGAGTTGCGTCTGCACCCGGAAGATCTGGGCCAGGTCCAGATTACCCTGAAACTGGATGATAACCAGGCACAACTGCAAATGGTGTCGGCGCACAGCCACGTGCGTGCGGCCCTGGAAGCTGCACTGCCGGTCCTGCGCACGTCGCTTGCTGAGAGTGGCATTCAGCTCGCGCAAAGCAGTGTCAGCAGCGAGAGCTTTGCCGGACAGCAGCAGTCCTCCTCTCAACAGCAGCAACAGGCTTCACGTTCCGGTAATACCGGCGGTTTTAATGAGGAGAGCGATGAGTTACTGCCTGCCCCTGCCGCCCTGCAATCCGCGGCGCGTGGCAACAGTGCCGTAGACATCTTTGCCTAAACGCCAGAGGTAGCGTGATTATCCCCGTCTTTTCCACGCTTTGACGACAGCAGGACACGGGATAATCACCTTATTATGCTGTACCGAAACAGGAAGCTCGTATCAGATGACTGACTCCGCGATCACCAAAAAAAGCAAGCGTTCCATCTGGATCCCGCTGCTGGTGTTAATCACGCTCGCCGCCTGCGCTACCGCGGGCTATAGTTACTGGCGTATGCAGCAGGAACCTTCTACCGCTGCGGCCAAAGCCGAACCGCCTCCTCCGCCGGCACCGGTATTCTTCCCACTGGATACCTTCACCGTGAATCTGGGTGATGCGGATCGTGTGCTGTATGTGGGTATTACGTTACGCCTGAAAGATGAAGCCACGCGTGCGCGCCTGAATGATTATCTTCCTGAAGTGCGTAGCCGTCTGCTGCTGCTGTTCTCTCGTCAGGACGCCTCTACACTTGCTACCGATGACGGTAAGCAAAAGCTGGTCGACGCCATTAAACAGACGCTGGCGACCCCGCTGGTAAACGGTCAACCCAAGCAGGAAGTCACTGACGTTCTGTATACAGCCTTCATACTGCGGTAACGACATGGGCGACAGTATTCTTTCTCAGGCAGAAATCGACGCGCTTCTTAACGGCGACAGCGATAAGAACGATGATCCGCAACCGGGTATTGGCGGCGATAGCGATATTCGTCCTTATGATCCCAATACCCAGCGCCGCGTAGTACGTGAACGTCTGCAGGCGCTGGAGATCATTAACGAACGTTTTGCACGTCAGTTCCGTATGGGGCTGTTTAACCTGCTGCGTCGTAGCCCGGATATCACGGTCGGTGCGATCCGCATCCAGCCGTATCATGAGTTTGCCCGCAACCTGCCGGTGCCAACGAACCTTAACCTGATCCACCTGAAACCGCTGCGCGGCACAGGTCTAGTGGTGTTTTCGCCAAGCCTGGTGTTCATTGCGGTGGATAACCTTTTTGGTGGCGACGGGCGTTTCCCGACCAAAGTGGAAGGGCGTGAATTTACCCACACCGAGCAGCGCGTCATCAACCGCATGCTGAAGCTGGCGCTGGAATCTTACAGCGACGCGTGGAAAGCGATTAACCCACTGGAAGTGGAGTACGTACGTTCTGAGATGCAGGTGAAATTTACCAATATCACCACCTCCCCGAACGATATCGTCGTGAATACCCCGTTCCATGTGGAAATAGGTAACCTGACCGGTGAGTTCAACATCTGCCTGCCGTTCAGCATGATCGAACCGTTGCGTGAACTGCTGGTCAACCCGCCGCTGGAGAACTCACGCAACGAAGATCAGAACTGGCGTGAAAACCTGGTGCGTCAGGTTCAGCATTCTCAGCTTGAGCTGGTGGCGAGCTTCGCGGATATCCCGCTGCGCTTATCCCAGATCCTGAAATTACAACCCGGCGATGTTTTGCCGATAGAAAAACCCGACCGCATTATTGCCCATGTGGATGGTGTCCCCGTGCTGACAAGTCAGTACGGCACAATTAACGGTCAGTATGCGTTACGCGTTGAGCACTTGATCAACCCGATATTGAATTCGCTGAATGAGGAACAGCCCAAATGAGTGACATGAACAATCCGTCCGATGAAAACAGCGGAGCACTGGACGATCTGTGGGCTGACGCGTTAAACGAGCAAAAAACGACTCCGGCCAAAAGTGCAGCGGATGCTGTGTTCCAGCAGCTCGGCGGCGGCGATGTCAGCGGTACGCTGCAGGATATTGATCTGATTATGGATATCCCGGTTAAGCTGACCGTGGAACTGGGCCGTACCCGCATGACAATTAAAGAGCTGCTGCGTCTGACGCAGGGTTCCGTGGTGGCCCTTGACGGGCTCGCCGGCGAACCGCTGGATATTCTGATCAACGGTTATCTCATTGCCCAGGGTGAAGTCGTGGTGGTTGCCGATAAATACGGCGTGCGCATCACCGACATTATTACGCCATCTGAGCGTATGCGTCGTCTGAGCCGTTAAGCATGAAAACCCAGGCAACAATATCACAGCCCTCTGCCGTTCCCGGCTCTCCGCTGCTCCAGGTGAGTGGCGCGTTGCTCGGTATTATTGCCTTTATTCTTATCGCCGCATGGCTGGCGAAGCGCTTCGGCCTGGCGGGTAAAACCGCCGGCACCCGCGGTCTGAAGGTCAGCGCCAGCACGACACTGGGGCCACGCGAGCGCGTGGTCGTTGTCGATGTGGAAGATGCACGGCTGGTGCTGGGCGTGACTGCCTCCAGCATCAACGTCTTGCATAAACTGCCGCCAGCCCCGGCAACGGGTGACGAGCGCGCAGAAGTCCCTGCGGATTTTCAGTCCGTCATGAAGAGTTTGCTTAAGCGTTCCGGGAGATCCTGATGCGCCGTTTGTTATCCCTTACGCTTGTGGGCGTCGGCCTGTTTGCCCCTGCGGTTTACGCGCAACTGCCCGGTCTGGTCTCAACCCCTCTTGCAGGCGGCGGGCAAAGCTGGTCTCTGCCGGTGCAGACGCTGGTTTTCATCACCTCGCTGACGTTTATTCCGGCGATCCTGCTGATGATGACCAGCTTCACCCGAATCATCATCGTCTTTGGCCTGCTGCGCAATGCGCTGGGCACCCCGTCCGCGCCGCCTAACCAGGTACTGCTGGGTCTGGCGCTGTTTTTAACCTTTTTCATTATGTCGCCGGTTATCGACAAGATTTATACCGACGCATACCGGCCGTTTAGCGAAGATAAAATCTCCATGCAGGAGGCGCTCGATAAAGGGGCTCAGCCGCTGCGGGAGTTCATGCTCCGCCAGACCCGGGAAGCGGACCTGGCACTCTTCGCCCGCCTGTCCAATACCGGCGAGCTTCAGGGACCGGAAGCCGTTCCGATGCGTATTCTGCTGCCTGCGTATGTCACCAGTGAGCTGAAAACGGCCTTTCAGATTGGCTTTACCATCTTTATTCCGTTCCTGATTATCGATCTGGTGATCGCCAGCGTTCTGATGGCGCTCGGGATGATGATGGTGCCCCCGGCCACCATTGCCCTGCCCTTTAAGATCATGCTCTTTGTCCTGGTCGATGGCTGGCAACTGCTGGTCAGTTCGCTGGCGCAGAGTTTCTACAGTTAAGGAGCCGTAATGACGCCAGAATCGGTCATGATGATGGGCACGGAAGCGATGAAAATCGCGATAGCCGTTGCCGCGCCGTTACTGCTTGTCGCGCTGGTGACCGGTCTGATTATCAGTATCCTGCAGGCCGCCACGCAGATTAACGAAATGACGCTGTCATTTATCCCAAAAATCATCGCCGTGTTCGTGGCGATTATCGTTGCCGGGCCGTGGATGCTGAACCTGTTGCTGGACTATATGCGCAACCTGTTTACCAATCTGCCGTACATCATCGGCTGACCCGACGATGCTGCACTTCACCAGTGACCAGTGGGTTCAATGGCTTGGCGTCTATTTCTGGCCGATGCTGCGTATCCTGGCGCTGATTACAACGGCCCCCATTCTCAGTGAGAAAACGATACCCAAGCGCGTCAAAGTGGGGCTGGGCATCATCATCACCATTATCGTCGCCCCTTCTCTCCCGCCCGTGGATATTCCGATCTTCTCGGCGAAAGCGGTGTGGGTTGCACTGCAACAGGTGATGATTGGCGTAGCCGTAGGCTTTACCATGCAGCTTGCCTTCGCGGCCGTGCGGACCGCCGGCGAACTGATTGGCCTGCAAATGGGTTTATCATTCGCCACGTTTGTGGATCCCGGTAGCCACCTCAACATGCCGGTGCTGGCGCGCATTATCGATCTGCTCGCCATGCTGCTGTTCCTGTCGTTCAACGGCCATCTGTGGCTCATCTCCATGCTGGTGGATACTTTCCATACGTTGCCGATTGGGGAAAACCCGGTGAACAGCAACGCGTTTCTGGCGCTTACGCGTGCGGCCGGGCTTGTTTTCCTGAACGGCCTGATGCTGGCGCTGCCGATCATCACCCTGCTGCTGACCGTGAACCTCGCCTTAGGCTTACTCAACCGAATGGCACCGCAGCTCTCGGTGTTCGTCATTGGTTTTCCGCTGACGCTGACGGTCGGTATTTTATTAATGTCATTACTGATGCCCCTTATCGCCCCCTTCTGTGAGCACTTATTCGGCGAGATATTCAATCTGTTAGCAGATATTGTCAGTGAGCTACCGCGTAAATAATAGTCCTCACAGTTGATATTGTCTTTCTGAGGATATTCCTAAAATAAAACGTGAAAAACATCTTCCAGGATATATCTGACGCGGTTTAATTGTTTCTAACCACCTCACAATACTTAATATTTACTTTACTTTAAGAAGATTCCTGGCAAATTATACGTAACTTTACGGGATAGTGAGTCCGCCTGAAAGTCTTTGTCATGCTCACAGGTTTATTAATTTTTTCCATCCCGTATGGCTGTTATGAGCTCTCAGGCAGATGGTGAATTATCGTTACGCATTGAGTGAGGGTATGCCATGTCAACGATCATTATGGATTTATGCAGCTACACCCGGCTAGGGTTAACCGGGTACCTGGCAAGCAGAGGGGTAAGAAAGAGAGACATCAACGATGCACACACCGTTGACGAACTCGCAGCCGCTTGTGACGAACTTAAACCAGGCGTGGTGTTTATTAATGAGGACTGTTTCATTCACGATCCAGCCAACAGTCAGCACATTAAGCAAATCATTAATCAGCATCCAAAAACCCTGTTTATTGTTTTTATGGCGATCGCGAATATCCATTTCGATGAGTATTTGTTGGTTCGTAAAAATTTATTGATCAGTTCTAAATCGATTAAACCAGAGTCGCTGGATGACATTCTGGGTGATTATTTGAATAAAGAAGTTAAAAATGTAGGAGCGGTTAACTTACCCACCCTATCATTAAGCAGGACTGAATCAAGCATGCTGCGAATGTGGATGGCAGGGCAAGGGACTATTCAGATCTCAGACCAGATGAATATTAAAGCCAAAACCGTTTCGTCACATAAAGGAAATATTAAAAGGAAAATTAAAACGCATAATAAGCAAGTGATCTATCACGTGGTACGCCTCACCGATAATGTGACGAACGGGATTTTCGTCAACATGCGTTAGTCGCTAAAAAAACCCTTTGCACCCTACCTTTGATCTCTGGCCTGGCCAGAGATTTTTGCTTCTGTGGACAGTGTCGGGCGCGCCAGTCGCCACCCGACGCCATGCTATTGCGCTTTCTCTACAAAGATGCCATCCGGGTGTCCCAGTTCGTTAAAAAACCAGATGCCGAGCGGGTAGTCTTCAAGTGATACCAGGTACATCGTGCCTTCACTAAACTCTTCAATTGCCAGGACCACACCCGGGCGGCGTGGCCCACCGTCCGTTTTAACGGTTACCCGATCGTTGACCTTCATACGTTCCTCCTCTGGTTTTGAGCCAGTGTAGAACAAAACGCCTTAACTGGCATCGCTGCCCGGTGTGAATGGCGTTTTTGTGCGCAGTCTATACTTACGGTTGGAGACGGCAAAATGAGGTACCCCGTAATGAAGACCGACAAAGAGTACAGCGACACCATCAAACGCGAGGTTGAGGTGGATGTCGATGCCCTGCTGGCCGCCATTAATGAGATCAGTGAGTCAGAAGTCCGTCGTTCAGACGACAATTCCGACAGGGTCATTGTGAACGGAAGGGATTATCACACCTACCGTGAACTGGCGGAGGCCTTCGAGCTTGATATACACGATTTTAGCGTGTCTGAAGCAAATCGTTAGGACGAAAAAAATCCCGGTCATGGGGATGGCCGGGATCAAAACTTGCTTATGCAAGAAGCACTTGAAAATTCGTTACACCAGGAAATCTGATGTACACAAAACACTATCCTCAACCATTTTGTATGACAAGCATATATTCTCATGGCGAATATAATATTTGGTACATAATAAATTTAGTTATGAGGGACAACATGCGCCGCATGCGGGTTTGGCAGGCGGGATGCCCTTTTGCCTCACTTAAGCATCAGGAATTTTTTTAGGAATATTCTTAGGTGGCAGTTTGTCAGTTATCAGGAGTCGTTATGCCTTCACTGCAGGATAGCCTGCTGATCTTTTCCGATCTCGACGGCTCGTTGCTCGATATTCATACGTACGAGTGGCAACCGGCCATGCCCTGGCTGGACACCCTCCAGGATAACCAGGTGCCGGTTATTCTCTGCAGCAGCAAGACCGCCGCAGAAATGCTGGATATCCAGCAGGATCTGGGTCTGGAGGGGTTACCCTTGATAGCTGAGAATGGCGCGGTGATTCAGCCCGACGTGCGCTGGGAGACAGGTCAACGCCACATCAGGGGGATGACGCACCGCGACATTCGCCCGCTGATCGACCAGATTCGCCAGCAGCGGGGCTTTAAATTCACCACCTTTGATGACGTCGACGAACGGGTTATCAGCGAGTGGACGGGGCTGACGCGCTATCGTTCGACCCTCGCGCGCCGACACGAAGCCTCAGTCACGCTTATCTGGCGCGACAGCGATGAAAAAATGGCGCAATTTGACGAGGCGCTGGCGCAGTGCGGCCTGAAATGCCTGCAGGGAGCCCGCTTCTGGCATGTTCTGGATGCTCGCTGCGGTAAAGACGTTGCGGTTGACTGGCTGATTGAGCAGTACCGTGCGCGGGAAGGCATTGTGCCGGTCACCCTGGGGCTCGGCGATGGTCCAAATGATGCCCCGCTGCTGGACAGCGTAGACTACGCCGTGGTGATTAAGGGCATTAACCGGCAGGGCATCACGTTACGTGACGATAACCCCGCCCGGGTGTACCACACGCAACAGCCCGGACCCGCGGGCTGGCAGGAGGGGCTGGATCACTTCTTATCCTGATCGTGCCAGAACACCCGGTTGCGCCCGCACTGCTTGGCCTGATACAACCGGGCATCCGCCACTGACTGCAGCTGTTCGAAATCGTAATTGTCCTTTTCCTGGGCGCTACTTACCCCCAGTGAGGCACTGATACGCACGGTGGTACTCTTTTTCACCAGGATCTCTTTACTGTTGATGCGTGAGCGAATGCGTTCCGCAATCCCCCTCGCCTCTTCAAGCCCGCTGCCGGGCAGTACCACGCAGAACTCTTCCCCACCCACGCGTCCGGCAACATCATTCTTGCGCAGTGCGCTGCCAATCAGGCCCGCGGCATGGGAAAGCACTTTGTCCCCGGCCTGATGGCCAAAGCGATCGTTAATGCTTTTAAAATGGTCGAGATCGATTTGAATCACAGAGAACGGCAGCGACTGCTGCCGACATTTTTCCGACAGCATTTTGGCACGCTCAAACAGGGCACCACGGTTATTCAGGCGGGTGAGCGGATCGTGCCAGGCCTGCCACTGCAAAGAGTGCTGAAGCGTGTACATATTGCTGACCATCCGACGGATAACCAGCCACGAGATAAGAAGCATGGCGGTGAAGAGTGCCCAGAGCAGCGCCAGCACGATACTGATACTGCCGAAGTCCCCCTTCACGCCTTCATGCAGGGTATGAACGCGTAAAATCACACCATCGAAGTGATCGAGCCGCTCCCAGCTGATAAAGCGGCTTCCGAGGCGGATCCCCCCGCCGGTATCGTTCTCGATTGCGTGTGCTATCTGCGCCGTTTCGCGTTCGTCAAACCGGTTCACCAGGCTCCCGGCCTCTTCTGACGTGGCAATCATATTCAGCCGGGTGTCGTACAGCTGATATTCCCCCTCTGTACGCTCTTGCGTTGCCTCTTCCAGCAGATGTTTCATGGTCTTCAATGAGAAATCCATCGCCACAACGCCATACCAGTAATGGTCAAAATAGATCGGCACGCTGGCCGTGATCATCCGTTCACCACCGGTCCAGGGTGACGGGCTGGAGATAAACCAGCGCACCGCGCGAGCGCGATTGTTACGTTCAGACTGCTGGGTAAACCACGGCTGGGTAACCAGATAGTAATAGCGCTGGCTAATATCACTCGTCTGTTCAGGCGTGTCCGTCGCGAGGTAAAACCCGGCGCGTGACGCATAGATAACCCGCTCTTCACTTTGCCCCACCGAGGACGCCAGTCGGAGTAAATACCCCACTTCGAGGGCGGCAGAAATTTCATTGCTGATACGCTCAGGGTCACGATTCAACAGCGTGGTTTTTTCGACGAACGCATCCGACACGCCGTTAATAGGGAGAGTGCGTTTTTTATCAACGGCGAGCTGCCAGCTGGGGCGCGTGCGAAAGGCGTTAAAGCGTGAAATCGCTTCATACAGGACATCAAAGGCCAGCGGCGTCTGGATGGCATCACGCATGCTTTTGCGGAAAAACAGCATTTTATCCACGCTGTACTGTAACTGCCGGTCCAGCGAAGTGGCTACCGTTTCCAGATGATTACGCTGGCTGGAGATATACGCATCTTCCAGTACCACCACCTCTCGCCAGGTCAGGAGCGTGGAAAATATCAGTACGATGAGAAAACAGAGATTAACAATCAACCCCGGATTGCTACGCATATGCAGCCATTGCAGAAAAGATCGTCTTACAACAAAGGTCTCGCGCTGCACACACACTCCCTGATTACTGCCCGACGCCGGATACGGAAGGTAAAAACGCCCGGCAAAGCCGGGCGTTATGTCATTAAGCCTTGTCTCGCTTGCGCTGCCCGTCTCCCGGCTGAAGCTCATCTTCACGGAACGCTTCCCGCTTGATGCTATAACCGTCGTGCCACCGGCATTCCACCATACCGCTGGAATACCCGGTGACAATCATACGTGGGCCGCCCTTCTTAGGCTTAACTTCATCACTGACCAAAAAGACCATACCTGCCTCCTGTATCAGGGTGAAACGTTTTCAATTTAGACGAGGAATGATCTTTTTGCACCCCGCAACAGGTAACAATTAGTGCGACGTTCCGCGGATTTTTTCGACCAGTTTTACGGCCCCAACCACGATAATGCCAATGATAAAGCCCAGCACAAGATTAAGCAGCGTGGGCAGAATTGCCGCCACTATGCTGCCCTGCGCCGAGGCGAAATGTTCAATAGCATGATGCAGCGGCGCGATACCGTGAACCACAATACCGCCTCCGACAAGGAACATCGCCAGCGTACCAACCACTGACAGGCTCTTCATCAGCCAGGGCGCGGTCACCAGCAGGCTTTTACCGATACCTTTGGCGATAGCGCTCGATTTTTCTTCCAGCCAGTAGCCGATATCATCCAGCTTAACGATAAGCCCCACCAGCCCGTACACCCCCACCGTGACCAGAATGGCGATCCCGGAGAGGATCAGGACCTGGTTCAGAAGCGGTGCTTCAGAGACAATACCTAACGTAATGGCCACGATCTCCGCCGACAGAATAAAGTCGGTACGAATGGCACCTTTCACCTTATCACGCTCGAAGGTTTTAGGATCCTGCGCGGCCAGCGCCTCAAGACGCTGCTGGCGCATTTCCGGCGTGTCGCTGTTCTTACGTGCGGCGAACGAGTGCAGGATTTTCTCAGCGCCTTCGAAGCATAAAAATGCGCCGCCAATCATCAGCAACGGCGTGATCGCCCAAGGGATAAACGCGCTGATCAGCAGCGCAAGCGGCACCAGGATCACCTTATTCAGGAATGAACCCTTCGCTACGCCCCATACCACCGGTAATTCACGGTTGGCCCGAACGCCGCTCACCTGCTGGGCGTTGAGCGATAAATCGTCTCCCAGAACCCCGGCGGTTTTCTTCGCCGCCAGTTTCCCCATCACCGAAATGTCATCCAGTAAGGTGGCAATATCATCCAGTAATGTTAATAAGCTACTTCCTGCCAAAATCTCATTCCTTCTTTTTTTGGTAATTAAGTGAATAGTATGGAGCAAAAGTGTAAACCCGGAAACAGGCACCTCGCGTCAACAAAAAATTCACATCAACTACACAATTAAAGCGCTCGCCAGGCCGATAGTTTTGGCGTTTACTGTCAGCGACCTTTTCATTTTGTCGCGAGGGATTATGCGTTTCCGGCAACTGCTACCGCTCATTGGGGCACTTTTTTCGCTGTATATCATCTGGGGTTCCACCTACTTTGTCATTCGTATCGGCGTGGAGAGCTGGCCGCCGCTCATGATGGCGGGCGTACGCTTTCTCTCGGCGGGCGTGTTACTGATGGCCTTCCTGCTGTTACGGGGCCATAAGCTGCCTCCGCTTCGCCCGATGCTCAATGCCGCTCTGATTGGCCTGCTGCTACTGGCCATAGGGAATGGGTTTGTGACGGTCGCCGAGCACCAGAACGTGCCGTCCGGAATTGCCGCCGTCGTGGTCGCGACCGTCCCGCTGTTTACCCTGTGCTTTAGCCGTCTTTTCGGCCTCCGCACCCGCAAGCTCGAATGGGTAGGGATTGGGATCGGGCTTGCCGGGATCATCCTGCTCAACAGCGGCGGTAACCTGAGCGGAAATCCATGGGGCGCAGTGATTATCCTGATCGGCTCCATGAGCTGGGCATTTGGGTCGGTATACGGTTCACGAATTGAGCTACCGACCGGCATGATGGCGGGCGCGATTGAGATGCTCGCGGCGGGAATTGTGCTGCTGATTGCCTCAACGCTGACGGGCGAAAAACTGACAGCCATGCCGGACCTTTCGGGCTTCCTGGCCGTGGGTTACCTGGCTCTATTTGGCTCTGTCATCGCCATTAACGCCTATATGTTCTTGATCCGCAATGTCTCGCCGGCGATCGCGACCAGCTACGCTTACGTGAACCCGGTGGTTGCCGTACTGCTGGGCACCAGCTTTGCGGGCGAAACGTTATCTCCCGTGGAATGGCTGGCGCTGGGCGTGATTGTCTTTGCCGTTGTGCTGGTAACGCTGGGGAAATATCTGCTTCCTGCGAAGCCGGTTGTTACGCCGTGTGAGGTGGAGAAGCCGTAAGCGGGTGAATACCCTGGGTGTCGATCTGCGCGGCCTGCCCGCCGCCGCAGATCCACTCTTCCAGCCGTTCTGTCAGGTCGGCATCGTTACGTCTTAATCTGCCGCGCAGCGCGCACTCCCAGACAATCAACACCCGCCAGCCCTGCGCGAGAAGCGTGCTAAGGTCACGGTTGTCCCGCGCGACGTTCTTGCCAATCTTCTCCAGCCAGAAATCCGTACGCGTCGCGGGAACCTTAAACAGGTAGCAGTCGTGGTGATGCCAGAAACAGCCGTGGGTAAAGATGATGCATTGATACGCATCGATAACGAAATCCGGACGGCCCGCAAGCGCGGCATCCTGCACGCGGAAATCAAACCCCGCCTCGGTCAGCAGCCCGGCTAGCCGCTTTTCAATGGCGGTATCACGCGTGCCGATGGCACGCATGTTTTTACTGCGCGTCGCCTTATCGTGAACATCCGTCATTGACGGCCTCACTCTCACGTAACGCCACGGCCTGTCTGATGCGGGAGGCCAGCAGTTTTGCCACCGCCGCAAACGCGGGAACGACCACCGAGTTACCAAACTGCCGATAAGCCTGGGTGTCCGACACCGGAATGCGGAAGGTGTACCCCTGCGGGGTCTCAAACCCCATCAGCCGAGCGCATTCACGCGGCGTTAAGCGGCGCGGACGGTGACGCTGGTTATCGGGATCGTCAAAATCTTTCTCCCCCAGCGCTTTGTCCCAGCCCCGGTCGATCAGGATCTCTGCGCCATCTTTATAGTAGCGAGCGGACAACGTGCGCGTCACACAGTGCGGATCGTTCGGATTAACCATCCCGAAGCCAAAACCGTTGCCTTTGGCCTGGTGTTTTTTCGCATAGCGGTAAAGGTATTTCCACAGCACCGGGGTGAGGATAAATTTCGCGTCGACGACAGGTTCCAGCAGGTCGGCCACGGTTGGGCGACGCGCAGGATATAAAGAGGGAATATCCCGCAGGGTAAAATCCCCCTTCAGGTTGAGATCGCGGCGAAAACCAACCAGCACAATGCGTTCGCGGTGCTGCGGCAGGAAATGTTTACCGTCGATGATTTTCGGGTCATCCGCGCCCATATGCTGAGCGTCCGCTACGTCATACCCCAGCTCATCGAGCGTTTGCATGATAATGCGGAAGGTCTTTCCGCCGTCATGGCTCTTGAGATTCTTGACGTTCTCCAGCACGAAAATCGCCGGTCGACGGGCGTCGATAATGCGGACAACATCAAAGAACAGCGTGCCTTGCGTATCGCAGGCAAAACCGTGGGCGCGTCCGAGGGCATTCTTTTTCGACACGCCGGCCAGCGAGAAAGGCTGGCACGGGAAACCCGCCAGCAGGACATCATGGGCCGGAATTGACTGGCGAATGTGCTCAGCCGCCTCTTCATCACTCACGCCGCTTTTGTGGCTCAGCGTAACATCACGGATATCGGCGTTGAAACGGTGTTCATGGGGATCGCAGTACCAGTTGGCTTTGTAGGTACGGACCGCATGTTTGTTCCACTCGCTGGTAAACACACACTGCCCGCCAATGGCCTCAAACCCGTGTCGAATGCCGCCAATGCCGGCAAACAGATCGATAAAACGGAAGGCATAGTTCGGGTGCGTAGCTGAAGGACGCGGAAGCAGGTTTTGCAGGTAACGAAACTCGCCCTCACTCAGACGCTGCCCTGCCCGCTCGCTGGTCAGCAGTCTCTTCAGGATTGCCGGGCTCCAGTGGCTCTCACCGTGCGCCACCAGCTGATTCGCCAGCGTTTTAGCATCATAGATATCCAGCAGCTGGCGCAATAAAGCCTGCACCGTTGCCGTTGATTTCTCAGCCTGCTCTGGCGCGGGCTCACTCACTGATCGATTTTCCTGCATTCTTTTAACCGGAGAATAAAGACTGGAAACAGATTACCACAGTTCACTCGCTCAAACTGCGACGGAAGCGGCTCAGCACCTGGCTATCCAGCCCCAGGCAGTCGCCCTGTAATTCGGCACTTAATTTCGCCATAAACTGGATGAGAAAATCGGCGTTATGTTGCGCAAGTTCGCGCCCCACGTCTGTGTGCATTGTATCAGGCAAGCGCAGCAGCTTGGTCTGAAAATGGTCGAGGGCAAAGGCGCGGTCATTAAGGGTGCGCGCGTCGGCAAACGGGTCTTCAGCGTTAAAGAGCGCCACGCCCAGCGCCCCCGATACCGCAAAGACGCGCGCAAGACCAATAGCACCAAGCGCTTCCAGCCGGTCAGCATCCTGAACAATTTTGGCTTCAAGACTGTGCGGCGTGATACCGGCGCTAAAACTGTGCGCTTCAATGGCATGCTCCACGGCTGCATAGCGTTCAGAGGCGAAATCCGGAAAATCGCGACGCAGAATGTCGAGCGTCTTGCTGGCCGCCAGACGTGATGACTGGCTGCGTTGGGGATGGTTTTTCGGCAGGCTGACAATGTCATGAAAATAACAGGCGGTCAGTACCACCAGTGAATCGACCGCCTGGTTCGCCATGATTTTTTGCGCCGTCATCCAGACACGACGAAAGTGCGAAATATCATGCGCGGCGTCGTGGGTCGCGTGGTTTTCATCGAGCCAACGCTCAAAGCAAGACTGCCACTGCGTAAGTTCCATCATCACGTCCTGTTGTTAAAACGGCTACAATAGCAACTTTCCCCGCCGCTATCACGGCTTGTCCTGACAGGGACGCGTGTACCCTGCATTCCCGAGGAAATATATTTAATATCAATTGGAGATATTAAATAATATTGCCGCTAAATACTTAATGATAATTTATTTCTATATATCCTAAACTCTAATTCACCAGAAAAATAAAGCGACAAATAGAAATGTTTTGCAATATTTCTACGATTTTAATTACATTTATTTTTGAACCAAAATGACATTGCGTAGAATAGTATCAATTCTGTAATGACAGAGAGTGATTACATATATTCATATTAATTATCTTTAAAGGGAATATATAATGAAAAGAAAAGTTCTGGCAATTCTCGTACCCGCGTTATTAATGGCTGGCGCAGCACATGCAGCTGAAATGTATAACAAAAACGGCAATAAAGTTGATCTGTACGGTAAGATCGATGCGCGTCATACCTTCTCTGATCACCCTGGGGATGATGGCGATGAAACCTATGTACAAATTGGTTTCAAAGGCGAAACACAAATCACTAACGATGTTATTGGTTATGGCCAGTGGGAATATAAAACCTACGCCAATAACACCGAAGACGCCGGTGATACTTCTTTTAACCGTCTGGCGTACGCTGGCCTGAAATATGGCGAATACGGTTCGTTCGATTACGGTCGTAATTACGGCGTCGTGTATGATGTTGAAGCCTGGACCGATATGCTGCCCGTATTTGGGGGCGATTCTTATACATGGACCGACAACTTCATGGTCGGCCGTGCAAACGGTGTGGCGACCTACCGTAATGCCGATTTCTTCGGCCTGGTTGAGGGTCTGAATTTTGCGCTGCAGTATCAGGGGGCAAACGAAGGTCAGGACGCAACAGAAGATCAGGAAGGGACCAAGAACGGTCATGACGACGTGCGTTTCCAGAACGGTGACGGCTTCGGTATGTCCACTAGCTATGATTTCTCCGGCGATCTGTCTGGCCTGACCTTAGGCGCGGCCTACTCCTCTTCTGACCGTACCAATGAGCAGGAAGCGAAGGGTATACAAGACAGCGCACGTTTCGCCGGCGGTAAGACTGCGGAAGCGTGGACCGTTGGCGCGAAATATGATGCCAACAGCGTTTATCTGGCGATGATGTATGCGCAAACCCGTAATATGACGCCATATGGCGATACCGGGATTGCGGATGAGACGCAGAACTTTGAAGCCGTAGCGCAATACCAGTTCGACTTCGGCCTGCGTCCGTCCCTGGCATGGGTTTACTCCAAAGGCAAGGACATGACTTATCCTGGCAATGCGGGTAACCCACAGGGCCAGCATGGCGACATGGATCTGGTTAACTATATCGACGTCGGTATGACCTACAACTTTAACAAAAACTTCTCCACCTATGTTGATTACAAAATCAACATGCTGGACAACGACGAAAGCTTCTACGAAGCAAACGGCATCTCTACAGATGACATCGTTGGCGTAGGTATGACGTACCAGTTCTAACTTCCCACTATGATAAAAGCCCGCATCGCGGGCTTTTTTTTATTCAACAGAGAAATGTTACGGAGCTTCCTGCAGTGCCAGACGAATAAAGCCGTTGTTCTGCGCCAGCAGTTCATGCGCCTTCCAGGCATCCAGCCCTGTCAGCACCATCAGCACCGCTGTTTTACAGTTATGGTTGCAGCTCTCCAGCGCGGCTTTCGCCGCTGACCGGGTGCATCCCCCCGCTTCCATGACGATGGCAATTTGTCGTTCAGACCATTTGGTGTTGCTGGCGTCCAGATCCACGCGCAGGTTGCTGAACACGCGTCCGGTTCGAACCGCCAGGCCGGTGGTTATCATGGTCAGGATCATTTTTTGTGCGATCCCGGCTTTGGTATTGATATAACCCGCGATCGCGTCCGCGCCAAGCTCCGGGGCAATCACCATGCTCGCCAGCTGCGCGGCTTCACTTTGCGCGTCATCCGTAATAGCCGCGACCGGGGAACCCAACGACCACGCATGGCGCATCGCGCCCCAGACCCACGGTGTTTTGCCGCTGACGGTGACCGCCAGCATCATATCCTGTTCACCAAATTTGATGGCCTGCAGGTCGGCGACACCGCGCTCGTAGCTGCCCGCCTCCTCTCCCGCCGTTATGGCGATGACAGGCGTTTTTCCCGGGGCATACTCATCGGCTGCCTGCTGCGCGACACGGCCTGACGGGCCGGCGCCAACAATGACCAGACGACCACCGTGACTCAGGGTCGCAGCGGCGTTATCCACCACGCGGGCGATCGTTGTTAAACATGGGGTTATTGCAGCGGAGATGAGGGCATCATCCTGGTGAATGACTTTCAGCATGTCCAGCGTGGACAATCTATCGATATTCATCGTGCTGGCGTGCCGTCTTTCCTTGACCGAACCGGTAAGCGTAATGCTCATAAACAACCTCCTTATTATGAGTACCCCTACACTATAAAGTGTTTTAGACAGGTGACCTGCGAGGAGGGTCACGAAAAGAGGACCGAATCCATGCCTTTACATGGCTTTAAGAAACGCGCGTCATCGGCGATAATTACCCCTTTCTTAATCATCGCGGAGTTTTGATGAGCGATTTGCAGCCCTTCCCCCTGACGCGCAAGCGCCCCATGAAACTGAACACCCTGGTCACGTTAATGGTGTGCGCGATTATCGGTTCTGTGCTGCTGTTGGTATTTGCGCTCTATTCCGTCCAAATCACCCGTGCCACCCGCGATGATGTTAAGGATACGGCCCTTGGGATCGCGCGAACGCTGGCCGACAGTCCCGAAATTCAACGCGGTCTGATGCAGGCTCCCCAGGCGGATATTATTCAGCCCATCGCCCAGGCGGTCACCAGGCGCAACGACCTGCTCTTCACCGTCGTCACCGACATGCGCGGTATTCGTTACTCGCACCCGAACGAAGCCCTGCTAGGTCTGCACTTTATCGGCGATGACCTGACGCCCGCGCTGGAAGGAAAGGAGCATGTCGCCGTTAACCGGGGTGCCCTCGCGGAAGCGCTTCGCGTCTTCACTCCCGTCTTTGATAGCCAGCACGAGCAGATCGGCGTAGTGGTGGTCGGTATCTCCCTTAAAAAAGTGGAAGATCAGATTGCCCGCGGGCGGCTTAACGCCGTCTGGACCATATTATTCAGTATATTGATGAGCTCGCTGGCCATCTGGGGTCTGGTTCGCGTGCTCAAACGTATCCTGTTCGGCCTTGAGCCGTATGAGATCTCGGCGCTGTTCGAACAGCGGCAGGCGATGCTGCAGTCGCTTCGCGAAGGGGTACTGGCCGTGGATATTCAGGGGCGGGTGACGATGATTAACCACACCGCCAGAGAAATATTGCTTCTGCCTTCCGGCAAACAGACCGAAAATGTCAGTGCTCCCCTGCTGGCAAGCCTGCGGGAAGTCTCGAAGAGCGGCATTGCGCGCAAGGATCAGGAGATCAGCTGCAACGGGCGACTCTTGCTGTGCAACATGGTGCCTGTTAAAAGCCAGGAGCGGGTTATTGGTGCCATCACCACTTTTCGCGATAAAACGGAAATCAGCCAGCTGATGCAGCGCATCGATGGCATGGTCAATTATGTCGATGCCCTGCGCTCCCATACGCACGAGTTTATGAACAAACTGCACGTGATCCTCGGTCTGCTGCATATGAAGCGCTACGACAAACTTGAAGAGTACATCATCCAGACGGCGCATAATTATCAGACCGATATTGGTACCATTCAGAGCAAAGTTAAATCTCCGGTGATAGCCGGGTTCCTGCTGGGTAAAATCAACCGGGCTAAGGAAGCAGGGATCGCCCTGACGCTGGCCGATGAGTGCCAGATACCGGATACCGCCAACGAAGAGCAGGTTGCGGTGCTGATTACCGTGCTGGGTAACCTCATTGAAAACGCGCTCGACGCGATGGAAGGACAGCAGGAAGGCGAAATTGGCCTGCTGCTACATTATCAGAATGGCTGGCTCAGTTGCGAAGTCAGCGACGATGGCCCCGGTATTGATCCGGCTCAGCTCGAGGCTGTTTTTACAAAGGGCTTCTCAACCAAAGGCGAAAATCGCGGCGTTGGGCTGTTCCTTGCTCGTCAGCAGATCCAGAACCTGGGCGGAGACATTACCGTCGAGTCTGAGCCTGGTGTATTTACCCAATTTTTTGTTCACATCCCCTGGGATAGCGAGAGGAATATCGCGTGATAAATGTGTTAATTGTCGATGATGACGCCATGGTGGCCGACCTCAACCGTCTGTATGTCAACCGTGTTGAAGGCTTTAGCTGCTGCGGCGTCGCCTCCACGCTCAACCAGGCCAGGGCCATCATTAACGACCCCGGCCAGCCTGTCGATCTGGTGCTGCTGGATGTCTATATGCAGCAGGATAACGGGCTGGATCTCCTTCCCGTCATCCGTGCCTCAGGCCGGCCGATCGATGTCATTATGATCTCCTCCGCCGCCGATGCCGCCACCATCCAGACCTCCATCCATTACGGTGTGGTGGATTATCTGATTAAACCGTTCCAGTTCCCGCGTTTTGAAGAGGCGCTGAACGGCTGGAAGGCAAAGCACAGCCTGATGGGATCGCATCAGTACTATGAGCAGGCCGACGTCGACAGATTGATCCACGGCGGTGCGCCGGAACTGGCGGACAGTAAAAAACTGCCGAAAGGGTTAACGCCGCAAACGCTGCGTACGATTTGTCAGTGGATTGATGCGCACCCGGAGACGGAGTTTTCCACCGATGATCTGGCAAACGCGGTTAATATCTCGCGCGTGTCCTGTCGCAAATACCTGATCTGGCTGGCGCAAATCAACATTCTGTTCACCAGCATTCATTACGGTGCCACCGGCCGGCCAGTGTATCGCTATCGCCTGCAGCCCGAACAGACGGCACTGCTCAAGCAGTACTGTCAGTAACGCGGTAGCTGTTATCCAGCAAGGTAAAATGGAAGTGGTGCGCTGAAGAGAGCACCACTTCTTTTGTTTTGGTCACGAAGATTGCTTCAATGTCGGGTCGTGCACGCAGCGCTGAACAGCCTTTACTGACGCCCATGCCGTACATCAGCGTGGTCCAGATATCACCGTCAATGGAGTTTTTCGAAATGATGGTGACGCTGTCCAGTTCGTTATCCAGCGGATAGCCGGTACGCGGGTCAAGTATGTGGTGATAACGCCTGCCATTTTGCTCAAAAAAGCGTTCGTAGGTACCCGATGTCACCACCGACATGTTCTCTACGGTCATCGTACCGATCAGCGCCTCCCCGGCGAACGGTTTTTTGAGCCCCACGCTCCAGCCCCCTTCAGGTGAACCCAGCGTCTGGATATTACCGCCAAGATTAATAAGCCCCAGTTGAGCGCCCTCTTTACGCAGGTAATCGCGCACTCTGTCGGCGATATAGCCTTTGGCGATGGCCCCCAGATCAATCTCCATGCCCGCCCGGGTCAGGAACACGCTGCTGCTGGCCTCATCAAGGACCACATCCTCAGGATGGGTAATGGCGAGCAACGACGCGATTTCATCGGCAGGCGGAACGCTATCTCCCCGAAAACCGATTTTCCAGCGTTTCACCAGCGGGCCGATGGCCAGGTTAAATGCGCTGTCCTTGAGCTGGCTTGCCGCTTTCGCACAGCGGATAAGCTCAAAAACCGGGCGACTGACGGTGACAGGATGCTGACCGGCAGCATGGTTGATATCCATCACCTGCGAGCTGGCACGGTTGACGGTCAGCAGGTCTTCATACTGTTTAATCAGTCTAAAAACGCGAGAAGCGAGGGCTTCATCATGAGAGAAAAGCTTCAGGAGAATGGGCGATCCCATCAGAACGGCGGAGTAACTGTAGACGCGGTGGTCAGAAGACATGGTGCAAGCTCCCTGGTTGAAATGCCGGATACACGGCGCGTATCCGGCATACCCTTACGGCTGACTTACGCCCTTTTCGCGCGCATCGCCGCCTGATGTCCGGCAAGCGTACCAAAAATAATGATATCTGCCACCGCGTTACCCCCGATGCGGTTACCACCGTGGATACCACCGACCACTTCACCGGCCGCAAATGCCCCTGGCAGCACGTTGTGGTTGCTGTCCAGTACGCAGGTTTCGGTGTTAATGGTCACACCGCCCATGGTGTGGTGCACGCCCGGCGCAATCTGAATGGCATAGAATGGCCCTTCGTTGATTGGCGCACGCAGCGCGGTCGTACGGCCAAAATCGTCATCGTGCTGTTTTTCAACAAAGCCGTTGTAACGCTCCAGGGTCGCCAGGAAAGCGTGGTAATCCATACCCAGGGCTTCAGCCAGCGCTTTAGGTGAGCTGGCGCTGGTGACAAACCCTTTGGCGATGTACTCATCTGCCGCTTTGTTTTTGGCGCGGACATGCTCATCAAAGACGATGTAAGCGTATTTCTCCGGCAGGGCGATAATCTGTGCAGAGACTTTATCGCGGGTTTCCATCTCGTTGAAGAAACGGTTCCCCTGCTGGTTCACCAGAATCGCCCCGCCACCGCGGATGGATTCGGAAATCAGGTACGAGGTTTTCTGCTCAACGGTTGGGTGGATCTGGATTTCACCCATATCGACCGTACCGGCGCCAATACGCTCCAGCAGCGCGATACCGCCCCCTGTCGCCCCTTTGTGGTTGGTGGTCACGAAACCTTCCAGGTCAGGACGGTACTTCACCACCATCTGGCTATTGGCGCTGAAACCACCGGTAGCCACAATGACGCTTTTGGTTGCTACGGTAAGGGTTTCGTTTTCTTCCGTGGTCAGACGTACGCCGGTGACTTCGCCGTTCTCGAAGAGAATGTCGCTGACCGACGTATCGAGCATGACCTCGATGTTGCGTTTGTTGACGTTACGCACCAGGCCGCTAATCAGATAGCCGCCCACCGCAGAACCGTCTTTTGGACGGTGAGTACGGTCGATGCTCATCCCGCCGGTGGTGGTGATGTCGTTGAGCATAATGCCGCGGGTCGCCAGCCACTCGATCGCCTGCGGGGCATTTTCAACAAAGCGGCGCAACAGTTCCGGGTTGTTCTTGTTTTTACCGCCTTTCAGGCTTTCCTGATAGAACAGCTCTTTGCTGTCCTGAATTCCTTTCACCCGCTGGAAGCGTGTTTCCGCGGCGTTCATCCCCGCAGACGCTTTAATGGTGTTACCGCCGATGGAGGGCATTTTCTCAACAATCAGCACGCTTGCGCCTTCGTCATGCGCCTGGATTGCTGCGGCCAGACCCGCGCCACCGCTACCGACCACCACAACGTCAACGCTTCGGGTCTCGTTCGGGTCGACACCCTCTTCGGCTGCCAGCGCTTTGCTGGATTTCAGCATGGCTTTGGACACCGCTTTTTTGACCGCTTCACTCTGGCTGGTTGCACCGGTAATGGCATCCACGTGCGGGGTGTTTGCATCCAGAATACGGGTGCGGATCTCTTCGAAGCTGGTGACAAACTCAACGTCCTGGGTCGGGCCAGAAGCCAGTTCAATGTCGGCGATGCGGTCGGTCTCCAGGCTGACGTTAATCACCAGTTCGTTGCTATCGTCCCGAACATTCTCAATAAACATGCCCGGTTTAAATTTCGATTCACCCATGCTCATATCGCGGATCATCGCCTCCACCAGCGAGAAACGCCACAGCGGCCCAGGGATGCTTAGCGCTTCGCGTCGGGTGCTGTCCATAAACAGTTCCAGCGTTTCTCCCGCCGCGATGCGGTCTGTCCAGTCCGGATAGGCGATGGTGGCGCGGCCTACGGCGATAAGATCGTAGCCATGTTCCAGCGCCTCGTTCGCATCCGCGGCATTGACCACGCCACCGACGCCCATGACCGGCACCTGCGCCAGCGTGTCAGAACGCATTGCGCGGTATTTTTCGATAAGCGGGGTCGGATCCTGCGTGTCGACAATAGAAGGACGCAGGGTTGCGCCAACGGAGAAGTGCAGATAATCCACACCGCGCGCGGCCAGCTTTTCCAGCAGGTACATGGTGTCTTCAAAGCGGATGCCCGGCTCTTCCAGCTCTTCAGGGGAGAAGCGATAGCCGATGATAAAGGCGTCATCGGCGTACTGGCGCACCATTTTATGGGTGATGTCGAGCACGGCCAGCGGGAATTTCGCGCGGTTATCGCGGCTGCCACCCCACTCGTCGTCACGCTGGTTAGAGTTTGGAGAGTAGAACTGCTGAATCAAATAGGTGTTGGCCCCATGGATTTCAACGCCATCGAAACCCGCCTGAATCGCACGGCGTACTGCTTCACCGAACTTACCGATCATCCCTTCGACTTCTTCCCCCGTCAGGGCAACCGGCGTGGCGGCGCCGTCACGTGGCGCGGCAACGGCACTTGGCCCCACCGGGGTGCGGCCACCTATCAGTTTCGGATCAACCATGCGGCCGCCGTGGTAGATCTGCAGCAGCGCTTTAGATCCTTTGGACTTAATCGCCTCAGCGATCTTCGCCAGCCCGGCGATTTTCTCGTCGTTATCAATGCCAATCGCCCCCGGGAAGGCGAGACCGAGATCGTCAACAAAGCAGCACTCAACAATAATGGTACCAATACTGCCTGAGCGGGCACGATAGTACTCAACCAGCTCGCTGGTCACCGTACCGTCGTAATAACCGGTACAGGTCGTCATAGGGGCCATTAACAAACGGTTTTTCAGTTCGGTACCATTCGGTAATGTGAAGGGGCTTAGAATACGTTCGTTAGTGCTCATAATAGAAACTCCAAACTTTAAAATTAAGAATTCGTTATCGGGCTCAGTTTTATTTCGATTTTTTACTCCGATGTCATAATACTAATATAATGATTTTTTTAGTTTCTAAAGCTATTACGTTAGTTAAAAAACTATTTAATCCCTTCAATAACATTAATAACACATTGGTGTTAGCAATATTAATTACTCTATTCACAATCCTTTAAACACTGTTAACGTATCAATGAACTTTTCACGATCCCAAGAGACAAAGACAAACCATTAAAAACAAAGAGTTATATGAAAATGGCTATTTGAAATGTTAACAACATTGAGTAAAATCCATATCAAAATAAATAATACCCACATACGCCAGAGTGGTTATTATCAACTGAACAAAAACACCCCCGCAATTCTATTTTTTTGATCACGATCAAGCATCGAGACAGTCAAAGGCGCAATATATAAATATCATCAATTTTTAATTTAGCGCATCAAAAATGCGTTAAATCGCTATTACTGAAATAGCAAATGCGCACCTTTAGTAACTAAATAAAATAAAAACAAACTAAAGAAAGCAAATGAATATTTCAGCGCATAACCGAATTCCTGACAACTTAAGACGCGAAACTATGAATACAAAAACTGCTGTAACGCCCCCTGTGGCGAGTCAAGCATCCAACGGAAAGGCAAAACGTCTGCTAATGATGTCATTGCCCGTTGTCGTTGCCGTGCTGTTACTGTTTGTTCCGGTCCCGGAAGGGCTTCCTCCTTACGCGTGGCACTACTTCGCTATCTTTGTCGGCGTGATTGTCGGTTTGATCTTCGAACCGCTGCCAGGCGCGGTCATTGGCCTGACCGGCGTCGTGGCGATTGCGCTCTGCAGCCAGTGGGTGTTGTTCAGCCCGGAACAATTGGCTGACCCGAAATTCAAACTGGCGGGTGCCTCCTTTAAATGGGCCGTGAGCGGTTTTGGTAACTCTACCGTATGGCTGATTTTCGGTGCCTTCATGTTTGCCGCAGGCTATGACAAAACCCGCTTCGGCCGCCGTCTGGCGCTGATTCTGGTGAAATATCTGGGTCGTCGCAGCCTGACGCTCGGTTACGCTATCACCTTCGCGGACCTGCTGCTGGCACCGTTTACACCTTCCAACACCGCGCGTAGCGGCGGGACCATCTATCCGATTATCGCTAACCTGCCGCCGCTGTATGGTTCGAAACCGAACGATCCAAGCGCGCGTAAAATTGGTTCTTACCTGATGTGGGTGGCGATCACCGCGGCCTGTATTACCAGCTCAATGTTCCTGTCTGCCCTCGCGCCGAACCTGCTGGCGCTGGCGCTGGTGAAAAGCACCGTGGGGATCGACATCTCCTGGGGCACCTGGTTTATCGCATTCCTGCCGCTGGGCGTGCTGCTGATTCTGACCATGCCGCTGCTGGCCTACTGGTTCTACCCGCCTGAAGTTAAAGTGAACAACGAAGTGCCACTGTGGGCGACCCGTGAACTGGAAAAACTGGGCAAACTGTCCCGTAACGAAATCCTGCTGCTGATTTTCGTCTGCTGTGCGCTGCTGATGTGGATCTTCGCCGCCGCGTGGATTGAACCGGCAATGGCTGCACTGTTAATCGTGGGTCTGATGCTGTGGACCGGGGTGCTGGAGTGGAACGATATCACCGGGAATAAAGCCGCCTGGAACACCTTCGTCTGGTTCGCCACCCTGGTTGCACTGGCGGATGGCCTCTCCTCCACGGGCTTCATTAGCTGGCTGGGTAAAGAAGGCGGTCTGCTGATGAGCGGTATCTCGCCGGGTGTTGCCACCATCGTACTGCTGCTGGCGTTCTACCTGCTGCACTACCTGTTTGCCAGCACCACCGCACACACAACAGCGCTGCTGCCAGCGATGCTGACCATCGCCTCTACCATTCCGGGCATGAATATGGAGGTGTTCGTCCTGCTGATGGTGACCTCCCTGGGTGTCATGGGGATTATCACCCCTTACGGTACCGGCCCTAGCCCTATCTACTACGGTAGCGGCTACCTGCCAACCAAAGACTACTGGCGCCTCGGCACCATCTTTGGTGCCATCTTCCTGGCGGCCCTGCTGCTGATTGGTTATCCGTGGATGTCCATGATGTTCTGATCCCTGACCGCCGGACTACCCCTCCGGCGGTTTTATTTTTTTGGAGCAATACGCTATGTCAAACAAACCGTTTTACTACCAGAACCCCTTCCCTCTCGCACACGACGATACCGAATACTATCTGCTGACCAAAGAACACGTCTCTGTTGCCGAATTTGAGGGTCAGGAGATCCTGAAAGTGGAACCCGAAGCGCTGACGCTGCTGGCACAGCAGGCTTTCCACGACGCCGCCTTTATGCTGCGCCCTTCGCATCAGAAACAGGTTGCCGCGATTCTTAACGACCCACAAGCCAGCGAAAATGATAAATACGTTGCCCTGCAGTTCCTGCGCAACTCTGAAATCGCGGCCAAAGGCGTGCTGCCCACCTGCCAGGATACCGGCACGGCGATCATCATGGGTAAAAAAGGCCAGCGCGTCTGGACCGGTGGCGGTGACGAAGCCGCGCTGAGTCAGGGTGTCTATAACACCTACATCGAAGATAACCTGCGTTATTCCCAGAATGCCGCGCTGGATATGTATAAAGAGGTCAATACCGGCACTAACCTGCCTGCGCAGATCGATCTCTACAGCGTCGACGGGGACGAGTATAAATTCCTGTGCATGGCAAAAGGCGGCGGTTCCGCGAATAAAACCTACCTCTATCAGGAAACCAAAGCGCTGATTACCCCGGCGAAGCTGAAAAACTACCTGGTTGAGAAAATGCGTACCCTGGGTACCGCGGCCTGCCCGCCTTACCATATTGCCTTCGTGATTGGGGGAACGTCGGCTGAAGCGACGCTGAAAACCGTTAAGCTCGCCTCAACGCGCTATTACGACGCGCTGCCCACCGAAGGCAACGAACACGGTCAGGCGTTCCGTGATGTTCAGCTCGAACAGGAACTGCTTCAGGAAGCACAGAACCTCGGCCTGGGCGCACAGTTTGGCGGGAAATACTTCGCCCATGATATTCGCGTGATCCGTCTGCCGCGCCACGGTGCCTCCTGCCCCATTGGCATGGGCGTCTCCTGCTCCGCTGACCGCAACATCAAAGCCAAAATCAACCGCGACGGTATCTGGATTGAAAAACTGGAGCACAATCCGGGCCAGTATATTCCAGAATCCCTGCGTCAACAGGGTGAAGGCGACGTGGTCAGCATCAATCTGAATAAGCCGATGAAGGAGATCCTGGCCCAGCTTTCCGCGCACCCGGTTTCTACCCGCCTGTCGCTGAACGGCACCATCATCGTGGCGCGCGACATTGCCCACGCGAAGCTGAAAGAGCTGCTCGACAACGGTGAAGAACTGCCGCAGTACGTCAAAGACCATCCAATCTACTACGCAGGCCCGGCCAAGACTCCGGAAGGCTATGCATCAGGCTCTCTCGGCCCAACCACGGCTGGACGGATGGATTCGTACGTCGACCTGCTGCAGTCTCACGGTGCGAGCATGATCATGCTGGCGAAAGGCAACCGTAGCCAGCAGGTGACCGATGCCTGTCATAAGCACGGCGGTTTCTACCTCGGCAGCATCGGCGGCCCGGCGGCGGTACTGGCACAAAACAGCATCAAGCGTCTGGAGTGCGTGGCCTATCCTGAGCTGGGTATGGAAGCCATCTGGAAAATCGAAGTGGAAAACTTCCCGGCGTTTATCCTGGTGGATGACAAAGGTAACGACTTCTTCCAGCAGATCCAGAATCAGCAGTGCAATGGGTGTTCACAGCGCTGAGTTTTTCCACAACGCCGGTAACAGCGACAGCGTTTCAGCGATCCTCTCTCGCTTGTTGCTTCCCGGCTTCCAGATGGTCACCATCGTCTGACTTATCCCCTGGCTGCCCACTTCGGTGTGCAGCCTTTTTACCTTTTTCCACCCGGTCGGCTGGAAATGCGTCGGTAAGAATCCCCAGCCGCATCCCTGCTCCAGCAGGCCCCGCAACATCTCCAGCTCATTGGTGAAAAGGGTGTGCCCCGAAATCTGCAGACGACGCGCCACCGGCTCATCCGAGGCGGCGTGCATAATCACCTGCGGCACTAGCGACAACTCAAGCAGCGACAGCGGCTGCGTGGCTTCAGCGAACAGCGTGTTGCAGGCGTAGAAATCCATATCGATCGCCCCGAGCGCCCGCCACTCCATTTCATTACCCACACTGCGATTACGTGCCTGGCAAATGCCCAGATCCGCCTGCCCGCTGGCCAGCATCGCTTCAGCCTCATCCCGGGAGGCGCTGACCAGGCTCAGACGTAAATGTCGCTTCGCCATCTCGCCAATCAGCGCCTGCAAAAATGGCCTTGAGGTAAAGGGATCGTAAACCAGCGTGATGTCCTGCGTAGCACGCTCCGGTACCGCGCTGGCAAATGCCTCAAAGGCTTTCACCTGGCGCATCAGCAGGTGCGCCTGCCGCTGCAGCTGCTCGCCCTCAGGGGTCAGACGCAGCGTGCGTCCTTCACGCATAAACAGCCTGTACCCTAATCCATCTTCGAGAAAATCAATCAGGTCGCGCAGCGTCGTACGATCTTTCCCGAGCTTCATCGCCGCTTTTGCCAGGCCACCGTATTCCACCACGGCGGTAAACGCTTCCAGTTGGGCAAAGGAATAAATTACCGTCGACACGCCACTCTCCATTCAGTTTTCGGGGGGAATTTCCCCCATTACGCGTTTTTTATTATAAGTCGCGGGTTCTTAAACTGAAGGCGTTCCTAATCACAGCGAGAAAAATGATGAATTATCCTTCACTGAACCGCACGCTGCTGGCGGGCGTTGTAATTAGCCTGTGCAGCGGTCTGTTTGCGCCTGTCGCGCTGGCTGCCTGCGACGGTACTGACCTGGACACCTGCCCTGCTCCGTTCGACAAACAGCTTCCTGACACGCACAAGATGCTCACCTGGAGCCAGGCGGATCGCGTGGTCGGCTTTCGAAATGACTACCGCAACTACGCGGGAGATGTGTTCCATCACGGCAACGCCACGCCGCTGCTCAGCACAGAGAAACCGCTCACTGACGCCCGCTATCAGGTCAACGGCAAGACCTATAACCTGCAGGACTACCTGAAACGTCAGAACGTGAGCGGCATGCTGGTACTGAAAGACGGCAAAATCGCGTGGAAATATCTCGGCGAAGGCAATACGGATACGACGTTCTGGACCTCCCGTTCGGTCGGGAAATCCGTGGTCTCAACGCTGGTTGGCGTGGCTCTCAAAGAGGGAAAAATTCGCTCACTCGACGACCTGGTCACGCAATACGAGCCAGACCTGAAAGGAACCGCCTGGGACGGCGTGACGTTAAAACAGCTGATCACCCACACCTCCGGCGTGGCATGGAACGAAGACTACACCAATCCCGCCTCCGATTTCGCGCAGCTCACCGAGTGTGAAGCGAAACCAGGCACCTATGACTGCGTGCGTAAACTGGTGTCCGGGCTGAAACGCGAACACCCGGCAGGCCAGCACTGGTCTTACTCCTCCGGTGGCGCCTGGCTGTTGGGTGACGTGCTTGAGCGTGCAACGGGCATGACCCTGGCCGCCTATCTTGAGAAGAGCATCTGGCAGCCGTACGGCATGGCGAGCGACGGTGTATGGCATGCCTACCGTAAAGGTCAGCATGATGTCGGCGCGCATGGCTTTAACGCCACGTTGGAAGACTGGGGACGCTTCGGGGAATTTATCCTGCATAACGGCACACTACCGAACGGCAAACAGATCCTGCCCGACAACTGGGTGAAAGACGCCTCACGCTGGACGCAGGCTGATGGCTCTGTCTCTGACGCACACCCGACCGGCTTGTACGGCTATCAGTGGTGGAACAACGAAGTGCCCGTCACGGCCACGAAGGTGGTGCCCGCGGCAAATGAGTCGCTGAAAGGCTCGCTCTGGGCGCTGGGGATCTTTGGGCAGATGATCATGGTAAACCAGGCGGAAAATCTGGTGATCGTTCAGTGGTCCACCTGGCCGCAGGCCGAACCGTCGTTTAGCGCACAGCCGCTGGAAGCCTCACTGATGTTCAGTGCGATTGCCAACGCGTTGCGGTAAGTCGCGGTAAGTCATCGTTAACAGCCAGGCATCGCCTGGCTTTTGTATTCGCTGCAAACAAGGGTGCGTCTGCGCGATGTCACAAAACGGCAATATCAGTGACTTACCCAAACTGGTGAATAAAAAATCAATTAATTGTTAAGTTGTTGTTACGACAATCACTCCAGATCGACCACGCGCTATTGATGCGTTAAATGCATCAGTCCATGTATTAATTGCGCTTATAAATTTGGGGTTCTTGATCCAGTTTTCAGAAACAGACGAGCAAAACGTCAACAATAAACTGGAGATAACCATGTTTTCCTCAACCTCACCTGCAACCGTTCGCTCGAAAGCGGGCGCGATACTTCGCGTGACGTCCGGCAACTTTCTCGAGCAATTCGACTTCTTTCTCTTCGGCTTTTATGCGACCTACATCGCGCATACCTTTTTCCCGGCGAGCAGTGAATTTGCTTCCCTGATGATGACGTTTGCCGTCTTCGGCGCAGGATTTTTAATGCGCCCCATCGGGGCAATCGTACTGGGTGCCTATATCGACAAGGTTGGGCGCAGAAAAGGACTCATCGTGACCCTGTCGATTATGGCGGCGGGTACCTTCCTGATCGTGCTTATTCCGTCTTATCACAGCATAGGTCTGTGGGCACCGTTACTGGTACTGACTGGCCGACTGTTGCAGGGGTTTTCTGCCGGAGCGGAGCTGGGTGGCGTATCGGTCTATCTGGCCGAAATTGCCACGCCCGGCCGCAAAGGTTTTTACACCAGCTGGCAGTCTGGCAGCCAGCAGGTCGCGATTATGGTTGCGGCAGCCATGGGGTTTGCGCTGAATGCGCTGATGGCAGAGAGCGCCATTCGTGAATGGGGCTGGCGTATCCCGTTCCTGGTCGGCTGTTTAATCGTACCGTTTATCTTTTTCCTGCGCCGCAAGCTGGAAGAGACAGAGGAGTTCAACGCACGCCGCCATCATCTGGAGATGCATCAGGTCTTTAAAACCCTGCTCGGTAACTGGCAGGTGGTCATTGCCGGCATGCTGATGGTGGCAATGACCACCACGGCCTTTTATCTGATCACCGTTTACGCGCCGACTTTCGGGAAAAAAGTGCTGATGCTCAGCGCTTCGGACAGCCTGCTGGTTACGCTTCTGGTGGCAATTTCCAACTTTATCTGGCTGCCGGTAGGCGGTGCGTTGTCGGACCGCTTTGGGCGTAAACCGGTGCTTATCGCCATGACGCTGCTGGCTCTGGCGACGAGCTACCCGGCACTGACGCTGCTGGCGCAGGCACCGAGCTTCTCAATGATGCTGAGCGTCCTGCTGTGGCTCTCTTTCCTCTATGGCCTGTACAACGGTGCGATGATCCCGGCGCTCACGGAGATCATGCCTTCTGAAGTTCGGGTGGCGGGGTTCTCTCTGGCCTACAGTCTGGCAACGGCGGTATTTGGAGGGTTCACGCCGGTAATGTCTACCGCGCTGATTGAATATACCGGGGATAAAGCCTCTCCCGGCTACTGGATGAGTTTCGCCGCGGTGTGTGCCCTGCTGGCAACACTCTACCTGTACCGTCGTCGTGCAGTGACGCTGCAAAATACCGTGAAATCAGAGGGGGCGGCATGAGACTGATTCCTCGACTGACCACCAGCGCGTTGATACTGACCGTCCTGAGCTTCAGTGCCTCAGCGAAAGAGGTGACGGTCATGATCTCAGGCGGTTTTAAAGCCGCCCTTGAAAAGCTGGCAACGGAATATGAACGCCAGACCGGAGATAATATTGTGCTCATTCCCGGCCCGTCTATGGGAACGACTCCGCAGGCAATTCCTAACCGGCTTGCGCGCGGGGAAAAAGCCGACGTGGTGATCATGGTGGGCGATGCGCTGGCAACACTTGAAAAGGACAACCTGACTCAGCCTGGCTCGCGCACGGAACTTGCGGACTCCCCTGTCGGTATGGTGGTAAAAAAAGGCGCTGACGTCCCGGATATCAGTAACGAGGCGAAACTTCGCCATACGCTGCTTCAGGCGGAGTCCATCGCCTACTCCGACAGCGCCAGCGGCAGATACGTCAGCCAGACGCTGTTCAAAACGCTGGGGATTGAAAAAGAGGTAATGGGTAAAGCAACGAAGGTTGAGCGCATCCCCGTCGCCGAAGAAGTGGCGAAAGGGAAATATGCGGTAGGTTTCCAGCAGGTCAGCGAACTGCTGCCGATTCCAGGGGTGACGTTTGTTGGCAAACTCCCGGACAACCTGCAATACATCACCCGCTTTGCTGGTGCCGTGACCCGCCACGCCGACCATCCTGGCGAAGGGAAAGCGCTGCTGGATTACCTTTCCTCGACACAGTCCAGCGCCGTGATTCGCGACACGGGGATGAGCCCCGTCACGTCCCGCGGTACTGCTCAGTAATGTGTTTTTCCAGTTCAGCCGCAATGTAAGACTGGATACGCCCCCGGCGTCGAATCAACCCCACAGTGCGTTTCACCTCCGGTGCCACGAGCGGGACAGACGTCAGTAGCGAGTGCTCTGACGTCGGCATCGACATGGCGGGCACGGCAGCAATGCCGATGCCCGCCTCTACCATACCGAGCATCGTGGTCACATGGCGCGTTTCGCAAACGCTGGGACGCTCAGGCACGATATCCCCCAGCATCCGGTCGAGCAGGTTACGGTTGCCTGACGTTTTGTCGAGGATGATATAGTCCTGCTGATAAAACGCCTGCCACGTCAGGTGAGTCTTTTTTGCCAGAGGGTGATCGCGCCTGCACGCGGCGACATAGCTATCTTCCACAAGGGGGAAAAACTCGATTTCAGAGGGCAAACTCCCGGCGAAACAGATCCCGAAATCCGCCTGGCTACGGGCAACCGCATCAATGACATTCCCCGCGCTACTGTCGATGAGCTTAATCCGGACACGCGGATAACGGGACTGAAAGCGACGAATGACATCCGGCATAAAGTAATAGGCCGCAGACGGTACCGTAGCGACGGTAATCAGCCCGGTCCGCTCTTCACTCACTTTATCAATATCAGCCAGCATGGACTCAACGTTATCGAGCAACTGCGCTGAACGTTCAGCAAAGTTCTGTCCGTACAGTGTCAGAGCCACGTGGCGGGTGGTCCGGTCAAACAGCTTCGCGCCCAGCGCCGCCTCCAGTTTTTCAATCCTGCGGCTCAGTGCTGACGGGGACAAACAGATAGATTCAGCAGCAACCCGAAAGTTGCCGTATTCCACTAACGCTCTGAAAGCATAAAGATCGTTAAGGTCAAAATTTACGGGCATAGTATCGACGTTTCTCCGTTTTGATGACGATCATCATGACGGGTTGACGCACATTTTAACAGGCCCTTAACGTTTCAACCTAACGTACAGCGGCAAAACGCCAGGCTGTTCTCTGGCGTTTTGCGTCAGGGACTTCACCCGGCAAACGACTCAGTGACGGCGTCGACAAGTTCCATCTCTTCCCGGCTCAGGAGCATTTCGATATTGACGAGAATAATCATGCGGGTATCGAGTACGCCCAGCCCAAGCAGATAGCGTCCGGACAGCACCGAGGCCACGTCCGGCGTCGGTTTAATCTGCTCGACGCCCATCGACAGAACATCAACCACGCCGTCGACAACAATGCCCACCACCCTATCGTTGAGATTAAGCACAATCACGACCGTACTTTCATCCTGCGAGGGGTCGGGCAGATCAAACCGCACGCGCAAATCGACGATCGGGACAATCACGCCGCGCAGATTGGTTACACCGGTAATGAAGTTTGGCGCGTTTGGAATTCGCGTCAGGCGATCGCAGCCGCGGATCTCCTGCACTTTCAAAATATCGATGCCATATTCTTCGTCTCCCAGGCGGAATACCAGGTACTCCTGAGCAATGGCATCGGTACTGGTCGGTTTTGTGGCGGTTGCTACGGTCATGCTTTTACCCCCTCCCTTCGGGGTTGTGGAACGTTGAGCGTTGAGAGTTCAACCACGTCAAGGATCAGCGCCACGCTGCCATCGCCAAGGATGGTTGCCGCTGAGACGCCCGGAACTTTGCGGTAGTTCTGTTCAAGATTTTTCACCACGACCTGCTGCTGACCAATAAGCTGGTCAACCCACAGCGCATAGCGGCAGCCCGCGCTTTGTACGATCACAACAATGCCGTCATCGGCGGGTACCTCTCCCGCCACGCTGAGCCGCTGGCGCAGCAGAACGAGTGGCAGATACTCACCGCGCACCTGCAACAACCGTTCCTCACCGACAAAGCGGCACAGCATCTCTTCGTTCGGACGGAGCGATTCCATTACCGCGCCCAGCGGCAGGACATAAATCTCGTCGCCCACTTTCACCAGCATGCCGTCGAGAATTGCCAGCGTCAGCGGCAGAATAATGCGAATGGTGGTGCCCGTGCCCGGCGTGGAA
This sequence comes from Enterobacter ludwigii, assembly GCF_001750725.1. NCBI lineage: Bacteria > Pseudomonadati > Pseudomonadota > Gammaproteobacteria > Enterobacterales > Enterobacteriaceae > Enterobacter > Enterobacter ludwigii. The sequence continues at coordinate 2,194,367 of NZ_CP017279.1, forward strand.
AGCACATCGACGTGCCCGCCCATCGCCAGAATATTTCGTCGTACCACGTCCATGCCGACGCCGCGTCCGGAGACGTCCGTCACGCTTTCTGCGGTCGAGAAACCGGCGGCAAAAATCAGCATCCACACGTCTTCATCGCTCATTGAGTCGCTGAGCGTCATCCCCTGGGCTCGTGCTTTGGCGAGAATTTTCTCGCGATTAAGTCCTGCGCCGTCGTCGCTGACTTCAATCACGATGTTGCCACCATGGTGCTCAGCCGACAGCGTCAGATTCCCGACCTCAGATTTCCCTTTTGCCACGCGCATCTCTTTCTCTTCGATGCCATGGTCCAGGCTGTTACGTACCAGATGCGTGAGCGGGTCGATGATGCGTTCAATCAGGCTTTTATCCAGCTCGGCGGAGCCGCCCTTGAGCGTCAGTTCAACCTGTTTATTCAGGCGGGACCCGAGGTCATGCACCAGGCGCGGGAAGCGGCTAAAGACATAATCCATGGGCATCATACGGATTGACATCACCGACTCCTGCAGCTCGCGGGTATTGCGCTCCATCTGCGCAACACAGCCGGAAAGCAGATCGTAGCTGGCCGGGTCGAGCGTTCGCGATAGCTGCGAGAGCATGGCCTGTGTGATGATCAGTTCGCCGACCTGATTAATAATCTGATCGACCTTACTGACCGCCACACGAATGCTACCCGACTCCTGATTTGCCGCACGAGGCGCCGCGGCGATTTTTCTGGCCACCGGGGCGGGCGTAGGTTTTTCCGCAACAGGCGGCGACGCAATGGCTTGCGTCTGAGCGGCTGGTGTGACCTTAATCTGTTCAGCCTCCAGCACAAAGCAAAGCACGGCAGTGATGTCGTCGGCCGACGCACTGGTCATCAGCGTTACCGTCAGGCTGTCCGCGCTGGCCTCCGCGGCCACCAGCTCCCCTATATGGGTTAGCTCTTCACGTAACATCGCCTGCTCGTGGGCATCCACGTTACTGAGCGTTATCAGTAGCGCGACGTCTTCGTCTGCCCCCACCTGCGGGACGGGTTCCGGGGCTGGCGCAACGGATGCTTTACTGTCCAGCGCGATCTCTCTTAAAGCCTCGCAAATATAGCGAAAGCTTGCTTCATCAGGCTCCTGCGAAGACTGATAGGCTTCCAGCTGCGCTTGCATAATGTCCTTACATTCCAGAAAAAGGTTAACGATCGTCCGGCTCAACGCGCGCTCACCGGCCCTCGCCTGATCGAGCAAGTTCTCGAGAAGGTGCGTTGTCTCCTGTAATGCGCTAAAACCGAAGGTGGCTGCGCCCCCTTTCAGTGAGTGCGCGGCGCGAAAAATGGCGTTCAGTTGCTCCTGGTCGGGAGAAGCAACATCGAGCTGTAAAAGCTCCTGTTCCATTTCGGCAAGCAGTTCTTCTGCTTCGGTAAAGAAGATCTGCGAGAAATCATTCATGTCCATCGGTATAACCCTGCACGTTTTGCAGATTCACGTCGCTCAGCACGCTTTCTGCACGCTGTGACTGCGTATCTTCCAGACGGATCGCCTGCTCTTTTGAACGACTGAGGATCAGGATGCTGATTCGGCGGTTCACCGCACTGTCAGGAGACGTATTTTCCAGCGGCATGCGGCTGGCGGTACCAATGACGCGCAGAAATCGCTCGTCATTCAACCCGGCGCGAACCAGCACGCGCCTGGCCGCGTTAGCACGTCCGGCGGAGAGTTCCCAGTTACTGTATCCTCCCTCACCGCCGGCATACGGCAGCGAGTCGGTATGTCCCGTCAGGCTGAGCGCATTGGGCAACTCCTGAAGCAGCGGCACCAGCGCCTGCAGGATCCCGTTCATATAGGATTCTGGCAGCTCGCTTCCCACACGGAACATAGGGCGATCCTGCGAGTCCGTAATCTGAATCAACAGCCCGTCGTTGGTGAGGTTCAGCAGGATATTTGACTTGAAATTGTTAAGCCGCGGATCCGTTTCAATCATCCGCTGTAGCTTATCTTTGGCCTGCTGAAGACTTTCAAAGCGCTTATGCTTATCGAGGGCATTGATCTGGCTTTTAAACACGTCCCCCTGCTGCTTGAGGATGTCATCCCCGCCGCCGGGGATGACGCTGTCGCTCAGGCTGGTTTTATTGCCATTGGACATGGAGGGCTTGATCGGCATACGGAAATAATCGGCAATCAGCTCTCTCTCCATGTCCGTGGACTGCGCCAGCAGCCACATCACCAGAAAGAAGGCCATCATGGCGGTCATAAAGTCCGCATAGGCAATCTTCCACGTCCCGCCGTGGTGCGCGTGTTTTTTCTTTTTGCGCTTACGTGAAATGATGACAGGCGTGACGTTTTTCATGCTGCGTTGTCCGCCGATTTAGTTTTCAGCGTGGCGTTGGATTTCACCTCACGAACGTGCTCCTCCAGCTCCTCAAACGACGGACGTTCACTGGTAAAAATGGTCTTACGGCCGAATTCCACAGCAATTTGCGGGGCATAGCCGTTCAGGCTGGAAAGCAACGTCACTTTAATACACTGTAAAATCTTGACCTGATCGGAGCTCTTCTGGCGCAGCAGCGTTGCCAGCGGTAACACAAAGCCATAGGCAATCAGAATGCCGAGGAAGGTACCCACCAGCGCATGGCCAATCAACATTCCCAGCTCTGCGGCAGGGCGATCGGCGGACCCCAGGGCGTTCACCACCCCCATCACCGCTGCGACAATCCCAAACGCCGGAAACGCGTCGCCCACGGTATTCAGGCTGTGCGCCGGAACTTCCAGCTCCTCTTCACAGGTTTCGATCTCTTCATCCATTAAGGCTTCGATTTCGTGTGAATTCATGCTGCCGCCAATCATCAGGCGGAAATAGTCGAGGATAAAGTTGCTGAGCATCGGGTCGCTCATCAGGCGCGGATAAGCATTAAAAATGTCGCTGTTCTGCGGATCTTCAATGTCCTTCTCAAGTGACATCAGCCCGTGAACACGGCTTTGCGACAGCAGCAGGAACATTAACGCCATCAGGTCCATATAGACCGCTTTGTTGTACCGTTTACCGACAAACAATTTCACCAGCGCTTTGCCGGTGGCTTTGAGTGATTTGACGTTGTTGCCGACGATAAAGGCACCGACCCCGGCACCGCCGATAATCAGCAGCTCCAGCGGCTGGAACAGCGACATAATATTGCCGCCGGAAAGGATAAAACCACCAAAAACGGTCAGTATGACAACAAGATAGCCAACAATAACTAACACACTCTCTCCTTTAACTTTATTCGACCGATGCCGGTCATCCCGGCATCAGGTAAACGCCATCTTGCGCATAGCCGCCGTTCAGGTTTACGCCGTCATGATTTCCGGGGCGGCAAAGGTTCCACGCAACCCGGAATGGCTCACCTGGGATTTTTTAAGCGCACGCGATGGCGGGCTGCACAAACTGCAGGTAAATGGATTTTTAATAAATTCCGTGGTAACGATAAAACCGCCGCCACACGTACTGCAGGCTTTGCGGGAAATAATGCCGCAGTCGATAAAACGTAATAATGTCCAGGCACGCGTCAGCCCCAGGACCGGCTTCTCATCAGCACAGGTGCTACATTGCTCAAGATAAAGACGATAGGTCTTCATCAGCATTTCAATTGAACGGCCCTGCTCGGTCTTTTTCAGATACAGATAAATGTTGTAGAACATGGATGAGTGGATATTCTGTTCCCAGGACATAAACCAGTCTTCCGAAAAGGGCAGCATACCTTTCGGCGGCGGACAACCACGCAACTCTTTATATAATCGTAAAAGACGACGGCGGCTCAGCGACGTTTCAGATTCCAGTACCTGCATTCTTGCGCCGAGTGAAATTAACCCCATCGCGATGTTGATTTCGTCAATTTCCTGCAGCAGACTTTTTTCACCACACATATTATGCCTCCTCCGCTGCAGCCGCAGTTTCTTCGCTAAGCCCATTCAGAAGATTGGTCGACAAAATAATGCCCGTGTGAATCTGTTGTAGCGCTTCAATACGAGAATCTTTGGTGAGATTTTCAATGACAACTTCATCGTCCACGCGCAGACGACAAATAAGCTGGTTCGTTGTTGCCAGTTTCATTAACTGCGGCAACGAAAGCTCTTTAAGATTGTCAATGGTTCCCTCGGACAGTCCGAGGCGAAAACCGGCCGCAAATTTATCCTGGCGAATAAGCTGCTGCGCCAGCAGTAAATAGGACAGGTTGATATCATGGATATTCTGCAGATACTCGTCGAAATTGGACACAGGTGAAAACTCCCAATGTTATCCAGCCAATAAATGGCATGTCAGTTTAGAGATATAAAACTACCGAACTGATGCAGAGAGTCTTTTGGTATTGATATTCACTGAAGTAAATCTGTGTTCTTCAGAAAATGCGTTATTACCTTGTCAATGCCAAAGGAGGCTGCATCACAAAACTGGCAAAATCATAAACATTAAGTATTTTTCGAACAAGCGACAGAAATCGCCACAAATCATCGAATTGATGTTAACTACATGATTAACATAAAATTAATACCTTTGTTAAACGTTATTAAACCTGATAATCACTGCTCATCCCGCTGGCTTTAACATATTAAAACTGTGAATACTCAAATACACCTTTATCTTGAAGACGATTCCATCCGGCTTCTCAATCTTTTGAGTGCCAGACTGTGCAACTGACTCACACGCGTTTCCGTGATGCCGAACACCAGCCCAATCTCTTTCATGTTCATATCCTGAAGATAATAAAGCTGAAGTAAGACCTGCTCTCGTTCAGGTATGTACTGCAAATGTTCTGTAATTTGCTCAATTAAATTTTGCCTGACAGCATGATGGACAGGATTAAGCGACTCATTTTCATCGTCGCAGGACTCCCAGCTGTCGGAAAAATTCTCCTGTAACTCATCGATAGAATACATTTGGCTGTTGTTATTATCCGCCAGCATTTGCTGAAACTCTTTTAGCGACACGCCCATACGCCCGGCAATATCCGCTTCGGTGGCCTCCCCCCCTTTTTCCTGCTCGATTTGTTGAATAATACTGACAATTTCTCGCGTATGCGTTCTTACCCGTCGCGGGACCCAGTCACTTTCTCTCAACTCATCTAACAATGCCCATTTTACGCGTTGTGTTATCCACGCGCTGAGCGCTATTCCTTTTTTCGGATCGAAGGTTTCTACCGCGTTTAAAAAACCCATCGAACCTGCCTGAATCAAATCATCCAGCTCCACGCTGGCAGGAAGCCGCTTATGTAGACGCAATGCTTCCTGCCGCACAAGATAATGATATTTTGACCAGACGACTGTTTTGTCTTCCAGCCCTTCGGCTGTATATATACCATCCACGATTGCATTCCACCCGCTATTCTCTCAGAGAATTATCCGGTGAAATTAATCATTCAAATAGTGCAATAAGCCTTTATAAAAATGCGCATTCCGTTACTTCATTTAATATCACGCCCAGACAATGAATAAGGCGTTAATACTGGCGGTATTTCACCTGTTTAAAAGGTTTCCCACTGCGCAAGAGCAGAATCATCTTTTTGACGCTGTGGTCTACTGGATACAGGCAATACTTTTGCAGCGGCACTGCCTTCATTCAGCCTGAATTGTGAGACCAGTTTTTCCAGGGAATCAGATTGTGCTTCAAGATCACCGGCGGCGAGGGCCGCCTCTTCAACCATCGCGGCGTTTTGCTGCGTCACCAAATCCATTTCATTTACCGCTTGCGAAATCTGATTAATCCCCGCGCTCTGTTCATCAGATGCAGAGGTGATCTCGCCCATAATTTGGGTCACCTGCGCCACCGATGTCACAATTTCCTGCATCACGTTACTGGCCTGCCCGACCTGGCGTGAACCGGTATCAATATTATTGACGCTGGTATTGATGAGCTGATTAATCTCTTTGGCAGCGTCCGCGCTGCGTTTAGCCAGATTACGCACCTCTTCTGCAACCACGGCAAAACCACGCCCCTGTTCACCGGCGCGTGCTGCTTCTACCGCCGCGTTCAGGGCAAGAATATTGGTCTGGTTCGCAATGCTGTCGATTACGCCGTTAATGTCGGCGATCTGTCGGGAACTGGTGGTGATCTGCGCCATGATTTGCTCAAGACTGTGCATGACTTCGCCACCGTTATGGGCATTGGTACTGGCGCTTTCCGCCAGCTCACGGGCCGCATGCGCGTTATCGGCATTCTGACGCACGGTAGTTTTGATCTGCTCCATGCTGGCCGCTGTCTCCTGCAGCGCGGCCGCCTGCTCTTCCGTACGGGAAGAGAGATCGTTATTACCGTGGGCAATTTCCTGGGCGTTACTGTGAATGCGCTGCACGCTTTCACGAATGCCCAGAATGGTGCTGGTCAGGGAAGTGCGCATCGTTTCCAGCTCGGACAGCATGCTGCCAATTTCATTCTGGCTTCCGCTTTCGATCGCCTGACTCAGATCGCCCGCTGCCACGCGACGCAGCGTCTCCACCGTGGTTTCCATACGACGGACCAGGGTATTGCGCAGCCAGAAGCGAACGGCAAACAGCATTCCCACACCGAGCAGAATCACGACCAGCCCAACGCCGAGCATAATCTTGTAGCCACGCTCTGATTCATGAATATAACTTTCATTCAGGCGGGCACTGGCATCCGTATACTGCTCAACCTTATTACGCAGCTCCGTGCGCAGGTTCATGTCGTGCTCCAGTGAGCCGGTATAGCCTGTCGGATTGTTCAGGTAGCCAAGCTTCGCTTCTGCCGCTTTGTAGACTTCGTTAAACGCCGCATTCACTTCCGCCGCAAGACGACTCTCCTCCGGCGTATTGAACGGCGATGCCATAAAGTCATCCATATTCCGGCGAGCAAATTTCACGACATTTTGCGTGTGTGTCGTCACGTTCTGCGAGACCGGATTACCCATCGCAGCCTGGAGCATTAAGCCGTTGGTGTTGGCCATTACGGCGCTGATGTTATAGACCGCATCACGCATCTGATCGTTATTTTCAGAGGCGACAACAATACGTTTAAAATTATTGTTATTTTTGACGGCGTCATAAACTGAATAGACGGTAATACCAAACAGCAAGGCAGCAAACAGCCCAATAATAAGGCTGACCGCGGTATAGATTTTAAGTTTCGTTAACATAGATTTTCACCTGCCGCGCACGAATTCATCGTACGCGGCGACGCCTGAAGAAAAGTGAATTAAACAGTTATGTACTCACATATTAAACAGATTCATCTTCTGCATATTTTTGTAGACGTACATAGAGGCATTAAAGGCGAGCTCGGACATCTGTGACTCCGACACCAGCGTCACCAGCATGCTGGTATCGGCGCCGATGGCATCCTGCACTTTGACAATGGTGTCGTTAATCAACACGTCTCCGGTGAGATCCAGCGCGTCAAGTTGCTGCAGGTTCGTCCCCAGTTCGGCCTGGGCTTTGCCAAGGCGGTCAATACCCGCATCGATGGCGTTGCTGGCCGCGCTAAGTGCCGCATCCAGCATGGCGTCATCAATCGGCTCCATCGTTAATGCGGCGACGGCATCGTTCAATACCCTAAAAATATCATCAAATATCTCATCGCCGAGATGGCCCGTTTGCATTTCCGTTCCATCGGCAACGGTCTGTGTACGCGCTTCATTACCGCCACGATAATTACCGACTTCATCAAAAGCAGGCGTATCGGTTTTAAATCCGGAGAAAATATAGCGGCCGCTACTGTCACGACTGTTTGCTAAATCCAGCAGATTTTCGCGGATCCCTTTTATCTCTTCACCCAGTGCCCGACGATCTTCATCAGAATAGGTATCGCTTTTTGCCGCAATGATTTTTTCTTTCAGGGTGGTTGTCATAAGATTACCGACACCGTTCAGAATATTGTCCTGAAACTCCAGTGCGCTGCGCGCGCGGGAGCGCACGCTGCTGTACATCTCAAGCTTCGCCAGCGCGTCCTGATGTTTTACCGCATCGGTTGCGGCGGTCGGGTCGTCTGAGGCTTTGAGTAGCGTTTTACCTGCTGACATCCGCAGATAAGCGTCGTTACTCTGACTCATGCGCTTTGTCATCGACTCCGAACTTTGCTTGTACATATAAAGCGTACTTAATCGCATCATCTTTTCCTTATCGGATGGCCAGCAGGGCATCAAACATGGCGGTCGCCGTTTTCAGCAGCTGCGCGTTGCCGTTGTAGTACTGACGGAACATGTCCAGGTTGATATATTCCTCGTCCATGTTGACCCCTGAGAGCGCCTGTTTGGTGTTATATTTGGTCTCCAGCTCGGTATATGCGCTGCTGGCATAGGATTTCACCTCGCGGGCGCTTTCACCGATCTTGCCCGCCAGGCTCGCATAGGCCGCACTCAGCGTGTCGTTGCCGATCAGCGCCTCCTCCTGGATTTTCAGCATTTCCTGGAGGTTTTTGTTATTTCCCGGCCCGTCCGTCGCGTTGTCAGATGCCGCAAACTCCTGACCATTGGTTATCTTACGGCTGATGCCTTCGGCGGCCCCGGCCATAGGATTAAGAGTGAATTTATCCCCCGCTTCGGCAGTTGAAGGGGTGGGAAGGGTAATTTCGATGCCCTCAAACTTTAGCACCCCTAATGGCGCGGCGGGATCGAGAGGGATGATACGACCATCGGCTCCTTTCACGACCCAGTCTGTACCATCGAAACTGATGTCATAATTTTCCGACTTCACCTCTTTGAAATCAGTGACCCTGATATTATCCAGCGCATCAGTACCCCTGTTTTTGGCGTTCGCGATGGCTTTGATATCCGGCAGAGAGAAGAGATCGCCACCCGCCTCACCTTCTGGGGTGAATCCTGCGCGGTTCTGCTCGTTCATCCGGTGCGCCATCATAAAGGCGATCTGATCCAGATCCTGACGCGCGACGGTAAGATCCTCATTGCGGAATTTGAACAGCCCACCCAGACGCCCTTTGGTAATGGTGTTTTCATCCAGCGGCGATGCTTTGCCGTTAGCATCCACGTAGGAGACAATGGTCTTGTTGGGATCGGCATCCGACGGCGAGGTTTGCAGTTTATACGCGGTGCCGCCAGAGACCAGTGGACGCCCATCAGCCAGCGTGACGCTCACGCGGCCAGAAACATGATCCTCGGTGACGGTAATACCCAGATGCTCGCTCAGCCCTTCCAGCAGCGCGTCACGCTGGTCAAGCAGATCGGCGGGCGGCGTGCCATTTCCCTGTACGCGCTCCAGCTGTTTGTTGATCTCTGCCAGCTGTTCGGTGAAGCTGTTAATCTCCTTGGCGCTGCGCTCAATCTGGGTATTGGTGCTTTTTTCAAGGCCGGACAGGCGCTTGGCGCTGGCGTTATAGCGGTTCGCCAGCACGTCGAGGGAAGTAAATACCGCCGCACGCGCCGGGCCATCCGCCGGATCGCCGCTCAGCGTCGCCATATCCTTAAACAGCTTGCCCAGTGAAACAGAGACGTTATCCGACTCGTCCGCCAGCATGTTGTCGATATCCGCCAGCTGCTCCATCCGTCCGGTCAGGGAGGCGTAGCCGGACAGCGAATCCCGCAGTTGATTGTTGGCGAACGCATCATAGGCACGCTCGACACCGCTGGCACGGGCGCCATAGCCATAAAAGCCCTGCGCGGTCGACATGCCGCCGAGCTCACCGATAATCAGGTTGCGACGACTGTAGTGGGTAGACATACCGTTGGTCAGGTTATCGCCGGTCACCCGGATCGCAGCCTGCGCCACGCTGATGCCGTTTCTGGCTAAATTAAATAGGTTATTCATACGTTCTGGATATTCCCTGATTGCGGGCCCGGCATTCGCATCCGGGCCAGAAAGTTCATGGCTCTGTTTATTTCATCGGTGATTCAAAAAATCTCTAAAACATCTTTTTCAGAAAATTTTGTCGATATCGTTTTTATAGGCATTTACGCCCTGCTGAATATCGCCTTTCACCTTCTGAATAATGGTGATGAGCTTTTTGGCGTAGGCCGGGTCTGTCGCATAGCCCCCCGCCTGCAGCGCTTTCGCTCCCTGCTCCGGTGAAGCAGACTGCGCCACACCGCGATAGCGAGGATTTTTGGTCAACAGTGCCGCGTAGTCTTTCAGCGCATGCTCATAGGAGTCATAGACGCGGAATGCCGCCTTCACCTTCTGCTTCACGCCGTTGATGTATTCCGTCGTGGTAATCTCGGTGGTTTTTCCGCGCCAGTCGCCGGTGGCCTTTATGCCGAACAGGTTGTGGCTCGGGGAGCCGTCGGCGGCCGGAATTTCACGTTTCCCCCAGCCGGACTCCAGCGCTGCCTGGGCCAGAATCAGATGCGGGTGCAGCCCGCTCTGGGCTGCCGCCTCCTGTGCCGGGCGCAACAGGCGCGAGATAAACGGATGCGCGCCTTCAACTGGCTTCGCGAACGATACCGGGGCAGGCAAGCGCAGCGGCCCGGTAGCCGGAGCAGAAGAAAGTCCTGGACGTGAAAAATCGCGTCCCGGCGTGCTTACGACAGGCGCATCGCTCTCGCCACCCAGTTGACGGACGATAAGATCGGCAAAGCCGAGCTGACCACTCCCGGCAATATTTTGTGCAACCTGCTGATCGTGCATGGCGGTATACATCTCGGCGGACTGGCTGTTCATCAGTTCGTCCTTAAAGGTGGCGTCGCGCATGCTTTTCATCATCATCTGCACGAAGATCCCCTCCATCTGCTTCGCCGCCGCCTTCAGTGCGCCGGGCGATTGCCGCCCGGCCTCCCGTTTCAGGTGGTCCAGCGAACGGACGTCAAAGGCGGGATGGTCGAACTTATCGAAGGCGTTCATTAGTTCACCTCCAGCTTCGCACGCAGGCAACCGGCGTTTTTCATCGCCTGCAGAACCGACATCAGTTCGTTTGGCGTGGCACCCAGGCTGTTCAGGGCGCGAATCACCGCGTTCAGATCGGTGCTGCTGCGCACGTGCTGCAGCGAACCGCCGCTGTCGCGCACGGAGATGTCCGTCTGCGGCACCACCACCGTTTCACCGCCACCAAACGGTGTATCCGGCTGGCTGATAATGTTGTTCTGCATCACTTCTACCGTCAGCGAGCCGTGCGCCACCGCGCAGGAGTCCAGCGACACGTGGCGGTTCATTACCACCGATCCGGTTCGGGAATTCACGATGACTTTCGCATCCTGCACATTCACCCGCAGGGGAATGTCCTGGATGTTCGCCAGAAAACGCACGCGCGAGGGGCCATCCGGCGGTGCAAAGAGGCGCACGGTACGCGCATCTTCCGGGATAGCCGCCCCGCCGCTGTAGCGCTGATTAATGGCGTCGCTGATCTGCTGTGCCAGCGAGAAATCGCTCTCGTTAAGCTGCAACCGGACAATGCTCTGGGTGGCAAAATCGTTCGGCACCTCGCGCTCGACGGTCGCCCCGCCGCTGATACGCCCGCCGTTGAGCTGGTTGACCTGCACGCGACTGCCGCCCGCCTGCGCGCCTGCGCCGGAAATCAGGATGTTGCCCTGGGCAATGGCGTAGATCTGGTTATCCGCACCTTTCAGCGGGGTCATCAGCAGCGTGCCGCCGCGCAGGCTTTTGGCGTTACCGACCGAGGAGACCACGATGTCCAGCTTGTCGCCGGGACGGGCAAACGGCGGCAGCTCGGCGGTGACCATCACCGCCGCGATATTTTTCAGCTGCATGTTGGTGCCCGCCGGCACGGTGATCCCCAGCTGCGAGAGCATATTGTTGAGGCTTTGCCCGGTAAACGGTGCCTGCATGGTCTGGTCGCCCGTGCCGTCCAGACCCACGATCAGGCCATAGCCCATCAGGGAGTTGGAGCGCACGCCCTGCACCGTCGCCAGATCGCGAATGCGCTCCGCGCTGGCGGTTTTGGGCACGACCAGCATCATGCCGTAGAGCAGGATGCTGAGGAAAAACAGGATAGATTCTTTTTTCATGGTCTTATCAGAATGGAGAAAGGTTCAGGAACAGGCGCTGCAGCCAGCCCATGTTCTGCGCTTCGTTGATGTAGCCGTTGCCGACATACTCGATCCGCGCGTCCGCCACCTGGGTGGAGGGCACGGTATTCCCGCCACTGATAAACCGCGGATTCACCACGCCGGAAAAACGGATAAATTCCGTGCCCTGGTTAATGGCGATCTGCTTTTCGCCCACCACACGCAGGTTACCGTTAGGCAGAAGCTCGTTTACGGTCACGGTGATCGTCCCGGTAAAGGTGTTTCGCGCCGCGGCGCCGCCCTTGCCGGAAAAATCATTTTTGCCTTCGGCTTCAAAATCCGCTTTGCCGTCACCCAGCCAGCTGTTGAGCTTTGTGGGTACCGCGATAAGCCCCATCCCGGCCGATCCATTACGGTTGGCACTGGCGGAGGAACTTTTGCTGGCGCTCACGTTCTCCTGCAGCAGGATCGTCAGCGTATCGCCTACGTTACGCGGGCGACGGTCTTCGAACATCGGCTGATAGCCGTAGTTCATGCCCTGCCCCGCCTGAAACAGCGAGCCGCCGGTCGCTGCCGGTGCCATCGGTAATGGTGTTGCCGTCGTCGGACCTTCAACGAGCTTGTTTTGCATAATGTGCGCGCAGCCGCTCAACAGCAGCACGCTCGCCGCCAGTGCGCAACGACGCGCGACGACAGGGGTATTCATTAAGAGTGTTTTCATTTCAGTGTCGATAAAATATCTGGCCGCTCGCGCGGCCAGAAAGAGGACATTACAGCTGGGAAAGACGCTGCAGCATCTGGTCCGATGCTGAAACCGCTTTGCTGTTGATTTCGTAGGCGCGCTGCACCTGAATCATCGTCACCAGCTCTTCCGCCACGTTGACGTTGGAGGTTTCCACATAGCTCTGCTTCAGCGTGCCCGCGCTTTCCATGCCTGGGTTTAGTTCATTCGGCGCGCCGGAAGACTGGGTCTCTTTGTAGAGATTGCCGCCGATGCTTTCGAGCCCCGCGTTGTTGACGAAGGTGGTCAGCGTCAGCTGGCCGATCTGTTGCTCTTCAGCCTGACCGGGCACTTTCACGCTGACGATACCGTCGCTGCCAATCGTTAGCTTTTGCGCATCCTGAGGAATAACGATGCCCGGCTGGATCGGATAACCTTCTGCATTCGTTAACTGCCCGTCAGGGCTTTTGCCAAAATGCCCATCGCGGGTGTAGGCGGTGCTGCCGTCTGGCATCTGCACCTGGAAGAAACCTTCCCCTTCGATAGCCACGTCATACTCGTCACCGGTCGAGTTCATTCCCCCCTGAGTGTGTACCCGCTGGGTGGAAACAGGACGCACGCCGGTACCCAGTTGCAGACCACTCGGCAGGGTGTTCTGCTCGGTGGACTGGGCGCCAGGCTGGCGCATGTTCTGATAGAGCAGATCCTGGAACACGGCGCGCTGGCGCTTAAAGCCGTTGGTATTGACGTTCGCCAGGTTGTTGGAAATAACGTCCATATTGAGCTGCTGTGCTTCCAGCCCGGTTTTCGCGATCCATAAAGAACGAATCATGTTGTGACTCCTTGCGCGAATTTAGCTCACGCTTAATAGCTGGTTAGCCTTCTGGGCATTTTCGTCGGCGGTGCGGATGACCTTCATGTTCATGTCAAAGCCACGGGAGTTGGCGATCATCTGGGTCATCGCGTGCACCGGACTGACGTTGCTGCCTTCGATGGCTTCCGGCGTCAGGCGCAGGGTTTCATCCTGTGCCAGCACATCGCCCGCGGCTGACCGAAACAGACCGTCGTCGCCGTGCTGCAGGGCATTGATTTCCGCGTTGACCAGCTTAATGCGCCCGACAGGGACCAGAGCCGTGGGGTCATCGCCCATACCGAGCGCGGAGACGGTGCCGTCCGTACCGATAGTGATATGTGACTGCGGCGGCACTTCCAGCGGGCCGCCATCACCCATTAGCGGACGGCCGTTGACGCTGAGCGCTCCGTCTTGATCCACCTCGATTGCGCCGTTGCGGGTATAACCTTCGCTGCCGTCATCCAGCGCCACCGCCAGCCAGCCATTTTGCGGCAGTGCCACGTCCAGGCTGCGTCCGGTATGGGTGATGGGCCCCATGGTGGTGTCGTGAAAGGGGGTGGATTCCGCCACCAGCGCGCGCGTACGCAGGGTTTCGCCTTCGATGGGTACCGAGCGAAACGCGGCAAGCTGAGAGCGGAAACCGGCGGTAGAGCTGTTCGCCAGATTATTTGAGGTGACCGCCTGGCGGTTGAGCGCCGCGTTGGCGGCACTCATGGCGGTATAGATAGCGCGATCCATCACTCAGCCTTAACGCAGGTTAACCAGCGTCTGCAGGATCTCAGACTGGGTTTTGATGGTTTGCGAGTTGGACTGGTAGTTACGCTGGTAGACGATCATGTTGACCATCTCGTCGCCCAGGTTCACGTTGGAGGACTCCAGCATACCGCCATCGATATCTCCGAAGCTGCCGGTGCCCGATGTTCCCAGAAACGGCTGGCCGGACTGCACGGTTTCCGCCCACAGGTTGTTGCCCTGCTGCTCAAGGCCGCCCGCGTTAGCAAAGTCTGCCAGCACCACCTGCGCGACGGTCTGACGCTTGCCGTTACCGTAGATGGCAATCACTTCGCCCGTGTCACTGACCTGATAAGTATTAAATTTACCCGGAGCCTGACCGTCAATTTCGTCAAGCATCACCTGGGTATCGCTGGCGTTTTGGGTAATATCCAGATCAAGCGTCAGATCCAGCGCCGCTGAGCCGTTGTAAGCCGCCCCTTTGACGTTCAATGTCACCGGCGCGGTAAGTTTGCCATCGGTCCCAAACCTAAGCGTCTGCACACTCCACTCCTCCGCCCCCGCGCCCGGTGCGGTAGAATCCTGGGCATGTGCCTGCCACTCACCTTCCGCGGTATGCACGTAGTAGACCTTAATTGCATGCTTATTACCCAGGCTGTCGGTGGCGGTGACTTCACTGACATAGTTGTAGGTGTCTGCATTGTCAGGATCAAAGACCGGTGTCGCGGGGATAATTTTATCATCAGACTTCAGGTTGCCGGTCACGGAGCCTGCGGTTGACGCTGCTGGCGGCATGTCGTCCTTTGGAATGCGGATCGGCCCCACCTGCGCGCCCGGGTTGATCACCCCGTCCGTCGCCTGGTAGCCGGTTAAAAACATCCCGTTGGTTTTGTTGACGATAAAGCCATTCTGGTCTTGCTCAAACTGACCGTTACGGCCATAGAACACGCTGCCCGCCTGATCGACCATGCGGAAAAAGCCGCGACCGGAAATCCCCATATCCAGCGGGGAGGCGCCGTTCATTAGCCCGCCGTCGCCCATATTCTGGTTGACGCCCGCAACCTGCACCCCCATCCCGGTCGAACCGGCAAAGATATCGGCGAAGGAGACGGAGCCTGCTTTAAACCCTACGGTCTGGGAGTTGGCAATATTGTTACCCACGACATCCAGCGCTTTTGCTGCGGCACTCAGACCGCTAAGACCTTGTGAAAAACCCATAATTAATTTCCAGAAAGTAATGACTATTTTTGAATGACAACAACCTGGCCCATGCCGATCGGATCGTTGTTCACCAGATGCAGAATCGGCCCGTTCGGATCCATCGTGACGCCCTGCACCTGGTCCGGTACCAGACCAACCACTTCCGGTTTTTCCCCCTCAGGGTTGCTGGCTTCAAAGGAGAGGGTGTATTCCCTGTCATGCGGCGGCCCCGGCTCCGGCTTGAAGTTTTCCAGGTCGTCGAGGTTGTAGGTATTAATCCCCTTCTTCACATTTTTCAGCTCTGCGGTATACGCCTTGTCGCCGTCGTGCAGGGTGACGGTCACCGTTTCGGCATCACCCGCTAATACGAAGTGGAAGTCGTCCGAGCCGCCAGGACGATCCGCACCGACCTGATGAATACCAATGCCCTCTGGCTCGCCGAAGGAGACCTTCGCCTCCCCTTCAATCAGCACGCTGCGCCCTACCCAGGAGGAGGCGCTCATGCTACCGAGCTGAACCATCATCGCCTGCACACCCGCCACGGAGCTGTTAAGTTTCTCCACACCCGCAGTCATGTTGATCTGCGCCAGCTGCGAGGTGAGCTGGTTGTTATCCATCGGGTTGGTGGGATCCTGATTTTTCATCTGCGCGACCAGCAGGGTCATAAACTGATTCGACAGATCTGCCGCGCTGTTGCCGCTACCAATGCCACTTGAGCCGTCGTTGTTGTTAATTGAAGAGACCGCCATATGCGTCCTTACTGACCAAGAGTTAATGTTTTCAGCAGCAGACTTTTGGCGGAGTTCATCACTTCCACGTTGGCCTGGTAGCTGCGGGAAGCCGAAATGGTGTTGACCATCTCGTTCATGACGTTAACGTTCGGCATGCGGACATAGCCCTGCTCGTCGGCCAGCGGATTGCCCGGCTCGTAGACCAGACGATCCGGTGCGCTGCTTTCCACCACGTCACTCACCTCAACGCCGCCGATCTCCTGCCCGACAGCGTTGTCGACACGGAAAACCACCTGACGGGCGCGATACGGCTGGCCGTCTGGCCCCGCCACGCTGTCAGCGTTCGCCATGTTACTGGCGCTGACGTTGAGGCGTCGGGACTGGGCAGCCATTGCCGATCCCGAAATATCAAATACGCTAAAAAGCGACATCGTTTATTACCCCTGACTTAATACTGTCATCATTTTCTTAATATCCGCGCCCAGGAAGGTCAGGCTCGACTGGTATTTCATGGCGTTATCCGCGAAATTCACACGCTCACGATCCATATCCACGGTATTACCATCGGCGCTCGGCTGATCCGGCACGCGATAAAGCAGTTGACTGTCATCAAAAGGCTTTGCTTTCGCTTCAATATGCCGCTGAGACGTCAACGAAAGTGAGACCGGTGA
The DNA here is from genome assembly GCF_001750725.1 of Enterobacter ludwigii. NCBI lineage: Bacteria > Pseudomonadati > Pseudomonadota > Gammaproteobacteria > Enterobacterales > Enterobacteriaceae > Enterobacter > Enterobacter ludwigii. Next base: position 2,211,162 of record NZ_CP017279.1, read on the forward strand.
TTTGGCCATCGAATTATTTTCCATGGCCTGTTTTAACTGCCCGGTAAAATCGATATCTCGCGCCTGATAGCCTGGCGTATCCGCATTTGCAATATTCGACGCCAGAATATCCTGACGGCGCGACAGCAAACCTAATGCCTGCTGCTGAAAGCGAAAGGCGTCATCGAGTTTATTCATAACGATAGAGTTCCTGCTTCGCATTATTTAAACTGCGTTAGTGTAGTCACCGTGGGTGAAATATCACACTGCAAAGACCCGACACAAATAGGCGCATTTAGGGAAATAGAACGAGCCAGAGAAAAGTTAAAACAATGATTAATTTAATTACCGCCAAAGATGTCACTATTTAATTCAATAAAACCCCTCGCGGAACGTATATAATTTATCCACTTTTTTATTATCATCCCGCTCTATAAAGGCAATACGATGAAGTTGCGATTATTCAGCCCGACAGTAGCCGTTTTACTGTGTTCGGCCTCCGCCCTCGCCAGCGTTCCGTCAACCCAAACGGCAAAACAGCGCCTGTTGCTCAAGCTAGATGCCTTGATTCAGCAACCCGAATCGGGGCCTGATATCGTCCGCACGGTTTCGCTGCTCGCCACCCCCGCGCAGCTGGAGGCCGTCTGCGATAACCCGGAACTGAGCCTGGTCGGGCGTGACAGTCGCCTTACCGGCAAACGCACCGTGCTGGCGCAGTGTGGGCCTCGTCGCCACTTCCTTCCCGTGCGCCTCAGTGCTCAGGGCACATGGTGGATTGCCAGTCAGAGTCTGCCAGGCGGGGCCATTGTTCAGCGCAGCGATATTGAGCCCGTCACTGGCAATCTTGACCACCAGCCCGCCGGCCTGATCTTCAATCCCGATGAGATCGTGGGCCAGCGCCTGACGCGCGCTGTTGTCGCCGGCAAACCGCTGCTGGAAAGCCAGCTCCGACAGCAATGGCGGCTGCGCGCCGGGCAAACGGTAGACCTGGTCACCACCGGCTCCGGCTTTCGTATTCGCAGCCAGGGAAAGGCGTTAAACAACGCGGCGGTGGATGAGACGCTGAAAGTGAAAACAGCTGGCGGGCGCACCGTGAGCGGAAAAGTCGATTCGTCAGGACAGGTCATCATTATTTCACAACAATAAATTTTAGGTTTTTTGTGAATCACCGATGAAAGAAGTATCAGTCACATAAAATCATTATCTGTGAGGACAATTATGAGCATCTCCAGCAGCCAGAACACTGCGCCGATTACGAAAATCGCGCCCACTCAGGATTTGCGCGCGCGCATTCACCCTCAGGACGGCGACGTGTCAGCTAACGTGACGCAGCCGCGTCAGGATGACAAAACCGACGTCACCCTGACCACACTGACGAAAAAGATCCAGAACGATGACAGCCGCGATATTGACTACGCGCGCGTCGAGGCGATCCGCACCGCGCTGGCGACAGGGTCGCTGCGCATAGAGCCTGAGAAAATTGCGCAGGCCATGGTGCAGGATATCTTTCAGTTTTAACCGCAAGCAGGACCGTTATGGACAAGCTTTATCCCATTCTCACGCAAATGAAAACGTCTCTGGATGAACTGGAGGCGATCATGATTGAAGAGGTCAATCAGCTCAACCGTGCGCAGATAAACCCGGTTTCTCTGCAGGTGCTGGCAGATAATAAAAATCAGCTTCTGACGACCATTCAATATTATGACGACATGCGCCGCCAGCAGGAGCAGCACAGTGCCACGCAGGCCCCCTACCCTGGCCACGGAAAACTGTTCTCGAGCTGGCAGCAGGTCAATGAAAAAGTGCGCAACACGAAAGCGCTCAATCAACAGGTGGAATCGCTGCTGCAGAGTCATATGAAGAAAAACCAGCACATTCAAAAAGCGATTGACCACGTAGGGCGCAGCAGTTCGCTTTACGGCCCGGCGGGGGAATCCAGCCAGGTTTCTGGCGGCCACAAATACAACATAAGCATCTGACCCATTCTGTCTGCGTTGTCCTCTTTGCTCGCCTCTGGCGAGCTTTTTTTTATCCGGGAAGCAGGAACAGATGACCCTCCCCCAAAGGAGGGGAAGGCCATCCGTGCATGTTTTTTGAAACAAAGAGAGGAATTAAACCGCGGTATACGCTTTCGCCGAGGCGCTGGATTTACGCATGGTGGACAGTTCGGTGCCAAGCGTGGAGAGGCGGTCCTGAATGGCACGCGAGAGGCGTGCATCGACATCCAGCAACTGCCCCAGCTGCCCCACCACCTGCTGTTTATTGTGTTGTGCCAGCTGGGTCAAATCGATTTCACACAGCGTTCTCATGCCGATGGAATAGGCCGCCGACTCCTCTACAAATGCGTCCCACTCACCGTCTTCGGCCTGTCGCAGGAGCGTCGCATTGCTCACCAGCATCTGCTCAATAAGTGACAGTACTGCGTTATCCATGTTTCACCTGCTTGTTTTCCGGGTTGATGGCCTGCCAGGTTTCCTGCATCTCCGTCATCAGCGAAATCAGATGCGGCAGATTTTCACCGGATTTGTTGAGATTCGCCTCCAGCAGCGTGCGCGAAATATATTCGTACAGGCTCTCCAGCTCGGCGGCAATCTGCCCGCCCTTTTCGTGGTCCAGCCCGGCACGCAGGCCGTTGTCGATAATGTTAATCGCGCGGGAGATCATCTCCCCACGGCGAGCAATATTGCCGGACTGAAAGTAGATTTCCGCCCGGCGCATGGCGTTGATGGCACCGTCATACAGCAAGACAATCAGTTGATGCGGTGTGGCGCCCGCAATCTGGCTGTCCAGCGAGACAGCGGTATAGGCGTTATAGCCATTATTGGTGTACATCGTAAAATCCTGCCGGGCAGCGCGCTGCCCGGATTATGATAAAAATTAAATCAACCCTGCCAGCGAACCCTGTAGCTGACTGCTCATGTTGTTCATATCGCTTATCACCTTGTCGAGACGCTGAAACTCTTTTTCCTTGCGCGCCATAGCCTCTTCAATACGCCGTTCCATAGCCGTGATTTGTTTGCCGATACGTTTATCCTGCTCTCGCAGCGACTCAAGGGCGGTTTCGATCACGCCCTCTTTTTTGGTGATGGCGTCTTTATCCCCGAGGTAGGTATCAAAAATACCCTCCATGCGATCTTTGATACCCTCTTTTCCGTCTTTGCCCAGGAACAGCGCTTCCACCGCTTTAGGGTTGTCTTTCAGCGCCGCATCCAGCTTTTTGGTATCAATCGACAACTCCCCCAGATTCCCGCCACGCTCGTCGCCAATCTTGCCATCAAACTTCACGGTAATACCGATACTGCCGAGCGACTGTATAACGGCATCGGCATCGGGATAGTTCCCCCCCACGGTCGCTTTAAGCTGGCTGGTGAGGCGGCGAAGCGAGCCATCGCTGAAGAGCGCGCCGTTGGTAGTTGCGGGAGCCGTTGACTGGCTGTCGCGATCCGGGGCGGTATATTTGGTGGCACTGGCGACGGTGCTGAGGTAGCTGTTGTAATTCTTTACGAACTCCTCAATCAGCGTTTTCACTTTTGAGGTGTCTTCGGTGATGGTGAGAGATTCGGTTTTGTAGCTCTGCGGGTCGTCTGCGGGGAGTCCAGGGTCCTTCAATTCGGAGACTTCTCGTAGTTCCAGCGTCACACCGGTGATCATATCGTTGATGGTGTTTGAACTGCGGGTAACGAGTTTTCCGTTCAGAACAAGTTCGGCATTCTGCGATTCGGTTTCAACGTCCGCACCTTCGAGCTTCTTCTTAAAATCAATATCAGTGCTCGTCACGTTGATAGTCATATCACCGGCCTCACCGGTTTTTTTCGAGGTCAGCACCAGCTTATGCTTCCCGTCCTCGAGGGTGATTACTTCCGCAACCACATCACCTTTCTGCTCATTAATTTTTTTTGCAATCTGGTCGAGAGAGGTTTCATCCTGCGCTAAATCCACCTCCAGCGGTTTTTCACCCTCGTTCAGGGTGATTGTCACCTTCGCACTCGCCTTACCCATCGGTTTATCACGCGTGTCATTCTCAACCGCCAACTGATGCGCTTTCGCCAGCTGTTTTACGGCAACAGAATAGCTGTTAGGGATCGCCCCGCTGCCTGCCGTGGCCTTAAAGGTTTTATTGTCGCTGACGCTGACGCCGTTGAACCCTTCGTCCTCAAGCTTGCCGAGATTGTCCTTCATCGTACTCAACGCGCTGGAGATAGACCCCCAGGCGGAAATCTGCCCCTGAAAGGTGCTTTGCTTTTGCAAATAGGGGTTCAGCTTTTGGCTAATACCCTCACGCTCCACCGCCAGCCACTGGTCGAACGGCAGGTTAGAACCAACGCCTAAGAAATTGGTTGATGCCATAATAAAATGTTCCTCTTGAAATAGGTTAGCCTGTCACTATTCCTATCGGGTAATAGAGACGTAAGTTTAATTTTTCATTTATACGTCAACAATGATTACCCTTCCCCAGAACAGAAGTGCGGGCTTATTACGCCATTGCGTTGAGCTATTTGTGTAATTGGAAACAGATATGCGTGCATTTCTTTGGTTTATAAAAAATCTAAAAAAATAATTTAGTCATTTTTATTTCCCCCGATGAATTCAGTATGCGCATCAACGAACGCATAGCACATACAGTTATTATCACTTAAAAGGATATAAACAATGGCACAGGTCATTAATACCAACGCATTGAGCCTGATGGCTCAGAACAACCTGAACAAATCCCAGTCTTCTCTGGGCACCGCTATTCAGCGCCTCTCTTCCGGTATGCGTATCAACAGCGCAAAAGACGATGCGGCAGGCCTGGCGATTTCTAACCGCTTCACCTCTTCCATCCGCGGTATGACTCAGGCGGCGCGTAACGCCAACGACGGTATCTCCCTGGCGCAGACCACCGAAGGCGCGCTGGAAGAAGTGACCGAAAACATGCAGCGTATCCGCGAACTGACCGTGCAGGCGAAAAACGGTACCAACTCCGCCAGCGACCTGGACTCCATCAAGAAAGAGATCGGTACCCGTCTGGAAGAGATCAGCCGTGTGGCAGACGTGACCAACTTCAACGGCGTGAAAGTGTTTGACGGTTCTAAAGAAAAAATCACCATCCAGATCGGTGATAAAGATGCTGATACCATCGACATTAAACTGAACAAACTGGACATGGAAACTCTGGGTCTGGACGAGTTCCTGGACGACTTTGCGGGTATTGGTATTACCGTGAATGGTGCTGGTACGCTAAGTAGTCAGTTTAAAGAAAAAGGTGCCCTAGCTCCGGTAGACAAGACATTTAAAGCCGCCGATTTGGGTCTTGATCCAACAGCTCCAGATTATAAACTGGTCACAGCCGATCGCGATGCCATTATCGCAGCAGCAGATCAGGTTGGTGATAAAACTACAGCAACAGTATTGACGTACCAGGAAGACGGTAACACGCGTTTCTTCGTGAAAGGCGCTGACGGGATACAAGAAATTACGACCAGCTTCAAGGTCACTACAGGGACGCCTGATAAAGTTGAATTCGCTTCCACTCCTGCAGCTGGGGATAAGCTCAGCGCTGCAGATGCCGACATGCTGGAGTTCGGCCCAACAGCACTGAAAGACACTGACACCAAACGCATTAAAGCGGGTGATTCTGTCAACGTAGGCGGAAATCCTGTTACCCTCGATGCTGCTGCACTGGATGCAATTTCTGTTGCCGCGTTTGGTGACGATGCCAAAACTGCGGGAATGCGTATGTATTCCGTGGCTGGAGCACCGCCAGATACATTCTATGCTATCAATAGCGCAGGCGAAGTTAAACAGTTTGCTCTTGATGCGGCAGGTGTTGTAACTGGCGCTGTTACGGACGCCCGTCCTGCTGATGCCGAGTTCATCACCAAAGAATCTAGCCGTCTGGCTGCTGAAGACCTGCTGGAACGCCTCGATGATTCTCTGACTCAGGTTGCCGACTTCCGTGCCGACCTGGGTGCCGTTCAAAACCGCTTTAGCTCCATCATTGCGAACCTGAACACCAACATCATTAACACCACCGAAGCGCGTTCTCGTATTCAGGACGCTGACTTCTCCGTGGAAGTGTCCGCCATGAGCCGTGCCAACATCCTGCAGCAGGCTGGCGTGTCCGTACTGGCCCAGGCCAACCAGGTTCCGCAGAACGTACTGTCCCTGCTGCGTTAATCTGCGTAACCACCTCAAACACTTACGCGCATCTCCTCCATGCGCGGTTGCCCTCCCTGGTGGAGGGCTTTTTTTATTCTATAAACGCTACGCCTTCTTGCGTGCGTATCCAGCGCGGGAACTTCAGTCGTTCGGCAAAATAGCCGGTCAGGTCATAGAGTAAATCCATCATCACCCGTGCGCTATTGTCAGAGAGCCCCCCCCAGCAGCTGTTGGGTAATCACTTCGCAGTAGTGGCAAAGCTGATCGGTTTCCGGGTTAAATTCCGGGTACGTTACGGGTTCACTGTCTACAGTCAAAAAGTCTACCAGATGGGGCGGAACCGGATCGGTTAGCGTCGGTTTAAGTAGGGCCAGACAGGCGCCTAAGCGACCGCATAATGCTGCTTTTACGACGGGATCGCGCTCTTCCAACAGCGCATCGCAAAAGCGCTCGCAGTGGTCGGCAAGATCGGTGAAATCGGTGTGGTGGTCGAACGGGGTGGTGAAGAGATGATGTAAAGCCATAGCGTAACCTCCAGAAAACAGTATGCGTTGTCCCCAGTGCATTTTTCAGGAGGTCAATCCCGACGCCAGTTGTGGCTGACGTGAGCACACCTTACGCCCGGCGATAAGGGATGAACAGAGGGTCATTAGGGAGAAATTTAATCTTGCGAGGCGTCTTGAGAAAAGCGAAAAAATGGGATGAAAAGCATGAAGTCTGGCGCTGTATTTTCCCCCTCACCCCAGCCCTCTCCCTCAAGGGAGAGGGAGTAATCTGTGCCAGGCTGTACTTCCCCCCCAAGGGAGAGGGGGAGTCTGTGCCAGGGTGTACTTCCCCCCCCAAGGGAGAGGGGGTATTCGGTGCAGTTCGTCGGCCGGGCAAGCGCAGCGCCGCCCGGCAAAAACGAAAATTAAACGTTAAACCGCTTCACCACGCTTTCCAGCTCCATGGACTGCTCTTCCATCGCTTTCGCCGCCGACGACAGTTCCGCTACCAGTGTCGTATTCTGCTGGGTCGCCCCTTCGAGCTGGCAAACCGCGACGTTGACCTGTTCGATACCCGCACGCTGTTCGCGGCTGGCGGTCTTGACCTCTTCCATCAGGGTGGAGACCTCCCCCACGGACGTTACCAGCGCATTCATCGTCTCTCCGGCATCCTGCACCAGGCGACTGCCGTCCTGTACGCCGCTCACGGCCTCGTTGATCAGCTCGCGGATCTCCTTCGCGGAGCTGGAGGAACGTAAGGCGAGGTTACGGACTTCTGTTGCCACCACGGCAAACCCGCGTCCCTGCTCACCGGCACGCGCGGCCTCCACCGCCGCATTCAGCGCCAGAATATTGGTCTGGTAGGCGATACCGTCAATCACGCCGACAATATCCGCCACCCGCGCTGAAGACGATTCAATATGGCCCATTTTGTCCACCGCCGCGTTCATTAGCGCTGCGCCGCGCCGGGCAATTCCTGCCGCCTGCGTCGCCAGCCTGTCGGCATGCTCCGCGTTATCCGCATTGTTGGCCACGATACCGGCTATCTCCTCCATCGACGCTGCCGTTTGCGTGAGCGAAGCAGACTGCTCTTCGGTACGCGACGAAAGCGACAGGTTGCCGTCGGCAATCTGGTGCGACGCCGCGGCAATGGTCCGAGTGCTGGCCCCGACCTGTTGCAAAAGTCCCTGGAGATAATTCATAAACGTGTTCACGTGGGTGGCAATCGCGTTCAGCTCCTGTGTACCGCTCTCAGGAAGACGGCGCGTCAAATCGGCACCGCCAGCAGAGAGCGCAGCGAGACGCTCTCCCACCCCCTGAAGATTACGCATCAGGATGCGAACGCTCAGGAGCAGTACGCCAGCCAGCAGAAGCAGAAGCGGGATCTGCACCATCGCCAGACGCACTAAAATATCGCGGGTCTGCTTGCTTAGCACGCTGCTCCGGGTATCGGTCGCCACAAACCACGGACTGCCGGCAATCGGATAGAGAAAGATGGTGTGTTCGCCATCCTCAGCGTCATAGGTTTGCTCACTGTGACCGTCCACCTGCCGGCTTAACATCGCCTGCAGCAGGGCAATCTCTTTGCCGGGGATCTCGCTGATGTTTTTCAGCGCCGGCGTATTATCCGTTGCACGGCTGTAAGCCACAATTTTGCCGCTGGCCTCTACAATCAGCACGCCACCTTCCAGAGGTTCAGCCATTTTACGGGCAAGCTGATTGAAGAAGCCCAGCGTGACGTCAAGCGTCGCCACTCCCCATAGCTGGCCATCACGATAAATGGGCATCGCGCAGTTGGTGCGCGGCTGAGGACTCGCCGCATCCATATAGGCCTCAGCCCAGGCGCATTGTCCTTTCGCCGCGCGCATCCCCGCCTTAAACCACGGCTGCTGCCAGTAGGCCGGGGCATCAGGCTGATTCCAGGTGGTATTCAGACGCAGCGTTTTTTGCGCGTCGCGGGCAAAGAAGGTGCTGTACTTTTCGACACCAGGCTCTCGCTTCCCCGGCAGCGGCCACACGCCGCCGCCAAAGAGAGTGGCATCGCCGTACTGATCAACCAGCGCAGGGAGCAAACGATCGATATCCGCGCTATCCAGCCGCGAGACGGCTTCAGTAATAGTGCGCTGCTGCGCCTCTACGCGAGACATCAGTTGCGTAATGGCGGCAGCCTGCTCACCAATCTCATGGTGGACGCGCCGGTATTCGTTTTTCAGCAATTGGGGGGCGACAAAATTCAGCACGACCCAGACGGTGAGTGCCGTAAGCAATAAAAAGAAAGCAGAGACCAGTAAGAAGGCTCTACTTTGAAGTGACGTAAACATAAATAACAACTCTAAAAGAAAAAATTTAAGGTGGAATTATTGATGGCGAGGATTAGCCCTTCACCCGCTGCGTTAACGCATTCGCCACCGTATACACTTCTTCAATCAACACGCTGTTGTTATGCGCAACGGATGGCACACCGCTTTGTGCCTGCATCATCGCATCGTCAATTAAGGCTCTGAGCTCTTTCGAAGAGCGCGCGCAACGGCTGGCTAGATTGCGTGACTCCACAGCAAAAACACTCTCTTCATTATCCATCGAGTAGCTGTAGGCCCGGCTGGCAAGCTGTACCAGCGTGCCGCTGCTGTTGGCAATGTTCAGAGCAGCATCATTCAACGCCCCCATCGCCTGGACGACATGGGTCGCACTTTCGCTCAGCGTTGCCAGGGTATTCGCATTGGCCTCAGGGACCCGCAGCAAACGCTCATTTTCCTGGGCAATGGTCATGGCAGCGCGTGCAATCACATTCACCTGCTCGCCGATATCTTTCATCAGCGGTGGTAAATGCGCTCCCTGATCGCTTTTTAACTGTGCGGGGAGTTCTTCATTCAGACGAGAAAGATGAAGGTTGAGGCTTCGCAGCAGCGTAAGCGTAGACACCAGCAGCAGGGCCGCCAGCGGCCAGGGCTTGTGCAGGAGAATCCCAGGTCGTTCCCCCATGCGACGGGTGGGTACGTCAATGGCCAGCTGCCACGGCGTATCAGCAATTGGCACGACCACCAGCGTATGTTCACCGCTGGCGCTACGAAAACGGGTATGTCGCAACCCCTCTCCGGACTGAGCCAGAAGCGAACGTAGCGGCACTGCCATCGGCAGGTCGGTATCGTTAAGGGATTGCACATTGGGCGCCCCTGCGGCATCACCAATAATGCGTCCCGTATCCTCCACCATCCAGGCCCGGCCCCCCAGACGCTCGCCCATCTCTTTAACCAGCGCATTGAAGAACTGACGATGGCTCCCCGCCTCTTCCGCCACGTCGGTTTCCCCCGGAGGCCCCTTGTCCATGGCGAAGCTTTTCAGGGTCACGACACTTTCGGTCACCGTGCGCTGCTGTGCTTCAACACGATCGAGCTGTTCACGTAACTGGGTCGCGAGGGTATCAACCTGCGTGCGCAGGCGCTGCCCTTCGGTGCGGATAAACCAGGGCATAATGCCGGTCTGCACCAGAATCAGGAGTGTAATAAAGATAATGATCAGTATGACTGTGAAAACCATGTATTTAGCGCCTGTACGTTAAACGGCAGCACGACGCTGCCTCAACAGGGCTATTTTATTATGCGGGGGTCAGGAAATATGCTCTTCAAACCGTTGATAACAGCGCATTCCTGTTATCCATCGATAAAAATAATTTTGCGCACACTCTGCCAGCGCTTAACCAGCCAGCCATCGACGCTATAGCAGGTTCCGCCCAGGCTCATCAGTACCAGCCCCAGAACGATATAAAGCGCTTCTGGCAGGTAAAAGAGCCAGCTCAGCCAGGCTATCAGGTTAAGCCCCGGTGGAATAGTGTAAATACCAATCGTGACCAGTGCGACGCTGCTGATTATCATCAGCGTCAGTGCACTAAAACGGGTGAATAAACCCAGCGTTAACAGCAACCCCATAAAACATTCAAGAAATGCCACGACCACCGCCATCACCGCAGGAAAAGGAATACCGGCATCGTGCAGGGTATCCAGCATCAGCAACTGGTTCTCAGGAACAAATAACTTATTAAACCCGGCCGTAAAGAAAAAGACCCCCATCACCAGGCGGCAAATAAAGACCGGCAACATCGCAGAGGTATCTGACGTCTGTAAACAACGCGTGAGAGTGAACATTAGCCTTCCTTGTAAAATATTTACTGTTTAATAAATTCAATGACATGTGTTTACAACAGTATAAATTGATGGTCTTCTTGCGCAACCATTCCCATACACTCTTCCCTACAATTAATAATCTTTGTCATATTAATTTTTATTAACTCAAGACATTTATTACCTCTCTCCAGCTAAGCCTTGCGCCTGGCGGCCTGAGCGCACCAAAGGTAAGCAATTGGTTTTAATATGATTAAAATTAAATTCACTTCACCAGACAATTAGCAAGGTTATTTTACCACCGATTAATAACCTTAAAGTGGGTATGGCTGTTATTACTTAGTGGTTGCAAAAAAATGAAGTACGACATAAAAAGCATGTCGCTCTGACCACTCGCTAGCAATAAAGTGGAATCATTACTATTAATTACAATAGCCAACAGCGATACCCATTACACCAGAAGAATCAAATAACTATGCTCAATTACATCGCGATTGGAACAGGCGTGACGCTGGATCTTCAGACGCGCACGCTTGCCCGCACGGACCGGGAAGCCAACGTCACGCTCCCCCAAAGCGCCTGCCTGTGCCTCGCCGCCATGGCGGAAGCACAGGGCGAGGTGCTGTCTCAGGAACAGCTGATGGATATAGGCTGGCGCAGCGCTGGCGTGGAAGTCACAGAAAACAGTGTGCGAGTGATGATAACAAAACTTCGCCGCGCATTTGCCCAGCTTGAGGTGCACGAAACAGTCACCCTCGTCGCCGTGACGCGCAGCGGTTACCGGCTGGTCGTACGGGAAAACGGTGCGGAACAACCTGCACCAGACGCGAAGTCACCTGTGCTGCTCGCCGAAACAGACACGACAACACCCCCAACCGTTACCCCTGCCCTACCGCGCGCACGTCAATCCATTACGCTTGCTGTGGGTGTCACCCTCGCCGGTCTGTTCGCGGGCGTGGGCCTGGCTATTTTACTGCGAAACCTTTTCTTCTTTAGCCCAATCCCTGTGCATTTTGTCCCGTGGAATGGACCCGGCATACCGCCTGGTGCGGAAGTGCTGGTTCAGCAGAGCGACCAGAACAAACAAGCGCTTATTGAAGCCACGCTGCAAACCTATAAGCAACACGTGCTGGACAGACGCGCAGATGAACAATCTGCCCCGGTGCTTTACGTCACGACCGGCTCAGAAAAAATGAGCAAGTTCCAGGGGCTGATTGCCTGTCAACAACGCTTAAAGGACTCAGGGAATGACTGTGAATCGTTCTATTTTCGCCTCTACTAAATTCAGGCTCGCGCTGCTGTTCACCGCTGGCGCGTTAGTGGGACTTGGCGGGAAAGTATTTTACGGGATTTATTATTCGCCGTTTAAATCCACGTGCGTCGCGCCAACCTCCTATTACACCATTGAGGACGCTAACAATGCGACACTGGTACGCGGGATATATCGTTCGTATCGCGACAGTCTCTTTAGCGGGCACACCACCTATATTGGCAGTCTTAGCCACTTTAAGGAGGGTAAGCTGGCAGGACGACCCACGGCGATACACCGTGAAGTGCGTTTTGACACGGATGTGGAAGGGAAACGCATCCACCTGACGGTCACGAGCCAGCACCGCAAGCTGGGGGATCAGAGTAGCGATCGGGAAGTCAAAGACTATGTCTACCCGCATATAGACCGGGGAGAGGTTGCAACCAGCACCATCTATATGCTGGATAATAAAGTGCTGGCCAGTGGTACCGAATCCGTTGCCCGTATCGTCTGCACCAACTGACGCCGCTACACCAGCGCCTGAATCAGCTGTGCCACGTGCTCAAACCCTGTCGCCATCAGACGCTCAAAGAACGGTGCCAGGGTTTGCGCGAGTAAAAACAGCGCCAGCATGCCGAAGGTCAGCGTTAGCGGGAAGCCAATCACAAAAATGGAGAGTTGCGGCGTCAGGCGGTTTAATAGCCCGAGAACGAAGTTGATGCACAGCAGCAGCGAAACGATCGGCAGGCCGAGCATCAGCCCCTGGCTGAAGATCAGCCCGGCGTGCGTCACCAGGTACAGAAAACCCCCGGCGTGCAGTGGCGTGGCGTTGACTGGCAGGGTCTCGAACGTTTCGGCGAGCATCGCCAAAAGCCAGAGATGACCGTTAAAGACCAGAAACAGCAGCGTCACCAGTAAATTGAGAAAGCGCGAAATAACCGGGCTGTTCCCCGCTCCGGGATCAAAGAAGGTGGCGAACGATAAGCCCATTTGCATACCGATGATTTCACCCGACATGCGTACGGCAGCGAACAGCAGCTGAAGCGTGAGCCCCATTGCGGCACCAATAATCACCTGCTTTGCCAGCACCCACACGCCTTCCCAGGAGTACAGACCCACCTGCGCATCGGGCAGCGCCCCCCCGATCAGGATGGCAATCAGCAGTGCCAGACACGCACGCAGCCGCGCGCTGATCGCTTTTTCGCTGAATACTGGCGCAACGTGCAGCAGCGCACCAATGCGCACCATGATAAAAAAGTAGTGGCTGACCAGCCCGTAAAGCTGATCGAGGGGAAGTCCAAAGGCCATCAGCCGATCACATAAGGAATGCTGGCGAACACTGCGCGGGTATATTCAATAAAGATTTTCATCATCCACGGGCCGAGCGCCACCGCGATCCCGACAATCATCAGGATTTTCGGAATGAACGTCATGGTCATTTCATTGACCTGCGTCGCGGCCTGCAAAATGCTGATAATCAGGCCGGTGACCAGCGCCGCGACCAGCAACGGGCCTGATACCATCAGCCCCACCTTGATGGCCTGCATGCCAATCACCATGACACTTTCAGGGGTCATCTGGGTCTCCTAACTGTAAAAGCTCTGGGCAAGCGATCCCACCAGCAGCTGCCAGCCATCCACCAGCACAAACAGCATCAGCTTGAACGGCAGCGCAATCGTGGTCGGCGGAACCATCATCATCCCCAGCGCCATCAGAATGCTGGCGACCACCAGATCGATAATCAGGAACGGAATAAAAATGGTGAAGCCTATCTGAAATGCCGTTTTTAGCTCGCTGGTGATAAACGCCGGGATCAGAATGCTCAACGGCACCTCTTCAGGGGAAGCGATGTCCGGTGCTTTCGCAATCCGGGCAAACATCGCCAGATCGCTTTCACGGGTCTGATCGAGCATAAAGGCCTTCAGCGGCTTAACCCCTTCCGTCAGCGCCACCTCCATGGTGATTTTGTTTTCCTGCAGCGGCTGCCAGGCCTTTTCATAGATCTGGCTAAACACAGGCGACATCACAAAGAAGGTCAAAAAGAGCGATAGCCCCACCAGCACCTGGTTTGGCGGTGCGGTGGGGGTGCCGAGGGCGCTGCGCATTAATCCCAGTACGATGATGATGCGGGTAAAGCCGGTCATCATCAGCAGGACAGCCGGGATAAAGGTAAAGCCGCTCAGCAGCAGAAGGGTTTGCACCGGCAGCGTCCAGCCGCCCTCACCCGTGGGTTGACCAAGGGTGATATCGGCATTGGCCGCCGTCGCACAGGCAGCGGGCAGTAGCAGACCGGTAGCCAGCAACAGGCGTAACGCAACGGGATTCACCGATCACCTCCCTGACGATACGTCTGGCGCAGCTTTTCCAGCATCAGCGGAAATGTTGCCGCCGGCGCCGTTGTCTGCGGAGCATTTTCCGGACGCGGCTGCGTCGTGAGACACGCAATCTGCGAGGCGGTAACGCCCAGCACCAGGCGCTGCTCGCCCACATCCACCACGACCAGCCGCTCTCGCGGCCCCAGCGACTGCGTTGCCACCAGAGTTATCGTGCCCTGAGCCGGGTTCAGACGACGCGTCAGTCCACTGCGGCGGACGGCCCAGGCCAGTACGACCATCAGCAGGACAATCAGGGCCAGCGCGCCGGTTACCGTCATCAGTACCGAGCCAGTGGCCGGGAGGGAATCTGTTGCGTTCATTAGCGGCTCAGGCGATGCATGCGCTCAGACGGGGTTATAATATCCGTGATACGGATACCGAATTTATCGGAAACCACCACCACTTCACCCTGCGCAATCAGATAACCGTTGATCAAGATATCCAGCGGTTCACCCGCCAGCCCGTCCAGCGAGACCACCGAGCCCTGGCTTAAGCGCAGCAGCTCTTTGATGGTCATCTTGGTGCGTCCCAGCTCAACGGTCATTTTTACCGGGATATCCAGGATCAGGTTCATCTCATCAGAAAATTGTGGTGCACCCATTGTGTCGGTAATTCCCGCAGCGTGCTGTTCGGTCATGGCCTCACCCCAAAGATTATCAATGGACTGATCGTCAGAACCCGATGAGGTGTTCATGTCGCTCATGGGGAAATTACTCCTTGTTTAATGATAGTAATGAAGGCTGAATCATCTGCTCGACCTTCAGGGCATATTGATTATTTACGGCACCGTATCTAGCCGTGAAGACCGGCACGCCACCCACGCTGGCTTCGATCAGCTCCTGTTTATCCAGGCCGATGATGTCGCCTTTCTTCATCTGCATGACGTTCGACAGCCGGGTGCCGATATCCGCGAAGCGCGCCGCAAGTTCGAGCTCCGTTTCGCGCATCTGGCTTGCGAGCATGCCGCGCCAGTGGGTATCTTCATGCCGGGAATTGTCCATCGGCGGATTACTCAGCAGCTCGCGCAGCGGCTCGATGGTGCTGAAGGGAATACAGATATTGAACTCCCCCCGGTGCGAGCCAATCTCCACTGAAAACGGCGTGGTCACCACCACATCGTTTGGCGATGAGGTGATATTGGTGAATTTCACCTGAATTTCAGAACGGATATATTCCGTTTTGATTTTATAGATAGAGCTCCAGGCAAATTCATACGCCTCACGCGCCATCGACAACATGCGGTGGATCACGCGCTGCTCGGTGGGGGTGAATTCGCGTCCATCCGCTTTTGTTGGAAAGCGTCCGTCGCCACCAAACAGGTTATCCACGGCCATAAACACCAGGCCCGGTGAAAATGCCATCAGCGAGGTTCCGCGCAGCGGGTTAAGGTGCAGCAGGTTCAGGTTTGTCGGCACCGGCAGGTTACGGGCAAACTCGTGATACGGCTGAATCTTGATATTTCCCGCCGTAATATCCGGGCTACGGCGCAGCAAATTAAACAACCCCATCCGAAACTGACGGGCAAAACGTTCGTTTATAATTTCCAGCGAATGCAGACGTTCACGAATAACACGACGCTGGGTATGCGGATCGTACGGTTTTATGCCGCCATCGCTCCGGCTGTTATGCAGCTCACTGCTGCTCTCTGCATCTGCGTTCAGCAGCCGGTCGATCTCATCCTGGGATAAAAAGCTGTCAGCCATAATAATTACCGCAGAATAAATTCATTAATGAGCACGTCAGTGACGCGAATGGACTGGTTAAACGCCAGCGGTTTATTTAGCTCGTTTTGAATCGTTGTAATCAGATGGCGTTTTCCTTCATCCGTGGCTAAATCTTCATACGTCTGATGGGTCAGCAACATAAATATTCGGCTACGGTATTCCGGTAAATATTTTTCCAGCACAGTAAGCGACTTCTGTTCTGCCACACGAATAGACAGCCCCAGATATAAAACACGATCCGATTCGTTTGCCGTCGGTTTCAGGCTCACGGTAAAGGTATTCATCGAGGCATACAGAGGCTCAACGGGCACTGGTGCTGGCGGCTCTTTAACCGCGCCTTCCACTGCCACATCTGCGGGTTTCGCGAATTTCATTTCCCAGAACAGGTAGCCGGAAATTCCGCACGCCGCAACGGCAGTCAAAAACAGGAACGTCATCAGAAGCGAACGAGAACCTCCGCCGCTGGCGACCTTTTTATTTTTATTACTCATCGAACGTACACCTGATAAATAAGAGAAGGTAGCTCGCTACCCTCAGTTCAATATGGCCGTTATTGTAGTCCATTTGATCACCCTGATAATCAGGCGATAAAATTTCATTCATGAACGTAATTCAACACTTCAGGCGAAAGTATTTATTCCGTATATATTGCCCGGTGTGGTTGTTAACAGTGTTGGGACGATTTCGGTATCAGCCTGCTCATCTTCGCCTTCATGCTGATGTGCATGCTCACCCTGCGCCGTCTCGCCGCGTTCACCTGTCGCGCCCTGGCCGTCCGCGCTGACGTTTGCCTGGCCCAGCTGGATACCCGAATCCGCCATGGCTGCACGCAGTTGCGGCATGGCCTGCTCCATCGCCTGACGAACATGCGCATGATCGCTGACGATATGGATCTGCGCCTGGTCGTGCTGCATACGTAATGAAATATGCAGCGCGCCCAGTTCTTCCGGATGCAGACGGATCTCCGCACTGTGCAGGCCGTTGCGACTAAACAGCGCAATATGCTGGCTAACAGACTGCTTCCACTCTGGCGTCTCGGGTGGATGGTTGACGGTCACCACCTGCTGTGGCGCATGGGCGACACTGGTACGCACTGCGGCAGGGAGCGGTGCAGCGTTGGGAACAGACGCGAACTCAGGCGCTACCGCAACGTCATTCGTAACGGGAATGGGTTGTGAAAGCGGCGCAGCACTGTTTGCGGCTGGCGTTTTGTCAGTAGCCACCAGCGCTGTCGGCGCAGCAGCACTTTGTGCAGCGGGCTTATCACCGGACACCGTCGCCACCGGTTTAGCTGAATCAGGCCGCGCGGGCATCTCACTCCCGCTCACACTGCGCATAACCAGTTGCTGTAACTGCCACAATGGATTCTCTTCGCTCTCGCCATCACCCGACATCGCACCCGCCAGAACGTCTGTTATCTGTGGGTTCGCTGCCAGTAACTCACCGTCGACTGCGGGGAGGTCGGTCATTGTCTGCCTGAGCGTCTCCTGCAACTGTCCTTCTACCGGTAACGCTGCCGCCAGCGCCTGAGGATCGAGACCGGGAAATACCTGGATCAGTTCCGTCAGTTTGTCATCCATCGCAAGGCTAAAACCTTCATCAGCAACCCTTCCCGCCTTTGGTTTACCCTGCGTTCCACCCAATAGCAGGGTGGCGATATCAATATTCATAGTCTCTCTCTTTTCTGTCCGGCACGCTGGGCAAATTCATCCATCAGCTTTTGTTCATGCCGGCTTTCAACAAGCGCCTGCGCCGTCGCGCGACGGTCAATAAGGGTTTCAAATGCGTTCAGACGTTGTTTGTTTTGCATCCAGTTCTGTTTGACCTGGTCCACCGCCTTTTCACAGGCGTTAACGTGACCTTCCTGCTGTCTGACGACCTGTTTCAGCGATAAAATAAACGACTGATGATTCACCAGATCCGCCACCGACATGCCGTTGCCCATCATTCCCTGGCGCAGGGATTGCTGGTATTCCCGCTCGTAATTCTGCAATTGCTCATGCTGAACCACCGCTTGCTGTAGCTGCTGCTGAACGCCACCCAACGCGCGGGTGGTTTCCGTCAGCGTCTCTTGCGCCATGTCGCGCAGCAGAGCCATGGGATTATTAACGTTCATTCGCTCTCCACGATTACGCGTTTAGGTTGGGAAAAAGCCCGCTGAGGGCGCGGACCGCCTCTTCATAGCCGCTGCGCTCGTGGATCGCCTGGTGGAGAAACGCCTCCAGAGAGGGGTAGCGCTCGATAGCCTGATCGAGTAAAGCGTCGCTTCCTTTCACGTAAGCCCCCACGCTCACCAGATCGCGGTTACGTTGCCAGGCAGAGAGCAGCTGCTTGAAGCGCTGCACCTGGCGGTACTGCGCGTGCGGGATCAGCTCGGTCATGGCGCGGCTGATGGAGGCTTCAATATCGATAGCCGGATAGTGCCCCGCCTCGGCCAGACGACGTGACAAGACAATATGACCGTCGAGGATCGCACGCGCTGAGTCGGCAATCGGATCCTGCTGGTCGTCCCCTTCCGTCAGTACGGTGTAGAACGCGGTGATAGACCCGCCCCCCTTCACCCCATTACCGGTACGTTCCACCAGCGCGGGCAGACGGGCAAAGACGGACGGCGGATAGCCTTTCGTCGCGGGTGGCTCACCAATCGCCAGCGCCACCTCACGCTGCGCCATGGCATAACGCGTCAGAGAATCCATAATCAGCAGCACGTTCAGGCCGCGTTCACGAAAATCTTCCGCAATGCGGGTGGCATAGACGGCGCCCTGCATGCGCAGGATCGGTGATACATCGGCCGGTGCCGCCACCACAACCGCCCGCAACAGCCCCTGCTCGCCCAGGATGTTCTCAATAAAATCTTTTACCTCACGGCCACGCTCGCCAATCAGTCCGACCACGATGACATCCGCGGTGGTGAAACGTGCCATCATGCCGAGCAACACGCTTTTGCCCACGCCGGAACCGGCGAAAAGCCCCATACGCTGGCCCCGTCCGACCGTTAAGAGGCCATTGATTGCGCGTACGCCTACATCGAGCACCGTTTTAATCGGGTCGCGATGCAGCGGGTTTAACGTGGGCGTAAAAAGCCCGGCGGTCGGTTTACCCGGTGCCGGACGACCATCCAGCGGCCGGCCCTGTGCATCCAGCACGCGACCAAGGAGGTGCGGGCCCACGGGCAGTTGCTTGCCGGTATGGCTGTCTGTCTGCAGCGCGTAGATGCGTGCCCCCGGCAAAATGCCGTCGACATGTTCAAGCGGCATCAGATAGAGCGTCTCGCCGTTAAAGCCCACCACCTCGCTTTCTACCGCAATGATGCCTTTCTCAGTCTGCCGCTCGACAATACAGAGCGCACCGATGGGCAGCTTCAGCCCTACGGCCTCCATCACCAGCCCGGTGGCACGCGTTAACTTGCCGTACTGACGGTAATCGGGTACCTGAGTCAGTCTCTCCTCGACCCGATCAAGCGTTGATAACCATGTTTTTAACTGCTGGCTCATTGCGAGAGTTCCTCTCGCGCCAGCTGACAGAGCGCCTGCCAGCGTGTTTCCATGCTGGCATCCACTTCAACATCCGGTGAAACAACCCGACAACCGCCGGCTGCCAGCTGCGCGTCACGATGAAGCGTCCAGCCCATCGCCGTGAGCGTCTCGCCCAGCGCCTGTTCAACCGCCGGAAACTCTTCCGGGCTGACGTACAGCTGGAACGTGCCATTCAGCAGCGGATCCTGCTTCATGAGGGTGCGGATTTGGGTAACCAGCGCGTGGTTATCCGCAACACGGATCGAGCCATACAGCTGCTGTACTGCCGTCAGTGACAGCTGGACGAGGCGACCCGGGATCAGGCTGTCGAGGTTTTCCAGCGACAGTTTGAGGTTGCTCACCCACTCCCCGGCCTGGCGCAGCAGCGCCTGCTGCTCGACGCGCGCCTGTTCGACTCCCTGTGCAAATCCAGCGTCACGGCCCTCTTTTAGCCCAACTTCATAGCCTTGTTTGCGGCCCTCTTCCTGCCCCTGCTGTTGTCCCTGAGCAAATCCTTGCTGCTCCGCCTGCTTACGCAGGCGCGCCAGTTCTGCCTTCAGCTGTGCATCCGACTGGGTGTTATCCAGCGTTGGCAGGGGGGGCTCGGCAATATCACCGAGCAGGTTCTCCGGCTGCCAGCTGCGCCATCCCTGAGCGTTGTTATCATTAAACGTAGGCATCGTCGCTGCCTCCAATCAGGATCTCGCCGGACTCGGCCAGACGACGCACCACGTTGAGGATCGTCTTCTGTTCGGCCTCGACCTGAGACAGACGCACCGGCCCGCGAGAGGCCAGATCGTCGGTCATCAGCTCGGCCTGCCGACGGGACATGTTGCGGAAGAACTTCATACGCAGCGGTTCGTCTGCCCCTTTCAGCGCCACGATAAGCGTCTCGCTTTCGATTTCCTGCAGCAGACGCTGAATGCTTCGGTCTTCCACATCCACCAGGTTTTCGAACAGGAACATCTCGTCGATGATTTTCTGCGCCAGCTCGCCGTCGAATTCGCGCACCGCTTCAATAGCAGCCTCTTCCTGCTGAGATTTCATCAGGTTGAGAATTTCGGCTGCCGGACGTACGCCGCCCATCTTGCTGCGTTTGAGGTTTTGCCCATGCAGCAGGTTATTCAGCACCTCTGTCAGCTCCTGCAACGCGGCAGGCTGTACACCACCGAAGGTCGCGATACGCAGCATAATGTCGTTACGCTCACGATCGTCGAACTTGCCCAGCACATCCGCAGCCTGATTACGTTTAAGGTGCACCAGAATGGTGGCGATAATCTGCGGGTGCTCCTCGCGAATAAGATCGAACACCGCCTGCGGATCCATAAAGTTCAGTGTCTCAATACCGTTGGTTCCCTGATGGGTATCCAGCAGATCTTCGAGCAGCGACGAGGCGCGCTCTTCGCCCAGCGCCTTCACCAGCACGCTGCGCAGATAGTCGTTGGTGTTAAGGCTCAGCGCGGCATACTCACTGGAATCGTTCTTAAACTCTTCCAGCACCGCAGCCATCTGATCGTGGGTAAAGCCCGCAATATTGACCATGGAGGCGCTGATCTGCTTTACCTCGTGGGCGTTGAGGTGTTTAAACACCTCCGCAGCGAGGACATCTCCCAGCGTCAGCATGACGATGGCGCTTTTTTCTGAGGCATTCATTATTTTGGCTCCTTACTCATCCACTGACGAATAACCAGGGCGATCACGCGTGGCTCCTGCTCCGCCAGCTCACGCAGCTGTTGACCATTGAGTTCGGTATCCACCCGCTGCTGCGCGCGGTCGCGCATCTCTTTTTCGGCAGCACGCTTTTTCGCTGCCTGTTGCTCTTCGCGGGCCTCTTTCTCCATCTCCAGACGGCGAATCGTCGTTTCCTGATGACGGATCCAGGCCGGCTGCACCAGCTTGCGCCACATAATCCAGGCGATAATCGCAATTACCAGGTAACGGGCAATCGCCATAAGCAGCGTGTAGAAACTTTCCTGCTCCCAGAATGGCGGTACTGGCTCTTCCACCACGCCATTAAAGGCTGAGTTGAGAATGTTGACGCTGTCACCGCGCGTGGCGTTATAGCCAATCGCCTCTTTCACCAGCGCATTAATGCGGGTGAGCTCCGCCTCGCCGATCGGTCCCGGCTTGCCCTCTTCGCCCTGCGGTAAATGGTTGATAACCACCGCGACCGAGAGACGCTGGATACGTCCGGCATTGGATTTGGTGTGGGTCAGCGTGCGATCCACCTCAAAGTTCGTCGTTTCATCACTGCGGTTGTTATAAGGCTGCGCGGGTTCATTGCTGCTCCCGGTGCCTGCGGCTTTCTCTGTTTTGTCATCCGCGGGTGTGTTGAGCGGCTGCGTGATCGGCGCGGTGGCCGGGGCGGGCGGCGTATTACTCAACGCTCCCGGCACGCCTCCTGCGCCACGGCGGTTACCTTGTTCTGCGAGGCTTGCCTGGCGGCTGCGGATTGCCATCTTTTGCGGATCGGCATTTGGCTGATACTGCTCCTGCGTCTGCTCCTGCTCGGTGAAATCAATCTGCGCCGTCACCTGTGCCCGAATGTTTTCATCCCCCACCAGCGGTGCAAGAATGCGCTGGATACGCTGCTGATAGTCGCTCTCAATTTCATTGGTGTATTTAAGATGCGCCGTTTGCAGACCGCGCAAGCCGCTCTGGGTCAGAAGATTGCCGCGCTGATCGACAATGGTGACGCTCTCGGCGGCCAGCCCGGTAACCGCGCTGGAAATAAGATGGGTAATGGCGACCACCTGGGCATCATCCAGAGTACGTCCCTGGAGCAGATTGACGGTGACCGATGCGGTCGGTTTTTTCTGTTCGCGCACAAACATCGACGGCTTCGGCGTCGCCAGATGGACGCGAGCACTCTGAATGGGTCCGAGGTTCTCAATAGTGCGAGCCAGTTCTCCTTCCAGCGCACGCTGATAGTTCACCTGCTCGGTAAACTGGCTGATGCCAAACTTTTCCTGATCCAGCAATTCAAAGCCTACCGAGCCGCCTTTTGGCAACCCCTGCTGGGCCAGCTTCATGCGCACCTCATGCACCTGCGATCCCGGTACCATGATGACGCCACCCGGCGTGTCAATTCGGTAAGGGATATTGAGCTGCGTTAACTGCGCGACAATCGCACCGCCCTCTTCATCACTGATGTTGCTAAACAGCACCCGGTAATCCGGCTCTTTTGCCCAGAACATCAGGGCGATGATGACGGAAAGCGCCGCGGCGCCGCAAATCACCAGCAAGAGTTTCGGGCTGCCGCGCAATGCGCTCAGCATCGATTTAATTCGCTCTGCGGGATTATTCGTTAATTCATTTAGTGTGGCACTCATGCCGTATTCCTGTATGAAATAGCACGCATCAGCGATGCGCGTCAGCTCACGTAATTCGCGAGAGTGATGTCGACGATTTCAAAAATATAAGAATTTTCAGGCGGGCATTATCGTCTGAAAGGCATTTTTTTTAAGGATAAATAAGCTCAAAGTTCTGTCGGCTTATTGGATTTTCTGACGTTTTTATTCACGTGTTAAGCTGTCGACGTTTAAAAGATGTGCAACCAACACCCGTTTTTTATCTCTTCAATCAGGAATTGAACAATGTCAGCAACTTTAATGCGTGGCGTACTCGATCAAATTCAGACGCAGACGCAGCAGGTCAGTGGCCCGTCGAACCTGCGTAAAACCTCGCACGGCGACATGCCCTCGTTTTCTGATGCGTTATTTAACAGCATTAATGAAATAAATAAAACGCAGGTCGATGCGAAAACCAAAACACAGCAATGGATGTCCGGAAGTAGCGATATCGGCCTGAATGATGTAATGCTGGCAATGCAGAAATCTTCTATTTCATTCAGTTTTGGCATGCAGGCGCGGAATAAAATGATCGGCGCCTATCAGGAAATAATGAACACCCCGGTTTAAGGCCAATCCACTTTCTATGAGTGAAATTAACAGCATTCCTGCACGCTTATCCCTTAATACGCTCTCTTTATCTGACAGCGAATTACAGCGTGTCGGCAAATTAATTTATAAGCGCGCGGGAATTGTCGTCAACGCCCAAAAGCGAGAGATGATTTTTAATCGTCTCTCGCGTCGCGTCCGTACGCTGGCGTTCACCAGCTTCAGCGAGTACATCGGCCTGCTTGAATCGCATTCAGAACATCCGGAGTGGCAAAACTTTATTAATGCGCTCACCACTAATCTGACCTCCTTTTTCCGCGAATCCTATCACTTTCCGATTCTGGCGGAACATGCGCGCACACGAGGCAACGGCTATCGCGTCTGGTGTACCGCCGCGTCTACCGGCGAAGAACCTTGCTCTATCGCCATAACGCTGGATGAGAAACTGGGGGCCGCCATCGGCGGGCCGCGCGTGTGGGCGTCGGATATCGACACTGACGTGCTGACCAAAGCGGAAGCCGGTGTCTATCGCCTGAGCGATCTGGATTCCCTGACGCTGGCGCAAAAGCGCCACTATTTTCTGCGTGGCGCAGGGGATAACAGTGAGTGGGTCAAAGCGAAGCGGGAACTGCTGTCGGCTATCCATTATCAGCAACTTAATTTGCTGGATGAGACGTGGTCCGTACCGGGTCCCTTTGACGCCATTTTTTGCCGCAACGTCATGATTTATTTCGACGCGACGACCCAGCAGCGTCTGTTGCAGCGTTTTGCCCGCTTACTTAAGCCGGGCGGTCTGCTGTTTGTGGGCCATTCAGAACACTTTACGCATTCACATATTCCGCTGCGCCTGCGCGGGCAGTCGGTATATGAACTGACGGAGACAATACGGTGAGCCCAATTCGCGTGCTGGCGGTCGATGATTCAGCCCTGATGCGTAACATGCTAAGCGCGGTAGTGAATCAGCAGCCTGATATGGAAATGGCAGGAACAGCGCCGGATGCGTTTATTGCACGTGAGCTGATCAAACAGCTGAATCCGGATGTGCTGACGCTGGATATTGACATGCCGCGTATGGATGGGCTGGAGTTTCTCTCCCGCCTGATGCGCCTGCGCCCCATGCCGGTCATTATGATCTCCTCCCTGACCACGCGAGGCTCAAAGGCCACCCTGAGCGCGCTTGAACACGGTGCGGTCGACTTTCTGCCTAAGCCGGAACATCGCGCCGCAGAAAACATTGAGAGCTGGGGCCAACAGGTGGTCGAGAAGATCCGCATTGCCGCTCGCGCAAAGCTGAACCTGCGCAGTCAGCGCACTCGTCCCATACTGGCCGGAATACCTGTCCGCCAGCAAAGCATTATTGCAATAGGCTCATCAACGGGCGGTACCGAAGCCCTGCGTCAGGTTTTGATGCCGCTTCCCGTCAGCACCCCGGGGATCGTTATCGCCCAGCATATGCCATCAGGGTTTACTCACTCGTTTGCCCAACGCCTTGACTCCTTGTGCCAGATTGCCGTGCGCGAAGCGCAGGACGGTGAGCCCGTCTTGCCCGGCACGGCCCTGATAGCGCCAGGCGATCGGCATATGGAAATCATCGGCCAGGACAATGGCTATCGGGTGAGGCTCAGCGATGCGCCCGCGGTCAACCGCCACCGTCCGTCGGTGGATGTTCTGTTTGATTCAGTGGCCCGTCAGGCCAGCAAACATGCCAGCGCCGCGCTCCTGACCGGCATGGGCGCCGATGGCGCGCGTGGTCTGCTGCATTTGCGGCAAACCGGTGCGTTTACGCTGGCGCAAAGCGAAGCAACCTGTGTGGTCTTCGGTATGCCCCGCGAAGCTATCGCCCTCGGCGGCGCGAAAAAGGTCGTCGACCTTGACGATATCAGCCAGTGCCTGCTGGACAGTTTTCATTATAAAAATGCATCCACAAAGGATGTCAGACGTTAAGGAGTTTCACCCATGTCAGATAAAAACCTGCGTTTTCTGGTGGTGGACGATTTCGCCACTATGCGACGCATCGTACGTAACCTGCTGCAGGATCTGGGCTACAAGCACATTGATGAGGCCGAAGACGGTCAGGATGCGCTCAACAAACTGCGTGCCAGCAATTTCGATTTCGTAGTAAGCGACTGGAACATGCCGAACGTCGACGGACTCGAGCTGCTTAAAACCATTCGCGCCGATGCCGGCATGGCAAAACTGCCCGTGCTCATGGTCACCGCTGAAGCGAAAAAAGAGAACATTATCGCGGCCGCTCAGGCGGGTGCGAATGGTTACATCGTCAAGCCTTTCACCGCCGTTACGCTGGAAGAAAAGCTGGGCAAAATCTTTGAAAAACTCGGGTAACGATGATGAGCACCCCGTTAAATATGCAGGCGGATAACGCCAAAGATATCTTTTTACGTATCGGACAACTGACCCGCCTGCTGCGCGACAGCATGGCCAACCTCGGGCTGGAGCAGGCTATCATGGAGGTGGCTGACGCGTTCCCTAACACACGCGACCGCCTGAACTACGTGGTAGGTAAAACCTCTCAGGCCGCCGATCGTGCCCTCACCAGCGTAGAAGTGGCGCGTCCACTTCAGGAAGGGTTAAGCGAGAACGCGTCACAACTGACCGAACGCTGGGATGCATGGTTCGAGGAGCCACAGCCGCTTGACGAGGCCCGTGAACTGGTAAAAGCGACCCGTACGTTCTTGCACACCGTGCCGGATATCACTCAGCAGACCAACCGTCAGTTAACCGAAATCATGATGGCTCAGGATTTCCAGGATCTGACCGGCCAGGTACTGCAAAGCCTGATGCAGGTTATCGAGACGGTAGAAAAAGAGCTTATCAGCGTTCTGGTTGAGAACATGACCGAGCGCGATGCCGATGCTGAAAACGGTGACGATCATCTGAAAAACGGTCCACAGATTGATACCAGCGTGGAAGGTATTGTCGCCTCGCAGGAGCAGGTGGACGATTTGCTGGAGTCACTCGGCTTCTAATCACGCCGGGCTTATGCCATGTCAGAAGAAAACGACAGCGAAAAAACAGAAGACCCCACACCCCACCGAAAGCAAAAAGCGCGTGAAGAGGGCCAGGTTCCCCGCTCGCGCGAGCTGACAAGCCTTTCCATGCTGCTGGCAGGATGGGGGTTGCTGCTCGTGGGCGGAAATTACCTGGCAACGCAACTGCAGCATTTGCTGCATAACGGCTTAACGTTCGACCGGCTGCTGGTCAGCGATCCTCAGCATATGTTGCACCATGCGGCCGCGTTACTGGGAATGGCGTTTCTGGCGATCCTGCCGTTCGTCGGCGGGCTGTTTATTACTGCCCTCGTCACGCCGTCAATTATTGGCGGCCTGAATATGAGTGCCAAAGCCATCAAATTTAACCTTAAGAAGCTCAACCCCCTGAGCGGCATTAAGCGTCTGTTCTCCGGCCAAATGGTGTCGGAAATGGTGAAGAGCATTCTGAAGGTTTTGCTGGCGGGGATCGGTGGCGGGCTGTTTTTGTGGTTGAACAAAGCGAAGTTTATCAACCTGATTTTTGAACCTTTGGGCATGGCGCTTGCGGATATCAGCGCCCTGCTGATTGGCTGCATGCTGGTCATTATTTTATCGCTTATCCCGATGGTGGCCTTCGACGTGATTTACCAGCTCTGGAGCAACTTCAAGAAGCTGCGCATGAGCCTCAAAGAGATCAAAGACGAATTCAAAAATCAGGAAGGCGACCCGCAGATCAAAGCACGAGTCCGCCAGCTGCAACGTCAGATGGCGCAGCAAAGAATGATGACCGATGTTCCCACCGCCGATGTGGTGGTGAACAACCCGACCCACTATTCGGTGGCCCTGAAGTACCAGGAGGGAGCAATGGGCGCCCCGATGGTGGTTGCCAGCGGCAGTGGGCTGATTGCCCTGCGTATTCGCGAGCTGGCCGAAGAGAACCGGGTTCCCATGCTGGAGGCACCGCCACTGGCGCGCGCCCTGTATCGCCATTGTGACCCGGGCACGCCGGTTCCCGCCGAGCTGTATAGCGCGGTGGCCGAAGTGCTGGCCTGGGTTTATGGCCTGAAGCGCTGGCGTAAAGGCTATGGCTCACGTCCGCTGACACCTAAAGATCTTCCCGTCCCCGCGACGATGGATTTTGTACAAGAGAGTAGAGAGTGATGGCCAATATCGCCACCAAGTTACGATTACCCAACATGAAGGAAACCCAGTGGCAAGTGCTGGCCGGGCCGGTATTGATCATGACCATCCTGGCGATGATGATCCTGCCGCTGCCCACCTTTGTGCTGGACCTGCTGTTTACCTTCAATATCGTCCTGGCGATCATGATTTTGCTGGTCGCCATGTTTACCCAGAACACGCTGGAGTTTTCCGCTTTTCCTACGGTCCTGCTGTTCTCGACCTTGCTGCGCCTGGCGCTAAACGTGGCCTCCACGCGTGTGATCCTGATGAACGGTCATACCGGTTCCGAAGCGGCAGGCCAGGTAGTGGAGGCCTTTGGTCACTTCCTGGTGGGCGGCAACTTCGCCATCGGGATCATCGTCTTTGTCATCCTGATCATCATTAACTTTATGGTCATCACGAAAGGTGCAGGACGTATCGCAGAAGTTGGTGCTCGTTTCTCACTGGACGGAATGCCGGGTAAACAGATGGCAATTGACGCCGATCTTAATGCCGGATTGATTGGAGAAGACGAAGCCAAACGCCGTCGTAAAGAGGTCACACAGGAAGCTGATTTCTACGGCTCGATGGACGGTGCCAGCAAGTTTGTGCGCGGTGATGCCATCGCGGGACTGTTGATTATGGCGATCAACATCATCGGCGGACTGGTGATCGGCGTCATGCAACATGATATGACCGTGGGTCTGGCAGGTGAAACCTACACCCTGCTGACCATTGGCGATGGGCTGGTGGCGCAGATCCCCGGGCTGGTGATTTCTACCGCCGCAGGGGTGGTGGTGACCCGCGTGGCAAACGATCAGGACGTGGGTGAGCAGATGGTTGGCCAGCTGTTTACCTCTCCGCGCGTGATTGTTCTCGCCGCAGGCGTCATTGGAATGCTGGGCATGATCCCCGGAATGCCGAATTTTGTCTTCCTGCTGTTTACCGTGACGTTACTGGCCATCGCCTGGTGGTTGCGTGGCCGCGAAGGTGAGACGAAAAAATCCAGCACGGCGCAGGCAAATTCAGACATTACCGACGCCGAGGTGGCCCAGGTGAACGAAGCCACGTGGTCCGACGTACAAATGGAAGACATGCTGGGTCTGGAAGTCGGTTACCGACTGATTCCAATGGTGGATCATGAGCAGCAGGGCCAGTTGCTGACACGTGTGCGTGGGATCCGCAAGAAATTTGCCCAGCAGATGGGCTTCTTGCCTCCTGCCGTGCATATTCGCGATAACCTGGATTTGGCCCCGACGCATTACCGCATTCTGCTCAAAGGGGTCAATATTGGCCACGGCGAGGTACAACCAGACCGCTGGATGGCGATCAACCCAGGCTGTGCCGAGGGTGAAGTGCCTGGCACGCCGTGCACGGAGCCGACCTTTGGCCTCCCGGCGCTGTGGATTGACGAAGTCCATCGCGAACTGGCGCAGACGCTGGGCTACACGGTCGTCGACCCGAGTTCAGTCGTGGCGACGCACCTCAACCATCTGATCAGCACCCATACCGACGAGCTGTTTGGTCGTCAGGAGGCGCAACAGCTGCTCGACCAAATCGCCAGACAGTCGCCGAAGCTGATTGAGGATCTGATCCCGGCGGTCATTAGCCTCACCACCCTGCATAAAGTGCTGCAGAACCTGCTTTCAGAGCGTGTGCCAATCCGCGACATGCGCACCATTATTGATACGCTGGCCGAGTTTGCCACCGCGCAAAGCGATGCTGATGAGTTGACCGCCCGCGTACGTGCGCGCCTCTCTCGTGCCATTACGCAGCAATGGTTCCCCGGCGAGGACGATATTCAGCTGATTGGCCTTGATCTCTCGCTGGAGCAGTTGTTGATACAGGCCACCCAGAGCGGCAGCGCCATCGAGCCGGGGATTGCCGAAAACCTGATGAAACAGACAGAAAAAGCGCTGCTGCATCAGGAAGGATTAGGCGCACCGCCGGTACTGCTGGTGAACCCCGCATTGCGGCTGATGCTGTCGCGTTATCTGCGCCGCATCTTCCCTCAACTGGCGGTGCTCTCCAGTCAGGAGATCAATACCCAGCGTAACGTGCGTATGACCTACCTGATTGGAGGCAAAGGATGAGTAAACCGTATCTGGCGGGACTCCTTCTGATCTCGCCGTGGGCGCTGGCCGCCAGCGGCAGCTGGAGCAGCGAGAGCTTTGGCGGTACGATGACGCGCGGCCAACAGTCCGTAAAAAGTAAACCGCTCCATAGCCCTTCTCCCCTTCCTCCTGAGGCACGCGCGACGACTGTTCACTGGAAGATAAAAACGGATGGCCTTACGCCTTCAGGATTGCGTATTCGACTGTGCAACGCGGCACGCTGTGTGAGATTAGCCGGGTGGGCGGGAGAAATGCCCCTCCCGGCCGGGATTGCGCCAGAAGGACCGTTTCGGTTTGAATATCATGCCTCTGAAGCAGGGACGCTTCGTTCCCCGTTGACCATACTGAGCAATCAGTTGACGGTGAATTATCACTCCAGCCATTAAAAAAGGCTTTACCGGCGAGCCGGTAAAGCCTTTGTCCGTTTAGAACGCGACGCGGAAACCAACGTTCCCCTTAATATAATGGTATCCACGCATATCTTTTATCGGTAAAAAGACAATTCACTGAAATTAATTCACCGGTATGCGGCCTGTTTTTTATTCGCAGCCTTAAACAGGGCGACTTTACCTTCTACTTTAATGTCAACCTGATGAAAAGCCTCTGACAGGATCGTCTGCAACTCCTCGATATTGTCGGTTCTGTTAGAAAATATGCCTTTTTTGTTATAAACGGTCATCAGTTTACGCCCGAAAGCGTTATGGCCGATATCGTCGCCGAGGATGGTCGCGCCAAACAGGCAGCCTTCATCGGTTAATGCAGTGGCAGCGTTGCGGATAACCGGGGATTTATCTTTCATCGTGCCGGGCAGGCAATGAAGCAGATAAAACAGAGAAACAGAATCAAACTGGTCATGCAGATGAGATGGAAAAGGATTGAAAACATCATGAAGAATAGATTCTTTGATCCTGTCTCTGCCCACGCGAGTATTTGCCGCATCGAGACTTGCTCTGTTTAAATCCAACAAAGATACAGTGCAAAGGGACGGGGCATAATTCAGGTAGAACCCCGTTCCCACCCCGATATCCAGATGATGATTTCTCATGTTGTTTCTGAAATACGGAATAAGATGACGCTCTGTGGCGCATTTCCAGGCGTAGCGATTTGATATGTTTAACACCCACCAGTCATAGAATTTCAATGCGAGCGGTGTATAAACTTTTATTCCATCATTTGTTTCTTTTTTCACGTAAACCACCTGAAATAATAAATGGCAGAAGTAGGGTAAATCATGATGATGACAGCTGAAAAAAGGCCACTCCCGTGGCCTTTATTCGATCAGAAATGGAACGTAAATTGTGCAACACCGCCAATCGTGCGATCTCGCCCGGCCATAGCCGTTAAATCAAACTGCATGGCCTCTCCGGCGGATAAGCCAACCCCACCGGTGACAACACGACGATCGTTACCGCGCATATCCAGCCGGTAGCCCGCCCGCAATTGCACCCAGTCCGCCGCACGCAGTTCTGCCCCAAAGGCTGCATACTGGTTTTTATCGACATACTGGAAATTGCTCACCGGGGTGAGGTCGATATCTGCACTCAGGGTTACGCGCTCGTTATTCCAGGCCGTACCAGCCGTCAGCTCGGGACGAATGATAAACGCCGGCTGATAACCGTTGATTTCACGCGTTTTCACTTTGTTTTCAAACAGGTTCTGCGCGGAAAGGGCTACCATCCACTCTGGCGTGACGGAGGCAAAAAAGCCTGCGTCAATATTGGCGCTCATCGTTTGATGCTGCCAGTTGCCGTCGCGCAGATCCGATGAATCATAATTATTAATGGCGACGTTATAGTTCCAGGTTTCAATACGCTGGATTTTAGGCGTGATCCCAACACCCACCGGCAGTTCGCCGAGCGTAAAAGGATGCGCAACCGTCACGCCATATTCCGTCACCAGCGCCGCCATGCCTTCCGCACGGGAAGTGAGTTTATCAAGGTCATCTTTTCCCGGAATGATAATACCTTTGGCGACATCATCCAGATAATCCAAATCAGACTGGCTGACCAGGGCGCGTGCATGCCCTTTCGCCCAGCTGTTGACGGATAAGGCCACCGGTAATTCGTCATCCGGCACCGCCAGCACCATGCTTAACCCCAGGCTCGCATAGGCATGTTCACCCGCCAGGCCCGCTACGGTATCAGCCAGTTTGCCAGCAGCTTCCGCCTCATTGCCACTGCCTAGTGCGTTTTCCAGGTTATCCCATGCCGTCGTTACGTCATCAAAACCATCAATCAGATTCGCCGGATCGCTGGCCTGCGCACCGATTGACGGTGCAATCAGGCTTATTTTATCCTGCTCGCGAGAGGTCGCCAGCAGCGCCGGGTTGGTCAGAGGGGCAGCACCGAAGTGTGCCGATGCAACACCGACCCCGCCCATGGCGGAGCTACGTGCGTCAAAACCATTGCTGGACGCGCTGGCGTAAGGAATTGCCGCAATCAGACCTGCGGCAATGAGAGACTGTGTGAGTAATTTATTATCCATAATTCCCAGAGAAATAATCTTATCAATATAGCGTTCAGGATGTCATCATTCGACGAGGTCGATAATTTGGTGAAAGAGATGACTCTCCTGGCGAGACAAAATGGGTCTTTTTCAGAATATCAATAAGTTCATTATTTCAAATGGGCAATAAGATAAAACTAATGCACGTAATAGGTCGCTTCCGGAAATTAAAAGAGGAATAAATTCTATCTCTTATAACACACTCAGATCTGTCGGCTTTTTCCGGCATTCACCCTGTTACTCATCAAAAGACTGTCTTTTTTACGCAACACAAGAAATGCCCGCAATGGTTACACGGCGGGCGTACACCAAAAACCGACTAGTTTGCTTTACGTGCACATTGGGCGACGTCTGCTTTCAGCGCGTTGATTTCATTCTGCTGCTCACGTACGGCTTCAATCAATGGCGCGACAAGCTTTTGATAATCAACCTGTTTTATTTCACCTTTAGTTTTAACCAGCTCCGGATACACCTTCTCTACATCCTGAGCAATTAAGCCGACATCCCCTGTTTTATCCTCTTTCCAGGTATAAGAAACGCCTTTCAGTTTGAGGATTTTTTCCAGAGAATGATCCAGTGGCTTGATATTTTCTTTCAGATTTTCATCGCTGAAAGGGCAACATGGCGCACCAACATCAGCCCATGCAACGGAGGAAAAAAGTAAAGGAACAGCAACGAAAGCGATTTTTCTGAACAGCATATATTCTCCATTAATATACGTAGCGCGTTAGCACCGTGAATTATCAGGTAGAAATAATGGGTATCAACAACATCGTTTTGCTGACCGTCAAACCATAGCAATAAAAATGCCGCCACTCTATAGCATCAATATTCCTTTAAGCGTACATAAATGACGGCTTTTAATACGTTATAGTGAAGCCTTAAATAGAGGACGTTTTGTGTATTTACGATGAATCAATAAGAGTTTCCGTAGAATAAAATTGCCTGCTAAATACTTACACAAATAATAATAAACCTCTTTAGCATTGACCGTGCTTCAGAGGAAAGCGTCTCACCTGTGAGACAAAGTAAAGGCAACGACAGGCGCAGAGAACGTTCATTGCGCTTACGCTTGACGACCAGAGTCACAAAACGAACGTCAGTTTTTCAAAGCACTACCCACTCCGTGACCTAAATGATAACGTGCATGCAGAAAAGGTGTAGGATCCCCTCCACATCTCTCCTGTTTGGAGTTGCCCTGGTGGCAGAATGTCTGGCATTTTAACAGAACCTTACCTTCCCCTTTTGTTCAAGTGACGAGTTTGCGAGCAAAGCGATGATTAAGTGGCCCTGGAAAACGAATGACGCTGGCCGAAATATGGCGCTGCCGTGGGATGAAGCGCTGGCGATCCCTGTTCTGGCTAATCTTCAGCCGGATGAACAATCAAAACTGGTTCAACTGGCGGATCGCTTTTTGCAGCAAAAACGTCTGGTTCCGCTGCAGGGCTTCGAGCTGGATCCCCTGAAAAACGCACGTATCGCCCTGCTTTTCTGTCTGCCGGTACTGGAACTCGGTATTGAGTGGCTGGATGGCTTCCATGAAGTACTCATCTACCCTGCACCGTTCGTGGTGGACGATGAATGGCAGGACGATTTCGGCCTGGTGCATAACCAGCGGGTGGTGCAGTCCGGGCAAAGCTGGCAGCAAGGACCGATCATCCTGAACTGGCTTGATATTCAGGACTCGTTCGACGCATCAGGCTTTAACCTGATCATTCACGAAGTGGCGCATAAGCTGGATACCCGCAACGGCGATCGTGCCAGCGGTGTACCGCTGATCCCGCTTCGTGAGGTTGCAGGTTGGGAACACGATCTGCATGCGGCAATGGATAATATCCAGGATGAGATAGATCTGGTGGGCGAAAGTGCCGCCAGCATCGATGCCTATGCGGCAACCGATCCTGCGGAGTGCTTTGCGGTGCTGTCAGAATATTTCTTTAGCGCGCCTGAGCTTTTCGCCCCCCGTTTCCCGGCCCTGTGGCAACGGTTCTGTCAGTTTTATCAGCAAGACCCTCTGCTGCGTCTGCGGCAAAATGAGGATCCTGCCGGCAATTCATCTCACCAGCTCCATTAAGACGGGTCGACATGGGTACGATTGACCGCCCGTACCCATAAGCTCATCACCAGAAACATCAGCGCCATCACCCAGGCGGCCTGCGTTAAAAATACCTCGCCAAATAAACGCGTGACGACAGGCACCAGCAGCGCACTCAGGCCGTAGCCCAGCGTGTGGCTGGTGGCAATCACTCCCGCCCCTTTTCCGGTGGTCAGCCGTTCATTCAGCAGCAGCTGGTATCCCGGCGTCGCCATGGCGGCTCCCAGCGACGTCATGACAATTCCCACGTAGAACAACACCAGACCGGCAATACACATTAGCCCCAGTCCCGTCACCATCAGTACCGCGGCCAGGCAGAGCAATGTCACCGGGCTGAAATGCTGCGGACGGACCACCAGAAATTGTGCAGCGAGCGTTGCCAGCGCGGCCAGACTCAGCAGCAGCGCGACATGATGACTCACCTCTCGCGGGTTACCCTCCAGCAGAGGGCTGAGATGCGGTGACAGGCCAAGCTGCATCAGGCTCACCAGTGCGGCCAGAAGCAACGCCAGCACAAGGTACGGCAGCATTGAAACCTGCACACGCGTCGCCTGATGCGCGACCGGCGGCAGCGGCGGATCGGCGACCTCTCGAAGGACCAGCAGGAGAGCAATAAACGGTGCAATCGCCATCAACCAGAGGGGTGCCACCGGATTGACGCTAAGCATCATCGCCGCCAGCGGCGGCCCCAGCAGACGACCGCAGCTGAGGCCGGAGCTAATGGTCGCCAGCGCGGCCATGCGTTTATCCAGACCCGCGCGCTGGATGGCCCATGTCTGAGCCGCGGGCACCAGCCCTGAGACGGTCAGGCCGTACAGCGTACGCGAGAGGATCAGGCCCGCCAGCCCCCAGACAGCACTCATCATCCCGCTTGCCATCGCCCAGACCACCAGCGCCATCACGACGAAACTTGCCAGATAGCCACTTAGC
Source organism: Enterobacter ludwigii (assembly GCF_001750725.1). Classification (NCBI taxonomy): domain Bacteria; kingdom Pseudomonadati; phylum Pseudomonadota; class Gammaproteobacteria; order Enterobacterales; family Enterobacteriaceae; genus Enterobacter; species Enterobacter ludwigii. Next base: position 2,246,442 of record NZ_CP017279.1, read on the forward strand.
GAGGCCAGCATCACGACCTTGCAGCCGTGTCGCTCGCTCTGGCGTCCCCACCACGGCGATGCGGGTAAAAAGAGCATGGAGCCGAACATTAACAGCCCCGCCCAGACGGAAAGCGATAACCCGGTCAGGGTGACCAGTTGCGGCAGCATGACCAGCAAACCGTTTTGCCCAATACCTAACAATCCGGCGCATAACGCCAGTGGCCAGTTCGCTTTCGGGGTGAGGTTTTCCGTCAGTGTTTCAGGGTAAGTGCGCATGAGAATGTGAACATAGTGTCAATAAATGTGTGGAAATCATGAAGTTTATGAAAACAAATATTGCAAAAATAGTTGCGACTGTAAACAGAATGCATATCATAACGATAATTATTATCAATCATGGAATGAGGTACACCTATGCGTACTCTGCCCCGCTCCGCCGGTACAGACGTTGCGGCCCAGTGTTTTTTGAACGCCCTGTTGCGTGAAACGAAGGACTGGCGCTATCTCCCCGCTACCGTTGCGGATGAGCTATCGCAGATTCATATTCCGCTCTCTTCAACCCAGGCCATTCGGGTTCCGGTACGCTATTTCTCTTCAACTCAGCATCATCAGTATCACTTTCCGGCGACGCTTATCCAGCGCGACAGCGACAGCGGTGACGCCGTCACTTTCACGCAACTGATTGACTTAATTCTGGAAAAGCCTTCAGTTAAAGGCTCACTCGATACCGAGACGCTGGCTCGCTTTAAGCAACGCGCCCTTGAAAGCCATGCCCACACCTGGCAGGCCATAGATTTGCGCCACAACTGGGCAAACCTGCGTGACAAACCGCTGAATTTTGCCCAAGCAGAACAGGCGCTGCTGGTGGGACATGCGTTTCACCCGGCCCCCAAATCTCACGAGCCGTTTAACGAAAGTGAAGCGCGCCGCTATTTGCCTGATTTTGCCTCCCGCTTCCCGCTGCGCTGGTTTGCGGTTAAGCGTGAATTGATTGCCGGCGACTGCCTGGCCGTCTCTCTTCGCGAACGCCTGCTGCGCTTCGCAGCGCAGAGTGCCCCTGAGCTCCTCGGTCACTTCACCGATACCTGCTGGCTGCTGCCGATGCATCCGTGGCAGGCCGAGCATCTGCTGGGTCAGGCCTGGTGCCAGCGTCTTGTGGCTAACGGCGACCTGCAGGATTTGGGCGAAGCGGGCGCGCAGTGGCTGCCCACCAGCTCCTCGCGCTCGCTGTACAGCGAAACCAACAGCGACATGATCAAGTTTTCCCTCAGCGTGCGCCTGACCAACTCCGTGCGCACGCTGTCGGTGAAAGAGGTTAAACGCGGTATGCGCCTGGCGCGTCTGGCTAAGACAGCGCGCTGGCAGACCTTACAGGCACGCTACCCGACCCTGCGTGTTATGCAGGAAGACGGCTGGGCGGGGCTGCGTGATGAAAATGGCGTCATCCAGGAAGAGAGCCTGATGGCCCTGCGCGTTAACCTGCTGTTTGAGACGCCAGACAGCCAGACCAACGTACTGGTGAGCCTGACGCAGGCGGCACCGGACGGAGGTGACAGTCTGCTGGTTGCGGCGGTACGTCGTCTGAGCCAGCGCCTGGATTTACCCCTCGCCGAGGCTGCGCGCTGCTGGGTGCAGGCGTATTGCGATCGCGTCTTACTTCCGCTGTTTAGCGCGGAAGCGGATTACGGCCTGGTTCTGCTGGCGCACCAGCAAAATATCCTCGTTGAGATGCAGCAGGATTTCCCCGTCGGGCTGATCTACCGCGATTGTCAGGGCAGCGCCTGGACTGAAGGGGCCGATGAATGGCTAAAAGAGGCGGGTGAACATGATGTGGAAAACCGTTTTGGCGAAAGCCAGCTGCTGCGCTACTTCCCCTACTACCTGCTGCTGAACTCAACGCTTGCCGTGACTGCCGCCCTCGCCGCCGCCGGTTTCGACAGCGAAGAGAGCCTGATGGCGCAGGTGCGTGACGCACTGGCCGAATTACGCAAAACAGCGAAACAGACCCGCTGCCTCGACTACGTGCTCGACAGCCCAACCTGGAACTGTAAAGGCAACTTTTTCTGCTATCTGCACGATCGCAACGAAAACACCATCGCCGATCCGGCAGTGATCTATTTCGACTTTAGCAACCCGTTTTACAAGGAGAAGGCGTGATGGCAAACGCGAATATCGTCCATTCTGGCTATGGCTTTCGCTGCACCGCAACGGAGAACACTCTGCCCCTGACGTTAGGTCTCGACGGCAGCGCAGTGCTTGAGCGCGTGGGTGGTATCCCGGAAGGTTGGTTAGTCGACGCGCTGGATCAGCTATTTATCGCCGCGCCGGCACTGACCGGCGTCACGCTCCCCTGGTCCGCCTGGCAGGATGAACCGCAGGCGCAGGCGCTGTTTACGCTTGCCAGCGGGGATTATCTGGCGCGCGAAACGTTCTGGCAGTTGCCTCTGTGGCTGCAGGGAGAACGGCCCCAGAACCACGGCGGCATGCAGTTCGATGAAAGCCGTCAGCTTTACTTCCCGCTGCGCCCTCACCGCCCGCAAGGTGAAGTCTATCGCCGTTACGACCCGCAGATTAAACGCACCCTGAGTTTCCGCGTGGCCGATGTGGCGCAGGACGGCGAACGTTTCACCCGCTGGATGAACACCCCGCGCGTTAACGCCTTCTGGGAGATGGCCGGCCCGCAGGCGGAGCAGGAAAATTACCTGCGCCGTCAGCTCGACTCGACCTATTGTTATCCGCTTATCGGCTGCTTTGATGACCAGCCGTTCGGCTACTTTGAAATTTACTGGGCGGCGGAAGACCGTATTGGCCGTCACTATCGCTGGCAGCCGTTTGACCGCGGCCTGCACATGCTGGTTGGGGAAGAAAACTGGCGCGGCGCGCAGTATATCCGCAGCTGGCTGCGCGGTCTGAGCCATTATCTGTGGCTGGATGAGCCACGCACAACACGCATCGTTGCCGAGCCGCGTTTCGACAACCAGCGCCTGTTCCGCCATCTTTCGTCTGCCGGTTTCGAAACCGTGAAAGAGTTCGACTTCCCGCATAAACGCTCGCGCCTCATCATGAACCAGCGTCACCGCTTCTTCAGCGAGGTGGGACTGTGAACGTGTACTGGCAGAAAGTGAACCGCGACATGGTGGCGAAAATCCTCGCCGAGCTGGAATATGAACGCACCCTGAGCGCCCGGCAGCTGGCAGACAATCGCTGGCAAATCACCATGGGCGCGGAGACCTGGCAGTTCCAGGCCACGCGCGGGATCTGGGGCTGGCTGCATATCGACCCCGAGAGCCTGACCACCGTCAGCGGTAACGCAGTGGACGCAGAAACTGCACTGCTGCAGCTTGCGACGGTATTGGAGATGAGCGACGCGCAGACCGCGGAGCATCTGGAAGATCTCTATGCCACGCTGCGGGGTGATATTCAGCTGTTACAGGCGCGCGAAACGCTGGATGCTGACGCGCTCATTCATCTCGACCCGGACGAATTACAGTGCCTGATGAGCGGCCATCCTAAGTTTATCTTTAACAAGGGGCGGCGCGGCTGGGGGCTGGATGCGCTACGCCAGTATGCCCCGGAATACCGTGGCCGTTTTCGCCTGCACTGGGTCGCCGTGCAACGTGCGCACCTGGTCTGGAGCAGCGATGTTGATTGCGATATCAATACCCTGCTGGCGAGCGCCATGGATAACGCCGAGCGCGCCCGGTTTGATGCCCGCTGGCAGGCGCTGGATCTTGATGATAACTGGCTGCCCGTGCCGCTGCATCCGTGGCAGTGGCAACAAAAGATTGCTGTCCATTTCCTGGCGCAACTCGCGCGCGGCGAAATGGTTGAGCTGGGCGAGTTTGGCGACGAGTACCTGGCGCAGCAATCGTTGCGTACTCTCACCAATGCCAGCCGCCGCGCGCCGTTTGACATCAAGCTGCCGCTGACCATTTACAACACCTCCTGCTATCGCGGTATTCCGGGTAAGTACATTGCCGCTGGCCCGCTGGCCTCACGCTGGTTACAGCAGCAGTTTGCCAGCGATGCCACGCTTATTCGCTGTGGCGCGCAGGTGCTTGGCGAGCCCGCGGCCGGGTATCTTTCCCACCCGAGTTACGCCGCGCTGCCGAAAGCGCCTTACCGCTATCAGGAGATGCTGGGGGTTATCTGGCGCGAAAATCCGTCCTGTTATCTCCAGCAGGGTGAAGAAGCGGTGCTGATGGCTGCGTTGATGGAGAGCGATAACGCCGGACGCCCCTTGATTGACGCATGGATCGCCCAATCCGGTTTTGCCGCTGAAGCCTGGCTGGAAAAGCTCTTTGACGCGACGGTCATCCCTTTCTATCACCTGCTCTGCCGCTATGGCGTGGCGCTTATCGCCCACGGCCAGAACGTGACGCTGGTGATGAAAGACGCCATCCCGCAACGCATCCTGCTGAAAGATTTCCAGGGGGACATGCGCCTGGTGGATGAAGATTTCCCGCAGGCAGCAAGCCTGCCTGAACAGGTGAAGTCCGTCACGGCGCGCCTGAGTGCGGATTACATCATTCACGATCTGCAAACCGGTAACTTTGTCACGGTGCTGCGGTTTATTTCACGCCTTACCCTGCAAAGCGGCGTCAGCGAAACCCGTTTCTACCAGATCCTGGCCGAGGTATTGCGCCGCTATATGGCCGCGCATCCCGATCTCGCCGAACGCTTTGCGAAGTTTGATCTGTTTAAGCCGCAAATTATTCGCGTGATCCTCAACCCGGTCAAACTGACCTTCTCCGAACACGACGGCGGCAGCCGCATGTTGCCGAACTATGTCACCGATCTTGATAACCCTCTTTTTCTGGTCTCCCAGGAGTCAGCGCAATGAAAACGTATGATTTCATCGGCATTGGTATTGGCCCGTTTAACCTCAGCATCGCCGCACTGGCTGAGGGACTGGACGGTTTTAGTTCACTGTTTCTTGAACGCAAGCCGCATTTTTCCTGGCACCCTGGCATGATGGTGCCGGACTGCCATATGCAAACCAGCTTCCTGAAAGATCTGGTGAGCGCCGTGGAACCCACCAATCGCCACAGTTTTCTTAACTATCTGGTGCAGCGTAAAAAGTTCTATCGTTTTCTGACCACCGAGCAGCGTACCGTTTCTCGCGAAGAGTTTGCCGATTACCTGTGCTGGGCCGCGGAAAATCTCACTAACCTGTCCTTCAGCCAGCAGGTACAGCAGGTCAGTTTTGATGAAAAAAACGGTCTGTTCGACGTGGTGACTCAGCGCGATCGCTTCCTGGCGCGTCACGTCTGCGTAGGAATTGGCAAACAGATTAACCTGCCTGACTGCGCTCCGGCGCAGGATGACAGCTGCTTCCACGCCAGCGAGATGATGCTGCGCACGCCGGACTTAGCGGGCAAGCGCGTCACCGTCGTCGGCGGAGGTCAGAGTGGTGCAGATCTGTTTCTGAATATCTTCCGCGGGGAGTGGGGTCAGCCACTGAGCCTGAACTGGGTTTCCCGACGCAACAATTATAACGCGCTGGATGAAGCGGCTTTCGCCAACGAGTATTTCACGCCGGAATATGTAGACAGCTTCTCCACGCTTGGCGAAGAGGCGCGTCGTCAGATGCTGCACGAACAGAAGATGACCTCCGACGGCATCACCACGGAGTCTCTGCTGGCGATTTATCGCGCCATGTATCACCGCTTCGAAGTGCTGCGGGAAAAACCGTGGGCACACCTCCTGCCCTCTCGCTCGGTCACCGCGATCGCGCAGCAGGAGAACGGCAAGCGCCTGACGTTACAGCATCACCTTGACGGTGGCCGTGAACAACTTGATACCGACGTGGTGATTTTCGCGACCGGCTATCGCACCGTGCAGCCTGCGTTTCTGGCACCGCTCTCCCATCGCCTGCGTCTGGACGCCGACGAAACCTTCTGCATCAACAATGATTTCACCCTTGAATGGGACGGCCCGCAGAGCAACCGCCTGTTCGCCGTGAATGCCGGGATGCACCGTCTTGGCATTGCCGAACCCCAGCTCAGCCTGATGGCCTGGCGCGCCGCGCGAATTCTGAATCGCGCGCACGACGACGAGCCGTTTGAGCTGGCCACCACCCCTGGCGTGATCCACTGGCGAAGCACTCCCCGCCCGGACAGCAGCCAGGTTTATCAATCTTTAGCAAGAACCACCGAGTACTGACACACACATTCAGGAACTACATAACAATGAAACGTTCTCATCTTTGGGTTTTAAATCCTTGCTTGCTTGCAATGCTTTCTACCTCTGCGTGGGCGGAAGAACAAAAGGAAGAAAATATTGTTGTCTCCGCCAGCCGCGCGCACCGCAGCGTGGCGGAGATGGCGCAGACTACTTGGGTTATTGAGCGTGCTGAGATTGAACAGCAGGTTCAGGGTGGAAAAGAGATTAAAGAGGTGCTGGCGCAGTTGATCCCGGGCATGGACGTCAGCAGCCAGGGCCGCACCAACTACGGTATGAACCTGCGCGGCCGCTCGATGATGGTGATGGTGGATGGCGTGCGTCTTAACTCGTCCCGCAGCGACAGCCGCCAGCTTGACTCTATCGATCCGTTCAACATTGACCGTATCGAAGTGATCTCCGGCGCCACGTCCCTCTACGGCGGCGGCAGCACCGGCGGTCTGGTGAATATCGTGACCAAAAAAGGCCAGCCTGATACCGAAGTGGAGTTCCAGACCGGAGCAAAGAGTGGCTTTAACAGCCATAACGATCACGATGAGAACGTGTCAGCCGCGGTGAGCGGCGGCAACGACAATGCCTCTGGCCGGTTGTCAGTATCGTATCAGCGCTACGGCGGCTGGTACGACGGCAAAGGCAACGAGGTGATTATTGATAACACCCAGACCGGATTACAATATTCCGACCGTCTGGATGTGATGGGAACAGGCACCCTCAACATCGACGATCACCAGCAGCTGCAGCTTACGACGCAATACTACAAGAGCGAGTCTGACGGGAAGCACGGCCTGTTCCTCGGGGAAAACTTCTCCGCGGTTACGGGTGATGCCAAAGCCTACAATAAAGGCAACCTGAACTCTGACCGCCTGCCGGGCACAGAGCGGCATCTGATTAACCTGCAGTACTCCAACACCGATTTCTGGGGCCAGGATCTGGTCGCACAGATTTACTATCGTGACGAAAGCCTGACCTACTACCCGTTCCCGACACTGACCAAAGGCGTGGTGAGCAGCATCGGTGCGTCGCAGCAGAAAACCGATTTTTACGGCGGCAAGCTGACGCTGAACAGCAAACCGATGGATGATTTAACGCTGACCTGGGGTGTGGATGCTGACCACGAAACCTTCGACGCTAACCAGCAGTTCTTCAATCTGGACAAAGCGGCAGCAAGCGGCGGTATGGATCTGGAGAACGCCTATAACGTGGGCCGTTACCCGGGTTACAGCATTACCAACCTCGCCCCGTTCCTGCAGGCCAGCTACGACATTGATGCCATTACCCTGAGCGGCGGCGTGCGCTATCAGTACACCGAAAACAAGGTGGATGACTTCGTTGGTTATACCCAGCAACAGGCCATCGCTAACGGGAAAGCCACATCGGCTGATGCGGTACCGGGCGGGAAAACCAATTACAACAACTTCCTGTTCAACGCCGGGATCCTTGGCCGTCTGACCGAACAGCAGCAGCTGTGGTTTAATTTCTCCCAGGGCTTCGAAATTCCGGACCTGGCGAAGTATTACGGCTCCGGTACCTACCAGCTTGTCGACGGGCACTATCGCCTGCTGAACAGCGTGAACGTTAACGACTCGACGCTGGACGGCATTAAGGTTAACGCGTATGAGCTGGGCTGGCGCTACACCGGCGATAACCTGCGCACGCAGGTTGCGGCGTATTACTCGCTCTCGGACAAAACCATCACCATCAACAAGACGGACATGACCATCAACCTCGAAGACGACAAGCGTCGTATCTACGGGATTGAAGGCCAGGTGGACTATTTCTTCACCGACAGCGACTGGAGCACCGGCGCGAACTTTAACGCCATTAAGTCTGAAACCCGCGAAAACGGTAAATGGGAGAAGCTGACTGTAGACAGCGCCAGCCCGTCGAAAGCCAGCGCCTGGGTCAACTGGGCACCGGGCGACTGGACCCTGCGCGTGCAGAGTACGCAGACCTTTGACGTGTCAGATGCCGACGGTAAGAAGATCGATGGCTATAACACGGTCGACTTCCTGGGCAGCTACGACCTGCCGGTGGGTAAAGTGAGCTTCAGCGTGGAAAACGTGCTGGACAAAGACTACACCACCGCCTGGGGTCAGCGTGCGCCGGGGCTGTATAGCCCAACCTACGGTGCACCAGGTCTGTATACTTATAAAGGCCGTGGCCGTACGTTTGGTCTGAACTACTCCGTACTGTTCTAATCCTGCGCGCCGCCTGCGGGCGGCGCAATTTACTGTGTAATTTCAGCGCGAATTTGCTATAAAATCAGCGATTTGCTGAAATTGTCGGCAAACGAACGAAAAGTGCGTTTTCCCCCTTTGACAAGACGAACTGAGGTCGATACTATGCGCCTCGTTCACACGATTCCTCTGTAGTTCAGTCGGTAGAACGGCGGACTGTTAATCCGTATGTCACTGGTTCGAGTCCAGTCAGAGGAGCCAAATTTGAAAAGCCTGCTTTTAAAGCAGGCTTTTTGCTTTTCTGTTAGCCATTACTTTCCACAGCCCCTGTCAACTGACGCCAGGCCGCCACTTCCTCATCCAGCCACTCACTAAAGAGAGCCACCTCCGGTTTCGCTTCCGTTAACTGCGATGTCACCAGCCAGTAAGGCCAGGGATAAGGTGCAGTGAAAGAGGTAAGCTGGACCAGCTCGCCCCGGGTGATGGCATCCTGTATCAGAGAGCGACGCTCCAGCGCGATACCTTTACCGAGTCTGACAGCCTCAAGGACTAAATTTGAGTCGTTAATGCATAACCCGGCGGGCACAATATCTTTTTCCAGTCCCGCATTGAAACACCAGGTTTTCCACGACTCCATGGAGAATATGATTTTACTCTTCGCCACCTCAGTTGGCGTTACCGGGAGGACGCCGCCGTTATAACCGGGTGCTGCAACCACAATCAGTTCATCTGAAAAAAGATAATGGCAGTCGCTTCCTTCCCAATTACCTTTCCCCATGCGTATCGCCACATCTATCCCTTCCTGCTGCATGCGGGTGATCGTCAGACTGGCCTGGATCCGCAGCGTGATGTGTGGATATTTTTCCCGAAACCGCGCCAGACGCGGCAACAACCAGTGACAACCAAAAGACGGCACCATCGCCAGCGTCAGTTCCAGTATTCTCGGTTTCACCTGCACTAACCGGGTGGCATCTGCGATATGATTCAGTGCTTCGCGCACCTGTAACGCGTAGAGACGCCCCTCTTCGTTGATCTGCACCCCTCGCCCATAACGGATAAACAGCTTCACCCCCACCATTTCCTCCAGCACTTTAATCTGCTGGCTGATGGCGGAATGGGTAACGTGAAGCTCTTTCGCCGCAAGCGTTACGCTGCCAAGGCGAGCCACAGCTTCAAAACTACGCAAACTTGCGATAGGTGGAAAATCCGACATGAAACCATGCCCTCATACACTGAATCTGATAAACGCTAACCGGCCAATCTGTCAGTAATACTCACTCAGGCCGTAAGATACTGATGATATTCGCCATAACGAATTTATTGTAATGTCTGTTTATCATCTTCAATGAAGCGTTTTTTCACACAGACAGGAAAACGGGAATCATGATAAAGCTGATTGGCATGATGGATTCTCCTTATGTACGCCGCGTGGCGGTCTCCCTGGAACTTTATGGCGTTGCGTTTGAAAGCCAGCCGTTGTCCGTATTCAGCACATTTGAGGAATTTTCCCGGATTAACCCTGCGGTAAAAGCGCCAACGCTGGTTCTGGAGAATGGAACACGTCTGATGGACTCGTCTCTCATACTGAATTATTTTGAGGCTCAGGCCGCGCCTGAACGGAGACTCCTGCCCGTGACGCCGGATGCACTGGCGAACGATCTCCAGACGCAGGGCTTTATCCTCGCCGCCGCGGAGAAAGCTGTGCAAAATGTGTACGAACACAACCTGCGCCCGGCGGAGAAACAACATAATCCGTGGATAGAACGTATTACCGTCCAGCTGCTGGCTGCCTGTCGGGAATGGAACGCGCTGCTGGAAGCCCGTCCGGAAAATGCGGTGGCCGATCAGGTTGCTGTCACCAGTACGGTTATCTGGACATTTATTCAGTCAATGATCCCTCACGTCGTTAACGCCGGGGATTTTAAAAGAATTCAGGCGGTAGCCGACGTTTTCGAAAACCAGGCGGCATTTAAAAAATACCCTTTTAGTTAACGCTTCGCTCGGCGTGTTATGGGGCTTTTCAGCCCTTTTTTTGCCGCACGGGAATATTATCCTCATCTAAAAGAATCATATTTCTTTATTTATTCTTATATGTAACCCAATGAAAAATATGAGAAACATTTCAATATAAAGCAATCTTATGACGTCACAAGGTATCGTTATTCATCAGGGTATTCTTGAGAACCAGCGGTCAGGAAATTAAACGGTTTCAATAAAAAAGCCTGCTTTAATTGCAGGCTTGTGCTTCTTGTCGACGGCGACGGGTGCTATAAGGGGCTTAAATCTGATAATCAATCGCCACTTCTTCTGGCTCCATCACCTGACGTTTAATCTCATCTACCGACAGCCCGGCGTTGCAGAGTTCGATAAAGCGCCACACATAGTTGCGCTGCAGTTGTCCACGCTTCAGGCCGAGCCATACGGTATTGGCATCAAAGAGATGACGCGTATCCAGTCGTACCAGGTTCTCCGTCTCGCGTTCACCACCGGACTGTTCCGCCACCAGACCAATGCCCAGCCCCAGCTCGACGTAGGTTTTGATTACATCAGAGTCCTGTGCACTCAGCACCACATCCGGCGTTAAGCCTTTGCGGTTAAAGGCTTCATCAATGCGCGAGCGTCCGGTAATACCCTGCCGGTAGGTAATCAGCGGCCATTTCGCGATATCTTCCAGCGTCAGGGGCGTAACCTGATTCAGCGGATGGTCGACGGGAAGTAACAGACTGTGGTACCAGCGAAACCACGGGAAAGCCACCAGCAGCGGATCGTTGCTCAGGCGTTCACTGGCAATGCCGATATCTGCCCCACCGTTTTGCAACAGCACGTCAATTTCCTGCGGTGTGCCCTGGATAAGCTCCAGACGGACGTCAGGGAAAAGTTCACGGAAGGCTTTAATCACCGGCGGCAGGCTGTAACGCGCCTGGGTGTGGGTGGTGGCGATAGTGAGGACGCCCGAGGCGTCATTGGTAAAGAGATCCGCCAGGCGACGCACATTGCTGGCCTCGTTGAGGATCCGCTCAGCGATGGTCAACAAGGCTTTTCCCGGCTCCGTCATGCCAAGCAGACGCTTGCCGCGACGGATAAAAATCTCTATACCCAGTTCTTCTTCCAGCTCGCGGATATGGCGACTGACGCCGGACTGAGAGGTATAAAGCATATTGGCGACCTCGGTCAGGTTGTAGTCCCGCCTGGCCGCCTCACGGATAATTTTAAGTTGCTGGAAATTCACGATTCACTCCGGCGCATCTGACATAACGCTATTGTTAGAGTCAGCCGACCTGCAGAACAAATAATAAAAACCAGCATCTTATGCTTTTATGGAATATCAACTCACCAGCTGCAGCTCACGGTTCTCCAGAGACGGTTTGCTGACCAGCGACATCAGAATCTCTTTTACCGCCTGCGCCTGAGGTGACAGCGATCCGCGCGCGGACATATTCAGCGACAGCGGTAAGCTCATCGAAGGCGTGGTGATGCGCGCCATCCAGCCGTTTGCCGCGCTGCACAGCGAACGTGCTGCGGATTCAGGCAGGACGGTCACACCCATACCGCTGGCTATAGCGGCGGTTAGCGTGGAGATGGAATCAATTTCACCGATAATTTTTGCCGTCAGGCGGCGCAGGGAGAACGCTTCATCCACACGCACGCGCACCGCGCTGTAGTCACGTGGCAGGAAAAGATTCATTTCTGCTACGGCCGTCAGATCGACGCTCTGCCCCGGACAGTCGCGGGTGCCCACAAGGTAGAGATCTTCTTTCAGCAGCGGCTGGCTGGTGATCCCGGCCACCGGTGAGCGGTCGTACAGCACCGCCATATCCAGCTGGCCGCTAAGAAGTTTGTCATTCAGCACAGAACCGCTGTTCTCATGCAGGTAAACCAGTACTTCTGGCAGCTCTGCGCGGACGGCCTGCAGCAGCGGCATGGTAATAGAGGATGCGGCCGTTCCAGGAGCCAGCCCAATGGATACGTGGCCGCTCAGCGTCTGGCCCACGTTATTCACCGCCAGCTGCGCCTGTTCGCACTGGCGAAGGATGGTGCGCGCATGGGTATAAAGGATTTTGCCTGCTTCCGTTGGCGTCACGCCACGTTTGGTGCGGATCAACAGCTGCTGATCCATCTCGCCTTCCAGAGTAGCCACCTGCTGGCTCAGCGCAGGCTGCGCGATATGCAGCACTTCCGCCGCTTGAGTCAGGCTGCCGATATCGACGATTTTTACGAAGTATTTCAGTCGTCTTAAGTTCATTTTGCCCCCTGTTCGAAATGCTGTGCCGGTACTGGCTTTTCATTGTTGATAGGGTTTTGCAATATGAATGCCAGTTTTACGAAGAGGTCTGATTTGTCGCTAAGCGGCTGAAAATAAGGAAAGCTAATCATAAGCAGCGGTTTTATTACTGAAACAGCAGTTTATGATCTGCCCCATTAGAGGTATGTGCGCACCATTACGGTGCATTCCGGCGTCAAAAACGCCATTTTGCTGATTTTGTCAGCAAACGATCAAAAGGCGTTGATCCACCCTTTGACAAGGCCGGCTGACGTCGATAATATGCGCCCCGTTCACACGATTCCTCTGTAGTTCAGTCGGTAGAACGGCGGACTGTTAATCCGTATGTCACTGGTTCGAGTCCAGTCAGAGGAGCCAAATTTGAAAAGCCTGCTTTTATAGCAGGCTTTTTGCTTTTCTGGGGCAGGTAAAATTGCCCTCAGTTGCCGAGCTTAACCGGCATCCCTGACCGACGTTCCAGTTCCGCGCCCGCCCCCTCGTTGACAAGCTCGGTTCGCAGCGAGGCAGATATCGGCAAAGGCACTTTCCGGGTCGATTCAAATTCCGCCCGGTTCCGTGATAACGGTTCATGTACCTCTACCCAGCGGCTGCCGTCCGGCTCTGTCGTCACTTTAACGGGCTGATCGATAAGCTGCACACGGGTGCCTACCGGGACGTTATCGAAAAGATATTTAATGTCGTTATTGCGCAGACGAATACACCCCTGGCTCACCCGCAGTCCGATGCCAAAATTGGAGTTTGTCCCGTGAATGGCATACAGCCTGCCAATATAAATCGCATACAGGCCCATTGGGTTATCGGGCCCGGCGGGCACGAATGCAGGCAGCGTTTTCCCCTCTGCCGCATAGGCACGGCGCGTATTCGGCGTAGGAGACCAGGTGGGGCCTTCCTGCTTACGTTCTACCGCCGTGACCCAGTTTCGCGGGGTTTCGCGCCCGGCCTGACCAATGCCGATGGGTAACACTTCAACGGTATTGCTGCCCGGTGGGTAATAGTAGAGGCGCATCTCTGCCGCATTAACGATAATTCCCTCGCGGACGGTGTCAGGCAAAATCAGCTGCTGGGGTATCACCAGTTGCGTACCGGATTTAGGCAAAAAAGGATCCACGCCCGGGTTCGCTTCCAGCATATTGCTCAGACCCTGCCCGTATTGCGCGGCAAACGCTTCGAGCGGTAGCGTATTGTGATCCGGCACGGTAATGGTTTGCGAAGTGCCCACCAGCCGACTGCCTGTCGGCGGTAAAGGATAACTTACCGCCTGAACGCTCTGGCTGATAAGTAATGCAGCAAGACAACTCAACACATTTATACGACACATATTCCCTTCCTCAGTCGCACCTTGATTTGCTAAGCATAGCGTAGCCGCTTTGCATTACCCATCAGGAAATAAAATCAGTTTGCACACGCGCCCTGGCGCGGTAGTCTCATACGTTCCGTTTATATGACGGTGGCTATGTGAGTGACCTTTTCTTATACCAATAATTAGAAATACGTGCAGACAGGACAACTATGGACTCCACTCTCACCTCCACACATCCCAACGAGGAGACACCTTCGCTCAATCGTGCCCGCCGCGCAGCCCTCGGCAGCTTCGCGGGTGCCGTCGTCGACTGGTATGATTTTCTGCTTTACGGCATTACTGCCGCGCTGGTGTTTAACCGCGAATTCTTCCCCCAGATTAGCCCGGCAATGGGTACGCTCGCCGCGTTTGCTACCTTTGGCGTCGGCTTCCTGTTTCGTCCACTGGGCGGAGTGATCTTCGGCCACTTTGGTGACCGTCTCGGTCGCAAACGCATGCTGATGCTCACCGTCTGGATGATGGGCATCGCCACCGCGCTGATTGGCGTTCTCCCTTCATTTTCCACCATTGGCTGGTGGGCGCCGGTGCTGCTGGTTACGCTGCGCGCCATTCAGGGCTTCGCGGTAGGCGGAGAATGGGGTGGCGCGGCGCTGTTATCCGTTGAGAGTGCCCCGAAGAATAAGAAAGCGTTTTACAGCAGCGGCGTGCAGGTGGGCTATGGCGTAGGTCTGCTGCTCTCCACCGGGCTGGTGTCGCTGATGAGCCACTTCACCACCGATGAACAATTCCTGAGCTGGGGCTGGCGCATTCCGTTTATCTTCAGCATCGTGCTGGTTGTCGCTGCCCTGTGGATCCGCAACGGCATGGAGGAATCTGCTGAGTTCGAACAACAGCGGCAAGAACCGCCCGTTGCCAGAAAACGACTGCCGGTGATGGAAGCGCTTGTCCGGCATCCTGGCGCTTTTCTGAAAATTATCGCCCTGCGCCTGTGCGAACTGCTGACGATGTATATCGTGACCGCATTTGCCCTCAATTATTCAACGCAAAATCTCGGTCTGCCCCGCGAGCTGTTCCTGAACATTGGCCTGCTGGTCGGCGGGATCAGCTGCCTGACTATCCCCAGCTTCGCCTGGCTGGCGGACAGGTTTGGTCGCCGTCGCGTCTATATCACCGGGGCGCTGATTGGCACCCTCAGCGCCTGGCCGTTCTTCATGGCGCTGGAGGCACAGTCGATCTTCTGGATTGTCTTCTTTGCCATCATGCTCGCTAACATCGCCCACGATATGGTGGTCTGCGTGCAGCAGCCCATGTTTACCGAACTGTTCGGGGCGAGCTATCGCTACAGCGGCGCGGGCGTAGGCTATCAGGTGGCAAGCGTGGTCGGCGGCGGGTTTACGCCATTTATTGCCGCCGCGCTGGTGACCTTCTCCGGCGGCAACTGGCATAGTGTGGCACTTTATCTGCTGGCCGGTTGCCTGCTGTCAGCGGCGACGGCGCTCTTGATGAAAGAGACGAGCCACACCTGATCTCACTTTTGTTTCACAGGCGTGTGACATACTATCGGGTAGAGTCGCACACCTGTGGAACAAGGAGACAGAGATGAATAATAAGGGCTCCAGCCTGACCCCGGCTCAGGCACTGGAAAAACTCGATGCACTGTATGAACAGTCCGTCAACGCGCTGCGCAGCGCCATCAGTGAGTATATCGAAACAGGGAAACTCCCCGACGAAAAGGCCAGAAGTAAGGGCCTTTTTGTTTATCCATCGCTTTCCGTCACCTGGGACGGCAGCGCGACTAACACGCCGAAAACGCGCGCCTACGCACGCTTTACCCACTCCGGCTGCTACAGCACCACCGTCACCCGCCCTGCACTGTTCCGTCCTTATCTTGAAGAGCAACTCACGCTGTTGTATCAGGATTACGGTGCGCACATTGCCGTTGAACCTTCACAGCATGAGATCCCGTATCCGTATGTGATTGACGGTTCGGCATTAACCCTTGACCGCTCCATGAGCGCGGGACTGACGCGCCATTTCCCGACCACCGAGCTGTCGCAGATTGGCGATGAGACGGCGGATGGTATCTACCACCCGGCAGAATTTTCACCGCTGTCGCACTTTGATGCCCGCCGCGTGGATTTCTCTCTGGCGCGCCTGCGTCACTACACCGGGACGCCCGTCGACCATTTCCAGCCCTTTGTACTGTTTACCAACTACACCCGCTATGTCGACGAGTTTGTCCGTTGGGGCTGTAGCCAGATCCTCGACCCGGATAGCCCTTACATCGCGCTGTCCTGCGCCGGCGGGATCTGGATCACCGCGGAAACCGAGGCACCCGAGCAGGCCATCTCCGACCTGGCGTGGAAAAAGCACCAGATGCCTGCCTGGCACCTGATCACCGCTGACGGCCAGGGGATCACCTTGATTAACATCGGGGTTGGTCCGTCAAATGCCAAAACCATCTGCGACCATCTGGCGGTATTGCGCCCGGACGTGTGGCTGATGATTGGACACTGCGGCGGCCTGCGTGAAAGCCAGCTGATTGGCGACTACGTGCTGGCCCACGCCTATCTGCGTGATGACCATGTGCTTGACGCTGTGCTTCCACCGGATATTCCTATCCCGAGCATCGCCGAAGTGCAGCGTGCGCTGTATGACGCCACCAAAGAGGTGAGCGGTATGCCGGGTGAAGAGGTTAAACAGCGTCTGCGTACCGGTACGGTAGTGACGACGGATGACCGCAACTGGGAACTGCGTTACTCCGCCTCCGCGCTGCGTTTCAACCTCAGCCGTGCCGTCGCGATTGATATGGAAAGCGCCACCATCGCCGCACAGGGATATCGCTTCCGCGTCCCTTACGGCACGCTGCTGTGCGTCTCCGACAAACCGCTGCACGGCGAAATTAAGCTTCCGGGTCAGGCCAACCGTTTCTATGAAGGGGCAATCTCCGAACATCTGCAAATCGGCATTCGCGCCATTGATTTGCTGCGTGCGGAAGGTGACAGGCTGCATTCCCGTAAATTACGTACCTTCAACGAGCCGCCATTCCGCTAACCAGAACAAGGAATCACCATGCACACCCCATCACGCTTATCGGCCCTGCGCCGGTGGCTACAGGAAAACAATCTTGATGGCATGATCGTGCCGCGCGCGGATGCCTGGCAGAGTGAGTATTGCGCGCCGTACGATGAAAAGCTGGCCTGGCTGACGGGCTTTGATGGCTCCGCAGGTCTGGCACTGATACTGAAAAACACAGCGCTGCTGTTTGTCGATGGCCGCTATCAGGTTCAGGCTCGCCTTCAGGTCAATATGGATGAAATTGAAATCCACCATCTGCACAATGAACCGCTGGCCGAATGGCTCACAGCCAACGCCGGGGCCGGCATGCGTATTGGGTTTGAAGCACTGCTGATGACCAATACGGAGTTCGGGCAACTGTCTGCAACACCCTGTGAACTGGTTCCGCTCAGTCAGTCGCCGTTTGATACCTTATGGCACGATCGCCCTGCCGCGCCGGCGGGACGTATTCGAGAAATGCCGGTGGAGGTCAGTGGCGAAAGCAGCCTCGCCAAACGCCAGCGCGTTGCCGCCGTGCTGGCCGCACACGATGCCGATTATCTGGCCGTGACTCTGCCGGATAACATCGCCTGGCTGTTGAACGTGCGTGGCGCCGACATCCCATCCAGTCCTGTTCCCCTCTCCTTTGCCCTTCTTGACCGTGACGGTAGCGTGGAGTGGTTTGTTAACGACAATAAGCTCAGCGAGCTACCCGAGAGCGTGAGAAACGCGTTCAGGATTGCGCCACAGGATGCCTTTATCGAACGCTGCCAGCGACTGTCACAAGGTAAGCGGGTGATGGTTGATGCCGATTCCGCGCCGGTCGCCCTGCGCTTTGCCATTGAGCCCGAGGGCGAAATAGTCTGGCGAACCGATCCCATCACTCTGATGAAAGCCACTAAAAACCCGGTCGAACTTGCCGGGTACCGCGAGTGTCATCACCACGACGGTGCTGCCTGGGTGAATTTCCTGGCCTGGCTAAGCCGTGAAGTCCCCCTGCGTGAGGCGGCGGGAAAACCGCTGACGGAGCTGGAAGCGCAGGCGCAGCAGCTTGCGTTCCGTAAACAGCAGCCTGGATTTATTGAGCAAAGTTTTGCCACCATCTCCGCCTCCTCCAGTAATGCGGCGATGTGCCACTATCACTCAAGCGAAGCCAGCAATAAGCCCATCGGTCATCATCATTTTTACCTTAATGATTCCGGCGGTCAGTACCATAACGGCACCACTGACGCCACGCGTACGCTGGCATGGGGTAGCGTGCCGCCACAGCAGAAGTTGCACTACACCGCAGTACTGAGAGGGTTCCTGTCGTTGATAACCTTACAGTTTCCCTCCGGCAGCCAGGGCCATCAGCTTGATGCCTTCGCGCGTCGCCCGCTGTGGGAAATGGGGCTGGATTACGATCACGGGACAGGGCATGGGGTAGGACATCAGTTGCTTATCCATGAGAACCCGCATCGTCTCGCCAAAAAGGTTAATCCGTGGCCCCTGGTGGCCGGCACCATCATGACTATCGAGCCTGGATATTATCTGGCGGACAGCCATGGGATCCGCATTGAAAACCAGGTGGAGATTGTCGAAAGCCGTCCGGGATTCTGCACGTTTTCCTCACTGACGCTGATCCCGATCGACCTGAGCCAGGTCGAGTTACAGCTGTTGAACGAACAGGAAAAACAGTGGCTGGATGATTATCATCAGCAGGTGCGTGAGGCCCTGTTACCGTTGGTCGATAGCGACGCGCGGCACTGGTTGCTTGAGGCGACGATGCCGGTTGGGGTTAACCACTAGAAATATCAGGTGGGTGCCGGGCGGCGGTTTCGCCTGACCCGGCTGTAAGCCCGTCGCATCGGGCCTTTTCAGAACGCAGAAAAGCAAAAAGCCTGCTATAAAAGCAGGCTTTTTAAATTTGGCTCCTCTGACTGGACTCGAACCAGTGACATACGGATTAACAGTCCGCCGTTCTACCGACTGAACTACAGAGGAATCGTGTGAACGGGGCGCATATTATCGATGCTCCCCGATGATGTCAAAGGCAGAATGCATATTTCTGACTGTTTGCCGAATTATTCTCCACTTCGCGCATTTGTCAGGCATTCTGTTGATTCTGTGGTCGTTGGCTCCTGTTTTATTCGCGGGTATTTCCAGAGCCAGCGCCCACTGACCATACGCCAGTAGAACAACGCCCCACGCACCGCCCAGTCAAGGAACATCCCCAGCCAGACGCCGACTACCCCCATGCCAAGCATGACCCCGAGCGTGTAACCCACCACCACACGGCAACCCCACATGCCGAGCATCGACACCCACATCGCGAAGCGTGCATCGCGTGCCCCTTTCAGCCCGGCAGGCAGAACCCATGAAGCCGCCCAGATGGGCATAAAGGCCGCATTCAGCCAGATCAGGATCTTAACGACCTCTTTGACATCATCTTCGTGGGTATAAAAAGAGGCCATAAGCCCGGCAAAGGGGGCGCTTCCCCAGGCGATCAGCGTCAGGCCAATGGTTGACAGCCAGAAGACGTGCCGCAACTGCCGTTCCGCCTGCCCTATCTGCCCTTTTCCCAGCCGTTTACCGGTGATGATGGTCGACGCCGAACCGAGGGCGTTGCCCGGCAGGTTTATCAGGGAGGCAATGGAGAAGGCGATAAAGTTACCGGCGATAACGTCAGTCCCCATCCCGGCGACAAACATTTGCGTCAGCAGCTTGCCCCCGTTAAACAACACGGATTCAATACTGGCGGGAATACCAATTCCCATCACTTCCCAGATAATGGCGAAGTTAAAGGGGCGGAAATAGCTCTTCAGCGTAAGGCGCAGTGACGGCGTGATCCCCGCCATCAGCACCCCGAGAATGGCGGCCGCACCGATATAACGTGAAATCGTTAACCCCAGCCCGGCACCCACGAACCCGAGCCCGTCCCAGGAGAAGACGCCGTAGATCAGCACGCTGCTGATAATAATATTCAGGATGTTCATCCCGCCGTTTATCAGCAACGGAATTTTGGTGTTGCCCGCGCCGCGCAGCGCGCCGCTGCCAATCAGCGCGATGGCTGCAGCCGGATAACTCAGGACCGTCATTTCCAGGTAGGTCAGCGCCAGGTCTTTAACTTCATTTGTGGCCTCACCGGCGACAAAATCGATAATTTCCCTGCCGAAATAGTGGATCACCGCCGCCAGCACGATCGAGAAAATGGTCATGATCATCAGCGACTGTCGGGCAGCCTCGCGCGCACGTTTAGGATCGAGCTTGCCGAGGCTAAAGGCGACGACAACCGTCGTCCCGAGGTCAATGGCAGCAAAGAACGAAATAACCACCATGTTAAAGCTGTCCGCCAGCCCGACACCGGCCATCGCCTCTTTACCCAGCCAGCTGACCAGGAAGGTACTCAGCACCCCCATCAACAGAACGCAGGTGTTTTCCAGGAAAATAGGCACGGCAAGGGGGGTGATTTCACGCCAGAACAGAACACGATAGCTTTTACGCTTTGCATACCATGGCGTGCGCATAATCGCCTGGCGTAGGGGGGCAGTGACGTTCAAAATGGACCTTAACGAGAAAGTTGAAACTCCATTTCAAATGATGGGGGAGAAATGCTAAACCTGCAAAGTATTTTCCATAAAAAGATGTGTGGATTTACAACAAACTGTCGACAGAATCATCAATCGATTGCTAATCGCTAAGATCAGGTTTGACAAAACTTTTTTCGCCGCTAAGATATGCCTCCACAACGATTCCTCTGTAGTTCAGTCGGTAGAACGGCGGACTGTTAATCCGTATGTCACTGGTTCGAGTCCAGTCAGAGGAGCCAAATTTAAAAAGCCTGCTTTTATAGCAGGCTTTTTGCTTTGCTGGTGAGGGAAAATGAACGCTCTGTTTGTCTACGGCACGCTACGCCCGGGTCACGCGAATGCACATATTCTTGAAAACATCGGTGGCGAATGGCAGGCCGGTTTTGTCACCGGGACGTTTTACGAACGTGGCTGGGGCGCGGCGGCAGATTTTCCGGGGATAGTGCTGCACCCGGACGGCCCACGCGTGGAGGGCTTTCTGTTTATTTCTGATAGCCTGAGTGCACACTGGCCAATGCTGGACGAATTTGAAGACGGCTACGATCGGGTTGAGGTCAATGTGACCACGCCGGATGGAAAACAGATCAACGCCTGGATTTATCAGCTACAGCCGCGTACTGCGTAATAAAAAAGGCTCTCTGTCACCAGAGAGCCTTTTTTGTATTCAACGGCGATTACTCGCTTTTGGCTTCACCGTTTTTGATTTCGCCCATTACTTTCAGTTTCTTGGAGATATCACGGCGTTCTTTAGACAGCTCAGCGTTTTTGATGATGTAGTCATCAACGCGGTCTTCGTAGTCGCTCTTCATGCTGGCGATGATGCCCTGAATAGCCTCAACGCTCATGCCTGGCTTGATGTAGTCGCTCAGGTTATCGAGCAGCAGGACACGTTTCTGGTTGTCACGGATCTTCTTCTCAACGTCCTGGATTTCACGCTGCAGTTTGTTTTTGCGGCGGAACAGGCGGACGAATTCCAGAACATCCTGGAACGAAGGCTTGGTAGTTTCCATTTTTACACCCCTGATAATGTGAGATTCGGATTCGTTAAAGCAACCGTTGTAACAATAACCTTACTGACAGCGGCTGCGAATGACAATGAGTATATCGTTTAAAGCTATCATAACCCCAATTGATGCTGAATCGAAGCAGCAGGCGTCACATATGGAGATAGCTGCTCTTTATTTGCGCAGCGCCCGGCAAATGAGATGCGACAGTAGCTCCAGCTGCCGCGCCAGCTCCATGCTCAGCCAGACATAACCATGAATAGGCGTTTCCGCGACGTTATCGCTCTGACGCTCATTCATTAACTGCTTCAGCTCCGCAACGATCTCATTCAGACGTTCACTGTTCGCCAGGATGGGCTGCGGGTTACCTTCATAAAGCGCGTGGGCGATGGTGAGCAGCGTTTGCTGCGTCATCTGCTGCGTCTCTTTTAAGGTATGGGCGTTGAGCATTAAAAGGTGGCTGGGACGAGAAGCCCAGTGCGCGTTGATTTGCAGCTCAAGCATGCATACCAGATTGCGGCTAACCGTCTGAATGGCTTCAAAAATGGATTTCTGGATATGGGTTTCTTTGCTGGCCGGAGTAATCAGCCCGCGCATCCTGACCACATCGTTGAGGATCGTTTGCAGGTGTTTTTCCAGCCGGGGGCGCTCAACCAGGTTAGGGGAAAATCCGGCCTGATAGACGCGGTTGAACGCGGTGACATAGTTAGCCATCTGAATACGCCAGTGCAGAAAAGCACGCTGTGGCCAGATGCCGGTAAAAAGCATAGCCAGCAATGAGCCGAGGATCACGTCCCCGCTTCGCCACAGGGCGGTCGTCATATCCCCTGCCGGGGCACCGACCACCACCGACAGCGTGATACCAATCAGCAGCGCCTGATAGGGCCTTTTGCCTAATGCCAGCCAACCGCAAAGGAACATCGCGGCACCGCACCAGACCAACATAACCGGAAACGAGATAAGCTCAAGCTTCAGCGCGATAAGCCCCAGGGCAGAGCCTAAAACGGTACCGCCAATGCGCTCGAAGGCGCGTGGAACAACGTTCCCCCAGAACGAAATAGGCCCCATCACGACCACCAGCGTGATAAGCGGCCATGTTCCCTCAGGAACATCCAGCAAACGAACCAGCACAAACGTCAACACAAAGGCCAGCGCGATACGGCACCCATGTACCACGCGGTAGTGTTTGTACAGACGAATTTCAAAAGGGGTTAATGATTTGTCGGGACGCACACCCGCTCTCCAGCTACACGGCAAATCACAATTGTACTGTGTTTTCAGCCGGGCGGATCACACCCAGCTGAAAAACCCTGTAATAACCAGGCTTAACCGGCTTTGTGCTCTACACCAATATACATTTCGATGTCCCAGTAACCGTCCGCGTTACCATCATTAAGGTAGCGCTCGAAGCAGGGTTTAGGGGCCATCTGGTAGCTGTTATCCTGCAAGAGGGAATTAAAGAACTGGTTCCATGGGGTCGCGAAGTCATGGTTTTCAACGCGCGCCGTCGCCACCGCATACTCTCCAGCGGCGATTTCCGTCATCATGACGCCTTCGCTGTTTTCAGGAATGACAAAATCGTCCGGGACCGTTACGGCCGTGTCACAGCGCAATTTTTCTGCCGGGACCTCGTCCGGATTATCGTAGTAAACCGCAACCCACTCCAGCGGCTGAATGTGAAGTCCATCCACCCACATGACTAACTGTTCGAAGCCCTGTTTAACCGTTTTGTCCCACGGCCCGACCAGATGAAAGCCGGCGATTTTACGTTTCTGTTGCTGCTTGATGCTGTAGTCCATGCTGCCTCCTTTTATTACTGTATATTTATACACTATAAAGCAGGTTTTAACTGTTCAGCAAACGAGGAGTGTTTATTATGTGAGCAGACTCGCAACCGCGCCAGTCTGCTCATGTGCTTTAACGCAGGCCGTTACAGCGTGTGATGCAGATAATCGCTCAGACGGGAGAAGAGGCCGCCTTTATTCACCGCTTCGAGCGTCACCAGAGGCCAGTGCGCCACGACTTTGTCACGGTCGTAAAGCTGGATCTCCCCTACCCGCTGATGAGCCGCAATCGGCGCTTCCAGCTCTTTTTTATCCAGCACGTACTTGGCTTTGATGTTAGGAACTTCTGTTTTAGGCAAGGCCAGCCAGAAATCCTGGTCGGTGCCCAGTTCCACCTGCTCTTTATCGCCGTACCAGATACGCTCTGTTCCCACTTTTTTGCCGTTATGCAGGATCTGCACCGTATCAAAGTTCTGCTGCCCCCAGTGCAGCAGCTTCCGGGCCTGTTCCTCACGCCCTTTCGGGCTGTCAGCGCCCATCACCACAGCGATTAAACGACGCTGACCGTCAACCGCTGACGCAATCAGGTTAAAGCCCGCTCCCGACGTGTGCCCTGTTTTCAGGCCATCAACGTTCATGGTTTTATCCCACAGCAGGCCGTTACGGTTTTGCTGGGTGATCCCGTTCCAGGTAAGGCTCTTTTCGCTGTACATGTGGTAGAACTCTGGCTCGCCGTGAATGATAGCCCGGGAGAGCACGGCCAGGTCATAGGCAGAGCTGTGTTGGCCCGGCGCGTCCAGACCGTGGACGGTTTCAAAGTGGGTATCGCGCAGGTTCAGCTTTTGTACATAGTCGTTCATCATCTTCACAAACTGCGGCTGACCACCCGCTACGTGATCCGCCAGCGCCACGCAGGCGTCGTTACCGGAATCCACAATCAGACCACGGCTCAGGTCGCGCACCGAGACGCGATCGCCCTCTTTCAGGAACATCAGCGACGATCCTTCAAACACCGGGTTTCCTTTTGCCCACGCGTCGCGGCCAACGGTAACGATGTCATCCGGGGTAATGCGGTGGCTGTCGATGGCCCGATCGACAACGTAGCCCGTCATCAGCTTGGTCAGGCTCGCCGGATTACGTTGTTGATGTTCGTTGCCCGCCGTTAAGATCTGACCAGTCGTGTAATCCATTAGCACCCAGGAGCCCGCCTGAATGGCCGGAGGCTGCGGCGAAAAATCCAGCGGATCGGCCGCGAAGGCAGAAGAGACACTCGAAGCGAGTAAAGAAACAGCAATAAACAGACGGCGTTTCAACGGTATATCCTCAGGTCATTAAAAATCGATGACCTTTTTACGGGAGTTCTGTTGTCGTTACCTGGCTTAATTGCAAAAAAATGTGACAGAAAGCAGATTTTACGCTGAAGCGGCCTCGCAAATTTGCACGGTGATGGCGCTTTTTATTCGGACTGACCTTCACGATCGTTTACCATAGAGACGTCATTTTTTAACAGGATGGTATTACTGGTGTCTGATTCAGCCGCGCGCCCTACATTTTTGTTCCACGACTACGAAACCTTTGGCACCCACCCGGCGCTGGATAGACCGGCACAGTTTGCGGCCATCCGTACCGACGATGAATTCAACATCATTGGCGAGCCTGAGGTCTTTTACTGTAAGCCGGCCGATGACTACCTGCCCCAGCCCAGCGCGGTAATGGTCACCGGGATCACCCCACAGGAAGCCCGGGACAAAGGCGTGAACGAGGCCGCATTCGCCCGGCGCATTCACGACCTCTTCACCGTCCCGAATACCTGCGTGGTCGGTTACAACAACATCCGTTTCGATGACGAAGTGACGCGCAATATCTTCTACCGCAACTTCTACGATCCTTATGCCTGGAGCTGGCAGAACCGCAACTCGCGCTGGGATTTGCTCGACATTATGCGTGCCTGCTATGCACTGCGCCCGGAAGGCATCAACTGGCCTGAGAATGATGAAGGGCTGCCGAGCTTCAGACTGGAACACCTGACGCGCGCGAACGGTATTGAGCACAGTAATGCCCACGATGCGATGGCCGATGTCTACGCCACCATTGCTATGGCAAAGCTGGTGAAAACTGCTCAGCCACGGCTGTTTGACTATCTGCTGAGCCACCGCAGCAAGCAGAAACTCACCACGCTGATTGATGTGCCGCAGATGAAACCGCTGGTACATATCTCCGGTATGTTTGGCGCCTGGCGCGGCAACACCAGTTGGGTCGCTCCGCTGGCCTGGCATCCGGATAACCGTAATGCCGTGATTATGGTGGATTTAGCCGGTGATATTACACCGCTGCTCGATCTCGACAGCGATACGCTGCGCGAACGGCTCTATACCCCAAAAGATGAACTCGGCGATCTGCCCGCGGTGCCGGTCAAACTGGTCCATATCAATAAATGTCCGGTCCTGGCCCAGGCCAATACTCTGCGCGCGGAGGATGCCGACAGGCTGGGGATTAACCGTCAGCGTTGCCTGGATAACCTCAAGGTGCTGCGTGAAAACCCGCAGGTACGTGAGAAAGCGGTGGCGATCTTTGCCGAAGCCGAACCCTTTGTTCCGTCAGACAACGTCGATGCACAATTGTACAACGGCTTTTTCAGCGACGCAGACCGTGCGGCAATGAATATTGTTCTGCAAACCGAACCGCGTAACTTACCCGCGCTGGATATTACCTTCGCGGACGCACGTATCGAAAAACTGATGTTTAATTACCGCGCGCGCAATTATCCGGGCACGCTGGATGAAACAGAACAGGCGCGCTGGCTTCAGCATCGTCGTCATGTGTTTACACCGGAGTTTCTGCAGAGCTACGCGCAGGAGCTGGAGATGCTGTATAGCCAGTATGAAGGAAATGCTGAAAAGCAGGCGCTGTTAAAAGCGCTGTATCAGTATGCGCAGGAAATCGTCTGACAGATTTTGGGCGAAAAAAAACCGGAGGCGATGGTCTCCGGTTTTTTTTACTTAGCTCTTACGCAACGTCTTCGTACTGAGGAACCGGGTTACGGAAGCTCTTCGTGACGCACGCCAGGTAAACCAGGCCGATACCCGCCCAAATCAGGCCAAGCACCATGGAGCTCTCTTCCAGGTTAACCCACAGCGCACCCACGGTCAGCGCACCACACATCGGCAGGAACAGATACTGGAAGTGGTCTTTCAGCGTTTTATTACGCTTTTCACGGATCCAGAACTGAGAAATAACCGACAGGTTAACAAAGGTGAACGCCACCAGCGCACCGAAGTTAATCAGCGCAGTTGCCATCACCAGGTCAAAGTTAATCGCCAGCAGAGCAATAGCGCCGACCAGGATGATGTTCATCGCCGGCGTACGCCAGGTTGGGTGAACGTAGCCGAAGAAGCTTTTCGGGAATACGCCGTCACGACCCATTACGTACATCAGACGTGCAACGCCTGCGTGCGCGGCCATGCCGGATGCCAGTACCGTGATGGTGGAGAAGATCAACGCGCCAACCTGGAACGCTTTACCCGCCACGTAGAGCATAATTTCTGGCTGAGAGGCATCCGGATCCTTAAAGCGAGAGATATCCGGGAAGTACAGCTGCAGGAAGTAGGTCGCAAAGATAAAGATCAGACCACCAATCAGCGCCGTCAGGAAGATAGCACGCGGGATAACACGCTCTGCGTCCTTGGTCTCTTCAGACAGGTTGCTGATACCGTCAAAACCGGTAAAGGAGAAGCACAGAATGGTTGCGCCGGTAATCATCGGGATCACATGCGCATCACCAGACCAGAACGGCTTGCTGCTCGCCAGGGTACCTGCGCCTTCACCGTGGAAGACACCAAAGATAACCATGCCCAGAATCACGGCAATCAGGATGACCTGAAGCACAACAATAACGGAGTTAAAGTTCGCAACGGACTTGATGCTGCGCAGGTTGAACGCCGTCATAAAGGCCACCAGCGCCACGACGAACATCCACGAAGGGATCGACGGCACAAGTGCTTCAAAATAAATTTTAGCCAGCAGAATGTTGATCATCGGCGCGAACAGATAGTCGAGCAGCGAAGACCAGCCCACCATAAAGCCAACGGTCGGGCTGATGGATTTCTGGGCGTAGGTGTAGGCGGAACCGGCAGACGGATAGCGACGGACCAGTTTACCGTAGCTCAGCGCGGTAAAGAGGATCGCAATCAGCGCGAAGGCGTAAGCCGTCGGCACATGACCGTCTGTGAGGCCTGATACGATACCGAATGTATCGAACAGCGTCATTGGCTGCATATAGGCAAGGCCCATCATAACAACCGGAACTAACGTAAGGGTTTTACGTAATTCCACGCGAGAGGTGTTTGGAGTTGCGTTATGCGACATAGTTATTCTCCTTTACGGTGATAACCGCCACGTAAGCGAAAAATTGCCCCATTTCTGTATTCCTCAGCGACAACAACTGTCGGATTTTAGTAAATATCTATCCGGTACGAAGCCCGGCCTCTTGGTTTTTAGTTTCGTTTCATACGTGCAAAAAAAAATAACCGACGCCTTTTATATCGTCGATTATTCATTTGGTTGCAGCGGCGCATTTTGCCTCACATCGGATACAAAAGGCAATACTTTGCAACGCCCGGGGCGATTTTCTTTTTTCTAACTGGCTGATTTCTCGACGCTGCTTTGCGAGTAAACGGCAGCAATAGCACTATTTGCTAAAATTTCGTCCCGCCACCAGGCGCTTGCCAGCCCCGCAGTTTGTTCATTCCAGCCGACCCACACCGATTCATTGCTGCTTTGTGCAAGCACCTGTTTTTCAACAAGCGCACCGCTGTCTAAAAACCGCTGCGCCAGATAGCGGGGTAAATAGCCGCACCCCAGGCCACTGATTTGCAGCTCTAGCTTGGTTTTATAGTCGAACACCGTGATCGCCTCCTGCTCATCAAGCAACTGCGTGGAGGCCGCACAGTCGGGACGCGAGCTGTCACCGACCACAATGGCGCGGTAGCCTTTAATCGTGCGCCGGTTAAGGGGTTCCGGCTCCTGCGCGAGCGGATGGTGTGGCGCGACGGCGAAAACCTGCTCCAGCACACCCAGCCGGGCGAAACCGAAATCGCTTAACTGGGGCGGTTCATGCAGCGCACCGACAAAAATATCTGCCCTGCCCTGAGTTAAGGCATCCCATGAATCGCCCAGCACGCCATTAATGAAGATTAACCGGGTTACGCTGTGGTGCTGATAGAACGCCTCAATCAGCGGCGTCAGAAGAGAAAACGGAAAAGTATCATCAACGCCGATGACCAGTTCGTTCTCCCATCCCTGGTGCAGTTTGACGGCCTGTTTTTCCAGTTCGCGAACGGTATGCAGGACGTCGCGCCCCTTCTCCAGCAGCATCTGCCCGGTACGGGTAAAACGGGCGCGGTGACCAGAGCGATCGAGGATCTGGATATTAAGATCGCTTTCCAGTTTATGAACGGTATAGCTCAGCGCCGACGGGGTTTTGAAGAGCTTTGCCGAAGCAGCGGCAAAGCTCCCCTCTTTTTCCAGTGCATCCAGAATAATAAGAACATCCAGCAGCGGTTTCATGTTCGCCCCCTTCCGGTGTGCGATCGTTTCCGCTGAGAAACTTATTCCATCGGCATCACCAGCGGATCGGGATATTGATACTCAAACCCCAGCTCATGACAAATGCGATTGCCATCAACAATTTTGCCTTTACTTTCGTCCTTTGCTTCACCAAAAACAGGCGGAACCAGACCCAGCTGGCGTGCCATCAGCGGGTAAAACGTGCTACGCGCTGGATGAGAAGGCGCACATATATTATAGATGTGCCCACCTTTTGGAGCCTGTAAGAGTAGTTCTATTGCGGCAATTACGTCATCAAGATGCACAAGATTGACGCCATGTTGTCCGTCTGGCGCGGATTTTCCCGCGAAGAAGCGCCCTGGATGTCGCCCGGGGCCAACAAGACCTGCCAGCCGTACGATATCGACCTGGGTGCCGGGAAGATGATGCAGCCAGTCTTCCAGCTCTTTCAGCACTTTACCGCTCGCGGTAACGGGATGACGCTCAGAGGTCTCTTTCACCACGCCGTCAACATCGCCGTAGACCGAGGTTGAGCTGGTAAAAATAATGCGTGGGACGTGATGCGCCAGCGCGCTGTCGACAATCTCCTGCATCGCCTGCAGATAAAATGATTCGCCCGGGCCACTGCGCCGTGCCGGTAACGTAATCACCAGCGCATCAACGTTCATCAGCGTATCCAGATCGTCAGCATCACACACCAGTTCAGGTTCCAGACGCAGCTCGACGCCGTCAATACCGCACATGCGCGCCGCTTCTACCCCATCCGCCGTGGTTTTGCTTCCGGTCACCTGCCAGCCTTTTGCGGCCAATGACATCGCCAGCGGCATTCCCAGCCAACCTAAACCGACAATCGCGACCTTTTTCATGCGAATTCTCCTGACTTTTACTCGTCTTTCTTAAGGCTACGCCAGCCCGACAGAACACACAATTCATAGCGTCAATATGAAATGAATTAATGATCAAAAAAAGCCCTTGCAATCAGTCATACAACTGGTTTAGGTTAAAAGACATCAAATGAATAAGCATTCATCGAGAATTTTATGACACGCGTTCAATTTAAACACCACCATCATCACCATCATCCTGACTAGTCTTTCAGGCGATGTGTGCTGGAAGACGTTTGGATCTTCCAGTGGTGCATGAACGCATGAAAAAGCCCCCGGAAGATCTTCTTCCGGGGGCTTTTTTTTTGGACCAAATTCAGACAGGTTAAAACAGGTTAACGAGGAAAACAGAATGTTAGATAACTCACGTTTACGCATAGCTATTCAAAAATCAGGCCGTTTGAGTGATGATTCACGCGAACTGCTCGCCCGCTGCGGGATTAAAATCAACCTGCACACCCAGCGCCTGATTGCCCTGGCTGAAAATATGCCCATCGACATTCTGCGCGTGCGTGATGACGATATTCCCGGCCTCGTGATGGATGGCGTTGTTGACCTCGGCATCATCGGTGAAAACGTGCTGGAAGAAGAGCTCCTGACCCGCCGTGCCCAGGGTGAAGATCCACGCTATTTTACCCTGCGTCGTCTGGACTTCGGCGGCTGCCGCCTGTCGCTGGCCACGCCTGTCGATGAAGCCTGGGACGGCCCGGCCGCGCTGAACGGCAAGCGTATCGCCACCTCCTACCCTCACCTGTTAAAACGTTACCTGGATCAGAAAGGCGTGCAGTTTAAATCCTGCCTGCTGAACGGCTCTGTTGAGGTGGCACCGCGCGCGGGTCTGGCTGACGCCATCTGTGACCTCGTCTCTACGGGCGCCACGCTGGAAGCGAACGGTCTGCGCGAAGTGGAAGTGATTTACCGCTCCAAAGCGTGCCTTATCCAGCGCGACGGCGAAATGGCCGATGCGAAACAACAGCTGATCGACAAACTGCTGACCCGTATTCAGGGCGTGATTCAGGCCCGTGAATCGAAATACATCATGATGCACGCGCCAACCGAACGTCTTGATGAGGTCATTGCCCTACTGCCAGGCGCAGAGCGCCCGACCATCCTGCCTCTGGCCGGTGACCAGCAGCGCGTCGCCATGCACATGGTCAGTAGCGAAACCCTGTTCTGGGAAACCATGGAAAAACTGAAAGCGCTGGGCGCAAGCTCAATTCTGGTGCTGCCAATTGAGAAGATGATGGAGTGATGGCCATGAGCTTTAACACAATCATCAACTGGAACGATTGTTCGCAAGAACAACAGCGCGCGCTGCTGATGCGTCCGGCGATTTCCGCCTCAGAAAGCATTACCCGCACCGTGGCCGAGATCCTTGATAACGTCAAAGCCCGTGGCGACAATGCGCTGCGGGAATACAGCGCAAAATTTGATAAAACCGAGGTTGACGCTTTAAAGGTAACTGAACAGGAAATCACGGACGCGGAAAGCCGCCTCGGTGACGAGATCAAACAGGCGATGGCCGTCGCGGTGAAAAACATTGATACCTTCCACACCGCGCAGATATTGCAGGCGGTCGATGTGGAAACCGTGCCCGGCGTACGCTGCCAGCAGGTCACGCGTCCGGTTGCGTCGGTGGGGCTTTACATCCCCGGTGGTTCCGCCCCGCTGTTCTCTACCGTATTAATGCTGGCAACCCCGGCACGCATCGCCGGTTGTCAGAAAGTAGTACTGTGCTCGCCGCCTCCGATTGCCGATGAAATTCTCTATGCGGCAAAACTGTGTGGCGTACAGGCGGTGTATAAAGTGGGGGGTGCACAGGCAATTTCCGCGCTGGCGTTTGGTACCGAATCCATTCCTAAAGTGGATAAAATTTTTGGCCCGGGCAACGCGTATGTGACCGAAGCAAAGCGTCAGGTCAGCCAGCGTCTGGACGGTGCCGCGATTGATATGCCTGCCGGTCCTTCTGAGGTGCTGGTGATTGCCGACAGCGGTGCAACGCCGGACTTCGTCGCCTCCGATCTGTTATCCCAGGCAGAACATGGCCCGGACTCACAGGTTATTTTGCTGACGCCGGATGCGGATATGGCAAAACGCGTGGGTGAAGCCGTTGAACGTCAGCTTGCCGACCTGCCGCGCGCCGACACGGCACGCCAGGCACTCTCAGCAAGCCGCCTGATTGTGGCGCGCGATCTGGCGCAGTGCATTGCCATCTCCAACCAGTACGGCCCGGAACACCTGATTATCCAGACCCGCAATGCGCGCGATCTGGTTGACAGCATTACCAGCGCAGGTTCGGTCTTCCTTGGCGACTGGTCACCGGAATCCGCCGGCGATTACGCTTCCGGCACCAACCACGTTCTGCCAACCTACGGCTATACATCAACCTGTTCGAGCCTCGGGCTGGCGGATTTCCAGAAACGCATGACCGTACAGGAGCTGTCCCGCGAGGGGTTTGCCTCTCTGGCCTCCACCATTGAGACCCTGGCCGCCGCCGAACGTCTGACCGCCCACAAAAACGCCGTTACGCTGCGCGTTGCAGCCCTGAAGGAGCAAGCATGAGCATTGAAGAATTAGCCCGCGAAAATGTCCGTCGCCTGACGCCTTATCAGTCTGCTCGTCGTCTGGGTGGCAACGGTGATGTCTGGCTGAACGCTAACGAATACCCGACGGCCGTACAGTTCGAGCTATCGCAGCAAACGCTGAACCGCTATCCGGAATGCCAGCCGAAAGCGGTTATCGAAAATTACGCCCGGTACGCAGGCGTAAAGCCTGAGCAGGTGCTGGTCAGCCGGGGTGCAGATGAAGGCATTGAACTGCTGATCCGAGCCTTCTGCGAACCGGGTAAAGACGCGGTGATGTACTGCCAGCCAACCTACGGAATGTACAGCGTCAGCGCAGAAACTTTTGGCGTGGCGTGCCGTAACGTGCTTTCGCTGGAAGACTGGCAGCTCGATCTGCAGGGGATTGCCGACAATCTTGACGGCGTGAAAGTGGTGTTCGTCTGCAGTCCAAATAACCCGACCGGGCAGATTATCAACCCGCAGGACATTCGAACCCTGCTGGAGATGACGCGCGGTAAAGCGCTGGTGGTGGCTGACGAAGCCTATATTGAGTTCTGCCCGCAGGCGACGCTGACAGGCTGGCTCGAGGAGTACCCGCACCTGGTTGTACTGCGTACGCTGTCAAAAGCTTTCGCTCTCGCTGGCCTGCGCTGCGGCTTTACGCTGGCCAATAAAGAAGTCATCGACCTGCTGATGAAAGTGATTGCGCCATATCCACTCTCTACGCCGGTTGCCGACATTGCGGCGCAGGCTTTGGCCCCTCAGGGGATCAAGGCGATGCGCGAACGCGTGGCACAAATCCTTGAAGAACGGCAGTATCTGGTCACTGCCCTGAAAGATATTCCCTGCGTGGAGCAGGTATTCGACTCTGAAACCAACTACATCCTGGTACGCTTTACCGCGTCGAGTGCCGTATTTAAATCTTTATGGGATCAGGGCATTATCTTACGAGACCAAAATAAACAACCATCCTTAAGCGGCTGTTTGCGTATTACCGTAGGCACCCGTGCAGAGAGTCAGCGCGTGATTGACGCCCTGAAAGCGGAGAAAGTATGAGCCAGAAGACCCTCTTTATCGATCGTGACGGTACCCTTATTTCGGAGCCGCCAACCGATTTTCAGGTCGATCGTTTCGACAAACTGGCTTTTGAACCCGATGTAATCCCGGTGCTGCTCAAGCTGCAGAAAGCCGGCTATAAGCTGGTGATGATCACTAACCAGGACGGGCTAGGTACCGACAGTTTCCCGCAGGCGGATTTTGACGGCCCGCATAACCTGATGATGCAGGTGCTGACGTCTCAGGGCGTTGAATTTGATGAGGTGCTGATCTGCCCACACCTGCCTGCCGATGAATGTGACTGCCGCAAGCCGAAGGTAAAGCTGGTCGAACGCTACCTGACGGATGACGTGCTGGATAAAGCCAATAGCTATGTCATTGGCGATCGCATGACCGATATTAC
This sequence comes from Enterobacter ludwigii, assembly GCF_001750725.1. Lineage (NCBI taxonomy): Bacteria > Pseudomonadati > Pseudomonadota > Gammaproteobacteria > Enterobacterales > Enterobacteriaceae > Enterobacter > Enterobacter ludwigii. The sequence continues at coordinate 2,280,251 of NZ_CP017279.1, forward strand.
ACTGGCGGAGAACATGGGTATCTCCGGGCTGCGCTATGACCGTTCCACCCTTAACTGGGCAAAAATTGGTGAGCAGTTGACCCAGCGTGACCGCTACTCGCACGTTGAGCGCAACACCAAAGAGACGCAAATCGACGTTAAGGTCTGGTTGGATCGTGAAGGCGGCAGCAAGATCCACACCGGTGTGGGTTTCTTTGACCATATGCTGGACCAGATCGCGACCCATGGTGGTTTCCGCATGGAGATCGCCGTGAAAGGCGATTTGTATATCGACGATCACCACACCGTGGAAGATACCGGCCTGGCGCTGGGTGAAGCGCTGAAGCTGGCACTCGGCGACAAACGCGGCATCAACCGTTTTGGTTTTGTGCTGCCGATGGACGAGTGCCTGGCGCGCTGCGCAATGGATATCTCCGGGCGCCCACACCTGGAATACAAAGCGGATTTCACCTACCAGCGCGTGGGCGACCTCAGCACCGAAATGGTTGAACACTTCTTCCGTTCATTGTCCTACACCATGGGCCTGACGTTGCACCTCAAGACCAAGGGCAAGAACGACCACCACCGCGTGGAAAGCCTGTTCAAAGCCTTTGGCCGTACCCTCCGCCAGGCGATTCGTGTGGAAGGTGACGCCCTGCCCTCATCGAAAGGAGTGCTGTAATGAATGTGGTGATTCTGGATACCGGATGCGCCAACCTGAACTCCGTAAAATCGGCAATTGCCCGTCACGGCTATGCGCCGGACGTGAGTCGCGACCCTGACGTCGTACTGCGCGCCGATAAGCTTTTTCTGCCCGGCGTAGGGACAGCGCAGGCGGCGATGGATCAGATCCACGAGCGCGAGCTGGTGAGTCTCATCAAAGCCTGTACTCAACCGGTGCTGGGAATTTGTCTCGGCATGCAGCTCTTGGGCCGACGCAGTGAAGAGAGCAACGGCGTTGATCTGCTCGGGATTATTGACGAAGACGTGCCGAAAATGACCGATCACGGTCTGCCTCTGCCGCACATGGGCTGGAACCGTGTTTATGCCAAAGCCGGTGACAGACTGTTTCGCGGCATTGAAGACGGGGCCTATTTTTACTTCGTGCACAGCTACGCCATGCCGGTAAATCCGTACACCATTGCCCAGTGCAATTACGGCGAAGCATTTACCGCGGCGGTGCAGAAAGATAACTTCTTCGGCGTGCAGTTTCACCCGGAACGTTCGGGTGCCGCAGGCGCACAGTTGCTGAAAAACTTCCTGGAGATGTAATGATTATTCCCGCTTTAGATTTAATCGACGGCACGGTTGTCCGTCTCCATCAGGGCGATTACGGGCAGCAACGCGACTACGGTAACGACCCCTTGCCACGTCTGCAGGATTATGCTGCCCAGGGCGCGCAGGTGCTGCACCTGGTGGATTTGACTGGCGCAAAAGATCCGACAAAACGTCAAATCCCACTTCTTAAAAAACTGGTGGCCGGCGTAGATGTGCCGGTCCAGGTAGGCGGTGGCGTGCGTACGGAAGATGACGTTGCGGCGCTGCTGGACGCTGGCGTGGCGCGGGTGGTCGTCGGCTCGACTGCCGTTAACGATCCTGAAAAGGTTAAAGCCTGGTTCCGCCGCTTTGGCGCTGACGCGCTGGTGCTGGCGCTGGATGTTCGTATCGACGAACAGGGTAACAAGCAGGTTGCAGTCAGCGGCTGGCAGGAAAATTCCGGGGTGACGCTGGAAGAGCTGGTCGAGAGGTATCTGCCCGTTGGCCTGAAGCACGTGCTGTGCACCGATATCTCCCGCGACGGCACGCTGGCAGGCTCTAACGTTTCTTTATACCAAGAAGTCTGTGCGCGTTATCCGCAGGTGGCCTTCCAGTCATCGGGGGGTATTGGTGATATCGCTGATATTGCCGCGCTGCGCGGAACGGGTGTACAGGGCGTGATTGTGGGCCGGGCCCTGCTGGAAGGTAAATTTACTGTGACGGAGGCGATTCAATGCTGGCAAAACGGATAATCCCTTGCCTGGACGTACGTGACGGCCAGGTAGTGAAAGGCGTGCAGTTCCGCAACCACGAAATCATTGGCGATATCGTCCCGCTGGCAAAACGCTACGCTGAAGAAGGCGCAGATGAACTGGTATTTTACGATATCACCGCCTCCAGCGATGGCCGCGTCGTGGATAAAAGCTGGGTGGCGCGCGTGGCAGAAGTGATTGATATTCCCTTCTGCGTGGCAGGTGGGATTAAATCTGCGGAAGACGCGGCAAAAATCCTCTCCTTTGGTGCCGATAAGATTTCCATTAACTCCCCTGCTTTGGCAGACCCGGAGCTGATTACCCGTCTGGCCGATCGCTTTGGGGTACAGTGTATTGTCGTGGGGATTGACACCTGGTATGACGCCGCAACGGGTAAATACCATGTCAACCAGTACACCGGCGATGAAAGCCGGACCCGTGTAACCCAATGGGAGACGCTGGACTGGGTGCAGGAAGTCCAGAAACGTGGCGCAGGCGAAATTGTGCTGAACATGATGAACCAGGACGGCGTGCGTAACGGCTATGACCTTGAGCAGCTGAAAAAAGTCCGCGCGGTCTGCCACGTACCGCTGATTGCTTCCGGCGGTGCAGGCACCATGGAACACTTCCTTGAAGCCTTCCGCGATGCAAACGTTGACGGCGCGCTGGCGGCCTCTGTGTTCCACAAACAGATTATCAATATTGGTGAGTTAAAAACGTACCTGGCCGACCAGGGCGTGGAGATCAGGGTATGTTAACAGAGCAACAACAGGCACAACTGGACTGGGAAAAAACTGACGGATTACTGCCGGTGGTTGTACAGCATGCCGTCTCAGGTGAAGTGCTGATGCTGGGATATATGAACCAGGATGCACTAACCAAAACCATCGACAGCGGCAAGGTCACCTTTTTCTCGCGTACCAAACAACGCTTGTGGACCAAAGGGGAAACCTCTGGCCATTTCCTGAATGTAGTCAGCATTACGCCGGACTGCGATAACGATACGCTTCTGGTACTGGCGAATCCGATCGGCCCAACCTGCCACAAGGGCACCAGCAGCTGCTTCGGCGACGCAAGCCACCAGTGGCTGTTCCTGTATCAGCTGGAACAGTTACTCGCTGAGCGTAAAACGGCGGATCCTGAAAGTTCGTATACGGCGAAACTCTACGCCAGCGGAACCAAACGTATCGCGCAAAAGGTGGGGGAAGAAGGCGTTGAGACAGCGCTGGCCGCGACCGTGCATGACCGCGAGGAGCTGACGAACGAGGCGTCGGATTTGATGTATCACCTGCTGGTGCTGCTGCAGGATCAGGAGCTTGATTTGACGGCGGTGATTGAGAATCTACGTAAGAGACATAAATAAAAAAACCGGGGAATGTCCCCGGTTTTTTTATCTGATGAGAATCACGCTTTTGGTTTGTAGTTCCGCAATGCGTTGCGGCCGAGAACCACACCCGAACCAATAATCCCGCCAAGCAGGACTGCCAAAGTTAAAATAATTGCCTTTTTCGGGCTGTCACGTCGGACTGGAAGATCCGGTTTCATAACATAGCGATATACGTGGATTGTGTCAGGGTTGACATTCAGTTTTTCGATATCCAGCAAATTTTGCTTAGTTTGATAGTACGCACCTGAGAACACCAACGGACGAGACGCTTCGTTTTCAATCATTGACTTCAGCGCTTCGCTGCCAAGCAGGAACATAGTTTCCTGCGTCACGTCCTGAGTTTGCTGAATTTGCGGAGAGGTGATTTTCGCTGCCTCTGCGTTCTTCAGCGCTTCCGTAATCTGTTTAATGCGCAGATCTTTTTGCTCTTGAGCGACCTTCTCCTGGTTCTCTAGAGAGTCGTTCAGGGTTTTAATCTGCTCTTTGATATTGTCTTTAAGATCAACGGAAAGTTCTTTTGCAGTTTGCTCATCAACCTGCTGGATGTACTGTGCTAGTTGCTTTTGAGCAGCTTCAGCGGACTCCGCGACATAAGTCACAGTCAGGGGCAATTCTTGATTTTTGACTGTAGGCCCGATGGACAGTTTCTCAGGTTGTTCCTGATTTCCCAGAGCCTGTGCTAAGGCTGAGAATGAGGAATTAAAACGTCCAATTGCTCGCGTTTGGATATCGAGCATAGCAGGGGCTGCGCTGCCATAAAGGATATTTAATGCATTTGAGTAAGTAGCAATCTGAGCCGCATCAGGTTGAGCGATGATGGCGGATGATGTCCATTTCTCTTTTGCAACCGTAATATAAACACCCGCAAGCACGACAAACAGAGCGACAAAAGCTACCACAGTCCACTTCCCACGCCATACTTGCAACACTAAATCAATTAAATCAATTTGCTCCGGGTCATTGCTTCGGTTGACCTGGCTATAGTTGTTCTGCGTCATACAATCCCTAACAGATGAAAAAGGGCAAAAACAATTGTGTTTGCATAGTGTATCTGTTGCTACAGATTTTTCTATAAGAATCCGATGAGTTAAATCGGAAAGATGGGTTATGTAACTGGCATCCGCCGCGCTATGATAGACGCAATGTGATGCGTGATGGCATCAGTAAGAACACATGTTTATGAGGGAAGATATGAAATTTCTGGTAACGGGTGCAGCAGGCTTTATCGGCGCAAATGTCAGCAAACGGCTCCTGGATGCCGGTCATCAGGTCGTCGGTATTGATAACCTGAATGACTACTATGATGTCAATCTTAAGCTGGCACGTCTGGATCTGCTGACATCTGACAGTTTCGCCTTCCACAAGCTGGACCTGGCCGACCGTGAAGGCATGGCCACACTGTTCGCCCGTGAGAAATTTGATCGCGTCATCCACCTGGCCGCACAGGCAGGTGTACGCTACTCGCTTGAAAACCCTCACGCCTATGCAGATGCCAACCTGGTAGGGCACCTCAACGTGCTGGAAGGCTGTCGCCATCACAAGGTACAACATCTTCTGTATGCATCTTCCAGCTCCGTTTACGGTCTGAATCGCAAGATGCCTTTTTCGACTGACGATTCGGTCGATCACCCTGTCTCACTTTATGCCGCGACCAAAAAAGCCAATGAACTGATGTCGCATACCTATTCCCACCTGTACAACCTGCCCACGACGGGCCTGCGTTTCTTTACCGTGTACGGTCCGTGGGGTCGTCCGGATATGGCGCTGTTTAAATTCACCAAAGCGATGATTGAAGGCAAAAGCATTGATGTCTACAACTACGGTAAGATGAAGCGCGACTTCACTTACATTGATGATATCGCCGAAGCCATTATCCGTCTGCAGGATGTTATCCCTCAGGCCGATGCAAACTGGACCGTTGAAACCGGTTCACCGGCAACCAGCTCTGCGCCTTATCGCGTCTATAACATCGGAAACAGCTCTCCGGTTGAACTGATGGATTACATTACGGCTCTTGAAGAGGCGCTCGGGACAGAGGCAGAGAAGAATATGATGCCAATCCAGCCGGGTGACGTACTAGAAACCAGCGCAGATACTAAAGCGCTGTATGAGGTTATTGGCTTCAAACCGCAGACTTCCGTTAAAAAAGGCGTGAAGAATTTTGTTGACTGGTATCGCGACTTCTACAAAGTATAAAAACAAAAAAAACCGGCACTTGGCCGGTTTTTTTATGCCCCTTAAGCAGAGACTCAGTCGCTACCAAACAAATCGCGGGTATACACTTTATCCGCCACGTCGGCCAGTTCTTCCGCCATACGGTTAGAGATAATCACATCCGCTTCCTGCTTGAACGCATCCAAGTCACGAATCACACGAGAATGGAAGAATTCATCCTCCTGCATCGCTGGCTCATAAATAATTACCTGAACGCCTTTGGCCTTAATACGCTTCATGATCCCCTGAATGGAAGAGGCGCGGAAGTTATCAGAACCGCTCTTCATGATCAGGCGATATACACCCACCACTTTCGGCTGACGCGCGAGAATGGAATCAGAAATGAAGTCTTTACGCGTACGGTTTGCATCAACAATCGCTGAAATCAAATTGTTTGGCACAGCCTGATAGTTCGCCAGCAACTGTTTCGTATCTTTAGGCAGGCAATAGCCGCCGTAACCAAACGACGGGTTGTTGTAATGGTTACCGATACGCGGGTCAAGGCAAACACCTTCGATGATCTGACGGGTGTTCAGGCCCAGACTCTCGGCATAGCTGTCCAGCTCGTTGAAGTAAGCCACGCGCATTGCCAGGTAGGTATTCGCGAACAGCTTGATCGCTTCGGCTTCAGTGGAATCGGTAAACAGCACCGGGATATCTTTCTTGATTGCGCCTTCCTGAAGGAGAGCAGCAAAACGCTCCGCACGCTCAGAGCGCTCACCGATCACGATACGGGATGGGTGCAGGTTATCGTATAACGCCCTGCCCTCGCGCAGAAACTCTGGCGAGAAGAAGACATTATCAATACCCAACTCTTCTTTGATTGATTTAGTGAAACCGACCGGAATGGTCGACTTAATGATCATCACTGCATTCGGGTTAATCGCGATAACGTCTTTGATCACCGCTTCAACCGTCGAAGTGTTGAAATAGTTGGTTTTTGGATCGTAGTCTGTTGGGGTCGCAATGATGACAAAGTCCGCATCACGATAAGCATCGTCTTTATCGGTGGTAGCACGGAAATTCAGCGGTTTGTTCGAAAGGTAATCCTGGATTTCTTTGTCTACAATCGGCGATTTCTTCTGATTCAGCATATCCACTTTGGACTGTACGATGTCCAGCGCAACCACTTCATGGTTCTGGGCAATCAGAATGCCGTTTGAGAGACCGACATAGCCTGTTCCGGAGATTGTTATTTTCATTCGCTAATGACTTCTGTGAGTTAACTGTACTGATGGCCGCCTGACCATCGCGATAAACCTGACTGTTGGGCTTTGTACCTCCTGGCCAACAGAACTGTCAAGGCAAACCAGGAGTAATCCCTGCTCGCAGGATGACATTCAGACTACTTCGAGTATCGCGAGCCAAATTTTGCGTAAAAAAAACCCGGAGACGAGCTCCGGGCCTTAATTACAACGCGTTATTTAACTTATTCCATCCATTCGGTATGGAATACACCTTCTTTATCAGTACGCTTATAGGTATGCGCACCAAAATAGTCGCGCTGTGCCTGAATCAGGTTCGCAGGCAGAACGGCAGCACGGTAGCTGTCGTAGTACGCCACTGCTGCGGAGAAGGTCGGAACAGGAATACCGTTCTGCACAGCGTAGGCCACAACGTCACGCAGCGCCTGCTGGTATTCGTCGGCAATCTTCTTGAAGTATGGCGCCAGCAGAAGGTTAGCAATACCCGCGTTTTCCGCATAAGCATCGGTGATTTTCTGCAGGAATTGTGCACGAATGATGCAACCTGCGCGGAAGATCTTCGCGATCTCACCGTAGTTCAGATCCCAGTTGTTCTCGTCTGACGCGGCACGCAGCTGAGAGAAGCCCTGCGCGTAGGAGACGATTTTACCCAGGTACAGAGCGCGGCGAACTTTCTCGACGAATTCAGCTTTGTCACCCGCGGGTTTAGCCTGTGGGCCAGACAGCACTTTGGATGCCGCAACGCGCTGCTCCTTCAGGGAAGAGATGTAACGCGCAAATACGGATTCGGTGATCAGAGACAGCGGTTCACCCAGATCCAGAGAACTCTGGCTGGTCCATTTACCGGTGCCTTTGTTCGCTGCTTCATCCAGGATCACATCGACCAGGTATTTACCCTCTTCATCTTTCTTAGTGAAGATATCTTTGGTGATGTCAATGAGGTAGCTGTTCAGTTCGCCTTTGTTCCACTCGGTAAAGGTTTCTGCCAGCTCTTCGTTAGAGAGTTTCAGGCCGCCTTTCAGCAGAGAGTAAGCCTCCGCGATCAGCTGCATGTCGCCGTATTCGATGCCATTGTGAACCATCTTCACGTAATGGCCTGCACCGTCTGGACCAATATAGGTCACACACGGCTCGCCATCTTCCGCAACAGCAGCGATTTTGGTCAAGATTGGCGCAACCAGTTCGTATGCCTCTTTCTGACCACCAGGCATGATAGATGGGCCTTTCAGTGCGCCCTCTTCACCACCGGAAACACCGGTACCGATGAAGTTGAAACCTTCAGCAGAAAGCTCACGGTTACGACGAATGGTGTCCTGGAAGAAGGTGTTACCGCCATCAATGATGATGTCACCTTTTTCGAGGTAAGGCTTCAGGGAGTCGATAGCTGCATCAGTACCCGCGCCCGCTTTCACCATTAACAGGATACGACGAGGCGTTTCCAGGGACTCAACAAATTCTTTCACCGTATAGAACGGAACCAGTTTTTTGCCCGGGTTTTCGGCAATCACTTCTTCGGTCTTATCACGGGAGCGGTTGAAAACGGAGACGGTATAACCACGGCTTTCGATGTTGAGCGCCAGGTTGCGCCCCATCACTGCCATACCGACAACGCCGATCTGTTGCTTGGACATTACATACTCCTGTCAGGTGTGGTCCCGCCGGGTACTTCCCGGCGGATATAATATTGAATTATCTTAACTCAGAAAACGAGAGCAGAGGTAGGTATTTATGGTCATTAATCCATTTAAGCCATACCAAAAGCAAGGCTTTAACGTGCGATTATTTTTTCGTCGATGAGACACATGAGTTTTTATTTTTATATTCTTTAATGATTTCTTGATAATTATAATAACTTAACTTTGGCGTTCGTCTTAATGTCTTATCTTCAAAATCAACACCAATTATGCCAAACCTATTTTTGTAGCCCCAGAGCCATTCGAAATTATCGAGTAAACTCCAGAAAAGATAGCCCTGGATATCCAGGCCATCCTTTTTTGCTTCCATAATTGCAGACACATGTCTAACGAGATAGTCGGCTCTCAACTTATCAGAAATGACGCCGTCTTTAAGTTTTTCATCATCTGGACCAAAACCAGCCCCATTCTCAGTAATAATAAAGGTAGGATGGGCGTATTTAGCATCGATCTTTTCCATCATCGTAACCAGTGCTTCTGGATAAACCGGACCGTTGACAGAGGGTTTTTTATCAGGATTAGGAACATTCCCTATTTCAAACGCTTCAGTTTTATCATGCTTGACCAACGTAGGGCCATAATAATTTACGCCGATAAAATCTGGTTTGCCTTGGGTAATAAGTTGCATATCCTGAGAGGTAGGCTTGAATTGAGGATATGCAGACTGATACATTTTCAATACTGTATCTGGATATTTCCCCTTATAAAGCGCATCCAGGATCCAGTTATTATGGAGATCGTTACATAACTGTTCAGTAGGACTGTTTGGTTGACCACTGTCGATGCATGGAGATAAGTTTAAAGCAATACCAACGCGACCATCATATTTCGCCTTATGGTAATTACGTACCACTAACGCATTCGCAATCAAAAGATTATGCAGTGCTACCGCTTGCTTTCCGCGTGAAGCTGCAGACAAAACGTCACGATATCCGTCCGTTTTTTTTGCAATGAGATTCTCAGCAAGAGGTTCCAGAGTAAAAACATAACCTTCAGGCTCATTAAAGGTGATGAAATCATGAGCTTTATTACCAAAGTTTTTAAAAATTACTTCAGCATATTTTTCGAACCAGACAGGTGATTCAGGATTAGACCAACTACCTTTTTCATACAGCGCTAGTGGCATATCCCAGTGGTAAAGTGTAATGACAGGCTCAATATTGGCATCTTTTAAATCAGCAATCAGTTGATTATAATAAGCCAACCCCTTCTGATTTACTGTAACTCCATCTGGCATTATTCGAGACCAGGAAATGGAGAAGCGGTATGAATTTACTCCTAATTCCTTCATGAGTTGTATATCTTTCAGATAAACATCACGTGAAATTTGATTAGCCGCGACATCGCCATTTTCAGCGGTACCAATAATATATTTGGTCACTTCATTATGGGTAAAGTAATCCCAATTTGAATGGCCCTTTCCACCTTCATTCCAACCACCCTCAACTTGATATGAGGAGGATGCAGTGCCCCAGAGGAAATCGCATTGCTGTTTTTCGTCAGAAAATGCAGGGGGTAACAAAAATACAGAGGTAAAGAAAAAATATTTTGCTTTCATATTAGATAATTATAACCTGATAGCCATAAAACATATAATATTATGATATTTCTGTAATCGCTATTTGCTATTCTTAATTAAATTAATCAAATATTGACCGTAATTGGTCTTGCTCATCTCATTCCCGTAGGTCAGAACTTCATCCACAGTGAGCCAACCATTGCGGTAAGCAATTTCCTCAAGGCAGGCAATTTTAAAGCCCTGTCGCTTCTCAATCGTATGAATAAATTGTGATGCTTCGATTAGACTATCATGGGTACCGGTATCGAGCCATGCAAAGCCACGGCCAAGCAATTCTACCTGAAGATTTCCCTGCTCCAGGTACATCTCATTAAGGGTAGTAATTTCAAGCTCACCGCGAGCTGATGGCTTGACATGTTTAGCCATATCAACCACGTTTTCATCATAAAAGTAGAGACCAGTAACCGCCCAGTTGGATTTTGGTGCCGCAGGTTTTTCTTCTATACTTAATGCTTTGTAGTTTTCATCAAACTCAACAACGCCGAACCGCTCAGGGTCCATTACCTGATAACCAAAAACAGTAGCGCCTGTATTGACTGAAACAACCGATTCAAGTTTCCTGCCAAAGCTCTGCCCGAAGAAAATATTATCGCCTAATACCAGGGCACATTTATCACCAGCGATAAACTCTTCACCAATAATGAATGCCTGCGCGAGGCCATCAGGAGACGGTTGAATTTCATAGGATAAATTAATTCCGAAACGACTACCATCGCCCAACAAACGTTTAAATGATGGCAGATCCTCAGGCGTTGTGATTAAGAGAATGTCTCGGATACCCGCAAGCATAAGCACCGACATTGGATAATAAACCATCGGTTTATCATATATGGGCAAGAGCTGTTTAGAGACTCCACGCGTAATTGGGTGCAAACGAGTTCCTGAACCACCTGCCAGAATAATACCCTTCATTCTACTACCTCAATACTTTAAGCTAAATTAGATTAGATATTTATGAATTAAACTGCATCTTTACTGATATCAGCTGAGCACAATGTGCTTATCCAAGAGTCTACACTATAACGCGAAATTTCATCTGAGTAAGTGTCGTCATACGAGACATTAAAAAAAGCAGAGTCAATATAGATATTTTCACGGTTGATGAAATAAAAATTTTTCGCTGAATAAAAATCGTAGTTTTTAACTCTGGAATTCGTGGTTATAAATTTCCTCTTTAGAGGCAAACATTCTATTGTTCTCATAGTCAGACCAGTCTGACGGGGATGCTGAATATCAAGAACAGCATCAGCATCGGAGAAAAATGCTGCAATCTGCTTTTTATTCCTGGAGCGAAGTGTAAAACTGAAAAGTCTGAACTTAATTACATCTTTGATATTGGAGGCAAGAAAACCCGCCAATACAACAACTGATGGAAAATAAAGAACAAATCTTAAATCATATTCATTTTTATACTTTTTATAAATTGCGCCCAGCAGTTTGTATCTGTCACTATGAACGGTGCCCAGAAATGCAATGCTCGGCTTAACATTCGGTAATGCATTTTTTTTCGCAGTGCTTACGAAATCAGGTGAGTAAAATAATGGTAGATGATTCATAAAATCATACTCACGCGCATCGTTATCATCGAATGTAAATACCCGATCAAATAAGTTTAAATACTCCTGTATATGGGGATAATTTTTAATAGAATCCCATGCATAGTAAATAAACGTGGCATTCTTGTATTTCTCTTTAAATTTAAGTAGATTTTTTCTGTTAAGAGACTCACCTTTGAGGACAATGACATAGTCATAATCATCAGAAGTTTGAAGCAAAACCCTATCAAAATACGCATCTGAAATGCGTTTAAGAAAGTTATTTTCTTTCCAAAGCCTGAGTAATATTTTAAAAAATACGTTATTAAATGGCTTTTCATCGAAATAATCAACGGTGGCACCGGCTCGTCTCAAACCATCTGATATTTCGTTTTCATAATTAAAAAAGCGTGGGCATAAAAACAACACTTTCATTTCAAATACTCTTCTTCACAATCGCCGGAATGCCTACAAGTAGTACATTGTCATCACAGGACTGCATTACAACAGCATTAGCAGCAACAATAACATTGTCGCCAATTCGAATACCACCAAGAACTTTCGCTCCTGAAGCAATCACCACATTATCACCCAAAACAGGACGATTTGCGTGATTAAAGGGGATATCTACATTCTTCGCACCAAGAGTAACCTGTTGGTAAATCGTTGCATTAACGCCAATTTTAGATGCACCAATAACGACACCTTGCGAGTGCGGAATAAAAAAACCACCGCCAATTTCACAATTGGAAGCGATCTCAACACCAAAAATAATAAAATTAAGTAGCGAGAAGATTTTCCCTATAACAGGAATTCTTTTTTTATAGCAGAAATGACTCATGCGATATAATATAACAGGAGTCATCTTCATACCAAAAAATGCTGACACTATTCCTAGTAAAGATACTTTTGATTTGTTACGCCCAGTCAGATTGTAATATCTCAGTACATCATCTTTTACCAACTCAAACATGAGGTTGACTCCGAATATTTATTTTAATTCTCACAAAGACAAGAGTTACAATGAAAAGCAAGAAATACGTCTGGATAAAAAACAAATTATAAAAACCACTAAATATCGCACATTGCATCGCAATCGCGTAAGGAAAAAGACTATAACGATACGATCTTAATAAATTCTTATAGGCCACACTAAAAAGCAACAATAAACAAGTGACCACAATAAGTGAACCCGCGATGCCAAGATCGGGCATTAACTTTTCAAACATTGTTGAAACATTGGCATTATCATCTACCAATGCCATAGTATCGTGAAAGCCTAGATCAGTGTAAATTAGATTTCGGATAACGCTAGGGAAAAGATCCTGGAAGCTTGTGAAGTCGTATACCGGAACTATGTGCGCAAAATTATATGCCAGGTTAGCAAGCCCAGCAGTAATATAAACATAAAACCATGTAAAACCAGAAGGCAGACTTCCCAGGAATTGTCCTTGGGGTGACAATAAATATTGATATGGGTTTTCTGCTCCCCTAATATCACCTACAGCTCCGAACAGTAACACTATTGTCACAACAGCAAGAACTGTATAAATAAACATCTTTCTCGTGAATTTTTTATAGATAAAGAATAAAAAGAATATTTCCACGAGGCCAGACATAAGGATCCCTCGTCTGAAAACCAGCATTTCCCAAATGCTCATTAAAAGTAATATAAGGAGGAACATTTTCCGCCTTGATAAAAGGAAATGATAATACAGAGATGGGAAAATAAAAAGGAATAGCATATTAACTATCCCATGATATGTCGGTATTCCGAACTCAGTGTAATTATACCCCCCTCTAAATTGCATAATCATCGGAATGCCACCTGCCACAATTACATCTGGAATTATCGCAAAGCACCAAATAATTAGCCATATTTTAGTCGCTCGCCAGGACGGCATAATGTCATTAAGGCGAACACGATTAATACTACCAGGTGTGACAAATGGAAGTGCAAAAATCAAACCCAGAACGATATTAATGGATAAAAATACAGTCATCTCATTTGAGAGTGAGCTGATATTAGTCGTCAGCCCAAGTGAGTACAATAAGATTGTGAAAAGCCAGGTTGAAGCATATACAAACCCTGGGGACATAAAAAAAATACTCATCCTAGTTCCTCAAGAATCGAAGTCTTCCACCTTCAATGTATGAAAGTGCCAATACGATCTTATATAAGAAATCTGGTATTTTAATTGCTTTGGTATCTAACATTTCGCACAACCGAAGAAGGAATTTTCTTGTCGTTGTTAGAGGAAGCTTATGTATGATACTGATGAGCAATTTACTGAGGAGTCTATTATCGTCCAACATCACTTCATAGGATGAAAAGAGGCTATCCTTAACACACTCTGGATGTTTTTCTTTCAGCACAGGGAATGATTTAGATGCATACACAATCATTCTTTCTGAAGCTCGGCGCAACGTAGGAGTATCGCTGTCTTCTGCCCTTGCATCGGGTAAAAAATAAAAGTCATACTTTGCTTTTGCAACTCGGATACCGAGTTCTTCATCTTCACAGCCGTAATGATAAAATGTCTCATCAAAACAACCAATCGTATCAATAATATCCCGCGTCAGGATAATGCCATCGCTTGCGAAGAAGCGGGTACTTATAGTCCCTTCAGGTATATTTCGTGCCCCCAGGTAACGACTATCAAAATAGCGGAGATAATTGCTAGTGTAGAGTCTGGCAGGATCGATTCGTATATTAATTCTGGCTGCTGTGTATTGCTTTCCATGAAAAAAGGAAACAATCTTTTTTATCGCCTTAGGTTCAATAAGATTATCGATATCAATAAACATTATCAACGAATTTGACGCAAGAGAAATACCCACATTGCGGGAAATTGCCCGACCAGAATTGACATGATTCCTGTGGAATAAGAAAGTTATCTTATCTTTAAATGTTTCCGCATAAGATGCTGCGATTTCAGCCAGAGAAACCGGACTGCAATCGTCAATAAGAATTAATTCAACAAGGTTGTTTGGATAATCAATTTTCAGTATGGCTTCCATGAACCGCTTGACTTTCGATGGTTCACAGTAAGCAGGAACCACTATTGAAATCTTATCATTGTACTGCACTAATGCACCTCGAAGAATAAATTATATTGAAAGCGTAAACCACTGCTAAACCAATGACAATATTACTCACGCCTACATAATGGAAAATAGCCGGCACAATAGCGACAACTAGACAGAAAGCTATTAGCCATTTAATCGCTAATTTCTTTAATTGCTTCATTCTGATTAAAACCATACTGAGTAATTGGTCTATAGCTAAAATAGGTGTTAACCATACAAAAGTCCGTAAATAACTATAGGCATTAACGAGTTTAGTACCATAAAGAATATGAATTATTATATCGGCAAGTACTGTGGTAGCTAGTGCACCGGCACAGGTAACGGCAAGTGTAGCGAAGATACAGAACGGCAATTTTCTTTTTATTGTTGCAATATCAATAAATTTAAAGATAAAGATTGGTGCAATTGCCTGAACAAAAAGAATACATATTGCATACCAATTATCGACTAACTGGAGTGCTGCTGCATAGTTTGAATACGTTTCTCCGGAAATTTTTCCTTCGAGATATACTCGGTCAAACTTCATGGTCACCTGCTGCATAATCAGACAGAACCATACTGCGACTCCAATCTTGAAATACGCAAAAACCTCCGTATCAACTTTCACGAATCTAAAACCTGTAGCCTTTCTAAACGTATAAAAGATAAAGCCACAAGGTAAAAGTGATTCGATAACCCAAGCCACCCAGAGATAGTTTATTGGTAATTGATTTTTTACACCAATATAAATGACAATCAGCTTAATTATTGCAGCGAGCATCAGCACAAGGCAAGGCAATTTGAGGCGGGCCTGGCTTTGGTACCATGTTAAACCGACAATGAACGTTTCTCGCAATGCCACAGATATAGCCAAACCAATAATAAACTGTCTGGACAATCCACTGGCAGCAAACATTCCCCATGCCATCATGCATAATGCAACGCAAATCCCTGCTGCAAGACGTAATACAATTACATTGCTAATTATGGAGTTTATTTTGGATGGCGCATCCAGCAATTTAGGAATAACCACCTCGGCACCACAGATCCAGGTGCCTGTCATAAATATGGCTAAAATGACGAGAGAATATTGCCAGCTACTGAAATCACCAAAATCATAGTGATTAATTAACAACCGGTTAATGATAATGATTATAACAAGCTGAGTGATTCGCTCAAGACTAAGATAAAAAAAGTTAATAAAGACTTTTCTTTTATCTTCTTCCGCCACAATTTTTTTTATAGCTAACAATAAAAATTTAGACATCTGTCATATTCTTTTTAAAGTTATCAATCATTATCTCTATATCTGACAAGACATTGTTATAGACATGACCAAACTCATTTACAGTTCTGGTGTTATCTGTCGGTGGGAAGTATTCACCTTTAAAGCCTTCATGCCATTTGATCGAACAACCTGTTCGACTAGCAATTAAATCAGCAATATCAGAGGCTGTTGTATTCACACCAGAAGCAATATTGTAAATATCATACTCATTCTTACGACTGATCTGATAAATAACTTCTGCGACATCCTTAACTGAAACATAATCTTTTGCATATGAAGGAGCAACATACATGTCAATATGTTTATTCGAAATCGCATTTCTGATAATGCTTGGCAGGAATAGCTTACTCTTCAATGCCAAACCATATACGTTACTCGGCCTGACAATAATCGTATCTCTAGTGCTTTTTAAGCATAACTCTTCACTCACTAGTTTGGTTAAGTTAAAAAGTCTTCGGTTATCGTTACTGCATACCGTAAGATTATCATCCTCTGACGCGCCATCTTGTTCCATATATACACGCGTTGATGAAATATAGATTAACTTTGAGAATTTGGCGCGTTCAAGTACTGTAGCGAGCAATTCGGTGTTCGATTTGTAAACATCAAATGGTGTGTTTGCACAATCACCATTGCCAGCAGCATAGATTACAATCCCCAGATCTTTTTCAAACAGAGTCTCATCATCTCGCGGTGGAACCACAACTGTTTCGCCTTTCGCCAGAAGGTTTTCAACGATTTCGCTGCCAATAAAACCACGTCCACCGATCACTGTATAATGTATTTTCATAACGTTTTTTTGTACTCAGCAAGTGTAATTAATTTAACATCTTTTTCAGAGAGTAGTGGTGATGTTACCGGCCATTCAATCGCAATATCCGGATCGTTCCATATAATCCCACCTTCATCCTTTGGATCGTAAAAGTCAGTACACTTGTAATGGAAATCGGCATATTCACTTAATACGCAGAATCCATGAGCAAACCCAGGGGGAACGTATATTTGGTTATTCTTCTCGCCAGAAAGAATAACACCTACGTACTGACCAAACGTATCAGAATCCTGGCGAAGATCTACTGCAACATCATAAACTTCACCACTGATTACGCTGACTAATTTCCCCTGGGGTTTCGTTTTCTGGAAATGCAATCCGCGCAAAACATTTCGACTCGAACGTGAGCGGTTATCCTGTACAAAATTACCTTTAATTCCTGCATCTTCGTATTTTTCTTTATGCCAGGCTTCAAGGAAAAAACCACGGGTATCACCAAAAACCTGAGGCTCAATGATCACACAATCTTTTAAAGGGGTTTGAATTACTTTCATTTAAAATCCTTCGATGGGAAAGTATCACTTTCCCATCAAGTTTGTTGATTACAATCAGATTAACGTCGTGACTAATACTGCTTAGCTTTTATTCTCTTTCCAGAGTAAGTCACAGATATCATCGGTTGGATTAAATGCGGTTGGCGCGTTTAGCAATATTTCACGTACCTGCTCATAATCAAAATTGCTACATGAGGTATCAAGCTTTGCAAGAATGTCTTTCATTTCCACCCAAGGAAGCATGACTTCATTCGCAGTTTTGATTCTCGGATGCTGTGTAATGGAGACGTTATCACCAATTAACAGTTCTTCGTAAAGTTTCTCACCCGGTCGCAATCCCGTCATTTTGATAGCAATATCCCCATAAGGATTTTTATCATCACGAACGGTAAGCCCCTGTAAAGCAATCATTCGATGCGCGAGATCAATAATTTTAACCGGCTCACCCATATCCAGCACGAAGACATCCCCTCCGCTGCCCATTGCTCCAGCTTGAATCACAAGCTGTGCAGCCTCAGGAATGGTCATGAAATAACGAGTGATATCAGGATGCGTTAACGTTACCGGGCCACCTGCAGCAATCTGCTTTTCAAACAATGGAACAACGGAACCAGACGAACCTAAGACATTTCCGAACCTGACCATACTGAAACAGGTTTTACGGGACTCTGATGCTCGCGCCTGAAGGATGAGCTCCGCCATACGCTTCGTTGCACCCATAGTGTTTGTTGGCCGCACAGCTTTGTCCGTAGAGATCAGAACAAAACTTTCGACGCCACAATTTTCCGCAGCTTGAGCACAACTCCAGGTTCCGAAGATATTATTTCGGATACCGTCAATTACGTTGAATTCAACTAGCGGAACGTGCTTATAGGCTGCAGCATGGTAAATCGTCTCAACGTTGAATGCCTTAATTAGCCTTTCAAGATGTTCCATATCCTGAACATTCCCCAGGATTGGGTAAATCTTAATATTGAGCGATTTCGATACAATTAAATTTCGGAGTTCAGAATCAATAGAATATAGTGAGAACTCTGATAATTCGAAAAGAATTAGTTGAGAAGGCCTATTTCTGATGATTTGTCGGCATAACTCAGAACCGATCGAGCCACCTGCGCCAGTGACCATGACTGTTTTACCCTGAATATTCTTTGATACTAACTCAGGGATTGGAGAAACAGGATCGCGGCCCAGAAGGTCGGTAATCACAACTTTACGCAAGGAATCGATTCTTGCTTTTCCTTCAACCAGGTCAACCATCCCCGGAATTGAAAGTACCTCGCAAGGGAGCCCCTCCAGGGTGGATATTACCTCGTTTTTTCTCGCGCGGCTTGCACTTGGCATTGCCAGCAGGATTTTCTTCGCCTCATACTTATCAATCAGCCATGCTAATTTTTCTGGTGAAAATACGCTTACTCCATGGATGACCTGACCCTGCAAGGAGCGATTGTCGTCGACAAACGCAACAGGATAGTATTCGTCCATCTGACTCAAGGCGGGAAGTAACTGGCGTCCGGAAGCTCCGGCCCCATATATAATTACTCGAGTGCCTAATTTTAAACCGCGGTTTATCAACATTCTCATTCCAAGACGTGAGCCGGCAATGAGCAAGACGCCAAACGAGAAGTAAATGAACGGAATTGTCCTTGGGAGATATAAATTAGTATAAAAGGCGGCGATAATCAGTAGCAACGATGAAGTCATCATCCCAACAGCTACAACAAGTAGTATTTTCGCTGTTATATAACGTATTACTGCCCGATAAAGACCCAGTTTAACGAATATTGCCAAAGTAATGACAATTACTGATGTAAGTAATAGCCAATGCGATACGCTAGTTAATGGCGTCATAGAGTCAATACGGACCCAAAATGCAAACCAGAATGCGCACATTAACAGAACAACATCAATAGAGAGTGTTATAATCCGTTTTACCGGTCTTGGCAAAGAAATTAAATAAGTTAGCATACTAAAAACTAGTCGCCTCGTTAAAGCTTGCTATTAGTTTATAAAATAGTACCAGGAGGGCATATGACATGCTCGTCCACTGTAGCACTATATCCACCCACTGTTCCCGCCTGGAGAAATGCCGATTTACCGATATTCGCTCCCCCAGCAAGATGCACACCCACACCTAAGTGCGCAAAATCACCAAGAGTAGAATCATGATCCACCGTTGAATGACAATTAACTATCGTTCCCTGCCCCAAGACTGAGTTTGCGCCAATAACGGCACCGGCTAAAACTACACTGCCGTTCCCCAAAGTAGCGGAAGGACTCACGAATGTAAAAGGGTGAACGAGCGTTATAGGGGTAATGTTTAAGGAGTAAAGCTGCTGATGGAACAACTCTCTAAGCTTATTGTTGCCAATCCCAATAACAATATATTTGGCAGTGCTCGCATAGAGCTTAAGCTCGGAGGTTTTTCCGATAACACGAATTTCTGCCATGTCAGAGCACAATTCATTATCATCGAGGAAGGCAATATTTTCATACCCTAAAAGTTTAGCCGTATCATACAGCGTACGTCCATGACCACCAGCGCCTACAATAATCAGGTCATACATTTATGTGTTCTCTTTATCTTTGACTCCAGCACCACATTTGAAAGCAATAAAAATCAACGGTAACCATGCAATGATTAGGCCTGTGATTCCGTCAATTTTTGCCGAAATGATTAGGTATGCAATGGGGAATAACCAAATGATATTGATTGCGATCGCTGCCAAAGTAACTGGCACATGACTCTTATATTTCCGGGCAAGTATTTGGTAGCAATGGCTTGCATGTGCTTCGTATACCTTTTTTCCCGCGAGTAATCTTCGAAGCAAGGTTGTGGTTGCGTCAACAACGAAAATACCAAGCAGGCAGAGTTCCGCGATCAACACATGGGGATCTAGCTTAGCAAAATAAAGAATCATCAGGCCAATGGTAATGCCTAAAAAACCACTTCCGGCATCCCCCATAAAGATCCTCGCCACTGGGAAGTTCCAGACAATGAATCCCACCGCAGCCCCAGCGAGCGCCATTGCAATCATCGCCATCGCATCAGAGGAGCCAGAGTAGTGATTGAGCGTTATCAACGCGACGCTGCACAGCGAAAAGGTAATAGCTTGCGCACTTGCAAGACCATTAATGCCATCCATAAAGTTATAGAGATTAAGCATCCACACTAAATAGACGCTTCCGAGAATCATTCCAATCCATGACAAGGACACGACATAGCCAAACATATCAATTTCAGGGAATGAGTCTAAGAAATAGAGCCCTATTGCTGCAGCTAAAAAATGCATTAGCAGACGCCAACGTGCTGCAATATGGCCATGATCGTCAAGGAAACCAATAACAGCAATCAATACCCCCGGCACGAAGAAACCTAAAAATGTCTCCAGAGAGAGATGGCTGGTGAATACCAGCCAAACTAATGTAGCTAACAATGTTAATACTATAGCTACCCCTCCCCCACGTGGCGTTGGCACACTGTGTGAGCTTCGTTGGTTTGGCTGATCGATCACATTATTCTTGATGGCGTATAATCTTAATCCCCAGGTCAATGCACATGATAAACAGAATGCAAAAACGATAATCTCCAGATACAACATTATTTGTTACCTTCAATAAAATTCTTTGCTGTTTTTACCATCGTTTCTTGCAATGTAACAGGTGGCGTCCACTGAAGTTGCTCTCTTGATTTCTTTGAATCTACTTCCAGATCGCCAAAGAGTTGATCATAGATATTTTTTTTACCTAATACTGAAAGCAATACTTTCAATATACTCTTGGGAAAATAAACCATCCGCCCTTTCATCCCCATCCCGGTTGAGAATGCTTTTATCATTTCTCCGGTCGAAGGATGTTCCTGGTCGGCTAATAGATAGAGCTGATTCTTTGCTTTTTCATTCGTAACACATTCGCTGACAAAGCTGACTACGTTGTCTAAAGAAACCAGAGCACGTTTGTTTTTTACTGATTTAAATGGTAATGGAAGATTTCGAGATACTAGTTTTAATAAGCGTTGAATATTGCCAGGAGCATTTGGACCACAGATCAATGCCGGGCGGACGATGGTTATAGCCATTGCACTCCCTGAAAATTTCTTGAGAAGACTTTCCTCGGCTTCGAGCTTAGATATAGCATAATCGGACGTGGGCTTGGCCGGTGTCAATTCACTGAAAGGCATCCCTGAAGTGGAATTGCCATTAACACCTATTGAACTGATGAAGATGAAATGTTTTATGCCACAGTTTGCAGCGTCATTCGCTAATTTCATTGTCGCATCATGGTTTACACGACGAAATTCGGTCAGCGCATCTTTGGCGTCATCATTAAGGATATGTGCTCTGCCAGCTGTATGAATGACGGTATCACAACCTTGTAAAATTGTGCTCCAATCAGTTTGCGCAGAGATATCTCCAAGGTTGTACATACCCTGCTCGATATTCTCTTCTCGACGCGTAGTAGATATTACCTGATGACCTGCTGCTCTCAACGTATTGACTAAAGTAGCACCGAGAAAACCAGTCCCCCCTGTCACTAAAACTTTCATTATCATCCCCTATCAGCTAATTAACTTTTTGCAATAAACGAAATGAACAGCCCTTAACGATTCTGATAATTGAGTGTAATCCAGGATTTATAATTACCGCTTTTAACGTTATCCACCCATTCTTTATTTGCCAAATACCATTCAACAGTTTTACGGATCCCACTTTCGAAGGTCTCCACTGGCTTCCAGCCCAGCTCAATTCCAATTTTCTCAGCGTCAATGGCGTAGCGACGGTCATGGCCCGGACGGTCAGCAACATACGTAATCTGATCGCGATAAGAGCCCTCTTTTGGCATAATCTCATCCAGCAGATCGCAAATAGTATGTACGACCTCCAGGTTCTGCTTCTCGTTATGGCCACCAATATTATAGGTCTCTCCCGGTTTCCCCTGGGTGACAACGGTGTAGAGTGCACGCGCATGATCTTCTACATACAGCCAGTCACGAATCTGATCGCCCTTGCCGTAAATAGGCAGTGCTTTACCGTCCAGCGCATTCAGGATAACCAGCGGGATCAGCTTTTCCGGGAAGTGGTATGGGCCGTAGTTGTTTGAACAGTTGGTGACAATGGTCGGGAAACCGTAGGTACGCAGCCAGGCGCGAACCAGATGGTCGCTGGAGGCTTTCGACGCTGAATATGGGCTGCTAGGTGCATACGCGGTAGTTTCCGTAAAGAGTGGCAGCTCAATTGATGCCGGATGCTCATCAGGATGCGGTAAATCACCATACACTTCGTCGGTAGAGATGTGATGGAAACGAAACGTGTTCTTCGCCTGCTCATCCAACATTGACCAGTACGCGCGAGCGGCTTCCAGCAGCACATAAGTGCCGACGATATTCGTTTCAATAAACGCGGCCGGGCCGGTAATTGAACGATCGACGTGACTTTCAGCAGCCAGATGCATTACCGCATCAGGTTTATGCTTTGCGAAGATACGTTCCAAGGCGTCTTTGTCGCAAATGTCCGCATGTTCAAAAGCATATCGTTCGCTGTCACTGACTTCACTAAGCGACTCAAGGTTGCCGGCATAAGTCAGTTTATCCACATTGACGACGACGTCCTGGGTATTCTTAATAATATGTCGTACAACCGCTGAGCCGATAAAGCCGGCTCCACCCGTCACAAGAATTTTCACGTTATCTATTCCGCCTGTTGGAAATGTCTGGATACTGGCGCTCTGAAATCCGATCGTTTATTAACGCTTTCAGAAATTAAGCACGCTACCGCCCCTGGCTTGACAGCTACCAGTGCACTGAGCGATTTTTGATTAAATGATTTTTCTTGTCTGGATACAGACAAAAAACTGGCGTTAATTGTCGTCCTAAATGGCATCAGAAACAAGCACAAATCGTTACAAATTCGTCGAGATTTAAATCAGATAACTCTCTGTTATCACTGAAATTAATAACAAAAAGCGGTAGCCCGCATTCTGGTTATGTTACAACACCAAAATACCGACTACCGCTTATATAAAGTGAGAAGATGTGGTTCAGTCGTTAGCCAGCAACTTCTCAATCCGGCTTCTGAACTTCTGACCTTCCTTCAGGTTACGCAGGCCATACTTCACAAATGCCTGCATATAGCCCAGTTTCTTACCGCAGTCGTAGCTGTCACCGGTCATCAGCATCGCGTCAACAGACTGCTTCTTAGCCAGTTCAGCAATCGCATCGGTCAACTGGATACGGTCCCAGGCACCCGGCTCGGTTTTTTCCAGCTCGGCCCAGATATCCGCGTTGAGAACATAACGGCCAACGGCCATCAGGTCAGAATCCAGCGTCTGCGGCTGATCCGGTTTCTCGATAAACTCAACGATACGGCTCACCTGCCCTTCCGTCTCCAGCGGTTCTTTAGTCTGGATAACAGAGTACTCGGAGAGATCGCCTTTCATGCGCTTAGCAAGCACCTGGCTGCGGCCCGTTTCGTTGAAGCGCGCCACCATTGCCGCCAGGTTGTAACGCAGCGGATCGGCAGATGCGCTGTCGATAATGATATCCGGCAGAACAACGATGAACGGGTTGTCACCCACGACCGGGCGTGCGCAAAGAATGGAGTGGCCCAGACCCAGCGGCTGTGCCTGACGCACGTTCATGATGGTTACGCCAGGAGGGCAGATAGACTGCACTTCAGCCAGCAGCTGGCGTTTTACGCGCTGCTCAAGCAACGCTTCGAGTTCGTAAGAGGTGTCGAAGTGGTTTTCTACCGCATTCTTGGAGGAGTGCGTAACCAGGACGATTTCTTTGATCCCTGCAGCAACAATTTCATCGACAATGTATTGAATCATCGGTTTGTCGACAATCGGCAGCATCTCTTTAGGAATGGCTTTTGTGGCTGGCAACATATGCATGCCCAGGCCTGCTACCGGAATGACTGCTTTCAAATTAATCATTATTTCTTCCACCTTAAAATGGTTGACGAATTATAGCTCTTTAACCTGTTTTCGCCAGCATGATTTGCCGTGATTCTTATATGATGTTAGGGGACCACATCACAAAAAACAGTAGTTGTAATCTGAATAGATCGCGTTTCTGTGCCAGGAATAGTCGCAAAAAAAGACAATTGTCGATTATCTGTGCGGGAGCGCAAAATTCAGCCGCTCCGTATTCACCACCTGCTGGTCCACGCGGTCAATATCCACGGAGCTCTGCCCTTTCTCATTCACAGCCTTGATGTTCGCCAGCGACAGTAAGGTCTCATCTTTAGCCATAAACTTGCCTCGCACATCCTTACGCAGGTCGAAATTCATCTTCAGCGCCGGGCCGACGGCAGCTTCCTGCATCACGTTGATATTACGCAAGAAGAGGTGTTGCGGTTTGTTGTGCAACTCAAGCGTTGCCCGCTGCATCTCAACGTTGGTGATGGCCACAAAGGAGGTGGCGTTGCCGGATGAAATTTGTATTCCGCGCAGTTTGTACGCAAGCTGGCGATTATCCAGGCGAATGTCGTTCAGCTTAAAGTTCTGAGGTATCGAGAGATAGTCACCTTTTATTACACCGTAGCCGATCAGCATGCCAGCACTATTGACCATATCGACATTATCAATAATGAAATTATCACAGCCATAAATGGCTACCGTGGCGTTGTCTATTCCCGCCTTCTTGCTGAAGTCAGGAGTGATATTCTTGGCCTTAATATTGCGAATAATAAAGTGCTTACCGTTTTCGACGTGGACTAACTGACGACAGTTGCTACCGGTGATATTTGCCACCACGAAGTTCTTCACCGTTTGCTTTTCCGGATAATCGTTGTCGTAGGTGCTGCCGGCGAGACCAATGCCGATGCCCCAGTTGATCTTGCCGTTTGTACAGTTAATGTTGTCAATCACATGATCGGAGATCAGGATGTTACGGTCATTAATGGCGACGTTCCACTCAATCGCGTCGCCCTGCAAATGGCTGAATTTACTGTTGGTGATGCGCGCGCCATCTATCTGATTATGGAATCCCTGGCGCAGGATGGCGTAGTTAGCCTGGCTTACGCTGATGTTATCAATCAGCAGGTTGCGCATGACGCGAGGCTTTTTGCCGCCAATGTAGATCTGCGTCACCGGTCCAAAGCCGCTCATTGCCAGCCCTTTGATCACACAGTCTGAACCGCGAATGTCCAGCGTAATGTTCTCCGTGCGGCCGTCACCTTCACCAATCACTTTACTGCCTTCCTGCAGCACAAAGCGTCCGCGACCATTTCCCGTTAACGCACCGCGGATCAACAGCGTTTTACCGTCAGGAATGAAAATGCCCGTATTGATGTTTTTACAGGTGAGCCCGGCAGGGACAACAACGGTGTCGCCTTCGTTAAATGCCTGCTTAAAGGCGGCGATCCAGTCGTTGTTGTTGTACTGGTTAACAGAGACCGTCTTTCCGGTTGCCGCCCGCGCAATGCGGGACGACAGCAGCGGCGTAGCCGCCAGGACGGATAATGAAGAGACAAAGGTGCGTCGGGTAATCTTTTTCAGCATACAACCTCGGCGTTACAACGTTTGCAGCAGGCTCGCTAACTGGCGATTAATCACCTGCTGGTTAAAATCTGCTTCAACTTTTTGTCGGGCGTTGTGGATAACGGGCTCCAGCGCCTGCTGGTCGATGCCGCTAAATTCGGCTAAACGATCCGCAAGGGCCATCGCATTATTCTCCGGTACCAGCCAGCCGGAGTAATCAGACTTGATTAACTCCGGGATCCCGCTGTGCAGGGTCGACACCACCGGAATACCGACGGCCATCGCCTCCATTAACGCAACCGGGATCCCTTCCATATCGCCATCGGCGCCGGTCACGGAAGGCAGCAGGAATACATCCGCCTCATCCAGCATGGCCTTCACCTCGTGGCTTGGCTTAAAGCCTGGCATCTCCACGTAATCTTCCAGCTGATACTGTTCGATAAGCGTGCGAAGACGACGCTCCCACGGGCCAATACCGAGAATGCGATAGCGGAAATCCACGCCGCGCGCTCGCAGCTGGCGGCAGGCTTCGATGGCCACGTGTAGACCTTTTTTCTCCGTCAGACGTGCCACAGAAATAATCTGCAGCGGTTTTCCCGGTACCTTGACCGGGCGGCGGGTAAAGCGCTCTAAATCCACGCCCATACGCGAAACGGTGATTTTTTCCTGCGGACAGCCCATGTTTTTCAGACGCCCGGCCCACAGGTCGCTGATGGGCAGCATCATGTCGCCACGGCGGAAAAGCTGCTGATACTCCGGCGTGTAGTGGTTCAATACCTCGCGGCTGGAGATGTCGATACCGTGGAAGATGGTCGCAATCTTACCGTCAATCACCCCCAGCTCACGCAGTTTGGCGGCGGTCACGCCCGCCGGGCCAAAGTGAGCAATAAACACATCGGCGCGGTACGGCTGCGCCGTTTGACCACAAATGGCAGACAGGATCAGGTTGCGAGATTCCGCGCCATAGCGGGAAACATTCAGCGCGCGCCAGGTCGACGCACGATGGATCCCGCGTAAGGTCTGGCTGGCCCGGTGGCGCAGCTTATTTACTCTTCCTGAGGGCTCGTCCTGCAGCCAGCGGGTTTTCGCCTCCAGCCCATACTGCGTATACGCCGCATGGGTATTTTGTGTATCGCCCTTTTGCAGGGCGATGATCTCCACGTCGTATCCCATATCGATAAACGCGGTGATTTGGTTCAGCACAAAGGTTTCAGACGACAGCGGAAATTTCAGTAAGAAGAAACCAACCTTCATTTCCCCTCCCGGACGCGGTCGAGCACCGATTTCACCATCCCAATTCCCTTCTCGCGCTCGGCTTTCACCGCGACGGCCAGGCGTTCATTGATGGCAGGCAATTGCCCCAGGGTATCGCCCACCATCGCGCCAAGCGAACCATCCAGCAGATGACGAATATCAACGGCCATTTCAGGCATGCCAAGCTGCTGCATAATACCGGCTGACTTGTGCTCGTAGTTAATCGCAATGGCCGGCGTGCCAAAGTTCATCGAAATGATCGCCGAGTGCAGACGCGTGCCCACGGTGAGGTCACAGGCTGAGAGCAATTTGCCCATCTCGAGGTCGTTCAGTTCATCCATTACTACGTGATAACGGGACGGATCGTTTACCAGGTTGCGCAGGTTCAACGCCACCATGCGGTCATCTTTGTTATAGCTGTCTATGCCGGTACAGGTTGAAAGCGCCAGCACCTGGTATCCGCTGTCCAGCACACGGTTAACCACGTCAGCAAACGCTTTCTCATACGCCGCCTGGGTGGTGCCTAAACGTTTATCAAACGGTGCGAGTTCGCGCAGAGTGATGGCGACCGTTTTTTGTTTCGCCGCCACGTCCAGCCAGTGCTGCACTGCGTAGCTCGCCTGGAAACTGTCGTCCTGATGATCCACCAGCCAGGCGGTGTCCACCCCGTGTTCCACTTTCGAAGTGTCAATCTCGCTGCGTTTCATCATATCGAGGCTTACCGACTCACGCAGGATCAGGGCATCGCAGTGGCCGAAGACATAGTTTGCCAGCTGGTTAAACTGCGGATCCTGGAACGGCCCGACGCTGTGACCAATCATAAACAGCGGTTTTTTCGCCATGAATGTGCAGAGTGCGTGCTCAAACTGCGGCACACCGTAAAGATCGACGAAGAACGATCCGCCGACCTGAATAATGGCGTCGTAGCCCGACAGCAGTCGAACGAAATCCGTGAAGCCCTGAGCAATGGCGATGTTACGCAGCTTGCCAGTATCAGTTACACGGGACAGCAACACCTGGTGCTGATAGCGACGGCGCAGAACTTTCTTCACGCGTCCCATCACGCCGGCGGCGTTGTTGTGCTGCTTCATCTGGCTGTAGAGCGGGTCGCCCATTACCGGGCGGTTCAATAACCAGGAAGAGCTGACCGGATAACGGCTCATCACGTCCACTTCAGTCTCAGGCTTAAGGGTGTTAATCGCATCCAATAAACCGCGCAGAATGGCGCTGTCGCCACGGTTGCCGCAGGTATGGTTGCCAAGAATAAGTAATTTCATAATGGCCTCTTAAATAACTAGCCTGCGCGAAGCAGCGTTTTCATTTTTTCGTTACGGCAAAACTGGCGCTTCATCTCCACCACCAGCGCATTACGTGACAGCACAATCATCACGCCAAACGCCAGTGCACCTGCTGCGACCTGTATTGCCAGCATGGCCGCGAGCGGCAGATGGCCAGTGAGCACGATGCCCAGGCCATAGCTCACCGCAAGGGTAGGCAGTGACAGATAAAACGGCAGCCACAGGCTCAGAATGTACTGCCGGTAGCTGGAGCCCAGCACCGGCTTGATCATCACGAAGTAGCTCAGAACGGTGTTGATGATCTGCACCAGCAGAAAACCAAGCGTGACCCCAATGGCGCCGGCCATATGTCCACCGACGATAATCGCCGGAATAAACAGGAACGTTTTAAACACGTTGAATTTGAAGCTGATATCAACCCGCGCTTTAGCCATCAGCAGTGAGCCAATCGGGTTGCCAACGGATCGCAGCAGCCCCACCACGCACAGCAGCTGCAGGATCGGGATAATGCTGTTCCACTTCTCGCCAAACACCAGCGGCACGAAGTTGCTCGAGACCACCATCAGCCCCAGCAAAACCGGGAAATTGATAATGCCCACCACAGAGAGCAGCTTGTAAAAATTGACGCGCAGCTTCTCGGTGTCGTCCTGAATTTTGGCGAACGCCGGGAACAGTACGCGGGTGATAATCGGGTTGAGCTTCATCGGTGGTACTACCGCGACGTTGTACGCCAGGTTGTACCCGCCCGCGACGCTCGCGCCGAGGATGCGTGCCAGCACCAGCGTGGAGAGGTTGGTGTTGACATAGTTGATGATGCTGTCGGCGGTGAGCCACGCGCCAAAACGCAGGTTGGATGACACCGAAGCGAGAGAGAAATGCAGCCCAGGACGGTAAATCTTGCGGCCAAAGTAGCCGAACAGCAGCGTACGCACGGCAGAGTTAACCAGATACCCGAGGATAGCGGTCATGGCCAGCGGCCAGAAATGGGCGCTGACCACGGTAAAGGTAAACCCTGCGAGAACGGCGCTGGTCTCGATCATCCCAATTTTGTTGAATTCCAGCTCTTTCTGCATCAACGCGCGGAACTGTTGCCCGTGCGGGATCACCACAAAAGCAAACGAGAGCGTACGCATCAGCGGTGCCAGATCGGGGTTGTGCAGCACGCTGGCGATGGTATCGCTCAACAGGAACACCAGCACGAAAACGAACACCCCCAGCCCAACGTTCAGCCAGTAGAGCGTGGTCAGTTCCAGATGGCTGATCTCTTTGCGCTGGATAATCGAGTTAGCAATGCCGAAGTCAGACAGCGTATCGGCCAGCGCGATAATCACCAGCGAGACGGTCAGCAGACCGAACTGGTGGTTATCGATAATGCGCGCCAGCACCGTCATCTGCACCAGGCCGAGGCCAATGATGACAATGGTCGCCATCGCTGACCATTTGGCGCCGCTGATGGTTTTTTCACGTAAGCTCATCTTAGTACGCCGCTTTGTTCACGAAACCTTTGAAGATGGTCAGAAAGACGATCTTGATATCGAACCAGAGGCTCCATTCACGGATGTACTCCAGGTCGAATTCGATGCGTTTTTCCATTTTTTCCAGCGTGTCGGTCTCGCCGCGCCAGCCGTTGATCTGCGCCCAGCCGGTAATGCCTGGCTTCACTTTATGGCGCAACATGTAGCCTTCAATCAGCGAGCGGTACTGTTCGTTGTGAGCCACGGCATGGGGACGGGGTCCGACAATCGACATGCCACCGGTAAAGACGTTGATAAACTGCGGCAGCTCATCCAGCGAGGTACGGCGCAGGAAGTTCCCCACCCGCGTCACACGTGGATCGTTCTGCGTCGCCTGGGTCACGACCTTGTCGTTCTCCATCACCTTCATTGAGCGGAATTTCCACACCATGATGGGCTTACCGTCCATGCCGTAGCGGGTCTGACGGAAGATAACCGGGCCCGGGGAGCTCAGCTTCACCGCCAGAGCAATGCAGCACAGCACCGGGGAGATCAGCAGTAAGATCAGTGAAGAGAGCACGATATCCTCCAGGCGCTTGAGCACGCGATTGATACCCGACAGCGGGGTGTCATACAGCGGCACGACCGGCACGCCGTTCACTTCTTCAATACGGGAGTGGAGGATGTTAAAGGTAAAGACGTCCGGGATCAGGATCACCGAACAGGTGGTATCGGCCAGTTCACGCATCAGTTTCTTAATGCGGGATTCATCTTTCATCTGCATCGCGATGTAGACATTATGAATTTTGCCGGCTTTCGCGTCCTCAATAAGCTGTTCGTAATTACCGGCCCAGTCTGAAGGCACGCCGCCAGGCTTCGCGTCGTGATAAATCCCGACCACTTCAAAACCTAACCATGGCTCTTTGCGGAAGCTATCGAGAAGCACCTTCCCTACCAGCAAATCCCCCGCCACGGCGACAAAGCGACGGTTATAACCGCGGTTACGCAGCCAGCCGGCGCCAAAACGGATCAGGGTGCGGCATACCACCATGCCGACGCTGGTAATCAGGTACCAGCACAGATACGTCACCAGGCGATTATCAAAATCCTGACTGAATGCCACCAGCCCTGCGCTGAAGATCAGGCTTAATGTCCAGTTCTGCAGCAACAGCATCAGTTCGGTGGTCATTTTCACACCACGCCACGAACGGTAGAAGTCGGTCATCCCCCCGATCATCTGGAACACAACCAGCGCAATCAGCGCCATGAGCAGATGCATGTAGAAGAAGGATTGCCCGCTTACCCAACTCACCACCCATAATCCGCCGACCATGATGGTGATATCAGAAAAACGCTGCACCATGGAGATTAACGATGCATTCGTTCTCGCTCGTTCGCGTTTTTTTAGATTCGTCATCGTTGTTCCTTTAGTTCAACACCTGCCCCCTCACCCCACATCAGGGTGAGGGGGAAAGCTATTTACTGATTCAACAGCGCCAGAATGTCCTTCGTTCGCGCTTCCATCAGCGCGGTATCCGCACGGGATTCCACGTTCAGGCGCACCACCGGCTCGGTATTTGAAGAGCGCAGGTTAAAACGCCACTGCGGGAACGCCATGCTGATGCCGTCGGTACGGTCAATTTCCAGCGCATGGAGGGCAAAATGCTGCTCCACGCGGGCAATGGCCTCGGCCGGCTGCGCCAGTTTGCTGTTGATTTCGCCACTTGCCGGGAAGGCCGCCATGCGGTCGCGTACCAGCTCGCCAAGGGTCTGCCCTTTCAGACACAGCAGCTCGGTGACCAGCAGCCACGGGATCATCCCGCTGTCGCAGTAGGCAAAATCGCGGAAATAGTGGTGGGCGCTCATCTCGCCGCCATAAATGGCGTCTTCTTCGCGCATACGCTCTTTGATGAAGGCATGACCGGTTTTGGACATCACCGGCTGGCCGCCCGCGGCGTTCACCACATCCACGGTGTTCCAGGACAGACGCGGATCGTGAATGATCTTCGCGCCCGGGTTCTTCTCGAGGAACGCTTCCGCCAGCAGACCGACAATGTAGTAGCCTTCGATGAACTGGCCTTTTTCGTCGAACAGGAAGCAGCGGTCGAAATCGCCGTCAAAGGCGATACCCATATCGGCACCGTGTTCGATGACCGCGTTACGGGTGTCGTCGCGGCACTCCGGCAGCAGCGGGTTCGGGATACCGTTCGGGAAGTTGCCGTCCGGGGTGTTATGGACCTTAACGAAGGTTACCGGGACGTTCAGGGCCTTAAAGCGGGCTTCGAGCGCATCCACCACCGGGCCGGCCGCGCCGTTACCGGAGTTGATCACCAGCTTCAGCGGTTTCAGGTTTGCAACGTTGATGTAGCCCAGCAGATGGTCGATGTACGCTTTACGCAGGTCGATCTGCTTATAGCTGCCGCGTTTCGCTTCATTCACCGGCGGGAAATCGTTAGCTTCGGCGAGACGCTGCACGTCACGCAGACCGGTATCGCCGCTGATTGGACGCGCGCCCTTGCGCACCAGCTTCATACCGTTATAGTCCATCGGGTTATGGCTGGCCGTCACTTCGATACCGCCGTCCACGCCGAGGTGGAAGGTGGCAAAGTAAATCTCTTCGGTGCCGGACAAGCCGATATCCAGCACGTCCACTCCCGCATCCTGCAGCCCTTTTGCCAGCGCCAGCTTCAGGGACTCACTGGTCAGGCGCACATCGCCGCCCAGGACAATCGTTTGTGGCTTAAGATATTCGCCGTATGCGCGGCCAATGCGCCACGCAATGTCTTCATTCAGCTCTTCGCCCAGCTTGCCGCGAATATCGTAGGCTTTAAAACAGGTTAATTTTTCCATGATGACCCCTTTTTCAGGCAACAGTTGGCCCGCCCGATTAACAGGCAAATTTGTTTTTATTCATTCGCAGGCCGGATGCGCGAAACGCTATCCGGCTTTAGAGACGGCGCTATACCCGCCCGTAACGGTCCTGGAAACGGACAATATCGTCTTCTTCCAGGTACGAACCGGAGCGCACTTCAATTAAGTCGAGAGGAATTTTCCCCGGGTTTTCCAGACAGTGCGTGGCTCCCAGCGGAATATAGATTGACTCGTTTTCACCCAGCAGTTTCACTTCGCCATCAATCGTGACTTTGGCGGTACCCGCCACCACGACCCAGTGCTCGGCACGGTGGTGGTGCATCTGTACCGACAGCCCCTCACCCGGTTTCACGGTGATGCGTTTCACCTGGTAACGTTCACCGGCATCGATGGAGTCATATTTGCCCCACGGACGATACACTTCGCGGTGGATATGGTGTTCATGGCGACCATCGGCCTTGATCTTCTCCACCACTTTTTTAACGTCCTGCACGGCATTACGGTCAGCAATCAGCACGGCGTCTTTCGTCTGTACGACCACCAGATCCTTCACGCCAACTGTGGTCACCAGACCGGACTCGGCGTAGACATAGCTGTTTTCCGTTTTGTGGCTGATAACATCACCGTGGTGGACGTTACCCTCCGGGGTATGGGCGCTGATCTCCCACAGGGAGGACCAGGAGCCAACATCACTCCAGCCCGCATCCATCGGTACCACAACGGCATCGGCCGTGCGTTCCATTACCGCATAGTCAATTGACTCTTCCGGGCAGGCGAGGAAAGACGCTTCGTCAACGCGGATAAAATCGAGATCCGGATCCACTACCGCCATCGCTTTCTCGCAGGCGTCCAGAATATCCGGGCGATATTTGCGCAGCTCTTCCAGGTAGCGGCCAGCGCGGAACAGGAACATCCCGCTGTTCCAGTAATATTCACCGCTGGCCACATACGCCTGCGCGGTTTCCAGATTCGGTTTTTCGACAAACTGCGCCACGTCAAACGCTACGCTGTCGCCTTCGCCCGGGGTCACATTGCCACGACGAATATACCCGTAGCCGGTTTCCGGAAGGTCCGGCACGATGCCGAAAGTCACCAGTTTGCCGTTTTCGGCGTAAGGAATAGCCGCGCGTACCGCCTCGCGGAACGACTCTTCCTGTTGAATAACATGGTCTGCCGCCAGAACCAGTATCAGCGGATCGCAATCCGGGCTGCTGCGTTTGGCCGCCAGCGCAGCCAACGCAATCGCGGGGGCGGTGTTACGTCCGGCAGGCTCCAGAATGATATTTTCTGTGAGTTTGTTCAGCTGGCGCAGCTGCTCGGCGACAATAAAGCGGTGTTGTTCGTTACAAATCACCACCGGGCTTTCACACTCCACACCCTGCAGGCGGTTAACCGTCGTCTGCAGCATGGTGAGCTCCCCTTTCAGGCAGAGGAACTGTTTTGGATAGAGCACGCGGGACAGCGGCCACAACCGGCTACCAGAGCCACCTGCCATCACAACCGGATACAAAGTGGTTTGACTCATGATTTATCCCCGTATATCTGCAATAAATTGGCTCAGCACGTTCTCTTTCTCGAGCGTACGTTCGGCATATTCACGTGCCACCGTGTTCGTTTTTGGCATGGCAAGTGCCCGTTCAATGCCAGTGACCAGCGCCGGGACCGATTCCGGTTCCACGCAAACGGCGATCCCCGGATAGCTGTCGCACAGCTGGCCTAATTCTGTTTCGGCTTCTGCCGTGATCACCGCGTTACCGCCCACTGCCAGAATGTTGGTCAGCTTGGACGGCAACACCGCGTCTGCCGCACCGCGCTTTTGTACCACCAGATGGCAGTCGCCCATCTTCAGCAACGCAGGCAGTGCCTCGTAGGACTGAAGCGGGAAAAATTTCACGTTCGTCAGGCCGCGCTCGCTGGCCATCTTTTCCAGTCGCGCTTTTCCGCCGCCCTGCCCGACGATGACAAACATCCAGGGTTGATGGCTCAGTTGCTGTGCGGCGTCGATGACGCTCTCAAGCCCCTGCTTCTCGCCGATGTTGCCTGAGTAAAGAATGATTTTTTGGTCGTCAGGCAGACCGAGCTGAGCGCGTAGCGCCTGCGCGTCACTGTCTGTCACGTCGCGAAAACGCGCCACTTCAGACCAGTTGGGGAAAAAGATCACTTTTTCCGCCGGTACGCCCTTCTCCTGCGCTTTGTTCATCATTGAGCGCGAGATGGTCGAGACATAATCCACGTTATGCAGGCCGCTGCGCTCGAAGGCGCTGGCGAGTTTCGCCACCTTCCCGCTCTTACCTTTGCCGGCCATTCCCAGGCCGAGCATGGCGTCCACTTCATAATCCTGAATGTGAAGCAGCGTGCGCGCGCCGGAGAGTTTGCCCAGCAGGCGCATGCCTGGGGTGCAGAACAGCGTTGGCACCACACCGATAATGCGATCCGGCTTCCAGCGACGTTGCGCCATCAGCGGGAAGAAACTGCTCAGGGCAAAGCTGCCCAGATGAAGTAACCGCTTCAGCGTTGAGGGCTGTTTCGGCACGTACAGCGGGCAACGCCAGACGGTCGCGGCACCCTCTTCGCGACGGTAGCGCCAGCCTGAATAGCGCTCACCAACTTTCCATTCCGGGTAGTATGGCGGCGCGGTAATGACCCGCACGTCATGTCCCTG
Organism: Enterobacter ludwigii; assembly: GCF_001750725.1. Lineage (NCBI taxonomy): Bacteria > Pseudomonadati > Pseudomonadota > Gammaproteobacteria > Enterobacterales > Enterobacteriaceae > Enterobacter > Enterobacter ludwigii. The sequence goes on from NZ_CP017279.1 coordinate 2,315,556, forward strand.
GCTCGCCATCCACTCGACCATTTCGCCGGTGTATTTACCGATTCCGGTTAACTCCGGCGAATAGTTGATTCCGTACACCAGAATTTTCATAAGCCCGGCACTCCGGACTGACGATCGGCCAGGAAATAGGCACGACTGTTGTCATGCACATTGTCACTGGCCAGCAACGCCTCTGGCGTCTGCCAGCGGTAGTCGTCATGCTGAGAATCAGGCAGACGCAGGTCTGCCTCACTCACCTTCAGGCGAAAACCGAGCACCACATAGTGCGTGGTGAAACCGGTGCCCGAAAAGTTATCGTCATAGAAGTGCTGCCAGACCCCGTAAAACTGGCCTGCCGCCATCGGCAGTTGCAGGCCCAGTTCCGCCAGAGTGAGACGCTCAAAAGCATTTTCCAGCGTCTCATCCTTCTGCACGCGCCCGCCGGGCACGAACCAAAAGCCCTGTGCAGGACGGTTGGTTCGTTTTCCCAGCAAGAACTCGCCGCGTTCGTTCTCCACCACCAAATCAATTGAGATGAGCGGAGTGGAACGCACTACCGTGGCAAAATCTTCCTGACTTAAAAACATCATTACCCCCGGAAGCGGTGCTGGTTTTCAAGGAACCACTGGTAGGTGCTTGCCAGCCCCTGCTCCAGTGATACTTCGTGATACCAGCCCAGCTGATGCAGACGGGTCACGTCCAGCAGTTTGCGCGGCGTGCCGTCCGGTTTGGTGGCGTCAAAGACCACGCGGCCTTTGTAACCCACCACCTGCGCGATGGTTTGCGCCAGCTCACGAATGGTGCAATCCACGCCAGTACCGACGTTAATGTGCGACAGCATCGGTTCGGTGTTTTCCTGCCACACCTCACGATCCAGCTCCATTACGTGGATGCTGGCAGCCGCCATATCATCCACATGCAGGAATTCACGCATTGGCGTACCGCTGCCCCACACCACCACATCCGGTGCATTTTCGGCCGTTGCCTCGTGGAAACGACGCAGCAACGCCGGGATCACGTGCGAATTGCTCGGGTGGAAGTTGTCATGCGGTCCGTACAGGTTGGTTGGCATCACCGAACGATAGTCGCGGTTATACTGACGGTTGTAGGATTCGCACAGCTTGATCCCGGCAATCTTGGCAATCGCATACGGCTCGTTGGTTGCTTCCAGCGTGCCCTGCAGCAGTTCGCTCTCAGCGATCGGCTGCTTCGCCATTTTCGGGTAGATACAGGATGAGCCGAGGAACAACAGCTTATTCACGTTGTGCAGATGCGCTGCGTGAATGATGTTGCTCTCAATCATCATGTTCTCGTAGATGAAATCCGCCGGATACGTGTTGTTGGCAACAATGCCGCCCACTTTCGCCGCCGCCAGATACACCTGGTCTATACGTTCACTGGCGAAGAAGTCCTGTACCGCTTTGCTGTCGAGCAGGTTCAGCTCGTCACGGGTACGGACAATCACATCGACATCACCGCGCTGTTCAAGCTGGCGAACAATCGCGGAACCCACCATTCCGCGATGACCCGCGACAAAAATACGTTGTTTTGTCATTCTCAGGACTCCAGCGCGATGGCAACCTCGTAGCCATGAGACTTGAGCAGGGAGTGTTTTTTCGCTGCTTCAAGATCTTTGGCAACCATCTCGGAAACCATCTCCTGCAGAGTCGTTTCTGGTTTCCAGCCCAGTGTTTCGTGTGCTTTGGTTGGGTCGCCCAGCAGGGTTTCCACTTCAGCAGGACGGAAGTAACGTGGGTCAACCTGTACAATCACGTCGCCCGGTTTCACGCCCGGTGCGTCATGGCCCGTTACGGAAACCACGATGCCTTTCTCTTCCACGCCGGTACCTTCGAAGCGCAGTTTGATACCCAGCTGAGCGGCAGCCATCTCAACGAACTGACGTACGGAGTACTGCACGCCGGTTGCGATAACGAAGTCTTCTGGTTTTTCCTGCTGCAGCATCATCCACTGCATTTTTACGTAGTCTTTGGCATGGCCCCAGTCACGCAGGGAATCCATGTTGCCGAGGTGCAGGCAAGATTCCAGACCCTGTGCGATGTTAGCGATAGCGCGGGTGATTTTACGGGTAACGAATGTTTCACCGCGACGTGGGGATTCGTGGTTGAACAGAATGCCGTTACAGGCATACATGCCGTAGGATTCACGGTAGTTCACGGTGATCCAGTACGCGTACAATTTCGCCACGGCGTACGGAGAACGTGGGTAGAACGGGGTAGTCTCTTTCTGAGGAATTTCCTGCACCAGACCGTACAGCTCAGAGGTGGATGCCTGGTAGAAACGGGTTTTCTTCTCAAGGCCGAGGAAGCGAATCGCTTCCAGCAGACGCAGCGTACCCATTGCGTCAACGTCAGCGGTGTATTCCGGAGATTCGAAGGAGACCGCAACGTGGCTCATCGCGCCCAGGTTGTACACTTCATCCGGCTGCACTTCCTGCAGAATACGGGTCAGGTTGGAAGTATCGGTCAGGTCGCCGTAGTGCAGATGGAATTTCGGGTTCGCCGCATGAGGATCCTGATAAATGTGATCCACACGTTCGGTGTTGAATGAAGAAGCACGACGCTTAATACCGTGTACTTCATAACCTTTTTCCAGCAGCAGTTCTGCCAGGTAAGAACCATCCTGTCCGGTAACGCCGGTGATGAGAGCGACTTTAGACATGTTTATATTCCTCTACTTATGAATTTAATCAGTTTCAACGCGTTCGCGTATCACCACTGCGGGGTTGCCACGGCAAATTTTATTTGCCGGTAGCGATTTAAAAACGCTGCTGCGGGCACCGACTACCGTGCCATCGCCAACAGAAACACCAGGTGCAACAAAAACATCTGTCGCCAGCCAGCATTTTTCTCCAATCACAATCGGAGTGGCGGTAATATCAAAATGCTGACTCATAAAATCGTGACTGCCGGTGCACAAATAACACTTCTGTGAAACCACTGAATTTGCGCCAATCGTAATATCGCCAAGGGTATATAACACCGCGTCATCCCCTACCCACGCATAATCCCCAAGCGTTAATTTCCACGGGTAGGTAATTTTTACCGACGGGCGAATGACTACGTTTTTTCCGATTTTTGCGCCAAACAGTCGCAATAAAAAAGCTCGCCAGCGGTACAGTATTTGCGGTGACCAGGCAAATAAGGTGGCCTGTACGGCCCACCACAACTGCACTTTAATACCGCTCCCGCCCCGAAAGCCTTTCGGCACGGAGAAACCTTTAAGATCCTGCATTACGTTTCCTTATATTCAGGCTTTGTTATATAAGGTTTTCGTTTTACCCGTGGTACGCAGACGTAATAAATAAGATAATTCCGCCCAGAACCCCGGCACGCCTAATATTTTACGCTGCACATTTCTGGCATCCTGGCACAGTTCCAGATTATTAGACGTTGACACGCCGCCCATTGAAAATTCAGATACCAGCCCTTTAATTCGACGGAACGGGTAACCTGATTTATACAGACTGGCAGTCAGCGCATAATCTGAAGAAACTTTATACTGCAGATCGTAAGGCTGTTTTTTCAGACCTTTTACCGGGAAGAAAATGGCCTGATGGCTGGCAGGCAAACTGTGGTAGATATACCAGCCGGGTTTCGCACCGCGGCAAACTTTATGGCCATCGCCAAAATCGAGCAGCGCGTCGCCAATGTACATCGCATCCTCTTTCTGGCGTGCCAGCTGACGGGCAAATAACGCCACATCCTCATGGAATACGTCACCGGAATTCAGGAAGATGGCATAACGGCCTTGCGCCATGTCGATGCCTTTATTCATCGCATCGTAGATGCCTTTATCTTTCTCGCTGATGAAACGTAAGTTGAACTCACCGTTGAGTTTTTCCAGAAACTCTGCCGTACCATCGTTCGAGCCGCCATCGACCACAATCCACTCAAAGGTGAGGCTTGGATCGCGCGCCAGGTTGCGCAGCGAGCGCCAGGTTTTTACCACCCCTTCGTAATTACGAAAAGCGACAGTAATGACGCTAAGAAACATAAATCACCTCATTTCGTCATACGTTCGTAATATTAAGCGCTTTGCGCAGAATAAACGGACAGACAATCAAGAAAGCATATTCCGGGCTAAATATTGACCCGGTAAAAAACAACGACACCGGTGTAAACAGATAAAGCTGCACGCGAAAGTTCTGGTTATCACCAAACGCGTTAATCATCATTTTGAAAACTTTAAACAGATACCACAGTGTCAACAGTACGGCGAACCACGAAAAATAGATAATTAACAGATACAGGCCATTGTCTATGGTTTTACCGACATCCGCACCGTTAAAGATTCCGAATGATGCAACATATTCGTAAAGTGAGCCGAATCTTACTACACCATCGATATGGGTTAAGGAATAGCCCACCATCACCAGCGGACCAATGATACGATAATAGGATGACGAGCCTTCGGTTCCCAAATCTCCCAGGCGTTCTGAGATGTATGGGAAGGCAAATATCACGCCAACCATAAATACTGTCAGAGAGATAATCGCCAGCGGCAGTTTTTTCTTAATCGCATCTTTGTTCAGGTACTGGAACGCCCACTCCAGCAGGTAAAACAGGATAAATGTCATTACCCCTGAGAACGATCCTGACAGAACAATTCCTGCAAGAATCATAGCATCGGTCTTAGGGGTTTTGATACCAAACTGTTTGATGCTGAGCCAAATTGAGATTAGTGCCAGAGCAAAAAACGCCGGTTCAAAATAGAGGGCTGTCGTACGCTTTCCGCCAAACTTGATGAAGTTCAATACATAGCTGTTACTGTAAATGAGATATTTCGAAATTATCTCCATCAGGCTACTGCCACCGGTCAAAATAATTTGTGCCATTTCCAGTGCAGCAAGCATAACAATTAACGCAACGGCAATATAAAAGAACCTAAGGATTTTCCGATAATTATGTGGTGAAATAACCTTGAAGCGAATACTCCAGACCATGCCAATAATAATGACGATATAAACAAACAGCATGGTGGAGGTGACGTATTTACTGGCATCCAGAGACTGACCAAAGATGTAGTTAAATAGCGTCAGACCCACGCCCAGCCCTAAGGCCATCATCAGCTTCTTGAGGTTGATTTTGTCGACATACAGCAGAAGCAGAACGGGCAAGAAGGTCACTATGGTTATCGGGAAACTTTCGCCAAGCTGGGCAATTTTGACGTTGACCAGCAGGTAAATCAGCGGCAGCAGCAGATAACTACAGACTCTGATAGAACGAGACATATTCCTCCAGCATCTGTTGTCCACTGTAGGCCTTGCGGCTGCGGTTGCGGAACGATTCCAGGTCGGTGCCAAAAACGGCCTGCGCGATCTGCGCCTTCGGCAGTTGCACCAGGGGCAGCACCTCATGCTCCGCAAACGTGGTCCCGCCCGATTTTTCCAGCACTTCACGTGCCGCATCGCTGTGGGTGGCAATCACCGGCACACCGATGGAGAGCGCTTCGCACAGGATCAGCGGGTAGTTATCCACGCGCGAACTGAATACCAGCGCATCCATCCCATTGAGGGCGCTCATCAGTTTGCGCTTGTCGGTTTCAAACCCGTGATTCACCACGTTAGCCCCTTCGAACGGCGAGAACTTGCCGAAGGTGTGCAGTTCAATCTTGTCACCCAGCGCCATCATGTCGCGCACCAGCTGCTGATTGGTTTTGCCGTCGTAACGCAGGTCATGCGCAACGATAGCGATTTTTGGTTTACCCGGGGTTTCTGCAACCGGGGTAAGTTCGGCCAGAATCGCTTCCGTCGCCACGTCGATACCGTTATTGATGATCTGACAGCGCCCTGCCCCATACAGACTGTTAAAGGCATCGGCCACGTGCTGGCTTGGAGAGATAAACGTACAGCCGAGCGAGAGCATGTCGCGGAACAGCTGGCGCTTTCCGGCCACCAGCTGATGGGCACGATCCACTTTCACCGGCGGATAGTTGCTCAGCGTCGGGCACTTCTGGCAGTTGCTTTTCCAGCCTTCACACCCGTCGGTAAAGGCGCAGCGACCGGTCACGCTCCAGTGATCGTGCAGCGTCCAGACGAAGCGGGTATCCGGTTTGTGGGCCTGCACCTTCTGACAAAACGCCACCACCTCTTCCAGATTCAGCCAGTAGCTGTGAAGCACGTGGAAATGCAGCACAACCGGCCCCTGGGAGCGCGTCACGGTGCGATAAAGGGTATTAAGATTGCCAAACAGATCGCGGTTAAACAGGCGGAACAAGGCAATGTTGGCCACGGAAGTCAGGCGCGGCGTGTGCTTATGCACCTGCGGGTAGTTATCGTGGCTGACGCTTTTCTTACCGCCTTTGCCATAACCGTAAATAAAACGAGACTGAAGTCCTTTTTGCAGCGCGCGCTGGTGAAGATCCAGCGCCACACCGGCCGCCCCGCCCTCTGCGAGACGGACGTTAAATTGCAGAATGTTCATTTGATCACCTTCACGCGGGCTTTCTCACCCACCACCAGCGCGTTATCCGGAATACTGTCCAGCACCACGCTCCCTGCGCCTATCGTGACGTTGTTACCAATCGTGATGTCGCCAATGATGACCACGTTCGCGCCCAGCTCGACGTTATTGCCAATCACCGGGCAGGCCAGGCTGTCGGGCCCACGGTTACCGATGGTGACCGCATGGCGAATAGTGAAATCATCACCGGCTACAACGAATTTGTTGATCACCACGGCATAACCGTGATGAATGGTAAAACGGCGACCAATGGTGGCAGCGGCCTGAATTTCATAACCAAAAAAACATTCAGTAATGATGCGGTACAGCACCAGCACCGGTGCTGCCCAGAGATTGTTTAAAACATTTTTCTTGCGCCACACCGAGCAAAAATGCGCGATGCGGTACGCCAGAACCATGCAGCACGGGCGCAGGCTCCAGCTGTTAGCGCGGCAATCTTCCAGAAACATTATTTCCCCCGAAGTCCATCAGCCAGACGCTTGCCGTTACGCACGGACAACAACGTGAGCAGCGTGCGCCAGTTCATGCGCTTATTGCGGATCTGATAGAGGGTAAACAGCTGATACTTCCGGCTGGCACGGTCGAACTTGTCCTTGTGCTTGCGGTAAAAGTGGAAGTAACCAGAGAATTTCTTCGGCGACGAGGTGATTTGCATCTCCCCGTGATTGATATGCAGGATCTGCGTCGCCTCTTCCACCTTCCACGGCTCGCCATACTCCATCACCATGCGCAGGAAGATGTCGTAATCTTGCGCAGCCTTCAGCTCGGTATCGAACAGGCACTCCTTAAAGCGCCACGCCCAGGTAAAGACCTGATTACCAATGATGTTGCGTTTAAAGAACAGGCGGCGTGAGTAAGGCGATTTCGGGTACAACGGCAGGCTGGCAGGCTGCGAGTAAACTTCACCCTGACAGACATAGTCGTTGGCATACAAAAACGCATGCGTCACCAGCTGTGCTTTGTGCGACAGGAAGATCGACAGACGGTTCGGCGTCCATTCGTCATCGTCGTCGATGCCGGTCAGATACTGGCCTTTAGCCTGCATAATCGCCTGGTTACGCACCGCGCACGCACCGGAGTTAATCTCGTTGTGCGTGTAAACCACGCGCGGGTCGTTAAGGTCAGTCACAAACTTTTGCAGCTGTTCGTATGAGGAAGAACAGTCATCAACGATGATCAGTTCCCAGTTATCGTAATCCTGTCGCAGCACAGATTTTATTGCGCGGATCGCCAGCTGCTGACGATTCCATGTCGGCATATAAATAGAAACTAAAGGGCGTTGTGTAGTCATGGTCTTCCCCGAAAGCTAACGATTAGTGACTGTCAGACTTGTATTCGTACTCGTAGTAACCGTAGTCCTGGTAACCGGTCGCACGACGGAAGATGGAGTTCAGGATCACCCCTTTCACTTCAATTCCGTTTTGCTCGAAGCGGCTCAGGCTGGTTTCCACTTCCTTCAGCGTGTTCACCGCGTAACGCGCCACCATCAGCGTGGTGCCGGCATGGCGGCCCACAATGGCGGCATCGGTCACCGCCAGAATTGGTGGGGTATCAATCAACACCAGGTCATAGTTTTTGCTCGCCCACTCCACCAGCTCGCTAAAACGTTCACTCATCAGCAGCTCTGATGGATTTGGCGGCACCTGACCACGCGGAATAAGGTCAAACTTCGGCACCGTCGTCGGTTTTGCACTCTGGCTAATCTCACCTTTGCCCAGCAGGATTTCCGACAGCCCGTTGACGTTATTGGTACCCAGCAGTTCGTGGGTATAGCCCTTACGCATATCACAGTCGATCAGCAGCACCCGTTTATTGGTCTGGCTCACCACCGCCGCCAGGTTGGCACAGACAAAGGTCTTACCAATTGACGGGCTGACACCGGTCAGCATCAGGACGTTGTTTTTGGCCTGCATCATGGCGAAGTGCAGACTGGTACGCAGACTACGAATCGCTTCGATGGCCAGATCGGTTGGGTTACCCACGGCCAGCAGCTGGCTTTGTTTGTAACGCTTAACGCCTTTGGTTGTTTTGACGCTGTCACGCGATTTTTGCCACTCCGACAGCGGGATGCTGGCGTAGACGTTGATACCGCTCTCTTCCAGTGCCTGCGGGCTTTCGATTCCACGGTTGAACAGCGAGCGAAGCAGCACGCCAACGATGGAGAGGATAAGACCCAGAATAATGCTGCCGAGAATGATGAGGGCTTTCTTCGGCTTCAGCACCCCTGGCTGGGTGATGGCCGGGTCAACGATGCGCACATCACCAACGGTACTGGCTTCGGTAATTTTCAGCTCCTGCTGTTTATTCAGCAGCTGCATGTACACCTGCTGTCCGGATTCCACATCGCGGGTCAGACGTACGATTTCCTGCTGCGTTTTAGGCATCGCAGTGACGCGATCGTTGAGTTTCGCCTTCTCTTCTTCCAGCGTGCGGCGTTTCTCCAGCAGCGTACGGTAGGCCGGGTGACGCTTGGTATAAAGCTTGGAAATCTCCGCCTCTTTGAAGGTCAGCTCGTTAAGCTGGGCATCAATGTTAACCATCGAGTCGAGAACGGATTTCGCTTCCAGCGGCAGGTCGACAGAGTCTTTATCCTGACGATAGGCGTTCAGCTTGTTCTCGGCATCATCCAGACGGGCGCGGACTTCCGGAAGCTGTTTGGCGAGGAATGCCAGGCTTTTCGCTGCTTCAGCCGATTTACGCTCAACGTTCTGCTCAAGATAGTTACGGGTGATGCTGTTGAGGATGTCGCGGATCTGATCCTTATCTTCACCGGTAAAGGTCATGCTCAGGACACCGGTGTCCTTGCCGTTTTCGGTGACGGTCAGGTTGTTCTGCAGATTGTTAATCATTCCCAGCGTGGAGAATTTGGTCACGGTAAATTCACCGCCCTCCTGGGCGTGGATCGCGCTGACCATCATGCTGACACCCTCTTTCGTCAGCATCTGCCCCACTTCACCGCGCGCGCTAAAGCCCGCATCGCTGGTTAACTGGTACTGTTTTGGGCCTAACACCGTCAGGGTAAAGGTCTGATCCGCGCTTCCTTTTGGCAGCACAAAGTCAGTCACTTTGACCGTGTCGTTGCTGCGTCCCATCAGACGGTCCCAGCCGGCACCAAAGATCGGGAAGGTATTTTTGGTGACGGAGATATCAAGGCCGAGGTCGTGCACGGTTTTACCCAGAACCAGGCGCGACTGGATCAGCTGAATTTCCGCATCGGAAGCCGGCGGTTTGTTCGCCAGTGCGGAGCCAATGTCCTGCACCAGCGAGTTACCGGTATTCTGCTCAATCTGCACCAGCGCATCGGCACTGTAGATGGGCGTCGCAAACAGCGTATAGACGACGGCCGCCGCGGCAAACACGGCGGTGATCCCAAGCACCCACCACTTTGCCTCTACGACGGTGCCGACCAGGCGACCAATATCGATTTCATCACTGCCCGAAGTCGGGGCGGCAGAAGGTTTTGTTTTTTCTGTCATTGTTATCCCTGCTGAACTTTCAGTGCCTGCGCCCACTGACGGGCAGACTGGTCAAGTAAGGTGTATACCGCCTCGAAGGCCTCATGGCTTTTGCGATATGGATCGGGGATTTCGCGTTCATTGTCCCAGTGACCAAACAGCATCACCTTGCCGCGCATCTCCGGTGCGATATCACACAGCGCATGGATATGGCGTTTTTCCATCGTCAGGATCAGGTCATACTCCCGGCACATACGGCCGGTGACCTGACGGGCGATGTGCCCGTCGAGAGAAAGGTTATGATCGCGGGCCACGCTCGTTGCGCGCTCATCGGCACCTTTACCGACCAGCGCACCCAGCCCTGCGGATTCAACGGTCAGTTCGGGCTGGTAGAGTTTCAGCAGCCGTTCAGCCGTGGGGGAACGGCAAATGTTCCCCACGCATACCACCAGAATTTTGTTAAACATCGCGGATTACCAGGTATGAATGTCGCGCGCCGTATCCGTCATGTAGCGAACGCCACTGATGGTTGGCAGCAACTGGTTGATCAGACGGTTCCAGCGGGCAACCGGTGCGGTGGTGACATACACCACATCGTATGGCTGGAGACGAAACTCCGTTGCCATCACCAGAGACGTCGCATCGGACATATCCAGCTGGTAGATGTTGGCAATCTTGCCTTTCGCACTGCCCTCACCTTTCAGCGGACGGATCACGAAGATACCGGTGGCGTTGGAGGTGGTCAGATCAATACCCTCTGCATTACCCAGCGCTTCGGTCAGGGTCATGCCGCTGAAGTCCATTTTGAGGGTGCTCTGTTTCTTAACTTCGCCCATCACGAACACTTTCAGATCGTCATTGCGCGGTACGTAGAGAATGTCGCCCGGATAGAGCAGACGGTTCTGAGTCAGGTCACCGTTTTGCATCAGCGCCTGCAGCGAAATGCGCTGCTCTTTGCCGTTGTGCGTCAGAACCACGTTGCGCCAGTCGGCACCGTCGGTTAAACCGCCGGCGGCGTTAATGGCATCCAGAACGGTCAGCGGTACGTTGGTGATGGCCTGTTGACCGGATTTATTCACCTGTCCGGAGATATAGGCTTTTTGCGAGCGGAATGCGGCGATATTAACGTCCACCTGCGGATCGGCGATGTACTGCGCTAAGCGGCCGGTAATATCACTGCGGATTTCGGCGAGCGTTTTCCCGGCAACGTGTACCTTGCCAATATAGGGATAGAACATGGTGCCGTCTGACTGTACCCAGTTACCGGTGTCGCTTGAGCTACGGTACTGGCCCGCTGGTGTGGTCAGTTCAGGGTGGTCCCAGACGGTGACGTTGATAACATCACCCGGCCCCACGCGGTACTGGTAGGAGGCAATCTCCTGATCCAGAGACATATTCGGCTGAGCAACATTCGGACGTGGGCGTAATTGTTCGACCAGACGTGGCGTGAGTGGATAAACATTCACCATTTTGTCGAGATCAAAATCGGCATCCTGCTGCTTGATCACATCCTTACCCATTGTTGACATATTGCTGCCGGGAAAGACCGTACAACCACTCATCAAGGTCACAGACACCAATAATGGCATCAATTTCATTTTGGATTTCATCATTGATTATTTATCACTTTGGCAGAGTAATTATCCTGTGCAATTTAAAATAAGCCGGGTCGTATTGGGTTTCAGCATGCAGTTAATCAAATAGAAATATAACTGGCATCAGTCCTAAAAAAAGCTTATTCATCCATTGGCTATTGACAGAATAATCGAGGCTGATTCACACGCTTTCAGGCACGCTACCGCCCTTGGCTTTCAGTTACCAATCCACTGACTAAACAATGTGTTATGGATAGACACCCTCTTGAACAAGGTCTTCTGGAAATATATCAGCCGCAAAAACGCCCGACGGATAATCAATAACCATTCCTGAAGACCGAAACAATAATAGCAACAAGGAGATTTAACATTTGATGCTGGAGGAATTGTTGCAGCTAACCTAATAGCAGGCAAGGAGACAACTGTCCTAATAACTGTTTTTAAGATTAATATTAAGAGCAAACTTTTGACCTTTTAGGATTTTCTTTATATTGACAAAGAAACAATAAAAACCATTAATTGCGATATATCCTAAAATGTACTGTGCGTAATAAAATATACGTAATTACCTTATTTACAGCGCCAGCGTATTGCTCTCTTTTTGTTCGGCCTTATTAAGAGAAATCTCAGCCCGGCATTGCAATTTCCCGCCGCTTTATCCATGATCGAAGTGTGACATTCGTCATATAACAGAAGGTATTGCTATTACTATGGAATGGATTGCCGATCCATCAATCTGGGCCGGACTGGTGACGCTGGTCGTCATCGAATTGGTGCTCGGTATTGATAATCTGGTCTTTATCGCCATCCTCGCCGAAAAACTGCCCCCTTCTCAGCGTGACCGCGCTCGCGTAACGGGCCTGCTTTTGGCGATGGTGATGCGGTTGCTGCTGCTGGCCTCTATCTCCTGGCTGGTCACGCTGACACAGCCTCTGTTCTCCGTTCACGGCCTGAGCTTCAGCGCCCGTGACCTGATCATGCTCTTCGGTGGCTTGTTCCTGCTGTTTAAAGCGACGGTTGAACTTAATGAGCGGCTCGAAGGCAAAGACAGTGAAAACCCGACCCAGCGACGCGGGGCAAAATTCTGGCCTGTGGTGGCGCAAATCGTGGTGCTGGACGCCGTCTTCTCACTGGACTCGGTGATCACCGCCGTCGGGATGGTTGACCACCTGGCCGTGATGATGGCCGCAGTGATCATTGCCATTACGCTGATGGTGATGGCAAGTAAAGCCCTGACCCGGTTCGTTAACAGCCACCCGACCATTGTTATTCTCTGCCTGAGTTTCCTGCTGATGATTGGCTTTAGCCTGGTGGCAGACGGGTTTGGATTCCACATTCCGAAAGGCTATCTGTATGCCGCCATTGGTTTCTCAGTAATGATTGAAGCGCTGAACCAGCTGGCGATATTCAACCGTCGCCGCTTCCTCTCAGCGAATCAGACGTTACGTCAACGCACGGCCGACACGGTCATGCGCCTGCTGAGCGGGAAAAAAGAGGATGCAGAACTGGATGCGGAATCCGCCGCGATGCTTGCCGATCACAGTGACGGGCTGATCTTTAATCCGCAGGAGCGACTGATGATTGAGCGGGTGCTCAATCTGAATCAGCGGACGGTCAGCAGCATCATGACATCACGGCATGACATTGAGCATATCGACCTGACGGCACCGGAGGAGCACATTCGCGCACTGCTGGATAAAAACCAGCACACCCGCGTGGTTGTCACCGGCGGTGAAGAGGAAGAGGAGTTGCTGGGCGTGGTGCACGTCATCGACCTGCTGCAACAGCAGCTGCACGGTGAAGCACTCAATCTGCGTGCCCTGGTACGCCAGCCGCTGGTCTTCCCTGAAGGACTGCAGCTGCTTTCTGCCCTTGAGCAGTTCCGTAACGCGCGCACTCACTTTGCCTTTGTGGTGGATGAATTCGGTTCCGTTGAAGGACTGGTCACGCTCAGCGACGTCATGGAAACCATCGCCGGTAATTTGCCCAACGAGGTGGATGAGATTGATGCGCGCCACGACATCCAGAAAAATGCCGACGGGTCGTGGACGGCGAACGGCCATATGCCGCTGGAAGACCTGGTGCAATATGTGCCGCTGCCGTTGGATGAAAAACGCGAATACCACACTATTGCCGGTCTGCTGATGGAATATTTGCAGCGTATCCCGCAACCGGGAGAAGAGGTTCAGGTGGGGGACTATCTGCTTAAAACGTTGCAGGTTGAGAGCCACCGTGTACAGAAGGTGCAGCTCATTCCACTGCGGGATGAAGAAGAACTGGACTATGAGGTTTAGTGAGTTGTTTTGCCCGGTAGCATGTGCGCTACCGGGCGCTCGGGCATCAAAGCTTATCTAACAGCTTCTTCACATCCTTCCCTGACTGTGAATCTTTATTCCGATCCGCCCAGTCGTTCAGACGACGTTTCGCTTCGTCCTGCAGATGTTTGCGCAGGATCTGATCCACCTGAAGGCTGTAATTCAGCGCCTGCCATTTGCCATAGACAGTGAGTGGAACCGGCGTCTCTTTAAGGAAGTCGATCAGTTTACTTTCACCCTGCCAGCCGGAAAGTACCCGCACGTTAAATCGGGTATCCGCCGTCTCTTTCACCAGATCCAGCTTACCTTCACCGGTTAACGACAGGAGTGAAGAGGTTCCCTGCATTCGGTCGAGGGTAAGCTGCCCGTTATCCAGCGTCAGGTCAGTGGTAAAGCTGTCGAGGCGCGTTGCGCTGTCGTAATTTTCCTGGGCTTTGACATCACTGCTGCGCTCCACCGCCTGCTGCACCAGCTGCTGGAAGTTAAGCCCTTCCATACGGGAATCTTTCAGATCAAGATGGGCCTGCCCCTGCCATTCGCGGCGGAAAGCCTCAGCATCAATCTTCGTCCCCGAGAAGTCACCCGCCAGCGTCAATTGGCCCGTTAAGGAGATCGGGTAATTAAAGGCTTTAAGGATGGTACCAATCTCAACGTTGTCGAGACGCGGCTGGAATTCGGCGCTGGCCGTCTCTTTACGCACGTCCAGCGTGCCCGGCAGAGAAAGATGTCCGGCGCCCATTTTGCCGCTCAGTTCGGAGATCACCAGCAAACCGTTATGGTTAAACATCTGGCTGCTCACGTCGGTAAAATCGATACCGCGCCAGCGCAGGCTGTTAGCTTTCAGTAAGATATCGGCCGTGAATCCGCGCAGACCGTTATAGTCTGGCTGATCAAGACTCGAGGAGATGACCGGACGCGGCTTGGACGGCTGGCTTTGCCCATTCTGAGCAGCGTTCCCGTCGGTTGCACCTGCTGGCTGAGGCGGAAGTAAGTTCTCCAGATTGAGCTTGTCAAACTGCAGATTCATTACCCACTTCGGCTTCTCCTCAAGCGTGACGCTCGCCTGCCCTGTCAGACTGCTGTCGTTCGCCTGCAGGTTGAGATTATCCAGCTCAAGCTGTTTTTGTTCTTCGCGCCACACGGCCTGCAGCGTTCCCTGACCGGTGATCCCCTGGGCAGGAAGATCGGCTCCCATCAGTTGCCAGTTCAGCTGCTGAATATCCGCCGTGAGCTGATGGGGGTAATCTGAGGCATTCACGTTGGCGTTCAGCGACAGATTGAGATCGCGCTGATCGCGGTTCAGCCTTCCGCTAAACTCCAGCGAGGCAACATGATGGGCGTCCTGCTCCATCTTCAGGTTGATGTTACGGACGGTTACCTGCTCGTCGGACTCATGCTGGAAAACCAGCACGCTGTCGGCGACTTTCAGTTTGGCTATATCAAATGACCAACCCGTATCCGTCGGCTCGTCGGGCAGCGTATTTTCCCGCGGGGCGACCGGCGCATCCGAGTCCCGCACGGCTTCAGTTTGCGGAGTCAGCTGAATCACCGCCCCTTTCAGCATCACCTGGTCGACCTGCAACTGGTGTGAAAAGAGCGGGATCAACGCCACATCAAGACGCATGTTATCGGCAGAGACCAGCGGCTGGGAGGCACCCGGCGCGGTTAACGACATGCGGCCTGAGAGAATGCTGAGTTGCGGCCAGACGTGCCAGCGCAGCGGCCCATCAAGCTTCAGTTGATAACCACTACGCGCTTCGACCTGCCGCACCATGTAAGCACGGAAATCATTAGGGTTAACAAGCAGGACTAACGCCGAAAGGCCAGCAACCAGAACCACCAGCAAAATCATCAGCGTTGTCAGAACTCTTCTCATAGCATCCTCAGTGGACTAACGATCAGTCTTTATCAATACGGCTCGCGACCGCACCCTGCTGGTCGCGATATTTAGCGTCCTGACGGCGGTTATAAGGACGATCTGCCGGACCGGTTAGCGGTTCAAAGCTCAGTGCGCCGATCATCATCCCGGGACGCAGTGCCAGAGGCAGTTTACCGGCATTGAAGAACTCGAGCACGATACGGCCCGACCAGCCTGGATCGATACGGTGCGCGGTCACGTGAACCATCAGCCCCAGTCGCGCCAGAGAAGAACGGCCATCGAGCCAGCCGACCAGGTCCGCAGGCAGCGTCACGGATTCATAGGTCACCGCCAGCGCCAGTTCACCCGGATGCAGATAAAAGGCTTCGCCCTCGTCAATAACGATTTCATCACTCATCACGCGATCAAGCGCGGCGCTGACTTCATCCTTCGGCCCGCTAAGGTCGATGAACGGTGCGGTATGGCCGCTAAAGGTGCGGAATTTATTTCCCAGGCGCACATCAACAGTCACACCATTGATACGCTCCACGGGTGGACGTGGTGTAATAGACAGACGGCCTTCATCCAGCCAGGCTTCAATATCGCGATCACAAAGACGCATCGCACTTTCTCCTTTCATGCATCGTACCCTGAAGCCATAAAGACTCAGGGCAAAACCAGGTTATCCCTGAACGGTACACAATTCGCGCGGCTTATTCAAAAAACTGGCTGATTTTCGCTTTTAAGATATCAATGGCTATGCGGTTTTTACCGCCGCGAGGCACGATGATATCGGCGTATTGCTTGGATGGTTCAATGAATTGCAGGAACATCGGGCGGACAGTTTTCTGGTATTGCGCCATCACGGAGTCCATCGAACGTCCACGCTCATTCACGTCACGCTTAATGCGGCGCATCAGGCAGATATCCAGCGGCGTATCGACGAAAATCGAGAAGTTCATTGATTCACGCAGACGGGAGTCGGTCAGAAGCAAAATACCTTCAAGGATAATGACCTTCTTCGGTTCGATACGGATCGTTTCCTGCGTACGGGTATGTTCTACATAACTATAGACGGGAAGTTCAATTGCCTGGCCGCTTTTAAGTGCTTCTAAATGCTGGAACAGTAAGCTGTGATCCATCGCATTAGGATGGTCATAGTTAGTTTTTACGCGTTCTTCCATCGACAGATGGGATTGATCTTTGTAATAGCTGTCTTCGGGAATGACGCCGATATGCTCATCACCAACTTGTTCACGCAGTTCGCGGTAAAGCGTACTGGCAATAAGACTTTTACCTGAAGCCGATGCGCCGGCGATGCCTATAATGACGCACTGATGAGACTTATCAGTCATAAATTTAGCGACCTGATTAACCTGGATGTTAAGGAAGGACGACGCCGGAGCGTCAAACGCGGCAATTATAGGGATTTCGCGGGCATGATACCAGTCGAAAGCGCAGGTTCTGCGAGACAGGGTGAAAAGCGACGAAATGATCCCTTTGTGAAATTTAAACGCACGTTTTTTCAGCGTTTGTCGGGGATTTTTTACCGAGTAACTATTTAATAAGTCTATGATGTCAAATTATGAGCAGTCGCCATATGAATTGTAAATTGTTTGTACTAGCATAAACCAAATTATCAAATTCACTCGTCCGGACTTCTCTCCTGACGGCATGGCGTCTCTGGATAAAGCGGTAATGAATAAACAATACCAGCGGGTTTTGGTTACCACCACACATCCTTTATTGCGACTTGTCTGTCTGGGCCTGGTCACCTTTATCTTTACCTTATTTTCGCTGGAGCTGACCCGCTTCGGCACCCTGCTCGCCCCGCTCTGGTTCCCTACCGCCATCATGATGGTGGCCTTTTACCGTCATGCAGGAAAGATGTGGCCGGGTATCGCCCTGGCCTGCTCGTTTGGCAATATCCTGGCCGCGTGGATGCTTTTCTCCTGGTCGTCGATCAACCCGACCTATACCGCTATCAACGTGGTTGAAGCCGTGATTGGCGCGGTGTTACTGCGTAAACTGCTCCCATGGTATAACCCCCTGCAGAATCTGAATGACTGGATCCGTCTGTCCATCGGCAGTGCGCTGGTGCCACCGCTGGTTGGCGGAGTGCTGGTGTATCTTCTGGTGCCGGGTCCGGAGCCGCTGCGTAATTTCCTCGTCTGGGTGTTATCAGAAGCCATTGGTGCGCTGGCGCTGGTGCCGTTAGGGTTACTGTTTAAACCACATTATCTGCTGCGTCACCGCAACCCAAAATTGCTGCTGGAAACGCTCGCCACCATGGCCGTGACGCTGGCTCTCAGTTGGATGGCGATTACCTGGCTGCCGTGGCCCTTCACCTGCGTTATCGTTCTGCTTATGTGGAGCGCCGTGCGCCTGCCGCGAATGGAGGCGTTTCTGGTGTTTCTGGTCACCGTGATGATGGTCTCGCTGATCATGACGCGTAACCCTGCATCCATGACGCCGCAAAACCTGCTGGTGACGCTAAACGCTCCCTGGCTGCCCTTTTTGATGATGCTGTTGCCGGCCAATATTATGACCATGGTGATGTATGCCTTTCGCGCCGAACGCAAACATATCACCGAAAGTGAAGCGCGTTTTCGTAACGCGATGGAGTATTCCGCCATCGGCATGGCGCTGGTCAGCATTGAGGGGCAGTGGCTTCAGGCCAATAAAGCCCTGTGTAACTTCCTGGGATACAGCCAGACGGAGCTTCAGGCCCTCACCTTCCAGCAGTTAACCTGGCCGGAAGATTTGAATACCGATCTCGAACAGCTGGAGCAGCTGGTCAACGGCGACATCAACACCTACACCCTTGAGAAGCGTTACTACACCCGCAATGGTGAAGTGGTCTGGGCCCTGCTTGCCGTCTCCGTGGTGCGCCACACCGACGGTTCACCGCTCTATTTTATCGCCCAGATTGAAGATATTAACGACCTGAAGCAGACCGAGTGGGTCAATAAACGCCTGATGGAGCGCATCACCCTCGCCAACGAAGCGGGCGGTATCGGCATCTGGGAGTGGGATCTGGAGCCAGACATTATCAGCTGGGATAAGCGGATGTTTGAGCTGTATGAGATCCCGCCGCACATCAAGCCCACCTGGCAGCTCTGGCACGAAACGATGCTCCCGGAAGACCGCGCTCACGCTGAAAAGGTGCTCCGGGATTCCCTCATTTCACGTTTGCCGTTTAAGCTTGAGTTCCGCATTCGTGTTAAAGAAGGCGTGCGCCATATACGCTCTCTGGCGAACCGGGTACTGAACAAACAGGGTGAAGTCGAACGCCTGCTCGGCATCAACATGGACATGACCGAGGTGAAGCAGCTCAACGAAGCGCTGTTCCAGGAAAAAGAGCGTTTGCACATTACCCTCGATTCCATCGGCGAAGCGGTGTTGTGTACCGATATCGACATGAATGTCACCTTTATGAACCCGGTTGCCGAGAAGATGAGCGGCTGGCTGCAGACCGAGGCTATCGGGCAGCCTGTTCTGAAGGTGTTGCACATTACCTTTGGTGAAAAGGGACCGCTGATGGAGAATATTCACAGCGGCGATATGTCCCGTTCCGATATAGACCAGGACGTGGTGCTGAACTGCCGTACCGGCGGCAACTACGATATCCACTACAGCATCACCCCGCTCAGTACGCTGGACGGGCAAAACATTGGCTCCGTGATCGTGATTCAGGACGTGACGGAATCGCGCAAAATGCTGCGTCAGCTCAGTTACAGTGCCTCGCACGATGCCCTCACCCACCTCGCAAACCGGGTCAGTTTCGAAAACCACCTCAAACGGCTCTTACAGACCGTACAGGAGACACGCCAGCGTCATGCGCTGGTGTTTATCGATCTCGATCGTTTTAAAGCCGTCAACGACACCGCAGGCCATGCGGCGGGTGATGCTCTGCTGCGGGAGCTTTCGTCATTAATGTTGACCATGCTCCGCTCCAGCGACGTGCTGGCTCGTCTCGGCGGGGACGAATTCGGGTTGTTGCTCCCGGACTGCAATATCGAAAGCGCGCGTTATATTACCGGCCGCCTGATTAACACCATCAATGACTATCACTTTATGTGGGAAGGACGTCTGCACCGGATCGGCGCCAGCGCGGGTATTACTCTGATTGATGAAAATAACCATCAGGCTTCAGAAATCATGTCGCAGGCGGATATCGCCTGTTACGCCTCGAAAAACAGCGGACGCGGCGTCGTCACGGTTTATGAACCCCAGCAGGAACGGGACCACGGCATGCGCAGCATGATGTCGCTTGATGAGCAGTGGCACATGATTAAAGACAATCATCTGATGATGATTGCCCGCAGCGTCGCGTCTCCACGGATACCGGAAAGCTGCAACTTCTGGCTGATTTCATTACGCCTGTGGACCAGCCAGGGCGAAGTGCAGGAAGAGCATGCGTTCCGCTCCGGACTTGCGGAGCCTGAACTGTTGCACGCCCTTGACAGACGTATCTTCAACGAGTTTTTCCGCACCTCCGCCGCACAGGTCGCCCACAAAGGCATGGGGGTCGCGCTTCCGCTGTCTGAAGCAGGTTTAGCAAGCGTCACGCTGGTTGATGAACTTGTCGACCTACTGGAGAAGAGCCCCATGCCAGGCCGTCTGCTGCATCTGGTTATCGCTGCCGACGTGGTATGTAATCCGGATGAGAACCTGCAGCAGGGCCTGCAAAAGCTTCGCCATGCTGGCTGCCGCGTCGTGCTCAGCCAGGTGGGACGCGATATGAACGTCTTTAGCCACCTCAGCGCCAATATGGCCGATTATCTGATGCTTGATACGGAAATGGTGACGAATGTTTATGGCAACCTGATGGATGAGATGATGGTGACGATCGTTCAGGGGCACGCCCAGCGCCTGGGCATGAAAACCATCGCCGGTCCGTGTAACCAGCCCATCATGATGGACACGCTCTCCGGCATCGGCATTGATTTTATTTACGGCGACACCATCGCCGAGCCGCAGCCGTTGGATCTACTGCTTAATACCAGCTATTTCGCCATCAACTGATGGCGCCCAGCCGTCGGTATACCAGATGTGCAGCAACGCATACGAGCGCCAGGGCTGCCAGCGCTGGGCGTAGCGCCGAATTTGCGCAGGCGTCATCCCGGCAAAACGTTGCTTTATCAGATAATCATCCGGCAGAAAAACGTCCTTCGCCTGCCAGCCGCGCAGGGCCAGGTAGTTTGCCGTCCAGCGTCCTATCCCGGGCCGCTGCTGTAAGGCCTTCATTCCCGCCTCAATATCCGCAGGAGGGGAAAGCGGAAACGTCCCGTCAACCACAGACTGAGCCAGGTGAACGATCGACTCCGCCCGCTTTACCGGCATTCCAAGCGCTTTCAACGCCAGCGGGTCCGCTGCGGCCAGCGCGTGCGGGGTCGGGAAGCAGAGATAACCCGGGGCGTCTTCAACCGGCTCCCCGCACAGGGCGACAACGCGGGAAGCCAATTTTGCCGCCATCGCCACGCTAACCAGTTGCCCGAGTATCGCCCGCACACCCTGCTCCCAGGCATCCATCGCCCCCGGCAACCGTAAGCCTGGTCGTGCTGCCCCCAGATCCCCCAGTGTCGAGCGGATCGCCTGAGGATCGCAGTCAAGATCGAAAAGTCGCCCGATACGCTCAAGGCAGGTCTGCGCAACCGGAATCAAGCCCGGGCTGAGCGTCACGGTAAGCGTAGGGGTTTGGCTGTCCGGCGTAACGCGAAATATCCCCTGATGCCCCTCACAGGCGAAACTGCGCTCGTAATAGTGGTCCGTGACGGTCTCTACGCCCGCTACCGCACGTGCGCCAAGGAAACCAAACATCCATTGCCAGTCGTAAGGGGGTTGCCAGGTCAGGGTATACATCATCGCTCCTTTTTTGTTCCCCTCAGCATAAACCGAAAGGCCTTGTTTCGCCTTGCTTTCATATTCCTGTTGTCGCCAGGCAGACATTTCGCTAAAGTCTCGCCCCTTCTCACTGGCATGGGGATTAATCGTGTTTATTGGATTTGACTACGGTACGGCAAACTGTTCGGTTGCCATTATGCAAAACGGGCAACCACAGCTCCTGAAGATGGAAAAAGAGAGCACGCTGCTGCCATCAATGCTCTGCGCACCCACTCGCGAAGCGGTCAGCGAATGGCTGTTCCGTCATCATCAGGTTCCCGCTACCGCGGCGGAAACCCAGGCGCTGCTGCGCCGTGCGGTCAGTTTTAACCGCGACGAAGATATCGACGTGACCCCTTCCAGCGTGCAGTTTGGCCTCTCATCGCTGGGCCATTACATTGACGATCCGGAAGAGGTTTACTTCGTTAAATCCCCGAAGTCGTTTCTGGGCGCCAGCGGGTTAAAACCACAGCAGGTGGCGATGTTCGAAGACCTGGTGTGCGCCATGATGCTGCACATCCGTAACCAGGCGCAGACCCAGGTACCCGATCCCATCACGCAGGCCGTTATTGGTCGCCCGATCAACTTCCAGGGTCTGGGCGGTGAAGAGGCTAACCAGCAAGCGCAGGGGATCCTCAAGCGCGCCGCACACCGAGCCGGTTTCCGTGACGTGGTCTTCCAGTATGAGCCGGTAGCGGCAGGACTGGATTTTGAAGCCACATTAACGCAAGAGCAACGCGTGCTCGTTGTGGATATCGGCGGGGGCACCACCGACTGCTCTTTACTGCTGATGGGGCCACAATGGCATCAGCGTCGTGACCGCGAAACCAGCCTGTTGGGCCACAGCGGCTGCCGCGTAGGCGGTAACGACCTGGACATTGCTCTGGCATTTAAAAGCCTGATGCCGCTGCTCGGCATGGGCGGACAAACCGAAAAAGGCATTGCCCTGCCAATTCTGCCCTGGTGGAACGCCATCGCCATCAACGACGTTCCGGCGCAGAGTGATTTTTACAGCACCGCGAACGGGCGCTTCCTGAACGATCTGGTACGCGACGCGCAGGACGCGGATAAAGTCGCCCTGCTCTATAAAGTGTGGCGTCAGCGTCTCAGCTATCGCGTAGTGCGTACCGCTGAAGAGAGCAAAATCGCCCTCTCTGACCGTGCTGAACACGCTGTCTCATTACCTTTTATCAGTGATGAGCTGGCGACCGCGATATCGCAGGAAGGGCTGGAAACGGCACTCGCCCAGCCGCTGCAGCGGATCCTCGAGCAGGTGCAACTGGCGCTGGAGAATGGCAAAGAGAAGCCGGATGTGATTTACCTGACCGGCGGTAGCGCCCGTTCACCGCTTATCAAGAAAGCGCTGGCGGAACAGCTTCCGGGTATTCCGATTGCCGGTGGCGATGACTTTGGCTCCGTAACGGCAGGTCTGGCCCGCTGGGCACAGGTGATGTTCCGTTAAGCCCCGACGGAAGCCCTCGAAATGCGCAGGGCTTCCGTCGTTTACAGCGCGTTAAAACGCACATTTTCCTTTTTACCTGGCAGCACGCTGCCCTTTTTGCATGCCGCTTCTCGTGTCGTCGGCTGGCTTTGCTCGACAAATCGCCGGAAATCAGCGAACGGCACCGGGGGCAGGAAATGATACCCCTGCAGGTAATCCACCTGTTTGCTGATAAGCCACTCTCGCTGATAAGCGTACTCCACCCCTTCCGCCACGGTACGCAGCCCAAGAATCATCGCCAGATTAATAATCGATTCCAGCATCGGCAGCGGTTGGTTATCAGCCTGGATAGCGTTGATAAAGGTCTTATCAATTTTTATGACATCCAGTTCGAGTTCATTCAGATAGCATAAATTCGCGTATCCTGTACCAAAGTCATCCAGCGCAAACATCACCCCGCGATTACGCAGTGAACGGATCAGTTCTTTTATTGCAGGCGTCACGGCCAGCGTTTGATTTTCGGTGATCTCAATCATGAGCTTCACCGGTAACGATTCTGTCAGCTCTAAAAAATTGAGGCACTCCCAATAAAACACCGGGTTACTTAACGTGGTTGGACTGACATTAAACGCCACAAACAGCGGTGTATTTAACCCGTTATTCTTTTGCTTTAAGTCACTGGCAACTTTATGCATTAAATAGCTGGTGAGTTCATTAATCAGGCCACAGCTTTCTGCCAGCGGAATAAATTCTCGCTGCGAAATCGTGTAATTATGCCCTAATGGCCAGCGGGCCAAAATCTCTATACCACACAGCTCACCACCTGCACCGACAACGGGTTGATAATAAGGTAAAATTTCATCATTTTTGAGTGCCAGACTCAGACGCCCCGCATCATTATTATCATAACTACGCCCGGTGGATTTGCGCATTAACGTACTGTTCTGCCCCACATCTCTTTCAGTCAGGAAACCATTGCGGATAAGAAAAATAATAGATTCAATAAAATTTTTAAAACCAAGCCTGTGCGTTATTTTATCCCGGTAGCGATACAGGGATTTTGTGGTCAATGAATTTGCCCGGCAGAATTCGGCCTGCCCCTCTTTCGTCATCATGGCATTAAGCATGTCTGCCTCAAATTCGGTTAACGCGAAAACGTCCAGCTCATCTGATTTTACGCGTGATTCCGGTTGCGGGGTGGTCATCAGTATACGCGTGAGTATATCGATGACGGTCGTATAATGCAGTGTTACATCAATTGAGGTACTGTATTCATAGCCTCGATTAATACACTCATTTTCGCTCAACCTGAGAACAACGCTGTTTACCATGATAAACTGGCTACTGTTACGATGTAGCCATTTCTTCACCAGGAAAAAGGGCATCCGGTTATCAACAATTAACAGACAGGAGTTGTATTGCTGAAAAGAAAGGTCTGACTCTGATATAAATGTCTGACTGTCGACCAGTACCAGATTAGGCAAAAAAGCCCTAAGCCCGGCGAAAAGATAAATGTCATAACTGAGCAGGAAGACCTTTTTCTTATTCATAATAATCACCATCACGTTTTCATTGTAAAACGCAGCCTTCCCGAACAGGAAAGTGTATTCACAATTGACCTGGTATTCACATATACTTAAGGTAAAACAAATAAAATGCCTTTAGATTGCATAATGTGTAGTAGCTCATCCCCCTTGCAATAAAACTGAGCGCAGGGGAAATGATAAGAATATTCTTGCTGTATCGGTAGCGAATTCTGAGGTCCGAAATGAGTACAAACTTATGCGCTTATATTCACATTCGGACAAACTTTAGTGATAATAAACACTATTTTAACAGAATAAAAAACCATAAATGATGCGACACATAGGTTATTATTTCAGAATAAGACGATACCCTATTCTGAGGATTACGCTGCCCGACACACCAACAGGGTGCGTCGCAAATCGCGTATACCGTACACATTGTGCGCAATATGCATTATTTTATAATAGAAGTTGTGTTGCTTAGACATAATTAATCCCGTGATCTCATCAGGCAAATCATCATTATCATTTTTGATCACAGAAACCCGTTGGGTACGTATGTAGCCGTCACTATCATTACCTAAAAATTTAA
Organism: Enterobacter ludwigii; assembly: GCF_001750725.1. Taxonomy (NCBI): domain Bacteria; kingdom Pseudomonadati; phylum Pseudomonadota; class Gammaproteobacteria; order Enterobacterales; family Enterobacteriaceae; genus Enterobacter; species Enterobacter ludwigii. The sequence goes on from NZ_CP017279.1 coordinate 2,340,685, forward strand.
GCATCGTGGAACGGTTAATGGCGTAGCTTTTCCCATTAACATTAATCACGCCCACTTGTGACAATACCCCCTCTTCAGCAGATGATATCCTGAAAACCAGCAATACCTCCCCTTCGATGTGCATACCTGTTTTTTGCGTATTGAGCACAAGATGGTTCTTCGCTGAGCATACCAGCGCTGCCGGAACCTCATGACGTTTAAATAAAAACAAAAAAATGATAACAAGCGCTACGGCAAGACTAAAATACATAATTTTCGCACGCATGTGCAACTCCCCGGGAGCCTAACGTACATATACTGAAAAATGATTCCTTTAGTTTATTACCCGCAGACAATCCATTGTCATCATAAAACACAATGACCTTATTTCTTCCCTTACAGATAGATTTGAATTGCTGCCATCGGGATGAATTCAAAAAAGTGGATATTTTCTCAACTGAATTATCATCTGTCGTAAATATTTCACAGGAACCGGATTTTTGTACATGCACGACACCATCGGTATCTCGTAATAATTTTGGCAGAAGGACAAAGCCAGATATCACCAGGCTGATGCCTAACATTCCGCCAACGATCGTTTTACCGTATCGCCTTAACCCGGGTTTGGTGGCGGAGGTTAATGCAGTGATGCTATGCGGCAACGCATCTTCTTTTACGTTTTCGATCTGCGCCTGAAAAACAAATCCTTCTCGGGGGATAGTTGCGATCAGATTATCCATTCCCAGTTCTGCTAACGTTTTGCGCAAAATACTGACATTTTTATTCAGACTGTGACCTGATGGGATCAACCCATACCTTCCCCACACTTCTTCTATAATCAGATCCCGATGTAATTGTTTGCGGTTATTCGCAATAAAGAGCTCCAGTAATCTTGCCGTTGCAGCGGACAGAACCACTCTTTCTCCCTGTACACTTAGCGCTCTGGTCTCTGAATCGTATACAATATGATCATTGATTATCTTTTTCATCCGGGAACTCTTTTATTATCGGCGGCAATGCCAGCACGCAGTACAGAATATATTCCCAGAGTTCAGTTAGCAATATAAGAACTGTTTCTTTAAACTTTAACTGTTATTTTTAAAACAACCATCGCCTATCGGTATATATTTTTTCAACGCAACGATGAATTTTTTATTTTTAGTGTTTAACGCGCTGCTTCGGTAGGTCTCTCCAGGCAGCAGGTAGCGCATCGTCGCCTCGTCATCGGTTGACTGGCATCCCTTGTGTACGATGATCCTGAAAAACGTATTGCCGGTATTTGTCAGCGCCCCTTTTTGCTCATCCAGAGTATAACCTAGCGTCAGCTTTCTGGGCCTGACCACCAGTATCGTATCCAATGCAATAGCGGGCACAGCTTCACTTGCTTTGCCTGAATGACGTTGAGCAAACAGCGTTACCGGCATCTCGCGAAACTGAATCCGGTAGTAACGCTCTTTGTCATCCTCGGGCCCGCGATAGAAGATCTTAAAATACTCCCCGGCGTCCGGGGCGAGCGAAAACGTGAGCGGTGTAAACAGCAACTCCCCGTCCTTTATTGGCAGACGCTTTTCCCCACCCGGTCCTGGACGGTCGATTTTAATCGCCGAAATGCTGTACACATTCTGTTTGTGGCTGTCGTTGTAAATATGTTTGCTAATGAACGACCGCTCTGCGGGGATATCATAGATCGTGGAGTCCAGATACAGCGCGTGGGCAGAAAGCGTGTAAAGCGCAATGCAGAGTCCCACCACACCCTCCGTGACCTTCCGCCAGCGCATCATTTTGTTACTCCCAGCCAGTTCGCGGTGACTTTGATTTCACCACTGGCGCTGACCACGCCTTCCCAGTCAGCGCCAGCCACCGTCAGTGCTGAGCGGGAATCATTCATCGGGAACAGCAGCGTTAAGTTGGTGCTGAAAAAGCTGCCATCATCCGTGTTGTTGGCATCCCATGGCACCTGTTGCCATAACGCATCGTTCAGACTAATGGCATTTTCACTGCAGCTGTTCCTCACCTGAGTAGGGCTTCCCGACGCGGTGTTGTATTGCAGATAGGCAGGGACAGGCACGTTTATCCCCCCCTGGGCCGACGTAAACAGGCAGTAAGGGATATCGTTGATTGTCGTGCTGTCCCCGATAACCTGGGCCGTAATACTGTCAGCCTGACGGGGTCCCGATACGGTGACGACGTAATCCATCTCGATCGGCGCGTCATCTCCGATGGTGCCGCTTCCACTGGCAGAGGCCGTATTATTCGATGAGACAATGCTAATCCCATACTCCTTCGGCACAATATTGAGCTGCAAAGAGGGGGTAAACTGGTAATAGCCTGACTCCGGAGTTAATGCATTCGTAAACGCAAACGTAAAGGGCTGGCTGTTGGTAATACTGACGCCTGCATCCACCAGATTCTTAAGGAATGTTTTCGACAAAAAGACATAGATATACTGGCCAGATGTCGAAAAGACGTTGTAATACGCCGTCGAGGCGCTGAAGTTATACCATGTCGAGCCATTTCCCGAATATTTCACGGTGGTTGCGGAAGGGGTAAAACCCAACGCAGCAGAATCGATATACGCTCTGAACGTCAACGATGCCGTCAAATTTTGCGTCTGCTCAAGGTTGTATTTGACCATTTTACAAATTACGCCATCAACGTTACTGACGACACCCAGCTCACAGGATCCGGAATCATTTGTGATGCTTGGGGTTCCATCACTGGCGATCCACAGCTCCTGAAAGGCACTTGTTGATTCCAGCGCCAGATGTCCCCGCTTGTTTAACGTGTAATTGATGTAATTCCAGCGACCTGTTGTCTGATCCTTACAGCGTTGTCCTGAGGCGTAATCATAGTTAACCGAGGTATAGCAGCGGTTAAAAACATAGGTTTCGCTGCCACCCGTCGGCATATTACGAAAATACTCATAGGCTGAGTTGCTCAGCGAAGCAAAGCCATACGCTCCGCCAATAACCCCCGCCACGGATCCAACCTGCGCGTGGTAAAAACCATTGTTATCCACCCCCTGCCCGGCAATGTAGCCCGTCGTCGGACACTGCGAACCTCGGTAGCAGCGTATTCCTGTGAAAGGAGCATCAATGGGCGAATTATCAATCCACATATCCTGATAATTATTGGCCGGCGCAGTCCAAATGACATAACCCAGGTAACCGAGGCTGACCTGAGATGTGCCGTATTTAACCCAGGTATTTGAGCCGCTGAAACGGGGATCTAACGCGGACGGCGTAATGAAATACTCACCGTCAATGTCGTTCTCGATAAATAAAAACGTGTTGTTGATCGCCCCTGACGATGAGGCGGTCAGTGCCCTTGCGGTGAAGGGAATCAATCCCGCCAAAAACAGGAGCGGAATAAAAACGGAAGCACTTTTTTTCATAGCATTATCTCTGCGCCATCGTGGTTTGCGGTGCACATTTAACATCCCCTACCCACGCAGCGCCCCTGGCTTTTTCCAGATCTAAATCCGCTTCGCAGATATTACCGTTGGCGGACACCAGGGTAATAACGGGATACTTCTTATCAATATCAATGGCGAACTCACCTTTCGCGTCGGTGCGCGTTTTGCCAATGTGGTTATGGATGTCCGTATTTGACGCCAGTTCACCATTGGGATATCGCACCCGGCCAAACACGGTCACCATGCTTTTCACCTCAGGTGACACCACGCCGACGTTACCGGGATAAAGGTTAAGCGCCTGTTTACGGCCCGAGACAATGTCAAAACTGTCTTCAGAGTTTTTATCATTCATAATTTCCAGCTTGTATTGCGCGTAAGGCGGGAGTGCAATAAAGCTCGATTTGCCGCTAAGAATATAATTTCGGTTATTTATTTTTGCGGCCAGCTTTCCATCACCCACAAGATCGGTTTTCACAATAATGCCCGAGCGCTGTCGCTCTTTGCTCAGACCAAAATCCCCACCCGCCCAGGCAACGGAACCCTGAGAGGAGAAGTTCATATTGGTCGAGTTGTCCGCTGAACGGGTCACCGAAACCGTCCCGCCGTTATAGCGGGTGTCATAACTCAGGTTGCCATTTACAGAGTAATTGTTGTCGTAGTTCTGCTCTCCACTCAGGCGAGTCGAGGCAGAAATGCCTGCAGACGTAATGACGCTATCCTCAAATTGTTTACGCGCGCTGATATTGCCCTGTGTTGCGCCGTAGCGATCGCGTGAAACCCCGACACTCATCCACGAGGCCAGCGGCAGCGATAAATCCAGGCTGACATAGCGTTCCTGACGTCCGTCATCATTCGTATTGTTGTAGTAATAGCGCTGTACCCCGGCCCGTAACCCCACTGTGGCGTACCGTCCTGCATAGAGGGTGGTACTGTAATCCAGGTTTCGGTAGGTATTACCGGAATAGCGGTTTTCGGTCTGGCTGACCGTTAACGTGCCACCGTGCGGAATAAACCGGCTCAGGTTCAATGTTGCGCCAACCGAATAGTTATCCCGCTCCTGCACCGGCAGACGGTTACCGATTTTGCTGTCTTCCCGCGACGCCCACAGCGATCCAAACCCGCCTGGAGCATTAAGACTGGCGCTGCTGACGTTGCGCCATGTTCCGTCGTTCGCCACCAGCGTTTGTGTCCCGACACTGACATATTCGTTGACGTTAAGGGTAATGTCCGTTTCATTGACGGCATTGTCATCAAACCCATAGCCTGTCGTTTTCAGGGTTAGCCCGGAGAGCATTGCCAGGGTTAACGAGGCCGCACCACCCGCAATCCAGGTCTGTTCACTGCCGGCATCACGGTAATGATTGCGTTTATAACTCACGCGGTCGTAATCAAGTGAACCGCCAAAAATTTGCCATGCGACTTCATGCAGGCCTGCGGCCTGCTGGCGGGCAAAAATTTTATTCACCCGACTGACGCGGGTGTTCACCGTCCGGCCATTTACCACGACATCCACCGTGACGTCATACACACCGTAAGGGAACCGGCTGGTGTCAATTTCGTAGCTGCCCATGTTGAAGTTCTGAACGCTTAACAAGCGCCCATCACGAAACACATGCACTTCACCGGCAGACGGTAAAAATATGGTTATTGGGATCAAGGACAGGGAGGTGTTTTCAACCACCGTACTGCCTTTATTGCCGTAGCTGACGCCGTAGATCTTGCCGCCATTCAGCGCATTGAGGCTGGCGATCGACTGAACGTTCCAGGTGTCGAGTATGCCCAACGCCAGACGATAACCCTCATAATCGCGCTCATACATGGCACGATACAGTTTGCTGGAGCGGTTACTCTCGCCAATACCATAGACCGAGCCATTGATATTGAGGTGGTGCTCTCTCAACGAGGTGGTGTTATCCAGTGTTAAATAACTGCGGGAGCTGCTGCCATTACGGTAGTCATTGTAATAGGTGCCAAAGTTGTAATTCAGCACAGTAGACAGTCGATCAACGCTGGACGGTCCCAGCAATGAACTGCGGGCGACCACCGCTTCAGTCAGGGCATCCCGGCTGACAATCATCTCCAGATGAAAAGAGGAGACGTTTAATTTCAGCCGTGCGTCTCGCGAAAGGGCAAGAGAGGTATTGTCGATAAATTTCGCATCGCCTATTTTTTCCACCATCTCGCGCGTTTTCTCTGAAAGCACCGCGTTATTGGGCAAATCGGCAATCATAATGGATTTTACAACGATATTTCCCTCAACCAGCGAGATGACCGCATCAGCAATTTTTTGTTGGCTTTTTGTATCCGTCTCCTGGTAGCGGATATAAACGGGGACCGTCATCCCCTGTTCAAGAGAACGCGCGAATGCCCCTGGAATAACATAATTACCAATCTTAACCGGTGCAGAATGCGCAACCCCTGATGTTAGCGCATAAGAGAGTAATAAACTCCCTCCTATAAGATATTTAAAAGACATACGCATCCTTACTTTTCGGTATTTTTATTACTGGTACCGGAAATGACGCCGTGTATTACTTCACTGTAATAAATTGCTTGCCATGCCAAATCCCAATGCGGGTGCGACTGTTTGACACATCGCTTTTCTGCAATCTTATTTTTGTACCTGGCATGACGTAATAACGCTCGCGACACCCGCGTCCCCGATCCTGTGACGCCTCTTTGCAGGCTCCGTAAGCAATGACCCGAAACGAGACGTTGCCTTTGTTGGTGATGACATCCCCGTCACGACCGTATTCAAATCGTTCCTTGCGTGGCGCCACGACCAGAATTGTCCCGATTTCTGCCGACGCCGTCGCAATCGCGGCTTTGCCAGCCTTAGTCGATGCGCTTTCGCTTACGGGTTCGTCAACCCACTGCAGCCGGTAATAACGTTCTTTGTCATCTTCAGGGCCCTTATAGAAAAAGCGAAAAACATCTTTCGCATCACCGGGTAAAATAAGGCTCGCCGGTGTAGAAAGTAATTCTCCCGACGTTTCAAATTGCATTTCTGTTCCGTCAGGCAGCGGTGAGGAGAGCCTTTTTACGGTAACGCTCACATAGCGGGCGGAATCAGTGGTGTTAATAATTTCTTTTGATAACGCGTTTTGATCGGCCGTCATTATCGACGTGATATCACCCACATTAATCGCCAGACTGGAAAAGGATATAGCCATCCCTGCCAGCGCTGCGAGTGGCAAATATTTCTTCATCAGTGCATTCCTGAGAAATTCGGGAGAGAGCCTCTCCCGAATTAATATTCATTACGCTGGAGTGGTCCAGGTTGCATTGAACTGAACTTTTACGTCACCCGTCCAGTAACCATCCGGCAGCGCAGAATAGTCAGTTACAGCAGTCGAACCGTCAGAAGTCGCTGAAGCGATGGAGAATTTGAAGCTGGACTGATCGCTTACACGCTCAGCGCCGTTATAGGCGCCATCGGCCAGCAGGCTTTCCAGACCTGAAGTGGAAGCCGCATTCACCAGAACGGTTTCGGCAGAGTTAGACAGCGCCTGACCATTCCATGCCACGCCCACATTCAGTGTAGATGCATCACCGCTTGCATTGGTCAGCGTATTGCTGATGACCTGAGCAGTCAGTTCAAAATCGGTTGCACTTTCCTGTCCCTGAATCGTCACATCAAAAGCGCCATCCTGAGTGTTAAACCCATTCAGGCCCTCTGCATACTGGAACGTCAGCGAGTTCAATGGGGTCACGACCAGCAGGCTGGTTGTATCTTTCGTTGCCGTTGCATCCCATGATGCGGTGGCAGATGCCGTAACATCAGCCATAGCATTTGCAGCAGCAAATACAGAAACCAGAGAGGCCACCAGTAATAATTTTTTCATTTTCATCTCCTGAGAACAAACGTACTGCCAGGTGCCATTTAATAAATAACCTGGAAGCTCCATTTAAATGCGAACGGGATTTACCGCGCCGAAAAAGTATTATTTGAATTATGTTTCAGGACAACCAATCGAATGACGAAAAAACCCTCCGTCGTTAGGATTTTTCTCATAATCATTCATGGCGAGATCGCTTAAATAAAAATATAAAACCATTTAAATAACATTTTTAAAATAAAAATCTATAATTATCGCAATTTTAGGTAATTTAAACTGTTTTAGCTTTTTGATACAAATCAAAAGTGGTGCATTGAAAGGAATAACAAAAACATATTTCAAATCAAATAAATACGTCACATTGCAAAAAATCATTAGTTTGTTAATGATTTGATAACAAGATGAAAAATATTGGTATAACAGAGAATATTCCGATCCTTACATGATGAATAATGAAATTTTCCTAAAGACAAATTAAATAATAAAACCAATTGTTATCTTTCTCCGTTTCTCACCCGGCAGATAAATAATAAGAATATTTCAGGTGGCAGGGAATATTCCTGGTAAATTATGCACTGGCAATTGATCCGATTTGAAGGCCGTCTCACGCCGCGCCCCTCCCCCTGCCAATCAGACAAATCCAGACAGTCTTCCATATTTCCTCCATTTTTCTGCCGTGTTGCCTGACTAAACTAGTATCATTCCCCGAAGTATTCAGGATGAGAACGTATAACGATGAAAGGCAGTAACAAATCCCGCTGGGCAATCGCCGCTGGCATCATTGTGGTGGCTCTTGCCGCCGCCTGGTTCTGGCACAATCACTCTTCTGACACTTCCGCAGGTGCCAGCAGCCCATCACAGCGTCCCGCGAGTGGCGGACGTCACGGCATGCGCGGCGGTGCGCTGGCTCCCGTTCAGGCGGCTACTGCGGTAAATAAAGCGGTGCCCCGTTATCTCTCCGGGCTGGGAACCATTACCGCCGCCAACACCGTTACGGTTCGCAGCCGTGTGGACGGGCAGTTGATGGCGCTTCACTTCCAGGAAGGCCAACAGGTTAAAGCCGGGGACTTACTGGCAGAAATTGACCCAAGCCAGTTTAAAGTCACCCTCGCGCAAGCGCAGGGCCAGCTCGCGAAAGACAAGGCCACGCTCGCGAACGCCCGACGCGATTTGGCACGCTACCAGCAACTGGTGAAAACCAACCTGGTATCGCGTCAGGAACTGGATACGCAGCAGTCTCTGGTCAGCGAAGCGCTGGGCACCCTTAAAGCCGACGAAGCCGCCGTGGCCAGCGCACAGTTACAGCTCGACTGGAGCCGCATCACCGCCCCGATTGACGGCCGCGTCGGTCTGAAGCAGGTTGATATTGGCAACCAGATTTCCAGCGGCGATACCACCGGTATCGTGGTCATCACCCAGACGCATCCTGTCGATTTAGTCTTTACCCTGCCGGAAAGCGACATCGCAACCGTGGTTCAGGCGCAGAAAGCCGGCAAAGGGCTGGTTGTGGAAGCCTGGGATCGCACCAACAAGCAAAAATTGAGCGAAGGCACCCTGCTCAGTCTGGATAACCAGATTGATACCACCACCGGCACCATCAAGTTAAAAGCCCGCTTTAACAATCAGGATGATGCGCTTTTCCCGAATCAGTTCGTGAATGCGCGGATGCTGGTCGCGACACAGGAAAATGCGGTCGTTATCCCGACGGCGGCGCTGCAGATGGGCAACGAAGGGAACTTTGTCTGGGTGCTTAACAGTGAGAATAACGTCAGCAAGCATCTGGTGAAAACCGGCATTCAGGACAGCCAGACGGTGGTGATCAGCGCCGGCCTTTCCGCAGGTGACCGCGTGGTTACCGACGGTATTGATCGTCTCACCGAGGGGGCGAAAGTCGAAGTGGTTGAAGGCCAGCAACAGCCTGCTAAGCAGGGAGCGACGTCCTGATGCAGGTTATGCCCCCGAGCTCTACAGGTGGGCCTTCACGCCTGTTTATTCTGCGCCCTGTTGCCACCACGCTGTTAATGGTGGCGATCCTGCTGGCCGGGATTATTGGCTATCGCTTCCTGCCCGTCTCGGCGCTGCCGGAAGTGGATTATCCCACCATCCAGGTGGTCACCCTTTATCCGGGTGCGAGCCCGGATGTGGTGACGTCTGCCATCACCGCGCCGCTGGAGCGCCAGTTTGGTCAGATGTCTGGCCTGAAGCAAATGTCCTCGCAAAGCTCCGGCGGAGCATCCGTGGTGACGCTGCAGTTCCAGCTTACGCTCTCACTCGACGTTGCCGAACAGGAAGTACAGGCCGCGATTAACGCAGCCACCAACCTGCTGCCATCGGACCTGCCCAATCCACCGGTCTACAGCAAAGTAAACCCGGCGGATCCGCCGATCATGACGCTCGCCGTCACCTCCTCCGCCATGCCGATGACTCAGGTCGAAGACATGGTCGAAACGCGCGTGGCACAGAAAATTTCACAGGTCTCTGGCGTGGGGCTGGTTACGCTTGCCGGCGGTCAACGTCCGGCGGTGCGCGTGAAGCTCAACGCCCAGGCCATTGCCGCGCTGGGCCTTACCAGCGAAACCATCCGCAGCGCCATCAGTAACGCCAACGTCAACTCGGCGAAAGGCTCGCTTGATGGCCCAACCCGGGCCGTGACCCTCTCGGCGAACGATCAAATGCAGTCTGCGGATGAATATCGACAGCTGATCGTCGCGTACCAGAACGGTGCGCCGGTGCGTCTGGGCGATGTGGCAACCGTTGAGCAAGGTGCGGAAAACAGCTGGCTCGGCGCCTGGGCCAACAAACAGCAGGCAATCGTGATGAACGTCCAGCGCCAGCCGGGTGCTAATATCATTGAAACCGCAGACAGCATTCGCACCATGCTGCCGCAGCTGATTGAAAGCCTGCCCAGGTCAGTGAGCGTGAAAGTGCTGTCTGACCGGACCACCAATATTCGCGCGTCCGTGACTGACACCCAGTTTGAACAGATGCTGGCGATTGCGCTGGTGGTGATGATCATCTACCTGTTCCTGCGTAACGTGCCGGCGACCCTCATTCCTGCCGTCGCCGTGCCGCTCTCACTGGTGGGAACATTTGCCGTCATGGTGTTCCTCGATTTTTCGATAAACAACCTGACGCTGATGGCCCTTACCATTGCCACCGGCTTTGTGGTCGATGACGCTATCGTTGTTATCGAGAACATCTCGCGCTATATCGAAAAAGGTGAAAAACCGTTAGCCGCGGCGCTGAAAGGGGCGGGCGAGATCGGCTTTACCATTATCTCCCTCACCTTCTCACTGATTGCGGTACTGATCCCGCTGCTGTTTATGGGCGATATCGTCGGGCGTTTGTTCCGCGAATTTGCCGTGACGCTGGCCGTCGCCATTCTGATTTCCGCCGTGGTGTCACTGACCCTCACGCCGATGATGTGCGCCCGTATGCTGAGCCACGCCTCCCTGCGCAAGCAAAACCGCTTCTCGCGCGCCTCTGAGCGGATGTTCGAACGCATTATTGCCGCTTACGGACGGGTGCTGGCGAAAGTGCTTAACCATCCATGGGCAACCCTTGGCGTGGCGCTTGGTACGCTGGCGCTCAGCGTTATGCTGTGGATTTTCATCCCGAAAGGCTTCTTCCCGATTCAGGACAACGGCATTATCCAGGGCACGCTTCAGGCACCGCAGACGGTCTCCTTCGCTAATATGGCGCAGCGTCAGCAGCAGGTGTCAGAGATCATCATGAAAGATCCGGCAGTAGAGAGCCTGACCTCGTATGTCGGTGTCGATGGCACCAACCCGTCGCTGAACAGTGCCCGCCTGCAGATCAACCTCAAACCGCTTGACGATCGCGACGACCGCGTGCAAACGGTGATTGACCGCCTGCAAACTGCCGTGGCGCGCGTGCCGGGTATTGAGCTGTACCTCCAGCCAATTCAGGATTTAACCATCGATACTCAGGTGAGCCGTACCCAGTACCAGTTCACGCTGCAGGCCACCACCCTTGATGCGCTCAGCACCTGGGTACCGCAACTGGTGGATAAACTCAACGCCCTGCCGCAGCTCTCTGACGTCAGCAGCGACTGGCAGGACAAAGGGCTGGCGGCATATGTGAACGTTAACCGCGATACCGCCAGCCGGCTTGGGATCACCATGGCCGACGTGGATAACGCGCTGTATAACGCATTCGGTCAGCGTCTGATCTCCACCATCTATACCCAGGCGAATCAGTATCGCGTGGTGCTGGAACACAACACGGAAAACACGCCCGGCCTGGCCGCGCTCGATTCGGTGCGTCTGACCAGCAAAGACGGGGGCATCGTGCCCCTCAGCGCCATCGCGACGGTGGAAGAGCGCTACACACCGCTGTCGATTAACCATCTGGATCAGTTCCCGTCCACCACCATCTCGTTTAACGTACCGGACGGTTATTCGCTGGGCGAAGCGGTGGAGTCCATTCTGGCCGCAGAGAAGACGCTGAACTTCCCGTCTGAAATTCAGACCCAGTTCCAGGGCAGCACGCTGGCGTTCCAGGCCGCGCTGGGCAACACCATCTGGCTGATTGTCGCGGCCGTGGTGGCGATGTATATCGTGCTCGGTGTGCTGTATGAAAGCTTTATTCACCCTATTACCATCCTCTCCACCCTGCCAACGGCGGGCGTGGGGGCGCTGCTGGCATTGATGCTGGCGGGGAGCGAGCTGGACGTGATTGCCATCATTGGGATCATCCTGCTTATCGGGATCGTGAAGAAAAACGCCATCATGATGATCGACTTTGCCCTTGCCGCCGAGCGCGAGCAGGGGATGTCGCCGCGCGAGGCAATTTTCCAGGCCTGCCTGCTGCGTTTTCGCCCGATCCTGATGACCACGCTCGCCGCCCTGTTAGGTGCCCTGCCGCTGATGCTCAGTACCGGCGTCGGGGCCGAGCTGCGTCGTCCGCTGGGGATTGGTATGGTCGGTGGCCTGCTGGTAAGCCAGGTCCTGACCCTGTTTACCACGCCGGTCATTTATCTGCTGTTTGACCGTCTGGCGCTGTGGACGAAAAGCCGCTTCCCGAAACGTGAAGAGGAGGCGTAAATGAAGTTTTTCGCCCTCTTCATTTATCGCCCGGTGGCGACGATTTTACTCTCACTCGCCATCACCCTGTGCGGCGTCCTGGGCTTCCGGCTGCTGCCGGTGGCCCCGCTGCCGCAGGTGGATTTCCCGGTGATCATGGTCAGCGCCTCGCTGCCCGGTGCATCACCTGAAACCATGGCCTCGTCGGTTGCCACACCGCTGGAACGTTCACTCGGGCGAATTGCCGGGGTCAACGAGATGACCTCCAGCAGCTCGCTTGGCAGCACGCGCATCATTCTGGAATTCAGCTTCGACCGGGATATTAACGGCGCCGCGCGCGATGTGCAGGCGGCGATCAACGCCGCGCAGAACCTGCTACCGAGCGGGATGCCGGGCCGTCCGACATACCGTAAAGCGAACCCGTCCGATGCGCCGATCATGATCCTGACGCTTACCTCGGACACCTATTCGCAGGGGCAGCTGTACGATTTCGCCTCCACCCAACTGGCGCAGACCCTCGCCCAGATTAACGGCGTGGGTGATGTCAGCGTTGGGGGAAGCTCTCTGCCCGCCGTGCGCGTGGGCTTAAACCCGCAGGCGCTGTTTAACCAGGGTGTTTCACTGGACGATGTGCGCTCCGCCATCAGCAATGCAAACGTGCGCAAACCGCAGGGGGCCATCGAGAACAGTAGCCACCGCTGGCAGATCCAGACTAACGATGAGCTGAAAACCGCTGTGGAATACCAGCCGCTGATCATTCACTACAACAACGGTGCGGCGGTGCGCCTGAGCGATGTCGCGAGCGTCACCGACTCGGTGCAGGACGTGCGCAACGCGGGGATGACCAACGCCAAACCGGCCATTTTGCTGATGATCCGCAAGCTGCCGGAAGCCAACATTATTGAGACGGTGAACGGTATCCGCGCGAGATTGCCGGAACTCCAGCAGACCATCCCGGCGGCGATCGATCTGCAGATTGCCCAGGATCGTTCCCCCACCATTCGCGCCTCGCTCGAAGAGGTGGAGCAGACGCTTGTGATCTCCGTTGCGCTGGTGATTCTGGTGGTCTTCCTGTTTCTGCGTTCAGGCCGGGCCACGCTGATCCCTGCGGTGGCTGTGCCTGTCTCGCTGATAGGGACCTTCGCGGCGATGTACCTGTGCGGATTTAGCCTTAACAACCTGTCGCTGATGGCGCTGACGATTGCCACCGGCTTCGTGGTGGATGACGCCATTGTGGTGCTGGAGAACATCTCGCGCCATCTGGAGGCGGGGATGAAACCGCTGCAGGCCGCGCTGCAGGGAACGCGAGAAGTGGGCTTTACGGTACTGTCGATGAGCCTGTCGCTGGTGGCGGTGTTCCTGCCGTTACTGCTGATGGGCGGCCTGCCTGGCCGGCTGTTACGGGAATTTGCCGTCACGCTTTCTGTCGCCATCGGTATTTCATTGATCGTGTCCCTCACGCTCACGCCGATGATGTGCGGCTGGATGTTAAAACGCAGCAAGCCACACTCTCAGCCGCGCCGTAAGGGATTTGGTCGCTTCCTGCTGGCGATGCAGGAGAGCTATGGCAAGTCCCTGAAGTGGGTGCTGAAGCATACGCGTATTGTCGGACTGGTGCTGATTGGCACCATCGTGCTCAACGTCTGGATGTACATTACTATCCCCAAAACCTTCTTCCCGGAGCAGGACACCGGGATGCTGATGGGCGGGATCCAGGCAGACCAGAGTATTTCGTTTCAGGCCATGCGCGGCAAGCTGCAGGACTTTATGAAGATCATCCGCGAAGATAAAGCGGTAGATAACGTAACCGGCTTTACCGGCGGTTCGCGGGTGAACAGCGGGATGATGTTTATCACCCTGAAGCCGCGTAACGAGCGCAATGAAACCGCCCAGCAGGTTATCGATCGCCTGCGCGTGAAGCTCGCCAAAGAGCCGGGCGCTAATCTGTTTCTGATGGCCGTTCAGGATATCCGCGTCGGCGGGCGTCAGGCTAACGCCAGCTATCAGTACACGTTACTCTCTGACGATTTAGCCGCCCTGCGCGAGTGGGAGCCTAAGATCCGCAAGGCGCTGGCCGCTCTGCCACAGCTGGCGGACGTTAACTCCGATCAGCAGGACAACGGCGCAGAAATGGCGCTGGCCTACAATCGCGAAACCATGTCACGTCTGGGGATTAACGTCGATGCCGCCAACAGCCTGCTGAACAATGCCTTCGGCCAGCGTGAGATTTCCACCATCTACCAGCCCATGAACCAATACAAGGTGGTGATGGAGGTGGACCCACGTTACACCCAGGACATCAGCGCGCTGGACAACATGTTTGTGATTAATAACGACGGTAAGGCGATCCCGCTCTCTTACTTTGCCAGCTGGCAGCCGGCGAACGCGCCGCTGTCGGTGAACCACCAGGGCCTTTCGGCGGCATCGACCATCTCCTTTAACCTGCCAGCCGGTTCGTCCCTCTCTGAGGCCAGCGATGCGATCAACCGTGCGATGACCCAGCTTGGCGTGCCGTCCACGGTACGCGGCAGTTTTGCCGGTACCGCGCAGGTGTTCCAGGAGACGATGAATTCGCAGGTGATTTTGATTCTGGCGGCCATTGCGACAGTCTATATCGTGCTGGGCGTGCTTTATGAAAGCTACGTCCATCCGCTGACCATTCTCTCCACGCTGCCGTCGGCGGGCGTCGGGGCGCTGCTGGCGCTGGAGCTGTTCGGCGCGCCCTTCAGCCTGATTGCGCTGATTGGTATCATGCTGTTAATTGGCATCGTGAAGAAAAACGCCATCATGATGGTGGACTTCGCGCTGGACGCCCAGCGAAATGGCAACCTGACGCCAGAAGAGGCCATATTCCAGGCCTGTCTGCTGCGTTTTCGCCCGATCATGATGACCACGCTGGCGGCGCTGTTTGGCGCGCTGCCGCTGGTGATTTCCGGCGGTGACGGTTCAGAATTGCGCCAGCCGCTGGGGATCACCATTGTCGGGGGGCTGGTGATGAGCCAGCTGCTGACGCTCTACACCACGCCGGTGGTCTATCTGTTCTTTGACCGCCTGCGGGTGCGTTTTTCGCGTAAAAACAGAACGACGGTAACCGAATAAATGACCGACCTCCCACGTCACGTACGCTGGCAGCTGTGGATTGTCGCCTTCGGCTTCTTTATGCAGTCGCTGGATACAACCATCGTCAATACCGCCCTCCCCTCGATGGCAAAAAGCCTGGGGGAGAGTCCGCTGCATATGCATATGGTGATTGTCTCCTATGTATTAACGGTGGCCGTTATGCTTCCGGCCAGCGGCTGGCTGGCGGACAAAGTGGGCGTGCGGAATATCTTTTTCACCGCCATCGTGCTGTTTACCACAGGCTCGCTGTTTTGCGCCCAGGCGAATACGCTGGATCAACTGGTGATGGCCCGCGCGTTACAGGGCATTGGCGGGGCGATGATGGTGCCTGTCGGGCGGCTGACGGTGATGAAGATTGTGCCCCGCGAGCAGTATATGGCCGCGATGACCTTCGTCACCCTGCCAGGCCAGGTCGGCCCGCTGCTTGGCCCGGCGCTGGGCGGAGTGCTGGTGGAGTATGCCTCCTGGCACTGGATCTTCTTAATCAACCTGCCGGTGGGCATCATCGGCGCGATTGCCACCCTGATGCTGATGCCTAACTACACCATGCAGACCCGGCGCTTTGATTTCCTGGGTTTTATCCTGCTGGCGGCGGGGATGGCGATGCTCACCCTCGCGCTTGATGGCCAAAAAGGCCTCGGGATTTCCGCCCTGACGCTTGGCCTTCTGGTGGCGCTCGGCATTACCGCTATCCTGTGGTACCTCTGGCATGCCAGAGGTAACGAGAGCGCGTTGTTCACGCTCGATCTGTTTAAAAACCCCACCTATCGTCTGGGCCTGTTCGGGAGCTTTGCCGGGCGCGTCGGCAGCGGCATGTTGCCCTTTATGACGCCGGTCTTTTTGCAGATTGGAATGGGATTTTCACCGTTTCACGCCGGGTTGATGATGATCCCGATGGTACTTGGCAGCATGGGAATGAAACGCATCGTGGTGCAGGTGGTTAACCGTTTTGGTTATCGCCACGTCCTGGTTGCCGCGACGCTTGGGTTAGCCCTGGTGAGCCTGCTGTTTATGGCCGTGGCGCTGCTGGGCTGGTACTACGCGTTGCCGCTGGTGCTGTTCTGCCAGGGCATAATTAACTCTGTGCGCTTTTCGTCAATGAATACCCTGACGTTAAAAGCACTCCCGGATGACCTGGCGAGCAGCGGAAACAGCCTGCTGTCGATGATCATGCAGCTCTCCATGAGCGTAGGGGTGACCCTTGCCGGTTTACTGCTCGGCATGTACGGACAGCATCATCTCAGCGTCGACACGCCGGTCGCCCATCAGGTCTTTTTGTATACCTATCTCAGCATGGCGGTGATTATCGCCCTGCCCGCGTTCATCTTCGCCAGAGTGCCGGATGATACCCGTAAGAACGTCGTTATCCGACACGGCAAAAGGAGTGCACCATGAAATTCTGGCGTCCGGGCATTACCGGTAAACTCTTTGTGGCGATATTTGCCACCTGTATCGTGCTGCTGGTCACCATGCACTGGGCCGTGCGGGTCAGTTTCGAACGGGGTTTTATTGATTACATCAAGCATGGAAATGAACAGCGTTTACAGGGGCTGAGCGATGCGCTGAGCGATCAGTATGCCCTGCACGGTAACTGGCGTTTTCTGCGCAATAACGACCGCTTCGTATTCCAGATCCTGCGCTCGCTTGAGCATGATACCGGTGACGATCGCTCGGGCCCCGGGATGCCGCCGCACGGCTGGCGCACCCAGTTCTGGGTGATAGACCAGGATATGCGCGTACTGGTTGGCCCGCGCGCGCCCATTCCGCCAGATGGCACAAAGCGGGCGATCACAGTGAATAACGCCACCGTCGGCTGGGTGATCGCCTCGCCGGTTGAACGCCTGACGCGTAACACCGATATCAACTTTGATCGCCAGCAGCGCCGCACCAGCTGGTTGATTGTCGCGCTCTCCACCCTGCTGGCCGCGCTCGCGACCTTCCCGCTGGCCCGTGGCCTGCTCGCGCCGGTTAAACGGCTGGTGGAAGGGACGCATAAGCTGGCCGCCGGGGATTTCTCCACCCGCGTCGATACCCGTAGCCAGGACGAACTCGGCAAGCTGGCGCAGGACTTTAACCAGCTCGCCAGCACCCTGGAAAAAAACCAGCAGATGCGACGCGATTTTATGGCCGATATTTCCCATGAACTCCGCACGCCGCTGGCGGTGCTGCGCGGCGAACTGGAAGCTATCCAGGACGGCGTGCGTCAGTTCACTCCCGAATCGGTGGCCTCGCTGCAGGCGGAAGTGGGCACGCTGACCAAACTGGTCGATGATCTCCACCAGCTCTCCATGTCAGACGAAGGCGCGCTGGCCTATCAGAAAGCGCCCGTCGATGTGATAAACGTGCTGGAGGTGGTAAGCGGTGCCTTCCGCGAGCGTTTCGCCAGCCGCAACCTGAAAATCGATCTCTCACTGCCTGACAGCGCCGTGGTGTTTGGCGACAAAGACCGCCTGATGCAGCTGTTCAACAATCTGCTGGAAAATAGCCTGCGCTACACCGACAGCGGCGGTGGCCTGCATATTTCCGGCAAACAAGAAAACGGACATTTTGCCCTGACCTTTGCGGATTCCGCTCCCGGCGTGCAGGATGCACAGCTGGAAAAACTGTTTGAGCGATTTTATCGCACCGAAGGCTCCCGCAATCGCGCCAGCGGCGGGTCCGGTCTGGGACTGGCGATTTGCGTAAACATCGTCGAGGCCCATAATGGCACGATCCGCGCCGCCCATTCGCCTTTTGGCGGGGTAAGCATTACAGTAGAGTTACCTCTGGAACGGGATTTATCGAGAGAAGCATGACCGAGTTACCGATTGACGAAAACACGCCACGCATTTTGATTGTCGAAGACGAGCCGAAGCTCGGGCAGTTACTGATCGACTATTTACGCGCGGCAAGCTATGCCCCCACGCTTATCAGCCATGGCGATCAGGTGCTGCCTTATGTGCGCCAGACGCCGCCGGACCTGATCCTGCTGGATCTGATGCTCCCCGGAACCGATGGCCTGACCCTGTGCCGGGAAATTCGTCGCTTCTCAGACGTGCCGGTGGTGATGGTGACGGCGAAAATCGAAGAGATCGACCGCCTGCTGGGCCTCGAAATTGGCGCGGATGATTACATCTGCAAGCCATACAGCCCACGTGAAGTGGTCGCGCGCGTAAAAACCATTCTGCGCCGCTGTAAGCCCCATCGTGAACTGCAGGTACTGGACGCGGAAAGCCCACTTATCGTCGATGAAAGCCGCTTCCAGGCGAGCTGGCGCGGCAAGCTGCTGGATCTCACCCCCGCCGAATTCCGCCTGTTGAAAACCCTCTCCCACGAGCCGGGGAAGGTCTTCTCCCGCGAGCAACTGCTGAACCGTCTGTATGATGATTACCGCGTCGTGACTGACCGTACCATCGACAGCCATATTAAGAACCTGCGCCGCAAGCTGGAAGCGCTCGATGCGGAGCAGTCATTTATCCGCGCGGTGTATGGCGTGGGATACCGATGGGAAGCCGATGCCTGCAGGATAGCCTGAGCATTTAGCTTACCGAACCCGCCTGCTGGCGGGTTTTTCAATTCTGGAAAGCAACGAAGAATCAACCATACTCACATTACCGGTTCGCTTATTGATAACTGGTGCAGATAATTCCACTTCGTTCAAGGAGTTCCTATGTCTGGTTGGTTCGAGTTAAACAAAAGCAGTGATGGGCAGTTCAGGTTTGTTCTCAAAGCAGGAAACGGAGAAACGATCCTGACCAGTGAGCTTTACACCACCAAAAATTCCGCCGAAAACGGTATCGCCTCCGTTCGCACCAATAGCCCTTCTGATGAACGTTATGAGAAGAAAGTGGCCACCAACGGTAAATTCCACTTCAATCTGAAGGCTGGGAATCATCAGGTTATTGGCAGCAGCCAGATGTATGCCTCGGAACAGTCGCGAGATAAAGGCATCGCGTCGGTCAAAACTAACGGTTCAAGCCAGACGGTAAAAGACAATACCTGACGACACGCATCCGGCCGGGTTAGCGATGGTACGACCCGGCGCTTTACCTCCCTGTCCCTCAGCGCTACAATGCCCGCCCTTAAAGTGGGGGATCTCCCCTTACCGCTGCACCTGGTGCATGCGGATCTGACCTGTCATCAGAACGAGAACAAACATGTTTAAACCGGAACTCCTTTCCCCGGCGGGAACGCTGCAAAATATGCGTTACGCTTTCGCCTATGGCGCTGACGCCGTCTATGCTGGCCAGCCGCGCTACTCGCTGCGCGTGCGTAACAATGAATTCAACCACGAGAACCTGCAGCTCGGCATTAACGAAGCACATGCCCTGGGCAAAAAATTCTACGTGGTGGTCAACATTGCGCCGCATAACGCCAAGTTGAAAACGTTCATCCGCGATCTGAAGCCGGTGGTTGATATGGGACCGGACGCGCTGATCATGTCGGACCCGGGTTTAATCATGCTGGTTCGGGAGAACTTCCCGGAGATGGATATTCACCTCTCCGTTCAGGCCAACGCCGTTAACTGGGCAACGGTGAAATTCTGGAAACAGATGGGGTTGACCCGCGTCATTCTGTCTCGTGAACTTTCGCTGGAAGAGATTGAAGAAATCCGCACGCAGGTGCCGGATATGGAAATCGAAATCTTCGTTCACGGCGCGCTGTGCATGGCCTACTCCGGTCGTTGCCTGCTCTCGGGATACATCAACAAGCGTGACCCGAACCAGGGTACCTGCACCAACGCCTGCCGCTGGGAATATAACGTTCAGGAAGGCAAAGAAGACGACATCGGCAATATCGTCCACAAACATGAGCCGATCCCGGTGACCAACGTGGAGCCAACCTTAGGCATCGGCGCGCCAACTGACAGCGTGTTCATGATTGAAGAGGCCAAACGTCCGGGTGAGTACATGACCGCCTTTGAAGACGAGCATGGCACTTACATCATGAACTCCAAAGACCTGCGTGCGATTGCGCACGTTGAGCGTCTGACGCAGATGGGCGTGCATTCCCTGAAAATTGAAGGCCGTACCAAGTCCTACTACTACTGCGCGCGTACTGCTCAGGTGTACCGTAAAGCCATCGACGATGCCGCTGCCGGCAAGCCGTTCGATACCAGCCTGCTGGAAACCCTGGAAGGCCTGGCGCATCGCGGTTATACCGAAGGCTTCCTGCGTCGTCACACCCATGACGATTACCAGAACTACGAACATGGCTATTCCGTTTCCGAGCGCCAGCAGTTTGTCGGTGATTTTACCGGTGAGCGCAAAGGTGCGCTGGCCGCCGTGGCGGTGAAGAACAAATTCACCAAAGGCGACAGCCTGGAGTTGATGACCCCGCAGGGCAACATGAACTTCACCCTGGAACATCTGGAAAACGGTAAAGGCGAAGCAATTGACGTGGCGCCAGGCAACGGCCATACCGTCTGGCTGCCGGTACCCGAAGAAGTGGAGCTGGAGTTTGCGCTGCTGATGCGTAATTTCAACGGTGAAAGTACCCGTAACCCGCACAGTAAATAGTCAAGCAGGGAAATTTTTTCGCGCTGGGATAATTCTTAGAATCGGATCACATACCGCTTCGTTCAATACGGGTATTATCCCCCCGCTGAAAAACATAACCCATAAATGCTAGCTGTACCAGGAACCACCTCCTTAGCCTGCGTAATCTCCCTTACGCGGGCTTATTTTTTCCCTTTCATCCTGTTCTTACCCGCTTTCTTCCTCCCTGCTATACACTCTTACTAACGCTAAAAAAGGGAGCAGCGCGGATGGCAATCTATCCAGACAGTTTATTGATTCTCAATGGCAAAAGTGCGGGCAACGATTTGTTGCGCCAGGCAGTGATGGATTTGCGTGAAGACGGTGCGCGTATACACGTACGAGTGACGTGGGAAAAAGGTGATGCGGCACGCTATATCGACGAAGGCCTGAAGCTCGGGGTCGAAACCATTATTTCTGGCGGGGGCGATGGCACCATTAATGAAATTGCTGGCGCTCTGATAGATCTTCCTGCAACCGACCGCCCGGTGATGGGCATTTTGCCGCTCGGTACGGCCAACGATTTCGCCACCAGCGCCGGCATCCCCGAAGAACTGGGAAAAGCCCTGCAGCTGGCTATCCTCGGCAAAGCCACCGCCGTGGATATTGCTCAGGTGAATGAAAAAACCTGTTTTATTAATATGGCGACCGGTGGATTCGGGACGCGCATTACCAGCGAAACCCCTGAAAAGCTGAAGGCAGCGCTGGGCGGCGTCTCGTATCTGATCCATGGCCTGATGCGTATGGATACCCTGAAGCCGGACCGCTGTGAGATTCACGGCGAGAACTTTCAGTGGCAGGGTGATGCGCTGGTGATTGGTATCGGCAATGGCCGTCAGGCCGGTGGCGGACAGCAGTTATGCCCGGAGGCGCTGATCAATGATGGTCAGTTACAGCTGCGTATTTTCACGGGTGATGGCCTGCTGCCTGCGCTGTTTACCACCCTGACCCAGCCAGAGGAGAGCCCGAATATTATTGCCGGTAAATCCGCGTGGTTTGAAGTGAATGCCCCACACGGCATGACGTTTAATCTTGACGGAGAGCCGCTGAGCGGGAAGCAGTTCCGCATTGAGGTGTTACCGGGCGCGCTACAGTGCCGGCTGCCACCGGACTGCCAGCTTCTGCGTTGACAGTGTGGCCGGGCGGCGGTAACGCCTGACCCGGCCAGCGTTTTACAAAAAGTCTTAAGCGATAGTCACTTTGCTGTCCAGGTACACATCCTGCACGGCATTGATCAGCTTCACGCCGTCAGCCATCGATTTTTTAAACGCCTTACGGCCCAGGATCAGCCCCATACCGCCCGCGCGCTTATTGATAACCGCCGTGCGCACCGCATCGGAGAGATCGGTGTCGCCACCCGCCGCACCACCGGAGTTAATTAACCCGGCACGTCCCATATAGCAGTTCGCCAGCTGATAACGCACCAGGTCGATAGGGTTTTCGCTGGTCAGTTTGCTGTAGACCCGGTCATCGGTGTAACCGAAGTTTACCGCTTTATAACCGCCGTTATTTTCCGCCATCTTCTGCTTCACAATATCCGCGCCAATGGTCGCCGCCAGATGGTTCGCCTGGCCGGTCAGGTCGGCAGAAACGTGGTAGTCCACTCCGTCTTTCTTAAATGCGGAGTTACGCAGATACGCCCACAGAACGGTGACCATACCCAGCTCATGCGCGCGTTCGAAGGCAGCAGAAATTTCTTCAATCTGGCGACGTGACTGCTCAGAACCAAAGTAGATCGTCGCCCCGACCGCGACCGCGCCCATATTGAACGCCTGCTCTACGCTGGCGTAAAGCGTCTGATCGTATTCGGTCGGGTAGCTCAGGGTTTCGTTGTGATTCAGTTTGACGAGGAATGGAATGCGGTGGGCATAGCGACGCGATACGGAGGCCAGTACGCCATAGGTGGACGCCACGCAGTTACAGCCCGCTTCTATCGCCAGTTCGACGATGTTCTTCGGATCGAAATACAGCGGGTTCGCCGCAAAGGAGGCGCCCGCGGAGTGCTCAACGCCCTGGTCAACCGGCAGAATAGAAAGATAACCGGTTCCCCCCAGTCGGCCGGTATTATAGAGGGTCTGCATATTTCGCAGTACCGCAGGCGGACGGTTGTTATCAACCATCACGCGGTCGACGTAATCGTGGCCAGGCAGATAAAGCTGGTCGGCTGGAATGGTCATACAACGATGCTGTAAAAGGCTGTCGGCGTCTTTGCCAAGCAACTGCGCAATATCAGTCATGTGATGCTCCCGTAAGCCCGACGTAATGTCGGTGAGTGTTTATCCAGACCCATAGCGTTATGGGCAGACTAAGCCTGGTACCGACTTAACAGATTTTCCACCATTTGCATTTTTTTTCAGCACAATCTGCTGGCTCGATTCGTGTACAACAAAACTGTTACATTGATCAAACAATCACCGCAAAGGTATTTAAAAGGTATTATTAAGTGGTATGTTAAAGGCGTACCCTCTCTGACATGCAGGATTAAACAATGAAAACGAAAGTCCAACTGTCATTCATGATGTTTGTTGAATGGTTTATCTGGGGCGCGTGGTTTGTACCGCTGTGGCTGTGGCTGAGCAAAAGCGGTTTTACCGCCGGGGAAATTGGCTGGTCTTATGCCTGTACCGCGATTGCCGCGATCCTCTCCCCCATTCTGGTGGGTTCACTGACCGACCGCTTTTTCGCTGCGCAGAAAGTACTGGCCGTACTGATGTTCGCCGGTGCCATTGTGATGTACTTCGCCGCACAGCAAACCCAGTTCAGTACCTTTTTCCCGCTGCTGCTGATTTACTCCCTGACCTATATGCCGACCATTGCGCTGACCAACAGTATTGCCTTCGCCAATGTGGATGATGTGGAGGCTGATTTCCCGCGTATCCGCGTGATGGGCACCCTTGGCTGGATCGCCTCGGGACTGGCGTGCGGTTTTCTGCCGCAGATGATGGGCTATAACGACATTTCCGATACCAATATTCCGCTGCTGATGACGGCGGGCAGCTCCGCCCTGCTCGGTGTCTTTGCGCTGTTCCTGCCGAACACCCCGCCGAAGAGTACCGGCAAGATGGATTTCAAAGTCATGCTGGGGCTGGATGCGCTGATCCTGCTGCGCGATAAAAACTTCCTGGTGTTCTTCTTCTGCTCATTCCTGTTCGCGATGCCGCTGGCCTTTTATTACATCTTTGCCAACGGCTATCTCACCGAAGTGGGGATGAAAAACGCCACCGGCTGGATGACGCTCGGCCAGTTCTCCGAAATCTTCTTTATGCTGGCGCTGCCGTTCTTCACCAAACGCTTTGGTATTAAGAAGGTCTTGCTGCTGGGCCTGCTCACCGCCGCCATCCGCTATGGCTTCTTTGTTTACGGTGGTGCCGACCAGTACTTCACCTATGCCCTGCTGTTCCTCGGCATTCTGCTGCATGGCGTGAGCTACGACTTCTACTATGTGACCGCGTATATCTACGTGGATAAAAAAGCGCCGGTGCATATGCGCACCGCCGCACAAGGCCTGATTACGCTGTGCTGTCAGGGGTTTGGTAGCCTGTTAGGTTACCGCCTGGGCGGCGTGATGATGGAAAAAATGTTCGCATACAAAGAGCCGGTGAATGGGTTGACCTTCAACTGGGCCGGAATGTGGGCATTCGGAGGGATCATGATTGCCGTGATCGCCGTGCTGTTTATGCTGTTTTTCCGCGAATCGGACAAAGAGATCACCGCAATTGAGGTGGTTGAAGGCGATACCGCGCTGACACGAGGGGAAGTTAAATGAAACAAGAACGTGTTCTCGGTGCCCTTTACGGGCAAGCGTTAGGGGATGCGATGGGCATGCCGTCGGAGCTTTGGCCGAGAAAGCGCGTCAAAGCACACTTCGGCTGGATCGACCGTTTTTTACCCGGACCGGCTGAAAATAACGCCGCCTGCTATTTTAAGCAGGCAGAATTCACCGACGATACGTCAATGGCGTTATGCCTGGCGGATGCGATTATCGAATGCGACGGGCAGATCAACGCAGATGTTATCGGCAAACATATTCTGCACTGGGCGGAATCGTTCGATGCGTTTAACAAGAATGTGTTAGGCCCGACATCGAAGATTGCGCTTAACGCCATTCGTGACGGCATGCCGGTCAGTGAACTGGAAAACAACGGCGTCACCAACGGTGCGGCGATGCGCGCCTCTCCTCTGGGCTGCCTGCTGCCGGCCACGCGTCTGGAACACTTTGTCGCAGAGGTAGCGCTGGCCTCCAGCCCGACCCATAAATCCGACCTCGCGATTGCCGGCGCGGTGGTGATAGCCTGGGCAGTGTCGCGTGCCATTGACGGTGAACGCTGGCAGAACATCGTCGATGCCCTGCCAGGCATTGCCCGCTACGCACAGGAAGCGAAAACAACCACCTTCAGCGCATCGCTGGCGGCACGGATTGAGCTCGCCCTTAAGACCGTGCGTGAAGCCAACGGCATCGATTCCGCCAGCGAGCAGGTTTACCAGCTTATTGGCGCGGGCACCAGCACGCTTGAGTCGGTTCCAGCGGCGATTGCGATGGTCGAACTGGCAGGCACCGACCCGAACCGCTGCGCCATTTTGTGCGCCAACCTCGGCGGTGATACGGACACCATCGGCGCGATGGCGACGGCAATCTGCGGTGCGCTTCACGGCGTACAGGCGATTGACCCGGCGTACAAGGAGGAACTCGACGCCGTAAACCGCCTCGACTTTAACCACTACTGTGAAAAACTGCTGCACTTCCGGGAGCAAAGGGAGGGCGTATGAGTGCTTTTGCTGCACGCCTTGAAACACTGCACGCCACTCGCCCGGTCACGGTGCTGGGTGCCGCGGTCATCGACGTGATCGCTGACGCCTATGCCCTGCCCTGGCGCGGGTGTGATATCGAACTTAAACAACAGGGTGTCAATATCGGCGGCTGTGCGCTGAATATTGCTATTGCGCTGAAACGGCTCGGGATCGCCGCGCAAAACGCGCTCCCCGTCGGCCATGGAGTGTGGGCAGACATCATCCGTAACGCCATGGCCAAACAGGATCTGCACAGCGTCGTCGAAGTAGAAACGGGCGACAACGGCTGGTGTCTGGCGCTGGTCGAACCGGACGGTGAGCGGACCTTTATGTCGTTTAGCGGCGTGGAGAACCAGTGGCAACAGCGCTGGCTGGATGCGCTGAACGTGCCGCCTGAAAGCCTGGTCTACCTCTCAGGCTATCAGCTGGCGTCACCGTGCGGAGAGCGTCTGACGGCCTGGCTGGAGGGCCTGGAAAACGTTACCGCGTTTATCGACTTTGGGCCGCGTATTGCCGATATCCCTGATGCGCTGATGGCGCGGATCATGGCCTGTAAGCCGA
Organism: Enterobacter ludwigii; assembly: GCF_001750725.1. NCBI lineage: Bacteria > Pseudomonadati > Pseudomonadota > Gammaproteobacteria > Enterobacterales > Enterobacteriaceae > Enterobacter > Enterobacter ludwigii. Next base: position 2,366,948 of record NZ_CP017279.1, read on the forward strand.
TGGTATCGCTTAATCGCCAGGAAGCGGAGATGGCAGCGGGACGATTTGGCATGGAAGCTGAAACACTCGGCCCGCAGTGGCTACAGCGTTTTGGTTCTGCGCTGATTATTCGCCACGATAAAGACGGTGCCGCCTGGTTTGAGGGTGATAAATCGGGCTACGTTCCGGCGTTTCCCGCAACCGTCGTCGACACGATCGGTGCGGGCGACAGCCACGCCGGTGGCACGCTTGCCGGGCTGGCGGCAGGATGGTCGCTGGCTGATGCCGTTACGCTTGGCAATGCAGTGGCGGCCTGGGTCGTTAGCCACCGCGGCGGCGACTGCGCGCCAGGGCGCGAGGCGTTACTCCTCGCACACAAAGACGTATAAATCGCTACGGCAGTAGCTGATGCTGAACTCAATGGGCCGGTTCTGCTGATCAAGTGCAACCTGCTTGATCACCAGCACCGGGATTTTGTCATCCATGCGGATATGCGTCTGAAACTCGCTGTCCGGCATGCGGGCACTGACGCGTGAGCGGGTGCGTTGCGGGAAGATATTCTGGCTACGGAAGTAGTCATACAGGGAAATCCCAATTGCATCCGGATCGTGAATCAACCCTACCGGCACCCAGGACTCCTCAATCGATACGGCGTCATCATCCACATAGCGGATGCGCTTAAGCAAAAAGACCTCGCTCTCCGGCGGCACTGACAGCTGGCTGGCCACCTCTTCCGGGCATTTCACCACCCGTTTATTCACCCACAGCGTGTTGGGCTTTTTGCCGCGCAGCACCACCTGCTGAGAAAAACCGCGCGCTTCCTTGAGCGAGTATTCAAAGATGTTATTGATTTGCGTCCCGTAGCCGCGGGCGCGCGTCACTACGCCCTCGGCTTCCAGAGCCTGCATCGCTTTGCGCACGGTAATGCGCGACACGCCGGTTAACTGACTGAGATCGCGCTCGCCGGGCAGTATATTCCCATGCTCCAGCACCCCGTTGCGTACCGCGTTTTTTACCGTTTCGGCAAATTTCAGATACAGCGGCGTGTTGTCCGGGGCGGCAATGCGTTCATTCAGTTGGTCGATTAACCGGGTATGCGCTTGTTCCATCTCTGTTTTTCTCAGGCCTGGTGTGTGTTGCCAGTATACGGCTTACCACCAGGCATGAAAATGGTGTACCGGACCAATACCGTGACCAACCTCGAGAGTATCGGCTTTTGCCAGCGCTTCGGAGAGCCAGATTTTAGCGTCGCGGACCGTATCCCCCCAGTTGTCACGACGGGGGCGCAAAGCCGCCAGCGCGGCAGAGAGCGTGCAGCCGGTCCCGTGGGTGTTTTTGGTCTGTACCCGCGGGGCCGTGAAACGCAGCGCACCGTCGTGGGTAAACAACCAGTCAGGGCTTTCTTCATCATCAAGATGACCGCCTTTCATCAGCACGGCACCGCAGCCCATCGCCAGGAGCGCATTCCCCTGCTCTTTCATTTCGCGCTCATTTTGCGCGTGCGGCGCATCCAGCAGCGCAGCGGCTTCAGGCAGATTAGGCGTGATAAGCGCCACCTGCGGCAGCAGCTTACTTCGCAGCGTCTCGACGGCGGAGGCGGACAGCAGCGGGTCACCGCTTTTTGCCAGCATCACGGTATCCAGCACCACGTTTTGTACCTGGTAACGTTTAAGCCGTTCTGCCACCGCTTCAACAATGTCGGTCTCGGCCAGCATCCCAATCTTGGTGGTGTCGATTCGTACATCGCTGAAAACCGAATCCAGCTGTGCGGCGACAAAGTCCGGCTCAATGCGGTAAACCGACTGCACGCCACGCGTATTTTGCGCCACCAGCGCGGTAATCACCGAGCAGCCGTACGCCCCGAGTGCGGAGAACGTTTTCAAATCAGCCTGAATGCCCGCGCCGCCGCTTGGGTCGGTACCGGCAATGGTAAGGGCGTTAATCCGATTCATGCCCGTTCCTCCAGAGTGTAGAGCGCGTCGAGGAACGCGCTGGCAAAACTGCCGGGACCAACAGACCGGGCGACGGCCGCCGTTCCGGCACGTTTCATCCATCCGCAAGCGGCGGCAATGTTATCCAGCCGGTCACCGGGAAGCGAGCAGCTCGCCGCCACGACTGCCGAGAGCGCGCATCCCGTTCCCACCACGCGGGTCATCATCGGGTCACCGCCCACTACCGTGCGGGTGCGCTGCCCGTCGGTGACGTAATCCCGTTCACCGGTGACCACCACAATGGCATTCGTCTGGCGAGCCAGCGCCTGCGCGGCAGGCAACGCAGCCGCCGCCGTGTCGGTGGTATCGACGCCGCGCCCGCCCGCACTCATCCCGGCAAGGGCGAGAATTTCCGAGGCATTGCCGCGAATGGCCGCCGGTTTCAGGGCGAGGATTTGGTGGCAAAAACGGGTGCGGAACGTCAGCGCCCCTACGGCAACCGGGTCAAGCGTCCAGGGTTTCCCTGCGGCCACTGCACGCTCAATCGCCCGGCGCATCGACTGGGCGCGCGGCGCCGTCAGCGTCCCGACGTTAATCAGCAGGGCATCTGCGAGCGCGGCAAACTGCTCGGCCTCTTCGGCTTCAATCACCATAGCCGGAGAAGCGCCAAGCGCCAGTAACACATTGGCCGTAAAGGTCTGTACCACATCGTTGGTCATACAGTGGGTAAGTGGGGAACGGGTTCGAAACTGATGTAAAACGTGTAAATCGAGCAGGTCAGGCTGCATGGTATCGCTCCTGCCGTGCGTGAAGAAGCGATGACCGGGAAGGCATCTGACTTCCCTACGCTGGCATTATCCAGATCAGGTAATACGGGTATTTCTCAGCCCATCAGTGATGGGGCACCCCGAGTCATTGGTAAGAATTCACTTACATTTGGCAGATTAGGGGAAGAGTACCAGTGATGCAAGACCTGTTGATTTCTCGCTTTCACGATTTTGTTATACCAATCAGATGTAATGAGAAGCCTGTAACCGCTATGTCCGGGAATAAAAACAACCTGTCGTGACCCCGGTATTTTGCAGGTAATGTCGAGATAATGCGCTTAAAGGGCCTATCTGCCCCCCTTAACGTCCCTCAATGGCACGATTTGTCACACACTTTTCTCTCTTTTTACAGTCCTGACAAAATACGCGTAACCGGCTGTTTTTGTTTGGCATAAAGCGCAATTTTTATTCTTAAAATGAGGATATTCCCTCCCCCGTACCGCATGTCATAAAACAGTAAACAAATTAACCATTGAGCCTCGTGACAAAAGGCTCTATATTGGCGGCGTTTTTTTCAGGCCCCCATCTGTTTTTTAACTTTTTATTCAATCGTTGCTCATAACGAAGCGGCGGTTGTAGGAGTGATATGATGACGGATAAAGTCCGTATTGACACCGTAGATGCCCACAAAAGCAACGAAACCTATCTGGCCCGTCAGGCCGAGTTTGAATCTAACGTCAGGAGTTATCCGCGCAAACTGCCTTTAGCAATCACTAAAGCAGAAGGCGTGTGGATCACCGATGCAGACAATAAAGAATACCTTGACTGTTTAGCAGGCGCAGGCACCCTTGCGCTTGGACATAACCATCCTGATGTGCTGAAAAGCATCCAAAATGTCATTACCAGCGGCTTGCCGTTACATACTCTGGATCTGACTACGCCTCTGAAAGACGCGTTCTCAGAATATCTGCTCTCTCTGCTGCCTGGTCAGGGCAAAGAGTACTGCCTGCAGTTCACCGGTCCATCCGGTGCTGATGCCGTTGAAGCAGCGCTGAAACTGGCGAAAAAAGTGACCGGTCGTAGCGGTATCATCAGCTTCTCTGGTGGTTACCACGGTATGACTCACGGCGCACTGGCCGTTACCGGCAACCTGTCTCCGAAAGAAGCGGTTAACGGTATGATGCCAGAAGTGCAGTTCATGCCTTACCCACACCAGTACCGTTGCCCACTGGGTATCGGCGGTGAAGCGGGTGTGAAAGCGCTGACCTACTATTTCGAAAACCTGATCAACGACGTTGAAAGCGGCGTGCGTAAACCTGCGGCAGTGATCCTTGAAGCCGTTCAGGGTGAAGGCGGCGTGAACCCGGCTCCGGTTGAGTGGCTGCAGCGCATCCGTAAAGTGACTCAGGAACACGGCATTCTGCTGATCCTCGACGAAGTTCAGGCTGGCTTTGCCCGTACCGGTAAATTCTTCGCCTTCGAACACGCGGGCATTGAGCCAGACATCATCGTGATGTCTAAAGCGGTTGGCGGCGGTCTGCCACTGGCGGTACTCGGCATCAAAAAACAGTTCGATGCGTGGGCACCAGGCCACCACACCGGTACCTTCCGCGGCAACCAGCTGGCAATGGCAACCGGTCTGACAACGCTGAAAATCCTGAAAGACCAGAATATCGCGGGCAAAGTGGCCGCGCAGGGCGAATGGCTGAAAGGCCAGCTGAACGAGATGGCGAAACGCTATCCGGTTATCGGTCACGTTCGCGGCCTGGGCATGATGATCGGGATTGAGATCGTTAAGCCACACGAAGCGGCAGACCACATGGGTTGCTACCCGGGTGATGGCGAGCTGTCTGCACTGATTCAGAAGAAGTGCTTCGAAGCCGGCCTGATTCTGGAGCGCGGTGGTCGCAACGGTATTGTTCTGCGTCTGCTGCCTTCCCTGCTGATCAGCGATGATGAGCTGAAAGTCTTCCTGGATAAATTCGAGCAGGCGCTGCTTGCTGCGGGCGTTCGCCCGGCGTAACCGGAGTTGTTGAACACGATGTCAGATTCAAACCCAATTTTGTTCTCCTCTGCGCAGAGCATTGAAGCTTACCAGCAGGCGATTGAACAAAGCACTCAGGCTGTGATGCAGTGGCTGAAACAGCCTGAGATGTATCAGGGCAAAACGGTCGCGGAACTGCGCGACCGTATTAAGCTGGATTTCAACCCGAAAGGGCTGGGCAACGAAGCGGCGATTGAACGCGCCGTGGAGTTCTTCCTGAAAGACAGCCTGTCCGTTCATCACCCGCAGTGTGTGGCGCACCTGCACTGCCCAAGCCTGGTGGTTAGCCAGGCGGCGGAAGTACTGATTAACGCCACTAACCAGAGCATGGACTCCTGGGATCAAAGCCCGTCCGCAACCATCATTGAGATCAAGCTGATCGAATGGCTGCGTACCCGCGTGGGTTATCAGGCTGGCGACGCCGGTGTGTTCACCAGCGGCGGCACGCAGAGCAACCTGATGGGTCTGATGCTGGCCCGTGATGCGTTCTTCGCGCGTCAGGGTCATTCCGTTCAGCAGGACGGCCTGGTTGGCGATCTGCGTAAAATCCGCGTGCTGTGCTCTGAAAACGCACACTTCTCCGTGCAGAAGAACATGGCGCTGATGGGTCTGGGCTACCAGTCCGTCGTGCAGGTGAAAACGGATGAATTCTCGCGCATGGATCTCAACGATCTGGCAGCGAAAATTGAGCAGTGCAATGCTAATGGCGAGCAGATCCTGGCGATTGTTGCTACTGCCGGTACTACCGATGCAGGTGCAATCGATCCGCTGCGTGCCATTGCTGAACTGGCGGCGAAACAGAATATCTGGGTACACGTTGATGCGGCCTGGGGCGGCGCGCTGCTGATGTCCGAGCAGTATCGTCACTATCTGGACGGTATCGAGCTGGTGGATTCCGTTACTCTGGACTTCCACAAGCAGTTCTTCCAGACCATCAGCTGCGGTGCGTTCCTGCTCAAAGAAGCGCGCCACTATGAGCTGATGCGCTATCAGGCGGCCTATCTGAACTCTGAGTTCGATGAAGAAGCTGGCGTGCCTAACCTGGTGTCCAAATCTCTGCAGACGACCCGTCGTTTCGACGCGCTGAAGCTGTGGATGAGCCTGGAAGCGCTGGGTCAGGAACAATACGCGGCGATCATCGATCACGGTGTTACGCTGGCACAGCAGGTTGCGGCTTACGTGAAAGAGCAGCCTGCTCTGGAACTGGTTATGCAGCCGCAGCTGGCAAGCGTACTGTTCCGCTTCCGTGGACAGGTACAGATGGACAACGCGGGTATCGCCCTGCTGAACCAGAAAATTGGTGATGCGCTGCTGGAATCCGGCCGTGCTAACGTCGGCGTGACCGAGCATAACGGCGTCACCTGCCTGAAGCTGACTCTGCTGAACCCAACCGTGACCCTGGAGGACATTAAAGTCCTGCTGTCGCTGGTTGAGCGTACCGCACAGGAAGTTCTGGCGAAGTAATATCCAGCCCCTCTTCCGCCGGAAGAGGGGCTCTCTTTACAGCCCTGCCCACCACAGTCTGAGCTTCATTCCCCAGTAACTTGTCCACCCCGTAGTAGTACTGACCACTTTCCCCTTCGACACGATCACCAGCGTCGGTGTTACGCTCACCTGCCACGCCTGCGACAGCGCACCGTTGGCATCGTTAACCACCGGCATGACCAGGTGTTTCTTGTCGACCCAGCGCGCCAGCTTTGCATCGTCGCCGGAACGCATGGCGATACTCACGACGTTGCCACCCTGTTCTGCCAGCGTATTGACCGAGGGCGTCGTAAACCGGCAGATGCTGCACCAGGTTGCCCATACGTATATCAGCAGCGGGCGTTCCTGGCTGAGTGCCGTTATATCGTGGCTCTTTCCGTCGATGCTGTGCATCGGTGCAGCGCTAAAGCTGGCGGGGAGTGTGGGCTTGCGGTATTGATCCACGCCCCACATTACGGCCAGCGCGAGCAGAAAGAAGATGATTCCTTCCCGCGCCCAGCGGCGCAGTCGACTGAATTTGCGGTTTTCCATTGTGACCTCTTGATGAATCGACGGTCATCTTAGCGAGCAATGCGCCATCACGCTGTAAAGAAGTGTCGGGTCATTTCGTTCGCAACGTGTCGGCCATCAGCGTAAAGCAGGATTCGATAAGCGGAGGAAGCGGCTGCGGGGCGCGCATTAACGCCACCGTGCGGGCCAGGGCCGGTTGTTGAAGATGTACCACCCTGAGCTGCGGGTCCTGGAGGTGCGTGGTATAGAGCTGCGGTAAAATCGCCACGGCGAGTTTCGAGCGCACCAGACCATACAAAGTTTCGATGTAGTCCACCTGATAGCGTGTCGGCAACGACAAACGGTGGCTTTCCGCGAGCGCCGCAACCAGACGCTGAATATTACCTTTTGAGAACACGGCGATATCCCGCCCTGCCAGTTGCTTCCAGGGCAGGTGCGCCGACGCGGCCAGCGGATCGTCGCTGTGAATGACCGCGACAAACGGGTCATCCTGTAAGGGAAACACGTTCAGCTGGTCGGGAACCGAGTTATCGAGCGCACCAATGCCGAAATCAATCTGCCCTTTCAGCAGCTGGGCCACCAGCGCATCGTTGGTTTGATCGTGAAATTCCACCCTGAGGCGGGGAAAAGCCTGCGCGAGCGTTCGGGGCAACAAGGGGAACAGCAGCGAACTCACGGAAGGGATCAGCCCGATACGCACCGTACCTTCTCCGCCCGCCTGAACAATGTGCTGCATGTCGTCAAACGCAAGCTGCGCCACGCTGAGCACCCGCTGCGCGTGCGGCAGGATGGCATTGCCAAGCTCCGTCAACGTCACGGCCGAGGCGGTCCGGTTAACCAGTTTGCCCCCAAGCACCGTCTCGATTTGCCGCAACGCACTGCTGAGCGCCGGCTGGCTGATAGCCAGTTTGCTGGCGGTATCAGTAAAATGACGCAGCTGCGCCAGAGTGACAAAATACTGTAGCTGTCGAAGAGAGAGCGCGGGCAAGCGCTGCCAGGGTTCCGTCATGATTATCCATTACACGCGTCACAGAATAACCCGGGGTTATCGGGCGATAAATTTTATCAGCTGGGCAAACGTTTGCCGTGTGCATAGAGTAGCGTCATTATTTTGATGCTGGAACTGTTAATTGCATGACTGCTGAAACCCGACGCCGCGCCGTTCAGGCTGCACGAGGCGAAATGCCCTTTGACCTGCTGCTCACCGATACCCGTATTGTGGATATGGTCACCGGGGAGATCCGCGAAGCGGATGTCGGTATCGTGGGATCACTGATTGCCAGCGTCCATCCGCGCGGCAGCCGCAACGACGCACATGAGACCCACGCGCTGAACAACCAGTTTCTGTCGCCAGGGCTGATGGATACCCACGTCCACCTTGAAAGCTCCCATCTTATGCCCGCCCGCTACGCGGAGATTGTGCTTGCACAGGGCACCACGGCGGTCTTCTGGGATCCGCATGAACTGGCCAACGTGCTGGGCATTGACGGCGTCCGTTTTGCCATTGAGGCCAGCCGCAATCTGCCGCTGCAGGTGATGGTCGCCGCGCCTTCAAGCGTGCCCTCAACGCCCGGCCTGGAAATGTCCGGGGCGGATTTTGCCGGAGACGAGATGAACACCCTGCTCGGCTGGCCGGAAGTGCGCGGTGTGGCTGAAGTGATGGACATGCACGGGGTGCTTAATGGCAGCCAGCGTATGCTTGAAATTATGCAGGCCGGACTCGACAGCGGAAAGCTGATTGAAGGCCATGCCCGCGGTCTCAGCGGTGCGGATTTACAGGCTTATCTGGCAGCAGGCGTGACTTCTGACCATGAGTTAACGTCGGCTGACGATGCGCTGGAAAAACTGCGTGCCGGGCTGACGCTGGAGATCCGCGGTTCGCACCCTTATCTGCTGCCCGATATTGTCAGCGCCCTGAAAACGCTCCCCCATCTTTCGTCTCACATCACGGTTTGCACCGATGATGTTCCGCCAGACATCCTCATGGAAAAAGGCGGGATTATCGCGCTGCTGAACCTGCTGATTGAACATGGATTAGCGGCCACCGACGCACTGCGTTTTGCAACGCTCAATGCGGCCATTCGCCTGCAGCGTAACGACCTGGGGCTGATTGCCGCCGGGCGTCGCGCGGATCTGGTGGTGTTTGACTCGCTGGATAAACTGACGGCGCGCCAGGTCTACGTCGCCGGAAAGCTGATTGCCCGGGACGGGGCAACGCTCGAACCCGTTGCTGATACGCCTCTTACGTTGCCGCGTGATACCGTACGGTTGTCTGCCCTGACCGCTGATGATTTTTGCATGCGTATTGGCAACGCGAACCATGGCGTGGCTCGCTTGCGCCACATCTGCGGCGCGCGCTTTACCCGCTGGGGTGAAACAGATGTGCAGGTGCGCAACGGGTGCGTGCAGATCCCGGACGGTTTTAGCCTGATCTGGGTTCAGCATCGCCATGCCCGTCATGCAGCAAAACCGCAAATTGCCCTGCTTGAAGGCTGGGGGGAACTGCGTGGGGCGATTGCCACCAGCTACTCGCACGACTCTCACAACCTGGTGGTTCTGGGCCGCGATCCGAACGATATGGCGCTGGCTGCCAATACGCTTATCAACAGCGGTGGTGGCATGGCGCTGGCGCAACAGGGTGACGTGATTGCCCACGTTGCCATGCCGATTGCGGGCATGCTGTCGGAACTGCCACCTGCCGAGCTGGCGCTGCAGTTCAGGACGCTGCGCGATCGCAGCAGTCTGATTGCCGACTGGGAACCGCCGTATCGTGTCTTTAAGGCCATCGAAGGAACCTGCCTTGCCTGTAATGCCGGGCCACATTTGACCGATCTTGGACTGACCGATGGCAGCACGCGCCAGATTGTCGATCCGCTGATTTCTTACCGGGAAACCCCGGACAACACACAATAATACCGAAGGAGAGCCGGATAATGGCCGACAATACCGTGAATTCGCCAGCACCAGGGCGCTGGCTTGAACGTCGTTTTGCACTCGGTGCACGCGGGAGCACCGTGCGCACCGAGTGCCTGGCGGGTATCACCGGTTTTCTCGCCGCCGCCTATTTGCTGGTGGTGATCCCGGGGCTGCTGGCCGTGGGAGGAATGGACAAAGGCGCCGCGACCACGGGCACCATTCTGGTCTTCGTTGCCGGGACGCTGCTGATGGCGTTTTACGCCAACCTGCCGTTTATCGTCGGGCCAGGAATTGGTGGCTCGGTGCTGGTCGGGGTGACGCTTGCGGGCAGTGAAGGCATTGGCTGGCAAATTGGTCTGGGTATCGCCTGCTGGTCGGGGATTTTATTCTTCCTGCTGACCCGGTTTGGCCTGCGTGAAGTGGTGACCCGCTCGGTGCCGCAGTCCATCAAGCTGGGGCTGACGGCCTCCATCGGGCTGTTTGTCGCCGTACTCGGTTTCCGCAACGCCGGGCTGGTGCTGGCGAATGCCAAAACGAACGCACTGATGCTGGGAGATTTTTTATCACCCGGTGCGCTGGTGGCGTTGCTCGGCCTGTTCCTGGCTATCGGCCTGCAGGCTCGTCGTATTCCGGGTGCGATCCTGTGGGCTATCCTGCTCGCGACCCTCGTGGGTATTCCGATGGGCGTCACGAAATTACCCGCCAGTTTTATCGATGTGCCCCATTCCATCGCTCCCGTCCTCGGGCATGTCGATATGCTGGGCGCGCTGAATATTGCCTTTCTGCCATTCCTGTTTGTCTTCTTCGCCTCCGAGTTTTTCTCCACCATGGGAACAACGCTGGCGGTGGGCGGGGAAGCAGGGCTGCTGGATGAAGAAGGCAATATGCCAAACATTAACCGCCCGTTTATGGTGGACTCCATTGCCGCCGCGATTGGCCCGTGGGTAGGCATTCCTGCCGCCACGGCGCTGATTGAATCGTCCGCAGCCGCGGAAGCCGGCGGCAAAACCGGCATGACCGCGCTGGCCGCGGCGGTAATGTTCCTGCTGATGCTGCTGTTTACCCCTGTGGCGCTGATGATCCCGAAAGAAGCCACGGCGCCCGCCCTGATCCTCATCGGGCTGAATATGTTTAGCGGTTTACGTAAGGTTGATCTGGCGAACTTCACCGACGGCTTGCCGGTGTTGATGATGGTGATGATTACGCTGATTGCCAACAGTTTCGGGACCGGTATTGCGGGCGGGCTGCTGTTTTATATCGTTATCAAAGCGATTGCCGGGAAATGGCGCGATATCCCCGTCGGTCTTTGGATCCTCGCCATTCCCCTGGTGTATTACTTCGCCACGCTGGTGAAGCACTAACCCTCACGCCTCTTTTCCTTCGGGGTATAGCCGTAGTCGAAATGGCTATACCCCGCGCTGTAATACAGCGCCGCAGATTTCACGATATCATTGAGAATGGCACCGTTCACCTGCACACCCATCTGCTGCAGACGCTTTACACAGTTTTCCGTCTCTTTCACGTTGGTTTTACCAAAGCGGGCAACCAGTAACGTGGTTGCGGCCACTCTGGCAATCAGCACCGCATCGGTCACGGCCAGCACCGGCGGTGTATCAACGATAACAACGTCATAGTGTGCGTTCATCCCCGACATCACCTCCTGGAAGCGTTCTCCCATGAGCAGCTCCGCGGGACGTAACGGCTGAGGACCGCAGGTCAGAACATCAAATCCCGCCTTATCAACGCGCTGGATCGCCTCCTGCCACGCCACATTTCCCTCAAGGACAGCGGATAATCCGTGATGGTTGTTCAGCTTAAAGAGATTATGCACATAGCCTTTACGCATATCCGCATCGATAAAGAGCACCCGTTTTCCGGCCTGAGCCGCTATTGATGCCAGTGACGTGCTGACCAGCGTTTTGCCGCAATTCTGCGTGGGGCCCGTAATCACCACGATCTGGTTTGAGGCGTCCATCATCGTGAAGTGCAGGCTGGTACGCAGTCCGCGCATCGCTTCAACAAACATATCCGCTGGCCGGTCTGTGGGCAGGAAGGGGATATCCGAAGTTTTGTGTTTCCCGTGGGGCGCCAAAAAGTGCTTTCGGCGCAAATGCGTTTTTTTCCACAGCCAGACCGAGCGCGGCAGCGTCGCCAGAACCGGCATCCCCTGCTCTTCTATTTGCTCTGACGAGGTGATCCCTCGCCGACAGGCAGTACGAACCAACACCCAACCCATGGAGACCATCAGCCCTAGCAGCACGCCAGGCAGAATAATAAGCGCTTTACGGGGCTTTATTGGCTCAGGTTGCGTAACCGCGGTATCAATGATCCGCACGTTGCCGATGGCGCTGGAGCGTGAAATGTTCAGTTCCTGTTGGCGTGTCAGCAGCTGCAGGTAAATGGTACGCCCGGACTCAACATCACGGCTCAGGCGCAACACTTCCTGCTGGGTAGAAGGCATAGATGAAACCCGGCTGTTCAGGCGCGCGCGTCCCTCTTCGAGCGTTTGTCGCTTCTCCCGTAATGCGCGATAGGTCGGGTGATCCTTTTTGAAAAGCTGAGAAACCTCTGCCTCACGAAAGGTCAGTTCGTTGAGCTGATTTTCCACGTTAACGACCTGATCCAGTACGGACTTCGCCTCAAGGGATAAGTCGACGGAATCGCGCTGCGCCCGATAGGCATTCAGTCGTGCTTCGGCCTCATCCAGTTCGTGACGGACCTTAGGTAACTGCTCCTGCAAAAACGCCAGACTTCGGGAATCCTGTGCCTCCTGGCGCGCAATATTCTGGCTGAGATAATTTTCTGCAATCGTATTGAGCACCACCGCTATCCTGTCCGGGTCTTCACCCGTCAGCGTCAGGGTGATCATACCGCTCTGTTTACCGGATTCCGCGACAAAAAGTCTCTTCTGCAGCGCGTTAATTGCCTCAAGCCTGGTAAAGGCTTGAAGGGTAAATTGGGTCCCCGGCTCCGCGCTGAGCGAGGTCACCAGAAGCGTGATCCCGTCTTTCACCAGCCGTTTGCCAACCCTACCGTCAGCCTTAAGCGTCTCCCCTTCCAGACGATACCGGCCCTGCCCCAGCACGGTCAGGACAACCGCTTGCGGTTTCCCCTCCTGCTGGGGCAGGGTAAGCTCACCTATCGTCATGTTGCCCGGTTTGCTGCCGCGTAGACGTTCCCAGAGGCGCCCCACAACCGGGAGAACGCGCTGTGTTACCTGATATGTCAGCCCCAGATTATCAACGGTTCCCCCCAGGATCATGCGCGATTTAAGCAGCAACAGTTCAGGTTCAGCGTCGGGTGAAAGGTCAGACCCAAACTGGCTTAAGCTTTTAAGCAACGAGTTGTCCTGCTTTGCTTCTATTTGTACCAGGGCATCCGCCTGGTAGACCGGCGTGGCGCTAAACGCGTAGAGCCCCGCGCACACCGTAAACAGGAGCGTGACCAGCCCGATTAGCATGCGGTGATCAATCATCTCAGCAAGTAGCTGCATAAGATCGATTTCATTACTGTGCGGTGCGGCAGCACCGTATTTGTCTGATGTATGAGAAGACATTAACGCTTCATTCCTTTTTGACCCACACGACGAGCCCATTCCTGACTGGCTTTTACCAGCTGCCCGAAAACATATTCAAACGCTTCACGACTTTTGCGGTAAGGATCGGGAATGTCCCTGTTTTCCAGCCATTGGCCAAACAGCAGCGATTTTCCGCGACATTCGGGCGACACAGCGGCAATAAAACGCAGGTGCTCCGGCTCCATCACCAGAATTAAATCGGAAGTTTGCAACATGCTGCGCGTCATCTTGCGTGCCACGTGCCCCTCCAGCGAAACGCCGTAACACCGGGCCACCTCCCGTGCAGTTGCATCCGCCGGGCGTCCTTCAAATCCGTAAATCCCAGCCGATGTCACAAGTCTGCCGGGCAGCTGTTGTCGCAACAGCCGCTCCCCCATCGGCGAACGGCAAATATTGCCGGTGCAAACCACTAAGATTGAGTTGAACATTATTGCGGCCATGAACGGATGAAGCGGACGGTTTCGGTCAGGTCATGGACACCGCTGATGGTGGGTACCAGCTGTGTGATCACGCGATTCCAGCGTGACAACGGCGCGGTGGTGACGTAGACAATGTCATACGGTTCCAGCTGGAATTCCGTCCCCAGTACCATCGCGGAGGCATCCTTCGCATTGAGCTGATAGATATTGGCAATTTTGTCCGTCGCCCCTTTTTTCGCTACCGAACGAATAACAAAAATCCCGGTTGCATCGGCCATATTCTGATCCAGCCCGCCTGCATTCCCCAGGGCTTCCGCCAGGGTCATTCCGCTACGATCCATCTTCAGCGTGCTCTGCTTCACCACCTCGCCCATCACGAACACTTTTAAGGCATCGTTACGCGGAACAAAGAGGATATCGCCCGGATACAGCAGCTTATTCTGGCTTAAATCACCGTGCTGCATCAGCGCATAGAGCGAAAGGCGCGCGTCCTGGCCATTATGCGTGAGGACCACGTTACGCCAGTCGGCATCCGCTGAAAGCCCACCTGCGGCGTTGACCGCGTCCATTACCGTCAACGGGATATTGGTTATCGGTTGCTGGCCTGATTTTGCCACCTCTCCTGTCACATAGGCTTTTTGTGAGCGGAAAGACGCCACGCTGACATCCACCTGCGGGCTCTCAATAACCTTCTCCAGTTGCGCGGTGATTGCTTCACGCACCTGCGCGACCGTTTTGCCTGCAACATGCAGTTTTCCGACGTAGGGGTAGAAGAGCGTTCCATCCGCATTCACCCAGTTACCCGCGTCACTCGCGGTACGATACTGCCCTGCGGGCGTGGTTAATTCCGGATGATCCCAGACGGTGACCGTCAGGATGTCGCCGGTGCCTATGCGGTATTCCCAGTTTTTAACCTGCTCATCCAGAGTAGGATTTGCCTGAGATTTGAGGACAGGCGGTCGCAATCTTTCAATGAGCGCCGGGGTCAGGGGATAAATTTCCACGTGTTGATCGAGCTGATAATTTGTTTCTCCGTCAGTCATGACTTTTTTCCCGGTAATGCTGAGATCCTGACCTGGCGAAAATACGCAACCAGTTAACTGGCCGACTGAAAGAAATAAAAGTGAAAATAGCATTGTATTTTTCATTTATATAAAAAGTTCTTTTATTGTTGTGTTTGTTGTTAAACAGATAAAAAATAAATTCATTTACATTAAAATTTTCAACGGGTTATTGTTTTAGCGGACGTATTACAAAAAACAGACAACGTTTCCCTTCCTGGCGATAAAAAAAGCAAAATCGTTCCCATTCTTTTGAAAAAAATGGAAAGAGATTGATGTCATACGGAGGCGATATTAAATGTTCTTACGTGGGAAAGCATGCGTTGAACAGTCCATTTGCGAAGTGAGAAGGTATTTTCAGAATTGATTAATGAAATAATAAATATTGGAAATATCAAATTCGGGAGATATTGACTGTAGTGATACTGCGCGCGTCATTACGACTACACAAAACCGTCCACTTTTGTTACATTTTTTTTCAAACACACCATGCTTTGGTACTTAAAATGGACTGTCTGCCTCGCGTTCCATGAACCCGCAGACGAAAAGTATCTGTAACGATATCACTGGAGAAAAAATGGCTAAGCGTAAATTGCTGCTTCTGGGTGTATTACTGTCTCTGGCGGGTTCCGCGTTTTCTGCCCCGCAAACCGCCGCTGCGCCATCAGGCATTAAAGCCTATGAGGAACAAGAGTTCATCGCTGATTTCACCAAATTCAAGATTGGCGACACCGCACCGGCGCAGTATCAAACGCCTGAGTACACCATTAAACAGTACCAGCTGCGTAACCTGCCGGCCCCGGATGCGGGTACCCACTGGACCTATATGGGCGAGAACTACGTCCTGATTGGCGATGCAGATGGCAAAATCTACAAAGCCTACAATGGAGATATCTTCTATCACCGCTAATGACATTTTAATTCGGCCCTGGCAGGAGAGCGATCGCCCCTTTTTGCGAACACTCTATCTCCACGCGCGGCGCGAGGCCTGGCCATGGCTGGACGGTTCCGAGTGGCAGCTTGAAGACTTTGACGCGGCAACCCGCGACGAAGTGATTTGGGTGGCCGTTCAGGACGGGCATCGACTGGGTTTTGCTTCGGTGTGGACGAACGACAATTTCCTGCATAATCTGTTTGTCGATCCGCAGTATCAAGGTCTGGGCGTCGGTCATTTGCTCCTTGAACAGGTGCAAAACGCGTTCACCAGTACGGGTTCGCTGAAGTGTCTGGTAAAGAATGACCGGGCTGTTGCCTTTTACCAGCGCCACGGCTGGCATATTGAAGCGAAGGGTGACTCGCCGGAAGGTGAGTACTTTTTAATGCATTACGTACAGCGTTAAACGCGGGTGACGCTTCGCTGAGCCGGCCTACAACACGTTATTTCCGTAGGCCGGGTCAGGCGCAAACGCCGCCCGGCAATTCAGACTAAAGCACTCACACCGCGCGAAACGCAATTTCACTCGGGATGACTTCGCCCTGCCAGTAAAGCTGCGCCGCAACGCGCCCCGCCAGCTGTCGATACATCTCTGCAAATTCGCTGTCCGGACGGCTGACGACCGTCGGCTTCCCGCTGTCCAGATCTTCACGCAGCGAGATGTGCAGCGGCATCTGCCCAAGCAGTTGGGTGTGATACTGCGCAGCCAGTTTTTCTGCCCCACCGGTGCCAAAGATAGGCTCATGGTGTCCGCAGTTGCTGCAGATATGCATGCTCATGTTCTCGACAATACCCAGCACCGGCACGTCCACTTTCTCGAACATCACGATGCCTTTTTTGGCGTCGATCAGCGCGATGTCCTGCGGGGTGGTCACCACGACCGCTCCCGTGACCGGAATGTTTTGCGCCAGCGTCAGTTGAATGTCACCGGTGCCCGGCGGCATATCCAGCACCAGATAATCCAGATCGGGCCACATTGTCTCCTGCAGCATCTGCATCAGCGCTTTGCTGGCCATCGGGCCACGCCACACCATGGCGTTATCGTCAGTCACCAGATAACCAATGGAGTTGGTTGCCAGACCATGGGCCATGATCGGTGCCATGTGCGTGCCATCCGGCGAGGTTGGGCGCTGGTTTTCCGCGCCCAGCATGTTAGGCACAGACGGTCCGTAAATATCGGCGTCCAGAATACCGACTTTCGCCCCTTCGGCTGCCAGCGCGAGCGCCAGGTTTACCGCCGTGGAGGATTTACCCACCCCACCCTTGCCTGAACTGACGGCAATGATGTTTTTCACGCCGTTCACGCCCGGGTGGTTTTTCACACGCTTGAGGGTGGCGATGCTGTGGGTCAGCTTCCAGTCAATGGCTTTCGCGCCGGTAATGCGCAGCAGCTCAGAGCTGGTTTGCTCTTTCAGCGCGTCGAACGCGCTGGTCCAGACGAAGGGCATCTGCAGCTCAATATGCAGCGTATCGTCCAGCCATGCGACATGGTGTAACGCTTTCAGCGTGGTGAGATTGTGCTTCAGGGTTGGATGCTGAAAGTTAGCCAGCGTCCCGGCGACCATTGCTCTTAAGGCTTCCGGTGATTTGGCCTGGGATTGAGAACTCATCCCGACTCCTTTGTTCTTGTGAATAAGACCTTAGATGAACAAGTTTACCTGAAAGGCCGTGGTTTGTGCTTACTTAATAATGCCCCTTTTGGTAATATCAAAAACCCTTTTCACAGTTAAAAGAAGTAATGCCTACTATGACTCAAGTCGCGAAGAAAATTCTGGTAACGTGCGCACTGCCGTACGCCAACGGCTCAATCCACCTCGGCCACATGCTGGAGCATATCCAGGCTGATGTCTGGGTCCGTTACCAGCGAATGCGCGGCCACGAGGTTAACTTCATCTGCGCGGACGATGCCCACGGCACGCCGATCATGCTGAAAGCGCAGCAGTTGGGGATCTCCCCAGAGCAGATGATTGCCGAAATGAGTCAGGAGCATCAGACCGATTTTGCAGGCTTTGACATCAGCTATGACAACTATCACTCCACGCACAGCGACGAAAACCGTGAGCTGTCGGAGCTGATCTACTCTCGCCTGAAAGAGAACGGTTTTATTAAAAACCGCACCATCTCTCAGCTGTACGATCCGGAAAAAGGCATGTTCCTCCCGGACCGCTTTGTCAAAGGTACCTGCCCGAAATGTAAATCACCGGATCAGTATGGCGATAACTGCGAAGTGTGCGGCGCAACCTACAGCCCGACCGAGCTTATCGATCCGAAATCTGTTGTTTCGGGTGCCACACCGGTAATGCGTGATTCCGAGCACTTCTTCTTCGACCTGCCGTCCTTCAGCGAAATGCTGCAGGCGTGGACCCGCAGCGGCGCGCTGCAGGAGCAGGTCGCGAATAAAATGCAGGAGTGGTTCGAATCCGGTCTGCAGCAGTGGGATATCTCCCGCGATGCACCGTACTTCGGTTTCGAAATTCCGAACGCACCGGGTAAATACTTCTACGTCTGGCTGGATGCGCCAATCGGGTACATGGGTTCCTTCAAGAACCTGTGCGACAAGCGCGGCGACACCGTCAGCTTTGACGAATACTGGAAGAAAGATTCCGACGCCGAGCTGTATCACTTTATCGGCAAAGACATTGTTTACTTCCACAGCCTGTTCTGGCCGGCGATGCTGGAAGGCAGTAACTTCCGTAAACCAACCAACCTGTTTGTGCACGGCTATGTGACGGTCAACGGCGCGAAGATGTCCAAATCTCGCGGTACGTTCATCAAAGCCAGCACCTGGCTGAACCACTTCGACGCGGACAGCCTGCGTTATTACTACACGGCGAAGCTCTCTTCCCGCATCGACGATATCGACCTGAACCTGGAAGATTTCGTGCAGCGCGTGAACGCCGACATCGTCAACAAAGTCGTCAACCTGGCTTCCCGTAACGCGGGCTTTATCGCCAAGCGTTTCGACGGCGTGCTGTCTGCCGAACTGGCCGATCCTGAGCTGTACAAAACCTTCACCGACGCCGCCGCGGCGGTTGGCGAAGCCTGGGAAAGCCGTGAGTTCGGTAAAGCGATTCGTGAAATCATGGCGCTGGCTGACGTGGCTAACCGCTACGTTGACGAGCAGGCACCGTGGGTTGTCGCGAAACAGGAAGGCCGCGACGCCGACCTGCAGGCGATCTGCACCATGGGCCTGAACATGTTCCGCGTGCTGATGACCTGGCTGAAGCCGGTACTGCCACAGCTGGCCTCCCGCGCTGAAGCGTTCCTCAACACCGAGCTGACCTGGGATGCTATCCAGCAGCCGCTGCTCGGTCACAAGGTGAATACCTTCAAGGCGCTGTACAACCGCATCGAGATGAAGCAGGTAGAATCCCTGGTGGAAGCGTCTAAAGAAGAGGTGAAGGCTGCCGCTGCGCCGGTGACCGGCCCGCTGGCAGACGATCCGATTCAGGAGACCATTACCTTTGATGATTTCGCCAAAGTCGATCTGCGTGTCGCGCTGATTGAAAACGCGGAATTTGTCGAAGGCTCGGACAAACTGCTGCGCCTGACGCTGGATCTGGGCGGTGAGAAGCGTAACGTCTTCTCCGGAATCCGTTCTGCCTATCCTGATCCGCAGGTGCTGATTGGTCGTCAGACCGTGATGGTCGCCAACCTGGCACCGCGCAAAATGCGCTTCGGCATCTCGGAAGGCATGGTGATGGCGGCAGGTCCTGGCGGGAAAGATATCTTCCTGTTAAGCCCTGATGAAGGCGCCAAACCAGGTCAGCAGGTGAAATAATAAAAAAGCCGGAGATAATCTCCGGCTTTTTTTTGCCTCTTCATCCTTCACGCCCTGGTACCACTCACGGCTTAGCGTGATGCACCCGGTGAGTCAGTCCGCGTAAAAAATAACGCAAAAACTGGTCGCCGCACTCGCGGTAGTTCTTATGGTCCGGCGCACGCATCATGGCGGTGATCTCCGGCATCGACACGCGGTGCTTCTGCTCTGTCATAATCGCCAGAATGTCGTCTGTTTTCAGTGAAAACGCGATACGCAGCTTTTTCAGCACCGTGTTGTTATTCACCCGACGCTCAAGCGCCAGTTCTGGTGCTGAGTCATCTTTCCCGCGCTTGTCGTAGATGAGGCCGTTCAGGAAGCCAGACAGGATAATGTCAGGGCAGCGAACAAACCCCTCTTCATCCTCTTTTGTCATCCAGGTGTCGAAACCGGCAGAGGTGGACTCCATGCCAGCAAGCGCAAGAATGCGCACCATATCATTATTGTTTGCTTTCAGGGTGTAGCGCAGGCTACGGAGAATATCATTACTGAGCATGGGTGCCTTTAACTTAACTGTCGATGATGCAATGGGGCGCAGTGTACCAGTTTTACAGGCCGATCGCCTCTTTCAAACTCTTAAGGTAGCGGCGACTGACGGGGACGGTTTGCCCGGCACGCAGCACCAGCTCTGCCTGTCCGTTGTCTTCCAGCCGGATCTCTTTCAGGTGCGCCATGTTCACCAGATACTGGCGATGGCAACGAACGAGCGGCGTTCGGCTCTCCAGCGTCCGCAGCGTCAGCTCGGTAAAGCCTTCGTTCCCCTCCGCGCTGGTAACAAATACGCCGCTCAAACGGCTGCTGACAAACGCCACATCGTCCATCTGCAGAAGGTAAATCCGACTGTGGCCGGTGCAGGGGATAAATTTCAGCGGCTGCTGGTTTTCCGGCAACAGCGTGACATCCTGCACGGTGCGCTCCTGGCGCAAACGGCTGAGGGTCTTTTCAAGACGCTTCTCTTCAATCGGTTTCAGTAAATAATCGAATGCGTGCTCCTCAAAGGCTTTGACGGCGTACTCATCGAAGGCGGTCAAAAACACAATGTAGGGGCGATGCTCCGGGTCGAGCATTCCGACCATCTCCAGTCCGCTAATTCGGGGCATCTGAATGTCGAGGAACAGCACGTCCGGGCGCAGTTTGTGCACGGCGCCAATAGCCTCAATGGCGTTTGCGCACTCCCCCACAATCTCAATGTCAGGCTGCTCCTGCAACAGAACGCGCAGGTTTTCCCGTGCTAACGGCTCATCATCCACAATCAGCACTCTTAGCATGCGTTTTCCTCCAGCGGCAGTCGTAACGTAATACGGGTGAATCGGTCGGGCTCACAGGCAACGGTAATGCCACAGTCATCACCAAAGTGCGCGCGCAGGCGTTTATCCACCAGGCTCATCCCTAATCCGCCTGAGGTGGAAGGCACGTAAAGCCCGGCGTTATCTTCAATATCCAGCACCAGATGATGGTTAAAGCGGCTGGCGGAAATGGTGATCTCCCCAATCCCCAACAGCTGTGACGTACCGTGTTTAATGGCGTTTTCCACAATAGGCTGCAGGGTAAAGGCCGGAAGATGCTGATACGCCAGCTCATCCGGGACGGATAACGACACCTGCAGACGAGTCTGGAAGCGGGCCTGCTCAATCTGCAGGTAGGCATTAACATGTTCTATTTCATCGGCCAGGGTCACAATCTCGGACGGACGCTTAAGGTTCTTACGGAAAAACGTCGACAGGAACTGAACCAGCTGCGCAGCCTGATCGCTGTCGCGGCGGATCACCGCTTTGAGCGTATTAAGCGCATTGAACAGGAAATGCGGATTCACCTGAGCGTGCAGGAGTTTAATTTCGGATTGCGTCAGCAACGCTTTCTGACGCTCATACTGCCCGGCGAGGATCTGCGCGGAGAGCAGCTGAGCGATGCCCTCTCCCAGCGTACGGTTGATAGAGCTGAACAGACGGTTTTTCGCTTCATAAAGCTTGATGGTGCCCATTACCCGCTGGTTTTCCCCGCGCAGCGGAATGACCAGCGTGGAGCCCAGTTTGCACTGCGGGTGCAGCGAACAACGGTAAGGAACTTCGTTGCCGTCGGCATACACCACTTCGCCGGTTTCAATGGCGCGCAGCGTATAGGCGGAGGAGATCGGTTTCCCGGGGAGATGGTGGTCGTCGCCCGTGCCGGTAAAAGCCAGCAACCGTTCACGGTCGGTTATCGCCACCGCGCCGATATCCAGCTCCTTATAAAGCACCTGCGCCACCTTCATGCTGTTCTCTTCGTTAAAGCCCTGACGCAGGATCCCCTCCGTCGAGGCGGCGACCTTCAGGGCCGTCGCGGAAAACGCCGAGGTGTACTTCTCAAACATGGCGCGCTTGTCGAGCAAAATACGCATAAACAGCGCAGCACCCACGGTATTCGTCACCATCATCGGGGCGGCGATATTGCTCACCAGATGGAGCGCATCTTCAAACGGTCGGGCAATCAGCAAGATGATGGCCATTTGCGCCATTTCAGCGACAAAGGTGATCGCCCCGGCGGTGAGCGGGCTAAAGACTTTATCCGGACGACCGCGCTTAATCATATAGCTGTGAACCAGGCCGCCGAGCAGCCCTTCGACGATCGTTGAGATCATACAGCTCAGCGCCGTCATGCCACCCATCGAATACCGATGCAGGCCACCGGTTAACCCGACCAGCCCACCGACCACTGGGCCGCCAAGAAGCCCGCCCATCACGGCACCGATGGCTCGCGTATTGGCAATGGAGTCTTCGATATGGAGACCAAAATAGGTTCCCATAATGCAGAAAATCGAGAAGGTCACGTAGCAGAGCAGCTTGTGCGGCAGGCGTACGGTAACTTGCATCAGCGGAATGAACAGACGCGTTTTACTCATCAACCAGGCGATGACAAGAAACACACACATCTGCTGAAGCAACAGCAGCACCAGATTAAACTCGTACATACTCAAAACCGCACACCCTCAAAACGCGTAACATACACTGCTGGCGGTAAACTTTCTTTGAAGCGCGGCAAAAAAGCTGCAATTCGTGCCCGGCATCACACCTTTTGCCGAACCTAACGCCTGCTTCGCATTATTCGTGCAAAAAACAACCATTTCTTCCTGGTTCAGTAAACAGGGACTACAGTTAAGCTGGGGACGCGTAAGCCAGGGGGCGAATATGGCGCTTTACACAATCGGTGAAGTGGCACTCCTTTGTGATATCAATCCCGTCACGCTACGGGCATGGCAGCGACGGTATGGATTACTCAAACCGCAGAGAACGGACGGAGGCCATCGTCTCTTCAACGATGCCGATATCGACCGGATCCGCGAGATCAAAAGCTGGATCGATAACGGTGTGCAGGTTGGCAAAGTGAAATCCCTGCTCAGCCATGACGATCCTGATACGCAGCTTCTCTGGCGCGAACAACAGGAAACGTTGCTGCGCCTTCTGCAGGCGGGCAATCTGCAGCGCCTGCGCGCATGGATAAAAGAGCAAGGGCGCGATTATCCCGCGCAAACGCTGATCACGCATCTTTTCATCCCGCTCCGTCGACGCCTGCAGTGCCAGCAGACCACCCTGCAGGCGCTGCTGAGTATGCTCGACGGCGTCCTGATCAACTATATTGCCGTCTGCCTTGCCTCGGCGAAGAACAAGCACGGAAAAGACGCGCTGGTGGTCGGCTGGAACGTGCACGATACTACTCGTCTGTGGCTGGAGGCCTGGATTGCCACCCAGAATGGCTGGCGCGTTGACGTCCTTGTGCACTCGCTGGCGCAATTTCGCCCTGAATTGTTCGACGGCCAGACCCTGCTGGTCTGGTGCGGAGAAGTGCCTTCCGCCTCGCAGCAACAGCTGATGACGGAATGGCGTGAACATGGTTACCCGGTTTACTCGCTTGGCCCGGAAGAGCCGTAACGGCATTTAATGGTTCATTAACAGCTGCGCTTCACCGTATAATTGTTCCGTTAACAACAGGAGCACATGATGAAGGCAACCAAACTGGCCGTAATTACCCTTTTTGTTCTGATGGCCGTAAGCGGTATCGGCGGCGTGATGCTGGCCGGGTATTCGTTTATTGTTCGTGGCGGTGTCGGCTGAGATACTGCGCCAGACGCTCAAAAATGCGATCGACGACGATTGCCGCCAGCGCGACCAGCAACGCCCCCTGCACAATATAGGCCGTATTGAACCCGCTTAAGCCGATGATAATCGGCGTTCCCAGGGTATTGGCTCCCACCGTCGACGCAATGGTCGCCGTCCCGATATTGATGATCACCGACGTGCGGATCCCCGCAAGGATGACCGGTGCCGCCAGGGGGAGTTCAACTTTGCGCAGCCGCTCTGCGCGACTCATCCCCATCCCTTCAGCAACGCTCAGTACCGACGCAGGTACCGCCACAATACCGGCCAGCGTACCCTGCAAAATGGGCAACACACCGTATAAAATCAGCGCAATGATGGCCGGTTGCTGACCAAAGCCCATCACCGGCACTGCAATCGCCAGTACCGCCACCGGCGGAAACGTCTGGCCAATCGCCGCAATGGTCTCCACCAGCGGGCGAAACTCCCGGCCCGCGGGCCGCGTGACCGCGATGCCCGCCCCCACGCCCAGTACAATAGCGATGGCACTTGAGAGCACCACCAGCCAGAGATGGGCCAGGGCGAGATTAATAAAACTCTCCTGCTGATACACCGGGCGCGGTAAGTCGGGGAAAAGCGTGCTAAACAGCGCCGCGCTGTGCGGCATCAGGAACAGCAAAGCGACAAAGAGCACGACCAGCCAGAGCAGCGGATCACGAAGTGCCTTCACGTGTCACCTCCCCTGCCAGCAGATCGCGAAAATGCAGGGTGCCACTTGGCGCGCCCCGGGCATCCGCAACGGGCAACACTTCACACTGACGGGCAACAAACGCCGAAAGCGCATCCCGCAAGCTCATCTGTTCCTGCAGAGGCTCGCCACGCACCGTCGCGTCCTGTCGACGCATATAGTCGCTGACCGTACGCAGCGAGAGCAGCCTGACGCCCAGCTCGCTGCGGCCAAAAAACTCACGCACAAAATCGTTCTTCGGCCAGGTCAGCAGCTCAAGCGGCGTCCCCTGCTGCACCACCTCGCCATGGTCCATCAGCACCAGATGGTCGGCCAGACGCAGCGCCTCATCAATATCGTGCGTCACAAGAATGATTGTTCGCCCCAGAATGCGATGAATGCGGGTCATTTCCGCCTGCAGTGCGGCGCGCGTGACCGGATCCAGCGCGCCGAAGGGTTCATCCATCAGTAACACCTGCGGATTGGCCGCCAGCGCACGCGCCACGCCCACCCGCTGCTGCTGGCCTCCGGAAAGCTGGTGCGGGTAGCGGTCACGCAGCGCAGGTTCTAACCCGAGCAGAGACATCAGTTCATCAACCCGGTCGGCAGTTTTTGCCCGCGACCATTTCTCCAGCTGCAGCACGGTGGCGATGTTCTGCGCGACCGTCCAGTGCGGAAACAGGCCGATGGACTGGATGGCATACCCCATACGACGACGCAGCTCCAGCACAGGCAGGCTGCGGATCTCTTCTCCGGCAAAGCGGATCAGACCGCTGTCATGCTCAACCAGGCGGTTAATCATCTTCAGGGTGGTGGATTTTCCCGACCCCGATGTGCCAATCAGCACGGAAAATGCGCCCTCGGCAAAATTCAGGTTGAGATGGCTTGCCGCCGGACGACCCGCAAAGGTTTTACTGACATCGTGAAATTCAATCATTGGCTCTTCTCCTGAGCAGCGTGAGCCATAAGGCAAACAGCGCGTCGATGACAACCGCCAGCGCAATCGTGGGCACCACGCCCAATAACACCAGGTCCAGGGCGCTACTCAACAGCCCCTGGAAAACCAGCGCGCCAAAGCCGCCCGCGCCAATCAGCGCCGCAATCACCGCCATACCAACGGTTTGCACCGCCACCACCCGCAGGCTGCGCAGCAGCAGGGGCAAAGCCAGCGGCAGCTGGATCTTCCAGAAACATTGTCTCGCGCTCATCCCCATGGCATGGGCACTTTCCAGCACGTCCGGCGCGACCTGGCTCAGCCCGGCCACCACGCCGCGCACCAACGGCAGCAGCGCATAGAGCACCAGCGCGATAAGGGCTGGCGTTAAACCGGTTCCGGCGATCCCCATCGTTCCCAGCACCGGGAACGACTTCACCAGCCCGGCCAGCGGAGCAATCAACAGGCCAAACAGAGCGACGGACGGGATGGTCTGAATCACATTCAGTACGGCAAACACCCCGCCCTGACGTGAAGGATGGCGATAGCACCACATACCCAGCGGTATGCCGAGCAGTAAGGCCGGGATCAGGGTACCGAAGAGGATCGTGAGGTGTTGCGCCAGGGCGTCATTAAACACCTCCTGACGGTTGGCGTACTCTTTTAACAGCGAGAGATTATTCAGCTCACCGCTAAACAGCAGCAGCAATGGAATACACCATATCTGGGCATTGAGTATCCAGCGCCAGACGGATGTTGAGATAAGACGGCGAATAGCATCGCTGCAGGCCAGCAGACACAGCGCCAGCCAGAGCCACAAACCGCTACCCACAGAGGTTCTTGCCAGCGGACTTTCCGCCGAGGTCATGTGCGTTGCTGCAAGCCCGCCTCCCCAGAATAAGGCGATAAACAGCCCTTCACAAAGAAACAACGTCAGCCACTGAGCCGTGCGTCCTTGCCAGAGCGACAACGCAACCCACGCGCCCAGTGCCGTCACCAGTAACCACGGCGTAAATGACCAGACCTGCCAGAGCGAGCGACTCTCCCCCGACATCAGGCGATTCGGGGCCACATTCACAAACGGTAGCGCGACCGCCGCGATGGCCACACAGGCCAACAGCAGCAGTACGCGGTTATGACATTTTATTGGCACAGCCCTGTCCTGTTACTTCACAAGCCCTTGTTGTTTCAGGAAATCGGCGGCCACTTTTTTGGCATCCAGTCCCTCAACGGCAATGCTGGCATTCAGCTGTTGCAGCGTTTTTGCATCCAGCTTTTCGAAGACCGGTTTGAGCCATTCAGCAATATCCGGGTACGCTTTAAGTACCGCTTCCCGCACGACAGGTGCCGGGGCGTAAATCGGCTGTACGCCTTTTGGATCGGTTAAGGTTTGCAGGCCAAGCGCCGCGACCGGGCCGTCGGTGCCGTAAGCCATCGCCGCATTAACACCCGACGTTTGCTGCGCAGCGGCTTTGATGGTCACCGCGGTATCACCGCCCGCCAGAGAGAGCAGCTGGGCCTGATCCAGTTTGAAATCATAGGCTTTTTCAAACGCCGGCAGCGCGTCCGGACGCTCAATAAACTCAGCGGAAGCCGCAAGCTTAAAGTCACCCTTCTCTTTCAGGTAGCGACTCAAATCCGCAAGCGAGGTCAGCTTTCCTTTCTCCGCCACGTCCTTGCGCACCGCGATGGTCCAGGTATTGTTGGCCGGCGCCGGCGTCAGCCAGACCAGCTTATTTTGCTCAGCGTCGAGTTTTTTGACTTTTTCATACCCGGCTTTGGCATTTTTCCACGCCGGATCGTTTTCATCTTTGAAGAAGAACGCGCCGTTGCCGGTGTATTCCGGGTAGATATCCAGCTCGCCGGAGGTAATCGCGCCGCGTACCACAGGCGTGGTTCCCAGCTGGACTTTATTGACGGTTTTAACACCGTGGCTTTCCAGTACCTGCAGAATAATGTTACCGAGCAGCGCACCTTCGGTATCTATCTTGGAACCCACTTTTACCGGTTCTGCCGCCTGTAATGGCAGACTCAGCGCCGCCAGTAACACCGCTGAACCCAACATCCCCTTTGCAATCGTCATTCCACTGTCCTCATTTTTTTGCTGCCTTTTTCAGAGGCTTGAGAGAAAAGCGTAGCTTAAAACGGCGGAATTAACCGTCAAAATGCCTTTTTAACATAAGGTAAGACGCATCCCCCGCAAAGCGGGGGATGCAAGGGAGGGAAATGTCAGAGCAGCTCGAACTCGCCTTTATTTACGCGGGCGGAATCGACCCCGATAAAGACGTTAAACTTGCCTGGCTCCGCATCATATTTCATCTGCTGGTTCCAGAACTTCAGCGCATCCACGTCGATGGGGAAGCTGATGGTTTTGGTTTCGCCCGGCTTCAGGTTGACCTTCTCGAAGCCACGCAGCTGTTTCACCGGACGGCTCATGGAGGCGGTCACATCCTGGACGTACATCTGAATGACCGTTGCCCCTTCGCGTTTACCGGTGTTGCTCACCTCGACGCTTGCGGTAACTTTGCCGTCACGCTTCAGGGTCGGCGCAGACATTTTGACGTCAGAAACCTTGAAGGTGGTGTAGCTCAGACCGTAACCAAACGGATACAGCGGGCCGTTCGCTTCATCGAAGTAACGGGAGGTGTACTTATTCGGTTTGTCGGCGTTGTACGGACGGCCGGTATTCAGGTGGCTGTAGTAAACCGGGATCTGCCCGACCGAGCGCGGGAAGGACATTGGCAGCTTGCCTGACGGGTTGTAATCGCCAAACAGCACGTCGGCAATCGCGTTACCGCCTTCGGTACCGGCGAACCAGGTTTCCAGGATCGCGTCGGCCTGCTGGTCTTCTTTGACCAGCGCCAGCGGACGACCGTTCATCAACACCAGCACCAGCGGCTTGCCGGTCGCCTTCAGGGCGGCAATCAGATCGCGCTGGCTTTGCGGAATGGTGATGTCGGTACGGCTGGAGGCTTCATGCGCCATTCCCTGCGCTTCCCCCACTACCGCAACAACCACGTCAGATTGCTTAGCGGTGTTCACCGCTTCATCAATCATCTCTTTCGGCGAACGCGGATCGACCTTCACCGCCTCTTCGTACTGATTGAGGAAGGTGACAATGTCTTTATCGTTGGTGACGTTCGCCCCTTTGGCGTAAACCACTTTCGCATTCTCACCCACGGCGTTCTTGATACCGGTCAGCACCGTGACGGACTGATCGGCCACCCCCGCTGCAGACCAGCTCCCCATCACGTCGCGCTTGCTGTCAGCCAGCGGGCCCACCACGGCAATGGTGCCGGATTTCTTCAGCGGCAGCGTGTCGAGGCGGTTTTTCAGCAGCACCAGACTTTCGCGTGCCACATCGCGGGCCTCTTTGCGGTGCAAACGGCTTTCCGCGTTGGTGTTCGCCGGGTCAGAATCTTTCGGCCCCAGGTGGCTGTACGGGTCGTTAAACAGCCCCATGTCATATTTCACGTTCAGCACGTGGCGCGTGGCGTCATCCAGCTCCGCCATGGTCACCTTACCGCTCTTCACCAGCCCCGGCAGGTATTTGCTGTAGTACTCATCGCTCATGCTCATGTTGATGCCGGACTTGAGCGCCACGCGTACCGCGTCTTCCGGATCGGAGGCGGTACCGTGCTTAATGAGCTCTTTAATGGCGCCGTGGTCAGAGACGGTGATGCCCTTAAAGCCCCACTGGTCACGCAGAACGTCTTTCAGCAGCCACGAATCGGAGGTCGCCGGCGTGCCGTTGAGGGAGTTCAGCGCCACCATCACCGCGCCGCTGCCGGCATCCAGCCCCGCTTTGTACGGTGGCATGTAGTCGTTGAACAGCCGCTGCGGGCTCATATCCACGGTGTTGTACTCTTTACCCCCTTCCACGGCGCCATAGGCCGCGAAGTGTTTGACGCTGGTCATCACCGCGTAGCGATCTGCCGGGCTCTTGCCCTGCATCGCTTCCACCATGGTTTTCCCCATCGTGGCTGTTAAATAGGTATCTTCACCGAACCCTTCTGAGCCGCGGCCCCAGCGCGGATCGCGGGAGACGTCCACCATCGGTGCCCAGGTCATATTCAGGCCATCATCCGCCGCTTCATAGGCGGAAACGCGCCCCACGGTTTTCACCGCATCAAGGTTAAAGGACGATGCCAGACCAAGGCTAATCGGGAAGACGGTACGCTGACCGTGCACCACGTCATAGGCGAAGAACAGCGGAATTTTCAGGCGGCTGAGTTCCATCACCTGATCCTGCATTTTGCGGATATCCGGGCGGGTGACGGTGTTAAAAATAGCCCCGACCTGCCCGTCTTTGATCATCTCGCGGATGGCCTCTTTCGGGTTATCCGGGCCGACGCTGATAAGACGCAACTGGCCAATTTTCTCATCGACCGTCATTTTCTTGAGCAATTCCGTGACAAACGCGTCCCGGGCTTCAGGCGTGAGCGGGTGATTGCCAAACAAATCCTCTGCCAGCGCAGGTTGCAGCGCCAGGCTGACGGCGACACCTACAGAACATAGCCATTTCATGTCGTTTTACTCTCTCATCAATAACCGCCGGAAGAACTCGGCCAGACCGTGCGAAAAGCGCAGTGTGCCACAAACCCTCAGAACGTTGCAGGGTTATTCTCTGATTTTTCTCGTGAATACTCGACCGCTTAACAGTTAATCGCGCTATGCTTTACAGCGAGAAATTTGCCCCACCACAAGGAGTGGAAGATGTCTTCTGTTCGAACTCACGATAACACGACGTTTATTAACGAACTGTCGCGCCTGGTTGGCTCCTCTCACCTGCTTACCGACCCGGCAAAAACCGCCCGCTACCGTAAGGGCTTTCGTTCCGGTCAGGGCGAGGCGCTGGCGGTGGTATTTCCCGGCACGCTGCTTGAACTCTGGCGCGTCCTGAGCGCCTGCGTGGCCGCCGACAAAATTATTCTCATGCAGGCGGCTAACACCGGCCTGACTGAAGGCTCAACGCCGAACGGCAACGATTACGATCGTGACATCGTGATCATCAGCACCCTGCGTCTCGACAAACTGCATCTGCTGGATAAAGGCGAGCAGGTGCTCGCGTTCCCTGGCACGACGCTCTACTCCCTTGAAAAAGCGCTTAAGCCGCTGGGACGCGAGCCGCATTCGGTCATTGGCTCATCCTGTATTGGCGCCTCCGTGATCGGCGGGATCTGCAATAACTCCGGCGGTTCGCTGGTGCAGCGCGGCCCGGCTTACACCGAGATGTCACTTTTTGCCCGTATCGATGAAAACGGCAAGCTGACCCTGGTCAACCATCTGGGCATTGATCTTGGCGTTACGCCGGAGCAGATCCTGAGTAAGCTCGACGACGATCGGGTGAAAGATGAAGACGTCCAGCACGACGGTCGTCATGCTCACGACCACGATTACATCACCCGCGTACGGGATATCGAAGCGGATACCCCGGCACGTTACAACGCCGACCCTGACCGCCTGTTTGAATCTTCGGGCTGTGCGGGCAAGCTGGCTGTTTTTGCCGTGCGCCTCGACACCTTCCCGGCCGAGAAAAAACAGCAGGTGTTCTACATCGGCACCAATCAGCCGGACGTGCTGACCGAGATCCGTCGTCATATTCTGGGCGAGTT
This sequence comes from Enterobacter ludwigii, assembly GCF_001750725.1. Taxonomy (NCBI): domain Bacteria; kingdom Pseudomonadati; phylum Pseudomonadota; class Gammaproteobacteria; order Enterobacterales; family Enterobacteriaceae; genus Enterobacter; species Enterobacter ludwigii. The sequence continues at coordinate 2,397,737 of NZ_CP017279.1, forward strand.
CGCTCACCTGCCGGTGGCGGGCGAGTACATGCACCGTGATATTTATGACATCGCGGAACGCTACGGCAAAGATACGTTCCTGATGATCGACAAGCTCGGCACCGATAAAATGCCGTTCTTCTTCACCATGAAGGGCCGTACCGACGCGATGCTGGAAAAAGTGCCGCTGTTTAAACCCCACTTTACCGACCGCTTTATGCAGAAACTGGGCAACGTCTTCCCGTCACATCTGCCGGAGCGGATGAAAACCTGGCGCGATAAGTACGAGCATCACCTGCTGCTGAAAATGGCCGGGGACGGAATTGCCGAAGCGCAAACCTGGCTCAGTGAATTCTTCAAAACTGCCGAAGGCGATTTCTTTGCCTGTACCCCTGAAGAGGGCAGCAAAGCCTTCCTGCACCGTTTCGCCGCTGCGGGTGCCGCCATTCGTTATCAGGCGGTGCATTCAGACGAGGTGGAAGACATTCTGGCGCTGGATATCGCCCTTCGCCGCAACGATACCGAGTGGTTTGAACACCTGCCGCCGGAAATCGACAGCAAGCTGGTCCACAAGCTCTATTACGGCCACTTTATGTGCTACGTCTTCCACCAGGATTACATCGTTAAGAAAGGGGTCGATGCGCACGCGCTTAAAGAGCAGATGCTCGCGCTGCTGCACGCGCGAGGCGCACAATATCCTGCGGAACATAACGTGGGGCATCTTTATAAGGCTCCTGACGCACTTAAGCAGTTTTATCGCGAGAATGACCCCACAAACAGCATGAACCCCGGCATTGGTAAAACAACGCGGAATAAATACTGGAAAGAGAGTCCTGACGCGGAGCAGCCCGTGACGCAAGCATCTGATTAATTCCCACAGCCAAATTTGAGAGATTGTTAAGCGCGCCTTAATCGTACTAGAGTAGCGTTCTGTCGCCGGAGAAACGTTTCTCCGGCATCTGTTACGAGGAGCAGGCACATCATGTCGGCTGTTGATATTTTATCCGAAACCGAAGTGGAAGTGCGCGATGCCCTTCCCGACGATGTGCATGCTATCGCCGCTATCTACGCCTGGCATGTGCTTCACGGGCGCGCATCCTTTGAAGAAGTTCCCCCCACCATTGATGAAATGCGTCAGCGAATGAAAAGCGTGGACGAGAATGGCTTACCGTGGCTTGTCGCACTGTATCGCGGCATCGTCGTAGGCTACTGCTACGCGACGCCTTACCGTCCGCGCCATGCCTATCGCTACACTCTGGAAGAGTCGATTTACGTGGATGCGAGTACTACCGGTCGTGGTTTTGGCTCCGTCCTGATGGATGCGCTGATCGCCCGCTGCGAGCAAGGTCCGTGGCGGCAGATGATTGCCGTTGTGGGGGATGGCAACAACAATGCCGGCTCGTTACGGCTGCATAAGAAATACGGCTTCGAAATCGTCGGTCAGTTACGTAGCGTTGGGTATAAGAAAGGTGACTGGCGGGATACGGTGATCATGCAGCGCTCACTCAATGACGGAGACTGGACGCTGCCGGAGTAAGGCGCAGCGAGGTCTGTTGCCCTCTCCCGCGGGAGAGGGCGAAAACACAGTCATCAGCAATCCGGCTCAGTCGTTCTGGGCGGTTGCCATCTGCTCTGCTTTCTGCTTTTTGTAGGTCAACGCCGCGGCCGGTACCGGCTGCACTTTCCCCGTCTCAATCCAGGTACGCAGTCGGCTTGCATCCGCGAAGTGGGTGTATTTACCAAAGGCATCCATCACCACCAGCGCCACCGGTTTACCGTTGAATACGGTACGCATCACCAGGCAGTGGCCCGCCGCGTTGGTAAACCCGGTTTTCGTTAACTGAATATTCCAGTTATCCCGGTACACCAGATGGTTAGTATTACGGAACGGCAGCGAATAGGCCGGGTTCGCAAAGGTCGCCATCTCTTCACGGGTCGTACTGAGCTGACCAATCAGCGGGTACTGTTTGCTGGCAATCAGCAGTTTTGTCAGGTCGCGGGCCGTGGAGACGTTGTGAATCGACAGGCCAGTCGGCTCGACGTAACGGGTATTGGTCATCCCCAGCGATTTGGCTTTTGCGTTCATCGCACGAATAAATGCGTCGTAGCCACCCGGATAGTGGTGGGCCAGGCTCGCCGCCGCGCGGTTTTCAGAAGACATCAGCGCCAGCAGCAGCATGTTTTTACGGCTGATTTCGCTGTTCAGTCGTACGCGGGAGTAGATCCCTTTCATCTCCGGCGTATGGCTGATATCCACTTTCAGTTTTTCGTCCAGCGGCAGATGTGCATCAAGCACCACCATCGCGGTCATTAATTTGGTAATCGAGGCGATCGGGCGTACCAGATCCGGATGGCTGGCGTAAATCACCTTATTGGTGTTGAGATCAACAATCATCGCACTGCCGGAAGCGATTTGCGGCTGGGCAGCAGCGGTGGTCACGGCGGGCGTTTTGGCGATCGCTGGCGCGGCAGCGGACGCTCCCAGCAACAGGGCCAGGCTAAGTAAAGAGACTCGGAATTTCAGCATGGTGAGACTTCTGATAATTATTCACGCACGTTATGACGTACACCGCCTGTGTCGATGGAGAAACGCAGGCTGGCTTCGGCATCATAGCGGTCACCGGGCTTTGTCGCCAGAGGATAATCGTGAACAGATGCTGCATTGCTGGCATTTACGCCAGCAATGCAGTGAGCCTAGAAGAGACGGTATCCATAACCCCACAGAATAACCGTCAGAGCCAGTAGCGCTTCCAGCACCAGCACGCCGATGGCGAGCGTTGAACTGGAGAAGCTCAGGCCCTCTTCTTTATTGATATTGAGGAAGGTTGGTACCCCCAGATACAGCAGATAACCGGTGTAAAAGAGGGCAATAGTACCGATCAGCGCGCACAACCAGACCAGTGGGTACAGCGCCACAATACCGCTTAAGAACAGCGGTGTCGCGACATACCCGGCGAAAACCATACAGTGTGCCAGCGATGGACGTTGCGGATAGTTACGCGCCATCCAGTGAATGACACGCCCCATGACAGCCACACCCGCCAGCATCAGGCCATAAAAGAGAATGGCCAGTGAAAGACCGGTAAACCAGGAAAGCTGAACCACGGTGCCATCACCAAAGTTCCAGCCGATTTGTGTTGTGCCAATAAACGCGCAGATTACAGGCACCGCTGCCATCAGCAGCACATGATGCGTGTAATGATGCGAGACCGTTTCGTTCTCCGTTTTGATGACATGCATTTCACGATCGGGATGGGAGAAAAGTCCCCAGACATGGTTCATAACGCCCCCTTGTTGTCGGCCCGTCAGCGATATCTTAAGTATAATGCAGGCCTGAGATTATTTTATGTACAGTGGGAAATTTCCGTTGATTGCCCCGTTATTGATTCATGGGGTATATGATTAACCGAGGCATAATAAGGGAGATGACATTGACGTAATGGATATCAACAGTCTTATTGAACAATATGGATACGCTGCACTGGTCGTTGGCAGCGTGGCGGAAGGAGAAACCATCACGCTGCTCGGCGGGGTGGCCGCGCATCAGGGGTTACTCAAATTCCCACTTGTTGTTGCCGCAGTCGCACTCGGCGGGATGATTGGCGATCAGCTGCTCTACTTTCTGGGACTGCGCTTTGGCCCTACGCTTTTGAAGCGCTTTTCAAAGCACCGCAAGAAAATTCACCGCGCCCAACGGCTTATCCAGCGTCACCCTTACCTGTTCGTGATTGGCACCCGTTTTATGTACGGCTTTCGGATTATCGGCCCGATACTGATTGGCGCCAGCCATTTACCGCCGAAAATTTTCCTGCCGCTGAACATTCTTGGCGCGATTGCCTGGGCCCTGATCTTTACCACGCTCGGTTATGTAGGTGGAGAAGTGATTGGTCCGTGGCTGCATAATGTTGACCAGCATCTGAAGCACTGGGCATGGGTTATCCTGATTGTCGTGGTGGTAATTGCGGTCCGGCTGTGGCTGAAGCATCGGGAAAAGACGCGGGATGAAGAGTAAGTGCAATGGCGCCCTCTCGCACAAAGAGAGGGCGAAAAGTTTCTACCCGGCGGGCTTAAATTGCGGATTTGCCAGCATAAAACCGCCGTCGACAATAAATGATTGCCCGGTAGCATAGCTGGCGTCACCGTCACACAGCCACGCCACCAGGCTGGCAATCTCTTTGGTATGCCCCGGCCGCGCGAGCGGGATCGCGGGCATCGAACCGGCCTTCACTTCACTGTCGTCCATATCATTCATTGGCGTGGCAATGGCTCCTGGCGCAACGGCGTTCACCAGAATGTTATGCTCGACCAGCTCCAGCGCCATGGATTTGGTTAATCCGCCCAGGGCATGCTTGGCCGCCGTATACGCACTGGCATCCGGTAAAGGCGTGTGTTCATGCACCGAGGTAATGTTCACAATTCGCCCCCCTTCTCCCTGCTTGACCATCTGACGCGCAGCGATCTGTGAACAGAGAAACGCGCCATCCACGTCAACGGTAAAAATCCCCCGCCACTCCTCAAACGGCATGTCGAGAAACGGCGCTTTGGTCATCGCCCCGGCATTGTTGACCAGCACATCCAGCCGACCAAAGCGCGTAATTAACGTTTCAATGGCCTGCGCGCCCTGCGGGAGAGTGCTTAAATCAAGTTGAACCGCCTCTGCACGCCGCCCCTTCGCCTCGACTTCGCGGCAGGTTTCCAGCGCACCTTTTTCGTCGGAATGCCAGGTGACGCCGATATCAAACCCTCGTTCAGCCAGCATCAGGGCCGTGGTTTTCCCAATCCCGGAATCCGATGCGGTAACAATCGCGACTTTGGTCATACTCACCTCCAGAAAAGCTGCAAAGAGGTAAGTATAGATAATCGCGCTTTTTAGCCCTGATGATAGCCGCCACCCAGCGCCGAGGTCAGCTGCAGCGTGGCGTCAACGTACTGGCCTTTGAGCATCACCCCGGTGAGCTGCTCCCTGAGGGCCGGTATTCTGGCCTCACTCACGCGGGAGCCGGCGATAATGCCGGCGCGAAAGCGGGCCTGAGCCAGTGCAACAACGCGGGCAGCCTCTTTTTCGACACGCTGCTGGTGCTGGTTTTTGGCGGTCAGTGTTTCGACTTCGCTGGCCGTGCGCGCCACCTGATTCACCGCATCCACCACCGCTTTGTTATAACGCACGACGGAGAGATTGTTCTGCGCCTGGGCAATATCCAGCTCGGCGTTTAGCCTGCCGCTGTCGAAAATGGGCAGCGTCAGACCGGCGGTGACGCCCATCTGCTGCGCAGAAGAGCGGAACAAATCGCTCAGGTGCAGGGCATCCTGCTGTAAGAAAGCCATCAGATTCACATCGGGATAGAAGGCTGCTCTGGCGGCCTCAACATCACTCATGGAGGCCTCGATATACCAGCGAGCCTCCTGCAAATCCGGTCGACGTGCCAGCAGTTCATACCCCAGCGTGGCCGGGAGCGAGGCTTCTACTGTGGGTAAGGCGTGGCGTGTAAGCGTCACTGAGGAGGTGTTCGTCAGGGCGCTCAGACGCGCCTCAACGGCTTTCATTTTTCCGTTCACTTCTGCCAGCTGCTCGTCAGTTTTGCTGGCGTTGATGTCGGTTTCGACGCCCTCTACGGAAGAGGTGATCCCATGCTGATACAGTTCGCGGTCGGCTGCAATAATCGTGTCCTGCTGGTGTTTAATCTCCGTGAGAACATCCCCCACCGCGGCCTGGGTTTGCCACGCCCAGTAAAGACGCGCCACGCTGCTGGCAAGCAGTTGCCGGGTTTGCTCAAGCTCCGCTTTTTGCGCGTTTACCCGGCCAATTCGGGCTTCAACCCGTGCACGATTTTTCCCCCACAAATCGAGATCCCAGCCCGCGCTCAGACCAAAAGTACCGTTGGTGTACCACGGTCCGGTGGTTCCCGCCGCCGGATCGGTTATCGCAAAGGGCCCCATCAGCCCCTCGGCCGACATTTTTTGCCGTTCAGCATCCGCTGCGAAATCAATTTCTGGCCCCCGGCGGCCAGGGTGGCTTTTGCCTGCGCTTCCGCCAGCGTGATGCGCTGACGGGCAATTTGCATATCCGGCGCATCGTTCAGCGCCTTCGCAATCAGCGAATTGAGTTCAGGATCGTTATACGTTTTCCACCATGCATCTTTCGGCCACGCGGTATGGCTCAGCGTAGTATTCACCGCAGCCGTTGTTGATTGCATATTTACAGGGGAAACCGAGGCATGTTCCGGCGCGCAGGCCACCAGAATAAAAACCAGGGGAATACTCAGAGATAAAGGTTTCATTACGCCATTCACGCGAAAAATAAAGGCGCAACTTACGCCAGACGTCGCTCTTTTTTTTAGTAACGCGTGGCAACCCGCAATTTGTCATACATTTTCATATTCGGAAAATTATTCATCATAAGAATGAATTAAATGAGTGAATTCATCTTCATTATAAATTCACTGCTACACTTACTTTCGACAAACAGACGCGGGAGAAGCGAATGAAAATATTACTGTGGGTTATTTTAATTATATTTCTGATAGGGCTGCTGGTGGTAACCGGTGTATTCAAGATGATTTTCTGATTTCATTGCCCGGCTCAGCGCCGGGCAAATTCACATCATTATGCTTTCAGGGAAGCGCCTTTTGTGGCAATAACCTCTTTATACCAGTAGAAGCTTTTCTTACGACTGCGCGCTAACGTCCCTTTTCCACTGTCATCACGATCGACATAAATAAAGCCATAGCGTTTTGAGAGTTCTGCTTTAGACGCACTGACCAGATCGATCGGCCCCCAACTGGTGTAACCCATTACCTCCACACCATCTTCAATGGCTTCACGCACCTGTACCAGGTGGTCGTTAAGGTAGCTAATGCGGTAATCATCCTGCACTACGCCGTCAGCATCCGGCGTGTCTTTCGCGCCCAGACCGTTTTCCACGATAAACAGCGGCTTTTGATAGCGATCCCAGAGCACGTTCAGCAGGGTACGCAGGCCGACAGGGTCAATCTGCCAGCCCCACTCGGAACTAGCCAGATGCGGGTTAGGTACCATGCTAAGGATATTGCCCCGAGCCTGCTCATTAAGCGCCTCATCCGCGGTGACACATCCCGTCATGTAGTAACTGAACGAGATAAAATCGACGGTCGATTTCAGCGCCTCACGATCGGCATCGGTGATATCAATCTGGATATCGTTATCGCGGAAGAAGCGCTGCATATACCCCGGATAAACACCACGGCACTGCACATCGCCAAAGAATTGCCAGGCGCGGTTTTCCTGCAGTGTTTCCAGGACATCTTCCGGCTTGCAGGTCAGCGGATACATCAGACCGCCCAGCAACATGTTGCCAATCCGGGCGTCTGCAATGATCTCATGGCAGGCTTTCACTGCCAGCGCGCTAGCCACCAGTTGATGATGGATAGCCTGATACACCTCACCTTTGCTGCTGATTTCCGGCAGGCCGACGCCGGTCATCGGTGCATGCAGAGACATATTGATCTCATTGAACGTCAGCCACAGCTTTACCTTCGTTTTGTAGCGCGTAAATACGGTACGGGCATAGCGCTCAAAGAACCCAATGGTCTGACGACTGGCCCAGCCTCCGTACTGCTTCACCAACCCCCACGGCATTTCGTAATGCGACAGTGTGACAAGCGGCGTGATGTTGTGCGCGGCCAGTTCGTCAAACAGTTTGTCGTAAAAAGCCAGCCCCGCTTCGTTAGGGTGCTGCTCGTCGCCGTTCGGGAAAATGCGTGTCCAGGCAATGGAAACGCGCAGGCAGCTAAAGCCCATCTCGGCGAACAGTTTGATGTCCTCGGGGTATCGATGATAGAAATCAATCGCGATATCCTTGATGCCGCTGTCGCCCTCGACGCGCTCAACCACCGGGCCAAAAACTCCCTGCGGCTGGACGTCAGAGGTGGACAACCCTTTACCGTCTTCCCGATAAGCGCCTTCTACCTGATTCGCGGCAACCGCACCGCCCCATAAAAAATCATCCGGGAAAGTCTTCATTCCATTCTCCTGTTATTGATGGTTTACGCTGAGTAACGGTGCTCCCGCATTCACGGAGGTTGCCGCCACGGTCACCACTTCGCGGTACTCGTCGCTATTACTGATAATAATCGGGGTCGCCAGGTCGTATCCGGCATCGATAATCGCCTGACGATCAAACTCCAGCAGCAGATCCCCCGGCTGTACCTTGTCCCCCACCTTCACATGAGCGGTAAATGGCTTGCCGTCGAGCTTCACGGTGTCGATACCTACGTGGATTAACACTTCAATACCGTTGTCACTGAGCAGGCCGATGGCGTGTTTGGTCTGGAAAAGCGAAGCTACAACGCCAGCAAAAGGGGAAACCACTTTGTTATCTGAAGGAATAATGGCAACCCCGCTGCCCAGCAGGCCGCTGGCAAAGGTGGTATCCGGCACGTGATCGAGCGCCAGAACGGTACCGGTCATCGGGGATAACACGTCGTTTTCCCCGACCGACACTGCAGAATCAGGCATTGTGCGCCCCGGCATACCGGCCACCAGCGTCAGGCCACAGCTCAGTACCAGCGCAACCACCGTACCAATAACGCCGCCCCACAGCGTGGCATTCACCCCACCCGGCGGGATCATTTGTGCGATGGTAAAGATATTCGCGAAGCCGAAGGAATAAACGTGGGTATCGCTGAAGCCGACAATCGCCCCGCCGATAGCACCAGCGACACAACCAAAGATAAACGGACGGCGCAGCGGCAGGTTTACGCCATACACGGCTGGCTCGGTGATGCCAAAGATCCCGGCCGTGACGGATGAGCCTGCCAGCATTTTCTGGCGGGCATCGTGGGTACGCAGGAAAATGCCCAGCGCCGCACCCACCTGACCAAATACTGCTGGCAGCAACATGGGCAGCATCGAGTCATGCCCCAGTACCGCCAGGTTATTAATCATCAGCGGCACCAGCCCCCAGTGCAGGCCAAAAATTACGCATACCTGCCACAGTGCCCCCATTGCCGCCCCCGCCAGCCACGGTGCCAGCACATAGATCCCCTGATAGCTGTTCGCCAGTATCTGACTCAGCCAGGTCGCCAGCGGACCAATGACCAGGAACGTCAGTGGAACAGTAACGCCTAAACAGATCAGCGGAGCGAAGAAGTTTTTCATCGATGATGGCAGCCACCTGGTGCTCTGCTTTTCCAGCCAGCAGCTTACCCACGAAGCGAGAATAATCGGGATCACCGATGTGCTGTAGTTGAACCAGGTAACCGGAATACCAAGAAAGGCTTCCGATACCGCCCCCGGCTGTTGGCTCGCATTAAAGGCGGCGATCATCATCGGATGGGTAAGCGCCCCGCCGATCACCATGGTAATAAACGGGTTGCCGCCGAATTTTTTCCCGGCCGTATAGCCCAGCACCAGCGGGAAGAAGAAGAACAGCGCGTCGCTTGCGGCAAACCAGATTTTATAGGTGCCACTTTCAGTCGTGAGCCAGCCGCAAACCACGGCCAGCGCAAGCAGCCCTTTTAAAATACCGGACGCAGCAAGGATGCCAATAAACGGCGTGAAGATCCCGGAAACGATGTCGATCAGACGGCCCAGCAGGTTGCCTTTTTCCATCTTATCGTCCACCACAGGGGTATCATCTGTCAGCCCTGCTTCCTTGCGTACCGCCAGCCACACATCATGCACATGGTTACCAATCACGACCTGAAACTGACCGCCGCTTTCGACTACCATGATCACCCCCGGGTTTTTCTTTAACCCTTCCGCATCCGCTTTTTGATTCTCTTTCAGTTTGAAGCGAAGCCGGGTGGCGCAGTGAACAAGGCTGACGATGTTCGCTTTCCCGCCAACGTGCCCGAGAATATCCTGTGCTAAAGCCTGGTATTCCATCTCGATTTCCTTACATCCGATGCCCGAAGGCACCTGTTGACTGAGTACAAAATAAAAAAACCCGAGAACGGTCTTTTTTCAAAGACCGCACCCGGGTTTTGCCTGCATTATGCAGTAACAATCCCATTGTTGAGGCTTAGCGCCCCTCTTTTCTTACCCGCTCAATATGAATCGCGAGGAACATAATTTCTTCGGTTGTCAGCTCACGCTGATAGCTCTTATTCAGATGCTGCGCGATTTTCTCTGCGCATTTCCAGGCTTTCGCGTAATTGTCCTTTACCGCCGTATGCAACGAAACATCATCATCTTCTACCACGGTGCGGGTAAGCATCCGCTGAGCAAAAAATTTCAGATGGGTGACAAAACGCTGATAACTGAGCGACTCTTCGTCATACTCAAGCTGTAGCTGATACTTCACCAGTTGCAGGATCTCCTGCATCACCCGCGTCACGTGCATCACTTCCGGCATTTCGCTATTCAGTTGCGCCGTCACCAGATGCAGCGCGATAAACCCGGCTTCATCCTCCTCGAGTTCAACATTCAGGCGTTTGGCGATAATGGCCCGCGCCTCCTGCCCTAATTCGAACTCCTTCGGATAGAGACGTTTAATATCCCACAGCAGCACATTTTTGATTGCCAGCCCTTTCTTTTGGCGTTCAATCGCAAAGTAGCAGTGGTCCGTTAAGGTGATATACAAACTGTCCTGCAGTTTCCCCAGCCGCTGCGCTGCCTGCCCAATAATGCAGTCACAGGTGGTCATCACCTCAAGCGGGATCTGGCTCAGCAGCTCTCCGAGTCGACGCATCAACTCATCGCTTTGTAATGCAAACACCTTTTCAATAAGCGCGGTATCCAGTTCATCACCGACGCGTTTCTGGAACCCCAGCCCACGCCCCATCACGACCTGTTCACATCCGCGTTCATCCTGAACAACCACCACATTATTATTAAGAATTTTGGCGATTTTCATCGGAACCCCAGAAACAAAAAAACCTGACCTCCGGCAGATGCCAGAAAATCAGGTTTTGCCTGCCTAAGCAGTAACAATCCAGTTCTGGCACTCTATCAGTTTCATTCGTAGCCTCAATATGTCACGAGTTAGAAACGTGACGCAGATCGAACTTGCGACGGTGATCTCAGAAGGTCACCACCGTTTTCAGCTCAGTTACCCAGGCATCCTGCGTGCGGGAAACCCCACCAGGATGGTGCCAGTATTGAATGCCCGGCTGTAGCTCCAGCCATGACAGCGGACGAAAGCGATAGTAGAACTCACCGTTCAGCGAATGGTCCGGCACAGGATGGTATGCCGGATCGTTATAATCGGAAGTCCCGTTCAGGCTGTTCAGGTAACGTTGGTTGCGTGCGTACTGGCTGCTCATATCAATCCAGGTCAGACCGAAGCCAATCCAGTCTTGTGGACGCGCATCAAACAACCCACGGTATCGCAGAGAGGCTGCGTATACCTGGTGCATAGAGTTCGTGCGTTGATCGGCAAGACTCATGCTGAAAGAGGCGCTCAACCCACGATTCGGATCATTTTGATGTTGGGTCAGTTGCTGGTTTAGCCCGGCATACATAAACCAGGTGCGGTTGTGCTTATCAAATCCATCCGGGTCGCTCGCACCCGCCCCACCGGATTTACCCCGGTAAAGATCGGTTTGCGGCGCATTGGTAAACACTACGCCCAGATTGTACGCGCCCGGCAGACCGTTGATATGCGGACGCGCTTCGATTTCAACCGGGAGTAATATTCCTTTGCTGCCCTTTGTTGACCAGCTCCAGGCATGGCTGCGGCTTGACGCGTCCGGGTTTTGCTCCATCACACCGCCTTTTATGGTCAGCGTGGGCGTTACTTTATACGCTAGCGTGGAGCCCCAGGTATGCACGTTCCAGTTGTTCCAGGTCAGTGAGTTGGCAGATTTCCCGCCGCACTGCGAGAGCAACTGGAAGTCACACGGAATGATTTGATCAAAGGTTTGCACTTTGTTCATCATCCCGATGCGCCAGGTCAGACGCCGCTCGTCAAAGCTGCGGGCAAAGGTGAGCCAGCCCAGGCGGGTAATCGACTGCCCTCCCCAGCTTTCCTGGGTCAGGTCGTTAAAGTTAACGCGCGGATCCTGGACACGCCTGGTGGTAAGATCGTCATTGTGATTACGGTTGACGATATTTCCTTCGATCTGCGCATCCGGCACGCCTGTCCAGCGCTCCAGATCCTGATTAAAGGTCAGCGCAAACTGATCAATATACGCCACGTGAGAATCATGGTTATAGCCGCCACCTCCGTTCCAGGCGATTTCGTTCAGATAGCCCAGATTATAAGTAAACCCGTTATCGTTAATGATCTTGCGGATGCCGCCCATATCGCCCAGGAGAGGGTCCGGTGGCGCTTCAAAACCTAACACCGTTCCATTCCATTCCTGTGCCCCTGATAAAGAGGGGAATGTTATTAAGGCGAGCGCGCACAGTGTAGTGTGTATATTTTTATATGCCATCATAACAACCTGTGAGTGAGTATTGAGTGCGTAAGCCGTCGCAGGAAAATTCTCTTTTCCTGTCGCGATTTAATTATTCATTTCAGTGAAAGACGTCAGTAAAAATTGTTAAGCCAAATTTCTCTCCTGCGTAAATGACAGGCAAAAAAAAACCTAAGCGCTCCACAGCGATACGTGCTGTGAAACGCTTAGGTTTTGCCTGTTAACCAGTAACAATCCTGCGTTGAATACAGTGGCACCTTAACATCGTGGCGTCACGTTGAAAACCTGCTTTGTTTTATATTTTAAAAAAGTGTGAGCAAATTAACGCTTATTATTTGGACTGAATCACCCGTGCAATATCAGCGGAAGTCTGCAGCGTGCGGATCTCCTGAAATAACCCCAGCGCTTCACTGTACTCTTTGCGTAAATAACTGAGCCACTGCTTAATTCGCGCGACGTGATATAACCCGGTATCACCCTGTTTTTCGAGGCGGCTGTATTTTTTCAGCAGCGTGACCACATCAGCCCACGGCATACGTGGTTCGTTATATTTAATCACCCGGCTGAGGTTTGGTACGTTAAGCGCGCCGCGGCCAATCATCACCGCATCGCAGCCAGTCTCTTTCAGGCACGCCTGCGCGCTTTCGTAATCCCAGATTTCGCCGTTGGCAATAACGGGAATGGTGAGTCTTTTGCGGATCTCGCCAATCGCCTGCCAGTTAATACGTTCGGCTTTATAGCCATCTTCTTTGGTGCGGCCATGCACCACCAGCTCAGTGGCCCCGGCCTGCTGCACGGCATCGGCAATCTCAAATTGCCGCGCGTCGCTGTCCCATCCCAGACGCACCTTTACCGTCACCGGCAGATGCGACGGTACAGCCTCACGCATGGCTTTTGCGCCACGGTAAATCAGCTCCGGATCTTTCAGCAAGGTGGCGCCGCCGCCGCTACCATTCACCAGTTTTGATGGGCAACCGCAGTTGAGGTCAACCCCAAAGGAACCAAGCTCTACGGCACGGGCCGCGTTCTCCGCCAGCCATTCGGGATACTGACCCAGTAGCTGAATGCGCACCAGCGTGCCGGAAGAGGTGCGGCTCTGATGATGCAGTTCCGGGCAAAGGCGATAGAATGATTTTACTGGCAACAACATATCGACCACGCGCAAAAACTCCGTTACGCAGAGATCGTAGTCGTTCACCTCGGTCAGAAGCTCGCGCACGAGGGAGTCGAGCACGCCTTCCATTGGGGCCAGTAAAACACGCATAGCAGTACCTGTGAAAAAAGACGCGCTATAGTAGCCGCTCTCCCGGCATGAGGAAAGCCCGGCGGTTAACCCGGTGAGGTTATACCAGACGTTCCATTTCGGAATGTCTGGTATGCTCAAAATTCATGATGTGATCCGTGGCACATTTTTAGGTTTAATTGTATGATGAATTCGTTTCATCAAGGACTTTCACCATGAGAAAATCATTGAACATTATCTGGCAATATCTTCGCGCATTCGTCCTGATTTACGCCTGCCTGTATGCCGGAATCTTTATCGCATCCCTGCTTCCCATCACCATTCCCGGCAGCATCATCGGAATGTTGATCCTCTTTGTTTTGCTGGCATTGCAAATTCTGCCTGCCAGATGGGTTAACCCTGGCTGCTTTGTCCTTATTCGCTATATGGCGCTGCTGTTCGTGCCTATCGGCGTCGGGGTTATGCAGTATTTTGATTTGCTCCAGGCGCAGTTCGGACCCATTGTGGTCTCCTGCGCGGTCAGTACGTTGGTGGTTTTCCTGGTAGTAAGCTGGAGTTCGCATCTGGTGCATGGCGAACGTAAAGTGGTTGGGCAGAAAGGAACAAAACAATGATGGCCAATATCTGGTGGTCGCTGCCGTTAACGCTGGCAGTATTCTTCGCCGCACGCAAACTCGCCGCACGTTTCAAAATGCCGTTACTTAATCCGCTGCTAGTGGCGATGGTGGTGATTATCCCGTTCCTGCTTCTCACCGGCATTCCTTATGAACGCTACTTTGCCGGCAGCAAAATTTTGAATGACCTTCTGCAGCCCGCCGTGGTGGCGCTGGCCTTTCCTTTATATGAGCAATTGCACCAGATCCGCGCCCGCTGGAAATCCATCATTACCATCTGTTTTGTCGGGAGCCTGGTGGCGATGATCACCGGCACCTCGGTGGCGCTGTTGATGGGCGCTTCTCCGCAAATTGCGGCCTCTATTCTGCCTAAGTCGGTCACCACGCCTATTGCGATGGCCGTGGGCGGCAGCCTGGGGGGGATTCCGGCCATCAGCGCCATGTGTGTGATATTCGTGGGGATCCTCGGCGCGGTCTTTGGACATACCCTGCTGAATGCGATGCGTATCCACACCAAAGCGGCACGAGGTCTGGCGATGGGTACCGCGTCGCACGCCCTGGGCACCGCGCGCTGCGCTGAACTGGATTATCAGGAAGGGGCGTTTAGCTCACTCGCACTGGTGATCTGCGGGATTATCACCTCCCTGCTCGCACCGTTTATTTTCCCGCTGATTGTGGCGGTCATGGGTTAAAATTTGCGATGCGTCGCGCAAATTTCATTTTGTTTTCATAAGTTGCATACATAATGAGAAGTGGATCACATATAAAGCCCCGGCGGCTCCGTAAACTACCGATCCATTAACCTTTATGAGGCAAACGCCATGCATCCACGTTTTCAAGCTGCTTTCGCCCAGCTTGCAGAGAATGTGCAATCAGCTCTGGCCCCGATTCTGGCGGATGAGCATTTCCCGGCCCTGCTGACGGCTGAACACGTCACGGCACTGAAAGAAGCCACAGGGCTGGACGACGACGCGCTGGCCTTCGCGTTGCTGCCGCTGGCGGCAGCCTGCGCCCGCGCCGACCTCTCTCATTTCAACGTCGGTGCGATTGCACGCGGCGTAAGCGGAACCTGGTACTTCGGTGGCAACATGGAGTTCCTGGGCGCGACCATGCAGCAGACCGTTCACGCGGAACAAAGCGCCATCAGCCACGCCTGGCTGCGCGGTGAACAAGCGCTGAGCGCCATTACCGTTAACTACACCCCTTGCGGCCACTGCCGCCAGTTCATGAACGAGCTGAACAGCGGGCTGGAGTTACGCATCAATCTGCCAGGCCGTGCGCCGCATACCCTCGGGGATTACTTGCCTGACGCGTTTGGTCCGAAAGATCTCGACATCAAAACGCTGCTGATGGATGAACAGGATCACGGTTTTGCCCTTTCCGGCGATGCGCTGAGCGAAGCCGCGATTCGTGCGGCGAACAAGAGCCACACGCCATACAGTCACTCCCCAAGCGGTGTGGCGCTGCAGTGTCGTGATGGTCGCATCTTCACCGGCAGCTATGCCGAAAACGCCGCCTTTAACCCGACGCTGCCACCGCTTCAGGGCGCCCTGAATTTGCTGAGCCTCAATGGCTATGACTACCCGGACATTCAGCGCGCTATTCTGGCAGAGAAAGCCGACGCGCCGTTGATCCAGTGGGATGCCACCGCCGCAACGCTGAAAGCGCTCGGCTGCTCAACTATTGACCGTGTTTTGCTTGCGTAATGCCTCCGGCGGGCAGAAATGCCCGCCGCTTTGCTGAAAAACCCCTCAGTTGATTCGCTGTTTCTTGCGCTAACCAGGCGGGTAAAGTAGCCTGAGTTAAATTTCACCTTCGGTACGAGCCATCTGCATGTTAAAGCGCGCTTTTTACAGCCTGTCTGTCCTGGTCGGCATACTGCTGTTGATCGTGCTGGGTCTTGATCGCTGGATGAGCTGGAAAACGGCTCCGTATATCTTTGACGACCTGCAGGACCTGCCCTATCGTCAGGTCGGCGTTGTGCTGGGTACCGCCAAGTATTACCGCACCGGGGTGATTAATCAGTATTACCGTTACCGCATTCAGGGCGCGCTGAACGCGTATAACAGCGGCAAAGTGAATTACCTGCTGCTGAGCGGCGATAATGCGCTGCAAAGCTATAACGAACCGGTCACCATGCGCAAAGACCTGATTGCCGCTGGCGTCGATCCGGCCGATATCGTGCTCGACTACGCCGGGTTCCGCACTCTGGATTCCATCGTGCGTACGCGCAAGGTTTTCGATACCAACGATTTCATCATCATCACCCAACGCTTCCACTGCGAACGGGCGCTGTTTATCGCACTGCATATGGGTATCCAGGCGCAGTGCTACGCCGTGCCGTCGCCTAAAGATATGCTGAGCGTCCGCGTACGTGAGTTTGGCGCGCGTTTTGGCGCTCTGGCCGATCTGTACATCTTCAAACGTGAACCGCGCTTTTTAGGTCCGCTGGTACCCATTCCGGCGATGCATGAAGTGCCGGAAGATGCGCAGGGCTACCCGGCCGTCACGCCAGAACAACTGCTTGATATGCAGAAAAAAGAGAAAAAATAGCCTCGCCTTTATACTTTCTTTATACCGGGCGTAACGCTTTTTATCCCGCCTTTACGCCGCCCCTTTTAAGCTGAGTTCACTGCCGCTACGGCTTCATTGAAGAATGACTATGAACTCAATAATGAATGCGTTTTTCCTGAAAAATATCCGCCCTTATTTTAACTTCCCGGGTTTATCACTCCCGACGGCACTCAATGCTGGCCTCTGGCTTGATGACAAACTTGATGCCATGCAACACAACGTCTCGCTGGAAGTGGCGGATTACCTGGAACGTTACCCGCAGACAAAACATATTGACGTTTACCTGAACGATATCAATGGCATTATGCGCGGCAAGCGGCTCTCGGTGGAAAGCATGCTGAATCTGGAAAAAGGCTGTTACTTCCCCCTCTCCGTCTACTCCATGGACCATAAAGGCAAAATAGCCGCCCCGCTTGATGATGAGCCCGACCGGCTCTGCGTTCCCGTCGGCGGTTCCCTGCGCCCCTGTTCGCAAGACCCTCAGCATAACGCGCAGATCCTGCTGACCATGAAAGAGAGCGACGGCAAACCGTGCCCGCTTGAGCCAAGGGTGATATTGCAAAACGTTCTGGCTCGTTTCCATCAGCATGGGCTCTTCCCGGTGATTGCCCCGGAAATTGAGTTTTACCTGACCGGGCGCGGCACGCAGGATCCACAAAATCAGGGCTGCTTTCATATGGATACCTCAACGGCACACGCGGCACTGTTTGACGAGCTGGAGCAGCTGGCGCACCTGCAGCGTATCCCCCTGACCGGGATCGTGGCCGAAGCCGAATCTGGCCAGTTCGAGTTAAACCTGAAGCATAGCCATCGCGTCGTTGAAGTCTGCGATAACGTACTGGCCCTGCGACGCCTGACCCGCTACGTTGCGGAGAAACAGGGTCTGCAGGCCAGCTTTATGGCCAAACCGTTCAGCCAGCAGTCCGGCAGCGGTTTGCACTTTCATTTCAGCCTGAACGATATTCATGGCGAAAACGTATTCGCGTCACCGGTGGAAGCGCTGAACAGCATGATGCGCCTCTGCATCGCTGGCCAGCTGGCGCTGATGCCCGCCTCCATCGCCATTCTCGCCCCTGGCGTTAACGCATTCCGCCGCCTGCGTAAAAACCTCACGGAACCGCTATTTAACTCCTGGGGCTATAACACCCGCTCCGCCGCGCTGCGTATTCCCTGCTCCGATGACCATAACCGGCGTATTGAGTACCGGCTGGCCGGGGCTGATGCTAACCCGTATCTGGTGGCGGCAACGCTTCTGAGCGGAATGCTGTACGGGCTGGAAAATTTTGACGAGCAGGATTTACCTGAACCTCAGCAGGACGGGCCGGATCTGCCGCTGTTTCAGCAGGAGGCGATTGAGACATTTGCACGCTGTCAGTATCTCACCGACAGCCTGGGAGAGGCTTTTTCTCAACAGTGGGTTGCCTGCAAGCTCTCTGAGCTCGACTGGTTCGAGAGCATCGTCACCCGGGAGGAGTCGAGTCTGGCATGAAGCACAAAAAAGCCCGCTCGGTGAGCGGGCCAGGTAATGCCAGAGGCGATTATTTTTTACGCGCGTATTTGAGTGAATCCAGGGCGACCGCAAAGATGATGATGCCGCCTTTGATGATGTACTGCCAGTACGGGTTCACGCCGATGTAGGTCAGACCGTAGTTGATTACGGTGAAGATGATGACACCGGTTACCACGCCGAACACGGTACCCACGCCGCCGCTAAAGGAGACGCCGCCGACCACACAGGCTGCGATTGCATCCAGTTCGTACATGAAGCCCAGGTTGTTCGTTGCAGAGCCGATACGGCCCGCTTCCAGCATCCCACCAAAGGCGTAGAACACACCTGACAGGGCGTAGATCATCAGCAGGTTCAGGGCAACGTTGACGCCGGACACTTTCGCCGCTTCCGGGTTACCGCCGATAGCGAAGATGTTTTTACCGAAGCGGGTTTTGTTCCACAGGATCCAGACAAAAGCGACGGCAATCAGGGCGTAGAAGGTAATGTACGACAGGCGGAAACTGCCCAGCGCGATAAACCCTTGCGTAAAGGTCGAGAACCCGCTGTCGAAGCCAGAGATTGGCGACGCCCCCACGAAGTCGTAGTACAGGGAGTTGATACCGTAAACGATGATCATCGTACCTAAGGTGGTGATAAATGGCGTCACGTTCAGGTAAGCGATAATGATGCCGTTAATCAGACCAATCACTGCGCCGATCGCACAGACAATCAGGATCACCACGAAAATGGGCATGGTCGCCATTTCCGGGAACACCTTGTTGGCGTTTTCCATCGACTGTAGCAGCGTTGCCGCGATAACCGCCGCGAGGCCAACCTGACGTCCCGCTGACAGGTCAGTCCCCTGCGTCACGATAAGTCCCGCCACGCCCAGCGCGATAATAATACGCACGGAGGACTGGGTCAGGATGTTACTGAGGTTCAACAGGCTTAAGAACGTAGGGTCCTGGAAAATGATGATAGCCAGCAGTACTAAAAGAACAACGTAAATACCGCCTTCTTTCAGGTAAGTGAGAAAACTTTTTTTATTTAACGCACTCATGAGGAGCCCCTGATCTTAAAGGTGCAAAGACGCAAGACGCAAAATTTCGTTTTGCGTTGTCGTTTTGGTGTCAACAATACCGGCAACGAGACCATTGCTCATAACCAGAATACGATCTGTGATCCCTAACAATTCCGGCATTTCGGAAGAAATAATAATGATCCCTTTATTCTTTTTCGCCAGCTCGGCAATCAGCTGATAAATCTCAAACTTCGCGCCGACGTCAATACCGCGGGTCGGTTCATCCAGCATCAGGATTTCTGGCTGGGTTAATAACCAACGGCCAATAATGACCTTCTGCTGGTTACCGCCTGACAGCGAACCAATTTGCGTGCGGTGACCTGGCGTTTTGACGCGCATGGAGTCAATCACCCACTGGGTATCGCTCTTCATGCGGGAGTTATCCAGCAGCCCGACTTTGTTTTTATAGTTGCGAATATTGGAAATTAACGAGTTAAAGTTAATATCCAGATACGCATAAATACCGGTCGAACGACGCTCTTCCGTGACCAGCGCAAAACCATTATTAATGGCTTCGTTAGCGCTGTGGTTATTGATTTTCTTACCGTGCAGCGTGATGGTGCCCGCGGCTTTCTCACGAATACCGAACAGGGTTTCGACAATATCAGTACGTTTTGCCCCAACCAGACCTGCGATACCGAGAATTTCGCCCTTATGCAGGTCAAAAGAGACGTCGCGAATAGACGGCTGACGCAGCGAGGTGAGATTGCGAACCTCAAGGATCACTTCACCCGGCTTGTTCTCTTTGTCCGGGAAGCGCTGGTTCAGAGAGCGCCCCACCATCATGGCGATGATCTTGTCCATATCCAGCCCTTCGAGAGGCTGGGTGGCAATCCACTGGCCATCGCGCAGGATGGTAATCTCATCACACAGCTGGAAGATCTCTTCCATTTTGTGAGAGATATAAACAATGCCGCAGCCGCGGTCTTTGAGCTTACGAATAATGGTAAAAAGGTGGTTAACCTCTTTTTCCGTTAATGACGATGTCGGTTCGTCCATGATGACGATTTTCGCATCATAGGAGAACGCTTTGGCAATTTCGATCATCTGCATTTGGGACACGGATAACGTTCCCACGCGGGCGCGCGGATCGATATCAATATCCAGTTCATCGAAAATCGCTTTGGTGTCGCGATACATTTTATCCTGATCGACAAAGACACCTTTGGTCGGATAACGGCCCAGCCACATGTTATCCATAACAGAACGCTGCAGCACCAGGTTTAATTCCTGGTGAACCATTGAGATACCGTTTTCCAGTGCTTCTTTTGCTGAATGGAAATCGATCTCTTTCCCCTGAAAAAGAATGCTGCCAGAATCTTTTTGATAGATCCCAAAAAGACATTTTAATAATGTTGATTTACCTGCGCCGTTCTCCCCCATTAATGCGTGAATAGAGTGAGGACGAACTTTTAAATTAACATTATCGAGTGCCTTAACCCCGGGAAATGACTTGTTGATAGCGCTCATTTCCAACAAGTATTCACCAGATGACTGAGTATTTGTGCTGACCATAATTATACCTTGTTGGCCTCGCATATCGCGTTATAAAAGGGCGCAACAAGTTGCGCCCAGTGAAGACAATTCAAATAACTTATTTACCGATAAACTCAGCCAGGTTGGACTGGTCTACGCCGACGTAAGGTACGCGAACGATTTTGTTTTCAATTTTCCAGGTCGTACCGTCTGCAGCACCTTTGCCATCGGCCAGGTTTTTCGCCAGATCGAAGGTTGCTTTCGCCTGGTTGTTGGCATCGTTCAGCACGGTACCGGCCATTGCACCGGATTTCACCAGGGCCAGAGCTTCTGGCAGTGCATCCACACCGAACACAGGAATGGCTGATTTGTTGTGCGCTTTCAGCGCTTCTACCGCCCCCATAGCCATCGCATCGTTGTTGGCAATTACCACTTCGATTTTGTTAGCGTTCGGGCCGGACAGCCATGCGTCCATCTTATCTTTCGCCTGAGCGGTATCCCACATCGCGGTATCTAATGCCAGCTGCTGGGTTTTCAGGCCCTTATCATTCAGCTCTTTGATAACGTAAGTGGTACGGGCTTCAGCATCCGGATGGCCTGGTTCGCCTTTCAGCAGCACGAACTGGATCTGGCCGTCTTTGTTCAGGTCCCAGTTCGGGTTCGCCGCCCAGTGTTTAGCGATCAGATCGCCCTGAATAATGCCGGACTCTTTGGAGTCAGTACCGACGTAAAACGCTTTGTCATAGCTGTCCAGCGCTTTACGGGAAGGTTCTTTGTTGAAGAAGACAATCGGCACATTCTGGCCGCGCGCTTTTTCAATGACCGTGCCTGCCGCAGCGGGGTCAACCAGGTTGATGGCCAGTGCCTTCACGCCTTTTGCCAGCAGAACGTCGATCTGGTCGTTCTGTTTGGACTGGTCGTTCTGGGAGTCATTCATCAGCAGCTGAACATCTGGCGCTGCTTTAGCATCTTTCTCGATAGCTTTACGGACAACAGACATGAAGTTGTCGTCGTATTTATAGATGGTCACACCAATACGGGTATCCGCAGCGTGCGCTGCTGCACCAAAAAGCATGCTTGCCATTACAGCAGACAGGGTCAACACCTTCTTATTCATGGTATCTCCGGTTTTTTTTATGCAGGGTAGTTCTTGTGAATAACGATCGGCAGGCAGGTGTTAATGAAACGTTACTGACAGCCGAAGTTCACTTATAAAATTTCTATCTTCCGTGTTCGGTAACACTCCAGAAATGCGTTTTATTCGTTGTTTGCGGCACATTGGCTATGGTGAAAGTGATTAATCACTGTTACATAGCGTTTCAGCCCCTAAAACGCTGACATCATAGTCAGCGCCTTGTTAAGATACTGTGAATTTACTCACAGATTGAAAACGGTTACATCAGCTGATGTAATCAGTTAGTGATCGGAACCACAATTTGCCGGGCAGCGACAGAATGTCGACGCACTAAAGTCGGCATGAAACAGTGTGTTGCGCCCGGATCCAGCAGCCCTGCCGCCCCCTGTAACGCCAGCTCAGTGGCCAGTTTGGCCATAGAGGCAATGGGGTAACGCACGGTGGTCAGCTGCGGGTCGGTGTAACGGGCAATGGGAATATCATCAAAACCAATCAACGATAAATGCTGTGGCACCGCAATGCCGTTATCCTTCAGCGCAGTCAGCGCCCCGGCCGCCATGTTATCGTTATAGGCAAACACGGCAGACAGCTGCAGATTACGGCCCAGTAACTCCACCATCGCCGCCTCCCCGCCCTGCATATCCGGCGTTCCGGTTCCAACCCAGCTTTCAGACGGCGTAATACCCTGTTCTTTAAGGGCGTTTTGCCAGCCTTCGCGCCGCAGCTCATCATCTTCAATATGATGGCTGGAGGCCAGAAAACCGATCCGCTGATGCCCGTTGTTGATGAGCATTTTGGTGGCCATCATCGCCCCACTGACGTTATCCAGCCCGACGCAGCGGTGGGCATACCCTGGCACAATACGGTTGATCAGCACCATGCCCGGGATTTGCTCCATAAACCCGGAAATCTCGTCATCGCTTAAAGCTTTTGAGTGCACAATCAGTGCGTTACAACGCTGGCGGATCAGCACTTCAATCGCATGACGCTCTTTTTCAGCCTCGTGATAGCTGTTGCCAATCAGCACGTATTTCTGATGCTGCTGAGCGACAACGTCTACCGCTTTAACCAGCGCACCGAAAAAGGCATCAGAGACATCCATCACCACCACGCCAATGGTATCGCTGACCTGCGTGGCAAGCGCCTGCGCATTGGCATTAGGGCGATAACCCAACTGGGTCACGGCTTTCATTACGGTTTCGCGGGTGTCAGGGCTGACCAGCGCGCTGTTGTTCAGCACGCGTGAAACGGTAGCCACAGAAACACCCGCCTGACGGGCGACGTCACGAATGGTGATCATATTCACCATCCTTCAAAGGATTGCAGCAACTCACAGACACCCCCTGTGTTTAGCAAGGTGGCTATTTTGGCAGCGAGAGAAAGGGGACTACGTGAAGAAGCTCACACAGATGAAAACGTTTACATCCGTTTTGTTAATGATTGTGATCCAGATCGTTATCTGGATGTATTTCTCAATGATACCCCTGAAGCATGTGCAGTTAACTGACGCCACACCCACTCCAGCGGCCCCTGGCGGAAATAACGTAGCCAGAGAACAGAAAACGCCAGGTTAACCATCCAGACCGGGATAACAAACGCCAGCAGCGAAAGCCGGTCGAATTTCATAAACAGGCCAAACCGATAGAAAAGCGTGGTGCATATCAGCGTCTGCAGAATGTAATTGCTGAGGGCCATACGGCCTACGCAGGCAATGGCACTGACAATCCATGCGCGACACATTTGTGGCCAGAAGCCGTAAATGAGTGCCGCATAGCCAATCGTCTGGAAGGGCGCGCTCAGCTCGCGCGGGACCTGAAGCAGAAACGCACACCAGCGGTAGTTCCAGTGCAGATGCCACTGCATGATCACGGCCGGCAGATTAATCAGCACGCCGAGAAGAATTAACCCGGCTCCCGTCAGGCGATAGTGGCGAAGGGAAAACTCCCCTTTCAGCCAGCCGGTACGCATCAGTGATGCCCCCATCAGCATCATCCCTGCCAGCTGCCAGCCATACTGCGCCCCCAGCGCCAGCAGGTTATCGCCAAGCATATCCGCACGGTTGCTTATCGCTTCCGTGCCTCCTTTCAGCTTCCAGTACTGCTCGTACTGAAGGTTGGCGGCATCGGGGATCCATGAACGGTTTGCCGCATCACCGGAGATTATCCCCAGCAGTAACAGCACGCCAAGGCCCATGACGTAAAGCATCACGCCCGTGTTAAACAGGCTTTTTACGCTGTGCGCATCGCGAATGAGCCGCCAGCAAATCAGCCCGACTAAGCCATAGGCGAGAAGAATGTCGCCATCCCAGAAGAACAGCCCGTGAATAAAGCCGAGGATCACCAGCAACGTCAGACGCGACTGGATCCAGCGCGTGCCGCGCCTGAGCAGTAGCTGCAGGCCCGCGCCAAACAGCAGGGCAAACAGAGTGAGGAATTTGACCTGGGCAAAGAGATCGAGGATGGCCCACGTCCAGGCATCGCTGCGGGTGATGTCGCCATACCACGCAGGATTGAGATACGCTGCCTTCGGCAAGCCGAAGGCGCTGATGTTAAGCAGCAGGATACCGAGAATGGCGACGCCTCGAACAAAATCGAGCGTGACGTTTCGCTCCATGTAGCCTGCCCTGTCAGATTAGTTGTGGTGACGCACGGCGCGCAGAAACTCCTGGCGGGTGTTCTGGCTGGATTTAAACAGACCGCCCAGCGACGTCGTGGTGGTCGCACTGGTGGCATCACGCACGCCGCGCGCTTTCACACAGTAGTGAACGGCGTCGATAGATACTGCCACGTTATTGGTGCCCAGCAGCGTTTGCAGCGCGGTCAGGATCTGCTGCGTCAGACGCTCCTGCACCTGTGGACGCTGAGCAAAGAACTGCACGATGCGGTTGATCTTCGACAGACCAATCACCGTATCTTTAGGAATATAAGCCACGGTCGCTTTACCGTCGATGGTCACGAAGTGGTGTTCGCAGGTACTGGTTAACGTGATATCACGTACCGTTACCATCTCATCCACCTTCATCTTGTTTTCAATGACGGTGATTTTCGGGAAATTGGCGTAATCCAGGCCGGAGAAAATTTCGTCAACGTACATTTTTGCGATACGGTGCGGCGTTTCCATCAGACTGTCGTCGCTCAGATCGAGATTCAGCAGTTGCATGATCTCGGTCATATGCCCAGCAATCAGATGCTTACGGGTTTCATTGTCCAGTTCCTGAACGGGTGGACGCAGTGGCGTTTCAAGACCACGCGCAACCAGAGCTTCGTGAACCAGGGCTGCTTCTTTACTGAGTGATGGCATTCTTTTCTCCTGCAGGTGTGGCGTCTTTTGCCCTCGTTGTGGCAAAAGTGTGCGCTCATTGTGCGTGAGGCGGCGCACATAATCCAGTATTCACGACGATAATTATTGCAATTGCTGTTGCCTTTCGGCCTGACGATCCCAGACCAGTGCGCCGCCGATGAACAGCGCGACGCCCGCCAGCCCCAGCGCAGGCTCCAGTCGGTGCGTGAGCCACGTCGACAACGCCGACGTTACCGGGCCAATCAACTGACCGACGGCATAACCGGTAGTAAGCAGTCCCGCCATGTAGCGCGTGTGATCTGGTGCCAGTTCGCGCCCATAAAGTAAAGAGAGCTGAACGGCACACAAGAACCCGCCCCCAACGAGCAAGCCGCCGGTCAGTAACCCGCCAATCCCCGGCAACAGCCAGGCTGCCAGTACGCCGGCCCCCTGCAACCACAATACGATAGCCAGCCTGCGGTTTGAGGTTGAGTTGTGGCGTAAAACGATGCTGAGCGCAATGCCCGCCACGGCGGCAATACCAAATATCGGCCAGACAAACTGGGCAAACAGACTGCCGGGAAAACGCACGGCCGCCATTTGCGATAAAAAGGTCGCCGGAAGGATATAGCCAAACCCGGCCAGGCTGTAGCTCCAGACCAGGCGCTTTAAATTCTTCGTCAGGACGAGCGGTTCCGGTGCGCTGCCCGGCCGGTGAAGTTGACCCGCACGCGGCAGATACCGGGCCACCAGCGCGATAAGCACCAGCGCCAGTACGCCGTAGATTTGCCATGCTGCACCGGCGGAGAGCGCCTTAGCCTGGATATAGACGGCGAGCAGCCCGCTGAGCGCAATACCTGCACCTGGCCCGGCAAATACCGCGGCGCTGAGACCCGGTTTCCCCAGTTGTCCCAGCCGCTCGTTGGTCCAGGCGGCAATCAGCACCATCGACCAGCCGCTCATGCAGCCAATCACAAAGCGCAGCAGGCCATGTACCACGGCGTTATCGGCCGCAGCGGAAAGCAGCGTCAGCGCAACCGCACCAAAAATACCCAACCAGAGGCGTGTTTCAACGAAGCGGTGCGCACGCATTGCATCCCATGCTCCCACCAGATAGCCCAGATAGTTCATCGCCGCCACCAGGCCCGCGCTGGTGAGCGTGAGTTGCCCGGCAGCAATCATTAGCGGCACCTGAGGGGTAAAAGCAAAGCGCCCTATCCCCATCGCTACCACCAGAACCACAAACCCACTGAGCGCGATACGCAGCGCCATGACCGCTCCAATTGTTAAAGAAAAGTTAATTTATGATGCCGCATCTTACCGTCCTGCGAAAGTGAAAGTTACTCACAGGTAAATGAAAACTCTGTATTATGGGCCGAGTGAATAGCAATTCGTATTAAGGAGCCCTGCATGGAACTGCTCGAAGAGCATCGTTGTTTTGAAGGTCGACAGCAGCGCTGGCGGCACGACTCCAGCGTACTGAACTGTGCCATGACGTTCAGCATTTTTTTGCCGCCAACTGAAACGGGCGTAAAGCCACCCGTGCTGTTCTGGCTGTCCGGTTTAACCTGTACCGACGAAAACTTCACCACCAAAGCGGGCGCGCAGCGTATTGCGGCTGAACTGGGGATCGCACTGGTCATGCCTGACACCAGCCCGCGTGGCGATGATGTTGCCGATGATGCCGGGTACGATCTGGGCAAAGGCGCCGGATTCTACCTGAACGCGACAGAGCAGCCCTGGGCACGTCATTACCGCATGTATGATTACATTCGTGACGAACTGCCTGCGCTGGTTCAGGCCGAATTTGAGGTAAGCGACCGCTGCGCCATTAGCGGACACTCCATGGGTGGACACGGCGCGTTGATAATGGCGCTGAAAAATCCGGGAAAATACACCAGCGTGTCGGCATTCGCCCCGATTGTGAACCCCACTCAGGTGCCATGGGGTCAGAAAGCCTTCACCCATTACCTGGGCAGTGACACGGATAAATGGCAGGCGTGGGACAGCTGTGCGCTGATGCTGGCCAGCAACACGGGGGACGCCATCCCGACGCTGATCGATCAGGGCGATGCGGATCAGTTCCTCGCCGGTCAGCTACAACCTGCGGTTCTGGCCGAAGCGGCACGCCAGAAGGACTGGCCGCTGACGCTGCGTATCCAGCCAGGGTATGACCACAGCTATTACTTTATGGCGTCATTTATTGAGGATCATCTCCGCTTCCATGCGGCGCATCTGTTTAAGTAAGTTCCTCCCTTCTTGCCCGGTGGCGCTCCGTCTGCCGGGCCTCAAAACCCTATCCCTTTGAATAAAAGCCAGTTTCACTAACCAACATCAAAACACAAATGATTTCGATTATCATTTGTGTTTACAATTTCACATTCTTTTGTACAATTCCAGGCTCTTCTCCATCACAAAGAGTTCTTACAAGACAAATACATACAGTTCTCAGGGTTACCCGATGGAGTGTTTTTCTTTTTGATATGGAATGTTCAAATGACAATACCACGCGTTACGTTACTGGCTGTTGCCATCAGCGCCGCCATGCTCTCCCCTCTTGCTCACGCAGCCGACCCGGATACCGTGGTGGTGACCGCCACGGGTTTTGAGCAAAAAATCCAGAATGCCCCGGCCTCTATCTCCGTCATTTCAAAGCAGCAGATTGAAGACAAGGCTTACCGCGATGTGACCGATGCGCTAAAAGATGTCCCGGGCGTCGTCGTCACGGGCGGCGGAAGCAGCAGCGATATCAGCATTCGCGGCATGGCGTCCCAGTACACCTTGTTCCTGGTCAATGGCAAGCGCGTCAGTACGCGCAGCACGCGCCCGAACAGCGATAACTCGGGCATTGAGCAAGGCTGGCTACCACCGCTGGAGTCTATCGAGCGCATCGAAGTGATCCGCGGACCCATGTCATCGCTCTATGGCTCAGATGCAATGGGCGGCGTAATCAACATCATTACCAAAAAAGTCTCGAATACCAAAGCCTGGACCGGATCGTTACACGGCGATGCCACGTTCCAGGAGAACCATGATTCCGGGGATATCTTCCAGACCAACGCCTACGCTTCCGGCCCGTTAATTGACGGACTGCTCGGTGCAAAAGTGACAGGCCTGCTCTCACGTCGCGCGGAAGATCAGATCCTGAACGGTTTCAATGAGCAGAAAATGCGTAACGGCGGGGTCACGCTGAACTTTACCCCAGACGAGCAGAACGATTTTGACCTCGATTTTACCCGCGAACTTCAGGACCGAAACAGCACGCCGGGCAAGTCGAAAGCGACTGAAACCTGCCGCGGGACAACCTGCACGCCAAACAGCAAAAGCGAAACCCGCTACGAACATACGACCTATTCCCTTACCCACAGCGGTTACTACAGCGACTTCAACACCACCAGCTACATCCAGCAGGAAGAGACCAATAACCCGGTTCGCAAAATGCGTTCGTATAACACCACTTTCAACAACCAGAACCAGATCTTCCTCGGCGACCATACCCTGACCCTCGGCGGTCAGTATCGCTATGAGAAGCTGCGTGACAACGGTAACCAGCTTGAGGCGGCGGACGGGCTCAACAAACTGACGCGCTGGAGCTGGGCGCTGTTTGCTGAAGATGAGTGGGCGATGACCGATAGCTTCACGGTGACCGGTGGTCTGCGTATGGATAAAGACCAGAACTATGGCACCAACTGGACGCCTCGCGGTTATGGGGTGTGGCACCTTGCAGAACAGTGGACGTTAAAAGGGGGCGTTTCTGCCGGCTACCGTGCACCGGATCTGCGTCAGTCCTCCGCCAACTGGGGTCAGGCAACGGGCGGCGGTCGGCTGGATGGCATGATCGTGGGTAACCCGGACCTCAAGCCGGAGAAGAGCCTGAGCGAAGAGATCGCCCTGCTCTGGGATAACAATGACAGTCTTAACGCCGGCGTTACGCTGTTCAATACCGACTTCAAAAACAAAATCACTGAAGTACGCCGCTGTAACAGCAGTGCCGACTCTGCCTGTACGATTGGCGGCCATGCCTACGATTTTGTCAGCGACCGGGTCAACGTCGATAAAGCCAACATGCGCGGTGTGGAATCCACCTTCGGCTGGAAAATCACCCGTGATGTTAACTGGACGGCTAACTACACCTATACCGAATCCGAGCAGAAGAGCGGTCAGTTCTCTGGTAAGCCGCTGAATAAAATGCCTAAGCATATGTTCAACACCACGCTGGACTGGCAGGCCACGCAGGATGTGGGCTTCTGGAGCCGCCTGAACTTCCGCGGCAAATCTTCTGAGTATCTCAGCCGAACCTCAATGTCACAGGGCACCCCGTCTTACACGCAGGTTGATGTGGGTCTGCGTTATAACGCCAACAAGAACCTGCTGGTAACCGCAGGCGTGTATAACGTGCTGGATAAACAGATTGATTACGAGACTTACGATACCGTACTTGATGGCCGCCGTTACACTGTCGGCATGACCTACAGCTTCTGATCGCCAATAAAAAAGCCCGCTCAACCGAGCGGGCTAAAAGAGAGGAAGTGCGATTATTGTTTTACGCGTCCCGGGAATTCCATTTCACTGTAGCGAACAAAGCGCGTCCCCTTCGTCAGTTTGTAACCAAACCAGATTATCAGGAACAGCGGAATACCGATGTAGGTCGCCGTTACACCACCCCAGTCGATACGGTCCGCAAGGAACGCTTCATAGTTCTGTCCCAGCGTAATAATCAGGCACAGAATGAAGGCGAAAATAGGCCCCAGCGGGAAGAACCCTGAGCGATACGGCAGGTCATTGATGTCATGACCTTGCATAACGTAACCGCGACGGAAGCGATAGTGGCTGATAGCAATCCCGAGCCAGGCGATAAAGCCCGTCATACCGGACGTATTGAGCAGCCACAGGTACACCGTCTGGTTGCCAAACATGGAGGTCAGGAAGCACAGACCGGCAATCACCGTTGTGGCATACAGGGCGTTACGCGGTACGCCGCCACGGGACAGCTTAGAAAAGATGCGTGGCGCTTTGCCGTCGCATGCCAGGGTATAGAGCATACGGGTAGACGCATACATGCCGGAGTTACCCGCTGAGAGCACGGCGGTCAGGATAACGGCGTTCATCACCGCCGCGGCGGAGAGCAGACCGGCATGCTGGAAGACCAGCGTGAACGGGCTAACGCTGATGTCTTTCACATCATTGCGCAGCAGGCTTGGATCGGTGTAAGGAATGATCAGACTGATAATCAAAATCGCAAACACATAGAACAGCAGGATACGCCAGAATACCTGACGCACCGCGCGTGGAATGTTCTTCTCCGGGTTCTCGGATTCACCGGCAGCAATCCCGATCAGCTCGGTTCCCTGGAAGGAGAAACCGACAATCATCGCCACGCCAATCATGGCCGAGAATCCACCCGCAAATGGCGCATCGCCAATGCTCCAGTTACTCCATCCTGCAGGTTGAGCGCCTTTGAAAATACCAACGATCATCGCCACACCGACGACGATAAAGATGATGACGGTTGCCACTTTGATCAAAGAGAACCAGTATTCCGCTTCGCCAAAACCACGCACGGAGATGTAGTTGAGCAGGAAGATCACCGCCAGGAACAGCGCACTCCAGATCCAACCTGGCGTGTCCGGGAACCACCAGTTCATCACCAGCTGTGCGGCGACCAGGTCAACGGCGATAGTAACGGCCCAGTTGTACCAGTAGTTCCAGCCCAGCGCGAAGCCGAAGCCTTCTTCAACGTATTTTTGACCGTAGGTCGAAAACGAACCGGATACC